>NZ_CP192221.1:2534372-4688592 GCF_058139645.1 Rhodococcus sp. NFXS4
AAAGAACCGGTCCCTCCCCGACGGGAAGAAGGAGAAGAACCAGCAAACCAAAACAAAATATTGGCACTGACATTCATCGACACACTGTTGAGTTCTCAAAGAACACGCACACACCACCACCACCCACACGAAGCAGGAGGATCCGGGGCAACCGTTCCAGCCTAGCCAGCCGCACGGAGCCGAGTCAAGACTCGAACTCTTCGGTGACCAGGATGTCAGATGATCTAGGGAGCCGGTGATCGAGGCCTTGCGGTCTCGGTCCGTGTCCGTGTCGCTCTGACTCGACAAAAGTTACGCGACGGATAACAGTGCGTCAAATCCGCAGGTCGGCCACACGACGGGCTCGCGACCATGCAGGTCAGCGCGCCGCTCCGGCGCCTCGCGGGCCTTCGAGTGCTCGAACCCCGACTGTGACCCCGCGCACGCGTGGCTCACACCGAGCGCCGTACGCCGGCCATGTTCTTCTTACCCCGACGCAGCACCAGCCACTCACCGTGCAGGAAGTCGTCCGCGGAGGGAGTCCAGTCCTCGGCAGCGATCTTCTGGTTGTTGACCGACACTCCCCCCTCCTTCACCACACGACGGGCGGCGCCCTTCGACTCGCACAGCGACGTGTCGACAAGAAGGTCGACGATCGTGCGCTCCTCCCCTGCCGGCAGCTCGGCGACGTCGGTCTCCGACAGCGCGGCCGACAGTGTCCCCGCGTCCAGGTCGCGAAGCTCTCCCCGGCCGAACAGGGCGGAGCTGGCAAGTTCGACGGCCGCGGTGTTGTCCGCGCCGTGCACCAGCGTCGTCATCTCCGCCGCCAGTCGCTTCTGCGCCGCGCGGGCCTGGGGTCGTTCTGCCGTCGCCGCCTCGAGTTCCGCCAGCTCGTCACGATCGAGGAACGTGAACCAGCGCAGGTACTTCACGACGTCGGCGTCGGCCGTGTTCACGAAGTACTGGTACCAGGCGTACGGCGACGTCATCTCAGGGTCGAGCCACAGGCTTCCGCCACCGGTGGACTTACCGAACTTCGTGCCGTCCGCCGCAGTGACCAGAGGAACGGTCAGCCCGTGCACGGCGTCGCCGTCCATACGTCGGGTGAGATCGATACCCGCGACGATGTTGCCCCACTGATCCGATCCGCCGACCTGCAAGGTGCATCCGTGCTGCCGATGCAGGTGCAGGTAGTCCTGCGCTTGCAACAACATGTAGCTGAACTCGGTGTAGGACATCCCGTCCGATTCCAGGCGCTTCTTCACCGTGTCCCGCGCCAACATCACGTTGACGGAGAAGTGCTTGCCGATGTCGCGGAGGAAGTCGATGGCAGACAGCGACGCGGTCCAGTCGAGGTTGTTCGCGATGACCGCACCGCCGGCACCCTCGAAGTCGACGAAGCGAGAGAGCTGACCCTTGATGCGGTCGGCCCACTCGGCCACCGTGTCACTCGAGTTCATGACGCGTTCGCCGACGTCACGCGGATCACCGATGAGTCCGGTCGCTCCGCCGGCCAGCACGATCGGACGATGACCCGCACGCTGGAAACGTGACAGGACCAGCAGCGGAACGAGGTGCCCTGCGTGCAAGCTCGGTCCCGTCGGATCGAATCCCGCGTAGAGGGTGATCGGGCCGTCCGCGGTGGTCGCCGCTGTCAGTGCCTCGATGTCTGTCGACTGGGCTATCAGTCCACGCCAGGTCAGGTCCTCGATGATGCTCACACCGCTGATTCTTTCGCATGCACGCACGTCACCCGACGGCGCCCTCAGGCCTGAGTACCGGGCTCCCCGGCGGGGTCTGTCGGAGCTCGCGGGCTCCGTCTATAGGCAGACACGGCCACCGAGGGAATCCAGAAACGCCACGGACGGTCGGGAGCGGTGGACACGCCGACACGAGGACCTGACTGTACCGGTGACGCCGTCTCGTCCGACAGCGTCACCGACACTTCCGCGCTCTCGGCGAAGACACGAACACCGTTGTGGGCCAACGACAGTGCGAGAACACTCCCGACGTTGCCAGGTCCGCGCGCCATACCGAACTCCGGTGCGCGGGGCCGCCGCGTCCTGGCGACCGCGAGACCGTCGACGACCTCACCCGCGCGGATCAGGACGGCGCCGGCCGTTCCGTCAGGACCACAGACGATGTTCGCGCACAGATGCATCCCGTAGCTGAGATAGACGTACAGGCGACCGGGCGGCCCGAACATGACCGAGTTGCGCGGTGTGGGGCCTCGGAACGAGTGCGCCGCGGGGTCGGGCCAGGGTCCGCCGGGATCTCCGCCGTACGCCTCCACCTCGACGATGCGCAGCGTGACGCCGGCGCAGGTCAGACTGGCGCCGAGCAGACGCGTCGCCGCGTCGACGGGAGTCGCGGACCCGAGAAGTCGTTCGGACGGCAGTACGGGGCCGGTCATGTCGGCGATCGACGAGTCGCAGTCGCTCCCGTCACTCCGCGATCGGAGCGGGCGCGGTCGCCCGAGCCAGAATGTCCTCGTGCTCGGCGTCGGTGGCGTCACGCGCATCGTCGATGAGCAGCACCGGAATGCCGTTCTCGATGGGGTAGACACGGCGCAGCCGGGGGTTGTAGAGCAGCTCGTCCTGGATCAGCAGAAGCGGACCCTTGTCCTGCGGGCAGGCGAGAATGCTGTGCAAGCGAGCATCGACGCTCAAGAGGACTCCTCGTTCCGTCGTCGCGTCGGTCTTCCGACGCGGTCTCACCCTACTGATGCGCGGTGAAGCGCTCCGCCGCCACTGCCTTCGTCATGCGCTTGTACTCGCCGGACGTCGACGCCAGATACCAGGTCTTGACCCCCGGACCGGGCAGTCCGGCAGCGCGCAGCGTGTCGTCGAGTGGTCGGAACGCGCGGCTCAGCGGGATGTCCGCGACCACGTGCACGACGTCGGGTCGCTCGGCCGGATCCAACACCGACAGCGCATCCGACACCATCGACGCCGTGAGGTTCTGACCCGCCCGCACGGTCACCGCGCACACCGACCACTGGTCACCGTGCTCCCCGATGCCGTACGCCACGGCCAGGTCCACCGGCTCCGCCTCGCCGATCGCGTCGGCTATCGGCTGCGGGTAGACGGGTCCGCGCGCGGTGGTGATCACCGAGCGCTTGTGCCCGAGCAACCAGTAGTCACCGCCCTCGTCCCGACGGAACAGCAGGTTGGTCGGAGTCCACACGTCGCCGGCACTGAAGACACCACGCATGAACGCGCCGCTGGAGTCGTCCAGTCCGGGGCGGCCGAGCAACAGGCCGGGTTCGCCGGTCTCGCAGTGTCGGACGAATCCCTGCTCGTCCACGAGGTACCGACCCGAGACGGCGTCGTATGCCGCGAGTTCCACCCGTGCACTGCCCGGCAGCGGGCGACCCTTTGCCCCGATCTTCGTTCCCGCCACGTTCGCGAGGACGACGTCGCCCTCGGTGGACGCGTAGAACTCGAGTACCCGCGCAGGTGCCAGTCGTTCGAGCGTGTGCCGCCACAGGTTGGTGGGCATGCCCGATCCGATGAGGAGCCGTACGGCGTGCTGTCCTCGGTGCGGAAGGGACTCCGACGTCAGGATGTCCCGCATCATGGTCCACGTGTAGGACACGACCGTGACGCCGTAGCGCTGCACCTCGTCCGCGAAGCGCTCGGGCTCGACACCGCGCGACAGCGCGATGCGGGACCCGCCCGCCAACGCGCCGCCCACCGCCACGAGCAGTCCGGCCGAATGGTGCAGCGGCGCCAGGCAGTACACGGTGTCGCCGCGGGACAGACCTGCGGAGCTGGCCGTACCGAAGGCCGACAGAGCCCAGCGGTAGTTGGTGATGAACTTGGCGTCCAGAGTGTCGTCGTTCCCGCTGAACAGCACGAAGGCGAGTTCCCGTGCGCGCCCGGGGTTGGGGACGTACCACCCCGGCAACTCCACGGTCGACGGGTCGACCTGCTCGAGATCCACGACCAGGTCGGAGTCCTCGATGTCGAGCGAGCGGGACTCGCCGCCGCCCAGGACCAGCACGTCCAGTCCGTGGTCGACGGATCCGGCCAGATTGTCGGGGTCGACGATCAGCAGTTCGACGCGCCCGAGTCGCAGCGACGCCGAGAGATCGCTGGTGGGCTGCAGCATGACGGCCACCGCACCGATGCGGGACAGTGCGGCGACGGCGGCGAGTGCGCTCGGACGTGTCTCCATCAGCACGCCGACGTGCATCGCGGGGCGTACACCGTTGACGATCAGGCCGCGCACCACGTTGTCGATGCGCTGGTCCACGGCGGCGTAGGAGTACACACGGTCGTCGAACACGAAGCACTCACCGGCACTCGCGCGCCGAGCCTGCTCACCGAGCAGACGACCGAGGGAGACCTGCGAATGAGGTTGCAGCTGGCCGAGTCTGGCGAGACGGGGCAGTGTGCGAGCGGCCTCGGACGAGATCTCACGAGACCCCTTCACGGCCCCGGCCGCCGCCGAGGCGATGCCGCGACCGAGACCCAGGCCGACCTCGGCGATGGTGGCCGCGGTGTGGACGAGACGATTTCCCACCGACACGCCGCTCTCCGAGGCCGGGTGCTCGTCGTACCCCATGGCGTGCACCTCGACCGGCCGCGGCCCCAGGCCCTCGCGCCACCGGATCCACCCCGCCGTGCTCGGCCACGTCTGCGTGGCCGCGGTGCTCCCCACCACCAGTCCGAAGTGCCCGGCGCGGAGCCCTGCTTCGTACACCTTGGCCCGCGGAGCCGCCTTGCGGATGCCGCGCACCGCGAGCGGTTGGCCGATGTCGTCGACCTCCCCCACGAACGCGAGGATCGGCATGGTCAGTTCCGCGAGCGAAACGACCTTGCCGCGGATGGAGAACCCACCCGTCATCATGCGGTTGTGCACGACGAACTGCGTCAACAGTTCCGCGACCGCCGGGCCCGACCAGGCGACCCACCCGTCCATCGCGAGGAACCGGCGCTGGGACTCGCGGGGCAGGAGCGCGTCCCGGTCGTGGAGCTGGAGCAGGAAGTCGATGCGCGACTTGACGGTCTTGGCCGGGTCGAGCAACTGGAACCCGGTGCGGGCCATCCAGTCGGTCACCGCGAGACGCGTGAACACGTGCTCGGCGAGGAACTCGGCACCCTTGGTGGCCACGTTCGCCGGGATCCCGAGAGGGAGCGCCGCGAGGGTGTCCACCGGACTGCCGAACGTGATGATGCTGGCGATGTCGCGACTCGAGCGGTACGCGGCGGCCTGGTAACAGAACATGCCGCCCTGCGAGTACCCACCGAGGTGGACCTCGCGACCCGTTCGCTCGGCGACGATGTCGATGATCTCGCTGATCGCGACGATGTGGTCCGCCAGCGTCCGGTTCCACCCGCCCTCCTCGGTGGCCGGCGAACCGAAGTCGACCACCCAGGGGTCCATCCCCGCCTCGTGCAGGATACCGACGCCGCCCTGGTCGCGGGTGACGTCGTAGACGTCGGCCGACATCATCATCGGCGGTACGAGCACGACGGGCGGACCCGTCTGCTCGGACTCCGGGAAGTACCGACGCAGCCGGTACATACGATCGCGCGCGACCACCGAGAAGGGAGACGGAACGGCATCCGTCTCGAGTCCCCCGAGACGGATGACCTCGAGCCCGTTCTGCGCCGTGGCGACCACACGCCGCAACGACGTCGCGACCGACCCGGTGTCGATTCCCAGCAACTGCACTCCTCGAAGGCGGCATCGATTCGGTTGGTGTGGTCCACGACTCGTCGACCGATGAGGACACAGCGTCTCACACCACTCCGACCGCTCGGATCGGGTCGTCCCGTCAGGCCGTGATCCACGTCCTGAGCTCGCCCGCGGTGCGCTGGACCACGATGATCTGCTCCGCCACCCGCGCGGGCGCGGTACCGCCGCGGCTGTCCCGCGAGCCGATGGATCCGTCGACGGTGAGCACCGAGCGGACCTCCGGCGTGAGCGCCGGGTCGATCGTCGCGAACTCCTCGTCGGTCAGTTCGTCCAGACCCACACCGCGCGACTCCGCACGTCGCACGCAGTCGCCTGCCACCTCGTGGGCGTGCCGGAACGGCACACCGTTGCGGACGAGCCACTCGGCGATGTCCGTCGCCAGCGTGAATCCCGCCGGCGCCAGCTCGCGCAGCCGGTCGGTGTGGAAGGTGAGAGTGGACACCAACCCTGTCAGGGCGGGCAGAAGCATCTCGAGCTGGAGCACCGAGTCGAAGACGGGCTCCTTGTCCTCCTGCAGATCACGGTTGTACGCGAGGGGCTGAGCCTTGAGCGTCGCGAGCAATCCGGTGAGATTGCCGATCAGTCGCCCGGTCTTGCCGCGCGTGAGCTCCGCGACGTCCGGGTTCTTCTTCTGCGGCATGATCGAACTGCCCGTCGACCATGCGTCGGCGAGCGTCACGTAGCCGTACTCGGGGGTACTCCACGACACGATCTCCTCGGCGAGACGCGACAGGTCCACGGCAGTCATGGCCAGGACGAACGCCGCCTCGGCGGCGAAGTCGCGCGAACTCGTCGCGTCGATCGAGTTCTCCGCGGAACCGTCGAACCCGAGCTCCGCGGCGATCTTCTCCGGGTCGAGTCCCAGCGACGAGCCCGCCAGGGCGCCCGAACCGTAGGGCGACACCGCGGCGCGGCCGTCGAAGTCCCGGAAGCGCTGCACGTCCCGCAGCAGCGGATGGGTGTGTGCGAGCAGATGATGCGCGAGCAGGACCGGCTGCGCGGCCTGCGAGTGCGTCTTGCCCGGCATCGCCGCGTCGGGATGTGCCTGCGCCTGCGCGGTGAGGGCCTCGACCACGTCCAGCACGCCCGCCGATACCCGCCGCACCGCGTCCCGCAGCCACATCCGGAACAGGGTCGCGACCTGGTCGTTGCGCGACCTGCCGGCGCGCAACCTGCCACCGAGCTCGGGTCCGACCCGGTCGATCAGCCCGCGCTCGAGGGCGCCGTGCACGTCCTCGTCGGACTCGGCGGGACCGAACGCACCCGAGTCGACGTCGGCGGCGAGCTGATCGAGGCCGGTGAGCATCGCCTCGAGATCGCCCGCCGTCAGCAGGCCGGCCGAGTTGAGCACGCGTGCGTGAGCCTTGGAGGCACGGACGTCGTACGGGGCGAGCACCCAGTCGAAGTGGGTCGACTTGCTCAGCGCCGCCATGGCTTCCGCGGGACCCGACGCGAAGCGCCCACCCCACAGAGCGCCCGCGTTGGTGCCGTGAGCGGGTGACGTCACAGGTCCGACTGTCCCTGCGCCGCCACCGCGCCACGGTCACGGCTGGCGGCGATCTTGGACGACAGGCCGTGCAGCTGCACGAAGCCCTTGGCCGACGACTGATCGAAGGTGTCGCCCGCGTCGTAGGTCGCGAGGTTGAAGTCGTACAGCGACTCCCCGCTGCGACGACCGTTCACGACGACGGTGCCGGCGTGCAGCACCAGGCGGATCTCGCCGGACACGTGCTCCTGGGTGTGCTGGACGAAGGTGTCGAGTGCACCCTTGAGCGGCGAGAACCACAGGCCGTCGTAGACCTGCTCGGCCCACTTCTGGTCCGTGTGCCGCTTGTAGCGGCCGAGCTCGCGTTCGAGGGTGACGTGCTCGAGCTCCTCGTGGGCACGGATCAGGACCATGGCGCCGGGAGCCTCGTAGACCTCGCGGCTCTTGATGCCGACGAGCCGGTCCTCGACCACGTCGAGGCGGCCGACACCCTGCTTGCCCGCACGGGTGTTCAGTTCCTGGATCGCCTGCAGCACCGACACCGGGCGGCCGTCGATGGCGGTCGGGCGTCCCTTGTCGAATGTGATGACCAGCTCGTCCGGCGCGTTGAAGTTGGCCGTCGGATCCTCGGTGTAGTCGTAGACGTCTTTGGTCGGGGCGTTCCACAGATCCTCGAGGAACCCGGTCTCCACGGCGCGACCCCACACGTTCTGGTCGATCGAGAACGGCGACTTCTTGGTGACGTTGATGGGGATGCTGTTCTCCTCGGCGAACGCGATGGCCTTCTCGCGGGTCCAGGCGTAGTCGCGCACGGGGGCCAGCACCTCGAGCTCGGGCGCGAGCGTGTTGAAGCCGACCTCGAAGCGCACCTGGTCGTTGCCCTTGCCGGTGCAGCCGTGAGCGACGACGGTGCCGCCGTGCGAGCGCGCGTTCTCGACGAGGTGCTTGACGATGAGGGGACGGCTGATGGCCGACACCAGCGGGTAGCGGTCCATGTAGAGGGCGTTCGACTGGATGGTCGGCAGGCAGTACTCGTCCGCGAACTCGTCCCGAGCGTCGACGACGACGGCTTCGACGGCGCCGCAGTCGAGTGCGCGCTGCCGGATGACCTCCATGTCCTCGCCACCCTGGCCGAGGTCGATCGCCACGGCGACCACCTCCTTGCCGGTCTCGCGGCCGATCCAGCTGATGGCGACAGAGGTGTCGAGACCGCCGGAGTAGGCGAGGATGACGCGTTCGGCCATGGGGTGTGTGCTCCTTCGTGTGATTCGGACGTTCTGGGATTCGGACTGGTGGTTCAGCGCGCGAGATTCTCGATGCGGTCGGCGAGCTCGCGTCCGGACAGCGGATCGCGGGCGATCACGAAGATGGTGTCATCCCCCGCGACCGTTCCCACAATCTCGGGCAGTGCCGCGCGGTCCAGTGCACTGGCGAGATAGTGCGCGGCTCCGGGCGGCGTGCGGAGAACGGCCATCGTGGAGCTGGCGTCGGTGGAGACGAGCAACTCGCCGAGCAGCCGGGAGAGCCGGTCGGTGCCGCCCGCCACCCCTCGGACCGGGCTGCCGTCCTCGGGAACGACGTAGACGCCCGCACCGCCGTCGGCGGCGCGAAGTTTGACGGCGCCCAACTCGTCGAGATCGCGGGAGAGAGTGGCCTGGGTGGCCTCGATCCCCTCCGCCGCGAGCAGCGACTGGAGTTCCTGCTGCGATCGGACCTGGTGGGTGGAGAGCAGGGCCACGACGCGCGCCTGGCGCCCGGCGCGCGTCGACGACGTCACCGGGCCCTGCGACTCGGCGGTCACGGCGTCCGTGGTCCCGATGCCGCCTGCTCGAGCAGCCACACCAGGACGGCCTTCTGTGCGTGCAACCGGTTCTCGGCTTCGTCCCACACGACGCTGCGAGGGCCGTCGAGCACCGTGTCGCTGATCTCCTCGCCGCGGTGGGCCGGGAGGCAGTGCAGGACGAGTGCCTCCGAGTCGGCACGGTCGAGCAGCGACTCGTTGATCTGGAACGGGCGGAGGGGTCCGACGCGGTCCAGGCCGTCGTTCTCCTGTCCCATCGACGTCCACGTGTCGGTGACCAGCACGTCGGCTCCGGTCGCGGCGGCGATCGGATCGTTCGTGACGGTCACGCTCGCTCCCGTCCGCTCACCGCGCTCCTGCGTGGCAGCCAGCACCGACGGGTCCGGCACGAAGCCCTCCGGGGCGGCGATCGTGACGTCGACGCCGGCGGTGACGGCGCCGAGCATGAGGGAGTGCGCCATGTTGTTGGCACCGTCGCCGAAGTACGAGAGGCGCAGACCTCTCAACGATCCCTTGCGCTCGGCGAGCGTCTGGAGATCGGCCAGCACCTGGCAGGGGTGGAAATCGTCGGACAGCGCGTTGACGATGGGCACGCTCGCCCCCGTCGCCATCTGCTCGAGGCGCTTCTGCCCGAACGTGCGCCATACGACGGCGTCGACGTAGCGGGACAGCACGCGCCCGGTGTCCTGCAGCGTCTCCTCGCGTCCGAGCTGCGTGCTGCGGCCGTCGACGACCACTGCGTGGCCGCCGAGCTGCGCGATGCCCATCTCGAACGAGAAGCGGGTGCGCGTCGAGTTCTTCTCGAAGATGACGCCGACGCCGCGCGGACCCTCCAGCGGGCGCCGCGAGAACGGTGCCTTCTTGAGTTCGGCTGCGAGAGCGAGGATCTCGGCCTGCTCCTCGGGGGAGAGATCGTCGTCTCGAAGGAAGTGCCGCAGTGTCACGAGGTCGCCTCTGCTGTCGGCCGCGCCTCGTCGAGGACCGCGGGAAGTGCACGGACGAACGATGCTGCCTGCTCGTCCGTGATGATCAGGGGCGGCGCCAGACGCAGGACGTTCGCCTGCGCCGCGTTCACCAGGAAGCCTGCGTGACGGGCCGCGGTCTCGACATCGGCCGCCACCGGCTCGGTGAGGACGATGCCCAGCAGAAGGCCCGCACCCCGTACGTGATCGACGAGGGGATGTCCGAGCGCCTCGATGTCGTGTCGCAGGATCTTGCCCAGCCGGTCGGCGTGCGAGAGCAAATCCTCGGACGCGAGAGTGCGCAGCACCGCCAGGGCCGCCGCCGAACACACCGGGTTGCCACCGAATGTGGTCCCGTGCTTCCCCGGGGTGAGCATGGCGGCTGCCGGGCCGATGCCGATGCAGGCGCCGATGGGCAGTCCCCCGCCCAGCCCCTTCGCGAGGGTGATGACGTCCGGGACGATGCCGAACCGCTGATGGGCGTAGAACCACCCCGTACGGCCGATGCCCGTCTGGACCTCGTCGAGGATCAGCAGGGCGCCGTGGCGCGCAGTGATCTCGCGCGCTGCGGGCAGATAGCCCTCCGGCGGGACGACGACTCCGCCCTCACCCATGATCGGTTCGAGGAAGACGGCGGCCGTGTTCTCGTCGACCGCCGCCTCGAGCGCGGCGATGTCGCCGTAGGGAACGTGCGACACACCGGCGGGCATGGGCTCGAACGGAGCCCGCTTGTCCGC
This sequence comes from Rhodococcus sp. NFXS4, assembly GCF_058139645.1. Taxonomy (NCBI): domain Bacteria; kingdom Bacillati; phylum Actinomycetota; class Actinomycetes; order Mycobacteriales; family Nocardiaceae; genus Rhodococcus; species Rhodococcus sp. NFXS4. The sequence goes on from NZ_CP192221.1 coordinate 2,545,044, forward strand.
CTGCCCCGTGAGCGCGAGGGCTCCCATGGTCCGACCGTGGAACGCGTTCTCCGCCGCGATGATGTTCGGTCGACCCGTGAGACGCGCGATCTTGAAGGCGGCCTCGTTCGCCTCGGTGCCGGAGTTGCAGAGGAACACCCGAGCATCGCCGCCGGCCGCGTGACCGAGGTGCTCGAGGAGGTGCTCCGCCAGTTCGATCGACGGCGGCGCCGCGTAGAGGTTGGACGTGTGGCCCAGCGTCGTCAGCTGGGCGGAGACCGCCTCGACGACGGCAGGATGTCCGTGGCCGAGGATGTTGACCGCGATCCCGGCGAGGAGATCGAGGTACTCCTTGCCGTCGGCGTCCGTCACCACGGCTCCCGAACCGCCGACCAGCGCCACGCGCGGCACGCCGTAGTTGTTCATCAGCGCATTCGAGAAGCGTTGCTGCAGTTGCTCCGTGCTGGTCATGCCCGTCCTCTCGTACTGCCGTCGTGCACCATCGTGCCGATGCCCTCGCCGGTGAACAGTTCCAGGAGCACGGAGTGCTCGAGTCGACCGTCGATGACATGGGCGCTGGGAACTCCCCCGCGCACCGCGCGCAGACACGCCTCCATCTTGGGGACCATGCCGGCGTCCAGGCCGGGCAGCAGTTCGGCGAGGACGTCCGCCTCGATCTCCGAGACGAGCGACCCGCGGTCCGGCCAGTTCGTGTAGAGCCCCTCGACGTCGGTGAGGACGACGAGCTTCTGCGCGCCGAGCGCCTCCGCGAGGGCCGCGGCCGCGGTGTCCGCGTTGATGTTGTGCACGACGCCGTCCGCGTCGGGAGCGATGGTCGAGACGACCGGGATGCGCCCGGCCTCGATGAGGTCGTGCACGGCAGCGGGATTCACCGTCGTCACGTCGCCCACCAGACCGATGTCGGTGGCGACACCGTCGACGGTCACGGTCCGTCGAGTCGCCGTGAACAGGTGCGCGTCCTCGCCGGAGATGCCGACAGCGTAGGGGCCGTGCGCGTTGATCAGTCCGACCAGCTCGCGACCTACCTGCCCGAACAGGACCATGCGCACGACGTCCATCACCTCGGGCGTCGTCACGCGGAAGCCGCCGCGGAACTCCCCCACCAGTCCGAGTCGAGTGAGCATGGCGGTGATCTGGGGACCGCCGCCGTGCACGACCACCGGGTGGATACCGACGGTGCGCAGGAACGCCATGTCGGCCGCGAACGCGGCCTTGAGTCGATCATCGATCATGGCATTGCCGCCGTACTTGACCACGACGACCTTGCCCGTCCACTGCTGGAGCCACGGGAGGGCGCCGGCGAGGATGCGTGCGGTGTCGTGTGCGGACACGGGCTCGGACGACGTCATGACGAGTACGCCGAGTTCTCTTCGACGTAGGCGTGCGACAGATCCGTGGTCCTGATCGACGCCGACGCGGAGCCGACACCGAGGTCCACCTCGACCGTGATGTCGACGGCCGAGAGATCGACCTCACGAGCGCCGGGCACACCCATGCTGTCGACGCACACGGGATCGCCGTTGAACGACACGACGATGCGATCGGGATCGAGCGCGACCGGCGCAATGCCCACAGCGGCGAGAACGCGGCCCCAGTTGGGATCGGAGCCGAACAGCGCCGTCTTGACGAGGGAATCGCGTGCGATGGTTCGCGCCGCCACGAGTGCGTCCTGTTCGGACTCGGCACCACCGACCCTGACGATGATCCGCTTGGTCACGCCCTCCGCATCGGCCATCAGCTGATCCGCGAGGTCGTCGCACACCGCGAGGACAGCGGCGTCGAGTTCCTCCTGTGTCGCCTCGATGCCGCTGGCACCGGACGCGAGGAGCAGCACCGTGTCGTTCGTGGAGGTCGCGCCGTCCACGTCGAGTCGGTCGAAGGACTGTGCCGTCGCGTGTCGGAGGGCGCGATCGAGCTGATCGGCGCTCGCCACGGCGTCCGTGGTGACGACACACAGCATCGTCGCCAGCGAGGGCGCCAGCATGCCGGCGCCCTTGGCCATGCCGCCCACGTTCCAGCCGTTCTCGTGGTGGATCGCGGCCTGCTTCGGCCGGGTGTCGGTCGTCATGATCGCGTAGGCCGCATCGGTGCCGCCCGAGATGCCTCCGGCGAGCTCGTGCACCACCTCGGTGACACCGCCGAGCACCTTGTCCATGGGCAACCGGTCGCCGATCAGTCCGGTCGAACACACGGCGATCTCGCCGGCGCCCGTCTCGGTTCCCCAGTCGCTGAGGGTCGATGCGAGGTGCTCGGCGGTACGGTGCGTGTCCCGGAATCCGGGCGCACCGGTGCAGGCGTTGGCGCCGCCCGAGTTCAGGACGACGGCGCGGAGCCGACCGGAGGTCAGCACCTGCTGCGACCACAGGACGGGCGCAGCCTTGATCTTGTTCAGGGTGAAGACACCGGCCGCTGCCAGATCGGGGCCCTCGTTGACCACGAGGGCGACGTCGAGGCCCCCCTTGGCCCGGAGACCGGCCTCGACCCCGGCGGCCCGGAATCCCGCTGCCGACGTCACACCCTGTGTGCGGACGAGAACCCCGGGAGCGCGCGTGGGGGCGCCGGGAGAGGACTGGGTGTGGTCGGTCATGGTGCTGTTCCCACCGTGGAGAGTCCGGCGCTCTCGGGGAGTCCGAGAGCGATGTTCATCGACTGCACCGCGGCACCGGCGGTGCCCTTCGTCAGATTGTCGATGGCGGCGAGGACCACCAGCAAGCCCGCGTCCTCGTCGACCGCCACCTGCAGGTGGACCGCGTTGGACCCGAGCACCGACCCCGTCTGCGGCAGCTGCCCCTCCGGGAGAAGGTGAAGGAAAGGTTCGTCGGAGCAGTACTTCTCGTAGACCGCACGCGCCTCGGAGGCCGACACTGTCGTCGGAGCGGTGCACGTCGCCAGGATGCCGCGCGGCATCGGAGCCAGCACAGGAGTGAACGACACGATCACGTCGGTGCCGGCGATGGCGGAGAGGTTCTGCGTGATCTCCGGCGTGTGGCGATGCGCGCCGGCGATGCCGTAGGCACGGACCGACCCCATGACCTCGGAACCCAGCAGGTCCGGCTTCGCCGCGCGACCGGCGCCGGAGGTGCCGCTCACGGCCACCACGGTCACGCGGGGCTCGACCATACCGGCAGCGAACGCTGGCGCCAGAGCCAGCGACGAGGCGGTGGGATAACACCCCGGGACCGCGATGCGCGTCGCTCCGACCAGGGCGTCCCGACCACCGGGCAACTCGGGCATGCCGTAGGGCCAGTGTCCGGCGTGCTCCCCGCCGTACCAGCGATCCCAGGCGGCGGCGTCGGTCAACCGGAAGTCGGCACCGCAGTCGATGATCAGCGTGGAGTCCGACAGCTGTTCGGCGAGGGCGGCTGACTTCCCGTGCGGGAGCCCGAGGAACACGACGTCGTGCCCCTCCAGGGCCGCGGCGTCCGTGTCCACCAGCACGCGGTCCGCGAGCGGAACGAGATGCGGATGGTGTTGCCCCAGCGTGGTTCCGGCGTTTCCACCGGCCGTCAGGGCGCCGATGGTCATCCGGCCGTCGAGCACTGCCGGGTGTCCGAGCAGCAGACGCAGGATCTCGCCACCCGCGTAGCCACTGGCGCCCGCGACGGCCACCCGGGTGCCCGTCGATGTCGATGCACTGTCCATACGATGATTATGCATGACGGTGCAAGCTCATTCAAAAGCGGCGCACCGTCAGTGTCGGAGCTCGGCTCCCACCGCCGTCGCCGCTGCCGCGACGGCGGCATCGCGAGCGGCACTCGCCTCGTCCTCGGTCAACGTACGGTCGGCCGCTCGGAACCGCAGGGCGAAGGCCAGCGACTTCCGGCCGGAACCGACCTGATCGCCGGAGAACACGTCGAAGACACGAATGTCCTCGAGGAGTGGGCCCGCCCCCGACATCAGAGCCGACTGCACGGCGGCGGCCGGGACGGACTCGTCGACGACGACCGCGACGTCCTGCAGCACGGCGGGGAACGGCGAGATGGACGGCGACGGCAGCGGCTCGCGGGTGGGAACGAGATCGAGGTCGATCTCCACCGCGCAGGTCCGCGGCGGCAGACCGGCGCGCTCGAGGACACCGGGATGCAGCTCACCCGCGTGCCCGACCACGACACCGTCGACAACGACTTCGGCACACCGGCCCGGATGCCACGGAAGGTATTGGGCGGACCGGAGTTCCACCTCGACACCGGACGCGCTCGCGATCGTCCTCGCTGCGCTGAAGGCATCGGTGGCGTCGGCGGGGCGGCCGGCGCCCCACGGCCCGGGTGCCGTCACCGCACCGGTCAGCACGACGGCGGCGTGCAGCGGCTGCACCGGCAACGACTGCTTCAGAGCGTCGATCTCGTCCTCGGTGGGACGACGGTCGACGGCGAGCGCATCGATCGGCCGCGTGCCCTCGCCCGGTTCGACGACCTGCGCGACGGCGAACAGCGCCAGATCCCGCTGTCCGCGCGAGACGTTGCGCTGGGCGATCTCCAGGAGACCGGGGACGAGAGTGGTCGCCAGTTCGGGTCGGTCCGCCTCCAACGGATTGAGCACCCGCGTGGTCACCCGGCGCGGATCGTCCGCGTCGAGTCCCCAGACGTCGAAGACCCCGGCCGGCAGGAACACGGGCGCGAGGACCTCGACGTGCCCCGTGTAGGCCAGTGCCCGACCCACCGCCCGGCGACGACGCTGGGCGGCGGTGAGTCCGCGGCCCGCGGGAGCGTGCGGCAGGACGGACGGAATGGACTCCAGTCCCTCGAGTCGCAGCACCTCCTCGACCAGGTCGGCGGCCTGACGGAGGTCGGGACGCCACGTCGGCGGCGTCACGACGGCCACCCCGCGCCCGGCCTCGGACACGTCCACGCCGACCTCGCACCCGACCTGGGTGAGGCGGCGCACCGCGGTACCGCTCGGATAGGTCACACCCGCCACCCGGTCCGGCAGGTCGAGATCCATGGTCACGGTGTCGGACACCGTCGGTGCACCGATGTCGGTGAGCAGCGGCTCCACCCGGCCGCCCGCGATCGAGGCCAGCAGTGCGGCGGCACGGTCGAGCGCGCGCACCGGGAGAGCGGAGTCCACCACTCGTTCGTAGCGACGGCTGGCCTCACTGGGCAGCCGGTGACGGCGCGCGGTGCGGAACACGGCGAGCGGGCTCCAGATGGCCGCCTCGAGCAGGATGTCGGTGGTCTCGTCGCCCACCTCGGTGGACGCGCCACCCATGACACCGGCCAACGACACCACGCCGGACTCGTCCGCGATGACGACGTCCTCCGGGTCGAGGGTGCGCACGGTGTCGTCGAGGGTGCGGAGCGTCTCCCCCGCCTCGGCCCGGCGGACCACCAACCCGCCCGACAGCGCGGAGGCGTCGAACGCGTGGAGCGGTTGGCCCAGTTCGAGCATGACGTAGTTGGTGACGTCGACCGCGGGCGAGATGGGTCGCACCCCGGACAGCAGCAGCCGCCGCTGGATCGTCCAGGGGGTCACCGCCGCCGGATCGATGCCCACGACGCGGCGCGCGGCGAAACGGGTGGCACCCGACTCGGAACGGACGTCGACGGGCCACGCCTCGCCCTCGGAGGCGGCCGCGGACACGACGGGCTGCGGGGCGTCGGCGGGATCGACGAAGTCCACGTCGAAACCGCACGCCAGTTCGCGGCCGAGACCGCGCACGCTCAGGGCGTATCCGCGATCGGGCGTCACATTGACGTCGAACACGGTGTCGTCCATGCCCAGAACGGCGAGTGCATCGTCGCCGGGCTCGGCCGTGCCGGCAGGCAGCACGAGAATGCCGGAGTGATCCGAACCGATACCGAGCTCGGACACCGAGCAGATCATGCCGTCGGACGTGCGCCCGTACGTGGACCGCGCGGCGATGGCGAACCCGCCGGGCAGAACACTGCCGGGAAGTGCGGCCACGATGAGGTCGCCCTCCGCGAAGTTCCGTGCACCGCACACGATTCCGCGGGGCTCCGCCTCGCCCACCTCGACCAGGCAGAAGCGGATCGGCTTCTTGAACTCGGTCAACTCCTCGATGGACTGCACACGGCCGACGACCAACGGGCCCGTGATCTCCGGAAGAGGGATGACATCCTCGATCTCGAAGCCGACGGACACGAACCCCGCGTCGAGCTCGTCAGCAGTGACGCTCCACTCGGGAGCGGCCTTCCGGACGACCTCGGTCAACCAGGACTGGGGCACTCGCACGACTTCTCCACTCTCTCTGTCTGAATGCTTGTCTGCAGGGGCCGAGCGTCAGCCGGCCACGCCGAAGGGCAGGCTGAACCGCACGTCGCCCTCGACGATGTCGCGCATGTCGGGAATGTCGTTGCGGAACTGCAGCGTTCGCTCGAGGCCCATACCGAAGGCGAACCCGCTGTAGATCTCCGGGTCGACGCCACAGGCGCGCAGCACGTTCGGATTCACCATGCCGCAGCCACCCCATTCGACCCAGCCCGCTCCACCCTTCTTGCGGGGGAACCACACGTCCACCTCCGCGGACGGCTCGGTGAACGGGAAGTAGTTGGGGCGCATCCGGGTCCGCGTCTCCGGGCCGAACAACGCACGCGCGAACGCGTCGAGCGTGCCGCGGAGATTGGCGAGCGTGAGCCCCTTGTCCACGGCGAGTCCCTCGACCTGATGAAAGACGGGCGTGTGCGTCGCGTCGAGTTCGTCCGTACGGAACGTACGCCCGGGGCACACCACGTAGATCGGCAGGTCGCGCTCGAGCATCGACCGCACCTGCACCGGCGAGGTGTGCGTGCGCAGCACCTGACGAGACCCCTCGGGCGCGACGTGGAACGTGTCCTGCATCGTCCGCGCGGGATGGTCGGGCAGGAAGTTGAGCGCGTCGAAGTTGAAGTGCTCGGTCTCCACCTCCGGGCCCTCGGCCACCTCCCACCCCATCGCCACGAAGACGTCGGCGACCTGATCGGCGATGACGGTGATGGGATGGCGGGCACCCACCGGGCGGCGGACGGACGGCAGGGTCACGTCGATCGCCTCGGCGACGAGCACGGCCGCGTCACGTTCGGCGAGCAGCACCTCACGACGATCGTCGAACGCGATCCGCACGCGGTCACGCGCCACCTTGACCCGCTTGCCGGCGTCGGCCCGCTCGGTCTTCGGCAGCGAGCCCAACGCGCGCTGTGCGAGCGCGAGGGGCGCCTTGTTCCCGATGTGGTGGATCTTGGCCTCGGACAGAGCGTCGATGTCGGACGCGGCGGCGAAGGCGGACTCGGCCTCGGTGACGGCTGCGTCCAGCGCCGCGTCGGTCAGCGCCTCCGCGTCGGCAGCGGCCTGATCGGCCTGCGCTTCACCCTCGTTGCGCTCCACGTCCACACACTCCATCGTCTCGATCGGCGAGCACCTCTGTCGCGGTGCTCCTCACGGTCGCCGGGCAGAACCCGGCGGGGAAAGCCTAGGCGGTGCCCCCGCGGCGCTGCACCCGCGCACCGGCGTACAGACACACGGCGGCCGCGGTGGCGAGGTTGAGACTCTCGGCGCGGCCGTGGATGGGAATGCGCACCCGGTGATCCGCAGCAGCCGCGACCTCGCGGGACAGCCCGTGCGCCTCGTTGCCGAACACCCAGGCGGTGGGCCCGGCCAGCGCGTCGTCGGCGTCGTCGAGGTCCAGTTCACCGTCGACGGTCGTCGCCAGCAGACTGGCGCCGGTCGCACGGACCGCGTCGAGTACCGCCGTCACCGAACGCTCCCGTGCGACGGGGAGATGGAAGAGACTTCCGGCGGACGCGCGGACGCTCTTGCCGTTCAGCGGATCGACACTGTCCCCGGCGAAGATCACCGCGCCGGCGCCGGCGGCGTCCGAAACGCGCAGGATGGTGCCCGCGTTGCCCGGCTCGGAGATGTCGACGACGACCGTCACGAGTGACGGGTTCGCGGCCAACGCCTCGGCCAGGGAGACGACGACGGACGTGCACACGGCCACGATTCCCGGCGGCGTCACGGTGTCCGACAGCGATTTCGCCGCGCGCTCGGTCATCAGCTGCGGCTGCGCACCGGCCGCGGCCGACGCCTCGAGCAGTCCGCGGTGCTCGTCGAACCAGCGCTCGGTGGCGAACACCTCGCGCACGACACCGGCGGCGACCGCCTCGGTCACCGCGTTCTCGCCCTCCGCGAGGAAGAGGCCGGTTCGCCGACGTTCGACGCCGCGCTGCAGCTTGACAGCCGAAACGACCCGCGGAGTCCGCTCGGTGAGCGGCGCCGCGGGTCGTGACGGAGTGTCGTCGAAGCGCCTGATCAGGCTGCTTCTCCGGCCGGTGCGTTGATGTCGGCAGGCAGTGCCGCCTTGGCGATCTCGACGAGTGCGGTGAACGCCGCAGCGTCGGAGACCGCGAGCTCGGCGAGGATCTTGCGGTCGACCTCGACCTCGGCGATCTTCAGACCCTGCACGAAACGGTTGTACGTGATGTCGTTCGCCCGAGCTGCCGCGTTGATACGCGTGATCCACAGCTTGCGGAAGTCACCCTTGCGAGCGCGGCGATCGCGGTACGCGTAGGTGAGCGAGTGGAGCTGCTGCTCCTTCGCCTTGGTGTAGAGACGCGAACGCTGCCCGCGGTATCCGCTGGACGCCTCGAGAATCGAACGACGCTTCTTCTGGGCGTTGACCGCCCTTTTCACGCGTGCCACTGGTGAATCCTGTCGTAGTGGGGCCTAGGGCCCGGGTGGGAAAGAGATCAGAGACCGAGAAGCCGCTTGACGCGGGGAACGTCGTTGGGGCTGACGACGGCCTTGCCGTCGAGGCGACGCGTCACGCGCGAGGACTTGTGCTCGAGCAGGTGGCGGCGGCCGGCCTTCTGGCGCAGGATCTTTCCGCTACCGGACACCTTGAATCGCTTCGCGGTGCCGCTGTGAGTCTTCGACTTGGGCATGAGTCCTCAGTTCTGTTACTTCGGTCGGTGGTGCTGGTGGATCCGAACGCTCAGGCGCTCGGTGTGGCTGGTGCCTGCGGCGTCGCCGGCGTCTGCGGAGCAGCGGGTGCCGGCGGTGTCGCCTCGGCGGCGGGTGCAGCAGTCGGCGCGGAGGCCGGCGGCGGCACGGTGGCGCGCGGTGCGTTGGACGCCTCCGCTGCCTTCGCCCTGGTCTTGGCGCCCTTGTGCGGAGCCAGGACCATCGTCATGTTGCGGCCGTCCTGCTTGGCCGAGGTCTCGACGAAGCCGTGCTCGGCGACGTCGGCGCCCAGGCGCTGCAGGAGGCGGTAACCGAGTTCGGGCCGCGACTGCTCGCGTCCACGGAACATGATGGTCACCTTGACCTTGGACCCGGCCTCGAGGAAGCGGACGACATGGCCCTTCTTCGTCTCGTAGTCGTGGTCGTCGATCTTGGGACGAAGCTTCTGCTCCTTGATGACCGTGAGCGTCTGGTTCTTGCGCGACTCACGAGCCTTCTGCGCGGCTTCGTACTTGAACTTGCCGTAGTCCATGATCTTGCAGACCGGCGGACGGGCGTCGGGTGCGACCTCGACGAGGTCGAGATCGGCTTCGACAGCCAGGCGGAGTGCATCTTCAACACGCACGATCCCCACCTGTTCACCGCCAGGTCCGACGAGTCGGACTTCGGGAACTCGGATGCGATCGTTGATGCGGGTCTCAGTGCTGATGGGGCCTCCTCGGTAGTGCGGTGACGGATGGTGGTGCTCGACCCGATGCGGTGCGCCGTCCTACGCGCTCCACACCGGCGCTCGTGCTCTCCGTCTACCTCGACACCGTGGCCACCCGATTTGTTCCCGCGGGAACCTTCCGAACGACGAAAACCCCGTCGCTCACGATCGAGATCGCGAGCAGCGGGGTCCGGTACCGACCGGTCGACGGATGTCACCATCCGCGGGCCACCTCGTCTCGTCGACGAAGCGCACCACTTCCCGATGTGGCTGGGAAGGACCGGAACCACTGCCCGGCGAACCGTGCGGTGGTGGGAGTCGGACTCCACTTGCTGCCTCCGGGTTCCACATCCGTGCCCGGCACTCACGCGCCGACACGGACACACCTGAAGGCGGTCGTGGAAAGAAGAATAACACCAGGTGCCCTCGCGGACCGAATCCGTCCGGTCACGCACCGGGCGGGGGCGTCGGTGTCGGCGCATCGTGGCATCGTCTGATGTCATGACGACCCCCGATGATGCCGTTCAGGCCGGTGCTCCCCAGGTGGAGGGCGATGCGCCGCAGCTCGAGCCGGACGTGCGTGAACTGGCCGACGTCCCTGCGATCGAGGTCATCAGCCGCGCCGCGGTGATGCTCATGAGCTCCGCCGCCGAGAAGCTGGGACTCTCCGACGCGGATCCGTCCGACAGCCCCCACCTCGACCTCGACGAGGCGAGACGCGTGATCACCGCACTCGCCGGACTGGTCACGGCCTCCGTGGAGTACCTGGGGCCGCACGCCGGCCCCATCCGCGAAGGGCTGCAGGCACTGCAGAAGGCGTTCCGCGAGCAGTCGGCGCACCCGGACGCGCCCGGCGCCGGGCCCGGCGAGAAGTACACCGGGCCCGTCCACTGACCGTCACGCGACGGCCCGGTCAGGAGACCGCGACAGGCTTGCGCTTGCGGGTCCGCTTGACCGGGACCGGTGGGGTCGAGGCGGCGTCGAGAGACTCCTGCAGGAACTTGCCGGTGTAGCTCTCGGGCACGGCGGCGATCTGCTCGGGAGTGCCCTCGGCCACCATCGTTCCGCCGCCGGATCCGCCCTCGGGTCCCATGTCGATGACCCAGTCGGACGTCTTGATGACGTCCAGGTTGTGCTCGATGACGATGACGGTGTTGCCCTTGTCCACCAGACCGTTGATCACCAGCAACAGCTTGCGGATGTCCTCGAAGTGCAGTCCCGTGGTCGGCTCGTCGAGGATGTACACCGTGCGTCCCATGGAGCGCTTCTGCAGCTCTGCGGCCAGCTTCACACGCTGCGCTTCGCCGCCGGACAGCGTGGTGGCCGGCTGCCCCAGACGGACATAGCCAAGGCCCACCTCGTTCAGCGTCTTGAGGTACCGGTGGATCGAGGTGATCGGTTCGAAGAAGTCGGCCGCCTCCTCGATGGGCATGTTCAGCACCTCGGCGATGGTCTTGCCCTTGTAGTGGACCTCGAGCGTCTCCCGGTTGTACCGGGCACCGTGGCACACCTCGCACGGCACGTAGACGTCCGGCAGGAAGTTCATCTCGATCTTCAGGGTGCCGTCACCCGAGCACGCCTCGCACCGGCCGCCCTTCACGTTGAAGGAGAACCGACCCGGCTGGTAGCCGCGGATCTTGGCCTCGGTCGTCGCGGCGAACAGTGTCCTTATCTTGTCGAACACCCCGGTGTAGGTAGCCGCGTTGGACCGCGGCGTACGGCCGATGGGTGACTGGTCGACCCGGACCAGCTTGTCCAGCTGGTCGAGGCCGTTGACGCGGGTGTGCCGACCGGGTACCTGACGAGCGCCGTTGAGCTTGTTCGCCATCACCGTCGCCAGGATGTCGTTGACCAGCGTGGACTTGCCCGATCCCGACACGCCCGTCACGGAGGTGAGCACTCCCAGCGGGAAGCTGACGTCGATGTCCTGCAGGTTGTGCTCCCGGGCACCGATCACGGAGATCTTGCGCTTGGGATCGATCGGGCGACGTACCGCCGGGACATCGATGGCCGAGCGACCCGAGAGGTACGCCCCGGTGAGGCTCTCCGCGTTGGTGAGAAGCGTCTCGTAGGTTCCGCTGTGCACGACACGTCCGCCGCGCTCACCGGCGAGCGGGCCGATGTCGACGACCCAGTCGGACGTGCGAATGGTGTCCTCGTCGTGCTCGACGACGATGAGCGTGTTGCCGAGGTTGCGCAGCCGCGTGAGCGTGTCGATGAGCCGGCGGTTGTCCCGCTGGTGGAGGCCGATGGACGGCTCGTCCAGCACGTACAGGACTCCGACGAGACCACTGCCGATCTGCGTCGCCAGGCGGATGCGCTGCGCCTCGCCGCCCGACAGCGTTCCTGCCGCGCGCGACAGCGTGAGGTACTCGAGTCCCACGTCCAGCAGGAAGCCGAGGCGGGCCTGGATCTCCTTGAGCACCTGGCCGGCGATGGCCTCCTCACGCGGACCGAGCGTCAGCGTGTTGAGGAAGTTCGAGCACTCCGAGATGGACAGTGCACACACGTCGGCGATGGACTTGTCCCCGAAATCGCCCGCGGCGATGGTCACGGACAGGATCTCGGGGCGCAGGCGGGCACCCTCGCACACCGGGCAGTCGACCTCCCGCATGTAGCCGTCGTAGCGCTCCTTCATCTGCTCCGACTCGGTCTGATCCATCCGACGGTGCAGGAAGGGCATGACGCCCTCGAACTCGGCGTAGTAGGACCGGGTGCGTCCGTACCGGTTCTTGTAGCGGACGTGCACCTGATGCTCGCTGCCCTCGAGGACGGCACGCTTCACCTTGGCCGGCAGCTTCCGCCACGGTGTGTCGATGTCGAAGCCCATGGCGTCGGCGAGCCCGGACAGCAGCCGGCCGAAGTACTCGGACGTCTGGCCCATGGACCACGGCGCGATGGCGCCGTCCGCCAGGCTCAGATCGGGGTCCGGAACCACCAGTTCGGGGTCGACCTCCTTGCGGATGCCGAGTCCCGCACACTCGGGGCACGCGCCGTAGGGCGAGTTGAACGAGAACGCGCGGGGTTCGAGTTCGTCGACGGACAGCGGGTGCCCGTTGGGGCACGCCAGACGCTCGGAGAACCGGCGCTCACGGTCGGCGGCGTTCTCCTCGCGGTCGACGAAGTCGAGCACCAGGATGCCGTCGGCGAGGCGCAGCGCGGTCTCCACCGAGTCGGTGAGCCGCTGCTTGGACGACGCCTTGACGGTCAGGCGGTCGACCACCACCTCGATGTCGTGCTTGTCCTGCTTCTTCAGCTTGGGCGGATCGGTGAGCTGGTGCACGGTGCCGTCGACGCGGATACGCGAGTAACCCTGCGTGTTGAGCTGCTCGAAGAGATCGACGAACTCGCCCTTGCGGGTGCGCACGACGGGAGCGAGCACCTGGAAACGCAGGCCCTCCTCCATCGCGAGCACCTGGTCGACGATCTGCTGGGGCGACTGCTTGGCGATGCGCTCACCGCACTGCGGGCAGTGCGCCGTGCCGGCGCGTGCGTAGAGCAGGCGCAGGTAGTCGTAGACCTCGGTGATGGTGCCGACCGTGGACCGCGGGTTGCGGTTGGTCGACTTCTGATCGATCGAGACCGCGGGCGAGAGGCCCTCGATGAAGTCGACGTCCGGCTTGTCCATCTGGCCCAGGAACTGGCGCGCGTAGGCCGAGAGCGACTCGACGTAGCGGCGCTGACCCTCGGCGAAGATGGTGTCGAACGCCAGGCTCGACTTGCCCGACCCGGACAGACCGGTGAACACGATGAGACTGTCCCGGGGCAGATCGATGTCGACGCCCTTGAGATTGTGTTCGCGTGCGCCCTGCACTACCAGGCGATCCGCCACGGTTGTCCTCTCCTTCGTCACGGCCCACGGCCGTGCAACGTGCTGCGTCGACTCTCTCGTCGACCGCGTGAACTGCCCACTCTTCGTCGGACATGTCGTGTTCGGACACGACAGGCTTCGACGACCATATGCCCGAGGTCCGACAGACTCGACCGGCCGACGGGCTCCGCGCCCGGCTCACGACCGGTCATCGTGGGTAATCTCACGCTCATGACCGAGAATGCACCGACGATCTCCGACGACTACACCGGCGAGGTGTCCGTGGGGACGGGCTCGCAGCGCCGGATCCTGTCGCACGCCACGATCGTGAAGACCTCGGTGGGCCCGATGGACAACAACGCCTACCTCGTCGTCTGTTCCCGGACGGGCCGATCGCTGCTCGTCGACGCCGCGAACGACGCTCCGACGCTGCGCGCCGTCGTCGACCACGTGGCACCCGAGGTCTCGCTGATCGTCACGACGCACCAGCACTTCGACCACTGGCAGGCGCTCGAGGACGTCGCGTCGGCGACGGGCGCCCCGTCGGCGGCACATCCGCTCGATGCGGAACCGCTCCCCGTCGCCCCCACCCGCCTGCTCGACGACGGCGACTCCGTGCAGGTCGGCGACGTCACCCTCGACGTGATCCACCTCCGCGGCCACACTCCCGGGTCGATCGCGCTCGCGCTCACGGACCCCGAGAGCGGCGTCGTGCACCTGTTCACCGGCGACTCGCTCTTCCCCGGCGGCGTCGGCAAGACCGACGGAGAGGCGAACTTCGTGTCGCTGCTGGACGACGTGGAATCGCGGATCTTCGGTCGCTACGACGATCGAACGGTCGTCTACCCGGGCCACGGCAAGGACACGACGCTGGGCTCGGAACGTCCTCACCTTCACGAATGGCGGACCCGCGGCTGGTGATCCGTCACCACGATCCGGTCCCCCGCCCGCCCCACGATTCAATCGCCGGGGCGGGGGGTATGGATACAGTTCGAGAGCGTCACATGCATGTCATGGGCGTGAACAACCGCACTCGTGCAGCCAGAGCAGTCCCCCACACCACAGCCGCAACGCAGGAGGCTCAGTGATTGTCCGCCGGATCGCCCGACCGATGCTCGCATCCATCTTCATCGCAGGAGGCGTGGATGCGCTGCGCAACCCCGCCGGAAGGGCTCAGGCCGCGAAGCCTCTGATCGAGAAGAGCCAGGACGCCCTTCCCGACGAGGTGACGCAGAACGTTCCCTCCGACCCCGAGACGCTGGTCAAGATCAACGCCGCGGTGCAGATCGGCGGCGGATTCCTTCTCGCGACCGGTCGGGCGCCACGCCTCGCATCCACCGTGCTCGCGGGCAGCCTCGTCCCGACGACCCTCGCGGGTCACTCCTTCTGGAACGAGACGGACCCGCAGGCGAAGGCGCTGCAGCGCACCCAGTTCATCAAGAACGTCAGCCTCCTCGGCGGCCTGCTCATCGCCGCCGTCGACACCGAGGGCAAGCCGTCCGTCGCCTGGCGCGGTCGCAAGGCGGCCAAGTCGGCCAAGGTCGCCGTCGCCGGCGCCCTCCCGCTGGTGTCCTCCTCGGACAGCTCCGAGACACTCGCCCACGCCGGCGAGCGCGCCAAGGAGCTCGCGGGCGTCGCCGCCGAGCGCGCACAGCCGCTCGTCGAGATCGCCTCGCAGCGTGGCGCCGAGCTGGCGGACGTCGCCCAGGATCGCGGCGGCAAGCTCGCCGAGCTGGCGAAGGAGCGCAGTGCCAAGTGGGCCGATCTGGCCGCTGCACGCGCATCCGAGTTCGCCGACGTCGCCCAGGATCGCGGCAGCAAGTACGCCGAGATCGCCGCGTCCCGCGGTGCCGAGCTGGCCGAGAAGGCCAAGGCCGACGGCAGCGATCTGGCGGAGAAGTACGGCAAGAAGGCCCGCAAGCAGGCCAAGAAGTCCGGCAAGGACGCGCGCAAGCAGTTCGACGCAGCGCGCAAGGAGTACAAGAAGCAGTACAAGTCCGCCAGCAAGGACGCGCAGAAGCAGCTGCAGGCCTCGCTCGAGGACGCCGAGAAGCGCGCCAAGGAGGCACGGGCCCGCGTCGAGGGCACGGTGCACCAGTACCTCTGATCTTTTCCCCGCAGCACACGGCCGGTGTTCCCGAGAGATCGGGGGCACCGGCCGTTGCCGTCGGGAGCCCGTAGACTTTTCTGGCGCTTCCGTGCGCCGCCGAGAGGTGCACGACCGCCCTCGTCACCCCGCCCCACTCGCGTACAGGAGACCATGTGCCGGATCAGGGCACCCCGACAGATCTGCACGACGCCGACCTCGATCAGGAACAACAGCGCGTCACCCTGCTCTACGACCGCCTCGACGCTCTGCGGACCTATGCACGGTCCCGGCTGAGCGCCGTCCTGCTCCAGACGGGCGGGACACCGCAGGCGCGCAGCGAACGCGAGTCCTACTCGGCTCTCTACAACGACGACATCGCGAAGTACGACGCGTCCGAGAACGGTCTGTGCTTCGGCCGGATCGACGTCGAGGACGACGCGCCGCGTTACATCGGCCGTGTCGGCATCCTCGACGAGGACGACGACTACCAGTCGTTGCTCTACGACTGGCGCGCCCCGCTGGCCCGCCCGTTCTATCTCGCCACGCCCGCCGCCCCCGAGGGCGTCGTACGCCGTCGCCACATCCGGACGCGCAGTCGTCGCGTCACCGGGGTGGCGGACGAGTACCTGGACCTCCGGACGGCGCAGGACGCCGGCGTCGCCACCGGATCGGACGGTGTCGCCGGTGAGAGTGCTCTGCTGTCCGCGCTCAACGCCGCACGCACGGGACAGATGAACGACATCGTCGAGACCATCCAGCGCGAGCAGGACGACATCATCCGGTCCACGCATCGCAGCGTCCTGGTGGTGCAGGGTGGTCCCGGCACCGGCAAGACGGCGGTGGCCCTGCATCGCGCCGCCTACCTGCTGTACACGTACCGCAAGCAGCTGGACAAGAGCGGCGTGCTGATCATCGGACCGAACAGCACCTTCCTGGACTACATCGGCCAGGTGCTGCCCTCCCTGGGCGAGACGGGGGTGCTGCTGTCGACCATCGGGGATCTGTACCCGGGTGTCGACGCGAGCCGCGAGGACTCCGCGCGCGCGGCGGAACTCAAGGGCTCCCTCGACATCGTCGACGTCCTGATCGCCGCCGTGCGCGACCGTCAGGAACTTCCGTCGGAGCCGGTGTCGGTCGACTTCGACACCTACACATTGCGGATCGACCGCAAGATGGTCACGCGCGCACGGGGACGAGCGCGGTCCTCGCGTCGACCCCACAACCTCGCTCGACCGATCTTCGTGTCCACCATGATCGATCTGCTCGCCGACCAGTTCGCCGCCATCGTGGGCGGTGACGTGCTCGACGGGTCGAATCTGCTGAGCCGTGACGACATAGCCGACATCCGCGACGAGATGCGGGAGAGCCCCGAACTGATGGGTGCGATCGGCGCACTGTGGCCGGAGCTGTCCGCCCAGGACGTTCTCGCCGGGCTGCTGGCCTCGGCCGAACGGCTGCGGACGGCCGCACCGGGGTGGGACGCCGAGGACCGTGCCGCCCTCGAACGGTCGGACGACGGACGCTTCAGCGGTGCCGACGCTCCCCTGCTCGACGAGCTCGCCGAGCTCCTGGGTATCGACGACGCCGCGGAACGCGAACGGGAACAGCGTCGCTGGCGCGCCCAGATCGAGGACGCCCAGGGCGCTCTCGACATCCTGACCGGATCGGCACCGCAGGATCTCGAGGACGAACTCGATCCGGAGATCCTCATGGCGTACGACCTCATCGACGCCGACAGACTCGCCCAGCGTCAGGGGCACGGACGCCGGTTGACGGCGGCCGAACGCGCGGCCGGCGACCGCACGTGGACCTACGGCCACGTCATCGTCGACGAGGCGCAGGAACTCTCGCAGATGGCGTGGCGGATGGTCATGCGCCGCATACCCAATCGATGGATGACCCTCGTGGGCGACGTGGCCCAGACGGGCGACACGGCGGGTGCCTCGTCCTGGCAGGACGTCCTGGGCCCCTATGTGGCGCAACGGTGGAAGCTGACCGAACTCACCGTGAACTACCGCACCCCCGCGGCGATCATGGAGATCGCCCGGCGAGTTCTCTCGACGCTCGACCCGGCCGCATCGATCCCGCGGTCGGTGCGGGACAACGGTGAGACGCCGTGGGCGCATCGAGTCACGGAGGACGATCTGGTGTCGGCGGTCGAACGCCACGTCGCCGCGCATCCGCGCCCGGGGATGTCGGCGGTGCTGGCACCCGCGGACATCGCCGCGCGGCTCGCACACCTGGGGGCCGACGACGTCCGGGTGTGCACGGTGCGCGACGCGAAGGGACTCGAGTTCGACTCGGTGCTCATCGTGGAACCCGCACGGATCGTGGACGACTCGGCCCGCGGCCTGAACGATCTGTACGTCGCGCTCACGCGCGCGACACAGCGGCTGGGAATCGTCCACACATCGCCGCTACCGGACGTGATGGGGCCCATCGCCCCCGTGACGCAGTGATGCCGTCACGGCACGAACGGATCGTGCCGTGACGGCATCCAGCGGTGGTTCGAGCGTCAGTGCGTGGTGTGCACGATCAACACGTCGCAGCGCGCCTTGCGAGCCGCATCGGACGGAACCGAGCCGAGCAGGCGGCCGGTGAGCGAGTTCAGTCCACGGTTTCCCACCACGAGCAGATCCGCCTTCACCTCGCCGACGAGCTCGAGCAGCGAGTCGACGGGGTTGCCCACCACGGGACGCTCCTCGATCGACGAGGCGCCGGCCGCCACCGCACGCTCCCGCGCGACACGCAGAATCTCCTGTGTCGGAGCGGATCCCGTGATCTGGTACGCGTCGTCCTTCAGTGCGTCCGCGTCCTGCGAGGACGCCTTCGAGTCCGCCGGGTAGTACGCACACGCGATGTAGAGCGTCGCGGCGGAATCGCCCGACAGCGCTGCCGCCTTCTCCACGGCCCGCAGTGACGAATCGGAGCCATCGGTTCCGACGACGACGTTGCGGTAAGCGCTCATACATTCCTCCAGTGGTCATGTCCCGACGATCATCGAGTGTCGATTCGAGACATTAGTCGCAGCGGCGACCGCCCGACGCGGCTTCCGGTCGAAAGCACGTGTCTCTCCCCTCGCATACATTGAAGTAATGCCACGACCCCGATTCCGGTTGCCCGGACGCGCCTCGACGCTCGGACGACCGGTGATCATCGTCGTCGCGGTGCTCGTCGTCCTCGCCCTCGCCGTGGCGTCTTTCGCACTTCTGCGCGACTCGAACGGTTCCGCGTCGTCGGTGCGGACGGAGGACGCCGTCCGCACACTGCCGGAGAGTCCGGGCAGCAGTGCCACCGTCGACATCGACACGACGCTGTACCTGCCGGACACGGACGGGCCCGTACCGGCGGTGTTGTTGGCCCACGGCTTCGGCGGCGACAAGAACTCGGTGGCCGCCCAGGCACGGGATCTCGCGTCGCGAGGGCTCGTCGTCCTCGCGTACAGCGCGCGCGGCTTCGGCCTCAGCACCGGCAGCATCGGCCTCAACGATCCCGATCGTGAGGTGGCCGACGCTCGCGGGCTGATCGACTACCTGGCCACTCGCCCCGAGGTGCAACTTGATTCCCCGGGTGACCCTCGGGTCGGCGTCGCCGGTGGTTCCTACGGCGGCGCGCTCGCGCTCATGGCGGCCGGAACCGATCCTCGTATCGACGCGGACGCCGCCTCGATCACGTGGAACGACCTGAACCAGTCCCTCTTTCCCAACTACTCGGTGGCCGAGCCGTCGTCGCAGGCACCGACACCCGCCGTGTCCGAGGGCAGCGACGCCGGCGTCCTGAAGCGCGGCTGGGCCGGCATCTTCTTCGGCGCCGGTGCGGCCCCCGCTCCCGGTGGAGCCAGCGACGCTCCGACATCGACCGCCCCCGCTGGAGCATGCGGCCGGTTCGCCCTCCAGGTGTGTCTCGCGTACGCGGAGTCCGCGGTGAGCGGACAACCGTCCGAGGCCACCAGCGAACTGCTGCGTGCGCGCTCACCCCGGTCGTTCGCCTCCTCGATCACCGCACCCACCCTGCTCGTGCAGGGTCAGCGCGACACCCTCTTCGGACTCGACCAGGCCGACGCCACCGCGCGGCAGATCGCGGCGGCCGGTGGCTCGGTCCAGGTGCGGTGGTTCGACGGCGGCCACGATGCCGGCGGGACCGACGCCACCGCGGACGGTGCGGTCGCGGACTTCCTGGTGCAGCATCTGATCGGGGACGGGACCGACTCCGCGCGCGCCGACTCGGCGTTCACCTACGCGTTGGCGGGCGATCCGACCGACCAGGGCGATCGGGCTCGCGAGCTCACCGCCGCCGCGTATCCGGGGCTCTCGGACGCCACTCCGACCGAACGCCAGGACTTCCCGCTCACCTCGGCCACCGGCAACGACACTCAGACCGTCGTCCGGCCGCCCGGTGGGTCCCCGGCTGCTCTCACGTCTCTGCCCGGGGTCGGCTCCGCCTCGGTCCTCGGCGGCGCCGCGGCCGGGCTCGGCGGGGCCGCGAGCGCACTCCTGACGGGCGACATCCCGGGACAGACCGCGTCGTTCGTCACGGAGCCGCTCGACTCGTCGTACACGATCGTCGGCACGTCGTCGGTGTCCGTCACCGTCGGTCCGACCACCTCACCGAGCGGCACCGTGCTCTTCGCCAAGCTGTACGACGTGTCCGACGACGGTCGACGCACTCTGCCCAACGGCCTGGTGTCCGCGGTGCGGGTCCCCCCGTCCGACCAGCCCTCCACGGTGAGCGTCACGTTGCCGGGCATGGCATACCAGGTCGCCGCCGGGAATCGCGTCGAGGTGGCGTTCTCCACCACCGACCAGGCCTACGCCGTCCCGCTCGAGCCCGCGGCGGTGTCGGTCACACTCTCCGACGCCACGCTCGCGCTGCCCGGTGTACCCGCCGAGAACGCGGAGTCGACGTTCCCGTGGGTCCCCGTCGTGGGCATCGCGGGGCTCGCCGTGCTGGTCGCCGCCCTCGTCGCTCTCGCATCGTTCATCTCCCGGCGTCGCACCGTCGCCGAGGTGGACGAGTCGCTGGTGGACGTCCCGCTGGTGATCACCGATCTCGCGAAGAGCTACTCCAACGGCTTCCGCGCGGTGGACGGCGTGTCGTTCCGCGTCGGCGCGGGGCAGGTGCTCGGGCTCCTCGGCCCCAACGGCGCCGGCAAGACCACCACGCTGCGCATGCTGATGGGCCTCATCACGCCCTCCAGCGGCGAGATCCGGGTCTTCGGGCACCTGGTCTCTCCGGGGGCGCCGGTCCTGTCCCGACTCGGTTCCTTCGTCGAGGGGTCCGGATTCCTTCCCCATCTCTCGGGGATGGAGAACCTGGACCTGTACTGGAAGGCGACCGGCCGACCGGCGGAGGACGCCCATCTCGAGGAGGCACTCGAGATCGCCGACCTCGGCACGGCGATCCACCGCAAGGTCCGGTCGTACAGCCAGGGCATGCGGCAACGGCTCGCCATCGCGCAGGCGATGCTCGGACTCCCGGACCTCATGGTCCTGGACGAACCCACCAACGGGCTCGACCCGCCCCAGATCCGCACCATGCGCGACGTCCTCATCCGCTACGCGCAGACGGGACGCACGGTCCTGGTCAGCAGCCACCTGCTGGCGGAGGTCGAGCAGACCTGCACGCACGTCGTCGTCATGAACAAGGGCGTCGTCATCAGCTCCGGGACGGTCGACGATCTGATCGGCGCGAGGGGTCCGCTGGAGTTCCGTGTCGATCGGCCCGCCGATGCCGTCTCGGTGCTGCGAGGCATCGACGGCATGGGCGAGGTCGTCGAGGCGGAACCGGAGGGCGCGATCAAGGCGCAGCTCGGAGTGCTCGATCCCGCGATGGTGGTGCGGACGTTGGTGGGCGCCGGTATCGGCGTCTCCTCCGCGTCGCGATCGACACGACTCGAGGACGTCTTCCTCGACCTCGTGCACGACGACACCGACCGACTCCGTCATGCGGCGGAAGCATCCTCGGGGAACGGAACGACCACATGAGCGCCGACAGTCGACCGACGACCACCACCGCGGCGCATCCGGACGGCCGTGTCGCGGGGTACACCCCCGCGGGCACGCTGTCGCTACGGACCGAGCTGACGCGGCAGTTCACGCGGCGGAGAACCCAGTTGTCCCTGGGCTTCCTCGCGTTGCTGCCCGTCATCATGGCCATCGCGTTCACGGTGGGCGGGTCGGACTCCGACACCGCCAGCGGGAGCCTCATCGACCTGGGCACGCAGAGCGGGGTGAACTTTCTCGTCTTCGCCCTGTTCGTGTCGGTGGGATTCCTGCTGATCGTGGTGGTGGCGCTGTTCTTCGGCGACGCGATCGCCAGCGAGGCATCGTGGTCGAGTCTGCGCTACCTGCTCGCGGTTCCTGTTCCGCGAGGTCGGCTGCTGCGACAGAAGGCCCTGGTGTCGGCGATCCTGTCGCTCGCCGCGCTGCTCACGCTCGTGGGGGTGTCGCTCATCCTGGGCAGCGTGCTGTACGGCCTGGGGTCGCTGGTGTCACCCTTCGGCGATGCCCTGTCGTTCGGGCTGTCGATCGGGAGGCTCGCGATCGGCGTCGTCTTCATCGCGATCAATCTGACGTGGGTGGCCGGGCTGGCACTCGCCCTGTCGGTGTCCACCGACGCGCCCCTGGGCGCGGTCGGCGGCACGGTGATGGTGTCGATCGTGGCCCAGATCCTCGATCAGATCACGGCACTGGGATCACTGCGCAACCTGTTGCCCGGCCACTACTCGACGTCGTGGACGGGCGTGCTGTCACCGACGCTGTCGTGGAACGACCTGCTCGACGGCGCCTTCTCCTCGCTCGCGTACGCCACGATCTTCGGCATCATCGCGTGGCGACGATTCGCGACGAAGGACATCACGAGCTGACGACGAGGCCCGGCACCGTGTCCGTCGGTGCCGGGCCTTCTCGTGTGCGAGGACGGGTCAGGACAGGCCCGCGGCGTCCATCCCGCGCAGCTCCTTCTTGAGGTCCTGGATCTCGTCGCGCAGACGGCCTGCCAGCTCGAACTGAAGTTCGCGCGCCGCGTTCATCATCTGATCGGTGAGCTGCTTGACCAGGTCTGCCAGCTCGGCGCGCGGCATGGTCGAGACGTCGCGCCCCTCCACGACACCGCTGCTGCCGGCTCGTCCCGCCTCGCCGGGCGCCCGCCGGCCACGGCTCGCGTTGCGGCCCGATCCACCGATGTCCACGGTGGCCTCGGTGTCCTCCGCCTCCTCGTACACCTGGTCGAGGATGTCGGCGATCTTCTTGCGCAGCGGCTGCGGATCCACACCCATCTTCTCGTTGTAGGCGATCTGCTTGGCGCGGCGACGCTCGGTCTCCTCCATGGCGTACTGCATCGAGTCGGTGATCTTGTCGGCGTACATGTGCACCTGGCCGGACACGTTTCGGGCCGCACGGCCGATGGTCTGCACCAGGCTGGTCCCGCTGCGCAGGAAGCCCTCCTTGTCGGCGTCCAGGATCGCGACGAGGGAGACCTCCGGGAGGTCCAGACCCTCACGGAGCAGGTTGATGCCGATGAGCACGTCGTACTCGCCGAGCCGGAGCTGACGTAGCAGCTCGACGCGTCGGAGAGTGTCGATGTCGGAGTGCAGGTAGCGCACCCGGATACCGAGCTCGAGCAGGTAGTCGGTGAGATCCTCCGCCATCTTCTTGGTCAGCGTGGTGACCAGGATGCGCTCGTCCTTCTCGGTGCGCTGGCGGATCTCGTGCACGAGGTCGTCGATCTGGCCCTTGGTGGGCTTGACGACGATCTCGGGGTCGACCAGGCCGGTCGGGCGGATGACCTGCTCGACGACCTCACCGCCGCTCTGTCCCAGCTCGTACTTGCCGGGGGTGGCCGACAGGTACACCGTCTGCCCGATGCGCTGCGTGAACTCCTCCCACGTCAGGGGGCGATTGTCGGTGGCCGACGGCAGCCGGAAGCCGAACTCCACGAGGTTGCGCTTGCGCGACATGTCCCCCTCGTACATGGCACCGATCTGGGGCACCGTCACGTGGGACTCGTCGATGACGAGCAGGAAGTCGTCCGGGAAGTAGTCGATGAGTGTGGCCGGCGCAGTCCCGGCAGGTCGCCCGTCGATGTGGCGCGAGTAGTTCTCGATGCCGGAGCAGAAGCCGACCTGCTTGATCATCTCGAGGTCGTACTGCGTACGCATGCGCAACCGCTGGGCCTCGAGCAGCTTGCCCTTGCCCTCCAGATCGGCGAGCCGCTCCTCGAGCTCGGCCTCGATGTCCCGCACCGCACGCTCCATGCGCTCGGGCCCGGCGACGTAGTGGGTCGCCGGGAAAATGCGCACGCTGTCGACCTGGCGCACCACGTCGCCGGTGAGCGGATGGAGGAAGTACAGCGCCTCGATCTCGTCGCCGAAGAACTCGATCCGGACGGCGAGTTCCTCGTAGGACGGGATGATCTCGACGGTGTCGCCGCGCACACGGAACGATCCGCGGGTGAACGCCATGTCGTTGCGGGTGTACTGCACGTCGACGAGCAGCCGGAGGAACTTGTCGCGCGGGACCTCCTGCCCCACCTCGAGATGCACCGACCGGTCCACGTAAGACTGCGGTGTGCCGAGACCGTAGATGCACGACACCGAGGCGACCACCACGACGTCGCGACGGGACAGCAGATTCGCCGTCGCCGAGTGACGGAGCCGCTCGACGTCGTCGTTGACCGACGAGTCCTTCTCGATGTAGGTGTCGGTCTGGGCGATGTAGGCCTCGGGCTGGTAGTAGTCGTAGTACGAGACGAAGTACTCGACGGAGTTGTTGGGCAACATCTCTCGCAGTTCGTTGGCCAACTGCGCAGCCAACGTCTTGTTGGGCGCCATGAGCAACGTGGGCCGTTGCACCTGCTCGATCAACCACGCGGTGGTGGCCGACTTTCCGGTGCCGGTGGCGCCCAGGAGCACGATGTCCTTCTCGCCCGCCTGGACCCGCTTGGTCAGCTCCGCGATGGCCGTCGGCTGATCGCCCGCAGGGCTGTACTCGCTGACCACCTCGAAGGGACGATCGCTGCGCTCGATGTCGCCCACGGGACGGAACTCGGAGTGCGCCAGGACGGGTTGTTCAGCTGCAAAAGCCATACCACCAGAGTAGGCCCGACCACCGACACAGTCGCCGTTCGGCGGGTCACACGACCCGGCCGCGGGTACACCGACCGTCGCTGTCGGACCTGCGCGTCACAATGAGCCCATGCTGCTCGCACGCGTCGTCGAGACCTCGGCCACGGTGGCCGCCACCCGGTCCCGCAAGGCCAAGGTCCTGGCGCTCGCCGCGCTGCTGTCCGAGTGCGCTCCCGAGGAGGTCGCCCTGGTGACGCTCTACGCGTCCGGCACTCTGCGTCAACGCCGTACCGGCCTGGGGTGGCGCAGCGTCGCCACTCTCCCCCCGGCCGCCGACGCACCGACGCTGACGGTCGCCGCCGTCGACGCGGCGTTCGACGCCGTCTCGACGATGGCGGGTCCGGGATCGCAGGCAGCACGCGCGGCGGCGGTGTCCGCTCTGTTCGGCAGCGCCACCGACACGGAACAGACCTGGCTGCGCGGCGTGGTCACCGGTGAGGTCCGCCAGGGTGCGCTCGACGCGCTGGTCCAGGAAGCCGTGGCGGCCGCGGCCGACGTCCCGCTCCCCGAGGTGCGCCGGGCCGCGATGCTGTCGGGATCCACGGTGACGGCCGCGACGGCCGCGTTCACCGGCGGGTCTGCGGCACTCGCGGAGCTGGGACTGACCGTGGGCCGAGCGGTGCTCCCCATGTTGGCCTCCAGCGCCCCCACCGTGGCCGAGGGCGTGGCGAAGGCGGCCGGTGGCGCCGCCGGCGCCGTGGCGCTCGACACCAAGCTGGACGGCATCCGTGTGCAGGTCCACCGTCGCGGTGAGGACGTCTCGATCAGCACCCGCAGTCTCGACGACATCACCGCACGCCTGCCCGAGGTCGTCGAGTACGTGCGCGCCCTGCCGCTCACCTCCGTGGTGCTCGACGGCGAGGCACTGGCCCTGGACGAACAGGGACGTCCGCGGGCCTTCCAGGAGACGGCGTCACGCACAGCGCAGTCGACGGGTGTGGCCGTGACGCCCTTCTTCTTCGACATCCTGCACCTGGACGGTGAGGACCTGCTGGACCGTGCGCTGCACGAGCGGCTGGCCGTTCTCGACGCTCTGATCCCGGAGGGCAACCGTGTGCCGCGGCTGGTGACGGCCGACCTCGAGGCCGCGGACTCGTTCGCGGCGTCGGCGGTCGCGTCCGGTCACGAGGGTGTGGTCGTCAAGAACCTCGATGCGCCGTACGACGCGGGACGGCGCGGCGCCGCCTGGGTCAAGGTGAAGCCGGTGCACACGCTCGACCTGGTGGTGCTCGCAGTCGAGTGGGGATCCGGTCGCCGGTCCGGTCTGCTGTCCAACATCCACCTGGGCGCAGTGGATCCTGCCGGCGGGTTCGTGATGCTGGGCAAGACCTTCAAGGGCATGACCGACGAGATGCTCGCCTGGCAGACGGAGCGGTTCCTGGCTCTCGAGACGGGACGGACCTCGCACGTGGTGCACGTGCGGCCCGAGCAGGTTGTCGAGATCGCGGTCGACGGACTGCAGCGTTCCTCGCGCTATCCGGGCGGCATCGCACTCCGATTCGCGCGCGTGGTCCGCTACCGCGACGACAAGGTGGCTGCGGACGCCGACACGCTCGACGGCGTGCGCAGCATGTTCGCGCCGCCCGCTCCGTGACGGTGCGCGGTACGGTGCGGACCATGACGGGTCTGGCACACGTGCACCCACCGAAGGTCGAGGTGTTCGACGTCGCGGGACGCACCAACACCGATCCGAAAGGTGTCGTCCGCCCGGTCGACGTGTACGAGACGACCGACTGGGGGCTCTACATGGCCCGTCCGTCGGACCATCCGTCCTTCGACTACCTGGAGTCGTGGATCGTCCCCAGCCTGGGTATCCGCGCGTCGATCTTCCACTACCTGCCCACGCATGTCCGCGACCAGAATCACTACGTCGACATCGGCGAGTTCGTCCGCGACGGGGACGTGTGGCACTCGGTCGACCACTACCTCGACATCGTCGTCCGTACCGGCCGCGACGCCGAGCTCCTGGACGTCGACGAGTTGCTCGTCGCGCACAGCACCGGGTTGCTCGACGCGCGGACGACGGAGGCCGCCATCCGTCGGGCGTCCGACGCCGTGGACGGAATCGCGGCGGCGAACCACGACGTCGACGGATGGCTCGCCGCTCTCGGCATGACGACCCACTGGGCGGATCGCTGAGGAGCGATCAGTCGGCTTTCCACCCCGTCCGAGCCGCCCACTCCACGACCTCGGGATACACAGTGTCGAAGTACGGCGCCTTCTCCCCCACGTACGCCTCGATGGCGTCCACGTACTCGCCGTGTTCCGCGGCTCGCGAGGCAGCACGGGTCTTCACGTCGAGGTACGCCTCCCGAGCGGCGGGGTCGGCGCGAAGCCGGTCTCGGAACATGAGCGCGAAGACCTGTCCGGGGTACCCGTCGACCCGGAGGTGGATGTTCACCGGTCTGCCCGGGTCGGCTGCGCCGTGCAGACGCTTCTCCCACAGTGCAGGATCGGCTTCCCCCGGCACCGCCGACGGTTTCGGGTCGTCGGCCGTGATGTGTTCGATGCGCGGAAAGGTGGCCGCCGTCAACGGATCGCGCAGTGCGTCCGCGGTGGCGAGATCCGCCACCGTCACCTGGATGTCGAGGACGTCCTTCGCCGGGAAGTCGGGAACCGCGGTGGATCCGATGTGGTCGATCCGTAGCGCTCGGTCGCCGCAGGCGAGACGCACACGATCCATCACGCGCTGTGCCTCGGCGGGCCACATCGGGTCGGCCGGCACCACGCGGGGGGCGGTCCGGGCCACGGTCTCCGAGCGGAGGTTGGCCGCGAAGAGCTCGAGACGATCGGCCCAGAGTTCACGGACGGTGGCCTCCAACGCTTCCGGTGTCCCGGAGTTGTCGAGCCACACGTCGGCGGCGGCGCGGCGCTGCTCGTCCGTCGCCTGGGCTGCGATGCGGGCGCGGGCGTCGTCCTCGTTCAGCCCACGCGACGCCACCAGCCGTCGCACCCTCTCCTCCGCCTCGACGTGGACGACCACGACGAGGTGAAAGGCTGCGGCGGTGCGAGATTCGACGAGCAACGGGATGTCGTGCACCAGGACGCAGTCCGGCGGAGCGCTGTTCACGAGCTCGGTCGTGCGCTGCCCGATCAAGGGGTGCAGGATGCCGTTCAGGGCGAGGCGGGATTCCTCGTCCCCGAAGGCCTTGGCCGCCAACGCCGGTCGATTCAGGCTGCCGTCGTCAGCCAGGATGTCCCCGCCGAAGCGCTCGACGAGAGCGGCCAGCCCGGGCGTGCCCGGCTCCACGACCTCGCGCGCGATCTTGTCGGCGTCCACCACCACGGCGCCGAGGTCGGCGAGGGTGCGTGACACCGTCGACTTCCCCGCGCCCATTCCACCGGTCAATCCGATTCTCAACACGCACCCAGTGTGGCCGAGTCCGGCGCGCAGCGCATCAACACGCCGCGAATCACCAGTCTCAAATGCACCATGTTTCCCAACCTGTCGGTTATCTTCGAGGCGCACAACAGGCTTTCGTATTTTCTCCGGAAGGCTCCGCGAGACGGTACTCGACAGGTAAAGGACGGGCATGAACACCATTGCGGGAGAGGGAGTCGGTCGGATGCAGTCCGGACGGCACCGCCTGGGCATGTCCGACGGCGTCCACTGCATCCTGATCCCTCAGGTCGCCGATGCGCTGGCGGAACATCGCCGCAACTGGTTCACCTCGCTCATCAGCCCTGCCCGCCACAGCTTCGCGTCCATGCGCAAGCGCGGCGTGCAGATGGGCACCGGCTGGAGTGCAGCCGCAGCGAGCTGACCCACCGCACCACCGACCACACGAGAGAAGGCCCGATCCTGCGCGGATCGGGCCTTCTCTCGTGTGTGGAGCCGGTCGGGTGCCGGTGCCACGAACGGGAGAAGCCCCGAACCTGTGCGGTTCGGGGCTTCTCTCGTTCAGCGGTCGATCAGCGGATCAGGCTCCGCCGGACAGCTTCTCGCGCAGAGCGGCGAGCTGAGCGTCACTGGCGAGCGATCCGCCGGTGGACTCGGGAGCTGCTGCCGCCGGTGCACCCTGCGCGGACGGGGTACCGGTCTCCGAGGAGTAGCCGGCCGCTGCGTTGGCAGCTTCCTGCGCCTCGTCGGCTGCGGTCTTCTCCATCTGCGCGGTGTGCATCTTGTGGCGACGCTCCGCCTCGGCGTAGCGGCCTTCCCACTCCTCGCGCTGCTTGTCGAAGCCCTCGAGCCATTCGTTGGTCTCGGGATCGAAGCCCTCGGGGAAGACGTAGTTGCCCTGCTCGTCGTACGAGTCGGCCATGCCGTACTTGGACGGATCGAACTCGGCGCTGTAGTCCTCGTTGGCCTGCTTCAGCGACAGCGAGATGCGGCGACGCTCGAGGTCGATGTCGATGACCTTGACGAGCGCGTCGTCGCCCACGGTGACGACCTGGTCCGGGACCTCCACGTGGCGCTCGGCCAGCTCGGAGATGTGGACCAGGCCCTCGATGCCCTCTTCGACGCGCACGAACGCACCGAAGGGAACCAGCTTGGTGACCTTGCCCGGGACGATCTGACCGATCGCGTGGGTACGGGCGAACTGACGCCACGGGTCTTCCTGCGTCGCCTTGAGCGACAGGGAGACACGTTCGCGGTCCAGGTCGACGTCGAGAACCTCGACCGTGACCTCGGTGCCGACCTCGACGACCTCGGACGGGTGGTCGATGTGCTTCCAGGACAGCTCGGACACGTGGACCAGGCCGTCGACTCCGCCGAGATCGACGAACGCGCCGAAGTTGACGATGGAGGACACGACGCCCTTGCGGACCTGGCCCTTCTGGAGCTGGTGCAGGAACTCGCTGCGCACCTCGGACTGCGTCTGCTCGAGCCATGCACGGCGCGAGAGGACGACGTTGTTGCGGTTCTTGTCGAGCTCGATGATCTTGGCCTCGATCTCCTTGCCGACGTACGGCTGGAGATCGCGGACACGACGCATCTCGACGAGCGACGCGGGAAGGAAGCCACGGAGACCGATGTCGAGGATGAGTCCACCCTTGACGACCTCGATGACGGTGCCCTTGACGGCCTCGTCCTTCTCCTTGAGCTCCTCGATGGTGCCCCAGGCGCGCTCGTACTGTGCGCGCTTCTTCGACAGGATCAGACGACCCTCTTTGTCCTCCTTGGTGAGGACGAGAGCTTCGACCTCATCGCCCACGGAGACGACCTCGTTGGGGTCGACGTCGTGCTTGATGGAGAGCTCGCGAGAGGGGATGACGCCTTCGGTCTTGTAACCGATGTCGAGCAGGACCTCGTCACGGTCGACCTTGACGATCGTGCCCTCGACGATGTCGCCATCGTTGAAGTACTTGATCGTCGCGTCGATCGCGGCGAGAAAATCCTCGGCGGAGCCGATGTCGTTGACGGCTACCTGCGGCGAGGTGACGGTGGATGAGGCCATGTGGTGAGTTGCTCCGGACGGGTTGGGGTCGGTGGATGGATGTTCGGTCGGACAGACTCGTTCTTCCTGCGGACAGGACACGCGTGCTGCCGTATCTTGAGCGCTGGGAGACGAGACACGACGCAGTCCCCCCGGACACGCCACGGACCCTCGCCGACGAGCGGGAGTCCGACCACGTGCACGCGAAGACAGACATTCGCGTATCGAAGACTACTCGGTGCCCCGCGCACCGAGCAAACCCGGTTACCGTGTTGCGCGTGTCCACAGAAACCCCCGGCGATCTCGGTGTTCCGGCACGTCCGACCGGGTCCACGCCCGGCCACGCTCCCGCCGCCGACGCGGCCCCCGCGGAGCCGCTGCCCGGTCGCCGCCGCGTCGACTCCCGATCCTCCGAGCGGGCGTCCCGGTCCTGGTGGGACCAGGATTCCGACGAGTACCACCGCACCCACGGCGACTTCCTCGGCGTGACGAGCGAGGCCGGCGAGTTCGTGTGGTGCCCCGAGGGTCTGCACGAGGGCGACGTGCACCTGCTCGGTGACGTCGAGGGGCTCGACGTGCTCGAGATCGGATGCGGATCCGCACCCTGCTCGCGCTGGTTGGCCAGTCACGGTGCCCGCGCGACGGGCCTCGACATCTCGGCCGGAATGCTGGCGCACGGCGCTGCAGCGATCGCGGCCCGCGAGGCATCGTCCCCCGGCAGTGCGTCACCCGCACTGATCCAGGCCTCCGCGGAGAACCTGCCGTTCGCCGACGCGTCCTTCGACGTGGTGTGCTCGGCCTTCGGCGCGATCCCGTTCGTCGCCGACTCCGCCGGAGTCATGCGTGAGGTCCGGCGCGTGTTGCGCCCCGGCGGACGGTGGGTGTTCTCGGTCAACCACCCGATGCGGTGGATCTTCCCGGACGATCCGGGCCCGGCCGGGCTGACCGCCACCATCCCCTACTTCGACCGCACGCCGTACGCCGAGTTCGATCCCGACGGCACCGCCACCTACGTCGAGCACCATCGCACGGTGGGTGACCGCGTTCGCGAGATCGTCGCCGCCGGGCTGACTCTGGTCGACATCGTCGAACCCGACTGGCCGGAGTGGCTCGATCGCGAGTGGGGTCAGTGGTCGCCGTTGCGTGGAGAGCTCTTCCCCGGCACCGCGATCTTCTGCTGCACCGCCTGACCTGTCACAGACCGCGCACCACGTGGGCGTCGACCGTCTCGAGGAACTCGCTCGTGGACGCGAGTCCCCCGATGTCCGCGGTACCGACTCCCGAGGCGATGGTCGCCTCGACCGCCGCGCGGATCCGCTCACCCACCCGTGCGTGATCGGCGGGCCCGGGTCCCGCCGCGAGGTGCTCGAGCATCGCGGCCACCGACAGCAGCAGCGCCGTCGGGTTGGCGCGGTTGCGGCCCGCGATGTCGGGGGCCGCGCCGTGGGCGGCCTGAGCCATCACCTTGGTGTCCGAGGCGTTGATCGACGGTGCCGTCCCGAGCGACCCGGCCAACTCGCCGGTGAGGTCGGACAAAATGTCTCCGAACATGTTCTCGGCCACCAGGACGTCGAAGGTCTCCCCCGACCGCACGAGCTTCGCCGTGAGGGCGTCGATGTGCTCGTGGTCCACCTCGACGTCCGGGTGCCGCTCGGCCACCTCCATGCACACGTCCTTGAACAGCCCCGTCGTCAATCGCAACACGTTCGTCTTGTGCACCACGGTCACGTGACGCCGACGAGTCTCCGCGAGGGCGAACGCCTGCTCGGCGATGCGTTCGCACGCTCGACGGGTGAACACCGCCACGGCCAGGGCGACGTCGGGAGTGGGCATGAACTCCCCGGATCCGACGGCCATGTTGCGGTCGGCGTAGAAGCCCTCGGTGTTCTCCCGGACGACGACCAGGTCCATGTCCGGACTCGTCGCCCGCACGCCCGGCAACGCGCGTGCCGGCCGGATGTTCGCGTACAGATCGAACTCCTTGCGGATGCGACCACCCGGCGTCAGCTGCCCCCGCGTCTCCTCGGGGTAGGACGCGCTGTCGTGCGGTCCGAGGATCCAGGCGTCCAACTCTGCCAACGCGCTCAGGGTGCGCGGCGGTACCGCGTCGCCGAACTCGTCGAGTGCCGCACGACCGAAGGGCAGCTCCACCCACTCGACGGGCGTGGCACCCAGGGCCTGCACGGCCGCATCGACGATCTGTACGGTCCCGGGCACGATCTCGGTGCCGATGCCGTCGCCGTGCAGGACACCGATGCGGTGCGGTGCGCGGCGCGAACCGGCACCGGACTTGTCGGACTGTGAGGCCCCGGGATGCGCTGCACTCGTCATGGCCGCCATCATTACCCATCATGGTGCAGTCGGTGGAACTCCTCCTGGACGAGCGCAGCGACGATGCGATTCGGCGCGAGTGGAACTACCTCGCCGAGCTGGGCCTGCCGAGTCAGGCTCGGCACGCGGGGGCGTCCAACCGTCCGCACGTCACCATCGCGGTCGCGTCGAGGATCGACGACGTCGCCGAGCGCCGGCTCGCCGCTCTGATCGCCGACGGACGAGACGCCGGGTCGTGGCGGTTCCCCGAGTCGGTACGCCTCGGCGGGTTGGTGGTCTTCGGCGGATCGCGGGCGGTCCTGGCCCGCTCCGTCGTGCCGACCGCGGCTCTCCTGGATCTGCACGCGCGGGTGTACGAGGCGCTCGCCGACTCGCCCGGCATTCCCCCGCATCTCGAACCCGGGCACTGGACTCCGCACGTGACCCTGGCGATGCGCGCGCGTCCCGAGGACATCGGTTCCGCAGCATCGCATCTCGTGACCGATCTTCAGGTCGTCGACGCCGAGGTGTCGGCCGTCCGTCGCTGGGACGGCGACGCGAGAGCCGACTGGCTCATCGGGTGACAGGCGGCGCGGCCACCGAGGCGGCTCGGCGCCTCGTCGTGACCACCACCCCGACGATGATGAGCGCGGTACCGAGCACCGCGTTCGCGGTGACCGACTCGTCGAGCACGAGGGCGCCGAGCGCGATGCCGACGACGGGACTGAGGTACGTCACGGTCGACGCGGCGGACGGTCCCCATCCCGTCACGACGTTGGTGTTCCACAGGAAGGCCAGCCCGGTGCCGGCACAGCCGAGCGCGAGCATCGACGCGACGACGGGCACGTCGAGACGCGCCGCGTCGCTCGCCACCACGGGTGCCGCGACCAGCATCATCATCGCGGCGAGACCGATCTGCATCGTCGCCACCGCCAACGACGGCACACCCAGCGGGATGACGAACCGACGCAGGTACACCAGCGCGACACCGTAGGACGCGGTGGCGCCGAGGCACGCCAGCTGCGCACGCGGGCTGCCACTCAGACCGCTCTCCCACGGCGCGAACACCACGACGATGCCGGCGAAGCCGATCAGGAGGCCCGCGGCGCGCAGCGGAGTCGGCCGTTCGGCGGGAAGAACGGCGAAGGCCAGCACCGTGGTCATGAGCGGCGTCGTCGCGTTGACGATGGATGCCGTGGCCGAGTCGATCTCCTGCTCCGCCCACGCGAACAGCAGCCACGGGAGGATGCACTGCACCACCGCGAGGAACGTCGAGTGGAGCCACACGACTCCTCGCCGCGGGAGTCGAACATGCATGGGACGCAACAGGATCAGCAGTGTGGCCGCACCGAGGACGAGTCGCGCCAGCACCACCTGGACGAAGCTCAGCCCCTCGAGGCCCACCTTCATGAACAGGAAGCTCGCGCCCCACACCGCTGCGGTGGCCAGGAACTGCAGTACGAGCACGATCAGAAACGGTAGTCGCCGTGGCGGGTCACCTCGGCATGGGTGTCGGGTGTCCGATCCGCGAGTGCGAGGGCGGCGAGGACAGTGAGGAGGAGCAGGACTGTCGCGAGAACGAGGAAGAAGGTCATGCGAGAAATACTCCGTCGCAGCGGATTCCACCAACAGTGGCAGTAATGACATATTCCGTCGTTTTCCTGCCATACTGGGCGACATGCTGACGAAGGTGGTCGTCCCGCTCCTGCCGTTGACCGAGGCGTTCGAACTGGGTGTCGCGTGCGAGGTCTTCGGATTCGACCGGTCGGACGACGGACTGCCGGTCTACGACTTTTCGCTGATCGCGGCCGTCCCCGACCCGATCCGCACTCGGTTCGGCTACTCCATCGACGTCCCGTACGACCTCGATCGACTCGACGACGCGGATCTGATCATCATGTCCGCGGGTGGTACCGCGACGGCGCCGGACGGCACGTTCGCCTGCGGCACCGGTGACGGCCACGACCTCGAGCCGCTGGCCGAGAAGTTGCGCGCTGCCGTGGCGAGAGGCGCGCGCGTCGCGAGCCTGTGCACCGGCGCCTTCGTTCTCGGCGAGGCGGGACTGCTGGACGGACGTCGGTGCACGACCCACTGGCGCCATGCGGCGCGCCTGGCCGAGCGCTTTCCCGGCGCCACGGTCGACTCGAACGTGCTCTACGTCCAGGACGGCAACGTCTACACCAGCGCGGGAACCGCTGCCGGGATCGACCTGTGCCTGCACATCGTGCGGTCCACACAGGGCGCCGCGGTGGCCAACGGCATCGCACGACGCATGGTGGTGCCCCCGCACCGTGACGGCGGCCAGGCCCAGTACGTCGCGGTGCCCGTCCCCACCTGCGACTCGGACACCCTCGCCCCGCTCATCGACTGGATCGCCGAGAACCTGCGCGAGGACCTCACCGTGGACGTCCTGGCAGCACGCGTCTCGATGTCGCCCCGCACCTTCGCTCGCCGATTCCAGGCGGAGACGGGCACGACCCCGGCACGCTGGATCAGCGATCAGCGCGTTCTCGAGGCGCAGCGACTCCTCGAGTCCAGTGACCTGTCGGTGGACGCCGTCGCGGACACCGTGGGATTCGGTTCCGCGGCGGTGTTACGCCAGCACTTCCTGCGGTTACGCCGCACCACACCGCAGTCCTACCGGCGCACCTTCCGGGCGGCGCCCGTCTCGGTCTGATCGATCTCGGGAATGACGGCGCGGGTCCGCCTGTTGACGGTGGACAGAACACCATGCCGGAGCCCACACGAGGTGGGTCGGCACTCACGACGAAAGGATCCTCGTGGCAACGCAGACCCTCACCCAGCAGAACTTCGACGAGACCGTCACCGGTAACGACGTCGTTCTGGTCGACTTCTGGGCCGACTGGTGCGGACCGTGCAAGCAGTTCGCCCCGACGTTCGAGAAGTCCTCGGAGCAGCACCCCGACGTCGTGTTCGGCAAGGTCGACACCGAGGCGGAGCAGGGACTCGCCGCCGCCGCGAACATCCGCTCGATTCCCACGCTCATGGCGTTCCGCGAGGGCGTCCTCGTCTTCGCGCAGCCCGGCGCACTTCCGCAGGCGGCGCTCGAGGACCTGGTCGGCCAGATCAAGGGCCTGGACATGGACGATGTCCGCAAGCAGATCGCGGAGCAGCAGGCCGCGGCCGAGTGACCACCGCGGGCTGACACCCGCACCACGACGGCGGGCGACGGAAGAGATTCCGTCGCCCGCCGTCGTCGTCGTGTGGTCGCCTCAGTGTGCGGCGTCGTCCCAGGTGCGACCCGTTCCCACGGAGACGTCGAGCGGCACCGACAGCTCGATGGCGTGCGCCATCTTGTCTCGGACCAACGCCTCGACCTCGGCGCGTTCGGACTCGACGACCTCGAGCACCAGTTCGTCGTGCACCTGGAGGAGCATCCGCGAGGTGAGCCCGGCCTCGACCAGTCCGAGCTGGACGTCGATCATCGCGACCTTGATGATGTCGGCCGCGGTGCCCTGGATGGGGGCGTTGAGGGCCGCGCGCTCGGCGACCTCGCGGCGCTGACGATTGTCGCTCGTCAGATCCGGCAGGTAGCGGCGACGTCCGTAGAGAGTCGAGGTGTAGCCGACCTTGCGCGCCGCCTCCACGACCTCGTGCAGATAGTCGCGCACCCCACCGAACCGGGAGAAGTACGCCTCCATCTGCTCCTTGGCCTCCTCGGTGGAGATCTTGAGCTGCTGGGAGAGGCCGTAGGCACTGAGCCCGTACGCCAGTCCGTACGACATCGCCTTGACCCGGCGGCGCAACTCCGGCGTCACCTCGTCGATGGGCACCCCGAAAGCGCGCGACCCGACGAAGCTGTGCAGATCCTCGCCGGTGTTGAAGGCCTCGATGAGCCCCTCGTCCTTGGAGACGTGCGCCATGATCCGCATCTCGATCTGGCTGTAGTCCGCCGTCATCAGCGAGTCGTAACCCTCGCCGACGACGAAGCCCTCCCTGATGCGACGGCCCGCGGACGTCTTGACCGGAATGTTCTGCAGGTTGGGCTCGGTGGAGGACAGCCGACCCGTCGCGGCGATGGTCTGGTTGAACGTGGTGTGGATGCGCCCGTCGTCGCTGACCGACTTGAGCAGACCGTCGACCGTCACCTTGAGCCGCGTGGCGTCCCGGTGATCGAGTAGGTGCCGGAGGAAGGGATGCTCGGTCTTCTCGAACATCGACTGCAGCGCTTCGGCATCGGTGGTGTAGCCGGTCTTGGTGCGCTTGGTCTTGGGCATGTCGAGCTCGTCGAACAGGACCACCTGCAACTGCTTGGGTGACCCGAGGTTGATCTGCTTGCCGATCACCGCGTAGGCCGCCTCGGCGGCGACGCTCACCTCCCCGGCGAACTGGCTCTGCAGGTCGTGCAGATGATCGAGATCGATCGCGATACCGGTGTTCTCGACGGTGGCGAGCACGCCGAGCAGCGGCAGCTCCATGTCCGAGAGCAGCGGCGCGGACTCGATCTCGTCGAGCTCACGGTCCAGCGCGTCCGCGAGATCCAGCACCGCCTGCGCTCGCAGGATCTCCCCCTCGGCCACCGCTGCCTGCGTCTCGTCCTCGCTGTCGAGCAGGGACAGCTGGGCGTCGCCCGCGTCCTCGATGCGCAACTCGCGCTTGAGGTACCGCAGCGACAGGTCGTCGAGCGCGAAGCTCCGCTGCCCCGGTCGGACCAGGTAGGCCGCGAGTGCGGTGTCGCTGGTCAGCCCCGCGACGGGCCATCCGCGACCGCGCAGCGCATGCAACGCCCACTTGGCCTCGTAGAGAGCCTTGGGCCGCGACTCGTTCGCGAACCAGGCCGCGAGTGCCTGCTCGTCCTCGGCGGTGAGCCCGATGGTCTCGACGTAGGCGCCCTCCCCGTCCGCCGACGCGAACGCGACGGCCGACGCGTCACCGTCGAACGGGGACCGCGTCCCCACGACGGAGAGCCCGGTGCGGACACCGTCCTGCGTGTGCGCCTCGAGCCACTCGGCGAGCTCGCCCGGTTCGAGCGCGCGGCCCCGCACCTCGAAGCCCTCCTCCGCCTCCGGCTCGGTCGACGAGAGGGTGGCGAAGAGCCGATCGCGCAACACACGGAACTCGAGATCGTCGAACAGCGCGTGCACCCGCTCGCGGTCCCACGGCGCCAGCTGCAGCTGATCCGGTGTGTACGGCAGAGGGACGTCGCGCACCATCTCGGTGAGTTGACGATTGAGGACGACGCTGGAGAGATTGGCGCGCAGCGCGTCGCCGACCTTGCCGCGCACGGTGTCGACCTTGTCGACCAGGTCCTCGAGGCTGCCGTACTCCCGGATCCACTTGGTGGCGGTCTTCTCCCCCACCCCCGGGATGCCGGGAAGATTGTCGCTGGGGTCTCCGCGCAGCGCCGCGAAGTCCGGATACTGGGCCGGGGTGAGTCCGTACTTGCTCTCGACCTCCGCCGGCGTGAACCGCGTCAGGTCCGAGACGCCCTTGCGCGGGTAGAGGACGGTCACCTGGTCGTTGACCAACTGCAGCGAGTCCCGGTCGCCGGTGACCACCAGCACCCGGTACCCCGCCGCGACCGCCTGCGTGGTGAGGGTGGCGATGATGTCGTCCGCCTCGAAGCCCGGCTCCGCCATCACCGGGATGCCCAGTGCTCCGAGGACGTCCTTGGTGATGTCGATCTGCCCCGCGAACTCGTCGGGCGTCTTGATGCGATTGGCCTTGTACTCCGGGAACTTGTCCGCCCGGAAGGTCTGACGAGAGACGTCGAAGGCCGCGCCGACGTGCGTGGGCGACTCGTCCCGCAGCAGATTGATGAGCATGGAGGTGAACCCGTACACCGCGTTGGTGGTCTGCCCGCTGGTGGTCTTGAAGTTCTCGGCGGGCAGGGCGTAGAAGGCGCGATACGCCACCGAGTGACCGTCGATCAGCATCAGGAGGGGCGAGGACTCGGTTACTGGACTCACGCAGGTCAGTCTAGGGAGGCGTACCGACACGGGCGTGGTCGGCGGTCGACCGCTTCGAAACAAGACTGAAACATCGAAGAAATCGAAGCGGCCGTTCTCGATACCCGGAGCCCGATAGAGTCCGACAATTGCAAGCAGAGCCGAGATTCCTCGGCGTTAGTCGACCGTCCGAGAGGACCCCCGTGCCCCCCTCGAGTCCTCGACGGCCCGGACGAACGACGGCCACCGCCGCCCTCGTCCGCGCGCTCGTCGTCGTACTCCTCGGCCTCATCGCCGCAGCCACCTTCGGTGGAACGGCCCTGGCCCAGGAACCCACTCCGTCCCCCACTCCGAGCTCGAGCTCCCCACCCGCGAGCGGCTCCGAGTCCGACTCCGCTCCACCCGCCGACGCGGTGAACGTCAGCGGCAGCCTGAACAACGCCGGTGAACGCCTCGTCGGCGTCGACGTCGTGGCCCTCGACTCCGGAGAGTCCGAGGTGGCTCGCACCACGTCGGAAACCGGTGGGCGATGGACACTTCCGGTCTCACCCGGCAGTTACACATTCCGCGTCGACCCCGAGACCCTGCCCGACGGTGTCTCCGTGCAGGGCGACGTCGAACGCACCGTGGAGGCAGGTCGCGCCAACACCGTCATCTTCAGTTTCGGTGAGGAACGCAGCGCCACGGTCGTCCCGTTCTACGAGAAGTTCCTGCGCACCACCATCGACGGGCTGCGCTTCGGACTGGTCATCGCGCTCGCCGCGATCGGTCTGAGCCTCATCTTCGGCACCACCGGGCTCACCAACTTCGCCCACGGCGAGTTGGTCACGCTCGGCGCCGTCGCGGCATGGGTCTTCAACCAGAAGCTCGGGATCCAGCTGATCCCGGCGACCGTCCTGGCGGTGATCGTCGGTGTGGCGGTCGGCTGGGCGAACAACGCCGGACTCTGGAGACCGCTGCGCAGACGCAAGACCGGCCTCATCGGCCAACTCGTCGTCTCGATCGGTCTCGCGATCGCCCTGCGGTACCTGATCCTCATCTTCTTCTCCGACCGCGCCGAGCCCTACAAGGACTATCAGGCGCAGGTGCAGCGTGAGTGGGGGCCGTTCGCCATCACCGACGTCAACCTCGCCTGCATCGTCATCAGCGTCGTGGTGCTCGTGCTCGTCGCGCTCATGCTGCAGAAGACCCGTATCGGCAAGGCCATGCGCGCCGTCGCCGACAACCGCGATCTCGCCGCGTCGTCCGGCATCAACGTCGAGCGCGTCGTGACCTTCGTCTGGTGCATGGGTGGCGGTCTCGCCGCTCTGGGCGGCGTGCTGTTCGGGCTCTCCGAGCTCGGCGGACGCGTCCAGTGGGAGATGGGCTTCAAGCTCCTCCTGCTCATGTTCGCCGGCATCACCCTCGGTGGCCTCGGTACGGCGTACGGCGCCCTGCTCGGCTGTGTCATCGTCGGTCTGCTGGTGCAGTGGTCGACGCTCGTGATCAACCCCGACCTCAAATACATCGGAGGATTGCTCGTCTTGATCGTCATCCTCATCGTCCGGCCGCAAGGCATCCTGGGCTCGCGGCAAAGGATCGGCTGACCATGGACATCATCGGAGCAATCCAGGTATCGCTGGCCCAGCTCGTCGGGCCCTCCGCGATCTTCTACGCACTTCTCGCCATCGGACTGAACCTGCACTTCGGCTACGCAGGACTGCTCAACTTCGGTCAGATCGGCTTCGCCCTGCTGGGCGGATACGGCGTCGGCATCATGACCATCACGTACGAACAGCCGCTGTGGCTCGGCATCCTCGTCGGACTCGCGGCAGCCGGTCTCCTCGCGCTCGTGCTCGGTATCCCCACCCTGCGACTGCGGGCGGACTATCTCGCCATCGTCACCATCGCGGCGTCGGAGATCCTGCGACTGGTCTTCCGGTCCACCGCGTCGAACGGTGTCACCGGATCGACCAACGGCCTCTTCGGTTTCGCCGATCCGTTCACCAACCTCAGCCCGTTCGACTCGGGCAAGCAGTACTCGTTCGTCGGCGTGAAGTTCTACGGCGACGACCTGTGGGCCATGGTGGTCGGATGGTCACTGGTGCTGATCCTGTGCGGACTCGTGTACCTGCTCACGCACAGCCCCTGGGGACGCGTCCTCAAGGCGGTGCGCGAGGACGAGGACGCCGCCCGCTCGCTGGGCAAGAACGTCTTCGTCTACAAGATGCAGGCCCTCGTCCTCGGTGGCGTCATCGGCGGTATGGGCGGCGTGTTCAACGCTCTGCAGACCAAGTCGATCAACCCCGACTTCTACTCGACGGCGCAGACCTTCTTCGCCTTCGGCGCACTGATCCTCGGCGGTGCGGCCACGGTCTTCGGTCCGGTCGTCGGAGCCATGCTCTTCTGGTTCTTCCTGTCGATCCCCGACGTGCTGCTGCGTCAGGCCGCCGCCGGCGACGACCCGCTCATTCCGATGACCGAACAGCAGGTCGGCGCCACACGATTCGTCCTCCTCGGCATCCTCATCGCGGTGCTGATGATCTTCCGCCCGCAGGGACTGCTGGGCAACAAGCGGGAGGTACAGCTCGATGCCAAGTAACACCATCGCGGCACGCAAGCCGCTCAGCGCCGAGGTGCGCGCGGCGTTGTTCGCCGACGTCGCGAACACCCCCGGCGTCGCCAAGCCCGACCCGACCATGGTGGTCGACGGCGTGTCCCGGACCTTCGGTGGCCTCAAGGCCGTCGACGTGGCACACCTCGAGATCCAGCGTGGCTGCATCACCGGCCTGATCGGCCCGAACGGCGCCGGCAAGACGACCTTGTTCAACCTGCTCACCGGGTTCGACCAGCCGGACACCGGGTCCTGGTCGATGGACGGCAAGTCGCTGGGCAGGATGACGCCGCACCAGGTGGCGCGCCACGGTGTGGTGCGCACGTTCCAGCTGACGAAGGCACTGTCGAAGCTGACCGTGCTGGACAACGTCCGGCTCGGTGCCACGGGACAGAAGGGTGAGCGGATCTTCAACACGCTCATGCCGTGGACGTGGAAGGCGCAGGAGCGGGAGGTGACCGAGCGTGCGCGGGAACTGCTCGCGCGATTCAAACTCGACGCGAAGTCCGAGGACCTCGCGGGATCCCTCTCCGGCGGACAGCGCAAGCTGCTCGAGATGGCGCGAGCGCTCATGACCGATCCCGCCGTCGTCATGCTCGACGAGCCCATGGCCGGCGTCAATCCCGCACTGACGCAGAGCCTTCTGGGCCACATCAAGTCGCTGCGCGACGACGGCATGACCGTCGTCTTCGTCGAGCACGACATGGACGTGATCCGCGACATCAGTGACTGGGTCGTGGTCATGGCTCAGGGCAGCGTCATCGCCGAGTCCGCGCCCGCGCAGTTGGCGGACAACGAGGCCGTCGTCGACGCGTACCTGGGAAGCCACCACGATCAGGCGCTCGAGTTCGACGCCGACGGAAATCCTGTGGGCGCCACGGCAGAACTGGCCGAGGCGCTCGAGCAGGCCGAGGTCGAGACACTCGAGTCGGGCGGAGATCTCTCCGCGGCCGAACCCGAGATCGGGACGGACAAGAGGACCACGACATGACCGAATCCGGAGCGACCACATCCGGGGGAACCGGGCTCACCGCAGCAGAATTCGCGGCGACACCGGACGAACACCGCCGCCTGGCCACCGACGCGCTCGTGCGTGCCGACGACCTGGTGGCCGGATACATCCCCGGCGTGAACATCCTGAAGGACTGCAACTTCTATCTGAACGACGGCGAGATCGTCGGCATCATCGGCCCCAACGGTGCCGGCAAGTCGACGTTGCTCAAGGCACTCTTCGGTCTCATCCCGATCCGCAGCGGATCCGTCACGCTGCGCGGCGACACCATCACCTCCGCCGAGGCACACGTGCTCGTGACGAAGGGCGTCGGTTACGTTCCGCAGACCCAGAACGTGTTTCCCTCGCTCACCATCGAGGAGAACCTCGAGATGGGGATCTACCTGCGGCCGAAGAAGTTCCAGGAACGGTTCGACTTCGTGAGCGAGCTTTTCCCGCTGCTGTCGGAGCGTCGCAAGATCAAGGCGGGCGCACTGTCCGGTGGCGAGCGGCAGATGGTCGCCATGGGCCGCGCGCTGATGATGGAACCGTCCGTGCTGCTGCTCGACGAGCCGTCGGCCGGACTGTCTCCGATGTTCCAGGACGAGGTCTTCATCCGCTGCAAGAAGATCAACGCGGCAGGCGTCTCCATCATCATGGTGGAGCAGAATGCTCGCCGGTGCCTCCAGATCTGTGACCGCGGCTACGTGCTGGATCAGGGCAAGAATGCGTACACCGACACCGGCACGAACCTGATGAACGACCCCAAGGTCATCGAGCTGTACCTCGGCACGTTGGCGGGGAGCAAAGAGAAGAAGTAGTACCCGCGCACACCGACAGGGGCGCTCCGAGTTCGCTCGGGGCGCCCTTCTCGCTGTCTGCGGCCCCTCACCCTCGGCGAGTACGTCCGAAGTGCCGTGCAACGAGCCGTATTCACAGCACTGTCGACGTACTCGCGGACGGGGAGCCCCGAGCACGACAGCAGAAAGGGCCCGACTCCAGTGGAGTCGGGCCCGTTCCGGGCTACTGCAGATCAGCCGCCGACGACGATGTAGTCCTCGGTGGTGAGCTTGTTGTCCGGTCCGAAGACCAGCTTGCCGTACGAGCCGACGGACGGCTCGCCGCCGTCGGTGAACGCGAGCTCACCGGTGACACCGTCGTAGTCGATGTCGGTTCCGGCCTTCACCAGCGGCAGGCACTCCTGGAACGTGGTGCACTTCGTTCCGTCCTTGGTGACGGAGTTGATGTTCGCCGCGATGTCGACACCCGCGGTGGACTTCGCCTGCTCTGCGGCCAGGGCGGAGATCACGACGGCGTCGTAGGACTCACCGGCGTAGTTGAAGTCGACCAGAGCCGGGTTGACGGCCTTGAGACGGTCCTGGAAACCGGCGCCCACGTCGGTGAGCGGCGTGGTGCCACGCATGGTGTCGAGCAGGCCGGGTCCGACCGACTCGCCGAGGGCGTTGCCCATGTTGCCGTCGACGCCGTAGACGGCGGTGCCGTCCGACGGTCCGATGCCGATCTCGTGCATACGAGTGATGATCTTCGCCGACTCCTCGAAGCCGATGATGGCGACGGCGTCCGGGTTGAAGTTCTTCACCTGGTCCACCTCGGCGTTGAACGACTGCGCGTTGGGGTCGTAGATGATCTTCTGGATCTGGTCGGACGCGATACCGGCGTCCTCGAGGTTGGTGACAGTGTTGCTCGCCAGGCCCGTACCGTACGGGTCGTTGAGCGCGAGGATGGAGACGCGCTGGCCGCCGTCCTCGGCGATGAGCTGCGAGAGCGCCTGTGCCTGAAGCACATCGGTCGGTGCCGTGCGGAAGTACTGGCCCTTGTCCGCGTAGCAGACGAACTGGTCGGAGGTGTTGGCCGGCGAGATCTGCACGACGCCGGCGCTGGCGATCTTGTCGATGACCTTGAGGGACACCGAGGACGACGCTGCACCCAGGATGACACTGACGCCGGCCGCGAGCTCGCGGTCGACGGTGCTGTTCGCGGTGTCCGTGGTGGTGTCGCCCGAGTCGCCGGGGATGAGCTCCATCGGCTGGTCGAGAACGCCACCGGCGCCGTTGACGTCGTTGACTGCGAGCTGCACGCCGGCGACCTCGGGCGGGCCGAGGAAGGCGAGGCTACCGGTCTCGGGAAGCAGTGTGCCGAGCTTGAGCGGAGTGGTCACCGGCGTCGCGCCGGCAGTTGCCTGCTCGGGTGTGCAGTCGGTGTCCACGGTGGCCTCCGCAGCTGCGGAAGAGCCGCCGGCAGCGCTGGTTTCGCTGCCGGAACTCGAATCGTCGCTCGAGGAACAGCCGAACAGGGCGAGCGAAGCGACGCTCACCACCGCAGCCGTCCGAACGATGGTTCGTCTTGCCATCTGTCGTCTCCTAGAAATATGTGCGTCACGCACCCGATACCGTGACGCTCGTGAAGGAGAACCTATCGCTCCCCGACGGTTCGCGACCCGTGGAACAAGCCCTGTGACCTTACTGTGACGTCTACGCAGCCAGTTTTAACGCGGCCGTAGCCTGGCACAGTCTTCGAGGCCGGATCACGGCACTCGGTGTCACGCGACGGGGGCGTCTCCGAGCGTCTCGATGACGACGGAGGCGACCGCTTTCATGGTGGTGCGGCGGTCCATCGCGGCCCGCTGGATCCACGTGAAGGCCTCCGGCTCGGAGAGCGACTGGGACGTCATCAGCAGACCCTTGGCGCGCTCGATGAGTTTGCGCGTGTCGAG
Source organism: Rhodococcus sp. NFXS4 (assembly GCF_058139645.1). Lineage (NCBI taxonomy): Bacteria > Bacillati > Actinomycetota > Actinomycetes > Mycobacteriales > Nocardiaceae > Rhodococcus > Rhodococcus sp. NFXS4. The sequence goes on from NZ_CP192221.1 coordinate 2,589,587, forward strand.
GCGGTCGTGGAGATCCGCGATCTCGGTCTCCAGCGCGGAGATCTCGGTGAACCGGCTGGCGGCCAATTCCACGGCGGGCACGAGGTCCGCCTTCGTGAAGGGCTTCACCAGATACGCCATGGCGCCGGCGTCGCGGGCCCTCTCGACGAGCTCGCGCTGACTGAAGGCCGTCAGGATCACGACCGGAGCCAACCGAGCCGCGGCGATCTCGGAGGCCGCGTCGATACCGTCTCGACGCGGCATCTTCACGTCCATGATCACCAGATCCGGAACCAGGGCGCGGACGAGGTCCACCGCTTCCTGACCGTCCGCGGCCTCGCCGACGACGTCGTACCCCTCCTCGCGCAACATCTCCACGAGGTCCAGCCGAATGAGTGACTCGTCCTCCGCGACCACCACACGACGTGGCTGCGACGGTGCCGGTGTGTTCACGCTGACTCGCCCTCCCTCGATGCACTGCTCCCCCGCGGCGGCGCCGTTCTCGACGCTGCGCCCGGGCCGTCGTCAGGGTACCGGTGCACCGCATCCGGCACCGATCTTCTACACTCGGTGACCGCACCAGCTCGCCCCGCGAGCGGTTCGCCCTCGTATCCCAATTGGCAGAGGAAACGGATTCAAAACCCGTGCAGTGTGAGTTCGAGTCTCACCGAGGGCACCAGTACATCTCCCCCGCAGCCGCTCAGGCCATCGATCGAACGTCCAGCGAGAGCGCGAATCCCGCTTCGGCCGCCCCCGTCGTCAGGCGCAGCACGTGGCGCCCCACCCGTCGGCATGCGAAGGAGATCGGGAACGCCACAGCCTGCTGCTCCCCCTCGAGGTGACCGGCGACGGGCAGTTCGAACACGTGCAGAGGCTCGTCCTCGCCGTCCGTGATCTCCACCCGTACCCGCTCACCCGACACGTCGTCGGGGCCACGCTGCAGCAGGACCACCAGGTAGGCCTCGACGGGCTGCGCGAGGGACGGGAGCACACACCAGTCCCAGATGCCGCCGAGCACGTCGAGCTTCTGGTCCGACTGGCGCGCGTAGTCGGCGAAGAAGGCACTCGTGACGATCATCGGACGACCCCGGCGGTGGGCACCGTGATCTGATGGGACGACAGAACCGCCGCATCATCGAAAGGCTCCGTCGTGTCCGTTCTGCTCTCCGCCGCCGTCGTCGCGGCGGGTGTCGGTTCCGCTGCGGTGGCCGGCGTCCTGCTGGCCTTCTCCATCGCCGTGATGCCGGCGCTGGGCGTACAGCCCGCGTCCGCCGCCTCGGCGGTGATGACGCGCGTGAACGTGGTCATCGTCGCTCCCGTCTTCATGGTCCTGCTGTTCGGTACCGCGGCGGCATCGGTCCTCGCCGCCGTCACCGCGTTCCTCGAGCCTGGCACACCCGCCGTTCTCGTCGCAGCGGCGGCGGCGCTCTACGTCGCGGGCTGCCTCGGCGTGACCGTCGCCGTCAACGTGCCGCTCAACGATCGGCTCGCTGCCGCGGAGGACGTGTGGCCCGAGTACCTCACTCGGTGGACCCGGTGGAACCACGTCCGCGTGGTCGCAGGACTGGGTGCGTCGGTGCTGTTCGTCGTCGCCGGTGTCGCAGCATGACGGTGGTGCACGGCTTCGCCCCGCTCGTCGGCGACTCGCCGCACACGCTGGTGCTCGGTTCCATGCCGGGGGTCGCGTCGCTGACGGCCGAGCAGTACTACGCCCATCCGCGGAATGCGTTCTGGCCCATCATGACTCACCTCTTCCACCTACCCGGGGATGCCGGTTACGCAGAGCGCGTGCGCGCACTCACGGCCGCGGGCGTCGCGGTGTGGGACGTTCTCGAACTGTGCACTCGCGAGGGCAGTCTCGACTCGGCCATCGAGAGCGACACGGTGGTGCCGAACGACATCGACGCGCTGCTCACGGCCCACCCCATCCTGGACCGCATCGTGTTCAACGGCGCCGCGGCGGCGCGGCTGTTCGCTCGCCACGTGGCGCTGTCCCGGCCCGTCGAGACGTTCCGTCTGCCGTCCACCAGCCCTGCCCATGCCGCCCTGAGCACGGCGGCGAAGGTCGACGCCTGGCGCATCGTCGCGAGGGACGACCGGTGACCGCGACGGCCTCGAGTCTGCGCTTCGCGCTCCTCGTCACCGCCGCGAGCGGGTTCCTCGATGCCTACACCTACGTCAGCCGAGGCGGCGTCTTCGCCAACGCGCAGACGGGCAACGTCATCTTCCTGGCGATCGAGGTGTCGCGGACGCACTGGCGGGACGCGGCCCAACACCTCTGGCCGATCCTCGCGTTCGTGGTCGGTGTCTCGATCGCCAACGTCATCAAGACGGGACGCGCCGAACGCCGAGTGCACCGGCCGATCCGGTGGTCCATCGCGGCGCAGGCAGCCATCCTCGCCGTGGTGGGCTTCGTACCCGCAACGGTGCCGAATGCGCTGGTCACCGTGCCGATCTCTTTCATCGCCGCGCTGCAGATCGCCCTGTTCCGGAACATCGGCGATCTCAACTACATCGCGATCGCGATGACCGGAAATCTGATGCGCGTGACCGAGGCCGGCTTCGCTGCGATCGTCGACCGCGACTCCGCCGGCCGACGGGCGTTCGGTGTCTACAGCGCCGTGATCGCCGTGTTCGTCCTCGGCGCACTGGCCGGCGCCGCCGCGACCGGGTCCGTCGGCGTCCGCGCCGCGTGGATACCGGCCGCAGTGTTGGCGGCGACGCTCGCGATCTTCGTCATCGACGAGCGCACGCCCTGAACACCCCGGTCAGTCGTGGCTCACCGGTGACCCCGATGCGACCATGCCCCGCGCCAGCTCGAGTCGACGTCGGACGGCCGTGATCAACTCGTCGTCCGTCAGCGCGGCGGCACTGGCGGCCAACTCGATCGACGCGTCGACTTCTCGAGGCTCGAGGTAGCGCGCGACGACGAGCGCCTCCACCGGATTCCGACCGAAGTGCCGTGCGACCGCGATCACGCGATCCGCACTCGGCGTGTTCTTCCCCAGTTTCCATCTCGAGACCGACGCGGGGTCCACCCCTGCAGCCCGCGCGATCTCCACTTGTGATGCTCTGTCTGTGACGCGGTTCAGATACTCCCACCACGTCTCCCCCACCCCGGACGTCTGATCCATGGCGCGAACACTACTGACACGGACGCAAGTTCACGCGCAGTGTGTCGATTGCCCGCCCGCCAGTGCATGTGTACCTTTCGTCTCGTGCGCGCAACGAGCGCGACACGATCGATCACCGGGGGGAATCGATGGCGTATCTCGAGCTGGACCGCGACGGGCTGGAACGACTACGGCGCTTCGCTCACATCACGACCGACGGGCAACTGGCCGAACGCATCGGGGTCGACCCGGCCACGGTCTCCCGCATTCTCAGCGGGAAGTGCGCGCCCGGAACGAAATTCATCGCCGGCCTGCTCTCGGAGTTCGGGACCGACCGCTTCGACGACGTCTTCGTGGTGACCGACGACCGCGTCATCGTGCCGGGAAATGGCGGATGAGCCCTTCCTGCACCACGGTTGCCACCAATTCTCCTCCGCGCGAGAAGAATCGGCCGGTGGCCAGTCCGCGGGACCCCGCGGCGACCGGCGACTCGGTGGCGTAGAGCATCCACTCGTCGAAGCGGAACGGACGGTGGAACCAGATGGAATGGTTCACTGTCGCGGCCACGATGCGGTCGAAACCCCAGGACAGACCGTGTGTGGTGATGATCGAGTCGAGCACCGTCGTGTCCGACGCGTATCCCATCGTGGCGACGTGCAGAGCGGGATCGTCGGGCAACGGTCCGTCGGACTTCATCCATACCCTGTTGTGGTTCGACCGTTCTCCGGTGCCCTTCATGATCCAGGCCGGATCATTGGCGTACCGCATGTCGATCGGCTTCAGCGCGTCCACGAACATCTTCAGACGGTCCTCGTACCCGTCGAAGTGGTTGCCCAGCGGCGGCAGCGATTCCGGGTACTCCACCTCGGGCCACTCGACGCTGTGCTCGAGGCCGCCGCGCGAGTCCTGGTAGGCGGCGAGCATGACGAACAGCTCCTCGTCACCCTGGTAAGCCGTCACCTGACGGTTGGCGAAGGCGCGGCCGTCACGATGACGTTCCACGCGGAAAGTGATGTCTCGCTTGACATCTCCGCCGCGAATGAAGTGTGCGTTGATGGCGTGGATCGGCCTCGCCCCGCTGACGGTGCGGCCGGCCGCGACCAGCGCCTGGGCGACCAGCTGTCCGCCGAACGTTCTGCTCCCGACCTCTGCCGGGTGACGGCCGACGTAGGTGTTCTCGTCGACCTCCGTGAGGTCGAGGATGTCCAGCAACACGTCGAGGTCGCGTGAGCGCCCCGCCGTGGCGATCGGCGCGTCCCCCCGACGCGCCGATTCCGGTCTGTCGACCGTTCCCCCCAGTTCGGTCACTTACCGGTCCTCTTCTCCGATTCGGTGCACGTGGATCAAGTTGGTGGAGCCTACAGTGCCGGGAGGCGCACCGGCGACGATCACGACCTGGTCGCCGCGGTGATATCGGTCGAGCTCGAGCAACGACTTGTCGACCTCACGCACCATGCCGTCGGTGGTGTCGACGAACGGCACCAGGAACGTCTCGGTGCCCCAGGTCAGAGCGAGCTGACTGCGCACCTCGGGGATGGACGTGAAGGCCAGCAGCGGCAGCCGCGAATGCAGACGCGCCATGCGCCGCACGGTGTCACCGGACTGCGTGAAGGCAACGAGAGCGCGTGCGTCGAGCCGCTCTCCGATGTCGCGAGCCGCGTAGGAGATAACACCGCGCTTGGTGCGCGGAGTGTGGGTGAGCGCCGGAACCGCGTCGCCCTCCATCTCGACGGTCTCCACGATGCGTGCCATCGTGCGCACCGTCTCCATGACGAACTTGCCGACGGAGGTCTCGCCGGACAGCATGACGGCGTCGGTGCCGTCGAGCACCGCGTTCGCGACGTCGGACGCCTCCGCGCGGGTGGGACGCGAGTTCTCGATCATCGACTCGAGCATCTGCGTGGCGACGATGACAGGCTTGGCGTTGGCGCGCGCGATCTGGATGGCGCGCTTCTGCACCAGCGGCACCTGCTCGAGCGGGAGCTCGACACCGAGGTCACCACGCGCGACCATCACCGCGTCGAACGCGAGGACGATGGCCTCGAGGTTGTCGACCGCTTCCGGCTTCTCGATCTTGGCGATGACGGGGACCCGGCGGCCCACCCGGTCCATGATCGCGTGCACCAGCTCGACGTCGGCCGGCGACCGCACGAACGACAGTGCGATGAAGTCGACTCCCAGGGCCAGAGCGAACTCGAGATCCTCGGTGTCCTTGTCCGACATGGCGGGAACCGACACGTCCATGCCGGGGAGGGACACGCCCTTGTTGTTGCTGACGGGGCCGCCCTCGGTCACGCGGCAGAGGACGTCGTTGCCCTCGACACCGGTGACGACCAGACCGACCTTGCCGTCGTCGACGAGGAGGCGATCGCCTTCCTTGGCGTCCTGCGCGAGTTCCTTGTAGGTGGTGGAGACCCGATCGTGGGTGCCCTCGCACTCCTCGACCGTGATGCGGATCAGCTCACCGTTGGCCCAGGTGGTCTTGCCCTCCTTGAACCGGCCCAGCCGGATCTTCGGACCCTGCAGGTCGGCGAGGATGCCCACGGCCTTCCCGGTGGCGTTCGACGCCGCACGCACCCGCTTGTAGTTCGCCTCGTGGTCGGGGTAGTCGCCGTGGCTGAAATTCAGCCGAGCCACATCCATTCCGCTCTCGACGAGTTCCTTGATTCTCTCGTCGGTGGCAGTCGCCGGTCCCAGGGTGCATACGATCTTCGTCCGTCGGGTCACGGGCGCAAGCCTAGTCCCCGCCGGACCCGATTCCTATCGACGACGCCGCTCTATGTCCTGACAATTGGGCTACTGGCCAGTAGTTAACCGGGAGGTCGTTCAGGGTTTGAGAAGTCGGCCGTTCCCGTCGCGGACCTTGCTCACGAGCATCACGATGCCGTCGACGAGGCACCACAGCCAGACGGCCGCGTAGAGCGGGATACCGATCAACGCGCCGATGATCGTCACGGTCAGCAGGACGCTCACGATGAACGACACGAGCTGCGCGACGCCGAGCACCGTCGAGCCGATGTAGAACCGGCCGATGCCGAGCGGCAGACCGAAGAGCAGCGGGGCCAACTGGAGAACACCTGCCGTCACCTTCGACTTGTCGCCGAACGGTTCACCCGTCCCCATGTCTCGACCGAACGGCGCCATCGGATCGACGCCGTGGCCGCCCGCGAACGGTGGCTGCCCGTACTGCGGCTGCTGACCGTACTGGGGCTGCCCGTACTGCGGCTGGGCGTACTGGGGCTGACCGTACTGGGGCTGGGCGTACGGGGTGTCCGCGGCCGGCCGTGCGGACCAGTCCGTCGACTCGGGCTCACGATTCCAGGAGCCGTACTCGCCGACCGGGTAGCCGAAGGCAGCCGTGTCACCGGCCGACGGTTCGGGGTACGTCCCGGGCGACGGGTAGGACGGGTAGGCGCCGGAACCCGGACCCTCGCCGAAACTGGCGTTGGTGTTCCACCCCGGACCGGGAGTGCTCCCGGTGACGTCGTCGGACCCCACGGGGTCCGAGCCGGTCGACTTCTTCGTCAGGTCAGGCTTGTCCGGATCGGTCACGTCCCTCGTCCTCACTCGTCGTCGGGGTGGTCACCTCGTCGGTGGATCGGTCCTCGTCCTTCGCCGGAGCATCGGCGTCCGCCTCGTCCGTCACCTCGCCGTCAGGCTCGACCTCGTCGGTCCGGGTGCGCAGCATGGCCGGTTCCTCACGACCCTTGGGCGCGAGGACGACGTACGCCAGCGCGAGCAGGAAGACGATGCCGGAGGTGAACGAGTTGACGCGGATGCCGCCGATCAGCGTCGCGAAGTCGCTGCGCATCAGCTCGATGACGAAGCGTCCGGCGCAGTAGCCCGCGACGTACAGGGCGAAGATGCGGCCGTGTCCGAGGCGGAAGCGACGGTCGACCAGCACCAGGAGCACGACGACGACGACGTTCCACAACAGTTCGTACAGGAACGTCGGATGCACGACCCGCTCGACGATTCCGGTGGAGACGCCGGCCAGGGAGTCGACCCGACCGTTGGCGTCGACGCGTTCGTAGATCTCAAGGCCCCACGGCAGGGTGGTGTCGCGTCCGTAGAGCTCCTGGTTGAAGTAGTTGCCGATGCGGCCGATGGCCTGCGCGAGGAGGATGCCCGGCGCGACGGCGTCGCCGAAGGCCGGGAGCGGTATCCCGCGTCGCCTGCAGGCGATCCACGCGCCGACACCACCCAGGAAGACGGCGCCCCAGATGCCGAGACCGCCCTGCCAGATCTTGAGGGCGTCGATCGGATTGCCACCCTCGCCGAAGTACGTCGGCGCGTCGGTGATGACGTGGTAGAGCCGACCGCCGATGAGACCGAACGGCACGGCCCACACGGCGACGTCGAGGACGGTCCCCTTGTCGCCGCCGCGGGCGACCCAGCGGCGGTCACCCCACACGATCGCGACGACGATGCCGACGATGATGAAGAAGGCGTACGCCCGCAGTGCGAGCGGCCCGACGTACCAGACGCCCTGCGGCGGACTGGGGATGTAGGCGAGCACGGCGGTGTTCGCCGCGAGCATCACGACGCGGCCTTCGCCGACCGCACGCCCTCGGCGAGTTCTGCGGTGAGCGCGGAGACGGCGCCGACACCCTGGTCGACGGCGGAGACGAGCGCGGATCCGACGATGACGGCGTCGGCGTACGCGGCGATCTCCGCGGCCTGGGCACCGGAACGCACCCCGAGGCCGATGCCGATGGGGATGTCGGAGTGCACGCGGATGCGGGACACCAGTGCGGGCGCGGCAGAGGACACCGCATCGCGGGCACCCGTCACGCCCATGGTCGACGCGGCGTAGACGAAACCGCTGCTCGACTGCACGGTGCGCGAGAGACGCTCCTCCGTCGACGACGGTGCGACGAGGAAGATGCGATCGAGCCCGTGCTCCTCGGAGGCGCCGAGCCAGTCGCCGGCCTCGTCGGGGATCAGGTCCGGCGTGATCATGCCGACGCCGCCCGCCGACGCGAGATTCGCGGCGAACTCGGTCACGCCGTACTTCATGACCGGGTTCCAGTACGTCATGACGACGGCCTTGCCACCGGCGTCGGCGATGGTCTCGACCACGGTGAAGACGTCGCGGACGCGGGCGCCGTTGGCCAGGGCGCGCCCTGCGGCGGCCGCGATGGTGGGGCCGTCCATGACGGGATCGGAGTACGGGACGCCGACCTCGATGATGTCGCAGCCGCTGTCGACGAGCGCGCGCACGGCGTCGATCGACTCGGGCACCGTCGGGAACCCGGCGGGCAGGTAGCCGACGAGGGCCGCGCGGTGCTCACCGCGGGTGTGGTCGAAGACCGGGCCCAACCGCGACGGACCGGAGTGCACCGGGATGGGGGTGGGGGTGCTCACGTCACGTTGCCCTTCTCGTCCAGGATGCCGAACCACTTCGCGGCGGTGTCGACGTCCTTGTCTCCGCGACCGGAGAGGTTGACCAGGATCATGGCGCCGTCACCGAGTTCACGGCCGAGCTTCACGGCACCCGCGATGGCGTGCGCGGACTCGATCGCCGGGATGATGCCCTCGGTCTTGCACAGCAGAGTGAAGGCCTCCATGGCCTCCGTGTCGGTGATGGGTCGGTACTCGGCTCGCCCGATGTCGTTGAGGTACGAGTGCTCCGGTCCGACGCCCGGGTAGTCGAGCCCGGCGGAGATGGAGTGCGAGTCGATGGTCTGACCGTCCTCGTCCTGCAGCAAGTACGAGAAGGCGCCGTGAAGGGCGCCGGGCGAACCCGCACCGATGGTCGCGGCGTGGCGACCCGTCTCGATGCCGTCGCCGGCTGCCTCGTACCCGATCAGCCGGACGTCCGCGTCGTCGATGAAGGCGTGGAAGATGCCGATGGCGTTCGACCCGCCGCCGACGCACGCGGCGATGGCGTCGGGAAGCCGGCCGTGATCGTGCAGCATCTGCGCGCGTGCCTCCATGCCGATGATGCGCTGGAAATCGCGGACCATCATGGGGAACGGGTGCGGTCCGGCGACCGTGCCGAAGCAGTAGTAGGTCTCGTCCGCGTTGGTCACCCAGTCGCGCAGCGCCTCGTTGATGGCGTCCTTGAGTGTGCGCGAGCCGGACGTCACCGCGACGACGTCGGAACCGAGGAGCTTCATCCGGGCGACGTTGAGGGCCTGACGCTCGGTGTCCACCTCGCCCATGTAGACGAGGCACTCGAGGCCGAGCAGCGCACAGGCCGTGGCCGTGGCGACGCCGTGCTGGCCGGCGCCGGTCTCGGCGATGACGCGGGTCTTGCCCATCCGCTTGGCGAGCAGCACCTGGCCCAGCACGTTGTTGATCTTGTGCGAACCGGTGTGGTTGAGGTCCTCGCGCTTGAGGAAGATGCGGGCCCCACCGGCCTGCTTCGACAGATTCGCCGCCTCGAAGATCGGCGACGGGCGACCGGTGTAGTCGCGCTGCAGACGATCGAGCTCGTCGAGGAAGTCTCGATCTCCGCGCGCCTTGGCGTACTCGGTGGTGACTTCCTCGATGACGCCCATGAGCGCCTCGGGCACGTAGCGGCCGCCGTACTTACCGAAGTGTCCGCCGAGGTCGGGGTCGTGATCGGTGCGATCGGTGATGCCGTCGCTCGAGTTCGGAAGATAGCTGGTAGTCACGGTGTCGAGTCTGCCCGATGACACACCGGGACGACGAGCCGGGTGGAGCCTGAAATCAGCGCGCAGGCTTCGGGCACGAGGGGTGCGTTCCGGCCGCGACCAGGTCACGCACCGCGGACCGCGGGTCGCCGCTGGTGACCAGTCCCTCACCGACGAGAACCGCGTCGGCACCCGCTCCGGCGTAGGCCAGGAGATCGGCGGTGCCGCGGACGCCGGACTCGGCGACCCGGATGATGTCCGACGGCAGGCCGGGCGCGATGCGGGAGAAGGTGTCCGGGTCGACGTCGAGCGTCTTGAGGTTGCGGGCGTTGACGCCGATGACCTTGGCGCCGGCCTCGAGCGCGCGGTCCGCTTCCTCCTCGGTGTGCACCTCGACCAGCGGGGTCATGCCGAGCGACTCGGTGCGGTCGAGCAGGGACGCGAGGGCGTCCTGCTCCAGAGCCGCGACGATCAGCAGAATCATGTCGGCGCCGTGGGCGCGAGCCTCGTGGATCTGGTACGGCCCGACGATGAAGTCCTTGCGCAGCACGGGGATCTCGACGGCGCGACGCACGGCGTCGAGATCGTCCAGCGATCCGCGGAAGCGGCGCTCCTCGGTGAGCACGCTGATGACGCGCGCTCCGCCCGACTCGTAGGCACCCGCGAGCACGGCGGGGTCCGGAATGTCGGCCAGCGCACCCTTGGAAGGGCTGGCGCGCTTGACCTCTGCGATGACGGCGATGCCCGGCTCGATGAGCGCGGCGGCGGCGTCGAGAGCCGGCCGCGCGGCGGCGGCGGCCTTCTTGACGGAGGCGAAGTCCACCACGGATTCACGGGCCTGCGTGTCGGCCCGTACACCGTCGAGGATCGAATCGAGAACGGTCATCGGTGTCCCCCGCGTCCTTCCGCCAGAGTGGTGAATGTCTGCTCGACATCGCAGTGGATGTGTGGCGCTGCTCATCCGGTGCGCTCAGAGTAGAGGCCGGAGTAACACCACCGACTAGCGGGTCTCACCGCCGCGGGGTCGGTCGTCGACACCGGTGGCGTCGTCGGTCACGGTCGGGTCGGCGCCGGAGTCCAGCGCGTCCCAGATGGCCCGCTCGCTCGGTTCCTCGTCGGCGTCCACGGCGGCAGACCGAACGTCCTGTTCGGCGCGCTCACGGCGCACCGCGGGACTGTCGTACCGAGCCGACAGGCCGGCCTTGGAGCGGGACGTGCGCGCGACCACGACGGCGGCGGCCAGCGCGAGCAGACCGCCCAGGAGCGCGAGTGCGGCGGGCGCGCGGCTCGCCTCCGCGGAGAGGACCTCGGCACGACCGGGGAGTTCCGCCAGCGCGCCGGCGCGCTCCGGATCCACGCCCGAGACGATCAACTGCACCGCGGGAACGGCGGCTCCCACACCGACGAGCGCGACGAGCACCGCGAGCAGTACCGTCCACCGTCCGCGGATCGCGAACAGGGCCGCCACCGCAGCGATGGCCGCGATGGCCAACGGCGTGGTCGCCGCGGCCCACGTACCCCCGACGAGCGAGGACGTCTGCTGCTCCCCCAGCCCGTCCGAGCTGACGACCCGGACCCAGGTCATCCGCGACGACGCCCACAGCGCCAGCGCCGCGAGAGCCAGGAGCAGCGCGGCGAGACCGACGCCCCCGCGTTTCACTCGGCGCCTCCGACGGTGGTCACCGTCTCCGCTGCGGCCACCGCGCTGAGCACCGCCATCGCCTTGTTGCGCGCCTCGGTGTCCTCGTACTCGGCGACCGAGTCGGCCACCACGCCGGCACCCGCCTGGACGTACGCGGTGCCGTTCTTGATGAGGGCGGAGCGGATGCAGATCGCCGTGTCGGCGTCCCCGTCGAAGTCGAGGTATCCGACGATGCCGCCGTAGACGCCGCGGCGGGTCGGTTCGAGTTCCTCGATGAGCTCCATCGCCCGCACCTTGGGAGCGCCCGACAGCGTGCCCGCCGGGAAGCAGGCGCGGACGGCGTCGAGTGCGTGCCTGCCCTCGTCGAGCCGACCCGTCACCGTCGACACCAGGTGCATGACGTGGCTGTAGCGCTCGACGTGGCGGTACTCGGTGACCTTGACCGTGCCCGGCTCGCAGACCCGCCCGAGATCGTTGCGTCCGAGGTCCACCAGCATGAGGTGCTCGGAGTTCTCCTTCTCGTCCACGAGGAGGTCCTTCTCGAGCAAGAGGTCGTCCTCCTCGGTGGCGCCGCGCCACCGGGTCCCGGCGATCGGGTGCGTCGTCGCGACACCGTCGGCGACCGTCACGAGGGACTCGGGGCTCGACCCGACGATCGAGAACGCGGTCTCGCCGTCCGCGCCGGGGACGTGCATCAGGTACATGTACGGGCTGGGATTGGAGCGTCGGAGCATGCGATAGACGTCGAGCGGCGTCGCGGTGGTCTCCATCTCGAAACGCTGGGACAGCACCACCTGGAACGCCTCGCCCGCCTCGATCTCCTCGACCAGGCGGTGCACGTCGGCGCCGAACCCCTCGGAGGTCCGCTGGCGCCGGAACTGCGGCTCGGGTCGCGAGAACGACGCCACCGTGGACTCCGCGGCGGACGACAGTGCGAGGGTCATGCGGTCGAGCCGTGCCACCGCGTCGTCGTACGCCTCGTCGACCCGCTCGTCGGTGCCGTTCCAGTTCACCGCGTTGGCGATGAGGGTGATCGCACCCTCGTGGTGGTCCACCGCGGCCAGATCGGTCGCGAGGAGCATCACCATCTCGGGGATCTGCAGATCGTCCTCGGTGAGTTCGGGCAGTCGCTCGATGTGGCGCACCGCGTCGTAGCCGAGATACCCCACCATCCCGCCGGTGAGCGGGGGCAGGTCCGGCAACCGTTCGGAGCGGAGCAGCTCGATGGTGGCTCCGAGTGCGTCCAGCGGATGGCCACCCGACGGGGCACCCGCCGGCGTCTCCCCCATCCACGCGGCCTCGCCGTCCACGACCGTGAGCGCACTGGGGCTGCCCGCACCGATGAACGACCACCGGGACCACGACCGCCCGTTCTCGGCGGATTCGAGCAGGAACGTGCCGGGCCGGTCCCCGGCGAGCTTGCGGTACGCCGACAGCGGAGTCTCGGAGTCCGCGAGAACCTTGCGGACGACAGGGACCACGCGATGGACGGCGGCCAGTTGGCGGAACTGCTCCCGGGTGGTGGTTCCGGGTGCCGGGTCCTTCTGCGAATCCATGGGTGTCATCTTCCCGGGTGCCGTCCCGCCGGGTTCGGGAGGTGCCGAACGCGGTGGTCGCACGGGCGGTGGGACACTCGACGAGTCGGAAACCGAACTGGTCGGTCGTGATCCGGCACGAGGAGAGGAACGCGCACCCGATGACCGCGACACCGCCGTCCGAGACGCACCCGGACGAGATGCGCTGGCTCACACCGGCACAGCAGGACGCCTGGCGCGTGCTGGTCGCCTTCGTGACCCGGTTGCCCGCCGCGCTGGACACCCAGTTGCAGCGCGACTCCGGACTGACGCACTTCGACTACTTCGTGATGGCGACGCTGTCCGAGGCTCCGGATCGTCGGCTGCGCCTACGTGACCTCGCGGACTTCGCCAACGCGTCGCTGTCCCGGCTGTCGCACGTGATGACCAAGCTCGAGCGCGCCGGATGGGCCCGGCGGGAGAGCATCAGCGGCGGCCGCGGCTCCCACGCCGTTCTCACGGACGAGGGGTACGCGAAGGTGGTCGCCACGGCTCCCGGCCACGTCTCCACGGTGCGGTCACTCGTGTTCGACGGGCTGGACGACGAGCAGGTCGAGACGATGCGAGCGCTCGCCGAGGTCATGGTCACCAACCTCGACGCCGGCATCGCCCGCGACGGCGGTGGCTGACCGCCGGTACTCACGCGGTCGGGGGCTCGCTCAGCAACACGTCGGCGTCGAAGCACGAGTGATCACCGGTGTGGCACGCGCCGCCGGTCTGATCGACCGTCAGCAGGATCGTGTCACCGTCGCAGTCGAGGCGGACCTCGTGGACGTACTGTGCGTGTCCGGACGACTCGCCCTTGACCCAGTACTCCTGCCGTGACCGCGACCAGTACGTGCCCTTGCGCGTCGCGAGCGTCATGGCCAGGGCCGTGTCGTCCATCCACGCGACCATGAGCACGTCACCGGTGCCGCGTTCCTGCGCGACGGCGCACACCAGTCCGTCGTCGGTGCGCTTGAGACGGTCGGCGATCGCCGGATCGAGAACGGGGGCGCTCATCGAACCTCCACACCGTCCGCGCGCAGAGCGCCCTTGACGTCGCCGATGGTCATCTCGCCGAAGTGGAAGACGCTGGCCGCGAGAACGGCATCGGCACCCGCGGCCACGGCGGGCGCGAAGTGCTCGACGGCGCCGGCGCCGCCACTGGCGATGACCGGGACCCGGACGGCCGCGCGGACAGCGGTGATCATGGCGATGTCGAAGCCGGCCTTCGTGCCGTCCGCGTCCATCGAGTTGAGCAGGATCTCGCCCACCCCGAGTTCGGCCCCGCGGTGTGCCCACTCCACGGCGTCGACGCCGGTACCGCGGCGGCCGCCGTGCGTGGTCACCTCCCAACCGGACGCCGTCGGCGCCTCGCCCTCGGGCACCGTCCGGGCGTCGACCGACAGCACGATGCACTGCGATCCGAATCGAGAGCTCAACTCGCGCAACAACTCCGGTCGCGCGAGCGCTGCCGTGTTGACGGACACCTTGTCGGCACCCGCTCGCAGGAGCGTGTCCACGTCCTGGACGGTACGGACACCGCCGCCGACGGTGAGGGGAATGAACACCTGCTCCGCGGTGCGGGTGACGACGTCCAACATCGTGGCGCGCCCACCGGACGACGCGGTGACGTCGAGGAAGGTCAGCTCGTCGGCACCCTCGGCGTCGTACTTCGCGGCGAGCTCGACCGGGTCACCCGCATCGCGCAGATCGGCGAAGTTGACACCCTTGACGACGCGACCGGCATCGACGTCCAGGCACGGGATGACGCGTACGGCGACACTCATCTCCGGACTCCTTCCCGCGCGCGCGATGTCGGTGTGTACGTGGACGGCTCGCCGACTCCGGCGAGCACCTGCAGCAGTTCCTCGTGCACGCCGGGGGCTGCGGCGAGCACCGACGTCGAGGTCACCGTCCACGGCTCGCCCGCCAGATCGGTGACGATCCCGCCGCCGGCGCGGACCAGTATCGCTCCCGCGGCGTTGTCCCACGCATGGTGACCGAACACGATCGACGCACCGAGTGTTCCCGCCGCGGTGTACGCGAGGTCCAGCCCGGTCGACCCGTGCATGCGGATCCGTGAGGAGACGCGGCTGATGTCCGAGAGCACCTGCACCCGGTAGGCGCCGGGCAACCGGCCGCGGCTGTCGATGTTGAACGCACCGAATCCGACGATGGAGGAGGCGAGTGCGGAGGTGGGCAGTGCGGGGAGCGCCTCCCCGTCACGATGCACGGGTCCGCCCTCCACCGCCCAGAAGCGTTGGCCGATCAGGGGAAGCCACGTCAGGCCGATGACCGGGCGCCCGTCGACGAGCAGCGACAGCAGGGTGCCCGCCGTGGGCAGCCCGAACGAGTAGTTGAAGGTCCCGTCGATCGGATCGAGTACCCACACGGTGCCGGACTCGACGGGTGGCCCGCCGAACTCCTCGCCGTGCACGGGGATCTGGGTCTGCTCCTGCAGTTCCTCGACCAGCCGACGTTCGAGCTCGAGGTCGACCGCGGTGGCGAAGTCGTCCGGCCCCTTGGCGACGGCGCTGGGCGCCCCGGCGCCGGCGACGAACCGCTCGTGGGTGCCGTCGAGCAGGGTGCGCGCGGTGGCCGCGAGAGCGTCCAGGTCCACGGCGATCACGTCGCCGACGGTGCGCTGTCCGCGACGGCGGCGAGGGCCTCCGGCAGCGTGAAGCGGCCGGCGTAGAGGGCCTTGCCGACGATGGAACCCTCGACGCCCTTGTCGGTCAGCGTGGCGATGGCGACCAGATCCGCGACGGTGGACACTCCGCCGGACGCGATGACCGGCGCGTCGG
The DNA here is from genome assembly GCF_058139645.1 of Rhodococcus sp. NFXS4. Taxonomy (NCBI): domain Bacteria; kingdom Bacillati; phylum Actinomycetota; class Actinomycetes; order Mycobacteriales; family Nocardiaceae; genus Rhodococcus; species Rhodococcus sp. NFXS4. The sequence goes on from NZ_CP192221.1 coordinate 2,605,286, forward strand.
TGACAGCGCAGACCTGTTCGAGCAGTTCGAGATTGGGGCCGGTCAGAGTGCCGTCCCGCGTGACGTCGGTGACCACGTACCGCGAGCACCCGTCGCGGTCGAGCCGCTCCAGCACCTCCCACAGATCGCCGCCGTCACTCACCCAGCCGCGACCGCGCAGGCGGTGCTCACCGTCGACGATGCGCACGTCCAGTCCCACGGCGACACGATCGCCGTACTCACCGATGGCGCGGCGGCACCACTCCGGATCCTCGAGTGCGGCGGTGCCGAGGTTGACGCGCGCGCAGCCCGTCGCGAGCGCTGCCCGCAGGCTCTCGTCGTCGCGGATGCCACCGGACAGCTCGACCTTCACGTCGAGTTCCCCCACCACGCTCGCGAGGAGGTCGCGGTTCGAACCGCGGCCGAAGGCGGCGTCCAGATCTACCAGATGCACCCACTCGGCGCCGTCGTTCTGCCAGGCCAGCGCGGCGTCGCGCGGAGAGCCGTAGGCGGTCTCGCTGCCTGCCTCTCCCTGCACGAGACGAACAGCTTGACCATCGGCGACATCGACTGCGGGGAGAAGTACCAGGCTCACGTTCGACGAGGTTACCGGCACGATCCGCGGCGACACCGGGCAGGGCGGCGCGTCAGTCGGACGGCTCGGACCCGTCGGGCTCCTCGCCGAAGGATCGGCGAACGGACGCCTTCGCCACCAGCGACGCGCAGACGCCCGTGGCGACGAGTCCAACGGCCACCACCAGCAGCCCCACCGGACCACTCGGCTGCAGCAGCCAGAGGACGAGGGTGGTCGCGGCGAGCATCAGGGTCGCCGCACCGAGGACGAGCCCGGTGTGGCGACCCAGTGAGAACTCGCGGGGCTCGCTCATCCGAGGGTGCGGAGCCAGTTCTCGAGCAGCGTGGCGCCGGCGTCGCCGGACTTCTCCGGGTGGAACTGTGTCGCGGACAGAGGGCCGTTCTCCACCGCCGCGAGGAACTCGCCGCCGTGATCGGCCCACGTGAGAACCGGAGCGGCAAGCGACTCGCTCGGTGCCATCTCCCAGTCCTGCACGCCGTACGAGTGCACGAAGTAGAAGCGCGTGTCGGGGTCCATGCCCGCGAACAGCACCGAGTCCTCGCCCGGGCGCACCGTGTTCCAGCCCATGTGCGGGAGCACCTCGGCCTGCAGCTTCTCCACGGTGCCGGGCCACTGGCCGCAGCCGGTGGCGGGCACGTCGAACTCGACGCCGCGGTCGAACATGATCTGCATGCCGACGCAGATGCCGAGCACGGGGCGGCCCCCGGCGAGCCGCTTGTCGACGAGCTCGTCGCCGCGCACCGACAGCAGACCGTCCATGCATGCGCCGAACGCGCCGACACCGGGCACGACCAGTCCGTCGGCCTGCAGCGCGACGCGGTGGTCGGACGTCACCGTGACGTCGGCGCCCACACGTTCGAGTGCGCGCTGCGCCGAGTGCAGATTCCCCGAACCGTAATCCAGCAACGCGACAGACTTGCCTGCTCTTCCCGGCCGGCCTCCGGCCTTCCCGCTGCTCACAAGCTTCCCTTCGTCGACGGCACTCCCGAGACCCGCGGATCGGGCTCGACGGCCGCGCGGAGGGCGCGAGCGACGGCCTTGAACTCGGCCTCGGTGACGTGGTGCTGGTCGCGTCCGTACAGCACCCGGACGTGCAGGGCGATACGCGCATTGGACGCGATCGACTCGAAGACGTGGCGGTTGATCACCGTGGCGTACGGGGTTCCCGGGTAGCCGCCGATGATCGCGTGCAGCATGTGCTCCGGTTCCCCGGTGTGCACGCAGTACGGCCGACCGGACACGTCGACCGAGGCGTGTGCCAGCGTCTCGTCCATCGGAATGAACGCGTCACCGAAACGGCGAATTCCCTTCTTGTCGCCGAGTGCCTGGCCCAGCGCCTGTCCGAGGACGATAGCGGTGTCCTCGACCGTGTGATGCGCCTCGATCTCGATGTCGCCCTTCGCGTGCACCGTGAGGTCGAAACTCGCGTGCGTCCCGAGCGCGGTGAGCATGTGGTCGAAGAACGGCACACCGGTGGACACGTCGACGATGCCGGTGCCGTCGAGATTCAGCTCCACCGTGATGGACGACTCCTTGGTGGTCCGCTCGATGCGCGCGATGCGGTTCGGGGTCATGATGCTGCTCACTGGTCGGATCCTCTGTTGGGGTTCAGGTGGCGGGGGCGGACGAGTGGACGACGTCCTCGGACAGGTCGGCGCTGACCTCGAGGAACCGATCGTTCTCGGCCTCGGTGCCGATGGTGACGCGGAGATGCCCCGCGATGCCGACGTCGCGGATGAGTACACCCTGATCGAGGTACCGCGACCACACCGCGGGCGCATCGTCGAACAGGCCGAACAGCACGAAGTTGGCGCTGCTGGGCACCACTCGGTAGCCCAGGACGGCGAGCCGGGCGACGACGCGATCACGCTCGGCAGCCAGCTCGGCCACCGAGGCCAGCGTGTCGTCGGCATGGCGCAGTGCGGCGCGCGCAGCAGCCTGCGTGAGCACCGACAGGTGGTACGGCAGCCGCACCAGCAGCAGCGCGTCCACGACGGCCGGAGCGGCCACCAGGTACCCGAGTCGCCCACCCGCGAACGCGAAGGCCTTGCTCATGGTCCGGCTGACGACGACTCGGCTGGGGAACTCGTCGATGAGGTCGACCGCGCTTGGCGCCGCCGAGAACTCGCCGTACGCCTCGTCGACGACGAGGATCCCGGTGGTCGCGGAGGCGAGACGCCGGAGGTCGTCGAGCGAGAGACTGTGTCCCGTCGGGTTGTTGGGGCTGGTGACGAACACGACGTCCGGCGTCATCGACTCGATCGCGGCCACGGCCGCGTCGACGTCCAGCGAGAAGTCGTCACGCCGATGCAGATCGAGGAACTCGGTCTGGGTGCCCGCCGAGATGATGGGGTGCATCGAGTACGACGGCACGAATCCCAGCGCCGTGCGTCCCGGCCCCCCGAATGCCTGCAGCAACTGCTGCAGGATCTCGTTCGATCCGTTCGCGGCCCACAGGTTGTCGACGGTGACGGGCACCCCCGTACGGGCCGCCACGTACGCGGCGAGATCCGTGCGCAGTGAGACGGCGTCCCGATCGGGATAGCGGTGCAGCGACGCTGCCGCCTCCCGCACGGAGCGGGCGACGTCCTCCACGAGCGCTGCCGACGGTGGGTGCGGGTTCTCGTTGGTGTTGAGCTGCACCGGCACCTCGAGCTGCGGCGCACCGTACGGAGACTTCCCGACGAGCGAGTCGCGCAGCGGCAGGTCCGACAGTGCGGTCCCGGCGCCGGGCGCGGCCGTCACGATCGGCTCTCGAACCGCACGCGGACGGCATCACCGTGCGCCGGCAGATCCTCCGCGTTCGCGAGGGCGACGACGTGCTTCGCGACGCCGTCGAGAGCGTCGCGCGCGTAGTCGACGATGTGGATGCCGCGCAGGAAGGTCTGCACCGACAACCCGGACGAGTGACGGGCGCATCCGGCCGTCGGCAGGACGTGGTTCGACCCGGCGCAGTAGTCGCCGAGGCTCACCGGCGACCACGGTCCGACGAACACCGCTCCGGCGCTGCGGATGCGGCCCGCCACCTCGGAGGCGTTCTCGGTCTGGATCTCGAGGTGTTCCGCGGCGTAGGCGTCGACCGTGCGGATGCCGTCGGCCACCGTGTCCACCAGCACGATGCCCGACTGCTCACCGGACAGCGCCGTCGCGACGCGTTCGGAGTGCTTGGTGGTGAGCGTGCGCTCGGCGACCTCGCGCGTGACGGCGTCCGCCAGGGCGACCGAGGTGGTGACGAGCACGCTCGCCGCCAGCACGTCGTGTTCGGCCTGCGAGATCAGATCGGCGGCGACGTGCACCGGGTCGGCGGTGTCGTCGGCCAGGATGGCGATCTCGGTGGGCCCGGCCTCGGAGTCGATGCCCACCGCTCCACGGCACAGCCGCTTCGCCGCGGTGACGTAGATGTTGCCCGGGCCGGTGATCATGTCCACGGGCTCGAGCGGCGCACCGTCGGTGTCCACGCCGCCGTAGGTGAGCAGTGCGACGCCCTGGGCACCGCCGACCGCCCAGACCTCGTCCACGCCGAGCAACGCTGCCGCCGCCAGGATGGTGGGGTGCGGGAGGCCGCCGAAGTCCGCCTGCGGCGGCGAGGCGACGACGAGGCTGCCGACGCCGGCGACCTGCGCGGGGACGACGTTCATGACGACGGACGACGGGTACACGGCGTTGCCGCCCGGTACGTACAGTCCGACTCGCTCGACCGGGACCCACTTCTCGGTGACGGTTCCACCGGGGACGACGGTGGTCACGGTCTCGGACCGACGCTGATCTTCGTGCACGATGCGAGAACGCTCGATGGACACCTCGAGTGCCGCCCGCACGTCGGGATCGAGCTGGTCCAGAGCCTTCTCGAGCTCGGCGGCCGGGACTCGCACGGAGTCGGGACGCACGCGGTCGAACGTCTCGCTGTACTCGAGCGCCGCGTCGGCGCCGCGCTCACGCACCGCCTCGACCACCGGGGTGACCAGATGCAGCACCGAGTTCACGTCCACTCCACCCCGTGGGAGAACCGCGCGCAGCTCGGCGGTGGACGGAGAGCTGCCGCGTAGATCCACGCGTCGCAACTCGGTGCGGGCAGTCATGGGTGATCCTCTCGGGTCGAGCAAGGGCGCGCCGGTCGGCGCACGTCGATTATCGCTCGAGCCCCGACCGGCGCCCCGAGGGGGACGATCCACCTGGTCCCACCGACCGGCCTCCGGCCTGCCCGCACCATGGTCTCAGGAGTAGCGGGCTGCCAGCTTCTCCAGCGTCTTCGTGATGCCGTTCGCGTTCTGTGCCGTCTGCTTGGTCACCTCGAGCATCTTCGGGATCTTCGCCGTTCCGTAGACGAACGATTCCGTCACCTCGGTGGACGAGGGGCCCACCGCGACGAACTCCCAGCGCCACTTGTGGCCCAGCGGGTGCTGCCACTCGATCACCTTGGTGTCCCCGGTATCGGTGAACTCCGTGACGGTGCTGGTGATGCGGTAGGGCACGCCGAACTGCTTCATACCCACCGAGAACTTCGCTCCGCGCGAGAGCGTCGTCGGACCCTTCACCGTGTCCTTCACCGTTCCGGAGCCGTCCAGCTCGCCGTGCCGGTGCGGATCCGCCACCTGAGCGAAGAGGTCGTCGGCAGGGGCGTTCACGGTCACGCGGCGGGCGATGACGCGATCGCCGCGGTCCACAGTGCTCACAGATGTCATGTGCGGTCCTGTGCCCGGATCCCGCTCACGCGAAACGTCACTCGAAGTCGAGCCCCAGGTCGAGCACCGTCACGGAGTGGGTGAGCGCGCCGACCGCGAGGAAGTCCACACCGGTGCCCGCGTACTCGGCGGCCGAGTCCAGGAACAGCCCGCCGGACGATTCGAGCTTCGTCGCGGGAGCTGCTCGATCCCTACGTTGCACCGCCATCTGCGTCTGCCACAGCGGGAAGTTGTCGAGCAGCACCAGGTCGACGCCCTCGGCCAGCACGTCGTCGAGCTGCTCGAGAGTGTCCACCTCGACCTCGCACGCGATGTCCGGCGCCGCGGCTCGGACGGCGCGCAGAGCCGCCACCACCGAGCCCGCGGCGACCACGTGGTTGTCCTTGATCAGTGCCGCGTCGCCGAGGCCCATGCGGTGGTTCTGCCCGCCGCCGGCACGCACGGCGTACTTCTGCAGTGCACGTAGCCCGGGCAAGGTCTTGCGACTGTCCCGTACGACGCATCCCGTGCCGGACACCGCGTCGACCCACGCCGCGGTCGCGGTCGCGATGCCGGACAGGTGGCAGAGAATGTTGAGCATCGTCCGCTCCGCGGTGAGCAGGGCCCTGGTCGGTGCCTCCACCGACAGCACCACGTCACCCGGCTCGACCCGGGTGCCGTCGGCGATCCGGGAGAGCACGACGTGGTCGCCGATCACCTCGTCGAGCACCGCCAGCGCGGCGTCGAGGCCCGCCATGACGCCGTGTGCCCGCGAGACGACCGCGGCGCGGGTGCGCGCGCCCTCGGGCACCGTGGCGAGGCTCGTCACATCGGGCCCGTATCGGAGGTCCTCCTCCAGCGCGCGGCGCACGACGAGGAGGATCTCGTCCCGATCGACGGGGTCGAGAGCAGCGGCGGGTGTGGTCATGAGACTCCTATCGGGCCGACCTGGTCGGCGCTGCGGGCATTCCGCACGATCGCGAGGCTGCCGTCGTCGGCCAGCCGGAAGACGGTGCTGCGGCGCTGTGCGTCGTCGGACCGGGGGTGATCGGCGCGGGTGTGCGCACCCCGCGTCTCGGTGCGGGCGAGAGCTGCCGAGGCGGTCGCGGACGCCAGCAGTGTCAGTGCGGCGTCCTCGACGTCGTGGGTCGACGTGAGCTCGCGCGGGACAGCGGCTCCCACGATCGCCGATGCCTCGCGCAGACCTGTGTCGTCGCGGACGACGCCGACGTGACGGGTCATCGCGGACTGGAGGACGTCCCTGTCGAGCCGGGGCGCCCGGTGTCGCGCACACGGATCACCGGACGTCAGGGAGCGGACGGACACCCGGTCTCGGGCGATGCGAGCCACTCGGGTCCCCAGCACCACGCCCTCGAGCAGCGAGTTCGACGCGAGGCGGTTCGCTCCGTGCAGTCCCGTGCGGGCCACCTCGCCCGCGGCGTGGAGCCCGGCGACGCAGGTGCGGCCGTACTCGTCGGTGACGACACCGCCGCATGCATAGTGCGCTGCGGGGGCCACCGGGATCGGCTGCTCCGTCGGGTCCACGTCCTGAGCGAGGCAGGCCGCGGTGACGGTGGGAAAACGCAGGGCCATGTCGGGCACGGACCGCGCGTCGAGAAAGACGTGATCGGCGCCGCTCTCGGCCAGCCGAGCGGCGATCGCCCGGGACACGACGTCGCGGGGAGCGAGATCACCCAGCGGGTGCACGCCCGCCATGATCGAGCGGCCGTCGGCGTCGACGAGACGCGCGCCCTCACCGCGGACCGCCTCGCTGACCAACGGGAGCCGCCCGCGGCCGCCGGGGCGGAACAGGACGGTCGGGTGGAACTGCACGAACTCGACGTCCGTCACGTCCGCGCCCGCCCGCAGTGCGAGAGCGAGGCCGTCGGCCGTGGCGCCGGACGGGTTCGTGCTGGCCGAGTACAGCATTCCGGTGCCACCGGTGGCGATCAGCACGGCGGGTGCGTGCACCACGCCGAGGTTCGCGTGGAGATCGTCCGGCGAGAGCGAGACGAGCACGCCCGCCACACCGCGGTCGCCGACCAGGACGTCGAGCACGGTCGCGCCGTTCACCGTCGCGGGCGCCGCGGACGACAGAGCGCGCTGGATCTCGCGCCCCGTGGCGTCGCCGCCCGCGTGCACGATGCGGCCGACCGAGTGGCCGCCCTCACGGGTGCGGGCCATGGAGCCGTCCGCGCCGCTGTCGAACCGAGCACCGATGCCGGTGAGCACACTCAGCGCGTCGGCGCCGGCCCCGACGATCGAGCGCACCGCGGCCTCGTCGCACAGACCGGCGCCCGCGACGATCGTGTCGCGCACGTGAGCCTCGACGTCCTCGCCGATCGCGACGGCCATGCCGCCCTGGGCGTACTGCGTCGCCGTACCCGCCGCGTCCTTGCTCAGCACCAGCACGCTCAGCCCGGACCGGGTCGCCTCGATCGCCGCGGCGAGACCGGCGACTCCCCCGCCGACCACGACGAGATCGGCCGCGGCCTCCCAGCCCGGAGCGACACTCCCGCCCGGAGCGGCAGCGACACGTGCGCCCGGAGTGGCCGCAGTGGTCACTCGCCGCCGCCGGGCGAGCCGATGGCGATCATCCGCTCGACGGACGCGCGTGCGCGTTCGGCCGTCGCGACGTCGACGTGCACCTCGTCCTTGCCCTCCGTGAGGCACCGGAGCAGCGCCGCGGGGGTGATCATCTTCATGTACGGGCAGGACGCGCGGTCGTTCACGGCCTGGAAGTCGACACCGGGCGCCGCCTTGCGCAGCTGGTGCAGCATGCCGATCTCGGTGGCGACGAGAACCTGCTTCGCACCCGTGGTGCGCGCCGCGTCGAGCATGCCGCCGGTCGAGAGGATCTTGACGCGGTCCTCGGGCACGAATCCCTCGCCGGCGAGGTAGAGCGCGGACGTCGCGCAGCCGCACTCGGGGTGGACGTAGAGCTCGGCCTCGGGGTACGCCTGCGACCGTGCGGTGAGCTCGTCGCCGTTGATGCCGGCGTGGACGTGGCACTCACCGGCCCAGATGTGCATGTTGGTGCGACCGGTCTGCCGACGGACGTGGGCCCCGAGGAACTGGTCCGGCAGGAAGAGCACCTCGCGGTCCGGGTCGATGGACTGCACGACCTCGACCGCGTTGGACGAGGTGCAGCAGATGTCCGTCAGTCCCTTCACCTCGGCGGTGGTGTTCACGTACGACACGACTACGGCGTCCGGGTGCTCGGCCTTCCACTCGCGCAGCTGGGCCGCGTCGATGGAGTCGGCGAGAGAGCAGCCCGCCCGCTCGTCGGGAATGAGGACCGTCTTGGACGGCGCGAGGATCTTGGCCGTCTCGGCCATGAAGTGCACGCCGCAGAAGACGATGGTCTCCTCCTGCGCCTCGGCGGCGATGCGCGAGAGCGCGAGCGAGTCGCCGACGTGGTGGGCGATGTCCTGGATGGCGGGCAGCTGATAGTTGTGCGCCAGGATCGTCGCGTTCTTCGCCTCTGCCAGGCGCAGGATCTCCTCGGCCCACTCCGGGCCGGCATCGACGCCGGCGTAACCCGTCGGTCCGTCGAAGACCGCGGAGTTCCCGCCGAATCGCGTGGTGGTGATCGCCATGTCGTGCTCCTCGCGTGCGTCCAGCGCTCGCGTGCGCCGGTGCCGATCCGCCGGAATGGACCCGACGGGGTTTTCGACTTATGATCGAAAACGTGATTCATCGTAGCACCGCCGCCGACGGACCGACCGGAAGTGCCCCCGATCCGGCCACCCGACCGGTGCACGAAGTGCTGTCCGTCGTCTTCCAGGTGCGCGAGCTGCAGCCCCGCGAGCCTGCCGAACTGTGCGTGCTGCTGTGGCAGCGCGCACTCGCCCCGGCGCGCGGAACCTGGTCACTCCCCGGCGGGCTCCTCCGGAACGACGAGAACCTGACCGACTCCGCGCGACGTCAGCTGGCGGAGAAGGTCGACGTGCGCGAGGTACGCCACCTCGAGCAGCTGTCCGTCTTCTCCGATCCCGGGCGGGTCCCCGGCGATCGCCGCATCGCCTCGACGTTCCTCGGTCTGGTCCCCATCGTCGGGGACCCGCGACTTCCCGTCGACACTGCGTGGCACCCGGTCGCGACGCTCCCCGAGACCGCGTTCGATCACGGCACGATGGTGGCGCACGCCCGCGCGAGACTGGCGGCCAAACTGTCGTACACCAACATCGCCTTCGCGCTCGCGCCCGTCGAGTTCAGCCTGTCGACCTTGCGCGACATCTACTGCGCCGCACTGGGTTACCAAGTCGACACCACCAATCTCCAACGGGTGCTCACCCGGCGGGGCGTCATCGAGTCCACCGGCCACACCGCTCCCCCGGGCCCGTCCGGAGGACGTCCCGCCGCGCTGTACCGCTTCCGGGACAGCGCACTACGTGTGACCGACGAGTTCGCCGCGCTCCGACCACCTACGTGAGAGTGCCGTAGCCGACGACGGCATCGCCGCCGTCCGCCTTGGCGGAATACATCGCTCGATCGGCACAGATGAGAAGCACCTCCACGTCGTGCGAGGTGACGACCCGCTCCTCGCGAGCGACCCCGATGCTCAAACTCGACTCGTGGTCCGACCGCGCCGTGTAGGCGCTGCGCAGCCGTCGCGCCCGGTCGAGCACCTCGTCCATCGGCAGCGCGGTCACGACGGCGAATTCCTCCCCGCCGGTGCGGGCCGTGATCGACGGAGACGGGAACATCTCGTCGATGGTGTCCGCCGTCCGACGGATGACGAGGTCACCGTGGTGGTGTCCGAAGCGGTCGTTGATCGACTTGAAGCGGTCGATGTCGATGACCACCGCGACGAGACCGTTCCGGGTGCCGAGCAGTTCGCCCGCCGCGACGGTGAGTCCCCGCCGGTTGCGCAGGCCGGTCAGCGGATCCACGTACGCGGCGGTGACGTCGCCGCGTTGCAGGAACTGCAGGCGGTAGATGGAGATCGGTGCGAGGAAGAGAACCATCACGATGAGCAATCCGTAGGTGACGGCGAGCGAGGTGCGCGCCGCTCCGAGCACGGACTCCGAGCCGATCGCTCGGACGAACAACCCGACGCACACCACCACGGTGAGGGAATGGTGGACGGCGAACACCCGCGGCGTGTGGAACGTCGCCACGTAACTGCTCGCGACGCCGAACAGGATCGCGCAGGGCAGCACGGCGAGCGGGTCGGACAGCGAGAGAAGCACCACGGAGAGTCCGACGTCTGCGTACACGACGAAGGCCGTCGACATCCGGCGTGAGGGCCACGGTCCGCGGATCCAGGCGAGCCCGACGCCGGCGGTCCCCACCGCGTTCACGAGCACGATCGTCAGTGCTGCTCCCGTCGGCGCGGTCGGCGGGGCGAGTCCGGCGACGACGTACAGGACGGAGAACAGGAGGCAGGACAGACCGATGAGGACGCGGGTCGAGCCGAGCGCGGTGTTCGTCTCGAAGTAGTGGACGGTCCACGCGTAATCGACGGGTCTGGTCAACCACCGCCGAATGGTGTTCGCCACGTCCTGGAGACCCTCGCCGTTCGAAGAGGTCGGCCCCCGCCCGCGGCCCGTCGTGGGCCGCCCTGAGAGCGCTCATTCAAGCAGACGAACCCGGCGTCCGAGACCCGAACGGATCACTCCTCGGGGGACTCGTCCCGACCCAGATCGTCCGACGGCGACAGCGCCGTGACGAGAACGAGCGTGACCGCCGCAGCCAGAGGTTGCGCGAGCAGAGCCAGCCACGTCGAGACACCGGGGGCGAGTGCGACGACATCGCCGCGAAGGGCGCCGTCGGCACTCGGATACCGCACCGCGCCCACGGCGAGGCCGGCACCGATCGCCGCGGCGGACGCCAGCGCCGACGCCACCACGATGTCGAGGACCAGACGCGGCCCTCGCTCGGCCACGCGAGCCCAGACGGCGACCGTGGTCAGCACCCCGGCCGCGGCGGTCACGCAGAGGAACAGAGCGAGTGCGTCGAAGCGATGATCGCTCTCGCCGGTCAACACGATCGCGCGGCCGTCACCGACGGCAGCGACGTGCTCCACGGGCGCGAGCAGAGCCCACAGGATCCCGAGGACGGCACCGACCACCGCGGTCGCGAGCACGATCCGGATCGAACGCCGGCTGAACGCGCCGCGCGACGGCCGACCCGCATCGCCGATCCCGGGTGCGGTCGAGGCGAACCCCGTCGTGTCGACATCACTCACGTCGGCCAGCCTAGGCTGTCGCTGCGTGGCCGACGGGCCCGCGACACGAGTCGGGAGAGGTGCGGAATGCAGTTGCGCAGAGACGACGTCGTCGACGGCGCACTGACCATTCTCGACGACTACGGTCTCGCCGACCTCACGATGCGCCGATTGGCAGGCTCGCTCGGTGTCGCGCCGGGCGCGCTGTACTGGCACGTCGCGAACAAGCAGGCGCTGCTCGGCGCGGTGTCCGATCGCATCCTGAGCCGCCTGGACACCGTGCCCGCTGCCGTCACCTCCGATGTGCTGGACGCCGTGCGCGGCCGCGCTCACGGACTTCGAGACGCTCTCCTGGCTCACCGGGACGGCGCCGAGGTGGTCGCCTCCAGCCTGGCCGCCCGCACGGTGACGCACCCCGTGCGGACCACGGTCGTCGACGATCTCCGCGCCACCGGGCTGACCCCGGAGGACGCCGGACACGCCGCGGACGCCCTGCTCTACTACGTGCTGGGTGCGACGAGCGACGAACAGTCCCGGCTGCAGATGGAGTCCGCGGGTGCGCTGGCCGCGGATCGACACCTCGACGACGGTGACCTCGATCGAGATGCCACCGCTCGGTTCGATTTCGGCCTCGAACTCTTCGTCGACGGCGTTCGGAGCCGCGTCCGTACGCTGAACGAGTGACCTCCTCGACCTCTCCCGTCACCGTCCTCGGAGCCGGTATCGCCGGTGCCGCGTGCGTTCGCGTGCTCCGCGACGCCGGTGTCCCGTTCGTGCTGCGTGACCGGGGCCGCGCCGTCGGCGGTCGGATGTCGTCCCCCGAGTTGCACGGACGCCGAGTCGATGTGGGCGCCGGCTACTTCACCGTCCGCGACGACGGGTTCCGGGACGTCGTGTCCGACTGGGCCTCTCGCGGTCTCGTGCACGAGTGGACAGACACCTTCACGGTGGTGCGGGCCGGGGCGGAGCCGGAACAGAAATCGGGACCCACGCGGTGGGGAACGCCGGCGGGCCTGCGATCTCTGGTCAAGGACCTGCTGTCCGGTATCCCTGTCGACGCCACCGAGGCTCGGGCGTTGCCCGACGGACACGTGGTCCTGGCCATGCCCGACCCGCAGGCCTCCCGCCTGATGACCGTGCCCGACGCCGTCGACTACGACCCCGTCGTCGCTGTGGTCCTCGGGCTCACCGACGACGACGCCGCCGGACTCCCCTTCCCCGACGCCGCCTTCGTGTCCGACGACGCGGACGTCGAGTTCCTCGCGCGCGACGGCGCACGCCGGGGCGACGGAGCCGCGGTCCTGGTCGCCCACACGTCCGCGCAGCGCGCCCGGCGACACCTCGACGACCCCGCCGGTGCGATCCCCGCCGTCGTCGACGCCGTCGCCGCGCTCACGGGCATCGGCACTCCGATCTGGACGTACGCCCACCGCTGGACCTTCGCCAAGCCCGCCTCCCAGCACGACGCGAGCCACGACATCGTCTCGCACGGCGACCGTCTGGTCGGCTTCGCCGGGGATCAGTGGTGCCCGGAGGGCTCGCCCCGCGTCGAGAGCGCCTGGCGATCGGGCACCGACCTCGGGCACGCGCTGATCGCACGACTGGGCTGAGCCCGGGCGGCCGACGCTCCGGCCTGCGACGGACCTCGCCGACAGGTGTCCTTCGCCGCTGCCGGGATAGGGTTCCGAGCATGTCCGTCGACCATGCACACGAACCATCGATCCAGGTATGGCCCGGCAGCGCGTATCCCCTGGGCGCCACCTACGACGGCGCCGGAACCAATTTCGCGCTCTTCTCCGAGGTCGCCGAGGCCGTCGATCTCTGCCTCATCGACGCCGACGGTCACGAGACCCGCGTCCGCCTCGAAGAGGTCGACGGGTACGTCTGGCACGCCTACATCCCCCAGGTCCAGCCCGGCCAGCGGTACGGCTACCGCGTGCACGGCCCGTGGAATCCCGGAGCGGGACAGCGGTGCGACGCGAGCAAGCTGCTGCTCGACCCCTACGGCAAGGCGTTCGTCGGATCGTTCGACGGTGACCGCTCGCTCTTCAGTTACGACATCGACATCCCCGAACGTCCCGTGCCCGCAGCGCAGGAGAACGACGACGCCGTGCATCCCGGCGAGGCGCACGTCGCCGGCCCCGCGGGATCGGCCACCGCATCGCGCACCGTCGACGCGACCCGCGCCAACGTCGCGACTGCCAGAACCGTTGCACCCGAGCCTGATCCAGAGCCCGAGCCCGAGTCCGAGAACCACTTCCCCCAGCACGACTCGCTGGGGCACACGATGACGACGGTCGTCGTCAACCCGTTCTTCGACTGGCAGAACGACCGCTCGCCGCGTCGCCCCTACAACGAGACCGTCATCTACGAGGCCCACGTCAAGGGCATGACGATGACCCACCCGGACATCCCGGAGGATCTGCGCGGTACGTACGCCGGTCTCGGCCATCCGGCCGTGATCAGCCACCTGGAGAAGCTCGGCGTCACCGCCATCGAACTGATGCCGGTGCATCAGTTCATGCAGGATCAGACACTGGTGGACAAGGGACTTCGCAACTACTGGGGCTACAACTCGTTCGGTTTCATGGCCCCGCACAACGAGTACGCGTCCTCCCCCATGGCCGGTTCGGCCGTGTCGGAGTTCAAGACGATGGTGCGCTCGTTCCACGAAGCCGGCATCGAGGTGATCCTCGACGTGGTCTACAACCACACCGCCGAGGGCAACCACATGGGTCCGACCATCGCGTTCCGCGGCATCGACAACGCCGCGTACTACCGGTTGGTCGACGACGACCCGTATTTCTACATGGACTACACGGGCACGGGTAACAGCCTGAACGTCCGTCACCCGCACACCCTGCAGCTGATCATGGACTCCCTGCGCTACTGGGTCACCGAGATGCACGTCGACGGCTTCCGCTTCGACCTCGCATCGACCCTGGCCCGCGAACTGCACGACGTGGACAAGCTGAGCGCGTTCTTCGACCTGGTCCAGCAGGACCCGGTGGTGAGCCAGGTCAAGCTGATCGCCGAGCCGTGGGACGTCGGTGAGGGCGGCTACCAGGTCGGCAACTTCCCCGGTCTCTGGACCGAGTGGAACGGCATGTACCGCGACACCGTCCGCGACTACTGGCGCGGTGAGCCGGCGACACTCGGCGAGTTCGCGTCGCGGCTCACCGGATCCTCCGACCTCTACGAGGCGACGGGTCGCCGCCCCGGTGCGAGCATCAACTTCGTCATCGCGCACGACGGCTTCACGATGCACGATCTGGTGTCCTACAACGACAAGCACAACGAGGCCAACGGCGAGGACAACAACGACGGCGAGAGCCACAACCGGTCCTGGAACTGCGGTGTCGAGGGGCCGACGGACGACCCCGAGGTGCTGTCGCTGCGCGCCCGTCAGATCCGCAACATGCTGGCGACGCTCATGCTGAGCCAGGGCACGCCGATGCTCGCGCACGGCGACGAGATGGGCCGGACCCAGCAGGGCAACAACAACGTCTACTGCCAGGACTCCGAACTGGCCTGGATGGACTGGTCGCTGGCGGAGACGAACGCCGATCTGGTCGAGTTCACGTCCCGCGTGATCGCACTCCGCAACGACCACCCGGTGTTCCGTCGACGACGCTTCTTCGAGGGCCGGCCGATCCGCAAGGCGGAGCAGACGCGCGACATCGCGTGGCTCACCCCGACCGGCGAGGAGATGACCGAGGAGGACTGGGACAGCGGCTTCGGCAAGTCGCTGGCGGTGTTCCTCAACGGCGAGAACATCCCCGAGCCCGACAACCGGGGCAACCGGGTCGTCGACGACACGTTCTACCTGTGCTTCAACGCCCATCACGAGCCGATCGACTTCACCACACTGGACGGCAAGTACGCCGACGAGTGGACCGTCGCGCTCGACACCGCCTCGGCCACCGGAGCCGACGATCGAGTCATCGTCGCCGGCACCGCTGTCGAGGTGCAAGCACGGTCACTGTTGGTGCTACGGAAAACGGGGTAAGGAAGCGACATGAGCCACGCGATCACCTCGACCTATCGATTCCAGCTACGGGGTGATCGCTTCACTCTCCGCGATGCCGCGTCGCTGGTTCCCTATCTCGCCGAACTCGGTGTCTCCCACGTCTATCTGTCGCCGATCCTGACGGCGGCCGAGGGCTCCACCCACGGGTACGACGTCACCGATCCGCGCACCGTCTCCGAGGCACTCGGTGGTCGAGCCGCTCTCGAGGACCTCGTCGCCGAGTGCCGGTCCCACGGCCTGGGCGTCGTGGTCGACATCGTGCCCAACCACCTCGGTGTGGCCACGGCGCGGGAGAACCCGTTCTGGTGGGACGTGCTGAGACACGGACGCGCATCGCAGTACGCCTCGTGGTTCGACATCGACTGGGCCGGTGCGGAGCGCATCGCGCTCCCCGTGCTGGGCGACGATGCCGACGTGAACGAACTCTCGGTCGACCGGTCGGGAGACGAGGCCACGCTGGCCTACTACGAGAACCGCTTCCCGGTGGACCCTGCGACCGACGACGGCGGGGACGACGCGAAAGCACTGCACGACAAGCAGTCCTACGAACTGGTCGGATGGCGCTCCGGGCGCATCGGGTACCGCCGGTTCTTCTCCGTCAGCGACCTGGCCGGTCTCCGTCAGGAGGACCCCGCGGTCTTCGACGCGACGCACGCCGAGGTCGGCAGCTGGTTCCGCGACGGTCTCGTCGACGGTGTGCGCGTCGACCATCCGGACGGGCTCACCGCACCGGCCGAGTATCTCGCTCGCTTGCGGGGCGTCGTCGGACCCGACTCGTGGCTCGTCGTCGAGAAGATCCTCACCGCCGAGGAGCCGCTCGACGTCACCCTTCCCGTCGACGGAACCACCGGGTACGACGCTCTCGCCGATCTCGGTGGGGTGTTCCTCGACCCGTCGGGCGAGGAGCCGCTGACGCGACTGTCGTCGGACGTCACCGGCCACGCGGGGGACGCACACTGGGTGCACGAGGCCGAGCGGACCATCAAGGCCGACACGGCGAGCACACAGCTCGCTCCCGAGGTGCGGCGCCTGGTAGCGGCGATCGCCCGCGACACCGGAACGTCGTTCGACGCCGACCTCGCCCGCGAGGCCGTGACCGAGATCGTCGCCCGCATGCCGGTGTACCGCTCCGACTACGCGCCGCTGGCCGGCATGCTGCCCCGCCTGCTCGGCGACGTCGCTGCGGATCGCCCCGAACTGGTTCCCGCCCTCGAGGTCGTCGCGGCCGCCGTGGCCGCACGCGGCGAGGCGTCGGGACGTCTGCAGCAGGTCGCGGGCGCCGTGATGGCGAAGAGCGTCGAGGACTGCATGTTCTACCGCACGTCGCGGCTGGTCTCGCTCCAGGAGGTCGGCGGTGACCCGTCCCGCTTCGGTCGGTCGGTGCCGGAGTTCCACCTCCGCCTGTCCGAGCGGGCCCGGCTGTGGCCTGCCGCGATGACGACCCTCTCGACACACGACACCAAGCGCGGCGAGGACGTCCGGGCGCGCATCGGCGTGCTGTCTCAGGTGCCCGACCTGTGGCGCGCGTGCCTGAGCGACTGGGAGGAGCAGGCTCCGTCGCCCAACGGGTCCACCGGACTCTTCTTGTGGCAGAACATCGTCGGCACCTGGCCGACCGACGGCGTGGTCACGGACGAGTACCGCGAGCGACTGCACGCCTACGCCGAGAAGGCCATCCGCGAGGCGGGCTCGTACACCGGCTGGAACGACGTGGACGAGGACTTCGAGTCTGCCGTCCACACGTGGATCGACGGCATCGTCGACGGAGCGGTGGCTCCCTCGCTCACGACGTTCGTCCAGCAGATCGCTCCGCACGCATGGAGCGATTCGCTCGGACAGAAGCTCCTCCACCTGGCGGGTCCCGGCATCCCGGACATCTACCAGGGCACGGAGCTGTGGGAGGACTCTCTCGTCGACCCCGACAACCGCCGGGACGTGGACTACGACGCCCGCAAGGCTCTCCTGGACATCGACGGGACGCCGGCGCTCGACGCGAGCGGCGCCGCCAAGTTCCACGTGACCCGGTGTTCCGCACGGCTGCGCCGCGACCGTCCGGACAGCTTCGTGGGCGGGTCCTACGTTCCGGTGTTCGCGACCGGCGCCGCCGCCGACCACGTCGTGGCGTTCGGTCGTGGACCCGCCGACGGTGACGCCGACGTCGTCGCCGTCGCCACGCGGTGGTCGATGCGCCTCGGCGAGGCCGGATGGGGTGACACCTCGCTGGCGTTGCCGGACGGTGAGTGGACCGACCTCGTGAATGGTGGGTCGTTCAGCGGAACGGTCACCGTGTCCTCACTGCTCTCCGCGCTCCCGGTCGCGCTCCTCGTCCGACGGTGACCTGATCTCGAGGTGAACCGGTCACGCGCGCAGACCACCCCTCCTCGGGGCTGCGTGCGTGACCGGAAGTCGGGCCCGCTCAGGCCTTGCGGGGCGGGAGCGGAACGAAGTAGCTGGTGCGCTGCTGGTACTCGCGATATCCGGGCCGCTCCGCCATGTGCTGCTCGAGCAGCCGCGCACCCGTCGCGAACACGAGGAAGTACGTCATGGCAACCGGCGAGAGGACGGTCAGCACACCGGGCCAGTGCGCCGCGGAGACCAGGAAGATGCCCCACCAGACACAGGCATCACCGAAGTAGTTGGGGTGGCGCGTGTACCGCCACAAGCCCCGGTCCATGATGGTGCCCTTGCGGGACGCGTCCGCCTTGAAGGCGTCCATCTGACGATCCCCCACCGTCTCGAAGACGATGCCCAGGACCCACAGAGCGACGCCCACCGCAGAGACGACGCCGAACGATCCGTCGGACACGGCGGCGACCTGCACCGGCAGCGACACGAACCACAGCGCGACACCCTGCGTGAGATAGATCTTGCGGATCGCGTACACAGCGGGGCTGCCCGGCGCGTTCGACAGCATCTTCTCGTACCGCGGGTCCTCGCCCTTGCCCCGTGAGCGGCGGAACATCGAGACCGCGAGACGGGTGCCCCAGGCTCCGACGAGCACCAGCATCAGCACTCGCCGCCACCCGTCGCCGGACCCGGCCAGTGCCGCGGCGATCGCCACCGCGACGAAGCCTGCCCCCCAGCTCACGTCGACCACGTTGTGCCGACCGATACGGAAGCCGACGACCGCGGTGACGGTGAGGACAACCGCCACCGCCAGCAGGGAGAACGCCGACACGACGGCCAGATCGGACCAGGAGAAGTCCGTCATCCGTGTGTCCGCACCAGCGGCATCGACGACACGCCGCGGTCGTCGGGGCGGACGGACAGGATCTGGTCGACACCCATCCGGCCGTCGCGGAACGCCATTCCGCCGCCCACGAGGTACAGACGCCACACCCGCGCCACCTCGTCTCCGACGAGTGCGACCAGATCGTCCCAGCGGCTCTCGAAGGTCGCGTACCAGGCGTCGACCGTGCGGACGTAGTGCTCGCGCAGGGCGTGCACGTCGCGGACCTCGAGACCCGACTCCTCGATCATGGCGACCGTCGCACCCACGGGCCGCATGTACATGTCGGGGGCGATGAACGACTCGATGAAGGCACCGCCGCCAGGGTTGTCCCCCGCCTTGCGCGACATCTGCTGCACCAGCACCCGGCCGCCGGGCACCACGTTGTCGTGCAGCGCCTTCGCGTAGATCGGATAGTTCTTCTCGCCGACGTGCTCGCCCATCTCGATGGACGCGACGGCGTCGAAGGGGCCGTCGGGCACCTCTCGGTAGTCCTGGATGCGGATCTCCACCCGGTCCTGCAGGCCGCGGTCCGCGATGCGCTTGTCGATGAAGGCCTTCTGCTCGCGGGAGATGGTGACGCCGACGACCTGCGCGTCGAAATGTTCCGCCGCGTGCAGGCTCAGCGACCCCCATCCGCACCCGACGTCGAGGAACCGCATTCCGGGGCGGCCGAGGCCGATCTTGCGGCACACGAGGTCGAGCTTGTCGCGCTGCGCGTCCTCGAGGCCGTAGTCGGGCGAGTCCGACGTCCAGTAGCCGCTCGAGTACGCCATCTGCGGGTCGAGCACCATCTCGTAGAATTCGTTCGAGAGGTCGTAGTGGTGGCTGATCGCCGCGCGATCGCGCACCAGCGAGTGCAGTCGACCCTTGATGACCGCCTGCGAGGCGGGGGCGGGAAGAGGGCGGGCCTGCTTCACCCCGACGACACCGAGCGACGCCGCGGTGCGGATGAGCTCGACGATCGCCTTCGGGCTGGGCCGCACGGCCGTCAGCCGACGGGTGCGCACCACGTCCCACACGTGCGTCAGCGCCTCGTCGAGGTCACCTTCCACGTCGAGTTCACCGGTGACGTACGCCTGAGCAGCACCCAGTTCCCCCGGGCTCCACAGCAACCGTCGCAGGACGTTCGGGCTGTACAGCGTCACCTTCGGCGCGTCGGTGGGGCCGGCGGTCGAGCCGTCCCACGCAGTCAGGTGCACCGGCAGCGCGCCGCCCACGAAGGGGGCGATCAGGTCTTCGAGCCGTGCGGCCACGGTGGGGGTGCCGGTCATCGGTCGCTCCTTCGTTCGAGCAGGATCTGCTGGACATCGATGTAGCCGGAGCCGAAACCGGCCTCGGAATAGCAGAGGTAGAAGTGCCACATGCGGGCGAACACGTCGTCGAAGCCCAGCATCCGGGCCTCCTCGGCGTGCGCGTGGAAGCGCTCGTCCCACAGGCGCAGGGTGCGGGCGTAGTGATCGCCGATGGACAGACGCTCACGCACGCGCAGCGTCGTCTCCTTCTCGGTGATGCTCTCGATCGCTCGGATCGACGGGAGGAACCCGCCGGGGAAGATGTACTTGTGCACCCACGTGTACGTGTTGCGCGTGGCCAGCATGCGCTCGTGCGGCATGGTGATGGCCTGGATCGCCACCTTGCCTCCGGGGGCGAGCAACGAGTCGATGGTGCGGAAGTACTCGCCCCAGTACTGGTGTCCCACGGCCTCGATCATCTCGACGGACACGATCGCGTCGTACTCGCCGTCGACCAGTCGGTAGTCCAGGAGATCGACCTGGACCCGGTCGGCGTGGCCGGCGGCGTCGATGCGCTTGCACGCGAGTTCCAGTTGCTCGGTGGACAGGGTCACCGACCGCACCGTGGCACCGCGTTCGGCGGCGCGGATGGCGAGTTCGCCCCAGCCCGTGCCGATCTCCAGGACGCGTGTTCCCGCGGTCACCCCGGCGCGATCGAGCAGTCGATCGATCTTGGACCGCTGCGCGGCGGCGACGTCGTCCCATCCGGGCTGCGGGGTCAGCGACGGGAACAGCGCGCTCGAGTAGGTCATGGTCTCGTCCAGGAACAGTTCGAACATCTCGTTCGACAGGTCGTAGTGGCGCGAGATGTTCGAGCGCGTGTTGCTCGTGGTGTTGGTCTCGGAGACCGGCTGCTTGGGGATGTACAGGCCGCGCAGGCGTTGCAACCACTTCGGGATGAGGGTCGCCATGCGTTCGGCGAAGACACCGAGTGCCGCCGTGAGGTCGGGCGCGTCCCAGTCGCCGGCCATGTAGGCCTCACCGAATCCGATGAGCCCACTCTCCCCCACGCGCGCCGCGAAGTCGCGTGGGCGGTGGATCGTCATCACCGGGGCGGTGGGATCGTTCGCGCCACCTCCGATGACGACGCCGTTCGGCATCTCGACCCGGATCGCGAGATGTTCTGCCGCCCTGCGGAAGAGAGCGTCGGCGACGGGCGCGGCGAGGCGCGCCTTGACGGTGACCGGCGCCGTCGCGATGGAGGGCCAACGTTCGGCGTCGACGGTCGATGCCACGGCGTACTGAGTCATCCTGGTGCCTTCTGATCGAGGGGGTACTGCCGAACCGAGCGGAGTGGAGAGCGGACCGTGCCGGTCCACCACGGCGGGTACGTCGCCGCGCACCGGCGGACGCGGAACCGTGCGGAGCCCACGCGCCCACAACCCGATCCCCTGACGCCGGATGCGCGCGGTGACCACGTGCGGGGCGAGGGGGGCTCGTGCGAGAACGCCCAGGACGCGGCCCGTCGTCGCGGGGCGTCCGGTGCCGGACATGATCGCGACGAACGGGGGGTGCCCGTCCCGGAGCAGCGTGATCGACAGCGCGAGGGAGCCGTCGGGCTCCGGGAGGCGCATCGCGTACTCCCCGCTGACGTCGTTGAACGGCGAGACGTAGAACTCCTTGGGCGTGCGCGCCGCCCCGCGCGCGTCCGTGTCCAGCAGGTAGCGGTGACGTTCGCCGTAGGTGTTGTGCACCTCGGCGACCACGTGCTCGACGCGGCCGGTGCCATCGTGCAGCCAGTAGACCGTCAGGGGGTTGAAGACGTACCCGAGAACACGAGCGTTGGTCAGCATCGTGATCCGCCCCGCGACGGGTACCCGGCCGTGTGCCCGGAGGAAGTCGTCGAGGTTGGCCCGCAGCGTCGCCGACGGATCACCCACGTGGTCGGCGGCGTCGATCTTCGCGAACGGCGCGAGCGGGCCGGGCAGCGACGGGAGTGCGTCGATGTCGACGAACCACGAGTAGCTGCGATACGTGAACTCGTTCTCGATCGGCTCGCGCCGAACGTGCCTGATGGAGGTCTCGTAGATCATGGCGGTGCGAGTACCGGCCGCGGCGCGGGTGTCGACGGCGGTCATGCCCAGACCCCGCCGAGACGTTCCGCCGCGCGCAGGCCCGAGGCCGCACCGTCCTCGTGGAAGCCCCACCCGTGGTAGGCGCCCGCGAAGGCGACCAGGTCGGTGTCGAGCTCCCCGAGTCGCGCCTGCGCGGCGACCGACTCGGACGTGTAGAGGGGATGCTCGTACCGCATCGTCTCGAGCACGGCGGACGGGTCGAGTGCGGCACCCTCGGCCGTGGGATCGTCCTCGTCGCCCAACGTCACGAGGTACCGGGAGCCGGTGTCGGGCAGCCGCTGCAGCCGTGACATGTCATAGGTGACCACCACTCCGCCCGGCGCCGCATCGCACGCCGGCATGCGGTAGTTCCACGAGGCGCGGGCACGCCGCAGACGCGGGAGCACGCTCTCGTCGGTGTGGAGCCGAGCCACGTTGGGCGAGTACGGCATGGCACCGAGAACGAGGTGCTCCGTCGAGGTGGGCTCGGCGAGCATCTTCAGCGCCTGCTGGGGATGCGTCGCGACGACGACGGCATCGACCGTCTCCGTGTGCCCGGAGGCGTCCTCGATCTCGACCGACCGGTCGCCCCGCCGGATGGCGGCCACCGGTGTGCCCGAACGGATGTCGGCAATCGTCTCGGCGACACGCTCGACGTAGCGGGCGGATCCACCGGTCACGGTGCGCCAGGTCGGCGAACCGCCGACGCCGAGCATCCCGTGATGCTCGAGGAACGAGAAGAGGTACCGGGCCGGGTAGTCGAGGGCCCGAGACGGCTCGCACGACCACACGGCGGACACGAGGGGCGTCATGAAGTGCGATTCGAAGTACTGCGAGAACTCGTGCCGGGCAAGCACATCGGCGACCGTCGCATCGTCGTCGCCGGACGCGAGCAGCGCACGGGCGACACGGTGAAAGCGGGTGACCTCGAGCAGCATCCGCAGGTAGCGACCGCGGACCACGCTGCCGGGGCCGGGGATCAGCCCGGAGAGGCCCTGCCCACCCGAGTACTCGAGCCCGCATCCGTCGCAGCGGATCGACATGCTCATGTCCGATTCCTGTGTCGGAATGTCCAATTCGCGAAACAGTCGCTGCAGTGTCGGGTATGTCCGGTCGTTGTGGACGATGAAGCCCGTGTCCACGGGCAGATCACCCTGCGGGGTGGACACGACGTGGGTGTCCGCGTGACCGCCGAGACGGCCGTCGGCCTCGTACAGCGTGACGCGAGCAGTCTTCGACAGCACGTACGCTGCCGTGAGGCCGGCGACGCCGGCGCCGACCACGGCGATGCGCCGGTCGGTGTGAGCATCGTGAGCCATGTGTCTTCTCCCTACGTGATGCGATCGGCCGGCCGCTGTGCGTCGGACCGCTCGCAGTGTCACTCGGGTTTCGTAGACGACACCTCGCGCGATTGGTCGACGACGAACTCCCGTACCCGCCGCGACCATGTCCGCGGTGATCGAAGCATGAAGTGACCCGCTCCCGCCATCGGAACGAACAAGGCGTCGACACCGCGCGCGGCGGCGCGTTCGGTCGCGGCGCGGGACGCGACGGGGTCGGTCCACCGGTCGACGGTGCCGTGCAGGACCAACAGGCGCTGATCGGCGCGCAGGGTGTCGGTCTCCCTGCCATCGGGCCACCACGGCGCCAGCGCGACGAGAGCCACCACGTCGGGGTGCCCCGCGATCGCTGCTGCCGTGCGACCGCCCATGGAGTGACCGAGCACGGTGATGGGAGTCCCCGGTCCGTACGTGTCGCGGATCTGCTCGCACGCCCACCACGCGTCCGCGACGGGACTGCGGTCGGCGCCGTTCCAGCCGCGGTACCGGTACTGCAACTGGGTCACCGCGACCGATGGCCCCGTCGCGCGCCGGAGCATGCGCGTGAAGGGGACCATGCGCAGGGCCGACAGCTGCCACGGACGAGCACGGTCGTGGCTGGTCACCTTGCCGCCGTGCAGAACCAGCACCGCGGAGTCTGCGGGCCCGGACCGGAGCCCGTGCAGAGTCGGGGCCGCGACGTCGTCAACACTCATGGTTCTTGATTCGGGGCGCTCCGGCCGCTGGATGCCTGGCAGTGGCGAACGTCGCGCCCTCACTGCCGGACGTCAGGGGGGTGACACGACGACGGCCGGACACCTGATGGTGTCCGGCCGTTCGGTGGAGCTGCCGGGAATCGAACCCGGGTCCTGTGTCGGTTTGCCAGGGCTTCTCCGTGCGCAGTCTGCTAAGCCTCTACTCGGATCTCCAGATCTCGCAGACAAGCCTGGATGACGATCCCAGCCACTGTTTGATGTCCCACATCACTCCGTGACCGAGTGACCAGGTGAGCCCTCTAGCTGATGCCAGTACCCGACCCGAGGGCGAAATCGGACTGACAGACACGCAGTCGCTACTTAGGCAGCGAGTGCGTAGTCGCGCTGATTGGAATCGGCGCTTATATTTTTGCGATGACGCTTGCGGTGGTCTCTCGCCTGCACCGGCACGCTTCCCCTGACTAGACGCACACAGTCGAAACCGTTCAGCCCCTTTCCTCCGCTGTGGCGAAGTCTCGTCCCACCGGTCTTCCCGGTGGACACGTCAGTCTAACGTCATCCGACGCGGGTTTCATCCCGTTTGTCACCGGTGTCGGCCGCGCGTTCGGCCTTGCCCGTGATGTTCTCGAGCATTCCGCGGAAGATCACACCGTGGAACGGCATGATGGCGAACCAGTACAGCCGTCCGCCCAGCCCCCGCGGGAAGAAGATCGCGCGCTGCTCGTAGCGGGAGCGGGTCCCGCCGTCGCGCGGAAGGACGCGCAATTCCAGCCAGGCACCTCCGGGCGCCTTCATCTCGGCGCGCAGACGCAGCAGCGACCCGCGCTCGATCTCTTCGACGCGCCACCAGTCGAGTGCCTCGCCGTTGACCAACCGACGCGGATCCCGACGACCGCGCTTGAGTCCCACGCCCCCGACGATCTTGTCCATCCAGCCGCGGATGACCCAGGCAGCGGGGAACGAGTACCACCCGTTCTCACCACCGATGCCCTCGACGACGTCCCAGAGCAGTTCCGGTGGTGCGTTGCAGTCCTGTGCGCGTTCGTCGACGTACACCACCTCACCGGCCCAGTCGGGGTCCGACGGCAGCGGATCGGAGGGGGCGCCGGCATCGGTCGCGTTGGACCACGTGGTCTCCACCTCCCCGTCCTCGATGCGCCGCAGCGCGAGGTGCACGGAATCGGCGAAGGTGGTCAATCCACCCTCCGGCGGAGGGACGACCGTGTCGATGTCCTGTTCGTGGGCGATGGCGTCGTACTGCAGTGACTCGATGAGGGGCATGGCCAGTCCGCGTGGGATCGGCGTGACCAACCCGATCCAGTGACCGGCGAGTCGGGGAGTCAGCACCGGCAACACCAGCATGCGACGCTTGCGCAGACCCGCCACACTCGCGTACTCGTTCATCATCTCGCCGTACTGCAGGACGTCCGGCCCACCGATGTCCCAGGTACGGGAAGTCTCGAACGGAGCGGTCGCCGACTCGATCAGGTAGTGCAGCACGTCGCGGACGGCGATCGGCTGGATCTGGTTGTGCACCCACTTGGGGGTCGTCATGACGGGCAGTCGATTGGTGAGGTGCCGGATCATCTCGAACGACGCGGATCCGGAGCCGATGACGACACCCGCCTGCAGCACCACGGTGAAGACGCCGGACTCGATGAGGATCCGGCCCACCTCGGCACGCGATTCGAGGTGCGGGGACAACGCGCCGGTCACCGGGTGGAGGCCGCCGAGATACACGATGCGCTGCACTCCGGCGGCCTTCGCCGCTTCGGCCACGTTCTCCGCACTCCGACGCTCCGCCTCGGCGAAGTGGTCGGATCCCCCCATGGAGTGGACGAGGTAGTAGACGACGTCGACGTCCCGGAACGCATCGTCCAGCGACTCGCGATCACTCAGATCGCCCTGCACCACCTCGACGTCCGCAGCCCACGGCACGTCGCGAAGCTTCTGAGGCGACCGGGCGAGGACGCGAACCCGGTAGCCGGCCTCCGTCAGTCGCGGGGCGAGTCGACCGCCGATGTAGCCCGTCGCTCCGGTGACCACGACACGGGCGCCTGCTTCGGTGTTCATGCACTCCATTCGTAGCAGAGGGGCACCTCGAGTGTGGCGCCCACCCGGAGCGAGACCACCGCCAGGTGGTCAGGCACCCGCGGTGATCAGCCCGACCGCGCCCAGGGCGATGACCATGCCGACGATCTGCACCTTGGCCACCCGCTCCCCCAGCATCACCATGGCCAGCAGCACGGTCGCGGCGGGATACAGCGAGGCGATCACGCTGACGAGGGACAGCAGCCCACCCTGGAAGGCATAGAGCAACGCGGCGTTGGCGGCGACGTCCAGAAGAGCGATCCAGGCGGCCAGCTTCAGAACGCCGCCACGGGGGAACGAGAACATGCCGGTGCCGAGGGCGACCGCCCACACGAGGGCGGTGGCGGTGACCCGGTTAGCAAGCAACGGCCACAGACCCGCGTCGTCCTCCCCGGCCCGGTCGAGAAAGATGAACGTCAACGCGAATGCCAGACCGGAACCGACGGTCAGCCATGCCACCCGGGGCGTGAATCGCAGAGTCCGTCCGCCGGCCACGTCACCTGCGGCGTCGTCGGGTGATTCCTTGCTGACCATGAGCACAGCCACCAGCGCCAGCGCGATGCCGATGTATGCCAGGACGCCGGGTCGCTCGCCCAGGACGAGCCCGACGCCGACCGGTACACCGGCCACCAGAACGGCCGTGATCGGCGACACGACGGCCATCGGCCCGGAGGCGAGTGCCAGGTAGAACCACCACACGGCGACACCGCCGGCCAGTCCGGACAACGCACCCCACACCACGGACGACGCGGTGAGAGTGCCTCCGACGAACGGCATCACCGCCGCCACGACGAGTACCGAGACCGGGTACGAGACGATCACCACGCGCAGCGCGGCGACGCGTCGGGACGCGACTCCTCCGACGAAGTCGCTGACGCCGTACCCGAGCGCCGCGATCAGCGCGAGGACGATCGCGGTCAGCGCATTCCCTTTATGCGACGACCGAGTTCACGGGTGACCTCGCGTTCCGCCGTTCGGCGAGCCAGGTCCTGACGCTTGTCGTAGTCCTGCTTGCCCTTCGCCAGGGCCAGCTCGACCTTCACCTTGCCCTCGTTGAAGTACATGGAGAGCGGTACCAGTGTCATGTTGCCCTCACGCGTCTTGCCGATGAGGACCTCGATCTCCCGCTTGTGCAGCAGGAGCTTGCGGTTGCGCCGCGGCGCGTGGTTGGTCCAGCTTCCCGCCATGTACTCGGGAATGTGCAGGCCGCGCAGCCACACCTCGCCGTCGTCGACGGTGGCGAAGGCATCGGCCAGCGACGCCTTCCCGTCACGCAGGCTCTTGACCTCGGTGCCGACGAGGGCGACTCCGGCCTCGTAGACGTCGAGGATCGTGTAGTTGTGTCGCGCTTTGCGATTGGTCGCAATCGCCTTGCGACCTTTCTCCTTCACAGCTGGAACTCCTTCGGGCGCGGGTGGACGTGACTTCTGACAACCATAAGGACTCCGTCCACCCATTTGTTCCGGGTGCCGGGTGCCGGGTGCGCTACTGCCGGACGTACAGGCGCAGGGTGATGTAGGAGGTGATCGTGGCCATGCCGACGCCGACCAGAAGCAGGATCGGCGAGACCAACAGGACGTCGCTCGTCGTCACCCGAGCCAGGATGTTGGCCTGGTACAGGTCGTCCAGCACCGAGTCGATGAACGCCGCCTTGGCGGTGAACAGTCCGGCGATGGCGAGCACCGCACCCACCAGCGATGCCGCGATGGCCTCGAGCAGGAAGGGCAGCTGCGTGTACCACCGCGTGGCGCCGACCAGGCGCATGATGCCCACCTCGGTCCGACGGGTGAACGCGGCGATCTGCACCATGTTGGCGATCAGCAGGACCGCCGCGACGGCCTGGACCACAGCCACCGCGAACGCGGCGTTGCGGACGCCCGCGAGGACACTGAACAGCCGGTCGACCAGTTCGCGTTGGTTGAGCACGCTCTGCACACCCGGCCGCGCCCCGAACTCGTCGTTGATCACGCCGAACCGCTCGGGATCGCTGAGCTTCACCTTGAACGACGCGGGGAAGCTCTCGGGTGACACCAGGGACGCCAGCTCCGGCTGATCCTTGAAGACGCGATCGGTGGCGTCGGCGACGGCGTCCTCCCGGTTGAGGTACTGCACCGACACCACGGACGGCGTCGATTCGAGGTCCGTGCGGAGGCCGGCGCAGATGCCCGAGGTGCAGTCCGGGTCGGTGGTCGAGATGTCGTCGGTCAGGAAGATCTGGACCTCGACGCGATCCAGGAAGATCTGCTGCGTCTTCCCCGCCATCTGCACGACCAGCAGGCCACCACCGAACAGACCGAGGGAGATGGCGGTGGTCAGCACCATCGCGATGGTCATCGTGATGTTGCGGCGCAGTCCGGTGAGAACTTCGCCGAGAAGGAAACTAGCGCGCACGGTTCACACACTTTCTTCGAGAGGTCGTTGCGCCGAGGCGCGAGCAGGGGACGGAGCCGAGAGCGGGATCTAACGACCCACGCCGTACACCCCTCGTGCCTCGTCGCGGACCACCCGGCCGTTGTCGAGCTCGACGACGCGGCGACGCATCGAGTCGACGATGTGGTTGTCGTGAGTGGCCATGAGGATGGTGGTGCCCGTGCGGTTGATGCGCTCGAGCAGCAACATGATGTCCTGGCTGGTGTCGGGGTCCAGGTTGCCGGTGGGCTCGTCCGCGAGCAGCACGAGCGGCCGGTTCACGAAGGCGCGGGCCACGGCGACTCGCTGTTGCTCGCCGCCGGACAGCTCGGACGGCAGACGATCCGCCTTGCCGGACAGGCCGACCAGCTCGAGCACCTCCGGCACCGTCCGCTCGATCACCCCGCGCGGCTTGCCGATCACCTCGAGGGCGAACGCGACGTTCTCCGACACCGACTTGTTCTGCAGCAGGCGGAAGTCCTGGAAGACGCATCCCATGCTCTGCCGCAGCTTCGGCACGCGCCGCCCGGCGAGCTTGTTCACGTGGAAGTCCGCCACCGTGATGTCGCCCGAGGTCGGCATCTCCTCGCGCAGGAGCAGGCGCATGAAGGTCGACTTGCCCGAGCCCGACGGCCCGATGAGGAAGACGAACTCGCCCTTCTCCACCTTCACCGACACTTTGTCCAGCGCGGGTCGAGTCGAGGACTTGTAGGACTTCGAGACGTTCTCCACGCTGATCACGGGTCGCCAGTGTAGCCGCGCGTCCCGACGGTGCCGCTACAGCGACGCGCGGGTCAGTTCGTTCCGCTCGGCAACGGCAGACCGGGGATGGTCGGCAGCTGGAACCCGGGCGCGCGTGTCGTCGTGCCGGTGGTGGTCGTGGGCGCCGGCGCGGTCGTCGTGACACCGTCCTGCGGCGAGGCCGGATCGGTCGTGGTCGGCACGGGCGTCGTGGTCGACCGGAACGTGGTGGTCGTCGGGGCGTAGGTCTCCGCCGGGGGCGGCGCCTCGGACGACGACGGTGCGGGCGGGACGTACACCGGCGAGTTCTCGTTGAGGGTCGGGTCGAAGCGCACGTTGTTCCACAGCACCAGTACTGCCAGGAAGGCGAGCACCATCACCACGGTTGTGGTGCGGAAACGGCCGAGGATGCGCGCCGGTATGCGCGACATCCACCCGGGGCGGAACGTCGATCGCGGAGCGTCCGGATGATCGGTCGCCGGGCTCTCGGGTTCGTTCGAGGTCACTGTTCGCCTCCCACGGGACGGTCGGCGGAGAGTTCGGGCGAGACGGTG
This sequence comes from Rhodococcus sp. NFXS4, assembly GCF_058139645.1. Classification (NCBI taxonomy): domain Bacteria; kingdom Bacillati; phylum Actinomycetota; class Actinomycetes; order Mycobacteriales; family Nocardiaceae; genus Rhodococcus; species Rhodococcus sp. NFXS4. The sequence continues at coordinate 2,635,131 of NZ_CP192221.1, forward strand.
ATGCCGTCGTTGCGCAGTGTCAGAGCGATGCGCGCGCGGAGCTCACGTCCCACCTCGAACTGCTTGCCCGGCAGGGTGCGGGCGACGAGGCGCAGGTTGACCTGGTCCACCTCGATGCTCTCGACACCCATGACGGTGGGCTCGTCGAGCAGCAACTCGGTGAGCCGACTGTCGCGGTAGGCCTCCTCGCCCACCGACTTCAACAGCTCGGTGACGCGCGAGAGATCCGCGGACGGCGGCACCGGTACGTCGATGACCGCGCGCGCCCAGTCCTTCGACAGGTTGACCGCCTTGACGATCTGCCCGTTGGGCACGGTGATCACCTCGCCCTCGGCCGACCGAACCCGCGTGACGCGCAGCGTCACGTCCTCGACGGTGCCGATCGCGTCGCCCGCGGTGCCGGTGATCGCGAGCTGGACCACGTCGCCGTACCCGTACTGACGCTCAGTGATGATGAAGAACCCGGACAGGATGTCCTGGACGATGCGCTGGGCACCGAAACCGAGCGCGGCACCGAGCACGGTCGCCGGAGCCACGAGGCTGGTGATCGGGAAGCCGAGGCGCTGCAGGACCCGGATGGCGACCAGCACGTAGATGAGAGCCACGACCACCCAGGTGACGACCTGCGCCACCGAGTGGCGGTGTTTCGCCGCCTCGGTGCGCACGAGCGCGTCGGTCTGCTGGTAGGTCCGGTCGATGCGGCCGGTGATCTTGCCGCCGGCCCACCCCACCGCCCGCGCTGCGAGCATGCCGCCGAGGATCCACAGGATCATCTCGAGGAAGTTGTTCTGGAGCCAGAAGACGAAATCAGGAGGCAGTGGCCAGAAGGCGCTCACCTGTTACTCCTGCTCTGCACGCATACGCCAGCGGATGCCCGACTCGATGAAGCCGTCGATGTCACCGTCGAGCACCGAGGACGGGTTGTTGACCTCGTACTCGGTCCGCAGATCCTTCACCATCTGGTACGGGTGCAGGACGTACGAGCGCATCTGGTTACCCCAGGAGCTGCCGCCGTCGCCCTTGAGGGCATCCATCTCGGCGCGCTCCTCCTTGCGCTTGACCTCGAGCAGCTTGGCCTGCAGCACGCGCATGGCGGACACCTTGTTCTGCAGCTGCGACTTCTCGTTCTGGCAGGTGACGACGATGCCGGTCGGAATGTGGGTGAGCCGCACGGCGGAGTCGGTGGTGTTGACGGACTGACCACCCGGTCCCGACGAGCGGTACACGTCGACACGGATGTCGTTCTCGGGGATCTCGATGTGATCGGTGGTCTCGACGACCGGCAGCACCTCGACCTCGGCGAAGGACGTCTGGCGGCGACCCTGGTTGTCGAAGGGGCTGATGCGCACGAGACGATGCGTGCCCTGCTCGATCGACAGAGTTCCGTAACTGTAGGGCGCCTTCACCGCGAAGGTGGCGCTCTTGATGCCGGCCTCCTCGGCGTACGAGGTGTCGTAGACCTCCACGCCGTATCCGTGCTTCTCGGCCCAGCGGATGTACATGCGCATCAGCATCTCGGCCCAGTCCGCGGCGTCGATCCCGCCGGCGCCGGACCGGATGTTGACCAGCGCGTCACGCTTGTCGTACTCACCCGACAGCAGGGTCCGCACCTCGAGCAGCTCGACGTCGGTGTGCAGGGAGACGCGCTCGGCGTCCGCCTCGGCGAGCGCCTCGGCGGCGGCCTCGCCCTCTTCCGCCTCGGCGAGCTCGTACAGCACCGGAAGATCGTCGAGCCGCTGGCGCAGCGCCTCGACCCGCCGCAACTCGGTCTGCGCGTGCGACAACGCGCTGGTCACCTGCTGGGCGTGGTCCTGGTCGTTCCACAGCTCGGGGTCGGCAGCCTGGTGTTCGAGCTCGTCGATCCGGCGACGGAGTTCCTCGATGTCGAGCACCGACTCCACGGTCTTGAGGGTGGTGTCGAGTTCGGCGATGTCAGCGGATACGTCAGGATGCACGCGCCCGAGGTTACCGGCAACGACCGACGGGCCCGCACCGCAGTAACGTCCTGTGCCGTGACCGACCTCGCCGACGATCTCACCCTCGCCCTCCGTCTCGCGGACGCGGCCGACGCCATCACCACGGCGCGATTCCTGGCCGTGGACCTGCGCATCGAGGACAAGCCGGATCTCACACCCGTCTCGGACGCGGATCTGGCCGTCGAGACCGAGATCCGGCGGCTGCTCGGCGAGGTCCGACCGGGCGATGCGGTGTTGGGCGAGGAGTTCGGCGGCGACGCCGTCCTCTCCGGGCGTCAGTGGGTGCTCGATCCCATCGACGGCACCAAGAGCTTCGTCCGCGGTGTGCCGATCTGGGCGACGCTGGTCGCGCTGCTCTCCGACGGCGTGCCGGTCGTGGGAGTGGTCAGCGCTCCCGCTCTCGCGCGGCGATGGTGGGCGGCCGACGGGCTGGGAGCGTTCGCACGCTTCGGTGCCGACGAGCCGCGACGGTTGTCGGTGTCGTCGGTGGCGTCTCCGTCCTCGGCGAGCCTGGGATTCTCCAGCCTCAGCGGGTGGAGGGACGCCGGTCTGCGAGAGAACTTCCTGGATCTGACCGACGAGGTGTGGCGAGTCCGCGGCTACGGCGACTTCCTCTCGTACTGCCTGGTCGCCGAGGGATCGATCGATGTGGCCGTCGAGCCCGAAGTATCACTGTGGGACCTGGCTCCGCTCGACGTGCTGGTACGGGAGGCGGGCGGCCGTTTCACCGCTCTCGACGGTGCGGCGGGGCCGCACGGAGGCAGTGCGGTGGCGTCGAACTCGCTTCTTCACGACGCCGTCCTCGGGCGCCTGACGCGCCGACCTTACTCGACGGTAGACACCGAACTTACCGACGAGTAAGATAGGTCCTGTCCACGACCGAACACCGAGAACAGCTGGGTGATCATGACGAAGAACGACAGCGCCCCCACGACCAAGACCGATGCGTCTCGGCGCCCGGTGCGCGACACGTCAGCGGTCGGGCTCAACCCGATCCGACGCGACGCCATCGGAACCGCGATGCGCGTGCTCACCAAGCTCTCCGGCTCCGACCTGGCCGAGAAGTACAACCTGCGCCAGACGATCGACCGTGTCACGTACGAGAGCACGAAGACCGGCTTCAAGACGCTCGGTGCCGCCACCCGGACCTTCTCCAAGGTGTCCGGCGGAGGCAAGCCCGAGCGTCTGCCAGAGTCCTCCACCAAGGGACTCGACTACTTCGACCTGACTCCCGACGACGAGCAGAAGATGATCGTCGAGACGGTGCTCGAGTTCGCCGAGGAGATCATGCGCCCGGCAGCGCACGACGCCGACGAGTCCGCGGCATCGCCGGACGACCTCGTCGCTCGCGCCGCCGAACTGGGCATCACCCTCATCAACGTCCCCGAGAACCTCGAGGGCGCGGCCAGTGAGCGCGGCGCCGTCACCAACGCCCTCGTCGCCGAGGCGCTCGCGTACGGAGACATGGGCCTGGCCCTGCCGATCCTCGCCCCCAGCGGCGTGGCGGTGGCGCTCACGCAGTGGGGCACCGAGACTCAGCAGAAGACGTACCTGCCGTCCTTCACGGGTGAGAAGGTGCCCAGTGCGGCTCTCGTCGTGAACGAGCCGCGCGCGCTCTTCGACCCGTTCGCGCTGCAGACCAAGGCGGTCCGCTCCCCCAGCGGCTACAAGCTCACGGGCGTCAAGAGCCTCGTGCCGTCGGCCGCCGCCTGCGAGCTGTTCATCGTCGCCGCCGAACTCGACGGCCGTCCCGCTCTCTTCATCGTCGAGTCGGACAGCGCCGGGTTGAGTGTCGAGGCGGACCCCAGCATGGGTCTGCGTGCAGCGGGCATCGGCCGACTGCATCTCGACGGCGTCGCCGTACCCGAGGCCAACCTGTTGGGCGACGGCGACGCGGACGCCCACGTGTCCGACTACACCGACGCCATCCGGCTCGCGCGTCTCGGCTGGGCGTCCATGGCCGCCGGCACGTCGAAGGCCGTCCTGGACTACGTGGTCCCCTACGTCAACGACCGCACCGCGTTCGGCGAGCCGATCAGCAACCGTCAGGCCGTCGCCTTCATGGTGGCCAACATCGCGATCGAGCTCGACGGTCTGCGCCTGGTCATCCAGCGTGGTGCGTCCCGTGCGGAGCAGGGGCTGTCCTTCGCACGCGAGGCCTCGCTCGCCCGACGACTCGCGACGGACAAGGGCATGCAGATCGGCCTCGACGGTGTCCAGCTTCTCGGCGGACACGGTTTCACCAAGGAGCACCCGGTCGAGCGCTGGTACCGCGATCTCCGCGCCGTCGGCGTTGCCGAGGGCATCGTCCTGATCTGATCCGACACCCCACCTTTCGATTGGAACTCTCATGATCAATCTCGAACTTCCTCGCAAGCTCAGGGCGTCGGCCAACCAGGCTCACCAGGTCGCGGCCGAGATCATGCGCCCCGTGTCGCGCAAGTACGACCTGGCGGAGCACGCCTACCCGGTCGAGCTCGACACCATGGCCGCCATGATCGAGGGCATGAGCGACGCCGGCGGTGAAATCGGCGGCGCCAAGGGCGGCCGTGAGGCCAAGGGCGACGCTCCGAAGCCGAGCAAGACCGCGAATGCCAACGGCGGCAACATGTCCGCTCTGGTCAACGTCATCGAGACCTGCTGGGGCGACGTGGGTCTGACACTGTCCATCCCGTACCAGGGCCTCGGCAACTCCGCCATCGCCGCCGTCGCCACCGACGAGCAGCTCGAGCGCTTCGGCAAGGTGTGGGCCTCGATGGCCATCACCGAGCCCTCGTTCGGTTCCGACTCGGCCGCCGTGAGCACCACCGCGGTACTCGACGGTGACGAGTGGGTCCTCAACGGCGAGAAGATCTACGTCACGGCCGGCGAGCGCTCCACGCACATCGTCGTGTGGGCCACCGTCGACAAGACCAAGGGCCGCGCCGCGATCAAGTCCTTCGTCGTCCCGCGGGACGCGCCGGGCCTGTCCGTCGCACGCCTCGAGCACAAGCTGGGCATCAAGGCGTCCGACACCGCAGCCCTGCTCCTCGACAACTGCCGCATCCCGAAGGACAACCTCCTGGGTTCCCCGGACGTCGACACGGACAAGGGCTTCGCCGGCGTCATGCAGACGTTCGACAACACCCGTCCTCTGGTCGCCGGCATGGCCATCGGAGTCGCCCGTGCAGCGCTCGAGGAGCTCCGGTCGATCCTGACCGACGCCGGAGTGGTCATCGACTACGACGCTGCCACCTACAGCCAGTCGGCCGCTGCTGCGGAGTACATCCGGCTCGAGGCCGACTGGGAGGCTGCTTACCTGCTCGCTCTCCGCGCTGCGTGGATGGCGGACAACAAGGAGCCCAACTCGCTGCAGGCGTCGATGTCCAAGGCGAAGGCAGGCCGTAGCGCCACCGACATCACACTCAAGGCGGTGGAATTGGCCGGCACGCTCGGCTTCTCCGAGCACCTGCTGCTCGAGAAGTGGTCACGCGACTCGAAGATCCTCGACATCTTCGAGGGCACCCAGCAGATCCAGCAGCTGATCGTGGCTCGCCGCGTGCTCGGGAAGACGTCCGCCGAGCTGAAGTGACGGCTACGCGACCCTGAGAAAGGCCCGGCACATGTGCCGGGCCTTTCTGCTGTTCTGGCAAGCTGGAACGGACGAAGCACGGCGAACACGAGGGAGACTGCCATGTCGGACTGGGCGAAGAAGATCGAGGACAAAGCCAAGGGCCTCGTCGCGGAGGCCGAGGTGGGCCTCACCCACCTCGAGGGTGCGGACGCCGTCGATCTGGACGAGACGGACGACTCGGGGGACCGTACGGACGCCGGCGGGGACGTCGACGAGAACGACGCGCCCAGCACGGGCATGACGTCGGCGGATCCCGACATCTCTCACTGAGCACCAGGCACCGACGTCGCTCTGATCCGATCGAGTCGACGCCGGTGCCTGCGGCAACGCAAAAGGCCCGACAGTCTGGGACTGTCGGGCCTTTCGTAGTGGTAGCGGGGACAGGATTTGAACCTGCGACCTCTGGGTTATGAGCCCAGCGAGCTACCGAGCTGCTCCACCCCGCGTCAGCGTCGAGAACCTTTCGGCTCCGTCTGCGGTGCAAGCTGTACTGCGTTCTTGCTGAACAAGAAGTTACCGGACGGCGTCGGTGAATTGCAAATCGCCTGCTGAGCAACGAGATCGAGCCTCGGAGGGTGACCGCGGTCTCTTTTCACCCGTGTTCCCCCTCACATAACGATGGGGTCACGAAGAGGACACGAGACGGTTGTCATCCGTCATGACCTGCAGAGATGTCACGAACCCACCATCTCGCCCGTTTCCGACCTCGCGAGAGGGCCGGGTGACGGCTCGTGATTGTTTCGTTACCGTCGCGCTCGGCCCGAAACAAGGGCCAGGCCGACCCGCCGCTGGATTCTTCTGCCCCGCGGGATCGGAGACCCGACTCGATGGGGGCAGGGATTCGAGCGAATGCAGGCGTCACTCGCCTGCGCGCTCACGTCGACCAGCGCTGAGAGGATCTACCCCGCATGACCACTGCACGTAACTTCACCACCCGCGCGCTCGGATGGGCCGCCGTCACCGGCGCCGTCGTCGCCGCACCGCTCGTCCTGAGCACCGGAACCGCCTCCGCAGCACCCGCCCACAACTGGGACGGCGTCGCACAGTGCGAGAGCGGCGGCAACTGGGGCATCAACACCGGCAACGGCTACTACGGTGGCCTGCAGTTCTCGCAGAGCACCTGGGCGGCCAACGGCGGCTCCTTCACCGCGTCCAGCGCCTCCAAGGCCGAGCAGATCCGCGTCGCCGAGAACGTTCTCGCGACCCAGGGTGTCGGCGCATGGCCCACCTGCGGCCAGTACCTCTCGTCGGGCACCACGTCGGTCGCCGAGGCGCCCGCGCCGGCACCCGCTCCCGCGCCTGCTGCACCCGCCGCACCGGCACCCGTGCAGTCCGTCGTCGAGCAGGGCGCAGCACTGGCCCAGCAGTACGGCGTCGGCCAGCAGTACCAGGACTTCGTGGCCGCCAACTCCGGCGTCCTCGCGGGCCTCGCTCGCTAGAGCATCCTCTCGAACGTCCGAAGCGGGCGCATCCGATCATCGGGTGCGCCCGCTTCGTCGTGTGCGGTGGGTGCGTGCTGTCGCGCCACCACGCACCGGCACTGCACGGGGTGTGCACACCCGTTCCGTACACCGCACACCCCCAACAGCCGACTGGAAAGGGTGCGCGGCCACCACAACAGGTGTGCGCTCGGCCGGACCAGGCGGCGCGCCCCCGCCGAGCCACCACGCTCCGGCACTGCACGGGGAGCGCACACCCCCTCCGCGCACCGCACACCCCCAACAGCCGACTGGAAAGGGTGCGCGGCCACCACAACAGGGTGCGCGCACAGCCAAGCCGCCACACAGCGACGCCCCGCCCTCGTGAATCGAGGGCGGGGCGTCGCGTGGAGCAGAGCCGACTAACCGCCGGTGCTGTTGTACTGGTCGATCGCGCGCTGCAGGTTGTCGAACGCGGTACCGAGCTGGGCGAAGTCACCCGACTGCTGCGCGGTCCGCACTGCTGCCAGCGCACTGTTGAGGTTGTTCACCGCCGCCGTCCGGTCGACGGGCGCAGCGGGTGCGGCCGACGTGGACGGAGGCGTGGTGGCAGACCCCTCGGTGGGTGCCGGGGTGGTGCCGGTCGACGAGCCGTTGTCCGGCTGCGGCTCTGTCGCCTCACCGCCCGGCGCGGTCGCCACGCTGCCCGTACCGGAGCCGAACACCTGGTCCAGTGCCTCGGCCAGCGTCGCCGCGTACCCGACGCGGACACCGCCGCCCGCACCCGGCTCGCGATAGCTCACGAGTACGCGGGACAGCTGAGGGAACGTGGAGGTGTTCGTCGTGTTGCGCTCGGTGTACAGCGGCTCGACGTACAGGATTCCGCCGTTGGCGATGGGCAGTGTCAGCAGGTTGCCGTACTGGATCCTGTTGGACTGCTGCAGCAGCGTTCGGTCCGACGCCACACGGGTGTCCGACGTCATCGAGTTCTGCGCCTGCTGCGGACCCTGAGTCTGCGTGTCGGTGGGCAACTGCAGCACCGTGAACTCGCCGTAACCCTCCGGATCGGAGCGCACGGAGATGTACGCGGACAACAGCTCTCGGTTGAAGCCCACCATCGCACTGGTCAACCTGAACGACGGCTGGCCCGTGTCCGGATCACCGATCAGGACGTAGTACGGCGGCTGGTTGAGGTTGGTGCCACCCTCGACGGTCGGGTCGCTGGGGACCGACCAGAACGCGTTGTTGGTGAAGAACTCGCCGGGATCGTTGACGTGGTACTTGGCGAGCATCTCGCGCTGGACCTTGAACAGGTCCTCGGGGTAGCGGAAGTGCTGACGCAGTTCGTCGGAGATCGCCGACTCGGGCTGGACCGCACCCGGGAACGCGCCCATCCACGCGGCGAGGACGGGATCGTTGTCGTCCACCTGGTACAGGTTCACCGACCCGTCGTAGGCGTCGACGGTGGCCTTGACCGAGTTGCGGATGTAGGACACCTCGTCACGCGGAAGCAGTCGACCGGTGTTGGCGTCGATGCTGTCCTGCACCAGTCCCTCGAGCGAACTGCGCTGCGCGTAGGGGTACTGGTCCAGCGTGGTGTACGCGTCGACGATCCAGACGATCTTTCCACCGACCACGGCCGGGTAGGAGTTGCCGTCCGCGGTCAGCCACGGTGCGACCTTCTGCACGCGCTCACGAGGATCGCGGTTGAAGATGATCTTCGAGTCGTCGCCGATGGCGCCCGAGAAGAGGATGTTGCGTTCGGTGTACTTCGCCGCGAACGCCAACCGGTTGAACCAGTTGCCGATGCTGACGCCACCCGAACCGGTGTAGGTGTAGCGCGAGGTGTCGGTGTCGTACTCGCGGCCGTCCGAGCCTTCGCTGCCACCGACGATGGCGTAGTCGGGGTTGGACGACGCGATGACCTCGCCGTAGTAGATGCGGGGCTGCTCCACCGGGATGACCTGGTCGTCCGCGGCCTGCGACGCGAGGTCGCTGACGGTGTAGATCGGGTACCCGGAGTTGCTGTTGGACTCGGTGCTCGTCGCGTCCTGCACGGCGGCGTTCACACGGTTGGCCGGGGCCGCCACGAAACCGTTGCCGTGCGTGTACACCGTGTGGCGGTTGATCCAGTCGGTCTGGTTGCCGGTGAGGCTGTTGGGAGACAGCTCACGCGCCGCGACGATGTAGTCCTGGAGCTGCCCGTCGATCTCGTAGCGGTCGACGTCCAACGTGGACGGGAACCCGTAGAAGTTCTTGAGCTGCTGCTGCTGGGTGAAGGTGCGCGAGAGCACGTTCGGATCGAGCAGACGGGTGTTGGCGATGGTGGTCTGGTCCGCGGGGACGTCCCGAGGCGACGCGGAACCGACGCCCGTGTAGTCCTCGTAGGTCACGGTGTCGTCCGTGATGCCGTAGGCGGCTCGGGTGGCCTCGATGTTCCGTTCGATGTACGCCCGCTCCTTGTCGGCAGCGTTGGGGCGCACCGAGAACTGCTCGACGACCAACGGCCAGACGGCGCCGACGAGAATCGACGACAGGACGAGAAGCGCGGTGGCGAGTGCCGGGATCCGCAGATCGCGCAGGAAGATCGCCGCGAAGAAGGCACCCGCACAGATGACAGCGATGGCCAGCAGGATGAGCTTCGCGGGCAGGACGGCGTTGATGTCGGTGAAGCCGGGGCCCGTGAACGTGGGCTCCTTACGGCTGCTCGACAAGAGTGCGTAACGATCGAACCAGTACGCCACCGCCTTGAGGACGACGAAGGTGCCGGCGAGCACGGCCAACTGGATGCGCGCCGACTTGGTCAGCGCACCCTCGCGGCCGCTGAGGCGCAGGCCGCCGAAGATGTAGTGCGTGACCAGTGCCGCGAAGAAGGCGATGACGACGGCGACGAAGAGCCAGTTGAGGATCGACCGGTAGAACGGCAGATCGAAGGCGTAGAAGCCGACGTCCAGGTTGAACTGCGGATCCTGCACGCCGAAGGATCCACCGTGCAGGAACATCTGCACCGTGACCCAGTTGCCCTGTGCGACAAGGCCGGAGAGCAGGCCGATGACGACCGGGATGCCGATACCGAACACGCGCAGACGCGACATGACGGTGGTGCGGTAGCGAGCGATGGGATCGTTCGGTCCGGCCGTGGGCACGAAGACCGGACGCGACCGGTAGGCGACGGTGAGAGCACCGAACACCGTGCCGCCCACCAGCAGAGCGACGACGAGGAAGGTGATCACGCGAGTGAGGAGCACCGTCGTGAAGACGTTGCGGAAGCCGACCTCCCCGAACCACAACCAGTCCGTGTACGTGTCCACCAACCGGGGACCGATGAGCAACAGCGCGGCCAGAACCAACGCCAGGACCAGTAACGTACGGCTCCGTCTCGACAACGACGGTAAACCGGTTGGGGGCCTCATGCCCACGTGCCACACTCCAAGATCTCGCGCGCCGTCGCCTCGTGACACCACCGTGACGACACCACATGTCCGTTTTCGACCACTGTACGGACACCCTCGAACGCGGAGTGTCCCGCCGTGGCGACGTCCACGACTCTAGCCCTCGATGCGAGGATGGAGCGGTGAGTGACAACGAGGATGCATCGTGACCGGGAGCGAGTGGTTCGATCCCGAATCCGGGGACGCCCGCGCCGAACGCGCCCTCGCCCGCTGTGTGCGCGAGGTCGTCGACTACGTGGACGCCGGCGGGTGGGACCAGGGGCCTCAGTTGTTCGCGTTGGTCCCGACCGAGGATCTGGCGGCCGCGGAGCCCAGCCTGCTCGACCAGCTCGAGGACGGCGCCGACCTGACCCCTGTCGCCCAGGAGCGGCTGCCCGCCGACGTCGCGGGCGGATCGCACGCGCTCGACGAGTTCCTCGGCACGACCACCTGGCCGGCCTCGGTCGCCGGGTGCGCACTGGTCGAGGAGATCGTCGTTCTGCCGCCCGAGGCCGAATCGGATCTCGACAGCGCCCTCGCTCCGCTCCTGGCGGATCGCGACGCGGCGGACCAGGCCGCGCGCCTCACGGCCGAGGAGCACCCCGACCGGCGCGACGGGCGGCTCATCGTCGCCGTACTTCGGGACGGTCCGTCCATCGCCCTGCTGCAGCTGCGTCCCGAGAACGAGGACGACAGCAGTTTCGACGAGGCGCCGGAGCTACTGACCTACGAGAACCTGGCACCGAACGTCGTCGCGGCGCTGCACGCCACGCTCGACGCGGATCCCGAGGACGAGGACTACTAGCGTTCGCACCCGGATCGTCACGAGCAGGACGGGGCGTCTCCCCCACCGGCCAGCGCGTCGAGCGACCCGATCGCATCGTCCAGGCTCGTGACCTTCACCAGGCGTAGCCCCTCCGGCGTCCGCGGCGCCGCCTCGGCGCAGTTGTCCGCGGGAACGAGGAAGATCGTCGCGCCGGCCTCGCGTGCGGCGACCAACTTGTACGGGATGCCGCCGATGGGACCCACCGCGCCGTCGGCGTCGATCGTTCCCGTGCCGGCGACGAAGGCACCGCCGCTGAGGTCGCCGGGACTGAGCTTGTCCACCACCGCCAGCGAGAACATCAGTCCGGCGGACGGGCCGCCGACGTCGGCGAGATTGAACTCCACGGTGAACGGCACGTCCGGTGTCTCCTCCGGGGTGATGCCGAGATAGCCGCGCTCGGCGTCGTCCGGACGGGCGGCGACGGTGACGTTCTCCGTCGTCGTCGCGCCGTCCCGCGTGACGTCCACCGAGATGGTCGTGCCGGGATTCACGGCACCGACAGCTTTCTGGACGTCGGCCACAGTGGACACGGGCGCGCCGTCGATCGCGGTCACTCGGTCACCTTCCTCGAGGACGCCCGCCGCGGGGCTGTCGTCGCCGATCTGCGCGACCGTGAGCACCGTGGGCAGTCCGAGGTGATTCAAGGCGGCGAGTTCCGCACTGTCCTCGGATTCCGCGAAGTCGGCCTGGTTGGCGTTCTCGACCTCTTCTCGGCTGCGATCGGGCGGGTAGATCTCGTCGCGCGGGACCAGCCCCTGCCTGCCGCTGAGCCAGAGGCCGAGAGCGTCGAACACCGTCAACTCGTCCCGCACCGCCACGGTCGTCATGTTCAGGTGGCCGGACGGCCGATCGACGTCGGTGCCCTGGACGTCCACGACGGGCTTGCCGTCCACCTCACCGAGGGTGTCGAACGTCGGTCCGGGCCCGAGGGCCGCGAACGGAACGGTGACCGCAGATCCCAGAACTCCGAGGACGACCACCGGCAACAGAGCGACCAGGAGCGTCGCGATCCTTCGATTCACGTCACCACAGTAGAGAACGACACCGTCAGCGCTGTCGGGGAGACGCGTCGACGTCGCCCGTGGCGTTGCTGTGTTCGCGCTCGGCGCACTCGGCATCGCCGCCGAACCCGTGTTCGGCTTGTACCGTTGAACCATGACCAACACGCCTTTCGGATTCTCCAATTCCGACGACGACCCGGACAAGAACGAGGGGTCGAGCGGCGGCTCCGGCACGCCCGGAGGTGGTGCCGGCGGATTCGGTTTCGGCGCCGAGGGTTTCGATCCGGCGGCGCTCGGCCAGATGTTCACGCAGATGGGTCAGATGTTCAGCGGGATGGGATCCGGTGCCACGTCCGGACCGGTGAACTACGACCTGGCGAAGAAGCTGGCCCTCCAGCAGATCGGGTCCACCACCCCCGTGCGGGAGGGATCGAAGTCCGCCGTCGTCGACGCGGCGCACCTGGCGGAGCAGTGGCTGAACGAGGCCACCATCCTCCCGGCCGGCGCGGTGCGCACCGAGGCGTGGACTCCGCAGGAATGGTTGGACAACACGCTCGACACGTGGAAGCGGTTGTGCGATCCCGTCGCCGAGCAGATCTCCGGCATGTGGACCTCCGCGTTGCCGCCGGAGGCGCAACAGATGGTCGGTCCGATGATCGGCATGCTCGGTCAGATGGGCGGCATGGCGTTCGGCTCACAGCTGGGCCAGGCACTGGGCCAGCTGGCCAAGGAGGTCCTCACCTCGACCGACATCGGCCTGCCGCTCGGCCCGTCGGACACTGCGGCGCTGCTTCCCGACGCCGTCGCGGTGTTCAGCGAGGGCACCGAACTGCCCGAGCGCGAGGTCCTCGTGTTCCTCGCCGCGCGCGAGGTCGCCCACCACCGTCTCTACTCGCACGTGCCGTGGCTGCGTCAGCGCGTTCTGGCCACCGTCGAGGAGTACGCGCGCGGCATCCGGATGGACTTCGGTGCCATCGAGGAGGCGGCCCGCGGTATCGATCCGTCCGCGCTCACCGACCCGAGCCAGCTGGAGAAGATCCTGCAGCAGGGTGCGTTCGAGCCGCAGACGACCCCGGAGCAGAAGGCGGCCCTGGAGCGCCTCGAGACACTGCTGGCCCTCGTCGAGGGGTGGGTGGACACGGTGGTGACCACCGCTCTGGGCGAGCGGCTGCCGGGAGCGTCCGCGCTGTCGGAGACGATGCGGCGCCGTCGCGCGTCCGGCGGCCCGGCCGAGCAGACCTTCGCGACGCTCATCGGCCTCGAATTGCGGCCGCGCAAGGTGCGTGAAGCATCCGATCTGTGGCGTCGACTGACCGACGCTGCGGGTATCGACGGCCGCGACGGTGTGTGGGCCCACCCCGATCTGCTGCCCGACACCGCGGACCTCGACGACTCGTCGTCCTTCATCGATCGCATCGTGGGCGGGGACACCGGTTCCTTCGACGACCCCATCGCTCAGCTCGAGGAGTTCGAGCGCAAGCGCGCGGCCGAGAAGAAGGCCGAGGGAGACGACGAGGGCCCCGCCCCCGTCTGATTCCGTCGACCTGGGACTTCCCGACGCCCGCGTGACTGGATCGCAGGTCGGAGCGCCGCACACCTGTGGACAAGCGGCGCGAGACACCCCCGTCCGCAGTGTGGGGCGTGCCATCGTCTGCGCATGACGGAGACACGCCACGCGAGCTCGCCCGAGATCGCCCGCACGCGCGCCGACCGGGACGGCCTCCCGCACCTGGCCGAATCGGTCACGCTCCTCGTGCGCCGAGACGGTCGGCTGCAGGTCGGCTGGCATCCCGAGCGCCGGGTGGTCCTCACCCCGCCGGACGGCGTGACACCGGCCGTCATGGCCTCGGTGCTACGTCTCCTGGACGGACGGCGGTCGATACCCGACGTGTACTGGCGTGCAGCCGAACTCGGCGTGGACGCGGCAGTGCTCACCGCGGTGCAGGCCGAACTCGAACGACTGGGCGTACTCGGACGTCGTCGTCCGCGGTCGTCCGCCGTCCGCACGGTCCTCGTGCTGGGACGCGGTCCCCTGTCGGATGCAGTGTCCATCGGGTTGTCCCCGACGGGCCGCGTCCAGCGCCGGCACGTGTCACTCCCCCACAGACACGCGGACGTCGACTGCGTGGTCGTGGCGGACACCGTGCTCTGTGCCCCCGAGGTCTCCCGGGTGCTCATGGACGGCGGCATCCCGCACCTTCCCGTGCGGCTGCGCGACGGCGTCGGCGTGGTGGGACCGCTAGTCCTTCCCGGACACACGCCCTGCCTCGAGTGCGTCGAGCTGACGCGGTGCGACTACGACCGGGAGTGGCCGCACCTCGCCGCGCAGCTCCTCGGCACCGTCGGGTCCGCGAGCGGCGCCACCATCGCCGCCACCGCGGCGTTCGCGGTCGCGCAGGTCACCGAGTTCCTCGACGCACACGCGGACTCGCCCGCACCGATGACCGTCGGGCACAGCCTGGAGGTGGACCTCGTCGCCGCGGCCACCCGCCGTCGACGATGGCCGCGTCACCTGTTGTGCACCTGCGCTCGTCGGTGACGGACGGTGTGACGTGTCACGGATGCGCGGCCGGGTCTCGACCGGTCGCGGCGCGTCGGCCGATCGTCAGACATGATGGAGTCATGCCCGACATCCCCCGCAGCAGTTCCGCCCGGACAGCCAAGCTGGCCAGCATCCCCCTCGGGATGGCAGGCCGCGCAGCGATGGGCTTCGGACGCAAACTCGCGGGCGGAAATCGTGCGGAGATCGACGCCGAACTCAGCGCCAAGGCCGCCCAGCAGATGTTTGCCGTCCTCGGCGAACTCAAGGGCGGAGCGATGAAGTTGGGTCAGGCTCTCAGCGTCATGGAGGCGGCCGTACCCGAGGAGATGGCAGAGCCCTACCGCGAGGCGCTGACCAAGCTGCAGGCCGAGGCGCCCCCGATGCCGATCGCGACGGTCCATCGGGTGATGGATCAACAGCTCGGCACCGGGTGGCGCTCGCGCATCTCCGACTTCGACGACACGGCCACCGCGTCGGCCTCCATCGGGCAGGTGCACCGAGCGACCTGGTCCGACGGTCGCGACGTGGCGGTCAAGATCCAGTACCCGGGTGCGGACGAGGCGCTGAAGGCCGACCTCAAGACGCTGTCGCGTTTCGTCGGCATCCTCGGCACCATCGTGCCGGGTACCGACGTGAAGGCCGTCCTCGACGAGATGTCGGCGCGCACGGAGGAGGAACTCGACTACCGGATCGAAGGCGAGAACCAGCGTGCGTTCGCCGCGGTCTACGACGGGGACGAGAGATTCGCCGTGCCTCGTGTCGTGGCGAGTGCTCCCAAGGTGGTCATCACGGAGTGGATGGAAGGAACGTCCCTCTCCTCCGTCATCGCCACCGGAACCGCGGAGCAGCGCAACACCGCCGGCGAGAACCTGGCCCGTTTCCACTTCGAATCGGCGGAGCGCGTCCGCCGCATCCACGGCGATCCGCACCCCGGCAACTTCAAGTTGCTCGCCGACGGCAGGCTCGGCGTCATCGACTTCGGTGCGTGCCTCACTCTCCCCGACGGTCTGCCCCCGGAACTCGGTCGGATGGTGCGACTCTCGCGCGACGAGGAGTTCGACGAGCTGACGGAACTGCTGCGCGAGACGGGATTCGTGATTCCCGGCCGCGAGGTCACCGAGCAGGAGATCGCCGACTATCTCCGCCCCTTCACCGATCCGATCAAGACCGAGTCGTTCCACTTCACTCGAAAGTGGCTGCAGGGCACGGCAGGCAAGGCCGCGGACTTCAACGGTCCGCAGTTCCGTACGGCCCGGTCCCTCAATCTGCCGCCGCGGTACGCGGTGATCTTCCGCGTTCTCCTGGGATCGGTGGGCATCTGCGCCCAGCTCGACGCGAATGCTCCGTACATGGCGATTCTCACCGAGTGGATGCCCGGGTTCGCCGAGTAGCCGGGCGACACCCGCACCGACCGTCAAGCACAGACGACGGACGGTGCGGGTGTGACCGGGTTCTTGCGGGGACGGCCGCGAGACCGCTTGCGCGCGATGACGACTCCCTGATCGAAGATCTCGCCGCCCCACACTCCCCACGGCTCGGCACGATCGAGCGCCGCGTCGAGGCAACCCGACCTGATGGGGCAGTGTGCGCACAGCTGCTTGGCGCGTTCGAGACGGTCGGGCGACTCGGCGAACCAGAGATCCGGATCGGCTCGGCGGCACGGCAACTGATCTGCGACGAAGTCGTCGATGGCGGCCACGGACCGGTCGGTCGTGGTGTCGTCGGTGCGGCATGTCGTCCGGGTGGTGGCGGGTGACACGTCGTTCTCCTCTTCTGCTGCGATTCACGGTGGTGTCGAACTCGACAGATCTGGCGAGATCCGTGAACGGCGTCGAGGGGTGTCCCACGACGAAGGCCACGGTTCGCAGGTGCGAATCCGTGGCCTTCGACGAAGGAATGCTGTGCGGTGCCTATCGAGTGATGTCCCGATCGACTCCGGTGCCCACGGATGCGCGATGCGCCCAGCGCTCGCGGTGAAGGCGCGGCAAGGGTGCCACTCCGAAACCGTTCGTGCTCAGTGCGATTGCTTCGGCGACTGCGCCTGCGCCGGCTTTGTTCATGCCGGTGCTGCAGACGGCAGACTTCTGCTGCAGAAGCGCTGCGGTGGTGTAGATCTCCACGGGTGACACCTCCTTCGGCGGCGAGTCGGAATCGAGCAGGTCACGCACCGGAAACCCCCACGGGGCGCGCGGTACGAAATACACAGTAAACGGCTGCCTCAGACCGCACAACCCTTTTTCGACCTGCGGAGATGCGCTCACTCGGTGGCGGAGAGACGGGCGTCGACGAGCGCCAGGACGTCGGCTCCGAACCGCTCGAGCTTCTTCGCCCCGATACCCGGGATCGCGACGAGCCCGCGATCGTCGCGTGGCCGTTGCTCCGCGATGGCGGTCAGCGTGTTGTCGCTGAAGACCACGTAGGCAGGAACCTTGAGCGCCTTCGACGTCTCCGACCGCCAGGTCCGCAGGGATTCGAGCAGAGCGATGTCGACGTCGGACGGGCAGTTCTCACACCGGCCGAGCATGGTGGCCACCGTGCCGATGACGGGCTTGCCGCACACACGGCAGACCGGCCGCTTCTTGTGGACGGTGGGTGCGGCGATGCGCGATGCGGGCGACGACTCGGGAACCAGGTCGACCAGGAACCGCGAACGCCGACGCGACTTGCGACCGCCCTCGTTACGGGCCAGCGCCCAGGACAGTTCGAGGTGCTCCCTGGCGCGCGTCACACCCACGTACAACAGGCGACGCTCCTCCTCCACCGCGGCCTCGTCGGGCGACGAGTTGTTGTCTCCCAGAGCGTGACTGATGGGCAGCGTGCCGTCGGTGAGACCGACGAGGAAGACCGCGTCCCATTCGAGTCCCTTGGCGGCGTGCAGTGACGCCAGCGTGACCCCCTCCACCACCGGAGGGTGCCGAGCCTCCGCGCGCATCGCGAACTCACGCACCAGTCCCTCGAGATCGAGATCGGGTACCTGGACGACGAGATCCCCGGTCAGCGCGACGAGAGCCCGCAACGCAGCCCACTTCTCCCGCGCCTGAGCACCGTTGGGTTCCGTCGCCGACAGTCCCAGGGGAGCCAGCACCGCCTCCACGAGCCGCGGCAGGCCGGCCCCGCTGCGTGCGTCGGACGGCAGGTCGTCCCGGGCGGCGCTCGACCGAACGGCGGCGACGGCCGACCGGACGTCCTGCCGCTGGAAGAAGCTCTCGCCGCCGCGGATCTGATACGGAATTGCCAGATCCGTCAGCGCCTTCTCGTGCGCCTCGGAATGAGCGTTGATGCGATAGAGCACAGCGATCTCGGACGGCGCCGTGCCGGTACGGATCAAGCGTTGAATGGTGCGCGCGACGCCCGCTGCCTCGGACACCTCGTCGTCGTACTCCACGAAGGTGGGGTCCGGTCCCGCCGCGCGCTGTCCGATGAGCTGGAGCCGTGTCCCCGCGATGCGCCCCTTCGCCGCGCCGATGACCTTGTTGGCGAGCCCGACGACCTCCGGAGTGGACCGGTAGTCGCGCTCGAGGCGCACCACCGTCGCCTCCGGGAACCGCCGCGAGAAGTCGAGCAGGAACCGCGGTGTGGCCCCGGTGAAGGAGTAGATGGTCTGGTTGGCGTCGCCGACCACCGTCAGGTCGTCCCGATCGCCCAGCCAGGCGTCCAACACACGCTGCTGCAGTGGAGTGACGTCCTGGTACTCGTCCACGACGAAGCACCGGTACCGCTCGCGGAACTCCTGTGCGACGGACGGGCTGTTCTCGAGCGCCGCCGCCGTGTGCAGCAGCAGATCGTCGAAGTCGAGGAGCACAGCATCGGGATCGCGGTTCTTGAGTTCCTCGTAACCCTCGTAGACCGCGGCGACACGATCCGCGTCGGTCGGCGTGTCGCGGTGCAGTCGTGCGGCGGCGGCCGGATAGTCCTCGGGCGCGATCAGCGAGGCCTTGGCCCACTCGATCTCACCCGCCAGGTCGCGGACACTGTCGGTGGACGTCGAGACGCCGGCAGCGGAGGCGGCCTGCCCGATGACGCCGAACTTGCGATCCAGCAGACGCCAGTCCGTGTTTCCCACGACCTGCGGCCAGAAGTACTTGAGCTGCCGCATCGCGGCGGCATGGAACGTGCGCGCCTGCACCTGCCCGTCGGACGACTGCCCCCGGATACCGAGGACGCGGAGCCGTTCGCGCATCTCCCCCGCAGCTCGCGCGGTGAAGGTGACGGCGAGGACCTGACTCGGCTTGACGTGCCCGTCCGCGACGAGGTGGGCGATGCGACGGGTGATCGTCCTGGTCTTGCCGGTTCCTGCACCCGCGAGCACACACACGGGGCCTCGCGGAGCGAGCACGGCGGCCGACTGTTCGGGGTCGAGACCCTCCACCGCATCCCTGTCGTTCACGTGGCCATCATGTCAGCCCGCACCGACACCGCCGGCGCGCCCACCGCCCGATCGGAACAACCGTCGATGACTCCGCGTTGAGAGTTGCGTGACCACAGCACAGCAGAAAGACACAGCCCACGTGCCCGCAGTGACGATGTACTCGACGACCTGGTGCGGCTACTGCCGACGTCTCAAGACGCAGCTCGACGAGAACGGCATCGCCTACACGGAGATCGACATCGAGAAGGATCCCGCGTCCGCCGAGTTCGTCGGGAGCGTCAACAACGGAAACCACGTCGTGCCGACTCTGAAGTACGCCGACGGCTCCACTGCGACCAACCCCAGCCTCGCGCAGGTCAAGAAGGCCATCGGCCTGAACTGAGCCGCGGGCGCTCGCGTTCGTCAGGACTCGAGCGCCGCCCACGACTCCACCATCGCGCGGGCGATGGAGATGCTTCCCGGAAGCAGGAGCGGAGCGTCCTCCGAGGCGCTCCAGTCCCCGGCGGCGAGGGCGGTGCGTACCTCGTCACGGGTGAACCATCGCGCCTCCGCGATCTCACCGTCGTTGAACGACAGCGGTTGTGCGGCGTTCGCGCGCGCCGCGAACCCGATCATCACCGAGCGCGGGAACGGCCAGGGTTGACTGCCGAGATAGGTGATGTCGGACACGTCGAGACCGACCTCCTCGCCCACCTCGCGGCTCACGCACGTCTCGAGCGACTCCCCCGCCTCCACGAAACCGGCGAGCACCGACATCCGACGCTCCGGCCACATCGGCTGGCGTGCGAGGAGGACGCGGTCCGCCCCGTCGTGCACGAGGACGATGATCGCCGGGTCGGACCGAGGCCACTCCTCGTGGCCCGTGAGGGTGCTGGTGCGGGACCACCCCGCCGACGAGAGCACGGTCGGTGATCCGTCGCGCGCACTGAATGCCGCTGACCGGTGCCAGTTCAACAACGCCACCGCCGTCACGACCAGCCCTGCCGACGACTCCGTGAGGACGTCACCGAACGACCGCAGATCCGTCACCTCGCCGGCGATTGCGGAGACGGAGACCGCCCAGACGTGGTGGTCGTCGACGACTCCCAGGAACACCGCGTCCTCCGGCGGCGAGTCCGCCGTGTCGACGGCCGGTACGAGCGCCACTCGACCGTCCTCGACCGGCACGCGACCCTGACTGTCCACGCGCAACAGCCGTGCGGTGGGCCACCCTGCGGCGAGTGCCGCGTCGTCGCGACGCAATTCCTCGGCGCGGTCGATCGGGGAACGCGAGAGCATGGGCTCGGACAGAAGTCGGAAGGACACGTCACGACCCTACTGACCGGGTCCGACGGCGGCAGATCCGGTGCACCGCAGTGCGGCTGGTCAGTTGGAGACGCGTCGGATGTAGAGCAGTCTGTCGTCCGCCTCGATCGCATCGACCTCGGGCGAACCGACCCGCACCAGGCGACCGTCACGGACCACACCGAGCACGATGTCCGACAGGTGGCGGGGCGATCCGCCGACCTCGTCGCGTTCGACCTCGCGCTCGGCGATCGCGAAGCCCGCCTCGGGGGTCAGCAGATCCTCCATCATCTCCACGACGCTCGGCGTGGTCGTCGCGATACCCAGCAGTCGCCCGGCGGTCTCCGAGGAGACCACCACGGAATCGGCGCCCGACTGGCGCAGGAGATGCACGTTCTCCGCCTCGCGCACCGCGGCCACGATCTTCGCCTTGGGCGCGATCTCCCGCGCCGTGAGCGTCACCAGCACGGCGGTGTCGTCCCGGTTGGTCGCGACGATGATCGACGCGGCGTACTGAGCACCGGTCAGGCGCAGGACGTCCGACCGGGTGGCCGAGCCCTGCACGGTCACCAGGCCCAGGTTGCTCGCCGCGTCCAGGGACGACTGATCGGTGTCGACGACCACGATGTCCGAGGCCGACACCCCGTCTCCGAGCATCGCGGCGATCGCGGTGCGACCCTTCGTGCCGTACCCGACGACCACGGTGTGATTGCGCACGTTGCGCCTCCATCGCTGAATCTTGAACGCCTGGCGCGAACGTTCGGTGAGCACTGACAGGGTGGTGCCGACGAGCAGGATCAGGAAGAAGACGCGCAGCGGCGTGATGACCAGGATGTTCACCAGGCGCGCGGACGGGGTGATGGGCGCGATGTCGCCGTAGCCGGTGGTCGACAGCGACACGGTCGTGTAATAGAAAGCGTCGAGGAAGGACAGCTGATTGTCCTGGTTGTCGGCGTACCCGTCCCGGTCCACGTAGACGACCATGGCGGCCACGAAGAGCGTGGCGAGCGCGATGATGATGCGCTGGTAGATCGCCCGCCAGGGGCTCTGCTCGAACTCCGGGATCCGCAGGACACCCACCAGTGCGAAGTCGGGGCGATCCGTGAGTCCGGTGTCGGTGTTCAGCAGCCGATTCCGCAACCGTCCTGCCATGAATGTGGTCCTCGTCCGTCGCTCGTGGTCGTCGATCCGCCTCGTCGGCTGCCGTGACTGTATCGGAGCATCGAGCCGCCGACCCCCATCAGTCGCTGCAGAACTCCGGTGCTCCACCGTCCTGTTGGCAACGAGCAGACGATGGTGCAGGCTGCGACCATGACGCTCCGTACCCTGCCGCTGCTCGATTCCGTTCGACTCCCGTCGCGCCGACGGGCGGCGGACAGGGCGGCGCAGCGACTCGCGGTCCTCCTCGGCGGAGCCGGTGTCCTGCACTTCGTCACACCGGCGCCGTTCGATTCCCAGGTGCCGCACGTGCTCCCCGGATCACCGCGGACGTACACGTACGTGTCGGGAGTGGCGGAGCTCGGACTGGCGGCCGGACTGATCGTTCCCCGCACTCGTCGCCTGGCCGGCGCCGCGGCCGCCGCCTTCTTCGTGGCCGTGTTCCCGGCCAACCTGCAGATGGCCGCGTCGTGGTTGCAGAGCGAGAAGACCTCGACCGCGATGAAGGTGGGGGTCGTGGCTCGACTGCCGCTGCAGATCCCGCTGATCACGCAGTCCTGGAAGGTGTACCGCGACGCGCGCTGATCACGTCGCCGGGTCCGCGCCCGCCGTGGAGATGATCTCCGCCAACCGTTCCGCGTCCGGGAGATCCGTCGGAGACACGGTGACTCCCGATCGCACGTAGTGGAAGGCCGCCCGCACCGTGGTGAGGGGCACCGGCTCGGAGCGGGTCGCCGACATCAGCTCCGCCCAGGCGAGTCGGTAGGCGGCGAGCTGGATCGCCACCGCACGTTCCTCGGCCGGTGTCGGCTGCGCGCCGGTCTTCCAGTCCACCACCGTCCAGCCACCGTCGGAGTCCGCGAACACGGCGTCCATCCGTCCCCGCAACACGACTCCACCGACCGACGTCTCGAACGGGACCTCCACCTCGACGGGACTGCGCAACGCCCACGGTGACGCGTCGAACGCACGCTGCAGCTCCTCGAGGTCCGTGTCGGCGGCCGAGGCGCCGTCCGCCGCGCCGGGCAGCTCGTCCAGGTCGAGTAGGCGGGTCGCCCCGAAGCGTCGTTCGACCCAGGCGTGGAACGCGGTGCCGCGACGCGCCAAGGGGTTGGGCGCGAACGGGACCGGTCGCCGCAGCGTCGATGCCAGGGCGTCCGGATCCGCGACCAGGTGGACCACCTGGCTCACCGACATGGTGTCGGGCACGACGACGTCGGTTTCCGGCCGCGACACCGCATCACGTTCGGCGAGAAGCAGGTCGACGTCACGCGCCCACCCGTCGGGATCGTCGTCGTCCCGATTCTCGGACGACGATTCCTCGACCGATGCCGACTCGACGAGTGCGGCGCGCACGGCTGCAGACCCCATGATCACGTCCTCACGGCGGGCACCCAGCGGATCGGCCGGCCAGAGTGCCGTCAGTTCGACTGTCGCGTAGGGGTTGTCGGCTCCGTCCGGCGGAGTGGGTTCCCAGTGCTGCACGGTCCCGATCTCCGCGCCGCCGATCGCCGAGGTGGTCTCGACGAGGCCGTGCAGTTCGGCGAGGAACGACGAGGGACCCTTCGGCGACGAGGCGCCGGGAGCCCAGTGGTGCGCCGAGACCAGCAACACCCGCTCGGTGCGCGTGAGGGCGACGTAGAACAACCGTCGGTCCTCGTCGAGTCGGCGACGTGCGAGCGCAGCCTTGTGTTCGGTGACGGCGTCGGCGATGTCGCCGCGGTGCGTCGCGCCCTCGAGATCGAGAACGGGGACGCCCCCGGCGTCGTCACCCGGAATCGCCCTGTCACCGCGCAGGGACGGCGGTAGCTCGGCCACCGAGCCCAACCAGGACGCGGACGACCTGGTGGACGGGAACACGCTCTCGCAGACGTGCGGTACCGCCACGACCTCCCACTCCAGACCCTTGGCGGAGTGCACGGTGAGCACCTGCACCCGGTGCGGGTCGACGTCGACCTCGCCGGGCGCGAGGCCGTCCTCCACGGACTCGGCGGCGGACAGGAAGGACAGCAGTCCGGTGAGAGTCGCCGTCTGCTGATCGCCGTACTCCGCGACCACCTCGGCGAAGGCGTCGAGATGCTCGCGCCCGCCCGCGTCCCCCGACGGACGACGTGCCCCCGCCTCCACGTCGATCCCGAGCACTCGCTCGACGTCGGCGACCAGATCGGGAAGTGGCTGACCGAGCCGGTGGCGCAGTGACTGCAGTTCCCCGCCGAGGGCGAGGATGCGCCGATGTCCCGCCTCGGAGTAGCGCGACGGGTCGCCCGGATCCGCCAGGGCGTCCACCAGCCCGGACTGTTCCGATCGCTCCCCGGGCATGCCGTCCTCGAGCGCGCGCCCCAACTCATCGGCGTCGGTGACCGTGCCCGTCCGCCCGCGGCCGGTGTGCGCCGCGATCTCCCGCGCTCGCCTCCACAGGGCACGCAGATCGGCGGCACCCAGTTGCCAGCGCGAGCCGGTGAGCACGCGCATGGCGGCGCTGCCGGCCAGCGGGTCGCTCACCAGCCGCAGCATCGCCACGAGGTCGGCGACCTCGGGCGTCCGGAGCAGCCCACCGAGTCCGACGACCTCGACGGGCAGGCCTGCGCCGCGCAGAACCTCGGCCATCGGCCCCGCATCGGCGTTGCGCCGCACCAGGACCGCCGCGGTGGGCGGAGTGCGCCCGTCCTCCCGCGCCGTGCGGTACTCCCGCGCGATCGCCTCGGCGATCCACCGGCGCTCGTCGTCCACCGTGGTGGTCAGCGCGAGCCGGACATCGCCGGGCACCGCACCGGGACGCGCGCGCAACTCGTCCACCGCGACACCGCGCATGCGCAACGGGGCAGCCACCGCATTGGCCAGCGCGAGCGCCTCGGGCGGGTTGCGCCAGCTGGTCGACAACTGACGCACCGGGGCCGGGTAGCGCGCCGAGCGTGGGAAGTCGGTAGCGAACCGGGGAAGGTTCGCGGCGGACGCACCGCGCCAGCCGTAGATCGACTGCATCGGGTCGCCGACGGCCGTAACCGTCAGAGTGGAGTCACGGCCACCCCCGAACAGCGAGGACAGCAGGACGCGCTGCGCGTGACCGGTGTCCTGGTACTCGTCCAGCAGCACCAGCCGGCACCGCGTGCGCTCGTCGCGGCCCACGTCCGGGTGGTCCGCCGCGACACGGGCGGCCAGGGACATCTGCCGCCCGAAGTCGAGCAGTCCGTCACGGGTCATGACCTCGTGGAGCCGCGCCACCAGGGGCAGCAGATCGAGCCGGTGTTCCTGCACCTGCAGTATGCCCAGCAGGTCCTTGGTGGGACCGCCGCTCTTCTGCTTCGGGCCCGGTGGCAGATGGTGGATCAGCTTCTCGAGCTCTGTGTGGGCCTCTCCCAGGTCGCCCGGTTCGACCAGGTGCTCGGCGAGCTGACCGGACAGGGCGAGCACGGATTCCGTGATCGACGCCGGTGCCCGGTCCAGTGGGACGTCGCCGTCCCATGCGGCCACCACGCGGTGGGCCAGCTGCCACAGCTCGGTCTCCGACACGAGGGTCGTGGACGGTTCGAGCGGCAGCACCATGCCGTGGCGTTGGAGTAGTCGGCCCGCGTACGAGTGGTACGTGCTCACCTCGGGCTCGCCCGACAAGACGGTGCGCCGCAGCTCACCGGACGCATCGAGACGCCGCAGCAGGTCGGACCCGGCCAATCGGGCCAGTCGTTGGCGAATGCGCGTGGTGAGCTGCTGAGCGGCCTTGCGCGTGAAGGTCAGGCCCAGCACCTCCTCCGGCCGGACCAGACCGTTGGCCACCATCCAGACCACTCGCGCCGCCATGGTCTCCGTCTTGCCGGCGCCGGCGCCGGCGACGACCAGCAACGGACCGCGCGGAGCCGCGATGATCTCCGACTGCTCGTCGGTGGGCGGGAACTGGCCGAGAGCGACGGCGACCTCGGCGGGGCTCACTCGGGCCACGTCTCTCATCCTTCGGTCACCTGCCTGCCTCTGTCCTGTGCCGGGCAGGACGACGCTATCGGGCAGTGCCGACAGCCGTCGTTGACGCGAGCCTCGAACACCGGGCCCCGCGTGGCACGCGCCGCGTCGACGACGACGGTGCGCCACTGCTCGAGGGTCTCCCCCGTGAGTGCTGCCTGCGCTCGTTCGGTGGCACCGGTCCTGGTGTGCGGCTTGGCGACGTAGACCAACCGCCCGCCGCCGGGACTGCCGGCCGGTTCGCCCTCGACCGCACCGGCGGCGAGTGCCACCTGATACGTCGCGAGCTGCGCGTGCTCGGCCGTCGCCGCGGCCGTCGCCGCGTTCTTACCGGTCTTGACGTCGACGACCACGGGTCGTCCGTCGGGGTCACGTTCGAGCCGATCGATCCGTCCGCGCAGCGCGACGGCGGGCTCGTCCGGCGTGCGCGGTTCCAACACCCCGTCCACCGGCACCTCGACACCGGCCTCCGTCAGCTCGCCGCGTGAGCGTGACATCCACTCCTGGAACGTCTCGATCATGGTGGCGGTACGTGCGAGCTCCTTGCGCGAGAACCACGCAGATCCGAGATCGACTGCCACCCAGGCTTTCTCCAGCTCTCTGCGCACCTCGTCCGGCGGCACCCGGCCGGCCACTGCCTGCACCAGCGTGTGCACCAGCGTTCCGGTGACCGCGTGCACGGTGTCGCCGTCGGTGCCCCCGTTGCGTTCGAGCGCCCACCGCAGCGGGCACGCGGTGAGCACCTCCACCGTGGACGGCGACAACGACACCGGCCCGTCCGCCGGATCCCACAGCGGCAACTCGGTACTGGTTCCGGACAGCCCGTACCACTCGTCCGGGTGGGCGCCGCGCACCCCTTCCCTCGCCAGTCGCGCCAGGTGCCGTGCGGCGCGCGCACGGCGGTCGGGGTCGTTCTCCGCGACACGACGGTCGCACACGACCGCACGCAGCTCGGCGACCAGAGCGGGCAACGCGAGCACCCGGCCGAGAGGCGCGGTGGGGCCGGCACCGGAGTCGCTCTCGTCGACGTCCGAGTACCGCACGGCATCGGACGCGAGCAGGTCGTCCACGAACCTCGACCGCACGGTGTCCGCGCCACCGGTCACCGAGTCGACGGCGGTGACGAGCAGGCTCGACCGTGCGCGGCTGCACGCCACCAGGAACAGGCGACGTTCCTCCGCGAGCAACGGTGCGGTCCGCGAGACCCGATCGTCCAACTCGCGATCGCCGTCGGAGACACCCGCGGCGAGATCCACCAGGGCCTCGACCCCGAGCAGCGATCCGCGCGGGCGCAGCGCGGGCCACAGTCCCTCCTGTACGCCCGCCACCGCGACGACGTCCCACTCGCGCCCGACCGCGGCATGGGCACTCAGAATCCGCACCGCGTCGGGAACGATCGCGGGACGCCGCCCGTCGCCCACGGGAACCTCCTGGTCGGTGACGTACTCGACGAACCCCTCCAGGGTGCCGCGCGGGAGTGCGTCGACGTACGCGGCCGCGGCGTCGAACAACGCGACGACGCTGTCCAGATCCCGATCTGCCTGCACGCCGAGAGGCCCACCCCGGGCGGACGACGCCACCCACCGGCGTTCGAGCCTGGTGGCCCGCCACCCGGCCCAGAGTGCGTCCTCGACGCGACGACCGGCCGGGCCCACCGCCTTCGCGATGGCCGTGACCACGGCACGGACGCGGGTGAGCGGTGCCTTCTCGACGTCGGACAGACGTGCGACGAGCGGGTCGACCGAGGAGCCGATCATCGCGGCGCGCAGCAGCACGGACGAGTCCCGCTCGCCGCCCTCGGCCACGTCGCCCCGCCGTAGCCCGCGACGCAGTCTGCGGACGGCGAGCGGATCCGCCCCTCCGATGGGACCTTCGAGCAGTGCCAACGCAGCGTCGTCGGAGAACACCGCCGCCGACCGCTCGGGTGCGCACCGGGCAGCGGCGACCGCACGCATCGCGAGCAGCAGGGCAGCCGCACCACGGTGCCGATGCAGGGGCACGGCCGTGGCGGACGACACCACCGGCACCCCCGCGGCGTGCAGCGCGCGACGCAGGGACGGCAGCGACCGCGGAACGGAGCGGACGACGACGGCCATCTCCGACCAGGGCACGCCGTCGGCGAGATGCGCGCGGCGGAACGTGTCGGCGATGGCGGTGGCCTCCTTCGCCGTCGAGGACGCGACGACCACCCGCACCGGCGGAACCGCGCGGGTCTCCTCCTCGGCCGACGGGTGTTCGTCCTCCGCCCTGTCGTCGCGGAACTGCGTGCCGACACGGTGTGCGACCCGACCGGACAGGTGCGCGGTGATCGCCCGCTGCACCGAGCCGACACCGGAGTCCGAACGGTGGTTGCGGGACAACACGACACGACGACCACCGTGCCCGTCGTCCAGATCGGTGAGGAAGTGCGCGTCCGCGCCGCGGAAGGAGAAGACCGCCTGATCGGGATCGCCGGCGACGACGGTGGACGACGCACCGGCGGAGAGCAGCCGCACCAGCTGGGCCGCCTGCGGATCGAGGTGCTGGGCATCGTCCACCAGCACGTGGCGGATGCGCCGACGTTCGGAGACGAGCAGGTCCGGATCCGTCGCGAACGCCGTGAGCGCTGCACCCACGAGCTCGGCCGCGTCCAGTCCGGGCGACGTGGCCTCCGGAGTCTCGACGCCGACCGATCCTCGAAGCAACATCGCCTGTTCGTACTGTGCGGCGAACTTGCCCGCAGCTACCCACTCGGGCCGAGAGTGCTTCCGCCCCCACGCGATCAGGTCCTCCGGACCGAGCCCGCGTTCCGCGGCGCGCAGGACGAGATCACGGAGCTCGGACGCGAAGCCCATCAGTCCGAGCGCCGGGCGCACGCGCTCCGGCCACCGGGCGGCGCCGTCCGCAATCTCACCGCGGAGCATCTCGCGGATCACGGAGTCCTGCTCCGCGTTGGTGAGGAGACGCGGCGGCGGATTGCCGTAGGCGGACGCCTGCAACCGCAGCACGGCGAAGGCGTACGAGTGCACCGTGCGTACGAGTGGCTCGCGTGTCGCGCGGGGCTCGGAGGACACGCCCAACAGCCCGGCGGTGATCTGCTCGCGCATGTCGACGGCCGCCTGACGCGAGTGCGTGAGCACCAGGACCGACTCCGGATCGCTTCCCGGCGCCGTCATCCGCGCCACCGCCACATCGGCGACGAGCGCGGTCTTCCCGGTGCCCGGACCGCCCAGAACCTGCCACGGCCGGGAGTCGCCGGGCTCACTCGGCGCGACCAGCGGCGCACACTCCTGCGGCCACGTGCGCACCTGCGCGACACGGTGCGTCCGGCGCACCAGCCGGATACCGCCACGGGTGACAGCCGCGTCTCCGGTGGTGCCCGCGCCGTCGTCGTTCATGAGGCGCATTGCATCATGGGAGTCCGACACACCCCCAGTTCCCACACAGCCCCCTCTCCGAGACCGACTCGGTTCCGCCACCGCGTCGACACTCGACCGCTCAGGAGACCCCATGCCGACGACCTCCGAATCCCCCGCCCCCACGACGGATGCCGACGACGTCGCCGTGTACGGCCCGGCGTCCGGACCGGTGGTCCTGGCGATCCACGGCATGACCGGCCACGGCAGGCGCTGGCATCGGTGGAGCGAGCACCTGCCCGAGGCCCGCGTCGTCGCTCCGGACCTGGTGGGTCACGGCAGGGCACCGTGGACTCCGCCGTGGTCGATCGAGCGCCAGGTCGATCGGCTGGCCGACGTCCTACGGGCCCACTCGGCCGGGCCCGTCGTCGTGGTCGGCCACTCCTACGGGGGCGCGCTCGCGATCCATCTCGCGAGGTCGTTCCCGTCGCTCGTCGCGGGACTGGTGCTGCTCGATCCCGCCATCGGCCTGCCGCCGGACTCGATGCTGGAGACGGCGCAGTCGACGGTGATGTACGACGACTACACCGATGCCGCGGAGGCACGCTCGGAGAAGCTCCACGGTGCGTGGTCCGACGTCCACCCGGCTCTCGTCGACGAGGAGATCGCCGAGCACCTGGTGGACACCGACGACGGGCGAGTGCGATGGCGGACGTCGACGGCCGCCGTCGTCGCGTCGTGGGGCGAGCTCGCGCGCCCGTTCGTGCTGCCGCCCAGTGACATTCCGGTCACCGTCGTGCGCGCCGCGCGGGTGGACCCGCCGTACCTCACACCGGAGTTCCGGGACGCACTCGTCCGCTCGTCGCCGGACGTGCGGATCGTCGACCTGGACTGCGACCACATGGTGCCGCAGGCGAAGGGTCCCGAATCGGCAGCTCTGGTCGACGAGATGATCCGACGCGTGACGACGTCGTGAGCCGCATCACCGACGAACAGGTCGAGGCCGTGCGCGCCGTCGTGGCCGCAGTCCCCGCGGGCAGTGTCACCACGTACGGCGACATCGCCCGGGTCGTCGGACTGCCAAGCCCACGCATCGTCGCGTGGATCATGCGGACGGACTCCTCCGATCTGCCGTGGCACCGGGTCATCCGTGCCGACGGCCGCCCGGCTCCCCACCTCGTGACACGTCAACTCGCGGCGCTGGCCGAGGAGGGGGTGTCGTCCGTCGACGGCCGCATCGCTCTGGCGTCGGTCCGGTACCGCCACGAGCCCTGATCGAGTGTCAGACCATCGCTTCGGGGACGGCGTGCGACGGAACGCTCTCGCGGGGCCCGGCATCGACTCCCGCTCCCACCAGTTCCGCGAGGACGGCGACCGCGTCCTCGATCTCCTCGGGGCTGCGGGAGAACGGGATGCGTTGGCACTCGTCGAAGGCGTATCCCGTCCCGAAGCGTGATCCGGGGGCGAGCAGCAGTCCGCGACCGCGGGCCGATTCCACCAGGTCCGTGGACCGGACGCCCGATGGCAGCGTGCACCACAGCGACAGTCCGCCGCGCGGCCGGTGGAACGTCCAGCCCGGCAGCGACCGCGTCACGGCCGCCATCGCCGTGTCGCGACCCGCCCGCAGCTGATCGGCGCGGTGCGCCACCACCGCGTCGTACTCGCCGAACAGTTCCACGGCCGTGTACTGATCCATCATCGACACCGAGAGCTGCCGCCTCGCGTAGGTCGTGGCCACGCGCGCCAGGTGCACCGGGTCCGCGCGCACCCACCCCACCCGCAGCCCGCCCCACACGGTCTTGCTCAACGATCCGACGGTGATGCAGGCGCGGTCCGGGACCGGTGCGCCGAACGGCTCGACGTCGGCGTCGCCGTCGAGACGGAGGTCGGCCGACGCCTCGTCCACCACGGTCACCACGGCGTGCCGATGCAGCGTGGCCGCGAGCCGACGCCGGGACGTCTCGGGCAACACCGCTCCGGACGGGTTGGAGTGGTCGGGCATCAGGTAGGCCAGTACCGGATCATGTTGCCGCGCAGCCCTGTCCATGTTCTCCACGAACGTGTCGGGATCATCCGGATCGATGGCCACCGGAACACACTTGCCACCCACGGCTCGCACCATGTCGATGGCGCCCGGGTAGGTCGGGTGTTCGGTCAGCACACGATTGCCCTGTTCGACGAAGGTGTCGATCACGGCGTGCAACGCATCGCTGGCGCCCGCGGTCACGAGAATCTGGTCGGCGCTGGTGGGGAGCCCGCGAGCGGAGTAGTACCGGGCGATCGCCTCGCGCAGTCGGCCCTCGCCGGTGGGTACGTAGCCGACGTGCAGTCCCGTCGTACTCAGCGCGCGGGCAGCAGCGTCGTAAGCGGGTCCCAGCAGGGCCGAGGCCGGCGGTGCGGCGTTGACGAACTCGAGCACGCCCGGTTGGGTGCCGCGCAGGATGCCGCCCCACGGCTGACTGTCCCCGCGCGGAACGACGAAGGTGCCCGCCCCGTGCACCGACACCGCGATGCCGTGTTCACGGAGTTCGCGATAGGCCGACGCGACCGTCACACGGCTGACCCCCAGCACCGACGCTAGGACGCGCTCCGCGGGCAGGCGGGCATCGGCGGCCACCGCGCCTTCCTCGACGAGACGGTGCAGTTCCTGCGCGAGTCCGAGGTACAGGGACCGAGTGTCCCGCGCGACGGCGGTCATGTCGATCGCGGCGGCGAGTGCGCGCGCCGACAACCCGTCGCGCAGCCGTGCGGGAGTGGATGCCATGCCGCCACTATGCCACAGTCCACTCGAGTCCAGTGGACTGCTCCACCAGGCCTATCGCCGGTCGAGACTCTGTCCATGATCGTCATCGGAACACTTCTGGCCCTGTCCACTCTCAGCATCGGGTTCGGCGCCGTCGCCGTCGCGGGCGGCGGTCGCCACTCTCTCGAGGGCCCACCGCGCAGTCGGCCCGTGTCCACCACCGGTCGATGAGGCTGCCGCGTCGCCTCCACTACTGTGGATCACATGTCGGGACGCACAGCGCGCACGGACGCGCTGATACTCGCCGGCGGACGCAGCTCACGGATGCAGGGAACCACCAAGCCTGCCGCGCTCGTGGACGGAGTCACCCTCGTCGATCGGGTGCTGGGAGCGACGTCGTTCTGCACCGTCACCGTCCTCGTCGGACCGGACGACGTGACTGCCGACCCGCCGGGACCGAGGCGTGTCCGCCGCACCCGCGAGGACCCGCCGTTCGGAGGCCCGGTACGTGCGTTGGCGGCCGGGCTGGCCGTCACCGTCGACGACGGTGACGGTCCGCGGGAGAACGACGTCGTGTTGACCCTGTCCGCCGACCTGCCGTACATCACCGAGCCTGCACTCCGACTGCTCGTGCGAGAACTGCTGCGAGACACGACAGTCGAAGCAGTGTTCGGAACCGACTCGACCGGTCGCACCCAGTACCTCGTGGGCGCCTGGCGTCGCGACGCCCTCGTTCGAGGCGTCACCGCCGCGCTCGCACGCTGTCCGGCGGACGCCGAGCGCGGCCCGTCCATCCGCCACGCCCTGCCGGACGTCGTGGGCACCGTGGCGCTCACCGGCATCGACGACGTGGACACGCCCACCGAACTCGCGGCCGTCCGCACCGCGTCGAGACGCCCCTCCGTCGAGGTGGCGCGCGTCCTCGTGGGGAGCAGACTCACCGCGATCACACCTCGTACCGCGTCCCTGGCCGACAGCCTCGGCGGCACGCTCGCGGAGCCGCTGATCGCCGCGCGCCCGTTTCCGAGCTTCGTCACGTCCGCGATGGACGGCTACGCCGTGCGCGGCGACGGACCCTGGCACGTCGACGACGCCGTGGTGGTCGCCGGCGCCACCGACGACGTCGTCCTCGACACCGGCCACGCGGTGCGCATCGCCACCGGCGCAGCGGTTCCGGCGGAGGCGGGCGTGGTACGCGACGAGTTCGTCGTTCTCGACGACGACGGTCTGCTCCACCGGTCGGACGGCGCACCCGTGCGCGACGACGCCCGCAGTGTCGCCGAGGACTGGGACGGCGGAAGCGAACTCGCGCCGGCGGGCACCGTCATCTCCCCCGCCGTCGTGTCGGCCGCGCTCTCTGCCGGCGTGATCCGGGCGTCGACGCGCCCCGCCCCGACCGTCCGACTCGTTCTCACGGGCGACGAGATCGGCGACGACACCGCGCCGGTGGCCGGGCGCATCCGCGACACCATCGGGCCGGTCATGCCGACGTACCTACGGTCGTGCGGGTTCGCACTCGCCGACGTCGCGCACTGCGCCGACACCGACGATGCCTTCGACGCGGCGATCCACGGCGGTGCGGACTCCGCACCGCCGGACGTCGTCGTCATCATCGGCGCGACCGGCGGCGGCGCCGCGGATCGACTGGACGACGCACTTCGACGTGCCGGAGCACACCGTGTCGTCGACGGACTCGCCTGTCGCCCCGGCGGTTCCGCCTCCGTCTCGGAGCTGCCCGGTCATCGCGTGGTCCTGGGTGTTCCCGGCAATCCGTATGCCGCCGTCACCACGGTGATGCTGCTCGGGCCCGCCATCGCCGCGGCCTTGACCGGACGGTCCGTCCCGATACCGCTGACCGGAACACTGGCAACCGAGGTCGATGCCGGTGACGTCACTCGAGCCCTGCCCGCGTCCTACCTCGGTGCGGGTACCTGGCGGTGCGAGAGCTCTGTGCGTACAGCACATCTCGCGGCGCTGGTGGGCCGTGACGGCATCGCCGTCGTCACTGCAGGCCGGAGTCCGGGCGCTCCCGTCGAGATCGTGCCGCTGCCGCAGAGATGACGTCGGCACCCTCGCGGTAGCGATCGACGAGCAGCTGCACCACTCCCCCGTGCAGCCCCAGCGGTTCGGTGACACCGTCCGCTCCAGCGGACCGCAACCTCGTGTGAAAGAGACCGGGCGCCAACAGGTACGAGGCGACGAAGACCTTCTCCCCGGTTGCCTTCAGAGTGGGGACCAGGTCTGCCGCGCGCGGCTCGCCCGTGGCGACGTAGGCGACGGTGACCGCCGATCCGGTGACGGCGGCGAGCTGATCCGCCGCGGTGTGCACGTCGTCGAGGGCCCGCACGTCGGAGGAGCCCGCCGCGGCGAGGACGATGCGATCGCCGGTCGTCCATCCGATCTGCTCGAGCCTGTCACGCAGTACCCGCGCCAGGTCGAGATCCGGGCCCAGTGCGCGGGTGACGTGGACGTCGTCGTGACCGCTCTCGGCGATCTCGCGGGGCACGTCCGCGTGCACGTGATAGCCCGAGGCCAGGAAGGCGGGCACGACCACGACGGGACCGTCGACATCGCGCAGAACCTCCGATGGAGTGGGTCCCAGCACGTCGACGAAGGCGACCCGCACCGGGCCCACGTGCGGAGCCACGGCGTCGGCCAGCGCGGCGATCACCTCGACGCCGGCGGGGTTGCGCGTGCCGTGCGCGACGAGGACGAGTCGAGGATCGCTCACGATGCCTCCCCCGTCCGGCCGAGGCCGCCGCCCGGAGCACTCGACACGGCGTCGATCAGGTCGTCCGCGCTGTCGTCGACGGCGAGGCGGTATCCCCGCTTGACGACGGTCTGGATCGCTCTGGGTGCGCCGAGCGCGGACCGCACTCGCGCCATGGCCGTCTCGACGGCATGGGTGTCGCCGCCCCCACCCGGCAGAGCGGCGAGCAGGTCCTCGCGGGAGATCACCTGTCCGGGACGGCGAGCGAGAGTCTTCAGCACGGCCATGCCCGCGGGTGACAGAGCCTTGGGTGTGCCGTCGACGACGACGCACGCGCCGAGAACGCGCAACTCGTGACCGCCGGCCCGGACGATGCCCGCTCGACGCGGAAGTTCGTCGGCGACGTGGCGCACGAGAGCTCCGACACGCGCCCGCGCGGGCGCCGTCGTGGGAACACCCAGTACGTCGAGCGGAGCGGAGGTCACGGGCCCGACGCACACGGCGAGCACCCGATCGCGGAACGACTGCAGCATCGGTTCCAGCACACCGTTCTCCTTGGCGCGCATCAACATCGAGGCCACGGCGGGGGCACTGGTGAAGGTCACCGCATCGAGGTCACCACACAGTACGGCCTCGATCATGCGGTCCATCGGTGCCGAGTCGTCGGGTTGCACCCAGCGGTAGACCGGAACCGGGATGACCGTCGCGCCGGCCTCCCG
This sequence comes from Rhodococcus sp. NFXS4, assembly GCF_058139645.1. Taxonomy (NCBI): domain Bacteria; kingdom Bacillati; phylum Actinomycetota; class Actinomycetes; order Mycobacteriales; family Nocardiaceae; genus Rhodococcus; species Rhodococcus sp. NFXS4. Next base: position 2,670,207 of record NZ_CP192221.1, read on the forward strand.
CAGCACCTCGCAGAAGTCCGGAACCGGCTCCCACTCGGTGGTGGCGCCGTGCAGTTGCACCGCGACGCGGACGCCGTCCACACCCTCCGCCAACAGATGTTCCAGCACCTCCGCGGACGACTCGGACTCCGGTGACCACTCCTCGCGCAGACCTGCTGCACGGATGGCTCCCTTGGCCTTCGGCCCACGGGCGAGGATGCGGGTGCCTTCGAGGGCCCGAGTGAGCTCCTCGGCGTCGCCCCACCCGTCGGCTGCCTCCATCCAGCCACGGAAACCGATGCCCGTGGTGGCCACGGTGACAGCCGGCGGAAACTCGATGATCTCGTGGGTACGACGACCGAGCTCCGCATCGTCCGACAGCGGAATGATCCTGATCGCCGGGGCGTGCACCACGTTCGCTCCGCGCCGCACCAGCAGCGAGGCCAGTTCGTCGGCGCGTCGAGCCGCGGTGACGCCCACGGTGAACCCCGCGAGGGGAGCGTCGGACGAGGTCGGCTGATCGATCACGGGGATGTCGTCTCCGTTCCACTTCTCGGCCGGACGGATGTGCCCGAGGTCTGGGTCGATGCGCCCGAGGGCTGGGCGGACACTGCGACGACGCCGTCGATCACGGTGACCTCGTGTACCGCCAAGGTCGTGTCCGGGTCGTCGAGGCAACGGCCGTCCACCAGCGAGAATACCTGCTTGAGCAACGGCGACGCGACGGTCGGCTCGCCGCCGCGGTCCCCGACCAGTCCGCGCGACATCACGGCGGCCCGTCCGAAGGGGTCGATGTTGCTCACGGCGAACAGCTCCTCGTCGCCGGTGCGGAACAACGCCACCTGCGCCCCGGAGGGCAGCAACACGGCGACTCCCCGACCCGGAGTGAGTTCCGAGAGTGCGAGCGCGGTGATCCACTCGTCGGTGTCGCCGCTGGTCACGGTCGTGGAATGGCGAGGTGCTGAGTCGATGACAGTCATGGTGGTCCTCCCTGGGGACAGTTCTACGGGGCTGGTGTTACTCGGCCGTTACGGCGACATGACGGGCCACATCTCGGTCGGCCTCCGGCCTTCCCGGCCACATCTCGGCCGGCCTCCGGCCTTCCCGGCCACTCACCCGACCGGAACGGACGGCATCCCCATCAGGACCGGAACCTTGCGGGCACCGGACTCGTCGAACGAGACGGTAGGGTCGGACTCCTCCGGGGCGTTGACGAACGAGACGAAGCGCGCGAGCTTGGTCTCGTCCTCCAACACACCCCGCCACTCGTCCCTGTAGCCCTCGACGTGCGACGCCATCGCTGCCTCGAGGTCCGCGGCGATACCCAGGCTGTCCTCGCACACGACGGCGCGCAGGTGGTCGAGTCCGCCCTCGAGACTCTCGACCCACGGCGCCGTGCGCTGCAGGCGGTCCGCCGTGCGCACGTAGAACATGAGGTACCGGTCGATGTACCGGACGAGGGTGGTGTCGTCCAGCCCCGACGCGAGGAGTTGCGCGTGCTTGGGCGACTGCCCACCGTTGCCGCCGACGTACAGGTTCCACCCACTCTCGGTCGCGATGATGCCGACGTCCTTGCCGCGCGCCTCGGCGCATTCGCGGGCGCAGCCGGACACACCGAACTTGATCTTGTGCGGGGACCGCAGACCCCGGTAGCGCTTCTCGAGGTCGACGGCCATGCCCACGGAGTCCTGCACGCCATAGCGACACCATGTCGACCCGACGCAACTCTTCACGGTGCGCAACGACTTCCCGTAGGCCTGACCCGACTCCATGCCGGCGTCGACCAGTCGCTTCCAGATGGCGGGGAGCTGCTCCACGCGCGCGCCGAACATGTCGATGCGCTGACCACCCGTCACCTTGGTGTACAGACCGAAGTCGCGTGCCACCTCACCGATGACGATCAATTGTTCGGGAGTGCACTCTCCACCCGGCATCCGCGGCACGACGGAGTAGGTGCCGTTCTTCTGGATGTTGGCGAGGAAGTGATCGTTGGTGTCCTGCAGTGCAGCCTGCTCACCGTCGAGGATGTGTTCCGAGGACGTGGACGCCAGGATCGAGGCCACGACCGGCTTGCAGATGTCGCAGCCGGCGCCGCGGCCGTGAGCGGCGACGAGACCGGAGAACGTGCGGATGCCCGCGCCGGCGACGATCTCGAACAGTTCTCGCCTCGACTGGGAGAAGTGCTCGCACAGGGCCTTCGACATGACCACGCCCGACGCGGCGAGCAACTGCTTGATCGTGGGGAGACAGCCACCGCACGTGGTGCCGGCGTCGGTGCAGGACTTGACCGAGGCGATGTCGCAGGCGCCCGCAGCGATGGCCGAGCAGATGGTCCCCTTGTCCACACCGTTGCACGAGCACACCTCGGCATCGTCGGGAAGCGCTCCGGCGCCGAGCTTCTCGCCGCTCGGCGAGATCAGTGCAGCCGGATCGCCCGGGAGTTCGCGGCCGACGAGCGGGCGCAGCGTCGCGTACGCCGACGCGTCCCCCACGAGGATGCCGCCGAGCAGAGTCCTCGCGTCGTCCGACAGCACGAGCTTGGCGTAGGTGCCCTTCGCGGCATCGTTGAGTACCACCTCGAGTGCGCCCTCGGTGGCGCCCATCGCGTCCCCGAAACTGGCGACGTCGACACCGAGCAGTTTGAGCTTGGTCGAGAGGTCCGCGCCCGGGAACTCGGCGGTACCGCCGACGAGCCGATCGGCGACGACCTCCGCGCTGGAGTACCCCGGAGCGACGAGGCCGTAGCACCGGCCCTCGATGGCCGCACACTCGCCGATGGCGTAGATCGCGGGATCCTCGGTACGGCAACCGATGTCGGTGAGGATGCCACCACGCTCGCCGACCGGGAGGCCGCTGGTGCGAGCGAGAGCGTCCTGCGGGCGGACACCCGCCGAGAACACCAGCAGGGCGGCGTCGATGACGCTGCCGTCCGCCAGAGTGACGTCGATGCCGTGATCGTTCTCGGCGATGGCCGAGGTGCCGACACCCGCGTGGACAGTGACACCGAGCTCGGTGACGAGCTTCGCCAGGACCGCACCGCCGCCCTCGTCGACCTGCAGCGGCATCAGTCGCGGCGCGAATTCCACCACGTGCGGCGTCATGCCCATCTGCTTCAGGGCGTTCGCGGCCTCGAGACCGAGCAGGCCGCCGCCGACGACCACCCCCACCGCGCCGGGGCCGGCCGCGTCGGCGCAGGTGCGGATGCGATCCAGGTCGTCGATCGTGCGATAGACGAAGCAGCGATCGAGGTCGTGCCCCGCGATGGGCGGGACGAACGGGTAGGACCCCGTGGCCATGACCAGCGCGTCGTACGGCACCGCTGCACCGTCCGAGGTGGTGACCACCCGAGCCTCGCGGTCGATCGACTCGGCCCGCACGCCGGTACGGAGGGTCACCGCGGTGTCCGCGACATAGTCGTTGCCCGCCAACGCGAGTTCCTTGTGGTCCCAGGCGCCGACGTAGGACGAGAGCCCGACGCGGTCGTAGGCGGGGAGGGCCTCCTCGCACAGGACGGTGACGGACCACTCGCCGGCCGTGTCGCGTGCGCGCAGCGCCTCGACGAACCGGTGGCCCACCATTCCGTGTCCCACCACCACGGCTGTGCGGTGAGCGGTCTGGTCGGTCATGACAATCTCCTCGGGAAACGGTGAACGGGTGGTGTGACTCGGGTCGGTCATGCGGTGACCGGGAAGGCCGGAGGCCGGTCGTTGTCGGGGACCGGGAAGGCCGGAGGCCGGTCGTTGTCGGGGACGGGATCCGCTCGGTGCAGCCAGTCGCAAAGGCCGTCGACGACGCCCACGCAGCTACCGCAACCGGTGGTGGCGCGGGTCTTCTCGGCCATGGCCTCGGGGGTGTGGGCACCGCCGCGCCACGCGCTGACCAAGTGCTTCTTGGTGACGGTGTTGCAGCGGCAGATCACGGCTGCGTCGGGCATTGTCGACGGGTTGGCGCTCTCGGTGGGTCCACCGACGAGGTGCCCGAGCAGCAGGGTCATACGGTCGACGGGGACGAGCGATCCGCCGTCGAAGTACTGGCTGAGCGTTCCGACGACTTCCGGGTTGCCGAGCATCACCGCGCCGACCAGGCGGTCCTTGCGGACGACGACCTTCGCGTACCGGCCGCGGGTGGGGTCGCTCATGACCAGGACCTCGGACTCGGTGTCGTTCGGGTCGACGTCGATCTCGCCCATCGAGGCGAGGTCGACGTCGTGCGCCTTGAGGCGGGTGATCTGCGCGGTGCCGTGGTACTCGGCGCGGGACGCGCTGCCGCACAGCTGGTCCGCGACCACCCCGGCCATCTCCCAGGCGGGCTGGACCAGGCCGTAGACCTCACCGCGGTGCTGGGCGCACTCGCCGATCGCGCGGATGTGCGGGTCGGAGGTGCGCAGGTCGTCGTCGACGACGACAGCGCGGTCGACGTCGAGCCCGGCCGCGACGGCGAGGTCGATGTTCGGACGGATCCCGGCCGCGACGACGACCAGGTCGGCGGGCAACGCGCTGCCGTCGGACAACACGAGTTCGCGCGCGCCGTCGGGCGCGGTACGCAGAGCCTCGGCCCGAGCGCCCAGCGCCACGTCCATCCCCAGCTCTCGCAACACTCGGGTCAGTACGGCGCCGCCACCGGCGTCCATCTGCTTCTCCATCGGATACGCGCGGGGGTGGACGATGGTGACGTCCGATCCGCGCATGAGGGCGCCGCGTGCGGCTTCGATGCCGAGAAGCCCGGCGCCGATCACGACGACGCGGGAACCGGGTCCCGTTGCTGCGGTGATGGCGTCGCAGTCGGCGAGAGTGCGGAACGCCACCACACCGTCCGCGGGGTGACCGTCCGCGTCGGTCATGCCGGGCGCGGGCGGCAGGAAGGACCGCGACCCGGTGGCGAGGACGAGCGTGTCGTAGGTGTCCGTGGACCCGTCCGAGCGCGTGATCGTGCGGCGCTCGCGATCGATCGACGTGACCGCGACCCCGATGTGCGTCTCCAGACCGTTGCGCTCGCACCAGTTCTCGGGCTTGATTCGAGTGTCCCTCGGGGTCAGGTGCCCGGCGACCACGTTGGAGAGCAGGATGCGGTTGTACGCGGCGTGATTCTCGTCGCCGTAGACGACCACCTGGACGCGGGCCGCATCCGCGTCGCGTCGGTGGATCTCCTCCTGCAACCGGGCACCGGCGAGGCCGTTCCCGACCACGACCACGCGATGAGGTGCACTCATGCGGTCTCCCCGTCCGTCGCGCCGACCACGTGCGCGGCGATGCGCACCGCGCAGACCTTGAACTCGGGCATCCGGCTGGTGGGATCGAGTGCCGGGTTGGTCACGAGGTTGGCGCGCGCCGCATCGGCGAAGTGGAACGGCAGGAACACCGTGTCGAGCCGCATCGACGCGTCGCACCGCACGCGGGCGACGACCGTTCCGCGGCGCGAGACGACGTCCGCGTCGTCGCCGTCCTCGAGCCCCGCGCGACCGGCGGTGTCCGGGTGGACCTGGACGAACATCGGGCCTGCCGCCTCCGACAGGGACGGCACGCGCCGGGTCTGCGCACCGGACTGGTAGTGCGTGAGCACCCGCCCCGTCGTCGCGAGGAGAGGAAAGTCGGCGTCGGTGGGTTCTGCGGGCCCGACCTGGTCGACCGTGACGAAACGTGCTCGCCCGGTAGGTGTCTCGAAACAATCGAGGAACAGTCTCGGTGTGCCGCCGTGCGTCTCCGACGGTACCGGCCAGTGCAGCGCCTCCCCGGCGTCGAGACGCTCGTAGGTCACGCCCGAGTAGTCGGCGATGCCACCGCGGGACGCTCGGCGCAACTCCTCGAACACCGTCCGTGCGTCGCGGGGGAAGCGGTCGGCGGGCTGGCCCAGGCGAACGGCGAGATCGGCGAGGATGTCGAGCTCCCCGCGCGCGCCCTCGGGAGCGTCCACGGCCCTGCGCCGGCGCAGGATGCGGCCCTCGAGAGAGGTCATGGTGCCCTCCTCCTCGGCCCACTGCAGCGTCGGCAGCACCACGTCGGCCATCGCGGCAGTCTCGGAGAGCACGAAATCGGTGACGACGAGCATCTCGAGTGAGGCGAGCCGATCGACGACGTGACCGGCCCACGGGGCCGAGACGGCGATGTTCGAGCCGTGCACCATGAGCGCGCGGGGACCACCGGGGGTGCCGAGGGCGTCGAGCAGTTCATAGGCGCTCAGTCCCGCACCCGGGAGTGCGGACTCCTCGATACCCCAGAGGGCGGAGATGTGTTCACGCGCTGCGGGATCGGTGATCTTGCGGTATCCGGGAAGCTGGTCCGCCTTCTGCCCGTGCTCGCGTCCGCCCTGTCCGTTGCCCTGGCCGGTGATGCAGCCGTATCCGGTTCCGTGTCGTCCGCACAGCCCCAGCACGAGAGAGAGTCCGATGACGGCCGAGACCGTGTCGGTTCCGGACGCGTGCTGTTCGGCTCCACGGGCGGTGAGCACGTAGGCGCCCGTACCCGCGTCCCGTGACTGCGCCAGCAACCGCACCGTCTCCCGCAGGCGAGCGACGGGAACGCCGGTGACGCGCTCGGTCCGCTCCGGCCACCACTGCGCCGCCGCCGTCCAGAACTCGTCGAAACCCTCGGTGCGTGAGTCGATGTAGTCGCGATCGGCGTACCCCTCGACCACTGCCAGGTGCACCAGGCCCAGTGCGAGCGCCAGGTCGGTGCCCGGCGACAGTTGCAGGTGCACTCCGCCGGCGGACACCGCCCGGTCCACCGTCGCGGTGCGCCGTGGGTCGGCGACGATGAGCCCGCCCGCGTCGGCGGCGGTCCGGAGATGCTGCACGAAGGGGGGCATCGTCTCCGCGACGTTGCCGCCCAGCACCAGCACGGCCCGCGCGGAACCGATGTCCGCCAACGGGAACGGCAGTCCTCGGTCGATTCCGAACGACTTGTTGCCGGCGGCCGCGGCCGACGACATGCAGAACCGCCCGTTGTAGTCGATGTTCGACGTGCCCAGCGCGACACGGGCGAACTTGCCGAGCATGTAAGACTTCTCGTTGGTCAGCCCGCCCGCCCCGAAGATCCCGACCGCGTCGGCGCCGTGCTCGGCCCGGACGCGTCGAAGCGTCGTGGCCACCGCGTCGAGTGCGGCGTCCCAGGTCGTCGGGACGAGTTCCCCGTCGACACGCACCAGTGGTGTGGTGAGCCTGCCGGGCACTCGCAGCACCTCGGCGGCGGTCCACCCCTTCTGGCAGAGACCACCCTTGTTGGTCGGGAACTGGCGGGCCTCGATCCCGGCGCTCGCTGCATCCGTGCCGGTGACGGTCATCGCGCACTGCAGCCCGCAGTACGGGCAGTGCGTCGCCGTTCCTGCTCGGATGGCCGGTGGCCGAAGGGTCTCCGGCACGGATGCAGCGACGGTCATACGGTGACCACGTCCTGCTCGTTCGCGGTACGCGCGCCGGATCGGCGGAGGTACACGGCCCACGTGGCCGCGGCGCAGAGGACGTAGAAGACGAGGAAGACCCAGAAGGCGGACGTCGCCGACTTCTCCGCGCCCGAGTACGACGCGCGCAGGACCAGGTTGATGCCCACTCCACCGAGCGCGCCGATCGCACCGGCGATACCGATGAGCGCACCGGACATCCGGCGGGACCACGCGGCCTGCTCGGTGGCCGACATCCCCACCAGCAACGTCGACTTCGACGCGAAGATCGCCGGGATCATCTTGTAGACGGAGCCGTTACCGAGCCCCGAGAGCACGAACAGCAGGATGAAGCCGACGACGTAGAACACCATCATCGATCCGGTCGCCGCTCCGGCCGTGGCGTCGTCCGTCATCGACGTCGCGACGAGGATGCCGGCGGAGAAGATCATCGCGACGAAGGTGTACATCGTGATGCGGCCGCCGCCGACGCGGTCGGCGAACTTGCCGCCGATCGGTCGGGACAGGGAACCGAGGAGCGGGCCGATGAACGCGATCTGAGCGGCGTGCAGGGAGGCCTGTGCCTGCATGGCCGGGGTGACCGCACCCCCGTCGGCCAGACCGGCGAGGAAGTTGATCTGCAGGATCTGCCCGAACGCGAAGCTGTAACCGATGAACGACCCGAACGTACCGATGTAGAGGAACGCGATCCACCACGAGTCGGAGAAGCGCAGCACGTCGATCATGGAGCGGCCGTTGGTCTTCTGGTTGTCCAGGTTGTCCATGTACAGGGCCGCGCCCACGGCGGCGACCGCGATCAGGACGAGGTAGACGGCGCACACGATCTCGGGTGCGGTGTTGCCCACCGTCGCGATGACGAGGAGCCCGATGAGTTGGATGACGGGGACACCGATGTTGCCGCCGCCTGCGTTCAGTCCGAGGGCCCACCCCTTCTCACGCTGGGGATAGAAGGCGTTGATGTTGGTCATCGAGGAGGCGAAGTTGCCGCCGCCCAGTCCCGCGAACGCGGCCACGACGAGATACGTCGTGTACGAGGCGGGATTCATCATGAAGTACAGCGTCAGAACGGTCGGGATCAGCAGCACGAGGGCGCTGAAGATCGTCCAGTTACGGCCGCCGAACTTCGCGGTGGCGAACGTGTACGGGATCCGCAGGATGGCGCCGACCAATGTCGGCACGGCCACCAGGAAGAACTTCCCGGCCGGGTCGATGCCGTACTGCGCCATCGGCATGAAGAGCACCATCACGGACCAGATGGACCAGATGGAGAAGCCGACGTGCTCCGCGACGACGGACCAGATCAGGTTGCGGCGGGCGATGTGCTTGCCGCCGGCCTCCCAGGCCTCGACGTCCTCCGCGTCCCAGTTCGTGATGTGGTGCTTACGAGCGACTGCACCGGGGGCACCGGTGGGCGCCGTGGCAGCGCCGGTATCCGACAAGCTGGTCACGAGTGGCCTCCTGATCTCTGGGGAAGCCCAAAGATAGGAAAACCATGTTGCGGGGGCGCTGCACGCTGTGACCCGTGCGTGAACTTGACCTCACGTCCGTGTTTCCGGGTCGGTGAGGGTCTGGTTCGTGAGGGTCAGGGTCGCGACTGAGCCTGGCGGACGGGCCCGTCCTCGAGGACGCGCGGACGGCAGGCGGCCTTGGCGGCGACCAGCAGCACGGCGATGCCGCACGTGAGGAACGCGAACGACCACTCCCAGCCCCCGGTGTTCTCGTGCAGCACACCGAAGAGAATGGGGCCGGCGCAGGCGATCGTGTACCCGACTCCCTGCGTGAAGCCGGACAGGGATGCCGAGCCGACGGCCGTGCGCGTGCGCAGATTGATGAGCGTGAGCGACATCGGGAACGTCGTCGGACCTGCACCGACCAACACCAGCCACAGCACCGTGCCCGTCGCGGGCGCCCACAGCAGGCCGGCGAAGCCTGCGAGATAGCAGACCGCGCAGCCGATGACGATGGGATAGGGGTCGATCATCCGACTGGTGAAGGACGGCGCGAGCAGGGAACCCGCGAGACCGACCGCGGCGAACACCCCGAGCGAGGCACCGGCGGCACCCTCGCTGATGCCGGCCTCGACCAGGAGGGAGGGCAGCCACGTCAGCATCGAGTACGTGACCATGGACGTCATCGCGAACATGCCGGCCATCCCCCAGCCGAGCGAGGTGCGCCAGACCGGGACGGGCGGCGCCACCGGCTGGGCCGACGGCTCGGTGAGCGGCCCGTCGAGCTCGGCCTCCACGGCGGCGTCCTGCGCCGGAGACTCCGCACCGCGCACCGCGGGGGCGGCGGGGCGAGTGCGTCGCGTCAGCACGATGGCCGTCCACGGCACCACGGCGGCGACGGCGGCCACACCCCACATCGCGAGCGACCAGCGCCACCCGACCGCGTCGGCGACGGGGACCGCCGTGAGCGACGGGACGATGGTGCCCAGCTGCAGGAGGCAGATGTAGACGGTGCTCATCATGGCGAGCCGGTCGGAGAAGTAGCGCTTGACCAGCGGCGGGATGACCACGTTGCCGATACCCATACCGGCCAGGGCGACCGCCGAGAGCAGCGCCAGCGACCCGAGCCCGGGGGCGAACGCCCGCGCGAAGATGCCGACACCGGTCAGAGCCGCCGCGGCGAGTGCCGTCCGTTCGAGTCCGAGACGAGTCGCGATGACCGGGGTGAGCACGCCGAACAGCGCGAACATCGCGGTCGGGAGCATCCCGAGGAGCCCGATGGCGCCGGCGCCGAACCCGAGGTCGTCGCCGATCCGGGGGAACAGCGGCGACACCGAGGTGACCGCTGCCCGAAGTGTGAACGCGGACAAGATGAGTGCCGCGAACACCAACAGCCGTCCCTGCAGTGTCGAGCGTGACTCGGGCTCGGCAGTGGTGGCGGTCGCAGTCATGGGACGAATCATAGGATGATCCGACCTGTCTGGCAAAGGACTATTAGACTGGCCGAGACCGACACCACACGAGAGAAAGACACTGACGTGCAACCCGTACGCCGACAGAGCCTCATCGGGCAGGTCACCGACCAGTTACGAGGCGAGATCGAGTCCGGGACGTGGGCCGTCGGTACGCGGATACCCACAGAACCGGAGTTGACCGAGCTGACCGGCACGGGACGCAACACCGTTCGCGAGGCCGTCCAGGCGCTGGTGCACGCGGGCATGCTCGAGCGGCGCCAGGGATCGGGCACCTACGTGCTCGCGTCGTCGGAGATGCCGTCGGCCCTCGGCAAGTACTTCTCGTCCGCGCGGCGACGCGACGTCCTGGAGCTGCGGCGGGCGCTCGACATCACCGCGGCCACACTGGCCGCCGAGCGGCGGACCGACGAGGACGTCCGGATGCTCGAGGACACCCTGGCGCATCGGACCGCACTGTGGGACGTCGACCGCACCCGGGCCCTGCATCTCGACGTGTCCCTGCACCGTGCCATCGTCGCGGCCAGCCACAACAGCATCTACCTGGAGGTCTACGACTTCCTGCTCCCCAGTATCGAGGAGACCATCCTCGACCACGACGCCGATTCCGACCGTGCGTTCCACGAGGAGCACGCGGCCCTGGTTCGAGCGGTCGTGTCCGGGGACGCCGACGCGGCGGCCACCGCCGCACGCTGCTTCTTCACCGAGCTCGCCGCGGACGGTGCCGATGATCGGGACACCGACGCACTGCCGACCGACTAGAGGATCAGGCGCACCAGATCGGCGGTACGGGCCAGACCGGGAAACGCCTCGGCGGTCGAGCGCGGATGCAGAGCGTGCACCGCGAGGCGGAACATCACCGCCCGCAACAACATCTGCGGCCACTCGGGGAGGTCCTCCCAGCGGCCGATGAGCCCGTCGTCCGCGCCGCCCCAGGAGAGCGCGTCGACGACCACCACGGCCGCGGCCCACGATGCGGGGCGCCAGTACGGGGTGATGTCGGTGATACCGGGAGCCTGCACGCCGTCGAACAGCACCGTGCCGAACAGATCTCCGTGCACCAACTGGTCGGGCTCGCGCACCGGCCGACGCAGGGTGGCCAGCTGACCGATCACCTCGACACTGCGCACACCGTCCGGCGACGTCGGCTCCACCGCTCCCCCGGCACGGGCGGAGCGGAACGGAACCTGTTCCCACGCAGCACGATCAGCGGCGACGAACACGTCCACGTCACTCCACGGCGCGACCGGCGTCTGCGTCAGGAACCGCGGTTTCTCGAGCTGCGACGTCGCGACGTGCAGCCGGGTCGCCAGCGAGACGACCTCGTCGTGGCGGGGTTCGGGAACCCCCTCGATGTACGTGTCCGCGCGCCATCCGGACACGACGTAGCGGCCGTCGGTCGACCGCACCGGCCGTGCGAGCCGAACCCCCTCCACCGCAAGGGTTTCGCGCACCTTCGCCGACCAGGCACCGCGGGCGTGATCGGCCACCGGGGACAGGACGACGTCACCGAGACGCCAACCGCCGTCCCAGTCCGCTCCCAGAGCCACCGGCGCGACGTCTCGGAGCCCGAACGTGCCGATGACGTGCTGGGGAGGTTCCGCCGATGTCATGACGGCCACCGTACCGCCGCCACGGTGCGAGTCCGCAGACCCCGGTGAGCGCGTGTCCCGGCACGCGTGACCGAACCCGGTGTCAGTACGTCGGGACGGTGGGGTCGACGTCGCGCGCCCACGCCTCGAGTCCGCCGCGCAGGTGGTGGACGTCGGCCATGCCGGCGGACCGCAGGACCGCGAGTGCCTCGGCCGAGCGGACACCCGTCTTGCAGTAGAGCACCACCGGCCGGTCCGTCGGCAGCGACGCGACCGCGTCACCGGCCACCACCGTCGGCAGAGGCATCAGCGTTGCGCCGTCGAGGTGCACGATGTCCCACTCGACCGGATCCCGCACGTCGATCAGTGCCACCGGGGCACCGCCGTCCAGCAGCGCGCGCACGGCCGCCGGATCGAGGTCGCCGTCCACCGAGTCCACCGACGGCAGGGGCGAGGCCACACCGCAGGACACCTCGTAGTCCTCCTCCACCTCGGACACCCGCACGCGACCGGGGTCCCGGCGCAGGGTGACCGTGCGGAAGGTCATGGTGCGCGCGTCGTAGACCAGCAGACGCCCGAGCAGCGTGTCGCCCATGCCCGTCACCAGCTTGACGGCCTCGGTCGCCATGATCGAGCCCACGACCCCGCAGAGCACGCCCAGCACGCCGGCCTCCGAACACGACGGCACAGTGCCCGGCGCGGGCGGATCCGGGTAGAGGTCCCGGTAGTCGACGCCGAGACCGCCGGGTGCGGCGTCCCAGAACACGGACACCTGCCCGTCGAAGCGATAGATGGATCCCCACACGTAGGGAATGCCGGCGACGGCGGCCGCGTCGTTGACGAGGTACCGCGTCGCGAAGTTGTCGGTGCCGTCCACCACCAGGTCGTACTGGCGGAAGAGGTTCACCGCGTTGCGGGGCTCGAGCCGGACCTGGTGCAGCCGGACCTCGATGGTGGAGTCCACAGCCCGGATCGACTCGCGGGCGCTGACCGACTTCGGCCGACCGATGTCGGCCTCGCCGTGGATGATCTGTCGCTGCAGGTTGGAGGCGTCCACGTCGTCGAACTCGACGATGCCGAGGGTGCCCACGCCCGCCGAGGCGAGATACAGCAACACGGGCGAACCCAAGCCGCCCGCACCGATCACCAGGATTCTCGCGTTGCGCAGACGCCGCTGGCCCAGCACTCCGACGTCGGGTAGCAGCAGGTGTCTGCTGTACCGAGCGACCTGCTCGCGGCTCAGCTCCGGGCCCGGTTCCACCACCGGGTCGACGATCGTCATGCTCCTCGTACCTCCCCGGTCAGGCCCTGGGGTACGGCCAGGGGTTGAAGCGACAGGTCTTGCCGTCCATCGGCACCACGCCCGCAGGATCGAGTACCGCGATGTCGTCGTTCGCCGTGCCGAAGGTCTGCTGCATCATGATCGGGGCCAGGCCACCGTCGGTCTCGCAGGGCTGGTGCGCCTGGTACCCGATCGCGTGGCCCACCTCGTGGTTGATCTGGTACTGCCGATACGACCCGATGTCGCCCTGGAACGCCACGGCGCCGCGCACCCAGCGCGGCTCGTTGAGCACCACCCTGCCGATACCGGGGTTGTAGCAGGACACCTCGAGCTGGATGTCGTACCCACACGCGTCGCGGATGGTCATCTGCGACGTCAGCGAGACCCGGAAGTCCGGATCACCGGTGTCGACGCGGCGGAACGCGAAACGCTGATCGTTCGTCCAGCTCTTGGGATTGGCGAGAGTCTGGTCGACGAGGCGACCGAACGACTCGTCGCCTCCGAAGCCCGTCGTGTCCACGCCGTCCTCGATCTCGACGGTGTAGGTGAACGTGCGTTCGGTGCCCTGGCCCACCTGGTCGGTGACTCCCGACACCACGCGCCACGTGCCTGCGCCCTGCACCGCGAACTGACCGCCGTCGGGCAGCTGACCGCTGGACACCGTCTCGGCGAAGTTCCCGTCGGCCTGCGGCGGGACACCGATGATGCCGGTGTCGTCGGTCGTGTTGCTCAGCGCGGGGAATCCGGGTGCCGAGTCCGTCGTGGACGCGGTTCCGGGATCGCGTATCGCGTCGACGACCACGAGCACCGTCACGACCGCGAGGATCGGGATCGCGTAGGCGCGCCAACCGTAGGTCGACGTGAACCGCCCCAGCCGGCTCTGCTTCCGGGCGCTGCGCTCCGGCCGTGCGGCGCGTGTGCGTCCGGGATCGACCGCGGTGGGATCCCACTGGGCGCGCAGAGGCTGATGCGAGCGTCGCGCACGGTCGTCACGCGTCGCAGGCTCTCTCTGCGGTTGCCGTCGGTCACTCACCGATCCAGGTTCTCACACGCGTCTGCGGCCTCCGGTCGGCGCGCCGGGGTATCGTCGTCACGATCCGGAAGAACTTTCATGCCGCGTAGTTCCGATGTCTGAGTGATCCTCGTCCACCGGTGTCGCGGCGGATGGGACACACGAAACACATGACAGACGTCGCCGACCGAAGCTCCTCCGTGGGCGGGACCGGGAGTGGCCGGCGCAGTGCTCGACTGCCCCGTGATGCACGCCGCGCCCAACTCCTCGCCGCTGCCGGGGAGATCTTCGTCGCCCGCGGGTACCACGCCGCGGGGATGGACGAGATCGCGGAATGCGCGGGCGTCAGCAAACCTGTTCTGTACCAGCACTTCCCCGGCAAGCTCGACCTCTACGTCGCGGTGCTGCAGAACTACGTCGACAGCCTCATCTCGGGTCTGCGCCAGGCGCTGCGGTCGACGACGGACAACCACAAGCGCGTCCGGGCCGCCGTGCTCGCGTTCTACGATTTCGTCGACAACGACAGCCAGGGATTCCGCCTGGTGTTCGAGTCGGACCTCATGGGCGATCCTCAGGTGCAGAGCCGCGTCGATCAGGCCACCGAGGCCTGCGTCGACGCCGTGTTCGACCTCGTCAGCCACGACTCCGGACTCGACCCGCACCGTGCCCGCATCCTCGCCGTCGGCCTCGTGGGCGCGAGCCAGTTCACCGCCCGCTACTGGCTCGAGGCGGATCGTCCCATCACCAAGGAGGAAGCGGTGGACACCACCGTCACCCTCGCCTGGGGTGGTCTCTCGCACGTCCCCCTGCAGTCCCAGTAGGCGACGCACCCCGGTCTCACGACCACGACGGCCCCGCACCAGCAGGTGCGGGGCCGTTCCTCGTGCGCGGTGGGCGCGTCGGTCAGGCGGTGCCGGACGACGCGAAACCGACCCGACGACTGTCGGACGGACCGATCTCCACGTACGCGAGCTTGCCCGCGGGCACCAGGAACTTGCGGCCCTTCTCGTCCACCAACGACAGCACACCCTCGCCGCCGAAGGCCTTCGAGACCAGGGTCTCCACCTCGTCGGGCGTCTGCGCGCTGTTGATGACCAATTCCCGTGGGCTGTCCGAAATTCCGATCTTGACCTCCACGGCCGACCTCCGAAACGTTGTCGCGAACCTGCTGTCCACTTCAGGTTAGAGCAGCACCGGCCGCCGGTGAGTGCGTGACGCACACGCCCACAGCGAACACCGACACGAGTCAGACGAGGCCGAGAATCGCCATCCGCTCGGAATGCCGGACCTGCATGCGGTCGAACAGCGCCACGATGCCGTTGAAATCGCCCGACGCCGTCATGACCAGTTCGGTCAGCTCCTCGCGCTGCGCCAGGACGAACTGCGCCTGGGTGATGGCCTCCCCGAGCAGGCGGCGTCCCCAGAGCATCAACCGGTCCTTGTCCGCGGCACTCGCCGCGACACGCGCCACCACCTCGGTGACGACGAACTCCGAGTGGCCCGTCTCGGCGAGCACCTCGCGCACGGTGGCGGCGATGTCGTCCGGGAGGCTGTGCGCGATCTCGCGGTAGAAATCGGCGGCGAGGCCGTCTGCGACGTAGGTCTTGACGAGCACCTCCATCCACGTCGAGGGCAGCGTCGAGGCATGGTAGGCGTCGAGAGCGGCGGCGAAAGGCTCGGTGACCGACAGGACGTCCCGCCCGCGCTCCGCGAGGGCCGCCTCGAGCACCTCGAAGTGGTTCATCTCGGCGGCTGCCATGCTCGCCATGGCGATGCGGTCGCCGAGCGTCGGGGCCATCCGAGCGTCGTCGACCAACCGGTAGAACGCCGAGATCTCGCCGTACGCGAGAACGCCCAGGAGACTGATGATTCCGGGGTGATCACCCGGCACGGTTCCCCCGGTCGCAAGGCCCTCGTCGGACCCGGACGGGACGTTCGGAGTGGACCCGCCGTGCTGTGGATCCGAATCTGTTCGCATGGCTGCCGAGACTACCGTCGACACGGCTCGCGTGAGCGGAACCGCGGAGTCGGGTGCCGACCAGGTAGAATAGGTCGCGAGCACGCTCCACCGGTGCCGGCAGCAGGGACCGAGACGGTCCGCACGCCGGCTCGACGCACCGTGGTCACCTCCGTCGGAGGCGATCGCGGCGAGCACCGGGAGCCGTGCTCACGACATTGTGCGCGCACCTGATTCGTGTCTGCCGCCGATCGTGTCGCCGCATCTGCGGCCGACCCCGATCGCGCCTGTCGACGAATCGAGGGTTTCGACACCGGCCGCGGAGCGGCCTGGCCCTCGTCGTGCGTGCGAGGCGAGAGACGAGAAAGGCCGAAACACTGAGCAAGATCACTGTGGACCACGAGACCGACGACGTGGCGGAGACCACCGTCTCGGCCACCCTGGACACCACCCACACTCCCCCGACCTTCGCCGAGCTGGGCGTTCACCCCGAGATCGTCCGTGGGTTGACCGACATCGGCATCGAGCGCACGTTCGCGATCCAGGAACTCACGCTTCCCCTGGCACTCGCGGGCGACGACCTCATCGGCCAGGCCCGCACCGGCATGGGCAAGACGTTCGGCTTCGGCGTCCCGCTGCTGCACCGTCTCGCCACCGGTCCGGCCGACGGCTCGGGCACCACGGTCCTGGACGGCACCCCGCGTGCGCTGATCATCGTTCCCACGCGCGAGCTGTGCGTCCAGGTCACCTCCGACCTGGAGAACGCGTCGAAGCACCTGCACTCGGCCAACGGTCGCGTGAAGGTCATGTCGATCTACGGCGGACGGCCCTACGAGGCCCAGATCGAGACCCTGCGGACCGGCGTCGACGTCGTCGTCGGCACCCCCGGACGACTTCTCGACCTGGCCAAGCAGGGCCACCTCGTCCTGGGCAAGGTCGGCGTCCTGGTGCTCGACGAGGCCGACGAGATGCTGGACCTGGGCTTCCTCCCCGACATCGAGCGCCTCATGAGCATGGTGCCGGAGAAGCGTCAGACCATGCTGTTCTCGGCGACCATGCCCGGGCCGATCATCACGCTCGCCCGCACGTTCCTCACTCGGCCGACGCACATCCGCGCCGAGGAGGCCGAGTCCTCCGCGATCCACGAGCGCACCGCCCAGCACGTCTACCGGGCACACGCACTGGACAAGGCGGAGATGGTCGCGCGGGTGCTGCAGGCCGAGGGCCGCGGCGCCACGATGATCTTCACGCGCACCAAGCGCACTGCCCAGAAGGTCGCCGACGATCTGGCCGAGCGCGGATTCTCCGTCGGCGCCGTCCACGGTGATCTCGGGCAGGTCGCCCGCGAGAAGTCGCTCGCGGCGTTCCGCTCCGGCAAGATCGACGTGCTCGTCGCCACCGACGTCGCGGCGCGCGGTATCGACATCGACGACGTCACCCACGTCATCAACTACCAGTGCCCCGAGGACGAGAAGACGTACGTCCACCGCATCGGACGTACGGGTCGTGCGGGCCGCACCGGTATCGCCGTCACGCTGGTCGACTGGGACGACATCCCCCGCTGGCAGCTGATCGACAAGGCCCTCGGCCTCGACATCCCCGACCCGGTGGAGACGTACTCCAGCTCCGAGCACCTGTACGCGGAGCTGAACATCCCGCACGGCACCACGGGCAGCATCGCGAAGCGGCGCGCCGAGACTCCCGCCGCCGAGAAGACGGACACCCGCTCGAGCCGGAGCGAGAACTCGGACCAGGCGTCGGACGGCGAGGCCACCACCACGTCGCGCCGGAGCCGGTCACGTCGCCGCACCCGCGGCGGGGGCCACGCCGACGCTGCCGCCACCGCGGACAGTTCGGCCACGACAGGTCCCGCCGAGGCGTCCGGTGACGGATCCACGTCGGACAAGCCCCGTCGTCGCCGTCGACGCCGGTCGTCCGCCGGGTCCGCGGCGCACGCCGGTGAGAACGGCGCGTCGGCGGAGGCCTCGTCGTCCGCCGGTACGTCCGACTGACCGTCACGTACCTGACGTGCTCGCTCCCGAACGGCGCACCCGCGTCGACGTGATCGCCGCTGTGGTGATCGTCGTGGTCGTCCTGGTGGGCGCCTCGGTGATCTGGTTCCGCAGCGACGCTCGCGGCACCACGTCCGTGGTCGCCGACGTGCCTCTCACCGCCCCGGCGTCGGCATTGTCGGTGCCCGAGTCGTTCTCGGAGATCTGGCGCGCCGACGACACCGGAACCGGGGCACCGACCACCGTCGGCGGAGCCGTCGTCGTCTCCACCGGCGACGCG
This sequence comes from Rhodococcus sp. NFXS4, assembly GCF_058139645.1. NCBI lineage: Bacteria > Bacillati > Actinomycetota > Actinomycetes > Mycobacteriales > Nocardiaceae > Rhodococcus > Rhodococcus sp. NFXS4. The sequence continues at coordinate 2,688,633 of NZ_CP192221.1, forward strand.
GTGACCGGACTCGATCCCGCCACCGGCTCGCCGTCCTGGTCCTACACGCGTGACCGGGCCCTCTGCTCGGTCGTGGGGGCGTGGGACGCGGCGGTGGCGGTGTTCCGGGACGGCCGGGGATGCGGCCAGGTCACCGAGCTCGACGGGTCCACCGGAGCGCGCGAGGACCAGCGCACCAACGACGCCGACGACCCGGTCCGGTTGTCGTTCGACGGCACGTACGTGACCGAACTCGGCGCCACGCGCCTCGAACTCTGGCGCTCCGACCTCGTGCGCACACTCGAGTACGGGCGTGTCGACGCCCCGGTCAACCCGCGCAGCCAACCCCGCACCGGATGCGACCTCGTGTCGAGCGCGTCCGCGAGCACCCGCCTCGCCGTGCTGGAACGGTGTCCCGGTGAGGAAGGCCTGCGCCTGACGTCGATGAACCCCGCACCGAAGGACAACACGGTGCCCGACGTGTACGGCTCGACCATCCTGGCCGACGTCCCCGCGGACGAAGCGTCAGCACGCGTCCTCGCGGTGGTCGGGGATCGCCTCGCGGTCTACCTCCCCCCGGCCGGGAGCGAGGTCGCCCGGGTGGCACTCTTCGACGGGTCCGCCAACTTCGTCTCCGCGCAGGCCGTGACTGCCGACGTCACCACACCGTCCGCCGACGCCCTCGCATCCGACATCGTGCGTACCGGTTCCGTCGTCTCCTGGTGGACGGGCGCCGACACCGTCGGCTTCACGCAGTCCGATCTGTCACAGCGCTGGGTTCTCGCCGGAACTCTCGGCGCGGGTGCTGTGATGGCCGGTCAGCTCCTCGTCCCGGTTCCCGGCGGTATCGCGGTGGTGGATCCGGAGAACGGCGTCGCCTCCCGCACGATCGAAGTGGACCGCGGCGAGTACACCGGACCGGTCGCACTGTCCGTCCTCGGCACCAGCGTGTTCGAGCGCCGCGGTGCCGAGACCGTCGCCCTGGGCTGAGCCTCAGGCGTCGGCGTCGTACGTGGCCAGGGGTGCGCCCTCGGTCCAGTGCGCGGCCAGGTTGTCGGCGAGGTCGCGGTACGCCTGAGCGCCCTTGTTCTTACGTCCCGCGATCACCGAGGTGCCGGACGCCGACGCTTCCGCGAACCGCACGGTGCGCGGGATCGGCGGCGCGAGCACCGGGATGTCGTACCGACCGGACACGTCCGCGAGGACGTCACGGCTGTGCGTGGTGCGGGCGTCGTACAGGGTCGCGAGAGCGCCCAGGAGTGTCAGATCGGGGTTGGTGATCTGCTGGACCTCACTGACGGTGCGCAACAGCTGACCCACACCGCGGTGAGCGAGCGTCTCGCACTGCAGCGGGATCAGCACGCTCGTCGCGGCCGTCAGCCCGTTCAGGGTGAGCACGCCCAGTGAGGGCGGGCAGTCCAGCACGATGACGTCGTAGTTCTCGAGGAGGGGCGCGAGGGCGCGTTTGAGGGTGTACTCGCGGCCTGGACGCATGAGCAACAGCGCCTCGGCGCCGGCCAGGTCGATGGTCGCCGGGAGCAGGTCCACACCCTCGTCCGTGCCGAGCACGGCGTCGCCCACGGGAACCCCGGCGGTGAGGACCTCGTGGATCGAGGTCTCCAGCTTGTCGGGGTTGTGCCCCAGCGAGAAGGTCAGACTTCCCTGCGGGTCGAGGTCCACCACGAGTACTCGTCGGCCCAGAGCGACGAGCGCCGCTCCCAGCGATGCCACGGTGGTCGTCTTGGCGACGCCACCCTTCTGGTTGGCCACTGCCAGGATCGTCGTCACAGCACGATCTTGGCATCACTCGGTGTGTCGAGCGACGTTCGGCCCGGCGTGGCGTGATGCCGCACCGGGCCGAACGGGGTGGAACGGAGGCCGAGCTCAGTGCAGCATCGCACCGCGCGCGACGGCGTCACCCTGGTCTGCACGCTGGAACTTCTTGCGCGGCAACAGGAGTGCGGGCACGAAGGTGAACGCGACGATGATCGTGGCCACCAGGAAGGTGCCGCCGAACGCGTCGGCTGCCTGCGCCAGTCCGGCCTGCACGGCATTCGGCCCGATCTGCTCGGCGATCGCCGGGTCACGCTGTGCCGCGATGGCGGGTCCCGCAGCCGCCCGGTCGAGCAGCTGGTTGGTGAGCACCACCGAGATCACGGCCGTACCGATCGACCCGGCCGACTGCTGGATGATGTTCATCAGCGACGAACCGCGGGCGACGGACGCGTCGTCCAACGTCTGGAGCGCGGCGGTCATGATCGGCATCATCGTCGCGCCGAGTCCCAACCCCATGACGAACAGGGCGCCGAGCAGGACGACGTACGAGGTCGAGGATCCCACCTGCGTGAAGACGGCCATGCCCAGCGTCACGAACACCATGCCGGTGATCACGATCTTGCCCGGCCCGATCTTGTCGGCGAGCTGTCCGGCGATGGGCATCGACACCATCGCCCCGAGTCCCTGCGGGGCGAGCAGCAGGCCGGCCATGAGCGTGGTCTCCCCGCGGACCTGCAGGAAGTAGCTCGGGAAGATCAGGCCCGCGCCGAAGAACGCGATGGCGAACAGGCTCATCGCGATCACCGCGACGGACAGGTGACGGTTGGCGAACAGCCGCAGGTCGATCAGCGGGTGCTCGGTCCGCAGGGCGTGGCGCACGAACGCCGCGACCAGGACGAGCCCCACGACGGCGGAGACCAGTACGCGAGCCGACATCACCGTTCCGGTCTCGGGGATCGAGGAGACGCCGAACAGGAAGAGCGCGAGGCCCGGCGACAGCAGCAGCATGCCGACGAAGTCGAAGGACTGCGAGGGCTCGGGTGCGTCCTTCGGGAGGATGACCCACGCGGCCACCAGCGCCACGGCGCCGATGGGCACGTTGATCAGGAAGATCCAGTGCCAGCTCGCCGCGTCGATGAGCCACCCGCCGAGGATCGGGCCCGCGATCGGACCGAGCAGCATCGGTACGCCCAGGACGGCCATGACACGACCGATGCGCTCGGGACCGGCGGCGCGGGTCAGGATCGTCATGCCGAGCGGCATGAGCATGCCGCCGCCGAAGCCCTGCAGGACGCGGAACACGATCAGCGACGTGATGTCCCACGCGACGCTGCACAGCATCGATCCGGCGACGAACAGGATCAGCGCCAGGATGTAGAGGCGTTTGGTACCGAACCGGTCCGCGGCCCAGCCGGTCAGCGGGATGACGGTCGCGAGAGCGAGGGTGTAGCCGGTCATGGTCCAGGCGACGTTGGCGTAGGACGTCTGGAACTCGAAGGCGAAGGTCGGCAGCGCCACGCTCACGACGGTCACGTCGAGGATCGACATGATGGCGCCGATGACGATGACGGCGGCGATCTTGAGGACGGCCGCGTCCAGCCCCTGACCGGTGTCGACACCACCCTGCCCGGGGGTGTTCGGGGACCCCTGCGCGCCCTTCTCGGTGCTCTGATCGGTCATGCGGAGTCTCCTGGCTGATCTGTATCCGCCGGCATCGAGGCCGGGTGTCGCGTGATCGGACCAAGGAAGTAAACACCCCACCGGCGGCGATCACCAGCGGATTTCACGAGACCTCCGTCACCGGGACGACCTCCGTCATCGACGCGGCGCGACCCGGGAGCATGATCGAGCCATGGCAGACCCCGACCCCCGTGACCCGGCACCCGCATCGTCCGGAGGGTCCGGGACGTCGCCGCGGCGCTCCGACGCCAGACTGGTGTTGATCCGTCACGGTCAGACGGAGTGGGCGGCGAGCGGTCGACACACCGGACGGACGGACATCGCTCTCACCGCCGACGGGGAGGACCAGGCCCGCGCCGCCGGGGACCGCATCGCGGCGCTCGGGCTCGAACGTCCCCTGGTGGTCAGCAGCCCCCGATCGCGGGCGCTGCGGACGGCGGAGCTGGCCGGACTGACCGTCGATCGGGTGTGGGACGCGCTGGTCGAGTGGGACTACGGCGACTACGAGGGCCTGACCACTCCGCAGATCCGGGAGACCGCGCCGCACTGGACCGTCTGGACGCATCCGTCGCCGTCCGGCGAGACCATCGACGCCGTGTCCGCACGGGCCGATCTCGTCCTGTCCGTCGTCGTTCCCACCCTCGCCGAGCGCGACGTCGTGCTCGTCGGACACGGCCACTTCTCCAGGTCGGTCATCGCGCGGTGGGTCGAGCAACCGGTGACCGAGGGAAAGCGCTTCGCGCTGGCGCCCGCCGGCTTCACCGTGCTGGGGTACGAGCACGAGTACCGGCAGATCCACACCCACAACGTGGATCCTCGCCTCGGTTCCTGAGCTGCCCGGCGTCGGTCGGAGAGCCGCTCAGGCGTCGTCGGTCTCGACGTAGTCGTCGGCGAGCCACCGCGTGGCGGGGCCGCTGAACAGACAGACCAGGACGCCGATGACGACGATGCCGAGCAACGAGCCCAGCACGGGCCGCCCGGAATCGGTGAGGAGCGACCAGACCACCGGGAGCAACAACAGCTGCGCGACGATCGCGATGGCGCGGCCCCAGCGGTGCCCGAGGATCAGGGCGATGCCACCGGTGAGCACGGCGCCCCCGAGTGCGGCGAACCAGATCGCGGTGCCGAAACCGTTGATGACGCTCGCGTCGGCGCCGGCGGCGCCGCGGATCACCAGGACGAGTGCCACCACGACCGCCGTGGCGCCCTGCACGGACACCAACAGGCCCGCGGCGCGCACCGGTGCCGGAACACCGGAATCGGGCAGCTTCGGACGCACCAGGCCACCCTAGAGCACACGCGCGAGGTGGCCGACGGTCACGCGCCGGTGGTCGTGAGCCGCCGCCGCTCGCGTCTACTCTGAGTGATCGTGCGAGCCATCCTCATCGTCAACCCGAACGCCACGTCCACCACGGCTGCCGGCCGAGACCTGGTGGCGCATGCGCTCGCGAGCAGGGTGTCGCTCAGAGTGCTCCACACCACGCACCGTGGACACGCGAGCGAACTCGCGACCGAGGCCCGCCGGGCCGGTATCGATCTGGTGATCGTGCACGGCGGCGACGGAACGGTCAACGAGGTGGTGAACGGACTTCTCGGTGTTCCTGCCCCGACCTCCATGCAGTCGGTCACCGTGGGACCCGTGCCGCTGCTGGCGGTCGTCCCGGGCGGATCCGCCAACGTGTTCGCTCGCTCGCTGGGCATCGCGAGGGACCCGGTCGAGGCCACCAACCAGCTCATCGATCTGCTGGAGTCGGGAACGAGCAGGCGCATCGGCCTGGGGCACTGCGACAAGACATGGTTCCTGTTCAACGCCGGCCTCGGATGGGACGCGGACGTGTGCGACGCGATCGATCGAGGCCGCAAGGGCGGCGAGGCGGTCACGCCCTCGCGCTACGTCCGGACCGCGGTCACCACGTTCTTCCGCCGCAAGCGCCGCGACCCGCACCTCACCGTGGAGACCGACACCGGCGAGGCCGTGACGGGCGTTCACTTCGCGTTCGTGACCAACTCCGATCCGTGGACGTTCCTCGACGCACGTCCGGTCCGGACGAACCCCGGCACCTCGTTCGACAGCGGACTCGGCATATTCGCAATGCGATCCACGAAGGTGTTCACGACGTTGCGAGTGGTCGTGCAAATGCTGTCCGGAACGTCCGGTCCGCATTCTCGGGCGCTTCTCCGAGAGGACGACGTGAAATGGATTCGCGTGCGTTCGGTGGAACCGACCGGCCTGCAGGTCGACGGCGACTACCTGGGAGAACGCACCGAGGTCGAATTCGCGTCCGCACCGGACGCCCTCGCCGTCGTGGCGCCTTTACCTGGCGATACCCCGTAGGCCAAGCTACTGTGTTTCACATCTCCCGATCCGGGTACCAGACGTCGGGTGTGAAACCAAATCGGGTCCAGTGAGCTTGGCCACCCGCACCGCGTCATCTCTTGACTTCTGCTTGGTTCGTGAAAGCATTCACAAGTAACAGTGCGGAAACATTGGTTGCCGCGCTCGCGAACTGCAGGACAACAAGCCCACGATCCGGACGAGAGTCCAGGATCAATTATTCGACAGCGCCGTCGTGCGCTCAGTGAGGAGTAAGAGGATGGATTGGCGCCACAAGGCTATCTGTCGCGACGAGGACCCGGAACTGTTCTTCCCGGTGGGAAACAGCGGCCCGGCACTCGCACAGATCGCTGATGCCAAGGTCGTGTGCAACCGGTGCCCCGTCACCGCGGACTGCCTGTCCTGGGCTCTCGAGTCCGGTCAGGACGCGGGTGTCTGGGGCGGCATGAGCGAGGACGAGCGTCGCGCGCTGAAGCGTCGTAACGCGCGTACCCGCGCACGCTCGGCGGTCTGACACAGCTCGCAAGACGCACGCAGGCCCGGCACCGCATGGTGCCGGGCCTTTTGTGTGTCCGACGGGGCAGCCGTGTCAGCCGCGTGGTTCTCGGCGTCCGAGCGGGACGCGGAGCTCGGCAGCGGTGCCCCCGTCCGGCCCGGCCGCGACGCTGATGGTGCCGCCCAACTCCACCGTGACGAGTGTCGAGACGATCTGCAGTCCCAGCCGGTCGGACGCCGACGCGTCGAAGTCGTCGGAGACTCCACGGCCGTCGTCGCGCACGGTGACCTCCAGCATGCGTGAGGACCGTCGGGACTCGATGGTCACACGGCCTCGCGCACCCGGATCGAACCCGTGCTCGAGCGAGTTCTGGACCAGCTCGGTGAGCACCATGACCAGCGGGGTCGCCCGTTCGGCCGGGAACACGCCCAGGCTGCCCTCGCGACCGACGGTGACGTCCGCGGACAGCGAGCCGATGTCGACCATGACGGGAACCAGGCGGTCGACCACCTCGTCCAGGTCGACGACCTCGTCCACCGACGTCGACAGCACGTCGTGGACGAGGGCGATGGAGGTGACCCGGCGGACCGATTCGCTCAGCGCGACCTTGGCCTCGTCGTTGTCGGTCCGGCGAGCTTGCAGACGCAGGAGAGCAGCGACGGTCTGCAGGTTGTTCTTGACCCGGTGATGGATCTCGCGGATGGTCGCGTCCTTGCTCAGCAGCGCGCGATCGCGACGCTTCACCTCGGTGACGTCCCGGACCAGTACCAGAGCGCCCACGGACGTGCCGGCCGGGCGCAGCGGAACCGTGCGCAGCAGCACGGTGGCACCGCGAGCGTCCACCTCCATCCGTCGTCCCCCGGCGGACGTGACGGCCGCTCCGATGGTGGCGGCGATCTCCTCCGCGTCGAAGGGATCGGTGACGAGCGACCGGGTCGACGCAGCGAGGTCGTGGCCGGGGAGATCTGCCGTCAACCCCATCCGGTGGTAGGCGGACACCGCGTTGGGGCTCGCGTAGGTGACCATGCCGGCGGTGTCGAGGCGGATGAACCCGTCGCCGACGCGTGGGCTCGAGTTGACGTCCGTCTTCTCGGACGGCGAGGGGAACGACCCCTCCGCGATCATGTCGGAGAGGTGGTGGGCGCAGTCGCGGTACGCGGCCTCCAGCAAGCTCGGCGGTCGGCCGGAGACCGGCGCGGAGTCACGCGTCAGCACGGCGACCACGCGGCCGTCGACGCGCACGGGAACGGCGTCGTGGGGTGGCCCCTGATCGTCGGGGAGGCGACCTCCGCCGCGCACGATCGACGCCGTGCGCAGGCACTCCGCGACCTCGGGATGTTCGGTCTCCCCGACCACCGCACCGACCGTGTCCGACGGAATCACCGTGGGGGCCGTCGTCGGACGACACTGCGCGACGCACACCACCGTCGCCGTGTCCGACGACGTCACCGCACGCGATCCGGGATGGTCGACGGGCACCCAGAGCAGCAGGTCCGCGAAGGAGATGTCCGCGAGAATCTGCCACTCCCCCACGACGCGTTGCAGATGATCGACCGCCGTACCCGGCAGGTCGGTGTGCTCGGCGAGCATCTCGGACAGCGTGGACACGACGAATCACCCTGTCCCGGTGCGGCGTCGGCTGATCAGAGTGGTGACCGGATCAGGAGATGACGGCGATCAGGTCGCCCTGCTGGATGACGTCGCCCACGGCGACTCCGATGGACGTCACGGTGCCCGCGGACTCGGCGAGCACGGGAATCTCCATCTTCATCGACTCGAGCACCACCACGGCGTCGCCCTCGTTCACGTGATCACCCTCGGCGACGACGATCTGGAACACCGTCGACACCATCTCGGCTCGGACGTCCTCGGCCATCACGGTCCCCCTGTTCCGTTCCGCTCGTCTGCACGCGCGTGTCGACTCGTTCGGTGAACGGACCACGCCGGAGGCACGGCCGCTCGTCGTACAGCCAACCACACGTGAGAAACTGGGTGGAACAGGAAGGAGATCCACCATGGGCAAGCGAGGACGCAAGAAGCGCAGCCGTAAGGGAAATGCAGCCAACCACGGCAAGCGCCCCAACAGCTGATCACGAGCACCACACGACGAAGGGCCGGGACGCACAGCGTCCCGGCCCTTCGTCGTGTAGGCGGTCAGTCCTCGGTGGCGGTGATGGTCACCGACCGCCGGATCTCCAGCGTCAGGCGCTCCCGCAGGCCTTCCGGAGCCCGCTCGCCGCCGCACTTGCGGCCGACGAGAGACTTGATCTTCTCCTCGATGCCGTACTGCGCGAGGCACGAACCACAACTGTCGAGGTGACGCTGCACGCGCTGCCTGCTGGCCTCGTCGCACTCGTTGTCGAGCAACGTCCACACGTCGGCGATGACGGCCGAGCAGTCCAGGTCCTCGAACTCGTTGCCGCTCATCGTGCTACCTCCTCGGTCGCCGCGGCGGACCGGTTGAATCCACGGTCGCGAGCGACCTCCGCCAGTTCGTTGCGCAGTTGCTTGCGGCCGCGGTGCAACCGCGACATCACGGTGCCGATGGGCGTGCCCATGATCTCGGCGATCTCCTTGTACGGGAAGCCCTCGACGTCGGCGTAGTACACCGCCATGCGGAACTCCTCGGGCAACGCCTGCAGCGCCGCCTTGATGTCGTCGTCGGGCAGGGCGTCCAGCGCCTCGACCTCGGCCGACCGTAGACCGGTGGACGAGTGCTCAGCGGTGGCCGCGAGCTGCCAGTCGGTTATCTCGTCCGTCGGGTACTGCGCCGGCTGACGTTGCTTCTTCCGGTACGAGTTGATGTAGGTGTTGGTCAGGATCCGGTAGAGCCACGCCTTGAGGTTCGTGCCCTCGCGGAAGCTCTTGAACGCCGTGTACGCCTTGACGTACGTCTCCTGGACCAGGTCCTCGGCATCGGACGGGTTCCGCGTCATCCGCAGGGCCGCGCCGTACAGCTGGTCGAGCAGCGGGAGCGCGTCACGCTCGAACCGCGCCGTCAGATCCGCAGCGTTCTCCCGCGAGCGGATGCCGTCCTCTGTCTCGAGGATCGCAGGATCGACGGCGCCCGTCGTGGTGCCGGTCTCGGTCTGTGGCTGATCCGTCACGCTGGCCCCTCTCGTGTGCCCCGCGGCGACCGCCCCGTCCTCCGAGGTGTCGACCTCGGACGTCCGGGAACCGGTGAGCTCACCGTGGTCGTCCGGACTCCACTTTACCGATGGGATCACCACCACATTCGTCAGCGTCGCCGAGAGCCCCTCGGCTCCGGAGCGCTCCGGTGCAACGACGTTCACACGCCCTCCTCCGTCGAGCGGCGGCGCACAGTGCGCGCCGTCCTGATGCTGCGTGTAACAGCCGTGGCCGCCGTCGTGTTCCCCCCGCTGCCGGACCGTCTCCGCGAGTACGGCCAGAATGTCGTGTACCAGCAGCCGATCACGACGTTCTCGACGTACTCGCGGGGCGGGTGATCACGGTGGGAAGGGACCACGACGCCATGGCCGGATCGGCTACTCCCGCGACGACGATGCTGACGCGGCTCGGAATCGAGTTCACCGTCCACACCTACGAGCACGACCGCGGCACCGAGCAGTACGGCGACGAGGCGGTCGGCGCACTGTCCGCCGGCCTCGGTGTGTCGGCGGATCGGGTGTTCAAGACCCTGGTCGTGTCGACGGGCTCCTCGTTGGCGGTCGCGGTTCTTCCCGTTCCGGACATGCTCGCCCTGAAGTCCGTCGCCGCCGCCCTCGGGGCGAGCAAGGTGTCGATGGCCGATCCCGCAGCCGTGCGCCGGTCGACGGGCTACGTCCCGGGGGGCGTCTCCCCGCTCGGTCAGCGCACGCCCCTGCCCACGGTCGTCGACACGTCGGCACTCGGGCACTCGACCCTCTTCTGCAGCGGCGGTCGGCGCGGTCTGGAGATCGAACTCTCCGCACAGGATCTCGTCCGGGCCACCGCCGCGACCGTCGCGGACATCCGACGCGCGTCCGCCAGTGAGAGACTGTGACCGTGACGTCCTGGATCGCGCCCCTCGCCCCGCAGCCCGTCCGTGCGACCGTCGACCTCCCGGGGTCGAAGTCGATCACCAATCGCGCCCTGATCCTCGCGGCGCTCGCGGACGGACCGTCGACGGTGACCGGCGCTCTGCGCAGCCGTGACACCGATCTGATGATCGATGCGCTGCGCACCCTGGGTGCTGTCGTGCAGTCCCCCGACGACGACGGGACGACGGTGCGGGTCACCCCCGGACCCGGCCGCGGCGGCGACGTGGACTGCGGGCTGGCGGGCACCGTCATGCGCTTCGTTCCCCCCGTGGCCGCGCTGGCCACCGGTCGCTCGCGCTTCGACGGCGACGAGCACGCCCGCTCGCGCCCGCAGCAGACCATTCTCGACGCGCTCCGCGCCCTCGGTGTTCCCGTGAGCGGGGACCGGTTGCCGTTCGTCGTCGACGGCACGGGCCGGGTCCGCGGGGGCACGGTTCGACTGGACGCGTCCGGGTCGTCCCAGTTCGTGTCGGGGCTCCTGCTCTCGGCGGCGCGGTTCGACGAGGGCCTCGTCGTCGAGCACGTCGGTCCCCCGGTGCCGTCGATGCCTCACATCGACATGACGGTGGAGATGCTGCGCGAGAGCGGGATCGAGGTGGAGACTCTAGAGGACTCGGGCGTTCCGAACCGGTGGCGCGTGCATCCCGGCGCTGTGGCTCCGGTCGACCGTGTCGTGGAACCGGACCTGTCCAACGCGACCCCGTTCCTCGCCGCGGCGGCCGTCACGGGCGGTGAGGTGACCGTGCCCCGGTGGCCTGCCCGGACGACGCAGCCCGGTGACGCGTTCCGCGACATCCTCACGTCGATGGGGGCCGAGGTGTTGCTCACTGCCGAGTCGCTCACGGCGCGGGGGCCCGAGAAGCTCGAGGGCGTCGACGTGGACCTGCACGACATCGGCGAGCTGACCCCCACGGTCGCGGCGATGGCGGCCCTGGCCGGGTCCCCCTCGCGCCTGCGCGGGATCGCCCATCTGCGCGGGCACGAGACGGATCGGCTCGCCGCACTCACGGCGGAACTCGGTGCTCTGGGCTGCGGTGTCGAGGAGACCGAGGACGGCCTGATCATCGAGCCGGCGCCGCTGCGCGGCGGACCCTGGCGGGCGTACGCCGACCATCGCATGGCCACGGCGGGCGCCGTGATCGGTCTGGTCGTCCCGAGCGTCGAGGTCGACGACATCGACTCCACCGCCAAGACGCTGCCGGGGTTCGCGACCCTCTGGAGCGCCATGCTGGCCGGAGGTGGTGCACGCTGATCCGGCGGGTGTACGACGAGTCGGACGTCCGCGTCCGGCCGGGCAAGGGCACGCGCCCACGAACGAAGACCCGGCCCACCCACGCCGACGCCTCGGACGCGATGGTGGTGTCGGTGGATCGCGGCCGGTGGGGCTGCGTGATCGACAATGATCCAGAGCGCCTCGTGGTCGCCATGCGAGCGCGCGAGCTGGGCCGGACCCCGATCGTCGTCGGTGACGCGGTGGGCATCGTCGGCGACGTCTCGGGACGCGTCGACGCCCTGGCCCGCATCGTCCGCGTGGACGAACGACGAACGGTGCTGCGGCGCACCGCCGACGACACGGATCCGTACGAGCGTGTCGTGGTGGCCAACGCGGACCAGCTGCTGATCGTGGTGGCGTTGGCCGACCCGCCACCCCGCTCGGGCTTCGTCGAGCGCGCGATGGTGGCAGCGTTCGTGGGTGGTCTCCGACCCGTGCTGTGTCTGACGAAGGACGACTTGGCGTCGTCCGACGAGTTCGCCGCCGTCTTCGCCGACCTCGACGTGCCGGTGGTGCTGGTGGGCCGGGACCGTCCGCTGGACGAGCTCCTGGCGATGATCACCGGGAAGTCGTCCGCGCTGATCGGCCACTCGGGGGTGGGCAAGTCGACCCTGGTGAACCGGCTGGTGCCGGAAGCACATCGCGCCGTCGGCATCGTCTCCGGCGTCGGCAAGGGACGGCACACGTCGACTCAGTCGGTGTCGCTGCATCTTCCGGGTGGAGGCTGGGTCATCGACACTCCCGGTATCCGGTCCTTCGGGCTGGCCCACATCTCGCCGGAGGATGTCGTCGCGGCGTTCTCGGACCTCGCCGTCACCATCGAGGACTGCCCGCGCGGCTGCACACACCTCGGGCCGCCGGCCGACCCGGAGTGCGCTCTGGACACCCTGACAGGACAGCAGGCGAACCGCGTCGCCGCGGTTCGCCTGCTGTTGGTGGCCGTGATGTCGAACGACTCCTACTGACGGAGCTCCGACCGATCGATCAGCGCGAGAGCAGCTTTCGCAGTCCCGTGCCGCGCTTGGATTCCTTGATCGCGGTCAGCAGACCGGCACGGCGCCCGGTGACCGGATCGACGGTGGACGTGACCTGGCCGCCGAACTTGCGCTCGGATGCCGTCTCCGGTGCGTCGTCCGCCGTGGCCTTGAGGTACTTGTCGGGAAGCGACAGCTTCGCGATGGTGCGCCAGGACTTGCCGTACTGGGCGAGGAAAGGCCCTGTGGTGTAAGGCAGGTCGTACTTCTCGCACAGTTCGCGGACCCGCACACTGATCGCGGCGAGCCGGTTGCTCGGCAGATCGGGAAACACGTGGTGCTCGATCTGGTAGCAGAGATTGCCCGACATGAAGGCGAGGGTCGGTCCGGCGTGGAAGTTGGCGCTGCCCAACATCTGTCGGAGGTACCACTGCCCCTGCGTCTCGTCCTGAAGGTCGTGGCGCGTGAACTTCTCCGCACCGTCCGGGAAGTGACCGCAGAAGATGACGGCGTTCGTCCAGATGTTACGGATGACGTTCGCCATGATGTTGGCGGTCAACGTCTTACGGTAGGACGCGGCGGGCGACAGGGACGTGATGGCCGGCGTGATCGCGTAGTCCTTCAGCATCTGGCGGCCGACCTTGTCGCCGACCTCCTTCAGCTTGCGTCGCGTCTCCTCCTTGGGCACACGGCCTTTCACGGCCTTGCCCAGCTCGAGATGCTGTACCGCCACGCCGTACTCGAACAGGAGCATCAGCAGCGTGTTGTAGACGAGGTTGCCGGCGTTGAACGGGACCCACTTGCGGTCACGCGTGACGCGGATGAGGCCGTAGCCCACGTCGTCGTCCATGCCCAGCACGTTGGTGTACTTGTGATGGATGTAGTTGTGGGTCTGCTTCCAGTGCTCGGACGGACCGGTGTTGTCCCATTCCCACGAGGTGGAATGGATTTCCGGGTCGTTCATCCAGTCCCACTGGCCGTGCATGACGTTGTGGCCGAGCTCCATGTTCTCGACGATCTTCGAGACACCGAGCATCGCGCTACCGGCCCACCACGCGGCGCGGTGGTTGCTGGCGAGCATCGTGGTGCGGCCGAGGGCCTCGAGGGAGCGCTGGAAACGGATGGTGTTGCGGATGTACCGCGCATCCTTCTCGCCGCGCGACTCTTCGATCTCCCGACGCAACGCGTTGAGTTCATGGCCCAGCGCCTCGACGTCGGCCTCGGTGAGGTGGGCATATTCCTTGACGTCGGAAATCGCCATGTGGTCACTCCTCGGCAGGTGGTCGATGCCCGTGTGGGCCTGACCGTGGTTACTCTACCGGAAGTTACGCACCCGTAGGTTACGCCGTCGTATCTGTGACCCGCTTCACTGCCTGACGCGCCTCGAGCCGCGCCTCGTGCAGGGCCGACCGCAGTCCGCGCTTGCGACCGGTGACCGGATCGAACCGCACCCGGTCCACGACGGAGGAGCCGGAGCTCTGGAAACGGCGCTCCGAACTGGTCTCCGGCGCATCGTCCGACGTGCGACGAAGCAGCTGGTCGGGCAGCGACAGCTTGAAGATGGTGCGCAGCGCCTTCCAGTACTGGGTCGCCAGGTTGCCGGTGGTGTACGGCAGGTCGTACTTGTCGCACAGGGCGCGCACCCGGACGGCCACCTCGGCGTACCGGTTGCTCGGCAGGTCCGGGAACAGGTGATGCTCGATCTGGTAGCAGAGGTTGCCGCTCATGAACGCCATCGTGGGGCCGGCCGTGAAGTTGGCGCTGCCGAGCATCTGCCGGAGGTACCACTCCTCGTGGGTCTCCGTCTCGAACTGGCCCATCGTGAACTTCTCGGCGCCGTCCGGGAAGTGACCGCAGAAGATCACGGCGTACGCCCACAGGTTCCGCACCACGTTGGCGGTGAGGTTCGCCCCGAGTGCACGACGCCACGCCGGACCCGCGAGCAGCGGGAAGAGCACGAAATCCTTGCCGACCTGCGACGCGACCTTCCGAGCGAACTCCTTGTTCGGCTCCGAGAGCAGCTGCGTCGCGGGAACACCGGCCTCGAGCTTCGCCGCGTCCAGGTCGTGCAGAGCGATGCCCCACTCGAACGTCAGTGCCAGCACCAGGTTGCCCAGGGGCTGCACCAGGTTGCGTGGCCGCCACTTCTCGTCGCGGGTCATCCGGAGGATCCCGAAGCCCACGTCGTGGTCCATGCCGACGATGTTGGTGTACGTGTGATGCGAGTAGTTGTGCGCACGCTTCCAGTGCGCGGACGGACCGGTCTGGTCCCACTCCCACGAGGTGGAGTGGATCTCCGGATCGTTCATCCAGTCCCACTGACCGTGAGAGACGTTGTGGCCCAACTCCATGTTCTCGATGATCTTGCTGGCCGCCAGCAGACCTGCGCCCACCAGCGCGGCCGAGCGCCAGCGGGAACCCATGATCGCGAGCCGTCCGCCGACCTCGAGCGCGCGCTGCAGCGCGATGGTGCGGCGGATGTACTCCGCGTCCTTGCGTCCTCGGGTGTCCTCGACGTCCCGACGGATGGCATCGAGTTCACGACCGAGGGACTCGATGTCCTCGTCGGTCAGATGTGCGAACTCCAAGATGTCCGTGATGGCCATGCTGGTCTACTCCCCGGATCGCGGTATGCCGTTCCTCGCACCGATTCGGTATCGGCGGGCAGGCCTTTCCGAGAATAGCGGACGAGCCTGTGCGCAGGGTGTGTGTGCGATCACCCCTGCGGCGCGACCCGGGGCCGACGAAGTCAGAGTTCGAGCGTGCAGTCCCCGGCAGCCGCGGAGATGCACGTCTGGATCCGCTCGCCGTGCGCATGCTCCTTGCCCGAGCGCAGATCTCGGACGTGACCGTCGGTCAGCGGCACCACGCACGTCTGGCAGATACCCATGCGGCAGCCGAAAGGCATTCGCACACCTGCCTTCTCACCGGCCTCCAACAACGTGGTGGCGCCGTCCACCGCCACCGTGCGGTCGGAGACGGAGAACGTGACCGTGCCGCCGTCGCTCGGCGCGCCGGTGCGCACGATCTCGAAACGCTCGGTGTGCAGGTTCTCCGAGATGCCTGCCTCCCGCCACACCCTCTCGATGTCGTCGAGCATCGCCGCCGGACCGCACGCCCACGTCTGCCGCTCGCGCCAGTCCGGGTAGTGCTCGTCGAGCGAGCCCAGATCGAACTTGCCGTCCGAGCGGGTGTGCTGCACGTGGGACACGACCGAGTCGTACTTCGCGTCGAGCGCCGCCAACTCCGAGGCGAACATCACGTCGTCCGCCGTGGGAGCCGAGTGCACGTGCACCACGTCGGGCATGTGGCCGCGCGAGTCGAGACTGCGCAGCATGCCGATCACCGGTGTGATGCCGCTGCCGGCCGTGACGAACATGATCTTGGCGGGTGGCGGCTCCGGAAGGGCGAAGTTCCCCTTCGGCGCGGCGAGCCGCACGATCGTGCCCGACGGCACACCGCCGACGAGATGCGACGACAGGAAACCTTCCGGCATTGCCTTGACGGCGATGGAGATCTGCTTGTCCTTCCAGTCGGGCGGCGACGTCAGGGAGTACGACCGCCAGTGCCACCGACCGTCGACGTGGAGGCCGATGCCGATGTACTGCCCCGGCCGGTAGTCGAAGTCGAAGCCCCATCCGGGCTTGATGACGATGGTCGCGGCATCGCCGGTCACCTTCTCGATTCGCACGATGCGGCCGCGCAACTCGCGCGCGGACCACAGCGGATTGGCCAGGTGCAGGTAGTCGTCGGGAATCAACGGCGTGGTGATGCGCGCGAACGCACCGCGCACCACGTTCAGCGACGGGCGCCGCGGGGACGACACACTCGCGGCCGGGGCTTCGAGCCAGTCCTTGATTCCCATGTCACATCTCCTCGGTCGAGCGGCCACCACGGACGCAGTCGACGACTGCGACGAAACAGGGCGGTGTCGGAGCGGTTCCGGTGTCAGAGCAGTTCCGGTGTCAGAGCAGTTCCAGGAGAAACGGTATCTCCTGCGGTGCGTACCAGGCGAGTTCATGATCCTCGACGTCGCCCAGCACGAACTCGGCGTCGGGATCCCCCAGGTCGGCCGCGTCCACCGCGGCGACAGCGGCGCTCACGGCGGACTCGGCCGCCGCGAGATCGACGTGGACCGCCGCCACCTCCGTCAGGGAGAGCGGCGCCGGCAGGCGGACCACGGCGTCGTCGAGATCGGGACGCAGAGTCACCGGATCGACGTCGGCGGCGATGACGACGCGGCGGAAGCTCGGAGTGGCGTCGGCGACCTCGTCGGCGTCCCCGTCATCGTCGGAGTCGAGTTCCGGCTCACCGCCGATCAGGCGCAGCGACGCCCGCGCGGCCTCCCGCAGCGCGACGTCGGCCAACTCGTCGTCGTCACCGGCGACGTACGCCTCCCGCAACGTCGGCGTCACGGCGAAGGCCGTCCGACTGATAGGCGAGAACTCACCCTCGTCCACCAGTGTCTGCAACATCCGCATGGTCGCCGGAACGAACACCCTCACCTGCGCCTCATTCCCTCACCGTCGTCAGCGGACGTTCTTGTCGTCGCGCGCCGCGTCGACCAGTTCCTCGAGTGCCTCGTGCAGCAACGTGGTGATCACGTCGATGTCCGGCATCGCTGCCCGGTCCGCGTTCACACCGTAGTAGACGTTGCCGTCGTACGACGTCAGGCCGATGCTGAGCGCCTGATTGCGCACGAGCGGCGGCACCGGATACATCTCGAGCATGCGTGCACCGCCCGCGTAGAGCGGGAACTGGGGGCCGGGGGCGTTGGTGACGATGATGTTGAACATGCGCTGCGACAGGCTCGACCCGACGCGCGCACCCATCGCGTGCAGCGTGGCCGGCGCGAACCCGGACAGCGTGATGAGGGTCGACGCCGTCACACCGCGACTCTGTCCCAGGTGAGCCTCCGTCGCGTGCGACACGTGGGACAACCGCACCACGGCGTTCGGTTCGCCCACGGGCAGATCGATGAGGAAGGACTCGACCTCGTTGGGCGGCACGTCGCCCTCGTCGCCCGTCCCCGTGGCGGCCGCGTGCACCGACAGGGGCACCATCGCGCGCACCGTCGTGTACGGGCCGATGGGCTCACCGCGCGAGAGCAACCAGTTCCGCAGAGCACCGGACACGACCGTCAGCACGACGTCGTTGACCGTCCCCCCGAACTTCGACCGCACCATCCGGTAGTCGTCGAGATCGGTCTTGGCCACCGAGTACCGGCGGTTGCGGGAGATGGTCGTGTTCAGTGGACTCGTCGGTGCCGTCTGCGCCGCGGTGCGGACCACCGCCGCGAACTTGCCCACGGCGCGTACCGCCTCGCCGGCGGCGCGGGTGACGTCACCGACGGCTCCGCGCACCGCCTCCACGCCCTCCCCCGGCCGCGACACCATCTCGGCGAGCGCCCCGGCGACGAGCGCCTTCTCCGACGGTTCCCGCGCGGGCATCCACAGCTCCTCGGCCATCGGAGTCGGAGCCTTGGTGGCGTCCAGGATGACCTGACTGATCTCGAGCGCCTTGTCGCCGTCCACGATCGACGAGTGCGACTTGGTGAAGATCGCGAACCGGTTCCGTGCCAGACCCTCGACCAGGTACATCTCCCACAGCGGACGCGTGCGATCGAGAGGGCGTGAGGTGAGTCGCGCGACCAGGTCGTGCAGCTGTTCGGTGGATCCCGGCTTGGGCAGCGCGGAACGCCGGATGTGGTACGTGATGTCGAAGTCGCGGTCGTCGACCCACACGGGGCGAGCCAGGCCGAAGGCCACCTCGCGCACCTTCTGGCGATAGCGCGGAACGAGAGCGAGCCGGCTCTCGACGAGGGTGAGCAGTTCGTCGTAACTGAAGCCCCCGCGCGGGAGCCGGAAGATGGCGAGCGACCCCACGTGCATGGGAGTCGTACTGGCCTCCAGGAAGTAGAAGGACGCGTCCTGAGTGGTGAGTCTGGTGGCCAACGCGCGAATCCCCTCGGTCGAGTGTGACGGGTCCCAGTCTCGCACGACAGATGAGACCGACCACGCTCACGATCGTCCTGGTGGTCCGCGCCGTGTCGGTTCCCCGTCGTCCTCGTCGGAATTCACCGACCCTGACGGGCTGCGGTGTGACGACGCCCCGCGTCTGCCTCGACGGGCCGGAACCGCGTCCGTGCGTGCGACACTCGCCGCACACCGGCCGTGGCCGCACAGGTACGAGCATGGAGGGGAACGCATGACATCGCAGGTCGTTCACGTGGCGCGGTTGCCGAGATCCGAGCCACCCGAGGTCGGCGCGACTCCCACGCGTGCACGCCCGACGACCCGGTCCGCGGGCCGAGCGCTCTCGTCGCCGCGCCCCGGCCCGCACTCGGGACGATCGACCTCGCGACCGACCCGGCCCGTCGTCGGACCGTCGGAGGCCGACGCGCGCACCGCCGCCGCGGCGCGGCACGTCGCCGATCGCGTCCTGCGTCTGACACTCGAGGTGGTGGACCGCCGCCGACCCGCGGCGTCCCTGCGCGCGGTGCTGTCACCGGCCATGGTCGGAATGGCGACGGCCCTGTCGACGGCGGCCGTGCCGGGCCGAACACTCGGTGTCGCCGTCGTCCGGACCGTGCACGTGCGCGCCGCCGGTCCGGTGCCCGACGGCGCCGGGCACGGCGACGTCGAGGTCTTCGGCACCTACTCGCGTGGTGACCGCGTGTTCGCCGTCGCGGCACGACTGACGGCACGGCGCAACACCACCGGTCCGGCCTGGGTGCTCACGAGCCTGCGCCTGTCCTGAGGCGGCGGTCGCCGCCCCCGGACGAGCAGATCACTTGCGCCGCTTGGCCTTCGGTGCGCGCTTGACCGGCTTGACCCCGGCCCGAGCCGCCTCGCGGCGCTCGCGTCGGGTGCCGGAGCTCGACTCGCCCGTCGGCGACCCCGACCCGGCGCGGCGGACCGAGGTGCCGCCCGTCTCGTCGGGACCGGAATACGTCAGGCGACCGGTCGACTCGTCGTCCAACCCCTTGGCGCGCAGCGCGGCAGGTGCGGCGGGCCGCGGTTCGGGCGCCGATTCCGGCGTGGGTTCGGGTCGACGCTGCGCCGGCGCCGCGGGGGCGGCCTGCGCTGCGGGGGCGGCCTGCGCTGCCGGCGCCGGTCGGGCTGCGACGGGCGACTGCAGTCCCGCGCCCACCTGCAGGCCCGCGGAGGCCGCGGGGCTCGGCGCCGCCGCCTCGACCTGCAGGTTGAAGAGGAACCCGACGGACTCCTCCTTCAACCCGTCGAGCATGCCGGTGAACATGTCGTAGCCCTCGCGCTGGTACTCGACGAGGGGATCGCGCTGCGCCATCGCGCGCAGACCGATGCCCTCCTTGAGGTAGTCCATCTCGTAGAGGTGCTCACGCCACTTGCGGTCGAGCACGGACAGCAGCACCCGTCGTTCGAGCTCGCGCATACCGCCCTCGCCCGCGATCTCGTTGATCTCCGCCTCACGCGTGGCGTAGGCCGCGCGGGCGTCCTCGAGCAGCGCCTCGCGCAGGTCGTCCCGCGACAGGTCGCCCTTCTCGCCGAACTCGTTCTCCGCTGCGAGGTCGGTGTGCTGCACGCCCACCGGGTAGAGCGTCTTCAGCGCGGTCCACAGCTGTTCGAGGTCCCAGTCCTCGACGTAGCCCTCCGAGGTGGCGCCGTCGACGTACGCGGTGACCACGTCGGTGATCATCTGCTCGACCTGGCCCTCCATGTCCTCTCCGCGGAGGATGCGGCGACGCTCCTCGTAGATGACGGTGCGCTGCTGGTTCATCACCTCGTCGTACTTGAGGACGTTCTTGCGGATCTCGAAGTTCTGCTGCTCGACCTGCGTCTGCGCGCTCTTGATGGCCTTGGAGACCATCTTGGCCTCGATCGGGACGTCGTCCGGGAGGTTGAGTCGCGTCATGATCGACTCGAGAGCGGCACCGTTGAATCGGCGCATCAGCTCGTCGCCGAGCGACAGGTAGAACCGGCTCTCCCCCGGGTCGCCCTGTCGACCCGAGCGTCCGCGCAACTGGTTGTCGATACGGCGCGAGTCGTGCCGCTCGGTACCGAGGACGTAGAGACCGCCCGCGTCGCGGACCTTGTCCGCATCCTCGCGGACCTGGTCCTTGACCTTCTCCAGCGTGGGCTCCCACGCCGCCTCGTACTCCTCCGGCGACTCGACGGGATCGAGCCCCTGCCCGCGCAGCGCGAGGTCCGCGATGATGTCCGGGTTGCCGCCGAGCACCACGTCGGTTCCTCGACCCGCCATGTTGGTGGCCACCGTCACCGCGCCGGACCGGCCGGCCTCGGCGATGATGGTCGCCTCCTGCTCGTGGAACTTGGCGTTGAGCACGTTGTGCGCGACACCGCGCTTGGTGAACTGCTTGGACAGGTACTCCGAGCGCTCGACACTGGTGGTACCGATCAGAACCGGCTGACCCTTCTCGTGCCGCTCGACGACGTCGTCGACGACGGCACTGAACTTGGCTTCCTCGCTCTTGTAGATGAGGTCGCCGTTGTCCACACGCACCATCGGGCGGTTGGTGGGAATGGGGATGACACCGAGCGAGTACGTCTGGTGCAGCTCGGCCGCCTCGGTCTCGGCGGTACCGGTCATGCCGGAGAGCTTGTCGTACAGACGGAAGTAGTTCTGCAGCGTGATCGTGGCGAGGGTCTGGTTCTCGGCCTTGATCTCCACCTTCTCCTTGGCCTCGATGGCCTGGTGCATGCCTTCGTTGTAGCGGCGCCCCACCAGGATGCGGCCGGTGAACTCGTCGACGATGATGACGTCGCCGTCTCGGACGATGTAGTCCTTGTCGCGTTGGTAGAGCTCCTTCGCCTTGATGGCGTTGTTCAGGTAGCTAACCAGCGGCGAGTTGGCGGCCTCGTACAGGTTGTCGATGCCCAGCTGGTCCTCGACGAACTCGACGCCCGCCTCGTGCACACCCACCGTGCGCTTCTTGATGTCCACCTCGTAGTGGACGTCCTTCTTCATCATGGGGGCGATGCGGGCGAACTCGGGGTACCACTTCGACGACGCGTCCGCGGGGCCCGAGATGATCAGCGGGGTACGGGCCTCGTCGATGAGGATCGAGTCCACCTCGTCCACCACGGCGAAGTTGTGTCCGCGCTGGACCAGGTCGTCCAGCGAGTGCGTCATGTTGTCGCGGAGGTAGTCGAAACCGAACTCGTTGTTGGTGCCGTACGTGATGTCGGCCGCGTAGGCGGCGCGCCGCTCGGCGGGCGTCATGCCCGAGAGGATCACGTCCACGCTCAGTCCGAGGAAGCGGTGAACGCGGCCCATCCACTCCGAGTCACGCTTGGCCAGGTAGTCGTTGACCGTGACGACGTGGACGCCGTCACCGGACAGCGCGTTGAGGTACGCCGGGAGGACGCAGGTGAGGGTCTTGCCCTCACCGGTCTTCATCTCGGCGACGTTGCCGAAGTGCAGCGCGGCGCCGCCCATGACCTGGACGTCGAAGTGGCGCTGGGACAGCACCCGCTTGGACGCCTCGCGGGCGACCGCGAACGCCTCGGGCAGCAGTTCGTCGAGGCTCTCGCCGTCCTGGTGCCGCTTCGTGAACTCGTCGGTCTTCGCACGCAGTTCGGCGTCCGACAGGGCTTCGACGTCCGGCGACAGGGACGACACGTGGTCGGCGATGTGCTTCAGCCGCTTGACCATGCGACCTTCACCGACACGGAGCAACTTGGACAACGACAACGTCGGCACGGGCTATTCGTCCTCAATATCGGGTACGTGGGGCGTGAACCGAGCCCGTCCACACGGGGGGCGCAGTTCGATGCGAAGAGACCTCGTCGGTCTCCCGGCGGAACCATCGTAGGCGTCGAGCCTGACAGCGCGCTGTGAGGCACACCGGATGTTCCGCGCACGACACCGGGCGCCCGCCGGAGCGGACGCCCGATGTGGTCGGCGCGGCGGTGCGAGCGTCAGGACAGACGCAGCAGTCCGTAGTCGAACGCGTGGCGGCGATAGACGACCGACGGCCGGTCGGACTCCTTGTCGTGGAACAGGAAGAAGTCGTGGCCCACGAGCTCCATCTCGTACAGGGCGTCGTCGACGGTCATCGGCACGGCCGGGTGTTCCTTGACGCGCACCACGGTGCCCGGGCCCTCGGTGGCGTGGTCGTCGACGGCGGGCGCCTCCTCGACGGGGGCAGTGACGGCCTCCTCGACGAGTGCGGCGGTCGCCTCGGCCACCGACACGGGCCGCTTCTCCCCGTAGTGGACCTTGCGGCGGTCCTTCGTCCGTCGGAGACGGCTCTCGAGCTTGGTGGTCGCCGACTCGAGGGCGGCGTAGAAACTGTCCGCGCAGGCCTCGGCACGCGCGACGGGCCCCTTGCCCCGCACGGTGATCTCGACTCGCTGGCAACTCTTGGACTGACGACGGTTGCGTTCGTGGAACAGCTCGACGTCGAACAGGTGGATGGTGGGATCGAAGCGCTCGAGGCGAGCGAGCTTCTCGGAGACGTACAGGCGGAAGTGGTCGGGTATCTCGACGTTGCGACCCTTGACCACGACCTCGGCGGCGGGTTCGGCGCTCGAGCTGTCGTCGGCCGGGACGGCACTGGGTGCATCGTCGAAGTAGACGGAATCCGCAGTGGTGTCGGTCGAGTCGGGGGCGGTGGAGTCGTTCTGCTCCGGACCATGGGCGTGAGCTTCGCGGGGATGCGCGTGCACCCGGTGGGTGCTCGTGTGTGCAGTCGTCACTGGTGACGTTGTCGTCATACGTACCTCCCGATAGAGGCCGCGCCGAGATCGCTTCTGGCGCAGCGGAAGAACGGTGACACCGGAGCGCGGACCGCCCGGCGCCTTCGGTGGTGAGGCATCACCTCCAGACCCGGTAGCGAGGATCGATCGTGGCCCTGACCGTAGTCGCTCCCCGGATGGTCTGCCACTGTTCACGGGATATTCACGGGACCTTTTCAGGCTCCCTTTCCGGCACCGGGACAGGCACTGCGACGTCAGCGCACGGCGGCGAGAACGAGCACCGCGTCGACACCGACACCGGACCGTCGCAGAGCCGCCACCGACTCCGCGGCGGTGGTTCCGGTGGTCACCACGTCGTCGACGAGCAGCACCGGTCCGCGACCGATCGCGGCGATGCCCCCGCTCCGGACACGGACCCGCCCCCGCAGGTTGTCCGCACGCTCGTCGGCGGTGAGACCGACGGAGTCACGCACCTGCGCGTCCACCCGCAGAACCGACACGACGCGCACGTCCTCCGGTGCGAGCACCCGCGCGACACGGCGGCAGGTACGCAGGATCGGATCACCACCGCGCGCCCGTGCCGCGCGGCGTCGGGACGGGGCCGGGACCAGCACGAGGGGCGACAGCTCGGGTGGATCGATCTCCCCGGCGTCGCGCAGGCGCGTCACGGCGGCGGCGAGTGCGACCCCGAGCGGTGCCGCGAGATCCCGCCGACCGCGTTCCTTCATCGCCAGGATCGACGCACGGTGCGGGCCGGCGTACGGGCCGAGCGCCCAGCACGGCACCCCGGGATCGACACGCGGCCGCACCGACCCCGGCGCCGCGTCGAGCGCGCAGGCGCAGGCGGGGCACCACGACGCGTCGACACGGGCGCAGCCGCCGCACTCGCGGGGCAGGATGAGGTCCAGCAGGGTCGTCGGCACCGGCACACTGTGTCGCGGGGCTCCGACAGAGTTCGCCGCTCGTCAGCCCGGCAGGACAGGCACGGACTTCGTGCCGGTCAGGCCGGGCACCTCGCGCCAGTAGCGGTCACTCGCCGGGTCGCTGTCGTCGATCTGGAACACGGCGCGCGAATCGGCCACGTAGGTGCTCGACGCGGAGGCGTCGACGGACACGACGGGAGCGGTGAGGTTGCGGCTGGGCAGCCCGTCGAGACGTGAGCCGTCGACGGCCACCTGCACGATCGGGATGTCGGTCGCCGCTCGGGCCACGACCACCGTGTCGCCGGTGCTCCAGTCCAGGGACAGCGCCGCGCTCGCCAGACCGTTGGCCACCGCCTCGGGCTCGCGGAGTGCGTAGGTGCCGTCGGCGCGCCGCACCACCACCGCCACGTAGACGGCGCCGTCCACGATGAGAGCCGCTCGCACCCCGTCGCGGGAG
Source organism: Rhodococcus sp. NFXS4 (assembly GCF_058139645.1). Lineage (NCBI taxonomy): Bacteria > Bacillati > Actinomycetota > Actinomycetes > Mycobacteriales > Nocardiaceae > Rhodococcus > Rhodococcus sp. NFXS4. Next base: position 2,713,266 of record NZ_CP192221.1, read on the forward strand.
AGCCGCAGTTCGGTGATCTGGCCGCCGAGCTCGGCGATGTCGGCGGAATCGACGTCCACCACCGACACCTGTCCGGTGGCCGGGTCGCGGACGGCGCGCTTGACCACGGTGCCGTCCACGACGGCCCACACGGCGTCGCGGTCGGGACCCCAGGTGGGCCGGGTGATCGAGCCACCCTCCGCGACCGGGAAGGCGTTGCCGCCGTAGGAGCCGATGAGCAGCGCGTCGGGCGGCTGCGGCGCCGCACGACCGGTGTCCGACACGGCCGCCACGAGCGTTCCGTCGCTGGACAACGAGATGGACCGCATGTTGTTGACGGTGCCGAAGTAGCCGGGAACCGGTGTCACGCCGTCGGTTCCGATGCGGACGAGCCCGCCGTTGCGCAGTGCGTGCAGGCCCACGTCGGCACCCGTCACCGCCAACGGATCGAATTCTGCGACCTCGGCGGTGGTCCAGCCGTCCGGATAGTTCGGGTCCAACGGCGCGCCGTCCGAGAGCAGGACGTAGGGACCCGACACCTCGGCCTCGGCCAGCGTCCAGATGATCTGCGCGGCAAGTAGTTCGCGGGTCGCGCGGTCCAGCGCACCGGCACCCCGGAAGTCGATGCGGACACCGCCGAGACCGATGCCGACGGCCGAGGTACGCCCGTCGGCCTTCGTGATGGGACCGGCCGTGGTGACACCGTTGAACACGTTGCGCACCGCCGGCTCCAGCGACAGTCGCGGACCCGCCTGCAGCAGTGCCGTCAGGGTCTCTGTCATCCGGTCCTGCGTGGTGTTCACCCAACGCTGATCGGGCACCAGTTCGGTGCCGGTGGGATCGACGAAGTACAGCGACTTGCGCTGGTACGAGGTGAGGAACTGGGTGCGGTCCATGACGACTCCGGACGGCAGCTCGTCGATCCGCCACTCGCCGTCCTCGCGGGCCAGCGTCACCTGGGTCTCGAACGATCCCTGCTCGGCGCGGTACTGCCCACCCTGATCGAGCTGCCCCACCCGGTTGGCTCGGATCGTGTACTGCGCGGCGTCACTCGACCGGGAGTCCTCGAGGACGTCCACCTTGTCCACGACGATCGCGCTGGCGCCGTCGTTCCACTCCGAGGCGGCGTTCGCCGTCAGGAACTGACGTGCACCCGCGTGGTCGTCCGCCGGATCGGTGCTGGCCTTGACGAAGTCGCGGACGAGAAGATTGGGTTCACGACCCGCGGCGGGAACGGGTAGTTCCTGCTCGACGGGCCCGCGCGCGACGGTGCCGATGGCCTGCGGCGCAGACGACGCGGGCAACGACGCGCATCCGGACGCGACGAGCGCGAGCGCGGCCACGCACGCCACGAGGGCGGCTCGTCGCCGCGGCACAGTGCGGTCTCTCACGGTCGCTGCTCCCCCGCCGCGGCGCCGACACTCGTCGGGCGCGCCGCCGGAAGCGGCTGTCCCTGTGCGTACCTGCGGCCCGCGGGTCGCAGCGGCAGGGGGCTGGACACGACCTTGCGACCACGCACGCGCGGCAGCGTGAAGCGGAACCAGGCGCCCTGGCCCGGTTCGCCCCAGGCCTCGAGCTTGCCGTCGTGCAGGCGGGCGTCCTCGAGACTGATGGCGAGCCCCAGGCCCGTACCGCCCGAACGTCGGACGCGGGACGGATCCGACCGCCAGAAGCGGTTGAACACGAGCTTCTCCTCACCGGGGCGCAGTCCCACACCCTGGTCCCGCACGACGAAGGCGGCGGCGTCGTCGTCCGCGCGCAGGCGCAGCAGGACGGGCTTGCCCTCCCCGTGGTCGAGAGCGTTCGCCAACAGGTTGCGCAGCACGCGTTCGACACGGCGCGGATCCACCTCGGCGTTGACCGGCTCGTCGGGCATGTCGACGATCAGCTCGGTGCCCGTCTCGCGGGCGAGGTGCCGCACGGTGGACACCGCGGCGCGGGCGCACATACGGAGATCGAGTTGCTCGGACGCCAGTTCGGCGACGCCCGCGTCGTGGCGGGAGATCTCGAGCAGATCGTTGAGCAGTGTCTCGAAACGGTCCAGCTCGGCGACCAGCAACTCGGACGAGCGCTTGAGCAGCGGATCGAGACTCTCACTGGCGTCGTGGATGAGCTCGGCGGCCATGCGGACGGTGGTGAGCGGCGTTCGCAGCTCGTGCGAGACGTCGGACGTGAACTGGCGCTGCAGGTTTCCGAACTCCTCGAGCTGGGTGATCTGCTTCGACAGGCTCTCGGCCATCTCGTTGAACGACATGGCGAGCCGGGCGATGTCGTCCTCGCCGCGCACCGGCATCCGTTCCTTGAGCCGGCCGTCCGCGAAGCGCACCGCGATGCGCGACGCCGATCTGATGGGGACCACCACCTGCCGGGCGACCAGCATCGAGATGGCCGCGAGCAGCACCAGCAGGACCGCACCGCCGATGAGCAGGGTTCCGCGGACGAGGGCGAGGCTGCGATCCTCTCCCGCGAGGGGGAACACCAGGTACAGCTCGAGGGTGGAGAGGTCCGACGCGGTGGGACTGCCGACGATGAGGGCCGGACCCGAGTAGCCGTCCGGTTCCGACACGGTCGCGTACTGGTAGCTCACCTGGCCGGCCTGGACGAACGAGCGCAACGTCTGCGGGATCTGGTCGGCGGGACCGGTGAACAGCTCGTCGCGGGCTCCGTCGCCGGGGACGATGAGCACGGGGTCGAACGTGCCGGCGGACGTGCTGTCCGCGCCGCTCTCGGTGTCCCGGCTCGTCAGACCGGACCGAGCGAGCTCCAGACGGTTCGAGATCGACGTCGAGTCGTCGCCCGCCAACTGGCTCTCGACGGACGCACGCGCGCGATCGAGCTCCTTCGTGGCGGCGTCGATCTTGGTGTCGAGAAGTCGATCCGTGATCTGACTCGTGAGCACGACGCCGAGGATCGTGATCACGATGAGGGAGAGCGTCAGCGTCGACACGACGACGCGCAACTGCAGCGACCGACGCCACGCGTGACCGGCGGCAGCCCACATGGACCGGGACCATCGCACCAGAGGCGAGAAGGTTCCGTTGATGCGTCGACGGGAGCGGGACGTGAAGATCACCGACCGTCCCGCAGTCGATCGGCTCCGATCACGGCGGGCCGGCCTTGTACCCGACACCGCGCACGGTGAGAACCACCTCGGGGTTCTCCGGATCCGTCTCCACCTTGGCGCGCAGTCGCTGGACGTGCACGTTCACGAGGCGGGTGTCGGCGGCGTGCCGGTATCCCCACACCTGTTCGAGCAGCACCTCGCGGGTGAAGACCTGACGAGGCTTGCGGGCCAGCGCCACTAACAGGTCGAACTCGAGCGGCGTCAGCGAGATGAGCGAGCCGTCGCGGGTGACCTTGTGCGCCGGAACATCGATGACGACGTCGCCGATCGACAGGAGCTCGGCCGGCTCCTCCTCGGTGCGTCGCAAGCGCGCGCGGACGCGGGCCACGAGCTCCTTCGGCTTGAAGGGCTTCATGATGTAGTCGTCGGCGCCGGACTCGAGTCCCAGCACGACGTCGACCGTGTCGGTCTTGGCGGTGAGCATCACGATCGGCACACCGGAGTCCGCCCGCAGCACGCGGCAGACGTCGATGCCGTTCATACCGGGGAGCATCAGGTCGAGCAGCACCAGATCCGGTCGGTTCTCCCGGACAGCGGACAGCGCCTGGGTGCCGTCTCCCACCACGAACGGCTCGAATCCCTCACCGCGCAACACGATGGTGAGCATCTCGGCAAGAGCCGTATCGTCGTCGACGACCAGAATTCGTGGCTTCATGACGACTATCGTGTCATCCCGTCGTACTCCGCAGTCTGATTGAGAAGTTCGGCGGCGAGTCTCGTCACGTCGACCTGCTCACCGTCCGCCTGCGCGCCGTTCACGACGAACCACGGCGACATCCACGACGAGGCCGCGAGTCCCGCGTAGACCGCCGCGGTACGGGCCTGGAGACCACCGTCGCGCTCGTACGCGTCGCGGGCCCGCGACGGATCCTCCTGCTCCCGACCACGCGCGCGATGCTCCGCGACCTCGACCGGAACGTCGAGGAGAATCTGGGCGGAGGGACGCGGCAGGACGAGGCGATCGAACTCGAGCGCGCGCACCCACTCGACCATCGCACCGTCCGCGTCCTGGTGGACCCGCGCGGCGGAGTACGCCGCGTTGGACGCGACGTAGCGATCGAGCAGAACGACGTCGTGCCGGTGCAGCATCCGACGGAGGTCGGACACCGCACCGGCACGATCGAGGGCGAACAGCACTGCCATCGAATTCACCCCGGCGGCGAGATCGCCGTGCTCACCGGCCAGCGCCTCGGCGGCCAGGTCGGCGTGGATCGACTCCCCGTAGCGGGGGAAGCCGACGCGGACGGCGTCCACCCCGGCGGCCTCCCACGCGTCCGTGAGGCGGGACGAGAGCGTGAACTTGCCTGCTCCGTCGACGCCCTCGATCGCGATGAGAGTGCCCATCGACTCCACTCCTGCCTGTCGAGTACTACGGGACCGAGTGTCAGTACCGGTAGTGCTCGGGCTTGTACGGGCCCTCGACGTCGACACCGATGTACTCGGCCTGCTCCTTGCTGAGCTTGGTCAGCGTGCCACCGAGGGCCTCGACGTGGATCTTGGCGACCTTCTCGTCGAGGTGCTTCGGCAGGCGGTAGACCTCGTTGTCGTACTCGTCGGGCTTCGTCCACAGCTCGATCTGCGCGATGACCTGGTTGGAGAAGCTGTTGCTCATGACGAACGACGGGTGACCGGTGGCGTTGCCGAGGTTCAGCAGACGACCCTCCGAGAGGACGACGATCGACTTGCCGCTGGAGAAGATCCACTGATCGACCTGCGGCTTGATGTTGATGCGTGTCGAACCGGACCGCTCGAGACCGGCCATGTCGATCTCGTTGTCGAAGTGGCCGATGTTGCCGAGGATGGCCTTGTCCTTCATCGACCGCATGTGGTCGAGCGTGATGATGTCCTTGTTGCCCGTCGCGGTGATGACGATGTCGGCCTTGCCGATCGCCTCGTCCACCGTGACGACGTCGAACCCGTCCATGAGCGCCTGGAGCGCGTTGATCGGGTCGACCTCGGTGACCTGGACGCGCGCGCCCTGGCCGGCCAACGACTCGGCGCTGCCCTTGCCCACGTCGCCGTAGCCGCAGATCAGGACCTTCTTGCCACCGATCAGCACGTCGGTGCCGCGGTTGATGCCGTCGATCAGCGAGTGGCGGGTGCCGTAGGTGTTGTCGAACTTGCTCTTGGTGACCGAGTCGTTGACGTTGATCGCCGGGAAGGTCAGCTCGCCGGCCGCGGCGAATTGGTACAGGCGCAGCACGCCGGTGGTGGTCTCCTCGGTGACACCCTTGACCGACTCGGCGATGCTCGTCCACTTGGTGGCGTCCTGCGCGAGCGACTCGCGGAGCAGTCCGAGGAAGACCTTGTACTCGTCGGAGTCGCGGTCCTCGTCGACGGGCGGCACGACGCCGGCCTTCTCGAACTGCGCACCGCGCAGCACAAGCATCGTGGCGTCTCCGCCGTCGTCGAGGATCATGTTGGCGTGGCGGGGGGTGCCGTCCTCGGCGACCGGCCAGGTCAGCATCTTCTCGGCGGCCCACCAGTACTCGGCCAGCGATTCGCCCTTCCAGGCGAACACCGGGATTCCCTGCGGATCCTCGGGCGTGCCGTGGGGTCCGACGACGATCGCGGCGGCGGCGTGGTCCTGGGTGGAGAAGATGTTGCACGAAGCCCACCGCACCTCGGCTCCGAGCGAGACCAGCGTCTCGATCAGGACGGCGGTCTGGACCGTCATGTGCAGCGACCCGGAGATCCGTGCACCCTTCAGCGGCTGCACGTCGGCGTACTCGCGACGCAGGGACATGAGGCCGGGCATCTCGTGCTCCGCGAGGCCGATCTCCTTGCGGCCGTACTCAGCCAGCGAGAGATCCGCGACCTTGAACTCGATGCCGCCGCGGATGTCCGCCTGCAGCGCCTCGGTGCTCGAAATGTCGGGGGATGTCGATGTCGTCATTGTGTGATGCCACTCCTGTCGGCTGATGATCGGCTTCCAGGCTATCGGCTCACGGCTGCCCGCGGGTGGGTCGGGGCCACGACGTGTCCGGTTCCGTCGTCTCGCGCCGACGGGTCAGGCGGCGGCGGTGCGTTCGGGAACGGTCGCCCAGCGCCGTTCCAGTCGAGCGCGGGCGCTCGGCTGCAGGTTCGCGCGGGTGACGTCTCCGTCGTAGTGCGCGACGACCCTGGGGTCCATCACGCGACGCCACAGGGGTGGGACGGCCGCGAGGACGACCATCGTCGCGTAGCCGGCCGGCAGTTGCGGCGCCTCGTCGAAGGTGCGCAACGTCTGGAACCGGCGGCCCGGGTTCGCATGATGGTCGCTGTGCCGTTGCAGGTGGTACAGGAAGATGTTGGTGACGATCCGATCGCTGTTCCAGCTGTGCCGTGGCGCGCACCGCTCGTACCGGCCCGCGGGTGTCCGTCCCCGGAGCAGCCCGTAGTGCTCGATGTAGTTGACGGACTCGAGGGTCATCACGCCGACCACCGCCTGGAGCACGAGGAACGGCAGGATGCCGACGCCGAAGACGGCGACCAGGACACCGAAGAGTGCAGCGGACATCGCCCACGCGTTGAGCACGTTGTTGCGGATCGTCCACACGCCGCTGCCCTTGCGCTCGAGACGCTGCTTCTCCAGCTCCCAGGAGGAGACGAGGCCGCCGCTGACACTGCGGGACAGGAACCGGTAGAGGGACTCGCCCATGCGCGCGCTGGCCGGGTCGGCGGGTGTCGCGACACGCGCATGGTGTCCGCGGTTGTGTTCGACGTGGAAATGGCCGTACAGGCTCTGCGCCAGAGCGATCTTGGCCAGCCAGCGCTCGGTGCTCTCCACCCGATGACCGAGCTCGTGCGCCGCGTTGATCCCGATGCCGGCGACGAGACCGACACTGACCGCGTACCCGATCTTGTCGACGGCGGACAGGGTGCCGAAGGTGACGAGGTAGCACGCGACACCGAGCCCCGCGTACTGCACCGGAAGGAACAGGAACGTGCACCACCGGTAGAAACGGTCGTGCTGCAGGTCCTGCACCTGCGCGTCGGACGGATTGTTGCCGTCCTCCCCCGCCAGCGCGTCGACCACGGGGATGACCAGGAAGAACAGCATCGCGCCGCTCCACCAGAAGGCCGACACCCCCGTGTGCAGAACCAGTTGGGACGGCAGCAGTGCCGAGGCGGGCGCCAGCATCCCCAGTAGCCAGAGCAGCTTCTTCGGGTCGTGCCACCGCCGCGCCATACGTCAACTCCTCGACATCGAGTGGACTCCGTGGCGGACTCGTGCCCACCGCAGAAACAAACTTCCGGTCTCGAATTCGAGTGTAGAGCAAGTAGCGCGACGGTTCGACGATCCGAATGGTGAGATCGGTCCGTTATCGGCGCGAAATATGGTGACTAGTGGGTGTCGTCCGCATGCTGCCGGGCTCCGAGCACCGAGTGGCGGCGGCTGTAGCCGAAGTACACCACGACTCCGAGCGCCATCCAGACGACGAACCGCAGCCACGTCTCCACCGACAGGTTCAGCATCAGCCACACGCAGGCCAGCACGGCGAGGATCGGCACCAGCGGAACCAGGGGGACGCGGAAGCCGCGCTTCAGGTCGGGGCGGGTTCGACGCAGGACGACGACACCGATGGAGACCAGGACGAAGGCGAACAGGGTGCCGATGTTGACCATCTCCTCGAGCGTCCCGATGGGGAAGAACGCCGCGAGAAGGCCGACCACGATGCCGACGAGCACGGTGATGCGCACCGGGGTGCCACGGCTCCCCGTCTTCGCGAGACGGCGCGGCATCAGACCGTCGCGCGACATGGCGAAGAGCACGCGCGACTGTCCCAGCATGAGCACCATGACCACGGTCGTGAGTCCGGCCAGCGCACCGAAGGAGATCACCTTCGACGCCCAGGTGATGCCGTTCAGTTCGAACGCCGTGGCCAGGGTCGCGCCCTCGCCACCGAGTTCGGTGTACTTCACCATTCCGGTCAGCACCAGGGTGACCGCGACGTACAGGATCGTGACGATCAGGAGCGAGCCCAGGATTCCGCGCGGCAGGGCCTTCTGCGGATCGGACGCCTCCTCGGCCGTGGTGGCCACCACGTCGAAGCCGATGAACGCGAAGAACACGAGACTCGCGGCGGCCAGGAGTCCGTACCAGCCGAAGTTGCTGCCCTCGGCGCCGGTGACGAAGGAGAACAGCGACTGGGTGAGGCCCGATTCCTTCTCGGCGGGGACGGCGGGCGGGATGTAGGGCGAGTAGTTCGCCGCCTTGATGTAGAACGCTCCGACCACGACTATGAGCAGCACGACGCCCACCTTGATCGCGGTGATGACGAGGGAGACGCGCGAGGAGATCTTCACACCCGTCGCGAGCAGGACGGTGAGCACCGCGACGATGACCAGGGCACCCCAGTCGACGTCGAGTCCGCCGATGGACACCACGGGCGACGACGTCCCGAGCACCTCACCGAGGTACAGGGACCAGCCCTTCGCCACGACGGCCGACGCGAGCGCGAACTCCAGGATCAGGTCCCAGCCGATGATCCACGCGACGAACTCGCCGAAAGTGGCGTACGAGAACGTGTACGCGCTGCCCGCGACCGGCACCGTCGAGGCGAACTCGGCGTAGCAGAGCGCGGCGAGTCCGCACGCGATCGCGGCGAACACGAAGGCGAGCGAGACGGACGGGCCCGCGACGTTCCCGGCGGTGCGCGCCGTCAGGGTGAAGATGCCCGCACCCACGGCGACCGCGACACCGAAGACGGTGAGATCCCACGATGACAGGCTCTTGCGAAGTTTCGTGTCCGGCTCGTCCGTGTCGCGCATCGACTGCTCGATGGACTTCGTTCTGCGCAGACCGGTGTTGCGCGAACCGGGTGCGTCCTTGCCGTCGATGGTCACCGTCGAAACTCCTCACGTCCTCCGGGCGGCCGTCGACCGCCCGAGGTCATCGTCACACGAACAGTGAACTCGGCGGGACGTATCCGCCAGCGTGTCGGGGCCGTCAGATCCCGCCGACGCCCGCCACGAACACGCGAGCCGAGTCGGTGAGAGCACACAGCTGCGGGTCCGGATCGGACGCGGCGATCCAGACGGCACTTCCCCGCTCCACGACCAGGGTGGACTCACCCGAGGAGACCTGTACCCGACCGTCGACACACAGGACGATGCGCGGCGCGGCGTCACCGTCGTGCGCGAGCGTCCACGGCTCACCGTCGCTGGACGCCGCGGACAATTCGACACCGACGAGTGCGAACTCCGGTGCCGGCGTGGGATAGCGCACCACGTGCGGACGGCTGGTGTCGGCGACGAGGACCGGTGAGTCGAGCGGCTCGAAGTCGAGCACCCGCAACAGTTCCGGGACGTCGACGTGCTTGGGCGTGAGTCCCCCACGCAACACGTTGTCCGAGTTGGCCATGATCTCCACCGCGGTTCCGCGCAGGTACGCGTGGAGGTTTCCGGCGTCCAGGTACAGAGCTTCGCCCGGCTGCAGCGTGACCCGGTTGAGCAGCAACGCCGCGAGCACGCCCGCATCGCCGGGGTAGTACTCCCCCAGTTCCAGTGCGGTGCGCAGTTCCGGCACGAAGGTGCGGTCCCCGGTCTGCTCGGCACGTTCGAGGGCGCGGACGCACGCGTCCAGAACGGCCGGCAGCACGGAGTCCAACGCCCGCTGCGGCAGAGTGATCCACGAGGTGAAGAGGGTGCGCAGGCCGCTCGAATCCGGTTGCGCGGCAAGCATCTCGGTGTAGGGACGCAGCTCGTCCGCATCGAGCCGACCGAACAGCTCCACCGTCTCGGCGGGACTGCGGAACCCGGCGAGCGCGTCGAACTCCGTCAGGGCGACCACGAGCTCGGGCTTGTGGCTGGCGTCCTTGTAGTTCCGGACGGAGGCGTCGAGGGGCACGCCCGCGGCGTTCTCCCGTCGGAAACCCTCGCGCGCCTGGTCCGAGGACGGGTGAGCCTGCAGCGACAGCGGCTCCTCGGCCGCCAGGAACTTCACGAGGAACGGCAGGCGCGGACCGTGCCGCTCCACCACACCGGTTCCGAGCAGTCCGGTCGGGTCGGAGTCGATGGCCTCGAGCAGCGAGACCCGACCGCGCGGCGTGACGAGATGCGCCGGGTCGCCCGGATGAGCACCGAACCACATCTCCGCCTCGGGATGCCGGGTGGGTGCGGGCACGCCGCGCAGTTCGGCGAGAGCCGTGCGCGAACCCCACGCGTAGGACCGTGCTGTTCCGTCGAGGAGATTCACCGACCACCACCTGCCGTCGTCATCGCTGCGAACCCGGACACGGCTGGGGTCACTCCCTGCCTCCCGAGGCCTGAGAATTCGAGAGTTGGAGATAGGCCGCCGCGGCCTCGATCCGCACCGCCAGGACGAGCGCCCTGCGCAGCGACGCCCCGACCGGCGTCGTGGGACCGGGCACCGCGGCGGGCGCGGGCGCCTCCAGATCCGTGCGGGGACCACCGTCGTCGTCGGCGCGCACCACGTCGACCTCACCCAGGACGGCCACCCGCCGGCGGACCAGACTGTCGTCGGGGTCGGTCGACACGGTGAACACCCGAACGGGATCGGCCGGGGGTGGACCGTCGAGTTGGTCGTCGTGGAACAGCGGGTCGTAGTCGACACTGCCGCTCTCGGCGGAGTCCCCACCGATCGCGCCGAGGTCGTGGATCACACCGACGGCATCGGAGAGTTCGGTGGCCGCCGCCACGACGCCTGCGGCACGCAGCAGGGACGCGGCTCCGTGCCGGGCAACCTCGGTCGCCACCACGCCGTCACCGGTCATGAGGACCCGACGACCCGCCATTCGGGACGCCAGACCTTTCGCGGGATTCTGGAACACCTCGACGGACGCGTGGTGTCGCATGGCCTCCGCGTCCACCGCATCGGCCACCGCGTCGAGATCACCGACCGACGACGCCGGGTCCACCGCAGCGAGCACCGCGGCCATCACCGCGACGTGCCGGGCGTAGGAGTTGCGATCGAGGACACGGACTCGCGGCGGGAAGGACACCACCCGGCCGGCGCCGGCGTCCGCGACAGGACCCTCGTCCGGTACGGCCACCACGACCTCTGCACGCCGACGTACCCCGGCGGCGACGGACTCCGCGATGGCCGGATCGCCGGCGTCGTCGCCGGCCACGACCACGACGTCCAGGGGTCCGACCCACGGCGGGGTCGCGGGGAGCGAGACGACCGGCACGCCGGCGGTCGGAGCGAGGACCGCGGCGACCAGCGCCGACGCCCTCCGGGCGGGACCGGACGCGGCGACGAGCACGACACTGCGGGGACGCAGACCGTCCAGCGGCGCCAGCAGGCCCTCGCGGACGGCGGACGCGGTGGCGCGGATCTGTGCGCCGGCCAGCGCGGCGGAGTGCAGTGCGCCCAACGAGTCCGCAGCCAGTATCGCGCTCGCGTCGTCGAGATCGACGTACGCCGAAGGAGCAGTCATGGGCACCTCACCCGCCTCTCTCGTTCCGTATCCCCCACTATGACAGTCCGCAACCGTCACGCGCGGACGATGCTCAGGATCTCCGTCGTCAGGCGGTCCACGTCATCGGGGGTGCGTGCCTCGACATTGAGTCGGAGCAGGGGCTCGGTGTTGGAGGCGCGGAGGTTGAACCACGCGCTGTCACCGAGATCGACCGTCACACCGTCCAGTTCGTCGGTGGAGACGGTGCGATCGGCGAACGCCGCGACCACCGCGGCGGTGCGCTCACGAGCGTCGGCCACCGTCGAGTTGATCTCGCCCGATGCCGCGTACACCTCGTACTTGCGCATCAGGGCGGACAACGGCTCGTCCTGTGTCCCGAGCGCGGCGAGCACGTGCAGCGCTGCGAGCATGCCAGAATCGGCGCCCCAGAAGTCGCGGAAGTAGTAGTGCGCCGAGTGCTCGCCGCCGAACACCGCGCCGGTCTCGGCCATCAGTGCCTTGATGAACGAGTGGCCGACCCGGGTGCGCACGGCGGTACCGCCGAGCTGCTCCACCAACTCGGGCACCGACCGTGAGGTGATGAGGTTGTGGATGATGGTCGAGGAGGGGTGCTTGCCCAGCTCCCGCTCGGCCACCAGCGCGGTGATCGCGGACGGTGAGACGGGCTCGCCGCGTTCGTCCACCACGAAGCAGCGGTCCGCGTCGCCGTCGAACGCGAGGCCGATGTCCGCGCCCGTCTCGGTGACGAACTTCTGCAGATCGACGAGGTTCGCCGGCTCCAGCGGGTTCGCCTCGTGGTTGGGGAACGTGCCGTCGAGTTCGAAGTACAGGGGGTGCACGGTCACCGACGTCGGGTCCAGGACCGCGGGCACCGTGTGCCCGCCCATGCCGTTGCCGGCGTCCACCGCGACCGACAGCGGACGGATGTCGCTGATGTCCACGAGGTCGCGCACGAACGTGGCGTAGTCCTCGAGCACGTCCTGCTCGCTGATCGTGCCCGGCGCACCGTCGAACGTCGGGACGCCGTCGATGATCTCGGCCGAGATGGTGGCGAGTCCCGAGTCCTGGCCGACGGGCTTCGCGCCGGCCCGGCACAGCTTGATCCCGTTGTACTTCGCAGGGTTGTGGCTGGCGGTGAACATCGCACCGGGGCAGTCGAGCCGACCGGAGGCGAAGTAGAGCTGGTCGGTCGACGCGAGGCCGATGAGAACGACGTCGAGACCCTGCGAGGTCACCCCTCGCGCGAAGGCGGCCGACAGTGCGGGAGACGAGTCGCGCATGTCGTGCCCGACCACGACGCGCTGCGAGACGCCCTCGCCGCGTACGAGTCTCGCGAAGGCGGCCCCCACGTCGGCGACGAAGTCCTCGTCGATCTGCTCTCCGACGACACCGCGCACGTCGTACGCCTTGATGACGCTGTGAACCAGGTCAGCTGGTCGGGCCACTGCACACTCCTGCATCTGGGACGAACCGGACGGATCACGCACGACGACGAGTCGGCGAGACCATGCTGGGAGCCTAGTGCCCGGGGGCGACGCGCGAGCAGTCCTGCAGCCCGACGCCGCGCGCAGGAACAGTCGTTCAGCTGGTGGGGTCGGGCAGAACGCGCAGATGTCCGCGCCGACCCGTGCGTGTCGGCGCGGCGGCCGGTACGTCGGCGGAGGTGCGCGTGTCGGACGACGAACCACGTCGACCGAGGGACGGAGCGGGACGCTCACGCGCACCGGCCTCGCGGACGGCCTCGGCGAGTGCGGTCAGATCGTCCTCGTCGGGGCTGGACGTGGAGAACCCACCCTCGTAGCGCACCATCTCCCACCCCTTGGGGGCGGTGATCGACGAACCGTGCACCTCGCACAGATCCCAGGAATGGGGCTCGTCCACGGTGGCGAGAGGTCCGACGACGGCGGTCGAGTCGGAGTACACGTACGTCAACGTCGCGACGGCCGGTCTCTTGCATCCCGGTCGGCAGCATCCCCGCACAGCTCTCACAGGTCGAACCCTAGCGCGTGTCCTCCGGCGTGCCTCGCAGGACACGGTCGTAGCATGGGCGCGTGTCGTTCACCGGATCCTCTCAACCCCGCGGCCGCGCCGGCGGCCGTCCCGGACGGGAACATCGGGCGTCCAGCTCGCGGTCCGCGGCGCGGCGGGGTCGCGGAATGCGCGGCACCCTGTTCCCCGACACGGTGCCCGCACGCAGGTCTCGCGCCGAGAAGTTCGATGCGGCGGTGCTGGACGCGTTCGCCGAGATAGACCGCAAGTGGCACGACCGGCTGACGAAACTGGACATCGCCGTCGACGACGTGCCGAAGATCCGTGCGGTGGACCCGGAATCGGTGAACTGGCCACCCGAGGTCGTGGCCGAGGGCCCGGTGCCGTTGTCGAGACTCGTTCCGGCGGGAGTGGACACGCGCGGAGCGACGACGCGGGCTCGGATCGTGCTGTTCCGTCGGCCCCTCGAGCGGAGAGCACACGACTCGCTGGAGCTGACGGACCTGGTGCACGACGTGTTGGTGGAGCAGGTGGCGACCTACCTGGGGGTCACGCCCGAGGTGGTCGACCCCGACACCGAGGACGACTGACACCCCGGCGCCTGCGGCGCGTCGTTCGGCGGCTGCGGTGACGCGACGCGTCAGATGATGCCGCGCTTGAGGCGGCGACGTTCGCGCTCGGACAGCCCACCCCAGATGCCGAACCGCTCGTCGTGCGCCAAGGCGTACTCGAGGCAGTCGTCCTTCACCTCGCACCCGAGGCAGATACGCTTGGCCTCGCGCGTCGAGCCGCCCTTCTCCGGGAAGAACGCCTCGGGATCGGTCTGAGCGCACAGAGCGCGCTCCTGCCACTGATCCTCGAGCGGATCCATGTCGCCCGGCACCAGACTCAGATGCAGTGCGGGCGCAGGCATTCCGAGGCTCGTGAGCGGCGGGTCGACGTCGTCGACAGAGACGTCCTCCGGGTCGATCCCGTCCACGGGGTCCGCCGGGGCGTCCTCCGTCACGGCATCCACGTGCCGTACGTCGTCGAGTTCCCCGACGGGGGACTCCTGTCGACCGAGGTCGTGGTGTTGTTCCGGCATCACGTCCGCCTCCTCACCTGTTCGAGCGCAGTTGTTGTCGGTCACTTGTGTCGATGATCGACCGCGAAGCCGGATCGAAGAGCGAAGCATCGTGTCACCATGGGACGTGACGCTGCGGAACGCAGCGCGCGAACTCGTGTCGACTCATGGGAACACGTGTTCGAACGGTGGTTCGCTACAAGCGATTCCGCCGTTCGAACCGTTAATGACATGACTGTGATTAGACACGCCGCGGTGTGTCGCGGTCAAGCGGACCGCTCGATTTGCAATACCATCCGATCTCCGGTTTTCCCGGAAGGCGAGACTTCCCCGGTGTTTCGCGTCGGACACGCCGTGGTTCGCGCCCACCGGCCCGATCGCGCCGACGGCGACCGCCTAGGGTCGAGGGTCATGAAGGTGACTGTGGTGGTGGGCGGCGTCGGTGGCGCGCGGTTCCTCCAGGGGGTTCGGGAACTGCTGGGGCCGGACGGCGACGTCACGGCCGTGGTGAACGTCGGTGACGACGTCTGGATGCACGGCCTGCGCATCACACCCGACCTCGACACCTGCATGTACACGCTCGGCGACGGCATCGACACCGAGCGCGGGTGGGGTCGACGCGACGAGACGTGGAGCGTCAAGGAGGAACTCGCGGCGTACGGGGCCCACCCGGACTGGTTCGGGCTCGGGGACCGCGACATCGCGACGCATCTGATCCGGACGCGCATGCTCCGCACCGGGTACCCGCTGTCCGCAGTCGTGGAGGCCCTGTGCGACAGGTGGTCTCCGGGTGTCCGCCTGCTGCCCGTCACGGACGACCGCAGCGAGACCCACGTGGTGATCACCGATCCCGACGACGGCACCGACAAGGCCGTTCACTTCCAGGAGTGGTGGGTGCGCTACCGCGCTGCTGTGACGACTCACAGTTTCGCGTACGTCGGAGCGGACAAGGCGACCCCGGCGGACGGCGTCGTCGAGGCGATCGAGACCGCGGACGCGGTACTGCTCGCACCGTCCAACCCGGTGGTCAGCATCGGCGCCGTCCTGGCGGTGCCCGGCATCCGCTCCGCACTGCGCACCACACCCGCGAAGGTCGTCGGGCTCTCCCCCGTCATCGACGGCAAGCCGTTGCGCGGCATGGCCGACGAGTGCCTGTCCGTCATCGGTGTGGAGACGACGGCCGAGGCCATCGGCCGCCACTACGGCGCCCGCTCGGCGGCGGGCATCCTCGACGCCTGGCTGATCCACGAGACCGACACCGCCGACGTTCCCGGCGTGGACGTGCGCGCGGTACCTCTGCTCATGACCGAGCCCGCGGTGACCGCACGGATGGCGCGCGCCGCGCTCGAGGCAGCGGGCGTCCTGTGACCCGATCCGACGGTCCCGGCGATCATGCACCGGGCGGTTCGATCGAGGTGATTCCCGTCGCGGGACTCCCCGAGTTCCGGCCGGGCGACGACCTGGTGGCAGCAGTCGTCACGGCAGCACCGTGGCTCGCCGACGGCGACGTCCTGGTGGTCACGAGCAAGATCGTCTCCAAGGTCGAGGGACGCCTGGTGACCGCGCCGACCGACCCGGAGGCGCGGGACGCACTGCGCCGCATCCTCGTCGAGCAGGAGGCCGTGCGCGTCCTCGCCCAGCGCGGTCGCACGCTCATCACCGAGAACCGCCTCGGCATCGTGCAGGCCGCGTCCGGCATCGACGGATCCAACGTGTCGACGGACGAGTTGGCCCTGCTCCCCGAGGATCCCGACGCGTCCGCCCGGGCACTGCGCGACGGTGTACGCCGTTCGCTGGGCGTGGCCGTCGCCGTCGTCGTCACCGACACGATGGGCCGCGCGTGGCGGAACGGCCAGACGGACAACGCGATCGGATCAGCCGGGTTGCCCGTCCTGCACGCGTACGCCGGTGGTCGCGACGCGCAGGGCAACGAGCTGATGGTCACCGAGGTCGCGCTCGCGGACGAGCTGGCGTCCGCTGGGGATCTGGTGAAGGGCAAGCTCGGCTCGGTTCCCGTCGCCGTGGTCCGGGGTCTGCACTACGCCGACGACGGCTCCTCCGCCCGCGATCTGGTGCGGCCGGGCGAGGACGACCTCTTCTGGTTGGGAACGCAGGAGGCGCTGCGACGAGGTGCACTCGGCGCGGTACCCGCCCGTCGCTCGGTACGCGAGTTCGACTCGGCCCCGGTCGATCCCGCTGTCGTCGAGGCCGCCGTGGCGGACGCCGTCACCGCGCCGGCTCCCCATCACTCCCACCCGATGCGCTACGTCGCCGTCCGGACACCGGCGGTGCGCACCGCACTGCTCGATGCGATGGCAACGCGGTGGCGCGCCGATCTCGAGCGAGACGGACGGACCGCGGACTCGATCGAAGCCCGTCTGGCACGCGGTGATCTGCTGCGCACCGCGCCGGAACTGATTCTGGCGTTCGCGGTGCTCGACGAGGCGCACGACTATCCGGACGCGGAACGGCAGTCCGCGGAGACCGTCATGTTCACGGTGGCGGCCGGCGCTTCGGTACAGGCGTTCCTGGTGTCCCTCGCGGCGCGCGGCCTCGGCAGTTGCTGGGTCGGGTCGACCATCTTCGCCGCCGACACCGTGCGCGAGACGCTCGATCTACCCGCCGACTGGCATCCCGTCGGGGCCGTCGCCGTCGGACACCCGCTCACTCCCCCGTCGCCCCGCGCGCCGACGCCGCCCGGCTCCGCGTTCCGAGAACTGTGAGGAACCGTCCGTGAGCGCCGAGAGCCTCCACGAGTCCGCGAGAGAACTGCTCCGTTCCTGGTCGACCACCGAGCCGCACGACGACTCGATGCGCCACACGATGCTGGCGTTCCTCGACAGTGCGCCGCGTGGCTGTCTCCGCGAGAACGTGGCCGGTCACGTCACCGCGTCGGCGCTGGTGCTCGATCGGAGTGGGTGCCACGTGCTCCTGACGCTGCACCCGCGGGTCGGACGATGGCTCCAACTGGGCGGACACTGCGAGGTCGACGACGAGACCGTCCGGGACGCGGCTCTCCGCGAGGCGCGTGAGGAGAGCGGCATCGACGACCTGGTTCTCGAGCCGGAGCTGCTCTCCGTTCACACACACCCGATCACGTGTTCGCTCGGCGAGCCGACGCGCCATCTCGACCTGCGCTTCGTCGTACGCGCTGCGGACGGTGCACACATCGTCCGCAGCGCGGAGTCGAACGACCTGCGGTGGTGGCCCGTCGACGACCTCCCCGACGGGGAGGCGGGCGCCGAACGAGACGCGTTGCAGGACATGATCTCCCGCGCGGCGGCTCGCTGAGCCTTCGGGCGCCCTGGATTCTCGGACGCCCTGGATTCTCGGACGCCCTGGATCCTCAGACGTCGGTCGAGAAGCGCACTCCACCGTCGGGCAGCGTCACTCCGGGCCACACCCGGGCGCCGCGGAGCAGCTCGCACCGCGCGCCGATGTTGGCTCCGTCGCCGATGACGGCGTCGCGCACGAGTGCCCGCGGTCCGATGCGCGCGCCGAATCCGAGGATCGATCGTTCGACCACCGCGCCGGCCTCGACCACGGCACCGTCGAAGAGGACGGCACCGTCGAGACGGGCGCCCGCTCCCACCTCGGCGCCGCGTCCGACGACCGTGCCGCCGATCAGCAGCGCGCCGGGCGCGACGCCCGCGCCGGGATGGACCAGCGACTCGCCCCGCGTCCCCGTCAGCGCAGGCGACGGTGCGATTCCGCGCACGAGGTCGGCGGAGCCCTTCACGAAGTCCTCCGGCGTACCCATGTCGCGCCAGTAGGCGGCGTCGACGTGTCCGAAGACTCGCTTGTCCTCGGCCAGCAGTGCGGGGAACACCTCACGCTCGACGGACACCGGACGATCGGACGGGATCTTCTCGATGATCTCCCGCTTGAACACGTAGCAGCCGGCGTTGATCTGGTCCGTCGGCGGATCCTGGGTCTTCTCGAGAAACGCGGTGACGCGGCCGGACTCGTCGGTGGGCACGCAGCCGAACGCACGCGGGTCACCGACGCGGACGAGGTGCAGGGTGACGTCCGCCTCGGTGGTGCGGTGGGTGTCGAGCACGCCGCGCAGATCGGTACCGCCCAGCACGTCACCGTTGAAGACCATGACGTTGTCGGCGCGGAGCCGGGGCAGGACGTTGCGGATGCCACCGCCGGTGCCCATCGGCTCCTCCTCGAACACGTACTCGAGCTCGAGGCCGAGTGCGCTGCCGTCACCGAAGTGCTGCTCGAACACCTCCGACTTGAAGGACGTGCCGAGTACGACGTGGTCGATCCCGGCGTCCTTGATGCGCGCCAGGAGATGGGTGAGGAACGGCAGACCTGCCGTGGGCAGCATCGGCTTGGGGGCGGAGAGCGTGAGCGGACGCAGTCGCGTGCCCTTTCCTCCGACCAGAACTACGGCATCGGTCGCCGGAGCAGTCATCGCGTATCGCCTTTCTCAGAAACTTCTCACGTGCTCGAACCTGACCCCACCGTGTCGTCGCGTTGCCGCAGTGCGGCAGTCACGACCACCCTGGACCGCAACGCCAGTCCGGCGCGCAACGTCCACCGGAGAGGAGCTTGCCATCTCCGCGGGTGTCTATCAGCTTGGAAGCGATAGGCGCTGCGGTGGTGCGCCGGCAGCATCGACTCCGGATGACGCCCCGCGGCATGACCTTTGGCGTGCGTCACGACGGCCGTGGGCACGTAGATGTTGGTCCAGCCCGCTCGTCCGAGGCGATCTCCGAGATCGACGTCCTCCATGTACATGAAATACCGGGAATCGAACCCGTCCACCGAGTCGAACGCGGCACGGCGCAGCAACAGACACGAGCCGGACAGCCACCCGACCGACCGCTCGCTGACCTCGTCGTTGTCCTGCCGGTAGCGCTGCGTCCACGGATTCGACGGCCACACCGAACCGAGCAGTGCGTGCAGCGACCCGGACGTGAGATCGGGAACGCGGCGGGCTGACGGGTAGCGCGAACCGTCCGGCTCGAGGATGAGGGGCCCGAGCGACCCGGCCCGCGGATGCCGTTCGGCGGCCGCCAGCAGCTCGTCGATCGACCCGGGGCCGAACTGGACGTCGGGATTGACGACCATGACGAACTCGGTGGCCGGATCCACCTCGGCGACAGCGCGATTGGCGGCGCCGCCGTAGCCGATGTTCGCTCCGGTGCGCAGCAGTCGGACGTGGTCGTATGCGGCCTCGGCCGCCTCGGGCGCGCCGTCGGTGGACCCGTTGTCCGCGAGAATCACCGACACCGGCCGCGTCGTCGCATCCCGCAGGGACTCGAGGAATGCGTCGAGGTGCTCGCCGGGCGAATAGGTCACCGTCACGACGGCCAGGGGGGCACTCACGCCGGTCACCCTACTGGGCGGCTCCGGGCGGGTCCGCGACCGCCCGAGCCGCCAGCGCGGCCGTCAGCGCGTCGCGCCAGGGCCGCAGCGGGGTCAGCCCGGCACCCTTCCAGGCCGCGGGCGAGAGCACCGAGTAGGCGGGACGCGGCGCCGGCCGCACGTAGCGATCACTGCCGCACGGGTGAACACGGTCGGGATCGGCGCCCACGGTCTCGAAGGTCGCCCGAGCGAGGTCGAACCAGGACGCCGTCCCGGCGTTGGTGGCGTGCAGGATCTGCGGCAGCGCTCGCGGCGACGTCGCCGCCTCGAGGAGCGCGTCCGCGAGATCACCCGAGTACGTCGGCGAACCCACCTGGTCGTTCACGACGTCGAGGGTCTCCCGCTCGGCCTCGAGCCGGAGCATCGTGGCGACGAAGTCGGAGCCGGTGCCGGTGTAGACCCACGCGGTCCGCACGATCGTCGCGGACGGCAACGCCTCCAGGACGGCCCGTTCCCCTGCCAGCTTGGTGCGCCCGTAGGCGGTCGCCGGCGCGGTGGGATCGTCGGGTTCGTACGGGGTCCGCGCGTCTCCGGCGAACACGTAGTCGGTCGAGACGTGCACGAGACCTGCACCGACCTCGGCGCACCGCTCGGCGAGCAGGCGCGGTCCCACCTCGTTCAGCAGTGCGGCGCGGTCCTCCTCGGTCTCCGCCGCGTCGACCGCCGTGTGCGCTGCGCAGTTGATCACCACGGTGCCCGGCACCACGGCGGCGGCGATCGACTCCGGATCCGTGATGTCGAGGTCGGCCGATCCGAAGCCGAGCACGCGGGCCCCGCGGTACCCGTCCCGCGCGCGGTCGACGAGTCGGCGACCGAGCTGACCTCCGGCTCCGGTCACCACGATCGTCCTGTCCGAACTCTGCTCTGCGTCGGTGGTCACAGCGACAGAGTGTGGCACGCCGTGGCGGGTTGCGCGGAGCACGGCGACCCTGCCGTTAGCCTGGGGATCGTGACGGATTCTGTGACGGGCCCCGGGACACCGCGCGATCCGTACAGACCTCGGACACAGCGCGGTGCGCAGCGGCGACCCGATTCTCGCGAGTCGGAACCGGGTGCGCGGCGCTCCTCCACCCGCTCCGACCGGGGGCGTCGACCTCCGACCAGCCACCGCCCCTCGCGGACACCGGGGCACTCCAACGCCGGCCGGATCGCCGTCGCACTGTTCTCCGCCGGCGCGTTGCTGGTGACGGGTGTGGCATGGCAGAGCATCGACTCGCTGCGCAGCAACCTCGCGACGGTGTCGAACCTCGATCTCGGCGACGGGGCCGACGGTGCGGTCGACATCCTGCTCGTGGGCACCGACAGCAGGACCGACGCGCACGGCAACGCGCTCTCGCAGAACGAGCTCGACTCGCTCCGCGCCGGCGACGAGGTGGCCAACAACACCGACACCATCATTCTGATCCGCGTTCCCAACGACGGATCGTCCGCGTCGGCGATCTCGATCCCGCGCGACGCCTACGTGAACGTGCCCGGCATCGGCGACAGCAAGATCAACGCCGCGTACGGAGCCACCAAGGAAGAGAAGCGCCTCGAACTCGTCGAGAGCGGGGTGCCCGACGCCGAAGCCGACAGCGAGTCGACGCTCGCGGGCCGCAAGGCGCTCATCGACTCCGTCGCGGGCCTCACCGGCGTGACGGTCGATCACTACGCCGAGGTCGGGCTGCTCGGATTCGTCCTGCTCACCGATGCCGTCGGCGGCGTCGACGTGTGTCTGAACGCGCCGGTCGACGAGCCCCTCTCGGGCGCGCGCTTCGCGGCCGGGCAGCAGACGCTCTCGGGTGCCGACGCCCTCAGCTTCGTGCGCCAGCGCCACGATCTCCCCCGTGGCGATCTCGACCGCATCGTCCGTCAGCAGGTGTTCATGGCGTCGCTGGTCCGCAAGGTGCTCAGCGCCCGCACGCTCAGCAACCCCGGCACGTTGGGGCAGCTCGGGTCGGCCGTGCAGCGCTCCGTCACCATCGACGACGACTGGGACGTCCTCGACTTCGCCACGAAGTTGCAGGACGTCGCCGGCGGCGCGGTCACCTTCGACACCATTCCCGTCGCGGACATCAACGGCGTCACCGACTACGGCGAGTCGATCGTCGCGGTCGACCCCGTCGAGGTCCAGACGTGGGTGCGAGGCCTCATCGGCGACGCGGCGCCGTCCGAGAGCGTGACGCCGACGCCCACCGTTCCCGACATCGACGCCTCGAGTGTCACCGTGGACGTCGCGAACGACAGCGGCGTCGACGGTCTGGCGTCCTCGGTCTCCGACACTCTGTCGGGCGAGGGCTTCGTTCCGGGCGAGGTCGGCAACAACGAGGGCGCGAGCGTCGACCGGACCACCGTGTACGCCGCGTCGTCGGACGGTGACGCCGCGGCGGCCGTCGCCGCGCGGGTCGGCACCGACCGGACCGAGACCGACGACTCGCTGCCGTCCGGGACCGTGCGCGTCGTGCTGGCCTCCGACTACTCCGCTCCCGCAGCGGCGGGATCGCTTCCGGCCGGTGTCTCGCCCGCAGGCGACACCGCCACCCCGGCTCCTGCGGCCGCAGACCCGATCGACGCCGGGTCCACGGGCCCCCAGTGCGTCAACTGATCGGGCCCGTTCGGAAGAATGTCGTCGATGACCTCAGGTGGCACGACGCTCACGGACGCGCTTCTCGGACCCATCCTCGCGGCGGACGCGGCGGGACCGCGCATCACCTACTACGACGACTCGACCGGTGAGCGCATCGAGTTGTCCGCGCTGACTCTGGCCAACTGGGCCGCGAAGACGGCCAACTTCCTCAGAGACGAGCTCGGTGTGTCGCCCGGCGACGTCGTCAGCGTCGTGCTCCCCGCGCACTGGCAGACCGCCTCGGTGCTGCTCGGCGCGTGGTGGGCCGGCGCCGAGGTGACTCTCCGGCCCGATCCGGACGCGGCGGTCGCCCTGGTGACCGCCTCGGGTGTGGAGACCGCCGACGCCGGTGAGGTGGCCGCACTGTCGCTCGACCCGTTCGGTCGGCCCGTCGACGACCTCCCCCTCGGAGTCACCGACTACGCGACGTCGGTTCGCGTGCACGGCGATCAGTTCGTTCCCGTCGGCGCCGGGCCGGCCCTGGAGGGTCGCTCCGTCCAGGACGTCCTGACCGATGCACAGGGCCGCGCCGCAGCGCGCGGACTGTCGGCGACGGACCGGGTTCTCGCGACCGGGTCGTGGGACGACGCCGACGGACTGCTCGACGGTCTCGTCGCGGTGCTCGCGGCCGGCGCGTCACTGGTTCAGGTGACCGCGCTGGACCCGGCGGCACTCGATCGCCGCGTCGCCACGGAGAAGGTCACGACGGTCCTCGAGTGAGATAGCCCCCGTCGCCGAGCCCGGCCTCCACCTCGAAGCGGTTGGCGGCGCCCGGCCGGCGCATCTCCTCCACCAGGTACCGGATCGCGAACGAGAACCCGTGGCGGGCCCACTGGTCGGCGTGCACGGACTCGTGGCGCAGCATCGCCCGCCGTCGACGGGGATCGACGAGCGCGTGTCCGGTGAGGAACGCTCCGCCGAAACACGTTCCGCCGCGGGCGTATCCGCCTCGCATCGCCTCGCACACGATCAAGTTCGACGACGCGTCGTACGAGATCCGCGAGCGCCACAGACGAGCCCAGGTGAGCGCCGTGGCCGTCACGACGAGCGACTGGGTGCTGCCGCGCGACACCCGTCGCAGCGGGCTCGACCCCCGCGGACCGGAGGACGTCACACCGAGCTCCCACCCGACGCCGCCCACACGAGAGCCAGTCCACCGGCGCAGGCCAGGACGGAGGCGATCACGGTGGTCCCCGCGTTCGCCGCGGCCGCCCGGTGCCGACCCTCCTGCACGAGTCGGACCGTCTGCACGCTCGCGGTGCTGAACGTGGTGTACCCGCCGCAGAACCCGGTGCCGGCGACGGCCTGCCACTCGGCGGGTCGGCCGGCGAACAGCACGAGCCCGGCCAGGATGCCGAGGAGGAACGACCCACTGACGTTGACGATCAGAGTCCCCAGGGGGAACGGCCGACCGAACCGAGCCGTCACCTCGCCGTCGACGACGAAGCGGACCACCGCCCCGAGCGCACCCGCGAGCAGCACCGCGGCGACCGTCATGTGCGTGGCCTCCGATGGAGGGTGCCACCGGTCACGATGCCCGCCCAGGCACAGATCAGTCCCGCCACGACTCCGACGGCGGCGTAGGTCAGTGCAGTCGTCGGGGCGCCGTCCCGGACGAGCTCGACCGTCTCGAGGGCGAACGTGCTGTAGGTCGTGAACGCGCCACAGAAGCCGGTGCCCGCCACCAGGCGCACCCACCGACGCCGCCCGACGTCCGGTCCCGAGCGCGCCAACGCTTCCAGCAGCAGACCGAGGACGAACGCACCGCTCAGGTTGATCAGGAACGTGGCCCACGGCCATCCCGTTCCGGAGTGCGGCACCCAGGACTCCCCCGCGTAGCGGGCACCCGTCCCCGCGGCACCGCCGACGACGACCGCGGCAAGGGCAGCGGGCGTGCGGTGCAGAGGACGGACCGAGTCCGCGGACGCGGTCATCCCAGCAGACTGCGACGCAGCGCCTCGTCCTTGTCCAGCACCATCTGCTCGAGTCCGCGCTGGAACTCGGCCATCCGTCCACGCAGCTGCGGATCGGCGGCACCGAGAATGCGCACGGCGAGCAGACCGGCGTTGCGTGCGCCGCCGATGGAGACCGTCGCGACGGGAACCCCCGCCGGCATCTGGACGATCGACAGGAGCGAGTCCATCCCGTCGAGGTACTTCAGGGGAACCGGGACACCGATGACGGGGAGCGGCGTCGCGGAGGCCACCATGCCCGGCAGGTGAGCGGCACCGCCGGCGCCGGCGATGATCACCTCGATTCCGCGGTCCGCCGCGTCCCGCGCGTAGTCGAGCATGCGCTGCGGCGTCCGATGCGCGGAGACCACGCCCACCTCGAAGCGGACGCCGAACTCGGCGACCGCCAGGGCGGCGGCCTCCATCACCGGCCAGTCCGAGTCGCTGCCCATGATGATGCCGACCCGGACGGCCGTGCTGTTGCTGTTCTCATCCATGATGCGGATCCCATCCGTCGGTCCAGACGCCGTGCGAGAGCCAGTGCGCGGCACGCTCGGCACGCTCCCGGACCTCGGCGACGTGCTCGGCATCAGACGCGGAGCCGTTCCGCGGGCCCACGATGTTGACGTGGCCGATCTTGCGGTCCTTGCGCTCACCCTTGTCGTAGAGGTGCACCTTGGCGTCGGGCATCCGCGCGAACAGGTGATGCACCCGCTCGTCCATGGTCGAGGACGGCTGCTCCTCGGCGCCGAGGACGTTGGCCATGACGGACACCGGCGCGAGAGGCGCGCAGTCACCGAGGGGATAGTCGAGCACCGCGCGCAGGTGCTGCTCGAACTGCGAGGTCCGGGCACCGTCCTGCGTCCAGTGGCCCGAGTTGTGCGGGCGCATGGCGAGTTCGTTGATCGACAGGGTGCCGTCGACCTTCTCGAACAGCTCCACGGCCATGACTCCCACCACACCCAGCTCGGACGCGATGCGGAGCGCGATGTGCTCGGCGTCCGCAGCCAGGTCCTCGGACAGGCCGGGGGCGGGTGCGATGACGACGGCGCACTGTCCGGACCGCTGCACGGTCTCGACGACGGGCCAGGTCGCTCCCTGCCCGAACGGGGACCGCGCGACCATCGCCGAGAGTTCGCGCGCCATGTCGACACGCTGTTCCGCCATCAGCGGCACTCCGGCGGCGAGCTGGTCGGACACCACGGTGCGCGCCTCGTCGGCGTCGTCGGGCATCCAGACGCCGCGACCGTCGTAGCCGCCGCGCACGGCCTTGATCACGATGCGCCAGTCGTGGGCGTCACCGAAGGCGACGACGTCCTCGACGGACGCCACCTCCGTGAAATCCGGTACCGGTAGTCCCAGTTCCCGCAGGCGAACGCGCATCCGCAGCTTGTCCTGCGCGAAGATCAGCGCCTCGGGAGGCGGCTGGACGTTGACGCCCTCGGCGACGAGGACGTCGAGATGCTCGGTGGGGACGTGTTCGTGATCGAACGTCAGCGCGTCGGCACCGGCGGCGACCGCACGCAGTGCCGCGAGATCGGTGTGCTCGCCGAGCACCACGTCGGCGCTCACCCGAGCCGCCGGATCGTTCTCCCCGGCCGCGAGCACGCGCAGGGTCTGACCCAGCTCGATCGCGGCCTGGTGGGTCATCCGTGCGAGCTGTCCTCCGCCGACCATCGCGACGACGGGCAGGGACGAGGTGCGCTGCCGCGGCGGGTCGGTGCGCGGGGTCTGCTGGGGGATGTCCGAATTCACGGTGTCTCCTGCTGTCACGTCGCTCATCGTGTCACGAGTCCGATTAGTGTTTGGTCACTGCTCTTCGTAAAGTGGGTCACCGTGCCTCTGATCGACCGTGTGGTTGCCGGTATCCCGCAGCCGTTCCGAAGCATCGCCCTCCGCCACTCCGAACTGATCAAGTTCGCGATCGTCGGCGCGACCACGATGGTGTTCGACCTCGCGATCTTCTACTCACTGAGCCTCACCGTGCTCGAGTCGAAGCCCGTCGTCGCCAAGATCTTCTCCGGCGTGATGGCGACGATTCTCAGCTACATCCTCAACCGCGAGTGGTCGTTCAAGAACCGTGGTGGCCGCGAGCGTCATCACGAGGCACTGTTGTTCTTCACCATCAGTGGCATCGGCGTCATCCTCGCCGCCGCTCCGCTCTGGATCGCGAACAACGTCTTCGACATCCGCGAGGGACAGACAACCCTCACCGCGTTGATCATCATCGACTTCGTCCTCAACTACGTCATCGGCAATCTGCTGCAGATGGTCTTCCGATTCTGGGCACTGCGTCGCTTCGCGTTCCCGGACGAGAACGGCCGCGGGATCATCGCGAATCCGCTGATCGAGGACGAGCCGGACCCCGATCTCGATCCCGACGTCGACCCGGACGACGAGCAGACGCAGTTCATGGGTCACAGCTGACGCGACGCGTCAGGCCCCCTCTCCTCACTCACCCGGCGACGGGCCCGCTGGTGCGCTGCCGCTCAGCGGCGACAATACGCCGACTATTGTCATCTCCGGATACACATGGTTTAGTTCTGTCATCCCACTCGTCAGAACCATCCCAGCACCGAGGCGGTAGTCGTCATGAGCGTTCGCGACACGATCATCACGAGAACACAGGCACTGGTCCCGATGGAGCGTCAGATCCAGGGACTGCATCTGTGGCAGCGCGCGAAGAGGCTCGTGGTGAGCGACGGGCAGCCGCACTTCCGTGAGTCCGCGATCCCCGACGTGGCGGAGCTGGATCTGACCGAGATCGATGTCAGCAACCCGTTCCTGTGGCGGCAGGGATCGTGGGAGGCATATTTCCGGAGACTGCGAGACGAGTCGCCCGTGCACTTCCGGGCCGACAGCGCGTTCGGGCCGTTCTGGTCCGTCACGCGCTACGACGACATCGTCGCAGTCGACCGGGATTTCGAGACGTTCTCGGCGGAACCGCAGATCATCCTGGGCACACCGCCGGAGGGCCTCGACATCGAGATGTTCATCGCGATGGACCCGCCGCGCCACGATCAGCAGCGCGCCGCGGTGCAAGGCGTCGTCGCACCTCGGAATCTGGAGGAGATGGAGGGTCTCATCCGCTCGCGGGTCGCGGAGGTCCTCGACGAGCTCCCGGTGGGCGAGCCCTTCGACTGGGTCGACCGGGTCAGCATCGAGTTGACCTCGCGGATGCTCGCGACGCTGCTCGACTTCCCGTACGAGGAACGACGGAAGTTGGTCGAGTGGACCGATCTGGTGGCCGCGAGCGCGTCGGCCACCGGCGGGTCCACCGACACGGACGCGGCGTATCGGGCCGCGGCGGAAGCAGCGCGCAGTTTCAGTGCGCTGTGGCACGACAAGGCGGCGCGCCTCGCAGCCGGCGAGAAGCCCGGGTACGACCTCATCACCCTCATGCAGCTCTCCGAGGACACGAAGGACCTGATCGACCGCCCGATGGAGTTCCTGGGCAACATCGTCCTGCTCGTCGTCGGCGGAAACGACACCACCCGCAATTCGATGACGGGCGGACTGCTGGCCCTGAACCAGTTCCCGGAGCAGTTCGATCGCCTGCGCGCCGATCCGGGCCTGGTACCGAAGATGGTCCACGAGATCCTGCGGTGGCAGACGCCCCTCGCCTACATGCGCCGCATCGCGACTCGAGACACCGTCCTGAACGGTCAGTTCGTCCGCGAGGGCGACAAGGTCGTCATGTGGTACGCCTCGGCCAACCGCGACGAGCGCACGTTCGACGACCCGGACAGCTTCGTGATCGACCGGCGCAACGCACGGCATCACCTCGCGTTCGGCATCGGCACCCACCGCTGCATGGGCAGTCGGCTCGCGGAGATGCAGCTGCGGATCCTCTGGGAGGAGCTGCTGACGCGCTTCGACGACATCGAGGTCCTCGCGGAGCCGACGCGCGTGCAGTCCAACTTCGTTCGTGGCTACAGCTCCATGATGGTGACGACGACACCGAAGGGCGGGGAGCGTCGACGGCACGGCACCTACCGCACCGACCGGAAGGCCGCCGGCGCCGCTCCCGTGGTGGACACGTCCACCGTCACGCCCCCTTGGCAGCGCCGCGACGGCGACGGAGCAGAGCGGACGCAGCTCGATGTGCGGGTCGCACACCGGCGTACCGCGGCGGAGGGCGTCGTCGAACTCGTCCTCACCGATGCCGCCGGCGGATCGCTGCCGTCCTGGACGCCCGGCGCGCACGTCGAACTGATGCTGCGCCCCGACCTGGTCAGGCACTACTCACTCTGTGGAGACACCGCCGACGAGTCCTCGTGGACGATCGCTGTCCTGCGTGAGCCGGACGGCCGCGGCGGCTCGGCGCACGTGCACGACCACCTGCCGGAGGGAGCCACTCTGCGAGCACGAGGGCCGCTCAACCACTTCGCACTCGATCCCGCACCGAGCTACCTCTTCATCGCCGGCGGGATCGGCATCACACCGATCCGCGCCATGATCGCCGCTGCCCGAGCCGACGGCGCCGAGTGGAACCTGGTGTACGCCGGTCGATCTCGTTCGTCGATGGCGTTCCTCGACGAGTTCGACGGCGACGACCGCGTGACGGTCTGGGCCAAGGACGAACGCGGCGAGCGTGTCGATCTCGACACCGTGCTGGGTGAGCCCCGGCCCGAGACCCTGGTCTACTGCTGCGGGCCCGGCCCACTCCTCGATGCCGTGGAGAACGCGTGCGCGGCGTGGCCGGACGGGAGCCTGCACCTGGAGCGTTTCGCGGCCGAGACCGTCGAGGCACCCGACGACGCGCTCGACTCGTTCGAGGTCGAGTGCGCGCGCTCGGGGGTGACCGTCACCGTCCCCGACGGCACGTCGATCTTCGACGCCGTCGAGAAGGCCGGCGCCGACGTCATCGGGTCGTGCATGGAAGGCATCTGCGGGACGTGCGAGGCCGACGTCCTGAGCGGCACTCCCGACCACCGCGACTCCGTGCTGTCGCGTCGCGAACGCGAACGCGGGGACACGGTCATGATGTGTGTCTCGCGATCGCTGTCGTCGAAGCTGGTGCTCGACCTGTAGTGCGCCGGGCCGGTGGGACCGAGCCGAGTCCGCTCAGGCGAACCCGCGGACCACCCGGTCGATGCGATCCACCGCCTCGTCCACGTCCACGGACGGTTGCACCAGATGGCTCAGCGTCAGTCGAACCACGCAGTCCACCAACGCGTCCGGCGCTCTCTCGCCCACCAACGCACCGACGGCACCGTTCGCGTGGCCCAACACGGCGTCGGGGTGGACCGTGACCAGGGCGAGCAGACCCGAATCGTGCCCCGGCCGCAGAACGGCTGCGAGAGCGACATTGGCCCGACCGTGTTCGAGCACGCCCCGAACGGCAGCGGAGATGCCGTCCTCGAAGCTGTCGGGATGCGCTGCCAGCCCGGTGCGCACCTGCTCCAGGAATCGCTCGACCTCGCGGTCCACGACGGCGCGACCGAGGTCGTCCTTGGTGCCCACCTCCTTGTAGAGGCTCTGCCGGGGCACCCCGGAACGCTTCGCGACCTCGGTCATGCTCAGGCCGTCCCACCCGCGGTCGGCGATGATCTCCACCCCGGCGTCGAGCACCCGCTCGAGTCGCAGAGTCCGCAGTTCGGAATAGAAGTCGGGCGCAGTCACGTCGCGAGCCTAGGTGAGCCGAGCCGGTCAGCGCGGTTCGGACATCCCGGCCGGGATCACCTGGTCCACGCGTGCCGCGGGCAGGAACACCGCGAAGAGCGCCGGACGTCGGCGCTGCAGTTCGAGTCGTCCCCCGTCCGCCTCGACCAGCGCGCGGGCGAGGGCGAGGCCCACCCCGGTGGATCCGGCGCCGGAGAAACCGCGGTCGAAGATGTGCGGCGCGAGTTCGTCGCTGACGCCGGTTCCCTCGTCGGAGACCTCCACGACCACGGGCGGCCGTGGTCCGTCCTGCGCGGGTGCACGCGACTCCCCCACGAGGCGCACCGTGACGACGCAGCGCCCGCCGCCGTGGTCCAGCGCGTTGTGCAGCAGCACCGACACCGCCTCGCGGAGCCGGGAACCCGTGACCAGGGCGGTGACCGACGAGTCGCCGCGCAGCTCGAGGTCGCGCCCGGCATCGGCGAACGGCCCGCGCCAGTCGTCGATGACGGGTTCGAGTTCGCCGCGTACGCGCACGGTCGAGGCGTCGGCCGCGCCGTCACTGCGGGACGATCGCACGAGGTCGTCGATCGCGGTGGTGAGCCGGTCCACCTGGGCCATCGCCTCGTTGGCCTCGGTGACCACCTCGGGATCGGGGTGGCCGGACAGCTCGTCGAGACGCAGGCGCACCGCGGTGAGACGGCTGCGCAACTGGTGGGAGACGTCCGCGACGAGGGAGTGTTCGCGTTGCAGGCGCCCCACGATCTCCACCGATGCGGAGTCCAGCACGTCGGACACCCGGTCGAGTTCGGGAATGCCGTGGCGGGTGGGGTCCTTGCGGAAATCGCCCTCGGCCAGCCGGGCGGCCCGCCCCGCGACGTGCTGCAGGGGCGTGGAGAGTCGACGGGACGTGAGGACGGCGACGACGGTGCCGGCCGCGATCGAGGCCAGGACGACGAGCGCCACCGCGCCGACGGCCTGCTTCTGGGCGGTGCGCATCTCGTCGGACGGCACTTCGAGGAGCAGCGACCCGGAGGTGCCCATCGAGAGGGACTCCTCGATCGGATCCTCGACGGACGGTGCGCCGATGTCCATCCGGGACGCCGGGTTCTCGGGGGTGGGGTAGACGACGACGAGGCGCCCGCCCATGGGCACGACGAGACGCAGCGAGGCGGTGTCGAGGCCGCCGTCCACGCGGCCGTCCCCGCCCTCCTGATCGATGATCTCGGACGCCATGCGCTCGAGCCGGGTGCGCAGGTCGCCGCGAGTGAAGTCCTCGACCCACAGCCAGGCGGTGTAGGTCAACGGGATGCCGAGCAGCATGCCGGTGAGGATGACGACCGCGAGGATCGACTGCAGGATCCGACGCCTCATGCGGTGGCCCGGTCAGTCCGTGTTGATCCGGAAGCCGACGCCGCGCACGGTCGCGATGCGTCGTTCGGCCACCGAGCCCTCGTCGCCGATCTTGCGGCGCAGCCAGGACATGTGCATGTCCAGCGTCTTCGAGCCGCGCAGCTCGGCGTCGCCCCACACCTCGCGCAGAATGGTCTCGCGCGAGACCACCTGACCGGCATGGTCGAGCAGGATCTTGAGAAGTTCGTACTCCTTGTTGGCCAGGGGGATCTCGTGGCCGTCGAGCAGGACGCGCCGTGCGGCGGGTTCGAGGCGCAGGCCGCCCACCTCGATGGTGCCGTCCTCGGAGGCCGCGCCGCGGCGCCGGAGCAGGGCCCGGACCCGCGCCATGAGCTCGGCGACGCGGAAGGGCTTGCTCACGTAGTCGTCGGCTCCCGCGTCGAGACCGACGACGAAGTCGACCTCGTCGGTGCGTGCGGTGAGCATCAGGACGGCGAGGTCGGACCTGGTGGCGCGGATCTGCCGGCACACCTCGAGGCCGTCCATCCCGGGGAGCCCGAGATCGAGGATCAGGAGATCGAACGAGCCTTCCAGGGCGCGCGAGAGCGCTGCCGGACCGGTCTGCTCGACCGTCACCGTGTACCCCTCTCGTCCGAGTGCGCGGGACAGCGGGGTCGCGATGGCTTCATCGTCTTCGGCGAGCAGGACTTCGGTCACCGGACCACCCTACGTAGTGCGCGCGGGACCGAGATCGTCTCCGTCGTCCCAGCCGTGATTCTGGGAGTCGAAGACCTGGTGGTACAGCAGGGAGTGGACCCGCTCGACGTCGGGGATGTCGTCGAACTCGAGGGGGTCGTCGGAGCTCGCCACGATCACCAGGGTGCCGGTCTTCAGGAGCCGGTCGAGAAGACCGTGACGGAACTGCACGTTGGACACCCGGCGTACCGGGATGTCGATGCCCGAGTGCGACAGCACACCCTGGCGGACGAGGACGCGTCGGTCGGTCACGACGAAATGTGTGGACCGCCACCGCAGTACGGGGACAGCGGTGCGCCAGGCGATCAGCCCGACCCACACCACCGCGACGGCGATCAGCGCGGCGGACCGCGCCGTGGACTCCAGCGACCGTCCGATCAGACCCACGAGGAAGCCCGCGAGAAGTGTCGCGACGAGGAACGTCAGCACCGGCAGCACGAGCATCTTCCAGTGCGGGTGCCGATGCAGGATCAGGTCCTCCTCGTGCCCCAGTGCGTCCTGCGGAAACGACATGCGATTCTCCTGAGGGGAAGGGGCGGTCAGGCGTCGAGCGCGCGGAGGTGAGTGACGTCGCCCGCCGAGACGGCGACCGGCGTGGTGTCCCCTGACTCGGGCACGATCACCACCCGACCGTGCTCGTCGATGTCGGTCGCGACGCCCACCAGCTCGGTGTCGCCCGGCATCGTGACCCGCACGCGGCGGCCGAGAGTATCGCACCGGGAGCGGTACAACTCCGCGATCGGCGCGGTGTCCCACCCCGACTCCCGCCACTCGTCCAGTGCCGAACCCATGGCCCGCAGGAAGGCGCGCACCACGGTGCCGCGATCGATCACCGCCGCGCCGGCGAGTTGCAGGGACGTCGCCGTCGGGACGGGCAGCTCCGCCTCGGTGAGGCTGACGTTGATGCCGACTCCGGACACCGCCGTCACGACGGGATGGGTCGAGGCCACCTCCACCAGGATGCCCGCCACCTTGCCTCCGGCGTAGCCGGACGACTCGTCGCCGCGGATGAGGACGTCGTTGGGCCACTTGAGCACCGCGTCGACCTCGGTGACGGTGCGCAGCACGTCGACCACCGCGACACCGGTGAGCAGCGGGAGCCACCCCACCGATCCGGGCGGCACGCCGGGCAGCTTGACCAGCGCCGACACGATGACCTGCGACCGCGCGGGAGCGGTGAACGACCGCGAGTGCCGTCCGCGGCCCGCGTCCTGGACGTCGGCGATCAGCGCGGTGCGGTCACCGGCGGTGTCGGCGACGGCCAACAGGTCCGCGTTGGTCGATCCGGTCCGCGCCACGACGTCGACACGCGACCACGATCCGCGGGGTCCCTCGACGAGTGCGCGCGTGAGCGCACGCCCGTCGAGCGGCGGTCTGTCCAGGTTCTCCCACATGGGGCCGAGCATAGAGACGCGGCCGACGCACCACCCCTGCCACGTCCGGCGGCGCGGCGTCGATACAGTGCTGGTCTATGACGAGTGTTCAGGATGCGTCCGCGCAGGAATCAGTGGCTCGAGAAGAGACGGGGGCTGCCGCACCCGACATCCACACCACTGCCGGAAAGCTGGCCGAGCTCGCCGCCCGCCAGGCCCAGGCCGAAAAGCCCATGGGCGAGGCGGCCGTGGAGAAGGTGCACGCCAAGGGCAAGCTCACCGCCCGCGAACGCATCACCGCGCTCCTCGACGAGGGCTCGTTCGTCGAACTCGACGCCCTCGCCCGCCACCGCTCCGTCAACTTCGGCCTCGCCGACAACCGCCCCTTCGGCGACGGCGTCGTCACCGGCTACGGCACCGTCGACGGCCGCGACGTGTGCGTGTTCTCCCAGGACGCCACCGTCTTCGGCGGCAGCCTCGGCGAGATCTACGGCGAGAAGATCGTCAAGGTCATGGACCTCGCCCTCAAGACCGGACGCCCCCTCGTCGGCATCAACGAGGGCGCCGGCGCCCGCATCCAGGAAGGCGTCGTCTCCCTCGGCCTCTACGGCGAGATCTTCCACCGCAACGTCCGCATGTCCGGCGTCGTCCCCCAGATCTCCCTGATCATGGGACCCGCCGCCGGCGGACACGTCTACTCCCCCGCCCTCACCGACTTCGTCGTCATGGTCGACAAGACCTCCCAGATGTTCGTCACCGGACCCGACGTCATCAAGACCGTCACCGGCGAGAACGTCACCATGGAGGACCTCGGCGGCGCCCACACCCACATGGAGAAGTCCGGCGTCGCCCACTACGTCGCCTCCGGCGAGCAGGACGCCCTCGACTACGTCCGCGAACTCCTGGGCTACCTCCCCTCGAACAACCAGGCCACCGCGCCCCGCCTTGCCCCCTCGGACCCCATCGACGGGGCCATCGCCGACTCCCTCACCGCCGAGGATCTGGAACTCGACACCCTGATCCCGGACTCGCCGAACACCCCGTACGACATGCACGAGGTCATCCGCCGCATCCTCGACGACGACGAGTTCCTCGAGGTGCAGGAAGGGCGCGCCCGCAACATCATCGTCGGGTTCGGCCGCGTCGACGGGCGCAGCGTCGGCATCGTCGCCAACCAGCCCACCGCGTTCGCCGGCACCCTCGACATCGACGCCTCCGAGAAGGCCGCCCGGTTCGTGCGCACCTGCGACTGCTTCAACATCCCGATCATCACCCTCGTCGACGTCCCCGGCTTCCTGCCCGGCACCGATCAGGAGTTCAACGGCATCATCCGCCGCGGCGCGAAACTGCTCTACGCCTACGGCGAGGCCACCGTCGGCAAGATCACCGTCATCACCCGCAAGGCGTACGGCGGCGCATACGACGTGATGGGGTCCAAGCACATGGGCGCCGATCTCAACCTCGCGTGGCCCACCGCGCAGATCGCCGTCATGGGCGCCTCCGGCGCCGTCGGCTTCGTCTACCGCAAACGTCTCCTCGAGGCCGCCAAGAACGGTGACGACGTCGACGCACTGCGCCTCGAGCTGCAGAACGAGTACGAGGACACCCTCGTCAACCCGTACGTCGCCGCCGAACGCGGCTACGTCGACGCGGTGATCCCTCCGAGCCACACCCGCGGACAGATCGTCACCGCACTGCGCCTGCTCGAACGCAAGATGGTCACCCTGCCTCCGAAGAAGCACGGCAACATCCCGCTCTAGACCTCACCAGAACGAGTGCTCGAGTGACCACCGGTCGAGCTCCGCGGACACCGTCTCGCGGAGCCGGCCGGTGTCTCCCGCGTACTCGGGGTGGATGCCGAACACGGTGACCGTCACCTTGTCGCCGTACTCCACCGACCACGCGGCGATCGCCGGTCCCTGTCGACGCCGGGCGGCCGCGTCGCGGCCCTGCATGATCGCGCGGATCCCGAACGACTCCGCGACCTGATCACCGAGTTCGAGAGCGCTCTGCGGCGCGGCGCCCAGGTTCGACACGGTGGTGTCCGGCCCGGCGATGGACGTCATCATCCGCCCGAGCACCCGGTCCGGAAGCAACCTGGCCACCGCCTGCAGGTGGTCTGTGACCGCGTCGTCCGTGGTCGCGTACTTCGCGAACGCCGCCTTGCTCAGCGCGCGGATCTCGCCGAGCCCCACCTCGGGTCCGATCGGCCCGGGCACCCGGATCCACACGCCCCCGGACGCATTCGCTCTGTCGTCGCCGTCGGCGCGGTTGCTCACCGCGATGCAGATGCGCGTGCCCTCGGGACCCGTCGGATGGCCGGACGCACGCAGAACCCCGCCCATGACGGCCGTGAAGAGGCTGTTCGGCGTACCACCGTGCTCGGCCGCGCGGTCGACCCACTCGCGGCGATCGAGATCCACCACGGCGAGGGTGGTGTCGGACTCGGTCGGAGTGGGTTCGTCCGCGCGAGCCGCGACCGGCGCGGCAGTCGGGGCAGTCTCGTGGGATCGCGTGATCGCCGTCCGCAGCGCCGTCGCGCCGGCCGTCGCCGCCGCCTTCCCGATCACCGCGAGAGCCCGCGCCACCGCCGGAATCTGCGCCCCCGCGTCACGGAGATCGCCCCGCACGCCGGCCCACCCGGCGACGTCACGCCCGGTGGGCAGTGCCGAGCGCGTCGGCCCCCGGCGAGCCGCATCGAGCGCCGCGTACACGGCCTGGCCATCGGCGATCATGTGCGAGACCAGCAGTGCCAGAACGGTTCTCCCGGTATCGGTGTGCGCGCACTCGAGCGTGAACCCGCGTCCGGCAGACGGGTCGAGATCGGCCGCACGGAGCCGCGCATCGACCCAGTCCCCCACCGCGTCATCCGCGATGGTGCCCGGTTCGGTGTACACCGTGGCGGGGCGCTCGGCCCGCACCCATCGGTCGTGGCCGAACGGCACGGAGGTGGGGACCACCCGGCGGTCGAACGATCCCGACGCGAGCCGGTCGGCGAGCGTCGCGACGGCGTCCGCACCTGGGTCGGCCGGGAAGATCCACAGGTACTGGATCGGCGCCGTCCATCCGAAGAGTCGCTCCGCCAACGCGTACGACTCGTCGGCACCCGCCACGCGGTCTGCCGGGCGGACCTGAGCAGTGGTCACGTCACCAGAACTCATGCGGCACATCCCATCCGGTGAGCTCCGCGGACAGGGCTGCCGTCAGCGCCTGCGCGGAACCCACGCGTGTCTCGTCGAACCCGGCCACGGCGAAGGTCGCCGCACCGTCCGTCTCCAGGTACCAGGACTGCACGCCCTCGCCGAAGCGTTGCGTGCCGGCGGGGTCGACGTGGTGCGCTGTTCCCCGGAAGGCGACGTCCGTGGCGGTACGGCCGCCGACCCGGCGGAGACCGTCGAAGGACCCGAGATTCGACGCGACCACGTCGGGCATACCGGACCCGCCGCCCGTCACCACGGACGTCACGACGGACAGCGGGAGTACCTGGAGCAGTGGCTGCAGATGAATCATCGCCGGCCGGCGTCCGGCGGACAGCGCCGCGAACGCGTCCCGGCACAGCGCGCGGACACCGCCCAGATCGGAGCCCGGAACCACGCGCTCGGCGAGTGAGATCGACACACCCCCGGTGGCGTTGCTGCGCTGATCGTCGTCACCCCGGCGCAGACTCATCGGGATGCCGACCTTCACGGGCAGCCCGTCGTCTGCGTAGCCGGTGGCGACGAGCGCACCGGCGAGTACCGCGACGAACAACGAGTTCCGTGTCCCGCCGTGACGCTGCGCGACGGCGTCCCACTCCGCCACCGGCACCGTGACCGTCGCCCAGGACGGACGAGCCAGCGGCGCACGGGTGTGTGCGGGGGTGCGCGGGGTGACGGAGGCCGGACGTGCGACGCCGGAGTCGGTCGAGCGGAGATCGGACACCACCGCGACGGCGGTCCGTGCCACGCCGGCCACGGCTCCGACCACCTGACGTGCTGCGTCGCCGACGTCCCCGACGAGTGCGGACGGCCCGGTCGGCGCGGCGCCGATGTCGTCGCGCACCCCGGCCGTGTCGGCGACGGCGGCCACAGCGGCCGCCGTCATCGCTCGGCCGTCCGCGACGAGGTGCAGGCAGGTGAGAGACAGCGCCGATCCACCGGTGGTCGTCCGGGTGGACCGCAGCGCCCAGCAGCGCCCCGCCTCGGCGTCGAGGTCGACGGTCTCGAGATCGCGCGTCGCCCAGTCGAGGACCTCGTCCGGTGTCACAGACTCGTCATCGAGCCGAAAGGCGGGATCCCGGTCGGACCGGACCCAGCCCGGGCGGGCGACGGGAATCGACGGTCGCACGATGCGTCGATGCAGTGCTCCGCGCGCGAGTCCCACCGCCATCGCCGTCACGTCAGCGTCCGGCACCGCGTCGTCGAAGCGCCACACGAGTTGCAGGATCACGTCCCACCCGAACGCCTCGGAGAGGAACCAGTAGGTGAAGTCCTGATCCTGAAGCCGCGCCGTCATGCGACCACCGCGTCCGTCGGTGCGGGGCGGGCCGACTCCACGAGGTCGGACGCGCGGCGGACCGCCTCCGCGGGACTCGTCATGGCGGCGGCCACGGCGGCTGCGCCCGCGGCCGCCTCGGGCGTCAGAGCGAGGCGCAACGCCTTCTCCAACGACTGCGCCGTGATGTCGGAGGCGGACATCGCGGCGCCGCACGACAGGGCGACGACCCGCCGACCCCAGAAGGGCTGATCGGACGACACCGAGCACACCACCGTCGGCCGTCCGGCCCGCAGTCCCGCCGCGGTGGTCCCCGCGCCGCCGTGGTGCACGACGGCGCGGCACCGGGGGAAGACCGCGGCGTGGTCGACGGCGCCGGTCACACGGACGTGATCACCGAGCGCGTCTGCGGAGTCGACGTCGTTCCAGCCGGCGCACAGCAGAACCCGTTCGCCCACGCGCGCCGCGGCATCCGCGACGGCGGCCAGGACGGCCGCCGGGTTCGTCACCGGCATGGATCCGAAGCCGACGTAGACGGGCGGGGGGCCGTCGTCGATCCACTCGTCCAGGGACGGGTCGGACGGCTGCGGATCCATCCGTGCCCGCAGCTCCGGGGACACCTCGAGGAAACCTGTGAGGGGACGCGTGCCGTCCCAGTCGACGGCGAGTTCGGGGCAGAACACCCGGTCGTAGGCCTGGATCTCGACGGTCCGGCGACGGGCCATGCGACCGGGAAGCGGTGACGACACCGTGGGGATGCCCAGGGAGCGGCGCAGCGTGTTCTCGCGCCGCCGGGTCGCCGTCCACAGGACATGGTCCAGCACGGTCCAGGCAAGTCCGACGACCGCAGCCGGCGCACCGTCGATGCCGGGCACCGGTGAATACCGCGGGTTGGAGCGCACCGGCGCGTGATGCAGCGCGACGAGACCGATCCCGCGCGCCTCGGCGAGGGGCAGCGCGATCTGTTCGGTGGTGATGCCGGTGAGCAGCACGTCCGGCGCCGTGGTGTCGACGACGTCGCGCAGTTCCGTCACCATCTGGTCCCACCCGAAGTTCCACAGTGCGGCGAGCGCCCGCGCACGGTCGGCGACCGACCCGCGGGACAGGCCGTGACGGACCAGGTCCGAGTTCATGTGCTCGCGGGTGTCGTACCCGAACGGCACCGTCTCGAGTCCGACCCCGCGGGCCAGGTGCACGAGGTTGGGCGGAACTGCCATGACCACGTGGTGGCCCCGGCCCGCCAGATCCGAACCCAGGACGACGGCAGGTTGTACGTCGCCTCGCGTTCCGCTGACGGCCATGACGATGCGCACGACTCGATTCCCCCTCGGACATACCTGATGTGGAGTGCGCCGGAAATGGCGTCTCGTCCGCTTGTGTCACTTGTTCGTACCATTCGACGCACGGGACGGCATGTCGTGGTGCCGATCCGAGAACTGGACCACGGACAGACCTCGAGGTCGGGAACGCACGCTGGTCACAAGCAGCGTCGCAGTCGACTTGTCAAGGCTGACAGCCGAATACGCCGAACAAGGAGGTCGGGTCGGCGCAGCGGCGTGGGATGTCACGACGGGCCCGATCGCAACTCGGACAGCGAGACACTCGTCACCCTGGCGTGTCGGTGTGGCGTAGGACGTCACGATTGGCGGAGTCCCACCATGTCTGCAATGGTCGTTCCACGAACAGTTCGCGGAGGTCATCAGTTGCGGACGCTCGGCGCGCGGGGGTCGCGGAGCAACGCTCGAGGGGGTGAGACATGCAGGTCACGTTGGCATTTCAGGGAAGTAGAGGCGACGTGCAGCCCGGCGTCGTCCTGGCCACCGAGCTGGAACGACGTGGACACCGTGTGGTGCTCGCCGTTCCGCCGAACCTCGTCGCCTTCGCCGCGTCCGCCGGCCTCGATGCTCGCCCGTGCGGTGTGGACACCGCGGAGCTGCTCACCTCGCCCCTCGTGACCCGAGACATGGCCTCGCGCAACCCGCGCCGCCGGCTGGCAGCCGTCACGGCCGTCACCGTCGCGGGAGGTCGCGCCGCGCGAGCCGCGCTGACCGACCTGGCCGCCGGCAGCGATGTCCTCGTGGGGTCGTCCGTCGGTCAGGAGAGCGCGTACGACGTGGCCGAGGTGCACTCGATCCCCTACGTACCCCTGCACTTCTGCCCGGTTCGCAGCAACGGCGTCGCCTCCGTCGTCCCGGTACCGTCGGCCCTCCCGGGGTTCGTGCACCGCGCGGCGTGGTGGGCGCTCGACACCACACTGTGGCGCGCCTCCCGTGGTGCGCACACCACCCTCCGAGCAGAACTCGGACTTCCGCCCATGACATCCAGTGTCGCTGGGGCGCTGGCGCGTTCCGGCGTCACCGAGATCCAGGCGTACGACGCGGCGCTGTTCCCCGGGCTCACGGAGGAATGGGGCCCGGCGCGACCTCTCACCGGTTTCCTGCATCCCGACGCCCGCACTCGCGCCGCGGTGCAGCGAGCTGCCCCGGTCACCGACGGTCTCGATTCCTGGCTCCGCGCGGGCACACCACCGGTGTACATCGGGTTCGGCAGCATGACGGTCCCCGGCGGCGCGGCTCTTCTCGACGAACTCGTCGCTGCCGTTCGGCGTGCCGGGAGACGCGTTCTGCTCGTCGGCGGCTGGGACGACCGGCTGCTGCGCGAGAACGCCCCCGGTTCCAGCGAGTTCGGGCACGATGTCCTCTCGGTGTCGGCCGTCGACCACACCGCGGTGCTCCCGCAGTGCGAGGCCGTCGTCCACCACGGCGGCGCCGGGTCCACCGCCGCCGGTCTGCGCGCCGGTCGACCCACCCTCGTGTGTCACGTCGGTGCCGATCAACCCCTGTGGGGACGACGCGTCGTCGCCTCGCGAGTCGGCGCGAGCGTCGCCGCACGATCGGCGTCCTCCGCCTCGCTCGATGCCGCTCTGGCTCGGGTGCTCCACCCACGGACACGTTCTGCTGCAGAGCGTCTCTCGAATTCCCTCGTCTCGCCCACCGATGCGGTCCGGCGGTGCGCCGACCTCGTCGAGGCGGCAGCGCAGCGCCGCACGGCCCCGCTGCACCCGACCGCCTCGCGAACGGAGACCTCCCGATGAACCGACTGTCCCTGTCCGTCGTCGTCCCGGCATTCGACGAGGAGGAGTGCATCGGCGCGTGCCTGGACCTGCTGTGCACCCAGCTCGACTGCATCACCGAGATCATCGTCGTGGACAACAACTCCGCGGACGGCACCCGTGACATCGTGCGACGACATGCCACGGACCACCCCGAGATCCGCGTGGTGACCGAGAAGCAGCAGGGTCTCGTCTTCGCCCGGAACGCCGGTATGGATGCGGCGTCCGGGGATCTCGTCGCCCGGATCGATGCCGACACCCGCGTGCCCGATGACTGGGCGTCAACGATTCTCGACTTCTTCGCCGCCGACGTCCATCAGCACTGGGCCGCCGCGTGCGGACGCGGTGAGGCGTACGAGCTGCCCTACGGCGACGCGGCCGCCCGCATCAAGGCGCGGTGGTCACCGCTCGCCCGGCGGTCGCCGTCCACCCCGGAGGTCCGCGACGTTCCGGTCCTGTACGGCTCGAACATGATCCTGCGCCGCGAGACGTGGAAGCTGATCCGCGAGGACGTCTCGCTGCGCCGCGACGTCTTCGAGGACGTCGACATGGGGCTCTGCGTCCAGGAGTCGGGCGGGCGCAACGCCTTTCTGCCCTCCCTCACCGTGGGAGTGTCGCCGCGCCGAATGGAATCGGGAATGCGGTCATTCGTCCGCTACATGGCGTGCCTCCCCCGAACCCTACGACTGCATCGACGCCACGCGCTCGCGGCGGCAGCGCTCGTGCTGTACGTGCCGGGGGTGTCCGTGCTCCACGCCTGCCGACTCGTGATGATCCGCGCCTACGACAGCGACAGCGGATCCTTCTCCGCGCGACATCTCCTGCGCCCCCGCACCGATCGCGGAATGCCCTGAGCGCACCGCTCCACTTCCCGACCCTGCGATCTCGACCCGAACGGACGTGAGACCGAAGATGGAATTCACCGAGCTCGCCGATCACCCGCTCCCCCGGGGCGTGGTGACCGAGTGGATCCCCACCGTCACCGCGACCGACCGCTGGTATCGGGACGACCGACCACTGGCCTACACGCACGAGGAACATTGCCGTCACAGCCTCGCCAAGGCTGCCACGGGATCCTCGGACGAGATCGGCGCAGCCTGGATCGGGGCGGTGTTCGAGATCCACGACCGGTACGACGCCGAGGCGCTGCGTCGTGCTCTGCGCGCCTGGACCTCTCGCCACGAGACCTTCCGCTCGACGGTCACGACGGACGGCGTCGACGCCGACGGCGGCGCCCGTCTCGCCCGCTCCACCGTCCCGGAGGATGCGGTGGACGTGGTTCCGCGTGTACTCGGGCGTCGGCGCACGGGATCCGACGTGCACGCCGACGTCTCGGACTTCTTCGCCCGCACCCTGTCGCCGTTCCGGTGGCCGCACTGCGTGGTCGCCACGGTCGAGGACATCGCCCCGGGTTCGTCGACCGAGGAGGACGACGAGACGGACCGGTTCCTGCTCGTCTTCGGAGCCGACCACTCCGTCATGGACGCGTACTCGATGCTGTTGGCCGTCAGCGAACTCCGCCGGCTGTACGAGTTCGAGATCCACGCGCGCGATCCACGGCTGGCGGCGATCGGCAGTCATCTCGACTTCAGCGTCGTCGACCGGGAGACCGGTGACTGCCTGACCCCGGACCACGAGGTGGTCCGCACCTGGTCGTCCTTCCTCTCCGACGGCAGCTTCCCCCCGTTCCCCCTCCCGGTCGGCGCCGACGACGAGCACGGTCCCGAGCGGCAGAGCAGTCTCTCCCGGTACCTGTTGAGTGCGGCGGACACCGACGCGCTCGCCGCACACACCCGCGCGCGGGGTGCGTCCATGACCGCGGCCGTGGTCGGTGCGCTGGCACTGACCTCCCGCGACCTCGCGGGTGAACGCCGACTGCGAGTGACCATGCCCATGCACACGCGCTTCGAGCC
The DNA here is from genome assembly GCF_058139645.1 of Rhodococcus sp. NFXS4. Taxonomy (NCBI): domain Bacteria; kingdom Bacillati; phylum Actinomycetota; class Actinomycetes; order Mycobacteriales; family Nocardiaceae; genus Rhodococcus; species Rhodococcus sp. NFXS4. The sequence goes on from NZ_CP192221.1 coordinate 2,756,307, forward strand.
CCAGTACGCCGAATCGGTCGGCTGGTACGTGGGAGTGGTGCCGGTCGACGTCCACGTCGACCCCGCCTCGGACGTGGACGACGCCGTGCGCCGCGCCGCCGCCGGCCTGGACGCCGTCAAGGGCTATGCACGCCAGCCGTACTCCCGTGTCGCGCGGCTGCTGAACGTGGACTCGGTGCCGCAGTTCGTGGTGTCCTACCTCGATCTGCGTCACACCCCCGATGCCGAGTCGTGGCCGCTGTGGAACACGCGCACACTCCGCAGTGCCACCGCCTCCCGCGACGAGGTCTACTTCTGGATTCTCCGCACGCCGCTCGGCCTCAGCATCGCGGCCCGGTTCCCCGGCCACGAGGAGGCGGTCCGCAACGTGCACGCCTACCTCGCCCGATTCCAGGAGGTGTTGCGCGAGTCCGCCGGCGCCGTCGTCGAGAGCGGGGCGGACAGGACGGTGCACGCATGATCATCACGGCGATGCGCAACTGGAAACCCGCACCCGGCGAACTGCTCGAGTGGCATCCGGTCGACGACGCACGGCCGCTCGTCGAGTCCGCACCGGTCGATCCCACCCCGCCGTCGTTCCTGCAGGAGAACCATGTTCGCGGTGTGCGCGCGGTGGCGGACCGGGGAGGCACGCACACCGCGTACCTCGGCTCCGCGACCGAGGTCGCCGGAGATCTCGACGTCGCCGCGTTGACCCTCGCCTTCGAGCAGTTCCTCCTGCGCCACGAGGGACTGCAGACGTGGTTCGAGACGGACGGCGCCGCGGTCGTGCGGCGCCGCGTTCCCCCGGCGGCCGCGCGCCTGCGGGCCGTCTCCGCGGGCGAGTGCTCGGCGCCCGACCAGTTCCTCGACTACGTGCGCGATCGGCTCTCGCGGGACGCCACACCCCTGAGTTGGCCCGCCGTGGCGTTCGGGGCGGTGGCGCGACCGGGGGGATTCACGCTCTATTACGGTGCGGACCACGCGTTCTCCGACGGCGCCTCTCAGGTCCTGGTCCTGGCGGAGCTGATCGATCTCTATCGCGCGGCGCAGTCGAACCGTGCACCCACCGACATCTCGGCGTGGACCGGAAGCTTCCTCGAGCACGTCGCGATCGAGAACGAGAGGGCCGAGGCCGTCGACGCCGACTCCCCCGAGCTGGCCGAGTGGATCGACGTCGTGCGAGCCCACGGCGGCGCGATGCCGTCCTTCCCGCTCGACCTCGGACTCGCACCGGGTGAGACCGCTCCCGTCGAACCGATCGAGATGGACCTGCTGGGCGCGGACGACACCGCGGCCTTCGACGCCGCGTGCCGGGAGGCGGGTGGGAAGTTCGTCACGGGCCTGTTCGCCGCGGTCGCGATCACCGATCACGAGCTCGCGGGCCGCGACGACTACGCCGGCATCACCGTGCTCGGTACCCGCCATCTCGGGGACTTCGCCCTGTCCCAGGGCTGGTTCTGCAACTTCGCGCCCGTGACGTTCCCCGTGGCGGGCGTCGGCGACTTCCGCACCCTCGTCGGTCGAGCGAGCGAGGCCTACGCCCGCACGAAGGCCACCGCGGCAGCGCCGATCGGGAAGGTGCTGCAGCTGCTCTTCGAGTCCGGCGTCGGCGGCGCCGGACTGGCATCGAGCCCGCACCTGTTGTCCTACATCGATTTCCGCTGGTTCCCCGGACACGCCTCCGAGGCCGACGACGACGCGATCCTGTTCACCGGCGAGGGCCGCACCGCGAACGCGTCCATGTGGTTCAACCGGGACGATCGCCACTTCTATCTCGGGTCGCAGACTCCCGCGACGCCCAAGGCTCAGCGGCAGGTGGCGCGATACCACCAGCACCTGCGGGAGGTCCTGCAGACGGTCGCGCGGGACGGGAACCGCGTCGTCGGTGGTGGCGCGTGCACGTGATCGGAGTGGACGCCTGGGCCCCGCGCCCCGGCGTCGTCCTGCAGTGGCTCGTGCGTTCCGACGCCGAACCCGTCCCGTCGACGGTCCCGCCGTCGTTCAACCAGAGTGCGCACCTCGCCGACGTCGACGACGGCAGCACGTGGCTCGCAGCATCGTTCGACGTCCCGGGGCCGCTGGACACCGATGCCCTGGAGCGTTCTCTCGAGCGGTTGGTCGCACGCCACGGTTCGCTCCGGACCGGGTTCGTGCGGTCCGACTCCGGTCCGTCACGCGTGAACCATCCGCAGGGTGCGCTCACCCTCCGACGACGACCGGACATCGCGGTCCCGTCCGTCCCGGAGGCACACCGCGTCGTGCGCGGCGCGCTCGACGCCGCGTGCGCTCCCTTCTCCGCACCGGCCTACACCTTCCTCGCCATCGATCGTCCGGACGTCTCCACGGTGGTGTGCGGGTTCGATCACGCGCACGTCGACGCGTATTCGCTGGCGGTCGTCATCGACGACGTCCGTCGGGGCTATCTCGGCGAGCCGGAGACCGCGCCGGATCCGGGTGACTTCGTCGACTACTGCGCAGCCGAGTCCGCGGGCACGCCGATCGACCTCGAGGACGACCGGCTCCGCACGTGGGTCGACTTCCTGCACGCGGGCGCCGGCGCTCCGCCGCAGTTCCCTCTCGATCTCGGAGTCCCGCACGGGCGCACGGACCGCTGTGCGGTCCGCGTCGACACCCTGCTCACCGCACGGGAGGCCGACGCGGCCGAGACCGGGTGCCGGGCCGACGGGGCCAGCCTCTACGCCGGTGTGCTCGCGGCCATGGCGCACGCGGTACGCGACCTCGGTGGTGGCGCCACGGTTCCCCTGCTGTTCCCGCTGCACACCCGTCGATCCGCGGCGTGGCGGTCGTCCGTCGGCTGGTTCGTCACCAACGCGCCGCTCGAGGTGGTCACCGAGAGCGACCTGAGGGCCACGATCCGCTCGGCCGGTCCGGCGGTGCGACGCGCGGTCGCGCTGGGCGAGGTGCCCATCGCCCGCGTGGTCGAGGCCGCGGGCGGACTCCGGCGCCCGCGCAAGGACGTCTTCATGGTGTCCTACGTCGACTACCGGTCGGCCCCCGGACACGACCTGCTGCGCAGCATCGACGCCCACCACATCTCCAACGTCACCGTCTCCGACGACGCGCAGTTCTGGATCTCCCGCACCGCGGACGGTCTCGCACTGCGGAGCCGGTTCCCCGACAACCCGACCGCCCGCACCACGATCGAGGCCTTCGTGGCCGCCGTCACGGACCACCTCGCACTCGTCGCCCAGCCGTGCGAGGCCGCCCTACGGTTCGCGGTGGACACCCGGACCGCGGCCGACGCGTCGGTCACCGTCCCCTAGAGTTCGGGGAACACCTGCACCTGGAGGAGACGCTTCGTGACATCAGCCGACGACCGGACCGAGTCCGGTACGGACGAGACCGCTCCCTCGGCGCCCTTCCTGCGCGTCGAGTCGGGCAACCCGACCGACGAGGAGATCGCCGCCCTCGTGGCCGTCCTGTCCGCCGCCACGGCCGACGCCGGGCCGACCGAGATCCCCGTGCTCGATCACTGGGGTCGCCCGTCCACCATGCACCGCGCGGGCACGGCCTTCTCGCCCTACTCGTTCACCACCGGGGTCACCGGACCGCGGTGACGGTCCGGTTCGTACTCGCGTCGCGCTCGCCCGCCCGCCTGTCCGTGTTGCGGGCAGCCGGGGTGGATCCGATCGTCCGAGTCTCGGACGTCGACGAGGACGCGGTCGCCGCAGCACTGCCCTCCGACTCCCCCCACGAGGTGGTGGTCACCGAGCTGGCCGCGGCCAAGGCGGCCGTGATCGCAGAGGCTCTCGCCCACGATCCGGAGCTGTCGACCGGCACCGTCGTCGTCGTGGGCTGCGACTCCATGCTGTCGATCGGCGGCGACCTCGTGGGCAAACCACGAGACGTCGCCGTCGCTCGCGAACGCTGGGCGGCGATGGCCGGTGCGAGCGGTGACCTGCTCACCGGTCACTGCGTCCTACGGCTCGACGACGGCCGGGTGACCGCACGCGGCGCGGCCCACTGCGGGACCACGGTGCACTTCTCCTCGCCGACCGAGCGGGACCTCGAGGCATACCTTCGCTCGGGCGAGCCACTCGCCGTCGCGGGCGCGTTCACCCTCGACGGTCTCGGTGGCTGGTTCGTCGACGGCATCGAGGGTGACCCGTCGTCCGTCATCGGTATCGGGCTGCCGCTGGTACGCCGGTTGCTCGCCGAGGTGGGTGTCGGCATCGCCGATCTGTGGGAGAGCGCCGCGGCGCATCGTGACGGGATCGACGACACCAGCGTCTGACGCCGTCCCGACGCGCGCCCTAGGATCGTGTGGTCACGCACAATCAGTTCGACCCCCCGTCTGACAACCTCAGGAGACGCACGTGTCCGTCGCGCCAGATCCCCACCCCGCCTTCGCGTCGTTCGCGCACCCCGAACGACTCGTCACGACGCAGTGGCTCTCCGCCAACATCGGCACACCCGGACTCAAGGTCGTCGAGTCCGACGAGGACGTGCTCCTCTACGACGTCGGCCACATCCCCGGCGCGGTCAAGATCGACTGGCATCTCGACCTGAACGACCCCGTCACGCGCGACTACGTCGACGGCGAGAAGTTCGCCGACCTGATGAACCGCAAGGGCATCTCGCGCGACGACACCGTCGTCATCTACGGCGACAAGAGCAACTGGTGGGCCGCGTACGCGCTGTGGGTCTTCACTCTGTTCGGCCACGAGGACGTGCGCCTGCTGGACGGTGGACGCGACGCCTGGCTCGCCGAGAACCGCGACACCACACTCGACGTCCCCGACATCTCCGGGGCGGACTACCCCGTCGTCGAGCGCGACGACGCAGCCATCCGTGCGTTCAAGGACGACGTCCTCGCACACCTCGGATCCGGCCCGCTGGTCGATGTGCGGTCCCCCGCCGAGTACACCGGCGAGCGCACCCACATGCCCGACTACCCCGACGAGGGCGCGCTGCGCGGTGGACACATCCCGACAGCGCTGAGCATCCCGTGGGCGAAGGCCGCGGCACCCGACGGCCGGTTCAAGTCCCGCACCGAGCTCGACGAGGTCTACGGGGACGTGTCCTCCGACGCCGACGTCATCGCGTACTGCCGCATCGGCGAGCGGTCGTCGCACACGTGGTTCGTGCTGACGCATCTGCTCGGCTACGAGAACGTCCGGAACTACGACGGTTCCTGGACCGAGTGGGGCAACGCCGTGCGCACACCGATCGCGCGCGGCGAGGAGCCCGGAGCCCTGCAATGAGCGGAACACTGCCCGCGCCGCTGGCCGAGATCGTCGACGACTTCGCGGCCGTCGAGGGCCAGGACAAGATCACGATGCTGCTCGAGTTCAGCAAGGAGCTGCCGGCCTTGCCCGCAGGTCTCGAGCAGGCCGCGATGGAGCCCGTCCCGGAGTGCCAGTCACCGCTGTTCCTGTCGGTGGACTCGTCCGACCGGTCTGCGGTGCGCCTGTACTTCAGCGCCCCGCCGGAGGCACCGACCACGCGCGGCTTCGCGTCGATCCTGGCGCAGGGGCTCGACGGTCTTCCCGCCGACGACATCCTCGACGTCCCGGACGACTTCTACACCGAGCTGGGACTCGCGGCGGCCGTGAGTCCGCTACGGCTGCGCGGGATGTCGGCGATGCTCAGCCGCGTCAAACAGCACCTGCGGTCCTGACTCGCCGCTTTGTTCGGACAATGTCGCTCTCGGCGGTAGACTGAGGTACCGAGAGCGGCGTCCGGACGGGGCGTCGCGCCGGTGTGGAAGGACAGCCGAATCGTGGAGTTCACCGAACTGGTCGACTACCCGATTCCGGCAGGCACCCTCACCGAATGGATCCCGAGTGTCGGTCCGCACGCATCGACGCCGGAGGACGCGGGGTGGCTGCCCGACGATCGGCCCACCTCCTACGTGCACGAGGCGCACCTGCGTCGCACCCTGGCCCGGCCGTCCGCCGGTCGCGAGTCGTGGCTCGGCACCGCGTTCGACATCGCGGGCCCGCTCGACACCGCCGCGTTCCGGCGCGCGGTGCTGGCGTGGATCGACCGGCACGAGGGCATGCGGTCCAACGCCACCGTCGACCCCGACACGGGCCTGCTCTCGCGCGTGACGGCCCCGGTCGGTGCCACCGACATCTGGGTCATCCAGCAGGACGCGTGCACGCAGGCCGGCGAGGTGTACCAGCATCTTCAGCACCTGTTCGACGAGTACACGTCGCCGCTGGTGTGGCCGTCGTACGCGTTCGTCACTCTCGAACCCACCGGACACTCCGGCGGCGACGCGGCACCGGACCACTTCACCGTGTTCTTCGCCGCCGATCACTCGATCATCGACGGGCTGTCCATCGTGCTCATCGCGCACGAACTCACCCGCCTCTACGAGCAGGAGACCACCGGCGCCCCGGCAGGGCTCTTCCCCACCGGCAGTTACCTCGATTTCGGCGAACTCGAGCGCACCCTCTGCAGCGGGGTCGACCGGACGCACGACGCCGCCGTGGAGTGGGCGAACTTCCTCGCCGAGGACGGGGGACGATTCCCGTCCTTCCCGCTCGACATCGGACCTGTCCCGGAGGTGCCGATCCCGCAGGCCGGACTGTCCGCGTGGATCCTCTCGCCCGAGGAGGCGGACGCGTTCACCGTGGCGTGCCGCCGCGCCGGTCCGGGCTTCTCCGCCGGCCTCATGGCCTCGATGGGCGCTGCGGCGGCTGCCGTGTCCGGTGCCGGGCGCTTCCGCACGGTCACCCCGATGCACACCCGTCACGACCCGTCGTGGGCCGCGTCCCTCGGCTGGTTCGTCGGCGTGGCTCCCCTCGCGTTCGACGTCGCGGACGGCGAGTCGTTCGGAGACGTCGTCGTGCGCGCCGGAGCCGAGATCGCACGCACTCGTCCGATCTCGCGCGTCCCCCTCGATCTCGTCGCCGAGGCGATCGACCTGCACGACACCCCGCGTTTCGTCGTCTCCTTCATGGACGTGCGCTTCGCACCCGACGCGCGGACGTGGCCCGACGTCAACGCGCGCGCACTGCGGAGCAGGAAGTACGACCACGACGTCTACCTGTGGGTGCATCGCACTCCGCAGGGCGTCAACATCTCGGCCCGGTTCCCCAGCAGCGAGGTCGCCACCGCTGCCGTCCACCGGTTCGTGGCAGAACTGCGGACCGTGCTCAGCGACGTCGTGACCACCGGGACACACCTCGTGCGGGCCCGGAGTGACCTCACCCCTACACTCCGAAACTAGGATGACCAACCGATGGCGCGGGCGAAGGCCCGTGCTCGTCCGCCGGAGCGACACCACGCGACGGCCCACCCGACCTCACAGGAGGCTTCGTGCCCAGCCACGCCACTGCCCGCATCAGCAAGGTTCTCGTCGCGAACCGCGGTGAGATAGCGGTACGTGTGATCCGCGCAGCGGCCGACGCCGGCTACACCTCCGTCGCGGTCTACGCCGAACCCGACGCCGACGCGCCCTTCGTCCGCCTCGCCGACGAAGCCTTCGCCCTCGGCGGTCAGACCTCCGCCGAGTCCTACCTCGCGATCGACAAGATCATCGACGCCGCCGCCAAGTCCGGCGCCGATGCGATCCACCCCGGCTACGGCTTCCTCTCCGAGAACGCCGACTTCGCCCAGGCCGTCCTCGACGCCGGCCTGATCTGGATCGGACCGTCCCCGCAGTCCATCCGCGACCTCGGCGACAAGGTCACCGCCCGCCACATCGCCACCCGCGCGAAGGCCCCCTCCGTGCCCGGCACGTCCGAGCCAGTCAAGGACGCCGACGAGATCCTCGCCTTCGCCGACGAGCACGGCCTCCCCATCGCCATCAAGGCCGCCTTCGGCGGCGGCGGACGCGGCATGAAGGTCGCCCGCACCCGCGAGGAGATCCCCGAGCTCTTCGACTCCGCCACCCGCGAAGCCGTCTCCGCCTTCGGCCGCGGCGAGTGCTTCGTCGAGCGCTACCTCGACAAGCCCCGCCACGTCGAAGCGCAGGTCATCGCCGACCAGCACGGCAACGTCGTCGTCGCCGGCACCCGCGACTGCTCCCTGCAGCGCCGCTTCCAGAAGCTCGTCGAGGAAGCTCCCGCACCGTTCCTCACCGACGACCAGCGCGCCGAGATCCACGCCTCCGCCAAGGCCATCTGCAAGGAAGCCGGCTACTACGGCGCCGGCACCGTCGAGTACCTCGTCGGCCAGGACGGACTCGTCTCCTTCCTCGAGGTCAACACCCGCCTGCAGGTCGAACACCCCGTCACCGAGGAGACCTCCGGCATCGACCTGGTGCTGCAGCAGTTCCGCATCGCCAACGGCGACGAACTCTCCATCACCGAGGACCCGGCACCGCGCGGACACTCCTTCGAGTTCCGCATCAACGGTGAGGACGCCGGCCGCGGCTTCCTCCCCGCCCCCGGACCGGTCACCACCTTCATCGCCCCCGAGGGCCCCGGCGTGCGCGTCGACTCCGGTGTCGAGTCCGGCTCCGTCATCGGCGGCCAGTTCGACTCCATGCTCGCCAAGCTCATCGTCACCGGCGCCACCCGCGAGGAAGCCCTCGCCCGCTCCCGCCGCGCCCTCGCCGAGTTCCGCGTCGAGGGCCTCGCCACCGTCATCCCGTTCCACCGCGCCGTCGTCTCCGACCCGGCCTTCATCGGCGACGGTCAGTCCTTCGACGTCCACACCCGGTGGATCGAGACCGAGTGGGACAACACCGTCGAACCGTTCACCGCCGGCGCCCCCATCGAGGACGACGAGAACGGACCCCGCCAGAACGTCGTCGTCGAGGTCGGCGGCCGCCGTGTCGAGGTGTCCCTGCCCGGCCAGTTCTCGCTCGGCGGCACCGCTGCTGCCGGTGGCAACGTCATTCGTCGCAAACCCAAGGCGCGCACCCGTGGCGGCGCCGGCAGCGCAGCCGCGTCCGGTGACGCCGTCACTGCACCCATGCAGGGCACCGTCGTCAAGGTCGCCGTCACCGAGGGCCAAGAAGTCGTCGCCGGAGACCTCATCGCCGTCCTCGAGGCCATGAAGATGGAAAACCCCGTCACCGCCCACAAGGACGGCGTCGTCACCGGACTCGCCGTGGAGCCCGGCTCCGCCATCACCCAGGGAACTGTTCTCGCAGAACTGAAGTGAGCCGGCCGGACGCCCGCCCCCGTTACGCTCCTCTCATGGCCGACGACAGTCCGCACGTGAGAACCGATCGACGAGGGCGGGCGTTCCCGTCTCCCGGCTCGTACGGGCACTCGTCGTGACAGAGGTCCGGGCCGCTCTCTTCGACGTGTTCGGCACCGTCGTCGACTGGCGCGGGGGTATCGCCGACGAGGTGCGGCGCTGGCTGGAGGAGTACGCCCCCGAACGCGACGACATCGATCCGGGCGACTTCGCGGACCTGTGGCGTGCGAGGTACCAGCCCTCGATGCAACCGATCCGGACCGGTGAGCGCCCCTTCACCAAGCTCGACGTGCTGCACCGCGAGAGTCTCGTGGAACTGCTGGCGGAGTACGTGCTCCCCACCGAGGCGGTCGACGATCTCACTCTGGCGTGGCACCGCTTGCCGCCGTGGCCGGACTCGGTCGCCGGTATCGCAGCCGTCCGCGAGTCCGTCATCGTGGCACCCCTGTCCAACGGCAACGTGTCGTTGCTCCTCGACATGGCCAAGCGTGCCGGCATCCCCTGGGACGCGGTCCTCGGCGCGGAGGTGGTGCAGGCCTACAAGCCGACTCCCGAGTCGTATCTGCGGACGGCGGAGTTGCTCGATCTCGCGCCCGGCCAGTGCCTGATGGTCGCGACACACAACGATGATCTCGCCGCCGCCCGTGGGTGCGGACTACAGACCGCCTTCGTGCGCCGCCCGCACGAGCACGGACCGCAGCAGACCGAGTCCGAACCCACCGACGACTGGGAGTTCGTCGTCGACGACCTCGAGGAACTGGGCAGGCTTCTCCGGTCCGGTCAGGCGAGCAGTCGTTCGTAGACGCCGACCTCGGACCCGAGTTCCCAGGCGCCGATGCCCTCGAAGGAGGACAGCACGCGCTCGTGATTCCAGTCCTCGTCGACGTGGATCTCGTGCGGATTGCCCTCGATCTCGTGCTGCGGGTAGTGGACGATCGGGATCGACAGGTACGCCGCCCGCGTCGCGACCGCACAGCACTTGGCCCACAGCGCCACCGCGTCGGCCTCGGTCATGTGCTCCGCCACGTCGCCGATGATCACCACGTCCGCCGTCGGCAGATCCACCGTGCGCGCGTCACCGAGGATGATCTCGTCGTAGTACTCGTGGAGGCGGTAGGTCTCCACGTACGGCTCCCAGATCTCGACACCGGTGATGCGGGAGAGCTGCGGCCCTGCAAGCAATTTCGCGTAGGTCCCCACCCCCGGTCCGATGTCGAGCACGGAGACGGGTCGCTCGGACCCCAGGGCGTGGACACGGTCGCGGGTCCAGGACTTACCTTCGGACGAACTCATCGGCATGACTGTCCTGTGCCCAGCCGGGCCTCGGCGTAATCGTCAGGGGCTCGGGCGGTCGTGATCGCGACCCGTCGCGAGGTCCCCGCACTCGACGGTGATCACGTCGGGGTTGCCGCTGAGGAAGGTGCGGGCGCCCTGATCCCCCGTCGCCGCCTCCGCGACCTCCGCCCACCACCGGCGCGCGAGCACCACGGGGTGACCGGGAGTGTCGTCGAAGGTGGCCCGCGCGATTCCAGTGCTCGCGGCGTGGTCGAGAACCCGCCCCACCACCTCGGCGCCGATGTCGGGGGTGTCCACCAGGTGCAGCACCGCGAGGTCGGCGTCGGTCGTCTCACATGTCTGCAGGCCCACCCGGACCGAGCTGCCCATGCCGGTGCGCCACTCGTCGTTCACCACGGCCTGCGCGCCGGGAGGCATCTCCGGTGCCGCGGCACCCACGACGACCAGGACCTCGTCGCACCCGCCATCGCGCAGCGCCCGCACCGCCAGGTCCAACCAGAGCCCGTCGTGCGCCAGGATCTTGGGGGAGCCGTACCGGGTGCCCGCACCCGCCGCGAGCACCACGCCGACCGTCGTCATGCGACCACCCTGCACGGGCTGCGTCCCCGGCGCCAGTGCGCGCCGAGCACCTCCCGGGCGCCACGACCCACTTTTCGCACCCACGCGCGGGAACCCGCCCCCAGCGCCCGCGAGTGGAACACCCCGCGCACGTGACGCTCCGCTCGACGACGAATGGCGCGGGATCCCGCCCCGTCCGCCGCCGAGAGGACCAGAAACTCCACCTCCCGGGCGCCACGACCCACTTTTCGCACCCACGCGCGGGAACCCGCCCCCAGCGCCCGCGAGTGGAACACCCCGCGCACCCCCCGCCCCCTACTCCAGCCGCGCCTCGAGCTCGGCGATGCGGTCGAGCAGCACCTTCTCCCGCGCCGCAGCGTCACGCTCGTAGAGCGCCCCCATCCGGCTCACGTAGTCCTGGTCGTAGCGCGGGATGATGCTGCGGGTGCAGTTCCAGTCGATCGCCTCGACGGAGATCACGACGCTGCGCTCGCACCGCGACTCGACGGTGCCGCCGGGCACCTGCCGGAGTCGCTCGAGCAACGCCGGGTCCGCACTTCCCTCGACCACCGTCGCGCGCCCGTAGATCTTCACGCGCTGGCGGCGCGGGTAGTCCACGACGATCAGCGCCACGCGGTCGTTCGCGTCGAGATTGCCGGTCGTCACGTACTGGTTGTTCCCGGCGAAGTCGGCGAACGCGAGTGTGTGGTCGTCGAGCACCTGCAGGAACCCGGCCGGCCCGCTGCGGTACTGGACGTAGGGCCATCCGGTCTCGGTGACCGTCGACAGGTAGAACTGGTCCGCGGCGCGGATGATCACCTTCTCGCGGCCGTCGAGTTCGTCGGGTCCGTCGTCGCCGCGTTCCGTCTGCGCACCGTAGGCCGTGTAGCTGCCCTTCGCGCGCTGCCGCGCCAGCGCCGAGGGTCCGAACACCAGGTGGTGATAGTGGTTGCTCATCGCCCCTCACTCTTCACCACCTGTTGGCGGATCACCCAACGACCAGCGCGGACCGGTGCCCCGACTTTGTGCGGTCTCGACTGGCGGGGTGGCCCCGCATGGCGGAGTCTGATCGCACCGCACTCCGGTCACTCGCCGCCCTGCACCGTCGCAGGGCACCGCCTCAGGCCTTTTCGGCCCTCGCCTGGAACCAGGTCCACTCATGACTGTTCGCTCCGCCGTCACGCGGCGTCACCCCGTCGACGAGGTTCTCCCCGCCCACAAGCTGGCGGCCTACGGGTTCCAGCACGTCGTCGCCTTCTACGCCGGGGCGGTGCTGGTCCCGATCATCATCGGTGGGGCCATCGGCCTCACCAACGAGCAGTTGATCCACCTGATCAACGCCGACCTCTTCACGTGTGGCATCGCCTCGATCATCCAGGCGGTCGGCTTCCGGAAGATCGGTGTGAAGCTGCCGCTCCTGCAGGGCGTCACCTTCGCCGGTGTCAGCCCGGTCATCGCGATCGCGATGGCGAACGGCGGCGGAACCGAGGGCCTGCTGTACGTGTACGGCGCCGTCATCGTGGCGGGCCTGTTCACGTTCCTCATCGCCCCGTGGTTCAGCAGGCTGCTGAGGTTCTTCCCGCCGGTGGTGACCGGCACGGTCATCGCCATCATCGGTATCGCGCTGCTGCCGGTGGCCGTGAACGATGCCGTCACCAATCCTGCGACGCACGAGCAGGATCCGACGAACGGCCGCTGGATGGCCTACGCGATCGGCACCCTGGTGATCATCGTGCTGATCCAGCGGTTCTTCCGCGGCTTCACCGCCACCATCGCCGTACTGCTCGGGCTCGTCATCGGCAGCGCCACCGCATACATGTTGGGCGACATGACGTTCGACGGTGTCTCCGAGGCCTCGTGGGTCGGGTTCACGCAGCCGTTCCTGTTCGGTGCGCCCAAGTTCAGTGTCATCGCCATCATCTCGATGATCGTCGTGCTGATGATCACGGCGGTCGAGTCGACGGGCAGCGTCTTCGCGACGGGTGAGATCGTCGGCAAGCGGATCACGAAGGACGACATCGCCGCTACCCTGCGTGCCGACGGCGTGGCCACGGTGATCGGCGGTTCCTTCAACTCGTTCCCGTACACGGCCTTCTCGGAGAATGTGGGTCTGGTGCGCCTGACTCGCGTGCGCAGCCGCTGGGTGGTCGCCGCCGCCGGTGCCATCATGATCGTCCTGGGCCTGCTGCCGAAGACGGCGGCAGTGGTCGCGTCCATTCCGTCACCCGTCCTGGGCGGCGCCGCGTTGGCGCTCTTCGCCACCGTGGCGGTCGTGGGCATCCAGACGCTGTCGAAGGTGGACTTCACCGATCACCGCAACCTCATCATCGTCGCGACCAGTCTCGGCCTCGCCCTGCTGGTCACCATTCAGCCGACCGTCTCGGAGGGTGTCCCGAGCTGGCTCGAGCTGCTGTTCTCGAGCGGCATCGTGCTGGGTGCGTTCACCGCGATCGTGCTCAACATCCTGTTCTTCCACGTGGGCGGCTCGCGCGGGGCGACGGTGGCAGGTTCCCCCGGCGACTCGATCACCCTCGACGCCGTCAACGAGATGAGCCTCGACGAGTTCTCGACGACGTTCGGCGACGTGGTGCAGGGATCGGACTGGGTCGTGCGTCGCGCGTACGAGCAGCGGCCCTACGCGGATGCTCATGCACTGCGGGAGGCGTTCCAGGATTCCCTGCTCGCAGGCACCACGGAGGAGCAGGTCGAGCTGATCAGCGCCTTCCCCGATCTGGGCAGCGAGGACGACGCCGGCACCGCGTTCGCCAAGGACCACGTCTCGCTCGCGCACCTCGGCGACGAGGAGCACCGCTCGGTGGTCGACCTGGCCACCGCCTACCGGGATCACTTCGGCTTCCCCCTCGTCATCTGCGCGGCCGAGACCGAGCACTACGACCGGGTGCTCGCCAACGGGTGGTCGCGGATGGAGAACTCACCGGGTGCGGAGCGGTCGTTCGCCATGATCGAGGTCGCGAAGATTGCGAACCACCGGTTCGACGACCTGGTCGCCGATGCGAATCCCATCGCCGCGGCGCGTTTCGGCAGACTGAACGACCTGTCCTGATCCCCACCACAGAAGGGAACGCTCGTGTTCCTGCACGAAGCACTCGGGCTCGACGGATTCAATCGGCTGTCCGATCGCGCCGCGATGCACGCCTTGTTCGAGTGCTGCTCGTCGTCCATCTGGGCGCGCCGGGTGGCCGTCGGTCGCCCTTTCGACAGCGCCGAGGCCCTCCTGGAACGCGCCGACAGCGAGTTGGAGGAACTGTCCGAGACGGAGATCGACCGCGCACTCGACGGTCATCCACGTATCGGCGCCTCGGTGACCGCCGGCTCGTCGTCGCAGCGCGAGCAAGCGGCCGTGAGCGAGGCGGACCAGGGCGTCAAGGACGCGCTCGCGGCGGGGAATCGGACCTACGAGGAGAAGTTCGGCCACGTCTACCTGGTGTGTGCGACGGGCCGCCCTGCGACGGAGCTTCTCGCTATCCTCACCGAGAGGCTCGACAACGATCCGGAGACGGAGAGGCGCGTGATGAGAACCGAACTGGCGAAGATCAATCGAATCAGGTTGACCCGCATGCTGACCGAGCGGACCGAACTGTGAGCGTCAGCACCCACGTCCTCGACGCGGTGCACGGGACACCGGCGACGGGGGTGGGTCTCGCGGTGGTCGACGAGCACGGCGACGTGGTCACCACCGGCATCACCGACGAGGAGGGGCGCGCCAAGGAACTGCTCCCGGACGACGCGGTGGCCGGTGTCTACACACTCGTGTTCGACACCGCCGCGTACTTCGAGCAGTCCGGGACGCAGACCTTCTACCCCGAGGTGTCCATCACCTTCACCGTCCTCGATGTCGATGCGCACCACCATGTTCCGCTGCTGCTGTCCCCGTTCGCGTACTCCACCTATCGAGGAAGCTGACCCCATGACCGATCTGACCGGGAACATCGTCCTGGGAGCCAACCAGTACGGCAAGGCCGAGAACCGGGTGGTGCGCATCTATCGCGACACCGCCCGCCACGAGATCCGGGACATCTCCGTGTCCTCGGCAGTGCGGGGCGACTTCTCCGCCGCCCACCTCGTCGGTGACCAGGGCGCGGTCCTGCCGACGGACACCCAGAAGCAGACCGCGTACGCCTACGCGAAGGAGAAGGGCCTGCTGCATCTCGAGTCGTACGGCCTGGATCTGGCACGGCATTTCGTCGACGACGTCGAGCCGGTGACGGAGGCGCGGATCGAACTCGAGGAGTACGCGTGGGAGCGCGTCACCGTGGACGGCCGCCCCCACGATCACACGTGGGTGCGCAAGGGCCAGGAGACGCGGGTCGCCTCGGTCACCGTGGGCGGCTCCGGAGCGGAGCAGAAGACCTGGGTCACCGCGGGTTTCAAGGATCTGATCATTCTGAAGTCGACGGGCTCCGAGTTCGCCGGCTTCCTCGAGGACTCCTACACCGTGCTCGCCCCGACTCATGATCGCGTCATGGCCACCTCGCTCGAGGCCCGGTGGCGCTACACCACCACCGACGTGGCGTGGGACGAGGTGTATGCCGGCGTCAAGGCAGTGATGATCGAGCAGTTCGCCACACTCCAGTCGCTCGCGTTGCAACAGACACTGTTCGCGATGGGACGCGCTGCGCTGGAGGCATTCCCGTTCATCGCGGAGCTCCGGATGAGTGCACCGAACAAGCACCACTTCCTGTACGACCTCGACCGTTTCGGCGTCGAAAACAACGGCGAGGTCTTCCACGCCGACGACCGTCCGTACGGGCTCATCCAAGCGACCGTCGAGCGCGAGGACGCCCCCGACGCGGGATCCGCCTGGCGGGGTTACAGCGTCGTCGGCTGAGGCCCGAGCACGGCCAACGCGACGAAGACGTCGGTGCGGTCCTCCGTCGTCCCCAGGTCTCGGTCCGTCAGCGCCTCCACCCGTCCGATGCGGTACCGCACCGTGTTGACGTGCACGTGGAGAGCGTCCGCCGTGCGACTCCAGGAACCGTCGTGGTGCAGGTACGCCCGCAGCGTGTCCAGCAGTCCCGCGTCGGTGCGGCTGTCGTGGTCGAGTACCGCGCCGAGCACCCGCCGGGCATAGGCAGCGCGCAGTCCGTCCGGCACCACCGAGAGCAGGACGGCGGCCGATCCGGTGTCCGCGCTGGTCCGCACCGCGATGCGGTCGGCCGACGCCGCGGCGACCTCGCGTGCGTGTTGCGCCGACCGCACACATCCGACGAGGGCCGCGGCCTCCACCGCCGTACCCACGCCCACGGCGATCCGTCCGGCCACGGTGTCCTCGAGTCGCCGCAGTGCAAGGGCGAGATCGGCGGCCATGCGGGTGGACGTCCGACCGGGAGGTAGCCCGACGACACCGATTACGAGGTCCCCGTCGGTGACTCCCACACTCACCGCACCGTCGACCGACTCCCGCACTGCGTCGGTGAGCACCGCGGCCAGGACCTCGACAGGCATATCCGAAGTGGCGGCCAGCGCGACGACGTCTCCTGTCACGTCGACGCCGATCTGTCGAATGCGTTCCAGCGCCTGCTCTCCGGATCCGTCGACGAGGAGTTCGGCCGCGCGGTCGGCCATGGTGCGCAGCACCCGCGCGCCGTCGTCCACGCGCACGCGATCGAGGGCCGCGATGCTCGCCAGCTGACCGAGCGCTTCGAGAACCTGCCCGTCCATGCACTCGTGGTCACCGTCCACGACGAGGTACCACGCAGTCGCACGGTGACCGAAACTCGATCCGACGGGCAGCACGGACCGCACCGCGTTCTCGGTGACCAGGCGGCACGGAAGACTCTGCGCCGCAGCCCGTACGAGAGCGTCCACCACCTCCGTGGCCAACGGCTCGGCGGACACCACGGGCCGGCCCACCGCGGTGATGATCCGGCAGGTCACGCCCGTGTCCCGCGCCGTCTCGTGCGTGAGGTCCGCGAGCGCGCGTCCGTCGGTGACCGCGGTGAGCAATCGGTGCTGGCGGGCCAGACTGGCGGAGAGCCGCGCCACCCGATCGCCGGTCACCCGGCTGGTGACGGCATCGATGACGTCCGCGAACGCGACCGCCGACGGCACCGCGAGCAGCGGTAGCGAGTACTTCTCGCACGCACGCACCACGTCGTCGGGGACGGAACCGAACACTTCGTCGCCCGCCGCGAGCGCCACAGCGCCCGCAGCGACGACCGACCCCACGAAGGCATCGCTGTCCTCCGGCGCGCGGCGCCACACCATGCCGGTGACGACCAGCTCGCCGCCCACGATGTAGCGCGACGGGTCCGGCAGATCGGTCGCGAAGGCCCACCGCACGGTCCGACCGAGTTGGTCGTCGGTGCCGACGAGGCGCCGCAGCGCGAGTTCCGGTACGTCGAGCACGTCCTGGATCAGCACACCCGTTCACCCGCCCGCATCGTCGTTGGAGGATCCGACAGTAGGCGGCGCTCGTTTCGGCCACGTTTCGTCGGCGCGCGCCCTGCGCGGGTGGCCGACACGGTGTTGACTCGGTGACACAGCGAGGACAGGAGTACGACGTGCCGGACCGCATTCTCATCACGGGCGCCCACGTGATCACCGTGGATCCCGCCCGCTCCGAGTGGGCGGCGGGCTGGGTCCTGATCGAGGACGGGCTCATCGCGGCGCTCGGCGACGGGACACCGCCGCCGCGTCCCGACGGTCCCGAGGTCACCGTCATCGACGGCCGCGGTTGCGTCCTGACTCCCGGCCTCGTGAACACGCACCACCATCTCTATCAGTGGATCACCCGCGGTCTGGCCGCGGACTCGACGCTCTTCGAGTGGTTGACGACGCTGTATCCCGTGTGGGCCGGCATCGACGCCGACTCGGTCCGCGTCGCGGCGACGGGTGGGCTCGCTCGGTTGGCCGCGACCGGATGCACCACCACCACCGACCACCTCTACGTCTTCCCCCACGACGGCGGCGACGTGTTGGGCGCAGAGATCGACGCCGCGAGGACGGTCGGTCTGCGGTTCCACCCGACGCGCGGATCGATGGACCTGGGACACAGTCAGGGTGGTCTGCCGCCGGACAGCGTCGTGGAGTCGCTCGATGCGATCCTGGCCGCGAGCAGCGCCGCGGTCGACCGCTGGCACGACCCGTCCTTCGGATCGATGCTGCGCATCGCTCTCGCACCGTGCTCGCCGTTCTCCGTCACCGGCGACCTCCTTCGCGAATCGGCGACGCTGGCGCGCGAGCTGGGCGTCCGGTTGCACACACACCTCGCCGAGACCCTGGACGAGGAGGAGTTCTGCCGCAGCAACTTCGGCATGACGCCGGTGCAGTACATGGAATCGGTCGGCTGGGTCGGCGACGACGTCTGGTACGCGCACGCCGTGCATCTCGACGACGCCGCGATCGCGACCATGGCGGCCACCGGAACCGGGGCGGCCCACTGCCCCACGTCCAACGCGCGGCTGGGCGCCGGTATCGCCCGAGCGCGCGATCTGATCGACGCTCGGGTTCCCCTGGGGCTCGGCGTCGACGGTGCCGCCAGCAACGAGTCCTGCAGCATGCTCGAGGAGGCGCACCACGCAGCACTGTTCGCACGGGCGCGCGGCGGACCCCGGGCCATGACCGTGCGCGAGAGCCTCGACCTCGCGACACTCGGCGGTGCCCGAGTCCTCGGGCGCGAGAACGAGATCGGCTCGCTGGAGGTGGGCAAGCTCGCCGATCTGGCGCTGTGGCGCATCGACGGCGCCGCCCACGCCGGCATCACCGACCCCGTCGCCGCGTTGGTACTGGGCGACCGGCCGCCCCTCGAACGGCTCCTCGTGCACGGGCGGGTGGTGGTCGAGAACGGGGTGGTCATGACCGTCGACGAGGAGACGGTGGCCCGGGACGTGGCGGCGGCGCACACGGCGCTACTCACGAAGGCCGGGCGGTGATTCCGTGGACCTGAACACCGTGCGCGAGGTCGTCCGGGCTCGTACGCGGGGCGATCTCTCGGTCATCGACGGCGGCACCGCCGTGGTGGCAGGTGGGACGTGGGTCTTCTCGGAACCGCAGGTGGGGGTGCACCGACTGGTCGATCTGACGGACCTCGGCTGGGAACCCGTCGTCGTCGGTGAGGGGCTGGAGATCGCCGCGACGTGCACCGTGGACACGCTGCGTCGGATGTCGTGGCCGCCGCGGTGGCCGGACCTCGAGTCGCTGGTGGCCCTCTGCTCCGACGCGTTGCTCGCGTCGTTCAAGGTGCAGCAGTTCGCCACGGTCGGTGGGAACATCGCCCTCGGACTTCCCGCGGGATCCATGACCTCGCTCTGTTCGGCGCTCGACGGCGTCGCGGTGATCTGGACCCCCGACGGTCACGAACGGCGCGTGCCCGTCGCGGCGCTGGTCACCGGACCCCAGCGCACGTCGCTCGCACCGGGCGAGGTGATACGCAGCATCGAGATCGACGACGCCGTTCTGCGCTCCCGATTCGCCTGCCGCAGAATGTCCTTGGCACCTCGCGGGCGCTCCGGCGCCGTCGTGATCGGTCGCCGGGACGCCGACGGATCGTGCGTCCTCACCGTCACCGCTTCGACGTGCCGCCCACACCAGCTGCGACTCGAGGCAGTGCCGCACGCCGAGGACGTGGCCGCGCTGCTGGACGCCGCGATACCCGCCGACCAGTGGTACGACGACGTGCACGGAGCACCGGACTGGCGACGCCACGTGAGCGCCGTGCTGGCACAGCAGATCTGCGAGGAGCTGTCATGAGAGTGGGAGTCAACGGGGAGACCGTGGAGATGTCCCCGCGACCGGGCCAGTGCCTGCGCACGGCCCTGCGCGACGTCGGACGCTTCGAGGTGAAGAAGGGGTGCGACGCGGGCGACTGCGGCGCCTGCTCGGTGCTGCTGGACGGTGCCGCCGTCCAGTCGTGCATCGTTCCGGCCTACCGCGCCGAAGGTCGGGAGGTCACCACGGTGGCCGGGCTGGGCACGCCGGACGACCTGCATCCGATGCAGCAGCGATTCGTCGACGCCGCCGGATTCCAGTGCGGTTTCTGCACGGCCGGCATGATCGTCACCGCCGCCGCCCTCACCGACGAGCAGACCGAGGATCTGGACACCTCGCTCAAGGGAAACCTGTGTCGCTGCACGGGGTATCGGGCGATCACCGACGCGGTCACGGGTGTGCGCACCATCGAGAAGTCCACCGAGGGACCGGCGTGCGGACGCTCCGTCGCCGCACCGGCCAGCGCTCGCGTCGTCACGGGAACGGAGCCCTACACGCTCGACGTCGCGATGCCGGGTCTACTGCATCTGTCGGTGCTGGGGAGCCCCCACGCCCGTGCGCGCATCGTCTCGATCGACACGTCGGCCGCGCTGGCCGTCGAGGGCGTGGTCGCGGTGCTCACCCACGAGGACGCGCCGCCCGTCGCCTTCTCCACCGCACGCCACGAGTCACGGGACGACGATCCCGACGACACACTCGTTCTGGATCGCGAGCTCCGCTACGTCGGGCAGCGGGTGGCGGCGGTGATCGCCGAGTCGGTGGCCGCCGCGGAGGAGGGCAGACGGCGCCTCGTCGTCGAGTACGAGGTGCTGCCCGCCGTGCTGCATCCCGCGGACGCGCTCGCACCGGGAGCCCCGATCGTCCACGCCGGCAAGGGTCCCGAGGCCAGGATCGCGGACGTCGAACGCAACGTCGTGGCCGAGGTGAGCGGTACGACCGGCGACGTCGAGGCGGGCCTGGCGGCCGCAGACGCCGTGGTGACCGGAACGTGGCGCACCGCCCGCGTGCAGCACACTCACCTCGAGACGCACGGTGCGATCGCCTGGTTCGCCGAGGACGGGCGCCTGACCGTCCGCACGAGCTCGCAGGTCCCGTTCCTCGTACGGGACGAGCTGTGTCACATCTTCGACCTCGATCCCGACACCGTTCGGGTGTTCACGACGCGGGTCGGTGGCGGGTTCGGCGCCAAACAGGAGATGCTCACCGAGGATCTCGTGACGCTCGCCGCTCTGACGGTGCGTCGACCGGTACAGCTCGAGTTCTCCCGTGCCGACCAGTTCACCGTCGCGCCCTGTCGGCATCCCATGGAGGTGTCGGTCACCGCAGCCGCCACGGCCGACGGCACGCTCACCGCGCTGACCCTCGACGTGCTGAGCGATGCCGGCGCCTACGGCAACCACAGTCCCGGTGTGCTGCACCATTCCACCGACTCGATCGCCCTCTACCGCTGCGCGGCCAAGCGCGTCGAGGCGAGAGCGGTGTACACGAACACGATTCCGTCCGGCGCGTTCCGCGGATACGGCGTCGGGCAGACCGGTTTCGCCGTCGAGTCGGCGCTCGACGAGTTGGCGCACCGATTGCACATCGATCCGATCGAGTTCCGGCGTCGCAACGTCGTCGTGCCGGGTGATCCGTTCGTCGCCGCGCACGTCCTCGACGGCGACCTCCTGTTCGGCAGTTACGGACTCGACCAGTGCCTCGATCTCGTGGACGAGGCACTCACCGAGCCCGGATCGCCGGCGCCCGACGGATGGCAGGTGGGCGTCGGCGTGGCCATCGGCATGAATGCCACCGTGCCGCCGCGCGGCCACGTCTCCGACGCGTCGATCACCGCTCTGCCCGGAGCGCGCTACCTGGTGCGCGTCGGCACCGCCGAGTTCGGTAACGGCACCACGACGGTGCACGGTCAGATCGCGGCGTCGATCCTGAACACGACCGTCGACCGCATCGAGATCGCACAGTCGGACACCGACGTCACCTCCCACGACACGGGCGCCTTCGGGTCGGCGGGCACGGTGGTCGCCGGCAAGGCTGTCGCACTCGCCGCGGAGTCGTTGCGCGAGAGCATCATCGGTGCCGCATCGAGCCTGACCGGATCGCTGCCGACGCAGGGCGTGCTCGGTCCGGAGGGCGTCACGGTGGACGGCGCACTGTGCTCCCTCGACGAGATCGTCGCGGCCCACGACGGACCGTTGGCGGCGGACGGGTACCACGGCGGATCGCCTCGCTCGGTGGTGTTCAACGTCCACGGGTTTCGGGTCGCGGTCGACCCCGGGAGCGGCCGCGTCGCGATCCTGGACTCCGTGCAGGCCGTCGACGCCGGCACGGTGATGAATCCGGTGCAGTGCCGTGGGCAAGTGGAAGGTGGTGTGGCGCAAGCGCTGGGCGCAGCGCTCTACGAGGAGATGAGGCTCGACGAGACGGGGCACGTGACCACAGCGTCGCTACGGAACTACCACATCCCGCAACTCGCCGACGTTCCGACGACCCGAGTGTTGTTCGCGGACACCTATGACGCGCTCGGGCCGCTGGGTGCCAAGTCGATGAGCGAGTCTCCGTACAACCCCGTCGCACCGGCGTTGGCCAATGCCGTCACGGACGCCGTCGGCGTACGGCCGCACGCACTGCCGATGTCGGCGGACCGCGTCTGGAGAATGCTGCAGCGCGATCAGGAGTCGTAGAAGGTCTGCAGAATGATGGTACTGCGGGTCTGCACGTTGGCAGTGGTCCGGATCTGCTGCAGGAGTCGCTCGAGATCCCGCGGTGACGCGACGCGGACCAGCAGCACATAGCTGTCCTCCCCCGCCACGGAATGGCACGCCTGCACCTCGGGCAGCGGCCGCAGACGCGCGGGCGCGTCGTCGGGCGCCGTCGGATCCAAGGGGGTGATGGCCACGAACGCCGACAGTGGCTGGCCGATGGCCTCCCGATCGACGCGCGCGGTGTATCCGAGGATCACCCCGGACGACTCGAGCCTGCGCACTCGTGACTGCACGGCCGAGACCGAGAGGCCCGCCCGCTCCGCGAGGTGAGCGAGAGTCGCGCGGCCGTCGGTGATCAGTTCCTCCACCAGCACGCGATCGGTGGCGTCCAGATCGTCCGAGCGGACGGACTTGCCTCGTGCACCGGTCATGGGCGCTACCCTGCCACGTCCCGATCGGGCAGCGTCAGGCGAACAGAGGTGGCATGGCGAAGACCATGACCGTCGACCACGCGACGTGCGTCAGGATCGGCGCGAGAATGCCGCCGGACGCCCGGCGTTCGAGTCCGAGCACGAAACCGAGGGTGATGGCGGCGAAGCCGAGCATCGGGTTGCCCGTGGCCAGAGTGGCAATGGTGTAGACGATCGTCGAGATGACGACCGGCCGCTTCACGCCGATGGCCGAGAACAGAGCGCCGCGGAAGAAGATCTCCTCGGCGACCCCGTTGAACAACGTGATGAAGACGATAAGCGCGAGCGGTCCGACGCGCGCGTGATCGAGGACGTTGGCCGTGAAGTCCCGCAGCGGCGGGATCTCCCGCACGACGAGTGCGCCGAGGATGAACACGCCACCTGCGGCCAGACCGATCGCGATCGGCGTGATGATCGGCCGCCGCAGGGTCCCGCGGAAGT
Organism: Rhodococcus sp. NFXS4; assembly: GCF_058139645.1. Classification (NCBI taxonomy): domain Bacteria; kingdom Bacillati; phylum Actinomycetota; class Actinomycetes; order Mycobacteriales; family Nocardiaceae; genus Rhodococcus; species Rhodococcus sp. NFXS4. The sequence goes on from NZ_CP192221.1 coordinate 2,779,609, forward strand.
TGATGCGACCGAGGTGCAGTGGCCCGGACAGGAACCCGCCGACGATCCACACCAATGCCAGCGCGATGGTCAGCGTGTAGAACATGGGGTCGCCGGGCTCGGTCGACAGCGACACTCCCAGCAGCGTCGCGCCCACGACGAGCACGACCGCCACGATGATGCGCCGCCGTAGGAAGGCGCGATCGGTCTCGTGATGGTCGCGGTCGACCTTGTCCACCAGCGCGTTGCGCACGATGGATTCGGCCCTCATCTGCCAGGACACCATGAAGTACTCCTCCGGCTCGTCGAACCTGTCGGTCGTGTCGGAACTTGCGGTCTGTGAACGAGAGACCGACTAGAACTTCAGAACAGACCGTACCCGGGACGAGACCGCGGCAACCACGTCCAGATTGGTCCGGACGACCGGAGCGACGGGCCACGAGTAGAGCACCGCGCCGATGCCGAGCGCCTCGGCGAGCTTCCACCCGTCCTCGCTCAGCAGTTCGGCGCCGCGGCGGCGAATGCTGCGGACGTCGCCGCCGGTCCACTCCGCGTCCGAGGACACCAGGCGCAGCGAGTCGGGCGTCGTGGCCAGGCCGCGGGTGGCGCTCGCGCCGAGCAGGCTTCGGCGCATGGCGTCGTCGACGTCGGTGAGACCGCCCTCGGGCTCGGGGACGAACTCCGAGATGCGGTTCTCCGAGGCGGTCATCGAGTTCACGAGAGACTGCACCAGGTCGTCGGCGAGCAGTCCGGGAACCGGGATCAGTCGGCCGATCACGAGAGCCGCGAGCTTGGTCGGGATGCCCGGGGTGGGCACACCCAGACGATGCAGCTCGGCGGCTCGGACGTAGGCGAAGACGAGGTCCTTGTACGGAAGGATCTCGGGGCCCGCGATGTCGTACGCGTCGGCGGGCACGTCGGGTGACGCGCACGCGAGGAGATAGTGCACGACGTCGTCGACGGCGATCGGCTGAACCGGCTTGCTCAACCAGCTCGGGAGCGGCAACACCGGGAGTCGGTCGGCAAGGTACCGAATCATCTCGAAGGACGTCGATCCGGCGCCGATGACGATGGCGGCGCGCAGCCACACCACCTCGATGCCGTCGATCGTGAGCGCCTCGCCCACCTCGGCGCGGCTCGCGAGGTGCTCGGACAGCTTCTCGCCCTCGGGGACGAAGCCACCGAGGTAGACGATGCGGCGGACACCCGCGGCGCGTGCCGCCTCGGCGAAGTGCCGCGCGGACGCGAGGTCGGTTGCCCGGTAGCCGGATTCCCCGATGGCGTGCACCAGGTAGTACGCGACGTCGATGTCCTCCGCGGACAGCGCCTCGGCGCACGAGTCGGCGTCGGTCACATCGAGTCGCACCGCCCGCACGTCGTCGTGCCAGTCGAAGGCGGTCAGCCTCTCCGGCGTGCGCGAGCCCACGACGACGCTCTCGTCGGCCGACACGAGCGCGTCGACGAGGCGAGAACCGATGTAGCCGCTGGCCCCGGTCACGAAAGCAGTCATGTTCTCGACATTACGGGTGCGGTGCGCTCGCATACCGCCGCGTGAGGGGCGTCACCGTGCAGACTGTGCTCATGGCCGACGTGGATCGACACCGAGCACCCGACAACGATCTGTCGGTGCGTACCGTCCGGCTGCCCGTACCGTCACTCGGCAACATGCTCGGACTCGCCCGCGGGACCGTTCTCTGGTCGCTCGACACCGTCGCGTTCGTCGCTCAGCTGCCCCGGCGGATCGACGACCTGTTCGTTCGTGTCGACGAGGTCATCGCCGCGATCGAGCGCATCACCGACCAGGCCCAGACGGTCATCGGCAAGGTCTCGGCCACCACCGAGGACGCGCAGGGCGTCATCGTCGGAGCGGAGTCCGCCTCGTCCAAGGCGCTGGCGATGATCTCCGAGCTCGAACCCATCACCGCGCGCGCGATCCCGCTGGGCCGCACCTTCGTGGACAACTTCTCCGAGGCCGAGGTGGAGGCGGCGGTGAAGCTCGTGGACCAGCTGCCGGAGCTGGTGCAGCGGATGGAGGGCATCATGCCGATCCTCGCGACGCTCGACACGGTCTCCCCCGAGATCCACGAACTGCTCGAGGTGACCAAGGACGTGCGCAAGGCCGTCATCGGAATCCCGGGGTTCAAGTTCTTCCGCAATCGCGGCGAGGAACGCCTGCACGACTGATCGTCGCGCCGCCACACCTCGCGAGTACGTCCAGAGTGCTGTGATCCCGGCCTTCTCAGCGACCTTATCGACGTACTCGCAGGGGTGGGGACGCTCATCCGGCGACCGTGTCGGTGGGTCCGTGCACTATGGAGAGGTGAAGAACCCCACCGCTCCGTCGCCCGAGGACGTGCTCGCGCGGTTCACGGCTCCGACGCGGGCGTGGTTCGACGGCGCCTTCCCCGCGCCCACCGCCGCTCAGCTCGGCGCGTGGGACTCCATCTCGAGCGGCGCGCACACCCTCGTCGTCGCCCCGACCGGCTCCGGCAAGACCCTGTCCGCGTTCCTGTGGGCGCTGGACAAGCTGGTCAGCCGTGATCCCGAGGACACGGCACCCGGCACCCGCGTGCTGTACGTCTCGCCGCTGAAGGCGCTCGCGGTGGACGTCGAGCGCAACCTGCGCGCTCCCCTGGTCGGCATCACGCAGACGGCCAAGCTGCAGGGCGTCGCGCCGCCGGAGATCTCGGTGGGCGTGCGCTCCGGCGACACCAGCCCCGCCGATCGTCGTCTGATGCTCAAGACGCCGCCGGACATCCTCATCACGACACCCGAGTCGTTGTTCCTGATGCTGACGTCTGCAGCGCGAGAGTCACTCGAGCGCGTCGACACCGTCATCGTCGACGAGGTGCATGCCGTCGCCGGCACCAAGCGCGGCGCGCACCTGGCGCTGTCGCTGGAGCGTCTCGACGCGAGGTTGGACAAGCCCGCTCAGCGCATCGGGCTCTCCGCCACCGTCCGTCCGCACGAGGAGGTGGGACGCTTCCTCACCGGGTCCGCACCCATCAGCATCGTGTGCCCGCCGTCACCGAAGACGTTCGACCTCTCGGTGCGCGTTCCGGTGGAGGACATGACGGAACTCGGCACCACCGAGCCGCAGGAGGGGTCCGCGTCGGCCGCCCCGCAGCAGGGGTCCATCTGGCCGCATGTCGAAGCGCAGATCGTCGACCTCGTCCTGGAGCATCGGTCGTCCATCGTCTTCGCCAACTCCCGACGGCTCTCGGAGCGACTCACCGCCCGCCTCAACGAGATCTACGCCGAACGCCTCGGTGACGGCGCCCCCGTGGATCACGCACCGCCCTCCCAGATCGGCGCGTCCGGCGACGTCGTCCACGGTGCCGAGCCGCTGCTGGCCCGGGCGCACCACGGCAGCGTGAGCAAGGATCAGCGCGCGCTCATCGAGGACGATCTCAAGTCCGGCCGCCTCCGCTGCGTCGTGGCCACCAGCAGCCTCGAACTCGGTATCGACATGGGCGCAGTCGATCTGGTGGTGCAGGTCGAGGCGCCGCCGTCCGTGGCCAGTGGTCTGCAGCGTGTCGGTCGCGCCGGCCACCAGGTCGGCGAGATCTCCCGCGGCGTGCTGTTCCCGAAGCACCGCACCGACCTGATCCACTGCGCTGTCACCGTGCAGCGAATGACAGACGGGCACATCGAGGCTCTGAAGGTGCCGGCCAATCCCCTCGACATCCTGGCCCAGCACACCGTGGCGGCGTGCGCCCTCGAACCCATCGACGCCGACGAGTGGTTCGACATGGTCAGGCGCACCGGCAATTTCGGGTCGCTGCCCCGGTCCGCCTACGAGTCCACGCTGGACCTGCTGTCGGGAAAGTACCCGTCGGACGAGTTCGCCGAGCTGCGACCACGTTTGGTGTGGGACCGCGACGGTGGGTCGCTGACCGGTCGCCCCGGCGCCCAGCGTCTGGCGGTCACCTCCGGCGGCGCCATTCCCGACCGCGGACTCTTCGGCGTCTTCATGGTCGGCGAGAAGGCCAGCCGCGTCGGTGAACTCGACGAGGAGATGGTCTACGAATCCCGCGTCGGAGACGTCTTCGCCCTCGGTGCCACCAGTTGGCGCATCGAGGAGATCACGCACGACCGGGTTCTCGTCAGCCCGGCCTACGGGCAGCCCGGCCGGCTTCCGTTCTGGCACGGTGACGGCCTCGGCCGCCCGGCCGAACTCGGCGAGGCACTGGGCGCGTTCCTGCGCGAGTCGTCGGACGACGACGCCCTGCGCGGCCGACTGCAGGAGAGTGGGCTCGACGTCAACGCGGTGAACAACCTGTCCGCGCTGCTCACCGAGCAGCGCACGGCGACGGGCCACATGCCCACCGATCGCACGTTGGTCGTCGAACGGTTCCGCGACGAACTGGGCGACTGGCGCCTGGTGCTGCACTCCCCCTACGGCCAGCAGGTGCACGCACCGTGGGCCCTCGCCATCGGTGCCCGCCTCATCGAGCGGTACGGCATCGACTCTCAACCGACGGCATCGGACGACGGCATCATCGTGCGGCTCCCGGACACCGACGACGAGCCGCCGGGACCCGAACTGTTCGTCTTCGAGAAGGACGAGATCACCGACATCGTCACCGAGCAGGTCGGTGGCTCCGCGCTCTTCGCATCGCGGTTCCGTGAATGTGCCGCGCGCGCACTGCTTCTCCCCCGCCGCAACCCCGGAAAGCGAGCGCCGCTCTGGCAGCAGCGTCAACGCGCCGCGCAGCTTCTCGACGTGGCCAAGAAGTACCCCACGTTCCCCATCCTGCTCGAGACGGTGCGCGAGTGCCTGCAGGACGTCTACGACCTGCCGGCACTGGAAGACCTGTGCGTCCGCATCGCGCGCCGCCAGATCCGCATCGTCGACGTCGAGACCGACTCGCCGTCACCGTTCGCCACGTCGTTGCTCTTCAGCTACGTCGGCCAGTTCATGTACGAGGGCGACTCTCCGCTGGCCGAACGTCGCGCTGCCGCACTGTCTCTCGACGCCTCGCTGCTGGCGGAGCTGCTCGGACGCGTCGAACTGCGCGACCTGCTCGACGGCGACGTCGTCACCGACACCGAGCTCGAACTGCAGCGCCTCGTCGACGACCGCAAGGCCCGCGACGCGGAGGGCGTGGCAGACCTGCTGCGCCTGCTCGGCCCGCTCACGACGGCGGAGGTCGAGGCACGCATCGAGTCGCCCGGCTCCGCAGCGCAGTGGGCGGGCGAGCTCACCGCGGCGCGCCGCGCCCTCGAGGTCTCGTTCGCCGGGTCGCAGTGGTGGGTCGCCATCGAGGACGCCAGCAGACTCCGTGACGCGCTGGGTGTTCCGTTGCCCATCGGCACCCCGGCGGCGTTCATCGAGCCCGTCGAGGATCCGCTCGGCGATCTCGTGAGCCGCTACGCGCGCACGCACGGTCCGTTCTCGGTCGCGGACGTCGCCGGCCGCTTCGGCATCGGGTCGGCGGTCGCCCGCGACGTTCTGCTGCGCCTCGTCGCCCAGAAGCGCGTGGTGGAAGGCGAATTCCGGCCCGGCGGTTCCGGCAGTGAGTGGTGTGACGCCGAGGTACTGCGCAGGCTCCGCCGGCGTTCGCTTGCCGCCGCACGCCAGGACGTCGAACCCGTGTCCACCGGTGTCCTCGGCCGCTTCCTGCCGCGCTGGCAGCACGTCGGCGGCACCCTTCGCGGACTCGACGGTGTGGCGACGGTCATCGACCAGCTCGCCGGTGTCCCGGCTCCGGCATCGGCCTGGGAGTCGCTGATCCTGCCCCAGCGTGTCCGGGACTACTCCCCCGCGATGCTCGACGAGTTGACCGCTACCGGCGAAGTCGTGTGGTCCGGCCACGGCGCGATCTCCTCGAAAGATGGGTGGATCTGCCTTCATCCCGCCGACGCCGCACCGGTGACGCTGCCGCCTGCGAAGGACGATGAACTGACGGACTTGCAGCAGACCGTGCTGCAGGTGCTCTCGGGCGGCGGCGCGTACTTCTTCCGACAGCTGTCCGACACCGTCGGGCAGCTGCACCAGACCGAGTCCGGCGCCCCGGCCGACGACACGACTCTGGTTGCAGCACTGTGGGATCTGGTGTGGACCGGGCACCTCACCAACGACACGTTCGCCCCGCTGCGCGCTCTGCTGCACGGCACCACCCGTTCCGCGCCGAGCCACCGCCCGGCGCGGCGCTCACCGCGAGCACGGTCCTACCAACGTTTCGCGCGACCGTCCCTCCCGACTCGCACGGGCCCGCCCTCCGCGGGTGGCCGGTGGGCACTGCTCCCGGAGGCGGAGTCCGACCCCACCATCCGGGCACATGCCACCTCGGACATCCTGCTCGAGCGGTACGGCGTCGTGACCCGCGGTTCCGTCATGAACGAGGGCGTCCCCGGCGGCTTCGGCGGGGTCTACAAAGTCCTGACCGGCTTCGAGGACAGCGGCCGCGCGCGACGCGGGTACTTCGTCGACTCGCTCGGCGGCGCCCAGTTCTCCACCTCGGACGTCGTCGACCGACTGCGCAGCGAGTCCGAACGGCCCGTCGGGGCCGTGGCCCTCGCCGCCACCGACCCCGCCAATCCGTACGGCGCGGCGCTGCCCTGGCCGAAGAGTCCCGTGGATGCAGCGTCGGGCCACCGCCCCGGGCGCAAGGCCGGCGCTCTCGTCGTCATGGTGGACGGCGAACTCGTGCTCTACGTCGAGCGGGGCGGCAAGACGGTGCTCACCTTCACCGAGGAGCGCGACGTGCTTGTCACCGCGGCGTCGGCGCTCGCCGCGCTGGTCACCACCCGCTCTGTGGACAAGTTGGTGATCGAACGCACCGACGGGAGCGACATCCACGGCTCCGTCTTCGCGACGATCCTCACCGAGGCGGGCTTCTCGGCGACGCCGCGTGGCCTGCGGATCAGGGCCTGATCCATGCCCGAAGGCGACACCGTCTGGCGCACGGCCAACAGTCTGCGCGACGCACTCGACGGCAAGGTTCTCACCACATGTGATGTGCGCGTGCCGCGCTACGCCACGGTCGACTTCACCGGCGAGACAGTGGAATCGGTTCTGTCGGCGGGAAAGCACCTCGTCATCGAGGTCGGCGGCAAGGTCATCCACTCGCACCTGAAGATGGAGGGTGCGTGGCACGTCTATCAGCCGGACACACCGTGGCGGCGGCCCGCCTACCAAGCGCGCATCGTGCTCGGGACGACTGACCGGGTGGCGGTCGGATTCGAACTCGGTGTCGTCGAGATACTCGATACCGTCGAGGAGGCCGTGGGATACCTCGGTCCGGATCTGCTCGGGCCCCTGTGGGATCCGGTAGTGGCCCTCGCCAATCTGGAAGCGGAACCCGACCGACCCATCGGCCTCGCCCTGCTCGACCAGCGCGTCATCGCCGGTCTCGGGAACGTCTATCGCAACGAGATCCTGTTCCTGCGCGGCGTCGATCCCCACACTCCCGTCGCCGAGGCGGGGAATCTGGCCAAGATGATCGACCTGTCCCACCGCACCATCACGGCCAACAAGAACCGCAACGCGCGCACCTTCACCGGTGATCTCCGTGCGGGCCGGCACTTCTGGGTCTACGGCCGGGAGAACAAGCCGTGTCGTCGCTGCGGAACGCGCATTCGCGAGGGGCTTCTCGGGGACAACCCCCTCGAGGAGCGGCAGATCTACTGGTGCCCGAGGTGCCAACCTGAAGTCGTTCCCTCACCTGGCTGACAACGCCTGCGGTGACAGAGTTTTCAGCATTCCGTTGGTCCACTGCATCTGCCGAAGCGTCTGTGGATGGCAGCGTCGACACAGGTCGACCAATTCCACGTCTCGCACTGCCTGTGCACCCTGAGCGAGCAACTCCCAGTCCAGCGACACCCCGGCCGCATCGCGGTGCAGCCGCCGCAGATCGGCCAGCAACACCAGCGCGGGATCACGCCGCGTCGTCGCGCGAACCAGGGCCGGCCTCGGGTCGACGACATGGGGCCACCGCCACAGGCGTTCTCCCCGCGCACGCCCGGCCGCGCGAAGGCGCTCGGCATGATCCACCGACCACTGCCGCACATCGAGCGCGACGTGATGAACTTCCGTCTCCGACACGTGGTTCTCGGCCAGCGCGGCCAGCGCCCGTGCCAGCAACGATTCGGAGCGGTGCAGTTCCCTGATCGCGAGCCCGAGCGTCATGACGTCTCCTTCTCCACGCGCGCGGCCGAGGTCTTGAACAGCGGTTGCTTCGACACCGGATCCCAGTCCGTGATCGTCATCTCGTTCGCGGCCCGGTCGTGCTTGTCGACGTCCGCATCGTCACGGTCCCAGTAGCCGTAGTGGAACGGAACGAACAGCACGCCTTCCCGGCTGTCCGTGACTCTCACTCGTGTCCGGACGAACCCGCGCGGGGAGCAGATGCGAACCCATTCGCCCTCGTGGACGTCCAGCCGGTCGGCATCCGCCGCGCACATCTCGACCCACACGTCCGGTGCCGCGCCCTGCAAACGAGGTACTCGTCCGGTCTTGGTGCGCGTGTGGAAGTGGTACACCGTTCGGCCGGTGATGAGCGCGAACGGATAGTCCGTACTCGGTGGCTCGTGCGGCGGAACGAACGGCGCAGCCTTGATCATCGCCTTGCCGTCCGGATTGGTCGCTCGATACTGCGACGGGTCCGTCGGCGCCCCGGTCACCAGGTCCTTGCCGTAGCTCTCGCAGTAGTCGGGATGCGCGAAGAACTGCCCGTCGGTGTAGAGCCTCGCAGTACCCGACGGCGCCGATTCCGTGCACGGCCACTGGATTCCACCGTGCTCCCGCAACATGTCGTACGTGATGCCCGTGTAGTCGCACGGGCGGCCCGCGCTGCAGCGCTTCCACGCCTCGAACGCCGACGCAGGATCGTGCCACTGAGGGAAGGGAGCGCCGTCCCGATCCCGAAAATCCATGCGCCGGGCGTAGTCGAGGAAGATGTCGAGATCGGCGCGCGCCTCTCCGGGCGGTTCGACGGCCTTGTCCGAGATATGTACTGTCCGATCGGCATTGGTGAACGTTCCGGTCTTCTCACCCCACGTCGCGGCAGGGAGCACCACGTCGGCAAGGTCTGTCGTCTCGGTGCGGTAGAGATCCTGGACGACGACGAAGAGCCGTTCCTGCCCGAGGATGGAACGGATGCGCCGCAGTTCCGGAAGGGACACAGCAGGATTCGTCGCGCTGATCCACAACATCCGGATCGACCCCTGTTCCGCGTAGCGGAAGATCTGCATCGCGTGGGTGGGCGGCGAATAGTGCGGGATGCTGTGCATGTCGAGGTTCCACAGCGCGGACAGGTCGGCGACGTGGTCGTCGTTCGACCAGTTACGGAATCCTGCGAGATCGCCGTCGGCACCGCACTCGCGCGTGTTCTCCGCAGTCGGTTGGCCGTTCATCTGCAGCACCCCGCAGCCCGGTCGACCGAGCATTCCTCGCACGATGTGGAGGTTGTTCACCTGCACGGCCGCGGCGGTGGCCTGGTGTGACTGATAGAAGCCCTGCAGCACCGTCGACAGCAGTCCGGTCGCGGACCCCAGCAGCTCTGCTCCGCGGCGGATGTCGTCGGCGTCGACACCGCAGATCTGCGCCGCGCGTTCCGGGGTGTACTCCCGGACACCGGTGCACAGGTCGTCATATCCCACCGAATGGGCGTCCACGTAGTCGTGGTCGACCAGGTCACGGTCGACGATGTGGTGCAGCAACGCGTTCATGAGCGCGACGTTGGTGCCCGGCACGGGAGCGAGATGCACCGTGGCGGCTCGGGCGACCTCCGTCGTCCTCGGGTCGACGCACAGCAGCCGGGGCGGGTCGGTTCCCGCGAGGCGGTCGAGCATGCGCGACCACAGCACCGTCTGTGTCGCGGCGACGTTGTGGCCGAAGAGGGCGATCACGTCGGCGTGATCGACGTCCTCGTAGCTGCCGGGCTGGCCGTCGCTGCCGAACGACTCCTTGAGCGCCTCCGCGGCGGTCGCCGTGCAGAGCCGAGTATTGCCGTCGACGTGATTGGTGCCGATGGCCCCGTGCGCGATGGCTCCGAGCGTGTAGTACTCCTCCGAGAACAACTGACCGCTGGTGTAGAAACCGATCGACCGCGGCCCGTGGTCCTGCAGCAATCGCCGACTCGTGTCCACGACCCTGCTCATCGCGGTATCCCAGTCCGACTCCACCAGTGCGCCGTTCACTCGTACGAGCGGGCGCGTCAACCGGTCCGGCGACGCGTTGGCCTGCCATCCGAACAGGTCCTTCGGTCCGAGGCGGCCACGGTTCACTCGATCGTCACCGCGACCCCGCACCCCGACGATCCGGCCGTCCCGTACCGCGATGTCCATCGCGTCGCCGTTGCTGTGCAGGATCGAGGCGGACGGCACCCACTTCTCCACGTCGGAGGCGTCGACACCGTCCGCGAACTGCTGGTCCACCCGCCGGGGCCACTGGTCGCCTGCGGCATACGGGGTGCGCTCACCCCACGGATTCGCGATGCGGTCGTCGCTCATCCGCACCGCCTACCCACACGACGGGCTGTGAACCGCCTCGCCGGGGATACCGGCTCACAACTCCTCGTGCACCTCCGGTGCGCCCAGTCGCGCCGAGGTGTCGAGCATCATCTCGGTCCGATCCCGGTGCGAGGTGGCCGGAGACGTGGTGTCCGGCCAGTCCTCGATCTCCGCCAGCGCCCAGTCGCTCCACTCGACGATGTGCGAGAAGTGTCCGACCATGAAGCGATTGGCGAGAGCCATCAGGTGCTGACGCTCGGGAAACGTCGCGACGGTGGTGTCTCGCAGCGTGACGGCGTGCCGCCCGAAGAGTCGGCGGGTGGCGTCGGCCTGTTCCCGCATCGTCCGTAGGTTGCCGCGCAGGTCCTCGATGGAACCCTGCTCGGCGAACAGCACCCGCATCATGCCCTCGAACTCGAGAGCCGACGGGCGAGACTTCTCCGCCAACCATGCCGTCAGGGCTGCGCGCCCCTCGTCGGTGATCGAGTAGACGGTGCGGGGACGCGCGCCCACCGCATCGGCCCTCGCTGTCACGAGCCCACGCTCGAGCAACTTCTTCGGCGCGTTGTAATGCTGCCGTCCCGCCCGAGGCCACAGTTCGCCGACACCACGACCGAACAGTTCCGAGATGTCGTACGCGGTGAGGTCCCGCGACACCAACATGCCGAGCACGACGTACGACGTCGTGGTGAGGTCGCCCTGAGCCACCGGTTCCACCTCTGGATTTCTCCCCCGGTAGCGAGCCTACTTGCCGGTGTCCTCCGCCACCTCGTCGATGTCGTCGGCTGTGTCCTCGGCGCCGGATGACGGCCCGGACTGCTGCGGGTACAGGGCTTTCGCCAGCGACCCGGCCAGCGCCGCCGCCGGCGCACTCCCGTCCGTCCCGGGCGCCATGTTCGCCCAGACCACCATGGTCATGTCGTTGTCCGGGTCGTACCCCATGAAGGAGTTGTACCCGGGCATCTCGCCGATGTGGCCGAACATCGGTCCCATCTGCGCGAGCCCGTAGCCGTACCCGGCAGAGGACGGGTTGTCGGGGTCGGTCGGCTGCACACTGTCCATCCGCAACGTCTGGGTGTCCGCGTCGAGCAGGTCGCCCTTGACCAGCGCCCGGACCCACGTGGCCAGATCGTTCGCCGTCGAGATGCCCTGGCCGGCCGAGCTCGTCCACGACGGGTTGTCGTTCGTGGTGTCCTTCGGCTGGACCGAGCCGGCGTCGATCGCAGCGATCCGCTCCGGAGACAGCGCTTCCTTACCCTCCCCGAGCGTCTCGACGTTGCCGCTGTAGCTGTACCCGCGGGTGAACGGCGCCGGAATGCTCGTGTCGGTGGTGGCGGGATACGACGTCCCCGCCAGCGCCAGCGGACCGAAGAGCCTGTCCTGAAAAATCCGGTCGATGGGCTTGCCGTCGAGCTTCTCGGCGATCAGTCCGAGCAGCACCGTGTTGGTGTTCGAGTAGCTGTAGCCCTCTCCCGGTGGGAAGTTTGGCGGGTTGCTCAGCCCCAGTGCGACAAGCTCCTCGGCGGTCCACACGCGGCCGGGATCGGTGTCGAGTGCCTCGTTGAGCTCCACGGTCTGGGTGTAGCTGTAGAGCCCACTGCGCATGTCGAGCAATTGCCCGATCGTGATGGCATCGCCGTTCGGCACATCGGGTCGGAACTTGCTCACCGGATCGTCGACGGACAGCAACCCCTCCTGGACCATCTGCAGGATGACCGTGCCCGTCCACGTCTTCGTGTTCGACCCGATCCGCACCTTGGTGTCGAGCGTCGGGGCCTCCGACCGATCGGCCGCCACCGAACCCCAGGTCTTGACGTACTCACCGTCCGGCGTGGTGATCAGCACGACCATGCCGATCTCCCGCGACGTCGTGGCGACGTCCTCGACCATCGCGTCGAGAGCTGCGGGATCGAGTGGCAGGAGAGCCGATTCGGTCGCTGACGACGTGACCGGTGCCGGCGCCTCACCGCTGCCGGACGAGCAACCCGCGACGAAGATCAAGGCAGAGGCCGTCGCGATACCGACGGAACGGGAGACAGTGCGAACAGTCATGAGCGTGTGAACCTTCCGAGTCCCTGCTTGTCGAGGTATTCGACCGCGAACGAGGCGGGAGCACCGTTCACGATCTCGAACGTGACTCCTGTCGGTCCGACCGCGTTCTCGCCGGACGTCTCGAACCAGTAGGTGTCACCGTCGTAGTGGGTCAGGGGGTACGTCAGCCGGCCGTCTTTTCCGACGGTGAGCGTGAGCCGATCACCGTCCGCCGAGACCCGAGCCGGACCGTGGAACGGGCTGTCGAACGTTCCGACGTACTCGGTCGCGGGACGAGCAGGGGTCACCGAGGCCGGCGGTGTCGCGTAGTCGATCGGCGACGCCTCCTCCTCTGCGATCCCGTCGAAGATCCCGGCGATCAACGGTGCCCAATCGACGGTCTGCCGACCGTTCCTCACCTGGTCCATGAACTGCGCGGCAACAGTTTCCGAGCCCCCGACCGGTGCCGAGTTGGACAGGACGACGATGCCCAGCTGTTCACTCGGCAACATGAACACGGTGGTGCTCGCCCCGAGGGCGAACGCTCCGGAATGCGACAGCTCGACGCGCCCCTTGTCGTCCGTGCCCACATTGAATCCCAACCCGTAGAACGAGTCTCGCGCGCCCTCCGTCCCGGACGCGCCCGACAGGGAGTGCGAGGTGTGCGTGTACTGCAGTGCGTCCGCGTCGACGATGCGACGCCCCTCGAACTCACCCCCGCCGAGTTCCGTGCGGATCCACTTCGTCATGTCGTCGACGGACGAACTCGCTCCGCCGGCAGGTGACTGGTTGTCGGGCTCGCGGACGTACTTCGCTTCCCATTCGGTGGTCGAACCCTCGGCGAGCACGTGGTTCACCGCATGGTTGGGCGAGTTCGCCCAGTCCTCGAATCGCGACGAGGTGTCGGCCATGCCGAGGGGCTCGTAGATGCGACGACGAGACAGTTCAGGCCAGTCGGTGCCCTGCGCCTTCGCCGCGGCGTTGCCGGCGGCGGTGAACCCGAAGTTCGTGTACGCGTAGCTGTCCCGGAACGATCCCAGCGGGAGCTGGTCGAGTCGGCCCATGATGTCGTCGTAGTCGTAACCGAAGTCCTCGAGCACGTCACCAGCGTGATCGGGCAGACCCGATCGGTGCGAGAGCAGATCGACGAACGTCGCGTGCTCGCTCACGTACGGATCCGCCACCGCGAACTCCGGCTCGTACCGCCGCACGGGATCGGCCCAGTCGACGGCTCCGTCCCCGACCGAGGCAGCGATGACACTGGACGCGACCGGCTTCGACACCGACGCGAGCTGGAACCGGGTGTGGGTGTCGACGGGCTCGTCGGTGCCGACCTTCCGGACACCGAAACCCCGCGAGTACAGCACCTCGTCCTGGTACACGACGGCAGCTGCGACTCCCGGCGTCCCGGTCCGCGCCATCATCGCCTCGACGTACCCGTCGAGATCGCCGACGGCCGCGTCGACGTCCGCGCGGTCGATCTGGGCGGCTGGGACGGCCGGCGGGCTGTCCGCGAGTGGCTCCGGCGACGCCTCCTCCGAGCTGCATCCCGCTGCCACCAAGGCCAGCGTCAGTACCGTCGCAGCAATTCTCGCGGCCATCTCGTCTTCCCCGTTCGACGTGCCGAGTCCCCGTCCCACGAACATGGGCTGGAGACCGATCGGTTCGAGACCCTACGCCGATACCGCACTGTGCACCATGCAACTTGCACCATCGGCAGAAGCCGGGTGTACCGGCGGCACTATCCGGGTATCAGCCCCGCATCGCGACGGAAGGACACGACACATGTCGAAGGACGAATTCACCAAGGGCGACAAGGTCGAGTGGAAGACGCACGGCACCACGACCGAAGGCGAGGTGGTCGAGAAGATCACCTCCGAGACCGAAGCCGGTGGGCGCACGGTCAAGGCGTCGAAGGACGACCCGCAGTACCGAGTGGAGAGTGACAAGTCCGGCAAGGACGCGGTGCACAAGCCCTCCGCGCTCGATCCCAAGGACTGACCCACTCACGCCTGCTCGTCGACGCCGGCTCTCCTCCGTTCCACCTGGTAGAGGTCGGTGTCGGCGCGTGCGAGAACGTCCGACGCCGGCTCGCCGGGGAACGCGGACGACGCGCACCCGACGCTGACGTGGGGGAAGGCAGCGGCGGTCGCATCGACGAAGGCACGGCTCACGGTCGGCGACGCCCCGTGTACGAGTGCCGCGAACTCGTCGCCGCCCAGTCTCGCGATCACCGTCCCCGGTGGCGCCAGATCGGACCACGAGCGGGCAAGTGAGATCAACAATCGGTCGCCCGCGGGATGACCAGATGTGTCGTTGATGGCTTTGAAGCCGTCGACGTCCAGCGCGACGACGGTGATCGACGACGTCGTCACCGCGGTGACGGCCATCTCCCATCCCGCCCGGTTCCGTACGCCGGTGAGCGGGTCCGTGTGGGACGCGTCGATGAGCGCCCTGGTCACCGATCCGAACGCCTCGGCCGCTCCGACGATCGCGACCACGAAGACCAGGTAGCTGATGGGATACAGCTGGGCGGGGGACGCGGCGGCAGCCCCGGAGACCGCCACCACGAGCACGATCACCAGGACCTGAGCGACCGTCCGGTCGTGGAAGGCGCGGATGTACATGGCCAGGAACATCACCGCGATCAGGCACATGAACTGCGATGCGGTGAGCACATGGAAGACCATGACAGCGGGCGTCGCGATCATGGCTGCGCCCACGGCGATACCGAGAGCGACGCGTCCGCGCGGCCGGACCGCCAGGACGAGCAGCGCCGCCACCCCGACGACGACGGCCACCACGCCGCCCGCCACCGGTGACGTCACCCGGTCGCCGTGCGGAAGCAGCGAGACGGTCACTCCCACTGCATACAGCGATGTCGTGACGGCCAGATACTGGCGCAGCAGGCGGGTGCGGAGTTGGGCGGTTCCGTGCCGAACACCAGGTGGCTGGACGCCGTCGACGGACCGCATGCCGACACGATGCCAGGTTCGGCGGGAGTCGGAAAACCGGAGAGGGCTACCGCGCGTCGTGCGCCGCGGCCAGGCGTCGCACGGCCTCCTGCAGCTCGGCCTCGGTCGACGTCGCGAAGCAGACGCGCAACGCGGTACCGAGTTCGTCGCCATCGGCCGGATCGAAGGCGCGACCGGGAACGTACGCGACGCCGCGGTCCAGCGCTGCCGGCAGCAGCGCCGACGTGTCCGTGCCGTCGGTGAACTGCACCCACAGGAACATCCCGCCGCGGGCCGCATCGACCTCGATCGCCGAACCGAGTTCGCTGCGTAGTGCTCCGACCAACACCTCCGCCCGTGCCGAGTAGACCGCACGCACGTCGTCCAGGTGCTGTCGCAGCCACGTCTCGTCCGCGAGCAGGTCCGCCGCGACCAGCTGCGTCAACGACGACCCGCACAGATCGGCGCTCTGCTTGATCCGCTCCACGGCGTCGCACACCGGTCGGGGCGCGGTGAGCCACCCGACGCGCAGGGACGGTGCCAGGATCTTGGACGCCGAGCCCAGACGGATCACCCGATCGGACGCGATGGGGCCCGGCGGGGGTGCGTCGAACCACACGTCGCCGTAGGGATCGTCGTCGACGACCCAGAAGCCGTACCGTTCCGCGAGGTCGACGAGGGCGCGGCGACGCCCGACCGACAGCACTCCCCCGCGAGGATTGTGGAAGTTGCTGACGGTGTGCACGGCGCGAGGGCGCACTCCTGACTCGAGCAGTCGCTCGAGGGCATCGGTGTCGGTGCCGTCCGCATCGACCGGGACCGACTCGATACGGGCACCGACGGCCTGGAACGCTTGCAGCGCACCGGGATACACCGGTCGATCGACCACGACCACGTCGCCGGGATCGACCAGCACGGACGCGAGCAGGCTGAGCGCCTGCTGGGAGCCGTGCGTCACCACCACCGAGGTGGACGGCACCTCGTCCCGGACGAGCGCCGACTCCCGCGCCGCGATGACGTCTCGGAGCCGCCGCACCCCCGTGGTCTCCGCGTACTGCAGGGCCGCGGTGTCGCCGCTCAGAATTCGATGCGTGACCTCGCGAATGACGCTGTGCGGCATGACGTCCGACGAGGGCAGACCCCCCGCGAGGGACAGAATGTCAGGCCGCGCGGTCAGCGTGAGCAGGTCACGAATCGCCGATCCGGTGATCGCCGAGGCGCGGACGGACAGAGGTGGCAGAACAGAGGACGACATGGATTCTCCGAGCATCGTGGGACACGAGGCGTCGCGGCGCGCTCACCGGGGTGGGCTCGGAGTCGGTCGTGACGAGAACGGTGCCGCGGATGGGGCACCGTTCTCGTAGCGTAGCGCGGTGACTCACACAGTGGAACCACTGTCTCACAGTGTGGGATACAGTCGAGCGAGGGTGTCAGTCCAGATCGTCGTGGCGCATGAGCTGACGCGCCGCCTCGGTGATCGATCCGGTGAGAGACGGGTAGACCGAGAAGGTGGCGGCGAGATCGTTCACCGTCAGGTTGTTCTGCACAGCGATGGCGATGGGGAGAATCAGCTCGGACGCGGTGGGAGCGACGACCACTCCGCCGATGACCACACCCGTCGCGGGACGGCAGAAGATCTTGACGAAGCCGCGACGCAGGCCGGACATCTTGGCGCGGGGGTTCGTGTTCAGCGGCAGCATGACCGTGCGCGCTGGGACGTCCCCGTTGTCGATGGCGGACTGGCCGACACCCACCGTGGCGATCTCGGGTCGCGTGAACACGGCGGAGGCGACCGTCTTGAGCTTGATGGGGCTGACGCCCTCGCCCAGCGCGTGGTACATCGCGATGCGGCCCTGCATGGCGGCGACGGAGGCCAGTGGCAGCAGGCCCGTGCAGTCGCCCGCCGCGTAGATGCCGGGCACGCGGGTACGCGAGACCCGGTCCACGCGAAGGTAACCGCCGCGGTCGAGCTCGATGCCGACGCTCTCGAGGCCGAGGTTCTGCGTGTTCGGGACGGAGCCGACCGTCATCAGCGCATGCGAACCCTCGACGGTCTTGCCGTCGGACATCGTCACGACTATGCCGTCGGCGGTGCGGGTCACCGAGTCCGCGCGTGCGTTCTTGATCAACGTGACACCACGCTCGGACAGGACGTCCTCGAGCACGAGTGCCGCGTCGGCGTCCTCACCGGGAAGGACGCGGTCGCGACTGGACACGACGGTGACCTTGACGCCCATCTCGGTGTACGCGGAGACGAACTCGGCTCCGGTCACGCCGGACCCGACCACGATGAGGTGGGTGGGCAGGGAGTCGAGGTCGTAGAGCTGACGCCAGGTCAGAATGCGCTCACCGTCGGGCTCGGCACCGGGCAGGATGCGCGGGCTCGCACCGGTCGCGATGAGCACGACCTCGGCGTCGATCTCCTGCGTCGACCCGTCCGCCAGGGTGGCCTCCACCTGGTGGGCGGCCAGGCCGGGCTGCGTGTCCACCACCTTCGCCGTTCCGGACAGCACGGTCACGCCGACCGTCTGCAGACGGGCGCGGATATCGGAGGATTGAGCCTGCGCAAGGGATTTCACGCGGTTGTGGATCTGCGGCAGGTCGATGGTGGCCGAGGTCGGGTCGAGCTCGATACCGAGGTCGGACGCGCGACGCATGTCGGTGCGGATGCCGGTCGAGGCGATGAAGGTCTTGGACGGAACACAGTCCCAGAGGACGCAGGCGCCGCCCACTCCGTCGGAGTCGATGAGCGTCACCGTCCCGCCGTGCTGGGAGGCGACCAGAGCGGCCTCGTATCCGGCCGGTCCGCCTCCGATGATCACGATGCGGGTCATTCGTCCTCCGTTGCGGGTTTTCGGGAGAGTCCTGGCGAGTGAGGGTTGCTCACAGCATCAAACCTATTCCACGGGGTGCCGCGGCTGCACGTCAGGCCGAGCCCATATCGGTGGGCACCTCGATCCGCGCGAATCGGGTACGACGGTTTAGGCTGACCGCCGTGCCGATCTATGCCGCTTACGGCTCCAACATGCACCCCGAGCAGATGCTCGAGCGGTGCCCCCACTCCCCTGCGGCCGGAACCGGGTGGTTGCCGGGGTGGCGTCTGACCTTCGGCGGCGGCGACATCGGCTGGGAGGGCGCGCTCGCGACCGTCGTGGAGGACCCCGACTCGAAGGTGTTCGTCGTGCTCTACGACGTCTCACCGGAGGACGAGGAGAGCCTCGACCGGTGGGAGGGTTCCGAGCTCGGCATCCACCGCAAGATCCGCCTCCGCGTCGAGACGGACGACGAACCCGTCCTGGCGTGGCTCTACGTGCTCGACGCCTACGAGGGTGGGCTGCCCTCGGCGCGCTATCTCGGCGTCATGGCCGAGGCCGCGGAGATCGCCGGCGCCCCGGCCGACTACGTGCGCGACCTGCGCACCCGCAACAGCCGCAACGTCGGCCCCGGGACCTCGTCGCTCTGATCCTCGGGCAGCTCTGATTCTCGGGCAGCTCTGATTCTCAGGCGACGGGGTCGTCTCCCAGTCCCAGCGCCAGTGCCGTCATCGTGCGGACACCGACGGCCAGCGCACGCTCGTCCAGGTCGAACGTCGGCTGATGGATGTCGAGCTGGGGTCCGACGCCCGACCACACGCCGAGACGCGCCATCGCGCCCGGCACGTGCTCCAGGTACCACGAGAAATCCTCGCCGCCGCCGGACTGTGCGGTGTCGGCCAGGGCATCCGGGCCCAGCGAGCGGATGGCCGCCTCGAAGCGCCGGGTGGCGTGTTCGTCGTTGACCACCGGCGGCACGCCGCGGCGGTAGTGCACCTCGTACTTCACACCGGTGGGCGCGAGCACGCCGGCGACGATCTCCTGCACCAGCGGCTCGAGCAGTGCCCACGTCTCGTGGTCGCCCGTCCGGACCGTGCCCGTGAGCATCCCCTTCTGCGGGATGGCGTTCGGGGCCTGACCTGCGACGACTGCGCCCCACACCATGACGGTGCTGGTGCGCGGGTCGACGCGGCGGCTCAGCAGTCCCGGCAGACCGGTGATGGCCGTGCCCAGCGCGTACACCAGGTCGGACGTCAGGTGCGGACGGGAGGTGTGTCCGCCGGCCGAGTCCAACCGCAGTTCCACGGTGTCCGCCGCGGAGGTGATCGCGCCCACGCGGATGCCGACGCGTCCGACCTCGAGACGGGGATCGCAGTGCAGCGCGTAGATCTGCGACACGCTCTCCAGCGCGCCCGCGGCCACCATGTCGAGAGCGCCCCCGGGCATGACTTCCTCGGCGGGCTGGAAGATCAGCCGGACGCCGTGCGGCAGCGAGTCGAGTGAGGCCAGCGCCAACCCGGTCGCCAGCAGAACCGTCGTGTGGGCGTCGTGTCCGCACGCATGGGACACACCCGGGACCGTCGACGAGTACTCGGCGCCGGTGAACTCCGTCAGGGGCAGCGCGTCCATGTCGGCCCGCAGAGCGACGCGCGGACCGGCGGGGCCGATGTCGCAGATGACGCCGCTGCCACTGGGAAGCACCACCGGGGACAGACCCGCGGCGGTGAGGGTCTCGGCGACGAACTTGGTCGTCTCGAATTCCTGCCTGGCCAGCTCGGGATGCATGTGGATCCGTCGACGCCACGTCACGAGATCCGCCCCGTGTGCTGCGATCCAGGCGTCGGCCGGATTCATCGTCGTACCGTCCTCTCGTGTGTGCCCTCGACGAGTCGAGAGCGTTGCTGTGGGTCGGTGGCCGCCGCGACGGCCACCCGAGCGAGGGCGCGGGCCCCGTCGACGACGGCGCGGTCGGCCGACTCGGTGATGCACGCCGTGGTGAAACCTGGCTGGTGAGTGACCGCGCCGCCGGAATCGAGACCGATCACCGGATGAATGCCCGGGATCCGCGCGGTGACGTTGCCCATGTCCGTGCTGCCGAACGGGCGCGAGGTCTCGAACTCCTCGGGAACCAGTGCGCGACCGAGAGTGCTTGCGACACGACGGTATTCGGCCACCAGCCAAGGATCGGGAGTGAGTTCGGTGTAGGTCGGGGACACGGTGACGATCTCGTGGGTGCACCCGGTGGCCACCGCTCCGGCCTCGAAGCATCCCCGCGCGCGGCGATCGAGATCGGCGAGTGCCTCCGCAGTGTCCGCGCGCAGGTAGTAAAACATCTCCGCCGATCCGGGGACGATGTTCGGGGCGGTGCCGGCGTGACCGACGATGCCGTGGATCTGCTGACCCGGGCGCAGATGCTGGCGCAACAGGCCGACACCGACCTGCGCGACGGTGACGGCGTCGCCCGCGTTGATGCCCCACTCGGGCGCCGCGGAGGCGTGCGCTTCACGCCCTGCGTATCGAACGGCGATGTCCGACAACGCGAGTGAGCGCGCGGCGGCGATGTCGAACGGACCGGGATGCACCATCATCGCCAGCGAGACGTCGTCGAACACCCCGGCGTCGAGCATGAGAACCTTGCCGCCGCCGGACTCCTCGGCCGGGGTGCCGAGCACCCGGACGGTCAGCCCCAGCTCGTCGGCGACCGACGCGAGTGCCAGCCCCGCACCGACCGCCGACGCCGCGATGATGTTGTGTCCACAGGCGTGGCCGATCTCCGGCAGTGCGTCGTACTCGGCGCACACGGCGACCACCAGCTCGCCCGAACCGTAGGTCGCGTCGAACGCCGTCGGCAGGCCCGCGACGCCCCGCCGCACCTCGAATCCGCCACCTGCGAGCAGATCGGCCGTCGCCGCCGACGCGAAGTGCTCCTCGAAGGCCAGCTCCGGACGCGCGTGCACGGCGTGCGACAGGGCGACGAGATCGCCGGTCGCGGCGTCGAGAACGGAATCGAGGGTCGAGGACACGGGACTCAGTGTGTCACTGCCCCAGTGAGAAGGTGCTCTCCGCCGTGGGGACGGACAGCGCGGCGAGGGTGCGCACGTGGATGCTGTCCTTGATGGACGTGAGGTTGGCGCCGCGGGTGGACACCCGTTCGGCCGCCTGCGCCACCGCGGTGGACAGCAGCTCGTCCTCGCCGGCGACGGCCTGCACGATGCCGAACTCGAGGGCGTCCGCGCCGCCGTAGCGACGGCCGGTGGTCATCGCGTCGATCATCGTCCGACTCGGCAGGCGCTCGGCCAGCAGCGTCGACATGCCCTCGGTGAACGGCATGCCGAGGTTCACCTCGGGAAGGCAGAAGAAGCCCCGGTCCGCGCGCATGACGGACGTGTCGTGGCACAGGGCGAGCATCGCGCCGGCGCCGAAGGCATGGCCCTGTACGGCGGCGACCGTGGCCATCGGGAAGCGCAGCAGCCGGGTGTAGACGGTGTGCACCAGGTCGAGGTACTCCGGAATGGAGTCCGCGTGGCTGAACAGGTAGTCGGTGTCCAGGCCGTTCGAGTAGAACTTGCCGCCGCCGACGGTCACCAACGCGGCCGGACCCTCCGACGCCTCGGCCTCGTCGAGGAGCGTGTGCACCTGCTCGATCCACTCCGGGTGGAAGCGGTTCTCCGGGTTGACGCCGTCGGCGTGGGCGAGGCTGAGGACGAAGACGTCTCCGTGGCGATCGAGTGAAGGCATGGACGGATGGTACTCGTCGGTAACCAGACCCCGATCGACGCCGGCGACGCTCGGTTGCGCGGGACCGATTTCCGGAGGACCGTGCAGTCATGGCTCTCGCGGCGATCCTCCAGCTCGGTGTGATAGCGCTGCTCGCGGCCCTCTCCGCGATGTTGTTGTTCGTCGGCGCGTTCGGATCGGGCGCCGTGATCGCCTCGGCCGCGTCTGTGTGGTTCTGGCGTCTCTACCGAGCCCACACCTGACACTCCGCCGTCTCGCCTGCCGCAGCGAACACCCGCCCGCGGCGATAGGGTCGGACGTGTGAGCACTCCCCCCGTACCGGCCGACTCGGAGAACGCACTCGTCGATCCCGAGACCGATCCCACCGGAGCCGCGGAGGCGGCCGCCGCCGCCCTGGCCCGGATCACCGGCATCGCCGAGCATCCCGTGGCAGTGGTCCTCGGATCCGGGTGGCAGAAGGCCGCGGAGCAGTTCGGCACACCCCAGCACATCGTTCCCATGTCCTCGCTGCCCGGCTTCGCCGCACCCAAGGCGCTGGGCCACTCCAATGCGATGTGGTCCGTGGACGTCGAGGGCACACAGGTCCTGATCCTGCTCGGGCGCACCCATGCGTACGAGGGACATCATCTCGGCCGCGTGGTCCATCCCGTCCGCACGGCGGCCGCCGCCGGCGCTCGCACCATCGTCCTGACCAACGCGGCGGGCGGCATCCGTGAGGGCATGGCTGTAGGCGATCCCGTGCTGATCTCCGACCACCTCAACCTGACGGCGCGGTCACCGCTGATCGGCGCCCAGTTCGTCGATCTGGTCGACGCGTACTCGGCCGACCTGCGCGAGGTGGCCCGAGGAATCGACCCGAGCCTGACCGACGGCGTCTACGCCGGACTGCCCGGCCCGCACTACGAGACGCCCGCCGAGATCCGCATGCTCCGCACGCTGGGCGCCGACCTCGTCGGCATGTCCACGGTGCACGAGACCATCGCGGCTCGGGGTGCGGATGCCCGTGTCCTCGGTATCTCGCTGGTGACCAACCTCGCGGCCGGGATGACCGGAGAGCATCTGGACGGCGACGAGGTGATCGCCGCCGGCGCCGCCTCGGCCGAGCGGATGGGAACTCTGCTGCGACGGCTGGTCCCGCAACTGTGACAGAACTCGACGCCGTCGTCCGGCAGTGGATCGAGGACGATCCGGACCCCGCGACGCAGGCGGAACTGCGCGATCTCGACGCGAGTGATCTGGCCTCGCGGTTCGCCGGTGCGCTCACGTTCGGCACCGCGGGTCTGCGCGGACCCGTGCAGGCCGGGCCCGGCGGCATGAATGTCGCCGTCGTCACGAGGGCCACACACGGTGTGGCGCAGTATCTCTCGCGTCATCACGCGACCGGCTCCGAGGTGGTGGTGGGCCGGGACGCCCGGCACGGCTCCGCGGAGTTCGCCGTCGCCGCGGCCGAGGTCCTGGCCGCGGCGGGCTTCCGCGTCACCCTGCTCCCGGACCCGGCGCCGACCCCGGTGCTCGCGTTCGCCACGAGGTCACGCGGCGCCGTCGCCGGCATTCAGATCACCGCTTCGCACAATCCCGCGGCAGACAACGGCTACAAGGTCTACCTCGACGGCGGCGCCCAGTTGGTGTCGCCCGCCGACCGGGAGATCGAGGAGTTCATCCGGCAGGCGCCGGGTGCGTCCTCGATCGCACGCACCGCCGTCACGCCCACCGCGGACCCCGTGATCGAGCAGTACCTCGACCGGGTGGCACAGCGCGTTCCCGAGCGGCCGTCGCACTCCACCCTCCGTGTGGCACTCACTCCGATGCACGGGGTCGGCGGGCCCGTGGCCGTGGAGGCGTTGCGCCGCAGCGGTGTCACCGACGTCCACATCGTGACGTCGCAGTTCGACGCCGACCCGGACTTTCCCACCGTGACCTTTCCCAACCCCGAGGAGCCGGGCGCGGCGGACCAGGTGCTGGCGCTCGCCGCCGAGGTCGACGCGGCACTGGCCATCGCTCTGGACCCGGACGCGGACCGGTGCGCGATCGGCGTGCGCGGACCGAACGGTGTCCGCATGCTCACCGGCGACGAGACGGGAGCGGTGATCGCAGACCACATCCTGCGGTCGGCGCCGCCGGGATCACTCGTGGCCAGCACCATCGTGTCGTCGAGCCTGCTCTCGGCGCTCGCGCCGGCCCGCGGTGCCCGCTACCGGCGCACGCTCACCGGCTTCAAGTGGCTCGTGCGCGCCGGCGACGGCCTGGTGTACGCCTACGAGGAGGCGATCGGACACTGCGTCGACCCGGACGCGGTGCGAGACAAGGACGGCATCTCGGCTGCCGTGCTGCTCGCACACATCGCGGCCGACCTGGCCGAGGAGGGACGCACGATCCTCGACGTCCTCGACGATCTCGACCGCGAGTTCGGAGCGCGCGTGGGCACCCAGGTGTCGCGGCGCGTCACCGACCTCTCGGAGATCGGCGACATGATGACGCGCCTGCGTTCCGCCCCACCGACGACGTTGGCGGGTGCGACGGTGACCGTACGCGACCTGAACACCCCCGACGCCGAACTCCGCACCGATGCAGTGGAACTGACCAGCGAACGGTTCCGCGTCATCGTTCGGCCGTCGGGAACCGAACCGAAGCTGAAGGCCTACCTCGAAGTGGTCGAGCCGGTGGCGACGGCGGAGGATCTGGCTCCGGCCAGGACTCGCGCGGCCGACACGCTCGAGTCCCTGGCCGACTTCGCCCGCTCGCTCTAGCGAGGACCGAACTGGCGGTCCCCGGCGTCACCGAGGCCCGGCACGATGTACGCGTTCTCGTTCAGCCCCTCGTCGATGCTCGCGGCGACGAGGCGCACGGGCAGTCCCGACGACGCGAGTGCCTGCACTCCCTCGGGGGCGGCCACGACGCAGATGCACGTGACGTCGTCCGCGCCGCGCTGCACCAGCAGCTCGATGGTGTGGACCATCGACCCGCCCGTGGCGAGCATCGGGTCGAGGACGTACACCGGGTAACCGGCCAGGTCGTCGGGCAGCGATTCTATGTACGGCACCGGCTGATGTGTCTTCTCGTCGCGCGCGATGCCGACGAAGCCCATCCGCGACTGCGGGATCAGCGAGCTGGCCTTCTCCACCATGCCCAGGCCCGCGCGCAACACCGGCACCAGCAGCGGCGGCGACTTCAGGCGCGTCCCGGTGGTCACCGCGACCGGCGTCGTGACGTCGAACTCGACCACGGGCGCGTCGCGCAGCGCCTCGTAGACCAGCATCTGGGTCAGCTGGCGCAGTGCGGATCGGAACGCGGGGTTGTCCGTCGACTGGTCGCGCATCTGGGTCAGCAGCGCGGACGCGAGGGGGTGGTCGAGTACGCGGGTGTCCATGTCGGGCGTGGTGTTCACCGGGATCACCCTAGTCGGCGATCGGCGCCCACTCCCGGTCGAACGGATCCGCGTGATCGGGGAACCGCGAGCCGCTCCGCACCGTCTGACTTCGAGACGGTGCGAGCACGCGAGTGAACGGTGGACTGCAGTGGCCGAGAGCGGTACGACATTCGACGTCCGAGTGGACGGTCTGCACGACGGTGCCGGCCGTCTGACCGACGCCGCATTCCTCGTGCGGGACGCGTCCACGGCGGCGCGGGCGGCAACGGGCTCCGCGGCAACGCTCGGCCTCGTCGGAGCCGACTTCGGAGTCGCGTTCGCCGGTGCCGCGGCGCGCTACGCCGACGGCCTCGGCGCGCTGTCCGACCTGTTCGAGCACCTCGGGTCGTCCGTGCAGTCCGCAGCGCGGTCCTACGGCGAGGGCGACACCGCGCTGTCCGACGTGCTCGTCGGCACCGGTGCACCGCGATGATCGATCTGCTGGCCGCGCCCCTCGAGACTCTGATCCGCTCTCTCGGCACCGGCTGTCCGTCCCCCGACACCGATTCCCTCGACTCGGGCATCGCGTCACTGTCCGACGCCTCGCGACAGGTGACCGACGGAGTCACCGCTCTCTCGGACGCGTGGTCCGGACCCGCGTCCGAGGCCGCTCTCGACCTCACCGTGCGCGGCGCCGCCGCGGCCGGGTCGATGATCGAGCACGCCGGCGCGCTGCAGTCACTCGCCGCCGAGGCGCAGGGGAGCGTCGCGCGTGGGGTCGCCGAGCTGCAGACCATCATGGCCGCTTTCCTCACGGGCGCAGCGGCACTCGCGCCCGCGGCCCTCACTCCCCCGGGACAGACCGCACTCATCGCCCACGCGACGCACCACCTCGACAATGCTCTCGCCGTCCACGCTCGGGTGCGAGCAGAGCTCGATGTCCTGGCCGCCCGCGTCGGCGCACTCGTCGTGCCGGAGGTTCCCGCGCTTCCGTCTCTGCCCGCGTCGCCGGACGCGGCTCTCCGCGGGCTGTTCGCGCCGACGGCTCCGGAGCAGCCGGCCGATCCGGCGTCGCCCGGCGCCGACGGGACCGGCACGCTCGTGACGCTTCCCGACGGCAGCACCGCCATGGCGCCCAACGAGCGCGCGGCCGGAGCCGTCCGCTTCGCGCTCGCCCAGCAGGGCACGCCGTACGTGTGGGGCGGCACCACCCCCGGCCAGGGCCTGGACTGCAGCGGACTCACACAGAGCGCGTACGGCACCGCCGGAGTGGACCTGCCGCGGCTCGCGGCCGACCAGGCGGTGGGCAGCCCGGTGAGCGCCGAGGACCTGATGCCGGGCGACCTCGCCGTGTGGGACGGTCACGTCGCGATGGTGGTGGGGAACGGTCAGATGGTGGAGGCGGGCGACCCGGTCAGCGTCAGTGCCGTCCGGACGTCGAACGTCGGCATGAGCTTCCACGGCTTCTACCGGCCGACCGCATGACCGGCGGACACGCCACCTCGCGCGCCGGACGCATCGTGGTGCTGCCGTCCGGCGAGATCGTGGACCTGGAGCTCGAACGTAGGGAGCTCGCCTTCGGGGGTTCCGCGGTGGCTGCCGCGGTGCGGATGCTGCACGGGCTCGCGCATCCGGTGGCGCCGGTGCCCACGGCGGGCCCTGCCGACGACGAGCTCGTCGAGATCGACTCGTCCGGTTCGGCACGACGCGTGTCCGCCCTGCTGCACCGGACTCTCGACGACCTGGCCCGCGTGCGCGGTCGCAACGACAGGGACGACGCGCTCGTCCGGGCCGAGGTGGACGCGCACGGACGTCTGGTCGGCCTCACCGTCGAGGACGACGTCCGAGAGATGCGCTGTCATCGGGTCGAGGCGGCGATCGTCCACGCGGTGAACACAGCCGTTCTGGCCGTCGTTCTCGAGCGTGCCGACATCCACGCCGCCCTGCGTCTGGGGCTGGACACGGCGTCCAGTGAGGACGCCCGGCGGCTGGGATAGGCTCGCGGCCATGGCTGGAGACATCGTCCCGATCGAACTCGGTGTGACTGCCGGCGACCTCGTCACCCTGTGGGCGCCCGAGTGGCGTGAGGACGGCGAGGAGTGGGAGGCCTTCCTCGGTCGCGAGGACGATCTCTACGCGTTCCCGTCGGTGGCCGAGATGGCGGCGTTCATCCGCACCGACACCGACAACGACCTCGTCGACCATCCGCAGTGGCGCACCGTCGTCGCGCTCTCCGCAGCGCACATCGAGCCGGACGACGACCACGTCTACGACCTCGTGGGCGTTCCGGAGCTCGCCGCGGGGGATCCGGACGAGGACTCCATCATCGAGCTGGCCCGCTCCCTCGAGATGGCACGCACCCTCGGCGAGGTCTGCGAACTGGATGCCGTCACTCGCTTCTTCTCTGCCAATGCGCTTCTCGGAGTGCTGTCCCGCGGTGCCGACGCCTTCGTCGGGCGTGAGGGCTCGCAGCTGTGGAACCGTATCGGTGCCGTCGTGGCGAAGGGGTGGGACGCCGTCCTCGACGCCATCGACACCGTCCTGACCACTCCCGACGTCGATGCCGAGGCGACTGCCGTGGCCGATGCGGAGATCACGGCCGCAGCCGAGAACATCGTGGACGCAGAGGATCTGGACGACGAGGACATCGACACGGACGACGACACCTCCTCGGACGACTCCGACGTAGTCGTGGTCCCCGTCGACACCGATGACGAGGACGAGGACGAGGACGAGACCTTCTGGGGCTCGGTGGGTATCGATCCGGTGCGCATCATCACCTCCGAGGACACCTACTACACACTGCGCTGCTACCTCGACGACGAGCCGCTGTTCCTGGGACGTTCGGGCGCGATCTTCGTGTTCGGCAGCGAGCGCGCGCTCGCCCGCTACCTGGCCGACGATCACGACCACGACCTCACGACGGTCAGCACGTACGACGACGTGCGCACCGCGGCCGTCGACGGTTCTCTCGACGTGCAGGTGACCGACGAGAACGTGTACGTGCTGCCCGGGCTCGCCGACGACCTGGCCCGCGGACCGGAATCCGTCGACGCCGATCAGCTCGATCTCGCCGTCGAACTGTTCACCGACGCAGCCGACTACGCCAAGGACGCGTCCGTCGAGGAGGCACTGGCGTCGGCCACTCCCCTCGGCTGGCTCATCTCCTACATCCTCGAGCCGGTGGACGGACGCATGGCTCCGAGCGCCCCGTTCGACGCGGAGGCGGAGTCGTGGCGCGCCCTCGAGCGCGACTTCGAGACCCGGTTGCGTCCGACCACCTGACGGTCGGCGCGCGGATCAGGCGCGGAGGATCGTCGCCATCGGTCGCCCCTTGGCAAGCTCGTCGACGAGCTTGTCGAGGCGACGGATGTTCTGCATCAGTGGATCCTCCACCGACTCCACCCGCACCCCACACACCGACCCGGTGATGAGCGGCGCGTTCGGATTCAGCTGCGCGGCCTCGAAGAATTCGAGGAACGTCGTGTCCGCCGAGAGGTGCTGCGCCAACTCGGCGTCGTCGAAGCCCGTGAGCCAGCGGACGACCTCGTCGAGCTCGTCCTTCGTCCGACCCTTGCGCTCCACCTTGGTGACGTAGTGCGGATACACGGACGAGACGGGGGTGGTGAAGATGCGGTGCACGAGTGGGAGTGTAAGCGTGGGGTCGCTTCAACAGTGTTAACGCACCGTCCGCCTTGCGGATCGTCGACCCCGCTGACCGAGCAACCGCTCGACCGGCTCGATGCGGAGTCGATGCCGTCGTCATCCTGGCCAAGTTTCGGATTCAGTACTATCCAGAGAGACCATTCTCGGTACAGACTGGGGCTAGTTCCGACTTGATGACGGAAGTACCTGCGCAGATTGGTAGCGGTCCCCATCCCGCTCCTGTCAGCCACGACCTAGACGCTCGCCGGTCTCGAGCAGTCGCTGCGCCATAAGGCTGCGATGCCGTTGTAGCCACTGATGCGGGGTCGGCCCAGTGGAGCCGGCGAAGTGCCGCACGAAACTGCGCGGGCCCATGTCGGCTCGGCGGGCGAGACTAGTGGTAGTTATTGGCTCGCCGAGGTGTTCGAGCATCCCGTCGTCGTGGTCGCCAGTGGGTCGGCATACCCGGCCGCAGGCATCGGGGCCTCGATGAACTGGACTTCCCCGCCGTGGCGGTGCGGCTGCGCGACCAGCGAGCGTGCGAGTCGACCGGCGATCTCTGAGCCTTCGTCGATGTACAACACGGAGGGGTCGGCAGGATGGCGTAGTCGTCTTAATCCCGGTGCACGGTAATTACGCCAATCTAGATAGTCCGACGCGCAGAAGACCACCTCGACTATCAAAGGGATTATATTAGCGGGTTAGGCGTGAGACAGACCACCGACTCATCCAAAACATTCATCGTTATCGCACGACGCGCAAAGGGGCCCGCTTCGACCCTTGACCCGCGACGCCTCCGCCTGCCTGTGACGTTACCGCGAGACCGAACAAATACGCAGCTAGTTCGTCCGATGGAAGCCCAAACTGCGCGGCGATCTTTGTCGTCGTCAAGTCGTCGTCGCGTAGAGAGGTCATAGCTTTCTGCAAAATTTGCGATGATTCTTGGACGAGCTTTGAGCCGGGTTCCGAACGCCGAAAGCCTCTCTTGCTGAGATCGACGCAGACGGATCGATAACCCCACTCTGTCAAGAGTCCGAGTGCATTCAGTCGATGGGCAAGCGCCATCGCAGCCACATTCCACTTACCCTTAGCGCGAATGATTTGATCAACATTAGCCCCAAATAGGCCCGATGCAAGAATGCTGTCACGTGGCATTAAAAAGGCGCTTGCGAATCGGTTAGCCTCGGTTTCAGCCTCTTTTCCATGAGGGCGTTCCGATTCACCATGCATGACTAGGTGTCCAAGTTCATGGGCGGTATCGAACCGCAGTCGTTCCGCAGTCTTACTGGTGTCGAGGAAGATAAACGGAGTTCCATGATCATAAAAGCTGAACGCGTCAACGCTCCGGTAGTCAGGCGCAACGCTTAGCACCCGCACCCCATGCAACTCACATAATGGAAGCAGATGACGGATCATGCCGGTTCCGAGGTCCCATCGAGCACGAACACTCTCGGCGGCGACCTCAGGATCCCATCCTGTAAGCGTTGGAACATCATTTGATGGAAGATGGAATCTCCCCTCAAGCCACCGTACAAACTCAACGCCAAGTCGACCCGCCGCCGTCGCGCCATCACGCTCGGCCGCGGTCATTTTGCTTAGCGCGCGGAAACTGACTGCACCTTCCGGTAAAGAGTCAATTTCGGGAGAATAGAAAAAAGAAGGCAACACACGCAAGGCATCAGCAAGCTTTTGGACGCTCTGCTTGGGCGGGGCTACCGCGCCGGACTCCCACCGCTGGACAGTTTTCGGGGCCACGTCAACTAGCGCAGCCAGCTTCGTTCGAGGAATTCCGCGACGCCGTCTTGCGAATTCGAGCCGAGCGGGAACAAATTCCGTATTCGTCATCTGGGATGGACGGGCACGTCAACGAGACTACCATTATCTTCCTCACCGGATTCATCGTCCAGAGGTAGATCGCCCGACAGATAGGGCGGGACAATGATTCGCTCATCCCAACCGCGGGGGAAGCCGCTCTTGTCGAAAGTTTTTGGAGCACTGAGCTCGATGCGGACTTCGCCGTCAACCCGGAAGTAAAGTAAGTACCATAGTGCCCACTCACTTGCTGAGACCCGCCCGACTGCCTTCCAGTTGGATTCGACCGGGTCGACGGCTTCAAATCCCGCCGGGCCTGCGAGGTCTGCTTTTGAATGCGCCGCTGGACCCTTCGGCCAAGCAGTAGTGAGGTCGTTCTTTCCGTACTCAAGGCCCGTGTGTTCGTTACCCGAGGCGGGAACGATCGCCAATCGCTTTCCTCGATGGACCGTGCGCGAAACCCCGTCAGTTTGCTCGATCTGCCAGCCGGACTTCGAAAGCAGAACGCTACGAAGCGCTGCGACGCAAGTATCGTTCATGTGACGGCCCTGCGTCCCACGAGGAGCCAGCGGGCTCACGTCGCGAGCAGCTGCGAGCCCAGCGTGGATCACGCGTTCGTGAATCTCCGAGACCGTGAGGTCGAACGGCTGCAGCTGGTCGTCGGGGCCGCTCCCCGACAGGGGATGCGATAAGACCTCAGTCATCGATCAACCTTCTTCCCGTAGTCCACTTACGGTACCACAAAAGAGGATCCGAAAGTGGACACGGCTGACCTTGTCGCCTACTGCTT
Organism: Rhodococcus sp. NFXS4; assembly: GCF_058139645.1. Classification (NCBI taxonomy): domain Bacteria; kingdom Bacillati; phylum Actinomycetota; class Actinomycetes; order Mycobacteriales; family Nocardiaceae; genus Rhodococcus; species Rhodococcus sp. NFXS4. The sequence goes on from NZ_CP192221.1 coordinate 2,811,175, forward strand.
TCGCAGTGCTTGCTGGGTTGGCGGTTGGCCTACCGAAATCGCGTTGTGACCGACGCCTGGCAGTCGGCTTGTGCTGACTCGGAGATCACCTAGCCCCAAGCGGGGCAGTGAACTCGAACCGGTACGAGCGTCCTGGCTAACGGAGTGCGGCTTTTATAGTCCGATTTCGGTGACGGCGTTGCCGATCAGCGGGGCATGCTCGCGTGCGTAGCGTTCGAGCATGGCCGGTGCGGTGTGCCCGGTCTGCCGCATGATGGCGTGTGCATCTGCACCGTTGCGGAACGCCTGGGTGACGAACCCGGAGCGAAGTGAGTGGCCGCCCAACTGGCTGACGAATGCGTCGTCGTAACCGGCGCGTTCGCCGCGGCGTCGAATGACCTTGTGGATCGCGGCCCCGGACAAGGGTGTAGTGCCGAGGTTGCCGTTCTTGGCAACGGCCCGAAACAGCGGCGCCCGCGCGATGTGCGAGGCACTCCCCTGTGACACACGTGGTCGTCGAACAGCTCGCGACCACGAAGCAGTCGAATGACCGAGGGGCGCCCCTCGTCGGACACGGCCGCAAGCCGAAACTGTGCTGAACTGACTTTTCAGCAGTCATGGTGCGTTTAGTGAAATTATCGACGCCCATCCCCCCAACCGACGGCGTGGAGACCCCCTTCCGCCCAATGAGCCGCTACCCCAACAACACCCGATACCCCGGCTTCACGACGTCGTCGATCAACGCCAACCTCTGATCGAACGGCAGGAACGACGACTTGAGCGCGTTGATCGTGAACCGCTCGAGGTCCGACCACCCGTAGCCGAATGCCGTGGCCAGCCGGTACATCTCCTTGCTCATCGAGGTGTCGCTCATCAACCGGTTGTCCGTGTTCACGGTGACGCGGAACCGTAAGCGGGCCAGAATGTCGAAGGGGTGCTCCTCGATGCTGGCCACGGCGCCCGTCTGGACGTTGGAGCTGGGGCACAGTTCCAGCGGAATCCGCTTGTCCCGCACATAGTTCGCGAGCTGGCCGAGTTCGCGGGCGCCGTCGGCGTTCGTGGTGATGTCGTCGACGATGCGCACACCGTGGCCCAACCGGTCCGTGCCACAGAACGCGATCGCTTCGTGGATGGAAGGCAGGCCGAACGCCTCACCGGCGTGAATGGTGAAGTGCGCGTTGTTCGCACGCATGTACTCGAACGCGTCGAGGTGCCGGCTCGGGGGGAAGCCCGCTTCCTTGCCGGCGATGTCGAAGCCCGCGACACCCTGGTCGCGGTACCGGACCGCCAGTTCGGCGATCTCGCGGGAACGCGCGGCATGCCGCATCGCGGTGAGGAGGCATCCGATGACGATGGGCCGACCGGCCGCACGGGCGGCGCTCTCGCCCTGGCGGAACCCTTCCAGGGTGTGCTCGACCACCTCGTCCAGTGTCAGCCCCTTCTCCAGGTGCTGCTCGGGCGCGTAGCGCACCTCGGCGTAGACGACACCGTCGGCGGCCAGATCCTCGGCGCACTCGCGCGCCACGCGCTGCAGTCCCTCGGCCGTCTGCATGACGGCGACGGTGTGCGCGAACGTCTCGAGATACAGCTCCAGGGAGCCGCTGTCGGCGGCGTCGCGGAACCACCGGCCGAGGCTCTCCGCGTCCGACGCGGGAAGCCCGTCGTACCCGCACTCGCTCGCCAGTTCCAGCACGGTCGACGGCCGGAGCCCGCCGTCGAGATGGTCGTGCAACAACGCCTTCGGCGCGCGGGCGATGTTCTGCATGTCCAGGGGTGCCGGACCGCTCAGTCGTGCCGCGCTGTCCGGAGCAACCGTCAGATCGTCATCCATGTCCCGACTGTAGTGTTCGCGGCCGCGCCTCGCGCCCCTCGCCTACAGCGGGTCGAGGATGCGTTTGAGGAACTGTTGCGTCCTCTCCTGCGCCGGGTGCGTCAGCACATCGGTGGGGGTGCCTCTCTCGACCACGACTCCCCCGTCGACGAACAGCACCTGGTCGGCCACCTGCTGCGCGAACCGGATCTCGTGAGTGACCACGACCATGGTCCAGCCCTCGCTCGCGAGGTTCTTCATGACCGACAGCACCTCGCCGACGAGCTCGGGATCGAGCGCCGAGGTGGGCTCGTCGAACAGCATGAGCTCGGGCGCCAGGGCGAGTGCACGGGCGATCCCGACGCGTTGCTGCTGGCCACCCGACAGCTGGAACGGGTACTGGTCCTCCTTGCCGGTGAGACCGACCTGCGCGAGCAGTTCCCTGCCCGCCGCCTCGGCCTCCGCCCGCGGGTGCTTCTGCACGATCACGGGACCCTCGACGACGTTCTGCAGCACCGTCTTGTGCGGGAACAGGTTGTGGCTCTGGAACACCATGCCGCTCTGTGCACGCAGCGCTGCCGTCGCCGACCGGACGCGGCCACGCGGAGCCGACGCCAGCTCACCGAAGTCCGCGGACACGTCGCCGATGCGCACGGTGCCGGAGTCCACCGGGTCGAGCGCGTTGAGCCCGCGCAGCAGCGTGGTCTTGCCGGAGCCCGACGGACCCACGACGACGGTGACCGTGCCGCGGTCGGCGGTGAAGTCGACTCCCTGCAGAACGTGGTTGTCGCCGAACGACTTCCGCAGTCCCGTCGCCTCGATCAAGGGCTTCTCGGTCATCGCGCCACGTACCTGTCCAGTCGGGTCTCGAGTCTGCCCTGCACGGAGGACAGGACGATGCAGATGATCCAGTAGTACACCGCGGCCACCGAGTAGAGCGCGAAGAAGTCGAAGGTGGGGGCCGCCGCGAGCTGCGCCACTCGGAGCAGCTCGGTGACCAGGATCGTGGACGCCAGCGATGTGTCCTTCACCAACGAGATCAACGTGTTGGACAACGGCGGCACCGCGGTGCGCAGCGCCTGCGGCAGGACGATGCGCTGCAGCGTGGTGCGGTACCCCATGCCGATGGTCTCGGCCGCCTCCCACTGGCCCTTGGGCACGCCGAGAATGGCCGCCCGCACGATCTCGGCCGCGTACCCACCGACGTTGATGCTGAACGCCACCACCGCCGCCGGGAACGGCGAGATGACCACCCCGAACTGCGGCAACGCGTAGAACACGATGAACAGCTGCAGCAGCAACGGCGTGCCGCGGACGATCGAGACGTAGAAGCGCGCGAGCAGCGACAGGGGTCGGATCGAGGAGATGCGGGCCAGTGCCACGGCCAGCGCGATCGCGAGACCGATGACGAAGCTGATCGCGGTGAGCGGCAACGTCGTGGTGACGGTGGCCTTCAGCATCGGCACCAGGTTGCGGGTGATCAGTTCCTGAGTCGACTCGGTGGCCCCGGCCTCGGCGGTGGGGGCGGTGGCCGCGGCGGTCTGCGGATCCGGCACCGCGACGTCGGACCCGAAGTAGCGCTCCGAGGCCGCCGCCAGCGTGCCGTCGTCCTGCAGCTCCTCCAGCGCGGTGTTCACCTGCTCCATCAGGCCGCTGTCCTTGCGGGCGGCGAAGGCCTGCAGGCTGGTGTCCCCGGTCTGGGCGGCGACGGCGACACCCGTGTCCCCGGTCTGCGCGAAGTACTCGGCGATGGCGAGCGAGTCGTTGACGGTGGCGTCGACACGGCCGTCCTTGACCAGCGTCACCGCCTGGACGAATCCCTCGACGGCCTGCACCTGAGCGCCTGCGTCGGTGGCCACCTCGGCCCAGTTGCTCGTCGACGACTGCGCCGTGGTCCGGCCGGCCAGATCCGCCAGCGAGGTGATCGACGTGTCCCCCGCCCGCGCGACGATCTCGCCGTCGGAGACGGTGTACGGCCGCGAGAGGTCGTACTTGGCCTGCCGTTCGTCGTTGACGGTCACTTGGTTTGCGATGAGGTCGAACCGGCCGGACTCGAGACCGGCGAAGATCGAGTCGAACGGCGTCTGGACGAACTCGACGCGTACGCCGAGTTTCTCCCCGACCGCGCGGACGACGTCGATGTCGTACCCCGTCAGGTCACCGTCGGACCCCTGGAAACTGAAGGGGCTGTACGTGCCCTCCGTGCCGACCACGAGCACACCGTTGTCGGTGACCGTGTCGATCAACGGCTCGTCCGAGGACGACCCGCACGCGCCCAGCAGGATCGCGAGCATCACCCCCACCAGCGTGACGAGGGACCACCGAGCGCGCGTCACGCTACGTACCGATCCGATCCAGGATCAGCGGCGAGACGGCAGGAGCGTCGTCGCCGACGGCCCATCCGTCCGTCAGCGCCTCGAGCGCACCGTCGAACCGTTCCGGGGTGTCCGTGTGCAGCGTGAACACCGAACTCCCGGCGGACACCCGCTCTCCCGGTCTGACATGCATGCGCACCCCTGCTCCTGCCTGGACCTGCTGGCCCTGCCGCTCGCGCCCGGCACCCAGCCGCCAGGCGGCGATACCCACCGCCATGGCGTCCACACGGGTGACCACGCCGTCGCGGTCGGCCACGACGTCGTGAGTATGTCGTGCCACGGGCAGCGGCGCATCGGGATCGCCGCCCTGTCCGGCGATCATCGCCCGCCATCGGTCCATGGCCGTGCCGTCGCGCAGTTTGTCGGCCGGATCGACACCGTCGAGTCCGGCGGCCGCGACCATCTCGCGCGCCAGCGCGAGAGTCAGCTCGACGACGTCCGCGGGGCCGCCGCCGGCCAGGACGTCGAGGGATTCCTGCACCTCGAGAGCGTTGCCGGCGGTGAGGCCGAGCGGGGTGGACATGTCGGTGACCACGGCGACCGTGTTGACGCCCGAATCGGTGCCGAGCTCGACCATCGTCGCGGCGAGCTCGCGCGCCTGATCCAGCGACTTCATGAACGCACCCGATCCGCACTTCACGTCCAGGACCAGTGCGCCCGTCCCCTCGGCGATCTTCTTGCTCATGATCGACGCGGCGATCATCGGGATCGACTCGACGGTGCCGGTGACGTCACGCAGGGCGTACAGCTTCTTGTCCGCCGGGGCCAGATCCGCACCCGCAGCGCAGATCACCGCGCCGACAGCGGGGTCGTCGAGGAGTCGGGTCATCTCGTCGGCCGTGAGATCGGCCCGCCAGCCCGGAATGGACTCCAGCTTGTCCAGCGTGCCGCCTGTGTAGCCGAGACCGCGTCCCGACAGCTGCGGCACCGCCGCACCGCACGCCGCGACGAGGGGTGCGATCGGGAGCGTGATCTTGTCCCCGATACCGCCCGTGGAGTGCTTGTCGACGGTGGGACGCGAGATGGACGAGAAGTCCATGCGGCTGCCCGAGGCGATCATCGCGTCGGTCCACTGACGGATCTCCACGCGTGTCATGCCGCGCAGCAGAATGGCCATCGTGAGGGCCGACATCTGCTCGTCCGCCACGTCGCCACGGGTGTACGCGTCGACCATCCACGAGATCTGGTCCGAAGAAAGGGTGTGGCCATCGCGTTTGGTGGCTATCACCGATACGGCATCAGGCATCGGTCACCGCCTTCTCAGCGGTGCTCGAGACCTGCCCGGCGGCGAGATCGTCGGGACCGAACGCCTCGGGGAGGAGGTCGCTCAGTGGACGCACACCCGACGCCGTGTCGATCAGCAGATCGCCTCCGCCGAACTCCAACAGAAGCTGCCGACAACGGCCGCACGGCAGCAGGATCGAGCCTCGACTGTCGCAGCACGAGAACGCGATCAGGCGTCCGCCGCCGCTCGCATTCAGCGCAGACACCAGTCCGCACTCGGCGCAGAGCCCAAGACCGTATGAGACATTTTCCACATTGCATCCGGCGACGATGCGTCCGTCGTCCACTGTCGCAGCGGCCCCCACGGGGTAGTTCGAATAGGGCGCGTAGGCGTGGGTCATAGCCTCACGAGCACTGTCGCGCAAGGATTTCCAGTCGACTTCCGGCATGAGGGCGATCCTGTCACGTCGAGGCTGCCACTGCAGGCAACTCCGAGCGACCCACCAGGTCATTGGACAGGCAAACCTAACTTCCGGTCGGCAGGGAAACGCCAGGCCCAACGCGAATTAGTGCGTGTCCGAGCATGGGATTAGAGTTCGAAGAAGTCGTTTCACACACACGATCGAGCTGGATTTCTCCGGTATCTCTCCGGGCGTCTTCGCTCGTCGCGTCCATCAATGATGTTGGAGGCACTGCACTCGATGGCTAGCACGACCGAAGCCGCCCCGACGCGGGAGCGCACGCGGTCTCTGTACCGCGGAGACCCTGGCATGTGGTCCTGGGTTCTGCACCGGATCACCGGTGTCGTCACGTTCTTCTTCCTGTTCGTGCACGTCCTGGACACGGCGCTCGTCCGCGTCGATCCCCAGGCGTACAACGACGTGATCGACACGTACAAGACGCCGATCGTCGGCCTGATGGAGCTCGGCCTGGTGGCCGCGGTGCTCTACCACGCACTCAACGGCATCCGAGTCATGCTCGTCGACTTCTGGTCGAAGGGAACCCAGTACCAGCGCCTCATGCTGTGGGTCATCCTCGGCATCTGGTTCGTCGTCATGATCCCGGGCGCGGCACGCATCCTCTACAACACCTTCACCGGGGGGCACTGAGCCATGGCGACCACCGACGCAGGTGCCAAGCAGGCACGCACGCTGGGAACGTCTCACGACCGTCCCGCCAGCCTCGACAATCCGCGCTCACCGCGCCGGAAGAACCGTGGCAACTTCGAGCTCTACGCATGGCTGTTCATGCGCTTCTCCGGGCTCGCGCTCGTCGTCCTCGTCCTCGGCCACATGTCCATCATGTTGCTGCTCGACGACGGTGTTCACCGCATCAACTTCGCCTTCGTGGCCGGCCGCTGGTCGAGCCCGTTCTGGCAGGTGTGGGACCTGACGATGCTCTGGTTGGCGCAGCTGCACGGCGGCAACGGTCTGCGGACCGTCATCGCCGACTACTCGCGCAAGGACTCCACGCGGTTCTGGCTCACCACGCTTCTGGTGCTCTCGATGATCCTCATCATGGGTCTGGGCACGTACGTCATCTTCACGTTCGACCCCAACATCACCGCCAGCTAGGGGAGAGTGCACATGCAGGAACATCGTTACGACGTACTGATCGTCGGTGCCGGTGGTGCAGGTATGCGCGCGGCGATCGAGGCCGGTCCGCGCGCCCGCACCGCGGTGCTCACGAAGCTCTACCCCACTCGCAGCCACACCGGCGCGGCGCAGGGCGGCATGTGTGCTGCCCTCGCCAACGTCGAGGAGGACAACTGGGAGTGGCACACCTTCGACACGATCAAGGGCGGCGACTACCTGGTCGACCAGGACGCCGCCGAGATCATGGCGAAAGAGGCCATCGACGCGGTCCTCGACCTCGAGAAGATGGGCCTGCCGTTCAACCGCACGCCCGAGGGCAAGATCGACCAGCGTCGCTTCGGCGGGCACACCCGTGACCACGGCAAGGCGCCCGTGCGCCGTGCGTGTTACGCCGCCGACCGCACCGGTCACATGATCCTCCAGACGCTGTACCAGCAGTGCGTCAAGCACGACGTGGAGTTCTTCAACGAGTTCTATGCTCTGGACATCGCGCTGACGGAGACCGACGAGGGCCCCGTGGCCACCGGCGTCATCGCCTACGAGCTGGCCACCGGCGAGCTGCACGTGTTCCACGCGAAGTCGATCGTGTTCGCCACCGGCGGTTCGGGTCGTATCTACAAGACCACCTCGAACGCCCACACCCTCACCGGTGACGGCATGAGCATCATCTTCCGCAAGGGCCTGCCGCTCGAGGACATGGAGTTCCACCAGTTCCACCCGACCGGCCTCGCCGGACTGGGCATCCTCATCTCCGAGGCCGTGCGTGGTGAGGGCGGAATCCTCCGCAACGCGGACGGTGAACGCTTCATGGAGCGCTACGCCCCCACCATCAAGGACCTCGCGCCGCGCGACATCGTCGCCCGTTCGATGGTGCTCGAGGTGCTCGAGGGTCGCGGTGCCGGACCGAACAAGGACTACGTCTACATCGACGTGACCCACCTCGGCGCCGACGTCCTCGAGGAGAAACTCCCGGACATCACGGAGTTCTCCCGTACGTACCTGGGCGTCGACCCGGTCACCGAGCTGGTGCCCGTGTACCCGACGTGCCACTACGTCATGGGCGGCATCCCCACCAAGATCCGCGGTGAGGTGCTCCGCAACAACGACGACGTCGTCCCCGGCCTCTTCGCCGCCGGCGAGTGCGCCTGCGTGTCCGTGCACGGCTCCAACCGTCTCGGCACCAACTCGCTGCTCGACATCAACGTGTTCGGCCGTCGCGCCGGCATCGCTGCCGCCGAGCACGCCAACAGCGTCGACTTCACCCCGCTGCCCGAGGCTCCGCAGAAGATGGTCGAGGAATGGCTCGAACTCATCCTCTCGGATCACGGCAACGAGAAGGTCGCGACCATCCGCACCGAGCTGCAGCAGTCGATGGACAACAACGCGTCCGTCTTCCGTACCGAGGACACCCTCAAGCAGGCCCTGAGCGACATCCAGGGACTGAAGGAGCGCTACGGCCGGATCACCGTGCAGGACAAGGGCAAGCGCTACAACAGCGACCTGCTCGAGGCCGTCGAGCTCGGCTTCCTGCTGGAGATGGCGGAGGTCACCGTCGCCGGTGCTCTCAACCGCAAGGAGACTCGCGGCGGACACGCCCGCGAGGACTACCCGGAGCGCGACGACGTCAACTTCATGCGCCACACCATGGCGTACAAGGTGGGCGAGGGTCTGCTCTCCGATATCCGCCTCGACTACAAGCCCGTGGTGCAGACCCGCTACGAGCCGATGGAGCGTAAGTACTGATGAGCGCACCCGCTATCGACAAGTCCGAAGACAAGGGCGGTCTGCCTGCGGTTCCGGACGAAGCAGTGATGGTCACACTGAAGATCGCTCGCTTCAACCCGGAGGACGACAAGGGTTCGCACTGGGACAGCTTCCAGGTCCCCACCCTGCCGACCGACCGTCTTCTCAACCTGATGCTGTACGTGAAGAACTACCTGGACGGCACGTTCTCGTTCCGCCGCTCGTGCGCGCACGGCGTGTGCGGCAGCGACGCGGTCCGTGTCAACGGTGTCAACCGTCTGGCCTGCAAGGTCCTGATGCGCGACATGCTCCCGAAGGACTCCTCGAAGTCCCTCACCATCACGATCGAGCCCATCCGCGGTCTGCCCGTGGAGAAGGACCTCATCGTGAACATGGAGCCGTTCTTCGACGCGTTCCGTGCCGTCAAGCCCTACCTGATGACGTCCGGCAACGAGCCCACGCGTGAGCGCATCCAGTCGGCTGCCGACCGCGCGCGGTTCGACGACACCACCAAGTGCATCCTGTGCGCGTGCTGCACCACCTCGTGCCCCGTGTACTGGAACGACGGCAGCTACTTCGGTCCCGCCGCCATCGTCAACGCACACCGCTTCATCTTCGACAGCCGTGACGAGGGCGCTCCCGAGCGCCTGGACATCCTCAACGACGTCGAGGGTGTGTGGCGCTGCCGCACCACCTTCAACTGCACCGACGCGTGCCCCCGTGGCATTCAGGTGACGAAGGCGATCCAGGAAGTCAAGCGCGCACTGCTCTTCGCACGCTGATGTGCGCTTCGCGCCCGTGAGTCTTTTGTGCATCCCTGGATGCGCAAAAGACTCACGGGCGGCGGAGCCGCACTAGACGAACGCCGAATACCCCGTCACTCCCCTGCCGACGATGAGGTTGTTCATCTGCGACGTGCCCTCGTACGAGTACAGCGCCTCGGCATCGGTGAAGTAACGGATCACGTCGTAGTCGAGCACGATGCCGTTGCCCCCCATGATCTCTCGGGCCCAGCCCACCACCTCACGCAATCGCGTGGTGGTGTAGCTCTTGGACAGTGCCGCGTGCTCGTCGTGCTGCACCCCGGAGTCCTGCAGCTGCGACACCCGCAGTGCCATCCCGAGGCACGCGGTGATGTTGCCGGCCATGCGCGCGATCAGGTCCGAGATCAACTGGAACGACGCGATGGGCGCCCCGAACTGCTCGCGCTCCTGTGCGTAGGCCACCGCCTTCTCGAAGGCACCGATCATCACTCCGACCGCGCCCCACGCGACGCCGCCGCGGGTGAGGGACAGGACCTTGGCGGTGTCGGCGAACGAGTTCGCGTGCTCGAGTTTGTTCGCGGTGGGCACCCGGCAGTCCTCGAAGTACAGATCTGCGTTCTCGACCGCGCGCAGCGAGTACTTGCGCTCGATCTTCTCCGCACGAAACCCCTCGGGGAAGCCGTCGTCCCCCTTCTCGAGGACGAAGCCCTTCACCTCACCGTCCGCCTCGTCCTTCGCGTAGACGATGATCAGGTCGGCGAAGGTGGCGTTGCCGATCCACCGCTTGCTGCCGTTGAGGATCCAGTGGTCGCCGTCGAGCCGCGCCGTGGTCTCCAACCCGCCGGCGACGTCGGAGCCGCCGTGCGGCTCGGACAGGCCGAAGGCGCCGATCTTCTCCATGCGGCGCATGGCCGGGAGCCACCGCTCCTTCTGCTCGTCCGAGCCCAGGATGGCGATGCTGCTCATCGCGAGCCCGCTGTGGACCGTGAACATGGTGCCCGTGGACGGATCGACCCGCGAGAACTCCATGCCCAGCCACCCGGTGAAGACCTTGCGTGCGGGCGCCCGACCGTCGAACTCGTACTCCAGACCGACGATCCCGAGATCGGCCAGGCGCGGGAGCAGATGGACCGGTGACTCCGCCTTCTCCCAGAACTCGTTCGCGCGCGGGGCGACCTCGTCCTCGAGGAAGCGACGCACCACCCCGACCGTCTCCGACTCCTCGTCCGTCAGAATGCCCTGGTAGCCGAACATGTCCGCGGCGAGGAACCCCTTCGAGAGAGGTCCCAGCGGTTCGTGCTTGCTCATGTGCGACTCCTGTGTCGGTCGTCCGGCGAGTGGTCGGGTGACGCCTGTGTCTGTCACCGTGCTGCACGGATACCCCGACTGTCCCGAGATCAGTCGAACCCGTCGAACGGATCTCGAGGTGTTCTCGAGGTATCCGGAGTCCCCGCTGTGCGGTCTCGGCGAGGTGGGGCCATAGTTGAGCGGTGACAGAACCCGGGGGCAGCTCGACGACCGAACCCACCATCGGCCGCGGGCTGGTCCTCCTGTTGGCCGTCACCTGCGGTGTCCTGGTCGCGAATCTGTACTACGCGCAACCGCTGCTCGACACGATCGCTCGCTCCTTCGACATCGAGGAGGGCACGGCGGGCATCCTCGTCACCACCGCGCAGATCGGCTACGCCATCGGTCTGGCGTTCCTCGTCCCGCTCGGCGACCTGATCGAACGGCGGCGCCTCATCGTCACCGCCGCCCTGATCTGCGCCGTCGCGGACGGCATCGCCGTGGTGTCCCCCGGCTTCCCGATGCTCGCCGCCGCCCTCGTCCTCGCCGGGGTGGGAGCGTCCGCCGCCATGGTCATCGTCCCGCTCGCCTCGGCCCTCGCCGCGGAGGAGGATCGCGGACGCACCGTGGGCACCGTCATGAGCGGCCTGCTCACCGGAATCCTGCTCGCCCGCACCGTCAGTGGGTTCCTGTCCGAACTGGGCGGCTGGCGGTTGGTCTACGGGGTGGCCGCCGTGGCCATCGCCCTGCTCGCGGTGGTGCTGCGGAAGTACGTCCCGGTGTCGACCCCGGTGGTGACCGACACCTACCGCGGCATTCTCGGCTCCATCCTGACGCTCGTACGCGAACTCCGGGAGCTCCGGTTGCGCATGGCTCTGGGCGCGCTCCTCATGGCCGCGTTCTCGGTGCTGTGGACCGGGCTCGCGTTCCTGCTCGCGGCTCCGCCGTTCTCCTACGGTGACGCCGTCATCGGCCTGTTCGGCATCGCCGGGGTCGCCGGTGCGTTGATGGCACCCATCGCCGGGCGCATGACCGACAAGGGACACGGACGGCGCGCGACGACGCTGTGCCTGACGATCCTGCTGGCCAGCTGGGCGCTGCTCTTCCTCGGATCGGGCAGCTCCGCCGTGTGGGCCGTCGTCGTCCTGATCGTCGGCATCATGGCTCTCGACCTGGGCACCCAGGGCGCGCACATCAGCAATCAGAACGTCGTGTTCGTCCTGGATCCGCCGGCGCGAAACCGTCTCAACACCGCGTACATGGTGAGCTACTTCGGTGGCGGCGTCCTCGGTTCCGTCGCTGCGTCCGTCAGCTATTCCGTCGGTGGGTGGGCGGTGCTGTGCCTCACCGGGGCAGCGATCTCCCTCGCCGCACTCGCCATCTGGCTCCTCGGCCGGAGCGCGTCATCGGGGAGTGTTGTGCGGAGTGACCACGTGCACGGGTGACGGCTCGTCCCGAACACCGTCCAGGGCACCGGCGGCCTGCATGAGCAACCGGCACGCCGACCGCGCGTCGGCACGCAGATCATGGTGCAGCACAGCCGAGATGGAGCGCTCGGCCAGCAGCCGACGGTTGTCCGCGTCGAGGTCGTGGGCGATGAACACCCGGCACCGACGACCCACCCGCTCGAAGGCCCGCACGGTGGCGACGTTGCCGCCGCCGATGGAGTAGACCGCCTCGATGTCGGGGTGCTGCGTCAATGCCTCGACCACCAGGTCCTCGACCGTGTCGTCGAGTCCGCTGCTGCGGGCGATGTCGAACACGGCCCGCGGCACCCCGGACGCCGTGCGGCGCAGGGCCCGACGGAACCCGATCTCCCGTTCACCCTCGTTGCGGAACGTGTCGTGGCTCAATGTGACCAGCACGCTCGACGTCGACTCCCCCAGCCACTGATCGACGAGGTACGCCGCGGTGGCGCCCGCGGCGCCGTCGTCGATGCCCACGTACGCGGTGCGCGCGCTCGACGGCACGTCGCTGACGTAGGTCACCACCGGGATGCCGGCTGCCACGACGGCGTCGAGCGCGTCGGACACCTGCGGATCGTCCGGCGCCTTGACGATCAGTCCGTGCGAGCCGCGCGCGCGGATGCCGTCGAGCGTCTCGAGCATCGCGGGCACCGACTCCGTCTCCCGGAAGTGGAACCGCGACCGGACCACGGCCGGTGACAGCATCGGCAACTCGGCCTCGAGGGCGGACCGCACCTGGGAACAGAACCGCTCGGGTGCCTGCATGACCACGTCGACGAAGAACTTGCGCCCCGACAACCGCAACTGGGTGCGCTGCTTGTCGAGGTCGGCGATGGCCTGGCGCACCTCCGCTCGGGTGTCCTCCCGGACACCGGGCCGCTCGTGCAGCACCCGGTCCACGGTCGCCTCGCTCAGGCCCGACTGCTGCGCGATCTCCCGCACTTTGTAGCGATGTCCCACAGCAGTGTCCTCTCGAGGTGTTTTTGATGCGTTCAGAGTGTTGATCACCGGCGCCGGGACCGCAAGACTTCCCGGTGTGGGCACTCTTCTGGACGACACCGTCGTTCTCGTCAGCGGCGGCACGTCCGGTGTGGGCGCCGCCGTCGTGCGAGCGAGCCTCGCCGCGGGCGCACGCGTGGCCTTCAGCGGCCGACGTGGCGAGGTGGGCACCGCGTTCGAACGCGAGCTGCGTGCCGACGGCCACGACGCGACCTTCGTGCGCGCCGACATCGCCGACCCCATCGAGGCGATCGCGAGCGTCGAGCGCACCGTCGAGCACTACGGCCGCGTCGATGCCGTGTGCAACGCGGCCGGACTCACCTCCAGAGGGTCACTGCTCGACACCACCCCCGAGCTGTTCGACCAGCACATGGCCGTCAACCTGCGGGGACCGTTCTTCGTCATGCAGGCCGCCGTCCGCGACATGCTCTCGCGCTCGGCTCCCGGCACCATAGTGAACATCGGCTCCGTGAGCGGCCGCGGCGGGCAGTCCTACCTCGCCCCGTACGTGGCGGCGAAGGCCGGCCTGTCGGGGCTGACCAAGAACGCGGCACACGCTCACCGGTTCGACCGGATCCGCATCAACGCACTCGACATCGGCTGGACCGAGACCGAGGGCGAAGCCGTGACGCAGAGGACGTTCCACGACGCGCCGGACGACTGGGCCGCCGACGCGGCCGCGCGCATGCCGATGGGCAAGCTCGGACAGCCCGACGAGATCGCCGACATGGTGGTGTTCCTGCTGTCGCCGCGCAGCGGCGTCGTCACCGGCTCGGTCATCGAATGGGATCAACAGGTAGTAGGAGGGCAGGACTGATGGGCAACGACGTTCGGAACCAGCGAATCGGAGTCGTCGGACTGGGACGCATCGGTGCGTTCCACACCGAGACTCTCGCCGGACTCGACGGGGTCTCGAGCCTCGTGGTCACCGACGGACGGCCGGAGGTCACCGACGCCGTCGCCGCGAAGTACGGCGCGGAGAAGGTCGACGGGGTCGACGCGATGCTCACCGCCGGCGTGGACGGCATCGTCGTCGCGGCGGCCACGCCCGCGCACGCCTCGCTGCTGCTGGCCGCGGTGGACGCCGGGATCCCCGTCTTCTGCGAGAAGCCGTTGGCCTTCACCGCCACCGAGAGCAAGGCCGTGGTCGACGGCATCGCGACCTCCGACGTGCCCGTCCAGATCGGGTTCAACCGGCGGTTCGATCCGGCCGTCGCGGCCGCCGAACGTGCCGTGCGCAGTGGGGATCTCGGGTTCCTGCACACCGTGCGGTCCACCACTCTCGACCCCGCTCCCCCGCCGATGGCGTACATCGCGGAGTCCGGCGGCATCTTCCGCGACTGCAGCGTCCACGACTTCGACGTCGTGCGCTGGATCGTCGGCCGCGAGGTCGTGTCCGTGTTCGCCACCGGCTCGAACCAGGGCGATCCCGCGTTCGCCGCCGCCGGCGACGTCGACTCCGCCACCGTGCTCCTGACGTTCGAGGGTGGCGCCGTCGGTGTCGTGTCGAACTCCCGCTACAACGGCCGCGGCTACGACTGCCGCCTCGAGGTCCACGGCCGGGACGACACGGTCGTCGCCGGCTGGGATCCCCACACCCCGGTCCGGAACATGGAAGCGCCCCAGCTCTTCCCGAACGGCGAGCTGTTCCCGTCGGACACGCCCCACGGGTTCTTCATGGACCGGTTCGCCGCCTCCTACCGCGCCGAGCTGTCCGCGTTCCTGGAGGTCTGCGCCGGCACCCGCCCGTCCCCCTGCACCGCGCAGGACGCCCTCGAGGTCGCCTGGATCGCCGAGGCCGCCACCGAATCCCTGCGCCGCGGCGCACCCGTCACCCTGGAAGAGGTCCGCTCATGACCGCCGCACCCGTACGTATCGCCGGAGCACCCATCTCGTGGGGCGTCTGCGAGGTCCCCGGCTGGGGATACCAGATGGACAACGACCGCGTGCTCCGCGAGATGCGCGGCGCCGGACTCACCGCGACGGAGAACGGTCCCGAGGGCTTTCTCCCGGCCGATCCGGCGTCCCTGGCCGCAGTGCTCGCCGGTCACGACCTGACCTCCGTCGGGGGTTTCGCTCCCGTTCTGCTGCACGAGGAGTCGCACGATCCGGTGCCGACCATCGCCTCGCTGCTCGACGGCTTCGTGGCCGCGAACGCCGACGTCATCGTCCTCGCCGCGTCCACCGGCCAGGAGGGCTACGACGCCCGTCCGACGCTCACCGCCGATCAGTGGACCGTGTTGCTGCGCAACCTTGATCGTCTCGCCGCCGCCTCCGCCGAGCGGGGAATCCTCGCCGTCGTGCATCCCCACGCCGGCACCATGATCGAGCAGCGCGACGAGGTGCACCGCGTGCTCGACGGCTCCTCCATCCCGCTGTGCCTGGACACCGGGCACCTCATGATCGGCGGCACTGATCCGGCCGAACTGGCCACTGCGGCAGCCGATCGCATCGCGCACGCTCACCTCAAGGACGTCGACGCCGCCCTCGCAGCACGGGTCCAGGCCGGCGAGCTCACCTACACCGACGCGGTCCGCGCCGGCATGTACACGCCGCTCGGAACCGGAGACGTGGGCATCGGCGGCGTCGTCGACTCGCTCCTCGACGCCGGATACACCGGCTGGTTCGTGCTCGAGCAGGACACCATCCTGTCCGAGGAGCCGGGCGAGGTGGGCGGCCCGGTCACAGACGTCGTCGCCAGCGTGCAACATCTCCACGACATCGTCGCCGCCCGAACGGCCGCGGTGTGACGACACCTCTGCGCATCGGGGTCCTCGGCGCGTCGCGCATCGCGGAGCAGGCGATCATCGGCCCGGCTCACGCGCTCGGTCATCGACTGGTGGTGGTCGCGGCACGCAATCGCGACCGCGCCGAGGCCTTCGCACAGCGGTACGGCGTCGAGCGTGTCGCCGACGACTACGACGCGGTGATCGGCGATCCCGAGGTGGACGCCGTCTACAACCCGCTCGCCAACGCCCTGCACGCCGAGTGGAACATGCGCGCGCTGCGCGCCGGCAAGGCCGTCCTGACGGAGAAGCCGTTCGCACGCAACGCCGCCGAGGCGCGGGCAGTGCGCGATGTGGCTCGCGAGACGGGCGCAGTGATCGTCGAGGGGTTCCACTACCTCTTCCACCCGGTGACGCGGCGGCTGCTGGACATCGCCGCGAACGGCACCCTCGGTCGCCTCACGCGGGTCGAGGTCGTCATGGCCATGCCCGCACCCGCCGACGACGATCCGCGATGGTCGCTCGACCTCGCGGGCGGTTCCGTCATGGACCTGGGCTGCTACGGGCTCCACGTGCACCGCCTGCTCGCCGACGTCGCCGGCGGGCCTCCCCGCGTGGTCTCCGCCGTCGCCACCGAACGTGACCCCGGCGTCGACGCGACGTCGACCATCGAACTCGCGTTCCCCGACGGCGCCACCGGCACCGTGACGAACTCGATGGAGCACGCCGAGCACGAGTTCACGGTGCTGCTGAGCTTCTCCGAGGGAACGGCGTTCGCGCACAACCACATCAAGCCGAACACCGACGACCGCGTCTCCGTCACGGATGCGTCGGGGACGACGGTGGAGCACCTCGGCACCCGCCCGTCGTACGAGTACCAGCTCGAGGCCTTCGCGGCGCACCTGCAGAGCGGCGCTCCGATCCCCCTCGACGCCGACGACGCGGTGGCCACCATGGAGCTCGTCGATGCCGCGTACACGGCGGCAGGTCTCCCTCTCCGCTAGCCCCCGAGAACGACGGCCCCGCACCCCTGAGCGAAAACCCGGGGTGCGGGGCCGTCGTCGTCGGTGCAGTTCTGCTCACGAGCACTCGCGCGCGCGGTCCGGGTGCCGACACGACACGGGCCCCGCACCTCGTGTGAGGTGCGGGGCCCGGGAGTCGAGCGTCAGCGGCGCAGTTCGTGGGTGAGCGTCTCGAGTTCGTCGCCGCCGGCCATCTCCTTGGTGAGATCGTCGAGGCTGATCTCGTCGTAGGAGCAGTCGAGCTTCTGGCGGCCACGGTTGAGCAGCACGAAGTGGTCACCGACCATGTACGCGTGGTGCGGGTTGTGCGTGATGAACACGACGCCGAAGCCCTGCTCCTTGGCTGCCGAGATGTAGCGCAGCACCATGCCGGACTGCTTGACGCCCAGCGCGGCGGTCGGCTCGTCGAGGATGAGGACACGGGCGCCGAAGAAGATGGCGCGGGCGATGGCCACACACTGGCGCTGACCGCCGGAGAGCGAGCCGATGGGGGCGTCCACGTCGGGCAGGTCGATGCCCATCTTGTGGAGTTCCTCCTTGGTCGTCGCGCGCATCGCGGCGGCGTCGAGGGTGCGGAAGACACCCTTCTTCCGGAGCTCCTGGCCCAGGAAGAAGTTGCGCCACACCGGCATCAGGGACACGACGGCGAGGTCCTGGTAGACCGTCGCGATGCCCTTGTCGAGCGCGTCCTTGGGTGAGGAGAACTTGACCTCCTCGCCGTCGACGAGCAGCTGGCCCTCGGTCTGCTGGTGCAGGCCGGCCATGATCTTGATGAGGGTCGACTTGCCGGCACCGTTGTCGCCGAGCACACCGGTGACCTCGCCGGCGCCGACGCGCAGGTTGATCCCGCCGAGGGCGATGATGTTGCCGTAGCTCTTGCCGACGTTCTTCAGCTCGATCAGCGGGGTCTTGCCGCCACTGTTCGATTCGAGGGGAGTCTCGATGGTTGCACTCATGTCAGGTGTCACCTTTTCGCAGCGTAGGAACGGAAGCTGTTGTTGGCGATGACGGCGAAGAGCAGCATCGCACCGAGGAAGAACTTGAACCAGTCCGGGTTCCAGCCGGCGTAGACGATGCCCTGGTTGGTCATACCGAAGATGAAGGCGCCGATGGCCGCACCGATGGCGGTACCGAAACCTCCGGTGAGCAGGCAGCCACCGATGACCGCGGCGATGATGTAGAGGAACTCGTTGCCGACACCCTGGCCGGACTGGACGGTGTTGAAGGCGAAGAGCAGGTGCATGCCGACGAACCAGGCGCAGAAGCCGACGAACATGAACATGCCGATCTTGACCTTGGTCACCGGCACACCGATGGCGCGAGCCGAGTCCTGGTTGCCGCCGACCGCGAAGATCCAGTTGCCGACGCGCGTCTTCATCAGCACGTAGGTGGTGATGAGCGTGAAGACGAGCCACCACAGGACGGTGATGCGGACCGAGACACCGAAGACCGAGAACGACGAGGCGAAGACCTTCTTGGCGGACTCGAACCCGTCCATGTCGGAGATGGACTGCGTCGCGACCTGGCCGGTGACGAGCTTGGTCACCGCGAGGTTGATGCCCGTCAACATCAGGAACGAGGACAGGGTGATGAGGAACGACGGGATCTTCGTCTTCATCACCAGGTACCCGTTGAGGAATCCCACCCCCAGTGCCAGCACCAGGGCGAGGACCGAGCCGATCCACACGTTGAGGTGGAGGTTGTAGGCCAGCATGGACGCGGCGATCGAGGAGAACGTCACCGCCACACCGGTCGACAGGTCGAACTCGCCGCCGATCATGAGGACCGACACGCCGCACGCCATGATGCCGATGGTCGACGAGGCGTACAGCACGGTGGCCAGGGCCTCGGGGCTCCGGAACGGCGGGGCGACGATGGCGAAGAACACGAAGATGATGACGGCGCCGAAGAGGGCACCGATCTCCGGACGGACCAGCAGACGCTGGAACGGCTTCTGCTTCTTCACCCGCTCGTCGGTCACGACGGTATGCGTGGCGAGATCGAGATCTGCCTGAGTGGACATGGACTTCCTTACCTGACGGGGGATTCTCTGCGCTGGCGGAGCATTCGTTCGGATGACACCCCGTGAGGGAGGCGAGCGGCGAACGTTCCGTGTGATGTCGATGTAATACGCATCACAGCCATAAGTCAATACTTTGTTCGGACATTAGGACTGCAGCCGGACATACCCGCTAGAGCGTGACCCACCTTCCCGACTCCACCGACTCCGTCATCGCGTCCAGCACCGAGGCGCTGCGGACAGCATCCCGCACGGTCGCGCCGACGGAGGCGTTCTCGGCGATCGACTGCAGGAAGCGCGCCGCCTCGACCACCTTCAGGTCGTCGTACCCCATCGCGGACGCGGACCCCGGCTGGAAGACGCCGTACTCGCCCGCTCCCGGACCGACGAAGAGCGTCGACTGCGGCTGGTCCTGATACAGCGGCTGATCCTCGCCGGCCGCCCGCAGGCCCAGCTGCAGCTCCCCCATCCGACGGAAGTCCCACGAGACCGAGCCCTTGGTCCCGTGGATCTCGAACCCGTAGGAGTTCTGGTCACCCACCGCCACGCGGCTGGCCTCGAGGACACACCGGGCGCCGGTCGCCATGCGCAGCTGCGCGGACACGAAGTCCTCGTTCTCCACCGGGCCCTGCTCACCGCCCGAGGCGCGCATGTGGCCGCTGGTCACCCCCGTCGACTTGGCACGCTGCGGGATGAAGACGGCGGTGTCCGCCACCAGTGAGGCGATGTCGCCGAGCAGGTACCAGATCAGATCCGCGCCGTGGGACGCCAGATCGCCGAGCACGCCGCTACCGCCACGCTCACGCTCGAAACGCCAGCTCAGTGCGCCGTCCGGGTGGGCCGCGTAGTCACTGAAGAACCGGAAGCGTGCATGTGTCACGTCGCCCAGTTCGCCGGACGCGATGATGCCGCGCGCCTGCTCCACGGCCGGTGCATTGCGGTAGTTGAAGCCCACTGCCGTCTGCACGCCTGCCTTCTCCGCGGCGATCGCCACTGCGCGGGCATCGTCCGCCGACAGTCCCACGGGCTTCTCGATCCAGAGGTGCTTCCCGGCCTCGGCCACCGCGACGCCCATCTCCCGGTGCAGGAAGTTCGGCGACGTCACCGACACGGCACCGATGGACGGGTCGGCCACGACGTCGCGCCACGACTCGGTGGACGAGCCGAAGCCGAACTGCTCGGCAGCCTCGGCGGCGCGGCCGGGCACCTCGTCGGCCACGGTCGCGAGAACGGGCAGGGGTCGGAGCGCGGGGTAGTGGTGACGCACGCGGCTGTAGGCCTGCGTGTGGACGCGGCCCATCCAGCCGAAGCCGACGACGGCGACAGGCAGAGTGGTGAGGCGAGGGTCGGACATGGGTGCACTCCAGACGAGGGGGTTTTTGGACCGTTCCAAACAGAAGACTGTCCGCAGTCTGCCCGTCGCCCGATCGCGCTGTCAACGCTCTTTCGTTCATCGCGTCCGTCCCGCTAGGCTGCGTTTGGCACGGTCCAACTCGGCGGGGCCGCCTCACCGGACGGAGCGAGCCGTGACGAACATCGAGCGGCCACCCACGATCCGCACCGTGGCCGAACGCGCCGGCGTGTCCAAGTCGCTCGTCTCCCTGGTCCTGCACGACTCCCCCAACGTCAGCGACGAGAAGCGCGCGGCCGTGCACGCCGCCATCGACGAGCTGGGCTACCGGCCGAACCTGTCGGCTCGCAACCTGTCCCGGCAACGGACGGACATCGTCGGGGTCCTCATCAACGACCTCCGCAACCCGTGGTTCGTGGACTGCCTCGAGGGCATGGCCCCGGTGCTCGAGGCACACGGGCTGACCATGATGCTCGGCGACGGTCGAGCCGACCGGAGCGGGGACGACACCGTCGTCCGCAAGTTCACCGAACTGCGACTCGACGCGCTCGTCCTGGTCGGCACCCGGTCGCCCACTCCCCTGGTCGCCGATGCCGCGACGTCCATGCCGACGGTGATCGTCGCGAGCCGCGACCTCGAACTCCCCCGCGCGGACGTCGTGGCCAACGACGACACCGCGGGATCCGCGCTGGCGGTGGCGCATCTCGCGGAACTGGGTCACCGCCGGATCGCCCACGTGGCCGGGTCGTTCGGCGCCGTGTCCGCCCTGCGCGCCGACAGCTACCGCGCCGCGATGACGTCGCGCGGCCTGGACACCGACGGCCTCGTCGAACCGTGCGACCTCACCGAGGACGGCGGATACGACGCCGCCCGGAGACTCCTCGCCCGCACCCCCCGCCCGACCGCCGTGTACGCGGTGAACGACATCGCCGCGGTCGGTGTCATGACGGCCTGTCAGGAAGCGGGACTGGCCGTGCCGCAGGACATCTCGATCGTCGGATACGACAACACCTCCATCGCACAACTGCGCCACGTCTCCCTGACGTCGGTGGACAACGCCAGCGCGTCGGTCGGTCGCCGGGCCGCAGCAGCGGTGATCGACCGGATCGCTCGTCCGACGGCAGCCGGCACCCTCGACCTCATCGCGCCGACACTGCAGGTGCGCGGAAGCACGGCACCGCCGGCCGACACGTAGCTCCCCACGCGGCCTCCCGGGTGACTTAGGGTACCCCTACCTCCGCGGTCTCCGGAGGCATCGCGAGCAGCAGGGGTACCGCATGCGCAGCACCACATTACGACGATTCGCCACGGCCGTCGCCGTTCTGACACTCCTCACGGCGGCCGGGTGCACCAGTGATCAGGCGTCCGACGCGGTGCCCGACAGCGACGCCCCGACGGGCACCGTGACCATCGAGCACGCACTGGGCTCCACCGCGATCGACCGCGCCGAACTCGGGTCCGATCCGCGCATCGTCGCCCTCACCGCTCCGGCCGTGGACGCCGCGCTCGCCCTGGGGGTGCAGCCGGTGGCCTTCGCCTCGGACACGACCGGGGCACCGGACGGCCGCTATCCCTGGCAGTCGGAGCTGGCGGCGGACGTACCGCTCATTCCCATCCCCGTCGAGGGCACCCTCCCCATCGAGGAGATCGCTTCGTACGCACCGGATCTCATCCTCGCCGACTTCGCCGCGTCGACACCGACCCAGTACGAGCAGTTGACCGCACTGGCCCCGACCATTCCCGTCATCGGCGACACGGTCTCGCCCTACGACGCGCTGACGCGCGCGCTGGGCACGGCGCTCGGCCGCGAGGACGACGCCGACGCGGTGATCGCGCGGACGCGGACCGCCCTCGCCGATGCCGCCGCGGAGCTGCCCGGACTGGCGGGGAGGACGGCGCTGCTGTCGCAGTACATCCCGGCCACCCAGCAGCTCGTCGTGGTGGCCGATCCCGACGACGGCGCCTCGGCGTTCTACCAGGAACTGGGGATGACGCTGCCGGCCGTCGACCTGCCCGCCACGGCCGGCAACCGGCTCGTCGTCGGGCCCGAACGCGTCGACGTCCTGAACTCCGACCTGGTGATCATCCTCGTGAACGGCGGTACCGCCGCCGATCTCGAGGCACTGCCCGGCTGGGCTGACCTACCCTCGGTGCGCTCGGGCGGCATGCTGATCACGGACTACGCGACCATCATCGCGCTGAACACACCGTCACCGGCGTCGCTGACGTACGCGCTGGAGAAGGTTCGGCCGACACTCCGGTCGATCGCAGGCTGACGCCTCCGGGTCAGCGGTCGACGAGGGTCGTGTCGAAGTAGTACCGCGACGCGCGGTACACGTGCGACCCGTACTCGACCACCTTGCCGGAGTCGTCGAACGCCGTCCGGTGCATGGTGAGCAGCGGCGCCTTCGGCTTCTCGTCCAGCAGGTGCGCCTCGTCGCGATCGGCCGCCTTCGCCCCGATGCGCTGGCGAGCGAGGCGGATGTGGACTCCCTTGGTGCGAAGCGACTGGTACAGGCCGTGCGCCTCGAGCTCGGCGGGCTCCGGCGCCACGTCGACGGGCATGTAGTTGATCATCAGCGCGAGCGGTTCACCCTTGGTCAGTCGCAGACGACGCACGGTGACCACCTCGGACTCCGGCCCGATGTTGAGCTCGCGCGCCACGTCCTCGGTGGGCAGCCCGACCGAGTACTCGAGCAACTTCGTCGTCGGGTCCTGGCCGGCGCGCGCCAGGTCGTCGAAGAGGCTGGTGAGCTCCACCGGTCGATGCACCGGGCTCTGCACCACCTGTGTGCCGACGCCACGCTTGCGCACCAGCAGCCCCTTGTCCACCAGTTCCTGGATGGCCCGACGCGTGGTCGGCCTCGACAGGTTCAGGCGCTTCGCGAGGGCGAGCTCGTTCTCGAAGCGGTCACCCGGGGCCAGACTGCCGCCGAGGATCGCGCCCTCGATGGCCTGCGCGAGTTGGTAGTAGAGCGGAACGGGACTCGACCTGTCGAGCTCCACGGCGAGCGGTTGACTCACGTACCAGCTCCGATCCGAAACTAGGCGGGTGTGCGGGCGGGCTGCCCGAGAACAGAGTGTAAGTGACCGTGCGCAATATGACGGCAAGTTAGAATGTCAGGACAAACTATTGACAGGTTGGTGTGGCGCGGAGCACAGTGATACCGGCCCCCACGCACACGCCCCGAGTATCGATGGAGCAGACCTTGACCACAGTGAACAACACCGGCCCCACCGGTGATGCACGTTTCGACGTGCTCGCCATCGGACGCAGCGGAGTCGACATCTATCCCCTGCAGGTCGGTGTGGGCCTCGAGGACGTCGAGACGTTCGGCAAGTTCCTCGGTGGCAGCGCCGCCAACGTCACCGTCGCCGCCGCGCGACTCGGGCGCCGCACCGCACTGATCTCCGGCGCCGGCGACGATCCGTTCGGCCGCTTCGTGCGCGCCGAGCTCGCCCGCCTCGGCGTCGACAACCGCTACGTCGTGGTCGACGGCCAGTACGCCACCCCGGTCACGTTCTGCGAGATCTTCCCGCCGGACGACTTCCCGCTGTACTTCTACCGCAAGCCCACCGCGCCGGACCTGCAGGTGCGTCCCGAGGACATCGACACCGAGGCCGTCCGGAGCGCCGCTCTGTACTGGTCGACGGTCACCGGTCTGTCCGAGGAGCCCTCGCGCAGTGCACACTTCACCGCCTGGGAGGCGCGTGGACGCGCTCCGCTGACGGTGCTCGACCTCGACTACCGGCCCATGTTCTGGGAGAGCCCCGCCGCCGCGACCGAGCAGGTCCAGCGCGCACTGCGACACGTCACGGTGGCCGTCGGCAACCGCGAGGAGTGCGAGGTCGCCGTCGGCGAGACCGAGCCGGACCGGGCCGCCGACGCGCTGCTCGACATGGGGGTGGAACTGGCGATCGTCAAGCAGGGCCCCAAGGGCGTACTGGGCAAGACGCGCACCGAGCGCGTGGAGGTGCCACCGAACTTCGTCGACGTCGTCAACGGACTCGGTGCCGGCGACAGCTTCGGTGGATCGCTGTGCCACGGACTGCTGTCCGGCTGGCCACTCGAGAAGATCCTCCGCCACGCCAACGCGGCCGGCGCCATCGTCGCGTCGCGCCTCGAATGCTCCACCGCCATGCCCACCGCCGACGAGGTCGCCGCCCTCGCCGAGTCCGCGGTCACCGCACCGGGTTCCGATCTCGCCGATTCCGAGGAAGCACATGTCTGAGACCATCACCGCGACCTGCACCACGTACGCCGACGTCACCGAGATCCGGGCGCACGACCCGGGCGCGATCGACCGCGCCTGGGCCTCTCGCGTCACCCGTGAGACGGTGCGCGGAGACGGGCGGCTCATGATCGTGGCCGCCGATCACCCCGCCCGCGGTGCCCTGTCGGTCGGCTCGAACCCGACGGCCATGAACAGTCGCACCGAACTGCTCGACCGCCTGCGTACCGCGCTGGCCGACCCGGGAGTCGACGGTGTCCTCGCGACGTCCGAGATTCTCGACGACCTCGTCCTGCTCGGCGCCCTCGATGACAAGGTCGTCATCTCCTCGATGAACCGCGGCGGACTCGCCGGCGCGTCGTTCGAGCTCGACGACCGGATGACCGGCGCGACCGCGGCGTCCACCGCGAAGGCGCGGATGAACGGCGCCAAGATGCTGACCCGCATCGACCTCGACGATCCCGGCACGCTCGGCACCCTCACCGCCTGCGCGCAGGCCATCGACGAACTCGCGGCCGAGGGCCTCATGGCCATGGTCGAGCCGTTCCTGTCGTCGCGCCGCGACGGCAAGGTGGTCAACGATCTGCGTGCCGACGCCGTCATCAAGTCCATCCACATCGCCCAGGGCCTCGGCGCCTCGTCGGCGTACACCTGGATGAAGCTGCCCGTGGTCGACGAGATGGAGCGCGTCATGGACGCCACCACGCTCCCGACGCTGCTCCTCGGCGGCGACCCGCAGACCGCGCCCGACGAGACCTTCGCCAATTGGGCACGCGCCCTGAAGATCCCCGCCGTCCGCGGCCTCATCGTGGGCCGCACACTGCTCTACCCGAAGGACGGCGACGTCGCCACCGCGGTGGCGACCGCAGTCGACATGGTGCGGGGCGGGGCGGACGAGTGAACAGCGAGTTCTACATTCCCGCCGTCCCCGGCGCCGGAGTCACCGTCACCCCGGAGAGCGCGGGATGGACCGAGTCCAGTCTGCGCACAGTGCTTCTCGCACACGGCGAGTCCGTCGATCTCACCTCCGACGACGACGAGATCATGGTGGTCCCTCTGCAGGGATCCGCGACCGTCACGTGCGGCGAGGAGTCGTTCGCACTGACGGGGCGCGCGTCGGTCTTCGACGGGCCCTCCGACTTCGCGTACGTCGGCCGTGACAGCAGCTACACCCTCCGCAGCGAGCAGGGTGGACGTTTCGCGTTGTGCGGCGCACGCGCCTCGCGGGCCCTGCCGTTCCGCTACGTTCCCGCCGCCGACGTCGCCGTCGAACTGCGCGGCGCGGGCAACTGCAGCCGTCAGGTGCACAACTTCGGCACCGCCGACACGTTCGAGGCCGACTCGCTCATCGCGTGCGAGGTCATCACCCCCGGCGGCAACTGGTCGTCCTACCCCGGCCACAAGCACGACGAGGAGACCGAGACCGAATCGGCACTCGAGGAGATCTACTACTTCGAGATCGACAGTGGCCGTGACGGTTCCGCCGGTTTCGGATACCACCGCGTGTACGGCACACCCGAGCGTCCCATCGAGGTGCTCGAAGAGGTGCGCACGGGTGACGTCGTCCTCGTCCCGCACGGGTATCACGGGCCGTCCGTCGCGGCGCCCGGCTACCACATGTACTACCTCAACGTCATGGCCGGACCGGGCAGCGAGCGCGCCTGGAAGATCGTCGACGATCCCGACCACACCTGGATCCGCAGCACGTGGGACGGCCAGGACGTCGATCCACGCCTCCCCCTCACCCCCCGACCTCCGCTGGACTCAGCGCACCGTGGAAAAGGAGCCTGACAATGGTGTCCACCGCACCGATGTCACAGAGCAAGACCGAGAACGCCGAGCCGATGGTGCACCTCACGGTGTCCCAGGCCATCGTCCGCTTCCTCGCCAACCAGTACGTCGAGCGTGACGGGGTCCGGACCAAGTTCTTCGCGGGCTGCTTCGGCATCTTCGGCCACGGCAACGTCGCCGGTCTCGGACAGGCGTTGCTGCAGGCCGAGATCGACGCCGTCGAGGCGGGCACCGAGCCGGAGCTCCCCTACGTCCTCGGCCGCAACGAGCAGGCCATGGTGCACAGCGCCGTCGGCTTCGCCCGCCAGAAGGACCGTCTCCAGACCTGGGCCGTCAGCGCCAGTGTCGGACCGGGCTCGACCAACATGCTCACCGGCGCGGCGTTGGCCACCATCAACCGGTTGCCCGTCCTGCTGCTCCCGGCGGACACCTTCGCCACCCGCGCCTCCTCACCGGTGCTGCAGGAGCTCGAGCTCCCGTCCAGCGGCGACGTCACCGTCAACGACGCGTTCAAGCCGCTCTCGCGCTACTTCGATCGAGTGTGGCGCGCCGAGCAACTGCCCGCGGCTCTGCTCGGCGCCATGCGCGTCCTCACCGACCCGGTGGAGACCGGCGCCGCCACGGTCGCCGTCCCGCAGGACGTCCAGGCCGAGGCACACGACTGGCCCGAGTCGTTCTTCGCGCCGCGCACCTGGCACGTCGCCCGCCCGCTGCCCGAGCGGTCCGTCGTCGCCCGCGCCGCCGAGATCATCCGCTCGGCGAAGGCGCCGCTGATCGTCGCCGGCGGCGGCGTCATCTACTCCGGTGCCACCGAGGCGCTCGCGTCGTTCGCGGAGAAGACCGGAATCCCCGTCGGCCAGAGCCAGGCAGGCAAGGGCTCCCTCGTGTACGACCACCCGCAGTCGGTCGGAGCGATCGGGTCCACCGGCACCACGGCCGCCAACGCCCTCGCGACCGAGGCCGACGTGGTCATCGGGATCGGCACGCGCTACAGCGATTTCACCAGCGCGTCGCGCACGGCCTTCTCCAACCCCGACGTGCGGTTCGTCAACATCAACGTCGCGTCCATCGACTCGGTCAAGCAGGGCGGTCTCTCCGTGGTCGCCGACGCCCGCGAGGCGCTCGAGGCACTGACCGACGCGCTCGCGGACCACGAGGTGAGCGCCGAGTACCGTGCGCGCGCCACCGAACTCGCCGCCGAGTGGGATCGCACGGTCGCCTCGGTCTACGCCGTGGACGACGACAACCTCGGCATGAACCAGAACCAGGTCATCGGTCTCACCAACTCGCTGTCCGACCCACGCGACATCGTCGTGTGCGCCGCCGGCTCGATGCCCGGAGACCTCCACAAGCTCTGGCGCACACGCGATGCCAAGGGCTACCACGTCGAGTACGGGTTCTCCTGCATGGGCTACGAGGTGGCCGGCGGCATCGGCGTCAAGATGGCGGCACCGGATCGCGACGTCTTCGTCATGGTCGGCGACGGCAGCTACCTCATGATGGCCACCGAGCTGGTCACCGCGGTCCAGGAGGGCGTGAAGGTCATCCTGGTGCTGGTGCAGAACCACGGCTTCGCCTCCATCGGATCACTGTCGGAGTCGCTCGGCTCCCAGCGCTTTGGCACCGCGTACCGCTACCGGTCCGAGTCCGGTCGACTCGACGGCGGTGTGCTGCCCGTCGATCTGGCGGCCAACGCCCAGAGTCTCGGCGCCGACGTCATCCGCGTGAACACCGCCGGCGAGTTTGCCGACGCCGTCAAGGTGGCCAAGGCGGCGGACCGCTGCACGGTCATCCACGTCGAGACCGATCCGCTGATCGCCGCTCCGGACAGCGAGTCCTGGTGGGACGTCCCGGTCAGCGCCACCTCGACGCTCGAGAGCACGCAGACGGCGTACGAGACGTACGAGGCGTGGAAGAAGGTCCAGCGGCCGTACCTCCGGCCGTCCGCCGACTGACTTCTCGATCCGGACACACCCGGTCACCCGGGGCGGCGTGCGCGAGCGCGCCGCCTAGGGTGACCGGTGATGAACATTCACGACCGCACCGGACGCGGCCGACGGACAGCCGCGGCGATCGCGACGGCGGTCGTGCTCGTGGGTACGCCGGCACTCCTTCCGAGTCTCGCCGGGGCGCAGCCCGCACCGCCTCCGACGTCCACCCCGTTCCGGACGCCCGACACCGACGCCTGTCCCCACCGTGACGTGCCACCACCGGCCATCGATGCGTCCGAGGTCCCCGCTCCCGGCGACGCGGAACCGCAGCCCGTACCCGTCCCGGCCGAGACGGTCGGCGGCGAGGAACTGGCGGCGTGCGGTGTGATCACCGCTGCCGGTGCGCCCGCTCTTCCCGCAGACATCTCGGCGGCGGGATGGGTGCTCACCGATCTCGACTCCGGCGCGGTGATCGCGGCGAAGGATCCGCACGGCCGGTACCGGCCGGCGAGCACGATCAAGGTCCTGCTGGCGCTCGTCGCGCTCGACGAGCTCGATCTCGATCGCACCGTGGTGGCCACCGCGGAGGACGCGGCCGCCGAGGGCAGCGCGGTGGGCATCGGTACCGGCGGCGTGTACTCGGTGCGCCAGCTGATGCAGGGGCTGGTGATGGCGTCGGGCAACGATGCCGCGCACGCCCTCGCCGTCCAGCTCGGCGGCGTCGACACCGCCGTGGAGAAGATGAACGCGAAGGCCCGTGGGCTCGGTGCCCTGGACACGCGCACGGCGTCGCCGTCGGGTCTCGACGGACCGGGCATGGCCTGCTCACCCTACGATCTGGCGCTCATCTTCCGGGCCGCGATGGACGATCCGACCTTCGCCGAACTCGTTGCCACCGAATCGGTTCCGTTCCCGGGCTATCCCAAGGACGCGTCGAAGCCGGACAACCCCTCACGGCCCGACATGCCCGGCGTGCCGGTGAACCCCGATATGCCGCTCAACGAGGACCGGCCGGGCTTCACCCTCGCCAGCGACAATGCGCTGCTGTTCAACTACCCGGATGCACTGGGCGGCAAGAACGGCTACACCGACGACGCACGCCAGACCTTCGTCGGCGCGGCCGAACGCGGTGGCCGCCGGTTGGCCGTGTCGCTCATGAATGCCGACGTGCTGCCCATCCGGCCCTGGGAGCAGGCCGCCCGCCTGCTCGACTACGGCTTCACGCAGCCTGCCGACACGGTGGTGGGCACCCTGGTGACCGGGAGCCCGGACGCGGCGGCGCCGACCTCGTCGACCCCCGCCTCGACCGCGCCGACCGATCGGCGGACCGAGGCGAGCAGTGGCGGCGCCTATGCCGGAGTGGACGACGAGAGCGAGGTGGCGATCAGGGTCGGTGCGGGAGTTCTGGGTCTGATCGTCGTGATCGGGCTCCTCCTGTGGGCGCGCACGCTGCACCGCAGACGGTCCTGACCACGCTGCACGTCAGCGTCGGCGCCGGCCGCGCCATCCGCCCAGGCCGAGCACGGTGAGCACGCCGGCGCCGACGAGAGCTGCCGCGCCCGCGGGTGAGACCCCTTCGCGGACCACCACCTGCGGTGCGATCACCGCACTGTCGGGCACGGCGGGTGCCGCGAGGGACAGGTTCTCCGTGGCCGTCGCCGCCCACGCCGTCGAGAACAAGAGGAAGCGTGACGTCGTGAAGGCGAACACGAGGATGCCGATGATCGGTCCGAACGTGGCACCGGCCGGACCGGACGTGACGCTCTCGAGGTAGACCGCGCCGACCTGCTTGAAGATCTCGAACACCACGGCCGCCAACAGCGCGGCGCGTGCCGCGCTGCGCACGGTCACGGGCTCACGGGGCAGCCGGGCGATGACCCACACGAACAGTGCCCACGTCGCGGCGATCGCCAGGGCGAACGACGCGATCTGCACGGCGACGCCGACACCGGGAACATCGTCCAGATCGACGGCCTTCAGGAGTGCGGGGACCACCGACCCGCTGGCCACCGCCGACAGGCCGAGCGAGATCACCAGGGCCAGACCCAGACCGAGCAGCGCTCCGAGATCCTTGGCCTTGGTGGCCAGGAAGCTGCCCGCCTCGTGCTGCGTCTCCCACATCGCGGTGAGCGCCTCCCGCAGATTGGCCGTCCATCCGAGGCCTGCGTAGAGCGCACCCAGGAGACCGATGATGCCCACGCTGGTGCGCGACTCGATGGCACTCGAGACCAGTTCGTTGATGGTGCCCGCGAAACTCCCGGGAACGTTCTCGGCGATCTGGGACTGCAGTTCCGTCAACAGGTCCGGCCGGGAGGCCAGAACGAAGCCCACCACGGCGAACGCGACCATCAGCAGCGGGAAGAGGGCCAGAACGCTGAAGTAGGTGATACCCGCGGCGTAGTAGTCGCCCTTCTGCTGCTGGTACACCGAGCCGGCCCGCGCGAGGTGATCGAACCACGGCCACCGCCGTCGACGTTCCTCGATGATCGCCGCGAAGTCCGGCATGGCGCTCAGCCTTTCGGTGGAAGGAATCCGACCCTGTCGTACACCTGTGCCAGCGTCCTGGACGCGATCGAGCGTGCGTGCTCGGCCCCGTCCCGAAGAATCCGGTCGAGTTCGGCCGGATCGTTCATGTACTCCGTGAACGCCGTGCGCACCGGGGCGGAGAACGCCGACACCGCATCCGCGGTGTCGCTCTTGAGATCACCGTATCCCTTTCCGACGTATCCCTCGACGAGCGTCGCGACCGGCGTGCCGGTGAGGGCGGACTGGATGGTGAGCAGATTGCTGACACCGGGCTTCTCCGCCGTGTCGTAGCGGATCTCACGCTCGTTGTCGGTGACCGCCGAGCGAATCTTCTTGGCCGACACGGCGGGGTCGTCCAGGATGTCGATCCGGCCCGACACGCCGGAGCCGGACTTGCTCATCTTCGCCGTCGGCTCCTGGAGGTCGTAGATCTTCGCGATACCGGTGACGATGTGCGCCTCCGGCACGACGAACGTCTTCTTGTAGCGCGAGTTGAAGCGTTGGGCGAGATCGCGGGTCAGCTCGAGGTGCTGGCGCTGGTCCTCCCCCACGGGCACTCGCTGCGGGCGGTAGAGCAGGATGTCCGCGGCCTGCAGCACAGGGTAGGTGAACAGGCCCACACTCGCCTGATCGCTGCCCTGGCGTGCCGACTTGTCCTTGAACTGCGTCATGCGGCCGGCCTCGCCGAATCCGGTGATGCAGTTGAGAACCCATGCGAGTTGGGCGTGTTCGGGTACATGGGACTGCACGAACAGCGTGGAGCGCGCGGGGTCGATGCCGACGGCCAGCAACTGCGCTGCGGCGCGGCGAGTCCGGGCGCGCAACTCCTTCGGATCCTGCGGCACCGTGATGGCGTGCAGGTCCGGAATGAAGTAGAAGGCGTCGTACTCGTCCTGCAGTTCGACCCATTGCCGCACCGCGCCCAGGTAGTTGCCCAGGTGGAAGGAATCCGCCGTGGGCTGGATGCCGGAGAGCACTCGGTGCCGAGGTGCGACTCCTGCGCTGTCGGTCGCGGTGTCGGTCGTCATGATCTACAGATTCAATCACCTCTGGTCGCAGGGTCTGCGCCATGACCGTCGCAGGGTCTGCGCCATGACCGTCGTAGGGTCTGCGCCATGACCACTGACAGGACGTCCGACACCGCCGTGACCATCGGCTCGGCGCCGGGGATCGAGGTGGAGGTGCTGCCGTACGGTGCGACCCTGCTGCGCCTGACCGTCACGGGCGGGGACGGTGTGCGCCGCGACGTGTCGGTCGGCGTCGCCGGCGAAGCCGAGTTGCGCGCGGGCACGGACTACCTCGGGGCGACCGTGGGGCGCTACGCCAATCGCATCGCGCACGGGCGATTCGACCTCGACGGTGAGCGGGTGGAGGTGTCGCGCAACGACGGCGACAACCACCTGCACGGCGGAGTCGACGGCTTCGACTCCCGCACCTGGACGGTGGAGCGGGTCACCGCTGACGAGGTGGAACTGTCCCTGGTGAGTCCCGACGGCGACCAGGGCTACCCCGGCGAGGTGCGGGCACGCGCCGTCTACTCGGTCCGGGGAGACACGATGCGCATCGAGTACCTCGCGCAGACCTCACGTACGACAGTGGTGAACCTGACCAGCCATGCGTACATCGATCTCGACGGACACGGTGTCGACGACCTCGAACTGCAGGTGGACGCGGCCTCCTTCGTGCCCGTGGACTCCGCGGGAATTCCCACGAACGGTGTCGTCCCGGTCGATAGCACGGCACTCGACCTGCGGCTCCCGCGCCGCATCGGCGACGTCGTCCGGTCCGACGATCCTCATGTGGCGGCCACGCGAGGGGTGGACCACAACTTCGTCCTCGACGGACCCGAGGACGGCGGGGAGTTGCGCCGCGCCGCGCGTGTCACGTCGTATCGCAGCGACACGACGCTCGAGGTGTGGACGAATCGGCCCGGGCTGCAGGTCTACACCGGCAACTTCCTCGACGGCAGCACCGTGTCCCGACGCGGTACCGCGCTGCGTCAGGGCGACGGACTCGCGCTCGAGCCCCAGTTCTTCCCCGACAGCCCGAACCGGCCGGCGTTCCCGTCGGCCGTCCTGCGCCCGGGCGAGACGTCTCGCTGCGTGATCGAGTACAGGTTCGCCGCGCGATAGTCGGCCACCTCCAGCCTTCCCGCGGTGTGGTCGTCCGGCCCTGCCGCCTCACGACCGGCCCATGATGCCACTGATGTGAGCGTTCACATCGAGTTTCGGCAATGTTCGCGAACCTTTTGACGCAGAGGAATGTTAACGCTCACACTCTGTGTCACGCGTCACACGGAGTGATGCCTACAGAGGAGACCACGATGACGTCGAAGAGAGTCGTTGCAGCGAGCACGTTCCTGGTGAGCAGTGCGCTGATCCTGAGTGCCTGCGGCGGCGGAGGCGACTCCGCGAGCGGCGGCGGCGGGACCGTCCTGGGTTTCTCGCAGGTCGGAGCCGAGAGCGGCTGGCGCACCGCCAACACCACGTCGATCCAGGGCGCGGCGAGCGAGGCCGGAATCGATCTCAAGTTCTCCGACGCACAGCAGAAGCAGGAGAACCAGATCAAGGCCATCCGCACCTACATCCAGCAGAAGGTGGACGTGATCGCCTTCAGCCCGGTCGTCGAGACGGGCTGGGAGCCGGTGCTGCAGGAAGCGAAGCGCGCGAACATCCCCGTGATCCTCACCGACCGCTCGGTCGACACGACGGACGAGTCGCTGTACGCCACGTTCCTCGGATCCGACTTCGTCGCCGAGGGCGTCAAGGCCGGCGACTGGCTCGTCGAGAACAGCGCGACGTCGGACGTCAACGCCGACGGACGCATCAACGTGGTCGAGCTCGAGGGCACGACGGGTGCCGCACCGGCCATCGATCGCGCCGAGGGCTTCCGCGAGGCCATCGCCGCACAACCGACCATCGCCATCTCCAAGTCCCAGACCGGTGACTTCACCCGCGACGGCGGCAAGCAGGTCATGGAGTCGTTCCTGAACTCCGACAAGGCCATCGACGTGGTCTACGCCCACAACGACGACATGGGCCTCGGCGCCATCGAGGCCATCGAGGCGGCCGGCCTCGTCCCCGGCAAGGACATCAAGATCATCACCGTCGACGCGGTCAAGGACGGCATGCAGGCGCTGGCCGACGGCAAGATCGACTACATCGTCGAGTGCAACCCGCTGCTCGGACCGCAACTGATGGACCTGACGAAGAAGGTCGTCGCCGGCGAAGAGGTACCCAAGCGCGTGGTCACCGAGGAGACCACCTTCACCCGCGAGCAGGCCGCCTCCGTGCTCGCCGACCGCCAGTACTGACATGAGCACCGAGATGATCGTCCCCCCGCCGACCACGACGGCGACGGAACCGATCGTGGAGATGACGGACATCTCCATCACCTTCGGCGCCGTCCGTGCCCTCGACGGCGTCTCCCTGCGGCTCTACCCGGGCGAGGTCCACTCGCTGATGGGCGAGAACGGTGCCGGCAAGTCGACGTTGATCAAGGCGCTCACCGGCGTCTACCCGATCGACAGCGGCACCGTCACCGTCGACGGGACCGTGCACGAGTTCGCGAGTCCGGCGGCCGCTCAGGCCGCCGGCATCAGCACGGTGTACCAGGAGGTCAACCTCCTGCCCAACCTCACCGTGGCCGAGAACATGCTGCTCGGGCGCGAGCCGCGGCGGCTCGACCGACTGCTCGGCGGCACCGGCGGCGCGGTGCGCACCGTACTCGACGCCGTGGGCGGTATCGACACCCGGGCGATGAACCGCCGCGCACGTGCGACGCTCGATCGACTGGGCCTCGCGGTCGATCCCGCGTCGGTGCTCGGCGATCACCCCATCGCCGTGCAGCAGTTGATCGCGATCGCTCGTGTGGTGGACGTCGACGCCCGCGTGCTCATCCTCGACGAGCCCACCTCCAGCCTCGACAAGGACGAGGTGGAGACCCTGTACGGGGTCATCGAGCGGCTGCGGGACGCGGGTACGGCCGTCGTCTTCGTCTCCCACTTCCTCGACCAGGTCTATCGCATCTCGGATCGCATGACGATCCTGCGCAACGGACGCCTGGTGGAGGAGCGGTCGGTGGCGGACACCCCGCAACTGACCCTGGTGGAACTGATGATCGGCCGGGAGCTCGACACCCTGCGCGAGTTGGACGACCGCGAGCCCACGGTGGTCGATCCCACCACCGAACCCGTCATGGAGGTGCTCGGCCTCGGCCGCAAGGGCGCCCTCGAGGCTACGGATCTCCGGCTGTACGCCGGGCAGGTCGTCGGCGTCGCGGGGCTGCTGGGATCGGGCCGCACCGAACTGGCGAGGTTGCTCGGCGGGGCGGACCGCGCAGATTCCGGCACCATCGAGATCCACTCCACCCGTCGACGTTTCCGCACACCACGCAACGCGGTCGATCGACGGGTCGCGCTCACCAGCGAGGACCGCAAGGCGGACGGCGTCGTGGGCGACCTGACGGTGGCCGACAACATGATGCTCGCGCTCCAGGCCACTCGTGGGTGGATGCGCCCGATCCCCCGCGCCACCCGCACCGCCCTGGTGGAGAAGTACATCACTGCACTCGACATCCGCCCCGCGGACCCGAACGCGTTGATGCGCAACCTCTCCGGCGGCAACCAACAGAAAGTGCTGCTCGCGCGCTGGCTCGTCACGGAACCGGAGATCCTGATCCTGGACGAGCCCACCCGCGGAATCGACATCGGCGCCAAGGCGCAGATCCAGGCTCTCGTGGCCGATCTCGCCGAACGCGGGATGTCGGTCGTGTTCATCTCGGCCGAGCTCGAGGAGATCCTGCGCCTCAGCGACCGCGTCGTCGTGATGCGCGATCACCACCTGATCGACGAGCGCGTCAACCGAGGAGTCTCCGTCGACGACGTCCTCGCGACCATCGCGGCGGGAACCCGCGCAGACGACAGGAGTTCCGAGGCATGACCGACACTCTGGGAGTACGACCGACGTCGACTCCCCCGCCACGGCCGGCGTCCGACGCCCCGGCCGGTCGCCGGACCCCGGGATGGATGTCGCACCCGGTCGTCTGGCCGCTGCTCGCCCTGATCGCGCTGATCGTCGTCAACGTCGTCGCGACACCGGACTTCCTCGACATCAGGATCGAGAACGGTGGCCTGTTCGGCAACGTCGTCGACATCGCGCGGAACTCCGCACCGCTCATCCTCGTCGCGGTGGGCATGACGCTCGTGGTCGCGACCCGCGGCATCGACCTGTCGGTCGGCGCCGTCGCCGTCATTGCGGCGGCCGTGGCCTGCACCCGTATCGCGGCCGCCCCGGACGAGGGCGCCGTCACCACCGTCGTCATGGCCGTCGTGTGGGCACTGGGAGCCAGCGTGCTGCTGGGCCTGTGGAACGGACTGCTGGTGTCGGTGTTCGGGATTCAGCCGATCATCGCGACCCTGGTCCTCATGGTGGCCGGCCGCGGCCTGGCCATGCTCATCACGGACGGTCAGATCACCACCGTGCAGGACGGGGCCTTCAGCTCGCTCGCCTCGGGGATCGTCCTCGGACTCCCCGTGGCACTGCTGATCGCGCTCGCCGTCGTCGTGGTGACCGCCCTGCTGACCCGCCGTACCGCGCTCGGCATGCTCGTCGAAGCGGTCGGCATCAATCCCGAGGCCAGTCGCCTCGCGGGAGTGAGCGCCCGCACGATCGTGTGGACCGTCTACGTCTTCGCGGCGACATGCTCCGGCATCGCCGGTCTCATCATCGCCGCCAACACCAACTCGGTGAACGCCAACAGCCTCGGTCTGTGGATCGAGCTCGACGCGATCCTCGCCGTGGTGATCGGCGGCACGGCACTCACGGGCGGACGCTTCTCGCTCGCCGGCACCGTGGTCGGTGCGCTGCTCATCGGCACCCTGACCCGCACCATCCCGAATCTCGGCATCCCTTCCGAGGCCAACTACCTCTTCAAGGCTCTGGTCGTCATCGTCGTCTGCCTCCTGCAGTCACCGCGTGCCCGAGCGTCACTGCTGGGCCTTCGACACAGGAGACCGACGACTCGAAAGGCGGCCCGGTCATGACCGATCTGCTGACACGCCCCCCGGCCACCTCCACTGCGCCGTCCCGCTGGGACCGCATCCGGCGCTATTCGCCGCCGAGCAGGTTCCTGCCGGTCATCGCCACCTTCGCGTTGCTCGTCGGCCTGTTCGGCGTCGGCGAGATGCGCTACCCCGGCTTCGCCGACCCGCAGCTGTTCCTCTCCCTGTTCGTCGACAACGCGTTCCTGATCGTCCTCGCTGTGGGCATGACCTTCGTCATCCTGACCGGCGGTATCGATCTCTCGGTCGGCTCCGTCGTGGCGCTGTCGACCATGATCGCAGCGCGCACACTGCAACTCGGCTGGTCCCCCGTCCTCGTCATCGCGGCCGTGCTGCTGTGCGGCACGCTGCTCGGCACCACGATGGGCGTGTTGGTGCACTACCTCCAGATCCAGCCGTTCGTCGCCACGCTCGCCGGCATGTTCCTCGCCCGTGGTCTCTGCTACATGATCGGCGTCGAGTCCATCCCCATCACCGACGAGACGTTCAGCTCCATCGCGTTCGCCGTGATCGAGCTCCCGGGCGGCTACACCATCACGTGGAGCGTCGTCATCGCACTCGTGACCGTCGCGGTGGCGGCCTACGTCCTCGCATGCACCCGTTTCGGCCGGTCGGTCTACGGCATCGGCGGCAACGAGGCGTCGGCCGTGCTGATGGGACTGCGTGTGGCGGCGGTGAAGGTGGGTGTCTACTCGATCAGCGGTTTCTGCGCCGCGCTCGGCGGACTCCTGTTCGCGTTCTACGCCCTGTCGGGTTACAGCCTCCACGCGGTCGGCATGGAGCTCGACGCGATCGCCGCCGTCGTCATCGGTGGGACGCTGCTCACGGGTGGCCGAGGCTACGTTCTCGGCTCGGTCGTCGGTGTCCTCATCCTCGGTGCCATCCAGACGTTCATCGCGTTCGACGGGACCCTGAGTTCGTGGTGGACCCGGATCACGGTCGGAACACTGCTGCTCGTCTTCGTCGTCGCTCAGCGTCTGACCACGGTGCCGCGGGCCCGCTTCCGTCCGAGGCGAGCATGACCACCACGACCGGCACGGACGGTCGACCTCCCGTCATGGCCGACGTCGCCCGGCTCGCCGGCGTGTCCCATCAGACGGTCTCCCGAGTCATCAACGGACAGAACAACCTTCGTCCGGAGACTCGGGAACGGGTCCAGCGTGCCATCGACCAGCTCGGGTACCGGCCCAACCGGGCCGCCCGCGCCCTGGTGACGAAGCGGTCGGCCACCATCGGCATCATCGGCTCCAAGCTCGGATTCTGGGGCCCGAGCACCACCCACCGCACCGTCCAGAGCGCCGCCCGCGAGGCCGGTTTCTCGGTCAGCGCTGTCAGTCTCACGACCCTCTCGCGCGACGAGCTCGTCGACGCGATGCACCACCTGCACGACCAGGGCGTCGAGGGCATCGTCCTCATCGCCGCGACCGACGACGCGGTGGCCGCGGCGCGCTCCGAGGAGGCGGTGGTGCCCGTCGTCGTCGTGGAGGGCGATCCGCTGACCTCGCGCTGGACGGTCGGCATCGACCAGGTCGGCGGCGCCCGCCTCGCCACCCGTCACCTCGTCGATTCCGGACATCGACGCATCGCCCACCTCGCGGGTCCGCTGGGTTGGGCCGAGGCTCGCGCGCGCGAACAGGGGTGGCGGGAGGTCCTCGACGAGGCGGGCCTGCCGTGGACGCCTCCGCTCCGTGGTGACTGGTCCGCGCGCAGTGGGTTCGAGCGCGGCTCCCGGTTGGCGGCCGATCCCGACGTCACGGCGGTGTTCTGCGCCAACGATCAGATGGCGCTGGGCCTGCTGCGTGCGTTCCACGAGCACGGCCGTCGGGTGCCGGAGGACGTGAGCGTCGTGGGCTTCGACGACATCCCCGAAGCCGCCTATCTCATCCCTCCGCTGACGACGATCCGACAGAATTTCACCGAGGTGGGCCGACGCGCCATCGAGATCCTGCGAGCGGCGATCGACGGGACCGGCGGTCCCGAGACGCAGATCGCTCCGGAACTCGTCGTGCGCGCGAGCACCACCCGAGCCACAGGAGAACAGCCATGACGACGCCCGATCACGAGACCTATACCCTCGGAGTCGATTTCGGCACATTGTCCGGACGGGCCGTCGTCGTGCGGGTCTCCGACGGCGCCGAACTCGGCACGGCCGTGCACGAGTACCGACACGGAGTCCTGGAGTCGACGCTGCCCGGCGGCTCCGTGCGGCTCGGCGACGCCTGGGCACTCCAGGTTCCCGACGACTACCGCGACGTGCTCCGCACCGCCGTCCCGGCCGCCCTGCGCGATGCCGGTGTCCCACCCGACCGAGTGGTCGGCATCGGGACCGACTTCACGGCGTGCACGATGGTGCCCACACTCGCCGACGGCACCCCGCTCGACGAGGTCGCGCAGTTCGCCGATCGGCCGCACGCATACGTGAAGCTGTGGAAACACCATGCGGCACAGGGCCAGGCCGATCGCATCAACGCCCTCGCCGCGGAGCGCGGCGAGACGTGGCTCCCCCGCTACGGCGGACTGATCTCGTCCGAGTGGGAGTTCGCCAAGGCGTTGCAGATCCACGAGGAGGACCCCGAGGTCTACGACGCCATGGAGCGGTGGGTCGAGGCGGCGGACTGGATCGTCTGGCAGCTGTGCGGACGCTACGTCCGCAACGCCTGCACGGCCGGCTACAAGGGCATTCTCCAGGACGGCGAGTACCCGTCGGCCGAGTTCCTCACCGCCCTGGCACCCGGGTTCGCCGCGTTCGTCACCGACAAGCTCGACCAGCCGATCGGCGAACTGGGTTCTCGTGCAGGATCTCTGACCGCCGAGGCGGCCGCGTGGACCGGACTGCCCGAGGGAATCGCCGTGGCCGTCGGCAACGTCGACGCGCACGTCACGGCGCCGGCGGCCCGCGCCGTGGAACCCGGGCGCATGGTGGCGATCATGGGCACCTCCACCTGTCACGTCATGAGCGCCGACGTACTGCGGGAGGTTCCGGGGATGTGCGGCGTCGTCGACGGCGGCATCGTCGCGGGGTCCTACGGGTACGAGGCCGGGCAGTCCGGAGTCGGCGACATCTTCGGATGGTTCACGCGCACCGGGGTTCCTGCCGACTACCGCGACGCCGCCGCCGAGGCCGGCGAGTCGGTCCACGAGTACCTGACCCGGCTGGCGTCCGAGCAGGAGGTCGGCGAACACGGGTTGGTGGCCCTCGACTGGCACAGCGGCAACCGATCCGTCCTGGTCGACCACCGACTGTCGGGACTGTTGCTGGGTACGACTCTCGCCACCAGGCCCGAGGACATCTATCGGGCACTGCTCGAGGCCACGGCCTTCGGCACGCGGGTCATCGTCGAGACCTTCCGCGCCAGCGGTGTTCCGGTCGAGGAGTTCGT
Organism: Rhodococcus sp. NFXS4; assembly: GCF_058139645.1. Classification (NCBI taxonomy): domain Bacteria; kingdom Bacillati; phylum Actinomycetota; class Actinomycetes; order Mycobacteriales; family Nocardiaceae; genus Rhodococcus; species Rhodococcus sp. NFXS4. Next base: position 2,851,457 of record NZ_CP192221.1, read on the forward strand.
CGTCGCCGGCGGACTGGCGAAGAACCCACTGCTGATGCAGATCTACGCCGACGTGCTGCGCATGCCGCTCTCGGTCATCGGGTCCGACCAGGGTCCGGCGCTGGGATCGGCGATCCACGCGGCAGTCGCGGCCGGCTGCTACGCCGACGTGCCCGTGGCCTCGAAGGCGATGGGCCGCGTGCACCGCGGCGCGTACCAACCCGACGAGGGCCGTTCGCAGGCCTACGACGCTCTGTTCCGCATCTACTCCGATCTTCACGACCACTTCGGACGTCAGGTGTCCACCATGCGCGACCTGCGGGCCCTCCGCGGCGACGTGCTCGACCGGAAGGCGGTTCGACGATGACCGTTCTCGACAGCGCTCGCGGCACCGTGGAGGCGGTCCGCGCCGAGGTGTGCGCGCTGCACGCCGAACTGGTGCGGTACGGACTGGTGGTGTGGACCGCCGGCAACGTGTCCGCTCGGGTCCCCGGCCACGACCTCTTCGTGATCAAGCCGAGCGGCGTCTCCTACGACGACCTCACCCCCGAGAACATGGTGCTGTGCGATCTGCACGGCACCGTGGTCGAGGGCGATCACGCCCCGTCCTCCGACACCGCGGCCCAGGCCTACGTCTACCGCCACCTCGATCACGTCGGCGCGGTGGTGCACACCCACTCCCCCTACGCGGTGGCGTGGGCCGCCCGCGGCGAACCGATCCCGGTGGTCACCACGATGTGCGCCGACGAGTTCGGCGGCGACATCCCCGTCGGACCGTTCGCCGCGATCGGTGACGACTCGATCGGACGCGGCATCGTCGACACGCTGCGTGGCAGCAGGTCGCCCGCCGTGCTGATGCAGAACCACGGCGTCTTCGCGGTGGGCCCGACGGCGCGGTCCGCCGTCAAGGCAGCGGTGATGTGCGAGGACGTCGCACGGTCGGTGCATCTCGCACACCAGCTCGGCCGGCCGCTGCCCATCCCGCCGGACGCCGTCGACGCGCTGCACGACCGCTACCAGAACGTGTACGGCCAACGCTGAACCGCCGCAGCACCACTCGCTCCGCACCCGTCTTCACCCGCACTCGTTCCACCGCCTCTGCGGTGACCAGGAGGTTCCCATGTCAATCGTCGAAACCAGGTCCGCCCCGTCCCCCTCGCCCGCACCGTCCGGTGTCGCCCGACCCGAGGTCTGGTTCCTCACGGGCAGCCAGAGTCTGTACGGTCCCGAGACTCTCGAGCAGGTGGCGGTGCAGTCCCGCACGATCGCCGAGAAACTCGACGATGCACTGGGTGTGACGGTGGTCTGGAAGCCGGTGCTCCTCGACGCGTCGTCCATCCTGAACCGGATGCGCGAGGCCAACACGACCGACGACTGCATCGGGGTGATCACCTGGATGCACACCTTCTCCCCCGCCAAGATGTGGATCGCCGGCCTCGACGCCCTCGACGTGCCCCTCCTGCATCTGCACACGCAGGCTGGGATGTCGCTGCCGTGGTCGACCATCGACATGGAGTTCATGAACCTCAACCAGGCCGCGCACGGCGACCGGGAGTTCGGTCACATTCAGTCCCGCGTCGGTGTGCTGCGGACCACCGTCGCCGGACACGTCGACGATCCCGCCGTCGTCCGGCGCGTCGAACAGTGGACGTGTGCGGCGCGCGGTCGTGCCGACATGCGGTCGCTCCGGCTGGCGCGCTTCGGCGACAACATGCGCGACGTGGCCGTCACCGAGGGCGACAAGGTGGAGGCTCAGCTGCGGTTCGGCGTCTCGGTGAACACCTACGGTGTCAACGATCTCGTCGAGGTCGTCTCCGCGGTGGACGAGGCCGCGGTGTCCGCCCTGGTCGACGAGTACGTCGAGACCTACGACGTCGCGTCCGCGTTGCGGCCGGGCGGCGATCGACACGAGTCGCTGCGCTACGGCGCACGGGTCGAGGCGGGAATGCGACAGTTCCTGACCGAGGGCGGATTCGGCGCCTTCACCACGAACTTCGAGGACCTCGGCGGCCTGCGTCAGCTCCCCGGACTCGCGGTCCAGAGGCTGATGGCCGACGGATGGGGCTTCGGCGGCGAGGGCGACTGGAAGACCTCGATGTTGTTGCGCGCCATGAAGACCATGGCCATCGGGCAGCCCGGCGGCACGTCGTTCATGGAGGACTACACGTACCACCTCGTGCCCGGCGAGGAGAAGATCCTGGGGGCACACATGCTCGAGGTGTGCCCGTCCATCACCACGGCGACCCCGACTCTCGAGATCCATCCGTTGTCGATCGGCGGGCGCGAAGATCCCGTACGACTGCGCTTCACGGCGGATCCCGGCGCCGGCATCGTCGTGGGCATCTCCGACGTCGGCGAACGGTTCCGCCTCACCGCCAACGTCATCGAGGTCGTCGAGCCGGACGAGGCGCTGCCCTCCCTGCCGGTGGCCTGCGCCGTGTGGAAACCGCAGCCCTCGCTGTCGGTGTCCGCGGAGTCGTGGCTCACAGCCGGCGCACCGCATCACACGGTGCTGAGCACCGCGCTCGATCTGCCGGTACTGGAAGCGTTCTCGGACATGATCGCGGTGGAGCTGCTCACGATCGAGGAGGGCACCACCACTCGAGACTTCCAGCGCACGTTGCGCTGGAACGCCGCTTACCACCGACTGGCCGCCGCGTTGTGAGCCGACCGGTCAGCGGTAGACGACGGTGACCGGTGCGTGGTCGGACCACCGCTGGTCGTAGGTGTCGGCCCGCTCGACCACGGCGTCCTTCGCGCGGTCCGCGAAGTCCCGGGTGGCCATCTGGTAGTCGATGCGCCACCCGGCGTCGTTGTCGAAGGCCTTACCGCGGTACGACCACCAGCTGTAGGGCCCGTCGACGTCCGGGTGGAGCGCTCGCACCACGTCGACCCACGCTCCCGACTCACCGACGAGTGCGTCGAGCCAGGCGCGCTCGCTCGCCAGGAAGCCGGACTTGGTGCGGTTGCCCTTCCAGTTCTTCAGATCCCGTTCGGTGTGCGCGATGTTCCAGTCGCCGCAGACCACGTGATGCTCGCCCGAGGACGCGAGCGCCGCGAGACGGTGCTCGAACGAGGCCATGAACCGTTCCTTGGAGTCCTGCTTCTCGGTGCCCACCTCACCGGACGGCAGGTAGAGACTGGCGACGGTGACGGCCGGATCTGCTCCGACGGCCGGGAAGCAGGCCTCGATCCAGCGCCCCGCGTCGTCGAACTCGGCGCTCCCGAACCCGACGACGGCACTGTCCGCAGGAACCCGCGACAGGATGGCGACACCGTTGCGGCCCTTCGCGGACGGCTCGGCGGACACGAGATGCCAGCCCTCGCCCAGCGCGGGAGCGAGGCAGGCGAGCAGCTCCTCGTCCGTCGCCCGCGTCTCCTGCAGGCAGACGATGTCCGCCGCGGACTGCTCGAGCCACTCGAGCATGCCCTTGCGCACCGCAGCGCGCACTCCGTTGACGTTGACCGACGTGATGGTGTGAGACACCGCAGCACCGTATCCGACAGGGCGGACAGGACCGTCAGGCGGCGAGACGAGAGTCGGTGCGACGCTGCATCGCCACCGACGTGGCCAGAACGGCGATGCCGGCGATCGCGAGACCGGCACCCACCACGGCCGGCGCCGTGTAGCCGAAGCCCGCGGCGATGACGGCGCCGCCGAGGGCGGCCCCCAGCGCGTTCGCGAAGTTGAACGCCGCGTGGTTGAGCGAGGCGGCGAGGGTCTGCGCATCGGCGGCGACGTCCATCAGTCGCGTCTGCAGTCCGGGCACGATGGCGGATCCCGATGCGGCGATGAGGAACACGACGATCAGAGCGGTCACCGGGTTGTGCGCCGCGGCGACGAACACCGCCAGGCTCACCGCGACGGACGTCATCGCCAGGAAGAGCCCGGGGACGAGCATGCGGTCCGCGATCCATCCGCCGGCCATGTTGCCGACCACCATGCCGAGGCCGTAGATCATCAGCGCCAGGGGCACCGCGGCCTTGGACAGACCGGCCACGTCCGTCAATGTCGTGGCGATGTAGGTGTACACGGCGAACATGCCGCCGAAGCCCACCATGCCCACGAAGAGGGTCATCCACACCTGCGTGCGCCGGAAGGCGCCCAGCTCGGTCCGCGGGTTCGTGGTGGGCATCGAGTCCAGTCGCGGCAGCCACACCGCGAGGGCGGTGACGGTGAGGGCACCGATGACGGCGACGATGCCGAACGCGCTGCGCCAGCCGAACGCCTGGCCGATCCACGTGGCCGCCGGCACACCGACGACATTGGCGACGGACAGTCCCATCATCACCATGGCCACCGACTTGGCACGCGCACCGGGATCGGCGAGGTGGGCGGCCACCAGCGCTGCCACACCGAAGTACGCGCCGTGCGGCAGTCCGGCGACGAAGCGGGAGGCCATCAGCTCGTGGAAGCTGGGCGCGAACACCGTGCCCAGGTTGCCGAGAGTGAACGCCACCATGAGGGCGAGAAGCAACGTCCGCCGCGGCACCCGCGCCGCGAGCGCGGCGATGACGGGCGCACCCACCACGACACCGACGGCGTAGGCGGAGATGAGGTGGCCGGCGCTGGGCTCGGACACCCCCATCGTGGTCGCCATCTCCGGGAGCAGGCCCATCGAGACGAACTCCGTGGTGCCGATGCCGAAACCGCCGAGCGCGAGCGCCAGCATCGCGACGCGTCGGCGGCGCACCCGCAGCCGATCCGCCGCGGGGTCCGCGGCAGCAGCGGGAAGGACGTCGAACGCGACGGAGGGGGGTGTCACGAGCTCACTTTCGGGTCTGCGCCCGTCGTCGATCGTTCATGATCGATTCAGAAGCGCTCGGGTGGTCAACGACGACGGGCGCCCCGAGAGGCGCCCGATCACCTGACCAGTCTGACCGTCGGCACGATCATTCGCCAATCGAACGATCGTGAGTTCGGCCACCCTCGTGCCGTCGACACCCGACCCGCTACCATTCCCGCCAAGGTCATGAGTGCCAGCATCGAGCCCCGGCTTGCTGGCCGGCAACCCTCCAACCGCGGTGGGGTGCCCCGGGTGATGACCGGGTTACTCGGCCCGCACGGGCCGAGAGCAAGCGCGGGCCCGTCTCCTCGGGCCCACCGACCGACGATCTCGGAGGTACCCATGTTCTCCCACCGACTGTGTTGTAGCCGGCGATAGGCCCCGACCCTTCTCTCCACGAAGATCGGCTCGCCTACTGCGCTCTGCACACGGTGAGGTGCCTCTCGTGCTGCGGGCGTGGCGGCTGCCGACGTGGACCCCACTCGAGCACTCCACTCGAGCACCACCCCCACGAGGAGCACGACACCCATGACCGATCACACTTCCGACACCGGTGCCACCGAGGGCGACGTCGTCGACGCAGCCGGAGCACCCGTCGAGGATCCGGCACTGAACTGGAGCTTCGAGACGCGGCAGGTGCACGTCGGACAGGTTCCCGACGTCACCACCCACGCGCGCGCCCTGCCGATCTACCAGACGACGTCCTACACGTTCGACAACACCGACCACGCCGCCGCGCTGTTCGGGCTCGCCGAGCCGGGCAACATCTACACCCGCATCATGAACCCGACGCAGGACGTCGTCGAGCAGCGCATCGCGTCGCTCGAGGGCGGCGTCGCCGCACTGCTCGTCTCGTCCGGCCAGGCCGCCGAGACGCTGGCGATCCTGAACATCGCCGAGACCGGCGACCACGTCGTCTCCAGCCCCCGTCTGTACGGCGGCACGTACAACCTCTTCCACTACACGCTGCCCAAGCTGGGCATCACCGTGTCCTTCGTGGACGATCCGGACGACCTCGACCAGTGGGAGAAGGCCGTCCGCCCCGAGACCAAGGCGTTCTACGGCGAGACCATCTCCAACCCGAAGAACGACATCTTCGACATCCGCGGAGTGTCCGACGTGGCACACCGCCACGGCATCCCGTTGATCGTCGACAACACCGTGGCGACGCCGTATCTGATCCAGCCTCTGAAGCACGGTGCGGACATCGTGGTGCACTCGGCCACCAAGTACCTCGGCGGCCACGGCACCGCGATCGCCGGCGTCATCGTCGACGGCGGTGGCTTCGACTGGACACAGGGTCGCTTCACCAACTTCACCACCCCCGATCCCAGCTACCACGGTGTGGTGTTCGCCGATCTCGGCGCTCCGGCCTTCGCACTCAAGGCCCGCGTGCAGCTGCTGCGCGACATCGGCGCGGCGGTCTCCCCGTTCAACGCGTTCCTCATCGGCCAGGGCATCGAGACACTGTCCCTGCGCCTCGAGCGACACGTGCAGAACGCGACGGCGGTCGCACAGTTCCTCGAGCAGCGCAAGGAGGTGACCAGCGTGAACTACGCCGGGTTGCCGTCCTCCCCGTGGTACGAGCGCGGACATGAACTCGCCCCGCGCGGAGCGGGTGCCATCGTGGCGTTCGAACTCGCGGGCGGTGTCGACGCGGGCAAGCGTTTCGTGGATGCGCTGGAGCTGCACAGCCATGTCGCTAATATCGGAGACGTGCGTTCACTGGTGATCCATCCCGCGTCGACGACGCACTCGCAGTTGACGCCGAAGGAGCAGCTGGCCTCCGGAGTCACCCCGGGCCTGGTGCGACTCGCAGTCGGTATCGAGGGAATCGACGACATCCTGGCCGATCTGGAGAAGGGTTTCCGGGCCGCATCTTGACACTCGATCTCCACTCGCCAGCCCGTCCGTCGGCATTTCCGCCGGCGGACGGGCAGGTGGGCACCGTGCACATCGGCGACGTTCCCCTCGAGAGCGGACGCGTGGTTCCCGACGCGACGGTCGCCGTGCAGCGGTGGGGCGAGGTCTCGCCCGCGCGGGACAACGTCGTTCTCGTCCAGCACGCGCTCACCGGGGACTCGCACGTGACCGGACCGGCCGGACCGGATCACCCGTCGCCCGGGTGGTGGACCGGCATGGTGGGTCCCGGCGCACCCCTCGACACCGATCGCTGGTGCGTGGTGGCGACGAACGTGCTCGGCGGGTGCCGAGGTACCACGGGTCCCGCGTCGCTCGATCCGGACGGTGTCGCGTGGGGATCCCGATTCCCGGCCATCTCCATCCGCGACCAGGTGGCGGCGGAGCGCATGGTCGCCGACGCCCTCGGCATCGACCGCTTCGCGGCGGTCGTCGGCGGCTCCATGGGCGGTATGCGCACTCTCGAGTGGCTGGTCTCCTACCCGGACCGTGTCGCCTCGGCACTGGTGCTCGCCGTCGGTGCGCGCGCGTCCGCCGACCAGATCGGCACCCAGACCACGCAGATCGCCGCCATCACCGCCGACCCCGACTGGCAGGGCGGTGACTATCACGCCTCCGGTCGCGCTCCGCGTGCCGGACTCGCCGTCGCTCGGCGCATCGCGCACCTCACCTACCGCACCGAGCACGAACTCGACGCCCGGTTCGGCAACGAGCCCCAGATCGGCGAGGACCCGCTGAACGGCGGGCGCTACGCGATCGCGAGCTACCTCGAGCATCAGGCGACCAAGCTCGTCGACCGCTTCGACGCCGGGACCTACGTGCTGCTGTCGGAGGCCATGAACCGGCACGACGTGGGCCGCGGGCGAGGCGGGCTCGAGGCGGCCCTGGGGTCGGTCCGCACGCCGACCATCGTGGGCGGCGTCGACTCCGACCGGCTGTACCCCCTGCGGCAGCAGCAGGAGATCGCCGATCTGATCCCCGGGTGCGACGGGTTGCGCATCATCTCCTCGCGCGACGGCCACGACGGCTTCCTCACCGAGCCCGACGCGGTGTCCACGATGCTCGTGGCCACCATGGCGTTGGCCTCCGACGCACTCGCGGCGAAGGACTGACCCTCACGCTCCCCTGTGCTTGGCAACTCTCACAAAGAAACCTGAAGTCCTCGAGGACGAGGGAAATCAAGTTTCTGGTTTGTTAGTGTTCGACATCGTGTGGTCTGCACCGCAGCGCTCGACGCTGCGGTGACCGAAGGGCCCACCGTGGGGATGCGAGCGAGCCGGGGGAACAGCATGTCGGACGATCACCCGGGCTCGGGCGCGGGAGCGGACGACTACACGGAGGTCTTCGATCTCACCCGCGCGCAGCGGGACATGTGGTTGCTGCAGGAACTCGACCCCGAGGTCACCTTCGCCGTCGCGCACTACATGGACATCCGCGGCCCGCTCGACGTCGATCTTCTCGAGCAGGCCATGCGCCTCGCCACTCTCGACACCGGCTCGATGCTCACCCGACTCGTCACGAGTGACGCGCAGGACGAGCGCGTCGACTCCGACTCGCTCCGCCAGCGGCTCGACCTCTCGCTCCTCGACATCGACCTCGATCGCATCGACGTCAGCGACGACGAGTTCCCCGAGGAGGCGGCGGCCGAGATCATGACGGAGTTCACCCGTCCCCTCGACATGTATCGGGACGCGCTGGGCTACACCGCCGTCATCACCCTGGCCGAGGACCACCACTACTGGTACGCCCGCGGCCATCACGTGGCCATCGACGGCTACGGAGCCTCGGTCGCCGCCGCTCGCACCGCCGAGATCTACACCGCGCTGGTACGCGGCGAGGATCCACCGCCGTCGCGAGCACGGCATCCCCGAGCCTTCGCCGAGGCCGAGGCGCGCTACCGGGCGTCGTCGCGGTACGAGCGCGATCGAGCCCACTGGGCCGGTCTGCGCGACGTCCTCGGCGAGCCGGTCTCGATGTCCGGGCGGGTCGCGCCGCCGTCCGCGTTCAACCACCGCTGCGACACGCTGCTCGGTACCTCGGCGGACCGGACGGTTCACGACGCGGCGGAGCGTCACGGATCCACCGTCGCGGTCGTCGTCGCCGCCGCGTTCGCCGCGTTCCTCGCGCGTGTCACCGACACACCCGACGTCGTCCTGACGATGCCGATGGCCGCCCGCGTGACGTCGTGGATGCGCGAATCGGCGTCCATGGCCGCCAACGCGGTACCCGTGCCCGCGCACTGCGGCGGCGGCGTCGACATCGGCTCGGTGGTCCGCGAGGTCGGGAACCGCGTCAGCGAATCACTCCGTCACCAGCTGCTTCCCGCCTCGGAGATCGCCCACCTGCTCGGTGCCCCCGGCGTCACCCTCGGTCCCACCATCAACCTCATGATGTTCGGCGAACGTGTGGTGCTGGGCGACATCCCGGCCGATCTCGAACTACTGACCTCCGGACCGACCGCGGACATGGCCGTGACGGTGCACGAGAGCACCACCACGGGTCGCCTGCGGGTGGACCTCGAGGGCAACCCCGCCCTGTACACGGCCGACGAACTGGTCGTCCACAGCGAACGGTTCGCCCGCTTCCTCGTCGACTTCGCCGAGGCCGACGTCGACACACCGCTGCGCGCGCTGTCTCTCGTGACCGACGAGGACCGCGCCGCCGTCCTGCCGGCACTCGATCCGCTGGTGCCTCCGTTCGCCACGTTCGCCGACATCCTCACGCACGGGCTGGTGCTGGGCGAGAAGGTGCCCGCCGTCGTCGACGGCGACATCGCAGTTTCCTATCCCGAGCTCGACCGCCGCTCGGACGCCCTGGCCCGCGAATTGCTGGATCTGGGTGTCGGTCCCGACGTCATGGTCGTGTCCGCGCTGCCCCGCTCGCACGCGTCCGTCACCTCGGCCTGGTCCATCGCGAAAGCGGGCGGCGCGTACGTGCCGGTCGACCCCGCCCTGCCTGCCGACCGGATCACCACCATCATCGGCGACAGCGGCGCGCTGGTCGGCATCACGACGAGCGCACTGGTGAATTCGCTTCCCGCGCAAGTTGAGTGGGTCCTCGTCGACGAGGAGAGAGCACCGCTCACCGGCGAGGGCCTCGTGGGAGCACGGCGCCCCGGACCGGACGACCTCGCCTACGTGATCTACACCTCCGGCAGCACGGGGACGCCGAAGGGCGTCGCGGTGACGCACCGGGGCTTCGCCGCGATGACGTACGCGGCTGTCTCGGCGCATCGTCTGCCGCGCGGCGCGCGGGTGATGCACTTCGTGTCACCGGGATTCGACGCCTCCGTCCTCGAGATGGTGCTGGCCTTCGGGTCCGGCGGGACGCTGGTCGTCGTGCCGACCGACGTGCACGGGGGCGAGGAGCTGGCCGAGGTGCTCGACTCCCAGCGCATCGACGCCGGTTTCATCACGCCCTCGGCCCTCGCCACCGTTCCTGTGGCGCCGGGCGCGGGTCCGCGTGCCATCGGAGTCGGCGGGGACGTCGTCCCGGTCGCGCTGGTGGACGAGTGGGCGCCCGGACGCCGGATGGTCAACGTGTACGGGCCGACCGAGAGCACGGTGGCGGTGACGTTCGGTCCCCTGGTCGCCGAACACGAGGTGGAGCTGGGGTCGCCCTTCCCGGGTATCCGCGCCTTCGTCCTCGACAGCTCGCTCGCACTGACACCGCCCGGCTGTGTGGGTGAGCTCTACCTCGGCGGTACCGGCATCGCTCGCGGGTACCTCGGCCGTACCGCCCTCACGTCCGAACGTTTCGTCGCCGATCCGTTCGGACACTCCGACAGGCTCTACCGCACAGGCGATCTGGTGAAGTGGACCTCCCGCGGCACCCTGGTCTACCTCGGGCGCCGGGACAGCCAGGTGAAGGTGCGCGGATTCCGGATCGAGCTCGGCGAGATCGAGGAGGCGCTGCGCGCGCTGCCCGACGTCGCGGACGCCGCCGTGGTGGTCCGCGGTGACGGCACCCTCCGCACCGTCGAGGGCTACGTGCGCATGACGCACGCGGGCGCCGTCGCCGACACGCTGCTCGACGATCTCGCTCTTCTGCTCCCCCACTACATGGTGCCGAACCGGCTCACGATCCTCGACGAGATGCCGTTGACGCCGAACGGCAAGATCGACAGGCGACGCCTCCCCGAACCGCGTGCCCGTGAGAGCCGTCCCGCGCGCGCTCCGGAATCGGAGAACGAACTCCTGGTGGCGAGCGTCCTCGCCGACGTCCTCGGCCTCGACGACGTGGCCGCCACCGACGACTTCTTCGAACTGGGCGGCAACTCCCTGCTCGCGACGAGAGTCGCCGCCCGGATCTCCACGGTGGGGGGCCATGCCCTCGGGGTTCGCGAGGTGTTCCGGCATCCCGTGGTCGAAGCGCTCGCACTGCACCTGGACGACGGCACCCCGTCCACCGGCGATCAGGACGGGCCCGTGCCCGTCGACCGTTCCGTGCCGATCCCCGCCTCGCCGTCCCAGCGCAGCATGTGGTGGATCGAGCAGTACCGGCCGTCGGCGACCTATCACGTGCCGCTCGCTCTCCGCGTCACCGGTACGTTCTCGGTCGAGGCGGCGCGGGCCGCGCTTCTCGACGTCCTCGATCGTCACGAGAGCCTGCGCACACTCTTCGACCGCGACGACGCCGTCGACGGACCCGTGCAGCGTGTCCTCGACATCGACACGGCCACAGCTCTGTTCGATGTCGACGTGCTCGACGCGCCGGACACGGACGCCGTCCTCCCGGCGCTGACGGACGTCGCGTCCCGCCCCTTCGATCTCGCCGTCGACCTGCCCCTGCGCGCCCGGATCGTCCGCGTCGCCGGCACGTCCGGACCGGCGGCCGATCACGTCCTGGCTCTCGTCCTCCACCACGTGTGTGTCGACGGGTGGTCGCTCGGCGTGCTGGCCACGGACCTCGTCGTCGCGTACTCCGCGCGGCTCGAGGATCGCACCCCGGCGTGGTCCCCGCTGCCCGTGCAGTACGCCGACGCCTCGGAATGGAAGCGGCTGGCACTCGGGTCCGCGGACGATCCGGAGTCGGCTCTCGCGACGTCCGCGGCCTGGTGGGCCGACGCGCTCGCGGATCTCCCCGACGTCCCCACTCCCGGTGCCGATCGCCCGCGTCGCGCGGAACCGTCCGGACAGGGCGCGACGGTGTCCGTCGTCCTCGACGGCGATCGTGGAGTGCACGTCGATGCCCTCGCCCGCCGAGTCGGCCTGTCCCACTTCATGATCGTGCACGCCGCACTGGTCCTGGTGCTGAGTCGGTCCGGAGCAGGCGACGACGTCACCATCGGCACTGCCGTCGCCGGACGCGATCACCCGGACCTCGACGGGGTCGTCGGCATGTTCGTCAATTCCGTGGTGCTGCGCACCGTGGTCGACGGCGCGGCGACCGTCGCCGACCATCTCGACGCCGTGCGGGCGGCCGACCTGGACGCGTTGGCCCGAGCGGACATGCCCTTCGACACCCTCGTCGATCTCCTCGACCCACCGCGCACTCCGGGCCGCCACCCGCTGTTCGACGTCATGCTCACCACCCGCAGCACGCCGGACACGTCGGGCGCGGTGGGCGATGCACGGGTGACCGCCCACGGTATCGACGTCGCGCGGGCGAAATACGACCTGGAACTGGTGCTCGACGAGTCACCCGGGCATGCCGGCCCGCGGTCGAGCATCGATCTCACCTATGCCACCGACCTGTTCGACGAGCGCACCGCGCGGGCAGTCCTCGATCGACTGCTGGCCGTGCTCGACGCGATCGCCGCCGACCCCGACGCGCTCGTCGCCGACATCGACGTCCTGCTGCCTCCCGAGCGCGCGGCGACGGTACCGATGCGGGAACGAGCGCGAGCTCGGTCGACGGACTCGACCTCCGCGCTCGACGCTCTCGTGGCGCATCACGCCGAGGCCACTCCGGACGCGGTGGCCGTGGTCGAAGGCGACCGGCGGACCACCTACGCAGAGCTCGAGGCACTCGTCGCCCGCGGCGCCGCACGCCTCGTCGACAACGGCGTCTCCGCCGACACGCGTGTGATCGGCCTGCTGCGACGCTCGACCGAGTCGGTGGCCGCGATCCTCGCCGTCTCACGCGCCGGCGGTGCCATCGTGCCCGTCGATCCCGACTACCCGGCGGACAGGCGCTCGTTCATGGTGCGTGACAGCAAGACGCTGCACGCCGTCTGCTCCGATCCCTCGGACGTCCCGAGCGACGGCTTCCTGTGGTCCACGACCGACTCACTGTTCGCCGAGGAGAACGTCCCGACGTGTCCCGACGACGGTGGCTGGGTGGTTCCGCTCGGCTGCACGGCGTACGTCACCTACACGTCGGGAACGACCGGACGCCCCAAGGGCGTCCAGGTCACACGTCAGGGATACGCGAACATCACCAGCGAACTGGTGCGCGCCTACGGGGCGGACACCGACGCCCGCGTGCTCGCCTTCGCCTCTCCCAGTTTCGACGCCTCGATGCTGGAACTGGGCCTCGCCTTCGGATCCGGAGGCGCGCTGGTGGTGGTGCCCCCCGGAGTCGTGGGCGGTACGGAACTGGCGACGCTGCTGCGCCGCCACGACGTGACGCACTGCTTCCTCACCCCCTCCGTCCTGTCGACGCTCTCCGCCGACGACCTCGTCCCCGGCGACCCGGTGCTACTGTCCGCACTCGGCGTCGGCGGCGAGAACTTCGGCTCGGAACTGCTCGATGCGGTCGCGCCCGGACGCACCGTCATCAACATCTACGGGCCCACCGAGACCGCGATCTGCACCCACGCCAGGACGCTGCACGAGGGTGACGACGTCGCACTCGGGCGCCCCGTCGCCGGGATGCGGGCAACCGTGCTCGACGCCTCGCTGCAACCGGTGCTGCCCGGAGTCGAGGGCGAACTGCACCTCGCCGGAGTACAACTCGCACGGGGTTACCTCGACCGGCCGGGCCTCACGGCGACACGCTTCGTTGCCGACCCGTTCGGCCCGCCGGGAAGCCGGACCTACCGCACCGGCGACCTGGCCCGGTGGACCTTCGCGGCCGATCCCGACAGCACCGAACCGGTCGTCCGCATCACCGGTCGCAGCGACTTCCAGGTCAAGATCCGTGGTCTGCGGATCGAGCTCGGCGAGATCGACGCCGTGCTCGCGTCGGCACCGGGTGTCGGTGGAGCCGTCACGCTGACGACGCCGGGACCGACCGGCGAGACCCTGCTCGTCTCCTTCGTCCATCCCGTCGTCGACGAGCCGGCCGCCCTGCGATCGAACGATCTGCTCCGCCTCGCCCGCACTCGGCTGCCGCGTCACATGGTGCCCACCGCGATCGTCGTCGTGGACGCGTTTCCGCTGACACCGGTGGGCAAGCTCGACCGTGCGGCGTTGCCGATGCCGTCCGTCCTCGTCGACGAGGACGACCGCGCTCCCGGAACCGCCGCGGAGGCAGCCCTCGCGGGTGTACTCGCGCAGGTCCTGGGTGTCGAGCGGGTCGGTGTCACAGCGGACTTCTTCGCGCTCGGGGGAACGTCGCTGACCGCGACGCGCTACGCCGCGCGCATCACCGAGGTCACCGGTGTGCCCGTCGCCGTGCGCACCATCTTCGATCGACCGACGGTCGCCGAGCTCGCCGAACTGCCCGAGTTCGCCGACGTGACAACAGATCCGGGCACCCTCCCATCGGCCGCCGCGGTGACACCCGCGGAGCGACCCGATCCCGTCCCGCTGACGCCGGCGCAGCTGTCGATGTGGTTCTCGTCGAAGGTGGCGAGCACCGCCACGGCGTACACGATCGTGGCCGGACTGCTCGTGGAGGGTCCGCTCGACGTCGACGCCGTCGGTGCAGCCGTGAACGACGTGATCGCGCGGCACGAATCGCTGCGCACCGTGTATCCCACGGTCGCGGGCGAGCCGGTGCAGGTGGTCCTCGACGCCGCTCCCGTCTCCGTCGAGCTGGTCACACCTTCCGACCCCGACCTCGATCCGTCGGCGCCCGAGGTGCAGGCGGCACTCGACGAGGTCGCCCGGCGACGGTTCGATCTCGCGACCGAGGCTCCCGTCCGTGCCGTCGTGGTGCGCCTGTCGGAGCACAGCCACGTCGTCGGCGTCGCGGTCCATCACATCGCCGCCGACGGCGAATCGGTGGCGCCACTCACCACCGACCTGCTGCTGGCCTACGAGGCTCGCCGCACGGGAGTCGCACCGGTGTGGCCGACGGAGCCGGTGCAGTACATCGATCACGCGCTGGCACTCACACTCTCGGTGGGCAGCGCCGACCACACCCGCGCCGTCGACTTCTGGCGCTCCGCCCTGGACGGTGCTCCCCCCGTGCACTCGGTACCGCTGGACAGCCCGCGCCCCGACCGGCCCACCGGCCGCGCCGACGTCGTCGACGCGGTCCTGAGTCCGCAGGTCCGCGAACGCGTGCTCGCCTGTGCGGCCGATCACCGCGGTACCGAGTTCATGGTGGTGCACGCAGCACTGGCCGCGGTGCTGGCCGCGCACACCCCCGGGATCGACCCGCTGCTCGGAACGGCGGACGTCGTCGTCGGCACCCCCTACGCGGACCGCGCCGGAGCCGAGTCGATGGTCGGCATGGCGGTGAACACCCTCGCGCTGCGGGTGCCGGTGTCGTTGGCATCCACCTTCGACGAGATCGTCGAGCTGGTGCGGGACCGCGATCTCGCGGCGCTCGACCATGCCGCGGTTCCGTTCGAGACGCTGGTGTCGACACTGCAGCCCGAACGTCATCCGGCACGCCACCCGATCGTCCAGATCATGCTCTCGGTCCACGCCGCACCGCCGCTGCACCTCGATCTCGGCGGGCGCACCGTCTCCGCCCTCCGCCTGCCCGTGGAGCGATCCGCCTTCGATCTCGTCGTGACCGTCCGCGCCCGGACGGACGGTGGTGCCGACGTGTCGGTCACCTATGCCCGAGACCTGTTCCTGCCCAGCACCGCTCGTCACCTGGCCGACGCCGTGGTGGACACCTTGGACCGCGCCACGTCCGATCCCGCACTGTCGATCGCGAGCCTCACGGGCCCGTCCCGCCTCCCGTCCGAGACGGAGCTCCTGGACGTGCTCGTCGAGCGTGTCGCGCGCGACTCCCCGGAGCGCGTGGCCGTCGTCGCTCCCGAGGGCACCCGCACCTACGGTGAACTCCTCACCGCCGCAGACGCTCTCGCCGACCGCCTCCGCGCGGCCGGCGCCGGGCCCGGACGCACCGTGGCGCTCGCGATGAGCCGGTCCGCGTCCTCGGTGACGGCGTTCTGGGCCGTCGCGAGGACCGGCGCGACGATCCTCCCTCTCGATCCGACCTATCCCGAGGAACGTCTGAGCTACATCCTCGACGACGCGGAACCCGTCCTGGCATTGCGAGCGGCCTCGGATCCCGTGGTCGCGCCGGACGCCGTCAGGTGGTGGACCCTCGACACCGACGGAACGCCCGATCACCCCTCCACGCCCGACGCGGCCCTGCCGGCCGCGGTCCGGCGCAGCCTCGACGACGTCGCCTACCTCGTCTACACCTCGGGAACGACCGGGCGCCCGAAACCCGTCGGCGTCACCCATCGCGGCATCGAGAGCCTCGCCGTCGCCCTCGGAACCGCGTTCGACACCGACCGGACGTCTCGCGTCCTGCACGCGGCGTCACCGGGGTTCGACGCGGCGATCCTCGAGATGTTGCTGATGGTGATCCGCGGATCGACGTCCGTGGTCGCGCCGCCCGCCGCCTACGCCGGCAGGGCGCTCGAGGCCCTGATCGAGCGTGAGCGCGTGGACGTGCTGTTCCTGACGCCTGCCGCGCTGGCGACCCTGGATCCTCACACCGTGTCGGGCGTGCGGTCGGTGGGCACCGGCGGCGAGGCGCTTCCCGCGGCTCTGCTCGAGGCGTGGGCCCCGGGTCGCCGCATGGTCAACGCCTACGGCCCCAGCGAGACCACGGTGGCGGCGACGACCGGCGTCCAGCGCGCCGGCCGCGCACCCCACATCGGACTCGCCGTGCCCGGGACCGCCCTGCGCGTGCTCGACACGACACTTGCCGAGGTCGCCGACGGCGACGTGGGTGAGCTGTACGTCTCCGGACCCGGAGTGGCACAGGGCTATCCGGGACGCCCGGGGCTCACGGCGGCACGCTTCGTGGCCGACCCGTCGGGACGCCCGGGCGGCCGGACGTACCGCACCGGCGACCTGGTGCGGGTCGCATCCGACGGCATGGTCGAGATGACGGGCCGATCGGACACCCAGAGGAAGATCCGCGGTGTCCGCATCGAACCCGCCGAGGTGGAGGCCGTGCTGGCCGCACATCCGGCCGTGACGTCGGTGGCCGTCGTCGTCGAGGAGAACTCCGTCGGCGCGGCGCTCGCGGCACACGTCACGGTGCACGGCACCGTCGACTCCGCCGCCCTGCGGAGCTTCGCCGCCGAGAAGCTCCCCCGTGCCCTCGTCCCCGCGACGGTCACCGTGCATTCGTCGTTGCCGCGCACCCCGCACGGCAAGGTCGACCGACGCGCACTGCTCATCCCCCTGGGCCGGCTCGAACCGCTGGCTCCGGATCATCTGAGCGCCGCACCTACCCGGCCGACCACCGCCACGGCGATCGCGCCCGCCCGGTCGTTGCTCGACACCGTCCGGAGCGTCTTCGCCGACGTGCTCGGGGTGGACGCCGTCGGCCCGGACGACGACTTCTTCGCTCTCGGCGGGAACTCCCTCGCCGCGGTGCGGGTCATGGACGTCCTACGTGAGCGCCTCCGTGCCGACATCGCTACCGACGTCGACCCCGATTCCATCGACGTCACCTGGTTCTTCGACGCAGCCACCCCGGCTGCGTTGTCCGCTCGCTTACAGGAGCTGATCATGCTCGACGACAATCACGGCACCCGAGGCGACGGCGGCAGCCACGCGAACGGTTCCTCCACGAACGGCTCGGGCACGAACGGGTCCGCAGCCAACGGAACCGCCACGAGGACCGGATCACACGCGGCACCCCCGCCCGTCGCCGAGCCGTCCGCTCGCACCCCGAAGCCGCCGGTCCGCCGCACCAGCACCGACGCGGTGCTGCCGTTGCGTGCCGGCGACGACGGTGTGACTCCCCTCATCTGCGTGCATCCGGCGATCGGTCTCTCCTGGAGCTACACCGGACTGCTGCCACACCTCGATCCGTCGATCCCGGTGCTGGGTCTGCAGGCCCGCGGCATCGGCATCCCCGCACCCGAGCCCGCGTCGGTCGCGGAGATCGCGCGCGACTACGTCAACACCGTGCGCGCCCAGTTCCCCACCGGCCCCTACCGACTCCTCGGGTGGTCACTCGGCGGTCTCATCGCCCACGCGATGGCCGTGGAGATCGAGAAGCTCGGCGACGAGGTCGAACTGTTCGTCATGGACGCGTATCCCCTCGCCGGAAGCGACCGCCCGCGCACCGAGATGTCCGTGGCGTCGCTGATGCGTGAGTTCCTTCCTCTCGAGGTGACCGTCGACGACGACATCGATCTCGACGAGGCCATCGCCATGATCCGCGGCGCGGGGGGACCGACCGCCCATCTCGACGAGGGGCAGATGCGACGGCTGTACGAGCGCTACCAGCTGTTCGTCGACCTCGGCCACGACCACACCCCGGCCCGGTTCTCGGGCGATCTCCAGTTCTTCTCCGCGACCGTCGATTCCGATCCCACCCTCACGCCGTGGGCATGGCGGCGCTACATCGCCGGGTCGATCACCGACTACCCCGTCGACGTCCCGCACAACGCGATGGGCACGCCGGACGCGCTGGCCGCCGTCGCACGTCGCCTCGGCGGTGTGCGTCCGGCGCTGCTCGCCGGTGCCCGGTGACCGCCGGACTCTCCGGAGGAGCGACTCTCGCCGTCGACGTCCGATCGTTGGTCAAGGACTACACGGGACGACGTAACACGCACCGGGCCCTCGACGGCGTCGACCTCACGGCCGCTGCGGGACAGGTCACCGCGGTACTCGGCCCCAACGGCGCCGGCAAGACCACCACGGTGCGGATCGTCGCGACGCTGATCCGGCCCACGTCGGGTTCCGTCCACGTCGCGGGCGTGGACGCCGTGAAGGACCCGCGCACCGTGCGTGGGCTCATCGGGCTGTCCGGCCAGTACGCCGCCGTCGACGGTCGGCTCACCGGCTACGAGAACCTCCGGATGCTCGGGCGGCTCTACGGGCTCAGCAGCAGAGACGCACGCGCGCGGGCGCGCGAGCTCCTCACCCGGTTCCGCCTCGACGACACGGGAACCCGCTCGGTCTCCACATTCTCCGGCGGTATGCGCCGCCGTCTCGATCTGGCGGGCGCGCTGGTGGCGCGGCCACCCCTCATCGTGCTCGACGAACCCACCACCGGTCTCGACCCCCGCAGTCGGAACGACATGTGGGACATCGTCACCGACCTCAAGGCGGACGGAACGGCAGTGCTGCTCACCACCCAGTATCTCGAGGAGGCCGACCGACTGGCCGACGCGATCGTCGTCGTCGACGGCGGTGTCGTCGTGGCCAGGGGCACCCCGTCCGATCTGAAGTCGCGCGTCCGTCCGCCGTCCGTCGAGGTGCGCCTCGCCGACCCTCGTGACCTGCGCCTGGCAGCGGATCTGCTTCCGCGGATGAACTTCCGCGTGCACCGCGCCTCTGCGTCCGCCGGGTGGTTCACGGTGGATGCGCCGTGGGGCAGCGAATCCATGGTCGACGTGCTGAGTCGCCTGCACGGCACCGGTATCCGTGTCGGCGACGCGCGGGTGAACGTGCCCGATCTCAACGACGTCTTCTTCCAGTCGACCGGTAGCGCGTCCCCCGCCGCCGCCCTCGCGACGGCCACCGCATGACCGCCGAACTGGTCGGTCCCCGCGGAGTCCGGGAGCAGAACGCCTCGAGCTTCCTCGTCGACTGCGTGACCATGACCCAGCGCAACCTGCTGACCATCCTGCGGGTCCCACAGTTGTTGCTCGGAGCGACGATTCAGCCCCTCATGTTCGTCCTGCTCTTCAGCTACGTCTTCGGCGGAGCACTGGGCGGTGCCACCTACCGCGAGTTCCTCATGGGCGGCATCTTCACGCAGACCGTCGTGTTCAGCGCCGCGTTCACGGCCATCGGGCTCGCGACCGACAGCAAGGAGGGCATCGTCGACCGGTTCCACTCGCTGCCGATGTCGCGTCTGTCCATCGTGCTGGGGCGCACTCTCTCCGACATGCTCGTGTCGGTGGTGAGCATCGCCGTGATGATAGGCGCGGGCTACGCCGTCGGGTGGCGTATCCGCGGGAGCGCTCTCGACGCGCTGGGCGCCGTACTGCTGCTGATGTTCTTCGGCTTCGCCATGTCGTGGATCGGCGCCGTGGTCGGATCCGTCGCCAGCACTGCCGAGAGTGCCCAGAGCGCGCTCATGATCATTCTGTTCCCGATCACGTTCATCTCGTCCGCGTTCGTGCCGTCCTCGACGCTGCCGGGTCCGCTCCGCGCTGTCGCACAGTGGAATCCGATCACCTCGGTGGCCCGGTCGACGCGCGAGTCGTTCGGCAATCCCACCGCACCGTCCGTCGCGATCCGCGAACCGATCAACTGGGCGTCGACACACCCGATGCTGTACTCGGTGATCGTCTCGCTGCTGATCCTCGCGATCTTCGTCCCGTTGACATTGCGGGTGACCCGCTCACGCGAGGGCTAGTCCGTCCCGAGCGGATCGATCGAGACGGCGAGCCACACCACCGCGCTGCCCACAGCAGCCAGGGAGAAGGTGTCGAAGGCGCGCGACCGCACGGCCAGGATCCCGACACGCTCACTTCCGAGGCACAACCGGCACGCGGCGGCGATCAGGGTCGCGACACCGAACACGAACGCACCGCGGCGCCACCGGTCGGCGAGCACCAGGACCACGGCGACGACGATCACCAGCACGACGGCGACCACCGGAATGCTGCGCCGGAGCATGTCCCGCGCCGGCCTCCGCCGCGTCGGCTTTCTCACGAACGGCCGGCCTCCGGCCTTCCCGCTCATGACGAGACCGACTCCGATGCGGCCAGCATGCGCTCCGCGCGCTCGACGACGTTGCTCAGCAGGAAGGCGCGCGTGAGGGGTCCGACGCCGCCGGGATTCGGGGACAGGAAGCCGGCGACCTCGTCGACACCGTCGGCCACGTCGCCCTTCAGCCCGTCGTCGGTGCGTGAGACGCCGACGTCGATGACCGCGGCACCGGGCTTGACCATGTCCGGGGTGATCAGTCCGACGACGCCGGCACCGGCGACGACGATGTCCGCGCGCCGCACCTCGGTGGCCAGGTCACGGGTACCGGTGTGGCACAGCGTCACGGTGGCGTTCTCGGAGCGCCGGGTGAGGATGAGCCCGAGAGGCCGGCCGACGGTCACGCCGCGTCCGACGACGACCACATGAGCACCGGCGATGGGGACGTCGTAGCGACGCAGCAGGTGCACGATGCCGCGGGGAGTGCACGGGAGGGTGGAGTCCTCGCCCAGGACCAGTCGGCCGAGGTTGACGGGATGCAGGCCGTCGGCGTCCTTCTCGGGGTTCACGCGTTCGAGGGCGCGGTTCTCGTCCAGGCGCTTCGGCAGCGGGAGCTGCACGATGTAGCCGGTGCAGGCCGGGTCGGCGTTCAGCCCGTCGATGACGGCGTCGAGCTCGTCGCTGGACACGTCCGCCGGGAGGTCGCGCCGGATGGAGGCGATGCCCACCTTGGCGCAGTCGTTGTGCTTGCCTCGCACGTAGGCAGCGGAGCCCGGATCGTCACCGACCAGCACCGTCCCCAAGCCGGGGGTGATCCCACGCTCGCGCAGTGCGGTGACCCGCGCGGTGAGGTCGACGAAGATCTCGTCGCGGGTGAGTTTGCCGTCCAGTCGCGTTGCGGTCACACCGCACAGTTTCCCACGCTCGGGCAGGCGGGTGGGACATGGCAGGCTGAACGGGTGTTCCGTCTGATGTTCCACGAACCGCGTATCCCGCAGAACACGGGAAACGCCATCCGCCTCGTCGCCGGTACGGGGTGTGAGCTGCACCTGATCGAACCGCTCGGCTTCGACCTGTCCGAGCCCAAGCTGCGGCGCGCCGGCCTCGACTACCACGACCTGGCGTCGGTCACGGTGCACCCGAACCTCGAGGCGGCGTGGGACGCCCTCGCGCCCGAGCGGGTCCACGCCTTCACCGCCCATGCCACCACGTCCTACGCGTCGGTGTCGTACCGGCCCGGCGACGTGCTGCTGTTCGGGCCCGAGCCCACCGGCCTCGCACCGGAGGTACTGGCCGACGAGCACGTGACCGACCGCCTGCGCATCCCGATGCTGGCGGGGCGCCGGTCGATGAACATCACCAACGCCGCGTCGGTCGTGGTCTACGAGGCGTGGCGTCAATACGACTTCGAGGGCAGCGTCTGACGGTCGGGACAGACCGCAGGATCAGCGGAAGTCTCGCGAACGCAGGAGGACGCGGAGGTCGAGGGTCTCGAGTTTGTCGGCCACCAGCGTCACCACCCCCTCGGCGTTCTGGACGATGCCGCGGATGAACAGAGCCTGCGACAACTGCGCCGCCGAGCGGTACTTCTGCCACAGTCCCACCGAACACACCACGTTGATCATCCCGGTCTCGTCCTCGAGATTGATGAACGTGACACCTGCCGCGGTGGCGGGACGCTGACGGTGGGTGACCGCCCCGGCCACGAGCACCCGATCTCCGTCGGCCACCGACAGCAGGCGGTCCGCAGGGACCACGTCCATCTCGTCGAGCCGCTCGCGCAGGAACTGGGTGGGGTAGCTGTCGGGCGAGACACCGGTGGCCCAGATGTCCGCGGCGGCCAACTCCCACGCACTCATTCCCGGGAGCGACGGCGCGCGCGTCGACGCACCGAGAGCGGGCAACCGATCGGGACGCTCGGCCGCCGCGGCCCCGGCGGCCCACAGCGCCTCTCGGCGTGTCACACCGAAACAGGCGAGAGCGCCTGCGGTGGCAAGGGACTCGGCCTGCGTCACGCTGAGTTCGACGCGACCGGTGAGATCGAGCAACGAGGTGAACTGTCCGCCGGACACCCGCTCCGCCACGATCCGCTCGGCCAGTGCGGTGCCGATGGATCGGACGTCGGACAACCCGAGGCGCACCTCGAGGCCGTCGTTCTCGACGGTGGCGTGGGCAAGGCTGGCGCACACGTCGGGACCGTGCACGAGTACGCCGTGCCGCCGGGCGTCGGCCACCAGTGACTGCGGCGAGTAGAAACCCATGGGTTGCGCGCGGAGCAGACCGGCGCAGAACGCGGCGGGATGGTGCAGCTTGAACCACGACGAGTAGAAGACCAGCGACGCGAAACTTTGCGAATGACTCTCGGGGAAGCCGAAATTTGCGAAGGCATAGAGCTTGTCGAAGATGCGGTCCGCCTTGTCGCCGGTGATGCCGTGCAGGTCGCGCATCCCGTCGTAGAAACGCTGACGCATGCGGTCCATCTTCTCCGGACTGCGTTTGGACCCCATGGCCCGACGCAGTTGGTCCGCCTCGGTGGCCGAGAACCCTGCGACGTCGACGGCCATCTGCATCAGCTGCTCCTGGAACAGCGGTACGCCGAGAGTGCGCTCGAGTGCCCGCTCGAGCGACGGGTGATCGAAGGTGACGGGCTCGAGTCCGTTGCGGCGCCGGACGTACGGGTGCACCGAATGTCCCTGGATGGGTCCGGGTCTGATGAGGGCGACCTCGACGACGAGGTCGTAGAACTCCCGCGGTTTGAGTCGCGGGAGCGTCGCCATCTGAGCACGTGACTCCACCTGGAACACCCCGACCGAATCCGCGCGCTGCAGCATCTCGTACACCGCGGCCTCGCCGAGGTCGAGTTCGGCGAGATCGACGTGCAGTCCCTTGTGCTCCTTCACCAGGTCGATCATGTAGTGCAGCGCCGAGAGCATGCCGAGTCCCAGCATGTCGAACTTCACCAGTCCCACTGCGGCACAGTCGTCCTTGTCCCACTGCAGCACGGTGCGGTTCTCCATGCGCGCCCACTCGACGGGGCACACGTCGGCGATCGGCCGATCGCAGATCACCATGCCGCCGGAGTGGATGCCGAGATGCCGTGGGAAGTTCTCGATCTGCGCGGCGAGTTCGAGCACCGGGAGCGGGATGGTGGTCTCGCGGGCCTCGGCGGACAGGTCTCGCCCCGGCACCCCCGACCAGCGGGTGATCTGCTTGCTCCATGCGTCCTGCTGACCCTGCGACGCCCCGAGCGCCTTCGCCATGTCGCGTACCGACGACTTCCCGCGGTAGGTGATGACGTTGGCCACCTGCGCCGCGTAGTCGCGGCCGTACTTGGCGTAGACGTGCTGGATGGCCTCTTCACGACGGTCGGACTCGATGTCCACGTCGATGTCGGGTGGGCCGTCGCGCTCGACGGACAGGAACCGCTCGAACAGCAGACCGTTGCGCACCGGATCGACGTTGGTGATGCCGATGGCGTAGCACACCGCAGAGTTGGCCGCGGATCCTCTTCCCTGACACAGGATGTCGGCCCTCTTGCAGAAGTCGACGATGTCGTGGACCACCAGGAAGTACCCGGGGAAGTCGAGTTCGGTGATGACGGCGAGTTCGCGGTCGATCTGGGCGTAGGCCGCGGGTTCGTCCTCGCGCCGACCGTAGCGTCGCTCGGCACCGCGCATCGTCAACTCGTGGAGCCACGTGATCTCGGTATGTCCCTCCGGCACGTCGAACGGCGGCAGCTGCGGCGCGATGAGGTGCAGGTCGAACGCGCACTCCTCCCCCAGCACCGCGGCGTGGGACACGGCGGTGGGATAGGCGGAGAACATCGCCGCCATCTCGGCCCCGGAGCGCAGATGGGTTCCGCCGAGCGGCGGGAGCCACCCGGACGCATCGTCGAGACTGCGCCGCGCACGGACCGCGGCCATGGCCATCGCGAGCCGGCGCCGACTCGGCCGCGCGAAGTGTGCCGACGTCGTCGCGATGACCGGGAGCGAGAGGCGCGCGGCGATGTCCGCCAGGGCGTCATTGCGATCGTCGTCCTCGGCGACGCCCTGCCGCGTCAGCTCCACCGTCACACGGTCTGCGCCGAACCGCTCCACCAGGTCGCGCAGCGCCTGCTCGGCAGCCGCGGAACCACCCTCGCTCAGCGCGCGACGCACGCTGCCCTTGCGGCACCCCGTCAGGATCTGCCAGTGCCCCCCGGCCGCCTCGGCCAGCGAATCGATGTCGTATCGCGGGCGACCCTTCTCCCCACCGGCCAGATGCGCGGCGGCGATCTGGCGGGACAGGCGCCGGTACCCCTCCTGTCCGCGCGCCAGCACCAACAGATGCGTTCCGTCTGGATCGGCTGCGCCGGTGCGTGATTCGGTCGGCATACCTGGATCACCGAGCGACAACTCGGACCCGAAGACGGTCTTCATCTCCAACTCGCGTGCCGCCTCCGCGAACCGCACGACGCCGTACATGCCGTCGTGATCGGTCAGGGCGATGGCGTCCAGACCCAGCCGTACGGCCTC
Organism: Rhodococcus sp. NFXS4; assembly: GCF_058139645.1. Lineage (NCBI taxonomy): Bacteria > Bacillati > Actinomycetota > Actinomycetes > Mycobacteriales > Nocardiaceae > Rhodococcus > Rhodococcus sp. NFXS4. The sequence goes on from NZ_CP192221.1 coordinate 2,876,582, forward strand.
CTCGACCATCTCCTCGGGCTGGGAGGCGCCGTCGAGAAAGCTGAAGGACGAGTGGGCGTGCAGTTCCGCATAGGGAACGGTGTCGCGCGGCCGCACCACCGCACCCTCGTAGGGGTCACGCTTGCGCGACCAGGCCGGACTGTCACCGCCGTCACCAATCGCCAGCGGATCGATGACACGAGGCTTGCCCGAGAGCAACCGCTCCATCTCGGTCCACGTGGGCGGTCCGTCGTTCCATCCCATGACGCACCCTCGTCCGCTTGCTGGAGAACTTGTGTTCGAACGTATGTTCCCATTGGACCACCACCTCCACTCCGGCGGCAAGTCGACGGAAACCGTGGTCTCGCCCGGAACCACACCCCCACGGGGACACCCGGTACGAAATGTGCTGAATGGTCCGCTTCCGTTGCACACTTCCCCTGGAAGCGACCATCGACGACGAAGAGGACATGCCGTGCGAAAACTCACCCGAACCCTTCTCGGCACTGCAGCAGTGATTCCCCTGGCCCTCGCCACTCCCGGTCTCGCTGCCGCGACGGAACCCACCGACGTCACCTACGCGTTCGCTGTCGACGGCACCCGCACCTGACGGCGTCCTGCCGCCGCTGGAACCGTTCTCGGGACCGATCGGCGAGGGGGGTACCCGCCACCGGCAGAGCGATTACAACGATCACGTTTCTAGCAGCAACTATGTCATAATATGGATTATCGGCACCGATTATCATCGTCGAATCAGTCCGCATGTTGATGTCGTCAGTTGCATGTAAGGGCTGCCGCCGACACGAAGAACTGAGTCAGCCCCACTCGTCGACCAAAGATGGTCGCCACGATCCCGCTGTCGCCGTCTCGTGGTACCGGACGGCCCGGCGATGTGTCGGAGGACGTTCATCAGGGCATCGCCATCGGACGCGGATGCGGATGCGGCCAGGCTCATGGGGGTGCAATACTGCGGCCGACCAGCAGGCGGCGGCGCGAGGTTAGGTTGAAGAGTAAATGACGAACAAGGTGCGTATGAGCTTAGATCTGAAGGTCGATTAGAACGCCCATTCGATTCAGCCGAGTTTCCCCGATTTCTGGAGCACTGTCGCTGAAGAATTCGTTGAAAAACAAGCCTGTAGACGGCATGTCATGGAGATGGACTGGCGCTGTCGAATCGTACACCCAATCATTGTTCTCGAATTTGAGTGTCCCATCCACTGCCTGTATCCTTCGTACGGTTCCCATCACTGGACTGCATTGTTGCGAGTCGTCAGCGTAAAAAACTCCCGTTAGAGACACTTCGCCGGCGACAGGGCGAGGCGCGCTCCAGTTCGCCTCCCAACTGGGGAAACGCAAGCAAATCCGATATGATTGGCTAGGATCTGCCAAACGAACCCCGTCAAACGGGATCGCCTCGGCAGTAATTTGCGACGAGCGTGGATCCTTTGAATTCGAAATTTTCTCGTCGAACGCAAGTGACAATCTGACCTTGTCACCAATGGATAGCGGCCGTACTGACCCATCCTGGAGCAACCAATTATCGACCATGACCTTTATAGTTGACATCACAATCGATTCTGTGGAGTGTTTTCGGCTGTGAGGCCCGGCCGCGCACCTGCATCAATGAACTTTATCAGGTGCGCGGCCGGGCCAGCGATGTCGGTTGTGACCGGTAACGCTGACCGCTATTCGATCGGGTTGGACAGGGCGGCATCGACCCAAAGGTCGCAAACGTCCGTTCCTGCGAGCGGGCTCGTTCCACCGCCGCAGTATGCCGTGATCACTCCGACGGGGCCTGGCGCTCCAGCCGGTGCCAACTTGTAGCCGTCCGGATACGGGGTCGGGTCGTAGATGGCATGAACGACGCGCCGCTGCACTTCTTCACATTTGCGTCCTGACCAGTCAACTTTGCAGACTTGGTCGATGGCGTATGCATAGAAGTCGGTGCCGGGCCGCGAGCTGTCTGAGCGTGGTCCCCAGTGCTTGGACTCCAAAACAAACTCGATGGACTCGACGAGTCGCAGGCCGTGGCGGTGCTCCGCCTTGTCCTGTCCCCATCCGTCCTCCCACTGATCGCTCCAGTATCCCTGGCGAATGATCAGTTCGCCGTCTTTCTTGCGGTGCGGGTTGACGGTTCCGCCTACCTCCGCTGCGGTGTCATAGTTGGCTGATATTCCCGGTGGCGGCCAGGTGGCGCCGTCGGGAATTGCTCTGGCCTGCGGTTGCGGAGCCGTTTCGCGCAGTGGGGTGTTGCCGGAGGGTTCAGGGAACGAGTCCGGTGTCGGATCATAGGTTCCGATCAAGGCCCGGCCCTGCCCAATTAGGCTGATGATTCCTCCTTCGAAGACCTGCTTCAGCGTGATGCCCTCAGCGTTGGCCCCCGGCGTGGTGGCTCCCTCGGTGGGGAAGCCGAGTGATCCCGCGTACCCACCTGCCCCGAACCACGATGCCCGTACGTCTGAGCTGATCTCATGCGCACCGGTGAGAGAGGTCCACCAGATTGACGAACCGTTCTCGAAATCAGCGAAGTGTGCGGCGTTGTTGGCTATCGATTGCTCGTCGGCCAACGGAACGCCGAGAGGGCCGTCCTCTCGTCCCGTGTTCGCCCACCGGTCTCTGACCGGTCCGTAGAGGAGTCTTGCTCCTGTCTGTGATGACCACGTGACGGTGCCGTTCTCGAAGTTGTTGTAACGGCCGTTGTTCTTGGTGACACCGATTTCGTCGGTTGAGGGGTAGCCGAGGGGCCCTGCTTCCGCACCGACGGTGTTCCACTTGTCGCGGATGGCGCCGCCAATGGCGTACGCCTCGTTCAGGCGCCAGTAGATTGCTGCGCCCTGGAACTCCTGGCGGCGGCCGATGCCGTCGGGGTTGACGATTTCGTCTGTCGTTGGATACTTCAACACTCCTCCCTCCCAGCCCTGTCGTTGCCAAGCTGCGAAAAAGTGGTTGACGACAGGGTGTGCGCCGCCCTGCGGTGACCAGTAGATGGGGCCGTTGATGAACGTCTGTCGGCGTCCGAATCCGTCCGGGTTGACCAGCTCCTCGGAGGTGGGTAGGGCCAGGAAGCTGAACTGAGCCCCCATCGAGTTGTATTTGTCCCGGATGGCACCACAGACCCAGTTCTCCGACGGCCAGTACTGCTGACAATCGGGGCCGGGAGCGGGGATTGCGCGGGACGCAGAGCGCCGCAGCTGAATTTGCTGCAGCTCGTACTCCCGGACCTCGGCGCGATCGGCCTGTTCCTTGGTGAAGGGCTCGGGCCATTCTTCGCGGTCGGAGCGCATCTTCCCGGGCACGATGGTGCTGTTCGGGTTCTCCGTCGGTAGACCGGTGTACGGGATCCGCTCGCCCGTTGCGGTCGGTGCGGTGGCCTCGGCGCTCGGGGTCAGGCTGGTGGTGGCCGGTGTCGTCGTGCTCGACGGCGTGGTCGCCGGTGCGTCAGCGACAGTTGGTGCCTCGGACGCTGTGTTGGGCGTCTGAGAGGTGGGCGGGCCCGGTGTCGGCACTTCGGCGCACGTCGGCGTCGCCGGTGTGGTGGTCGACAAAGGTGCCGTCGTGGTCGTGGTGGTTGGTGCCGTGGTGGTGGCGCACGGGTCGGCTGGTGCGGGGGCCTGCTGCTGCAACGCTGCGGGCGCGGAGCTGGTCGCCGTGGCCGGGGTGGTGGACGGTTGCGCGGTGGCCACCGCACCCCCACCGGTGGCCATCAGGACTGCGATCATGCCGGCGGTGAGAACCGCGGGGTCGAGGAGAACATCGGTTTCCGCCGTGGCGGCCGTAAGCGGGTCGTCATGGATGCTGCTCTCTCGGAGAGGAATACGACCGGTCCGATTGCCGGTCGCCCCTTGCATCCTGAGCACAAGTCACAAGAAGTGCAACTTCGCCAAACTCGCAAACTGACCGATCCAGACCATCCGGTCGATAGGAGGGTGTGGAACCGCCACTGCATCCGAGAGCGGGGATTTCCACTGGCTTTCCGACCGCGACGCGCCGATCGAGTCCGATCAACGACCCGTGTCGTTTCTGTCAAGAACTTCAGTCGCAGTGCCTCACTCACCCCCGATCAGGTGCACTGCGGTTCGGCAGCTTCGATAATTCGGGCCCCGTCGTCTACGGTCACCGAACCATCGACGCATATCGGTGATCCACCGTCGACACGGACAATGGCGGGGGTGTACGCGTTCCCGACGTTCTGTTCGGTCACACGTTGTGTGTCCGGCCCCGAGGGGTCGTCCAGCCGATAAACGACCACAGTGATCGAGTCACCGGTACCAGCACCATCGAGCCGTTCGATTTTCCCCCACACCGCATTGCACGCCTGCGAGAACACCACAACCACATTCATCGGGGGTGCCGGAACGCTTGCGTTGGCGCGTATCGCACCGTCGGCGCATCCACTCTCGAGAGGGTCGACACCAGTGAAGACGTCGCCGGGTGCGGCAGCGGTGTCTGCTGGCCCGCTGTCGTCGGGCCCGGTGACAGTGCTGGTCACCGCCACGGTGATCCCTGCCGTGACGATCGCGGTGCATCCTGCGATCACGAGGTCCCTGGTCCGCCTCGACCGTCTCGCGCCGACGTCCGTCTTCGGATCCTCCTGCAGTGTGGCGTCTGCTCGTGGACGCGGTCCGATTTGGTTCGCGAGGTCGTTGCGCCACCGGGCGAATCGTTCTATCTCCATGCTGTCGTTACGAGTCGCCGCAGCAACATATGCCCGCACCGCTGCTTCCGATTGCAGCCGGGTCGACGTCTGAACGTTGTGCATCGTGGTGCGGCTGTTGGGCTCGAACCCGTAGCGCCGAGCGGAAGTCGACAGTTCTCCATTCGTCTTCCGCCCACGGTTGACCTCGATCAAAGCCGACCGGAACGCCGACAGGAGTTCGTTGTCGTCCCGCGTGGAATCGAGCAGTCCCCCGTCATGATCGTCCGCGCCGCGTCCTCCTTCGAGTGGTTCCGCATCCGCTGCGCTCATCCTCGACACCCCCAGGGCCGGTGTTGGTGCTGTTCAGGTGTTCCGTTCAGCCCTGTGACCAGTATGGACGAACGTCTGGCGTGCTTGCCTCAGATGTAGCCGCGGCTACCGGTCGGGGTAACGGATAACCGGCGTGCACGACCGTGGCCATGTGTCGACACATCGTCGGATGTCACACACCGTCGAGGAAATGAGGAAAGATGATTCGTAGAACGTTGGCTGCTCTCGTCACGGCGCTGGCGGTGCTCACCGGGGCGATTCTCGGCGCAGCGCCGGCGCAGGCGTGGGATCAAGGGGGCGATGGTGACCCGCGTAGTTGTGCGAACGCCTACGTGGTCGCGTCACGTCCGATCGTCGGTTCGCGTGGACCCACCGCAGGAAAAACCATCGGATCGCTCGAACTCCGGTGGTCCTCGACGTGCCATGCCAACTGGTCCCGCGTCATCCTCTTCGGGAACATGTACACATCGCCGGTGACGATCCACCAAGAGATCAGGGCCGAGGGGCGAACTGCGGTGACCGAGGACCACAACTTGCGCACCGGTTCCGGCGGAGTCACCGCCTGGAGCCGCTACCTGCGGCTGGGGAACTCGCAAAGCAAAGCCTGCATATCGACGAACGTGTCGTCCGACTTCGGGACGTTGAACTTCCACACGGTCGGAGCCAGCTTCTGCGTCTAGGCAGACGTGACGGCACCCCACCCGCGGTCAGGCGGGTGGGGTCGGGCGGATCGCGCGTGTTCGGCAGGCACATGCGCGGCCCGTCCACGGACCGTCACCGACTTCTCGAGCATCGCGACCGGCCGATGCTGACTCCGGTTGGAATCAGTCCACAGCGATCAGTCGACACGAGAGATCGAGTGGTGGCAGCCTGGGCTCGCTGGGATCGCGAATGTGCCGGGCACTCCTGGATGGGGCCACTAGTTTCGGCGGTGGCCGTCGACGATCGTGGCGAGGGGCACCACCGCCCCCTCGTGTCTAGTGCAGCTTGCCTCCGCCCATTTCGGTTCGGCCGCGCGGTAGATAGTGCATTGTGTCTCGCCCTCGTTCAAAAGCTTTCGGGCGAGCCCCGCCACGTACCAGGTGTTGAATTCGGACCGCGCCAGACTGCTCGCCGCGTGTTCGATGTTCACCCGCTGCGGTCGGCTCACGCCACGTCGCGTAGACATTTCTATCGTGTGCCACAACTCCGAACGGGCAACGGCTCTTCCCAGGGTCACTTCGTTACCGTCGGGATCGTTGATGGCTTCGAGGAGCAGCGACGGCCACTCACGCACACCGAGATCGGTCAGTCGCGGAGACCGGTAGGGCCTTCTTGCGCCAGACTCCTCGATCGCGAGGCATCGCGCCATCCACTCACGGGTACTCACGTCCAGCTCGCGAAACGTCATCTTCATCAATCCAGGCTATCGAGTATCTCGCGCTGACAGGTTCGTCGGTCGGGGGCTATGCCGACGTCGGCAACGCGCGTGGTGATCCGGGGTGCGACACCGCCGCGGGGTCACGACAAGTCGATGTGTACACGTCCCGTGTCGTTCAGGTCGTGGTTCGCACACAACCACGCGCTGATGTGAATGGTTGCGCGAGGAATCGAGATGTCACCGACATGTAGATTCCGTCCGTTGGCTTCGTCTTGACGGGTGGCCGGCGCTAAGCATCCCTGAACGGCGCACGTGTGCTCGTCACTCATTCTGCGAATTCCCACGTGTGATGGTTACGCCGCTCGGTGGTCCACAAGATTCTGATACCTGTGCCCGCTGGCAACTTTTGATCGAACGACCGACCAGGTGCGAGGGCGTGCGAGACCTCGGTCTCGATGACGCTGCCGATACCTGTCATTGTGATCATCTCGGCCAGGGTGTCGGTGGCGTTCGTGAAGCGCCACTTCCCGCTGCCCACCAGCTCGACGGTCCACGGCTCGATGGCGCTCATCCCTGGCTGTCCTCTCCCACGGTGCGGATGGTGACGAACTCCTCGACATCGATGTCGCGGCGGTAGTAGGCGGGGTCGATCTGGTGGAGCCTGTCGTTGCCCTCGGTGGTGTACTCCAGGAACACGTGAACGCCGTGCTCCAGCGGGCCGCGCTTCGGGCGGATGTGCCACACGTCAGCGATTCGCCAACGGTTCGAGTTGCCATCGACGTAGCCCTGGCCGACAACGGGCGGGATCTTCACCCACTCGGCTTGGTCGGAGTCCCCGTCGGGGTAGTGATAGTTCACCGTGAGGTTGTAGCGGTCCGAATCCTGCATCGCGGTGGTCTCTCTCGTTCGGTGAGCGTCCGGGGTGGACGAACCGAACGGTATGACACCCCACCGACAGCATTCCCGTCGGACCTGTTGCTGGCACCGAAACCAAGCGCAACTGTTCCAACCGCCCCAAACCGACCAGCGAGCTCACTTTGACGTGAAGAACCCGCATGTCGTCGATGCCCTCACCTCCCGACCGGGTCATTCATCGACGATGCGCCGGAATCCGATGCTGTGCAACCCGCTTTAACTGCCGGGACAGCGATGTCAGCGTTCGCCAAAAGAGCACAAGCCCGGTTAGAACCACCATGTTTGGTCAGATTGCCCGGTCCGATTCCCTAGCTGGACAGCTAGATCTAATGAAGCGAGCTTGGATCTCCCGTCCTGCCAAAATGGCGCAACTGAGTAACACCCGTCTGTAAGTCGACGATGGACCTGTGGGACCGGAAAACCCGGGTTTGCATGGGAGGGGTTTGCGAAATGCAAAACTGGAAAAAGTTGATCGCGTCAGTCGGCCTGACGGTCCTAGCTGCATCCGTGGCAGCAGTACCAAGTGCGGGTGCGCAACCAGCCGCTACCGAATGCTCGGAGGCTCAGTCACTCGCGGGTGAGTGCTTCGTAGGGTACGTCAGTCCCGGGGAGAGTCCGGAAGCTGCAGTGGTGAAAAGCGCGATCATGGGGGGATACACCGACGCCGCACTGAAATACGTTCAACGCTACGCGAACACTCGCACGCCAGCTCTCCAGGCGGAGCTCCAAAATCTGTTGACGGCTGATCTGACTGTTCACTTCAATGGCGGCTCGGACGGGACGCCGATTAACTCCCGCGAATGGAACCTGAATACAACGGAAGATCTCCAAGTTTGTTTCGATACTTGCACAATTATCGATACGGTTTCAATCCAGTATCGGGTTAGCGGATACCGAGCTGGTGAACTTGTGCTCGCTGGCCAAATTGCTTCGCAAGGCGGTAAAAAGGTTACGGTAACAAACCACAGTTGCGAGGTATATCAAGACATTCCATACTTCGTAGATCCGCAAGTTGGGTTCTTCTCCTCTTGTGGGACCTTTACGGATGCTGCTAGCTACCAAATTCTTGAATCATCAAGCTCCTCTTACCTGCCGCGAACAAACGATTACATAAGAATCAATGTTGTGTTGATGCCAGGAACGGGAAACTCCAATGCTGCATTGAAGATTCCCAAGAACCTGAACTATGAGTCGCAGAACTTCGCGTCGGATTCCGGGCGTACGATTAACTGGACGGCGTCTTAATCTCCGCCAAGAGGAAGGAACATCCTGTGCCCGAGAACGAGAGTCGTGAGTCGGAACGACTGGGCATACTCCGTGCCCTGGATACGTGTCTGAACAACACGGTTCATGTCATGACCCTGGTGGCCGACTCGGTCGACGATCACGATGCGGTTCGTGCACTTAAGGCGCAGTTCGGTTTCGACGAACTTCAGGCGCGAGCCGTACTTGCAATGCAGGTTAGGAGATTCTCGGCATCAGAAAAGAACAGCCTGAGGGCCGAGATTGCCGAGCTTGAAACCGCGAACGAGGGGTAGGGTCCGTTTTGCGTGCGAGACGAGTCAGTTTCCTCTCGCTCCTGCTGCTGGCTGGATGCGGAAGCACGTCTTTGCCGCCGACTCACCACGATGAAGGCGCTTTGCGCAAGCAGTTTATTGCGCCGTCCGCTCAGATTCGTATAGATGGTGGTAAAACGTGTAGCCTCGCGTTGCTCGGCGAAACCAGTGACGGACTTCTCGCGGGATTGACTGCGGGCCATTGCGGAAAAGTCGGAGCAACCGTATTCACGTCAGCGACCCCGGGCCGTGTGTTGGGGACACTGTCGGCGAGCGATCTTTCAGTCGATGTTGGATTGGTAACGTTCGACGACAGTGTCTTACCTGCTGCCGGTGCCGTTTCTGTGTCTGCAAGAGCAGTAACGGCACCGGCAGTCGGTGATACAGTGTGTCAAGTTTCACCTAAAACCGGCAATGACTGTTCTTTTATTAGTGGCATCGACGAGAAGCAGCGGCACGTGCTTGCAGACTATTGTTCGCTGCCAGGAGACTCCGGCGCTCCGGTATATTTCAACGACAAACTTGTTGGAATGAATCTGGGAAACGTGGGTGATCGAGGCGACCTGGGCCGCGATTTTGATATCCCGTGTGAAGATGCGGTAAGCGCTGTGCCGCATAACTTTGCTATTTATAGGCCTATCCAAGACATGCTGGACGTAGTTGGCGGCCCCAAATTCTCGGACATTGGTTTTTCCCCACTGCAATAGTTGATTCCGCCAGCGGCGCTGTGTGAGGAGATCTGTCGATGCATCGGGACCGGACCAGCTACCAACTTGGCGACCGGTGCGGGGTCTCGCTGCCATGTGGGAACGACCGGCTATAGCGCACGACCACCGACGAAGTGCTCGGCTCGCTGCCGAACGACAGAGAGACCACGGACGCCACCAAAGGCCGACCAGACACACGCGAGGTAGTCCGAGCGTCTGCGCGGGGATCTTCGTTGGATCCTCGGCGGTGGCGTCGAGTGTCCCCCGGGCCGAGGCGGGTGCGTTTCTCGAGTTCGACACGCCGCACTGGGCAAGGCAGAAGCAAGGGCTGGGCCTTTAGGTAACAAAACGCAAATTATCGGCAGTGGTTATCGTCGACAAAACCCCGGCCGACACGATTCGGGTCACGTGCTTCGATCATGCTCGGTACTTGCGTTGCTGCGTGCACGGTGCGCGCTGGGTAGCGTTCGGGCTATGCGCAATGAACAGCGAGTAGTGGACGAGTTGACCGGCGTAGCCCACACGGCGGCGGATGCGTTGACACACTTGATGCAAAATGGGGGTCCGCCGCACGTGCTGATAGAGCCGGCGTTGAACAGCGTTTCAGACCCCGTAAGAGCTGCTGTAGTGATGCGGGAATGGCTCCGGCGATGTTGGACTCCCGAATTAGAGGGATCCCAGATGCCTGAAACCTTCCGGACGATGGAGATCCGACCAGCTGACATGGCCGCACACCTCGGACCGTCCTGGGTGGAGATAGTCGACGATCTCCTTGCCCTGATCGGTTCCGACTACCCCCGGTGGGTTGACTCGCTCGACTCGGACATCGACCTTGACGCTGTGCGGGGTCAGGTGTTTGCACGTGCAGCGACGATTAAGAAGACAGCACATGTGGCTGGGCTAGAAGCCGAGTGGGAGAACGCCGTCATGCTGCCGCAGATCATCAGTCAGCACAACGGCGGCCTCTACCTGAGCGCTCACCGTGGACACGAGAACCCACAGCTAGCGCTGGATCGAAATGGACAAGCTTCGCTGCTTATGGTCTCCACGGTCGCCGGGGCTTTCGGGGCACGGCCCGCTCGATGAGGTACCTGATGTATCCAGGTGCGTCAGCGTGGAGGATTGATGTGCTTCCAGATTTCTTCGTCGGGCACTCGCCTGAACCCCCCCTTCCCCTCCAGGGGGGTCCAGGTTTCGTTCGGAGCTAGCCCGTCACGGGCTCCCTCGGCGAATTCCTCATCGGACACCGGTGGCGGGTCATCTTCGATGACGGCTTCTTCGGGATCTACGTAGTCCAGGTCATCCGTGAAGTCGTCGCTGGGGGGCTGTGTTTGGATCGGAACCTCCGTCACGGCAGGGGTGTTCGGCGGCGCCGGAGGAGGCTCAGTTGGTTGTTGTCCTCCGGCGCCGCCGCCGAGCGTGAGGCTCGCCGCTACTACACCCGTAGCCCCCAGTAGACCGAGAAGGGCGAGTTTAGACGCTCTTCCCGACAGAATTCTCATGGGAGCATCATACGCCTGACGGTGTGGGTCAGGGTATTGGTGGCAAGTTGCCGCCTTGTGGGTTAACCGAGAAGCTGTCCTGATTGACTACCCGGTTTTTGCCGTAGAAACCTCCAAGAAGCCCACCGGCACGAAGGTTATCTGTGTTGTCGATCATGCAAGCGCTGTACCCGGTTGCCGTGCCCGGTAGATCTGCAACATTGCAATTTGGTTGGAAAGTTCGGCCCGTTTTGCCAGATGCACCTTGATTGGTACTCGCGAATGGATACTCATCACAGCTTCGATTGGTGACGCCTAACTGACGAGCCGCCGAGATGGGCGTCCCACGAGGACATGCCTGAGCCCGGTTTGCGTTACGGGTAACCACGTCTGTTGTGCGGCGCAGGGGTGAGGCCTCAGATCCTGCCAGTCCTGCCGCCAGCGCGGCCGCAACGTGGCCGGTGGCTTGAGGGATGTTACCGGTTTCGTTCATGGCCCAGGCGGGAGAATGGGCTGCAACCACACAGCCCTGACGGTACTGACCTCCCGAGGTCCGCATCGTGTTGTCGCACCGGACGATGTCCGCTTCAAAGATTCCCAGTGTGGACGGGCTGTAGATTTTCGGGTCATCATTGTTGATCCAGTACTGAAAAACATTCTGGCGGTTGTCGATCTGCCCTTGAGGAACGCTGTTGTAATTCCAGCTAATCTTAAAAGTGACAGTGGTGTTCGAATACAGGATATCGCCGGATTCGAAATTGGATTCGACTACGACGTCGTCTCCCGCGCGATCTCCGGCGACCTCATAATTCAGACGCGCAACACCCACGGTGCCGTTGTGCGGACCGAAAGCGATCTTCACCTCCTGGACGAATTTGCCGGTGAGGTGGGATGTAGTGATCGAGGAGTATGCGCTCGCAGGAATGTTTCCGACTATCTCAGTGGGGTTTTCCAGGAGCCTGACCCGATATCCTGCATCGTCTGTGATCATGCAGGCCTGCTTCCGCGTGGCGTGCCAGATTCCTACGTTGGTGGTGCTGGCGCTAGCCAGGCATTCCTCGGTAGTGAGCAATGAAGGCTCGGGGACATCTACGATGGGCTCCTCGGGATCCCCATCGATGCACGAGGTCGTCGTGGTGCACTGCGTTCTGAATCCTCCACCATTCGAGATGGGCATGAAACCGTCCGCTGGATCTCGCCCGTCGAGGGCATCGGCCGCGAAGTCTGAGTCAGTAACGGGTGTGCGACCATCTACGAAATGGGCTCAAGGTCCCCGTCGTCCACCACTGCGGCAGCATTGGTGTAGGGCCAGCTCATCAAGCCGTACTGAAACTGCTGGCTTGAGTTACCGGCTGTAGTTGTAGCGTCTCCTGTCGGGTATCCCCAGGACCCCTGTTCGTAACCGGACCAGGTCCATCGGGTGAGCAGATCGCCGGTGACCGGATACGCTCCCGTTGCCGGTGAGTAGTAGATGACGCCGTTCTGGAACCGTGCCATTTGGCCTTGGCCGTCGGGCAGCGCACGAATGTGATCGCCGGTGAGGTAGCCGAGGAAGCTGCTGCCGGGGGTGAGTCCGCCGACGCTGTTGTACTTGTCGCGCAGTGGCCCGTTCTGGATGGCGGAGCCGATGGCGTTCTGGAACGAGACGTAGATCGCGCCGTCCTGGAACTCCTGGCGGCGGCCGCCGTCGGGGAGGACAATCTCGTCGGTGGTGGGGTATTTGAGGTAGCTGCCTTCGTAGCCGAGGATGCCCCAGCGGTTGAGGAAGCTGTTGACGACGGGGTGTGCTCCGCCGGCGGTGGACCAGTAGATGGGCCCGTTGAGGAAGGTGACTCGTTCACCGGTGTTGCCGGGGTTGACGATGTTTCCGCTGGACGGGTAAGACAGGAAGCTTCCTGGTCCGCCGAGTGAGTCGTATTTGGCCTTGATCTCGCCGCACACGTTGAACCACGACGGCCAGTAGACCTGGCATGCGGTGGCGGCCCGCGAGGTGCGTAGGCGCGCTTCGGCGATCTCAGCGCGGTCGGCGTCCTCCTTGGTGAACGGGGCGGGTATTTCCTCGCGGTCCGAACGCATCTGGCCGGGGACGAGTGTGGAGTTGGGGTTCTCGGTCGGCGTGTAGTCAGGATCTGGTTCGGCTGTCTTGGAGGACAGTTCGTCGTCGGTGGGTGCGACAGGCTCGACAGCGGCGGGCTCAGCCGGCAGCTGCGCGGGGGCGAGCTCCGGTGCAGGTGCGGTGGCGGCGGTTGTCGCCGGCGCAGGTGCGGCAGGTGTTGCGCTAGGGGGCACTGCCGACGCGGACGGGGTGGTCGGGACTGTGGCGCATGTCGCCGGGACCGTGGCCGTCGGTGTTGTGGTGGTCGGCGCCGTGGTCGTCGAGGTAGGCGTTGTGGTCGTCGCGCACGGATCGGCAGGAGTCGGCGCTTGCTGCTGCAGGATCTGCGGGGCTGCTGTGGTGGTCGGTGCGGCCGGGGTGGTGGACGGTTGCGCAGTGGCTACAGCTCCCCCGCCGGTGGCCATCAGGACCGCGATCAAGCCGGCGGTCAACACCGACCGCGGCAACGAAGTGGATATCGGTTTCGGCCGTGGCGGCCGAGCAAGGATCGTCATGGACGCTGCTCTCTCGGAGGAATTGCGACCGGTCTGAGCGACGGTCGCCAAAGCATCCTTAAGCGGATTCTCAGGAACCGCAACTGCCACTGTGGTCCCACTGGTCACTAAACGAACCATTCGTCACGCTGACTTGGTTGAAAACGGAACGATTGTTCTCGGTTTTCGTCTGGAACGGTGAAGATGCGTGCGACGCGCCGAGTCCCTTTGGTTTGCAGCCCGTTTCGGATTACGTCAAGGGCTTCGGCAGTGGAGTCGTTGTCGCGACAGGGAGCTGTGGGCGCTGATAGCGTCCGACAAGTCCGACATCACAGACCCCTCGGTCTCGCTTCACAGCGGTGGTGGATGTCGGCGTACCCGTGAGCTCATCGCACACCCCGCAAAGGAGCCCTCCTCGTGACCACCACACGCACCTCCACCCGCCGCAGCACCGGACTTCGCGTCCGCCTCGCCATTGTCGGCGTCCTCGGCGCCGCCCTCGCTCTCGCCGGCACCGGACAGGCCATGGCCCAGCCCGTACCCACCGCCCCGCAGGACACTGCTGCGGCGACGTGCCAGTCGTTCTGGCCCACCCCGTACCCGGTGTGCGGTGAGATCCTCGACCTCTACACCTCTCTCGGCGGACCCAGCAGCACCCTGTCGTTCCCGCAGGGCCCGGAAGCTTCCGCCGGTGACGGCATCGGCACCCGCCAGGCATTCCTCGGTGGCACCGTCTACTACTCCCCCGCCACCGGCGCCTTCGTCGAATAGCCGGACCTCTGATCGCCTCCGGACAGTAAGGAGCACATCGTGCGAATACCCAGACGCGTAGCAGTGGTCGCAGCCATCGCGGTGCCCCTGGTGCTGGCGGCACCCGGCAGCGTCTCCGCTGCCGAGCCCACCGACATCACGTACTCCTACGATGTCGTCGGCGATACCGTCACCAACACCATCACCAACACGGCCGACGACACCGTCCTGTGCACCACAGCCCTGGCATCGGCACCCGAGGGTGTCCTCCCTCCGGTCGAGACAGTGGTGTCACAAACGCACGAGTACTACGAGAGTGGTTCGATCGCGGCCGGCACCGCCACGACTCAGACGGTGACCGGCATCCCACCCGGATCGTACGTCGTGCTCGCCACCTGCACGCTCGGCGAGTTCGACTCCACAGAAGCCTGGTGGTTGTCCGACTACCCGGGCATCAAGGAACACGTGGAGAACCTCGTGCCGTGGGCGACGTACACCGTTCAACAGGAGTCCATCGTCATCACCATCGATCAGGCGTCGCCGGAGCCGGTGCTTCCCGGAACCGGCGATCTCACGGACGCGTTCGGCAGCTAGAGCCGAGACCGGGCCGTTCGCCTCACTCCGGACGGCCCGGTATCAGCGCCACCGGGTTCGCCACGATCCCGGTGAGTCGGCATAGCGCCGATAGATCTCCGTGTGCGGAAACGCCTTGGCCCTGATGTAGGCGTCCTGCCACAGTTGTTGCGAATCGGTCGACTCCGCGACAGCGCGTTGCGAATCGGTCACCGGGAAGTGGTACCGCACTGCGTCCATCAGCGTCTGCTCCACAGACAGGATGCGCCGTAATCGGAGCCCCAGACCGTCCAGCCAGTCGTCAACGGAGAAAACGGGCTGCTCGTATCCCGGGGGGCGCGGTCCCTCACGCTCATGCTCTCCACCCTCTTCGAAGAATGCCCTCATCTCTGTCAATTCGGTGGCGATGTGGTCGATGTGATCGAGAAGTCGGCCCGAGTCGATCACGAGCCGCGCTGTGCGGTGTCCCGTCCTCGGACTCGAATCGAAGACGGGACACGGCACACCCGATCAGAGAATCGGCAACGACAACAAATTGTCGTCCCATTCTCCGTTCGCATACGTGCGGAGATACGGAGTCGCACCGGACTCGTGCGCGGTCCCCACCTGCGACCGCGACACCCGGCCCTGAACGTATGCCGACCCGTTCTTGTTGTCGATCCAGTCGACCATCGTTGCCTTGGTGCTGGAATTAACGCTCCCGTCGGCGTCGCTCCGCCACTTCACCATCGTGATGTGCTCATTTTGCGTACCGCCCAGGGGGTTTCGCGAAGCGTTTCTGCAAGACTGTTAATAGTAAAGCCAGAACAACGGTTGGCAGTAGGTAAGCGTATATGTTCACTATATTTGGCGACCGACTTAATAAAGTTCCTCCAACGCCAATTGCCCAAGTTGACACGAGGGCTGCGGAGACGAGGCATGCGGTATGGACATCGGTGCGTAGCGCCGCCGTTAGGCAGAGAGCAACTGGAAGTATGACCAGGAAGACGAACCGATACCCGAAATAGCTCAGCAGTGATTGATTGCAATCAAATTCCGCGGCGAAAGTCTCACAGTTCGTTATTTGCATCAAAGGATCAGCACTGATCAACATCATATATGCCGCTGTTGCCGCGCCGACTGCTATCCAGCCAATTGCAAATCTCATGATTTGATCCTAATTTGAGGGCGTGCACGTTCGCTGCTCATGAGTTTCTGTGATATACGCACTGCGCGCTTATCCCTGCACAAGGAGGTCAGTAACTGTATTCGTACTCTGGCCGCTGGCCGTAGGTGAATCTATGATTGGGCTCAGCCACGGCAAGCTTATTGATTCTCGCGTCTTTCTTCCGGACGCAAGTTCAAATTCATGCAATGTTGGCTGGTTTACGTAATCCAACACTTGAACTCTACCTCCGTGTATGGAGAGCCGTGTTCGGAGGCCGGTATGAGGTACTTTCCATTCGAGTTTGGCTGGCTCTAGCAGAGACGAGCTGCTGATAGAGTAAACTGATCCGCTCGAATTGATCCAATAAAGTCTCTCTTTCGATGAGGCAACTCCATTTGCATGGATTCGCCATTCGTCGTTTGCTTCAAGTAATACGCGTTTATCTATCGAGCCATCCTGCAGGTTGAACACCCATTGTTGTAGTGTCGGCAGACTGCCCGCGGGTGTGCCTTGCCGAGACGCGTACAGAACTGTCATCGAGGTTCCATCTGCTGAACAGACGGCCTGGCGTGAGGCAGGTCGAACGCTGGGGTCTGCTTCCCAAGTAGCGACTTCGGTGCGGGTACCGTTTGTTTCGATACGGTACAGCCAATTCTGGGTCGGCTTGTTCCACGATAGAGAATCGATGTCTTCCACCAGGGCGTAAATAGAAGCACCGCAGAATGCTGATGCTAAAGCCATCCCTTGGATGGTGCCTGTTGTCTGCTGGCCGGTGTGTTCAGTTGACCAGTATGTAGTCGTAGTGGTGCTACCTTGTCGCCCATCATTGAACCAAGTTGCAGTTCGCGTTCTGCCCTCGTCCTGAATCGACGATTCGACAACCTGTTTCTTGATGGGGGTTGCGGTTTTGTGCGTGTTCGATACCGTGATCAGTTGGTCAGCATTCGCTGTTACTAAGCGATTGTCGAGGCCGTCGACTTGAGCGTTCAGCAGTGCGCCGCCGGTGATGCTGCCGAGGAGGTTACCGTTCGCGTCGAACGTCATAAGGCGGGTTACATCGCTTGCAGAATCGAATGGAAACTGCGCTGGCCCAACCACAACAGCTCCCACCGTGTCGCGGTCAATTACGTCGAGTTCTGTTGAAGAGAGTGCGCGTTGGTCGGCCGGCGCGGGCGCCGGCGAACCGCAGGATGCGGTCGGTATGACAACAAGAAGAAGCCCGGGTAATAACAATTTGACGAGACGCATAAAAGCTCCATGTTGCGGGTGCAGCTCGCGCGTATCAGCGATTGATACGCGCGAGCTGCTGAGGGTCCGATTTCGGATCGAACTAGGCCGGATACGGCACTGCCAAGTTCGAGTACTTCAAGTCGACTGGCCAAACCCCCAGTCCACCGCCGGCATCCAGGTCGACTGCACCTTGAGACGGACCGTAGTATGCCGCCCAAACGAGCTGTGAGCAGTTATACGCTACTGCATCGACGACCTTGTTTGACCAGAACTGAGGATTGTAACCGGCTCCGACCTTCGTGAGCGCGAAGTCGACTGCTTGCTGTCGCATTGCGCTCGAGGTGTTGACCCAGAACATTTCCGGGCTCTTCATCATGCGGCCGCCGTTCGACCCGATGGTGTTGTCGATGATGTATACGCCGTCTGTGGCCTGGTTGGCCTCAATCGAGTGCGTGAGCGTGATGAACAAGCCGTTATGTCCGTGGTTCACTCGTGCGGTTGCGCTCGCAGAAAAGAAAAAGTCCCCAGGTCCACGCGGTGTTGGCAGGAGGGTATCCACACCGGGGTTCGCATTGCCGACGCCCTCAGCAGCTTCAGTGAGACCCGCCTCGACAATGTCCTGCAGCGTGCGACCAAGTTCGGCCGACAACCGCTGAGCTTCCTGGAGTACATCAGGAGCTGAGGCCCCTGGGTTCAGCACGGCAAGTTGTTCCACCTTGGGGCCGGGTGCGATCAACGGACCACCTTGGAAGTCCTGCCTGATAGTGACATCACCGTCAGTGCTGTACGGCTGACCGGTGGGATACTTGTAAGAGCCTGACTCGTAACCGGACTGGCTCCACGGTGTCAGTACAGGTTCGGTGATTGGCCACGCACCCGTCGCGGGTGACCAGTAGATGACCCCGTTCTGGAACCGTGCCATTTGGCCTTGGCCGTCGGGGAGGGTGCGGACGTGATCTTCGGTGAGGTAGCCGAGGGGGCTGCTGCCGGGGGTGAGTCCGCCGACGCTGTTGTACTTGTCGCGGAGTGGCCCGTTCTGGATGGCGGAGCCGATGGCGTTCTGGAAGGCGACGTAGATGGCGCCGTCCTGGAACTCCTGGCGGCGGCCGCCGTCGGGAAGGACGATCTCGTCGCTGGTGGGGTACTTGAGGTAGCTGCCTTCGTAGCCGAGGATGCCCCAGCGGTTGAGGAAGCTGTTGACGACGGGGTGTGCTCCGCCCGCTGCGGACCAGTAGATCGGCCCGTTCATGAACGTGACGCGCTCGCCGGTGTTGCCGGGGTTGACGATGTTTCCGCTGGTGGGCAGCAGCAGGAAGCTGAACGTTCCGCCGAGGGGTTGTATTTGTCGCGGATGGCGCCGCACACGTCGTGGGGGGCGGGCCAGTACCTCTGGCAGGTCACCGCGGCGCGGGAGGTGCGCTGTTTGGCGAGCAGTCGGGCTTCCCCGATCTCGGCCTCGTCGGCCTGTTCCTTCGTGTAGCCCTCTGGCCACTCCTCGCGGTCCGAGCGCATCTTGCCCGGGATCAGGGTGCTGTTCGGGTTCTCGGTCGGCAGCCCGGTGTACGGGATCCGCTCACCTGTTGCGGTCGGCGCGGTGGCCTCCGCGCTCGGGGTCAAGGTCGTAGTGGTCGGTGTCGTCGTGCTCGACAGTGCGGGCGCCGGCACGTCAGCGACACCCGGCGCCTCGGACGCTGTGGTGGGCGTTTGCGAGGTGGACGGGGCCAGTGACGGCGCTTCGGCGCACGACGTCGGGGGCGCCGGTGTGGTGGTAGGCGCCGTGGTGGTCGTGGTCGTCGGTGCCGTGGTGGTGGCACACGGGTCGGCCGCGACCGGGGCTTGCTGCTGCAACGCTGCCGGCGCAGAGCTGGTCGGGGCGGTGGACGGTTGCGCGGTGGCCACCGCTCCCCCACCGGTGGCGACCAGCATCGCGATCATGCCAGCGGTCAGAATCGCCCGCGGCGTCGAGGAGAACATCGGTTTCCGCCGTGGCGGCCGTACAAGGGTCGTCATGGATGCTGCTCTCTCAGAGAGGAATACGACCGGTCCAGTCGCCGGTCGTTCGTGCATCCTGATGAAAAGTCACAAGAAGCGCAAATTCACCAAGCCTTACAAAACGGCCAAAAAAACCGATCAGTTACTACTACAGCTGGGGAACCGTCACCGTCGCCAAGGGGTGGTAGGACCACAAGTATCTTGTCTGCGACGCGCCGATCGAGTGCGATCGGCGACCCGTGTCGCGTCGTGTCAAGGACTTCAGTTCGCAGCGGCGCTCAGCTTGAGTCGGGCGCCCGCCGTGAATGTAGCGGTCGACGGTGAAGATGACCGTCTGCGCGGAGATGGGGCCGTAGAGCGCGAGCCGGGACATTCGCATCGCGCACGGGGACGGTGGTGTTGCTAACTCCCCGTGAACGACTCCGGAAAAGTCGCGGCCATCTGCTCGGTGAGTACATCATGGGGAGCTCGCGCAAGGTCGTAGAAACTCATGGTGTAGCTCAGTGCGTTGTAGAACGTGATAAGCGCTGCCATCAAAAGCTTTTCGATGAAGTTGAGGTCCTATATGCAGTTCGGAGCCATAGTGGTCTCCGTGGTCGATATAGCGGCGGAGTTGGCGGATCGGGTACAGCGAGGGATGGACATTGCTTGACAGGAAGTCGTACATGCCTTCGGCGACGCCGCCCGTAATCGTGCCGCCGGCGTCGGCGCGCAGAAATTCGAACATTGCAATGACCCCTGCGGCGGGCGAAGGAAGGGTGTCAGATCCGATAGTGCGGCCGGGTGCACCCTCGGCGAGTGCCTCCCTGGTCGCACCTGGAAAGGCTTTGATGGCCCTCTGGCGCACACTAGTCCAGCGTGCTCGAGCAACCCCGTATTCAGGTGCCGATGTTCCACCACCGAGTCGCTTAGCGGCAGATTTCTGGCGCTCACAACTGTCGAACTCCTCCAAATACGCGCGGGCCAGCACTGCGGCGGGATCAATTCCTTTGCCGAGTACCCAGAACACGCGGGCGCAGTTCTCCATCACCGCGCGCGCTAGAGCGGGCGGTCCGAACAGCTCACCGCCCCCGATGAGGGTGCCAATGCTCTTCAGGTTGCCAGCGGCGATCTCGAGGTAGGACACCACCACTTCGGAGACAAGAGCGGCACCGGCCATGATGCCGTCGCTGCTGGTGGATGGGTCAACGCGATTCATAGCGTCTACGCGGTCAGTGGCGTCTGGGCCGGGCTTCCAGTGACTGGCGGCGCTGACCGCGAGGAAGGCTGTGTGACACGCGGTAGCGAGGGCCTTCAATTCTTGAAGACGCGCAGTTGGCGACTCTGCCGGTGAACTCGTCATAGCAACCATTGTCCTCCACCGACTCCTGAAGAGCCTGGGTCCCGCGTCGGAGGGTCGCGGCGGACGATTGCGCGGTTTCGCGGCGAGCCGGGTCGTTTGTTCCGCGCGTCCGGTAGATGTGGTGGCATACTTATGCCTCTCCGGAGCGACGCCGTGGTAGTGCCACAGAGTCACCGGCGGATTCACACACCAACCTGAGTGGTTGCTCTCGCGTACCCGCTTGGCAACGCGTATGCCGCGGCCGGGATGAGCCACGTCCAGACGAAGGGCCCCAACAACCATGACCAGCTATAGCGTGCTAGCCGCCACCCAAGGACGGGCATCAATCATCGGAACCTGGCCTGGATTTGACTTCCAGGAACACTCCGTCAAGGTGACCACGGTAGCTACGCCAGGGCAGGCCCACTACCTGGCGAATCAACTGACTGTTCTGTCCGAGGCTGCGTGGGACGCGGCGATGTGGCTCGACACCTACCCCGCGATCGACACTGCTATCCACGGGTTGATCGCCCAACTGCGGTCCACGAATCCTGTTGTCCTACAGTCCCTCGACTACGAAGGCCTGCGCCACGGTGACACGTGGACCGCAACGTCGCTCGCGCGCCAGTTGTCCGAGGGATGGTTCATCTCCGCGCTTGATGACCTCTCCACGGCGCAGCGTCTGTCAGTGGCCGCTGAACTCGCCGCTGACGCCGATCAACGCCGGGACCTCCTCGAGCCCGGCCGAGAGGAGTTCGACGAAGACAGCAGAGTCAACCAGGCCGGTCTGGTCACCCGAGTGCACGCATACGGAGCCACCGGTCCCGTCCCCGAAGGCGCAGCCGGGTACATGCGCACCCGCTATGGCGACCAGCTCGATTTCAGCGACCGGTGGTGGGCGGCGAAACAACTTCGCCGCATGGAACAACTCGTCGCCGCCTGTGAACGCCACGGCGGCCGCGCACACGTCGAGGTCGACGCATGTGAAGCGCGCTGCGTTGTCGTCGCCGAGCCGGGACACATCAGCGACGGCGACATACCGTTCTGCATCAGGCCCGCGCGCTACGGACCACACTCGTACACCCCCGGGCGTTCCGACCCGTGGGGCAAGCTCCACGTTCGACGAGGCAGTGACTGGATAGCCGAGCTCGACCCCGACGACGACGACGGATTCGCGTGCGCACTCGGCGACTGGGCACTTGCCTACACATCGCGGTCGAAACAGGACGCGACACGCCGTTGAGTGTCCATATGTGGGATTGGTGGACCCGCACTTACCCCCGCATCTAGTAGAAGGGCCGGTAGTTATTTCGCGGCTGGATCGGCGACGCGACCCTCGCTCTCACCGGTGACGGGCAAGCCATGGTCCAGCCCGCACCCACCCCCGCAGTCCATCCACCGCGGCGGAGACGTGCGAGTCGTTCTGGCCTACCCGGCAGGTATGCGGCGAGATCTTCGACCCTTACAAGTCCCTCGCCGGATCCACCAGCACTTTGTCGTACCCGCAGGTCCCGGAATCTCCCACCGGCGACGGCATCGACATCCGCCAGGTTTTCTTCGGTGGGGCGCGCCAACCCAATGATTAGCAGTCGGCCCCAGGGCCGCCGAGCCCCTGCCCTTGAAGCTCTGCTGATCGCCATCGATCGATGGAACGTGTGCCGCGGCTCGACCGCGGAGAAGCCCCTGGCCAGCTGGGCAGGGGCTAGCCGCTTGTCGTGCGCACCCCTGCTGCTGTCGGTGAGGTTTCGTAAGCTTGCCATGTGAGCAGCTGGGAAACCATGGAGCAGCACAAACCAATCGACGGCGACGACAGGCTCGTTCTTCAATACACGGGGACGGACCGCGTATTCGCCGTATCTGTGAGCTATCTCGTGGAGGTAGACACAGATCCGGCGGGCGACGCAGTGATCGGTTCACGGCAGGCTGTGGAGTTCATGTCGGCAGGGCAGTACGCCGCATTCTCCGAAGGGACACCTCTTGCTCGCGTCGTCTGGACGACCGACGGCGGAAAGTCTCACGACGAGGTTGTAGTGCGACAGTAAGGCATCCCTCGGGCCGAGGGCGAAGGTTGATTCCTCTTCAAATCCTGACCACGTCGTCGACCCTGCCCGCCGGCGACGCAATCTCGCTGAGTCCGGATTTCGGAATCGGTCCCGGTCTCTAACACCATCGTCATCTAGTGCAATGGTTTGCCGGTTCCGGCCTTGGTGTCTCAGCCCGTGCGCTACGGCTCTCGCTCCCATTGTGAGACCTATCTGCCGCCGCGGTCCATGCTGGAATCGAGATCCCGTCCTCGGTCTCCCGGTGTGGCCGTAGGTGTAGCTGTAGGCATGCGCATGGAGCTGGTGTCGAGTGCGGCGGCGTTGGCGGTGTCGGTGAGCAGGTGGGCGTCGATCGCTTCGGTGTCGAGGCCCGCAATGGTGAGCTCAGTCCGATGCTGCTCTCGGCGTTGCGAGGTGTCCCATTCGATGGTGCTCACCGGGAGGTGCTGCGCTGGCGGCGTAGTCCGCGTTTCCGGCGCACCGTAACTTGATCGGTCGTCGTTCTGGTCGACCTGGCGTTCGTGTTCGGCACGGTCTGCGAGCTCACGTTCCACGGCAGCGGCGACGACTGCAGTGTCCACGGTGTCGCGTAGCGGCGTGAGGTCGATGCCTTTGTCGGTGCGCAATCGGTCCTCGATGGTGACCGCTGCCCGCTCGGCGACCGGGGATGCGTCCTTCCAGGTGAGGGCGACCCGGACGGCGTCCACGATCTGCGCATCCTCGGCTGTGGCCCACCACTGCCGGTCACCAGTGCGGCGCAGGAACGCCTCTGCCGAGCGCTGTTCGGCGTTCAGCCGCCCGGCCAGGGCCCGTGAGCGTGCCTCGGATGCGGCGGCTGCGGTGCGCAGGCTTTGCTCGCGGCGGCGGGCGAGGGCTTCGGCGACCTGCATCGCGACCTGGACGGCGGTGCGCAGGACCATGCCTGTCTGGCGGGAGAGCTGTTCGTGTTCGTCGTCGGCCATGAGTGCTCCTCGGTTCAGGGGGGGGTACGAGTGTCTGGGAGGTGCAGGCGCCGTCAGGCGGGTGAGACCGGCGAATCGGCAGTGTGGAGCGCCAAGAGCTCGGCGGGGATGGTGATGCTCGGCAGTGGGTGCACCTGCCGGTGGTCGGGGGTGCAGTCCTTGAAGGTGCCGTCCGGGGACAGCAGTCTCGACATGTGGTGATCGGCGTGGTCCTTCCACCACACACTCATCCCGGTGGCCGGATCCAGCCGCAGGTACTCCCATGCCCGCCACAGCGCGTCGACCCGGGCGCGGGCTTCGGGGTGCAGGAACCAGCTCGGGCACCACCGCATCGCCGGGTGGTCGATGGTCTTGCGCCGGTACGCGGGTGCGAGAAAGTCGGCAAAGAACCGGTACGCGTTCGGGTAGTACGGCCCCCGAGCCTCAGCGTCGGCCTGCTCCCCCGCCCCGTCGGCCTCGTCGTCGGTGCCACGGTCCTGCAGCTCGTCCGGGTCGTCGTCGGCGGGTGATGCATCAGCCGACCAGGAGCCGTCCATGTCGGCGCCCGGGTCGAACTCGTCGCTCATGGGACGGTCACCGCGCCCGGCCGTGGCATTGCGACCGGATGCTTTGTCGGGGACGGGAGCAGCGACGTCGCGTCCGTCGGATCAGGGTCGTCGGTGCCGAGATGCACGGTAGGGTCCTGGCCGGCGCGGGTCTGCGCGTCGGCGACGGCGGCGGCGAACGGCCCGGTGTACCAGGGCATCGTCTCGATCAGCGCCGGTGGGCATTTCGCGGCACGCAGGATCGCCCGCCCCGCGGGCATCGCTTCGAGAGCATCCGCGGGCAGGGTGCGGATCTTCTGCCGCTGCTGCGAACTCGACCGCCCGGAAGAGTTGGCGGAGACGGTCTGACTCATCTCCCAGTGATCACCGAGAGCGGCGGAGGTGTTCTCGAGGAACCGGCCGTCGTCGGTGGATCCGCCGCCGCCGTACACGCGGATGGTCGATGCGCCCCACAGCTTCTTCATCCCGCCCTGACCGAAGCACTCCTCCCCTTGCGACCAGGACTGCAGGATGGTGGTGACGGTGATGCCGCGGGAGCCGAAGTGGCTGTACAGGTTCGGCAACTGCCGCCACCGCACCACATTCGCAGCCTCGTCCAGCGCATACGTTGCCGGCACCCGCAGCCGACCCGCCGGCAGCGACCCGTCCGCGGGGGTGGCGGTGGCGCGGTCCACCAGGGCGTCGGTGACGGCGACGGTCAGCGCGGTGACCAGGGCGCCGCACTCGTTGGCGGCGTCCTCCATCGACAGGCAGTACAGGGTGGGTGCGTCCTCGGCGGCGAACGCGGCGGGGTCGAACTCCGGGCGGGTGTCGCGCTCCCCCATCCGGGAGATCCAGGGGTGGATCTCGGCGTAGGCGAGGGCGCCGAGCATGTTCGCCGCGGTGGCGAACACTCCCCCTCGTTGCTTGTCGGGGGCGTTGTACTGGGCGATCATCGACTCCGCCCACCGCCCGAACCCATGCGCCCGCAGGAGCCGCACCGGTTCCTGGCTCTCCGGCGTCGTCGCCCAGGTGTAGACGATCGGCAACGGCAGACGCTCCAGCGCGGCGGCGAGAAGGAACCCGGTGACCAGCCGCTGACCCATCGGGTCGAAGAACGGCTCCCGCTTCGTATTCTCCCCCGTCAACGACGACGCGAAGATCCCGGCGAGGGTCGCGGCCTTTGTCTCCTGCGCCGACTGACCCATCGTGGTCACCACATCCTCACCGAGTAGTTCCGCCAGCTCCGCACGACGAGCGTCGGATTCGCCTCTGTCGGTGATGCCCTGCGTGGTGGACGGCCGGGCAGAGCGCACCCAGGTCAGCGGGTCGTAGAACCACCGCGGCAGCTCCTGCGCCACACCCTGCGGGTCGAACACCCACACCGGCCCCTTCTCGGCCCGATACGCGCGGGTGGCGTCGACGACGTCGCGTTTGTTCGAGGTGGTCAGCACCGCGCCGCGGGCGGCGAGGAGCTGCGGGATGATCACGCAGCTCGTCTTGCCCATCCGCGGTCCCCAGATGTGGGTGGCGACGTCCTCCGGCCCGGTATACAGGGTGATGCCGAACTTGTTCGGACCCAACACCAACCGGCCCAGCGGAGCCGCGACAGGCTGATCGGCGGTCACGGGGTCCCCCAACCGGGCGATCTCCGCCCGCAGGGCCTTGTCCCCCAGCCGCGCCAGCTCCCGGGGGCGGCCGAGGAACCGGCCGGCGTCGTCGACGCGGGTCACCCGCCGACGCCGCGTCATCGCCCACACCGTGCCGGCGACCACCACCACCAGGCCGACGATGCCGAACGCGGCGGCGATGATCGTCGCCCCCACCGGCCACACCAGCGACCCATTCGCCAGCGCTGTCACCAGAGCGAACGGTGACCCGGGAACGTGCTGGTCGATTCCGGACAGTGGTCCGCCCAGCCGCAGTGCGGCTTCTGCGCCCCCGTACGCCACTGCGGCGGCGATGATCGCGCCGCCGGTCAGGGCCAGCATCGGGTCGACACCGGCGTTCGGGTTCTTCGCGCCTCTCCCTGTGCTCATGCGATGACTCCTTCTTCCCTGTGGGTGTGGGTCGAGCCGACGAGGTCGGCGATGAGGCGTTGCGCCTGGGCGAGTTCTGCCCGCAGGCGGGTGATTTCGCCGTTCTGCTCGCTGGGCATCAGGGGCCGCTCGTCGGTGACGCCCTGGGCCTGCCGATACCACCACCGGACGGTGTTGGGGTGCAGGGACAGGTGCGCGGCGACCGCTTCGATGGCCGCCCACGTCGAGCGGGCCGTGGGAAGTCGGTCTGTCACCATCTGCACCGCACGGGTCCGGATCTCCGCCGGATACGGCTTGCCTCTCATCGGTCACCGCCGCCGACGTGGGCGAAGCGGGCGTTCGTGTCGTGGTACCCGGCGGCGGCTTCGGTGGCGGTGATGACGGTCTGCAGCACCACACCGGGTCGGCGGGCGGTGCCGATGCGCAGCAGGAACTTCCCGCGGCCGGGCGGTGGTAGTTCGCGGCCGGTGTCGTCGATGCCGGCCGGGGTGGACCACGACGACACGAGATCGCGGTCCTGTTGCGTGAACGGGATGATGCCGTCGAGCTTGTCCATCTCCTGCGTCGGCAGTCCCCCGACGATGACGGCCCCGGCGCGTTCGATGAACCCTTTGGCGCGGCTGATGTCGACGGCGGTGGCGAGTGTTTCCAGGTCCGCGACGGTGTGGGTGATCATCAGCAGCGCCGTTCCCATCGTGCGGGTCAGGCGGGTGAGCTGGTCGACGCGCAGCACCATCTGCGAGCCTCCGGCCAGAACCCGCCACAGCTCGTCGAGCACCACCAGGAACGTGCGTTTCTCCCGCAGTCCGACGTCGGCGAGGACGTGGGCGGCTTCGACGGCGCCGAACGCGTCCGACCAGCAGGCGAGCATGATCGCCGCTTCCAGTGTCGGGTCCTCGGTGCCGATGGAGGAGACGTCGACGCACACCGCCACCGGCGGCCGCTCCCCCGCAAGATCGAGCGCCGTGGTGGTCTGGCGGGAGAACACCTCGCCGAGCTCGCCGTCGAGGAGACCGATCAACGTCTCGAGCAACCCCTCGACCTTGGCGGCGTACTTGGCCGGGTCGTCGACGCTGATCGTCTTACGGGTCAGCTCCGGCGACCCCTTCTCGATGAGGGTGAACAGATCGATGAGCAGCGGCGGATGCTCCGGGGTGAACCGGGGATCGGCGTCGAGGACACGCAACGCCACGGCGAGGACGTTCGACTCGGACTGGGTGAGCGGACCACCGCGTTCGAGCTCGCACAGCCCCGACACCAAGCGCCGGCGGCGCTGCAACACCTGGGCGGCGACCTTGCGCCGCACGTCAGGAAACCCGTCGAGCAGCGGGAGGATCGAGCCGAGCGCACCGACAGCGAGCGGGTTCAGGTAGCCCTCGCCGTGGCCGAGCCGGATCACCAGGCCGCCGTAGTACTCGACCCGTTCGCCCACCATCGCGGCGCCAGGCGATGTGGGTGTCCGACTACCCCGGTTTCGCTGAGTACATGGCCACGGTGTTGCCCTGGACCGTGACACGGTCCAGCAGGCGTCGACGGTGATCACGGTGCCCGAGGCAACACCGGAACCGGCTTTCCCGTCGCTCGACGACCTCGCGGACGCCTTCGGCAGCTGACCTGTCGACCGTTCGACGTCGGGTTTGGGGAACGGACGAATCGGGCACATCACGGCGATGTCGACTGCCGAACACGCGCCCACCGCCACCGTCTTCGCGCCGTCCCCGCTGCTCACCATCACCCTGGACGCAGCGCCGAACGGCGACACCGAACTCCACGTGCACGCCGGCGGCCAAGGCCACTGGATCGCCCGCATGGCCACCAACCTCGGCATGGACGTGACGCTGACCGGCGCGTTCGGCGGCGAGAGCGGCGGCGTACTGCGGGATCTGATCCACCGCGAGGGAATCACCGTGCGTGCCGTGGACATCGGTCACGAGTCCGGGTCCTACATTCACGACCGGCGGGACGGCGACCGCACCGAGGTGGCGACGATCGATCCCCCGCACCTCGCCCGGCACGCGCTCGACGACCTCTACGGGATCACCCTCGAGTCCGGAGCCTCGTCCGACATCGTGCTGCTGGGGGGCCCGCACACCGGGTCGGTGGTGCCCGCAGACTTCTACCGACGGCTCACGACCGATCTGCGATCGCTGTCGAAGCCCGTCGTCGCGGACCTGTCCGGACCGACCGCGACGGCGGCTCTGCAGGGCGGTCTCACCGTGCTCAAGATGAGCCACGAAGACCTCATCGAGGACGGGCGCGCGGAGTCGGAGGACCCGGACGCCCTCATCGAGGCGATGCGCGCCCTGCACGACGAGGGTGCCGACATCGTGGTTCTCTCCCGCGCGGCGGACCCGGCGCTCGCCCTCGTCGACGGCACGGTGCTCGAGGTGGTCACTCCCGACCTGGAGCAGACGGACCACCACGGTGCGGGCGACTCCATGAGCGCCGGCATCGCCACCGGACTCGCCCGCGGCATGTCCATCGAGGAGGCACTCGCCCTCGGCGGCGCCGCCGGCACCGCCAACGTGACCCGCCGCGGACTGGGTACAGGACAGGTGGGGCTCGTCGAGACCATCATGTCGACGGTCGAGGTACGCCCCTTCTCGTCCTGACCGGCTGCACCCACTCGCAGGAGGCACACGTGCGCGTGCTCATCACGAACGACGACGGAATCGACAGTCACGGGATCGCCGTGCTCGCTCGGGTCGCCGTCGAGGCCGGTCACGACGTCGTGGTGGCGGCGCCGCACGAGGAGCGCAGCGGTGCGAGTGCGTCGCTGTCGGCGCTCCAGAACCGCGACCAGCTCGTGGTCTCCCGCGCGTCGGTCGCCGACCTGGACGTCGACGCGTTCGCCGTACAGGCCTCGCCCGCCATGATCGCGTTCGTCGCGACGCGCGGAGCATTCGGTCCGCGGCCGGACATCCTGCTGTCCGGCATCAATCACGGTCCGAACACCGGCTCCGCCGTTCTGCACTCCGGCACCGTGGGGGCGGCCCTCACCGCGTCCACCCACGGGGTTCCGGCGATGGCCCTGTCCCTCGCCGGCCTCGACACGGCGTCTCTCGCCGCGCCTGGCGACATCCACGACCAGATCGACCGTGAGGTCGCCTCGGGCGCTCCGAGCTGGGACACCGCCCACCTCGTGGCCCGGCGCGCACTCGACTGGTTCGTCGACCACGGTGCAGCGGACTGGGTTCTCAACGTCAACATCCCCCCGGTCGCGCCATCGGAGCTCCGCGGCATCCGCCCGGCCGACCTTGCAGCCTTCGGCGCCGTCCAGGCGGAGATCGGCGACACCGACGACGAGTTCGTCACCGTCCGCTTCGACGCCATCCACGCGCGGGACGACGACGACAGCGACGCCGGCCTCGTCGCCCGCGGATGGGCGACGACCACTGCACTGCGACCCCCGTCGAGGGTGGACGTCGACCTGGCCGGGTTGGAGTGATCGCGTCCGTCGTGTCCGAGTGAGGAGGAGGCGACCGTCACTCCCGCGCCCGCTCTCAGAGCTTCCCCATGACAGTTCACTACAGTCACAGACGACCGTCGATGCTCGACCTGACCGAGATGGGGATTTTCTGTGACTCGCTGGGCTTCGTTCGTGGTGTCGCGGGCACGGTGGGTCCTGACCGCCGCGATCGTCATCGTGCTGGCAGGTGCCACGTGGGGACTCGGGGTCTTCGGCAGCCTCAGCCAGGGCGGATACGAGGATCCCGGCAGCGAGGCCGTCCAGGTCGCCCGACAGATCCAGGGCCTGGGAACCGCCGCACCGGACATCATCGTCATCTACTCCGCGCCCGACGGCCGCACGCTCGACGACATCGGGGCGGACGTCACGCCGGTGCTCGACGCGTTCCGGGCCGAGGTGGGTCCGAACGACATCACCTCCTACTGGACGGCCGGGCCGGTGCAGAAACCGTTCCTCGAGAGCAAGGACGGCACGAAGGGACTCGCAACCGTCACCCTGGGCGACGCCAGCGGCATCACCGTCGCATCGTTCTCGGAGTTGCTGCCGAAGCTTGAAGTCGCCGGCATCGACACGCAGTTCGCGGGCGCCTCCGTCGCGGGGGTCTCCTTCAACACCCAGCTCCAGGAAGATCTGGTCCGCGCCGAGATCATCGCGATCCCGATCACGCTGATTCTTCTGGTCATCATCTTCGGCGGCGTCGTGGCCGCCGCCGTCCCGGTCATCGTGGGCGCGCTCTCGGTGGCCGGCGCGCTGACCGTCCTGCGCCTCTTCACCACGTTCACCGAGATCAGTTCGTTCGCGGTCAACGTCGCCAGCCTGCTGGGTCTCGGCCTCGCCATCGACTACGGACTCTTCATCGTCAGCAGGTTCCGCGAGGAACTCAGGGGCGGAGCCACGTCCCACGAGGCCGCACGACGCACGATGCTGACCGCCGGGCGCACCATCGTCTTCTCCGGTCTGCTGCTGATCTGCGCCTTCGCAGGGATGCTCGTCTTCCCGCAGGCCATCATCAGATCCCTCGGCTTCGGTGCGATGGCGGCTGTCGGATGTGCGGCTCTGCTGTCGTTGACAGCTGTGCCGGCCGTCCTCGCCATGCTGGGTCACCGCATCAATGCCATCACGTGGTCGAGGACCGCCTCGGATCGCGGAGATGCACGCGCACACAAGTTCTGGGGCGGCGTTGTCACGAAGGTGATGAAGCGCCCCATCACCGTCGCCACCCTCATCATCGTCGGCCTGCTGGTCGTCGCCGCACCGCTGGTCAAGGCTCAGTTGGGCGAGGTGTCCTACACCGCGCTCCCCGCCGACGATCCCGCGCGTATCGCGTTCGAGACCCTGTCCTCCGACTTCAGCAGCACCGGCGACAGCGCCACCATCGTGTTGGACGGAGGGTCGGCGCGGCCGGACGGCCCCGCCATCAATGCGGTCACGACGGCTGCTCGCGCGGTGAGCGGTATCGCGAACGTCCAGTTCGGCACGGCCAGCGGCGACTTCGTGGTCATCAACGCGACGTTCTCGTCGGACGTGTCCCAGGAAGCGCAACAGGATGTGGTGCAGCAACTCCGCGCGATTCCGGCACCCGACGGAACCGACCTGACGGTGGGCGGAGCGGCGGCCCTGGTCCTCGACGGCAACAACGCCATCGTGAACTGGCTGCCGGTGATGCTCACCATCATGGTGGTGTCGACGCTGATCCTGCTGTTCCTGGCGTTCGGCTCGGTGGTGCTGCCGATCAAGGCAGTCGCGATGGCGGGACTGAGCATGGCGGCGACGTTCGGAGCTCTGACGTTCATCTTCCAGGAGGGTCACGGGGCGGGCCTGCTCGGCGTCACACCGGCACCGCTGGAGGCGACCTTCGTGGTCCTCATCCTCGCTGTCGTGTTCGGGCTGTCCACCGACTACGAGGTGTTCCTGATGTCCCGCATGGTGGAGGCGCGCACCGCCGGCGCCACCACCGAGGAGGCGGTGCTGATCGGCGCCCAGCGGACCGGACGCATCGTGACCGCGGCGGCGTTGATCCTGATCATCGTGACGGGGGCGTTCTCGATGTCCGGACTGTCCATCATGCGATTCCTGGGTGTCGGCATGATTCTGGCGTTGATCATCGACGCCACGATCATCCGTATGCTGCTGGTTCCGTCGCTGGTCAAGCTCATGGGCGAGGCCAACTGGTGGGCACCGGCCTGGATGCGGAAAGTCCACGCGAAGGTGGGTATCGGTCACTGACACCGCCCGTTCTTACTGCGCGGTAAGGTGCCCGCCATGAGCGACTACGTGGTCACCGGCGGCACGGGATTCCTCGGCCGGGCGGTCGTGCGGAGAATCCTGGAGCGGGACGCGAGTGCGACGGTGCACGTGCTCGTGCGCCCGGGCTCGGTCGACCGTCTGCGAGCCTTCGCGGACGGGGCGGCAGGCGGCGAGCGGATCAGCCCGCTGGTCGGCGACCTCGAGGAACCCGGTCTCGGTATCGACGCGTCGGCCCTGCCCGACGTCGGCCACGTGGTGCATCTCGGCGCCGTCTACGACCTCACGGCAGGCGACGAACAGCAGGCGACCAACGTGCAGGGCACCGCGGCGGTGGCCGCGCTCGCCGTCCTGCTCGGGGCGACGATGCACCATGTGTCGTCCATCGCGGTGGCCGGAGACCATCGAGGGGTGTTCACCGAGAACGACTTCGACCTCGGTCAGAACTTCCCGACGCCGTACCACCGCACCAAGTTCGAGGCGGAGAAGCTGGTCCGCGCGACTCCGGGCCTCACCTGGCGGGTCTACCGACCGGCAGCGGTGGTCGGCGATTCGACCACCGGGGAGATCGACAAGATCGACGGCCCGTACTACCTCTTCCGGCTCATCTCCCTGCTCGCCGAGTTGCCCTCGGCACTTCCGATGACGGTGCCCGCACTCGGCGCGACCAACATCGTCCCGGTCGACCACGTCGCCGACGCGCTGGTCGCCCTCCTGCACGCCCCGGATCTCGACGGCCGCGTGTTCCACCTCGTCAACCCGCGTCCGCAACCGATGCGGGAGATCTACTCCGCTCTCGCCGACGCGGCCGGCGCACCCCGCGCCGTGGGGAGCATTCCCGGCTCCGTCGTCACGCCGCTGCTCCGCTCGACCAATCGTCATGTCGTGGCCGCCCGCGACGCGGTGTTCGAGAACTACGACATCCCGCCCGTCATGGCCGAGCACCTCACGCTGCCCACCCGGTTCGACTCGACCCTCACCCGTGCTGCACTGGACGAAGCGATGGGCGAGAACAGGAGCCGGGTACCGGAGTTCCGCACGTACGCCCCCGCACTATGGTCGTACTGGCGTGCGCATCTCGACCCGTACCGGGCGCGACGCGATGATCCGGCCGGTCCGCTGGTCGACCGACACGTCGTCATCACCGGCGGTTCCTCGGGTATCGGCAAGGCCTCGGCCTTCGCGGCGGCGCGCAAGGGGGCTCGGGTCATCCTCGTCGCCCGCGACGAGGAGAAGTTGACGGCGGTGGTCGAGGAGATCCGGGCAACCGGCGGCGACGCCCACGGCTACGTCTGCGACATCACCGACGACGCGTCCGTCGCCGAGACCGTGCCCGCGATCCTGCGCGACCACCACCACGTCGACATGCTCGTCAACAACGCGGGCCGATCGATCCGGCGCTCGCTCACGCTCTCCACCGACCGTCTGCACGACTTCGAGCGGACCATGGCCGTCAACTACTTCGGTGCGCTCCGCCTGATCCTCGCTCTGCTCCCCCACATGCGCGAGCGGAAGTACGGCCACATCGTCAACATCAGCAGCGCTTCGGTGCAGAGCCATCCGCCGCGCTTCGCCGCATACGTGGCGAGCAAGTCCGCGCTGGACGCCTTCACCTCGGTCGCCGCGTCAGAGACTCTGGCGGACGGCGTCTCGTTCACCACCGTGCACATGCCGCTGGTCGACACCCCGATGATCGCCCCGACCGGCAACAAGAACGTCAACAAGGTCGAGACGCCAGAGAAGGCCGCCGCGATGGTGATGCGGGCACTGATCGAGAAGCCGAAACGCATCGACGTTCCCACCGGGACCGCCGCCGAGTGGGGCAACCTGCTGATGCCTCGCTCGAAGGACCGCGTACTGGCGTCGTACTACAAGGCGTATCCGGACAGTGCCGCCGCCAAGGGAATCACCGACACCAGCTCGTGGTCGTCCGGTCCCCGTGCACCGAAGAAGAACCGACGCGAATTCCGGATGCCCCGGGTCGTGCGGCGGGCCGGACGATGGGTTCCCGGCGCGCACTGGTGATGTCACAGATGCCGGCTCTCTCTCGTCCTACTCTCGAACGGGTTCCACCGAGGACTCGCACGAGGGAAGGATGACGCCATGCGGATCGCAGTGGCAGGCGGAACGGGCGCAGCGGGGCGGCACGTGGTGGAGCAGGTGCGGGCGCGAGGACACACTCCCGTGGTACTCGCGAGATCGGCCGGAATCGATCTCGTGCGGCCGACGCCGGAGCTCGACCGGGCACTGACGGACGTCGACGCGGTGATCGACGCCGCGAACGTCACGACGATGTCGGCGCGCGCGTCCGAGAAGTTCTTCGGCGCCGTCACGTCGACGTTGCTGGCCGCCGGTGAGCGCGCGGGAATCCGTCACCACGTGGCGTTGTCCATCGTGGGGTGCGATCGTGTCGACTACGGCTACTACGCCGGTAAACGTCTGCAGGAGAAGCTCGTACGCGAGTCGACGCTGCCATGGACGATCCTCCGTGCGACGCAGTTCCACGAGTTCACCGATCAGGCTCTCGCGATGACTCCGGGTCCGGTCGCGATGGTCCCGACGATGCGGAGTCAGCCGGTCAGCACCGCCGAGGTCGCCGCCCACATCGTCGACCTGGCGGTGGGGACACCGCTCACCTCGGTCGTGGAGTACGCCGGTCCGCGCCCGGAGTACCAACCCGATCTTGCCCGGAGGCTGCTGCGCGCGCGTGGATCGAAGCGTCTCGTCCTCCCCCTGCGGCTGCCGGGCGCCGGGGGTCGCGGCATGGCGAACGGTGGGCTCCTTCCCGGTCCGGACGCTGCGCACGGTGACGAGACGTTCGATCAGTGGCTCGCGCGCGTGGGTGCCTCGACCCGGTGAGTGTCACCGACGACTTCGTCCGCGTCCGCCCACGGCTGGTCCGCATCGCCTACGCCGTCCTCGGTTCGCACGCCGACGCCGAGGACGTCGTGTCCGACTGCTGGCCGAAACTGGTCGCGGCCGATGCGACGTCACCCGTTCTCGACGTCGAGGCGTGGGCCGTGGTCGCTGTCTCGCGCGCAGCACTGGACGTGCTGCGGTCGGCCCGCGTGCGACGAGAGACGTACGTGGGACCGTGGTTGCCCGAGCCGTTGGTCGGTCCGGCCGACTTGCCGCCGGACCGGGTGACGCTCGACGAGAGCGTGCGCTTCGCGCTCATGGTGGTGCTCGAGACGCTGTCCCCGGCCGAACGCACGACATGGGTCCTGCACGACGTGTTCGACGTCCCGTTCGACGAGATCGCGCGGATCGTGGGCCGCACTCCGAATGCCGTGCGGCAGCTCGCGTCTCGTGCACGACGGCACGTGACGGAGGGGGCTCCACGTTTCGCGGTGTCGCCCGAGCTGCATGCCGGCGCCGTGCGTGACTTCACCCGTGCCGCCGGTACGGGAGTGCTCGCCGATCTGCTGACGGCGTTGGACCCCGACGTCGTTCTCGTCAGCGACGGGGGCGGAGTCGTCTCGGCGGCACGGCGTCCCGTGATCGGCGCCGACCACGTCGCGAGATTCCTCCTCGGCATCGCGGCGAAGGCGGGAGACGGTCTGCGGGTGCGTCCGTGCCGTGTGAACGGCAGAACGGGACTCGCCCTCGTGGCGGGCGACGGGTTGGTCGGCGTCGTCTCGTTCGAGGTGTCGTCGACGGGCCTGGTGTCGCGGATCGACATGATCCGGTCACCAGCCAAGCTCGCGCTCGTCGACCCCTCGGTCTGGCAGGACCGACCCGACAGCTAGCGGCCGATCGAGTCGAGGGACGCGAGCGTGCGCACCACCGCGCTCGCCGCCTCGACACCCTTCTTCTCGAGGTGCTCCGCGAAGAAGCTCGTGTGGTCGGCATGCTCGTGGAAGTGGTGCGGGGTCAGCACCACCGAGAACACGGGCACATCGGTGTCGAGCTGCACCCGCATGAGTCCGTCGATGACGGCCGTCTCGACGAAGTCGTGCCGGTAGATACCGCCGTCCACCACCAGCGCCGCCGCGACGACGGCCGAGTACCGGCCCGTGAGCGCGAGTCGCTTGGCGTGCAGGGGGATCTCGAACGCACCGGGCACCTCGAAGGTGTCCACGTCACGCCCGAACTCCCGCACGAAACCCTGGCGCACCCGGTCCACCAGTTCGCGATGCCAGGTGGCCTGGACGAAGGCCACCGAGGGAGTCGCGTCCGTCGTCATCGAACGGGCGCCAGCACGGTCAGCACCGGCGCCGCGGTGACGATCGAACCGAGTTCACTGCGACCCTCGGGCGTCGCCCGGAACGCGCGGTAGGCGGCGTCGGCCTCGACGCTGGCCCAGCTCTCGACGATGACGACGTGCGCCGGATCCTTCACGTCCGCCGTCACCTCGACACCGAGGCATCCCTCGAACGCGCGGGTGGCGACGAGGGTCTCGTCGATGATGCGGTGCGACTCCTCGAGGCGGGCGGGATCGAGACGCAGTTCGAGCAGAGCGGTGATGGCCACGGGACGTCCGTTCGGTCGGGGATCGCTGTCGATGCCAGTTCACCACGCGTGTGGTCAGCCCCAGTTGGCGGCATCCGTCAGGCAGAACGGATGGCCGGCCGGATCGAGGAGAACGCGCCACGTCTCGCCCGGCTGCGGCTCGGCGAGCGTCGCCCCCAGCTCGATCGCACGGGCCTCGGCCACCGGGATGTCCTCGACCGCGATGTCGAAGTGGAACTGCTTGCTCCCGTCGGGGTTCGGCCAGGCGGGTGGCCGATAGCCGTCCACGCGGCCGAAGCCCAGCGCCGGGCCCCCGTTCGCGGGAGAGAGCATGGCGTAGTTCTCGCCGTCACCCATCGTCTGGGTCAGACCGAGGAACGCCGCCCAGAATTCGGCCACCGGAGGAACCTCGGCACAGTCCAGGGTCGTCATCGCCAGTCGCGTCGTCGTCATGACCTCAGCCTCCCTCACGATCGGCACCGTGACTTGAACAAACGCGCCAGCCCGAGCGGTACGGTTCGCTCCGTGACGGAGGATCCGTTGACCCGAGCAGGCCGACGCGCGCAGTCGGCGATCCTGCACCCCGCGCGTGCGGAGGGTCGGATCACCGTCGGCCGCTCCCGCCCTCCCGACGACCTCTCGACCCTCGTCGACTACTTCTGGTGGGTGGAGTGGCACTGCCCCGAACCGCACGTGCAGGAGGTCGTCCCGCGCCCGGTGGTCCATCTGACGGCGGAATCTCGGGACGGCGCTCCGCGGCTGCTGGTGCACGGCGTGATGCGACGTCGCTTCCAGCGCACCCTCGTCGGCGACGGGCGCACGGTCGCCGCAGCGTTCCGTCCCGCAGGTTTCCGCCCCGTTCTCGGCCGGCCCGTGAGCTCGATGACCGATCGGGTCGGGACCGTCGCGGACGTGCTGGGCACCGACGATCGCCGACTCGCCGGTCTCCTCCTCGACCCGGACGCGGACGTCACCACGTGTGTGGACCGACTGTCCTCGTGGCTGATCGAGCGGACCGCGACGGCCGACCCCGTGGCCGCCGACATCGCGGACCTCGTGGAGCTGGCCGAGACGGACACGACGGTCATCCGGGCGCAGCAGCTCGCGGATCGTGCGGGAGTGAGCCTGCGGACGCTGCAGAGACAGTTCGCCGACCATGTCGGCGTCGGGCCCAAGTGGGTGGTGCAGCGGTGCCGACTCCTGGACGTGGCGGGTGCCGCGCACACCGACGGCACGGTGGACTGGGCGGCGCTCGCCGCCGACCTCGGATACGCGGATCAGAGCCATTTGATCCGGGCGTTCACCGCCCTGGTGGGTGGTCCCCCCGCGCGCTACCGAGCGGACACCTGACTCACCCGTCCCGCGTGTGCGCCTCCCGCGCCTCGTCGACGAGGCGGTGGATACGGCGTGCGACCTCGTCCAGCTGATCGACGATGTCGCGCCGAAGTTGGTCCACCGCATCCTGATCCAGCGGCACCGCGGGCGCACGATCGGGGTCACCGATCTCGATGAGCAACTCGATGTTGGTGCGCAAGGCGGTGAGCGGCGCCAGCAGCTCGGTACCCGCGTCGACGATGAGGTGGTTCTGTGCGAGCCGCGAGCGTTGCAGGGCCGCCAGCATGTCGTTGAACCGATCGGCGAGATGCGCCAGCTCGTCGTCACCCACCACGGCCACCGGACTGAGGTCGCCGGTCTCGGTGATCCGCCGCGTGGCGCGGGTGAGTCTTCCGACCGGGCGCAGGCCCGTCCGCGCCACCAGGTACCCCGACAACCCTGCCAGCACCACCAGTGCGCCGCCCACCGTGACGAAGATGAGGAGCAGTCCACTCATCACCCCGTCGAGCGACCGGTAGGACTCTCCGACCAGCACCGTCGACCCGCTCGGCGCCTTCTCGATGGCCACCGCGTAGCCGTTCAGGTCGGTGACGACGCGGTCCGACTCCCCCGCGACCACCGACGCGACCACCGGTTCCAGCACGCCGTCGGGAGAGGCGAACGGAGTGAAA
The DNA here is from genome assembly GCF_058139645.1 of Rhodococcus sp. NFXS4. Classification (NCBI taxonomy): domain Bacteria; kingdom Bacillati; phylum Actinomycetota; class Actinomycetes; order Mycobacteriales; family Nocardiaceae; genus Rhodococcus; species Rhodococcus sp. NFXS4. The sequence continues at coordinate 2,914,886 of NZ_CP192221.1, forward strand.
CTTCCGGACGCGGAGTACACGTCACCGTCCTCGCTGACGATGCCCACCTGCAGATAGCGTCCCGCGCGAGGTCCGGCAGCGAAACCGAAGGCCGCGGGCGAGAGTCCGGAGGAGTCACTGGCGATCAACTTGTCGGCGTCCCGGCCCACCCGATCGGCGAGCTGCGCACGCAGAGCGTCCTCGGTGACCATGTAGATCACGAAGGAGCAGATCGCGACGGCCAGCGCCGCCACGCTCACCGTGAGAAGTCGGATGCGACTCCGCAGCGACAGCGTCGCCGCGCGGGGCCGGGTGACGGTCATGACACGACGGTAACCGGCGGATCGCTCGGCGGCTGTGCAGTCCTATCGACCGCGTGCGAACCGGTCCCGCACGGCTCGGCCCCAGATCGGGAGGAAGCCGACGGTCATGTAGGCCAACGGTCCCACCGTCCCGCCCCACTTGACGATGCTGAGCGCACTCGACACGGTCGCGGTCGTGTCGGTGATGCGGCGGGTGTCGCGGTGGAGGTAGAGGTTGACGACGTTCTCGGTGATGTCCGCGGTGGCCGCGACGGCCGGGGCGGCGACGAGCACCGCGCGCAACGACCGCGACATGGGAACCAGCTCGGCGAGCCGCACGGCGCCCAGCCGCAGCGCCGCCGCGTAGAGCACCGGGTGGTGGAAGTTGGCGTGGTATCCGTTGGTCAGCTCCCGCGCGGCGCGTGGACTCATCCCGTCGACGACCGACCGGTAGCGCGCACCCGACGGACACACCTGCAGTTGCGCGTAGGCGGCCCCGCCCTGGCCGGTGACCCTGATGAGGCTGAGCTCGGACACGGCGTACATCAGGGCCCGAGCAGCGAGTTCGCCGTCGGTCCGGGTCACGGTGAACTGCTGGGTGGGTGCCGTCATGCGCCGACGGTAACGACTGTGGTCGCCAGGGACGGCGAGGACGTCGTCGGTTCTGGACGCCTCACAGGGCGCGGGGAGTTTCCTGGTGCTCGGCGAGGAACGGGCCGACCGCGGCGTCGAACTCGGCGAACCGATCCCGATGCACACTGTGGCCGCTGTCCACGGCGACGACCCGGCTGCGCGGCACCAGCGCCGTCATCGCCTCGAGGCGCGCGCGGTCGACCATGCCGGTGGGACCACCGACGACCAACAGCACATCACTCTCCATGTGCGCCAGCGCCTCCCACCACAGCGGATCGGGGGCGCGGAACTGGGTGAGCGCGGACGAGGTCATCGACCGATCGAAGGCCAGCACGGCGCGGGGGTGTCGGATCACGCTGGTCGTGGCGTGCAACAGTTCGCGCGCGGACGGGAACTTCGTCGTGATCGACGGGGTCTCGTCACCAGGACGGATGGGGAGTGGAGCCTCCTCGACCACGAGCTTGCGCACCGTCGTCGGACGGCGTTGGGCGACGAGCGTCGCGGCGTGGCCTCCCAGGGAGTGGCCGACGAGGTCGACGCGAGTCAGCGAGAGATGATCCAGGAGCGCCTCGAGGTCGTCGCCGAACTCACCGAACAGGTAACTCCGTGCGCGTCCGCTGCGGCCGTGCCCGCGGAGGTCCGGGACGACGACACGGCGGCCCCGCCGAACCAGTGTGCGCGCGAACGCGTCCCAGGTGTGGCCGTCGCCGCCCATGCCGTGCACCAGCACGACGGGCGACCCCAGCACGTCGTCACCACCGGAATCTCGATAGTGCAGCCGCACGCCCTCGGCGTCCACCACACCGTCCGTCATGATCATCGAGCCATCCTCCCAGAGGCGCCGACCCTCACTCGTGGAGCATGGGCACCGATGTCTGCTCCTCTCGCCCGAGCAGCACACCGCGCGTGAGCGCGGAGGTGCCGAACCGGCGCTGCACTCCGTCGAGCGCCTCGTCCAGGGCCGTCCGGTCTATGGTCGGATGCTCGTCCTCCGGCGTCTCGAACGGCAGCTCGAGCTGCATCGCGGCGCCGTCCTCGAGATTCGACACCGCCACGCCGACAAGGGTGAGGCCCTGCATCGTGATGGTCGACATCGATGCGCCCAGCAGCGATCGGGCCGCGGTGAGCACGACGTGGGTGTCGGCCGTCGCACGGCTCAGCGTCGTGGATCGCGTCGCTCGCGTGAAGTCGTCGAAACGCAGGCGCAGCGTGATCGTGCGACCTGCCCGGTGACCCTTCCGCATGCGGTGAGTGACACGGTCGACCAGTCCGACGAGGGCTGCGTCGATGTCCGCCGGGGTCTTGTGACGACGCCCCAGAGCATGTTGGGCACCCACCGACCGCCGGCTCGTGCCGGTGCTCACCCGGCGCGCGTCGACACCGTTCGACAGGGCGTGCAGGTGCCGACCCGCGGCCGATCCGAGGACGGCGGCCAGCGCGCCCTCGCGGTGCGCGGCGAGGTCACCGATGGTGCGGATGCCCTGCGCGTGCAGCTTGTCGGCGGTGATCCTGCCGACGCCCCACATGCGCTCCACCGGAAGCGGATGCAGGAACTCGAGCTCACGATCCGGCGGAACCTCCAGCAGGCCGTCGGGCTTGGCGACGGCACTGGCGATCTTGGCGAGGAACTTGGTACGCGCCACCCCGACGGTGATGGGGAGACCGACGTCCTCCGCCACCGTGCGACGCAGGTCCCGAGCGATGTCCGACGGCGATCCGGACAGCCGCGCCAACCCGGTGACGTCGAGGAAGGCCTCGTCGATGGAGATGCCCTCGACCAGCGGGGTGACGTTCTCGAACACCTCGAAGACGTCCTTGCTCGCCTGCGAGTAGGCGGCCATCCGGGGCGGCACCACCACCGCCTGCGGGCACAGAGCGCGCGCCTGCCGGCTACCCATGGCCGTCTTCACGCCGAAGGCCTTGGCCTCGTAGCTCGCCGCCAGAACCACACCACCGCCGACGATGACGGGTCGCCCGCGCAGCGACGGGTCGTCCCGCTGCTCCACCGAGGAGTAGAAGGAGTCGAGGTCCGCATGCAGGATCGTGGCCTCGCCCGTGCGTTCCCGTGCGCGTTCCGCCGTCATTCGTAGATCCCTTCCACGAACCATCGTCCACCGTCGTGCAGGACCAGCAGGGCACGGGTGTCCTCCAGCAGCACCTGCGCCCGTGCCACCTGGCGGGCCGTGGAGGTGGCGCCGAGATCCCACCACCGCTCGTCCGCCGCCCACGGTCCCGCCCAGCCGTGCAGCACCCAGCTCCGCGATCCCCAGTCGACCCGGCCGGGCACGCGATCGAACATGCCGCGCTCGGTGACCTGCACCGCCACTCCCGACTCGTCGGTCACGGCGATCTCCGGACGCGTCGGCATCAGCGCCGAGGGCGACGGGGACGGCAACCGGCCGGGCCACGGAGCGGAGGGATCAGCATCGGGCACCGGCTCGTCGCCCCACGGCAGCATCGTCACGCGCTCACCCGGCCCCCGACCACCGCTGAGCACACCCACCTGGACGGCGTCGCCGCCCAGCAGACCCTGCACCCGCACCAGGGCACGGCGGGCCCGCTCGTCCTCGTCGCCGACTCCGCCCCACAGTCCCAGCTGCAGCGCACCCGCCGACACCACCTCCACCGGCTCGAGACGCAGCAGGACGATGCCGGCGGTCGGCTTGTTCTCACTGCGGCCGGTGAGCCAGCCGTCGAGCTGCCATCGCACGCGATCCGCGGTGCCCTCGGGAGTGAGCGGTTCCGCGCATCGCCACGTGCGGGAGAGGTGTTCACCGTTGGCCGTGGTGGCCTGCACCAGCAACCGGGTGCAGGCCACGGCCGCGGCCGACAGCGTCACGTGCAGTCTCTCGGCCAGGGCTCGACCCGCGAACGCCGCCGCGTCGACGCGATCGATTGGAGGGTCGCAGCGGTACTCGACCTCGAGATCGGGAGGAAGCACGCGCGCCGAGGGCGGCCGCTCCGGCTCACCTCGCGCGCTGCGGTGCGCGAGGACCGCGTCGGTGCCGAAGCGGGAGGCCACGTCCACCGGTGACAGTGCCCCGAAGTCCCCCACCGTGCGCAGACCCAGCCGCACCAGCAGATCCACCAGGTCCACCCGCTCCGGCGCCGCGAGAGACGGTTCCGCCGACAACTCGGCCACCGGGAGCGGAGCCAGGAACTGCGCGCCGCTCCCCCGCGGCACGATCGCGCCGTGCCGAGCCGCGACGACGGCCGTCGACACCTCGTCGGCGATCCCCACCTGGCACTCGACACCGACCGCCGCGACGGTGTCCACCAGTCGCTCCGCCGCGGCCTCCTCCGAACCGAAGTACCGCGCCGCACCGCGCGCCGACAGCAGCAACAGGCCGGGCCGCAGCACCTCGATACCGGGCACCACCTCGTCCACCGCCGAGGCGACCGGCTCGAACAGCCGCGCGTCACGATCCGGATCAGCCCGCGCCACATACAGTTCCGGACAGCGGGCCTGCGACTCACGGCGTCGGCCGCCGCGACGGACCCCCTCGGCGCGTGCCGTCGCGGAGCAGGCGACGACACGATTGGCGGAGACCACCGCCACCGGCGACGAGGCCGGGATCTCCGCCGCGGCGGCAGCGGCCACGGCCGGCCAGTCGGGGCACCACAGAGCCAGCACCCGGCTCCGGCGGTCGGTGCTCACGACGGCAGCGCTTCCAGCACCGGATCCTGATGCGACACGGTGGAGTCGGCCGATCCCCACTCGACCCCGTCGCCCGTGGACGTCAGGGTCAACCGGCCGGTCCGCGGCCGGACGGCACGGCCCTGCACCTCGACGCCCAGATGCACGGCGCGCACCCGGCCGTGACCCGTACGGGCCCCCGAGCCGAGCCCGCCGTACCCGCGGATGCGGGCGTCCAACCGGAGCTCGGCGCCGTCCCAGCGTCCGTCGGTGACGATCAGCGTGGCGCCCTTGTTGCGCGCCCGAGCGACCACCGCCCGCGCTCGCGACGGCGGCACCGACATGCCGCCCAGCCCCAGCACCACCAGATCGATGCCGTCGAGCAGCACGGCGGCGACCTCCACCGGGTCCGGCCCGGGATCCGGGACCAGCGCCACCCGCTGCAGATGCGCCCCCATCTCCGACGCTGCCAACAGTCCCAGCCGCGGCAGACCGATGACGGCGGCGTGCCGTCCCGATCCGGTGACCGACGCCAGGATCCCGAGGAGCAACGATCCGGCGCCGGACACCGAGACCACCGTGCCGCGGGCCAACCCACCCTCGGGGAGCAGCGCCGACAACGCCTCCGGGACCGGGAGAACCGGGCGGACCCGGGCCGGCGCGGGATCCGGGGCAGGCGCGGTGGCCGTGAGGGTGACCGGTGCGGCAGGAGCGGGGGCATCGGCCACACGCGCAGGTGAGGACCGGATACGACGCCGCAGGAACTCGATCCGCTCGGTGCGGGACAGCCCTTCGAGGCCTTCGAGATCAACGGAAACAGGCATACTCACTCCCCGGTCGGGACGGTCGAGACTGCGTTGGAGACCCGGGGGAAGACCGAGAATTCGAACATACTTTCGAACGCTCACACCAGTAAAGCCGCTGCCCGTTCGAACGTCAAGACGCCCGGAAACGTCCTGGTGACAGCCCTGCCCGGCACTCGATCGGCTCGTCCGATAACCTCGAACACCGTGACTGATCACCAGCAGCCCAGCGGAGCGGTGGCCGGCTCGGGGCGCACGCGACCGGTCATCGGACCCGACTACCTCCTCGCCGGTCGCTACCGACTCGACTCCAAGCTCGGCGGCGGCGGAATGGGCGCGGTGTGGCTCGCGAGCGACACGTTGCTCAGCCGCAAGGTGGCCGTCAAACAGGCCACCTCGACCGTGGACCTCACCCCCGAGGCCGCCCGCGAGATCCGCGAACGCGCCATGCGCGAGGGGCGGATGGCGGCCCAGCTGAACAACCCGCACGCCATCGCCATGCACGACGTCGCACTCGACAGCGGCGAGCCCTGGCTCATCATGGAGTACCTCCCCGCCCGCAGCCTCGCGATGGCCCTCAACATCGCCGAGTCGCTGCCCCCGGACGAGGTCATCCAGATCGGTGCCCAGATCGCCGACGCCCTCACCGCCGCCCACGCCGCCGGCATCGTGCACCGCGACATCAAGCCGGGCAACATCCTGGTCGCCGATCGCGGCAGCGCGCTGGGCATGGTCAAGATCAGCGACTTCGGCATCTCGCGCGCCAAGACGGACACGCACGAGGAGAACAGCGCCGTCATCACCGGCACCCCCGCGTACTTCGCACCCGAGGTGGCGCGCGGCGCGGACCCCACCGAGGCCAGCGACGTCTTCTCGCTCGGCGCCACGCTGTACACCGCGACCGAGGGACAACCACCCTTCGGCATCGACGCCGACTCCATCGCCCTGCTGCACCGCGTCGCCGGGGGGCGCATCATCCCACCGCGCAAGAGCGGACCGATGACGGCCACGTTGCTGCACATGCTCGAACCCGACCCCGCGCGCCGCCCCACCATGGCCGAGGTCCGCACCCGCTTCGTCACCCTCGCCGTGGGCAAGAACGGCAACGCCGGATCGGTGATCAACCACCCGCTGCGCGCGGCCGACGGTCAGGTCCCGTTCTGGGCGCTGCGCGGCTCCCGAGTCCCGGGCACCTCCCGCCGAGGCGAACGCATCCACGGCCGCACCATGACGGGACTTCCGGCAGCGGACACCGCCACCCCTCTGGATCGGGTTCCGCGTCCGACGGCGGCGTCCACCACGCCGGCACCCGGACCGGCTCCGCGCCCGACGTACTCCCCGCCCGCGTTCGAGACGAAGGAACCCAAATCCTTCAGCGCCCCCGCCGGGCTGCCGCTCTACCTCGCGATCGGCGGCGCGGTGCTGCTCCTGCTCATCGTCCTGCTCCTGGTGCTCTGACCCGCTCCCGCCCCCTGGCCCCCGGCCCCCGGCCCCGTCCCTGGCGAGTACGGCCATACTGTCGCGAACATCCCCCACAGGACGACAGTTCGGACGTACTCGCGGGGCGAAGACGCGGTCAGGGGACGTCGACGGTCGCGACGAGCCCGCGGTGGTCCGATCCCACGATGTCGATGGGCTCGAGTGAGCGCACCTGCGCGTCCCGCACCACCACATGGTCGATCCCGACCACCGGTGGGTACCACGTGTCCATCGGGTAGGTCGGGATGACCCCGGCACCGACAGCGTCCGCCGCGTCCACGTATCCGCCGGTGAGCAGATCGCGGAACCGCTTGTGCGCGTGCGTGGAATTGAAGTCACCACCGATGATCACCGCTCCCGGCGACGCCTGCGCCAACTCCTCACCGAGCATGTCGAGCTCCGACGCCCACACCGGGGTGGGTGTCGGCCAGGGCGGCACCGGATGCACCGCGTAGACCCGGAGGGGCTGCGCCGCACCGACATCGAGATCCGCCGTCACGCTCGCGAGCAGGTAACCGGGCAGTTCCCGGCCGTTCGACAGCGGGAACCGGCTGTAGATCGCGGCACCCGCACCGCCCTGATACGGCGCCACGAACCGGTAGGGCAACGCGGCGGAGAGCCCGGCGGCGTCGAATGCCCCCACCGACTCCTCGGTGAGCTCCTGCACGGTGAGGACGTCGATGTCGCGCTCCCGCACCGACGCCACCAGTGCCTGCGGATCCGCCTCTCCCAGCATGACATTCGCCTGCATCACGCGCAGCGACTCACCGGGGGCGGCATCGGCGACTCCCGCGGCGCCCGGTACGTACAGCGGCACCACGACCACTGCGGCCAGCCCCAGGAGAACGGCCGACGCCGCGGCGATCCACCACCGCCGCGCGAGCAGGCACACCAGGACTCCGACGACGGTCACGCACAACAGGATCGGCGCCGCGGAGGCGGGACCCACGACCACCATGCTGCTGGTCTCGAGCATCGACGAGACGACGGCCACCAGGCCCGCGGCCACCCCACCGAGACCGACGACGACGGCCGCGATCGTGCGTGCCCTCATTCGATGCGCCGTCGGTGTGCCCAGCGGGTGAGGGCGTTCCTGTTGGACTGCTGCGTCTTCCGCAACACGTTCGAGGCATGGGTCTCGACGGTCTTGATCGAGATGAAGAGCGTCTCGGCGATCTCGCGGTAGGTGTAGCCACGGGCGAGCAGACGCAGCACCTCCATCTCGCGCGGCGTCAGGGAGTCGAGCTCCGGATCGAGCGGCGGTTCCGGTGCCGCGGAGCGACCGGTGAACGAGTCGAGGACGAACCCCGCCAACCGCGGTCCGAACACGGCGTCACCGCCCGCGACGCGGCGCACCGCGTCGGCGAGATCGGACCCCGAGATGGTCTTGGTGACGTAACCCCGAGCACCGGCGCGGATCACGGCGATGACGTCCTCGGCGGCGTCGGACACGCTGAGCGCCAGGCACACCGGGCCCTCCGCGATGGACTGTAGAACGGCGACCCCACCGCCGTCGGGCATGTGCACGTCGAGCAGGACGACGTCGGGACGGATCTCGTCGATACCGCGGACCGCGTCCGCGACGCCCCCGGCCTCACCGACCACCTCGATGTCGGTCTCGCGCCCCAGTTCCGCGCGCACCCCCGACCGGAACACTCCGTGATCGTCGACCAGGAAGACTCGCAGGGTCACGCGGACCGTTCCTCTCTCGCGGTGTCGGGCACGGAGTCCGCGTGCCCGGTGGTACCCGTGCCGCGCACCCGCGGCACACAGATGTGGATCTCGGAACCCTGCCCGAGTGCGGACCGCACCCGCACCGAGCCGCCGCGGCGTTCGATGCGTGCCCGCACACTGCGCGCCAGGCCCTGGCGATCCTGCGGCACGCTGTCCGGATCGAATCCGCACCCGCGGTCGCGGACGAAGACCTCGACGGTGTCGCAGCCCGCCTCGGCGTACAGGTCGACGGAGGTCACCCCGGAGTGCTTGGCGGCGTTGACGAGTGCCTCGCGCGTGGCTCCGAGCAGAGCAGTGGCGACCTCACGGCTCAACCCCGAACTCTCGACCGGCTCGTCCAGAGCCACGTCGCCCACGGTCACGGGATCCACGGTCACACCGTAGTGGTCCTCGACCTCACCGGCGATGGTGGCCAACGCGCGGACGAGAGACGCGTGGTCGTCCCGGTCTCCCCCGAACAGCCACTTGCGCAGCTCTCGTTCCTGGCTGCGCGCGAGGCGCATCACCTCGGCGGAGTCGGTGGACTGCTTCTGGATCAGGGCGAGGGTCTGCAGCACGGAGTCGTGCAGGTGCGACGCGATCTCCTCGCGTTCGTCGTTCCGGATGCGTGCCGCGCGCTCGTCACCGAGGGCGCGCCACAACCGCATCCAGAGCGGGACGGTGAGCAGTACCGCCCCGACCAGCGTCACGACGACGGCGAGCAGGGACGACTGCAGCGCCCGCACGTCCACGCGGGCGACGAGCACGACACAGAGCCCGATGATCACGAGCGTGACCCCGGCGACGATGCGCGCCCACCCGAGTACCGACGTGCGTGCGTGCCGAGGCCGGGTGTCCGCCGTCCGGGTCCCGGCCGCGTCGAACTCCCGCCACACCAGCGCGGCGCCGAGCGCGACGACGACGACAGGGGCGATGATCGTGGACGAGCTGCCCGTCAGCCCCGACCCCAGCGCGACGGCGCCGCCGATCCCGAGGGCGATCAGCCCGTACGCGCGACGCTTCTCCGAGCGGTCCGGCCTGCGGACGTCGGTACCCGCGGAGGTGAAGATCCACAGCAGTCCGTAGGCGACGGCACCGGCGCCGGCCGCGGCGCACAGCACCGCGAAGACGACCCGCACCCGGAACACGTCGACGTCCAGATGATCGGCGACACCGCCCGCGACACCGCCGACGACACGTCCGGCGGCACGGCGACGGAGCGCCGGCGTCGGCAACGGCGGACGGCCGGGGGGCTCCCGCGTGTGCGGAGGCTGTGCGGGCAGGGTGGACACGCCTCGATACTGGCACGGCTCACGGCTCCGCGGTATCGGGGTTCTCCCCCATCTCGGTCGAGTCGCGCGACGCGTGGACACCGGCGAAATCAGGGTTCGCCCCGATGTGCCGGGACGCCTCGGCAGCCCAGGATGTATCCATGACCCACGCCACCGCGTCCGCCCAGCTGTCCGAGATCTGGCGAACCCGACCCGTGCGCCTGCCCGATCAGGGCCCCGGTGCCGGTGTCGCCGCCGGAATCGGGCACCGCTACCGCGTCGACCCCGTTCTCGTCCGTGTCGCGTTCGTCGTCTCCACCCTGTTCGGTGGATCCGGCCTGGTCCTGTATCTCGCTGCCTGGCTGGTGCTTCCGCGCCGCGGCGATGTCGTGTCGCCGGCGGAGTCGCTGCTCGGCCGCGGCCGCACGTCGGACTCCCACACGACGGCCGTGGTGCTGTCCGTCGCTCTCGTCATCTCGGTCCTCACGGTCGGACCACTCGGAATGGGATCGGGGCTGGTGTCCACGATCGCCATGCTGGGGGCCCTGTACCTGCTGTTCCGTCGGACTCCGAACGCGCCGTCACCGGTCGAGCTCGCCGGCGCTCCCCTGTCTGCGCACGGTCCGGCCGCGCAGCACTGGAACGCCTACTCGACGCTTCCCGACCAGTACGTCCCGGAACCGGCCGCCGCACACACCGCGCCCGTCTCGTTCTCGAAGGACACCCCGGACACACCGTCCGCTCCGCCGCCGCCGAGCTGGGATCCGCTGGGGGTCGCTCCGTTCGCCTGGGACCTCCCCGAACCTGGTCGCCCCGTTCTCCCGGTCCCCGCACCCGCGCGGAAGTCGCACCTGACGTCCACGGTGATCGGCCTCGCCATCATCGCGTCCGCCGTGACCATCGGCATCGGCGCCGCCACGGGCGCCGCCATCGTGACCGCTCCCCGTGTCGGCGCGGTGGCGCTGACCGTCGTCGGCATCGGACTGATCATCGGCGCGTTCCTGCGGCGCGGCTACGGCTTGCTCGTTCTCGCGGCCCCGCTCGCCGGGTTCGTCCTCGTGTCGTCCCTGGTCGACGTGCAGGACCTGCGCGGTGTCGAGTCGCCGAACATGGGCAACGTGACGATCGCGCCCACGTCGATGGCCGCGCTGGCGCCCACGTACGAGTCCGGTGTGGGGAACTTCGTCCTCGACCTGCGCGGGCTCGACCTCACCGAGGACCGCACCGTGACCGTGGAGAAGGCCGTCGGCAACACCGAGATTCTGCTGTCACCGACCATGAACGTCGTCACCGACTGCAGTAGCGCCGTCGGCAACGCGAACTGCATCGGAGCCGGCGGGGTCGACGGCGGATCCGACGGGACGGCAGGACCGACCCTGACCATCGAGGCCAGCACTGCGCTGGGAAATCTGGAGGTGCACCGTGACCGATGAGACCGGACACGACACGAGCGGTACCGATCGCCGCGGACCCTCACCGGTCCTGCTGATCGCCGGTGTGGCGGCACTGCTGCTGGCGATCCCGACGCTCGTCGGCGCGGACCCCACCGCGATCGTCGCCGGCGCCGCGTCGGGCTGGACCCTGGTGATCGCCGCGATCGTCGTCGGCGTGGTCCTCGTCCTGGCACCCGTCAGGCGCCGGAAGTCTCGCTCGCAGTAGAGCTCTCGCCGTTCGACCGCAGGCGGTCCGCCGCCGGGCTCACTCCCATTCGATGGTGCCCGGCGGCTTGCTCGTCACGTCGAGCACCACCCGGTTCACCTCGCGCACCTCGTTGGTGACCCGAGTGGAGATCCGTTCGAGCACGTCGTACGGCAGCCGGGTCCAGTCCGCGGTCATCGCGTCCTCGCTCGACACCGGACGCAGGACGATGGGATGACCGTAGGTCCGGCCGTCGCCCTGCACACCCACACTGCGGACGTCGGCGAGCAGCACCACGGGACACTGCCAGATCTGGGAGTCCAGACCCGCCATCGTCAGCTCCTCGCGGGCGATGGCGTCGGCATGGCGCAGCGTCGCCAGGCGATCGGGCGTCACGGATCCGATGATGCGGATGGCCAGACCCGGGCCGGGGAACGGTTGCCGCGCCACGATCTCCTCGGGCAGGCCGAGCTCCCGGCCGACGGCGCGGACCTCGTCCTTGAACAGCAGCCGGAGCGGCTCCACGAGCGAGAACTGCAGATCCTCGGGCAGACCGCCGACGTTGTGATGGCTCTTGATGTTGGCGGTACCGCTCCCGCCGCCGGACTCGACCACGTCCGGGTAGAGCGTGCCCTGGACGAGGAAGTCGATCGACTCCCCGTGCGCCGCACTGTCACCCAGTTCCGCGCTCACCGCACCCTCGAACGATCGGATGAACTCGCGGCCGATGATCTTGCGCTTGGTCTCCGGATCCGAGACGCCGTCGAGCTCGCGCAGGAAGGTGTCCACGGCGTCCACCGTCACCAATCGGGCGCCGGTGGCGGCGACGAAGTCCTGCTGGACCTGCTCGCGCTCTCCCGCTCGCAGCAGTCCGTGATCGACGAACACACACGTCAGGCGGTCACCGATCGCGCGCTGCACCAACGCCGCGGCGACCGCGGAGTCGACACCGCCGGAGAGACCACAGATGGCCCGGCCGTCGCCCACCTGCTCGCGCACCTGCTCGACCAGCGCGTCCGCGATGTTCGCCGCCGTCCACGTCGGCGCGATGCCGGCGATGTCGTGCAGGAAACGGGACAGCACCTGCTGACCGTGCGGGGAGTGCAGGACCTCCGGGTGATACTGCACCCCGGCGAGGCGTCGCGCCCGGTTCTCGAAGCCGGCGACGGGGGCGCCGGCACTGGTCGCCACGACCTCGAAACCCTCGGGAGCTTCGGTGACGGCGTCGCCGTGACTCATCCACACGGGCTGCGTCGACGGCAGCCCGTCGTGCAGCGTTCCGCCGGAGACGTCGATGTCGGTGCGCCCGTACTCGCGGGTGCCCGTGTGGGTGACCGTGCCACCCAGCGCACCCGCCATCGCCTGGAAGCCGTAGCAGATACCGAAGACCGGGACGTCCAGGTCGAACAGCGCCGGATCGAGCTGCGGCGCACCTTCGGCGTAGACGCTCGACGGACCACCGGACAGCACGATCGCCGCGGGCTTCTTCGCCGCGATCTCGTCGACCGTCATCGTGTGCGACACGACCTCGGAGAACACCCGTGCCTCGCGGACGCGCCGCGCGATCAACTGGGCGTACTGCGCGCCGAAGTCGACGACGAGCACCGGATTCGCGTTCTCGAGGGGCGGGACGGGATCCTGCTGCGGGGAGTCGGTCACGCGCACAGTCTAGAGAGCGCGTCCGCCCTCATGCCGCGCCGGTGCTGCCCGCGTGGCTGACGACCCGCGTCGAGGACGGCGGCGTACTCGTCGGCGTCCGGATCTCGACGATGGGCAGCACGAGCGCCGCCGGTGCGTGCGCGGGAACCACCGGGCTGCGAGGTGCGATGGGCTCGATGCGCTCGTACGGCAGTCCCTGCGCGGGCCGAAGGTCCTTCTCCCCCTTGTTCGGCCACAGCGACGCGGCCCGCTCGGCCTGCGCGCTGATGGTCAGCGAGGGATTGACGCCCAGGTTGGCGGACACCGACGAGCCGTCGACGATGCTCAGCGTCGGGTAGTTGTGCACGCGGTGGTACGGGTCGATGACGCCGTTCTCGACGTCCTCGGAGATGACGCAGCCGCCGAGGAAGTGGGCGGTGAGCGGGATGTTGAAGACTTCTCCCCACGTCCCGCCGGCGATCCCGTCGATCTTCTTCGCGATGCGCCGGGTGGCCTCGTTGCCCATCGGGATCCACGTGGGGTTCGGCTCGCCGTGTCCCTGCCGGCTGCTGACGTGGCGACGCCCGAACGGACCACGCTTGGTGAAGGTGGTGATGGAGTTGTCGAGGTTCTGCATCACCAGCGCGATGATGGTGCGCTCGCTCCAGTGCCGCGTGTTCATCATGCGCAGGAACCGGACGGGATTCTTGACCACCTCGGCGAGGAACTTGAGCCACCGCGGGGTGCGGCCGCCGCCGTCCGTCATGAGCGTCTGCAGCAGGCCCATCGCGTTGGAGCCCTTGCCGTAGCGGCACGGTTCGATGTGCGTGTCGGCACTGGGGTGGAACGACGACGTGATCGCGACACCGCGGGTGAGGTCGATCGACGGGTCGTAAGTCAGCTTGCCCGCGCCGACGATGGACTCCGAGTTGGTGCGCGTCAGGCGCCCGACCGTGGGCGAGAGGTTCGGCAGTGAACCCGTGTCGCGGAACTTGTGCATGAGCTGCTGGGTGCCCCACGTGCCGGCGGCGAGGACGACGTGCCCCGCGGTGTAGGTGGCACGGCCCTTGCGCAGGCGCGCGCCGGTCCGCTCGGTGGACACGACCCACGAACCGTCCGGTCGCGGTGTCAGGTCGGTGACGGTGGTCATTGGCACGATGTCCGCGCCGGCCTTCTCCGCGAGGCCGAGGTAGTTCTTGAGCAGCGTGTTCTTGGCGTTGTGGCGGCAGCCCGTCATGCACTCGCCGCACTCGATGCAGCCGGTGCGGTCCGGGCCCATGCCGCCGAAGTACGGATCGGGCACCGTCTTGCCGGGCTCGTCGCCGAAGAACACGCCGACGGGCGTCTGGATGAAGGTGTGGCCGACGCCCATGTCGTCCGCGACGGACTTCATGACGTGGTCCGCCGGGGTCATGTGCGGGTTCTGCACGACACCGAGCATCTTCTGCGCCTGCTCGTAGAACGGCGTCAGCTCGGAGTGCCAGTCGGTGATGTGCGACCACTGCTGGTCTTGGAAGAACGTCCGCGGCGGTTGGTAGAGCGTGTTGGCGTAGTTCAGCGACCCGCCGCCGACACCGGCGCCGGCGAGGATGAGGCAGTCACGCAGCAGGTGGACGCGCTGGATGCCGAAGCAGCCCAGCTTCGGCGCCCAGAGGAACTTCTTCAGGTCCCAGCTGGTCGCCGCGAAGTCGTCGTCCTCGAACCGACGCCCGGCCTCGAGAACGCCGACCGAGTACCCCTTCTCGACGAGCCGCAGCGCCGTGACACTGCCACCGAAGCCGGACCCCACGACGAGGACGTCGTAGTGCGGGGTGGCGCTCGTCGTGGTTGCGTCGCTCATCGAGACCTCCTGATAGACCCGGACGTGATCGGCACCACGATACCGTACGTGTGAATCCGGGTGACAGGAACTGGTCGCGACTATCCGCGGATGTTGAGGCCCACCTTCTGGAACTCCTTGAGATCGGAGTAGCCCGACTTGGCCATCGACCGTCGCAGGCCGCCGACCAGGTCCAGCGAACCGAACGGGTCCGTCGACGGACCGGACAGGACGCGGTCCAGCGACGGACGGTCCTCGCCGAACGACACGGGCAGGAACGCACCGCGCGGCATCGACGGGTGCGCCGCTGCCGACGGCCAGTACCAGCCGCGGCCGGGAGCCTCGTCGGCCAGGGCGAGCGGTGCGCCGAGCACGGCGGCGTCCGCACCGCAGGCGATGGCCTTCGAGAGATGACCCGATGTCGAGATCCCGCCGTCGGCGAGCACGTGCACGTACCGGCCGCCGGTCTCGTCCAGGTAGTCACGACGGGCGGCGGCGGCGTCGGCGATCGCGGTGGCCATCGGGACACCGATACCGAGGACCTCGCCCGTGGTGGTGGCACCCTCGGTGGATCCGTAGCCGACGATGACACCCGCGGCGCCGGTCCGCATCAGGTGCAGGGCGGTGCGGTGGTCGCTCACGCCGCCGGCCACGACGGGAACGTCGAGCTCGGCGATGAACGTCTTCATGTTGAGCGGTTCCTCGCTCAGGTGCCCCACGTGCTCCGCAGAGATGATCGTGCCCTGCACGACCAACAGGTCGATGCCCGCGGCCACCAGTGCCGGAGTCAGCGACCGTGCGTTCTGGGGACTGACGCGCACGGCGACCGTGACACCGGCCTCCCGCACCTGCGCGACGGCGGCGGCCAGCAGATCCGGCTGCAGGGGTGCGGCGTGGAGCTTCTGCAGCATCTTCACCGGCGCGTCCGCGTCGACGTCCGATTCCGCGAGCTCGACGAGCTGATCGATCACCGACTCCACGTCGGCGTGGCGGCTCCACAGGCCCTCACCGTTGATGACGCCGAGGCCACCGCGCTTGCCCAGCTCGATCGCGAACGTCGGAGACACCAACGCGTCGGTCGGGTGCGCGACGATCGGGATGTCGAAGCGGTAGGCGTCCAGTTGCCATGCCGTCGACACCTCCTTCGACGACCGGGTACGCCGGGACGGGACGATGTCCACGTCCTCGAGCTCGTACGTCCGTCGAGCCGTGCGGCCCATGCCAATTTCCACCAGGTCGCGCACGCGCGTCCTCTCTCGTAAGCCTCCCGGACCTCGTGGGTCGGGTGGCGCTCGACTCCGGCCGGAATCGAGTCAGCGGGCAGTGTAGTTCGGTGCCTCGACGGTCATGGTGATGTCGTGCGGGTGGCTCTCCTTGAGTCCGGCAGAGGTGATCTGCACGAACTGCGCCTCCTGCAGCTCCTCCACCGAGTTCGACCCCGTGTAGCCCATCGCGGCCCGCAGTCCGCCCGTGAGCTGATGGATGACCTGGGACAGCGGGCCTCGGAACGGCACGCGCCCCTCGATGCCCTCGGGCACGAGCTTGTCCTCTGCCAGCACGTCGTCCTGGAAGTAGCGGTCCTTGGAGAAGGACTTCGTCGCGCCGCGTCCCTGCATGGCGCCCAGCGAACCCATGCCGCGGTAGCTCTTGAACTGCTTGCCGCCCACCAGGATCAGCTCACCGGGTGACTCGGCGGTGCCCGCGAGCAGGGATCCGAGCATCGCGGTGGAGGCGCCGGCGGCGAGAGCCTTGGCGATGTCACCCGAGAACTGCAGTCCGCCGTCGGCGATGACGGGCACACCGGCAGCCTTGCACACCGCGACCGCCTCGAGGATGGCCGTGATCTGCGGGGCACCGACGCCGGCGACGACGCGGGTGGTGCAGATGGAACCGGGACCCACGCCCACCTTCACGGCGTCCGCACCCGCCTCGACCAGGGCGCGCGCTCCCGAGCGGGTGGCGATGTTGCCGCCGACGACCTGGACACGCTCGCCCACCTCGGCCTTGATCTTGCTGACCATCTCGAGGACCTGGGAGTTGTGCCCGTGCGCCGTGTCGACGACGAGCACGTCGCACCCTGCCTCCGCGAGAAGCATCGCGCGGGACCAGGAGTCGTCGCCGACGCCGACGGCGGCACCGACCAGCAGGCGACCGTCGCGGTCCTTGGTGGCGTAGGGGTGCTGCTCGGTCTTGACGAAGTCCTTGACGGTGATCAGACCGGTGAGCCGGCCGTGTCCGTCGACGATGGGCAGCTTCTCGATCTTGTGACGACGCAGCAGCCCCAGCGCGGCGTCGGCCGTGACACCCTCGCGCGCGGTGACCAGCGGAGCCTTGGTCATGACCTCCGCGACGGTGCGGTTCTGGTCGACCTCGAACCGCATGTCGCGGTTGGTGATGATGCCGACCAGTTCGCCGCGCTCGTCGGTGACGGGCAGGCCGGAGATGCGGAACTTGGCGCACAGCGCGTCGACCTCGGCGAGCGTGTCCGACGGCGAGCACGTCACCGGATCCGTGACCATGCCGGCCTCGGACCGCTTGACCACCTCGACCTGCGCCGCCTGATCGGCCGCGGACAGGTTGCGGTGCAGGACGCCCATACCGCCGGCGCGAGCCATGGCGATGGCCATGCGTGCCTCGGTGACGGTGTCCATGGCGCTGGACACCAGGGGGACGCGCAGCCGGATCTCGCGGGTGAGCTGGCTGGACGTGTCCACCTTGCTCGGAATGAGATCCGATGCGGCGGGTATGAGGAGAACGTCGTCGAAGGTGAGGCCCAGCATGGCAACCTTGTTCGGGTCGTCGCCACCGGTGCGGACACGGGTCGCCTCGACGCGGGCGGTCGAGTCCTCTGCGGCGGTCACGGGCCTGTCGGGGGTACTCATACGGATCGGGCCCTCCTGAGCTGCGGTCGATCGATGTGCGAGCCGGGGACTTCCCTCGTCCGCTCGCGGTACATCGTATCGGTCCCCCGCCCGGCGCAGGTCACCCCGTGCGCCGGAGGCAGCCGGACCCCTGCGGAGCCGTGTAGCGCTGGCGCAGACCGGCACTTGCTGCGTACCGTGGACGTGTGCGCGATCAACTGCCTCCAGGTCTGCCGCCGGATCCCTTCGCCGGCGATCCAGCCGACCCCTCGGCCGCCCTCGACGCCATCGAGCCCGGACAGCCCCTCGATCCCCAGGAACGCCTGGCGGTCGAGGAGGATCTCGCGGATCTCGCCGTCTACGAGGCACTGCTCGCCCACCGCGGCGTGCGAGGCCTCGTCGTGTGCTGCGAGGACTGCCAGCAGGACCACTACCACGACTGGGACATGCTGCGCGCGAACCTGCTGCAGCTGCTCGTCGACGGCACGGTGCGTCCCCACGAGCCCGCGTACGACCCCATTCCCGACGCGTACGTCACGTGGGACTACTGCCGCGGGTACGCGGATGCGTCCATGAACGACGCGCTCCAGGGCGACGGGTACGACTCCTAGGACGTCGGCGCGCGACACCACCTCACGACGAAGGCCCGCAGACAGTGTCTGCGGGCCTTCGTCGTGCACGTGGTCGGTGACTCGAGGTCAGTTGGGCACCACGGACGTGTCCGGGGTGACCGCCGCCGTCGTCGACGGCACGGGCGCAGGGGCTCGCAGGATCTCCGGCGGGATGGTGACCGTTGTGGTGGGCGCCTGCGGGAACAATTGCAGGTCCGTCGGCAGCGGGAACGGCAGCTGGATGTCGGTCGGCAGCTGCGGGATCTCCGTCGGGAGCGGGACCTGCGGGAGCTGCAGGCTCGGATCGACGGGAATCTCCGGGATGATGTCCTGCGGCACGGTCGGCACCGTGGTGACCGGCGTGGTCGGCAACGCCGGCGGCGGAACGGCGGCCGGCGCTGTCAGCTTCGCCAACTCGTCCGACAGGCGCGTCCACCACATTTGCAGCTGGGCACGCTCGTCCTCGTCGCGGATGCTCTCCGTGCGCTGTGCGGCTTCGGCCAGACGAGTCTTGGCCGTCTCCGCGTCACCACGAGCGAGCAGATCCTCGACCTCCTGCAGCGCCGACGTGGTATCGACCTGCGCGACCGTCGAATCGGCCTGCTGGGTGAAGACGACCTCCTTCACCTTCCACAGGGGATCGCCCGGCATCGCGCTGTACGAGAACGCCGTGACACCACCCGCGAGGAACGCGACGGCGGCCGCGGCACCGGCGACGGGGCGCAGGAAACGCATCCGGCTCCGCGTGCGCTGACGGTGCAGCGCGTCCTCGGCCAGCGCGAGATCGATCGCCGCGGCGACCTGATCGAGATCGGGACTCTCGGGGAGCGGGTCGGCGAGGATGTCGGAACGCCATTCGGCCAGCAGACTGGCCAGGCGATACTCGTCGGAGTCGACGGTCGCGACGGGACCGTCGCTCGCGATCGCATCGATGAGCGCGTCGTCACGGCGCACGGCCATGATGTCGACGGGGCCGGACGACTCGAGGTCGTCGACGGCTCGGGGATCGACGCCACCTGCGCCGGAGGCGTCGGGGCGGCCGGTGGCTCCGTGTCCGGAGGCGCCGTGCCGAGAATCTCCAGCGCTGCCGCGCCACGAGTCCCTAGCCATACTTGTCACCTGCTCCCACTACTTCGTTCTTCAGCTTCGCTATTGCCCGGTGCTGCGCCACACGAACGGCGCCTGCGGTACTACCCACGGCGGCGGCCGTCTCCTCTGCCGACAACCCGACCACCAACCGGAGCACCAGGATCTCGCGGTGTTTCTCCGACAGCGTCGACAGCAGTTCGTTCACGCGGCGTCCTGCCTCCGAATCCAGCGCCCGTTGCTCGGGGCCGTCCTCGATGGACATGACATCCGGTACATCGGCCATCGGTTCGGATTTGTTACGCGACGAGCTGCGATGGGCGTCCGCGACCTTGTGCGATGCGATCCCGTACACGAACGCCATGAAGGGGCGGCCCTGGTCCTCGTAGCGCGGCAGCGCTGTCATGACCGCGAGGCACACCTCCTGGGCGACGTCATCAGCAGACAGCTGACCCCTCTCACCTGCACCGACGCGCGCGCGGCAGTACCGGACCACGATCGGCCTGATGGTTTCGAGGACGACGGAGAGAGCCCTTCGGTCGCCGCGAGCAGCTGCGGCGACGGCCGAGTCCAGCCCCTCACCCGTGGCAATCATCGTCAGAGTGTTTCCCACCTCACATCGGGCCCGCTCCGGAATCGAGCGCGCTTCCTCCCGGTCCCCGACGGCCCGGTGCGGAACCTCTCAAGGATAGTCGCCGCCCGACGCGGCTCGACCGAACCGTACGGTTCGGTCACGAGAATTGCCCACCGCGTGACCGGATCGCAACCTCGAACACCCGTCGGACAGCGCCGGCGTCGCGGTCACCGCACGCTTCGGACAGGCAGGCGGAGGCCCACGCGAGCGGGAGCAGGTCGGCGGCGACGGCGTCGTCGCGCACCGCGCGCGCTGCCGTCGCGGCGCCCGCGTGATCACCCCCCACCAGCAGGGCCGCGGCGTGCACCACACGGGACTTGACGAGGTGCCGCGGCGACCGGAACTCCCGTGCCGCCCGAACGGATGCCTCCGCCGCGTCGAGGGCGCGCCGCGCGTCACCCGACGCCATCGCCACCTCCGCACGGACCCACAGCACGCGGAGAGACACTCGCTGGTGCCCGGGCCGGGTGGCGAGCACCGACTCCGCCCGGGCGAGGAGGACGTCGGCCCGCGCGAGGCGGCGGGGACCGATGGCATCGGCGGCGAGACCGACGAGGGCGTCCACGGCGGCGTCGACGTCGATCGCCCGGCGCGGACCTGTCCCACGGGAGAAGCCGCTGTCGACGAGCGCCGCGCCGTCACGCACCGCGGCGTCGGTGTGGCGGCCGAGTTGGCGCAGCAGCGACCCCTCGAGGCTCGCGCTCAGGGACCGCACGGCCGGATCGGCGTCGCGCCGCAGCGACCGGGCCCGGGTGAGCGAGGCGGCGTACCACCCGCGGGCCCCGGCGTCGACGGCCTCCGACCACCGTGTCAGGGAGTCCGGACCGGGCACGGGAGGACACGAGGACTGCACGGGAAACAGAATAGTCTTCGGGCGTTATCCAGGAATTTACACACGAAATGTCACGACATTTCCGGGCACAGTGTGTCGGTGTCTTGTCGACGATGTGACAGGGACATTACGAGGACTCCCCTACCGGCTCGACACCAGAGAAAAGTGTCGTCCGAGTTAATTAATGCCTGCTCGGAGTATGCAGATCACCACGATCGAGACTGTTGACGGTGAAACTCGCCCGGCTCTACGGTTGCGACAGATCGTGAACTGCACCAGAAGAATTCACGACCGTGCGTGAGAGTCCTAGGAGTACACAATGCCCCAGCCCAATCACCTTCCCGGACCCAATGCCGATATCTGGGATTGGCAGATGCACGGATCGTGCCGCGGCGAGGACTCGTCGATGTTCTTCCATCCCGATGGTGAACGAGGACGAGCGCGAGCGCAACGCGAGATGAAGGCCAAGGAGATGTGCCGCGCGTGCCCCGTCCTCGCCCAGTGCCGGAGCCACGCGCTCGCCGTGAGCGAGCCGTACGGCATCTGGGGCGGCATGTCCGAGACCGAGCGAGAGGTCTTCGCGCGGCGCAACCGTCGCCGTCTGGCCTCCTGACCCCACGAACGAGCGAGGCCCCACCGGACAGTGTCCGATGGGGCCTCGCTCGTCGAGAGGGTGGTCAGTGGTTGTGGCCGTGACCGTGGCCGCCCTCGTCCTCGACGACCTCAGGCTTGTCGACGACGGTCGACTCGGTCGTGAGGATCATCTTCGCGACGGACGCGGCGTTCACCACGGCCGAGCGAGTGACCTTGACCGGGTCGATGACGCCGTCGGCGACCAGGTCGCCGTACGTCAGCGTGGCGGCGTTGAAGCCGGTGCCGTCGTCCGCGTCGACGAGCTTGCCGACGACGACGGAACCGTCGATACCGGCGTTGCTCGCGATCCAGTACATCGGGGCCCGCAGCGCGAGGCGCACTGCCTCGACGCCGATGGCCTCGTCGCCCGTCAGACCGAGGTGGTCCTTCAGGCCGCGGCTGGCGTGCACGAGCGCGGCGCCTCCACCGGAGACGATGCCTTCCTCGACAGCTGCCTTGGCGGCGTTGACGGCGTCCTCCACGCGGAACTTGCGCTCCTTGAGGTCGGTCTCGGTGGCGGCACCGACCTTGATGACCGCGACTCCGCCGGCCAGCTTCGCCAGACGCTCCTCGAGCTTCTCGCGGTCCCAGTCGGACTCGGTCGCCTCGATCTCGCGACGGAGCTGTCCGACGCGGTCGGCGATGGCCTCCGCGGTGCCCGCACCCTCGACGATGGTGGTCTCGTCCTTGGTGACGACGACGCGGCGTGCGCTGCCGAGCAGGTCGAGGCCCGCATCCTTGAGGCTGAGGCCGATGTCGGAGTTGATGACGGTCGCACCGGTGACGATGGCGAGGTCCTCGAGGAACGCCTTGCGGCGGTCTCCGAAGAACGGCGCCTTCACCGCGACGGCCTTGACCGTCTTGCGGATCGAGTTCACGACGAGCGTGGACAGTGCCTCGCCCTCGATGTCCTCGGCGATGATGAGAACCGGTTTGCCCGACTCCGCGATCTTCTCCAGGAGCGGCAGGAAATCGGGAAGGGACGAGATCTTCTCGCGGTACAGCAGGATCTGCGCGTCCTCGAAGACCGCTTCCTGACTGTCCGGATCGGTGACGAAGTACGGCGAGAGGTAGCCCTTGCCGAACTGCACGCCCTCGGTGATGACGAGTTCGGAGACGAGCGAGCTCGACTCCTCGACCGTCACGACACCGTCGGCGCCGACGCGGGTGAGCGCCTCGCCGACCATCTGGCCGATGACCTCGTCGCGGGACGACACGGTGGCGACCTGCGCGATGGACTTCTCGCCCTGCACGGGAACCGCGGCGGCGAGCAGTGCCTCGGACACGTGCTCGACGGCCTTGGTGATGCCGGCGCCGAGCGCGATGGGGTTGGCACCGGCGGCGACGTTCTTGAGCCCCTGCTTGACCAGGGCCTGTGCCAGTACCGTCGCCGTCGTCGTACCGTCACCGGCGACGTCGTTGGTCTTGGTGGCGACGCTCTTGACGAGCTGTGCGCCGAGGTTCTCGAAGGGATCCTCGAGGTCGATCTCACGGGCGATGGACACGCCGTCGTTGGTGACGGTGGGACCACCGAAGGCCTTGGCCAGCACCACGTGCCGGCCGCGGGGCCCGAGGGTGACCTTGACGGCGTCGGCGAGCTTGTCGACGCCCCTCTCGAGGCTGCGTCGTGCGACCTCGTTGAATTCGATTTGCTTGGACATGTGGCCTACCAACTCCTCATCAGTACGGCGTGACGCATTCCGCCCCGGGTCCTCGAGACAAGGACACCGGGGCGGAGGGCGTGGGGCTTACTTGGAGATGACTGCCAGCACGTCGCGTGCGGACAGGATCAGGTACTCCTCGCCGGCGTACTTGATCTCGGTGCCGCCGTACTTGCTGTAGATGACGGTGTCACCCTCTTTGACGTCGACAGGGATGCGATTTCCCTTGTCGGTCACTCGGCCTTCACCCACGGCCACCACGGTGCCCTCCTGGGGCTTCTCCTTGGCGGTGTCGGGGATGACCAGGCCGGAGGCGGTCGTCGTCTCGGCCTCGACGGCCTGGACGAGGATCTTGTCCTCGAGCGGCTTGATGTTCACGCCTGCCACGATGAGCCCTCCACTTTCACGATTGTCGGTCCGGGGCTGGTCCCCGGCACGGATTGTGCTGGTGTTCGTCCTGCTGGGTACTGCTCTGGTTCACGACGCACGATTGCGGTGGCCCGTCGTCGCGGGTGCCGGGTCACTGAACCTGTCGTCGACTAGCACTCTATACACGCGAGTGCCAGCACTCAACCTTCACGAGTGCACATTCTCGTGTCGCGTCGAGGACGCCATCGCCTCGTGGACCAGAGGCGCGACCTCGCGGCCCAGAAGTTCGATGGAGCGCAGCACCGTCTCGTGGGGCAGCGTGCCGACGCTGATGCGTCAGACGGATGCGCTCGGTCCGCGCCGCGATCGCCGCGAGCACGACGGCGGGCGCGGACGCGGCGAAGTCCTCGCGGTGATGCTCACCGACGCCGTACACGTCCAGTCCCACCTCGTCGGCGAGCTGGGCCTCCTCGACCACCTCGCGCAGTCGTCGACCGTGGCCGCGCACCTCCTGGACTCCCTCCTCCGGGTAGGTCTCGGCGAAGGTGGTGATGCCGATCTCGACGCTCGCAGACACGGTGACGCGCCCCTTTCTCACTTTCGTGACGTCTCGTCATTGCACTGGTCAGGAAGGGGTTCGGTGTCCCTCCGCGGCCGGAACCAGCGCGGGATGTGCACTATTTCCGGCGGAGTTCGGTAACATTCGTATAACGGCAGCGTAGGAACGACCGCCCGAGGAGGTGCATGCACGTGTCGGACACACAGCAGGAGAGTGTGGTCCCCGAACCCACCATCGGGGTCTCGGCAGGATCCGAGGTGGTGTGCTGCGCCGTCCTCACCACCGCTCCCGACGGTACCGAGACCTTCGACTACCGCACCGTGACCGCCGAGGGCGCCCGCTCCGACATCGGTGACCTGGTCGCCACCTCGCTCGATCTCGCGTCCCACCACCTCGTCGACGACGACACCCGCCCCGCCACGTCGGGCGGACGTATCGCCGTGGCGCATCGCGGCGGCCTCGGGTCGCGGTCCATTCTGTCGGCGACCCGTCGTCATCACGTGACGGACGACCATCTGGTGACCGACACCGACGCTCTGCTGTGCTGGCTCCGGCACACCGGCGAGGTGGCGCGGTACGGCCACGTCCTGCTCGTCGACGTCGGCGCCTCGGGCACCACCACGACGGTGATCGATCAGGTCGACGGCACCGTGCGCGCGGTCCGGCGCACCGACGAGGTCAGCGGAGCCGTCCTCGACGCGCACCTCCTCGCCCTGACCGCCGAGAGGCTGCCCGCGGTCACCACCTCGGATCGCCCGGTGGTCGCGGCACGTCTGCGCACGGCCAAGGAGCAACTGTCCTTCCACGAGTCCGTCACCGTGGATCTGCCCGGAGCCGAGACGCTCACCGTGACTCGCGCCGAGATGGTCGTCGCCATCGCCGCACCGTTGGCTGCGCTGCGCGAGCTGGTTCTCGAGGTGCTCGACGAGGCCGGCCCGACCGCACGCCCCGAGGCGGCCGCCGTGGTCGGCGGCGGCGCCCACGTGCCCGCCGTGGTCGAGACCATCACCCACGCCGCCGACGTGCCCGCGGTGCCGACGCCCGAACCCGATGCCGCCGTGGCCAAGGGCGCAGCCCTGCTGGCCCGCGACCTCGGCCACTCGGTGCTGCCCGCGTCCACCCGGCCGCCCACCTCGATCGCCGGGGGCCTGCGAACGGTCGGGCTGCTCGCCGCGGCGTGCGCGGCCATGGCCGTCGTGCTCGCGTACGGCGTCCAGGCCCTGACCCCGTCGAGCGAGCCGGCCGTCACCACGGTGGCCACCTCGGAACTCCCGAACTCGACCACGGAGGAGACGGCCACCAGCGCGTCGGCACCCGAGGCGGCGCCGCCCGCTCTGACCGGTGGCTGGGAGGACGACGCGCCGGAGCCCACGGCCGCGGAACCGTGGCCGACGACCGACTACACCTACACCCCCGAGGTGCGTCCCTACCCGACTCGCTCGTCGTCACCGTCGGCCACGGCGACGACGACCGTGGCGCCGCCGACGTCCACCACCCCGACGCTCCGCCCGGCTCCCGATCTTCCGGTCATCGTCCTGCCGGACGTTCCCGGAATCCCGCCGTGGTGGACGGACCTGACCAGTGTGCTGCCGACCCCGCCGGTGACGACGCCGGAGAGCACGCCCGAGTCCGGATCGACACCGGTGTCGCCCGCGCCCGGTGCCGTGGTGCCGGAGTCCGTGCTCCCCGAGGGCCTCGTTCCCGTACCGACCACGTCCGCTCCGGCGGTCACACCGTCGACTGCACCACCCGCCTGACGGGCCGTCAGACGACCTGGCTGACCGAGACGGGCAGGCCCGGATCGGTCGCCGCCGTCAGTGGTGACGGCTCGGCTCCGGATGCAGCGATGTGCGCCCCGAGCGTGGCGATCATGACGCCGTTGTCGGTGCATCGACGCGGAGTGGGCACGCGCAACGTCACCCCGGCCGCGGCGCACCGCTCCTCGGCGAGCGATCGGATACGCGAGTTCGCAGTGGCACCGCCGCCCAGGACGAGGGTGCCGATCCCCCGGTCGGTCACAGCGCGCAGCGCCTTCATCGTCAGGACATCGGCGACGGCCTCCTGGAACGACGCGGCCACGTCGGCCACCACGATCGGACGGCCGGCGCGCTGCGCCGACTCGACGTGGCGAGCCACCGCGGTCTTGAGGCCGGAGAACGAGAAGTCGTAGCGGGAGTCGCGTGGTCCGGTCATGCCGCGAGGAAACGCGACGGCGCGCGGATCACCCTCTGCGGCGAGCGCGTCGAGCACGGGACCGCCGGGATACCCGAGTCCGAGGAGCCGGGCGACCTTGTCGAAGGCCTCTCCCGCCGCATCGTCGACGGTGCTGCCCAGTTCGACGATCGGTTCGGCGAGGGAGGACACCTCGAGCAGGTGCGTGTGTCCGCCCGAGACCAGCAGCGCGACACACTCCGGCATCGGGCCGTGCTCGAGGGTGTCCACCGCGACGTGACCACCGAGATGGTTGACCGCGTAGAACGGCACGTTCCACGCGGCCGCGTAGGCCTTCGCCGCCGCGACACCGACGAGGAGCGCTCCGGCGAGGCCCGGTCCGATGGTGACGGCGACGGCGTCCGGGCGACGGATGCCCGCCTGCGCCAACGCTCGTCGCATCGTGGGCACGATGGCCTCGAGGTGTGCGCGCGATGCGATCTCGGGGACGACACCACCGAAGCGGGCGTGCTCGTCGACACTGGACGCGACCTCGTCGGCGAGCATCTCGCACGTGCCGGTGCCCGACGCGTCTCCGGTGTAGCGGACGATGCCGACACCGGTCTCGTCGCACGAACTCTCGATCCCCATGACGATCACGGGTGACCACCTCTCGTAGTCGGGGCGGGCCTGGTCATGGTGTACGCGTCCGCACCGCTGGGCTGGTAGTAGCGGCGGCGCGTCCCGACGATGTCGAAGCCCGCCCGGCGGTACAACTCGATGGCCGGCTCGTTGTCGGTGCGCACCTCGAGGAACACCGGACCGCCGTGCAGGTCCGCCTCGTGCAGCAACGCGTCGAGCAGTGCCCTGCCGATACCGCGACGCTGCGCGGCGGGATCGACGCCGATGGTGTGGACCTCGGACTCGGTGTCCTCGCCCTTGCCCAGCAACGCGATCCCGGCGTACCCGACGGCCCGACCGTCGTCCTCTCGCACGACGAAGTACCGCACGTGCGGGCCGCGCAGTTCCTCGACGAAGGCCGATGCGGGCCAGGGCCCGTCGGTGGGGAACAGCACGGCCTCGAGCTCCGCGCACCGGTCCGCGTCCTCGACGCGCATCGGTTCGACCGTGCCGATCATGCGCGGGTCTTCGCCGCTCGATCGGCCGTCGCGACCGCGTCGGGACGCCGGAGATACTGCGGCACCAACGACGTCGGCTCCGCGCCGGAGCGCAGCGCCTGCGCGGCCACGGCGACGAGGCATTCCGGGGACGGACTCTCGACCGGTTCCACGGGCAGGTCCACCAGATCGACGTGCAGTGCCGATCCGGCCACCACCGTCGACTCCCCCACGACGATGTCCGCGGCGGGCGAGACGAACGGTCCGGCGACGCGCTCGGCGCCGCGGAACCGTGCCCAGTACACCTCCCGGCGACGCGCATCCGTGACGACGAGGACCTCGCGATCACCGGGCACGGCCGCGGCGATGGCATCGAGACTGCCGACACCGTGCACCGGGATGCCGAGGGCGTCACCGAAGGCGGCTCCCGTCGCCATGCCCACGCGCAGGCCGGTGAACGGCCCCGGTCCGGTGCCGACGACGACGGCGGACAGGTCGTCCGCGCTGATGCCCGCGTCGGCGAGGCACTCGAGGATGTGTGGGGTGAGAACTTCGGCGTGCTTACGGGCGTCGACGGTGACGCGCGTCGCGAGCGGCTGCGGGCCGGTGTCGTCGAGCCGCACCACCCCGGCCGTCACGGCGGGAGTGGAGGTGTCCACGGCGAGTATCAGCACGGGGATCCAGATTACCCGTGCTCACCCGATCCACTGCCACGTGGCGGTGCGGACGTCGGACTCCGGCTCGCGCCGCAGCCGGATCAGCAGGTGCCGGTCGGCGAGGGCCTCCGCGATGCCCTCGCCCCACTCCACGACGACGACGGAGTCCGCCAGCTCGGTGTCGAGGTCGAGGGCGTCGAGCTCGTCCATCGCCGAGGCGCCGGTTCCGAGCCCCAGCCGGTAGGCGTCGACGTGCACGAGCCCGGGGCCGGTGTCCCCGCCGGCGCGGTGGGTGCGCGCGATCATGAACGTCGGCGAGCTCACGCGGCCGAGCACGCCGAGTCCGCGGGCGAGACCCTTCGTCAGCGTCGTCTTACCTGCGCCGAGGGGTCCGTCGAGCACCACGACGTCGCCCGCTTCGAGCTCCGCGGCGAGGCGCTCGCCCAGGAGCTCGGTGTCCTCGGCCGTCGAGAGGACGGCCTCCCCCTCGACCGGCACCGCGTCAGCCAACGGTTCGCCTCGTCGGTTCGGCGCGGACCCGTCCGTCGCGTGCACGCTGTACCAGACGGTCCAGGGCGTCGTTCACCTCGTCGGGGAACTCGAGCTGCACCAGGTGACCGGCGCGGCGGACCCGGACCATTTCGGCGTGCGGGAGCGCGTCGGCCAGCTGCTCCGACTTGTCGAACGGGATGACCCAGTCGTCGTCGCCGCACAGCACCAGGGTCGCCGTGTCCGCGATGACGGGCAGCGCCTCCAGTTCGTCGTGCAGCTCGAGCGCCTGGAGAAAGTTGACCATCGTCACCACCGAGGTGTCGTGGATCATCTGCTCGGCGAACGCCTCGAGGGCGGGACTGACCGCGGTGCCGAACGACGCCGCGCGCAGCACCGGGGCGATGACCCCGCGCACGACACCGCGGCCGAACTGGACCGCACCCGGAGCGGTCCGCACCGCGAGCCGGAACGCGTCGACGGCCGGATTCTGGAGGTTCCGTCCGAGACCGGTACGCGCGAGACCCGCTGCGGTGGTGGACATCAGCGCGACTCCGACGACCCGCTCGGCCACCGCGTCGGGGAACTGGCGAGTGGCCGCGAGCACCGACATGCCGCCCATCGAGTGGCCCACCAGCACCAGCGGTCCACGCGGTGCGACGGCCCGGATCACGTCGGCGAGATCGATGCCGAGGCGGGCGATGTCGCACTCGTCCGGCGAGACGTCACCGGATCGGCCGTGACCGCGCTGGTCGTAGAACACCATCCGCACGTCGTCGCCCCACCGGCGGGCGAGCTCGCGGCGCTGGTAGTGCCAGCACTCCATGCGCAGGCAGTACCCGTGCACGAACACCACGGTCAGCGGCGCCTCGAGTGGACCGACCTCGCGCACCGCCAGCGGCACTCCGTCTCCGCTCGCGACGACGCACCCGCGATCGAACTCCATCGACTCGAAGTCCTCGCGCCGACCGGCGTCGGGCACCGGCGGGCCCACCCGGCGCCGCACCGCCGTGATGCCGGCCACGGCGGCCACGGCCGCGATACTCGCTGCGCCCCCGGCCATTCCGGCGAGACGGGCGCTGATCACGAGACCCCTCCGGCGAACGTCCGTCGTACTCGACCGCGGATACCGGTCACCACCTCGTAGTTGATCGTGTCGAGCGTCTCCGCCCAGTCCTGGGCCGTGGGCTCCCCGTGGTCGCCCGGTCCGAAGAGGTACGCGGTGTCCCCCTCGGCGACGTCGGGACGGCCGGGTCCGAGGTCGACGACGATCTGGTCCATGCACACCCGGCCCACCGCCGGATACCGCACGCCATGGATCGACACCTCGTATCGGTTCTTCAGCGCACGCGTGATGCCGTCGGCGTAGCCCACGGGCAGCAACGCCACCGTCGTGTCGACGGGAGCGATCCACTCGTGGCCGTAGGAGACGCCGTCGCCGGCAGCCACCCGCTTGAGCAGGATCACCGTGGCGCGCAGCGTCATCACGGGGCGCAGTCCGAACCATCCGAGATCGGGTGCCGGGGACAGGCCGTACAGCGCGATGCCCGGTCGGACCATGTCGTAGGCCAGGTCGGGGCGGGTCAGGGCACCGGCGGAATTGGCGATGTGCCGTACCTCGGGTGCCACGCCCGCTCGGGCCATCGCGTCTGCGGCGGCGTCGAAGCGCTCCTTCTGCCGGTCGTTGATCGGATCGCCGGGTACGTCCGCATCGACCAGGTGGGAGAACAGGCCGCGCACGCGCAGCGCGCCACCACGCTGCTCCGCGACCAGGGCGTCGACGGCCGCGTCGAACTCGTCCGCACCCACCCCGTTGCGATTCATGCCGGTGTCGACCTTGAGGGACACCACGGCGGGACGGCCGACACGGCGTGCGGCGTCGCCCACCTCCGCTATCTGACGGGGCGAGGACACGCCGATCTCGACGTCCGAGTCGATCAGTCCCGTGAAGTCGGTGCCGGGGGCGTGCAACCAGCACAGCACCGGCGCCGTGAGACCCGCGGTGCGCAGTCCGAGCGCCTCCGCAGCCGTGGCGACACCGAGTTCGCGAGCACCGGCCGCGAGCGCCGCCCGAGCGACCTCCACTCCGCCGTGGTTGTAGCCGTCCGCCTTGACGACGGCCATCACCGCAGCATCGCCGGCGTGCTCGATCAGGATGCGGGTGTTGTGCGCGACGGCGTCCAGATCGATCAGCGCCTCGGCCTGCGGGCGAGAAGTCGGAGCCGGTGCGACCGGACTCGTCGGCACCTCCTGCGCGCTGTTCACCGGCGTCATTCTGCCATCGACACCCCGCACCGACGTGCGGTGGCGGGTGTCAGGCCTGTGCGCGGAGGTCGCCGACCGCGTCCGGAACGGCGCAGAGCAGCGGTGAGGCGGAGATGGGAGCAGCGGTTCGCCGACCTCGATCGGTGGCGGCGAGCGCGGCCGCCCGCGAGTGCGCACGAGCGCCCATCACGGCGGCGGTGCGGGCCGGTACGCCCGCCGCGAGGAGCGCTCCGATCATGCCGGACAGCACGTCGCCGGACCCGGCCGTCGAGGACCAGGACGACCCCGCGTCGTCGACGGAGACGGTGCCGTCGGGATCCGCGATCACCGTCGCTCGCCCCTTGAGCAGCACAGTCACGTTCCAGTCGGCCGCGAGGGCGCGGACGGACCGGACGCGATCGGGTCCGGGCGCGGACCCGGTGAGTCGCTCGAACTCTCCCGCGTGCGGTGTCAGCACGGTCGCCGACGACCGTCCGCGCACCAGCTCGGGTCGCCGCGACAGCACGGTCAGTCCGTCGGCGTCGACGAGGACCGGGACGTCGGACTCCAGGACGGAGCGCAGCCGGTCGGCCGCATCGTCGTCGGTGCCGAAGCCGGGCCCTACCACCCAGGCCTGTACACGTCCCGCCTCGTCGACCGAACGGGCGGTGACCACCTCCGGGTAGTGGTGCACCACCTCGGCGCCGCCCTGCCCGACGTAGCGGACCATGCCGGACGTCGCCGCCACCGCAGCGCCCGTGCACAGCACGCCCGCGCCGGGATACTTCTCGCTGCCCGCCATGATGCCGGTGACGCCCTGGGAGTACTTGTCGTCCGCGGGTCCGGGTACCGGCCACGCGCGGCCCACCTCGACGTCGTCGGGAGACGTGATCGTCGCGGCGGCCGGAACGAGGCCGATGTCGATCAGGTGCAGCTCGCCGCACCACGCGCTCGCGAGCACGTGCACCGGCTTGTAGGCGCCGAACGCCACCGTCACGGCGGCACGGACGGCGGGACCGTCGACGTCGCCCGTGTCCGGGTCGACACCCGACGGCAGGTCCGCAGCCACGACGGGGGCGGTGAGTCCGTCGACGATCGCGGCCGCGTCCGGTCGGAGCGATCCCCGCGCGGACAGGCCGACGATGCCGTCGATCACCAGATCGGGGTCGCCGGCCAGCGTCACCACACGTCCCGTGGCGGCCCGGAACGCCGCCAGTGCGGCGGGGTGGGCGCGATCGGGGCGGAGCAGCAGTGCCTCCACGGCAACGCCGCGCCGGCGTAGTTCGGCGCCGGCGAACAGCGCGTCGCCGCCGTTGTCCCCGGATCCGGCGAGAACGAGCACCCGTCTGCCGACCACCCCGCCGGTGCGGGCCCGGAGTTCACGAGCGACGACCGTCGCCAGTCCGTGGGCCGCGCGGCGCATCGCCGCGTACTCGGGCAGTCGGGCCAGCAGCGGGGCTTCCGCCGCTCGCACCTCGTCGGCGGTGTGGAAGTGGCGCATGCGTCCCACGGTAGCGCCGACAGGCCACGATGCACGGCAGGTCTACCGTGGGAATCATGGCTCGCCTGACAACACTCGCGGCGACGATCGGAGTCACTGCCGCACTGGCACTGTCGCTCACATCGTGCACCGAGGACGCCCCCACCGCCGAACGTCCGACCGGGCCGAACGTCGTCACGGTCGCCGCGATGGCCTACTCCCCCGCCAGCGTCACCGTCTCGCCCGGCGACACCGTCACGTGGTTCTTCGACGACACCGGTGTCGCGCACAACGTGATCGGCATCGACGCGGCGTCCCGTCTGCTGCACAGCCCGATGATCTCGTCGGGTCAGTTCAGTCAGACGTTCGACGACCCCGGCACGTACCCGTACTTCTGCTCGGTGCACCCGAACATGACGGGCACCGTCATCGTCCGAGAGAGCTGATCACTCGACGGTGACCGACTTCGCGAGGTTGCGCGGCTTGTCCACGTCGTAGCCGCGCGCCTGCGCGACCTCGGCGGCGAACACCTGCAGCGGCACCGTCGACAACAGCGGCTGCAGCAGTGACGGCGCGGCCGGGATCTCGATGAGGTGATCGGCGAACGGCCGCACCGTCTCGTCGCCCTCCTCGGCGATCACGACGGTCCGGGCGCCGCGCGCCTGGATCTCACGGATGTTGCTGAGCATCTTCGAGTGCAGCACCGCTCGGCCCTTCGGCGACGGCATCACGATGATCACGGGCAGGTCGTCCTCGATGAGGGCGATCGGACCGTGCTTGAGCTCGCCGGCGGCGAAACCCTCGGCGTGCATGTACGCGAGCTCCTTGAGCTTGAGCGCACCTTCGAGGGCGACCGGGTAACCGACGTGGCGACCCAGGAACAGCACCGTCGGTGACGACGCCAACTCGCGAGCCAGGGCGCGAACGGGCTCGACCGTCTCGAGCACCTTCCTCACCAGCTCCGGCATGGCCTCGAGATCCGCGTACTCCCGTGCGACCTCGTCCGGGTACTTGGTACCGCGAGCCTGCGCCAACGCAAGACCGACCAGGTAGTTGGCCGTCACCTGGGCGAGGAACGCCTTGGTCGACGCGACACCGATCTCCGGTCCCGCCCGCGTGTAGAGCACCGCGTCGGCCTCGCGCGGGATCTGGGAACCGTTGGTGTTGCAGACGGCCAGGACTCGGGCCTTCTGCTCCTTCGCGTGCCGGACCGCCTCCAGCGTGTCGGCGGTCTCGCCCGACTGGGAGATGGCCACCACGAGTGTCGAGCGGTCGAGAACGGGGTCGCGGTAACGGAACTCGCTGGCCAGCTCCACCTCCACGGGGAGGCGGGTCCAGTGTTCGATCGCGTATTTCGCCAGCAGCCCCGAGTGGTACGCGCTGCCGCACGCGACGACGAACACCTTGTCGACGTCGCGCAGCTCCTGATCCGACAGTCGCTGCTCGTCGAGGACGATGCGACCGTCGGTGAAGTGTCCGAGGAGGGTGTCCGCGACCGCCGCGGGCTGCTCTTGGATCTCCTTCAACATGAAGTAGTCGTGACCGCCCTTCTCGGCGGCGGCGAGGTCCCAGTCGATGCGGAACGGACGCCCCTCGGCCTCGGACCCGTCGAAGTTCATGACGTCGTAGCCGTCGGCGGTGATCACCACGACTTGGTCCTGCCCGAGCTCGACCGCGTCGCGCGTGTGCTCGATGAAGGCGGCGACATCGGACCCGACGAACATCTCGCCCTCGCCGACGCCGACGACCAACGGGGTGGAGCGACGGGCCGCGACGATGGTGTCGGGGTGATCGACGTGGGTGAACACGAGCGTGAAGGCGCCTTCGAGGCGCTGCAGCACCGCGAGGGCGCTCTGGACGAAGTCTCCGGCCGTGGCGCCCTCGTCGTAGGCGGCGGCGACCAGATGGACGGCCACCTCGGTGTCGGTGTCCGACTCGAACTCGACGCCTGCGTTCTCGAGCTCGGCGCGCAGCGGCGCGAAGTTCTCGATGATGCCGTTGTGCACGACGGCGACGCGGTCGGCGCGGTCGCGGTGCGGGTGGGCGTTGCGATCGGTGGGCCGTCCGTGGGTGGCCCACCGGGTGTGGCCGATCCCGCTGGTGCCGACGAAGGTGTCCCGCCCGAGTTCGTCCAGTTCGGCCTCGAGGTTGGCCAGTTTCCCGGCCTTGCGCTCGACGGCCATACCCCCGGACCCGTCCAGGACGGCGATGCCGGCCGAGTCGTATCCGCGGTACTCCATCCGGCGCAATGCCTCCACCACCACCGGTAGCGCTCGACGATGTCCGACGTACCCGACGATTCCGCACATGGGACGACAGCCTACTTCGGCGCGGACGGCGCTCCGGCCGCCCGCACGTCGACGGCATGGCGAACTGCCGCGTCGACTACGGTCAGTGCTGTGCCGAAGACGCAGAAGTTGGTCGCCGACCTGACCAAGCGGGGTCCCCATCGCGTGCTGCGCGGTGACCTCGCTCTCGCGGGCCTGCCCGGTGTGATCTACACGCCCAGTGAGGGCACGGGACTGCCGGCGATCGCCTTCGCGCACGGCTGGATGACCGGCGCCTCGCACTACGACTCCACGCTGCGGCACCTCGCGTCGTGGGGCATCGTCGTCGTCGCGCCGAACACGCAACGCGGACCGGTGCCCTCCCACAGTGCCCTGGCGCAGGATCTCCTCGTCGCGCTCGACGTGTGCACCGGCATCCGTCTCGGCACCGGCGACATCAGCGTGCACCCCGCCAAGCTCGGCCTGGTGGGCCATTCCATGGGCGCGGGCGCCGCGGTGATCGCCGCGGCTCAGCGATCGGACGTCGCCGCTCTCGGTGCGCTCTATCCGGCGCCCACCTCTCCGCGCGCCCTGTCGCCCGGCATCGCCGACGCGGTCACGGCGCCCGCTCTGGTTCTCGGCAGTCCCTCCGGACTGAACTCCCTCACCGCGGAGCCCGTCGCGCTCGCCGATGCGCTCGGTGGCCCCACCCTGCTCCGCGTGATCGACAAGTCGGAAGGTGACGGCATGGTCGAGGGCCGGAAGCTGCTCAGCTTCCTCGGCGTCGGCAACGCCCAGCCGAAAACTCGGCGCTCGGTGCAGGCACTGCTCACCGGCTTCCTCCTGCACCGCCTCGCGGGCGATGACACGTACTCCGACTTCTCCGATCCCGACGCCGTCGTCAAGGGCACCGAGGTGGTCGACCCGAACGCGCCGACCGCGGACGCCCCCAAGAAGGTCAGCGCGATCCGTCAGCTGAGCCACCTCGCCGGTCGCTGAGGCGCCGCCGGCGGAGCCTCGTCGCCGGCCACCGCCTCTGTGGGCGATCGCAGGATCACTCCGGCGCGACGCGGCGCCACCCGCGCGGCCTCCGAGCGCTTCCGAGCCTCCTCGTCGATGGCCGCGAGGCGGGTCCGCACACGTCGCGTCGCCCGCCGGTGCTCCCGCACGACGGCGTCGATGATGTCCGCGGTGTTCTGCGAGTTCACAGCGGACCGGCTTCCGCGATCTCGGGTCGCGCCGGCTCGCCGACCGTCGCTACCTCACCGCTCGGGTCCGTGTCCGGTTGCAGCACACCGGGTTCCGTGACACCGCCGGATTCCGCAGCAGCGGGAACGCAGTCCGGTGGCGCGACGACCGGTGGTGCGACGACCGGGGCCTCGACGACCGGGAGCCCTTGATCCGCTGCCTCCTGTTCGACTGCCTCCTGATGCGGCTCGTCCCGTTCCGCTGTGTCCGGGGTCTCGGACGACGGCTCCGACGGCTGTTCCGATTGCGGCGCCGCCTCGTCCATCACCTCGGTGAGGACGGGCAGTCCGAGAGGCCCGGCAGCGAGAGCGAAGTGATGGGACTCCCCCGCCGCGTCGTGGGTGCGGATGTCCACGGCCCCGTCCGCGCCGAGGGCGACACTCACCCCGCGACCGTCGAGCTCCGCCTCGAGGTGACCGCGCTCGACGTTCTCGGCAGGCGCAGTCAGCGCCGCCTCCGGTGAGATCTGCGCCTCGGCGGGCGGTGGGTCGCACGGCGCCGCAGTCGACACCACCTCGGTCACCGCGTCCCGCACCGCCCGACCGATCAGTTCGGCGAGCGGTGAGCGATCCTCGACGGGAGCGACAGGCAGCGTCGTGGGCGGCTCCGCGACCACAGGAGAGGGCGCGACGGCGAGCGACGGCGGCTCTGGTGCAGCGGCCGGCGCCGTCACCGACGCCGGCGCGGTCGCTGCAGCCGGCGCGGTGCCGTCCGCCGGCACACACTCGCACGCGTCGTCCTCGACGGACCGGTGACCACTCGGCCACGGCGAGCCGTCGATGTCCGCCGCAGCGGCGCAGAGTGCCGCGTAGATCTCGGACACGGCGGTCTCCGTCGAGGTGCACAGTTCCTCGAATGCGGCCACACGCTCGGTCATCGCGGGCACGAACACGGTGTCCAACCACTCTCGGCATCGGGCTGCGACCGGTTCGAGGACCTCGGCCTGCCGCCGGCCGGGATCCGACGCGGACAGCAGCATCGCCTCGAGGCCCGGGAACACCGAGGCCAGCGTCCGCAGCGCGTCAGGTGCGGATGCACCTCCGGCTCCGGCGATGGTGGCCGCGACCTGCGCTGCATCGCGACCGCCCACGTGGTCGGTGCGGAACGCGGAGGCGGCGATCGACTTGTCCTCGACGATCGCGTGCAACCCCGCCGACGCGGAGGCCATCGCTGAACCGATCGCCTCGAGCTGATCGGCGTGGCCGGCCGACCTCGCGCACTGCCGTCGAAGGAGGTCGAGCGCGGCGTCGGCGGCATCTCCCGACCAGGCCTGCCCCAACGACTCCGCTGCGTCGGACTGACGCCCGATCTCCGCGCGCGCCTCGGCCGCCGCGACGCCGAGCCGGTCGGCGTCAGCCCGGATAGCCTCGGTGTCGAGTCCGCGTTGCTCGTCGTAGCGAGCGCAGAGCGCGACGTGGGTCGTGGTCATCGGCGCGCCGCTCGCTCCGACCAGCGGGAGGAACGTCGCGAAGAACGTCAGGCCCTCGCTCCCGAGATCCAGCAGACCATCGATCGTCGGCGGCACCGGTGCGGTCACCGGTCACCTCGCCGTGCCGGCACACCCGGCGCCGTGACGCGCAGGGCGGTGACATCGTCGAGCGACACCGAGCCGTCGATCGACGCCCGCAGGGCGGCCGAGGTCGCAGCGGTAGCGTCCGACCAGGACCTCAGGCCCTCCGACAGCCGCCCGAGGCTGTCCTGCAGGGCGGCCGCCTCCGCCCGGTGGTTCCGGCCCGCCGACTCGACACCGAACAGACCGCCCACCCCGCGCTCGGCGGACACTCGTACGGCTGTCGCGGACTCCTCGAGGGCCGCGATCGCCGCCCGGGCCGCCCCCTCGTCCAGCGTCGTTCCGCCTCGCGACGTTCCACTGGCCATGTCGTCCCTTCCGAAGTGATGCTCGAGAGCGCGATCCCCACGGATCAGACGCACCGCCGCTCCCCCGCGTTCCCGCGAAACGGCAGCCGTCGGTGGGCACTGCCGGTAGGACCGGTAACCTCCGAATTCACAGGTGAGTAACACACACTTCGGCGATCAGGGAGCCCCATGCGCATCGGTATGCAATTGAACTACTCGGGCGGGTTCAGCGAGACGGTCGAGGAGGTCGGGGCCCTGGAGAAGGCGGGAATGGACATCGCGTTCATTCCCGAGGCGTACTCGTTCGACGCGGTGAGCCAGATCGGCTTCCTCGCGGCGAAGACCTCGACGATCCAGCTGGCATCGGGCATCTTCCAGATCTACACCCGCACGCCGTCGCTGCTCGCGATGACTGCCGCCGGTCTCGACTACGTCTCCGGCGGACGATTCGTGATGGGTATCGGCGCGTCCGGCCCCCAGGTGATCGAGGGATTCCACGGCGTCAAGTACGACGCCCCGCTCGGCCGCACCCGCGAGATCATCGAGATCTGCCGCCAGGTGTGGCGCCGCGAGAAGGTGCAGTTCGAGGGCAAGTACTACCAGATTCCGCTGCCCGCCGATCAGGGCACGGGTCTGGGCAAGCCCCTCAAGCTCATCAATCATCCTGTGCGAGCCGACATTCCGATCGTCATCGCGTCACTCGGACCCAAGAACGTCGCGCTCACCGCCGAGCTGGCCCAGGGCTGGGAGCCCATCTTCTTCCATCCGGAGAAGGCCGAGTCGGTGTGGGGCGAGTCGCTCGCGGCCGGTAAGGCGAAGCGCGACCCGTCTCTGGGTGAGCTGGACGTCTACGCCAGCCCCGCCGTGGCCATCGGCGACGACGCCGACCAGTTCCTTCCGTGGATCAAGCCCCAGCTCGCGCTCTACATCGGTGGCATGGGCGCCAAGGGCAAGAATTTTTACAACGACCTCGCGGTGCGGTACGGGTACGAGGCGGAGGCAGAGAAGATCCAGGACCTCTACCTGGCCGGCAAGAAGGAGGAGGCCACGGCCGCCGTTCCCGACGAGCTGGTCCGGTCGATCTCGCTGATCGGCACCGAGAGCTACGTCAAGGAGCGCCTCGCCGCCTTCGAGTCCGCGGGTGTGACCACACTGAACATCCACCCCATCGCAGCCGACACCGCTGGCCGCGTGGGTCAGGTGGAGCAGCTCAAGGCCCTCATCGGCTGACGGGCCGAGACGTCAGCCGACGGCGCCGACCACATCCGCGATGTGGTCGGCGAGCCGGCGGGCGGTGTCTGCAGTGTCCGCTTCCACCATCACGCGGACGAGCTGCTCGGTTCCCGAGGGACGCAACAACACTCGCCCCTCTCGTCCGAGTTCGTCCTCTGCACGGGTCACCGCGTCCTGCACGAGCGGAGCCGACGTCGCGGCGGACTTGTCCTGCACGGGCACGTTGATCAGCACCTGGGGCAGCGTGCGCATGACGGACGCGAGGTCCTCGAGGGTGCGTCCCGTCTCGGCCATCCTGGCCATGATCTGCAGGCCCGTCAGCACACCGTCACCGGTGGTGCCGAAGGCGGGCAGGACGATGTGCCCCGACTGCTCACCGCCGAGTCCGTAATTGCCGGCGCGCAGTTCTTCGAGAACGTAGCGATCGCCGACAGCGGTGGTGCGCACCGTGATTCCGGCGTCACGCATCGCGATGTGCAGTCCGAGATTGCTCATGACGGTGGCGACCAGCGTGTCGTCGGGAAGCTCGCCGCGCTGGTGCATCGCGATCGCGAGGATCGCCATGATCGCGTCCCCGTCGACCACGGCGCCGCTCGCGTCCACTGCGAGACAACGGTCCGCGTCGCCGTCGTGGGCGAGTCCGAGGTCTGCGCCCTGCTCGACGACGGCCTTCTGCACCACGTCGAGGTGAGTGGACCCGCATCCGTCGTTGATGTTGAGGCCGTCCGGGTCTGCGTTGATGGCGATCACGGTCGCTCCCGCGGCGCGGTAGGCGTCCGGCGCGGCGGTCGAGGCGGCTCCGTGAGCGCAGTCCACGACGACGGTGATGCCGTCGAGGCGTCGGGTGACGATGGTCGCGAGATGGCTCTCGTAGCGGGCGAGAGCGTCCGGGGCCTGTCGCACGCGGCCGATGGCGGCACCGACGGGGCCCGTGGCGGGCGCGTCGAGCAATGCTTCGATGCGGTCTTCCTGGTCGTCGTCCAACTTGTGGCCGCCGGCCGCGAAGAACTTGATGCCGTTGTCGGGCATCGCGTTGTGCGATGCGGAGATCATGACGCCGAGCTGCGCGTCGTAGTCGTCGGTCAAGTAGGCCAGGGCCGGGGTGGGGACGACACCGACCGTGAGGACGTCGACTCCGGCGGAGGACAGTCCGGCCACGATCGCGGCTTCGAGCATCTCGCCGCTCGCGCGCGGGTCCCGTCCGACCACGGCCAGGGGGCGGGTGGTCGACGAGGCCACCTCGCCGAGCACCGCTGCGGCGGCACGGCCGAGTCGCAGTGCGAGGTCTGCCGTCACCTCCTCGTTCGCCAGTCCCCGAACTCCGTCGGTACCGAACAACCGGGCCATGACAGTTACCTCTTCCGAGCAGGTGGAGCGAATGCAGGTGCCGTGACACGAAGCAGGCGCCCGCGGCGGTCCGAGGACCAGCCGGAGCGCCTGCTTCTCCAGAAGTGCTGAGATCAGCGCTTCGAGTACTGCGATGCCTTACGAGCCTTCTTCAGGCCGTACTTCTTGCGCTCCACGGCACGCGGGTCACGCGTGAGGAAGCCGGCCTTCTTGAGGGCGGGGCGATCGTCCGGGGTGACCTCGATGAGGGCACGGGCGATGGCGAGACGCAGGGCGCCTGCCTGGCCGGACGGGCCGCCACCGTGCAGGAGGGCGACGATGTCGAAGCCGTCCGCACGCTCGACGGTGACGAACGGGGACTTGATGAGCTGCTGGTGCACCTTGTTGGGGAAGTAGTCCTCGAGGGTGCGGCCGTTGAGCTTGAAGTCGCCCGAGCCGGGGGTCATGCGCACGCGCACGACGGCTTCCTTACGACGACCGACCGTGGTGACGGGGCGATCGATGTAGATGGCGGGACGAGCGGCGGCCTCGATGTCGGCGACGACCTCGGGCTCCTCGACGGAGACGAACTCGTCGGCGATCTCGACGGAGTCACCGATGGGGACGGTCTCTTCGGCCGTCTCGGTCACGACGTTCTCTTCGGGAGCGGTCACTGGGACACCTGCTTGATCTCGTACGGGACGGGCTGCTGAGCCGTGTGGGGGTGATCGGGACCTGCGTAGACCTTGAGCTTGCCGGCGATCTGGTTGCCGAGCTTGGTCTTGGGGATCATGCCCTTGATGGCCTTCTCCACGACGCGGTCGGGGTTCTTGTCCAGAACCTCACCGATGCTGCGCGCACGGAGACCGCCCGGGAAGCCCGAGTGGTGGTAGTGGAACTTGTCGGTCCGCTTGTTGCCGCTGATCGCGACCTTCTCAGCGTTGATGACGATGACGAAGTCTCCGCCGTCGAGGTTGGGGGAATACGTGGGCTTGTGCTTGCCACGCAGCAGAGTTGCTGCCTGGACTGCGAGGCGGCCGAGAACGACGTCGGTGGCGTCGATCACGTGCCAGGTCCGGGTGACATCCCCGGCCTTTTGGCTGTACGTGGACACAGAACTTCCTTGTCTCATCGCTGATGGTGCTGGCCAGGCGCGTGGTCGATCGTCTCGGCGGCCAGTGGAGACCCGAGGGACCGGTATCGGTCGTGCATGACGACTCGATGTACCGAACGCCAACGGTGTACCTTACCGGCCCACGTACTGGCAGGTCAAAACCCCTCGACCGTCATCGCCGACGAGAGGTGCACTCGATGCAGCGGCGAGCAGTCGGCAGCGCCTCGAGGCGGGGGTCGGAGATCGCCCCGCCGCACACCTCGCACTGTCCGTAGGTGCCGCGCTCGATCCGCATCTCCGCGTCGTCGAGTTCGCGCAGTTCCTCCCGCGCCTCTCTCGACATCGATGCGATGGCGGCGCGCTCGAACGCGATGGTCGACCCCTCGGGATCGTGCTCGTCGTCGTCCGTGGTCCACCGGGACCCTTCGACGATGGCCTGGTGCTGTCGTGCGAGCGACACGATGCGGGCCTCGGTGAGCGCACGTTCCGCCGCGACCCGGCTGCGGGCGATCGCCCGAGCCGCGTGGTCGCGGTCGCTCGGGTCGGTGACGGGCTGATCCGGCTGTGTCATGACGACGTCCAGTATCCGCCCCGCGCCGACCGGAGTCGTACGGACCGTCGGAGATGGGCAACCGGACACCCCCCGCGCCCCGGTTGCCCACCTCGTCCGTGATCAGGCGAACATTCCCCGGTTCGCCGCCTCGCGTGCCTGCATGTCGGCGTTGCCCTGACCGACGGCACTGCCGA
This sequence comes from Rhodococcus sp. NFXS4, assembly GCF_058139645.1. Lineage (NCBI taxonomy): Bacteria > Bacillati > Actinomycetota > Actinomycetes > Mycobacteriales > Nocardiaceae > Rhodococcus > Rhodococcus sp. NFXS4. The sequence continues at coordinate 2,956,974 of NZ_CP192221.1, forward strand.
CCGCCTCAAGAACCTGATTGAGCTCCAGGGCCGCCGAGTCCCACTGGCGCTGCTTGTCCTGGTACGACTCCGACGCCGCGCCTTCCCATTCCGCCACCAGCGGCGAGATGATCTGGCGCAGTTCGTCGAGCTTGCTGTTGAGAGTGGCCTGCTTCGCGTCGATCTGAGCAGTGACCTGGTCGATGGCACCGAACACGTATCTCATGGTGAACGTCCTTCCTGACGTGAGTGATGGGCAGATCGGATGATCGGCGGGTCAGAGGTTGAGCGAACCGCCCGCGGCGGTGACGGTGCGCGTGTTGTCGTCGTCGGCAGCGCCGTAGGCGGTCCCGCTCGACTTGATGGCGTCCCCGATCGAACCCAGCGCGAGTTGCAACTTGTTCGCGCTGCCGTCCCAGCTGGTCATGACGTTCTGGAACGCGATCGCCGCCGCGCCTTCCCAACTCCCTCCGACGGCCTGGACGTCGCCACGCAGCTGGTCCAGCAGCGCCTTGATCTCGAGCGTCAGCTGGTCCACCTTCCCTGCGGTGACGTGCATCGTCTCGACGGTGGTCTTCATCTGCGACATGGTCTCTCGATCCCCCCTCGGTGTGGTCCGGGCCGGTACCCGGAACTTCCCCTGCACCTCCTTCGACGCGACGACTCGGCGAACGGTTCCGTCTCCGCCACCGCGTCACCCGACGACGAGGGACGCGAGGACCGCGGTGCAGACCTCCGCCATCACGGGGTCCGCGGCCTCGGTGCTCTGACAGCCGAGACTCGTCTGCTCCCCCGGTGACACGATCACCGTCCACGCCACCGTCGAGCCGTCGGACGCCTTCTCGGTGTAGACGAGCGCGGGACGATCGGATACGTCCGACCGTCGATCGAGCCCGCCGAGTCGATCGGGTGCGGCGTCGACCCCGGCCGACAGGGTGGCCTGCACGTCGGGGAGTCCGACGCCCACACCGAGTTCGCGGACCACCAGCACCAGTCGCATGCCGGCGGGTGCGTCGGGACGGATCTCGACCCGCTCCGTACCCGGCTCGACATGCCACCCCACCGGCACGATCAGGTGTGTTCCCGCGATCGAGAAGTCGGTACCGGCGGGGGCGCTCGTCGTCGTCGCGGCGGCCGGCTCGGTGGTGGGCGCGGTGGGTCGAGTGGGCCCGGCCGGGACCATGGACGGTTCTGCGGCTCGTGGTCGCTCCGTCGCAGGCGCGGGCGACTGTCCGCTGGTCAGTGCCGCGACGCCGGTGCTGACGCACACCAGCGTGATCGCCACCGCCGCCACCAGGACCGGCCGTCGGGTCGTGCGCCGACGGTCCACGGCCGCCGCGGCGGCTCGTTCGGCCAGCCAGGCGCCCGTCCTACCGGGCGTGAGCTCGGCCGGTACGGACGTTGTGACGGGCGGAACCGGGAGGGAACTCGCGCCCGCGCTCGGGACCACGGCTGCCGCCATCTCCTCGTCGTCCACCGTCACCACCGTCAGATCGCTCATCTCGTCGAGTACGGCTCGCGGCAAGGTGTTACTCGTGCCGTGCACGACGAGTCGGCAGGCCGGCGCGGCAGCGAGAGCTCCGTCCACCGCGGCACGAGTGCGCGACACCGTCAGCTCGTCGTCCCCTCCGATCGCGGGGTCGGTCAGAACACAGTCCACGACGTCGCTGCTGATGGCCGTACTCACCACGGTCGAGACCGTGGTGCGGTGCGGTGTGCGGTCGAGAACCACTGTTCGGCAGCGTGATCCACCGCACGGGCAGGGCCGGGCCGACTGCGCCGCGTCCCGCGCGACGAGCGCCGACGACACGAGGAGGACGTCACGCGCGAGGGGTCGCGCGGCCGCGGTGAGGACGCTGCAGCGCACGGCTCCCCAGTGCGGTGGGTGCACCAGCACCAGGTCGTGGTCCCCACCGTGCACCCCCGCATCGCGCAGAGCGTCGGTGAACATCTCGGACACCATCGTCGACACCTCGACCTCGCGTCCGTCGGCGAGAGTGACGACGCGGTCGTCGATGTGGCCGAGGACGTCCACGGACGCGGAACCGTCTGCGGGAGTTCTCGACAGCACCCCGAACCGTGAACACCACACCGCGTCCACGGTCGTGACGAGCCCGACGGGCGACGTCACCGCTCGTCCGGCGCGGTCTCGCACAGCGCGGTCTGCACCAGTGTCGCCGTTCCGCGCCCGACCAGCACACCGCGTCCGGGTGGGAGTTCGGACGGACGGACGGAGCCGAGCAGGACGCCCTCCTCTCGGCTCCCGCTCATGACCAGTCCCGGTGATGCCAGGTCCTTGAGCCTCGCGAGGACCGGTTCGTACAGTGCCCGAGCGGATCCGCCGCACCGACGTGCGACGACGAGATGCAGACCGACGTCCCGCGCCTGCGACAGCAGTTCCAGCAACTCGGTCAGCGGGTTTCCGTGCGGCGTGACGACGAGGTCGTAGTCGTCGACGACCACGACGATCTCGGGACCGGTCCACCAGGATCTCGCAGCGAGTTCGCGACGAGTGGTGTCCGGTCCCGGACGGCGGGCACGCAGGTAGGTCGCGAGTTCGGCGACCATCGTCGTGGCCTGCTCGCCCGTGGACGCGTGACCGGCGAGCCGATCGGACGGGATGTCGCCCAGCAGGGTTCGTCGGTAGTCGACGGCGAGGATTCTCAGCGACGTGGCGTCGTTGGCCTGCGCGAGCGAACGGCAGATCGATCGCAGCAGACTGGTCTTCCCGCAGCCCGAGTCGCCGAGGACGAGAAGGTGCGGATGCTCGGCCAGATCCAGAACGACCGGCGCGAGATCGTTCTCGTCGACACCCACCGGCACGGTGGCGACGAATGTTCCCGAGGCGGACGGGGGCCACCACGCCGACACGGACGACAGAAGGTCGTCGCGCTCGAGTCGACGCGGCAACAGTCGCACTGGGGGCGTCGGTGCGTCACCCCGCCACCGGTGGACCGACTCGGCGATCGCGCGGTCGGTCCCGTGTCCGAGATCGTCGGTGTCGGCGATGCCGTCGACACGCGGGAGCGCGACGAGCAGATGCAACCCGTCCGGGGTGATGCCTCGACCGGGCCGACGCGTCGGGACGTTCATCGCCCGCGCTCGGCCGATGTCCGAGTCCGACGGATCACCCATGCGCAGTTCGACTCTCGTGGTGACGGCATCCTTCACCACGGGACGGAGCTCGGCCCACCGACTCGCGGCGAGGACGACGTGCACCCCGTAGGAGAGTCCGCTCGACACCAGCTGGTGCAGGGACGGTTCGAGGGCCTCGAACTCGGCTCGGATCGTGCTCCACCCGTCGACGACCAGAACGATGTCCGGCACCGGCGGTGCACTGTCTCCACCCGACTCTCGCCTGCGCCGCGCATCGGCCATCGACCGGATCTCGCCGGTGCGGAACAGCTCCTCGCGGCGTCGAACGGTTCCGACCACGTCGGCGACGATGCGTCGCACGGCGTCCGCCTCCGAGCGGACCGCGACGGATCCGACGTGAGGAAGGCCTACCAGCCGTCCGACGGATCCACCGCCGAAGTCCAGGACGTGGAACTGCACGTGGTGCGGGGAGTACCGCAGAGCGAGATCGAGGACGAGCGTGCAGAGCGCGGTGGACTTGCCGGACTGCGGTCCCCCGACGATCGCCACGTGCCCGGACGCACCGGTGAGGTCGAGTTCGAGTGCATCGCGTCGCTGGTCGTAAGGCCGGTCGACCAGTGCGACCACGGCGCGCAGTGACCCCGCCGCGTCGGGCCGGTCACCGCCGAGCGCCGTGTCCGGTGACACCGAGTCGAGTGTGACGGGCCGGTCCAACGGCGGTAGCCACACCCGGTGTGCGGGACGCCCGTGACCGCGCACTCGCGCGACGACGGCGGAGAGGACGGTGCCGCCGTCCGACGACTCGGACGGAGACGGCGGTTCGCCCGCCGGTTCGAGGGCGGTCTCGTCGAGCAGCGGCACCGGCGCCGCCGTGAAGAGACGGGGCCCGGTCGAGCCTGCGCCGACCGAGAGCGCTGCGGGCTCGTCGCTCTGCAGACGGGGACCCGAGACGTACATCGCGGTGAAGCGCACCAGCTCGCTGGAGTCCGTTCTGAGGAACCCCACTCCCGGACCCCCGGTCACGTGATGCGCGTCGGCGACACCCAGAACCGATCGAGATTCGGAGGCCGAGAACGTCTTCAGACCGATGCGGTAGGAGAGATGACTGTCGAGTCCGCGCAGCCGACCCTCGTCGAGCCGCTGGCTCGCCAGCAACAGATGGATGTGCAGCGAGCGCCCGAGTCGCCCGATCGCGACGAAGAGCTCGGCGAACTCCGGGAACCGGGTCAGCAGTTCGGAGAACTCGTCGACGACGACGAAGAGCGCCGGTAGAGGCGCGAGTGCGGCACCACCCTCGCGCGCACGGGTGTAATCGGAGACGTTCGCGTAATTGCCGGCGGCCCTGAGCAGTTCCTGCCGTCGAGTCATCTCGCCCGCGAGCGCGTCGCGCATCCGCTCGACCATCTGCGCTTCCTCGGACAGATTGGTGATGACGGCCGCGACGTGAGGCGCCGATTCCAGTCCGAGAAACGTGGCCCCACCCTTGAAGTCGACGAGGACGAGATTCAGGACGTCGGGCGGGTGCGTCGCGACGAGTCCGAGCACCAGCGTCCGCAACAGTTCCGACTTTCCCGATCCCGTGGCGCCGATACAGAGTCCGTGCGGTCCCATACCCCCCTCGGCGGCCTCCTTCAGGTCGAGCTCGACGACGCGACCGTCGTCGTCGAGTCCGAACGGGACGCGCAGTCGCGACCGCCCGGAACGGGAGGACCAGGCGACGCCGGGGTCGAGACTGTCGGGAGACGTCATGCCGGGCAGGTGTTCCCATGCTCGGACGCGCGGGCCACCCTCCGCCCGCACGACGGTGTCGCCCGTCCGGAATCGAGCGAGTCCCCGCGCCACCACGGCGGCGGTGACCACGTCCACACCGTCCGCGGTACCGAACATCTCGACTCCGGCCGCGCTCCGTGCGCCGAGCGCAGGCCTGTCCGCGCCGTCGCCGACGACCAGGACGAGTGTGCGATCCGCGGTGCCGTCCCGGCCCGCACCGGACACGGTCAGGACCGTCACGTCCCCGCCCCTCGTCACGGTCTCCCATGTCTCGGCATCCTCGACACCGTCCTCGGCACCGCGATCCACGACCACGATGCGATGGGGCCGCGCACCGGTCGACGAGTCTGCCGCCGGGACGGCGAGGTCCCGCGCTGCCTCCGCCGGCGATCCGAAGGTCAGCCGCCGTCGCCCGCCACCGTCCGACGCGGTCTCGTCCCCGTGGTGCGGCAACCACTTCGTCCAGTCCCACGTCGCCGCGATGCAGTCGTCCACGACGACCACCACACTGATGTCGTCCGGACTGTGGAAAGTGCACGCCTGCAACACCATCGAGCGCACGAGCGCTCTCGCCGCCTCGACGGGGCCGTCGACACCGATCACGGAGAACGCGCGCAACGAGACCGCGGTGGGAAGGTCCGACACGATGGCATGGGTCCGGACGAACGAGCGCAGGAGGGCGGCCGACACCGGCTCGAGACCCTCGGGCGGACCCGTGTCGGGTGTGACGAGGCGAGTGGCGAGTCGTTGGTCGCCCACGCCCACCCGCAGATGGACGAAGTCGTCGTCTGTCGACCGCCTCTCCCACATGCGTGAGGTTCCGGCGAACGAGGACAGCGTCGACGGATCAGGATGGGAGAAGGCCAGTGCCTCGTGCTGCGCCGACGCCGTCGACCGGACCCGCTCGCGCATCGCACCGAGGTACGTCAGATAGTCCTTGCGCGATTCGTCGAGTTCGGCCGTCCGTGGCCCGCCTCCGCGGCCCCCACCGGCGAACATCCCCAGCATGGACACCACCATCATGGCCGGGAACAGCAGCGTCATCGGGTTGGCGGCCGCGCCCGACGTGATCATGAGGGCAACCATGCCGACCATCGCGACCACCATGACCAGAGGCAGCATCTTCAGGAGCGGGTTCCCCGGGACCACCCGCGGAATCTCCGGTGGCGGCTCCATCTCGACGGTGCCGCCCGGCACCCGCGGCGCGTCCTCGCGCGGCGGTCGACCATGGACCACCCGCGTGTCCACCGCCGTCGTGTACTCGCCCTCACGTCCGACCACCACGTCCACCCCCCAGTGGCTCGCCGCCCCGTTCGGCGAGTCGGGTCAGACCGTAGCGCCGGACGCCGACGACCGGGAGGGAAGACGACGAGGGTTGTGGACGAACCCTCGTGCCTGTGCATATCGCGAGGCGATGTCACCGAACTGACCTATAGTGCTCGCACGACCCGCGGTGCGACCGCGGGAAGAGAGTTCGGGGGGACTTTCGATGACCATCGCGCCGACCGCTGCGCCGCTGTCCACGACGCGCGAATCCGCGGTACGCCGGATCGAGCCGGCCGTGCTGCGCATCACCGTGATCACGGGGGACGTCGAGGTGGACGTCTCGGTTCCCGGCGGAGTCGCCGTCGCCGCGACGGTGCCCGCTCTGACGGCGCTGATCGACGAGCGCGCGGACTCGGATCGTTCGCCGGGCCCACGGTCGCTCTCGACGATGGTGGGAGTGCCGCTCGACGCGCGTCTCTCGTTGCTGGACAACGGTGTTCGGGACGGCGACGTGCTGGTTCTCCACCGCGGACGAGAGTCCTCACCGCCGGTCTTCGACGATCTGACGGAGGCGGTGGCCGTTCTCTGCAACGGCCACTCGTGGACCCGGTCCGACTCGGTCGTCGCAGCCACCGTCGTGTCGACGGCGGCACTGGCGACCGCGGGATGGACCGCGACGAGAACGAGCGGAGTCCCTGCGGCAGCGAGTCTCGCCGTCCTCGCGCTGCTCACCGTCGTGGCCGCGTGTGTGTGCACCGCGGCGCGCGTCCCCTCGGCCCTGAGCTTCGGTCTCAGGTCGACCGGGTGTCTCCTCGCGTTCGCCGCGGGCACGATGCTCGTTCCCGGCCAGGATGCCGCGGCCGACGCAGTGCTCGGATTCGCGCTGAGCGCGGCGGCGTCCGTCGTCACCTCGATGGTCGCCGGCCGCGAGGGACGCGCCACGTTCACCGCGGTGTCGACCGTGAGCCTCGTGGGCGCCGTCGCCGCTGCTGTCGAGGCGCTGAGCGACGTGCCCACCGTGACGATCGCGGCGGTCACCGCCGGCGTGTGCACCCTGGCGCTCACCCGCGCCCCGCGACTGTCGGCCGCACGAGCCGGAATACGCCTTCGCCCGGTACCACTCGCCGATGCCGGCGCTCGTCTCGACCACCCGGGACACGAGGGACCGCCGACGCGGCCGTCGGAAGCCGCCCTCGTCGCCGCACACGAGTCCGCTCTCGCCGACGTCGACGTCGTCGCGGAACGTGCTCGCACAGCTCAGCAGTACCTCACCGGCTACACGACGGGGTTGTCCCTGCTCGCCTCGATGGGGGCGATCGTCGTGGCCACGCACGACATCGCCGCGACCGTCGATCCGGGCAGACTCGCTGCCGCTGCCGCGATCGCCTCCGTCCTGTGCTGCCGGGGCCGCGTGGGTGTCGATCGTCTGCGCTGCGCCGTCGCTGTCACCGCGGGTGTCGCGGTCGTCCTCGTCGTCCTCGCAGTCGGTGCGTCCACACGTGCCGACCTGTGGCCGTGGTGGACCGGGGCTGCGGTGGCGGTCGGCGTCCTCGCGATCCTGATCGGTGTCGTCGCGCCGGGTCGGCGATTCTCCCCCGTCGCGCGCCGGGCGGCCGAACTGGCCGAACTGGCCGTCGTGGTCTCGATCGTTCCTCTCGTCTGTCTCGTCGTCGGGGCCTACTCGGCAGCGCGCGGCCTGTGACGGCTCAGCGACGACCAGGGGTGACCGCATGTCTCGTCGCAGCAATGGTCGTTCTGGCCCTGCCCACGACGGGTACGGCAGCCGCGGACACACCGTTGATCGATCCCGGACTGCTCCCCGAGCCGGCTGCCGCGGCCCCGTCCGAACCGACCGAGCAGCGCACCCGGTGCGCGGCCGTCTCCGAGGCGCCCGTGACGGCGGTGGTACCCGCGGCTCAGAGGACGCTCCGGTTCTCGGACGTGTGGAGCCTCACCCGAGGCGCCGGTCAGATCATCGCCGTCATCGACACCGGGGTCGCACCACATCCGCTCCTCCCGACTCTGCGCGCCGGCGGCGACTACGTCTCGACGGGCGACGGGCTCGAGGACTGCGATGCACACGGCACCGTCGTCGCCGGACTCATCGCTGCTCGGCCGGTCCCGGGATCCGGCTTCGCCGGCGGAGCGCCGGACGCCACGATCCTCTCGATTCGTCAGTCCAGTGCAGCCTTCGCCGCGACGTCCTCCGAGCGGGAGGCCGACGAGAACGGTTCCACCTCGGCGGGGTACGGCGACGTCGAGTCGATGGCCGCGGCGATCCGCACCGCTGTCGACGCGGGCGCGGACGTCGTCAACATCTCGGAGGTCGCCTGTGCGAGCGCTGGATCGTCGATGGGCGACGGCGCACTGGGAGCCGCCGTGCGGTACGCCGCGGTGGACAGGGATGCCGTGATCGTCACGGCTGCAGGGAATCTGGACGGCCGTCGGTGCCGGACGCAGAACGACCTCACCCGCGGCATCGACGGACGAGACACGGCGTTGCCGGTGACTCTCGCGTCGCCGGCGTGGTTCGACGAGTACGTCCTCACCGTGGGGTCGCTGGACCCGGACGGGCGGCCGTCGTCGTTCAGCTTGAACGGGCCGTGGGTCGACGTCGCGGCTCCGGGTACCGAGGTCACGTCCCTCGGTGCCACGGGTACCGGTCTGGCCGACGGCACCCTCGACGACGAGGGGCACCGAACAGCCTTCACGGGAACGAGTTTCGCCACACCGTTCGTCTCCGCGACGGCCGCCCTGGTGCGGGCGCGTCATCCGGAGCTGTCCGCGGCAGATGTCATCGACCGCATCGTGACGACGGCGCACTCACCGGCAGGTGACTGGGACTCGGCTGTCGGCCACGGCAGTCTGGATCCGGTGGCGGCGGTGACGGGCAGCGCGGTCGCACGGGGTGACGACGCGTCCGTGCGACTGCCCCCGCGCACGACACCGCCGGTCACCGACCGTCGCGACGCACTACTCGCCCTGGCGTCCTCCGTCGGGATCATGCTGCTCGTGTCCGGCGCACTGGCGGTACGCGCGGTGGTCCGGCGTCAGGACCCGTCGTGACCCACACGGGCCGCATCGACGGTCAGCGCCGGACCGGGCGGCAGCAGTCCCACGACGGGCCACGGCGCCAATGCCGGATCGCCGAGTCCGAGTGCCTCCGCGTCCTGCGTGAACGGGACGCCGAAGCGGCTTCCCGTGTCGGCGACGTAGAAGGCGGAATCGCGGCGCGGGTCGTCGGCGGCCTGCCCGGTGGTGGCGACGTACAGCCCGGACCCCGGTGCCACGAAGAAGGTGTCCAGCCCATCCCCTGCACCGTCCGCCCCGGCCAGCGCCACGGCGCGCGAGTCGGCAGTCGCACCGATCGTCATCCTCGTCTGCGCCCCGCGCCCCGTCGACTCGTCCGGCCCGACCCACTCCACGCAGGTGGCGTCGCCGCCCGTCACGATGATCGGTGGTCGCTCCGGAAACGTGTCGACCGCCAGAGGTGCAGCGGTTCTCGGAGCCCGAGCGATCACATCGGGCGGGACGGCGTCGACACCCACCCGGCCGGCCGAATCGGAGAAGCGCAGCAACTGCGCGGTGGCCGCTCCGATCGCCTGCACGCCGTCCTGCAGAACGACGTAGTGCTCGCTGCGATCCCCGAGATCGACTGTCACCACGGATCCGACGGGCCGACCCCCGATCGGGTACGGGGCAGCAGCGCCCGACCCGATCACTGCGGGGGTCACGATCTCCGGCGCTTCGGGCACCGCGTCGAAGAGCCCCGCCGACACCGGAGTGGGTACCGCGTCCTCCAGGCCGAGGGCTCGGGTCACGGCGGTGTTCTGCAGGTCCACCCGCGCGCGCACCTGTCCGTGCACCAGGTAGTCGACGCCGTCCCGACGCCACACCAGCGCGTCGTCGGGGTCGAGTGCGCGACGCGGTGCGACGGACTGCGTCCCCACCGGTTCGACGGTCACATCGGTCGTGCCGTTGTCCGACTCCTCGCACACGGACCAGACCATCGCACCGGTCGTGACCGGAAGCGCCTGCGGCGCACCGCCGATACCGATCGCGGCGCCTCGGGCGCGTCGAGCGATCTCGTCCGGACCGACCGCGGTGGGCTCGTCCGGCCGACCGACGAACAACCGGGCGGACGCCAGATCGGACGCGGGGTGGAGCGTGTCGTCCTCGAAGACGTACAGAGCGCCACTCTCGTCGTCCAGCACGATCACGGCATCACCGATACGTGCGGCCGGTCGGACGAAGGCGAGCGCGGCGCAACCGGCGAGGATCAGGACCGCCACGACGACGCCGACCGCGGAGGCCCGCGCCGTCGATCGCAGCGGTTCGTGCCGCATCGACGTGTCGCCCAGGACCAGTGCGTGATCGAGCCGTCTCACAGAGAACCGATGCGCACCGATCTGCCATCGCGTGGTCGGTGTTCCTGCCATCGATATCCCCTGCCCTCGGTGCCGCGGCGACGCGGCCCGGCCCCCCGCCGGACACGCCGAACCCGATGGAGGGGTCCCGCGTGAGGGCACAGTACATCGACCGCAGAGAAGGAGCCATGGTGTCCGAGACTCGCCCGGGGATGACGGCCGCACGCGACGTCGTGGTGTCGCAGGCAGTGGCGCTCGGCGTGGCCGTCGCGCTCACGACGTCGGGAGTGCCTGCACGATGGGCGATCACGGCCGCAGTGGTCGTCGTGATCGGACTCTGCCTCCCCCGGGACGGGCGTCCTGTCGTGGGTCACCTCTCGGCGTGGCCACGGCTTCTCGCGCATCGACCGGTACCCGCGCGCACGGTGCTGTCGTTCGATCGTCCCGGCGGTCCGATCGGTGTGGTGTGGAACGGATCCGACCTGACGATCGTCGCGGAACTCCACGTCGAACCGGCTGCGGCCGGATGGTCGACGGTCGGCTCACGCGGTGCGACACCCGACGCCGTGGTGCCGCTCCGCGACCTCGTCGACCGACTGTCGCAGGGCACGGACACGCCCACCCACCTGGGTGTCACCTCCGTCGGCACGCGTCCGGCACGGGGTCGCCGCGCCGCGGACTGCTACCTGTCCATGGCCGGACCGCTCGCGTCGGTGGCGCGGCGGCGAACCTTCCTCTCCCTCTCGACCGACGTCCACGAGGGTGAGACGGCCGCGGCGCGTCGGGGCGGAACTGCTGCTGGGTCGGTGCAGATGCTCGCCACGACCATGGCCCGACTGCAGCACGTCCTGCGCACCCACGGTCTCGTGGGCAGCCTTCTCACCTCCGATCAGATCCGTGCGGCGGATCTTCTGGTGACGAGTGGGGTTCCCCTCCGTCACGTCCGTCCGCAGTGGCGCTTCGCCCGGCTCGGCGGATCGACCTGGCGCTCACGGCGGCTCGCACCGTCCGCCTGGACCGCGGCGGCGGTCGACTCGATCGGCGATCACGACGCGGACGTCACGAGTCTCGCCGTCCGGGCGGCCCTCTCGACCACCACCGAAGCGACGGCGACCTACGGCTACCTGTCGGCCGAATCGCCGCAGCGCCGATCGATCCGGGTCGCGGGATCCAGCACGCTCGACGGCCTGCATCGACAGGGCCTGGAGGACGTCCTCGTGTCGACCGCCCGGCCGGCGACGCCCACGCACCCCGTCGAGGGAGCGCAGTGGAGCACCCTCGTGCTGCCGGTCGCGGGATGCGGTCAGGTCGTCGGTGTCGACTCCGACGGAACCACCGTCACCGCACGTGTGTTCGGGAAGGACGTCGACACCGTCGACGTCCACGGCGAGCTGTACGTGGTCCACCAGATCGTCTTCCGCGCCGTGGCCGTCGGTGCGGTGGTCCTGGTGATGACCGACCGACCCCATGCATGGCGCCATCTCGCCGTCGCGGTGGCGGATTCGGGCACCCTCTCGGTGGTGACTCCCGTGTCGGACGTCGAGTCCGGCACCGCGGTGGATCTGGTGGTCGCCGATCATGCCGGAGACAGACCGACTCCGGTACCGGGAACGGTGCTGCGGGTGAACCCTGCCTCGTCGACCGGCGGGACCGACATCGTGATCGACCAGTCCCCGGACGTCACCGACGAGGTGTCCCTGACGATGGCGTCGCAGAGCATCACCCTGCGGCTCGTCACCACCGCGGCCGAGACCGAGGCCATCGGTCGACCGCGGGGTCTCCCACGACCGGGCTCAGCCGCGCGGGTAGGGCTGACCTGCGCCCTCTGACCACCACAGCAACTGATCGATCATCCGCTGTGCGCCATCGATCGCGGCACCGTCGGACGTCTCACCGTGCGCGTCGAACGCCTTCTTCACTCGGGGGAACAGCACGGCGTCGCGCACGGATGCCATGTGCAGCTCCGCGACCACCTGGCGCAGCTGCTCCACAGCGCGCACTCCCCCGGCCGTGCCGCCGTAGGAGACGAAACCCACCGGCTTACCTCGCCATTCGAGCTTCACCGAGTCCAGTGCCAGCTTCAGCGATGCCGGGTAACCGTGGTTGTACTCGGGAGTGACGAGCACGAAGGCATCGCAGACGTCCACCCAGCGCGTCAGCTCGTCGACACCGGGGCCACCCGAGAGATCCATCGGCAGAACGACATCCGCGAGGTCGAGTACCCGGACCTCGAATCGCCCGTCCGCCGAGGCGCGGCGCACGAACCACTGAGCCACTGTGGGGCCGACACGCCCCGTCCGGACCGAGCCGATGATCACGCCGAGAACAGGAGCCATGCCTGAAGAGGCTAGCCGCAGCAGGCACCGGGCAACGATCGCGTGGCCCGGGTCGTGCGACTGCGATCGGCCAGCTCCGCATCGACCGGGTAGTCGACACGCACCAGCGACAGGCCGTGCGCCGGGGCCACGGTGATCGAACTCGACCTCGCACCGGCTCCCAGCAGGCCGCGTACCCACGTCAGGTCACGGCGTCCTTCGCCCACAGCCAGCATCGCCCCGACCAGGGAACGCACCATCGACCAGCAGAACGCGTCCGCGCTCACGTGCGCGGTGAGATCGTCTCCGTCCCGCACCCAGTCGAAGCGCTGCAGCTCCCGCACGGTGGTGGCACCGTCACGGCGCTTGCAGAAGGCGACGAAATCGTGGAGGCCGACGAGGGTCGACGACGCCTCCTGCATCGCCGCCACGTCGAGTGTGCGGGTCCACGGCACCACGAAACCCGCTCGGAGGGGCGGAGTTCCGTAGGGCGCGGTGGACAATCGATACTCGTAGTGCCGCCGCAGTGCGGAGAACCGGGCGTCGAAATCGTCGGACACGAACGTCACACGCAGGACGCGGACGTCCGTCGGCAGGAAACGCGCGAGTCGCCGCACCAGCAACGACGGGTCGGGTGCGCGGTCGGGATCGCGAGGATCGATGCGGGCCAACGCGGTTCGCGGCACGTCGACGTGGGCGACCTGGCCCTCGGCGTGCACGCCGGCATCCGTCCGCCCGGCCACGGTGAGCTCGAGTGGGGTACCGAAGATGGCGGACAGTCGCTGCTCGAGCACACCGCACACGGTCCGTTGGTCGCGTTGTCGAGCCCAGCCGGCGAAGGCAGTGCCGTCGTAGGCGACATCGAGACGCAAACGGGCGAGCCCGCCACCCCCGGAAGGGGTGACGGGCTCGCCCAGAGAGTCCGAGGACACTCTTACTTCTTGTCTGCCTCATCGGCGTTGGCCGCGTGAGCGTCCTCTGCCTCGACACCCTCGATGACAGCGTCTGCATTCTCGACCTGAGCGTCGGTTGCCTCGGCCTCGACGGCCTCGACGACGTTCTGATCGGATGCAGCCTCGTCAGCGGCGGTCTCGTCGTTCGTGGCGGCAGGCGCGGCCTGCGATGCCTGGACACGACGAGCACGGTCCGCCTCGTTGGACACCGTCTGCTCGCGAACGAGCTCGATGATGGCCTGAGGAGCGTTGTCACCCTTGCGGGGGACGGTCTTGATGATGCGGGTGTAGCCGCCTGCGCGCTCGGCGAAGTGCGGGCCGATCTCTGCGAACAGAGTGTGAACGACGTCCTTGTTGCGGATGTCCTTCATGACCTCACGACGGTGAGCCAGCGAGCCGGCCTTCGCGTGCGTGATGATCTTCTCGGCGTAGGGGCGGAGGCGCTTGGCCTTCGACTCCGTGGTGGTGATCCGTCCGTGCTCGAACAACGCCGTGGCCAGGTTGGCGAGAATCGCCTTCTGGTGCGACGCCGATCCGCCGAGACGGCGACCCTTGGTGGGCTTGGGCATGTCAATCTCTCCTGATCAAGAGCTCGGGACGCGAGTGCGTCAGAGCTGTTCGGTCTCGGCGTAGTCCTGCTCGGCGCCGTCGGCATCGCTCACGGCGGTGTCGGTGTCGCTCCAGGTACCGGTGGCGGCGTCGTATCCGGCGACAGTGCTCGGATCGAACGTCGCGGGGCTGTCCTTGAGCGAGAGGCCGAGCGAGTGCAGCTTGACCTTGACCTCGTCGATGGACTTCTGTCCGAAGTTACGGATGTCCAGCAGATCCGACTCGGTACGGCCGACCAGCTCGCCGACGGTGTGAACACCCTCGCGCTTGAGGCAGTTGTAGGACCGGACGGTGAGGTCCAGATCCTCGATCGGCAGACCGAAGGATGCGATGTGATCGGCCTCGGCGGGCGAGGGTCCGATCTCGATGCCTTCTGCTTCGACGTTGAGCTCACGGGCAAGCCCGAACAGCTCGACCAGGGTCTTGCCCGCCGAGGCGAGCGCGTCCCGCGCGGTGATGGAGTTCTTGGTCTCCACGTCGAGAACGAGCCGATCGAAGTCGGTGCGCTGCTCGACGCGGGTGGCCTCCACCTTGTAGGTCACCTTCAGCACGGGCGAGTAGATCGAGTCGACCGGGATACGGCCGATCTCGGCGCCCGACGCCTTGTTCTGAACAGCCGGAACGTATCCGCGGCCACGCTCGACGACGAGCTCGATCTCGAGCTTGCCCTTGTCGTTCAGGGTCGCGATGTGCAGATCCGGGTTGTTCACGGTGACGCCGGCCGGAGGAACGATGTCGCCTGCAGTGACAGTGCCGGGGCCCTGCTTGCGGACGTACATGGTGACCGGCTCGTCCTCTTCCGAGGACACGACGAGACCCTTGAGGTTCAGGATGATGTCAGTGACATCCTCCTTCACGCCGGGGACCGTGGTGAATTCGTGCAGAACGCCGTCGATACGGATGCTGGTGACAGCAGCGCCGGGGATCGACGAGAGAAGCGTGCGGCGAAGCGAGTTGCCGAGGGTGTACCCGAAGCCAGGCTCGAGGGGCTCGATGACGAACTTCGAGCGGTTGTCAGCGATGACCTCTTCGGTCAGCGTGGGTCGCTGAGAAATGAGCATTGATGTCCTCCTGGGAAGAGCGTCCGCTATTTGACGCTCGGGATGTGGCCTACGGCCCCGTGCGCCTTGTGCGTATCCGGAGATACGCAAAAGGCGCACGGGGCGCGAAGCGCCCTACTTCGAGTAGTACTCGACGATGAGCTGCTCGGTCAGCGGGATGTCGATCTGCGAACGCTCCGGCTCCTGGTGGACCAGGATGCGGAGACGGTTCGGAACGACCTGCAGCCAACCGGCAACGGGACGATCGCCGTAGGTCTCACGGGCGATCTGGAAAGGCAGCGTGCTCAGCGACTTCTCGCGGACGTCGATGATGTCGTACTGCGAGACGCGGTAGCTGGGGATGTCGACCTTCTTGTTGTTGACCAAGAAGTGGCCGTGCGTGACCAACTGGCGTGCCTGACGACGCGTGCGAGCGAGGCCCGCACGGTAGACGACGTTGTCGAGACGCGTCTCGAGGATGCGGAGCAGGTTCTCACCCGTCTTGCCCTTGAGGCGGTTCGCTTCCTTGTAGTACAGCGAGAACTGCTTCTCCATGACGCCGTAGGTGAAGCGTGCCTTCTGCTTCTCCTGCAGCTGGAGCAGGTACTCGCTCTCCTTGATACGCGCGCGGCCGTGCTGGCCGGGCGGGTACGGGCGACGCTCGAAGGCCTGGTCGCCTCCGACGAGGTCGACGCGCAGTCGACGCGACTTGCGGGTGATGGGTCCGGTATAACGAGCCATGTTCTGTTACTTCCTTCCCGCTAGACGCGACGGCGCTTGGGCGGACGGCAGCCGTTGTGCGGCTGGGGGGTGACATCGGAGATGGTGCCGACCTCGAGGCCTGCCGCCTGGAGCGAACGGATCGCGGTCTCGCGGCCGGAGCCGGGACCCTTCACGAAGACGTCGACCTTCTTGACGCCGTGCTCCTGCGCCTTGCGCGCGGCACTCTCGGCAGCGAGCTGAGCGGCGAACGGAGTCGACTTGCGCGAGCCCTTGAAGCCCACGTGGCCCGAGGACGCCCACGAGATGACGTTGCCCGACGGGTCGGTGATCGACACGATCGTGTTGTTGAACGTGCTCTTGATGTGAGCGCTGCCGTGCGGGACGTTCTTCTTGTCCCTGCGGCGCGTCTTCTGGGTCTTCTTCGGACCGGAGGTGCGTGACTTCGGGGGCATTACTTCGCCTTCTTCTTGCCGGCAATGGTGCGCTTCGGTCCCTTACGGGTGCGCGCATTGGTCTTCGTGCGCTGTCCACGGACGGGCAGACCACGACGGTGGCGAAGGCCCTGGTAGCAGCCGATCTCGATCTTGCGACGGATGTCGGCCTGCACCTCGCGGCGCAGGTCGCCCTCGACCTTGAGCGACTCCTCGATGTACTCGCGGAGCTTGGTCAGGTCCTCGTCGGTGAGGTCCTTGCTCCGGAGATCGGGGCTGACGCCCGTGGCGGAGAGAATCTCCTGCGAACGGGTACGGCCGATGCCGTAGATGTAGGTGAGTGCGATCTCCATGCGCTTCTCGCGCGGAAGATCCACACCGGCTAGACGTGCCATGTGGCGTTTTCCTTCATTCGTGCGGAGGTCTGCTCCCAGTCCGTCCCCATACATGTGGTGCTCGGGGCCCCGGCCTCCGCGGCCGGGGGTGTACTACCCGCGTGTGGGCAGCTGGTGCTGGGAGGTCTTCTTCTGGCATGTGGAGCCAAGTAGATCTTCGAGAGGGGGGTTGATCAGCCCTGACGCTGCTTGTGGCGCAGGTTGTCGCAGATCACCATGACCCGGCCGTTACGGCGGATCACTTTGCACTTCTCGCAGATCGGCTTGACGCTCGGCTTGACCTTCACGTCTGTTCGATCTCCTGGTCGCGTCCGAGGATCACGCGCGAACGCGTCGAACCTCGGACATGGTTGATCCCCGGCTCGCGAGGAACCGGGGACTCTTGACTACTTGTAGCGGTAGACGATCCGCCCGCGTGTCAGGTCGTAGGGAGACAGCTCGACCACGACGCGATCCTCGGGGAGGATGCGGATGTAGTGCTGCCGCATCTTGCCGCTGATGTGAGCGAGCACCTTGTGACCGTTCTCCAGCTCGATGCGAAACATCGCATTGGGCAGGGGTTCGACTACTCGGCCCTCGACCTCGATTGCGCCGTCCTTCTTTGCCATATCCTCCGCGATCCTGGTTTGCACACCTGATTGACGTCTCGTAACCACACTTCGTGCAGGCACGCGTGAACGCACCGACGTTCCATGTTACCGGGTCGGAGCGAGCAGGCCAAACCAGCCGTCCACAGGCGCGGAGCACCCTCAGCCCGAATGGCCCCGATAGGTGCCGAAGGACCAGTGCACTCCCTCGGGATCGAGGCAGGTGAAACCCTGGCCGCCGTAGTCCTCGTCGCGCTGGGGTTCCACGATACGGGCGCCGGCCTCGCGCGCGCGATCGTGCAGTCGCGTCAGTTCGTCCTGTCCCACGGCAACGTAGACGGCGCCGACTCCGGGCGGCAGGCCCGCGATGGTGCTGTCCGGTCGCGCCGAGCCGAGCATGACGGCTCCGCCGCCGGCGCGGACGAGCTCGGCGTGGTCGACGCGCTCCCCCTCGCCGTACACGGCGGCCTCGGTGAAGCCGAGGACGTCGACGAGGAAGGCGATCGCGGCACGCGCGTCGTCGTAGCGGAGTGCGGGCCAGACGACGGTCGGGGTGGTCTCGGTGTGCTGTGTCTCGGTCATGCCGTCGATCCTGTCGCCGCGGAGGTGCGCTCGTCTTGTACGGATGCGAACACCTCGTTCGCACGCCACACCGAGGGCGCCGATCCCGCCAGCGCGCGCCAGTCCCGTGCCATGTGTGCCTGGTCGAAGTAGCCGCAGACCGACGCCACCTCGGCGAGCCGAGGCGGTTCGGCCACCCGCAGCATCGCGTGCGCTCGGGCGAACCGCCCCAGCCGGACCGCGTCCCGCGGCGTGACGGCGTACTCGGAGGCGAACGCGGTCTCGAGGCGTCGACGGCTCCATCCGACCTCCGCGGCGACCTGCTCCACCGACATCGCGGTGGGACCGGTGGTCCGCGCCCACGCCCGCTCCAGCCGGGCATCCGGTTGCGGGGCCCGGCCCAGTCGCGCGCACAGCGTGCGGTCCAGCAGCGCGAATGCCTCACGCCATCCGGTCGCTGCGTGCACGCCGTCGAGAAGCCGAGCGGCATCGCGCCCGAACAGGTCCTCCAACGGCACGATGTACTGGCGCAACTCGGCGGGCGGGACGTGGAGCAGCGCGCGGCACCCCGCCGGCGTCACCGTGATCTGGACACCGCGCTGCTCGCCGTCGTGCTCGATCACGACGGGTTCGGTCCCCAGACCCGACGCGAGGGCACCGAACTCCCCCGGCCGCTGATCCGCCATCGCGGTGCGGGAGATCGTGAGCGGTGGCCCGATCGGCAGAATGATCGTCAGGTCGACGGACGGCATGCCGACGTGCGAGCCCGGCGCGAAGCCGGAGAGGCGGTACCCATCGTAGCGACGCACGAGGCCGCGGAGGGCCCGCGACGGCACCGCGGTCGCGCCGTCCGACACGGCTGTCATGGGCACACGGTAGAACGGTACGAGCGAGGCCGCACGGCATTCGTGCACACGCTGCGGACGAGGAGGACCGATCGATGGCCGAGGATCCAGGACGCGTCGAGAAGGCGTTGGTGTCGATCCTCGACAACGGGAGCCGACTGCAGGGCCCCGCCGTCGAGAAGTACGTCTGGCGAATTCGCCGCGCGCATCCCACCGAGTCGCCGGCGCAGATCATCGGTCGCCTGGAGAAGACGTTTCTGAACGCCGTGACGGGAAGCGGCGGGGCTGCCGGGGCCACCGCCGCGGTGCCCGGCATCGGCACCGTCGCGTCGGTCGCTGCCGTCGGCACCGAGACGGCCTTCTTCGTCGAGGCCTCCGCACTGCTCACCCTGTCGGTGGCCGCTGTCCACGGCATCGCCGTGCACGACCACGAACAGCGGCGTGCGCTGGTGCTGGCGGTCGCTCTCGGTGAGTCCGGCCGGGAGATCGTCGGCAGGACACTGGGCCGCGGCAACGTGGGCCGCGTGCTCACCGCCGGGATCCCCGGCGCGAACCTCGGCAGTCTGAACAAGCGGCTCGTCCGCAAGTTCGTCGCCAAGTACGCCGCGAAGCGAGGGGCGGTCATGCTCGGCACGCTGCTGCCCGCGGGCATCGGAGCCGTCATCGGCGGAGCCGGCAACCGCGCCTTGGGCAAAGGCGTCGTCACCAATGCACGCGACGCCTTCGGGCCGCCGCCGGCGCGGTGGCAGGACGCACCGGGCGTCGTCGAGCCGGACGCCTGACGCGTGCACGTCACCACCGAGACGAGCCCCGGACACGCGCTCGAGGCGCGTGACCTCACCAAGACGTACGGAACAGCGGTCGCCGCCGCGCGGATCGGGTTCGTCGTACCGCGCGGATCGGTGACCGGGTTGTTCGGACCCGTCGGTTCCGGCACGTCGACCACGCTGCGAATGCTCCTCGGGCTCGTGCAGCCCGACGAGGGTGCGGCGCTGGTGGAGGGCCTGCCGTACGCGGCACTCGTCGAGCCGGGCCGCACCGTCGGTGCCGTGCTCGGCGGCGGCGGCGCGCACCCCCGCCGCACGGCGCGCGCACACCTGCGCACCCTCGCGCCCGTCCTCGGTGTCGCCGACTCCCGTGTGGAGGAGGTGCTCGCACTCGTCGGTCTGCACGACGTCGCCGGTCGCCGCGTCGGCGAGTTCTCTCTCGGGATGCGGCAGCGCCTCGCGCTCGCGGCGGCACTGCTCGGCACACCTCCCATCCTCGTGCTGGACGAGCCGACCGACGGTCTCGACCCCGGCGGCATCGTGTGGCTCCGCGACTTCCTGCTCGGATTCGCTCGTGCGGGCGGCTCCGTTCTGGTGTCCGGCCACGTCGTTCGCGAGCTCGAGGCGGTCGTCGACCACGTCGTGATCCTCGACCGCGGCTCGGTCGTCTTCCACGGCAGTATCGGTGAGCTCCGCGGTACCCGTCCCGCCCGCATCCTGGTGCACAGTTCGAACCCCGCCGCCCTGGCACTGGGCCTCGCCGCGTCCGGCCACACCGACGCCGTGCTGGGTCCCGACGGCCGACTCGTGGTCACCGGTGTCGGCGAGGCCGTGATCCGGTCGACGGCGCACGCGTCCGGGGTGACCGTCCACGGAACCGTGGTGTCCGCCGTGGACCTCGAGCAGATCTACCTGTCCCTCACGACCCCGGTCGGTCCGCATCCAGCCCTCACCGGAGCTCGGCGATGAGCCCCACGGCAGGCGGTCTGCTCCGAGCGGAGATCCGCCGGGTCGGATCCTTGCGGTCGTGGTGGGCACTGGGTCTACCGCCCGTGCTGATCGGCGGATTCGCCAGCGCCGTGTACGCCGCCATCGCGTCGTCGGACGCGCTCACCGGCGTCGACGACGCCAATCGCGTCGCCGCTCTCATCGGGTTGTACGTCACCGTGGGCGTGTCGGTGCTGTTCGCCGCCGTGTTCGGCGCGGTGCACGCCGCGACCGACCTGCGCCACGGCGCCGCGTCCACGACCTTCCTCGCCGCGCCGCGTCGCGGTCAGGTGGTGGCCGCCAGGATTCTCGTCTCGGCCGCCGTCGGTGCCGCGTACGCCGTGGTGTCCGTCCTCGTCAGCGTGGCGTCGCTCGCACTGTTCGGGGGCAACACAGTGGTGGACGACGGACTGGTGATCGCGGTCTGTCTTCTCGGCATCGTCGTCTCCGCGCTGTGGTGTGTCCTCGGCTGCGGCCTCGGGCTGCTCACCGGCTCCCCTGCCATCGCGGCGATCGTCGTGGTCGCGTGGCTACCGATCGGAGAGCTCGTCGTGATCGCGGTGCTCAGCGGCATCGGCGCGGAGGCGGTCGCCGCCCTGCTCCCCGGAGCCACCACCGTCGCGATCATGGCGGCGGACAAGGGGACGGACGGCGACATGCTGCTTCCGTTCTCCGCTGCCGTCATCGGACTGCTGCTGTGGACCATCGGCATCGCCGGAGCCGGGTGGCTGCGCACCACTCGCCGAGACGTGACGTGAGCACTCCCGATTCGCGAGGGTGGATCCGCAGGCTGGCGTCGGACTGCTTCGCTCATCGCCGCGTCGCGGTGGGCGCACTCGCGGTGACCTTCGTGGCCGCTGCCATCGACATCATGTTCCCCCTCCTCACCCGCGCCGCCGTCGACGGCGCGTCGGCCAGCCGCACCGACCACATCGCCACCATCGCCGCGGCCATCGCCGGACTGGCCGTCGTCCGCTTCGCGTGCCAGTTCGGGCGGCGCCTCCTCGCCGGCGCCCTGTCAATCGACGTGCAACACGGACTGCGCCAACGCCTGCTCGCGTCGCTGCACCGCCTCGACGGCGAGCGGCAGGACGAGGTGCAGGTCGGTCAGGTGGTGTCGCGCTCGATCACCGACCTGCAGCTGGTGCAGGGTCTGCTCGCCATGGTCCCGTTGTCGGCGGGCGCCCTGCTGCAGTTCGTCCTGGCTCTCGGCGTGATGGCGTACCTGTCGCCGCTGCTCACCCTGGTGGCGCTCGCCGTCGTACCGGCCATCAGCGTGCTGGTCGTCCGCATGCGCCCCACGCTGTACGCGGCCACCTGGTCGGCCCAGCAGCAGGCCGCGGAACTGGCCGGGCACGTGGAGGAGACGGTCACCGGTGTGCGCGTGGTCAAGGGCTTCGGCCAGGAATCGCGTGCCGTGGACACGCTGGAGCGCATCGGCCGGCGGCTGTACGCCGAGCGCCTGCGCGCCGCCGTCGTGAACTCCCGATTCGCCCCCGGCATGGCGGCGCTGCCGCAGCTCGGTCTGGTGGGTGTGGTGGCCCTGGGTGGGTGGTTGGCTCTGTCCGGTTCCATCACCGTCGGCACGTTCCTGGCCTTCGCGAGTTACGTCGCCACGATGGCCGCCGTGACCCGGACACTCACGTCCGTCGTGGTCATGGCCCAGCTGTCCCGTGCCGCGGTCGAACGGGTGTACGGCGTCATCGACACCCGGCCGGCGCACGAGGAACCCGAGAATCCGGTACCGATCCCGGACGGACCGCTGGGGCTGCGTCTGCGCGACGTCCGATTCGGTTTCGACCCCGACGCCCCCGTGCTCGACGGACTGGACCTCACGGTCGCGCCGGGCGAGACGGTGGCGGTGGTGGGCCCCTCCGGCAGCGGCAAGTCGACCCTGTCCATGCTGCTGCCGCGGTTCTACCGACCGTCGTCGGGCAGCATCGTGCTCACGTCCGAGAACGGCGACGTCGACATCGCCGACCTGTCCGCCGACGACCTCCGCGCGGCGGTGTCGGTCGCGTTCGACGATCCGTTCCTGTTCTCCTCCAGCGTCGCGCGCAACATCGCCCTCGGTGCCCCCGACGCGTCGGAGGCGAGTGTCCGCGACGCGGCCACGCGCGCCATGGCCGACGACTTCGTCCGCGACCTGTCCGACGGTTACGACACCACGGTGGGTGAGCGGGGGCTCTCGCTGTCCGGTGGCCAACGCCAACGCATCGCGCTCGCGCGGGTCCTGCTGTCCTCCCCGCGCGTCCTGGTCCTCGACGACGCCACCTCGGCCGTCGATGCCCGCACGGAGGCAGCGATCTTCGACCGGCTGCGTTCCGGTCCACGCCGGACGACGGTGGTGCTCGCGCACCGCCGGTCGACGCTCGCGCTGGCCGATCGCGTCGCCGTCCTGGACCGGGGGCGCATCGTCGACATCGGCACCGAGGCCGAACTCGACGAGCGTTGCCCCCTGTTCCGCGCGCTGATGTCCGGCGCAGGCGAGAAGTCCGAGCCGGCGCAGGACGACGTGTCCGCCGACTCGCTGTGGCCGGACGACGGCGACTCCACCGAGTTCGCGTCCTCACCCGCCTCCCGCGCGAGCGCGGACGGCGCGGCTGCCGGCGGCCCTCCCGGCCCGGGCGGTCACATGGCGTCGTCACTCGGCGGCGCCGTGCCCACCGAGGCCATGACCGAGATCCTGACCCGACTCGCCCCGGCCGACGAGGACCCGCGCGTCGACACCGCGACGGCTCGGCGGGACGAGTCGACGTTCACCCTGCGGCGCACCCTCGCCCCCGTCGCCGGACTGCTCGCGGTGGTCATGGTCTGCCTGGCGTTCGACTCGGCCGTCACCATCGCCTTCCCGTCGATCGTGCGGTTCGCCGTCGACCACGGTGTCGCCGAGAGGTCCACCGGAATCCTCGCGGCGGTGTCGGGCATCGCGCTGGCGCTGGTGATCGTCGACTGGCTCGTGGTCCGCACCATGACGGTGGTGACCGCGCGGGCCGGTGAGCGCGTGCTCTTCGGGCTCCGCGTCCGCAGCTACGCGCACCTGCAGCGTCTCGGCCTCGACTACTACGAGCGAGAACTGTCCGGCCGGATCATGACCCGCATGACGACCGACGTGGACGCGTTGTCGGCGTTCATGCAGACGGGTCTCTCGACGGCCGTCGTCAGCCTCCTGACGATCGTCGGCGTGTCGGCCGCCTTGATCCTCACCGACGGCGTCCTCGCCGCGGTGGCCCTGTCGGTCGTCCCGATCCTGGTGGTGGCGACGCTGGTGTTCCGCCGCATCTCCGCTCGCGCGTACTCGACGTCACGCGAGCGCATCTCGGCCGTCAACGCGGAGTTCCAGGAGAACGTCACCGGACTACGGGTCACGCAGGCGTACCGGCATCAGACGGCTGCGGCACGCTCGTTCCTCGCCCGCTCCGAGTCGTACCGCCGCAGCCGGATGCGGTCGCAGCGGGCCATCTCGGTGTTCTTCCCGTTCATCGCGTTCCTGTCGGACCTCGCCCTCGCCGCCGTGGTCCTCGTCGGTGCGTACCGCGTGGCCGACGGGCGCACCTCGGCCGGCGCCCTCGTCGCCTTCGTGCTGTACCTGGGTCTGCTCTTCGGCCCCATCCAACAGTTGTCCCAGGTGTTCGACGGCTATCAGCAGGCGTCCGTGGGTCTCACTCGCATCGGTGACCTGTTGCGCACCCGCAGCTCGATCGAGCAGGCCGGGTCGTCGACGCCGGTCGCGGTCCCACCGCGACTGCGCGGCGACATCGCGCTGAAGGACGTCACCTTCCGCTACGCCGGGGCTCCGCGGGATGCGCTGACGTCGGTCGACCTGCACGTTCCGGCGGGATCGACGGTGGCACTGGTGGGTCGCACCGGCGCCGGCAAGTCGACCATCGTGAAGTTGATGGCGCGGTTCTACGACCCGACCACCGGGGACGTCGTCGTGGACGACGTGCCCGTGCGGTCGTACCCGCTCGGCGACTACCGCCGACGTCTGGGAGTCGTTCCGCAGGAGGCGCATCTCTTCAGCGGCACCATCGCTTCCAACATCGCTTTCGGGCGTCCGGACGCGACGCGCGCCGACATCGAGAGCGCGGCCCGCGCCGTGGGGGCACTGCCCGCCATCGCCACACTCCCTCTCGGCATGGCGACGCCCGTCGGAGAACGTGGCCGCGGCCTCGCGGCGGGAACCCGGCAATTACTGGCGCTGGCGCGCGCCGAGCTGGTCGATCCCGACATCCTGTTGCTCGACGAGGCGACGGCGACCCTGGACCCGGCGACGGAACGAGCCGTCCTGGACGCCGGCCGCACCGTGACCACCCGTCGGACATCGGTGATCGTGGCGCACCGCCTCGCGACCGCCGCGCGGGCCGATCTCGTCGTGGTGGTCGACGACGGGCGCATCGTGGAGAGCGGAACCCACGAGAACCTGGTGCGCTCGGACGGTTTCTACGCCGAACTCTGGGAAACCACCGAGGGACGTACCACGGCTGCGAGTGGCGCGGGTCACGCACCCGGCGACGGCACGACCACGCCACACACCGGTGAAGCCGATCACAAGGGTGATCCGGACACACGGCCGCGGACCGAAAGGTCTAACCTTGATCGTGCCGTGCGCTGAGCGAGAACGAAGAAGGAAACGAGGCGAACACCTGCCGTGAGCAGCAGCTCTACAACACAGTTCGGACAGAATCAGTGGTTGGTCGACGAAATGTACCAGCGTTTCAAGACCGATCCGTCGTCGGTCGACGAGAGCTGGCACGAGTTCCTCGCCGACTACACGCCCGAGCAGAACGGTAGCGGCGATCCCGCCACCGACACCGAGACCACCACAGCCGCACCCGCTTCCGCGAAGGCAGCTGCGCCGAAGGCGGACAAGCCTGCTGCGCCGAAGGCGGAGAAGCCTGCCGCGCCGAAGGCCGACAAGCCGGCAGCCGCGAAGACCGACAAGCCGGCACCGAAGGCGGAGACCAAGCCCGTGACCACAGCTGCCCCCGCGAAGTCGACCGCCGCCGCCGGGCCGGCAGAGAAGAAGTCCGCGGCCGTGCCGCCCGCACAGCCGGAGTCGGACGCGCCGAAGGAGGACACGACCAAGGTGCTCCGCGGCGCCTCGGCCGCGGTCGCCAAGAACATGGCCGCCTCGTTGCAGATCCCGACGGCCACCAGCGTGCGCGCCATCCCCGCGAAGCTGATGATCGACAACCGTCTCGTGATCAACAACCACCTCGCGCGCACCCGCGGTGGCAAGATCTCGTTCACTCACCTGCTCGGCTACGCCATCGTGCAGGCGGTCAAGTCGTTCCCCAACATGAACCGGCACTTCGCCGAGATCGACGGCAAGCCCAACGCGGTCACCCCCGCGCACACCAACCTCGGCCTCGCCATCGACCTGCCGGGCAAGGACGGTTCGCGGTCACTCGTCGTCGCCGCGATCAAGGGGTGCGAGGAGTTCACGTTCAACCAGTTCCACACTGCCTACGAGGACATCGTCCGTCGTGCGCGCGACGGCAAGCTCACCGCCGCCGACTTCAGCGGCGTCACGATCTCGCTGACCAACCCGGGCACCATCGGCACCGTGCACTCGGTTCCACGTCTGATGAACGGCCAGGGCACCATCATCGGCGCCGGCGCCATGGAGTACCCCGCCGAGTTCCAGGGCTCCAGCGAGGAGCGCATCGCCGAGATGGGCGTCGGCAAGCTGATGACGCTCACCTCGACGTACGACCACCGCCTCATCCAGGGTGCGGAGTCGGGCGACTTCCTTCGCACGATCCACAACCTGCTGATCAGCGACGAGTTCTACGACCAGATCTTCCACGGTCTGGCCATCCCGTACGAGCCGATCCGCTGGCGTCGTGACCTGCCCGCCGGCGGCGTCGACAAGAACACGCGCGTCCTCGAGCTCATCGCGGCCTACCGGAACCGTGGCCACCTCATGGCCGACACGGATCCGTTGATGTTCACCAAGGACAAGTTCCGGATGCACCCGGACCTCGACGTGATCAGCCACGACCTGACGTTGTGGGACCTCGACCGCGAGTTCCAGGTCGGCGGCTTCCACGGCCAGGACAAGATGAAGCTGCGCGACGTGCTCAGCGTGCTGCGCGACTCCTACTGCCGGCACGCCGCCATCGAGTACACGCACATCCTCGAGACCGACCAGGTGGCGTGGCTCCAGGAGCGCGTCGAGGCCAAGCACGTCAAGCCGACGGTCGCTCAGCAGAAGTACATCCTGAGCAAGCTCAACGCGGCCGAGGCGTTCGAGACGTTCCTGCAGACGAAGTACGTCGGACAGAAGCGCTTCTCGCTCGAGGGCGCGGAGTCCGTCATCCCGATGATGGACTCGGTCATCGACCAGTCCGCCGAGCACGCCCTCGACGAGGTCGTCATCGGCATGCCGCACCGTGGACGCCTGAACGTGCTCGCCAACATCGTCGGCAAGCCGTACTCGAAGATCTTCACCGAGTTCGAGGGCAACATGAACCCGGCCGCCGCACACGGGTCGGGCGACGTGAAGTACCACCTCGGTGCCGAGGGCAACTACATCCAGATGTTCGGCGAGAACGACATCAAGGTGTCGCTCACGGCCAACCCCTCGCACCTCGAGGCGGTCGACCCGGTCCTCGAGGGCCTGGTCCGCGCCAAGCAGGACATGCTGAACAAGGGCGACTCGTCCGACGGCTTCTCCGTCCTGCCGCTCATGCTGCACGGCGACGCGGCCTTCGCGGGCCAGGGCGTGGTGGCGGAGACGCTGAACCTCGCGCTGCTGCGCGGGTACCGCACCGGCGGCACCGTGCACATCGTCGTCAACAACCAGGTCGGCTTCACGACGGCGCCGGAGCACTCGCGCTCCAGCGAGTACTGCACCGACGTCGCGAAGATGATCGGCGCACCGATCTTCCACGTGAACGGCGACGACCCGGAGGCGTGCGCCTGGGTGGCTCGACTGGCGGTCGACTTCCGTCAGAAGTTCCACAAGGACGTCGTCATCGACATGATCTGCTACCGCCGTCGCGGCCACAACGAGGGTGACGATCCCTCGATGACGCAGCCGGCGATGTACGACGTGATCGACACCAAGCGCAGCGTCCGCAAGAGCTACACCGAGTCGCTCATCGGTCGTGGCGACATCAGCCTCAAGGAGGCCGAGGACGCACTCCGCGACTACCAGGGCCAGCTCGAACGCGTCTTCAACGAGGTGCGCGAACTCGAGAAGTACACCCCGGAGCCGAGCGAGTCCGTCGAGCTCGACCAGCAGCTGCCCGCCAAGCTCACCACCGCGGTCGACAAGTCGGTTCTGCACCGTATCGGCGACGCGTTCGTCAACGTCCCGGACGGTTTCACCGTGCACCCGCGCGTGCAGCCCGTCCTCGACAAGCGTCGCGAGATGGCCTACGAGGGCAAGGTCGACTGGGCGTTCGGCGAGCTGCTCGCACTCGGCACGCTGATCGACGAGGGCAAGCTCGTGCGCATGTCCGGGCAGGACACCCGTCGCGGCACGTTCACGCAGCGGCACTCGGTCATCATCGATCGCAAGACCGGTGAGGAGTACACGCCGCTGCACAACCTCGGCAGCGACGATCCGGGCAAGTTCCTGGTCTACGACTCCGCGCTGAGCGAGTACGCGGCGGTCGGCTTCGAGTACGGCTACTCCGTGGGCAACCCGGACGCGCTGGTGCTGTGGGAGGCGCAGTTCGGCGACTTCGTCAACGGTGCCCAGTCCATCATCGACGAGTTCATCTCGTCCGGTGAGGCCAAGTGGGGACAGCTCTCCGACGTCGTGTTGCTGCTGCCGCACGGCCACGAGGGCCAGGGCCCCGACCACACCTCGGGACGCATCGAGCGGTTCCTGCAGCTGTGCGCCGAGGGATCGATGACGGTCGCGGTGCCGTCCACGCCGGCGAACTACTTCCACCTGCTGCGTCGTCACGCACGTGACGGCATCCAGCGGCCCCTGGTCGTGTTCACCCCGAAGTCGATGCTGCGCAACAAGGCTGCGGTCAGCAACATCGAGGACTTCACCGACGGCAAGTTCCACTCCGTCTTCGACGAGCCCACCTACGACTCGGGCGACGGTGACCGCAAGAAGGTCGAGCGGGTGCTCATGGTCAGCGGCAAGCTGTACTACGAGCTGCTCGCCTTCAAGCAGAAGAACAAGCGGGACGACGTCGCCATCGTGCGGGTCGAGCAGCTCTACCCGATCCCGAGCCGCCGCATCGCGGAGGCGCTGGACGGCTACCCCAACGCCACCGAGTACCGGTGGGTCCAGGAGGAGCCGGCCAACCAGGGTGCGTGGCCGACGTTCGGTCTCGCGTTCCCGGATCTGCTGCCCGAGCGTCTGTCCGGCATCAAGCGCGTCTCGCGGCGTCCGATGTCCGCACCGTCGTCGGGTTCGAGCAAGGTCCACGCGGTCGAGCAGGCCGAGATCATCGACACGGCCTTCAACGGGTGACCGTTCACCTGTGACGCTGCCACTGAGCCGGGTCGAGTTCACTCCACGGAGGGGATTCGACCCGGCTTCGTGGTATCTGCAGGTACCCGTGGTCGCCGAGATCGCGCGCACCGGGCTCGACTTCGACAGTCCCGTGACCGTGATCGTCGGGGAGAACGGAACCGGGAAGTCGACGCTGATGGAGGCGCTGGCCGCGTGCTGGGCCTTCGGTCTCGGTGCGGCCGACGCGATGTGGTCACCCGGCGGCGGGGCGCAGGACACCGACCTGCACAAGCACCTGACGTGCCACGGTGCCCGACCGCGGCCGCAGGGCGGGTGTTTCCTGCGCGCCGAGACGATGCACGGATTGTTCGAGTCCGCGGACGCACGGCGAGTCCGCGACACCGACGTCGTCTACAACGCGCTGTCCCACGGACAGTCGTTTCTGCCCTATGTCGCGAATCGCCCTGTCGCAGTCGGACTCTGGTTGATGGACGAGCCCGAGGCGGCCTTGTCGTTCCAGTCGTGTCTGGCGTTGATCTCGGTGATGAAGGAACTGGTCGAGGAGGGCTCACAGATCGTGATGGCGACGCACTCGCCGGTGCTCGCGGCCATGCCGGGTGCACGCCTGCTCGAACTCGGCGAGGACGGTCTGTCGTCCACGACGTGGGAGGAGGCGCAGGTCGTCCGGGACTGGTCGGCGTTCTTCGACGCCCCCGACCGGTTCCTGCGCCACCTCTGACACGACTAGGCGGTCGGGGCCTCCGGCAACGTGACGACCTGGCCGGCGAACGACAGGCCGGCACCGAAACCGAGCAGCAGGGCGGTGTCGCCCTTCTTCGCCTTGCCGGTGCGCAGCACCTCTTCCACCGCGAGCGGGATCGAGGCGGCCGAGGTGTTGCCGGCCTCGGCGATGTCGTGTGCCACCGGGATGTCCTCGGCGAGCTCGAGGCTCTTCGCCAGCAGATCGGTGATGCGGGAGTTCGCCTGGTGCGGCACGAAGACGTCCAGCTCGGAGGCCTTGACGCCCGCCTTGTCGAGGGCCTCGCGCGCCACCTTGGCCATCTCGAACGCCGCCCAGCGGAAGACCGCGATACCGGTCATCGCGATCCACGGACGATCGGCGTTCGGATCCTCCTTCAGGTCCGCGAAGTACTGCAGCCAGTCCTTGTCCTGCTTGATGGCGTCGGCCTGCGAGCCGTCCGAACCCCAGACGACCGGTCCGATGCCGGGCTCCTCGGTGCGGCCGACGACCATCGCGCCGGCACCGTCGCCGAAGATCATGCGCGTGCCGCGATCGTCGGGTCGCGTCGTGACGCTCAGGTGCTCGGTGCCGATGACCAACACCTTGTCCGACGTGCCCGCGCGGACCATGTCCGAGGCGAGTGCAAGGCCGTAGCAGAAGCCCGCGCAGCCCGCGCCGAGGTCGAAGGCGCCGGGGCCACCGGTGCCGAGTGCGTCCGCGATGATCGACGCGGCGGGCGGTGTGAGTAGCAGGTGAGTGGACGTCGCGATGATGACGCAGCCGATCTCGGCGGCATCCACGCCGGAGTTCTCGAGGGCGCGGCGTCCGGCCTCGATCGACATGGAGACCACGTTCTCGTTCTCCCCGGCGAAACGGCGGGACTCGATGCCCGTACGGGTACGGATCCACTCGTCGCTCGAGTCGATGGTCTTGCAGATCTCCTCGTTGGTGACGACACGCTCGGGCCGGTAAGCCCCGATACCCAGGATTCCCGAGTGTCGCGTCTCGGTCGGGATACTGATCTGCGCGCCCATCGAAGGCCGTCCTCTCGTGCTGCCGACCGCCGCTCGTGCGCCGGTGTACGCCCTCACGTTACTGGTGCGGACCCGTCGATCGAAGGGGGTGTCGCTCGACGTGTCATCCCGCGTCGGCACTCGCCCACGACAACTCGGTCGTGTCCGCCGTCGGCAGCGCCACGGCAGGCAGCGCGTGCACCAGCAGTTCGATCAGCTCGTCCCGGCTGAGGTCCTCCTGGTTCAGCCAGGTGATGGTGACCTCCTCGCAGAACGCCACCCAGCCGCGGACGGCCAGTGCGATCCGCGGGGTGCGCTCGACACCGAGCAGCGGGAGCTGCGACACCGTCCGTTCGACCATGACGTCGCGGGTGCGCTCGAAGACGGCCCGCATGTCGGGATCCCCGCTCGCGGTGCCGCGCAGCAGCGAGACGTAGCTGGAGCGGTGCTCGGTGACGTAGTCGACGTAGGACGCGAGTGCCACGGCGAGCGTCGTCAACGGGTCGAGCCCGACGGGCGGCTCGGTGGCGTCGAGCATCTGCCGGCTGGTGTGCTCGACGATCGCGACGTGGAAGTCGTGCTTGGACGAGAAATAGTGGAAGAGCAGCCCACGCGACACGCCCGCCTGGTCGGCGATGTCCTCGACCGAGATGGCGTCCAGCGTGCGCTCCGAGAGCATCTCGACCCCCAGGTCGATGAGCTGGGCCCGCCGCTGTTCCGGACTGAGCCGCGTTCGCTTCACGCTGTCCATGCGCTCCATACTACTGAACGTTCGTCAGTAACTGTTGACCTGCGCTCAATAAGGACCTAGTCTGGGTTCATGAGTCTTCCAGTCACAGATACCGACGCTGTCGCTGCACGCTACGTCGACACCATCATCATCGGCAGCGGTTTCGCAGGACTGGGCGCCGCGATCAAGCTGAGCCAGCAGGGAAGCACCGACTTCCTGGTCCTCGAGCGCGGCAGCGACGTCGGTGGCACGTGGCGCGACAACACCTACCCCGGCGCTGCCTGCGACGTGCCCTCGCACCTCTACTCGTACTCGTTCGCGCTGAATCCGGACTGGACCCGCTCGTTCTCCCGCCAGCCGGAGATCCAGAAGTACATCGAGAGCGTCGCGCGGCAGTACCGCGTGTACGACCGCCACGTCTTCGACTGCCACGTCGAGTCGGCCCGCTGGAACACCGCCACCTCGCAGTGGGACATCGTGACCACCCGGGGGAACTTCACGGCCAAGAAGGTCGTGTCCGCCGTCGGCGCCCTGTGCGAGCCGAACCTCCCGGACATCGCCGGCATCACTGATTTCCAGGGCGAGATCTTCCACTCGGCCCGCTGGAACCACGACGCGAGCCTCGAGGACAAGCGCGTCGCCGTCATCGGTACCGGCGCCTCCGCGATCCAGATCGTCCCGGCCATCGCGCCGACGGTCGCCCATCTCGACGTCTACCAGCGCACCGCCCCGTGGGTCCTCCCGCGCTTCGACCGCGAGTACACCCGCATCGAGAAGCTGGCGTTCAAGTACCTCCCCGGCTACCAGCGTCTGTCACGCACCGGCATCTACGCCGCGCGTGAGACCCAGGTCGTCGGCCTCACCCGCGTCCCCAAGCTCATGAAGGCGTTCGAGTTCATCGCGCGTCGACAGATCGCGAAGGGCATCCGCGACACCGAGCTGCGTCGCAAGGTGACGCCGAACTTCCGCATCGGCTGCAAGCGCATGCTTATTTCCAACAACTACTACCCGGCACTGGATCGACCGAACGTCGACCTGGTGACCGACGGTATCCGTGAGGTGCGGGCGCACTCCATCGTGACGGCCGACGGAACCGAGCGCGAGATCGACGCCCTGGTGGTCGCCACCGGATTCCACGTGACCGACTCCCCCACCTTCCAGGGCATCTTCGGCAAGGACGGGCGCTCGCTCGCCGAGGTCTTCGACGAGCGCGGACAGCAGGGATACAAGGGCGCCACGGTCGCGGGCTTCCCCAACCTGTTCTTCCTGGTCGGACCCAACACGGGCCTGGGGCACACCTCGATGGTGTTCATGATCGAGTCGCAGCTGAACTACGTGATCGACGCGCTCAACACGATCGACAAGCACGATCTCGGTGTGGTCGAGGTGCGCCGCGAGGTGCAGGACGAGTTCAACGCCGACCTGCAGACCAAGCTGAACAAGACGGTGTGGCTCAACGGCGGGTGCGCGAGCTGGTACCTCGACAAGCACGGCAACAACACGACGCTGTGGCCGGACTTCACCTTCGAGTTCCGCCGCATCACCCGCAACTTCGACCTCGAGGCATACGACGCCCTCGCGGCCGGCGACGTCACGAGGCCTGTGAGCGCCGTCGACGGCACCCCCACCCCTGCGACGACCGACAACGACGACGAGAAGGCGATCTCCCGATGAGCGAGTTCCGTGGACGAGTGGCCGTGGTGACCGGAGCCGGATCGGGGATCGGCCGTGCGCTGGCTCTCGAACTGGCTTCGCGCGGAGCACGACTCGCGCTGTCCGACGTCGACTCGGTCGGCCTGGCCGCCACCGTGGCGGCCGTGGAGCAGCGCGGCGGAGAGGTCCGCAGCGACCACCTGGACGTCAGCGAACGCGGCAGCGTACTCGACTACGCGGAGACCGTGCGTCGGCACTTCGGTGTGGTGAACCAGGTCTACAACAACGCCGGCATCGCCTTCCACGGCGACGTCGAGAAGACCGAGTTCAAGGATCTCGAGCGCGTGATCGACGTCGACTTCTGGGGCGTCGTCAACGGTACGAAGGCATTCCTCCCGCATCTCGTCGAGTCGGGAGACGGTCACGTGGTCAACGTGTCCAGCCTGTTCGGCCTCCTGTCGATCCCGTCCCAGTCCGCGTACAACGCAGCCAAGTTCGCCGTGCGCGGCTTCACCGAGGCGTTGCGCCAGGAGATGCTGATCGCCCGCCACCCGGTGCACGTCACGTGTGTCCACCCGGGCGGCATCAAGACGGCGATCGCCCGCAACGCGACCGTCGCCGAGGGCCAGGACCAGAAGTCGGTGGCCGAGTTCTTCGACCGTCGCCTCGCGAAGACCACCCCGGAGCAGGCCGCCCTGGTGATCCTGCGCGGAGTGGAGAAGAACAAGGCCCGCGTGCTCATCGGCAACGACGCCCGCGCGCTCGACGCCCTCGCCCGCATCACGGGATCGCGGTACCAGGACATCATCGTCAGGCTGTCCTCGCGCGTCCTGCCGCGGACGACCACCCAGCGGTAGGGCTGACGGTAGGTTCGGGCGATGCGACCGATGACTCTGCCGTTGCCCGTGGTGTCCCGAGTTCTGAAGCCTGTGTTCCGGGTGATTCTGAACCCGCGCCTCCCGGTTCCGGTGCAGCGCACACTGCTCGAGGTCGCGGCCCGGTCGCTACCGCTGCCGGAGGGCACGGTGATCCGCAGCGAGACCGTGGGCGGTGTCCCGGTCGAACGGGTCACCGTCGGTGCCACCGTCCGACGCACCGCCGTGCTGTATCTGCACGGCGGCGCGTACACGCTGGGGTCGCCGCTGACGCACCGCGTCGTCACGTCGTCGCTCGCCCGCGACAGTGGCGCCGTCGTGGTGGCGGCGCACTACCGTCTGGCTCCGGAGCATCCCTGCCCGGCCGCGCTCGAGGACGCACTGGCCGTGTTCGACGGGCTGGTCGCCGACGGTGTCGCGGCCGATCACATTGCCGTGGTCGGCGATTCGGCCGGCGGCGGTCTGGCCGCGGCGACGACACAGGCGCTCGTCGACCGTGGCACACCACCGTCGTGCGTCGCGATGATCTCCCCGTGGGCCGATCCGGCGGACCAGGACTTCCCGGCGCCGCGCGACTTCCTGCTCGACGCTCGCTGGTTGCGGAACTCGGCGCGGCAGTATCTGGGCGACGGCGACCCGACCGATCCGCGCTACGCCCCCGTGCGTGGCACGTTGACCGGCTTCCCCTCGACGTTGATCCAGTACTCCGCCGACGAGATCCTGCGGCCCCAGATCCTTCGCTTCGTCGACGCATTGACCGAGGCCGGTGTCTCCGTGCGGTGCACCGAACCCACGGATCTGTGGCACGTCGCCCACCTGCAGGCCACCCTGCTGGCCGAGGCGGCGACAGCGGTCCGGGAGATCGGCGCCTTCGTCCGCGACGCGACCGCCCACTCAGAACGACTGCGTCCCTAGCCAACTCGCGGCGACCGCGCCCGGATCCTCGCCGCCGCGGACACGGTCGACCATCTCCGCGAGATCCGCGGTGGTGAGTTCGCCGGCGATGATCTGCAGCGGACGGTCCAGTGTCTCGTCCACGGAGCCCTTGCGGACGAGGGGGACGAGGACGTCGGCGGTGAGGCCGTCTCGATCGTCGGCGAGCACCACGTCGGTTGCATCGACCACGGCGACCCGGTCCGTGGCCCGGACGATCGTCACCTCGGTGGGGCCGGCAGGAGCGAACGCACAGTCGTAACTCTCGGCGAGGGCCCGTGTCACCGCGGACGCATCGACGGCCGGGTCGACGGCGGCGGACAGGCGGGAACACTGCGGAGACAGAGCCGACAGAGTGGCTTCGGGGAGAGCCGATCCCGCGGCCGCGGTGACGGACACCGTCGGCCCGTTCTCGGCGAGACCCTGGTCGGTGACCGCCAGCCACTCCGGCAGTGCACGCGCCAGATCGGCGTAGACGTCCTCCGGCGCCCGCGCGGCGGACGACGGATCCAGTTGCGCCAGAAACGATCCGGTGAAGCCGGGGACGAGCGCGACCGAGGCGTCGTCGAGGCCGGCGAGCGCGCCGGGGAGACCGTCGACCGTGTCCACCCGAGCAGCCGCTCCCCCGCGTGACAGCGCGTCGGCGTACAGGTGCGCCAGCACCGTCTGCACCGGAGTTCCGGTGTCGGCGACCACCAGCGGCTGCGAGCGCGTCGTCCACTCGGGGCCGCCGGTACTCGAACACCCGGCCACCACCGAGGCCGCGAGCAGCGCCGCGACGGCCGACCTGCAGACCCGCATCGACCATCCTCTCGAACCCGGTACCGGCGTTCCGGCGCCGAAAGCGGGCCGGTGTCGGGGCCTATCGTTACACTCGAACAGTGAACACGACACGTCGCACCACCTCACGTTCCGTGCGCGTCGCCGCCACCGCTCTGGTGGCCGCTGCAGCACTCACCCTGTCCGCCTGCGGCGGCGACTCCGATCCACTGAGCAGCGGCGGTGAGGGTGGTAGCGGAGGCGATCCGAACACCATCGTCGTCGGTTCCGCGAACTTCACCGAGTCCGAGATCATCGCCAACATCTACGCCGACGCGTTGAAGGCCAACGGCTTCGACGCCAGCACGCGCCTGTCCATCGGCAGCCGTGAGGCCTACATCCCGGCCGTGCGCGACGGCTCCATCGACCTCATCCCGGACTACACCGGAAACCTGTTGCTGTACTTGGACCCCGAGGCCACGGCCACGGCGCCCGACGAGGTGAACACCGCCCTCACGGCGGCACTGAGCGACGATCTTCTGGCATCCACGCCGGCCCCCGGCGAGGACAAGGACGCCGTCGTCGTCACGCGGGACACCGCGACGCGCTGGAACCTGACCAACATCGCCGATCTCGCGCCGTACGCGGGTGAGGTCAAGTTCGGTGGGCCGCCCGAGTTCGCCGAGCGTCCCGTCGGCCTGCCCGGCCTGCGCGACAAGTACGGCGTCGACATCCCGGCCGCCAACTTCGTCCCGATCTCCGACGGCGGCGGCCCGGCCACCGTGGCCGCCCTCGCTGCGGGAGACATCACCGCGGCGAACCTGTTCACCACCACGCCCGCGATCGTCGAGAACGACTTCGTGGCACTGGGCGACCCGGACAACAACTTCCCGGCGCAGAACGTGGTCCCGGTCTACAACTCGTCGAAGAAGTCGGACAAGCTCACCGCCGTCCTGGACGCCGTGTCGGCCAAGCTCACGACGGTCGAGTTGCTGGCGCTGAACCAGGAGGTGTCGGGCGACGCGAAGACCGAGCCCGCCGCCGCCGCGAACGCCTGGGTCGTCGAGCAGGGTCTGGACAAGCCGGTCTCGTGATCTCGTTCGAGGGAGTCACCAAGCAGTACCCGGACGGAACGCTCGCGGTCGACTCTCTCGATCTCCGGATCGAGGACCGGTCGTTCACCGTCTTCGTCGGCCCGTCGGGCTGCGGCAAGACGACCTCGATGCGGATGATCAACCGGATGATCGAGCCCACGTCGGGCACGATCAGCGTCGACGGTCGAGACATCTCGACCGTCGACGCCGTCAAACTCCGGCTGGGCATCGGTTACGTCATCCAGAGCGCCGGCCTGCTGCCTCACCGCACCGTCGTCGACAACGTCGCCACCGTTCCGGTGCTGACGGGTCGTTCACGCAAGGAGGCCCGTCGCGACGCGATGGAGGTCCTCGAGCGCGTCGGCCTCGATCTGTCGCTGGCCACCCGGTACCCCGCTCAGCTGTCGGGCGGTCAGCAGCAGCGCGTCGGGGTCGCGCGTGCCCTGGCGGCAGATCCTCCGATCCTGCTGATGGACGAGCCGTTCAGCGCCGTCGATCCGGTGGTGCGCGAAGACCTGCAGACCGAGATGCTCAGGCTGCAGGCCGATCTGAAGAAGACCATCGTCTTCGTCACGCACGACATCGACGAGGCCATCAAACTCGGCGATCGCATCGCCGTGTTCGGCACCGGCGGAACGTTGCAGCAGTACGACACCCCGGACGTGGTGCTGTCGGCTCCCGCGACCGACTTCGTCGCGTCCTTCGTCGGTCGGGACCGCGGCTACCGTGGACTGTCGTTCCGCCACGGTGACGGGGTGTCCCTGCATCCCATCACGACGGCGTCGGAACAGGACGCGGCGTCGGTCCGTCTCGACCAGGGCCAGTGGCTTCTCGTCGTCTCCGCCGAGGGCCGACCGCGAGGCTGGATGGACGTCACCGGCCTCGAGGCGCTCAAGTCCGGCGCGAGCATCGCGGACAGCACCTCCGCGGGCGGTTCGCTGTACCCGCCGTCGGGCGATCTGCGACAGGCGCTCGACGCGGCCATCTCGTCGCCGTCCGGCGTCGGCGTGGCGGTCGACGCGAACGGCGCCGTCCTGGGCGGTATCGACGCCACCGAGGTGGTGGCGTTGCTGGCGGACCAGCGTCGAGCCGAGGACCGCGAGCGCGGCCGCCAGTACTTCGAGAAGCCCTGATGCGCTGGCTGATCGACAACATCGACATCGTCCTCGAGCTGACGCGGACCCACCTGTACCTGTCGCTGGTGCCGCTGCTCGTCGGACTGGTCGTCGCGGTGCCCGTGGGCGCGGCCGTGCGCACGGTCGGCTGGCTGCGGCGTCTGACCCTGGTGGTGGCGAGCGTCGCGTTCACGATCCCCTCGCTCGCACTGTTCGTCACCATCCCGCTCATCGCGGGACTGCGTGTCCTCGATCCGTTGAACGTGGTCATCGCGCTCACGGTGTACTCCACGGCGCTGCTCGTTCGCGCAGTGCCCGAGGCACTCGACTCGGTGTCCCCCGCCGTCGTCGACGCGGCCACCGCGGTCGGCTTCGGACGGTTCCGCCGCGCCGCGACCGTCGAACTGCCGCTGGCACTTCCCGTGCTCGTCGCGAACGTCCGCGTCGTCGCGGTCACCAACATCTCGATGGTGTCGGTCGGGTCGGTCATCGGCATCGGTGGTCTCGGACAGCTCTTCACCCAGGGCTACCAGCGCGACTACCCCGACCAGATCCTGGCGGGCATCATCGCGATCGTCGTGTTGGCCCTGGTCTTCGACGCGCTGCTGTTCCTGCTCGGGCGTGCGTTGACGCCGTGGACCCGCGCCGGTGCGCCCTCGACGCGCCGGCGACGAGTGACGGAGGCCCGCGCATGAGCATCTTCTCCGACGCGATCGGCTACATCCTCGACGGCGCCAACTGGTCCGGCGGCACCGGCATCGCGACGCGTCTCACCGAGCACGTCTGGTACAGCTTCCTCGCCGTACTGTTCTCCGTCGTCGTGGCGGTTCCGCTGGGACTGCTGATCGGGCACCTGCGCCGCGGCGAGGTGGCCCTGGTCGGCCTGGTGAACAGTCTGCGCTCGCTACCGACGCTCGGCGTGCTGACGTTCCTCGTCCTGCTGCTCGGGCTGGGCCTGGTGCCACCACTGATCGCCCTCGTGCTCCTGGGCATTCCGCCCATCCTCGCCGGGACGTATGCGGGTGTGGCCAATGTCGACGCCACCGTCGTGGACGCGGCACGGGCGATGGGCATGACCGAACGCCAGGTGCTGCTGCGGGTGGAGATTCCCAATGCGCTGCCGCTGCTGCTCGGGGGCATCCGCAACGCCACCCTGCAGGTCATCGCCACCGCCACCGTCGCCGCCTTCGTCAACCTGGGCGGCTTCGGGCGGTACATCTTCGACGGTCTGGCGCTCTACAGCTACGACCGAGTGGTGGTCGGCGCGATCCTGGTGGCCGTGCTGGCTCTCGTGGCGGACGGCCTGCTGGCCCTCGCCGTGTGGGTCTCGGCGCCCGGGACGGGGCGGCTGCGCCGCGCGCCCCGTCTCTGAGACCTCTCAGGCGACGCCGTCCGCCTTCGCAGCCGCGGCCACTGCCGCCGCGACGGCCGGAGCGACCCGCGGGTCGAGTGGGCTGGGCACGATCATGTCGACGCTCAGATCGTCGCCGACCACGGACAGGATCGCGTCCGCGGCGGCGAGCTTCATGTTCTCGGTGATGCGCCGCGCGCCCGCATCGAGAGCACCGCGGAACACACCGGGGAACGCGAGCACGTTGTTGATCTGATTGGCGAAGTCGCTGCGTCCGGTGGCGACGATGCCGGCGTACTTCTTCGCGTCCTCCGGATGGATCTCCGGGTTCGGGTTGGAGAGGGCGAAGACGATGCTGTCGTCTGCCATCGAGGCGATGAGTTCGTGCCCGATCTTCCCCGCGGAGACCCCGAGGAACACGTCCGCATCGGTCAGGGCGTCGGCGGCCGTCCCGGAGAGGCCGCGCGGGTTGGTACGCGAGGCGAGGTCGACCTTCACGGGATTGAGGTCGGCGCGATCCGCACCGACGATGCCCTTCGAGTCGAGCACCACCACGTCCGAGATGCCCGCGGCGAGTAGGATGTTCGCGCACGCGACGCCCGCGGCTCCCGCACCGGAGATGACGACACGCAGACCTGCGAGCTCGCGCTTCTGCACTGCCACAGCGCCTTTCAGCGCAGCCAGGACGACGATGGCCGTGCCGTGCTGGTCGTCGTGCATGACCGGGCAGTCGAGTGCCTCGACGACGCGCTTCTCGATCTCGAAGCACCGGGGTGCCGAGATGTCCTCGAGGTTCACGGCTCCGAAGCTGGGGCGCAGGCGGATCAGCGTCTCGACGATCTCGTCGACGTCGTTGGTGTCGAGCACCAGCGGGATCGAGTTGAGGCCGGCGAACTTCTTGAACAGTGCCGCCTTACCCTCCATGACGGGCAGCGAGGCGCGCGGGCCGATGTCGCCCAGACCCAATACCGCGGAGCCGTCGCTGACCACCACCACGAGTCGCTCGGTCCAGGTGTACTTGTTCACCAGCTCCTGATCGGCGGCGATCGCACTGCTCACCTTGGCCACCCCGGGGGTGTACGCGATGGAGAGGTCGCGCTTGGTCTCGAGCGGCGCGGTGAGCTCGACGGACAGCTTGCCGCCCACGTGGCTGAGGAAGATCTCGTCGTCCGTGATGGTCGTGAGGTCGTCGCGGGCAGGCCGGAGGCCGGTCGTGTGTTCGGTCGGATCTGTTGCGGCGGTCACTGGGCGCTCCTTCATCGTCCGCACGAAGGGTGCGGATCACAGGCGTGAGGGGAAGTCGGGATGCGCGCCCGGGGGATGAGAACCGAGGGCAGGCGACATCTCGATGCGTGCGCGGCGGGTGAGCCGACTTCGCGCGCCACCGACGAGCGGTGACCGGGGTCGATCACCACGGGGTGGCGGTGATCGCGAGTGGAGCCAGTGTGCCACCGCCGGTTCCTCGGGAGCAAACAGGTGCCGGTCAGCCCCACCACTGTCTCGTCAGCCCCACCCCTGGCTCGTCAGCCCCACCATTGCGTCCACAGCAGGGCTCCCGCGACCACCAGCACGCCCAGTGAGCCGAGGAACGACACCCCACGCGAGCGATGGTCGGCGATCCGCTGGAGCAGGAGCGCCGCGACGACGGCGGCGACGTGCCACGCGATGGACGCGGTGCCGGGGCCGGGGAATCCCCGATCACCGCCGACGACGGCGGCGGCGATGACGAGCGCCGTGAGGACGACGAGACCCGCGGTGATCGATCCGCTGAGCGCCTTCACCGGCGGCCTCCGGGTACGACGAGCGGCACGCCCGTCGCCCGGCTCACCAACGCGTCGAACTGGTCCTCGGCGGTGGTGCGGGCCGCGATCGGCGTCGTCTTGTTGGTGCCGTGGTAGTCGGAGGATCCGGTCACGACGAGATCGTGCTCGCGCGCGATGTCGCGCAGGACGTCCGCGTCCTCGGGGCTGTGGTCGGGGTGATCGACCTCGAGTCCGCCGAGTCGCCCACCGGCGGCGAGCTCGAGAATGTGGTCGGTGTGCAGGAGCCGACCTCGCGTGCGCGCGCGGGCGTGGGCGATGACGGGCACTCCCCCGGCGTCGGCGATCAACTCGACGGCGAGGTCGAGTGGGGTGTCCGCCTTCTCGACGTAGTACGTCCCACCGGTCCGCAGCAGGTCGGTGAACGCGTCGTTCACGGTCTCGACGACTCCGGCGGCGACGAGTGCACGGGCGAGGTGCGGGCGGCCCGCCGACGGACCTGCCGCGGCGAGGATGGTGTCGGCGTCGACGTCGTAGCCGTCGGCCGCCATACGGTCGATCATGCTGCGCAGACGCACTTCCCGCTCCCCACGTAACCGGCTGCGCTCCTCGGCGAAGGCGACGTGCCCGGGGTCGAAGAGGTACGCGAGCAAGTGCACCGTGACCGGGTCACCGTCGGCTCCGCGGCCCTGGCACGACATCTCCATGCCACGGACGAGGGTGGGCGCACCGGGCGTCGCGGTCACCGCGGCCACGGCCTCGTCCCAGCCGTGAGTGGTGTCGTGGTCGGTCAACGCGATCACGTCGAGGCCCGCGGCGGTCGCCGTGGCGATCAGCTCGGTGGGCGTCTCGGTTCCGTCCGACGACGTGGAATGGGTGTGGAGATCGATCAGCACGCGCCCAGTCTGTCAGGTGCGCGAGCGCTCAGGTGGGCGGGCGCAGCGACGCCGCCGAGCGCCGCGGGTCGGCGATGTCGATGCCCGCCTCGGTCCACGCGTCGCGCAACGCATCGGCTCCGCGCAGGCGCACCCACGCGGCCTCGGTGCCGGTGATCGGGACTGCCCGCAGGAACCGCACCGGATCGTACGGTTCGGGCAGCTCGAGGTCGGCCACCCCGGACTCGGCCGTCAGCAGCACCGCCGTGAACGGAGCGCCGGGCCAGAGAGGCTCGCCGGCGTCCAGCAGGGCGTCGGGCACCAGCACGATGCCCTCCACCGCGGGCGACGCGGCGAAGACGGCGAGCGTGCGCCAGACCTCGGCGACGGACTCGTCGACTCCGCGCAGGGCCAGGATCAGCTCGGCGCGCGGGCCTCGCTGCGAGTCGGTGACCATGTCGGACGGGTCGGCCATCGGATGCCGCGAGCACCCGAGAGTGGTGAACCGCACGACTCCCTCGACGTCGGCAGCGAACAGCAACACCTCCAGCGGCTCGAGGCCCAGGAAGGTCACGGACGCGCTGGACGGGTCGTCCTGACCGAGCACCGTCTGCAGATGGGTTCGCACCTGCGCTGTCACGTCGCTCCCACTCACACCGTCCATCCA
The DNA here is from genome assembly GCF_058139645.1 of Rhodococcus sp. NFXS4. Lineage (NCBI taxonomy): Bacteria > Bacillati > Actinomycetota > Actinomycetes > Mycobacteriales > Nocardiaceae > Rhodococcus > Rhodococcus sp. NFXS4. The sequence goes on from NZ_CP192221.1 coordinate 2,999,660, forward strand.
ACCCCACGACGTCCGTACCGGCTCCGACGGGACCGGCGTGCCGGTACGGTCCTGCGTGTGGTGACTGTGCTGACCGTGTCCGACGAGGTGGTCGAAGGCCTGTGGAACGCCCGCACACTCCCGTTCGACGTCGACCTGGTCCTCGGTGCGGGCGACCTGCCGTTCGAGTACCTCGAGCACCTCGCCGAGGCCGCCGACGCCCCGTGCGTCTTCGTCCCCGGCAACCACGACGCCGACCTCACCGGGTACTCGGCCGGTCGAGCCGGCTGGATGCGTGCCGGGCTGCCGTCGAGCTGGCCCGGTCCGGACGGCGCCGTCAACGCCGATCGACGGATCGTCAGCGCCGCCGGTCTGCGGATCGCGGGGCTGGGCGGGTCCATCCGCTACCGCGACGGACCCAACCAGTGGACGGAACGGCAGCAGAAGCGGCGCTCCGGCTCCCTGATCCGGACCCACACCTGGCACCCGCTGCTGCGACGCGGAGCGGACGCACACGGGGTCGACGTCCTGCTGACCCACAGCCCACCGTTCGGTGTCGGCGACGCCGAGGACGCACCACACCGCGGTTTCCGGTGTCTCGATCCGCTCACCGAGCGGTTGCGGCCTCAGCTCCTCGTCCACGGACACATCCACCCGCACGGCACGAGGCCGGCCGACCGACAGCTGCACGGAGCCACGGTGATCAACACCGTCGGCTACGCCCTGATCGACATCACCCCGGGCGGCGACACCGCGCCCATCATCGAGAGGCGACGTCATGGCTCGTGACACCGGATTCCCCGCTGCCGACGCGCAGAACGACTTCTCCCGCCAGCGCCGGCGCGCGGACGTGGCGCGGCTGGTCGGCTGGCTGCGCCGTCAACCGGACGACATCAACACGATCCTGCCGTTCGACGAGGTGGTCGCCGCCCTGGGCAAGGTGCGGGAGCGCCGCGTCGGACTCGAGGTCATCCGGGTCGACTCGATCGTGGGCAGCGTGGATCGCACCCGCGACTTCGACCGGTACTTCCGCCCGACGTCGACGCGGACACGCGAACGCTGGCAGCGCCTCGCCACCGCCTGGCGCCGCGGCGAACCGATGCCGCCCATCGAGGTGTATCGCGTCGGCGGCATGCACTTCGTCATCGACGGGCACCATCGCGTGTCCATCGCCTGCGCGATGCACAGTCTCACCATCGAGGCCTACGTCACCGAGATCATCACCCGCATCTCCCCCGACGGCATCTCCACGAGGGGCGATCTCCTCGTGAAGGATCACCGGCGCATCTTCCTCAGCCGCGTCCCCCTCACCGGGAAGTCGCGCGAGGCGATCGAGTTCACGGATCCGTGGCAGTACGCCGAACTCTCGGATGCGGTGGAGGCCTGGGGTTTCCGGCTGATGCAGGAGCTCGGCGAGTTCGTCGACCGGCGCACCGTCGCCCGCCGCTGGTTCGGTGAGGAGTTCCTGCCGGTCGTCCGGATGGTGCGGTCCGTCGGGGGCATGTTGACCCGCCACACCGACGCCGAGGCCTACATGTGGGTGGCGCGCGAGCGTTACCGCCTGGTGCGCAGCCACATCTGGAACGACGAGATCATCGCGCAGCTCAAGGAGGCCGCGCCGAACTGAGACGGGCGCCGACCGAGACGGCGACGGCCCCCACCGTGCGGTGGGGGCCGTCGTCGCGTTCGAGCGGTCAGAGCGTCAGGTTGGCACCCGACTCGACGTCGAACACCGACACGCGCTTCTGGTCGAACCACAGCTCGATGGACTCACCCATGCGAGCGGCGGACTCGGCCGAGAGTCGAGCGACCAACTGGCCGCCGTCCGCGCCGGAGTCCGCGGCCAGCTCGTCGAGTTCGCGCGAGGTGACCTTGGGGCCCTCGGCGGAGAAGTAGATGTACTTGTCCGACCCCATCGACTCCAGCACCTCGACTCGCGCCGAGAACGTGCTGCCGTTGATCTTCTGGTACGACTCGACGAGCGAGGCGTCCTCGAGATGCTCGGGGCGGATGCCGACGACGACGTCCCCCTTCGCGTTCTTCGAGGCGATCTTCTGCCGCGCCTCGTCGCTCAACCGGATCTCGCCGAGCGAGGTGGTGACCCCGCCGTCCGTCAGACGACCCGACACGAAGTTCATGGACGGCGACCCGATGAAGCCCGCCACGAACAGGTTTCGCGGGTGATCGTAGAGCTCCTGCGGCGAGCCGATCTGCTGCACCAGTCCGCCGCGGAGCACGACGACGCGGTCGCCGAGCGTCATGGCCTCGGTCTGGTCGTGCGTCACGTACACCGTGGTGGTCTCGAGACGCTTCTGCAGCTGGGCGATCTCGGTCCGCATCTGCACGCGCAGCTTGGCGTCGAGGTTCGACAGCGGCTCGTCCATGAGGAACGCCTTGGGGCTGCGGACGATCGCGCGTCCCATCGCGACGCGCTGACGCTGACCACCGGAGAGGTTGGACGGCTTGCGGTCGAGGTGCTGGCCCAGGTCGAGGATGCGGGCGGCGTCGTCGACCTTCTTCGCGATGTCCTCCTTGCTCATCTTGGCGAGTGTGAGGGGGAAGGCGATGTTGTCGCGCACCGTCATGTGGGGGTAGAGCGCGTACGACTGGAACACCATCGCGATGTCGCGATCCTTCGGTGCCCGCTCGTTCACGCGCTCACCGGCGATGCGCAGCTCGCCGCTCGAGATGTCCTCGAGGCCGGCGATCATGTTGAGCGTGGTGGACTTTCCGCAGCCGGAGGGTCCGACCAGGATGATGAACTCGCCGTCGGCGATGGTGATGTCGACGTCGCTCACCGCCGCGGCACCGTCCGGGTACAGCTTGGTCACTTTGTCGAGAACGATTTCGGCCATGGACTTATCCCTTCACTGCGCCGGACGTCAGGCCCGCCACGATACGACGTTGGAAGAACAGGACGAAGATGATGATCGGGATGGTGATGACCACGGCCGCAGCCGCGATCGAGCCTGTCGGTTCCTCGAACTGCGAACTACCGGTGAACTGTGAGATCGCTGCCGGCACCGTGACCGAACGCTCGGTGGCCGTCAACGAGATGGCGAGCAGCAGGTCGTTCCACGCGAAGATGAAGACGAGGATCGCCGCGGTGACGATGCCCGGTGCCGCGAGCGGTGCGATGACCTTGCGGAACGCCTGTCCCGGGGTGGCACCGTCCATCTTGGCGGCCTTCTCCAGCTCCCAGGGGATCTCACGGAAGAACGCCGACAGCGTGTAGATGGCGAGCGGGAGCGCGAACGTGATGTACGGGATGATCAGGCCCGGCCAGGTGTCGAACAGGCCCAGCGCACGCTCGATGTCGAACAGCGGTGTGACGAGCGAGATCTGGGGGAACATCGCGATGAGCAGCGCGGCGCCGACGAGGAGCTTCTTGCCGGGGAAGTCGAGACGAGCGACGGCGTAGGCCGCCATCGTGCCGATGACCACCGCGATGAGCGTGGTGATGAGACCGATGCCGATGGAGTTGATCAGGGCGCTGGTGAACTGGGACGTCTGGAAGATGCCCTTGTAGTTGTCCAACGTCCACGTCGTCGGGATGAACTTGCCGTCGGCGATGTTCGCCACCGGCTTGAACGACAGGCTGATGATCCACACGAGCGGGATCAGTGCGTACAGCAGGACGAGAAGGTTGACGATGGACCAGCCGGCCTTCGTCTTCGTGGTGGCTGCCATGGGTCAGCGTCCTTCCGCGTCGGAGCCGGGTGCGGAGGCCCCGAACAGTTTGATGAAGACGAAGGCGATGATGGCCACGCAGAAGAAGATCAGCACGCTGATGGCCGACCCGATACCGAGGTTGAACGCCCCGAAGAGGTTGTCGTACCCGAGGATCGACACCGAACCGGTGCTGTTGCTGCCCTTCGTCAGAACGTAGATGTTGTCGAAGATGCGGAACGCGTCGAGCGTGCGGAACAGCAGCGCCACGAGGATGGCCGGCTTCATCAACGGGATGATGATGCGGATCAGTCGGGTCCACGCGCCGGCGCCGTCCACCTGGGCCGCCTTGAGCAGATCGTCGGGAACGAGCGCGAGACCGGCGAGCAGCAGCAGTGCCATGAACGGCGTCGTCTTCCACACCTCGGCGAGCACGACGATGGCGAGCGACGGAAGCTGCTGCGTCAGAGGCGCACTGCCCTCGGGAAGCAGGTTGGCCAGGTAGCCGGTCTGCGGTGTCCACGCGTAGTACCAGCTGTACGCGGCGGCGACGGTGACGATGCCGTACGGGATCAGCACGACGGTGCGAACGACGCCGCGCCCGAAGATGGTGCGGTGCATGACCAACGCGACCGCGAGGCCGAGGACGAACTCGATGATCACCGAGATGACGGTGATGCCCACGGTCACCGCGAACGCCGTCCACCAGTAGCCGTCGGTGAGGACGGAGACGTAGTTGGACAGGCCGACGAATTCCTTGTCGTCCGGGAATGCCAGGTTGTACTTCTGCAGACTCAGCCAGAAGGCGTAGATGATGGGATACGCGGTGACGGCGATCATCAGGATCGCGGCGGGAGCGACCAGCAGGAGCCCCAGTCGGCGCTCCGCCTTCTTGCCCTCGGACACCGCCTCGGCCGCCTTGGCGTGCTTCTGCGGGCGTCGGGGCTCGTCGGTGACGGTCATGGGATCAGCCCTTCGGAGTTCACGGCCTGGCGGACCAGATCGGCGAGCCTGTCGACGTCTCCCACGGGATCGATGTCCTGCGGGGGGTTGAGCGCGTCGGTCAGGAGGATCGAGATGGACTGGTACGCGGGCGACACCGGCCGGACCGCGGCACTCTCGATCGAGCCGAGAACGCCCTCCCATGCCGGGTAGGCGGCCTGGAACTCGGGATCGTCGTAGAGCGAGCGGATCACCGGCGGCACACCGCCGTCGACGGCGTTGTTGCGCTGGTTCTGCTCGTCGGTCAGGCACGCGACGGCGGCCCACGCCTCGTCGGGATGCTCGGTGGTCTTGGCGACACCGATGTTGAACCCGCCGATGGTGACCTTGGCGGGCTCACCGGGGTTCACCGAGGGGTACGGCGCGCTGCGGAACACCTCGTTCACCGCCGCGTCCTGCTGGTCGGCGGGAACGGTGGACAGGTCGAGGAAGGACACGCCGCCCGCGGCGGCGTTCTCCTTGAGTCCGGGGAGCACGAACGGGTAGTTCACCTCGGCGAACATGGTGCCCGCCTCGACGCCGAGACGTGCTGTGCCCTCGTCACTCTGGGAGACCGAGGGGTCGGCGCCGGGAGCGGTCGCGACGCTCTTGATGATCGAGAGAGCCTTCTCGGTGGCCGCGCGGTGCTCGGGGGTGTCGTTCAGTGTGACGGTGGTGCCGTCCTCGCCGACGACGGATCCGCCGGCACTCTCGAGGAGGGTGTTGAACCAGACCATGAAGCCCTCGTACTGCTTCGCCTGCACACCGATGGCCGCGGGCTTGCCGGAGGCGGCGTTCTCGCCGGCGGTGGCGATGAGGTCGTCCCACGTCGCCGGGGGCTGGCCGTTCGGCACCATGTCCGGGCGGTACCAGAGCAACTGGGTGTTGGAGTTCAGCGGGACCGCGTACAGCTTGTCCTTCTGCTCCGTCTCGGGGTCGAGCCACTCGGCGGTGGCGAGCGGGCCCTCGAGCACCGATCCGTCACGCAGCTTCGCCTCGAGATCGTCCGGAACCGGAAGTGCCCAACCGGCTTCGGCGAACTCGGCGGTCCAGACGACGTCGAGTGTCATCAGATCGAGCGTGCGGTCGTTGCCCGCCAGACGGCGAGCGAGCTGCAGGCGCTGATCGTTCGCGCTCTTGGGGAGCGTGCGCTGCTCCACCCGGTACGCGCCGCCCGACTGCTCGGTGCACGCCTGCGCCGCCGCCGCGTACTGCTCCGCGCCGTCGGCGGCGGTGTAGAAGCTCAACACGATTCCGTCGTCGGAGGATCCACACCCCGCCAACAGACTTCCGGCCACCACCGCGGCGGCCCCTGTCGCTGCGAGTTTCCTCGCCCTGTACCTCTTCGGCACGACCGCCTCCTCTGCCGCAAGAGAAGGCGCCACAGTCGGCCCGACTCCGCAGCGTGTGCTTCGTTGGACACGCATTCCCTGCGAAGTGGAACCTAGTCGAAAGCTGAGAGGAAAACGGTGGCTTGTTGCAATCCCGTGATGCTTTCGGTACCGACGGGTCGGTGGTGAGAGGTCAGATGGCGAGACGCGCCAGCAGATCGCGCGCCTTCTCGGCCGTCTTCGGCTCGCACAGCACGTCGTACCGCCCCGCGACCAACTGCATCGTCGACGCGAAGTCGCGCTGCCCCTTGGTCGCCGCGTAGGGAATGGTGGCCGAGATCAGTCCGAAGACGATGCCGCCCAGCACACCGACGAGGAGCGCGCTCAGGTAGTTGGTGTTCGTGATGATTCCGAGAACGAGTCCGAGGAAGACACCGAGCCAGGCGCCCGAGATGATGCCGCCGCCAATCACTTTGGCCCAGGTGAGGCGACCGATGACACGCTCGACCTGCATGAGGTCGACACCCACGATGGTGACGTCCTGGACCGAGAACTCCTGATCGGAGAGGTAGTCGACCGCGCGCTGCGCCTCGGCGTAGGTGGGATAGGAACCGATGGGCCAGCCCGACGGCGGGGTGGGGAGGCCCTGTCCGGGGCGGCCGGACTGCGACATGGGGTTCGTCATGACTCCATTGTGCCTGCTGGCGGGTCGGTCGTGGGGTCCGGTGCGGGCCGCGCACCGCTGCGCACCATGCCGGCCGCGTCGGCGGCCTCGACGAGGGCCCGAGCCATTCGATGACCCGCCTCGTCGACCATCTCGTCCCCCACCATGACGGCCCCGCGCGCTCCCCCGTCGACGGAGAGGTACCGACGGTAGGTCTCGACGATGTCGTGGGCGCGGTCGACGTCGGCCTGGCGCGGCGAGAACGTCTCGTTGGCGATGTCGATCTGCGAGGGGTGCAGCACCCACTTGCCGTCGTAGCCCAGAGCCGCGGAATGCCGGGCGGCGCGGGTGAACCCGTCGGTGTCGCGGACCTGCACCCAGGGTCCGTCGATGGCCTGGAGCCCGTGGGCCCGCGCCGACAGCAGGATCGTCATCAGCACGTGGTGGTAGGCGTCGCCGCGCTCGTAGCCGGGCGGCTGCTCCCCCACCGTGAGGGTGCGCATGCCGACGTCGGCCATGAAGTCACCCGGCCCGAACACCAGGGTCTGCACCCGCGGCGAGGCCGTCGCGACGGCGTCGATGTGGAGCAGACCCACGGCGTCCTCGATCTGCGGCTCGATCCCGATGCGGCCGACGGGTAGGTCCGACTCGCGTTCGAGTTGTGTCAGAAGCAGATCGAGCGCCTGCACCTCACCGGCCGAGCGCACCTTGGGCAGGACGAGGGCGTCGAGGTGGGCACCCGCCCGTCCGACCACCTCGAGCACGTCGCGGAACGTGGCCTCCGTCGTCCAGTCGTTGACCCGCACGAGCCGGAGCTGCGTGCCCCACCCGGCCCATCCGAGCGCGTCGGCGACGTCGATGCGCGCCTGCGCCTTGGCGGCCGGCGCGACCGCGTCCTCGAGATCCAGGAAGACGGCGTCGGCGGGCAGGCTCAGAGCCTTGCGCATCATCTTCGGACTGCTGCCCGGCACGGCGAGCACGGAGCGTCGGAGGCGGGCGCGCGGCACTGTGGTGGTCACCACGGCACACTATCGGCCCGCACCGCGTGCGAGGCCCCCGTCTACTGTTGCGCCCATGGCAGCAGTGAACAAGGTGTTCGCCGCCAGGCTCGCGGGCCTCGTGGTGCTCGGACCCGACGGTGAGAGCATCGGCCGCGTCCGCGACATCGTCGTGACCGTGCGCGTCGGTCGCCAGCAACCCCGCGTCCTCGGCCTCGTGGTCGATCTGGCCACGAGGCGCAAGATCTTCGTTCCGATGCTGCGCGTGACGGCCGTCGAACCGACGTCGGTGACGCTGACCACCGGCAACGTCAGTATGCGCCGCTTCGTCCAGCGACCGGGCGAGGTACTGGCCCTGGCCCAGGTCCTGGACTCACGGGTGCGGACCGACGATCCGGACGCCGAGGACCTGCACGGCGTGGACTGCGTCGTCGTCGACCTCGGCATCGAGCAGACCCGCACGCGGGACTGGGTCATCGCGCGCGTCGCCGTGCGCCCCCACCGCACTCGGCTGGGTCGCCGCGGCAGCATCCACGTGCTCGACTGGCAGAACGTGCAGGGCCTCACCTGGTCCGATCTGTCCCTGCCGGGTCAGGGTGTGTCACAGCTTCTCGCCCAGTTCGAGGGACTCCGGCCCGCCGACGTGGCCGACGCGATCCGCGACCTCCCCGAGAAGCGGCGACTCGAGGTCGCCTTCGCCCTGGACGACCAGCGCCTCGCGGACGTCATCCAGGAGATGCCCGACGACGATCAGATCGACCTGGTGCAGGCGCTCGCCCCCGCCCGTGCCGCCGACGTGCTCGAGGCCATGGACCCCGACGACGCAGCCGACCTGCTCGGCGAGTTGCCGGAGCCGGAGGCCGAATCGCTGCTGCGCCTGATGGATCCGCAGGACTCCGAGCCGGTGCGACGTCTCCTCGAGCACTCCCCCGACACGGCGGGTGGTCTGATGACACCGGAACCGGTGGTGCTGAGCGCGTCCGCGACGGTCGCCGAGGCGCTCGCTCGTGCGCGCAACCCCGACCTCACGCCCGCCCTCGCGTCGCTGGTCTTCGTCGTGCGACCGCCGACGGCCACGCCCACGGGCCGCTACCTCGGCTGCGTCCATCTCCAGCAGTTGCTGCGCGAACCGCCGGCCAGTCTGGTCGGCGGCGTGATCGACACGACACTGTCGACGCTCTCCCCGGACGACAGTCTCGCCGCCGTCACGCGATACTTCGCGGCGTACAACCTGGTCTGCGGACCGGTCGTGGACGCCGAGGAGCATCTCATCGGCGCCGTGACCGTGGACGACGTCCTGGACCACCTTCTTCCCGACGACTGGCGCGAACAGGAGCACGTGGGACATGAGTGAGAAGTCGGCGGCGACCGCCAGACAGCGCCTCGACACTCCACGCGGATCCCGACGGTTCAAGCTCGACATCGACGTCGACTCGGTCGGCCGGACCGGCGAGAACGTCGCGCGATTCCTCGGTACGGGGCGATACCTGGCGATCCAGACGGGGATCGTCATCGTGTGGATCCTGCTCAACGTCTTCGCGGTGAGCCTGCAGTGGGACCCCTACCCCTTCATCCTGCTCAATCTGGCGTTCTCGACGCAGGCCGCCTACGCGGCCCCGCTGATCCTGCTCGCTCAGAACCGGCAGGACGACCGCGACCGGGTGTCGCTCGAGGAGGATCGCTCGCGCGCCGCGCAGACCAAGGCGGACACCGAGTTCCTCGCTCGTGAGCTCGCTGCGCTCCGGATCGCGGTCGGCGAGGTCGCCACGCGCGACTACCTCCGCCGCGAACTCGACGACCTGCGCGCGGCGCTGCTCGATCCCGCGCAGGCGGCGGCCGAGGAACAGAAGGCGCGCAAGAAGTCTCGCAAGAAGTCGGTCGACGAGGACTCCACCTCGTTCGCCGCCGCCCCTTCCGTCGAGGAAACAACTCGTTTCGACCACAGCGAGGACACGCGACGGTAACCTCGGTCACACTGCGCGTCGGGTCTCGGTGAGTGCGCAGCCGAGTGTTCGTGGGGGTTTGTCGTATGCGCGTCGGTCGAGACTCTCGACTCGGAGGTGCACTGAGTGCCTCGATTCTTCTTCTCAGCGCGGTCACGCTGGCCGCCGGCTCGGTGACGCCGAGTTCCGCGCACGGTTCCGTCGCGATGGCGGCCGCCGAATCGGTTGCGGCGCCCACACTCCCACCACGGGAGCGCGCTGTCGGCCTGGTCGAGCCCGCCGATCGGCAACCGGTCGCGTTCCGGTCCCCGAAACCAGCCGTCGCCGCGCCCGCGGGCGCCCCGGCCGCTGCTGCGGCGCCGCTGTCCGCCGTGCTCGTCGGCGCACTCGGCATTCCCGAACTCGTCCTGCAGGCCTACCGCTCCGCCGAGGCCCAGCTCGCCACCTCGACACCGGGCTGTCACCTGCCGTGGCACCTGCTCGCCGCCATCGGGCGCATCGAGTCCGGCCACGCGGGCGGCGGCCGCACCGATGCCGCCGGCACCACGATCACGTCCGTGCTGGGCCCGGTGCTCGACGGTCGATCGGCCGCGGACGCAGTCATCACCGACACCGACGGCGGCGCGCTCGACGGGGACGCGGGGCACGACCGTGCGGTCGGGCCGATGCAGTTCATCCCCGCCACCTGGGCCGGCTACGCCTCGGACGGCAACGGCGACGGTCGGAGCGATCCGAACAACGTCTTCGACGCGGCTCTCGCCGCGGGCAAGTACCTGTGCTCGGGCGGCCTGGACATGACGAATCCGGCGCAGGCGACCACCGCCGTCATGCGATACAACAACTCCGCCGCGTACACCGCCAACGTGCTGGCCTGGTCCGCCGCGTACTCCGGCGGCGGCACCCCTGTCGTCGGACGGATCGGCGGGGCGGCGCCCTCCCCCGCGGACGCGCTGGCCGTCGCCGCGGCGGCCGCCGCCGGCGGCGAGGTCACGGATCCCACGACCGCGGCCCCGACGACCACCGCCACGACCACCGCGATGCCGGACACCTCGCTCACTCCGGTGACACCACCGCCGGCGTTCGGCATCCCCGGACTGCCGCCGCTCCCGGTCATCGAGCTCCCCACGATCCCGTGTCTCCTGTGCCCTCCTGCACCAGTGGCACCACCCGCCCCACCTGAGCAGGACACGTCCGTCACGACACCGTGACTGGTCGTGGCTCACATCACGGGCCGGTAACGGATCGGCAACGGATCAGGTAGCCTCGCTCCGACAGCAAAGGTCGGAAGCGCCCCGGAACGGGGCGGGAACAGTCGTCGCGGATCACGAGTCTCGCGGGGGCGAGGAGGTTGTGTATCCGTGGGTCGGCACCGCAAACGATCGTCTTCCACTCTGCGACGGAACACGGTCATCGCGCTGACCGGTCTGATCCCCGCGGGAGCGATCACCGTGGCCAGTGGCTACGGCGCCAGCGCCGACATCCCGTTCCTCCGCACGCACACCACGGCCAGCGAGTCCGCCCTCGAGCCCACCGACGTGGCCCCGGCAGTGGACGTCGCGCCCGCACCCACCACGCAGTCCGCGCCCGAGCCCGTGGCACCGCCCGCGCCGGAGCCCGCTCCCGCCCCCGCGCTGCCCGAGTCCCTCGCGGCCGGCCCGCTCGGCGTCCCGGGCATCAACGTCGCCGCCTACAGGAGCGCCGAGACCCTCCTGGCGCAGACCACCCCCGGCTGCTCGATGAACTGGGCCCTCCTCGCCGGTATCGGCCGGGTCGAGTCCACCCACGCGAACGACGGCAAGGCGGGTGCCGACGGAACGCTGTTCGAGCCGATCCTCGGACCGGTCCTGGACGGCAGCCTCGCCGGCAACAACGTGATCATGGACACCGACGGCGGCGAGCTCGACGGCAACGCCTCGTACGACCGCGCCGTGGGGCCGATGCAGTTCCTGCCGGCGACGTGGAAGCACTACGCCACGGACGGGAACGGGGACGGCAGGGCCGACCCGCAGAACCTGTTCGACAGCGCCGCCACCACCGGGAAGTACCTGTGCGACGGCGGCCTGAACATGGCGGATCCGATCCAGGCCACACAGGCGATCCTGCGCTACAACAACTCGATGGCCTACGTGGCCAACGTGGTCGCGTGGTCGGTCGCCTACTCCACCGGCATCGCCCCCTCCGAAGCGGACCTGCCCCGAATTCACTGACGCGGTACCGCATACCATGGAGAGATGCCCGTAGCCACCGAATCGGACGTTCGCAGCGCCCTCGCGCGCGTGAACGATCCCGAGATTCGCAAGCCCATCACCGAACTCGGCATGGTCAAGAGTGTCGCGCTCGGTAACGACGGATCCGTGGACGTCGGCATCTATCTGACCACCGCCGGGTGCCCGATGAAGACGGAGATCTCCGACCGGGTACGCAAGGCCGTGGCCGACGTCGCCGGTGTCGGTGAGATCCGCGTCGAGCTCGACGTCATGAACGACGAGCAGCGCACCGAACTGCGCAAGTCGTTGCGGGGAGATTCCGCCGAGCCGGTCATCCCGTTCGCTCAGCCCGGCTCCCTCACCCGCGTGTACGCGGTGGCGTCGGGGAAGGGCGGTGTCGGCAAGTCGTCCGTCACCGTCAACCTGGCCGCCGCGATGGCCGCCAAGGGACTGTCGGTGGGCGTCCTCGACGCCGACATCTACGGCCACTCGGTGCCCCGCATGCTCGGTACCGACGCTCGCCCCACACAGGTCGAGCGCATGATCATGCCGCCCGTGGCGCACGACGTGAAGATGATCTCGATCGCGCAGTTCACGCAGGGCAACACGCCCGTCGTCTGGCGCGGTCCCATGCTGCACCGCGCCCTGCAGCAGTTCCTCGCCGACGTGTTCTGGGGCGACCTGGACATTCTTCTGCTGGACCTGCCGCCGGGCACCGGCGACGTCGCCATCTCGGTGGCCCAGCTCATCCCCGGCGCCGAGATCCTCGTCGTGACCACCCCGCAGCAGGCCGCAGCCGAGGTCGCGGAACGTGCCGGAGCCATCGCCCTGCAGACGCGTCAGCGAGTCGTCGGGGTGGTGGAGAACATGTCGTGGCTCGAGCTGCCCGACGGATCGCGGATGGACATCTTCGGTTCCGGCGGCGGCCAGGCCGTGTCGGAGCGACTCACCACCGCGGTCGGCGCGAAGGTCCCGCTGCTGGGCCAGATCCCGCTCGACACCGCGGTGCGCGAGGGCGGCGACTCGGGCGTTCCGATCGTGCTCAGCGATCCGGAGTCGCCCGCGGCCAAGGCCATGATCGAGGTGGCCGAGAAGCTGTCGGTCCGCAGTCGCGGCCTCGCGGGCATGAGCCTGGGTATCGACACCACCCGGCACCTCTGACGGCCGGAAGGACCTAGGTCGCGTCGGGGTCGATCGGGGGACGGTCCCCGGTCGGCAACGGCGCCGACCCGCTGGACTTCGTCATGTTCGGCGTCCCGGACTGCGGGGTCAGCGACTGTGTCCCGGACTGCGGCTTCTCGTCGAACTTCCCGGTGAAGATCGAGTCGTCGCCGTCGAGCAGGTGCTTGGTGATGACCGCGCGCGGGGTCATGCCGCGGAGTTGGTTCAGGTCGGCCAGGGGCTTGCGAAGATCGTCGAAGTCCGTCCCCAGCTCGTCCTTGAGTTGTTGGCTGGCCCCACTGGCATAGTCACGGACCTGCCGGAGCGACCGGGTGGTCCACGTGATGGCGCCGGGCAGACGCTCGGGACCGAGGATGACGAGTGCGGCGACGAGAAGAACCATCATCTCGCCCCAGCCGATGTTCGAGAACACGTCTACACCTTACGCATCCGACACCGGAGTGACCGTCACGTCGACGGTCCGCCCCGAGCGGACGAGTTGCACCTGCACCGGCGTACCGATCTCCTGCTCCTGGACGGCGACCGTCAGCTCGTCGGCACCGGAGACGGTGCGGTCGCCGACGCGGACGATCACGTCGCCCTCCGCGATACCCGCCTGCTGAGCGGGGCCACCGGCGGTGACGTTGGCGATCTGCGCACCGCTGAGCGCGTCGTTGACGACGGACCGCGCGTTGACGCCGATGTCGGGATGATTCATCGCGCCGGTCCGGATGAGGGACTGCGCGACCTCGGTGACGTCGTCGATGGGGATGGCGAAGCCCAGTCCCACCGATCCCCCGCTCTCACTGCGGATCGCGGAGTTGATGCCGATGACGCGACCCTCGGCGTCGATCAGGGGACCGCCGGAGTTACCGGGGTTGATCGCCGCGTCGGTCTGGACCGCGTCGATGACGGCGTCGGTGTCCGTGCCCTCCCCGGACAGTCGCACGGGACGATCGAGCGCACTGACGATGCCGCGGGTGACCGTCTTGCTCAGTCCCAGTGGAGATCCGACGGCGACGACGTCGTCGCCGACCGCCACGTCCGACGAGCGGCCCAGTCGGGCGACGCTGAGGTCCGCGACGTCCGTCTTCAGAACGGCCAGATCGGTTTTGGTGTCACGGCCGACGATCTGCGCGGGCACCTTGGTGCCGTCGGAGAACGTCACGTTGAGCGTCGCGCCCGGGTTGGTCGCAGCCATCGAGATGACGTGGTTGTTGGTGACGATGTAGCCGGCTCCGTCGATGACGACTCCCGAGCCGGTACCGGCGTTGCCGCCGAACGTCTCCTGGACCGACACCACGGACGGCAGGACGGCCTCGGCGACCCTGGCCACCTGGCCCTGCGGGAGTTCGCTGCCGCCCTGTTCCAGGGTCACGCGCGAGCTGGTCAGCGAGCCGCCCAGATCGGCCGCGACACTACCGACGACGCCGCCGAGCAGACCGATGACCAGTGCGACGCCCGCGAGCGAGGCGAGAGCGCCGGCGGAGACTCGGCGGCCGAACAGTACGTCCCGCGCACCCAGTCTCGTGCCGGGCGTCAGCGGCGCGGGTTCCGGTTCGTCGAGCGCGGGCGAGACCGTCGTGACAGCCGACGAGGGCACGCGCCACGGGTTCTGAGGTTCGGGTTCCTGCTCGACCTCGGGAGCCTCGGGCTCGCGCACCAGGGATTCGGTGACACCGGGCGGCCGACCGAAGGCCTCGCTGAGGACGGGATCGGGCGCCGCGACGCGGATCGACGAACTGTCCCGTCGTCGAGTCTGCGCATCACCGAAGGAATCGCGGATGCCGTGGGGGCGACCGAACGCCCGCACCACGTGCGCGTCGATGGTGGGCCGGTAGAGCGGACGCGGAGGAAGCCGCGGCGCATCGTCGTCGGGTGCTCCCCCGTCCGCCGAAGAAGCCGTGGGGTCCGGTCGGTACTCGTCGGCTGGAGTCACCTCTGCACGCTACCGGCGCCGGAAACGTGACCCGACGACCGACCCCAGGCCATGACGCAGGCCGGAGCCGATGCCGGGTTCGGATCGGCCGGGCTCGGGAGACGTGCAGTGCGGGATCTGGTGCAGGAGACCCAGGAGTGAGGACGGCATGGACATCTCCGGCGAGCCCTGGAGGGCGACACGGGCCTGTTGCTGCGCCTGGACCTCGTCGGCACAGGAAGCGCATTCCGACACATGCCGCGCGGCGCGCAGGTAGGCGTTCATGCGCAGTTCGCCGTCGACGTAGGCGGCCACCGCCTCACTGGCGAGGTGGTCGGTGGGGCTGAACTGCCGAGGATCACGAAACCGAGTCATGCTGCCTCCACTTCATGCCGTGCCGATGTGCGGATCGTCCCGGAGTGAAACGCACGGCACCGGCCGGAAGTTCCCCGCCCGCATCCGTTCCCCACAGAACGGTACTCGCGCCGGCGGCTACTCGGCCGAGGTCAGCGACTCGCGGGTACGCCGACTGGCGGCGAGGTGGTCGCGCAGCGCCTGGCGGCCACGGTGGATACGGCTACGGACGGTGCCGAGCTTGACCCCCAGGGTCGCGCCGATCTCCTCGTAGGACAGACCCTCGATGTCGCACAGCACGATGGCTGCACGGAACTCGGGAGCGAGCGAGTCGAGCGCCGCCTGCAGATCCGGGTCGAGCCGGGCGTCGTGGTAGATCTGCTCGGGATCGGGGGTGTCGGACGGCACCCGGTCGTAGTCCTCCGGCAGCGCCTCCATGCGGATGCGGTTGCGGCGACGCACCATGTCCAGGAACAGGTTCGTCGTGATGCGGTGCAGCCAGCCCTCGAAGGTGCCGGGCTGGTAGTTCTGCAGCGAGCGGAACACGCGGATGAAGGTGTCCTGCGTGAGGTCCTCGGCATCCTGCGCGTTGCCGGACAGCCGGTAGGCGAGGCGGTAGACGCGGTCACCGTGCTCGCGGACGAGTTCGTCCCAGGACGGCATCGACGTCGCGTCTCCGGTTGCGTCGAACACCGCGGTGCCGGACAGCTCCTCCGGACCGTCGACGGTCTGCTCGGACTCGGCGGCGGGGCGGGAGGTCGGGGACGTGAGGGCAGCGTGTTCGCGCGGGCTGGTGATCATGTGGATCGTTCAATCCTCCTACTCGGGCGATCATCGCGGCGTGGTGTCGACGTGCGATGTGGTGTTACCCGTGTTCGGCGCGACCGAAGCGTGAGGACGATCCGACGAACCCGCGTAGGGAAACTATGTCGCGGGCAGGTGTGCGACCCGTGTGAGAAGGCTGAGTGTGGGCTGAGAGTCTGGACGCGAGGAGTTCGTGGGCGGGTTAGGGTCCCTTCGTGACTGCCGACGCCGCCAAGATGCTGCACTACGCCGAAGCCTCCGTCGTGGAGGACGAGATCCTGCAGGCCGCGCGCGAGCGCGCCGTGGATCTGGGCGCCGCGCCGATACCGGCGTCCGTCGGTGCCGTGCTCAGCATGGTCGCGCAGTTGTCCGGAGCGCGCACGGTGGTGGAGGTCGGAACCGGCGCCGGCGTCAGCGGGCTGTGGCTGCTGGACGGGATGCGGCCCGACGGGGTCCTCACCACCATCGACACCGAACCGGAGCATCAGCGCGCCGCCAAGGAGGCGTTCCGTTCCGGCGGCATCGGGGCATCGCGGACCCGGTTGATCAACGGCCGCGCCCTCGACGTGCTCCCCCGCCTGGCCGACGCGTCCTACGACCTGGTGTTCGTCGACGCGACGCCGCGGGACCACGTCGGATTCGTGACGGAGGGCGTGCGGATGCTGCGCCCCGGTGGCGCCCTGATCCTGCACAACGCGTTGCTGGGTGGACGCGTCGCGGACGCCTCGTCACGCGACGAGGCCACCGTCGCCGTCCGCGCGGCCGCCCGCGCCATCGCGGAGAACGACAGCCTGACAGCGGTCGTCCTTCCCCTCGGCGACGGCCTGCTGTGCGCCTCGCGCGTGCCGGAGTGACCTAGATCCAGACACCCTTGCCGACGGCGACCACGCCGTTGGCGCTCACGTTGAACCGCTCGCTGTCCCGCTCGCGGTCCACGCCGATGATCTCGCCGTCGTTCACCACCACGTTCTTGTCCAGGATGGCGTTGCGGACGACCGCATTACGACCGATGCGCACTCCGGGCATGATGACGCTGCCCTCCACGGTGGCGCCCGCGTCGATGATCACCGACGAGCTCAGCACCGAGTTGCGCACCGTCGCGCCGGACAGGATCGATCCCGCTCCGACGATCGACTCCTGAGCCAGACCGCCCTGCACGAACTTGGCGGGCGGCAGGTTGTCCGCGGCGCCGCGGATCGGCCACCGCTTGTTGTAGAGGTTGAAGATCGGGTGGACCGACACCAGGTCCATGTGCGCGTCGTAGAACGCGTCCAGGGTGCCGACGTCGCGCCAGTAGCCCTTGTCCCGCTCGGTCGCACCCGGGACGACGTTGTCCTTGAAGTCGTAGACCGATGCCTTCCCGGCCGCGACGAGCGCGGGAATGATGTTGCCGCCCATGTCGTGATCGGAATCCGAGTCCTCGGCGTCGGCACGGATGGCATCGACGAGCACCTTGGTGGTGAAGACGTAGTTGCCCATCGACGCGAACGTCATGGTGGGGTCGTCCGGCGTTCCGGGCGGGTCCGACGGCTTCTCGAGGAACTCGGTGATGTTGCCCGAGGCGTCGCTGTCGATGCAGCCGAATGCCGTTGCCTCGGCGCGCGGTACGCGGATGCCGGCCACCGTGACACCGGCACCGGAATCGATGTGCTGCTGCACCATCTGCTCGGGGTCCATGCGGTACACGTGGTCCGCTCCGAACACGACGATGTACTCGGGATCCTCGTCGTACACGAGGTTCATGGACTGGAAGATGGCGTCGGCACTGCCGGTGTACCAGCGGGGCCCGAGCCGCTGCTGCGCGGGCACGGGGGTGATGTACTCACCCGCGAAACCCGACAGCCGCCAGGTCTGGGAGATGTGCCGGTCGAGCGAGTGCGACTTGTACTGGGTCAGAACGCACAACCGCAGATAGCCGGCGTTGACGAGATTGCTCAGCACGAAGTCGATCAGGCGGTACGCACCACCGAACGGGACCGCGGGCTTCGCGCGATCGGCTGTCATCGGATACAGGCGTTTGCCCTCACCTCCGGCGAGCACGATTCCGAGTACATGCGGCTGGGTCCTCACAACAGCCAACCTATCCGGTTGTGACGAGCAATCGCTACGTATAGGCCGAATGCACACCGACGCGTTACGTTCCTCTCATGCGAGTGGCGATGATGACGAAGGAATATCCCCCCGAGATCTACGGCGGCGCGGGCGTTCACGTGACGCAGCTGGTCGACCGTCTCCGCGCACTGTGCGAGGTCGACGTGCACTGCATCGGCGCGCCGCGCGAGACCGCCGTCGTGCACTCGCCGGACCCGGCCCTGGTCGACGCGAACCCGGCCTTGACCACGCTCTCCACGGGACTGCGGATGGCGAACGCCGCCGGCGGCGCCGACGTGGTGCACTCGCACACCTGGTACACCGGCCTCGCCGGCCACCTCGCGGCCGAGCTGTACGGGATTCCGCACGTGCTCACCGCGCACTCGCTGGAACCGCGCCGCCCCTGGAAGGCCGAGCAGCTGGGCGGCGGCTACCGCATCTCGTCGTGGTCCGAGCGCAACGCCATGGAGTACGCCGACGCCGTCGTCGCGGTCAGCGACGGCATGAAGGCCGACGTGCTGGACTGCTACCCACGCATCGATCCGGACCGAGTTCACGTGGTGCGCAACGGCATCGACACCGAGGTGTGGCACGCCGGCGGCCCCGCGGACGGCGCGCCGTCCGCGCTCGAGGCGATCGGCGTGCGCACCGACGCCCCCATCGTCGCGTTCGTCGGCCGCATCACCCGGCAGAAGGGCGTGGGGCACCTCATCGCCGCGGCCCACTCGTTCGATCCGTCCATTCAGCTGGTGCTGTGCGCGGGTGCGCCCGACACCCCGGAGATCGCGGTCGAGACCGAGCGCGCCGTCACCGCCCTGTCCGAGAGCCGCGGCAACGTGTTCTGGGTCCGCGAGATGCTGCCGACCGAGCAGATCCGCCAGATCCTCTCGGCGGCCGCCGTGTTCGTGTGCCCGTCGGTGTACGAGCCCCTCGGCATCGTCAACCTGGAGGCGATGGCCTGCGAGACGGCCGTCGTCGCGTCCGACGTGGGCGGCATCCCCGAGGTCGTGGCCGACGGCCGTACCGGGGCTCTCGTGCACTACGACGCCGCGGACACCGCCACGTTCGAGGCGGACCTGGCCGCCGCGGTCAACGACCTCGTCGCCGACGAGAGTCGAGCAGCGCGGCAGGGTGTCGCCGGTCGCGAGCGCGCCGTCGCCGAGTTCTCCTGGGAGTCGATCGCGCAGCAGACGATGGAGGTCTACGCCGCGGCCCGCGCGTAGACACCGAGGGTCACCGACACGGTGACCTCGCGCGCGGGCGGCATCTCGTCGACCCGCGCGCGCAGATCCGCCGCCGGGATGTGGCGCGCCGACGGCCCCATGCTCACGACGTCGACGATCTCGTCCCGCGTGAGCGTGGTCGAGTAGGTGATCGGGACCCGGCGCACCCGCTCGAACCGGCCGCCGAGCGTGTCGCCCAACCTCTGCGTCTTGTTCTCGTCCACCCGGACGAGACCCAGATCGTCGACCAACTCGACGAGATGGCGCTCGGTGGGGGTGAGCACCACCAGCACCCCGGCCGGTGCGAGCACGCGCGCGAGTTCCTCGGCGTTGCGCGGCGAGAACACCGACAGGGCCGCGTCGATCACGCCGGAGCGGACCGGGATGCTCTGCCAGACGTCGGCGACCACCGCGGAGGCCCGAGGGTGCGATCGTGCGGCGCGGCGCGCAGCCGCCTTGGACACGTCGAGACCGACGCCGACGGCATCGGGGACGCCCGCGTCCAGCACGCGGGCGAGGTAGTGCCCGGTGCCCACTCCGACGTCGAGCACGCGGCGCCGGTCCCCCACGGCGTCGGCCACGGCGTCCATCAGCGGGTCGTAGTGCCCGCGGTCGAGGAACTCGGCGCGCGCAGCGACCATCTCGGTGGAGTCGCCGACGATCTTGCCGCCGGACCCGGAGAGCAGGCTGACGTATCCCTGGCGCGCGACGTCGAACGTGTGCCCGCGGTCGCACAGCAGCGCGGCAGATCCCGAGTCCGGATCGTCGGCCTCGAGGTCCGACCCGCAGTGTGGGCACGCGAGCAGGGCCACCGCATCGTCGTTCACGGTTCCTCCGCTCGTCGTGGTGGGTCGCTCGTTCGGTCGGGACGAGAACAGCCCCACCGGTCAGGGTCGGCCGGTGGGGCTGTTCTCACGGTGATGACAGGAGTGGTGTCAGCTGGTGACGCCCTTGAGCTCGTCGCCCAGAGCGGCTGCCTCGTCGGGAGTCAGTTCGACGACCAAGCGTCCTCCGCCTTCGAGTGGAACCCTCATGACGATTCCTCGTCCCTCTTTGGTCGCCTCGAGCGGACCGTCCCCGGTCCGGGGCTTCATGGCCGCCATTCTCTGCTCCCTCCAGATCTGCGCTGCCCTGCATCGCGCGCTGCATCAATTCGGTCGCGCCTCGCCGGGGTCCGACGAGGCTCGTGCACTTATTGTTCCCTATCCTCCGGATCCGTGGGCAACGGACACCCTCGAACGAGCGGGACACGGGTGTGTACTAGCGCGCGGGAACCCAGCATCCGGCGAGGTGATCGTCGACCATTCCGGTCGCCTGCATCAGCGCGTACGCCGTGGTGGGACCGACGAACGCGAAGCCGGACTTCTTGAGAGTGCGCGCGAGAGCGGTGGACTCGGGTGTCACCGCGGGAACGTCCTGCAGGCTCGTGGGGCGACCGCGGCGCGGCGGTGCGAACGACCACAGGAGCGCGTCGAGATCGAGGTCCTGATCGACGATGGCCCGCGCATTGCGCACCGCTGCAACGATTTTCGCGCGGTTGCGGACGATTCCCGCGTCACCCATGAGGCGTTCGACGTCGTCGTCTCCCCACCGTGCGACGACGGTCGGATCGAAGTGCGCGAACGCCGCTCGAAAGGCGTCCCGCTTGCGCAGAATCGTGATCCACGAGAGCCCCGACTGGAACGCCTCGAGGGTGATCCGCTCGTAGAGCGCGTCGCGGCCGTGGACGATGACGCCCCATTCCTCGTCGTGGTACCGGGCGTACAGCGGATCGGTCGTCGGGTCACCGGCCCAGAGGCAGCGGGCCCGTCCGTCCGAACCGATCCGGAGACCGGACTCAGACGTCGTCACCGGGCGCGTCCTCCACGACGGCTTCCGACGGCTCGGCCTCGCGCAGGCGTAGCCGCAAGCTGTCGATCTCGACCGCGAGTCGATCGAGGGCCCAGTCGACCTCGCGGGCGTCGTACCCGCGCAGCGTGAGGGAGAAGCGCAGCGCGCGCACGTCACGCCCGGAGATGCCACGAGCGGGCAGCGCGGTGGCCGTGGTCCCCTCCGGCAACGGTTCCATCTCCTCCCCACGGCCGAAGACGACGGACGCGAGGAGGAACAGGGCCGCGGCCACGACCGCGATCACGACGACGTACAGCAGGATCGTCACCATGACGCGAATCCTGTCACGACGAGGCGACAGGATCCGCGGCGGTGGTGCGCCTCTGCCGGCCTGGACTTCTCAGCCCCCCGACTTCTCAGCCCCCCGACTTCTCGACTCCCGACTTGCCCGCCCACGGCCGCACCGTGCGCATGGGCGGCCGGTCGGCCAGCGAGACGTCGGTGATCGAGGGCACGAAGGTCTCCCCGTCGAGGACGAACTGCGTGAGACCGGCTCCCGAGTCGGCGATGCCGGCGCGCGCCAGCATGGTTCCGACGATCTGACGGCTCATGGCCCCCAGCTCCACGAGCGGCCGGTTGCGGTGGCGCCGGACTCCGAGGTTCACCTGCCCGATCGCGTCCATGCCCAACCGGTCGTACGTGTCCATCAGCAGACCGATCTCCACGCCGTACCCGGGCGCGAAGGGCACCGAGGACAGCAGTTCGCGGGTGCCCGCGTACTCCCCGCCCAGCGGCTGGATGACCCTTCCGAGCTCGGGACGCAGCGCGGCCAACAGCGGTCTGGCCACCAGTTCGGTCACGCGCCCACCACCGTGTGCTTCGGTCGACCCGCTCAGCGGCCGGCGGTAGTAGCCCTTGACCAGATGAATGCCGTCCCCCATGAGCAACGGCCCGAGGAGCTTGGGCACGAACTGCGGGTCGGGATCGATCAGGTCGGAGTCCACGAACGCGATGATGTCGCCCGTCGTGGCCGCGATCGCGCGCCACAACACCTCCCCCTTGCCGGGAGCGGGGGCGAGTTCGGGAACCGCCTCCTCCCGGGAGACGACGGTGGCACCGGCGGCCGTCGCACGCACGGCGGTCCGGTCGGTCGACCCGGAGTCCAGCACCACCAACTCGTCGACCAGTCGCCCGAGGAGCGGCGAGATGGTGTCGAGGACACCGGCGACGGTCTCCTCCTCGTTCAGTGCGGGAAGCACGACCGAGACGGTCCGGTCACCCTTCGCCGCCTCGAGCTCCTCGAGGGTCCAGGAGGGTGATTCCCAGCTGTTCTCGCGATCCCAGTCGGTCGCGGGGGTGAGCATGCCTGCGAGTGTCATGCCAGACCCCGTACCGTCCGGGCGGGAGCCCTGGTGCCTGCTATCGCTGCCACCATGTCGACCACCCGTCTCGTCGCTGCCACCTCGTGCACCCGGAACATCCGAGCACCCTGTGATGCCGTCAAAGCTGTCGCGGCCAATGTTCCCTCCAACCGTTCGGCAAGTCCTACACCCAGAGTCTCCCCGATGAAATCCTTGTTGCTCAGTGCCATCAGGACAGGCCATCCGGTGTTTACAAGACTGTCGATCCGACGCAACAGTTCGAGCCCGTGATAGGTGTTCTTGCCGAAATCGTGGGTCGGATCGATGATGATCCCGTCCGCTCGCACGCCCGCGGCCAGAGCGTTCTCGGCCGATCGAGTCACCTCGGAGAGCACGTCGGCGACCACGTCGGGGTAGCGAACGCGGTGCGGCCGGGTCCGGGGAACGGCTCCGCCGGTGTGCGAACAGACGATGCCGGCACCGACCTCGGCGGCGACGTGCACGAGCTCGGGATCCGTGCCGGCCCACGTGTCGTTGATCAGATCGGCGCCCTCGGCGCACGCGAGCCGAGCGACCTCGGCCCGCCAGGTGTCCACGCTGATCACCAGATCCGGGTACGCGGCGCGAATGGCGGCGACGAACGGCACGACCCGTCGGGTCTCCTCGGCGGCGTCGACGGTGGCGCCGGGTCCGGCCTTCACACCGCCGATGTCGACGAGGTCGGCACCCTCGTCCACCGCACGGCGGACCGCGTCCATCGCGGCGTCGTCCTCGAACGTCGCGCCGCGGTCGTAGAAGCTGTCGGGGGTGCGGTTGACGATGGCCATGACCAGCGCACGGTCGGTCACGACCGGTCTACCGCACAGGGTGTCGGCGGGGACGGACGTCTCGGGTGCGCTCACACCACCATGATGCCCGTCCCCGGGGGCCACCTCAGCCCTTGGGCAGCTTGCCGGCACCGACCTCGTCGACGTACTCGTCGTAGCTCTCGACGTAACCGCCGGACTTGCCCTTCAGGACGAACAGGTCGCCGTCGCCGTCGCCGTAGCCCACCTTGCGGAGCTCGACCTTCTTGCTCTTGAACGTGGACGTGGCCTCGAGCGAGTCCACGACGCGGATGAACAGCGGCACGGCGTAGCCGGGCAGGTTCTTGTAGGCGTGCTCGGCGAAGCTCGCGCCGTCGAAGCTCTTGTCGTGGCGCAGGGTCACCGCCGCCATGCCCGCCTTGCCGTCGGTACCGGGAACGTCGACACCGAAGACCACGGCCTGATCGACGTCGGGGTGCGAGTTGAGCGCGCCCTCCACCTGGGTCGTGGCGACGTTCTCGCCCTTCCACCGGAAGGTGTCGCCGAGACGGTCGACGAACGCCACGTGCCGGAAGCCCTGCTGACGCACCAGGTCTCCGGTGTCGAACCAGCAGTCGCCGTCCTTGAACCCGTCCTTGAGGAGCTTCTTGTTCGTGGCCTCCTCGTCGGAGTACCCGTCGAACGGCGCGCGGTCGGTGATCTTCGACAGCAGCAGGCCCACGCCGCCGGACCCCACCTTGCGCAGCCGACCGTTGTCGTCCCGCTTGGCCTTGCCCGTCTCGTCGTCGTACTCGACGACGGCGTACGGCAACGGGCAGAAGCCTGCGGTGCGGTCGATGTTGAAGGCGTTGATGAACGCGATGTTGCACTCGCTGGCGCCGTAGAACTCCGCCACGCGCTCGATGCCGAAGCGGGTGGTGAACTCCTCCCAGATCTCCGGGCGCAGCCCGTTGCCCACGATCAGCTTGATCGTGTTGTCGGAGTCCTGCGGGGTCTCGTCCTGCGTCAGCAGGTAGCGGCACAGCTCACCGATGTAGGTGAACGCGGTGGCCTCGTTCTCGCGTACGTCCTTCCAGAAGTTGGACACCGAGAACTGCTTGCCGATGGCGATGGTGGCGCCGGACGCCAGCACGGACGACAGGGACACCGTCAGCGCGTTGTTGTGATAGAGCGGGAGGCAGCAGTAGAGGACGTCGTTCTTGTCCAGACGCACGCCCATGCTGCCGAGACCGGACATGGACTTCATCCAGCGGAAGTGGCTCATCAGGCTGGCCTTGGGCATGCCCGTGGTGCCGGAGGTGAAGATGTAGAACGCCTTCTCCTTGGCCTGGACCTCGGCCGTGGTGGCAGGGTTCTCCGCGCTCGCCGACGCCGCCTTCTCGTCCAGCTCGTCCGCGTGCAGGATGACCTTCTCCGGGAGCGCCTCGTCGAGGGACTCGAGGGCCTCGACGCAGTCGCCGTCCACGACGAGGACGCGCGCGTCGAGGATGCCGAGACTGTGCTCGAGCACGTCGCCGCGCTGATTGAAGTTCAGCATTCCGGCCGTGGCGCCGAGCTTGACGGTGGCCAGGGCCACCAGCAGCGTGCGCATCGAGTTCTTGGCCAGCACACCGACGACGTCACCGCGCCGGACGCCGCGGTCCGTGAGCACGCTCGCGTACCGGTTCACCAGATCGTTGGCCTGGCCGTACGTGAGGGTGTCGCCCTCGAAACGTACGAACGGGTGGTCCGGCGTCTTCGCCGCGACGCGCTGGAAGATGTGGCCGATCGACTCCTTGTCGTCGGGCTTGCGCAGGAACCCGGGCACACCCCGGAGGACACTGGGCAGCGCCGCCGTCATCTTCGGAAGTGTGGCGGCGATGTCGAGCAATCCGACCTTGTGACGAGCCTCGGCACCCATGCTGTGGTTCCCTCCCCTGGCGAGCCGGCTGCGTCTCCGGCTGTGACGACGCTTACCTTACTGATTGGTAATGTTCACGGTGCGCGTGCCCTGCACGAGCCCACACGCCGTCAGAGCCGTGTCCACGTCCGCCGTGACGACCAGGCGATCGAGCGAGCGCTCGGAGACGAATCCCGTCCCGACGAGCGAGCGCATCCAGTCGAACAGCGGTGTGAAGTGGTTCACGGGATCCAAGACTACGACCGGTTTGTCGTGCATTCCCAGATATCCGGCGGTCCAGGTCTCGAACAGTTCCTCGAGCGTGCCGATCCCGCCCGGGAGCGTGATGAACGCGTCCGCCCGGTCGTCCATGATGCGTTTGCGCTCGCGCATCGTCTCGGTGACCACCAGCTCGTCGGCATCGATGTCCGCCACCTCGCGGTGCACCAGGGCCTGCGGGATGACTCCCACCGTGAATGCCCCCGCGGCGCGTGCGGCCGCCGCGACGGCGCCCATCATGGAGACGTTGCCGCCCCCGGACACCAACGTGCCGCCGCGACGTCCGATCTCGGTGCCCACGGCGGCGGCCAGATCGAGGTGATGCTGCTCCACCGGGCCGGACGCGCAGTAGACGCACACCGCGATCGACCCGGTCACTGCTCGGTCTCGCTCGCCCGCGACTCGTCCGCCGCGATCTCGGCCGCCCGGCTCTCGTCGACCCAGCGGACCACCTCCGCGACACTGTCCGTGCAGCGGATCAGCTCGAGATCCGCCTCGGACACCGTGCCGGCGGCCACCAGCGTGGTGCGGATCCAGTCGAGCAGCCCGCCCCAGAACTGCGTGCCGAACAGGATGATGGGGAACCGGGTGACCTTGCGGGTCTGCACCAGCGTGAGTGCCTCGAACAACTCGTCGAGCGTGCCGAATCCGCCCGGCATGCAGACGAAGGCCTGCGAGTACTTGACGAACATCGTCTTGCGGACGAAGAAGTAGCGGAAGTTCACGCCGAGGTCCACCCACTCGTTGAGCGACTGCTCGAAGGGCAGCTCGATACCGAGGCCGACCGAGAACCCGCCCGATTCGCAGGCCCCCTTGTTGGCGGCCTCCATCGCGCCCGGTCCCCCGCCCGTCACCACGGCGTAGCCGGCGCCGGCCAACGCGGTGCCCAGCTCGACGCCGAGCGCGTACTCCGCGGACTCGCGCGACGTCCGTGCCGACCCGAACACCGTGACGGCCCGAGGCAGTTCCGCCAGTGCGCCGAAGCCCTCGACGAACTCGCTCTGGATCCGCAGCACCCGCCACGGATCGGTGTGCAGCCAGTCGGCGGAGCCCCGCGAGTCGAGGAGCCGCTGATCGGTGGTGGACCCACCGAACTCCCGTCGGTCCATGACGGGCCCGCGGTAGTTCGTGGACCTCTCGCCGGCGTTCTCCCGGCTCTCGTGCGCTCCCATGACGGAGAGGCTAGTGGGCGTCGGTGGCGGTCAGATACCGGCGCAGGACGTCGGCGACATCGGTGATCTGCTGCACCGGTACACGCTCGTCGCGCTTGTGCGCGAGGTTGGGATCGCCGGGACCGTAGTTCACCGCCGGGATGCCCAGCGCGGAGAACCGGGAGACGTCGGTCCAGCCGTACTTGGCGCGGAACTCTCCCCCCGCCGCCGTGACCAGCGCCGCCGCCGCGGGTGCGGCCAGACCCGGCAGCGCGCCCGGCGACCTGTCGGTCACCTCGACGGTGAGATCGAGATGCTCCGCGTCGGTCGCCTCGCGCACGTGCTCGATCGCCTGCTCCACACTGCGGTCGGGGGCGAAGCGGAAGTTGACGTCGACGAATGCCTCGTCGGGGACCACGTTCCCGGCGACGCCGCCGCTGACACGGACCGCCTGCAGTCCCTCCCGGTACACGCAGCCGTCGATGTCCACGCTGCGCGGCGTGTACGCGGCGAGCCGGTCGAACAGCGGGCCCAACTTGTGGATCGCGTTGTCCCCCAGCCACGATCGGGCCGAGTGGGCGCGCGTCCCCGTCGCGGTGAACCGCATGCGGAGCGTCCCCTGGCACCCCGCCTCGATGTAGCCACCCGACGGCTCACCGAGAATCGCGACATCTCCGCGCAGCCACTCGGGCATCTCCCGCTCGATGCGACCCAGACCGTTGGCCGACGCCTCGATCTCCTCGCAGTCGTAGAAGATCAGCGTCAGGTCCGCGGTGGGCTCAGCGACCGTCGCCGCCAGGTGCAGGAACACCGCGTCCCCCGACTTCATGTCGACGGTTCCGCATCCGTGGAGGACGTCGCCCTCGGCGTGCCCGCGCTCGCGACGACTCGGCACGTTGTCGGCGATGGGGACCGTGTCCAGGTGACCCGCGAGGATCACCCGCGTCGGGAGCCCCCGGTTCGTCCTGGCCAGCACGGCGTCGCCCGAGCGCACGATCTCGAATCCCGTGGTCTGCTCGCGCAGCGCCCGCTCCACCGCGTCGGCCAGCGTGGCCTCGTCTCGCGAGACGCTGGGAACGTCCACCAGCGCCGCCGTGAGGTCGACGGGATCGGCATGCAGGTCCAGGGAGATCGGTGCGCTCACGCAGCCGACCTTACGTTCGCCCGGCCGTCCGGTCGTCCTCTAGGCTCGGTCCCCGTGACCACAGGAGCATCGGCAGTCGGCATCGCACACATCACCCCGTCGGGAACGGTGCTGGACACCTGGTTCCCCTCTCCCGAGCTCGCCGAGGTGGCCGAGACCGGCACCGCACGACTCGACGCGGCGGACGTTCCCCCGGAACTGGCCGCGCTGGTCGGACACGACGACGCCCGCGACCTCGACATCGTCGCGGTGCGCACCACCATCTCCTCCCTCGACGACGCCCCGGTCGACGCGCACGACGTCTACCTGCGCCTGCACCTGCTCTCGCATCGCCTCGTCCGGCCGCACGGCCTCAACCTGGACGGCCAGTTCGGCCTGCTGTCCAACGTGGTGTGGACCAACCACGGCCCGGCGGCCGTCGACGGCTTCGAGGCGACGCGCGCCCGTCTCCGTGCACGGGGCGCCGTCACCGTCTTCAGTGTCGACAAGTTCCCGCGACTCGTCGACTACGTGCTCCCCACCGGTGTCCGCATCGGCGACGCCGGTCGCGTGCGCCTCGGCGCCCACCTCGCGTCCGGCACGACGGTCATGCACGAGGGTTTCGTGAACTTCAATGCCGGCACGCTCGGCTCGTCCATGGTCGAGGGCCGCATCTCCGCCGGCGTCGTCGTCGACGACGGCTCCGATGTGGGCGGCGGCGCCTCGATCATGGGCACTCTGTCCGGCGGCGGCAAGGCCGTCATCTCGGTGGGACAGCGTTGCCTGCTCGGCGCCAACGCGGGCCTCGGCATCTCCCTCGGCGACGACTGCGTCGTCGAGGCGGGCCTCTACATCACCGCGGGCACCAAGGTCACCGGCCCGGACGGCACCGTCGTCAAGGCGGCCGATCTCAGTGGGCAGTCGAACATGCTCTTCCGTCGTAACTCCGTTTCCGGTGCCGTCGAGGTCGTGCCGTGGAAGGGTACGGGCGTCGAGCTCAACTCGATCCTGCACGCCAACGACTGAGCGATTCGGCGGCAGGCTGCGTCCGGGGGGACCGTGAGCCAGGAAGCGATACAGCAGGAACCGCGACTCGAGTCGGTGATCACCGACGATCTGGGTGACGCGGACGCCCACACGTGCGAGGGGCTGGTGCGCGGCGCCTTCGGCGAGCGCTTCACCCCGCACGACTGGCAGCACGCCCTGGGCGGTACCCACGTGATCCTCCGCGACGGCGACCGCATCATCGGCCATGCCGCCGTGGTGCCGCGCCTTCTCCACCACGGCGGCGACGAGTTCGACGGCGGCTTCGTCGAGGCCGTCGCCCTGGACCCGGAGTTCCGGGGCACCGGGCTGGGTGCGCGGCTCATGGCCGCGATCGAGGAGCAGATCGAGTCGGACGACGTGGTCGGCGTGCTCAATTCCCTTCCCGACGCCGTCGGGTTCTACGAGCGGCGCGGTTGGGTGCTGTGGCGCGGACTGCTCGGCGGCATCGGCAACACGGAGGAGCCGACACCGCCCGACGAGGACGACGCCGTCATGGTGTTCCGTCCCGAGTCCCGTCTCGATCCGGACGGCACGCTGCTGGTCAACAATCGCGTCGGGTCGCGCTGGTAGTCCTGCCCTCCCGAACATATGAATCACCGTTCCGTCCTTGACACCAGTGCGGAACGGGCGTTCACTTCTTGCCATGGTGTACCGACGGACCGCTGCGGTCCAGGAGCGGCTCGATGCCGCCCGATCTCGAATCGTCACCGCTGCACTGTCTCTCGTGGCCGAGCGGGGGTACGCCGCATGTTCGATGGCCGACGTGGCCGCCCGCGCCGGCATCGGTGTGGGCACCGTCTACCGCTACTTCCCCGGCAAGGGCGAACTGTTCGCCGAGGTCTTCCGCGACGCCTGCAGCCGCGAGGTGGCCGCCGCGACAGCGGCGGGTGTGCGCGCCGCCGCGACCGGCACCCACACCGACAGCCTGCTCGCCTCGGTCCGCACCTTCTGCGATCGCGCCTGTCGCGCACCGACTCTCGCGTACGCGCTGCTGGCCGAGCCCATCGACGCCCTCGTCGACACCGAGCGTCTCGCCTTCCGGCAGTCGTTCGCGGACGCGTTCGCCGCCGCCATCCGTGCCGCCGTCGAGGCCGGTGAACTCCCGGACCAGGACGCGCCCCTGACGGCGGCGTGCATCGTCGGCGCCATCGGCGAGGCACTGGTCGTCCCACTCGCCCGCGGCGAGGCCGACGCTCGCGTTCTCGCCGCACTCGAGACCTTCACACTCCGCGCCCTCGGCGCCCCGACCGACAGGAGAGCGTCATGACCCCCACGCACACCGTCACCAATCAGGTTCCGCCGCTCATCGGCCACGACGTCGCCGACCACCCGGTCGTCCTGGAGGCCCTGCACCGCGAGGGCGCCGACGACGCGCTCGACGAGCTGCACCGGCTCGGTCGGCTGGCCGGGAGCGAGCAGGCGCAGCGCTGGGGCGATCTCGCCGAGGAGCATCCGCCCGTCCTGCACACGCACGACCGCTACGGGAACCGCATCGACGAGGTGGTCTACGACCCGGCTTACCACGAGTTGATGCGCACGGCAGTCGAATTCGGCATGCACGGGGCGCCGTGGCGCGACCCGTCACCGCACGCGCATCTGATCCGTGCCGCGAAGTTCAGCGTGTGGGGCGCGGTGGACGCGGGGCACGGGTGCCCGATCTCCATGACGTACGCCGTCGTTCCCGCACTCCGAGCGAACGCGGAACTGTCCGCGCTGTACGAACCGCTGCTCACCTCGTCGACGTACGACCCCTCGCACCGTCCTCCCGCGACCAAGACGGGTCTGATCGCGGGCATGTCCATGACCGAGAAGCAGGGCGGTTCCGACGTCCGGGCGAACCGCACGACGGCCGTGCCGCAGCCGGACGGCTCGTACCGGATCACCGGCCACAAGTGGTTCACGTCGGCGCCGATGTCGGACGTCCTGCTGGTCCTCGCGCAGGCGCCCGGCGGCCTGTCGTGCTTCTTCCTGCCCCGCGTCCTCCCGGACGGCACTCGCAACGCCATGGCGATCCAGCGCCTGAAGGACAAGCTGGGCAACCATTCCAACGCCTCGAGCGAGGTGGAGTACGACGACGCGACCGCCTGGCTCGTCGGCGACGAGGGTCGCGGCGTGCGGACCATCATCGAGATGGTCAACATGACGAGGCTCGACTGCACCCTGGGGTCGGCCACGGGAATGCGGGCGGGCACCGCTCAGGCCGTGCATCATGCGGTGCACCGGCAGGCGTTCGGGAAGAACCTCGTCGACCAGCCGCTCATGCGGAACGTCCTGGCCGATCTCGCGATCGAGTCCGAGGCGTCGACGACCGTCGCCCTGTGGCTCGCCGCGCTCACCGATCAGGCAGCTGCGGGCGACGAGCGTGCCGCCGCACTACGGCGCATCAGCCTCTCCGTCAGCAAGTACCTGGTGTGCAAGCGCGGCCCGGCGCATGCGGCGGAGGCCCTGGAATGCCTGGGCGGCAACGGGTATGCGGAGGAGTCGAGGATGCCGCGGCTCTACCGGGAGGCTCCACTGCTGTCGGTGTGGGAGGGTTCGGGCAACGTCGCGGCGCTCGACACCCTGCGCGCCGTGGCACGACAGCCGGAGACGCTCGCCGTGTTCTTCGACGAGCTCGACGGCTGCCGCGGAGCCGATGCGGCGCTCGACGCCGCGGTGCGGTCGCTGAAGGACTCCTTCACCGACATCGCCACCCTCGAACAGCGGGCACGCCGCGTGGTCGGCGAGATGGCACTGGCACTGCAGGGCTCGCTGCTCGTGCGGCACGGCCACCCCGCGGTCGCCGACGCGTTCACGACGAGCCGACTCGGCGGCGACTGGGGCAGCGTGTACGGCACCCTGCCGACCGGGGTGGACACGGCCGCCATCATCGAGCGATCGACGCCGAAGGTTCCGGCGTGACCGACGCACCCGCCCCGTGGCGGGAGGGGTGGGACGAGGGAGCCGACTCCCCCTTCACCGGCCGGACTCCACAGCAGGACTCCCCGACGTTCCGGACGCTCACCTACGAGGTCGACGGGCGGGTCGCCCGGATCACCTTCGATCGACCGGAGCACGGCAACGCCATCACCGCGGACACCCCCGTCGAACTGGCGGCGGCCGTCGAGCGGGCGGATCTCGATCCGCGAGTACACGTCGTGCTGCTGTCCGGTCGCGGCAAGGGGTTCTGCGGCGGCTACGACCTGTCGATCTACGCCGAGAATCTCGATCGGGGCGACAGCGGGGCCGTGGACACGACGGGGACGGTTCTCGACCCCGTCGTCCAGGCCCGCAACCACGATCCGTCGGGCCAGTGGGACCCGATGATCGACTACGCGATGATGAGCCGATTCAACCGCGGATTCGCCAGCCTGCTGCACGCGAACAAGCCGGTGGTGGCCAAGCTGCACGGTTTCGCCGTGGCCGGCGGTACCGACATCGCGCTGTACGCCGACCAGATCATCTGTGCGGACGACACGCGGATCGGCTACCCGCCGACCCGCGTCTGGGGCGTTCCCGCCGCCGGGATGTGGGCACACCGCCTCGGCGACCAGCGCGCCAAACGACTGCTGCTGACCGGTGACTGTCTCACCGGGGCGCAGGCGGCGGAGTGGGGTCTCGCCGTCGAATCGGTGCCCGCGGATCAGCTCGACGCCCGCACCGAGGAACTGGTCGCACGGATCGCGCGCATGCCGATCAACCAGCTGATGATGGTCAAGCTGGCGCTCAACAGCGCGTTGATCAGCTCCGGCGTGCACACCTCCACGATGATCAGCACGGTCTTCGACGGCGTCGCCCGGCACACCCGGGAGGGCTTCGCGTTCCAGACCCGCGCTGCCACCGTCGGATTCCGGCAGGCCGTCCAGGAACGCGACGAACCGTTCGGTGACGCGAAGCGGAGGTGACGTGAGAACGGGGGGAACAGGCCCCGCGATAAATCGGTTGGCTCCGAGTACGGCTCGATGAGACAGTCGAGCGGTACGTGAGGAGTCGTGTGTGTCCACCGGAGTGCTCGATCGCGGAACGAGACGTGCGGTCGAGGCGTCCTCCGCGACGGTGACCTCGTCGCTCCGCCGCTTCGCCCCGTTCCTGGCGCCGTATCGCTGGTACTTCGTCGGGTCCATCGTGGTCTCGCTGATCGCCACGCTCACCGGCCTGGTGATCCCGCTCGTCATCCAGAGCATCATCGACGGCCCGATCACCCGCGGCGACGTCGCCGGCGTGTGGTGGCCTGCGGCGCTGGTGCTGCTGCTGGGAACGATCGATGCCGCCGGCATCTGGATCCGTCGCTACCTGGTGTCGGGGCCGTCGAGTCAGTTCGAGATCACGGCCCGCGCGCACGTGTTCGCGAAGCTGCAGCACGTGTCGGTGGCCGCGCACGACAGCTGGGAATCGGGCCAACTGCTCTCCCGCGCCATCTCCGACCTCTCCGCGCTGCGCCGCTTCGTCGCCTTCATCGGACCGTTCATCATCATCAACGCGGTGACCCTCGTCGTGGGTCTCGGTGTCCTGCTCTCCCGCGCATGGCAGTTCGGCGTCATCATGCTCGTCGTGGCGATTCCGCTGGTGTGGGCGTGCGTCCGGTTCGAGGAGCTCTATCGCGTCGTCGCACGCGACGCCCAGGACCAGGCCGGCGACGTCACCACCACCGTCGAGGAGTCCATCCACGGCATCCGGGTGCTCAAGGCGTTCGGCCGCAGCGCCCACCTGGGACGCCGCTTCCTCGCGCAGGCCGCGACGCTCCGCACGACCGAGCTCACCAAGGTCCGATACCTGGCGATCCTGTGGACCGTCATCGTCGGACTGCCACCAGTGGCCGTCGGCGGCATGCTCGCCTACGGGACGTACGCCATCGTGACGGGGACCCTGACGGCCGGAACTCTGGTGGCGACCATGGCCATCGTCGCTTTCCTGCTGTGGCCCATCGAGTCCTTCGGTTTCCTGCTCGCCGAGCTGAACAACGCGCGGACGGCGGCGGATCGGTACTGGGAGATCATGGACACCCCGGACACCATCGTGGATCCGGTCTCCCCCGTTCCCCTGCCCGACCCGGTGCGGGGGCACATCCGCGTCGACCACGTCTCCTTCGCATTCCCGGACGCATCCGACCACCTCCTGCACGACGTCACGTTCGAGGTGCGTCCGGGCGAGACGGTGGCTCTCGTCGGCAACACCGGAACGGGGAAGTCCGTCCTGACGACGCTGATTCCTCGGCTCTTCGACGTCGACGGTGGCGCGATCACTCTCGACGGTGTCGACGTCCGGTCTATGCGGCTGGCGGATCTGCGCTCGGTGGTCTCGGTCGCCTTCGAGGAGCCGGTGCTGTTCTCGGCCAGTGTGCGCGAGAACGTCGCGCTGGGCCGCCCCGACGCGACGGACGAAGACGTCGCGGAGGCACTCGAGATCGCGCACGCGACGGATTTCGTCGAGAAGCTGCCGTGGGGCCTCGACACCCGGATCGGCGAGCAGGGACTGAGCCTGTCCGGCGGTCAACGCCAGCGTCTGGCGCTGGCGCGGGCGGTGCTCGGCCGGCCCCGCGTGCTCGTGCTGGACGATCCGCTCTCCGCACTCGACGTGGACACCGAGGCGACGGTTCAGCGCAGGCTGCGCACCGTGCTCGCGCACTCCACGACCGTGCTGGTGGCACACCGCCCCTCGACCGCCGCGCTCGCGGATCGCGTCGTGCACCTCGGCCACGGCACGGTGATGGAGACCGGGACGCACGAGCACCTGCTCGCCACCTCGGCGGCGTACCGCGACGTGATGGGCTCGATGTCGGGAGCGGAGCGAGATCATGGCTGACACCGACTGGCGCGGCGTCGGCGGTGAGGACACCGACGTGGACCGGGCAGGCAACCTCGTCCTGGCCGGTCGTTCACGTCGACTGCTCCTCTCGCTGCTGCGCCCGCACCGCCGCCGCACGGTCCTCGCGATGGCGATCATCTTCCTGGACAACCTGGCGTTCGTCGCCGGACCGCTGTTCATCGCCCACGCTCTCGACACGGGCGTCGCCGCTGCCGTCGACGGACGCTGGGCGCCGCTGGTGTGGACCGTGGCGGGATACGTCGTGGTCGGGTTCCTCGGCGCCGCCACGACGTACGCGTTCCTCATGGTCTCGGGCCGCCTGAGCCAGGACATCCTGTTCGATCTGCGCGAGCGGGTGTTCCGCCACGCGCAGGCACTGTCGCTGTCCTTCCACGAGAAGTACACGTCCGGCAAGGTGATCTCGCGACTGACCAGCGACGTCGAATCGCTGCAGACGCTTCTCGAGAGCGCGCTCAACGATGCGTTGACCGCGATCCTGTCGATGGTCTCGATCGCGATCATCCTGTTCTGGCTCGACGTTCCGCTGGCCCTCGTCGTGCTCGCGGGATTCGTTCCGCTGCTACTGATCACACGCTGGTCGCAGCGCCGCCAGCGCCGCGCCTACCGACGCACCCGGGTGTCCATCGCGCGCGTCGTGGTGCACTTCGTCGAGTCGATGGTCGGCATCCGCGCCGTCCAGGTGTTCCGCCGCGAGCGCCGCAACGACGCGATCCTGCTCGCGGAGGACACCGAGTACCGGGACGCCACCACCACTGCGCTGCGCGGAATGGCGAGCTACACCGGCATCGTGCGCTGGATCGGCAACGCCACCCTCGCCGTCATCGTGGTCGTGGGCAGCATGCGGGTCATCGGCGGTGCCCTCGACATCGGCGTGCTCGCCGCCTACGTGCTGTACCTCCGCCGCTTCTACGGGCCGCTCGACGAACTCGCGCAGGTGTTCAACGCGTACCAGTCGGCCGCGGCGGCGCTCGAGAAGATCTCGGGCGTGCTCGAGGAGGAACCGACGGTGGCGCCTCCCACCACCCCGGTGCCGATCGGAATCGCGGCCGGCGACGTGGAGTTCGACCGGGTCTCGTTCGGCTACGCCGCGGACGCGCTGGTGCTGCAGCCCTTCTCGCTGCACGTGCCGGCCGGACAGGTGGTCGCCATGGTCGGCGCCACCGGTGCCGGCAAGTCGACGGTGGCCAAGCTCCTCGCGCGGTTCTACGACCCCACGGACGGCCGGATCCGTCTCGACGGCATCGATCTCCGCGACCTGGCCGACGACGACCTGCGTCGCAACGTCGTCATGGTGACGCAGGAATCGTTCCTGTTCTCCGGATCGATCGCGGACAACATCCGCCTCGGCCGACCGTCCGCGACCGACGACGAGGTGCGGGCGGCCGCCGACGCCGTGGGCCTCACCCCGTTCCTGGCCGCACTGCCGCGAGGCATCGACACCGACGTGCGCAAGCGCGGTGGACGTCTGTCCTCCGGACAGCGACAGCTGGTGGCCTTCGCGCGGGTGTTCCTCGCCGCACCGTCGGTGATCGTGCTCGACGAGGCCACGTCCAGCCTCGACATCCCCGGCGAGCGCCTGGTCCAGCGCGCCCTCGAGACGATCCTGCACGGTCGGACCGCACTGATCATCGCGCACCGCCTGTCGACGGTCGCGATCGCGGACCGCGTTCTCGTCATGGCCGACGGACGGATCGTCGAGGACGGCACCCCGGAGGCCCTCGTCGCCGGCGACGGCAGGTTCGCGCACCTGAACACGGCGTGGCAGGAGAGCCTGGTCTGACGCGGGACGGTGGTCTCAGGCCACCGTCTCGTCCGGCTCGGTGACGTCGTCGATCTCTGCCGGTGTCGCGTCCGCCATGAGTTCGGTGAGGACGTCGAGCACCCGCGGATCCGACAGCAGCGCGAGGTGCCCGGTGCCGACGAGCGTGTGCAACTCCGTCATCGGCCCCCGTGCGCTGCGCAGCGTCACCAGTCCGTCTCCCACGGCGTCGGCCCACCAGGCCGTGTCGTCGGCGGCCAGGGTGGCGGCGACCGCGACGTGCCGGATCCCGGGGGCGAGCGCCACGTCCGTGGCCAGTCTCAGGTCGTCCACGCCGCGGCTGCGGACGTCGAGCAGGTCCGCCCACACCGCCGTCTGCCGCACCTTCCGCAGAGCACGGGAGAGGTGGTACACGCCCGTCGCGAGCGGTGCGCCCTCGTGCGGGGTGCCCAGGTAGCAGGCCGTGCGCACCAGCGGCAGCCAGGTCGCCCTGCTCGCCTCGACCGCACAGGCACGCCGCACCACGAGCCCGCCCATCGAGTGCCCGACGAGGTCGATCCGCTCGACGGGGACGGGCCAGACCGCGATCAGCTCGTCGAGGAGGCCGGCCAGTGCCGCCCCGTTGTCCTCGATCCCGGCGCCCGTGTTGTACCGCAGACAGACCGCGCTGATGCCGTGCGCGGCCAGCGCCTCGCCGTAGCTGCCCCGCCCGTCGTGGCGGTAGTACCAGGCCTGCTCGGTCTCCCCCAGCCCGTGCACGAGCACGGCGACGTGACCCGTGGCCTTCGGATACGCGGTGGTCAGCATCGCGGTGTCGTTCCCGACGATGCGGCGCTCGTGATGCGGCCCGAGTTCCACCGTCAGGTCGTTGCCCTCGGCGGCGAGCCGGTCGCCCAGCAGACCGTTGACGGCGCCGACCACGACCGATCCGGCCGCGGTGGACGTGACCGCGTGGGACACGCGGTCCTCGGGCAACAGCCGGGACACCGCGGTGACAGCCTCGGCGGCCGCCACACCGCCCCCGCGCACGGCCTCGTAGACCAGGTCGGCGATGCCCTCGTTCAGGATGCGCACGGGTGCCGCGGAACGGCCCAGCACCCCGAACACCACGTCGTTGATCGCGCGGTGGGTCCCCTGGACAGGGCGGCTGAGGATGTCGATGGCCGTGGCCACGACGTCGGCAGCGCCCGCTACTTCGTTCCGATCGCGATTCGAGTGCACACGTGTACTCTAACCGTCACGCCACCTTGACGACGAGCTTGCCGAAGTTCTTGCCCTCGAGCAGCCCGAAGAACGCGTCGGGAGCGTTCTCGAGACCCTCGACCACGTCCTCCCGGTAGCGGAACGATCCGTTGTCGATCCACTCGGCGACCTCGCGCAGGAAGTCCTTGTAGAGCTCCGGGACGAATTCGCTCTGAATGAAGCCGCGGATTGTCAGGCTCTTCGTCAGCACGCGCGTGAAGAAGCCGGGCAGCCGATCCGGACCCTCCGGTGCCTGCGTGTCGTTGTACTGCGCGATGAGACCGCACACCGGCACGCGTGCGTAGAGGTTGAGCCGCGGGAGCACCGCCTTCGCGACGGCGCCGCCCACGTTCTCGAAGTAGACGTCGATGCCGTCCGGAGTCGCGGCCTTCAACTGATCCTCGAAGTCCGGGGCGCGGTGATCGACGGCGGCGTCGAAGCCGAGCTCGTCGATCAGGTACGCACACTTCTCGGGACCGCCGGCGATGCCGACGGCGCGCGCACCCTTGATCTTCGCGAACTGGCCGACGGCCGAGCCGACGGGCCCACTGGCCGCCGCGACCACGACGGTCTCCCCCGCCTTCGGCTGCCCGATCTTCGTCATGCCGGAGTACGCGGTGAAGCCCGGCATCCCCAGCACGCCCAGCGCGGTGGACACGGGCGCCTTCTCCGGATCCAGCACTCGCACGGACGACGCATCGACCACCGCGTGCGACTGCCACCCCGTGTAGCCGAGCACCACGGCGCCGACCGACACGGCGTCGCTTCGAGACTCGATCACCTCGGAGACCGTGGCGCCCACCATCGTGTCGCCCACCTCGACGGGCTCCGCGTACGACTCGGCGTCGCTCATCCGGCCGCGCATGTACGGGTCCAGCGACAGGTACAGGGTCTTCAGCGAGACCTGACCGTCACCGACCTCGGGGAGATCGACCGTCTCGGTCCGGAAGTTCTCGGCAGTGGGTGCGCCGGTGGGACGAGAGGCCAGGACGATGCGAGTGGAGGAGGTCATGTCTCCCGACGCTACTCCAACAGGTTCTTGCGGACCTTGCCCATCCCGTTCCGCGGCAACGAGTCCACCACGCGTACCTCACGCGGCCGCTTGTGCACCGAGAGCTGTTGTGCCACAGAGTCGACGACTGCTCGCGGCTCCACCTCGTCACCCACGACGAACGCCACGATGCGCTGGCCGAGATCGTCGTCGGGCAGTCCCACGACCGCCACCTCACGCACTCCGGGAACACCGAGGATCGCCGTCTCCACCTCGCCCGCGCCGACGCGGTACCCACCGGTCTTGATCAGGTCCGTCGACTCCCGGCCGACGATCCGATGGAAGCCCGCCGGGTCGATCGCCGCGACGTCTCCCGTCCGGAACCACCCGTCGTCCGTCCAGCAGGCCGCGGTGGCCTCCGGCTTGTTCAGGTAACCGTCGAAGAACCGGCCGCGCACCTCCAACGAACCGATGGACTCCCCGTCGCGTGGGACCTCCGACCCGTCCTCACCGCGCAGCCGAGTCTCGATGCCGCGCACCGGAACTCCGACCCAACCGGGTCGTCGCTCACCGTCGGCGCGCGTACTCAGCGTGATGAGGGTCTCGCTCATGCCGTAGCGCTCGATCGGCTCGAGACCCGTGAGAGCGGCGATCTTCTCGAACACCGGCACCGGCAGCGGGGCACTGCCCGAGATCAACAACCGAGCGTGCGACAGCGCCGCGGCGGACTCCGGGTCGGCCGCCACTCGCGACCACACGGTGGGAACCCCGAAGTACATCGTTCCCCGCGCCGCGGCGTACCGCTCCGCGGAGGGCTTGACGGTGTGGATCACTCGACTGCCGAGTCGCAGCGGACCCAGGACTCCCAGCACGAGCCCGTGCACGTGATAGAGCGGGAGTCCGTGCACCAGAGTGTCGTTCGCCGTCCACCCCCACGCCTCGGCGAGCGCGTCGATGCCGGCGGCGAGCGCACCGCGGCTGAGGATCACGCCCTTCGGAGGGCCCGTGGTTCCCGAGGTGTAGAGCACGAGACCGGTCGCGTCGTCCGACGGCTCCGCGTAGCTGTGCCAGGACCGTGCGTGCATGCGGACCGGGACGACGGGCAGACCGCCGTCGTGCTCGGGCGCGACACCCAGCCACCCGCGGGCACCGGAGTCCGCGAGGATGTGGTCGAGTTCGGTCGGCCCGGAGTCCGGGGGCACCGGCACCACGGCCACTCCGGCGATGAGCGCACCGACCACGGCGACGACGGTGCGGGCGGTCGGTTCGGCGAGGACGGCCACCCGGTCGACGCCCATGATGCGCTCGGCCACCGACGTGGCGGCCCCGAGCAGATCGCTTCGAGAGAGGACGACGTCACCGACGGTGACCGCGTCGTCGGCGTCGCCGCCATGGGTGATCGCGTACGAGTTCAGAGACCGGAGCAGCACACCGAGCAGTCTCTCACGACGCCCGCAGCTGCTCCGTGACCTCGATGCACGTGCAGCCCCCGGCGACCGCGGAACAGTCGACGACGAGGGTGTGCCGGACGGCGTGCAGCAGAACACAGGCGTCGTCGGTGCACTCGACCGCACCGTGCAGGTGGACGACGAGCGTGCCGTGACAGTGGTCGAGAGCGCCGAGACACTCGACGCATCCGGTCAGCGAATCCTTCATGACTCCATCTGTACCACCGGCCCCCGACACGTCCTCGGCCTCGCGGCGGCGCGTCGTCAGAAGAAGACGGTGAGAACGGTCGCGATGGACGCGGTGCCGATCATGGCGACCACGAGGACGGCGGCGACCATCTTCACACCGGAGCGGGACGCGGCGGGAGCGTCCGACCACTCGTCGAACGCCTCGACGTCGACGCCCTCCTGCGCGAAGTAGTGCACCTCGCCGGGCGGCTCCCACTCCTCGCCGCTGGCACGCACCCGCGACTCGAGCACGGCCAGCCGCTCGCGAACGCGGGGCGGATAGGCCCGCGACGGCGCGTTGATGGGCAGTCGGCGCGCGAGCACCAGCGGTGTCGGGCACGCGGCGACGAACGAGTCGAGCGCGTGCCGCACCAGCGGGTCGGCGTCGTCTCGATCGGTGAGGAACCAGGCCGCACCGGCACCGGCCGGGTCGTCCATCGCCAGGCACGCGTAGCCGAGGAGGTCGAGCGCGGGTTGCGAGGCGGCGTCCTGATCCAGCAGCGCTGTCAGGCGCTTGCGCGCACTCCATGGTTCCCCGCGGGCCAGATCCTCCTGCGCGCGGTCGAGCGCTCCCACGGCCGGGCTCAGACCGAGAGACGGGCGACGGCAGCGGCGATGCGCTCGTCGGTCGCCGTCAGCGCGATGCGGACGTGGGTGCTGCCGTCGGGACCGTAGAACTCCCCCGGAGCGACGAGGATGCCGCGTTCGGCGAACCAGCGCACGGTGTCCCGGCACGGTTCACCGCGCGTGGCCCACAGGTACAGGCCGGCCTCGGAGTGATCGATGGTGAATCCGGCCGCCACCACGGCGGCGGCGAGCGCGGTCCGACGATCGC
Organism: Rhodococcus sp. NFXS4; assembly: GCF_058139645.1. NCBI lineage: Bacteria > Bacillati > Actinomycetota > Actinomycetes > Mycobacteriales > Nocardiaceae > Rhodococcus > Rhodococcus sp. NFXS4. The sequence goes on from NZ_CP192221.1 coordinate 3,040,767, forward strand.
GGTAACGCTCGCGTTGCACGTTCTCGTGCTCGTCGTCGCTCAGCGCCGCGGTCATGGCCGCCTGCACCGGAAGGGGAACCATCATGCCCGCGTGCTTGCGGACCGCGAGCAGTTCCGCGACCAGGGCGGGATCGCCGGCCACGAAGCCGGCGCGGTAGCTCGCGAGGTTCGACGTCTTGGACAGCGAGTGCACGGCCAGCAGGCCGGTGGTGTCCCCGCCGCACACCTCGTCGTCGAGGATCGAGACGGCGCGTCCCTCCCAGGTGAGTCCGAGGTAGCACTCGTCCGACACGACGATCGTGCCGCGTTCGCGGGCCCACTCGACCACCTTGCGCAGGTGAGCGACACCGAGCACCCGGCCACTGGGATTGGACGGCGAGTTGACGAACATCAGCGACGCGCGTTCGGGACCGAGACGCGACACCCCGTCCGCGCGCAGTGTGCGGCATCCCGCGAGCAGCGCCCCGACCTCGTAGGTGGGGTACGCCAGTTCCGGGATGACGACGAGATCGTCCGGGCCGAGCGCGAGCAGGGTCGGCAACCAGGCGATGACTTCCTTGGTTCCGATCACCGGCAGGATCGAGCGTTCGTCCAACCCACCGATGCCGTAGCGGCGTGCGAGCGCACTGACGGCGGCCGCCCGCAGCTCGGGTGTGCCCACTGTCGTGGGGTACCCCGGCTGCGCGGAGGCCGCCGCGAGAGCGTCACGGACGACGTCGGCGACCGGGTCCACCGGCGTACCGACGGACAGGTTCACGATGCCGTGCGGATGCGACCGCGCCAGCGCGGTGACGTCGGCCAGCGTGTCCCACGGGAACTCGGGCAACAGGCTCGCCACGGATCGACGAACAGCGGGCGACCGACGCGAGACGACGGGTGCGTCCGTCACGCTCAGTTCTCACCCATGGGGGGCAGAGCCTTGATGAACGGCGGGTCGTAGTCGGTCTTGCCGACCTTGGCCGCGCCACCGGGTGAGCCCAGTTCGTCGAAGAAGTCGACGTTGGCGCTGACGTAGGCGGACCACTGCTCGGGGACGTCGTCCTCGTAGAAGATCGCCTCGACGGGGCACACCGGCTCGCAGGCACCGCAGTCCACGCACTCGTCGGGCTGGATGTAGAGCATGCGTCCACCCTCGTAGATGCAGTCGACAGGGCATTCCTCGATGCATGCCTTGTCGAGGACATCGACGCACGGTTCAGCAATCGTGTACGGCACTGAGGTTCTCCTTAGCCTTTCCGAACTCTGAGCGTGTCGCGGCCCCGCGGGGACGCGTTCGACGCGGACGTGCTGTTCTGCTCGACCCACCGGCGCCCCAGCTTCGCAGCTCGGGACAGTGCGCCGCGCTCGCCGAAGTACCCGGCGACCGCACCGACCACGGGCAGGTTACCGAGCCATCTGTAAACGGTACGGCTGCGGGGCCGCTTGTCCAATTCGTCGGTGACGGCCTTGAGGATCTTGGTGACCGACCACAAGGTCGACAGCAACGCGAACGGGGACCGGGACAAGCGACCGGACGGCTCGGTGACACGGCTGTCGTCCGTGACGCCGTCGACGTCGGGTTCGGGCGCGTGGATGCTGGCACCCTTCGGCAGCTCGCGGTTGCACAGCACCGATGCCAGCAGGCGGACCTGCTCGTCCTGCTCGGTGATGCCGTACTCGCGGGCGACGGCCACCAGGACGATGGCCTGGTTCGCGAACCCGAGGACGTCGCCGAGCGGGAGTCGGCGAGCGAGTACACCGAAGATGCCGGGGAACGCCACCGCCACGGTGCCGATCCCGCCGACGCGGCCGACCCACCACGAGACGCGCTGGTCGACGGTCATCGACTCCCACGCCTTGGTTCCCGGTGTGTCGGCGGCGTCGAACACCGACGCGACGGCGTTCAGCGCCGCGTCGACCTTCGTGCCGCTCGCGTCCGCCTGCTCGCGGAACGTGCGCTTCTTGAGGCCGAGCGGGTCACGGTCCGCGAGCAGTTCGAGGACCGGCACGATCACGCGCACCGCGGCCTTGAGAACTCCGGCGACGCGCTCGTCGCCCAATCGATCAGCGCTCATGCTGCTTCCGTCCGGTCTGCGTAGGCGGTGGTGCGCTCGACTGCGCGTCGTCCGATTCCCTCGGCGATCGCGTGTAGTTCCTCGACGGTCTTCTCCGATCCGTGCTGCGATCCCGCCATCCGCGAGATCGTCTCCTCCATCAGCGTGCCACCCAGGTCGTTGGCGCCGCCGTTCAGCATCACCCGAGTTCCCGTCACGCCGAGTTTCACCCAGCTCGTCTGGATGTTGTCGATGCGGCCGTGCAGCATGATCCGCGCCAGTGCGTGGACGGCCCGGTTGTCGCGCTGCGTCGGTCCGGGTCGTGACGCCCCCGCCAGGTACAGCGGCGAACTCTGGTGCACGAACGGCAGCGGCACGAACTCGGTGAAACCACCGGTGCGGTCCTGGATCCGCTTGAGCACGTTCAGGTGTCCCACCCAGTGCGAGGGGTTGTCGACGTGGCCGTACATCATCGTCGAGCTCGACCGCAGTCCCACCTCGTGCGCCGTGGTGACGACGTCGATCCACGTCTGGGCGGGCAGCTTGCCCTTGGTGAGCACCCAGCGGACCTCGTCGTCGAGGATCTCCGCCGCCGTACCGGGGATGGTGTCCAGCCCGGCCTCCCGCAGTTCGGTCAGCCAGTCGCGCACCGACTGGCCACCGCGCGAGGCCCCGTTGACGATCTCCATGGGCGAGAAGGCGTGCACGTGCATCGACGGCACCCGCGCCTTCACCGCGCGCACCAGGTCTGCGTATCCGGTCACGGGCAGCTCCGGATCGATGCCGCCCTGCATGCAGACCTCGGTGGCGCCGAGGACGTGCGCCTCCCAGGCCCGGTCGGCGACCTCGCTGGTCGACAGCGAGAACGCGTCGGCATCGCCCTTGCGTTGGGCGAAGGCGCAGAAGCGGCACCCGGTATAGCAGATGTTGGTGAAGTTGATGTTCCGGTTCACGACGTACGTGACGTCGTCACCGACGACGTCACGGCGCAGCTGATCGGCGAAGGCGGTCACCGCGTCGAGCGCCGCACCCTCGGCGGTGGCCAGCGCCAGGTACTCCTCGTCGGTGCAGTTGCCGGGATCCTTCTCCGCGGCGCGGAGGGCGGCGACCACGTCGCGGTCGACGCTGTCCAGGGTCGCGAGGTGCGCCACCTGCTCGCGGATGGACTCCCAGTCGCCGAACGCGCTGCCCATGTCGCTGCGCGTCTCGGTGTTGCGACCCTCGGTGTCGATGCCGGTGTTGAGGTCGACGCGGCCGGTGGACTCCCACACCTCGTCGGGTTCCTGCCACGGCAGACCGGACGGGATCGTCTCGGGCACCGCCAGCCCGGTCGCGTCGTCGGCGAGCGCACGCACGTGCGCCGAGATCCGCGGATCGATCCACGGTGAGCCCGCCAGGACGTACCGCGGCTGCACCGCCGTGCGTTCGGTCAGCGTGAAGCCGGCGTCCGCGGACAGCTGCGCGAGAGTGTCGAGGTTCGGCCACGGCCGCTCGGGATTGACGTGATCGGGGGTGAGCGGCGAGACACCGCCCCAGTCGTCGACGCCCGCGGCGAGCAACGCCGCGCACTCCTGCGCGGACACCAGATTCGGCGGCGCCTGGATGCGCATGGCCGGGCCGAGAAGGATGCGGGACACGGCGATGGTGGCGAGGAACTCCTCCAGGCCGGCGTCGGGTGCGGACCGCATCGCGGTGTCGTCCTTGGCCAGGAAGTTCTGCACGATCACTTCCTGCACGTGACCGAATGCCTTGTGCGACTTCCGGATCGCCATGATCGACTCGGCGCGGTCACGGATCGTCTCGCCGATGCCCACGAGGATGCCGGTGGTGAACGGAACGGTGAGACGACCGGCGTCGGTGAGCACGCGCAGACGCACCTCGGGGTCCTTGTCGGGGCTGCCGTAGTGGGCCTGCCCCTTCTCCTCGAACAGTCGACGCGAGGTGGTCTCGAGCATCATGCCCATCGACGGTGCGACCGGCTTGAGGCGCGACATCTCCTCCCAGCTCATCACTCCGGGATTGAGGTGCGGGAGCAGACCCGTCTCCTCGAGCACGCGGATCGACATCGCCCGCAGGTAGTCCAGCGTCGAGTCGTAGCCGCGCGCGTCCAACCACTCCTGCGCCTCGGGCCAGCGAGCCTCGGGGCGGTCGCCGAGCGTGAACAACGCTTCCTTGCATCCCAGTTCGGCACCGCGCCGCGCGATGTCGAGCACCTCGTCGGCCTCGAGGAACATCCCGTGCCCCTCGGCGCGCAGCTTGCCGGGGACCGTCACGAACGTGCAGTAGTGGCACGTGTCCCGGCACAGCCGGGTGAGGGGAATGAACACCTTGCGCGAGTAGGTCACCGTGCCGGGGCGGTTCTCGGCGAGCAGTCCCGCGTCCCGCACCCGCGCCGCGGACGCGCACAGATCGGTCAGGTCGTCGCCGCGGGCGTGCAGCAGCGTGGTCGCCTCGTCGACACTGATCACCACACCGTCGCGGGCACGGCGCAGCGCACGCCGCAGCGCCGATGCGGTCGGTGCCGGGCTGTCGGGAGGCGTCACTCGGGTGTCGGCGCGCGCGGGAGTACTCGGATCGGGCAACATCGTCACCGTTCGATCATGCGCCCTCCGGCCGGAGGCGTGCCACAGCAGGGGTGATGCGACGTGTCCGACAACAGTCCCGGTGTGGTCCTCACCGATCCCGCGCATCGCCCCGATCCGCGGGCGAAGATTCTGTGGGCCGTGGCAGCCGCCCTGCTGTGGCTCCCGGTGGTCGTCGCCGTAATCGTGTGGGCCGTGGTGCTCGCGGTGAACGTCGAGCGCCCGTCCTGGACGCCCGTGGTGGCCGCTGCCGTCGCCGTGGTGGTCCTCGCGGGAGCGCACGTGACCATCGCGCCGCAGTGGCGCTATCGGGTGCACCGCTGGGAACTGAGCGACACCGCCGTCCACACGCGCACCGGCTGGGTGACTCAGGAACGGCGCATCGCTCCCCTGTCCCGAGTGCAGACCGTCGACACCGAGCGCGGGCCGCTCGACCGGGCACTCGGACTGGCCACCGTGACGGTGACGACCGCGTCCTCCGCGGGAGCTCTGGAGATCGCGGGGCTCGACCTCGCGACCGCCGATCGCACCGTCGCCGCCATCACCGCGGCGGCCGCACGCTCACGAGGCGACGCCACGTGACGCAGGACGCCGGCCTGCGCGTCGACGAGTTGCCGTGGCTGCGACTCGACACGCGCATGCTCCTGATCCACCCGGTCACCGAGCTGGTCCGCCTGCTGCCGGTGCTCCTGGTGTCCCTCGTCCTCGGATCGCAGAGCGGCACGCACGTCTGGGGCCTGATCGTCGTGGTCCTCCTCGTGGGCGCGGCGATCCTGCGCTGGTTCACCACCGGGTACCGCATCGGCTCGGACGACGTCCAGCTGCGCCGCGGGCTCTTCCAGAAGAAGGTGCTCTCCATTCCGCGTGGTCGAATCCGCAGTGTGGACGTGCGAGCCGGGCCGCTGCACCGACTGCTGGGACTGTCGATCCTCACCGTGGGCACCGGTCAGCAGAAGTCGGACAAGGCCGACTCGTTCGAGCTGAACGCCCTCGCCTCGAACCTGGTCCCCGCCCTGCGTGAGGAGTTGCTGGCGGGCACCGGCCGGACGGTGGGAGTGGATCCGGTCGCAGTGACCGAACCCGCCGTGACGCCCGAACGTGAGATCGCCCACTTCCGCACCGGCTGGGTTCGATTCGCCCCCTTCACGGCCACGGGCATCGTCGTCGTCGGTGCGGGATTCGGGCTCGTGTTCCAGTCCGGGTTCGCCGGTGACATCGCCTCTTCGCCGGCCCTCGACGACACCTATCAGGCCGTTCTGCGCCTCGGCATCGTGGTCGCGGTGGTCGTCGCCGCGGCCCTGCTGCTCGTCGTGTCGAGCATCGTCTCCGTGGTGCGCTACCTGGTCGTCTACGGCAACCTCTCCGTGACCGACGACGGCACCAGGCTCCGCGTCGGCCACGGACTGCTGTCGACGCGGCACACGACGCTGGACCGCGACCGCCTCCGCGGCGCGACGCTGCGTCGACCGCTGGTCCTGCGGTGGGCGCGCGGAGCACGCCTGGATGCCGTCATGACCGGGGTGTCCGCTTCGGAGAAGGAGTCGTCGCTGCTCCTGCCACCCGCTCCCCTGCCGGCCGCCCGCCACACGATGGACGACGTGCTGGCGGGTCTGCCGGAGAGCGCGCCGGCCACGGTGACACTGCAGAAGCACGGACCGGCGGCTTTGCGGCGCAGGCTCACCCGCGCCGTCGGGCCGGTCCTGCTGGTCGCTGTCGCACTCCTCGTGGTCCGGTCGACCGGCCGGGACGTCCCGATCGCCGCGTGGATCGGCGTCGCGCTCCTCGTGGTGGCCGCCGTCGCCCTGGCGCTCGATCGGTACGCCGCCCTGGGCCACCGTGCCCACCCGGGAGTTCTGATCACCGAGCACGGCAGCCTCGACCGGCGACGCGTGGTCCTCGACACCGACGGCGTGGTCGCCTGGGGTGTCCGGCAGACCTTCTTCCAGCGACGGGCCGGTGTCGCGACCATCGTCGCCGCCACCGCGGCCGGCACGGGCCGCTACACGGTCCTCGACGTACCCGCCGACCACGCGTGGTCGATCGTCGAGAGCGCTCAGCCCGGTGCCGGCGACGTGTGGGTGGAGCGCCCGTGACACCCGCCTCCGGTACACCCCGGAGCATCCCCGAACTCGATGTGGCGGTGTCGGAGTGCCGCGCGTGTCCGCGCCTGGTGGAGTGGCGTGAGCTGGTGGCGCGCGAGAAGCGTGCCGCGTTCCGTGACGAGACCTACTGGGGCCGACCGGTTCCGGGTTTCGGCCCCGTGGACGCTCGGCTGCTGATCGTCGGCCTGGCGCCGGCGGCTCACGGCGCGAATCGCACCGGGCGGATGTTCACGGGCGACCGCAGCGGCGACGTTCTCTACGCGGCCATGCACGCCGTCGGCCTCGCCACGCAGCCCACGGCGACCCACATCGCCGACGGCCTCGAGTTGATCGGCACGCGCATCACGTCGCCGGTGCACTGCGCTCCCCCGGCCAACAAGCCGACACCGGAGGAGCGCGACCGGTGCCGTCACTGGTTGGAGACGGAACTGCACATCCTGGCGCCGACCGTTCGGGCAGTGATGGTCCTGGGCGGGTTCGGCTGGCAGGCACTGCTTCCGGTCCTCGACGGCGCGGGGTGGACGATCCCCCGACCGCGCCCGAAGTTCGGCCACGGTGCGCACGTCGTGCTGACGTCACCGGAGAAGGAGTTGCCGGACCTGCATCTGTTCGGGTGCTTCCACGTCAGCCAGCAGAACACCTTCACCGGACGGCTCACGCCGGCCATGGTGGAGCAGGTGCTCGCCGCGGCGGCCGACGCCGCCGGAATCGACAGGAGTCAGCCGCGTCCGAGTTCGGCGAACTGACCCATGCGCAACGCGAACAGTTGCACCACAGCGGGAAGCAACCCGCCTGCCACGAGGACCAGGGTGCGCCAGTCGGCCACGACGAGCACGTCTCCACCCGGTCCCCCCAGCATGGCCAGCACGAGACCCACGAAGAATCCCGCGACCGGGAGAGCGGCGCGGGAGACGTTGTGCGTCATCGAGAACGCGACCCGCACGAGGATCACGTTGACGATGCCGGCGAGGACACCACTGACGGGGAACGGAGTGCTTCCGAGATACAGCGGGAGGAACAGCACTGCGGTCACGGCGCACAGGAACCCGTCGAGCACCAATGCGCCGACGATCGACGCCTTGATGCCGGACACCACGCCCTCCCCGGCGTGGCCCGTCATCGCGCCGATCCTGTCGGCGCCGTGAACGTCAGCGAGGAGGGAACCCGATCGACGTGAGGTAGTTGCTCACGAACGTCGCGAAGCCGCCCACGGAGTTCAGGTAGATCTCGCGCTGCAGATCGGCTGTGGGTCGCAGGGAATCCACGAACGCCACGATGGCGTACTGAAGATCGAAATTCATGGGAAGAGCTCCTTCGAGTCGAACTCACCGGGTACGTCCGACCCCGTCCGGTGATGCCGCTCACAGCATAACCCGGCACCGAGCCCGGTTCGGACCCGCACACCGTCCCCGGGCAGACACTGGGGGCCGTCACACGATCCCCGCGAACAGGTCGGTCTCGCGCCCCGACGAGTCGACCGGTCCGAGATCGCCGCGGACGAGGATGTACTGCTCGTCCTCGAGGACTGGCTGCGCGATGTCGTTCGACAGGGCGTAGACCCGACCGGACTCCGCGACGGTGACCTGAGTTCGGTGCGCACACAACGCGAGTCGTTTGAGATCGAGCACCGGGCGGACGTCGACGGACGTGGTGATCGTGTCGTCGGGCACGCTCGGCAGCTCGCCCTCGACAGGCATGCGCCACTGCTGGGGGACGTCGCCGAGGTCGCTCAGGCCTGCGGTCAACTGATGCAGACCGGTGACCGTCCAGTACATCTTGTCCACCGACCAGGCCGGCCCCGTCTCGGCGAACCGGGCAGGGTCCTCCGCCGCCTCGACGGCCAGTCCAGCCAGCCGGTGCACCTGCATGTGGTCCGGGTGGCCGTAGCCGCCCTCGGGGTCGTAGGCCACGAGGACCTGCGGGCGAACGTCACGGATGACCTCGACCATCGCGCCGACGGCCTCGTCCGGGTCGGCGTTGACGAAGGCACGCGGGTGGCGTGCCGCGGGGGTTCCGGCCATGCCCGAGTCGCGCCAGTGCCCGGCACCGCCGAGAAACCGCGGCGGCCGGCATCCGAGCGCCTCGAGCGCCACGGTCAGCTCGTGGATGCGGTACCCGCCCAACTGATCCGCGCGATCCGCGACCAGTCCGGCCCACGTCTCCCCGATCACCTCACCCTCCTCGCCGAGCGAGCAGGTCAGGACCGTCACGTCCACGCCCGCCCGCACGGCGCGGGCGATGGTGCCGCCGGTGGTGATGGTCTCGTCGTCGGGGTGCGCATGGACGACCAGCATCCGGGGCCGCTCCGTCACGGCGTCACCCGCATCCAGTCGTCCGCGTCCCCGAAGACACCGAGTTCGACGGGCCCCGCGAGCGTCGCGCCGCTCACGCCGGGACCGACGGCGACGACGGAACTGTCCTGCGCGATGGGGAGCACGGTGTGCAGGTTCCACAGCTGCGGCTGCGCCGCGATGACGGCCTCGGTCGGGTTCACGTCGCCTCTCAGGCTCTGGTCCATCACCGGCTCGAGCGACGGATCGCAGACTCCGGACAGGTTGCTCGCCGCCACCGGGTCGGCGTCGGAATCGGGTGCCGTCGTCGTCGACGTCGCGAGATCGGTTGCTGCACATCCGTAGCGCGACGACCAGGCGGTGGCCACATCGGTACCCACGTGGCTCCACCCGACGACGGCGTCGACCGTGCCCTCGAGCAGCGCGGTGCCGTACAACTCCTCCGGATCGGTGGGAGCGACGCTGGCGTCGACGCCCGCGTCGCGGAGTTGATCGGCGGCCGTGTTGGCCACCGCGACCGCGACCGCGTCGTTCTCGGGAGCGCCGATCACGACGGTCAGCGCGCGCGTGGTACCCGGCACCGGCGTCGTCGTCGCGGTGGGTTGGCCCGAGGTGGGAGCCAGGGCCGGCGGCAGCGGCACCGGCACGAATCCCGCGTCGGCGAGCAGTTGCAGTGCCTCGTCCCGCGGGAGAGACTGCGGAGCCGTGGGGACGTAGCCGGGCTGGGACGGCGAGAGAACCTGCGCGCGAACGGTGTTCGCGGCCGTGCCGGTGCCCGACGCGACGGTGGACAGCAGGTCCACGTCCAGCAGACCCATGACGCCGCGGCGCACGTCGGCGTCCGCGAGCTCCGGCACCCGGCCGTTCAACGTCAGTTCGAGGGTCCGCGAACGGAACCGGGTGTCCGTACGGACGTTGGGGATGGCGCCCAGTTGCGCCAGTGTCGCCGAACCGCCACGCACCTCGGCGATCTGGGCGTCACCGGAGCGCATCGAGTCGGCGAGCTGGGCGTCGCTGCCCCCGCGTCGGAGGAGGATCTGATCGGGCGTGGAGGGTGACCCCCAGTAGCGGTCGTTGCGCTCGAGCAGGATCTCGTCGCGGCCACGATCGATCGACTCGATGCGGAAGTGTCCGCCGGAGACGGACACGTTGTCGCGCAGTCCGCGCTCGAAGCCGCCCAGCGAGTCCTTGAGCAGATGGGAGGGCAACAGATTCTCGAACAGCTCGCGCCACGCAGGGTACGGCGTCGCCATCGTGACGGTGACGGTCTTGCCGCCGTCCGAGGACGCGATGTCGTCGATCGCCTCGTAGCCTGCGGGATCCACCACGCCGGGCGCGTCGATCATCTGTTGCCACAGGTAGCGGAAGTCCTCGGCCGCGATGGGCGCACCGTCCGACCACTGCGACTCGTTGCGCAGCCGGTAGGTGATGGTGAACGGGGCCTGTGACGTCACCTCGGCCGACAGCACCAGCGACGCGTCGGGCAGCCACTCGACTCCTGTCCCCACCGACGCGGGGCGGAAGGGGCTGGGGAACACCAGTGTGGACACCGCGGTGTTCGCGGGCGACTGGTCGGCCAACAGGTGCGGGTTGAATCCCGTACCGACGTCGTCGATGGCCACCACGACCGGATTGCCCGTGGCCGCCGGCGCTGCGGGAGGCGTCGTCGTGGCCGTCTCGGTGCTCTGGATCGGCGGCGGTGGATCGGCCGTGCACGCGGACAGCGCGAGCAGGGCAGCGGCCAGCGCCGCACCCACCCGCGCCACCGACATGATTACAGAGCAGCCTTGTCACGCGACTTGCTGCGCGAACGCTCGCGCGCACGCTCGTTGGAGTCGAGGTGCACCTTGCGCACGCGGACGACCTCCGGCGTGACCTCGACGCACTCGTCGCCGGCACAGAACTCCATCGCCATCTCGAGGTCGAGCTTCTTCGGCTTGGCGAGGGTCTCCATCACGTCGGCGGAGGACTGACGCATGTTGGTCAGCTTCTTCTCGCGGGTGACGTTGATGTCGAGGTCCTCCTGGCGGGGGTTGATGCCCACGACCATGCCCTCGTAGGTGTCCGCACCGGGCTCGACGAAGAACGTGCCGCGGTCGGCCAGCTGGATCATGGCGAACGGGGTGACGCTGCCCTGACGGTCCGAGACGAGCGAGCCGGTGTGGCGCGCGCGGATCTCGCCGGCCCACGGTGCGTAACCGTGGAAGACGGCGTTGGCGATGCCGGTGCCGCGCGTGTCGGTGAGGAAGTCCGTGCGGAAGCCGATGAGACCGCGCGAGGGGACGATGAACTCCATACGAACCCAGCCTGCGCCGTGGTTCGTCATCTGGACCATCTTTCCCTTACGGGCGGCGAGCAGCTGCGTGACGCCGCCGAGGTACTCCTCGGGAGTGTCGATGGTGAGCTCCTCGAAGGGCTCGTGCAGCTTGCCGTCGACCTGGCGGGTGACCACCTGCGGCTTGCCGACGGTGAGCTCGAAGCCTTCGCGGCGCATCTGCTCGACGAGGATGGCGAGCGCGAGCTCGCCACGACCCTGGACCTCCCACGCATCGGGGCGACCGATGTCGAGGACCTTGAGCGAGACGTTGCCGATGAGCTCCTGGTCCAGACGCGACTTGACCATGCGGGCGGTCAGCTTGTGGCCGCTCACGCGTCCCACCAGGGGGCTCGTGTTGGTACCGATGGTCACCGAGATGGCCGGCTGATCGACGGTGATGCGCGGCAGGGCGACCGGGTTCTCGAGGTCGGCCAGCGTGTCACCGATCATGATGTCCGGGAAGCCGGCGACGGCGACGATGTCACCGGCGACGCCCTTCTGACCGGGAACGCGCTCGACACCGATGGTGGTGAGCAACTCGGTGATCTTGGCCTTCTGGACGACGGGCTCGCCGTCGACCTCGCGCATCCAGCTCACGGTCTGGCCCTTGTTGAGCTCACCGTTGTGGATGCGGACCAGGGCGAGACGGCCCAGGAAGGCGGAGGCGTCGAGGTTGGTGACGTGAGCCTGCAGCGGCGCCTCGACGTTGCCCTTCGGTGCCGGGATGTAGCTGAGCAGGATCTCGAACAGCTCGTCGAGGTTCTCCGCGTCGGGAGCGTGTCCGTTCTCCGGCTGCTTCGTCGACGCCTTGCCCTCACGGCCGGAGGCGTACAGGACGGGGAGGTCGAGGGCCAGCTCGGCAGCTTCGGAGGCTTCGTCGTCGAGGTCCGACGCCAGGTCGAGGAGCAGGTCGTGGCTCTCGGAGACGACCTCCTCGATGCGCGCGTCGGGACGGTCGGTCTTGTTGACCACGAGAATGACGGGCAGCGACGCGGCGAGCGCCTTGCGGAGCACGAAGCGCGTCTGCGGCAGCGGGCCCTCGGAGGCGTCGACGAGCAGCACGACACCGTCGACCATGGACAGGCCGCGCTCGACCTCGCCACCGAAGTCGGCGTGGCCGGGGGTGTCGATCACGTTGATGACGGTGGTGCTGCCGTCGGCGTTGCGCTTGTGCACGGCCGTGTTCTTGGCCAGGATCGTGATGCCCTTCTCCTTCTCCAGGTCACCCGAGTCCATCACGCGGTCGATGGCCTCGGCGCGTTCCTCGAAGGCACCGGACTGGCGCAGCATCGCGTCGACGAGCGTGGTCTTGCCGTGGTCGACGTGCGCGACGATGGCGACGTTGCGGAAGGTGGTGGGTACGGTCTGACTGGCGGTGGGGCTGGTCACGCGTGAAATCTCCTGGGTCGAATGCGGGGTGAAGAGCGAGCGGCTTCCTCTCCCAGAGAGCGCGCTGCGTCGCCGACGAGAAGCGCGACCGGATCAGTTTACTCGGTCGGCTCGGGTGACGGCGGTCACGCAGGCCGGGACGGTCGGCACGGGCTCCACCTCAGGTTACCCTCACCCGATGTCCTCGGCATCGAAGGTCGCTCGCGGCAAGGCCAAGAAGAAGTGCTGCCGCAGCAAGACTCGCTGTCTGACGTGTCCGGTGGTGATCATGCGGATGAAGAAACTGGAACAAGCAGGTGTCACGGGCAAGGACCTGAAGAAGGGTCTGAAGAAAGCCCGCGCGGCCTGACTACAGCAGCGCCGCGAGATCCGGCAGCCACGCGGCGTCCGCCGGCACCAGATCGACTCCGTGCAGATCCGCCGCGTCGACCCAGCGGAGGGCTTCGTGCTCGAGCGCCGTCGCCGTCCCGGAGAACCGTGTGACCGCGTAGGCGCGCAGTGTCAGCGACGCCGAGAGTGCGACGTCGACACCGACGGGCTCGCCGACGGTCACCTCGATACCCAGTTCCTCGCGCAGTTCCCGGACCAGTGCGTCTTCGGGGGTCTCGCCGGGGTCGACCTTGCCGCCGGGCAGTTCCCAGAGTCCCGCCAGTTCCGGTGGGAAGGCGCGACGCGCGAGCAGCAGGCGCCCGTTCTCGACGAGGGCGCCCGCGACCACCAGCGCGGGCTCGGGAACTGGCACCATCGCAGTATGGCCGACTTGCTGAACGACACGGAGATCGACGACGCACTCACCCGCCTGACCGACTGGCAGCACGACGAGAACACCCTGGTCCGCACCGTCGAGTCGGCGAGCTTCCTCGAGGCGATCGACCTCGTCCGGCGCGTCGCGGAGGAGGCAGAATCGGCGGACCATCATCCGGACATCGACATCCGATGGCGGTCGGTGACCTACCGGCTGTCGACGCACTCCGCGGGTGGACTCACCGGGAAGGACGTCCTGCTCGCGGCCGCGATCGACCGCCTGGCGAGGTGACGCGGCGGCCCACCACCGCGATCCAGACGAACAGTGCCAGGGTGCCGACGGCGTAGACCGATCCCGCCAGAGCGAGTGGCCACGGGCGCGAGATGTCCCAGATGGACGGTTGTTCGAAGCTGAGGATCCACGGCACGCCGATCAGGGTGACCACGAGCCAGTACCCCGCGAGCACGCGCGCTCCCGGCGCACCCGACAACGGACCGTGCATCAGCCAGATCGACATGGGCACCACCCAGACCCAGTGGTGGGACCAGGAGATCGGCGAGATCATCAGGCCCACGAACGAGACGACGACGAGCGTCCCCAGGCGATCGTCGCGTGCCAGCGTCCGCCAGGCCAGGAATGCCGCGGCCAGCACCACGGCCGCCGCGACCAGCCACACCGGCCCCTGGCCGACGTCCTGCCCGGCCACGCGTGACAGCGCTCCGCGCAGGGACTGGTTCCACACCGAGCCGACGGGACCGATCCGGTCCGCGTCGCCCAGCAGGGTGGTGAAGTACGTCGTCGCGGCGGACCCCACGAGCAGGAAGCTGATCGCGACCGTCGCCGCGAACGCGACGGCGGAGAACGCGGCGGCCGCCCACCGACGCTGCGCCAGGAAGTAGAGGCCGGTGATGGCGGGGGTGAGCTTGACGCCTGCCGCGACGCCGACCAGGGCACCCGACAGCCACCAGCGGGCGCTGCGGGCCGCGAGCATCGCCAGCAGAACCAGGAACACGTTGACCTGGCCGTAGTCCAGGGTGGTGCGCATCGACTCGGTCCACAGGCCCACCGTCGTCCAGAGCAACGCCGCCCGGTGTCCGGACCAGAGGCCCGACCCGACCATGCCCTGTGCGAGCCGGACCACCGCGTACAGCGCGGCGATCGTGGCGATCATCCAGGCAGCGCCCACCACCGGGAACGGCAGGAAATGCAGCGGATAGAACACGAGCGCGGCGAACGGTGGGTACGTGAAGGGCAGGGGGAAGTCGGGAGTCTCCTCCGAGTAGGTGAAGTCGTAGAGGTCGCCGCTGAACAGGCGGGCCGAACCGTCGACGTACACGTGGAGATCGACCCAGTTGCTGCCGTTGGGGGTGGCGACGGTCCACACCACACGCAGGATCAGCGAGATCACGAACAGGGCCGGTGCTGCTGCCAGCAACGTGCGCCCGGCCGATCGCCGTACTTCACTCACGAGTGCTCTTCCGATCGACGGGGGTCGAAGCCAGAGCGCAGCCTATCCGCACCGTGCGACGTGACTCTTCTGCACCACGGGGCCGCCGCGTTGTCACGCGACACGGCTCACAGCAGTAACGATCACATCACTGTTCACTCTGGCAACACCAGACACTCTATTAACAGACTACCGTTCGAATCGGAGCGAGCGACACGGGTCGATCGACCGGTGAGCTGCTGTACAACCGTCACTCCGTGTACATAGAGTGACCCCGCGCCCGACTGCCTCGCACGGCGGTGACGGGCAGATAGTGCATCGTGGGTCGCCTCGGAACGGTTCGAGGCGGCCGGAGGAGAAACGGGGACATCATGCGGGACATCGGGACAACGGGAACGCGCGTCGCAGCGCGACGTGTTCTGAGCGGAGTGGCCGTCGCCGCCGCCTGCGCCTTCGTCGCACCCGCTGCGGCGGGCGCAGCACCCGCCCCAGTCCTGCCGCTGCCCGCCGAGGTTTCGGTGATGCCGGGCTACGAGGCACTGGCCGCCCTGGCCCCCACCCTGCTCGACGCCGCGGAGCGCGACGCAGCGTCGCCGCAGAGCGATCTGTTGGTGCGCGCGAAGGCGCTGCTGGCCACGGCCCCGCTGTCGGACCAGGCGAAGCGCATCCTCACCAGCATCATCACGTTCCTCGACGGCAGCGGTGGTGGCGGCCCCGAGATCCCCCAGAACGGCCCGGTCATCTCGCAGTTCTTCTACCCCACCGTCGGCAAGGGCTGCATCTCGGCCACGGCCGACTCCGTCGCGAGCGCGCTCGCGGTACCCGGCCCGGCACAGTTGCCGCCGCCCGGACCCGCAGCCGGTCAGGCCGGCTTCGTCTTCACGGCACTCGGCACCGCACCGCTCGCCGACGTGCAGGCAGCGCCGCTGACGGCGAACTGGGTCAACGTCGACACGGGTCGCACCGGAGCGACCGTGCTCACGGGTGCCGCGGGGATCAACCCCGACGGCCCGGCCACGCTCTCCGCACTCGCGGACACCGGGACCGGTCGCGTCCTGGCCGCCGTCTCCGGGTCGATCAGCACCGAGGCCGGCATCACGTGCAGCTTCCTGCCGACCATCGGTGCCTTCGTCGTCTGACGATCGGGACGAGAACGGTGTTCAGGAACCGAACGCGGTCGAGATCTGGGTGTAGATCGCTCCGGCGATCGCGTACAGGTAGTCGATGAGCTCCATGGTGGTGCCTCTCCGTAGGTGTGACTGCTGTGACAGGTGTGTCGTGCGAGGTCGCCGCCGCGTTACGCGGACAGGCTCCACTGCCCGTAGTCCTCGCGCAGCACGGTGTTGACGTCCACACCCACTCCGTCGATCGCTCGCTTGTCGATCTCGATCTGATGCAGGTGGGCAGCCGGGTTCACGTAGCCCTTCGGCGTCCCCCAGTTGTGCTGCCAGTACCAGGCACCGAGTCCCGCTGCCGCCGCGAGGTCGATGGTCGGCGAGTTGGCGTACACGCCCGTGTTCTCGGCCCCGACCACCGACTGCCAGCCGAGCAGGTACGGCGCGATCATCGCGGCGAACTCGACCGCGGTCGGGTTGTCGTCGATCGACGCGTAGATGGGCCGGTCCGCCGGTCCGCCTGCCTCCGTGTGCAATTCGAGGCCGCGCGTCGCGTGCTTCACGCCGGCGGCGAATCCGCCACGCCAGTCGGCCGTCGCCCCCTTGCCGAACTGGTAGCACGACACCACCTGGAGACCGGCCGCGGTGAGCTCGTCCGCCTCGGCGGCGGTCATCGGCTTGCCCGTCATCCAGGCGGCACCGGGTCGACGGTCCGAGACGTAGCGGATGGCGCCCAGATGGCCGGCGGCGGCGATGGCGGAGGCAGACGGCACTCCCCCGGCGTAGTCGACGATCGTGCCCAACGCTGCGGGTGCTGCGGGCGCGGCAGAGGCGACGCCACGAGCGGCGACACCGGTGACCCCGACCGCGACGGAACCGGCGGCGGCATAGCGGAACAATTGACGACGCGACACGTGCACTGGGGTCTACCTCTCGATTCGCCCGGCGCGCCTTCCTCGACATGACGGCCCGGGCTGGTAACTTCTCACGATTTCCGGCGCTATTGCACCACAGACCTCAGGGACCCCGCTAGTCCCGTGAGTCCCCTCGTCCCCAGCGATCAGTACCACTGCGTCCAGAACCGCGTGAGCACGCCGCCGCTCTGGGCCCACCCCGCGGGGACGCCGGACAGCTCGTACAGGGAGTACACCGCGTCGAAGAAGACGCGGTTGACCTGCGGCACGAACAACAGGGCCACCACGATGAGAACCCCGTAGGGCCCGATCTGCGCGAACGACCGCCGCGCCCCGGTCGACAGATACGGCTCGATCGCGCCGAACCCGTCCAGGCCGGGCATCGGGATCAGGTTGAGGACCACCGCGACCACCTGAAGGAACGCCAGGAAACTCGTGCCGAACCAGAATGCCGCGTGCTCGCTGCCCGGTGCCCACACCGCGACGATCGTCAGAAGGATCACCGCGAGAACGAGATTGGCGAACGGGCCGGCCAGGGACACCGTCGTCCGCTGCCGCCTGGTCATACCGCTGGTGTTCAGCCACACGGCGCCGCCCGGCAGACCGATCCCGCCCAGCGCGACGAAGATCAGCGGCAGCACGATCGACAGACCGGGCACCGTGTACTTCAGGGGGTTCAGCGTGAGATAGCCGCGCGCGGCGGTGTCGTGATCACCGAAGCGCCAGGCCGTCACCGCGTGGGCGAACTCGTGGAGACACAGGGACACCACCCATCCACCGATGACGAGGACGAAGACACCGGCGTACGACAGGACGTCGCCCGGCCTGGTCGAGTTCCAGGCCAGAACACCGCCGATCACGGCGACGGCGACGACCGCGAGGAAGACGGGGCTGGGTCGTACCGACGTGGACAGTGCCATGTCAGCAGCGTAGGCGGGTCACCTGAGCGCTTCCCGCACTCGATAGACGGCCTCCCGCAGGCAGTCGGTGTACGCGTCGGCGTCCATGACGTCGTCGCTCGTCACGATCGAGAGGGTCACCACGTCGCCGATGCCGTGCACTCCGTGCGTGACGCCGACCGTCGGCGAGAGGGCCGGGAACCCGGCGCTCAGCACGACGGGCCGACCGCTCAGCGTGAGGTCGGCGACGCCTCGGTTCACACTGGAGACCACCGTGTGACCCGCCACCGTCGTCGGCGCCACCGACAGGTCGGCGCGGTCGACGTCGCGCCGGACGATCACCGCGGGAACGGTCTCCGTCGCACGATCGCCGACCCCGAATGCGGGGTGTTCCAGCCGTCTTCGCCGATCTCGCAGGGAGTCGTCGATCGCCCGTGCCCGAGCGCGGAGATCCTGCACGGACGGGTGCAGATCCACCCCCGCGTTGTGAAAAGCGTTGGCAGCAGCGGTGGTTCGACTATCCCCCGGTATGGCGATCATGACCTCGGCCCCGAGGTCGTCCGGAACCGGCTCGCCCAGGGACGCGAGATGCCGACTCATCGCGTCCGACACCACGACGAGCGCGGCCACGGTGACACTGACGGTGTCGGTGCGGAGGTCCGACGCCGGGCACACCACGCACCGGATGCGGGTGGTTCCGCCTGCCGGGCGGGACAGCAGCGTCGGCGCTCGGGGAAGCGGCGGGCCGGGGATGACGCCGGCCGCCGTGTCGGCCGTGCGCCGACGATCGGCCACCACCGCCTCACGTGCCCGACGCACCATGCCGATCACCCGTGCGGGAAGCTCGACGGCACCACGCGCGACCGCGAGGGGCGCCGGCACCACCACCGTGCGCACCGCCGCTGACGGCTCGTCCGACAGCAACGCGCGAGCCAGCGCCGACACCCGCCCGCCGTCCCCGAGTGCGTGCGCGATCTGCAGGACGAGCACCGTCGCCGACCCCGTCGTGCCGGGCACCCCGTGGACGCACGGGTACAGATGCACGCGCCACGGCTCGCGGCGCGGCTCGACCTGATCCCCGAAGGTCTCCGCCACCCGGTCGAGGCAGTCCTGCCACGTCCCGCCGGCGTGGACGCGGACCCGGTCGCGGGTCACCCCCGTGGGCACCCAGTAGGGGTAGTCGGCCGTCCACCGCGTCTCGCGAAGACGGACCGACAGCCCGTCCACCACACGCGCCCGACGCACGAGTGCCGTGGCGACGGCGTCCGGGTCGTCGAGCACACCGTCGAACGCGTAGAGCAGGAACTGGTCGCTCGGCAGGCGCCGCGACAGCCAGTACATGCGGGCGTCGGTGGCCGTGAGCCGACCGGTCACGTCAACGGTCCTGCTGCTCCGCCTGCAACTTCAGCGCGGCGAGTCCCTTCTCGAAGTCCCTGCCGATGAACCTGTCCATCGGCACGATCCTGCCGACGAGACGCGCGACGAGGTTCTGCTGTCCCGTCATTCGCCACGTCACCTCGGTGCCGCTTCCTGCCGGCGACAGCAGGAACGTGGTCACGTTCGTGGCCTTGAACGGTTTCGTGAACAGCAGATCGAGCACGACACGATCGTCCGTCGAATCCACGATGGTCATCGACCCGGCACCGGCCTTGCGATTACCCGACCAGGCGTAGGACGCCCCGACCCCGGACTCCGAGCCGCTGTAGGTGCGGGACAGATCGGGGTCGCTGCCCTCCCACGGCGACCAGGACGTCCACCGGTGCAGATCGTCGAGGAAACCGTGCACGGTCGACGCCGGAGCGTCGACGAGGACGGAACGTTCGATCACGAACTCGTGGACCCTGTCGGTGGTCATGGGGTGATGGTAGGGCGCAGCAGTCAGTCGCGCCTGCACAGGCAGAAGAGGTGACCGACGGGATCCTGCAACACGCGGAAACCCGGGTGTTCGCCGTCGTCGTCCAGCACGCGGGCACCCTGCTCCACAGCGAAGGCCTGCGCCGCCTCCATGTCGTCGACCACGAGATCGAGGTGGATGCGGATGCCCTCCCGGGGCCAGTACAGCGGGACGAAGTCGGGCGCCTTCTGGAAGGCCAGACGCGAGCCGCCGGTGCCCTCGATCACGATCCAGTCGGGATCGTCCTGCACCACCTTCCACCCCAGCAGAGCGGTGTAGAAACGCCCGAGCGCCACCGGATCGGGACAGTCGAGAACCGTGTAGTCCATGTCGATCGTGGGTCGTGTCATGTCCGAATTCTAGCCAGGCGTGCCGATGCCCGAGAGACTTCCCGCTTGTCGGTACCCGGTCAGGACAACCCATTCCGCACCCTCGCGCCACGGTGCCACCGACCAGGTGGAGAAGCGCTGCACGGCCGTGAAGCCGGCCTCCCGGACGTCTCGTTCGGCCCGGTCGGCGGTGTACTCGCGGTCCGTCGCGAACCCCAGGATCACCACCCCGCCCGGGACCACCGCGTCGTGCCAGCGCCGGAGCACCGTCGACTCGGTGCCCGGGGCGAGGAAGACCATGACGTTGCCGGCAGCCACGATCGCGTCGAACGACTGCGGCTCCAGATCCATGGTCGCCAGGTCGCCCTCCACCACCGTGATGCCGTGCTGTCGACGCGCCTCCTCGACCAGGACCGAGTCGAGATCCACGGCGGTCACCGTGTGTCCGCGCCGCGCGAGTTCCGCGCCCAGTCGTCCGGTTCCGCATCCTGCGTCGAGGACACGCGCGGCCCGGGGCAGCACGGCGTCGACGAAGCGGGCCTCCCCGTGCATGTCCGCGCCCGACGCCTCCAGTTCCCGGAAGCGCGCGACGTAGGCGTGCGAGTCCTCGGCGCTGCGCTCGGCCGACCACCGGGTAGCGGTCACCGGTCGAGGTAGAAGCGCGCGGTCTCGGTCGCCACGTCGGACACCGCGGACGCCAGCCCGGGCTCGAGATCCAGGGCATCGGCGAGTTCGCCGCCGCGCAGCCCCTGCGAGCGCAGCAGGTCCCAGGCCTTCTCCACCAGACGTACCGACGTCGCGTGATCGAGTTCCGGCCGGTTCGAGCGCAGGGCCGTCGCCGCCCAGTCCGCGTCGAACGTGCCGTTGGGCGGACCGAACACCCGCTCCCCCGTGGAGTAGGGCTTCGGGTCGGTGCCACCGGCGTGTGTCATGCCCGTGACGCTATCCCCTGCCGGTAGCGGGCGCCGCGACGCTCGTCTTGTTCCCCGCCGACCAGGCGTAGGGCAGGTCATCGCCGTTGAGCACGTGAGCACCCACCGAGCGCAATTTGTAGAGCACCGGGTTGTGCACGGAGATGGTGCGCGCGTTGCGCCAGTGCCGATCGAGGGCGAGGGTCTCCGACACGATCGATGCTCCGCCGACCTCGAACAACTGCGTCGTCGCGTCCAGCACGAGGTCGACGACCACGGCCTGGGCGTGCGACGTGCTCAGCTCGGCCCGGTCGAGCGATGCGTCGTCGCCCACCTCGACGGCGCTCTCGACGTCCGCGGCCGCCGACAGGACCAGGGCGCGGGAGGACCAGGCGGCAGCTTCGAGCCGCCCGATGAGCTGCTGCACCACCGGATCGTGTCGCGGCAGGTCGGCGGCGGCGTGGGTGTAGCTGCGGGTGCGGGCGCGGACCCACGCGGTGACGTCGTCGGCGGCGCGGCGCGCGATGCCGGCCAGGACCGCGAGCTGGACAAGCTGCAGGTACGACGTCGCGTACGTGCGTCCGGGTGCGCCGTACCCCGGTCCGAGCAGGCGCGACTCGTCGACGGCGACGTCGGTGAACGTGGTGGTGCCGCTGACGGTGAGCCGCTGCCCGAAGCCGTCCCAGTCGTCACGCTGCACGACGCCGGGAGCGTCCGCGTCGACGAGCACGGACACCCGCTCGCCGTCGAGGTCGGCAGCGACCAGGATGTGGTCGGAGTAGAGACTGCCGGTGCTGTAGAACTTCTCGCCGTTCAGACGCAGACCGTCCGGGCCGCGCGTGACCGTCGTGCGGTA
Source organism: Rhodococcus sp. NFXS4 (assembly GCF_058139645.1). NCBI lineage: Bacteria > Bacillati > Actinomycetota > Actinomycetes > Mycobacteriales > Nocardiaceae > Rhodococcus > Rhodococcus sp. NFXS4. The sequence continues at coordinate 3,062,591 of NZ_CP192221.1, forward strand.
GTGGTCCACCGCCCCGACACCCGGCTCGGTGATCGCGTTACCGACGAGTGTGCCGTCGGCGATCGCCCGCAGCCACGCGTCGCGATCGCGTCCCGGTTCTGCCGCCACCTGGTCCTCGACGAAGCTCCAGTGCACGCGCAGCGCCTGCGGCAGATTCGACTCGGCGGCCGCGAGATCGACCAGCAGCGAGAACAACTGCGTCACCGAGGCGCCGGAGCCACCGTGCTCGACCGGCACGCGCAGTGCGCCGAAGCCGGCCTCGCGCAGCAGCGCGATCTCGTCGTGGGCGAGCCGTCTGTCCTTCTCGCGGGCCACCGCGCCCTCGGCGATGCGGTCGAAGACGGGCTGGAAGCGGGCGCGGAGGGCCTCGTCGGTCGCCGGGCCGTCGGTCACTCGGTCGTGTGTCGTCGTCACGGGAGACGAGACTGCTCGTCGGCGCCGTCGGCCGACACCGTTGGACTCGAGGAGATTCTTGCCACGCCCGCTGCCCGAGGCAGTACGGTGACCCGAACGGGGGGAACCATGGCGCTGTCGCGCAGCATGAATCGACTGATCGCGGGGCGGATCACACCAGAGATGGCGGCGGATCCGCACGCCGCCATCCTGCCGACCCCCATCGCCGACGACTCCTTCTTCGACACGCCTGATCACGACCTGTCACCGGGTGTCCTCGTGCGCCACCGCGATGCGACGGGATGGTTCCCGCGACCACGAACCCGCCTGCGCCAGTTCATGGTCGGCTCCACCGACGCTCTCGGTCGTTCGGTGCCCGTCACCGCCACGCTGATGGAACCGAGGAGGCCGTGGCGCGGGTCGGGTACCCGGCCCGTGGTCGTGCACAACGTCGCGATCGACTCGCTCGGCACCCGGTCGACACCGTCGTATCGCATCGTCCACGGCGTCGGCCAGGACTTCCCCACGGTGGTTCCGCTCTGGCTTCAGCGCGGGTACGCGGTGCTGATCCCGGACCATCAGGGACCGCGTATGGCCTACGCCGAGGGGACCATGGCAGGGCACGCCGTGCTCGACAGCATCCGCGGACTCGTCGCGCTCGACCCGTCCTACGCGACGAGCCCGACCGCCCTCTACGGCTACAGCGGCGGTGCCATCGCGACGGCCTGGGCCGCGCAACTGCACCCCTCCTACGCCCCCGAGCTCGTCCTGCGCGGCGCCGTGGCCGGAGGATCACCGGTCGACGTCGGCTTGCTGCGCGGGACCATGAACGGCACTCTCGGAGCCGGCCTCTTCGGGGCGGCGATCATCGGCATGGCTCGCGAACACCCAGCCCTGGTCGAGCAGTTCAGCCCCACCGGCATCGTTCTCGCGTCGATGATCAAGGACCTGTCCGTCGTCCCGCTGGCCTTGTCCGGGCTGGCGCGGTTGCGACTGGAACGGCTGTCCGTGGACCCGGGCGTGTTCGAGTCCGCCACCGCGCGCGCCGTCATCGAGGCGAACACTCCGGGGGCGGACGCGCCCGTCGTACCCGTGGCGTTCTATCACGGTGCTGCGGTGCCCCGGTTCGCCGATCGGTGGATCCCCGAGCAGGGCGTCCTGAACCTGGTCGACGCGTGGCGCGGACGCGGCGCGGACGTGGAGTACCGGCCCGTGTTCGGCGACCACTTCGTGGGCGCGCTGTCCGGTCTGCCGTTCGCGATGCGGTGGATCGACGCGAGGTTCCGGGACGGCTAGCCGTCCACCACCCACCAGGCGGCGTACGGCGGGAGCCAGACGGTGTCGTCGTCGACCGACCCGACGCCCGTCAGCACCTCCCGCGGAGCGACGATTCCCGAGCGGCCGAGGACGGACACCGCCACCGGGCGGTGTGTGTTGCTCACGTTGAACAGGGCGACGAGTGTGCCGCTCGGGTGCCGACGGCGGACACCCAGCACTCCGTCGTCCAGATCGCCCAGAACGTCGACCGGCGCCTCGGCATGCAGCATGGGCAGATCCGACCGCACGCGGGCGATGTGCGCGATGCCGTCGAACACCCGCTGCGCGTCGGAGCCCTGCTCGTGGCGTCGCGCCCTGTCGGCGTCGGTCACGCGCGGTCGGTGCACCCACCGGTTGTCGTCCTCGTGGCCGGGTTCCGCCGCCCAGTCGGGATCACCCGGCGAGCCGATCTCGTCCCCGCTCCACACCACGGGGATCCCGCCCCAGACCGCGACGAGGGCGTGGGCGAGGAACAGCCGGGCGAACGCGCCGTCCGGATCCCGTCGCTCCGCACCGAGGCCCGAGAGCGCCGCCGCCGTCCCGCTGATCCGACGGTCGCCGGTGTCCGGATTGTGTTGGAACACCAGACCTTCCGCCCACGACTGCGGGAACTCTCCGGAATACCAGTCGGCGAGGAAGTGTCGGTGGCCGGCGCCGGACAGACCCATCGCGGCCGCGTCGCCGTCGTCGATCGCCCATCCGATGTCGTCGTGGCACCGCACGTACGTCACCCACGTCCCGCCCGGCGGAGTCGGTGGCAGTGTCGACAGGGCGTGGCGCGCCAGCTCGGTGCTGCCCGAGGCCAGCATCGACCACACCTGGACCATGAGGCTGTTGTGGTAAGCGATGTCGGACACCCGACCGGTGTGCGATCCGGTTCCCAAGTAGGGCAACAGATCTCGTGGTCCGACGATCGCCTCGGCCTTGAACAACAGCGCAGGCGAGGCCATGCGCGCCGTCGCCCGCAGGATCTGCGTGATCGCGTGCACCTCGGGCTGATTCTGACAGTTGGTTCCCAGCCGCTTCCACAGGAAGGCGATGGCGTCGAGACGGACCACCTCGATGCCCAGGTTCGCGAGAGCGGCGACGATGTCGACGAACTCGACCAGCACCGCGGGATTGGCCCAGTTCAGATCCCACTGCCACTCGTTGAAGGTCGTCCAGACCCAGCCGTCGACGCCGTCCTCCCACGTGAAGTTCCCCGGTGCGAAGTCGGGGAACACCTCGGGCAGCGTGCGCTCGTAGGCGTCGGGCGTCGACCTGTCGGGATGGATGTGGAAGTAGTCGCGGTGGACTGCGTCGCCCTGTTGCGCCAGTTCCGCCCACTCATGTTCGCGAGCAACGTGATTGAGGACCAGGTCGATCACGGGACTGATCCCGCGCTCGCGCAGGGTGGTGGCGAGCGCCCGCAGATCGTCGACCGTCCCGAGGTCCTCCCGCACCGTGCGGTAATCCATGACCGCGTACCCGCCGTCGTTGTCGCCCGGACGCGGCGTGAGCAGCGGCATCAGGTGCAGGTAGGTGACACCGAGATCCGTCAGGTGGTCCAGCCGATCCGCCAGACCGGACAGAGTGTCACCGAAACGGTCGACGTAACAGGCGTACCCGAACATGGTGGGCTGCTGGAACCAGTCGGGCTCCAGCAGACGCCGCTCGTCGAGCCGGTGCAGCTCGTCGGGCCGGTCCGCGAACGCGTGTGCCGCGCGCTCGACGAGGGTGCGCGCCACCGCATCGGGCTCCGCGTACAGGGCGGTGACGGCCTCGTGGAGATCGGGCCACCAGCGCTCGACACGGAGAGTGAAGGTGTCCCGCCGGTGCGGCGGGAGCGGGGCGAGTGCCGCACCGATGATGTCGTGGATCGCGTCGGGTACGGCGGTGCGCGGCATGGTCGGGATTCTTCCACGCCCGGTAGTGGGTAGCCTCGAACTGCAGCTCACACGATCAACGAGAGGACGACCGATGGTGAACTTCGGCGAGATCAAGCGCAAGCTCGACCAGAACGAGGAGAAGGTCGAACAGGCACTGGACAAAGCGGGCGACGCGGCCAAGAAGAAGTTCGCCGGGCACGACTCCCAGATCGACGGCGCGCTGGACAAGGCCAAGGACGCCATCGGCGAGAAGAACAGCGACCGCACCGACGGTCCTCCCGCCTAGTGGTCGCGGTGGGGAACTTTCTGACAGGAGTGCTGGACGAGGCGCTCGACCGGACGGTCGTGCCCGGCTACTCCCGTATCGGGTCGGCCGTCCGTCGTCGATTCTGGGCGGCCGATCCGGTCCCGTTCCTCGCCCCCATCGACGTGATCGTCACCGGCGGCAGCTCGGGTCTCGGCGCAGCTGCCGCCCGACAACTGGCCGTCCTCGGTGCGCGGGTGCACCTGGTCGGGCGTTCGGCGCGTCGGCTCGACGCCTCCGCGACCGAGATCCGCCACACCGTGCCCGGCGCCGAGCTCGTCGCGCACGAGTGCGACATGAGCGACCTCGATGCCGTGGCTGCGCTGGTCACCACACTGACCGCTCAGCTGACGTCGATCCACGCGGTGGTGCACTGCGCCGGCGTCATGCCGCCCGAGCGCACCGAGACGGCACAGAAGCACGAGATCGCCTTTGCGACCCACGTGCTCGGGCCCGTCGCGCTCACGGTCGGGCTACGCGAGCTGTTCGACGCGGGGTCCCGCGTGGTGTTTGTCTCCAGCGGCGGCATGTATCCGGTGCCGCTGCAGACCACCGACGTCGAGTTCGCTCACGGCGACTACTCGGGCCTCACCGCCTACGCCCGCACCAAGCGCATGCAGGTGGTGATCACCGAGCAACTGGCGGAGCGCCTCACCGGGCCCGACGATCCCGTCGTGCACAGCATGCACCCGGGGTGGGCGGCCACACCCGGTGTCACGGACTCCATTCCGATGTTCGGCTCGGTGATGAAACCCATCCTCCGCACCGCCGACGACGGAGCCGACACCATCGTGTGGCTCGCGGCCGCCGATCAGCCACTCGCATCCACGGGGATGTTCTGGCACGACAGACGACCGCGCCCCACGCACTACCCGTCCTGGCGGCGGGACTCGCCGGAGGCACGGGACGCACTGTGGGGCGCGGTCGTGGAGGCCACGGGTATCGACCTCGGCTGACGTCTCCGTCAGAGGAGATCGGTCAGGTTCGACACGATCGAGGACCAGACCCACGGTTGATTCCAGATCCAGAGCGAAAGCATGGCGGTAGTCCTCACTGCAGGGAACATCTGTCCCCGACAGTCAAGACGCGTCGTTGCAGGCGTGCACCTCGGACGGCGGATGTCGGTGACGAGTCACTGTCACGCTCGGTGCATCACGACATTCACGACGTTTCCGTCAGGAGCGCGCACGAGGAATCGTCGGACTCCCCACTCCTCCGTGGTGAGCGGATGCACGATCTCGTGACCGCGACGGACGGCCTCCTCGTACGCCGCATCGACGTCGTCGACGTGAACCGACATCGCCGACTCCACCGGACTCGTCGCATCTCGCGTCACCAGTTGTACGTGCGCACCGGTCTCCGGTGACGTGAAGCGGGCGACCCAACCGAGATCGAACTCCTCGACCGCGAGTCCCAGGAAATCGGTGTAGAACGACTTCGCCTCGGCGATGTCCTCGACCGGCAGGTTGGTGGTGATGCGCTCGACTCGCATGGTGCGCATTCTGCCCCTCTCGGCCTGTTCGTGTCGGTGCCCGCTGCTACCTTCGCACACATGTTCGAACAGGGGTGGGCGACGCGCGATCCGGAGGCCATGGGCCTACCCGGACACCTCGCCGATGTCACGGTCGACGGCGTCCTCGGCGCACTCACCCACGCCACCGCCGGCGCCGCATACCTCGAATGGACCCGCTACCGGGCCGCGGCGGAACTGCACACCCGACTGGTCGCACCACTGGACACCGCCGACCGCCGCCGCTTCGACGCGACCACCCACTGCGCCGCTCGCATCGCCGCAGTCCTGTCGATCACCCAGGGCGCAGGCGAGGGCATACTCACCCGTGCCGTGGCCCTGCGAGATCGTCTGCCCGACGTTGCCGCCTGCCTCCGCGACGGCCTCGTGACCCCGAAGTACATCCACACCATCATCGCCCGCACCGACCTCGTCGACGGCACCGACCATGCCCACCTGGTCGATGCCGAGATCGCGGCGGCACTACGGCGACGCGGCTCCTGGTCAGTGGCCCGGATGCGCGACATGGTCGACCGCATCGTCTACCGCCACGACCCCGACGCCGTCCGCGAGCGTCGCACTCGCGCGAAGGACGACCGCGGCTTCTGGATCGACCCCGCACCCGACGGCATGGCTTATCAGTGCGCCACCATGCCCGCCGAGAACGCCGTCCTCGTCGCCGCTGCCGTCAACGACCTCGCCGGACGCGTCTGCCCGAAAGACCCGCGCAGCGCCGGCGCCCGACGCAGCGACGCCCTCTTCGCCCTCGCCACGCGCACCCCCTTCGAATGCCAGTGTGACCGTGACAACTGCGACGCTCCCGGCTGGACCGGCGAGGACGGTCTCCTGACCACCGTCATCGTGCACGTCGTCGCCGACGCCGCCACCGTGAACGGGGACACCGCCTCCGCGCAGCAGGGCAACCCGGGTTTCCTCGCGGGCCACGGCGTCATCTCCGCCGACCACGTCGCCGACCTCGCTGCGCGCCCCGACGCGGTTTTGAGGCCGGTCGCCGCCACCAACCCCGCCTCGCAACCCGCGGATCCCTACCGCCCGTCCAGTGCCCTCGACACGTTCGTGCGCATCCGCGATCAGTACTGCACCTGGCCCGGCTGCAGCAACGCCGTCTGGACCGGCGACCTCGACCACATCACCGAGTACGACCACGACGATCCCGCGGCCGGTGGACAGACGACCGACGTCAACCTCGGCGCCAAGTGCCGCTTTCACCACAACCTGAAGACGTTCGGCGACTTCGTCGACGACCAGTACCTCGACGGAGACACCGGACGAGTCGTCTCCACCATCGCCACACCCGAGGGACGCGTAATTCCGGGCCCGGCGCACAACGGGTACGACCTGTACCCCGGACTCGCCGACATCACCTTCGAACAGCCGGCGCAGGCCCCACCGGATGCCCCGCGCACATCACCGACCAGGCGAAGAACCCGCCTGGCGGACAAGCATGCGCGGCGGCGGTCCGAACGCTCCCGAAACCGACGTAGACGAGAGTTCGCCGACAACGACGACCCACCACCGTTCTGACGGAACGTCAGTCCAGGCAGAATTCGTTGCCCTCGACGTCCTGCATCACCATGCAGGACTCTTCTCCGTCGCCCGCGGGCAGGAGCCGCACTCGCGTGGCTCCGAGGTCGACGAGGCGTGCGCATTCCGCTTCCAGAGCCCCGAGGCGCTCGTCACCGACCATGCCGATGCCCACACGGACGTCGAGGTGGACGCGGTTCTTGACGGTCTTCGCCTCGGGTACGCGTTGGAAGTACAGCCGTGGGCCCACCCCGTTCGGGTCCACGCATGCGAAGGCCGACCCCTGTTTCTCGGCGGGGAGCGAACGGTCGAACTCCGCCCAGTCGGCGAAGCCCGCGGGCGCCGGCGGCACCACGTATCCGAGAACCTCGCACCAGAATCGGGCGACTCGCTCGGGGTCCGCGCAATCGAAGGTGACCTGCACCTGTCTCACCTGAGCCATGGATCCACGCTAGGCGACAGTGGCGGCCGTCGGAAGGGAAATATTCGGGCGCCGTCAGCGTTCTCCGGTGCATGAAGAACATCGGGTTCCTGTCGTTCGGGCACTGGTCACCGTCGCCGCACTCGCAGACGCGCTCCGCATCGGACGTGTTGCTGCAGTCGATCGACCTCGCGGTCGCCGCAGAGGAACTCGGTGCAGACGGCGCGTACTTCCGCGTTCACCACTTCGCGAACCAGCTCGCGTCGCCGTTCCCTCTGCTCGCGGCCGTCGGTGCCAAGACCAGTCGCATCGAGATCGGCACCGGCGTCATCGACATGCGCTACGAGAACCCGTTCTACATGGCCGAGGACGCCGGGTCCGCCGACCTGATCTCCGGCGGGCGGCTGCAGCTCGGAGTGAGCCGGGGATCGCCCGAGCAGGTCATCGACGGCTTCCGCTACTTCGGCTACGCCCCGGCCGAGGGCACCGACAGCGGAGACATGGCCCGTGAGCACACGCGCATCTTCCTGGACCTGTTGGAGGGCAAGGGCTTCGCGGAGCCGAACCCCTCCCCCATGTTTCCCAACCCGCCCGGCCTGTTGCGCCTCGAGCCGCACTCCGACGGGTTGCGTGAGCGCATCTGGTGGGGTGCAGGTACTCGTGCGACCGCCGAGTGGACGGCGCAGCAGGGCATGAACCTCATGAGCTCGACTCTGCTCAGCGAAGACACCGGCGTGCCGTTCCACGAACTGCAGGCCGAACAGATCGAGCGCTTCCGCAAGACGTGGTCCGACGTCGGCCACTCGTTCGAACCGCGAGTATCCGTGAGCCGCAGCATCTTCCCGATCGTCGACGACGTGGATCGTGCGTACTTCGGCCGTGAGGGCGGCAGCGGCGATCAGGTCGGCTACATCGACGGCGGCATCGCTCGTTTCGGCAAGACCTACGCCGGCTCACCCGACAAGCTCATCGCGGAGCTGGCGAAGGACGAAGCCGTCGCCGCGGCCGACACACTGCTCCTGACCGTGCCCAACCAGCTCGGCGTCGAGTACTGCGCACACCTCATCGAGTCGGTGCTGACGCACGTGGCACCTGAGCTGGGCTGGCGCTGAGCCGCAATCACACGTTGAAGCGGAACTCCACCACGTCGCCGTCGGCCATGACGTATTCCTTGCCCTCGATGCGGACCTTGCCGGCCGACTTGGCGGCGGCCATGGATCCGGCGGCGACGAGGTCGTCGTAGGACACGACCTCGGCCTTGATGAAGCCCTTCTCGAAGTCGGTGTGGATGACGCCCGCTGCCTGCGGTGCGGTGTCGCCCTGGTGAATGGTCCACGCGCGGGACTCTTTCGGGCCTGCGGTGAGGTACGTCTGCAGCCCGAGGGTGTGGAAGCCGGCGCGCGCCAGAGCGTGCAGGCCGGGCTCCGACTGGCCGATGCTCTCGAGCAGTTCCATCGCCGACTCGTCGTCGAGTTCGACGAGCTCCGACTCGATCTTGGCGTCGAGGAAGACGGCGTCGGCGGGAGCGACAGCGGCCTTCAACTCGGCAACCTTCGCGTCGTCGGTGAGCACCGACTCGTCTGCGTTGAAGACGTAGAGGAACGGCTTGGTGGTGAGCAGATTGAGCTCACGCAGTGACGACGCGTCGAACGTGTCCTTCACCGAGTACAGCGTCGTGCCGCTGTCGAGAATCGTCTGCGCTTCCTTGGCCGCGGCTACCATCGGCGCGCGATCCTTCTGCGTGCGAACTTCCTTCTCGAGACGCGGGATCGCCTTCTCGAGGGTCTGCATGTCCGCGATGATCAGCTCGGTCTCGATGACCTCGATGTCGGCGGCCGGATCGACCTTGCCGTCGACGTGCACCACGTCGTCGTCGGCGAACACGCGCACGACCTGGCAGATGGCGTCGGCCTCACGAATGTTCGCGAGGAACTTGTTGCCCAGGCCGGCGCCCTCGGACGCGCCCTTCACGATGCCGGCGATGTCGACGAACGTGACAGGCGCCGGAAGGATCTTCTCGGAACCGAAGATCTTGGCCAGCTCGTTCAGCCGCGGATCCGGCAACGGTACGACGCCCTCGTTCGGCTCGATGGTGGCGAACGGATAGTTCGCCGCCAGCACGTCGTTGTTGGTCAGCGCGTTGAAGAGGGTGGACTTGCCGACGTTGGGCAGTCCGACGATTCCGAGGGTGAGGCTCACAGGGAGGAGAGTCTACGTGCCGCCCCCGACCGCCCTGTCAGTACGTGTAGTCGGTGCCCGATCCCGCCGAGATCGCGAAGGCGATGAGCAGCACGTAGAAGAGGATGAACAGCGCGAAGAGCCCCACGAAGATGTAGAGCGAGTACTTGCCCAGCTGCTTCGTGCGTTCCGACGCGTAGTGCGCACCCTGATAGTCGCCCAGCGACCACCGCGGGAACACCGAGCTCGAGTGGTTGAACGCCGAGAACGCCAACGGCCAGAAGAAGATCAGCGCGGCGGCGGCCCAGCCGGCGTTGGTCGGCGGCAGCGGCGGCGGGCCGTACTGCTGCTGGGGATAACTCGGCTGCTGCTGCGGGAAGGCTCCGGTGGTCGGGAACACTCCGGTGTCCGTCGGCCCCTTCGTCAGGTCGGGCTCGTACGACGAACCGGTGTACGGCTGCTGCGGGTACTCGGGGTGGTCTGACACACGAGCATCGTAGGCAGTCGGGGCGCGCGAGTGGGATCTCGTTGTCATGTCGTGACGTTCGGCGACGGTCCCGGACCGCTCGGCGCAACGATCCGCACACACCAGGCTCACAACCGCACCAAATGTCGGTCGGTCTGCTTACAGTGACTGCGATCACACGATGATCGCCGCCCCTCCACCGCATGCCAGGAGCCCGCAGATGACTGCCGTGTCCGACAGGGGGAACTCGCACGTCGAGTTCCTCAAGACCGACGACGACCTTCCCCCCGTGGGCGTCGTCGACCGCTCACCGATGACGGTGCCCAAACGCATCGTCTTCGTCATCATCGGTCTGCTGGGCGCCGTCGCCTGGACCGTCATCGCCGTGATCCGCGGCGAGCAGGTCAACGCGGTGTGGTTCGTCGTCGCGGCGGTCTGCACCTACATCTTCGCGTTCCGGTTCTACGCACGCCTCATCGAGAACCGCATCGTCCATCCACGGGACGATCGGGCCACACCCGCCGAGATCCTGGAGAACGGCAAGGACTACATGCCGACGGACCGTCGGGTGCTGTTCGGCCACCACTTCGCCGCCATCGCGGGCGCCGGTCCCCTCGTCGGTCCCGTCCTCGCCGCGCAGATGGGATATCTGCCCGGCACCATGTGGATCATCATCGGCGTCGTCTTCGCCGGCGCGGTGCAGGACTTCCTGGTGCTCTGGATCTCGACCCGCCGTCGTGGCCGCAGCCTCGGTCAGATGGCCCGCGAGGAGCTCGGCGTGGTCGGCGGTATCGCCGCCCTCATCGGCGTTTTCGTCATCATGATCATCATCATCGCGGTGCTCGCACTCGTCGTCGTGAACGCACTCGCCGAGAGCCCGTGGGGCGTCTTCTCCATCGCACTGACCATTCCCATCGCCCTCTTCATGGGCGTCTACCTGCGGTACCTGCGCCCGGGCAAGGTCTCCGAGGTCTCCCTCATCGGCGTCGTCCTGCTGCTGCTCGCCATCATCTCGGGCGGCTGGGTCGCCGAGACCGAATGGGGCGCCGACTGGTTCACGCTGTCCAAGGTCACCGTCGCGTGGTTGCTCATCGCCTACGGTCTCGCCGCGTCGATCCTCCCCGTGTGGCTGCTGCTCGCCCCGCGTGACTACCTGTCGACGTTCATGAAGATCGGCACCATCGTGCTGCTCGCCGTCGGCATCCTCATCGCTCGACCCGTCCTGCAGATGCCGGACATGACGTCGTTCGCCAGCGAGGGCAACGGACCCGCGTTCTCCGGATCGCTCTTCCCGTTCCTCTTCATCACCATCGCCTGCGGCGCGCTCTCCGGTTTCCACGCGCTGATCTCCTCGGGCACCACGCCGAAGCTTCTCGAGAAGGAGAAGCAGATGCGGATGATCGGCTACGGCGGCATGCTCACCGAGTCCTTCGTCGCCATCATGGCTCTGGTCACCGCCTGCATTCTCGATCAGCACATCTACTTCGCGCTCAACGCACCGACCGCACTCACCGGCGGAACACCCGAGACCGCCGCGGCGTACGTCAACGGGCTCGGACTGTCAGGCGGGGACGTCAGCGCGGCCGAGCTGTCGCAGGCCGCGACGGACGTCGGTGAGGAGTCGATCATCTCGCGCACCGGCGGCGCCCCCACGCTCGCGTTCGGCATGTCCGAGGTGCTGCACCAGGTCTTCGGCGGCGAGAGCCTGAAGTCGTTCTGGTATCACTTCGCGATCATGTTCGAGGCGCTGTTCATTCTCACCACCGTCGACGCAGGCACGCGTGTCGCCCGCTTCATGCTGTCGGACTCGCTCGGCAATCTCGGTGGCGGCGCGAAGAAGTTCCGCGATCCGTCGTGGCGCGTCGGTGCCTGGATCTGCTCGGTCATCGTCGTCGCGGCCTGGGGCGCCATCCTGCTCATGGGCGTCACCGATCCGCTGGGCGGCATCAACACGCTCTTCCCGCTGTTCGGCATCGCGAACCAGTTGCTGGCCGCCATCGCGCTCACGGTCGTCCTGACCGTCGTGGTGAAGAAGGGTCTGCTGAAGTGGGCCTGGATCCCCGCGCTGCCGCTGGCCTTCGACCTCGTGGTCACCATGACGGCGTCGTACCAGAAGATCTTCTCCGACGTTCCGGCCATCGGCTACTGGGCGCAGCACAGCGACTTCAAGGAAGCGAAGTCGCAGGGCCTCACCGAGTTCCGGTCCGCCGCCACACCGGAGGCCATCGACGCCGTCATCCGCAACACCTTCATCCAGGGCACGCTGTCCATCGTCTTCGCGGTGCTCGTCCTCATCGTCGCGCTCGCCGGATTCGCCGTCTGCTTCAAGGCGATCCGCGCCGGTGGACTGCCCAGCAGCGAGGAGGCGGACGTACCGTCGAAGCTGTTCGCGCCCAGCGGTTTCCTCCCCACCGAGGCGGAGAAGTCGGTGCAGGCGGAATGGGACGTCCTCATCGCCAGCGGCACGGTCCGTCGGCCGGGAACGGGCCACTGACATGAACGCCGTCCTGAAGTCCGTTCGCGCCGCGACGTGGTGGATCACCTCCGTCATGGGTGATCACGACTACGAGCGTTTCGTCGAGCACCGGAACCGGGTCCATCCCGGGCATCCGGTGCCGTCCGAGCGCGAGTACTGGAAGGCACGTCATGCGGAGGCGGACGCGAATCCGGGCGCACGCTGCTGCTGAGATCATGACGGGGTGACGTCGCCGCGCTGGACCCTCGACACCTCCGAGCTGCCGTACTCCGCTCCGTACGACACGGGGTGGATGCGGTGGTTCCTGGCGGGTCACGCGGTTCCGGGCATGGAGACCTTCACGGACGGCGTCTACCGCCGGGCTCTGCGCCTCGATCACGGCCCCGCCGTCGTCACGTGCCGGTTCGTCCCGGGTGACGGCGGCGCGGGAGTCGTCCGGGTGGAGACGCGAGCCCGGGACGCGTCGGACGTCCCCACCGCGCTGTCCCGAGTGCGGCAGGTACTGGCCCTGGACGTCGACGCGGCTCCCGTCGACGCTGCGCTCGCGGCAGATCCTGCGCTCGCCGCGTCGGTGGCCGCGGCCCCGGGGATCCGCGTTCCCGGGGCGTTCGATGCCGCGGAGGTGCTCCTTCGCACGATGATCGGTCAGCAGATCTCGCTCGGTGCCGCGGCCACGCACACCGCCCGGCTCGTCGCGGCCCTCGGAGATCCTGTGGGCGACGACGAGGGCGAAGCCGACCACGGCATCACTCGCCTGTTCCCCACTCCCGAGGCCGTGGCCACACGCGGCACCGAGATCCTCACCGGTCCGGCGCGGCGGGTCGCCGCGATCGCGTCGACGGCCGACGCTCTGGCATCGGGCGCCGTGGACGTGCGCCACGACGGCGACGCGGCCACCCAGGAGCGTGCACTGCTGGCGCTGCGCGGTGTCGGCCCGTGGACCGCCCGCTACGTGTCGATGCGGTTGCTGGGCGACCCCGACGTGCTGCTCGACACCGACCTGGTGGTCCGGCAGGGCGCGGCCCTCCTCGACATCGATCTGTCGGACACCGCCCACTGGTCACCGTGGCGGTCCTACGCCTCCATGCACCTGTGGCGTACTGCCCTTCTCGCCCGCGGGCTCACCATCGGGTAGTCCCTCCGTCGCCATGCGTGCGGAATCGGCTTCCCGGGTACAGTCACAGCGCGTTCGACTCTGCGTTCGCCGCATCATCGTCAGACGAGAGGACACACGTGAGCGAGAACGCGCCCACCACTTCCGCAGGCTCCGCGTCGGGCCGTGATCGCAGCGACCTGTTCGGCGCCGGTGGACTCTGGCTGGCCAAGTGGTCGGCCGTGCTCCTCGTCGTCTCGGCAGCGCTGTGGATCGCCGGCTGGCTGGTCGGCCAGCTGTGGGTGATCATGCTCCCGGTCCTGCTGGCACTGGTGGTCGCGACGGTGCTCTGGCCGCCCACCAGGCTGCTGCGCCGCATCGGCTTTCCGCCCGCGCTCGCCGCGTTGACCACACTCCTCGGCTTCCTCGCGGTACTCGCCGGTGTGGTCGCGTTCATCGTCCCCTCCGTCATCAGCCAGGCTCCCGATCTCGCAGACAGCGCCACCCTCGGCGTCTCGCAGGTCCAGGAGTGGCTCGAGGGCCCGCCCATCAATCTGGACGACGAGCAGATCGACAGCGCCGTCGAAGCCATCGTCACGCAGCTGCAGGACAGCGGCACGGCGATCGCCTCGGGCGTCTTCGCCGGCGTCGCCACCGCCGGGTCGATCCTGGTCACGCTCGGTCTGGTGCTCGTCCTGAGCTTCTTCTTCATCAAGGACGGCCCGCGCTTCCTCCCCTGGCTGCACGGACTGGCCGGACGCAAGGCCGGTGGTCATCTCGCCGAGGTACTCCGACGGGTGTGGGACACCCTGGGTGGCTTCATCCGTACCCAGGCCATCGTCAGCGCGATCGACGCGATCTTCATCGGCATCGGCCTGGTGATCCTCGGCGTGCCGCTGACCCCGGTGCTGATGACGCTCACCTTCCTCGGTGGCTTCATCCCCATCGTGGGTGCCTTCGTCGCCGGTGCCCTCGCCGTCCTGGTCGCGCTGGTGGCCAACGGGTTCACCACCGCGGTCATCGTCCTGGCGATCATCCTGGCCGTGCAGCAGATCGAAGGCAATGTCCTGCAGCCGATCCTGCAGAGCAAGTCGATGAACCTGCATGCCGCGATCGTGCTGCTGGCCGTCACCGCCGGCGGTTCCATCTTCGGCATCATCGGGGCGTTCCTCGCGGTCCCGGTCGCTGCGGCCACCGCGGTGCTGCTGCGCTACATCAACGAGCAGATCGAACTTCGGTCCGACGAGGATCCCGGCGCGAACGACATCGCCGAACGCATCCACGACGATCTCGGCACACCCGGTGACGACGCGCCCGTCGTCGTCCACGACGAGAAGACCCGATACGCGCCGGCGCCCTCGGACCAGTCCGACGACGTGGCACCGACTCCGATCGACGTGGACACGCACGAGGACGACGAGAAGAAGGACGACTGAGCGGTCACACTCCCGCGTGCACTCGTACCGTGGATCCGTGACGTTCGCGGATCACCTCGAGGCGTGAGGGGACCCGGTCACGGATCTCGTCGACGTGACTGACGATGCCCACCGTGCGCCCACCGGACCGGAGTTCGTCGAGGACTCCCATGACGGCGTCCAGTGATCCCGAGTCGAGACTTCCGAACCCCTCGTCGATGAACATCGTGTCCAGGGTGATGCCGCCCGCCTCGGCCGCGACGACGTCGGCGAGACCCAACGCCAGCGCGAGCGACGCACAGAATGCCTCGCCGCCCGACAGGGTGCCCGCCGACCGGACCACCCCGGTGTAGTCGTCGCGTACGTCGAGACCCAGCCCGCCGCGGGTGCCTCGGGGGCCCACGTCGTCGGAGTGCACGAACTCGAACCGGCCCTGCGACATCAACCGGAAGCGCACGGATGCCGCGGTGGCGACGTCCTCGAGCCTCGCGGCCAGCACGTAGGACCGCAGCGACATCCGGCGCGCGTTGGCGCCCTTGCCGGCCACCACCTCCGCCAGCTGCTCGAGTTCCGCGTGCTCGAGGTGGGCAGGTCCCAGACGGTCCGCAGCGGCCCACAGTTGGGCGACGAGGTCCTCGAGCATGCGTAGCCGACTATCGGCGTCTCCGGCCGAGGCGATGGCCTCGTCCAGCAACCCCCGCAGTCGGATCTCCTCCGCATCGACGGCAGCGGTGTCGACGGTCTCCCCCACCATCGCCTCCGCCACGTCCGGCTCCGCGAGCACGGCCGCAGCCGCGGAGCGCTGCTTCTCGGCGTCGAGAACGGCGTTCTCCAGCACCGTGCACCGGGCCCTGTCACGGACCGCCGCCAGGGCTTCCGTGACCTCGGTGAATCCGTGCTCGCGCGCGCACTCCACCAGGTCGGTCTCGAGCCGCATCACCGCCTGATCGGCCGAGTCGGCGTCGCGGCGCGCATCGCGCCACGCCACCGCGGCTGCGATGGCCGCGTCGAGTGCGGCACGCCGTTCCGCCACGGTGGACGTCGTCCCCACGGCGGCCGTGATGCGCGCGGTCGCCTCCGCGATCCGAGTCTCCAGCGCCTCCGTCCGCCCGCGAGTGACGCCCAGTTCGGCCGTGATCGCGTCGGCCCGCACCCGCAGACCGGCGGTCTCCTCGTCCAGCGCCGCCAGCGAGGTGTCGATCGCCGCGAGACGATCCGCGGCACGCCGCGCCTCCGCCAGTGCCGTCGTGGCCGCGTCCAGTTCGGCCGCGAGTTCCGCTGCGGTGCGATCCGCGCACCGGGTCGCGAGCTCGTCCACACGCTGTCGGCAGCGCTGCACCGCGGCGTCCGCCGTGGTGCGTTCCGCCTCGGCTGCACCGACCCGCTGTCCCGCGCGGTTCTCGTCGTCCCGGGACACCCGCCCCGCGGTCGGAGATGCGGGCGCCGGATGTTCCGTCGCGCCGCAGACTCCGCACGGGGCGCCGTCCTCGAGTCCCGCCGCGAGCTCCGCGGACATCCCCTCGAGACGGCGTTCCCGCAGGTCCAACCATTCCGTGCGCAGATCGTCGTAGCGGGTCCGGGCACGCTCGGCCGTCGTGACGGCCGCAGCAAGGCGCTCGGACTCGCGGGCCCACTCGACGTGTGCGCGTGCCGCGTCCTCGGCGCCGTGATGCCGCGCCTCCAGGCCGGCGAGACCCGCACGAGCCGCGACGGCTACTCGATGCTCGGCGTCCAGTGCCGCGCGCTCCGCAGGTACCGCGTCGAGACGTACCCGTACCGCCCGCAGGTCCGTCTCCAGACCGCGCACCCGGCCGACGGCGCGTTCCCGATCGGCCACCGCCGTCCTTCGATCGGACTCGTCGCCGGCGACACTGTCCAGCACCGCGCACTCGCCGCTCCACCGGTGCACCGCGGCATCGAGCACCTCCGCATCGGCAGGACGGGGCGGCCACGACAACGTCCCGACCAGCACGGAGGCCTCGGTCTCGGCAGCCGCCCGCTCCCGGCGCCGCATCGTCGCGGCGGCGGCGGTCGCGCGCTGACGGTGCTGGTCGAGGGTGACGGCGCGATCGCGCACCGGCAGCGCCCGACGCGCACGGTCCAGCTCAGCGATCTGCTGCGCGCGCTCGGCGTCGCCGCCCGCCAGCACCGTGAGTCGCGCTGCTGCCGCGGCCCCCCGTTCGCGTGCCTCCCGGCGGCGGTGCGCGATCCGAGCGGTCTCACGAGACGCTGCATGTTCGGCGCGCGCTGTCCGCAGATGCTCTGTGCGCCCACGGGCCAGCTCTCGGGCACCGCCCAGAAGATCGGTCCCCCACTCCACCACGTCGGTGCCCGTGAAGAGGTCCACGCCGGCGGCGGTGGCCACCTGGGCAGCCAGTCTGTCGACGGACTCCGATCGCCCGGCGAGACGCTCCGCGCTGGCGCGACGCTGATCCTGGAACCACGTCTCGATGTCGCGGAACCGATCGGTGTCGAACAACTGCTCGAGCAGCGCACCCCGTTCCTCGTTGCGCGCCCGCAGGAACCGCGCGAAGTCCCCCTGCGGCAGCAGGACGACCTGGAAGAACTGGTCCACCCGCATGCCAAGCAGGCGCTCGACCTCGAGCGCGATCTCGTCGATGCGCGTCAGGTTCTCGCCCCGGCCGTCGTGCCACGTCAGCGTCGCCTTGGCGTTCTGTTTCGTGGTTCCCACCCCGCGCCGCTTGGGGCGCAGGAACTCCGGCTGCCGGACGATGGTGAGGCGGCGGCCACCCAACGTCGCGTCGAGTTCGACGCGCGGAACCACACCCGGCGCAGCGTGATCCGACAACAGGCGTCGACTCTCTCGGCGCGAGCCGGGGAGAACGCCGTAGAGAGCGAAGGCGATGGCATCGAGAACGGACGTCTTTCCCGCTCCGGTGGGGCCGTGCAGGAGGAAGAGGCCGTCGGCCCCGAGATCGTCGAAGTCGACGTCGACCGTGCCGCCGAACGGCCCGAACGCGGTGACCGACAACGCATGCAGTCTCACGCCGAGCGCACCCACTCGTGCTCGACGGGCGATGCGGACGTCGAATCCCGCTGACCCGTGACGTTCTCGACCGCACGATCGAGCAGCTCGACCTCGGACGACGAGGGCGCGCTGCGCACGTCCGCGAGGAAGCTGCTGAGCACCTCACGGTCCGACCTACCCTGCACCTTCTCGCGGTAGCTCCCGGAATCGACACCGGCCGGGCGCTTCCACTCGAGGTGCACCGCGTGCGGGAAACGCTCCTGCAGACGGCGCATCGCGTCGACGGGCCGCACCGCATCGGTGAGCACAGCGGAGACGTAATGCTCTGTCGCGGAATCGAACCGGTTCTCCGTGCAGAGCTCCTCGAGCGTTCCCTCCAGGACGGACAGGCCCCGCACCACCGGCAGATCGACGCGCGTGACGACGCGGCCACCCGAGCCGTCGATGTCGACGAGCCACGCAGCCTTGCGATGCGAACGCTCGCCGAACGAGTACGGCAGCGGCGATCCCGAGTACCGGATGTGGTCGTCGATGGTCTGCGGAGAGTGCAGGTGGCCCAGCGCGACGTAGTCGATACCGCCGAAGATCGAAGCCGGCACGGTCTCGACGCCACCGACGGAGATCGAACGCTCGGAACCCGTACCCTCGCCGCCGATCACGAAGGCGTGGGCCAGCACCACCGAGCGGACCGACGAGTGCCGCGTCGCCAGATCGGCCGCGATGCGGCCCATCGCCGCCTGCAACACCGCGGCGTGCGAACGAGCGCCGGGTACCCCGAGCTCGGCGCGGGTGGCGTCCGGCTCGAGGTACGGAATGCCGTAGAACGCCACGTCACCGTGCTCGTCCGCCAGCACGACCGGTCGGTCGACGGCGTCGACGGTGGTGAACAGATGCAGACCGCCGGCAGCGGAGAACGCCGACCCGGCACCGAGCCGGGCGGGCGAGTCGTGATTGCCCGACGTGGCGACGATGACGGCCCCCGCGTCACGGATGGCCTCGAATGCCTTGTTGCACAGCCGGACCGCATCCGCATTGGGCACCGCACGGTCGTAGATGTCCCCGGGGACCACGACGACGTCCACACTCTGTTCTCGGACGACGGTGGCGAGAGCCTCCAGAGCACGACGCTGATCGGCCAGCAGGTCGACACCGTGAAAGGTGCGCCCGATGTGCCAGTCCGAGGTGTGCAGGATTCTCATGTCGCCGACGCTAACGGAGACCTACGACAAAGACGCTCGGGCCGAAGGTGTGTCGGTACCCCGGTTCATAGTGAGCCTCATGACCGCCCTCACTGCCGTGACCACTCTCGTCACCCTTCTCGTCGGCCTGGGGTTGGGCTGGTGGTTGCGGGCCGCACGCGGCGACGTCGAACTCGCCCGTGCGGGTGAGCGGCTCGCGGTCTCCGCGGACAACGAGGAGACGCTGCGGCGGTCGTTGTCGCTGCTCAACGAGGACTCCGCGCGGCGCCACTCCGGCGCCATCGGTCAACAGGTCTCCCACCTGGTCGACCCGCTGCGGGAGGCGGTCGACGCACTCGAGGAACACGTACGGCTCGTCGAGCGCGACCGTGTTCACGCATACGCGGGACTGACCGAGCAGGTCGCCGGGATGCACCGCGCCTCGCGGCAGTTGGCGTCGCAGACGGACCAGCTCGTCACCGCGCTGCGGGCGCCACAGATTCGTGGCCGGTGGGGCGAGATCCAGCTCGAGCGGGTCGTGGAGCTGGCCGGCATGACGCGCCACTGCGACTTCGACACCCAGGTCGCCGCACCCGGCGTGCGCCCCGATCTGGTGGTCAAGCTCGCCGGTGGCAAGCGCATCGTCGTCGACGCCAAGGTTCCGCTGGTCGCCTTCCTCGACGCGAGCGCCGAGCAGGATCCCGAGACCATCGATCGGCATCTCGAACGCCACGCCAAGCACCTGCGCACACACGTCGACCAGCTCGCCGACAAGAAGTACTGGCACGCGTTCGACCCGTCGCCGGAATTCGTCGTCCTCTTCGTTCCGGGCGATCCGTTCCTCGATGCCGCGCTGACGCGCGACCGCGGCCTGCTCGAACACGCCTTCTCCCGCAACGTGGTGCTCGCCACCCCGACCACTCTCATCGCCCTGCTGCGGACCGTCGCCTACACGTGGAAACAGGACGCACTGGCCGAGGACGCCGCTCGCGTGCGTGTGCTGGGCCGTGAGCTGTACGAGCGCCTCGGCACGGTCGGAGCCCACGTGGATCGCTTGGGATCACAGCTGGGCAAGGCCGTGGACTCGTTCAACGCGGCGGCGGGATCGTTGGACGCTCGCGTCTTCGTCACAGCACGCAAGCTGCACGAGATGTCCCTCTTCGACGGCGAACCGCCGCAGGTCACGAGTGTGGACCAGCGGCCACGAACCATGACCGCGACTGCGATGGAGGGCACCTCGTCGACGTGTCGCGGGCATGCCGACGACGCAAGTCGTTGAATCAACGCTAACCTCGCTGTGTGTCTTCCCCCCAACGCGCACGCTCGGGAGTGCCTCTCGACCAGCGCTCCGCTGTGCCGTCGGTACCCGGAATCCCCGCATGGGGCGCCGTCGCGGTGGCAGTGGGCGCAGCCGTCCTGGGCTTTCTCGTCGATGCCATGCGTGGCGACGAGCTGGGATCGACGTTCGCCGTCCTGTACGTGCTCGGTGCACTCATCGCCGTGGTCGCGGTCCGCCATCGTGGACTCTTCACCGCCATGGTGCAGCCGCCGCTCATCATGTTCCTCGGCGTCCCCATCGCATACCAGATCCTCACCGACGGAGCGGGCACCTCGATCAAGGACATCGTCCTGACCGTCGCCGTGCCGCTCGTCGATCGCTTCCCGCTGATGGCGCTGACCACGCTGTTGGTCCTCGGCGTCGGTGGCGCCCGGCTTGCGCTCGATCGTCGCCCCACTCCGGTCCGGAAGCCGGCGCGCGCAGCGCGACCGGCCGCGGCAGCGCGTGACGCCGCACCCCGACGGTCGCGCTCCGAACGTCCCGCCACTCGCGAGACGGCGGGACGGGCGGAGGAACGGCGCAGGACCCGCCAGGAACCGCGGACGGACGCACCCGACGCTCGACACGACCGCACCCGGCGTGCACGGCCCGCCGCACCGCAACCGCGCGAGGAGTCACGCGCTGCTCGGCCCGCCCCGCGCGCCTACGAGGGCCAGGTCACGGCTTCCGACAACGGTCGCCCACGGGAAGCTCGCCCCCGGTACGAACCCACGCCGTACGAACCCACGCCGTACGAACCCACGCCGTACGAACCCCGGCGCACCGGTGCGGAGAATCTGTCGCCGTACCCCGCACCACGGGTGCGCTACCGCGACCGGGACTGATCTCCCGGCCGCGGTCGGCTCACACCCGGCTGGTGGTCCGCAGCTCGCGAGGAAGCGCGAAGACCAGCGTCTCGTTGGCCGTCGTCACCGACTTCACGTCGCCGAAGCCATGTGCCTCGAGCAGGTCCAGCACTCCACGCACCAGCACCTCCGGCACGGATGCGCCGGACGTGATGCCCACCGTGCGGACGCCCTCGAGCCAGGCGAGATCGATGTCCTTGGCGTAGTCGACCAGGTAGCTCGCGCGCGCGCCCGCGGCGAGCGCGACCTCGACCAGACGGACGGAGTTCGACGAGTTCGTCGACCCGACCACGATCACGAGATCGCATTCGGGCGCCATCGCCTTGACGGCGACCTGACGGTTCTGGGTGGCGTAGCAGATGTCGTCGCTGGGCGGATCCTGCAGGTTGGGGAACTTCTCCCGCAGTCGCGCGACAGTCGTCATGGTCTCGTCGACACTCAACGTGGTCTGCGACAACCAGATGACGCGGTTCTCGTCCCGGACGGTGACGGCGTCGACGGAATCCGGCCCGTCCACGACCTGCACGTGGTCCGGGGCCTCGCCCGCGGTGCCCTCGACCTCCTCGTGACCCTCGTGGCCGATGAGCAGGATGTCGAAGTCGTCGCGAGCGAACCGCTTGGCCTCCTGGTGCACCTTCGTCACCAGTGGGCACGTCGCGTCGATGGTGCGCAGGTTCTTGGCGGCCGCGGACTCGTGGACCGCCGGTGAGACACCGTGCGCGGAGAACACGAGCAGTGCCCCGTCCGGCACCTCGTCGGTCTCGTCCACGAAGATGACGCCCTGATCGGACAGCGTCTCCACCACGTGGCGGTTGTGCACGATCTCCTTGCGCACGTAGATCGGGGCGCCGTGCTTCTCGAGCGCCTTCTCGACCGTCTCCACCGCTCGATCCACACCGGCGCAGTACCCGCGCGGCTCGGCGAGCAGAACGCGCAGCGGGCCGTCGTAGACCTCACCTGTGACCGCCGGCCGGGCGATACCCAGCTCGAGCGGGATGGCGGAGGAGGTGGTGGAGGACGAGGACACCGGAAGAGCCGAAGACATACCACGAGGATACGGGTAGTCGGGTGGGCGTCGCTTCCCGCGCACGTCGACTGGGAAAAATGCGCGACGTGGGGCACTCTGTGAGACATGATCCGTCCACCCTTCGCCGCCCGCGTCGCGCTCGGAATCGCCGTGACCGTCGTCGAGGAGGCTCGGCGTCTCCCCACCACCGCCATCTCCCTGCCGATGACCGCCGTGAGCGAGGTCCTCCAGACCGCGATGCGTCTGCAACAGACCGTCACCGAGCTGGCCATCAAGGGCGACCAGGTGTTCTCCCTGATCGGCTCCCGCCCGGTCGAGACCGCGGAGTGGGCGACCTTCGACGACGACGCGGACGTCGCACCCGCGCGGTACACGCAGGTGCCGCTGTCCACCGAGCCCGAGCCGGTCGGTGACCCGGCCGGAGAGATCGACGTGCCGGAGCCCGGTGCGCCCGCAGGGCGGTTCGCCCTGTACTCGACCCCGCCGTCGGAGATCGAGACGACCGAACCCGTTCCGGCCCCGGCTCTCGCGACCGCGCCGACCGCGACTCCCGAGATCGTGGAGTACCTCGACTACGACGCCCTGACGCTGGCTCAGTTGCGTGCCCGTCTGCGGTCGCTGTCGGTCGAGGACCTCACGTCACTTCTCGAGTACGAGACGTCGGCCGCGGATCGCGCGCCGTACCGGACCATGCTCGAGAACCGCATCACCACCGCCCGAGCGAAGTGATTCTCGGACCACGATGACCACGGCCGCCACCAGCACCGCCGAGAACCCGCTCCCCGTCCGCACGGTCGCGACGAAGGTCGCCGGGTGGATCGATCGCCTCGGCAGCGTGTGGGTCGAGGGCCAGATCACGCAGATCTCGGTGCGTGCGGGAACGCGCACGGCGTTCCTGACGCTCCGCGACCCGTCCGCCGACATGTCGCTGTCGGTGACGTGCTCACCGATGCTCATCCAGAACTCTCCCGTGCCGTTGACCGAGGGCGCTCGCGTCATCCTCTACGGCAAGCTCAGTTTCTTCACCGGTCGCGGCACACTGTCGTTGCGCGCCACGGAGATTCGAGCGGTGGGAGTCGGCGAGCTGCTCGCCCGCATCGAGCGTCTGCGCGGTCTTCTCGCGGCCGAGGGACTCTTCGATCCGCGACTCAAGCGGCCGCTCCCCTTCCTGCCCCGCGTCGTCGGGCTCGTCACCGCACGCGCCAGTGCTGCCGAACGCGACGTGCTCAGCGTCGCGGAACGGCGGTGGCCGGCGGTGCGCTTCGAGGTACGCAACACTCCCGTGCAGGGCCCGTCGGCGGTGCCCGGCATCCTGCGGGCGCTGGCCGAGCTGGACGAGGATCCCACGGTCGACGTGGTGATACTCGCCCGCGGCGGCGGCAGTGTCGAGGATCTGCTGCCGTTCTCCGACGAGGCGCTCTGCCGCGCGATCTCCCGTGCCACGACGCCGATCGTGAGCGCCATCGGACACGAACCGGACAGTCCGCTCAGCGATCACGTGGCGGATCTTCGTGCCGCCACCCCCACCGATGCCGCCAAGCTCGTCGTGCCCGACGCCGTGGCCGAACGGGAACTGGTCGCCGAGCTGCGGAGCCGCAGCGCCGCAGCGCTCCGCAGTTGGGTGCAGCGCGAGGCGCGCGCACTGGACGCCCTGCGGCACCGGCCCGTGCTGGCCGATCCCCTCTCCGCGGTCGCCCGCCGCGAGGAGGAGATCGCCGAGATGCGCCGCGTCGTCCGCCGCGACGTGGAGCGCGCGGTGTCGCGAGAGGCGACGACGGTGGAGCACATGCGCGCGCGTCTGACCACGCTCGGACCGGCGGCGACTCTGGCGAGGGGCTACTCGGTGGTGCAGCGCATAGTCCCCGGATCCGACCCCGAGGTGCTCCGGTCGGTCGACGACGCCGCGCCGGGTACGCAGCTCCGGGTCCGCGTCGCGGACGGCGTGGTCACGGCCGTCACGATGGGTCGCAGTTCCGCCACCTGACTCGTCCGCTGTCGGACTCTCGAGGCAGCATGGGGACTCATGAACGAGACACCGATCGCCGAGCTGGGCTACGAGGACGCGCGCGACGAGTTGGTCGACGTGGTCAAGCTGCTCGAGCAGGGCGGCCTGGATCTCGATGCCTCACTGGCGCTGTGGGAGCGCGGCGAAGCACTGGCGACGCACTGCGAGCAGCACCTGGCCGGCGCGCGCACGCGCATCGAGAAGGCGCTGGCCCGCGACGAGGAGTGAAGGAGCGCGTCAGCGCTTGTCGAGTACCGGAGCCGTCGCCGTGGCGGATGCCAGCGCGACGAACTCCTCCTGCGACCCGGAACCGGTGAGCATCGCGCGGGTGTCGCCGAGATCGGCCACCCAGTACGGTTCCGTGTCGTCGTTGCCGTAGACCACCCAGTTCAGCCCGGCGATGGCCTCCGCGCCGCCGGCGGACACCCGTGATCCCTCGGTCTTCGAGCGGACCAGCTCGTCCTCGGAGGCGTCGCTCTGGGTGAGCGAGAGGAAATTGCCGTTCTCGGTGACGAAGCCGACGGTGCTGGACTGAAACTCCGAGCCCGAGACAGGGCCACGGTTCGCCGAGTTCGGGATCCACTGATCGGGCACGTCGGGACTGCGCACCGGGAAGGTCAGCGCATTCGCGTCCGCCTGCAGGGACGCCCCCAGATCGATGCGAGGAACCTCACCCGCCTCGGGGCCGCCCACACGCAACGAACACTGACCGGCGATGGCCGCGATCACCAGGCATGCGAGAAGAAGCGGGATCAGGGACCAGGCCATGTCCTTGTTGTTCTGCAGGTACCTGGGTTTCTTGTCGGCCACCTCTCCAGTATCGCACCGAGCGCGCGGGGGCTCGCCATCCGCGCAGCTCCGCGCTTCCCCCGGCAGGCCGGGGCCGTGCGACTAGTGCGACAATCACGCCGAGTCTTTTTCGCCCGAGTCGATGTTCATTCCGTGCGGACGACGCCCGTCAGTCGGGCTGCGAACCGCGCCATGTGCAAGGAGGCACAGCCCCATGACGGCCAACACCGACGTTCCCACGCAGATGGCGCCGGATCGAAACCTCGCGCTCGAACTCGTCCGCGTCACCGAGGCCGGGGCGCTCGCGTCCGGGCGTTGGGTCGGCCGCGGCGACAAGGAGGGTGGCGACGGCGCTGCCGTGGACGCCATGCGCCAGCTGGTGAGCTCGGTGTCGATGCGCGGCGTCGTGGTCATCGGAGAGGGCGAGAAGGACGAGGCGCCCATGCTCTACAACGGCGAGCAGGTGGGCAACGGCAACGGTCCCGAGGTCGACTTCGCCGTCGATCCCGTCGACGGCACGACGCTGATGGCCAAGGGCATGCCCAATGCGATCTCCGTGCTCGCGGTGGCCGAGCGCGGTGCGATGTTCGATCCGTCGGCCGTGTTCTACATGGAGAAGATCGCCGTCGGCCCCGACTACGCCGATGCCATCGACATCACCGCTCCGGTCGCCGAGAACATCGCCCGGATCGCGAAGATCAAGAAGGGGTCGTCCTCGGACGTCACCGTGTGTGTGCTCGACCGTCCCCGCCACACCGAGCTGATGCAGCAGATCCGCGACACCGGTGCCCGCATCCGGTTGATCTCGGACGGTGACGTCGCCGGCGCCATCGCGGCCGCCCGCCCCGATTCGGGCACCGACATCCTGATCGGCACCGGCGGCACGCCCGAGGGCATCATCGCCGCGGCGGCCATGCGCTGCATGGGGGGAGCACTGCAGGGCCGGCTCGCCCCGACGGACGACGACGAGCGCCAGAAGGCCGTCGACGCAGGCCACGATCTCGATCGCATCCTGAACACCAATGATCTGGTCGCCGGGGAGAACGTCTTCTTCACCGCGACCGGCGTCACCGACGGTGATCTGCTGCGCGGAGTGCGCTACTCCGGCGGCGGTGCCCACACGCAGTCCATCGTCATGCGCTCCAAGTCGGGCACCGTGCGGATGATCGACGCGTACCACCAGCTGAACAAACTGCGGGAGTATTCGTCCGTGGACTTCGACGGGGACACCTCCGGCGCCGTCCCGTCCTTCTGACGCGCACTCCGACTTCCCGACCCATCTACCGAGGCACGAGGTACATGACAGACAACGATCAGCAGTTCCGCATCGAGCACGACACGATGGGAGAGGTTCGCGTACCCGTCGACGCGCTGTGGCGTGCGCAGACACAGCGCGCCGTCGAGAACTTCCCCATCTCGGGCCGCCCCCTCGAGCGCACCCAGATCCGCGCGATGGGGCTGCTCAAGGCCGCATGTGCACAGGTCAACAAGGACCTGGGTCTGCTCGATGCGGACAAGGCCGACGCCATCATCGCGGCGGCCGGCGAGATCGCGGACGGCAAACACGACGATCAGTTCCCCATCGACGTGTTCCAGACCGGCTCGGGCACCAGCTCCAACATGAACGCGAACGAGGTCATCGCGAGCATCGCGAAGAACGCGGGCGTCGAGGTGCACCCCAACGACCACGTCAACATGTCGCAGTCGTCCAACGACACGTTCCCCACCGCGACGCACGTCGCCGCGACCGAGGCCGCGGTCACCAGCCTGATCCCGGCCCTCGAGTACCTGCACACCGCTCTGGCGGCCAAGGCGACCGAGTGGAAGACCGTCGTGAAGTCGGGCCGCACCCACCTCATGGACGCGGTGCCCGTCACGCTCGGCCAGGAGTTCGGCGGCTACGCACGTCAGATCGAGGCCGGCATCGAGCGCGTGCAGTCCACGCTCCCCCGCCTCGGCGAACTCCCCATCGGCGGCACCGCCGTCGGCACGGGTCTCAACGCCCCCGACGGCTTCGGCCCGAAGGTCGTGACCGAGCTGGTGAAGTCGACCGGTGTCGACGCCCTCACCGCGGCGAAGAACTCGTTCGAGGCCCAGGCGGCTCGTGACGGTCTGGTCGAGGCGTCGGGCGCGCTGCGCACCATCGCCGTCTCGTTGACCAAGATCGCCAACGACATCCGCTGGATGGGGTCGGGCCCGCTCACCGGTCTCGGCGAGATCCGGCTCCCCGACCTGCAGCCCGGCAGCTCGATCATGCCCGGCAAGGTCAACCCGGTTCTCCCCGAGGCGGCCACCCAGGTGGCGGCGCAGATCGTCGGCAACGACGCGGCGATCGCCTGGGGCGGCGCAGCCGGAGCCTTCGAACTCAACGTCTACATCCCCATGATGGCGCGCAACCTGCTCGAGTCGTTCACGTTGCTCGCCAACGTCTCCCGCCTGTTCGCCGACAAGTGTGTCGACGGCCTCGTCGCCAACGAGGAGCACCTCAAGCAGCTCGCCGAGTCGTCGCCGTCCATCGTGACACCTCTCAACAGTGCGATCGGCTACGAGGAAGCTGCGGCCGTCGCCAAGCAGGCCTTGAAGGACAAGAAGACCATTCGCGAGGTCGTCCTCGAGCGTGGACTCGTCCCCGAGAAGTTGTCGGAACAAGAACTCGACAAGCGCCTCGACGTCCTGGCGATGGCCAAGGTCCAGGACTGACCCAGCACTCCCCGCCCCGCATCACGGCGAAACGCTGTGGTGCGGGGCGATCAGGAGAAGTGTGACGTGTCATGACACGAACTGCAGTGGCACTCCTCGGCGGCGCCGCCGCGATCGGCGCGGCGCTGGCCGCCCCCACGCTGGCGTCCGCCGGACCCGTTCCCGACGGCGTCTACGTCGGCACCACGCCCGAGGGCGCTCCCGTCCCGCTGTGGGACGGCAAGACCATCACCGGCGACACGACGGTCAACCGACTTCTCGGCGTGAACGCGATCCCGGGCGACGTCTACCGCGCCCCGAGCATCGCGACCGGGGCCGACGTGGTCCACGTCGACTACTCGCGCCTGTCCCCCGCCTTCGGAGCCGTCTTCCACGACGAGATGACGCGCGACGCCGTGAACCCGAACCGTTGGAACGGCACCGTGTACTTCGTCGGTGCCGGTCAGCCGGTGGTGGTGGGCGGGTTCGCGATCACGCGCTGATCAGGACGCGGCAGTGGCGAGTGCGCTCTCGAGCTCCGCGCGGGCCGCGAGGCCGTCCTCGCCGAGGCCGTCGAGGGTGAACACGTTCCACGCCTCGAGCAGGGGCTTGATCACCTCTTCGGTCTCGATGGTGCGGTCGTAGAGCCCGATGCCGGCGAGCAGTTCGGCGCTGCCACCGCGGCCGGGGAGATCGACGGTGGGGACCGAGAAGGACGCGACGGTGTCGGCGATGGCGCGGACGGCGCCGTCGGCATCGACGCGGATCGCGGCGGAGACCAGGTCGGTGAAGAGCGTGGTCTGCAGCTCGTCGTCCTCGGCGATGCGGTCGAGGATGCTCGACAGGAGAGCGTCCTGCGACGACGCGGAGGCGCGACGGTGGCGCACGGCCGCTGCGCGCTCGTCGAGGGCGAACTTGGCGAGGATGTGCAGCACGTGCAGAGACGGTGCGGAGTAGCCGGTGGTCATGTGCTCGATGCGCACACGCTCGAGATCCACCGGGTCGACCGCGCGAGTCGTCATGAGGTAGTTGCGCAGCACGATGGCGTGCCGGTTCTCCTCCGCGGTCCACCGGCCGATCAGCTTCCACCAGACGTCGCTGCTCCGGAGAGCGAACGCCAGGTCGCGGTGGTACTCGGGCAGGTTGTCGGCGACCAGCACGCTGACGGTGGCACCGACGACCTCGGCGTCACCGAGCGTCACCTGCTCCGGAGACCAGTCCTCGCCGCCGAGGAACGCGAAGTTGCGACCCGAGTCCCACGGAACGTAGTCGTGGGGCTGCCAGTCCCGAGCAGCGTCGATGTGCTTCTGCAGCAGGTGCGCGGCATCGGCTTCGAGCTCGCTCAACAGGTCCTGGTCACTCTTCGGCATCACAGCAGCATAACGGCCGTAGGTGTCCACTCCGAACCTTCGGACCGCGCGACGCGGATTCCGGTGATCTCCCTGACAAAGAGGTCGGTGATAGTTCGGCGTCACACCGCGCCGGGCGGTCCGTGCCGCCCGGCGCGAACGGTGACTCAGGCCGGCCCGAACTCCTCGAGCATCTCGGTGACCAGTGCGGCGATGGGCGAGCGCTCCGAACGGGTCAGCGTGATGTGGGCGAAGAGAGGGTGCCCCTTCAACTTCTCGATCACGGCGGCGACACCGTCGTGGCGTCCGACCCGCAGGTTGTCGCGCTGCGCCACGTCGTGCGTGAGCACCACGCGTGATCCCGTGCCGAGCCGCGAGAGCACCGTCAGCAGGACGTTGCGTTCCAGCGACTGCGCCTCGTCGACGATGACGAACGAGTCGTGCAGCGACCGTCCGCGGATGTGCGTGAGCGGCAGCACCTCGAGCATGCCGCGTGCGGTGACCTCCTCGATGACCTCCGGACTCGCGAGACCGTCGAGCGTGTCGAACACCGCTTGCGCCCACGGGCCCATCTTGTCGCTCTCGCTGCCGGGGAGGTAGCCGAGCTCCTGGCCGCCGACCGCGTACAGCGGCCGGAACACGACGACCTTGCGATGGGTCCGTCGTTCGAGCACCGCGTCGAGGCCCGCGGTGAGCGCGAGCGCGGACTTACCGGTGCCGGCCTTCCCGCCGAGCGAGACGATGCCGATGCTCTCGTCGAGCAGCAGATCCAGGGCGACGCGCTGCTCGGCGGACCGGCCGTGCAGGCCGAACGCCTCACGCTCGCCGCGCACCAGCTGCACCTGCTTGTTCGCCGTCACCCGACCCAACGCGCTGGACGTAACGCCGAGCAGTCGAACACCGGTGTGGCACGGCAACTCTCGCGCTTCGTCGATGTCGGCGAATCCCTCGGCGAACAGGCCGTCGATGGTCGCGCGCGACGCCTCGATCTCGGCCATGCCCGTCCATCCCGACGGGACGACGTCGTGAGCGTGGTACTCGTCGGCCGGCAGACCCACCGCACCGGCCTTGACGCGCAGCGGGATGTCCTTGCTGACCAGCACCACGTCCTTGCCCTCGGCGGCGAGGTTCAGTGCGCACGCGAGGATCCGCGAGTCGTTGGAGTCGGTCCGGAAGCCGACGGGAAGCACAGCGGGGTCGGTGTGATTGAGCTCGACCTGCAGGGTGCCGTTCTCGGTGCCGATG
This sequence comes from Rhodococcus sp. NFXS4, assembly GCF_058139645.1. NCBI lineage: Bacteria > Bacillati > Actinomycetota > Actinomycetes > Mycobacteriales > Nocardiaceae > Rhodococcus > Rhodococcus sp. NFXS4. The sequence continues at coordinate 3,093,022 of NZ_CP192221.1, forward strand.
GGCACGGGCTGATCGAGGCGCCCGTGGCGGATCCGCAGGTCGTCGAGCATCCGCAACGACTCGCGCGCGAACCACCCCAGTTCGTGATGATGCCGCTTGCCCTCGAGCTCACTGATGACGACGAGTGGAAGGACGATCGCGTGCTCGGCGAACCGAGTCACGGCCCAGGGGTCCGAGAGCAGAACCGAGGTGTCCAGCACGTAGGTGCGGACGGAAGAACCGGAGCGAGCTGCAGTCACGTGGGGCTCCTAAGGACGCGCGGTCACCGCGCATCCGTCGATCGCTGGACCGGTCGATCCCGACACCGCAGGGACCGGGGCCGGCCCCTCCCGACCGAATGACTCAGTCATGTGTGAGGACCTCCCGTACGGACGGCTTCCCCGCCACCCGCACTGCTGACGCTAGACCGGATCGGGGGCGCAGGCTCGGCGACACGTGGGGACGTGTGGGTGAACTCTGCGTTACACGCCCGTGCGCCTTTCGCGCATCCAGGAGTACGCAAAAGGCGCACGGGGCCGAAGGCCACGGTGTTAACTTCGGCCGATGCAGAACGCGCAGGAAATGCAGCAGCTCAGGGGAACCCACGGCACCGTCGCCTACCGTTCCTGGCCGTCCACCACGCCGGGATTCGTCGCGCTGCTCGCGCACGGGTACGGCGAACACTCGGGTCGCTACGGCCACCTGGCGTCGACCCTGACGTCGGCCGGAGCGGCGGTGTACGCCCCCGACCATCACGGGCACGGGCAGTCGGACGGGACGCCCGCCGAGATCACGGACGTGGACGGCATCGTCGCCGATCTGCACTCGATCGCGGACATCGCCCGCGGCGAGCACCCCGATCTACCGGTGATGCTGCTGGGCCACTCGATGGGCGGTCTCATCGCCACGCGCTACGCGCAGACCCACCCCGGCGAGCTGGCGGCACTCGTGCTGTCCGGTCCGCTGGTCGGGCAGAACCCGGCCTTCTCGATGCTGCTGTCGATGGACGAGATCCCCGAGATCCCGATCGACCCGTCCGTACTGTCCCGCGACCCCGAGGTCGGCGCCGCCTACCAGGCGGACCCGCTGGTCTTCCACGGCCCCTTCGCACGCGTCACCCTCGAGACCTTCACGGCCGCGGTGGAGACGGTGGCGTCCTCCGGCACTCTCGGCGACCAGCCGACGTTGTGGCTGCACGGCGGCGACGATCAGCTGGTGCCGCTGGAGCCGACGACCGAGGCGATGCGCTCACTGCGCGGCCCGTCGTTCGAGGAGAAGGTCTACCCCGGTGCGCGGCACGAGATCCTGAACGAGACCAACCGCAGCGAGGTCGAGTCGGACATCCTCGACTTCCTGGGCCGCGCCGGCCTGCCGCTCACTCGCGACTGAGGTCGCGGACGATCGACGAGTAGAGGCCGGGGCGGCGGTCCACCAGGTAGGGGTTGTCTCGATGGGCCGCCGCCACGACCTCGGTGTCCACCGTGCCGAGAATCAGGCCGGTCTCGTCGTCGAGTCGGTCGATCACCTCGGCGTCGGGGCCGACGATGCTGCTACGGCCGACGTAGGTGGTGGCGCGCTCGGTTCCGACGTGGTTGACGTACGCGACGTAGAGCTGGTTCTCCCATGCGCGCGTGCGGATGACGACGTCGGCCACGAATGTGAACGGCACCATCTGCGCGGTGGGAACGAGCAGGGCGTGCGCGCCCGCGAGGGCCGCGGCTCGGACGTTCTCGGGGAACTCGACGTCGTAACAGATCATCAGACCGAGCCGCACCCCGCGGAAGTCGACGACCGTCACCGAGTCGAGCCCGGGCGAGTACCACTCCCGGTCGAGCTCACCGTAGAGGTGCGACTTGCGGTGCTGCGCGATCACACTGCCGTCCGCATCGACGAGTGCGACCGTGTTGTACACCGCTCCCGCCTCGGTCTGCGGCAGACCCACGAGCAGCGCGATGCCGCGGCGGCGCGCCAGTGCGCACACCTCGGAGAGAAGCTCCCGTGACGTCAGCTCGGCGAGGCGGTCACCGATGTCGTACCCGGTCACGAACATCTCCGGCGTGACCAGGAGGTCGGCTCCGCGCGCCAGAGCCGCCCCCGCGGCTCCGTCGAGTTCCGCGAGGTTGGCTTCGACGTCACCCGGTGACCCCGCCGTCTGCAGACCCGCCACGGTGAGCCGCATGTCGGATCAGCCCAGCAGTCCCCAGCCCTCGAGTCCCTCGTACAGCGGGAAGTCGTGGGCGAGCGTGCTGACGCGACCACGCAGGTCGTCGGTGGCCTCGCCGGTGGCGAGCGCCGTCGCGATGATGTCGGCGACCTCGGTGAACTCGGCCTCGCCGAACCCACGGGTCGCGAGCGCCGCGGTACCGATACGCAGACCGGAGGTGACCATCGGCGGGCGCGGATCGAACGGCACCGCGTTGCGGTTCACGGTGATGCCGACCTCGTGCAGCAGATCCTCGGCCTGCTGGCCGTCGAGCTGCGAGTTGCGCAGGTCCACCAGCGCGAGGTGGACGTCGGTTCCGCCCGTCAGCACCGAGACACCCTTGTCGGAGACGTCGGCGCCGGTCAGCCGCTCCGCGAGCAGCGACGCACCGAGCAGGGTGCGTTCCTGACGCTCCCGGAACTCGGGAGTGCCGGCGATCTTGAAGGCGACGGCCTTGGCCGCGATCGCGTGCATGAGCGGACCGCCCTGCTGGCCGGGGAACACCGCGGAGTTGAGCTTCTTCGCCCACTCCTTCTTGGCGAGGATGATGCCCGAGCGGGGCCCACCGAGGGTCTTGTGGACGGTGGAGGACACGACGTCCGCGTAGGGCACCGGAGACGGGTGCACACCGGCGGCGACGAGCCCGGCGAAGTGCGCCATGTCGACCCACAGAAGCGCACCGACCTCGTCGGCGATGGAGCGGAACGCGGCGAAGTCCTGGTGCCGCGGGTAGGCCGACCATCCGGCGATGAGCACCTGTGGGCGTGCGTGCAGCGCCTGCTTGCGCACCTCGTCCATGTCGATGCGGTGGTCTTCCTTGCTCACACCGTAGGACTCGACCTCGTAGAGCTTGCCCGAGAAGTTCAGCTTCATGCCGTGCGTCAGGTGGCCGCCGTGCGCCAGGTCCAGACCCATGATCTTGTCGCCCGGGTTGATCAGAGCCATGAGAACGGCGGCGTTGGCCTGGGCGCCCGCGTGCGGCTGCACGTTGGCGAACTCGGCACCGAACAGCTCCTTCGCCCTGGTCCGAGCCAGATCCTCGACGATGTCGACGTGCTCACACCCGCCGTAGTACCGACGACCGGGGTAACCCTCGGCGTACTTGTTGGTGAGGACGCTGCCCTGCGCCTGGAGCACCGCGCGGGGAACGAAGTTCTCCGACGCGATCATCTCCAGGGTGTCGCGCTGGCGTCCCAGCTCGCCGGCCATCGCCGCGGCGACCTCGGGATCCACCTCGGCGAGGGAGGCGGTGTCGATGTTGGTGGCAGAGACGGGCGCAGCAGTCATGCCGCCGAGTCTAATGCCCGTGATCAGCGCAGTTGAGACGGGATGAGGGGTTCGTCGAGCAGCCGCTCGAAGCGGTCGGCTCGGCCGTCCGCCGAGTCGGCCCGGTGCAGCCACGAGTGCAGCAGGCGATACCCCTCGACATAGGTGCTGGTGTAGGCACGCCAGAGCGGTGAGGACAGGAATCGCAACATCTGACGGGCGCGTTCCGGTGTCGCGAGCGACCACTGCCCCAGGAACGCGGCCACGTCGTCCTGGCTGCGGTGCTCGTCGTGCAGCAGCAGCGCGGCGTCCTGACGCACCCCCAGCAGCTTCGCCGACGCGGTCTGCAGCGCCTCGGCGCGTTCCCCGTCGAATCGCAGGCCGAGGTCGGCGTAGATCTCCTGCGCCCACACTCCCCAGCCCGGCCCGACGATAGACTCGAGCGCCAGGTCCGCGAGGCCCTCGGCCATCAGGCACTGCGGAGTGTTGACGACGAAGAGCGTCTGCTCCGCCTGCCCGGCACCGCGCACGAGCCCGGCCTCCTTGCGGCAGTGCTCGGTGTGGTGGCCCGGGTACGACTCGTGTGCGATGAGATGGGGCAGATGCGCCATGTGCTGCTTGAGGTCCGAGTTGATCGCGACGGTGGACCGGTAGTCGCCCAGGTAGTAGTTGAACCCGGACCACGGCTTGTCGCCCACCACCTCGTAGGTGACCTTCTCGGTGTCGGGCAGCGGGTACCGGCCGCGCACCTTGTCGCGCAACGCACTGGAGAACGCCTCGACGCACTCGGCGAGCCGCTCGGGCGGGATCTCGTCGGCCACGCGGTGAGCGCGCACCCGCTCCCCCAGTGGCCCCGCCCCGGCCAGCACCTCGTCCATCAGGCGATGTGCCTCGCGGTAGTCGTCGGTGTCGCCCGGTGCGATCGCGACGTCGAAGTAGTCGTGCACCTCGTCGACGAATCCGATCTCGTCACCGGCCAACTTCCGTGCCGACGTCTCGAGCGCGCGCAGGTGGACGTCGAGGAACGCGGCGCGGTCCTCGGAGAGCCCCGACGAGGGCAGTTCGGTCCGCAGTTCCGTCGCCCGCCGCGCCAGCGCGCGGGGTTCGGGCGGGGGCGCGTTCTCGACCTGGCGTCGCAGAGCGGGGTCTCCGGTGTAGGCGTCGACGAACCCCTCCTCGAGGCGATCGAAGGACAACCCCAGCACGAGGTAGTCGTGGACGAGAGTGTCGGCGTGCATGACGCTCGACTCTAGTCACGCACCACCCGGCTGTCGGTTCGCCGGAGCCACCCAGCACAATTCAGTCATGGAGGCAGCGTGTCCCGAGTGAGCGAGTCGAGTCCGTACGTCGAATTCGACCGTCGACAGTGGCGCACTCTCCGGAACGCGACACCCCTGGTCCTGACCGAGGACGAGCTCACCGGCCTGCGCGGCCTGGGCGAACAGATCGACCTCGACGAGGTCGCGGAGGTCTACCTCCCCCTCGCTCGACTCATCCATCTCCAGGTGGCCGCCCGCCAACGCCTGTTCGCGGCGACGGCCACGTTCCTCGGGGAGAAGACGCCGGACCGCCAGGTCCCGTTCGTCATCGGCATCGCCGGCAGCGTCGCCGTCGGCAAGTCCACGACCGCGCGCGTGCTCCAGGCACTGCTGGCGCGATGGGAGCACCACCCGCGCGTGGACCTGGTGACGACGGACGGGTTCCTCTACTCGTCGGCCGAGCTGGTGCGTCGAGGAATCATGCACCGCAAGGGTTTTCCCGAGAGCTACGACCGGCGCAAGCTTCTGCGCTTCGTCACCGAGGTGAAATCCGGCGCCGAATCCGCACGCGCACCCGTGTACTCGCACGTCTCGTACGACATCGTGCCGGGCAAGTACACCGAGGTGCGACAGCCGGACATCCTCGTCATCGAGGGACTCAACGTCCTGCAGACCGGTCCGCGCCTCATGGTCTCGGACCTCTTCGACTTCTCCATCTACGTCGACGCCCGCATCGAGGACATCGAGAAGTGGTACGTCGACCGCTTTCTCGCCCTGCGCTCCACGTCGTTCGCCGACCCGGCCTCGCACTTCCACCACTACTCGGGACTCTCCGACGAGCACGCCAGGATCGCGGCCGCGGACATCTGGCAGTCGATCAACCGGCCCAACCTGGTGGAGAACATCCTGCCGACGCGCCCCCGCGCCACCCTGGTGCTGCGCAAGGACGCCGACCACACCATCAACCGGCTGCGCCTGCGCAAATTGTGACGACCGGCCTCCGGCCTGCCCGGCTCCGGCTCAGGTACCGAATCTCCGGTGCCGCGCGGCGAAGTCGCGCAGCGCGCGCAGGAAGTCGACGCGGCGGAACTCGGGCCAGTAGGCCTCGGTGAACCAGATCTCCGAGTACGCGCTCTGCCACAGCAGGAACCCGGACAACCGCTGCTCCCCCGACGTGCGGATCACCAGATCCGGATCCGGCTGGCCCGACGTGTAGAGGTGCGAGTCGATGCCCTCGACGGTGACCGAGCGGAGCAACTCGTCCCCGTCGGCACCGTCGGACAGCCGTTCCGCGATGAGCGACTGCACGGCGTCGGCGATCTCCTGACGGCCGCCGTACCCGACCGCGACGTTGACGTGCGTTCCCGAGCGGCCGGCCGTGCCGGCGGCGGCCTCCTTGAGGCGGCGGGCGGATTCGGCGGGAAGCAGATCCATCGTGCCGACGATCTTCACGGACCAGTTCTTTCCCGGTCCGCTGATCTCCTCGACGACGTCGGTGATGATCTCGAGCAGCGAGTCGAGCTCGTCCGGTGACCGGCGCAGGTTCTCGGTGGACAACAGGTAGATGGTGGCCATCTCGACGCCGGCCATGTCACACCACGTGAGCAGCTCCGCGATCTTGAGCGCGCCCATCCGGTGCCCGTGGCTGACGTCGGTGAAGCCGTTCTCCCGGGCCCAGCGACGATTGCCGTCGCACATCACGGCGACGTGCCGAGGGTGCTGAGCGCCCTCGAGCTGACGCAGCAGGCGCCTCTCGTAGAGCGTGTACAGCAGACCGCGAGCCTTCACCCAGCTCCCCACTTCGACAGAATTGTTCAGCAGGTGATCACCCTACGCCCGCAGTACGACGCGATCGGCGTGACCGACTCGTCACCGCGCCGCATGATGGTTCCGTGGCGTACGGGGTACCCGGCTCCGACCGCACACGAGAGAACAGGAGCAGTCATGACTGTTGTCCGGGACACCACGGCGAGCGTCGATGCCGTGTGGAACGTGCTCTCCGACGGGTGGAGCTACGCGACGTGGGTGGTGGGCGCCTCGCGCATCCGCGCCGTCGACCCCGAGTTCCCCGCGCCCGGCTCGCGGATCCACCATTCGGTCGGGCTGTGGCCCGCCGTGCTGAACGACGAGACGCGGGTACTGAGCATGACGGAGGGACGCGAGGTGACACTCGAAGCGCGCGGGATGCCGGCAGGCAAGGCGACGATCGTCCTGCGCCTGACGCCGCGAGGCTCGGGGTGCCGGATCGAGATGATCGAGCACGCTCGGACCCTCCCGTTCTCGCTCGTTCCCGAGTCGGTCCAGCACGCACTCGTGTATCCCCGCAACACCGAGGCGACACGGCGACTCGCGCTGCTGGCCGAGCGTTCCGCGGTTCCCCGATGACGACCACGACGGTGGACGCCGTCGTGATCGGAGCGGGCCACAACGGACTCGTCGCGGCGTCCGTGCTCGCCGACGCAGGATGGGACGTCGTCGTCCTGGAGTCCGCCCCGGTGCCCGGCGGCGCGGTCCGCAGCGCCGAGCTCACCCCGGGATACGTGAGCGACCTGTTCAGTGCCTTCTATCCCCTCGGTGCGTCGTCCCCGGCATTCACGGCGCTCGAGCTCGACCGCCACGGACTCCGCTGGACCCACTCACCCGTCGTCTTCGGTCACCCGCGCTCGCCCGACGACGAGGACGCCCCGGTGGTCCACCACGATCCCGAGGACACCGCCGCCATGCTGGCGGAGCACGATCCACGCGACGGCGAGGCGTGGATGTACGTGGTGGATCAGTGGAACCGGATCCGCGACCCTCTGCTGCACTCGCTGTTCGGCAGCTCCTTCCCGCCTGTCAAGGGTGCCGCGACGCTCTTCCGGCGCCTCGGGACCGCGGAGACACTGCGATTCCTGCGCTTCGCAGTACTCCCGGCCCGGGCGATGGCGCACGAGTTGTTCCACAGCGAGGCGGCGCGATGCCTGCTGCTCGGCAACGCCATGCACGCCGACGTCCCCACCGACGCACCCGCGAGCGGCATCATGGGCTACCTGCTGACGATGCTCGCGCAGGATGTCGGCTACCCCGTCCCGGTCGGCGGTGCGCAGGAGCTGACCAGCGCGCTCGTGCGCCGTGCCGAGAGCGCCGGGGCGCGGGTCGTCTGCGGAACCGAGGTGACCTCGATCGACGTCTCCGGCGGTGTCGCCCGCGGCGTGCGGACGGCAGGCGGCGACACGTACGTCGCACGGCGAGCCGTCGTCGCAGACGTGTCCGCTCCCGCGCTGTACGGCTCGCTGTTGCCGCGGGACGCGGTTCCCGCGCGGGTGCACAGCGATCTCGAGAAGTTCGAGTGGGACACCCCGGTGGTGAAGATCAACTACGCGCTCGACTCCCCGATCCCGTGGCGCTCGAAGAGTCTGAACCAGGCGGGCACGGTGCACGTCGGCGCAGACGACGACGGTCTGGTGCGATGGAACGCCGACCTGGTGACAGGCCGCATCCCGGAGCGGCCGTTCATGCTGTTCGGTCAGATGACGACCGCGGACGCCACCCGCTCCCCGGCCGGGACGGAGAGCGCATGGGCGTACACACACCTCCCCCGCGGTGTGACGGACGACGCCTCGGGCGACCTGCTCGCCGAGCGGGTCGACACCGTCCTCGAGGAGTACGCGCCCGGGTTCGCGGCGTCGATCGTCGGCAAGCACGTCCAGCGGCCGGGCGACCTGACAGCGGACGACGCCAACCTGTTCGGTGGCGCGGTGAACGGCGGAACGTCGCAACTGCAGCAGCAGTTGGTGTTCCGGCCCGTTCCCGGACTCGGACGTACGGAGACTCCCGTCGGTCGGTTGTTCCTCGGAAGCGCGTCCGCCCATCCGGGCGGCGGCGTGCACGGGGCACCAGGACTGGCTGCGGCGAGGGCCGCGTTGGCGAGCGACGGTGTGCGCGGATGGGTTCACCGCACGACGATCAGTGCCCTGATGGATCTGACACTCGGTGACCGCTAGTTCGGCCACGGTCGGAGCGCGAACCTACGGTACCGTAGGTTCGTGACTGTCTTCGGGCTCGACGAACTGCCGGTGAAGCCGCGCATGCGCGGATGGATCCACCTGTACGCCTTCGGGGTGTCGGTGGTCTGCGGAGTCGTGCTCGTGGTGCTCGCCTACTCGGCGGTGTCCGTCCGGGCCGGTCTCGCGATCACTGTCTACGCCGTCGCGACGTGCGGTCTCTTCGGAGTGAGCGCGACATACCACCGCGTCCACTGGCAGACCGTGCGCAGCCGGACGTGGATGAAGCGCGCCGATCACTCGATGATCTTCCTGTTCATCGCCGGCAGTTACACGCCGTTCGCGGTGCTCGGGCTGCCGAGCCGCACCGGCACCATCGTGCTGATCGTGGTGTGGGCCGGTGCGCTGGCCGGAGTGACGCTGAAGATGCTGTGGCCCACGGCCCCTCGCTGGCTGGGCGTGCCCCTGTATCTCGTGCTGGGCTGGGCCATCGTGCCGGTCGCGGGCGAACTCACCCATCGTGTGGGCGTCGGACCGATGGCACTGCTGGTGGCGGGCGGCGTGTTCTACAGCATCGGCGCGATTCTCTACGCAACGAAGTGGCCCAACCCGTGGCCCACCACGTTCGGCCATCACGAGTTCTTCCACGCCGCGACGGTCGTCGCCGCGGTGTGCCACTACATCGCCGTGTGGCTGGTGCTCTTCACCTGATCCGGCGTCACCCGACCAGGAGTGCGGTCAGGTCCTCGGGGTCGGTGACCGGTCGGTCGCACACGAAGCCGTGACACACGTACGCGGCCGACTCGCCGCTCACCAGCGGGCGATCCGCGAGCAGCGGGACCGAGTCGGGCGGACCCGCGACCACCACCGTGCCGCCGGCGGCGACGCGGCGGGCGGTGCGTACGAGGTCGTCGTCGACCGATTCCGTGGCGATCGCCACCTGCACCGGTCCCGCCACCGCGGCTTCCGCGACGGTCAACCAGTGGCCGGCCGACCGGGGTGCCCGCTCGAGCAGGATCGACGCTCGCGCAAGCGACCTGTCCGCCGCCGCACCGAAGCGCGAGGAGTTCTCGCTGGACGCGGCCACCGTCAGCAGAGCCTCGGTGATCAGTGCCGCTCCGGACGGGGTCGCGTTGTCGAGTGGATCGCGAGGCCGGGTCACGAGCGTCTCCGCGTCGTCGGCGGTGTCGAACCAGCTGCCCGGCTGCTCAGGATCGGCGAAGTGGTCGAGCGCGACGTCGAGTACCTCCTCCGCCGCCGTCAGCCAGCGTGCCTCCCCGGTCGCCTGGTGCAGCGCGGCGAGAGCGACGGCGAGTGCGCCGTGATCCTCCGCGATAGCCGCCGCATCGCCCACGACACCGCCCAGGGACGCACGCCGTAGTCGGCCGTCGACGCGGTGCAGGTCCAGGATGCGGTCCGCGCAGCGTGCTGCCGCATCGACCCAGTTCCGGTACCCCAGCGCGGCGCCGCCCTCGGCCAGCGCCGTGATCGCGAAGCCGTTCCAGGCGGTCACCACCTTGTCGTCGCGCCCCGGCTGAGGACGCGTGGCACGCGACGCGGCCAGTGCTGCGCGCATGCGTGCGAAACGCTCGGGGTCCGTCGGTTCGGCCCGCAGCTGCAACACGGACGCCCCCTCCTCGAACGTGCCCGTGTCGGTCACCCCGAACACCTGTGCGGCCCGAGCCCCGTCCTCGTCGCCCAGCACCTCGACCAGCTGCGCGGGTGTCCACGCGTAGGTCAGACCCTCCACCCCGTCGGTGTCGGCGTCCAGGGCGGAGGCGAAGCACCCGTCGTCCGTGCCGAGATCGCGCAGGAGGAAGTCGGCGGTGTCGACGGCCACACGATGAGCGAACGCATCGCCGCGGCGCGCCAGGTGAGCGTAGAAGCGCAGCAGCAACGCGTTGTCGTAGAGCATCTTCTCGAAGTGCGGCACCACCCAGTCCGCATCGACGGAGTACCGGGCGAAACCGCCCCCGAGCTGGTCGTACATCCCGCCGCGGGCCATGGCGTCGGCGGTACGGCCCACCGCAGCGCGGGCAGGCTCCGACCCGGTGCGCTCGACGTGGCGGAGCAGCCCCTCCACGAGAGACGACGGTGGGAACTTCGGTGCTCCGCCGAAGCCGCCGCGCGGCACGTCCTCGTCCGCCAGAACGCGCGCCACCGCCTCGTCGAGCAGGGCGGCGTCGACGACTCGGTCGCCCTCCGGGATGCCCGCGGCGGTCCTGCGCAGTTCCGCGACCACCGAGGCCGACGCCTGCTGCACCTCGTCACGACGGGTGCGCCACGTCTCGGAGATGGCTTCGAGCAGCTGCGTGAACGACGGCATCCCCTGCCGAGGTGTGGGCGGGAAGTAGGTGCCGCAGTAGAACGGTTCCGCGTCGGGGGTGAGGAACGCCGTCATCGGCCAACCGCCCTGACCCGTCATCGCGACCGTCGCGTTCATGTAGACGGCGTCGATGTCGGGACGTTCCTCGCGATCGACCTTGATGCACACGAAGTTCGCGTTCATGATCTCCGCGATGGCGTCGTTCTCGAACGACTCGTGTGCCATCACGTGACACCAGTGACACGCCGAGTAGCCCACCGACAGCAGGACCGGGACGTCTCGTTCGCGAGCCCACGCCAGGGCGTCGTCACCCCACTGCTGCCAGTGCACGGGATTGTCGGCGTGCTGACGCAGGTAGGGGCTCGTCGAGTCGGACAGGGTGTTGCGCTCACGGGTGGCCACCCCTGCAGTGTCCCCCGTGACACCCGGCGCAATCACCGCTCGGGTCGCAAACCCCTCACCGCTCGGGTCGGAAGCCTCCGCGGTCCGTGCCCTCGTCCGCCGCCTGGTCCGGCGTCGGATCCTCCGGCTCGAAGGACGCCGGAAGCTTCTTGAAGTGCGCGTTCATCGACCGCACCAACAGGGCGGTACCGATGAGCAACAGCACGATGATGACGAGGCCGACGGGTGACGCCTTACCGAACTCGGGCCCGGTGTTGTTCTGCGCCAGTATGATCGACGCGCTGAGCACGGTCATCTAAGACTCGATCCCGGCGAACAGGTCGGTCTCGGGCAGCGACGTGCGCACGCGGGTCCGCGCGAGCTCGTACTCCTCGGTCGGCCACAGCTTCTTCTGCACGTCGACCGGGACCGCGAAGAAGCGGCCGTTCGGATCGATCTGGGTGCGGTGCGCACGCAGTGCGTCGTCGCGCTGCTGGAAGTAGTCCGCGCACTCCACCTGGGTGGTGACGCGCTCCATGATCTCGCCGCGATCCTTCGGCCACTGCGCGAGCCATTCCGTGAACGGCCCCTCCTGACCGGAGGCGATCATCTCGTCGTCGAACAACTGCATGCGCTGGCGGATGAAGCCGTGGGAGTAGTAGAGCTTCGAGACCTCCCACGCCTCGCCCGTTCCGGGGAACTGCTCGGGATCGCCGGCCGCCTCGTACGCGGCGACCGACACCTCGTGGCAGCGGATGTGGTCGGGGTGGGGGTAGCCACCCTTCTCGTCGTAGGTCGTCATGACGTGCGGCTTGAAGTCGCGCACCACGCGCACCAGAGCCTCGGTCGACTCCTCGAGCGGCACCAGCGCGAAGCATCCCTCGGGAAGCGGCGGCAGCGGATCTCCCTCCGGCAGACCGGAGTCCACGAACCCCAGCCACGTCTGCTGCACCCCGAGAATGGCTGCGGCAGCGGCCATCTCCTCCTTGCGCACCTCGGACATGCGCTCGCGCACACCGGGGATGTCCATGGCCGGGTTGAGGATGTCGCCGCGCTCACCGCCGGTGAGCGTGACCACCAGCACCTCGTTGCCCTCGGCCGCGTAACGCGCCATGGTGGCAGCGCCCTTGGAGGACTCGTCGTCGGGATGGGCGTGCACTGCCATCAGTCGCAGTCCGCTCACGTGTGCCTCACTTCAACTATCGGTGGTGCTCCGGTTCCGGTCCGGGCACCTCCAATAGTTCCACTTCGTCCGGTACCCCGCCGAGGCGGTACCGGGTCCGCGGGTAAGTTCGACGTCGATGTCCACCACGCCGCAGAGTCTCCCCGAGGGTCGCTACCCCACCAGTCGGGGAATCGCCCCGTCCCGTGTCCTCGCCGTGGCTCTGACGCTGCTGGTCATCGCGCTGGGCGTGGCCGTCGCCTACCTCGGATACACCAAGTTCACCACCCCCGACGTCGACGGGACCATGGTGTCGTTCGACATCGTCGGCGAGGACCGCGTCGACGTACGCCTGAACGTGACCAGGGACGACCCGTCCCAGCCCGCGGTCTGCATCATCCGATCGCGATCGCGCGACGGAACCGAGACCGGGCGACGCGAAGTACTGATCCCGGCGTCCGAGAACGGCACCGAGGACGTCCGCAGCTTCGTGATCACCTCGGCCGCGCCGGGCCTCGCCGACCTCTACGGATGCAGCCTGGACGTGCCGGAACATCTCACACCTCGGTGACCGTCGGGTGCCGACCAAGAAACCACGAAGTTCTTTCGTGGTAAAATCGATTCGTACACGGCTCACCCAGTGGGGCCGTGTATTGCTGCATTGACGGGCGTAACGCGAGCACTCGAGCCAAGGGCCGTTCGCATCGACCGCGTTCCGCCCCGGCGGAACGCCCTGCTCGTGACGGAGCTCGCGCACCAGCGCGGGCTCTCTTTCACGTGTGGGCTCGGTGACACCACCGCACGCCGCCTACGAATACCGGAGCCGAACGGCTCTGAAGAACACGAGGGAGTGATCGAGATGAGCGAGACCCAGGTGACCTGGCTGACCCAGGAGTCGCACGACAGGCTCAAGGGCGAACTCGACCAGCTCATCGCCAACCGACCCGTCATCGCCGCGGAGATCAACGAGCGACGGGAAGAGGGCGACCTCAAGGAGAACGGTGGATACCACGCCGCCCGCGAGGAGCAGGGTCAGCAGGAGGCGCGTATCCGCCAGCTGCAGGAGCTGCTGAACAACGCCAAGGTCGGCGAGGCTCCCACCCAGTCGGGCGTCGCGCTCCCCGGGTCGGTCGTCAAGGTCTACTACGACGGTGACGAGTCCGATTCCGAGACGTTCCTCATCGCCACGCGTGAGGAGGGCGCACGGGACGGCAAGCTCGAGGTCTACTCCCCCAACTCGCCCCTCGGCGGCGCATTGATCGACGCCAAGGTCGGCGACACGCGCGAGTACTCGCTGCCCAACGGCAAGACCATGAAGGTCACGCTCGCGAGCGCGGAGCCGTACCACAACTGATCTCGCACGACGCATGTCGTTCGGCCCCGCACGTTCGCGTACGGGGCCGAACTCCGTTTCCCATCCGTGTGGCCGCCGGGCTCGAAGCCCTGGTGTAACAGGCACGCGCTCGCCGAGCGATGAACGCCATGGAGGTGCCACCAGATGAGTCTCGCCACGAAGGCATTCGCAGGGTTCGACATCGACGACCGCCACGTGCGGGTGGTCGTCACCGACGCGGCCGTGATCACCGATGCGGCAGCCGCGGCGCGCACCGCCCTGGACACGTGGCTCGACATCGTCTCGCTCACCCGTGCGGACTCCGAACTGCAGCGACTGAACCGCTCCTTCGGCCGGACCGTGCGCGTCTCCCCTGCTCTGGCGGACCAGGTGCGACACGCCCTCGCCGCCGCGGACCTGACGGCCGGCGCCGTCGATCCGCTCCGCAGCTCGGGCACGGACACTCACGAGGCCATCGAGGTCGACGGTCTCGGCGTGCGCCTTCCCGGCTGGGCCACAGTCGATCTGGACGCGACAGCGCTCGCCGTGGTCGTGGAGCGCATCGCCGCGACGATCGCACGCCGCTTCGCCTGCGGGGCACTGGTGTCGGTGTCGGGTGCGAACTCGACCGACACCGACATTGCCGTCGCCGGGCCGGAACCCGTTCGTGGATGGCAGATCTCGGTGATCGACGGCTCGGCGGAACGCCTCGTTCCGATCGCCTCGGGAACCACGATGGTGACCACCACGGGCACCACCACGGCCACGGTGGCCGCGTCCTCCCCCGTGGTGGCAGCCGCGCTGTCGCGCGCCGCGGCAGCGGGCGCCGACGCGCTGGTCGATCGCGCCGCCGACCACGCCTCCGCCGCGGTCTTCATCGCCGCCTGATCACTCCTGAACTGTCTGATCACTCCTGAACTTCGGCCTCGTATCCGGCGGCCGCGAGACCCGACAGCACGGCGGCGCGGTGATCCGGGCCCCGGGTCTCCAGGGTCATCATGATCTCGACCTCGTCCATCGCCAGCCGCCCTGCCGTGCGCGCGTGCACCACGTCGACCACACTCGCGGCCGTGTCGCGTGCCACGCCGAGCACCCCCACCAGGCCACCCGGGCGGTCGGGGATGACGATGCGCACCGTCAGATAGCGACCCGCCGCTCGCAACCCGTGCGCGACGACGTGTGTCAGCAGGAGCGGATCGATGTTGCCGCCGGACAGGACAGCGACGATCGGGCCGTCACCGTGGAACTGTTCGGGATGGTCCATGAGCGCAGCGACGGCTGCCGCTCCGGCGGCTTCGACGATGAGTTTGGCGCGCTCCATACACAGCAGCAGTGCCCGCGACAGCGCATCCTCGCTGACGGTGATCACGCGGTCCACCATTTCGGTGACGTGCGCGAAGGGGACCGCCCCGGGACGCCCCACGGCGATACCGTCGGCCATCGTCGACATCCGTTCGGCAGAGATCGGCATACCGGCCTCGAGCGACCCGGGCCACGCGGCTGCCTGTTCCGCCTGCACCCCGACGATGCGAATGTCCTTGCCGCTCAACGCGACGGCAGCGGCGATGCCGGCGACGAGACCGCCGCCGCCGGTCGGCACCACGATGGTGCCCACATCGGGCATCTGGTCGAGAATCTCGACGCCGACCGTGGCCTGGCCAGCGACCACGTCGATGTGATCGAACGGGTGGATCAGCACGGCGCCGGTCTCGTCGGCGAAGGCCATGGCCGCCAGGAGAGCCTCGTCGATGGTGGTGCCCACCTGGTGAATGGTGGCCCCGTACGCCTTGGTGGCCACCAACTTCGGCAGCGGCGCACCGTTCGGCATGAACACCGTCGACGCGGCCCCGAGTTCCGACGCCGCCCACGCGACGCCCTGCGCGTGATTGCCGGCACTGGCCGCGACCACCCCACGAGCGCGCTCCTCGTCGGTCAGACCCGCGATCCGGTTGTACGCACCCCGCGGCTTGAACGATCCGGTGCGCTGCAGGTTCTCGCACTTGAGCCACACCTGGCGGTCGGTGCGATCGGACAGGACACGGGACGCCACGAGGGGTGTGCGGCGCATGACCGGGGCGAGCAGCGCGGTGGCGCGGTCCAGCCGGTCGGCGGTGAGGAGATCCATGGCTGGAACCCTAAACCCGAATGCTCCTAGGCGAGCGTCAGGCGAGCGCCTGTTCGATGTCGCCCACCAGGTCGGCGGCGTCCTCGATGCCGACGGACAGGCGCACCAGGTCGTCCGGCACCTCGAGCAGCGAGCCGGCGGTGGAGGCGTGGGTCATGGCGCCGGGATGCTCGATCAACGACTCGACGCCGCCCAACGACTCGGCGAGAGTGAAGATCTCGGTGCGCGCGCAGAGGTCGAGCGCCGCCTGGCGGCCACCCTTCAGACGGACCGACACCATGCCGCCGAACCGACGCATCTGCTTGGCGGCGACGGCGTGGGACGGGTGGCTCTCGGATCCCGGGTAGATGACCGAGGAGACGGCGGGGTGACCCGTCAGCAGCTCGACGATCTTCTCGGCGTTGTCGCTGTGCCGCTCCATGCGCAGGGCGAGCGTCTTGATGCCGCGCAGTGTCAGGAACGCGTCGAACGGTCCGGGAACACCGCCGGCGCCGTTCTGCAGGAAGGCGAACGACGCGTCCAGTTCCTCGTCGTTGCACACGAGGGCGCCGCCGACGACGTCGGAGTGTCCACCGATGTACTTGGTCGTCGAGTGCAGCACCACGTCGGCGCCGAGCGTGAGGGGCTGCTGCAGGTACGGCGACGCGAACGTGTTGTCGACGACGATCTTCGCGCCCGCCTCGTGTGCGACGCCCGACAGGGCCTCGATGTCGCCGACGTTGAGCAGCGGATTGGTGGGCGTCTCGACCCAGACCAGCTTCGTGTTGGGGCGAATGGCCTCGCGCACGGCGTCGACGTCCGACACCGCGGCCACCGAGTACTCGATGCCCCACTGGGTGAACACCTTGTCGATGAGCCGGAAGGTGCCGCCGTACGCGTCGTTCGGGATCACGAGGTGGTCGCCCGGGCGCAGCGACGCCCGCAGGAGGGCGTCCGTAGCGGCCATGCCCGAGGAGAACGCGCGACCGTAGTGGCCGTTCTCGAGGGCTGCCAGGTTGGCCTCGAGCGGACGCCGGGTCGGGTTGCCGGTGCGGGCGTACTCGAACCCGCTGCGCATACCACCCACGCCGTCCTGGGCGAAGGTGGAGCTCGCGTAGATCGGGACGTTGACCGCACCGGTCAGCGGGTCGGGCTCGTACCCGGCGTGCACCGCGCGAGTGGAGAACCCCTGCCAGGACGTCGTGTCGGACTTGCTGCGCTGCTCACTCATGCGCACCAGCCTAACGAGCGGGCAGGCCGGAGGCCGGTCGGGATGGGTCAGTGGTTCCGTGTGTCAGGACGCGGTGGTGACGAATCCGAGGAGATCGTGGCGGGTGATGACGCCGACCGGCTTGCCGTCGTCGACGACCATGACGGCGTCGGTGTCGCCGAGCGTCTTCGTCGCGGCCGAGACCGGCTCACCGGCACCGATGAGCGGGAACGGCGCACTCATGTGCGTCTTCACGGCGTCGGACAGGTTCGCCCGGCCCTCGAACACGGCACTGAGCAGATCGCGCTCGCTGACACTGCCCGCGACCTCGCCCGCCATGACCGGCGGCTCGGCGCCGACGACCGGCATCTGGGAGACGCCGTACTCGCGCAGGATCTCGATGGCGTCGCGCAGCGTCTCGGACGGGTGCGTGTGCACGAGGTCGGGCAGTGCGCCGGACTTGCCGCGCAGCACGTCACCGACGGTGGGCTCGGCGGTGCCGCCGTCGAGCCGGGTGCGCAGGAAGCCGTAGGAGCTCATCCACTTGTCGTTGAAGATCTTGCCGAGGTAGCCGCGACCACCGTCGGGCAGCAGGACGACGACGAGGGCGTCCGGGCCCTCGCGCTCGGCCACCTGCAGCGCGGCGACCATGGCCATACCGCAGGATCCGCCGACCAGCAGGCCCTCCTCGCGGGCCAGGCGACGCGTCATCTCGAACGAGTCGGCGTCGGACACGGCGATGATCTCGTCCGGGATCGACGGGTCGTACGCGCTGGGCCAGAAGTCCTCGCCCACGCCCTCGACGAGGTACGGCCGGCCGGTCCCGCCCGAGTAGACGGAACCCTCGGGATCGGCACCGATGATCTTCACCGCACCGCCCGACATCTCCTTGAGGTAGCGACCGGTTCCGGTGATGGTGCCGCCGGTACCGACGCCGGCGACGAAGTGCGTGATCTTGCCGTCCGTGTCGTTCCAGATCTCGGGTCCGGTGGTCTCGTAGTGGCTCTGCGGACCACCCGGATTGGCGTACTGGTTGGGCTTCCAGGCACCGTCGATCTCGCGCACGAGGCGGTCCGAGACGCTGTAGTAGCTGTCCGGATCCTCGGGGGCGACAGCGGTGGGGCACACGACGACCTGCGCACCGTAGGCACGTAGGACGTTGCGCTTGTCCTCGCCGACCTTGTCGGGGCACACGAAGACGCACTTGTAGCCGCGCTGCTGTGCGACGAGGGCCAGGCCGACTCCGGTGTTGCCGGAGGTGGGCTCGACGATGGTGCCGCCGGGCTTCAGTTCACCGGACGCCTCGGCCGCCTCGATCATCTTGACGGCGATGCGGTCCTTCGAACTGCCACCGGGATTGAGGTACTCCACCTTGGCGGCGAGGAGTGCGGACCCGGGGGCGACGACGGTGTTCAGCTTCACCAGCGGGGTGTTGCCGATGAGGTCGACGACGCTGTTTGCAATGCGCATGCGTCCATCCTCCCAGATGTCCGGCCGGACACCCACCGAGCCTCGTCGCGCTGCGGCGATCGCACTGCACGGCACCACCGTCGGCGCACCTAGAATCGGACAGGTGAACGGAGGTGCGATGCAGCAGGGCGGCTCGGGTCGCGGTGGGTGGCGACAGGCAGCGGTGGCGGGAGCCGCCACCGTCGTCGCGGGATCCGGCGCGGGAACGCTGTCCTGGGCCGCGTACCGGCACCTGCTGGCGCAGGCGGCCGCTGCCCGGACCGTGATCGGCCGCAGCACGGACCGGCCGCCCGAGGCCGACGGTGTGTACGCCCCGGGTGCGCGCGTCCCGCAGCGGTGGCGCCCCGGCGTGCAGTCCGACCTGCACCTGATGATCTTCGGCGACTCGACGGCGGCCGGCATGGGCTGCGTCGTCGCGGACGAGGTGCCGGGCGTGCTGATCGCGCGGGGTCTCGCCGACGAGAGCGGGAAGCGGATCCGGTTGAGCACCAAGGCCATTCCCGGAGCGACATCCAAGGGACTCGAGGGTCAGGTCGATGCGATGCTGGTCGCCCACCACGACCGGCCCGACGCTGCGGTCGTCTTCATCGGCGCCAACGACGTCACCAAGAAGCATGCGGTGGCGGCCTCGGCCGAGCGTCTGCGTACCGCGGTGCGTCGCCTGCGGGCGGAGGGCACCGTCGTGGTCGTCGGAACGTGCCCGGATCTCGGTGTCGTCACCGCCATCCCGCAGCCGCTCCGCGCTGTCGTGCGGACGTGGGGCCACCGACTCGCGCGGGCTCAGACGTCGGCGACTCTCGCCGCCGGCGGCCACCCCGTCGCGCTGGCGGATCTGCTCGCCCCGGAGTTCCTCGCGGCACCGGAGCGGATGTTCTCGGCCGACCGTTTCCATCCGTCCGCGGCCGGATACGAACTCGCTGCCCAGCAGATCCTGCCCGTGCTGGCGGCCGCGCTGGGCGAATGGGCGGGCGGCCCCCTGCCGACGCTGCCCACGGTGTCGGACGTCGCCGAGCAGCGTCGCCTCGTCTCCCGCCTCACCGCCTCGGCCAACCGCCACGTGTCGCGGCTACGGCCGCGAGACGCCCTGCAGTGACCGGGGGCAGACCGGACGAGAGTTACCCTCCAGTCATATCGTCGCCAACCCCAGGAGTCCTCCCATGCCAGAAGCAGTGATCGTGTCCGTGGCCCGTTCGCCCATCGGGCGCGCGATGAAGGGGTCGCTCGTCAGCATGCGTCCCGACGACCTCGCAGCGCAGATGGTCAAGGCAGCCCTCGACAAGGTGCCCGCCCTCGACCCCACCATGATCGACGACCTCCTCATGGGCTGCGGTCTGCCCGGCGGCGAGCAGGGCTTCAACATCGGCCGCAACGTCGCCATCCAGCTCGGCTACGACTTCCTCCCCGGCACCACCATCACCCGCTACTGCTCCTCGTCGCTGCAGACCACCCGCATGGCCCTGCACGCCATCAAGGCCGGCGAGGGCGACGTGTTCATCTCCGCCGGCGTCGAGACCGTCTCCCGCTTCGTCAAGGGCAACTCCGACTCCTACCCGGACACCCAGAACCCCATCTACGCCGACGCGCAGGCCCGCACCGAGAAGATCGCCGAGGGCGGCCAGACCTGGTCCGACCCCCGCGAAGAGGGCAACCTCCCCGACGCCTACATCGCGATGGGCCAGACCGCGGAGAACGTCGCCCAGCTCACCGGCATCAGCCGTGAGGAGCAGGACCACTGGGGCGTCCGCAGCCAGAACCGCGCCGAGGAAGCCATCGCCAAGGGACACTTCGAGAACGAGATCACCCCGGTCACGCTGCCCGACGGCACCGTCGTCAGCACCGACGACGGCCCCCGCGCCGGCACCACCTACGAGAAGATCTCGCAGCTCAAGCCGGTCTTCCGCCCGGACGGCACCATCACCGCCGGCAACGCCTGCCCGCTGAACGACGGCGCCGCGGCCCTGGTGATCATGTCCGACACCAAGGCCAAGGAACTCGGGCTGACCCCGCTCGCCCGCGTCGTGTCCACCGGCGTCTCGGGCCTCTCGCCCGAGATCATGGGCCTCGGCCCCATCGAGGCCTCGAAGAAGGCGCTCGCGCTCGCCGGCAAGACCATCGACGACATCGACCTGGTCGAGATCAACGAAGCCTTCGCCGTCCAGGTGATCGGCTCCGCACGGGAACTGAAGATCGACGAGGACAAGCTGAACGTCTCCGGCGGCGCCATCGCCCTCGGACACCCCTTCGGCATGACCGGTGCCCGCATCACCGCGACCCTGCTCAACAACCTGCGCGCCCACGACAAGCAGTTCGGTCTCGAGACCATGTGCGTCGGCGGCGGACAGGGCATGGCCATGGTGCTCGAGCGCCTCAGCTGAGTCGTCCCGCACACAGCGAACAGCCCCCGCCTTCCGAGAGGAGGACGGGGGCTGTCGGCTGTGACGACTACCGCTGGAACTAGTCGTTGTTGAAGTAGCTCAGCAGTCGCAGGATCTCGACGTACAGCCAGACCAGGGTGATGGTCAGACCGAGCGCGACGCCCCAGGCAGCCTTCTCCGGCGCCTGGGCACGGATCAGCTGGTCGGCCTGGTCGAAGTCCAGCAGGAAGCTGAACGCGGCGAGGCCGATGCAGACGAGGCTGAAGATGATGGCGATCGGTCCGCCGTCGCGCAGACCGAAACCGCCGTCCATGAAGAAGCTGGCGACCAGGTTGCCGAGCATCAGTACGACCACGCCGATGAGGGCGCCGACGATCATGCGGGTCAAGCGAGGAGTCACGCGGATCGCGCCGGTCTTGTAGACGATCAGCATGCCGAAGAACACGCCGAACGTACCGAGCACGGCCTGCACGATGAGCGAGCTGCCGTTGCTCACGCCGAACATCGGACCGGTGAAGAGGAGCGACAGGGCACCGAGGAACACGCCCTCGAAGGCCGCGTACGCGAGCACCAGGGGCGCGCTGTCCATCTTGCGGCCGAACGTCGCCACGAGGACGAGGACGAAGCCGATGAGTCCGCCGCCGATGACGAACATCGGGGCCAGGCCGGGGTTGTTGCTCGCGAGCACGTAGGACGCGATGGCGAACACCGTCAGGACACCGAGGGTGGTGGCCGTCTTGGTGACGACGTCGTCGATCGTCATCGCACGCTGCTGCGGACCGGTCTGGTACGGCTGCGGCTGTCCCTGCGGGGAGCCGTACTGCTGGGTGACCGCACCGGCACCGGCGGCGGCCGAACCGAAGGAGGCATATCCGCCTCCCGCCTGCTTGGGCAGATTGCGGAACACCGGGTTGCTGGAAGTGCGCACCGTGTCTCATCCCTTTCGTGTGGTGGAGCCTGTGTATCTCTCAACGTTCGGATGCGACGGAAAAGTTCCCATCGGACAAAACGGACTGTACCGGGCGGACGTCGCCGTTCCCCCAGCGCAGTACCGCATCAGTACACACGGTCGGCGCACGTTTGTCCGCTCACGTTTGTCGCTCGGGCGATCCGGGCACCTTCTCCCTCATGAGCATCGAAGACGGACCCGGAGATACGCTGGACCAGAGTGAGAGTCTCGACTCGGACGAGATCCGAGGCACGGACGACGTCGACGACGTGGTCACCCCGCCGGACTCGTGGACCGAGGCCGACAAGTTCGGCACCACCGAACGCGAGGCGCGTGAGGGTGAGAGCCTCGACCAGAAGCTGGCCGAGGAAGTGCCGGACGTCCCGCTGGAGGAGGAACTCGACGTCCCCGTGGCGGCGACACCAGACGACGATCTGACCGAGGAACTGGTGGACCGAGTCGTCGACAGCGACGACGAGAACGACTACATCGCGGACGCCACGGAGGACGACGGCACCGACGGCGCCGCCGTGAAGGACGCGGACGTGGTGGACGGAGTCGTGGTGGAGAACTCTGCGACGCACCGCGGCCAGATCGACGGTACCCCCGAGGACGCGGGCTCCTACTTCGACTGAGTCACGTCCGCCTGACTTGTGCGGCCGACACATTCACCGTCACCTGATCGACCGGGTGACGGTGAATTTGTCGTTGCGGCCCATTACCTCCGTCGGCCCGACCATGCGCGCGAGCATGGAGCGGAACCGCAGGTGTGAGTTGTGCACCGCCCACAGTTCGCCGCCGGGGCGCAGGACGGTCCGCGCGGCCGCGAACAGTTTCTCCGCTCCCCCGGTGTGCACGGCCGCGTTCTCGTGGAACGGTGGATTGCACAGGATCACGTCGGCGGTCGCGGGCGCCTCCGACGCCATGGCGTCGTCCCGACGCGCCGTGACCCGCACGCCGGACGCCTCCGCCGTGGCCGCCGCCGAGGCCACCGCCGCGGCCGAGCGGTCTGTGGCGACCACCTCCGCGTCCGGCCGCAGGCGCGCGGCGAGGACCGCGAGAATGCCGGTCCCGCACCCCAGATCGACGATGCGGCGCGCGTCGGGCGACATCCGGTCGAGGAACGTGCACAGGTACCGGGTGCCGATGTCCAGCCGGTCCCCGGAGAAGACGGCACCGTGGGCGACCACGGTGAGGTCCAGATCGGCGAGGACGGTCGACACGGGGTACGTCGCGCTCTCGCGAGGCAGCGGCCCGGTCGCCACCAACCCGCGGGACTTCCGCGCCGCGCGGGTGGCCGCCACGTCGGTGAAGTTCGCGGCGAGCACGTCGTTCATCGACCGACTCATGTGTTTGAGTCGACCCGCCGAGATGACGCGGACCGACGGATCCGCCCAGCGGGCAACGGCTTCGGCGATCTCGGTGAGCTCGGCGAGGGCGCGGGGAAGCTGCAGCAGCACCACGGTCGCACCGTCGAGCAACTCTCGATCCAACGCGTGGTTCGTGTAGACGTCGCCGAGGCCGAGCGCGCCGGCGTTGCGGGCCAGCGCGAGCTCGGAGGTGAGGGGATCCTGGTGCACGCGAATGCCGGTGAGGCCGTGCGCGGCGGCGGTCCCGAGGGTCAGCGCGCCGTACCGGTCGCCGATCACCGCGACCGACCCGGGCTCGGCGGTGGAGGTCGACTCCGCGGCCTCGGCCAGGATCAACCGGTCGGAGGCATCGACGGCGTGGAGATTGGGCGCCTCGACATCGGGTGAGCGACGGAGCGCGCCGAGAACATGGTCCGGATCCTGCATCGTCGCAGTCTCTCACTCCCACCGAACCTTGCTTGAATCCCGACGTCAGCGGGCATCATCGACCCATGGGACTCACAGTGGCAGTGACCGGTCCGACCGGCGAGATCGGCATGTCGGCGGTGGACGCGCTCGAGCGCGATCCGGCCGTGGACCGCATCCTCGGCATGGCGCGACGACCGTTCGACGTGGACGAGCACGGCTGGACCAAGACGGAGTACCGGCAGGGCGACATACTCGATCGTGAGGCGGTGGACGCCTTCGTCGCCGAGGCGGATGTCGTGGTGCACCTCGCCTTCCTCATCATGGGATCGCGTGCCGAGAGTTCACGGATCAACCTGGCCGGGACTCGCACCGTCTTCGAGGCGACGGTGGCCGCCGCGCGGCCGACACGGCTCGTCTACACCTCGTCCGTCGCCGCGTACGGCTATCACTCGGACAACCGGGTGCCGCTGACCGAGGACACGCCGACGCGCGGATCGAAGGAGCACTACTACTCCGAGCAGAAGGCCGAACTCGAGGAGGTCCTCGACGAGGTCACCGCGGGATCGGACCTCGAGGTGTACGTCCTGCGGCCGTGCATCGTCGCCGGCCCGAAAGCGCCCGCCCTGGCCGACTCCATGCCGTGGCGCTCGATCGCCGCCCAGCTCCCCGCACCACTGGGGGCCGTGGTCGGCGCGGTGCGTCCGGTATTCCCCGACCCGGGACACCCGCTGCAACTGGTGCACCACGACGACGTGGCGACGGCCATCGCGCTCGCCGCGACCACGGACGCACCTCCCGGCCCGTACAACATCGCGGGCGACGGGGTGGTGTCCCTGTCGCAGGTGGCGGCCGCGCTGGGCGCCTTCCCGGTGCGGGTGCCGTCCCTCCTCGGGTCTGCGGCGTCGGCGGTGATCCGCACCCTCCCGTTCGTCCCGTCGATGGTGGAGTGGGTGCACGTGGGACGGACGTCCGTCGTCATGGACACCTCGAAGGCCAAGCGCGACCTCGGGTGGCATCCCGCGCACAGCAGCTCCGCCACTCTGAACGCCCTCGTCGCGTCGCTGTGACACGACGGGGAGTTGCACCGGGTACGAGCACCCCACTAGCGTGACTCCGCGCACTTGAACACCGTTCAAGTGGTTCTCGCTCACGCCACGCACAGGAGTCCCGACCGTGTCCCCTCGTTTCTCGGCTCGTGACCTCGCTCAGGTCGCCGTCTTCGCGGCACTGATCGCGGCACTCGGCCTTCCCGGCTCCATCACGGTCGGCATCAGCGGTGTGCCCATCACCCTGCAGACCCTCGGCGTCATCGCCGCGGGCGCGGTTCTCGGCGCCCGCAAGGGTGCGGCCGCGGTACTGGTCCTGCTCGCACTCGTCGCGATCGGCCTGCCGTTGCTCGCCGGCGGACGCGGCGGTCTCGGCGTCTTCGCGGCCCCCAGCGTCGGGTACCTCGTCGGATGGGTCGTGGGCGCCTTCGTCATCGGCGCGCTCACGCGGCTGATCGTCCCGTCCTACCCGCTGTGGGCCGGTCTGCTCGTCAACGCCGTGGGCGGCATCGCCGTCATCTACGTCTTCGGCGTCCTCGGCCTGCTGCTGCGCACCGACCTCGGCGTAGGGGCGGCCATCGCGTCCACGGGCGCCTACGTTCCCGGCGACGCGGTCAAGGTCGTCGTCGCGACCGTCGTCGCGAAGGGCGTGCACCGCGCCTACCCCGGTCTCGTCGCGCCGCGGCGTCGCGCGACCGTCGGGTCCGCCGCCTGACATGGTGCGCTCGTCCCCGCGCGATCCGATCCTGCTGGTGGGACGGCGGACGGCGATCGGCACGGCGGGGCATGCGTTCGCCGACCTGACGGCCGCCGACCTCGCGGCACCCGTCCTCGCCGACGTCGCTCGCCGGGTGCACCATCTCGGCCGCATCGACGACGTCGTCCTGGGCAACTGCCTCGGTCCCGGCGGCGACCTCGCTCGGGTCGCCGCGCTGCAGGCCGGTCTCGGTCACCACGTCCCTGGCGTGACGGTCGACCGCCAGTGCGGCTCGGGCCTCGACGCCGTGGCCCTGGCCTCGTCCCGTGTCCGCGCGGGTGACGACGCCCTGATTCTCGCGGGGGGAGTCGAATCGGCGAGCACGGCGCCGTGGCGTTTCCACGCCCCGGTCGACGACGGGGGTCCGCAGCGGTACACGCGCGCACCGTTCACCCCGCGCGGTCACCCCGACCCCGACATGGGCACGGCCGCGGACGATCTCGCCCGCACGCTCGGCATCGACCGGGAGCGACAGGACGCGTACGCCGAACGCTCGCACCGACTCGCCTCGCAGACGGACTTCTCGGCGGAGATCGTCACCGTCGCCGGGATCGATCGGGACGAGCGGGTGCGCAGCGGACTCACCACGGCGCGTCTGAGCAGGCTGCGTCCGGCGTTCTCCCCCGACGGCACCGCCACCGCGGGCAACTCGTGCGGCATCTCCGACGGCGCGGCCGTGCTCGCCGTGACGACCGCGGACCGGGCCGACGGCCCTGCCCTGCGGGTACTCGGCTGGGCCGTCGCCGGGACGGATCCCGCGCTCCCCGGACTGTCCCCCGTGCCCGCGGTCCGCGCCGTCCTCGACCGCTGCGGAGTGGACCTGTCCGACGTCGGGATCGTCGAGATCACCGAGGCCTTCGCCTCGGTGGCCCTGGCGGCCGTCGACCGGCTGGGCATCGATCCGGACATCGTGTGCCCGCACGGAGGGGCCATCGCGCTCGGACACCCGTGGGGCGCCTCCGGAGCGCTTCTCCTCGTCCGGTTGGCTGAGCAGATGGCCACGACCGACTCCCCCGCTCTCGGTCTTGCGGTGTGCGCCATCGGCGGTGGTCAGGGCATCGCCATGCTCGTGGAACGAGTCGGAGCATGAGCGTGATCCGGTTCGATCACGTCTCGCACGGATACGGCGATCGGCCCGTGCTGCGCGACATCGATCTCGAGATCACCGAACACCGCGTCGGCATCGTCGGATCCAACGGCTCCGGGAAGTCGACCCTGGCCCGCATGATCAACGGTCTGGTGTCGCCGAGTTCCGGCACCGTCACCGTCGACGGTCTGAACGTCGCGCGCAAGGGTGGCCAGGTGCGACGGAAGGTCGGGTTCGTGTTCACGGACCCGGACAACCAGATCGTGATGCCGACCGTCGCCGAAGATCTGGCGTTCTCGCTGCGCCGCACCGGAGCGTCGAAGGACGAGGTGGCGGACCGCGTCGCCGACATGCTCGACCGTTTCGGGCTGGCCGGTCACGCCGATCATCCCGCGCACCTGTTGTCCGGCGGACAGAAACAGATGCTGGCGATCGGCGCAGTGCTGATCCGCCGACCCGAGGTCCTGGTGGCCGACGAACCCACCACGCTTCTCGATCTCCGCAACTCCCGCAAGGTCGGCGCGGTGTTCGACACTCTCGAGCAGCAGGTCGTCGTGGTGACACATCACCTCGATCTCCTGACGAACTTCGATCGCGTCATCGTGATCCACGACGCTCGGGTCGCCCACGACGGACGGCCCGCCGACGCCCTGCCCGCGTACGAGGCGCTGCTCGAATGATCGGCCTCTACCGACCCGGTCACTCGCTCCTGCACCGACTTCCGGCCGGGTGGAAGCTTCTGCTGCTCATGGTCGGCGTCATCGCGGTCATCGCCCTCGTTCGCCGACCGGTCGACGTCGCGGTCGCTGCCGGCGTGGTCGCCGTTCTCTTCGGGATCGGGGGCATCGGCCCGCGGACCGCACTCGCGCAGATCCGGCCGCTCTTCTGGATGATCGCGATCATCGCGGTGTTCCAGGTGATCATCACGACCCCGGCCCGCGCCGTGGTCGTGTGCGGGATTCTCGTCGTCACGGTGGCCGCGGCGAGTCTGGTCACCCTCACCACCCGGGTGACCGCGATGCTCGACGTGTGCGGCAGGGTCCTGGAACCGTTGCGGCGCTTCGGCGTCGACCCCGACCGCATCGGACTGCTGCTGGCACTGACGATCCGGCTCGTCCCCGTCCTCACCGGCATCGTGCACGAGGTCTCCGACGCACGGAAGGCCCGCGGACTGCAGTGGTCGATGACCGCGCTGGCGACACCCGTGGTGGTCCGCGCGCTGCGGACCGCGGATGCGCTGGGAGACAGTCTCGTCGCCCGCGGCGTGGACGACGACCGGGACGATGACGCGTGATCGCGGACTCGATCGACGAGCGCATCGGTCGTCGCGCCCGGGACCGTCCGGACTCGCTCGCGGTCGTCGCCGCGGACGGCAGTCTCACCTATCGTGAGATGTGGGATCGGTCGGGACGCGTCGCCGCACGCCTGCTCGGTGCGAAGCGAGTGGCCGTCCTCCCGGCGTCCGATCTCGGTTCCGTCGTCACGGTTCTCGGCGCGATCCGTGCAGGTTGCTCGCTCGTGCTCCTGCACCGCCACCTGCTTCCCGACCACCTCGCATCGGTTCTCGAGATCGGTCGCCCCGCTGCGGTGATCGCCACGGAGCGCGGGCGGACCCGGCTGCGTCGACTCGGCGTCACCGGCACGCTCACCTCGCCCGACGACCTCGCCGCCGCACCCGCGGTCCCCCTCCCGGCACCGGACGAGGCCGGAGAACTGTTGGCGGGGTTGACCTCCGGCACGTCGGGCACTCCCAAGCTCTTCGTCCGCTCGCGGCGATCGTGGTCGCGCACGCTCGATCGGTCCGACGAGGAGTTCACCGTGGACCGGCACTCCCGGGTGGCCGCACCGGGCGTCCTGGACCACACCCACTTCCTCTACGGACTGGTGCACGCGCTCACGCGAGGTGCTGCCGTGGACCTACGGCCCCTCGAGTCGTGGTCCTCCGCGGGAGACGTCGACCCGACGCACGTCTACACCGTGCCCACCCTCGCACACGACATCGCCGTGTCCAGCCGACCTGGGCTGGCGCAGGTCCGAGAAGTGTTGTCCTCGGGTGCTTTCTGGCCGCGCTCCGGTCGCGACGCCCTGTCCGCTCGCGTTCCCGGCGCTCGGTTCGTCCACTTCTACGGCGCCTCGGAACTGTCATTGGTGGCCGTGGACTCCTCCACCGAACCGGTTCCCGACGGCTCCGCCGGGCGGCTCGTCTCGGGTGTCCGCACGAGAACTGTGGACGGCGTCGTCAGCGTGCACAGCGACATGCTGTTCGACGGATACCTGACCCACCCCGATCACGCGGAACCGTCCGACGGGCCCGTGAACGGGTGGACGAGCGTAGGCGATCGAGGCGAGATCCGCGGCGGGTGGCTGTTTCTCGCGGGCCGCAGTTCCGACACCATCGTGCGCGGCGGCCTCAAGGTGGAGCCACTCGATGTGGAGACCGCCCTGCGGGGGTTTCCCGGCGTGCTCGACGCGGCGTGTGTGGGCGAGCCGGATCCGAGGATGGGGCACGTCCCGGTCGCGGCGATCACGGTCTCGGAGCCGGTCGACCGCACCGCTCTGCGGCGTCATCTGCGGGCGCACCTCGAGGCACCGGCGATGCCCACTCGCGTGGTCACGGTGCCCGCGCTCCCCCGCACGGCCCGCGGCAAGCTCGACCGCCCTGCCGTCCTGGCGATGATCGCGACCGGGCCTGGAGCCTGACGGCTCGCTGTGCTGCGGACGTATTGTCCGAACAAACTATTGACTTCCCTTGTGATGTGGATTACACATATGTCGGGCCGCGACCGAACAGGTCACCGGCTCGATCCATTCCAGTCGTACCCAGTATGTCGCCGCGTTGTTCTCTCGTCGGCGTTCGAGAAAGAGACCGAATGACACGTCATTTCACCCGTCGGGGCACTGCTGTCGCTCTCGGCGTGGCACTGAGCGTCAGCCTGGCAGCGGGCTGCTCCAGTTCGGGCGGCGCACCGGAGTCCTCCGGTGACGGCGGCGGCAACGCCGGCACGGCCGACACCCCGCGCGCCACGATCGCGATGATCACGCACGAGGTTCCCGGTGACACGTTCTGGGACCTCATCCGCAAGGGCGCCGAGGCGGCTGCGGCCAAGGACAACATCGAGCTGCGCTACTCGGCCGATCCCGAGGCGCCGAACCAGGCCAACCTGGTGCAGAGCGCCATCGACTCCGACGTCGACGGCATCGCGGTCACACTGGCCAAGCCCGACGCCATGGCACCCGCCGTCGAGGCCGCCACGGCCGCCGGCATCCCGGTCGTCGCCTTCAACTCCGGTTACGACGCGTGGAAGGACCAGGGCGTCCAGCAGTACTTCGGCCAGGACGAGACCATCGCCGGCCAGGCCGTCGGTGCGCGTCTGACCACCGAGGGTGCGAAGAAGACCCTCTGCATCATCCAGGAGCAGGGCCAGGTCGCCCTCGAATCCCGTTGCGCGGGTGTGACACAGGGCTTCACCGGCGGTTCCACCGAGATCCTGAACGTCAACAGCAAGGACATGCCGTCCGTCGAGGCCACCATCACGGCCAAGCTGCAGCAGGATCCGACCATCGACCACATCGTCGCCCTGGGCGCCCCCATCGCGCTGACCGCGGTGCAGTCCAAGGCGAACGCCAACTCCGAGGCCACGGTGGTCACCTTCGACACCAACGCCGCACTCGTCGAGGCCATCCAGAGCGGCGACGTCGCGTGGGCCGTCGATCAGCAGCCGTACCTCCAGGGCTACCTGGCCGTCGACTCGCTGTGGCTGTACCTGAACAACGGCAACACCATCGGTGGCGGCACGCCCGTTCTGACCGGCCCGGCCTTCATCGACTCGACGAACATCGACGCGATCGCCGAGTACGCCAAGGGCGGCACTCGCTAGCCTCCACGCACACGAGATCCGGTGCAGAGATCCGCGTTCACCGCGGATCTCTGCACCGGATTCGTCGTCGTGGGGTCAGGTCAGGTCAGGTCGTTGTTCTTCGTCTCCACCAGTGCTCGCGTGCAGCTCAGACTGAGCACCGACAGGAGCGCCAGCATGACGCCCACGGCGATGCTGCCGAACTGCGCCGTCAACGGAGCCGCCAGCAGCGGTGGGATCGCACCGCCGAGCACGCCCGCCAGGTTGTAGCCGAGACCGGCACCGGTGTAGCGGAACCGGGTCCGGAACAGCTCCGGGAGCAGCGCACCGGTGGGGCCGTAGGCGATACCGAAGATGGACAGGGTCACGCACATCGCGATCACGTACGCCGTACTCGATCCCGTGTCGAGGATCGGGAACAGGGCGAGCGACCAGGGAACGGCCGCCGCGCAGGACACCATGATGACGCGGCGCCGACCCACCCGATCCGAGAACGTCGCCGACAGCGCGATGGTGATGCCGAAGATCACCGCACCGACGATGCCGGTCCACAGCACGAACGGCCGGTCGAAGCCGAGGGTCTTCGTGCCGTAGCTCGTGAGATACGCGGTGCCCATGTAGAACAGCGAGAACAGCGACGCCAGCGCACCGGCCGCGAGCAGCACCTCGCGCTTCTGCACGTGCCACGCTTCGAGCACCGGGAGCCGGGTGGGAGCGGACGGCGTGGTCGCGGCGGCGGCCTGATCGGCCTTGAACACCGGCGTCTCCTCGATCGCGAGGCGCATGTAGAGACCGATCAGCACCAGCACGGCGCTGAAGAGGAACGGGATCCGCCACCCGTAGTTCAGGAACGTGTCGTTGGTGTCGCCGAACACGGCGCCGGTCACCAGGAACGTCGCGCTGGAGAGGATGAAGGCGGCGGCCGGACCGAGCTGCGGGAACATGCCGTAGAAGCCGCGCCGCTTCGCCGGTGCGTACTCGGCGGTCAGCAGCGTCGCTCCCGCCCATTCACCGCCGACGGCGAACCCCTGCCCGAACCGCAGCACCACCAGGATGATCGGTGCGGCGACGCCGATGGTCGCGGCACCGGGGAGCAGCCCGATGACGAAGGTGGAGACACCCATCAACAGCAGCGTCGAGATCAGCGTCTTCTTGCGGCCGATGCGGTCGCCGAAGTGACCGAACAACACAGCTCCCGCGGGACGCGCGACGAAGGCGACAGCGAAGGTGGCGAACGAGGCGACGGTGCCGGCCGTCGATCCCAGTGCCGGGAAGAACACCGTCGGGAAGACCAGCGCGGCCGCGGTGCCGTAGATGAAGAAGTCGTAGAACTCGATGGTCGTTCCGATGCCGCTGGCGACGGCCACCTTGCGGACGCTCGTGGCGGGCGGTGCCGCGACGGGTGGTGCCGAGGTGGCGCGCGCCGTCGCGTCGTCCGGCGAAACTGTGGTCATGGTTCTCCATCCGAGGTGAGGATCGTCCGAATCGTCGGACTCGGGAGGAACGTATGTGACCTGAACCACTCCCACCACCCTCCGAAGAGGGGGGCGGGATCCGGCGGGCGGGCGGTCGCCCGGCGCTACGCTCGACCGATGATCGTCGATGCCCTGCTCGCCGTACTCCCCGCCGATCGGGTGGTGGTCGATCCCGACGTCATGGCGTCCTACCAGCACGACGAGGCCGAGTGGGCGCCGTCCGCGACCCCTCTCGCGGTGGTGCGTCCGGCCACGGCCGACGAGGTCCAGGCGACGGTACGGGCGTGCCTCGACCACGGCACCGCCGTGGTGACCCGCGGCGCCGGGACAGGGCTCTCCGGCGGCGCGAACGCCACCGCGGGGTGCATCGTCCTCGCGCTCGACCGCATGACCGCGATCACCGAGATCGATCACCTCGAGCGGTACGCCGTCGTGCAACCGGGCGTGATCAACGACGATCTGCGCGCTGCCGTCGCGGAGGTCGGCCTCTGGTACCCACCGGATCCGGCGAGTTCGCCGTGGTCGACCATCGGCGGCAACGTCGCCACCAACGCCGGCGGCCTGTGCTGCGTGAAGTACGGCGTGACCCGCGACTACGTCATGGGCATGGAGGTGGTCACGGGCACCGGTGAGAAGGTCCGACTCGGCCGACGCACCGCGAAGGGCGTCGCGGGGTACGACCTCGCCGGACTGATGGTCGGCTCGGAAGGAACACTCGGCGTCATCACCGAGATCACCG
This sequence comes from Rhodococcus sp. NFXS4, assembly GCF_058139645.1. NCBI lineage: Bacteria > Bacillati > Actinomycetota > Actinomycetes > Mycobacteriales > Nocardiaceae > Rhodococcus > Rhodococcus sp. NFXS4. The sequence goes on from NZ_CP192221.1 coordinate 3,125,761, forward strand.
TCAAACTGCGCCCCCTCCAGGACCCGCAACGCACCGTCGCCGGCTACTTCGACTCGATCGTCGACGCGGGCCGAGCGGTCGCCGCCGTCGCCGCCGCCGGGCTCACCCCCTCCGCTCTGGAACTGGTGGACAAGCAGTGCCTCCTCGCGGTGGACGCGTGGAAGAACATGGGACTGTCCGTCGACGCCGAAGTGGTGCTGCTCGGCCGCGTGGACACCCCCGGGCAGATCGGTGACCAGGAGGCGGAGAAAATGCTCGCCTGCTTCGACGAGGGCGGCGCCACCTGGTCGGCGGTGTCCACCGATCAGGAGGAGGCGGACGCGCTCTTCGCGGCGCGGCGCCTGGCCTACCCGGCCATGGAACGATTGGGCCCGGTGCTCACCGAGGACGTGTGCGTCCCCAAACGGCATGTGCCGGAAATGCTGTCGCGGATCGAGAAGATCGGCATCGCCCACGACGTCGTCATCGCCAACATCGCCCACGCCGGCGACGGCAACCTGCACCCACTGCTCATCACACCCCCGGGAGACGACGCCGCCCGAGCACGCTCGCAGGCGGCGTTCGACGAGATCATCGACGCCGCACTCGCCCTCGGCGGCACCGTCACCGGCGAGCACGGCGTCGGCCTGCTCAAGATGCACGGACTCGTCCAGGAACTCGATCCGGTGGTCCTCGCGATGCACCGCGCGGTCAAGGACGCACTCGATCCGCAGGGCATCCTCAACCCGGGCAAGGTGTTCGACCAGCTAGGCTCGCCCGTGTGACCGACACCCCCGCACGTCCCGTCATGCCCGACGACCTGCGCGAGTTCGCTGAGGCAGCAACAGGATTCATGCCCGCCGACGAGGGACTCGCGCTCTTCGACGCCACCGCCGAGTTCCTGGGCGACGGCGTGGTGGTGGAGATAGGCACCTACTGCGGCAAGTCGACCGTGTACCTCGGCGCCGCGGCGCGCGCCACGGGCGGCCGTGTGGTCACCGTCGACCACCACCACGGATCCGAGGAGCACCAGGTCGGCTGGGAGTACCACGACACCACGCTCGTCGACCCGGCCACCGGTGCGCTGGACACTCTCGGACGATTCCGCCGCACCCTGGCGGGGGCGGGCCTCGAGGACGTCGTCGTCGCCGTCGTCGGCCGTTCCGGCGACGTCGCCGCGCTGTGGAAGCATCCCGTCGACGTGCTGTTCATCGACGGCGGCCACACCGACGAGGCGGCCACGGTCGATTTCCAGGGGTGGGCGCCGTGGGTCGCGGTCGGAGGCGCCCTGCTCATCCACGACGTGTTCCCGGATCCGGCGGACGGCGGGCAGGCCCCGTACCGCATCTACCGGCGTGCCCTCGACAGCGGCATGTTCACCGAGAACCGCGTGGTCGGCTCACTGCGAGTGCTGGTGCGGACCTCGGGTCAGCCGGGCACGCTCGCCGGGTAGAACTCCCCCGCGCAGCCGCAGCTGCGATGCGCGCCGGAGAGCCCGACGGGCAGATCGCCCCCCCGGAAGATGCCGGATCCGGCACTGGACCGGGACAGGGCGTCGGCCGCCAGAATCATGGCTCCGGTGGTCCACGTCGTCCTCTCGACGGGCCACCGCTTGCCGTCCGCGTAGACCAGCCCGGTCCAGTACGACCCGTCGTCCTCCCGCAGGTGCTGCATGCTTCCGAGCAGGTCCGTCGCCACGTCGACCCGGTCCATCGCGTCGAGAGTCAGAACCAGCTCACACGTTTCGGCACCGGTGACCCACGGTCGGTCGTCGACACAGCGGATGCCGAGCCCCTCCACGACGAAGTCCGACCACCGGTCGTCGATGCGCCGCCCGGCCGCCCGTCCGCGCACGGCGCCGCCCAGGATCGGGTAGTACCAGTCCATGGAGTACGACGGTTTCGGCGTGAAAGCCGAGAGGTGATGCCGCAGAACGTGACCCAGCCGGCCGACGGCGACCTCCCAGTCCGGCTGCGGGTCGCCGATGTACGCCGCGAGCGCCAGCGCGCACCGCAGACTGTGGTGGATGCTGGCGTTCCCGGTGAGCAGGGCCTCGGCACGCGATCCGTTCGGCCCTGCGGCCCAGGCGATCTCGCCGCGGTCGGTCTGCAGACCGAGGACGAAGTCGACGGCGCGGCGCACGGTGGGCCACAGGGCCAGGGCGAAGTTGTCGTCGCCGGTGACGAGGAAGTGGTGCCACACCCCCACCGCGATGTATGCGCAGAAGTTGGTGTCGGCGCCGGCGTCCTCCACGACGTCGCCGCGCAGCCGGATCGGCCAGGTGCCGTCGCTGCGCTGCGTGCGCCGCGACCACTCGTACGCGGCGTCGGCCTCCTCGACGAGGCCCGCGGCGCTGAGCGCCATGGCCGATTCGACGTGGTCCCACGGGTCGAGGTGCCCGCCCTCGGACCACGGAATCGCCCCGGACCGGACCTGGACGGCGGCGATGCTGCGCGCACTGGCGAGACACTGCTCGGCGGACAGGATTCCGGGAACCGACGGGGTCACGTGATCAGTAAGCGCCACGTCCGGCCCCCGGTCCGCCGATCCCGGTCTCCGGCTTGCGCAGGTAGATCACCACGGACTTGCCGATGACGGGATTCAGGACCTGCTCGAGCACTCGGGTGGTGCGCGGGGCCTTCATCATGTCCCACACCAGCATCGAGTGATAGCCGCGCACCAGCGGGTGATCGTCGTTCCGCACCCCGACCGCGCACTTGAGCCACCAGTACGGAGCGTGCAGTGCGTGCGCGTGGTGGGTGTGCGTGACCTCGAGGCCCGCCGCGGTGAGCGACGCCGCCAACTCACTCCCACGGTAGATCCGAACGTGGCCACCCTCGTTCGCGTGGTACTCGTCGGAGAGGGACCAGCAGACCCGCTCGGGCAACCAGCGCGGGACACTCACCGCCACCGTGCCGCCGGGGCGCACCACGCGCGCGATCTCGGCGATGGCCGACGCGTCGTCCGGCACGTGCTCGAGCATCTCGGACACGATCACCCCGTCGAACCACTCGTCCGGGAACGGCAGGGACAACGCGTCGCCGACGACCGTCTCCGCCGTGGCGGACTCCGGTACCTGCTTCTCCTCGGCCATCGCGCCGAACATGACCTTGACCTCGTCGAGTTCGTCCGCGTTCTGGTCGAAGGCGGTGACATGGGCCCCGCGGCGGTACAACTCGTAGGAGTGGCGCCCCTGGCCGCACCCGATGTCGATGACGCGATCGCCCGCACCGAAGCCGAGCCGGTCGAAGTCCATCGTCAGCATGTCGTCTCTCGATTCCCTCGTCCACGGCGATCGGCGATCGCCTTCTCGTACTCCGCGACGGTCGCGGCGGCCACCGCCGGCCAGCCGTAGGTCTGCGTGGCCCGTTCCCGCCCGCGCTCGCCCATGGCGCGTCGGCGGGGCTCGTCGTCCAGCGCGCGCATCAGGGCCCGCGCCAGGGCGTCGCTGTCACCGGGAGGCACCAGATCGGCGCAGAGCCCGTCGGGCCCCACGACCTCGGGGATCGCCCCGGTGCGGCTCACCACGAGGGGGGTCGCGCAGGCCATGGCCTCGATGGTCGGGAGCGAGAAGCCCTCGTACAGCGACGGCACGCAGGCCACGTCGGCCGACGCCAGCACGCGCGCCAGTTCGGCGTCGTCGAGACCGCTCCGCGTCCGCACGATGTCGTCGATACCGAGATCGTCGATCAACGTCCGGGTCGGCCCTGCGGGGTCCACCTTCGACACCAGTTCGAGTTCGACATCCCGCTCGGTGCGCATCTTCGCGACCGCCTCGAGTAGGTGCCGCACACCCTTGAGGGCGACGTCGGCACTCGCGACGGCGACGATGCGGCCGGGAACTCGCGGCGCCGCGCCGGGGGTGAACACGGTGGTGTCGACCCCGAGCGGGACCACCGTCACCGCACCCGGAGCGACCCCGAACGCGTCCACGATGTCCACCGCGGACGAGCGGGACACGGTCAGCAACCGCGGGATCCGGCGCGCCACCCGCCGCTGCATGGTGAGGAAGCCGTACCAGCGCCGCACGGTGATCCGTCGTCGCCACGGCGCCGCCGCGAGGTCGAGGGCACGGTCGCGGGTGATGGGGTGATGAATGGTGGCCACGAGCGGCAACGGGATGCGCAGCAATCCGTAGCTCAGCGACTGGTTGTCGTGCACCACGTCGAACTCGTCGGCTCGCGCGCGCAGCAGACGAGCGGCGCGTGCCCCGAACGTGCGGGGCTCCGGGAACCCGGCCGTCCACATGGTCAGCACCTCGGACACGTCGACCAGGTCTCGGATCTCGGAGGGCCGCGGGGTGCGGAACGGATCGTCGTCTCGATAGAGGTCGAGGCTCGGTACTCGCGTGAGCCGCACCCGCGGGTCGAGATCGGGATAGGGCTGACCCGAGAACACCTCGACCTCGTGCCCCTCGTCCACCAGCGCTCGACTCAGACGCGCGACGTAGACACCCTGACCGCCGACGTGGGGCTTGCTCCGGTAGGACAGCAGAGCGATACGCACGTGGGTCCCCCGAGCTGTCGCGGCAGTGTGATGGCAGACACCCTCGCCGCGGTGGAACCGGCGATCATGTCCCGATGTGTCTACCACCTTCCGTTCTTCTCGAATCCACACGACCGACGACCAGCACTGATTCACACTGGACCTCCCCGCCACCCGAGATCGAGGAGACGACGATGACCGGAACCGGCGACAGGGCGCTGCACATCCACTCACCGGCGGGTCTGCCGTTCATCGATGTCCGGCGCGAGTTCGACGCACCCGTGTCCGCGGTCTTCCGGGCGCACGCGGAGCCCGAACTGGTGTCCCGCTGGCTCGGTCCCGCCGGCTACGAGATGTCGGTCGAGGAGTACGACTTCCGCGGCGGTGGCCGGTACCGCTACGTCCACCGTGATCCCGGCGGTGCGGAGTACGCGTTCCACGGCATGTTCCACACGGTGCGGACGAACGAGTTCGCCGTGCAGACCTTCGAGTACGAGGGCTTCCCCGACGTGGTGAGCATCGAGTTCCTCACGTTCGTCGACCTGGGTGACCGCTGCCGGCTGGAGGGCCACTCGGTGTACCCGACACTGGAGGCGCGGGACTCGATGGCAGCGAGCGGCATGGAGAAGGGCATGCGGGAGGGCTACGAGCGCCTGGACGATCTGCTGGGCTGACCGGGTGGTCACAGGCGCAGCGCGGGGTCCATCCGCTCGATCAGGGTGTCGAGAGTGATGGGCAGGTCTCGCACCCGGACACCGCACGCGTGGAACACCGCGTTGGCGATGGCAGCAGGCGACCCCACGATGCCGATCTCGCCGATCCCCTTGCTGCCCATCGGGTTCAGATCGTCGTCGTGCTCCTCGACCCAGATCGCCTCGATGTCGGCGACGTCGGCGTCCACCGGGACGTGGTACTCCGCGAGGTCGGCGTTGAGGAAGCCGCCGTGTCGTCGATCCACGATGCCCTCCTCCATGAGTGCCATGCCGATACCGAACACCATGCCGCCCAGGAGCTGTGACCGAGCCAACCGAGGGTTCAGCACACGGCCCACGGAGAAGACGCCCAGCATCCGCGTCACGCGGACCTCCCCCGTGTCGACGTCGACGTGCACCTCGGCGAAATGGGCGCCGAACGCCTGCCGCGCCAGCGCCGCACGCTCCTCGAGGTCGTCGGTGGTGTCCGCGGTGGCCGTCGCACCCGGTGCGAGGTCTCCGTCCGCGCGCAGCGCACGACAGGCCTTGGTCACCGCCCAGCCCCACGACGAGGTACCCGAGGACCCGCCTGCGCCGGGCGCCGTGGGCAGCGCACTGTCCCCGACGTGGATGTGGACCCGGTCCAGCGCGACCTCGAGCGCGTCGGCGGCGATCTGGGCGAGCACCGTTCGTGCGCCGGTACCGATGTCCGACGCGGCGACGGACACGTCGACCGTCCCGTCGTCACGGACGGTCGCCCGCGCCGTGCTCGGCGACGTCATCGCGGGGTAGGTCGCCATCGCGACACCGGTCCCGACGAGGGTGCGTCCTTCTCGGCGTATCGCGGGCCGCGGGTCACGACCGGCCCAACCGAAGCGCCGCGCGCCCTCCTCGAAGACGGCGCGGACGGTACGTGAGCTGTAGGTCTGCCCGTCCGCGGGATCGACCGACGGCTCGTTCCGCAGCCGCAACTCGACGGGGTCCGTTCCGAGCGCGTGGGCCAGTTCGTCCACCGCGCACTCCAGAGCGAACATGCCGGGCGCCTCACCGGGAGCGCGCATCCAGCGCGGTGTCCCGACGTCCAGCGCGACCGCGCGATGCGTGGTCGAGACGTCGTCGATGTCGTACACGTGGCGACTGCCCTCGGACGTCTGCTCCACGAACTCCATCACGGTGGAGGTCTGCTGGAGCGAATCGTGCAGCAACGCCGTCATCGAGCCGTCCGCGTCCGCCGACAGTCGGACCCGCTGGATCGTCGGCGTCCGGTAGCCGACGAAGTCGAAGGTCGACCGGCGTGGAACCGGAAACGAGACCGGTCGACCCACGACGGACGACGCCATGGCCGCGACGACCGCGTTCGGTCGCGTGCTCCCTTTCGATCCGAAGCCGCCGCCCACGTGCCGGGCGATGACGCGCACGGCGTCCGAGTCGACGCCGAAGAGCTCGGCGAGATCTCCGGCCACGCCGGACGGCGCCTGCGTAGAGTCCCAGACCGTGAGGGTCGACCGGTCCTCGCTCCACGCGGCGATCGACGCGTGCGGCTCCATGGGCGCATTGTGTTCGGGCGGCGTCGTGTAGCGGACGTCGACGCGCACCGCGGACTCCTCGAAGCGCCGCTCCGGTTCCCCGGTGACGACATCGGTGTCGAAGCCCGCGTTCACCTGCTCGGGTGCGTAGATGCCCGGGTGATGCTCCCGTAATTCGTTGTCGCACTGGCGACTCTCGTACGTGACGTCCAGAACGGAGGCCGCACACGTCGCCTGCTCCGACGTCTCCGCCACGACCACGGCGACGATCTGCCCGCGGTAGGCGACGACATCGGACTGGAGCACCTGCAACTCGCCGTCCCCGGCGGACCCGAGCGTCGGGGCGTTGCCGTGCCACAGCACGGCGAGGACACCCGGAAGCGTCAGCGCCGAGGCACGATCCACGTCCAGCACACGCCCCGCCGGAACGGCGGCGCCGACGATCGCCACGTGCGCTGGTTCTCCACCGACGTCCCGGTACTCCGCCGCGTACCGGGCGGCTCCGGTGACCTTGTCGCGGCCCTCGAGCCGCTCGACCGGTGTTCCCGTGACGCTCATCGGGTGGCCGCCTCGTCCGCGGCCGCGTCGGCGAGGGACATCACGGTGGAGGCCACCGTCGACGCGAGGAGTGACAACTTGTAGTCGTTGTCGGGGAACGTGTGTGCCGCGGCGAGCTCGCGCTCCATCGCAGCGATCACGCCGCTCCGGGACGGGATCGCCCCGAGCAGCTCGGACTCGGCGACCGTGGCCCGCCACGGCTTGTGAGCGGCTCCGCCCAGCGCGATGCGCGCCGTGGTGAACACCCCGTTCTCCACGACCACGACGGCGGCGACGGACACCCTCGCGAAGGCGTAGGACGCACGGTCCCGCACCTTCCGATAGGTCGAGCGCGCACCGGGTGGAAGCGGCGGTATGTCGAGGTGCGTCACCCACTCGTCCTGCCGCAGAGTCGAATCGCGTTCGGGTGCGGACTCGGGAAGCCGATGCAGATCGGCGAACCGGATCTCGCGTACTCCGTCGGTGCCGACGACGGTGACAGTGGGATCGAGCACCGCGAGGCCCACGGCCATGTCCGAGGGATGGGTGGCGATGCAGTGCTGCGATGCGCCCAGCACCGCGGCGTTGCGCCGATCGCCGTCCAGGGCCGAACAGCCCGAGCCCGGTTCACGCTTGTTGCACGCTGTGTCGACGTTCATGAAGTACGGACAGCGGGTGCGCTGGAACAGGTTCCCGCCCGTGGTCGCCATGTTCCGCAGTTGACCGGACGCACCCGAGAGCACGGCGCGCGACAGGACGGGAAACCGCGAACGCACGACGGGGTCGGCGGCCAGATCGCTGTTGCGGACCAGGGCCCCGACACGAAGACCCGGCACCCCGCCGCCACTGCCGTCGTTCCACTCGATGTCCGCCAGGGCCAGACCCGTGATGTCGCCGAGCCGGTCCGGGGTCTCGATTCCCAGCTTCATCAGATCGACGAGGTTGGTTCCGCCGGCCAGCACGCGGGTGGACCCCTCGGCGAGTGCGGACGCGATGGTCGACGCGTCGGCGGCACGGTCGTACGCGAATGTTTTCACCGGTCCGCGCCCGTCTCCGTCGTCGTTGCAGATATGCCGTCGATGTTCTCTCGCACGGCATCGACGATGTTGGGGTAGGCGCCGCACCGACAGATGTTGCCGCTCATCCGTTCTCGGATGTCCGCGTCCGAGGCCGTCGGCACGCCGTCGAGGTCCTCGGTGACGGCGCTGGGCCATCCGTTCTTCACCTCGTCGAGCACGGCGACGGCAGAGCAGATCTGACCGGGGGTGCAGTAGCCGCACTGGAATGCGTCGTGCGCGAGGAACGACGCCTGCACGGGATGCAGGTCCTCGCCGTCGGCGAGCCCCTCGACGGTGGTGATGTCGTCGTCCTGTGCCGCGACGGCCAGCGTCAGGCAGCTGACCACGCGCCGACCACCGGACAGCACCGTGCACGATCCGCACTGACCGCGGTCGCACCCCTTCTTGGACCCGGTCAGCCCGAGCCTCTCACGCAGCGCGTCGAGGAGGGTCGTCCGGACGTCGCACTCGATCCGGTGCTCCTCGCCGTTGACCGTGAGGCGTACTCCGACATCTCCTGTGACGAGGCTCATGCTCCGGGCTACCCTGCGCTCCCGCCACCAAACCGCCCCCGGTGCCGGACTTACAGAGGCAGTGCGGTCTCGCGCACGGCGCCGGGCGCGTCGACCGGGGGCACGATGCGTCGGAACCACTCGGTGCCGAACGCGGACGCGAGATCCTCGTCCGACATGGGGATGAACGGGCCGAAGTCACCGATCTGCGACTCGTGCACCACCATCGCCGCACGCTTGGCGGCCAGGACACCGGACACGTCCACCGCGGTGGTGAGTTCCGACTCGGGCAGGCCGAACGCCTCGATGTCGAGCTGCGAGGCGTCCTCGTTCTCGCCCGGATCCCAGTTGGGGTTCGCCGTCATCATCTCGCGCATGCGGTCACGGTTCATCGTCGCCTCGTAGACGAACGGCACCTCGGCGATGACCGCGGCGCGCACCCCCACGTGGTGCACCTGCACGTGGTCGGGATGGCCGTAACCACCGTGCGAGTCGTAGACCGTCAGGACACGGGCCTGCTCCTCGACGAGAACGTCCGCGAGCCGCCGAGCGGCCTCCTCGACATCCACGTTGGCGAAGGCGTGCGGGTTCGTGTTGCCCTCGGTCCCGGCCATCCCCGAGTCCGCGTATCCCAGCACGACCACGCGCTGTGCCCCCAGCACCTCGGCCGAGCGCTCCAGTTCACGTTGCCGCCGATCGTGCAGCGACTCGCCCTCGGTCAACAGGCCGTCGGGCACCTCACCGAGCGCACCGTCGGTCGCCGTCACCAGCACCACTCGGTGGCCGGCGTCGGCTGCCGACCGCATGATCCCGCCGGTGCCGAACACCTCGTCGTCGGGATGGGCATGGAAGCACACCAACACACTCATCGGCAGATGGTCGCACGGGCGCGGTGCGCGGGCTCGATCACGTCGGGTGTCGACCCCTCACGTCGCGTACCTGCGCAGCGCGGCGATGCCGTCGCGGGGATCGATCCGCTCGTCGACGCGCAGCACCTCGGCGTCGAGGTGGAGCGCACCGAACGGGACGGCCTCGTCGGCCCGCAGCGTGCGGGCGGGAGAGACACCGAACACCGAGAGCGCGTCGGGGTCCGGTGCGATCATGGTGGGCGACGAGTCCGCGACCACGGTGACCTCCGGGAGATCCCCGACGAGCAGCGTCTCCAGGCTGCCGTCGCGCACCGCTGCGCAGACGTCGTCGAGACCGTCGATCGCGAGCCCGGACCCCCGGCCCGTCTCGGCCGACCACCTCCGGGCGGCGTCGTCCATCGCGGCGAGTCGTCGACGCTCGACCTCCTCCTCGATCGCGTGCGCCAGTTCCTCGTCGTGGTCCCCACTTCCGCGTGCCCCGATGTCGAGCTCGACCACGACGTCCGCCGTGCGTTCCGGGAGCGCGCCGCGCAGATCGGTTCGCGAGCGCACCTCCCCGGCGACGAACGCGACGTCGAGCCGTCGCTCGTCGATCAGGTGCGTCACCCGGTCGGCCACGGCGCTCACGTTGCGGCGCGCGGCGTCGTCCGTACGGCGCTGCGGGGTGCCGTAGCCGGCGGACTCCGCCCCGGCTGCCTGGTGAACGGGTCCGGACACGGCGTCGACGGTCTCCTCGTGCACTCCGCCGGGTCCGTGCACGGTGATGTCGGCTCCCGCGTGATCGACCCACGCCACCAGGTAGGTCAGGTCCACGGGGCCGTGGTCGACGAGGGGAACGAGGTAGGGCAACTCCGACACCCGCACCTCCGTCCGGACGGGCGGGCCGAGGAGGCGCTCGTCGACGAGCACCGTCGCCCCGGCAGCGATGAGAGCGCGCCCGCTGCGACCGACGGCGGGCGGTGCGTCCAGCACCGCGGACCGGAGGGCCTCCACGGCCTCGTCCGGTGCGGACCGCTCCCGCAACTCCTCCTCGATCCCGCGCCAGCTGAGCTCGAGGCGCGTTCGCGCGTCCTCGGTGTCGTGCGAATCCTCGAAGTACACGGACACGAAAGGTCCGGTGGACTCGGTCAACGCACGGAGTGAGTTCGGATGCATCGGTTCCTCCCACGGTGTGTCCGACGGGTGTTCGGTCGTCTCGTCCGGAGGTCTGCCCGTCAGGACGGACGTCAAACGACCGGGATTGCCGCCCTCGCTTCCGGGGAACGCGATGCGTCATGACGGAGAAGAACGAGACGGTGGACGACGTGTGGGACGACTGGAAGGACGCGGTCAACATGACCAGGAAGGAGCTCGAGGACTGGCTGACGACCGACGAGTCCCGCTCCGTCGGTGACTCGAAGGACGGTGAGTCGACGGGGCACGAGATGGGGCGGCGCATCACCTCGATCCTGGACACGAAGAAATCCGATCTCACGGACGACGACGTCGCCGCGATGCGCAAGGTCGTCGGATACGTGCACCGACATCGCGCCCAGGGCCCCTCGAAGGACGTGGAGCACTCGCGGTGGCGCTACTCGCTGATGAACTGGGGAAACGATCCGATGAAGTGACCTCGGCGTGAGATGTGGGAGAAGTATTCGGAGCTGAACGCCGTCCGGATGTTTTTTTCCTTCGATCCGGGTTATCCGAGCGGTATGTCCCAGTCCTGTTCGGTGTTGCTGTGGCACGTGCACGGATCGTGGACGTCCGCCTTCGTCGCGGGTCGACACCGGTACCTGCTCCCGGTGAGCGACACCGGTGACGAGTGGGGGCGCGGACGGTGTGGGCGACCCTGGTCGGATTCCGTGATCGACGTACCGGTCGATCGTGCGCCCGCGCAGGATGTCGACGTCGTCGTGCTGCAACGCCCGCAGGAGCTCGAGCTGGCGGAAGCGATTCTGGGTCGACGACCCGGCCGCGACGTCCCGGCGATCTACGTCGAGCACAACGCGCCACGACCGAGTCCCGTGCACTCCGTCCACCCGCTGGCGGATCGGAGCGACATCCCTGTCGTGCACGTGACCGAGTTCAATCGCCTCATGTGGGACACCGGCGTCGCGCCGACGACGGTGATCCCGCACGGCATCGCCGACCCCGGTCCGCTCTACACGGGCTCGCTGCCCCGAGCCGTCACCATGATCAACGACCCGGTCCGACGCGGACGCGTGGTGGGAACCGACCTCCTCGGCCCGCTGGCCGGCGCCGCACCGCTCGACGTGTTCGGGATGAGAACCCGCGAACTGGACGAGCCGACCGCGAACGTCCGCGGCCTCGGCGACGTGCAGGGCCACGAGCTGCACCGCGAGATCGCTCGACGCCGCGTCTACGTGCACACCGCACGATGGACGTCGCTGGGACTGTCACTGCTCGAGGCGATGTACCTGGGCATGCCCGTCGTGGCGGTGGCGACGACCGAGGTCGCGGCCACCGTGCCGCCCGAGGTCGGCGTCCTCTCCAACGACGTCGACGTCCTCCGCGCCGGAATCAGCGAACTCGTCCACGAGCCGATCGCAGCCGAGCTCGCCGGCAAGGCGGCACGCAGCTTCGTCTCCGCACGACACGACCTCCCGACCTTCCTCGACCGATGGGACAGCGCGCTCGCCGCCGTCCTCCCCTGAAGCCGCTCACCCGACCAGACCATCTCCACCCGCTCCACCCGCTCCACCGACCGAGAGGGACGTCGTTCAGTCACCAGCGACGTCTCGGAACGCACGATCCGAGGGACGGATTCCTCATGCGCATCGCCATGGTGTCAGAACACGCAAGCCCGCTCGCCGCGCTCGGCGGAATCGACGCGGGGGGCCAGAACGTCCACGTCGCGGCGCTGGCCGCGGCCCTGGTCGACCGCGGCCACGAGGTGTCGGTCTTCACCCGGCGCGACTCCCGCGACCTCCCCGACGAGGTCACCGTCGATCACGGCTACCGCGTCGTGCACGTTCCCGCAGGTCCGCCGGAGCCGGTACCGAAGGACGAACTACTGCCCCACATGGGCGACTTCGCCTCGCACCTGGCCGAGCACTGGACGCGAGACCGACCCGACGTGGTCCACGCCCACTTCTGGATGTCGGGGCTCGCGACCCAGCTCGCGGCGCGTCCGCTCGTGATTCCCACGGTCGTGACCTTCCACGCACTCGGTGTGGTCAAGCGTCGGCACCAGGGCACCCGCGACACGTCGCCGCCGAGCCGACCGAAGATCGAGCGGCTCATCGCACGCGGAGCCGATCACGTCGTCGCGACGTGCTCGGACGAGGTCACCGAACTGGTCCGGATGGGCATACCGCGCCGGCGGGTGTCGGTGGTGCCGTGCGGCGTGGACCTCGAGAAGTTCCAGCCGGCGCCGGTCAGCTCTCCCGACCCCGCGCGCCGGCGGCGGCTGGTCGCCGTCGGCCGACTGGTGCCTCGCAAAGGATTCGACCTGGCGATCGCGGCCCTCGCGTCGATTCCGGACACCGACCTCATCATCGCCGGCGGCGAGCGCAGCGACGTCTCGGACGACGACGAGGCTCGACGCCTGAAGCAGATCGCCGTCGCCCACGGTGTGGCCGACCGCGTCCGCCTGGTCGGACAGGTCTCTCACGAGACGATGCCCGACCTTCTCCGCTCCGCCGACATCGTGGTCTGCACTCCCACGTACGAGCCGTTCGGGATCGTGCCGCTCGAAGCGATGGCGTGCGGGATCCCGGTGGTGGCCACCGCGGTCGGTGGCTTCCTCGACACCGTGATCGACGGTGTCACCGGAGTTCTCGTCCACCGACGCACGCCTGCCGCCGTCGCCGACGCCGTCCGTCGCCTGCTGAACGACGAGGGTCGGCGGACCGGCTACGGCATGTCGGCCGCCGATCGCGCTCGTGCGCGGTACTCGTGGGAGCAGATCGCCGTCGACACCGATCGGGTCTACCGGTCACTGCTTCCGGAGCCGGCCGCCGCCGACACCGCGGACGGATCGGGGGACGACCAGCTGGACCGGGTGTGAGGCCGGTCGACCCCGATCTCGTCACCCCCCGAACTTGTCACCCCCCGAACTTGTCACCCCCCGAACTTGTCACCCCCCGAATTTGTCACCCCACGTAGCGCCGCGCCACCGACCGCGACTGCGGCTCCTCGAGGAGTACGAGCCCCCATTCGACGGACGGCGGCACCACTGTCCGCTCGCGTGCCACCCATCCGGCGGACCGCATCGCCTCCCACACCGCCGACGCCGTCGCGCGGTCCCGGGGGGCGGACCGCACCACCGCGACGGTACGGCGGAGTGCGCTGCGCACCGGCCGGCGTAACCACAGCGTCCACAGAGTGTTCCGGATCCCGAGCTGACGACGGCGGGTGGAGTCGCGGCTCACCGACGGTTCGTGCTCGATGACCATGCCCTCCTCCCAGACCATCCACCAGCCGGCCGCGGCGAGGTCGAGGGCCAACAGTTCCTCCTCGCCGCCGAGCCACATCTTCTCGCAGAATCCGCCCACTCTCCGGAACGCCGACACGCGAATCATCGTCAGACCCGCCATGATCCCGAGAAGAGCAGGACCGGGAAGCCAGGCGGGACCCTCGATCGGGCTCTCCCGGAACTCGGGAGTGATCGGATCCTCGACCAGCGACGGCGCGACCAGACAGCGGCCCGTGACCGTCGCCAGGGCCGGATAGGCGTCGAGTCGCACCGCCCCCAGTGTCAGTGCGCCCTCCTGCCAGCGCGTGTCGTCGTCGCAGAAAGCGACGTACGGCGTCGTCACGAGATCCACCGCACGGTTCCGGGCCACCCCGCCCAGGTTCTCCGACAGGGCGAGAAGCCGTACCTCGGGGAACAGTTCCCGCACCATGTCCGCCGTACCGTCCGTGGAGGCGTTGTCCACCAGGATGATCGGGGCCGCGTCCGAGATCGACGTCATGTGTTTCAGCGTGCGGTGAAGCTCGTCCCGTCGGTCGTGAGTGATCATCACGACGGTGACACGATCGGCTGTCTCGGTCATGCTCGAACCTCCTCGTCGGGGCGCCCGGACGCCGCCGGTGTGGTCTCGAGAGCGCGAGCGGCCCGCTCGACGTCCGGGGGCAGGGTCTGTCGGTGCCACAGTGCGGTCGGGGCACGGAGCGCCGCGCCCACGAGAGCCGGCGTCACGCGAGGATCGACGAGTGCGCGCGCCACCAGCGTCGTCACCGACCGGACGCATTCCCCCACCGGTCGGCGCATCAGAGCCGTGAGAACTGCATTGCGCGACTCCAGGTTCCGTCGGGCGATCGTCGCCATGCGTCGGGTCGACGGGTGGTGGTGTGCGATCACGTCGCACACGTGCACCACCCGATGACCCGCCGCCACCAGATCGAAGGCGAGCAGGGTCTCCTCACCGCCGAACTGCAGGACCGGAGAGAAGCCGCCGACGGCCAGGAAGGCTCTGCGCCGCACGATCGCAGCGCACGCGAGAAATCCCAGCACCGGCGGACCGGGGTCGTCGACGTCGGCACTGCCGGACGCCAGAGGGCTGACGTGCAGGGCCGCATTGACGGGGTCGTCCCGACACTCGGGGCCGACCACCGTCCGCGCTGCGACGAGGGCGATGTCCGGATGGACGTCGAAAATTCGTTCCGCGGTCGTCAGCGCCGCACGCTCCCACCACGAGTCGTCGTCCGCGAAGGCGACGAACTCGGTCTCGGCGGCCCAGACGCCCCGATTGCGTGCCGCGGCACCCTCGTTGCGCGACAGTGGAATCGAGCGCACGTCCGCACCCTCTTCGGCTGCCCGCCGTACCACGTCCGCGGTGCCGTCCGAGGAGGCGTTGTCCACGACGATCACCGGCGGTCGCGGCCGCAGCCGCGTCAGGTGGTGCAGCGTGGTGGCCAGTTCGTCCGCACGGTTGCGTGTCGCCACCACCACCGTGGTGCGCGACCTCTCCCCGGAACCGCTCGTCTCACTGCCCGACACGCGCCCGGTCTACCCGGAACGGGTCCGGACAAACGCGTTTGCCGGGTGCACTCACGGGTATCTGCCGCGCCATGTCCAAGGGAGCTGGATCGAATCGAACTGGCAGGTCGTCGAGAAGCGCGGTCGTGTTCGGCGGCGCGGGATTCGTGGGATCACATCTCTGCGAGGCTCTTCTCGCCGACGGCACCGCGGTGGTCTGTGTGGACAACCTCGTCACGGGGTCGCTCGACAACATCGAGCACCTCCACCGCGAGGCGCGGTTCCGTGTCGTCGAGCACGACATCACGGAACCGCTGCCCCGGTCGATCACCCGTGCCGACCCGGGACAGGTCTTCCATCTCGCGTCCGCGGCCTCCCCCGACGACTATCACCGGCTGCCTCTCGAGACGTTGCACGCGGGTGCCGTCGGAACCGAGCGGGCTCTCGAGCTCGCCCGCGAGCACCGTGCCCGGTTCCTGCTGGCGTCGACGAGTGAGGTGTACGGCGATCCGCTGGTCAGCCCGCAGTCCGAGTCGTACCACGGGAACGTCAACCCCACCGGTCCGCGCAGCGTCTACGACGAGGCGAAGCGCTACGCCGAGGCGCTCACCGCGGCCTACCGGCGCACGCACGGCGTCGACACGGCGATCGCCCGCATCTTCAACACGTACGGCCCGCGCATGCGCCGCGACGACGGGCGGATGATTCCGAACTTCGTGTGCCAGGCCCTGGAGGGCCGCTCGCTGACCGTCACCGGCTCCGGTCTGCAGACCCGGTCGGTCTGCCACGTGGACGACACCGTGGCCGGGCTGCTCGCACTGGTCCGGTCGGCGCATCCCGGGCCCGTCAACATCGGCAACCCGGACGAACGGACGGTGCTCGAGATCGCGCGCGCCGTGGCCGAGGTCGTGGGGTGCGACCTCACCGTGGCACCGTGCCCGCCGGTCGAGGACGACCCCCAGCGCCGCTGCCCCGACATCACCGTCGCGCGCACTGCTCTCGGATGGAGCCCGACCGTCGACCTGGCGGACGGTCTCACCCGCACGGTCCGGTGGTTCGCCGACACCGCTCCGTCATCACGACCGAATCCGAACACGGTGTTTACCGGCGCGGCCGGCGGGTAGATCGGGCCTCACCGGCGCGGCCGGAGGATCGATCGGACGAAGAGGAGGTGAGACATGCGCGTGCTCGGGATCAACGCGGTGTTCCACGATTCGGCCGCCGTGGTCATGGTCGACGGCCGCACGGTGGCCGCGGCGGAGGAGGAGCGCTTCTCCCGACGCAAGCACGGGAAGCGGCCGGTTCCGTTCTCCGCGTGGGAGCTTCCCGAGGCGGCGATTCGCTGGTGCCTCGATCACGCCGGCCTCGACGCGTCGGACATCGATGCCGTCGCGTACTCGTACGACCCCGCCCTGGTGGACCACGACGCCGTGCACGGAGATCGCCACGGTGGCCTCGATCCACGGTGGGAGGAGCTGCGTACGACCTATGCCGAGCGCGCTCCGCACTTCCTGTCCACCGTTCTCGGCGGGGCACCCGTGGGGTCGTTCCACCATGTGCGGCACCACGTCGCGCACGCCGCGTCGGCGGGGCTGCTGGCTCCGTTCGGCGGGTCCTGCGCGGTACTGGTGTCCGACGGCCGGGGCGAGAGCACCTCGATGCTGTCCGGCCGCTACCTCGACTCCAAGCTCGAAGTGCATGCCACGCAGAGCCTTCCGCACTCCCTCGGACTGCTGTACGAGGACCTCACCGAACACCTGGGGTTCGCTCGCTCGAGTGACGAGTACAAGGTGATGGCACTGGCCTCGTACGGACGGCCCCGGCACCTCCCTCTGCTGCGTCGGTTCGTCCACGTCACCGACGACGGCGGCTTCCGCACCGAGTGGATCGACTGGGAGCAGCTGGTGCCCCGCCGTGCCCCCGACGCGCGGTTCGACGAGCGCCACGCGGATCTGGCCTGCAGTGTGCAGGCCGTCGTGGAGGAGGTGCTGCTCGCCCTGACCCGCGAACTCGCCGACAGGACCGGCGAACACCGGTTGGCCATGGCCGGCGGAACCGCACTCAACTGTGTGGCCAACACCCGTGTGCTCGCCGAGGGTCCGTTCGACGACATCTGGGTCCAGCCGGCCGCCGGTGACAGCGGAACCGCTTGGGGCGCAGCAGCGACGGTGGCCGCCGAGGCCGGTGACACCATCGCGCCCATGACGACGGCGGCTCTCGGTCGCCGATGGAGCGACGACGAGATCGCCGCCCAGCTCACCGTGGCCAAGGTGCCGTTCGAGCGGCCCGTCGACATCGCCTCCGCCGCGGCGGAGGTGTTGGCGGACAACGGAATCGTCGCGTGGTTCCAGGGCCCGTCCGAATTCGGTCCCCGCGCGCTCGGCCACCGCTCGCTGCTGGCCCACCCCGGTCATGCCGGAAACGTCGAGCGCCTCAACGACGTGAAGGGGCGCGAGCAGTTCCGGCCCGTGGCACCCATGGTGCTCGCGCATCGCGCTCCCGAACTGTTCTCCCGCGGTCCGCTTCCCAGCCCCTACATGCTGTTCGTGCACGACGTCGACCCGGCGTGGCGCGATCGGCTCCCGGCCGTGACCCACGTCGACGGCACCGCGCGCATCCAGACCGTGGAGGACGGTTCGGGGCCGACCGCGGCGATGCTGCGCGAGTTCGATCGCCGGACCGGCATCCCGGTCGTCGTCAACACGAGCCTCAACACCGCGGGCCGACCCATGGTGGACAGCCCGCACGACGCCCTCGAGCTGTTCGGATCCTCTCCCGTCGACGCGTTGGCCATCGGACCGTTCCTCGTCCGGCGAAGCCGATGAGCGCGCCGGCCCACAGCGAGCCGACGTGGTCCGTCGTGATCCCGACGATCGGTCGGCCCGGCCTGGCCACACTGCTGCGTGCACTCGACTCGGGAACGGGTCCGACACCGGACGTCGTGGTGGTGGTCGACGACAGGCCGCGCAGTGCGACCGAGCCCCTCGACCTCCCCGCACTCGATCTCACCGTCCGACCGGTCCGCTGTGGCGGGCGTGGACCAGCCGCTGCACGCAACGTCGGCTGGCGCCACACGAGCAGCGAGTGGGTCGCGTTCCTCGACGACGACGTGACGGTCGCGTCGACGTGGCGGGACCACCTCGTGCGCGACCTGCGCGGACTGCCGTCGTCCGTGGGGGCGTCGCAGGCCGTGATCGACGTGCCACTGCCGACGGACCGTCGGCCCACCGACGACGAACGCCGCACCGCGGCGCTGTCCACGGCGCGGTGGATCACTGCCGACATGGCGTATCGACGCACGGCGTTGCGCACGGTGGACGGCTTCGACGAGCGGTTCCCACGGGCGTACCGCGAGGACTCGGACCTGGCGGTCCGCGTTCGCCGCGCCGGGTACGAGATCGTCACCGGCACCAGGATCACCACACACCCGCCCGCCGTGAGCGCGGACCCGTGGGCGAGTCTGCGCGCGCAACGTGGCAACGAGGACAACGCGCTGATGCGCCTGAAGTACGGCCGCGACTGGCGCTCCGAGATCGGTGAGGGTCCGGGCATGATGCCCCGCCACGTCGTCACGACGCTGACGGCCGCCGTCACCGTGCGATCCGTGTCGAGGGGCCGGCGAAGGATCGCCGCCGCCGCCGCCGCGTCGGCCTGGGCGACACTCACCGCGGAGTTCGCGGCGCGCCGCATCGCCGCGGGACCTCGCTCGTCACGGGAGTGCGTCTCGATGGCCGTCACGTCGGTGCTGATCCCGCCACTCGCCGTGGCGTACCGGGCACGCGGGGAGCTGCGTCATCGTCTCGTCCGGTCGGACGCGTCCACGGGTCCGGCGCGGGCCGTGCTGTTCGACCGCGACGACACCATCATCGTGGACGTCCCCTATCTGGCCGATCCCGACGGGGTGACACCCGTCGACGGGGCGCGCGAGGCCCTGGACCTGTTGCGCGACAACGGTATCAAGGTCGGCGTGGTGAGCAATCAGTCCGGCGTGGCCCGCGGTCTGGTGGCACCCGAGCAACTGGACGCGGTGAATGCACGCGTCGAGACGTTGCTGGGTCCGTTCGACACGTGGCAGGTGTGTCCCCACGGCGAGGGCGACGGGTGCGGGTGCCGCAAGCCCCGCCCCGGCATGGTCGATGCCGCCGCACGGGAACTGGGCCTGTCCCCAGCCGACTGCGTCCTCATCGGGGACATCGGCGCGGACATCGGCGCAGCACAGGCTGCGGGTGCAC
Organism: Rhodococcus sp. NFXS4; assembly: GCF_058139645.1. Taxonomy (NCBI): domain Bacteria; kingdom Bacillati; phylum Actinomycetota; class Actinomycetes; order Mycobacteriales; family Nocardiaceae; genus Rhodococcus; species Rhodococcus sp. NFXS4. The sequence continues at coordinate 3,145,577 of NZ_CP192221.1, forward strand.
GCGCGATCCTCGTGCCCACGCCCCGCACCCGTGCGGACGAGGTGGACCATGCTCGCCGTCACGCCGCGGTGGCGCCCACCGTGGCGGCCGCCGTGTCGGCCGTGATCGCAGGTGCCGTGTGAGTGGGCGACGTTCGGAAGGCAGACGGGTGCTCGTGGCTCGCCTGGACAGCATGGGCGACGTCCTGCTGACCGGCCCCGCGGTGCGTGCGATCGCGCGGGAGGACTCGGTGACCATGCTCGTGGGTCCCGGCGGGCGCGCTGCGGCGGAACTCCTTCCGGGCGTGCAGGAGGTGATCACGTTCACCGCACCGTGGATCGTTCTCGATCCGCCGGCCGTCGACCGCGCCGAGATAGATGCGCTGGTCTCGAGACTCGCCGACGGAGCGTTCGACCGGCTGCTCGTCTTCGGCTCGTTCCACCAGTCGCCGCTCCCGCTCGCGCTGCTCGGCCGACTCGCCGGGATCCCGTGGATCGGCGCGCACTGCGAGGACTACCCCGGCTCGTTGCTCGATCTGCGTCACCGAGCACCCGACGAGGACGTTCCGGAAGCGGAGCGTGCCATGTCCCTGGTGCGCGCGGCCGGGTACGAGTCCGGTGGCAGCGCCCTGTCGGTGCGGCGCCCACTGCCGGACACCTCGCACCTGACCGGTCCCGAGAGCTACGTCGTCGTGCATCCCGGCGCCGCCGTGGCGGCCCGTCGGCCGGGACCGGACCACAGCCGGGCCATCGTGTCCGCGCTCGTCGCGGAGGGTCATCGCGTGGTGGTGACGGGAGCCGCGGAGGAGGCCCGGCTCGCAGCCCACGTGGCCGACGAGGACGCGGCGAATCTGGCCGGACGCGTCGACCTCGCCGAACTCGCGGACGTCCTCGACCGCGCCGACGTCGTGGTCGCCCCCAACACCGGGCCGGCCCATCTCGCGGCGGCCGTCGGCACCCCGGTGGTCTCTCTCTTCGCGCCCGTGGTGTCGTCCGTCCGGTGGGCGCCCCACGGGGTGCCTCGCGTCGTTCTCGGCGATCAGACTGCGGCGTGCCGGGGTACGCGAGCGCGGCGCTGTCCGGTGCCGGGGCACCCCTGCCTGGACGGCATCGACCCTGGCGACGTGGTCGAGGCCGTGCATCGCTTCACCACCCGGCGCACAGCCGTTCCCGCACCAGATCCCACACCCATTCCCACACCCGGAGGCGGACGATGATCGAGGAACACTTCGCAGCCCTGCAGACCGCGGCCCGGCAGGCGTCGGGCGCGGCCCCGGTCCTGTCCCGGTGGGCGGCCCACCTCACCACCGTGTTCGACGGCGGTGGTCGGCTCCTCGCGTGCGGCAACGGCGGGAGCGCCGCGGAGGCGCAGCACCTCACGGGCGAACTCGTCGGCCGCTTCCGGCACGATCGACACCCGCTGTCCGCCATCGCCCTGCACGCCGACACCTCGGCCACCACCGCCATCGTCAACGACTACGGCGAGGAGGAGGTCTTCGCGCGCCAGGTCCGTGCCCACGGCCGCCCGGGGGACGTCCTCGTCGCACTGTCCACCAGTGGCTCGAGCCGGAACGTGCTCGCAGCGGCGAAGGCTGCGCAGGAGATCGGCGTCACCGTGTGGGCTCTGACGGGCCCTCCTCCCAACGAACTCGCCGCCACGGCGGACGACGCGATCGCCGTCGAGGCACCCACCGTCGCGACGGTCCAGGAGATCCACCTGGCACTGGTGCACGGGCTGTGTCTGGCGCTCGACACGGCACTGGGAGTGCGGACGTGAGTGCGGCGCCTGATCCCGGTCCGCTGGTGATCGTGGGCGACACGTTGCTCGACGTCGACGTCGAGGGTGTCGCGGAGCGGCTCAGCCCCGAGGCGCCCGTTCCCGTCGTCGACGTCGCCCGGAGCTGGTGTCGCCCGGGTGGTGCCGGGCTCGCCGCGCTGATCTCGGCCCGCTACGGCGTGCCCACGGTGCTCGTCACCGCGGTGGGAGTCGACGCCGGTGCGGACACCGTGCTGGACCTGCTGGAGCGCGACGTCGAGGTGGTGACGATGCCGCTCGACGGTACGACGGTGCGCAAGACCCGTGTGCAGGCGTCCGGACAGCCCCTGCTGCGCCTGGATTCCGGCGACGGGCGGGCGTCCCGCGCCGACGTGCCGACCCGGGTGTCCGACGCGATCGCCTCCGCGGGAGCCGTTCTCGTGTCCGATTACGGCCGCGGCGTGGCGGCCAACCCGTCACTACGGGCATGTCTGGACGCAGCGGCCGAGCGCGTTCCCGTGGTGTGGGACCCCCATCCTCGAGGGCCCGCGCCGGTGCGCGGCACCATGCTCGCGACCCCCAACCTGGACGAGGCTCGGCGAGTCACGGGCGCGCAGGACCAGGAGGCGGTGCTGGACCGGGTGGCCGCGGCTCTGCACGCCGCCGGTGTCGCCGTCACCACCGGTTCACGTGGCGCAGTCCTCGTGGAGGGCGACGATCGCACCGAGGTACCCATCGGCGCGGACGTCGGCGCCGCAGGGCGGGGCGCCGACACGTGCGGCGCCGGTGACCGGTTCGCGACCGCGGCCGCAGCCGCGCTGCTGGGCGGTGCCACCCTGCTCGCCGCCACCCGGGCGGCCGTCGACGCGGCGGCCCGCTTCGTCGTGTCCGGCGGCGCCGTCGGCTTCTCCCGATGCGAGGGCGAGATCCCCGCTGCCGCGCTCACGACCGTTCCCGAGGACGCCGAGACGACGATCGACCGCGTCCGACGTGCCGGCGGTCGGATCGTCGCGACCGGCGGGTGCTTCGACCTCCTGCACACCGGCCACGTCTCGTTGCTGCGTCAGGCCCGACTGATGGGCGACGCCCTGGTGGTGTGCCTGAACTCCGATGCCTCCGTCGCCCGCGCCAAGGGACCTGCGAGACCGGTGGTCTCGCAACGAGATCGAGCGCGCGTGCTGCTCGAACTCGGCAGCGTCGACGCCGTGGTGGTGTTCGACGAGGACACCCCCACCGCCGTCCTCGACCGCCTACGACCCGACGTCTGGGTCAAGGGATCCGACTACGCGGAGGCGACGTTGCCGGAGGCGGAGACCGTCCGTCGTCACGGCGGCGACATCGTGCTCGTCCCCGTGGTCGGCGGGTACTCGACCACTCGGCTCGTCGACGCGGCACGTGCACGCCCTGCCTGACCCGTCCACACGATCGACTATGGAAGGAACTCTCATGACCCCCACTCTCGGAACCGTTCTCGTCACCGGTGGTGCATCCGGCCTCGGCGCCGCCGTCGTCGACGCCGTCCTCGACGCCGGTGGCACACCGCTGGTCATCGACCGCGTCGCACCGGAATCCGGTGTCGAGCACGTGGTCGCCGACCTCGCCGACTCGGCGGCCGCGGAAGCCGCCACCCTGGAGCTCGTCTCCCGCGCCGGCCGTCTCGACGGGGTGTTCACCGCCGCCGGCGTCGATTCGTGCGGTCCCCTGGGCTCGGTGTCCACGAAGGACTGGGAACGGGTGGTGCACGTCAATCTGCTCGGCACCGTCGCCGTCGTGCGCGCCGCCCTCCCCGCGCTGACCGAGTCGCACGGACGCGTCGTCACGTGCGCGTCCACGCTCGGCATCAAGGCCGTGGGTGACGCCACCGCCTACTGCGCCTCCAAGTTCGGCGTCGTGGGCTTCACCCGAGCCCTCGCCGCCGAGACCGCCGGCGAGATCGGCGTGACGCTGCTGATCCCCGGCGGGATGCACACCGCATTCTTCGACGGCCGCACCGAGCAGTACAAGCCGCCGGCCGACGCCAAGTTGAACCGGCCGGAGGACACCGCCGCGTCGGTGATCTTCGCTCTCTCACAGCCGGCGGGCTGCGAGATCCGCGAGCTGGTGGTCACCTCCTCCACCGAATCGTCCTGGCCCTGAACCTCTCCCGCATCCTCGTCCTGCGCGCGCTCGGTCTCGGCGATCTGCTCACCGCGGTGCCGGCGCTCCGAGCCGTGCGCGCGCAGTACCCGGACGCGCACCTCGCCCTGGCGATGCCGGACCGGTATGCCGACCTCATCGCCCTGGCGCACGGCGCGGACGGTACCGCGTGCGTGGACGAGGTGATCGACACCCGCGGCCTCACGGGACCGCCTCCGGGTCCGACCCCGGACCTCGCGATCAACCTCCACGGGCGAGGACCGCAGAGCATCGACGTGTGCGTCGCCACCGGCGCACCGTCGATCCTGACCCACGCCCACCCCGATCGGGGACTCGCGGGCCCACCGTGGATGCAGGAGCTCCACGAGGTCGACCGATGGTGCCGCCTGACGGAGTACGGCGGCGCGTCGGCGGACCGGCGGGATCGACTGATCGCTCGGCCCGCCGACGTGCCCGTGACGCGGTCCGTGGTCGTGCACCCCGGCGCGGCGTCGCTCTCACGCCGATGGCCTCCCGACCGGTTCGCCCGCGTGGCAGCACGACTCGACCGACAGGGCCACCGGGTGGTGCTCACCGGAGTGGCCGAGGAGAGGGGTCTCTGTCGGGCGATCGCGGACCAGGCGGGACTGGGCGCGGACGCGGTCCTGGCCGGAGAGCTGGACCTCGTGCACCTGGCAGCGCTGGTGTGCGATGCCGACCTGGTGGTGTGCGGAGACACCGGTGTGGCGCATCTCGCGAGCGCCTACCGGACGCCGTCCGTCGTACTGTTCGGTCCCACCCCGCCGCGCTGGTGGGGGCCGCCGTCGGACGGGCCGCACACGGTGCTGTGGAGCGGACGCACCGGCGATCCGCACGCGGACACGGCGGATCCCGGCCTGCTCGACATCTCGGTGTCCGACGTGCTCACCGCCGTGCGCGACCGACTCTGACGGCTCGAAGCATCACCGGCGCAGGGCTTCTCGCGGCTTGGCCAGTACCTTGTGGCCGGTCGCCTTGACCACGTCGGGCAGGACCGCGTCGACCGCGGCCATCGCCTTCGACATCACCGACGCCGCCACCACCCTGCGCGAGCCGGCCTGCATGGCGTCGTATCCCGCACGCGCGACGTCCGCCGGGTCATCCTTCCTCGACCGGCCCATGGCGGTGTCGTCCATGCGCGCGCGGTGGAAGAAGTTGGTCTCGACGGGTCCGGGCATCAGCGACGTGACGGTCACAGGTGACTCACTGAGTTCGCCCTGGATCCCCTCGGCGAACGACTGCAGGAACGACTTGGACGCGTTGTAGACGGCCTGGTACGGGCCGGGCATGGTCGAGGCCACCGACGAGGTGATGAGCACACGGCCCTCACCGGCGCGAATCATGCCGTCCAGCACCACCTTCGCGAGATGCACCGTCGAACGGACGTTCAGGTCGACGACGGCGAGACTGTCGTCGAGCGGCACCTCGGTGAACGCGCCGCCGCGACCGATACCGGCGTTGAGAGCCGCGGCCACGAGGGGGCGGCCCTGCGCCCGCAGCGCGTCGGCGACGCGCGCCACACCGTCCGGCGTCGCCAGGTCCGCGGTCACGGGGGTCACCGACACGCCGGTCGCGCTCAGTTCGGTCGCGACCACGTCGAGGCCGTCGGATTCCGCCACGACGACGAGGTCGTGACCGTCGCGCGCGAAGAGTCGGGCCAGCTCGCGCCCGATGCCGCTGGAGGCACCGGTCACGAGCGCCAGAGGTCGGGTGTCGCCGGGGGTGGACGAGGTATCGGTCATGTCGGTCGACTACCCACCGACCACGCGACTATGCGAGTGCCCGCACGACATCGACGAGCAGATCCGCCACCACCGGGCGCACCCGCGCAGCCGCCTGCGCCGCCTCCGTGCGACCGGAGTCGGACAGACACCACGCCGTCCATCGGGACAGCGACGCTGCGTCCACGTCGTCGGCGGCGAGCACCGCCGGCCACCCCCACGCCGTGGCCTGCGAGGTCACCTTCGCTCCCCCGGCCACCGGGTCGATCGCGAGAGCGGGAATGCCGTCGGACAGCGCGAGCACCAGTCCGTGCAGGCGCATCGTGACGACGACGTCGAGGCGGCGCACCACCGACTCGACCGCAGCCGACGTCGACGGTGATCGCCACGACCGCGGATCGAGCCGGGTGTCGAGATCCAGCACCGCCAGATCGTGCCGGGAGGCGAGCCAGTCGTCGAGAACGGCAGCGACCGCCCCGTGTCGGCGACGCGTCCCGTACTCGCGCTGACCGGACGTCGTGAACACCCCGACGACGGGCACGGCTCCGGGTGCCGCCGCGGCAGCCAGGTCCGGAACGGGTGGGGCGTGGCACCTCGCCCCACCCGACTCGCCGGCCGGGACGTCGCGGGGAAAGACCTCGTCGAACCCCGTGTACGCCGCACCGGCGACGTCGACGACGCTGACTCCCACCGCGTAACGGCGGCAGTGCGCGAATCTGCGGTGCAGCGCCTCGATCTCGCTCCCGCTCACCGGCCCGCACACCCACAGCAGATGGGTGTACTCGCTCGGGTCGACGTCGGCGAGAGGGACGTCACGGCCGGCTCGGGAGCCGAGCGGGGCGCGGCTCATGGCCGTGCTCCAGGCGATGTCCACCCGGTGCCCGGCCGCGGCCACCGCGTCCGCGACAGCCCACATGGCCTTCTGGTCCCCGGCCGTGCACTCGCCGTTCTCGACACTCGACCAGCCCACGACGAGAACGCGTCGGCCGCCCGTACCGATGCTGCTCATCGGGGCTCGATACCCTGGAAAAACCCCGTCAAACTCCCCACCCGGCGCTCGGAGCCGGTGTGGCATCGGTCGGACTCGGCTGCTTGAATGGCCTTTCTGGACCGAACACCGAAAGGCAGGACATCCGATGTCGATCGCCGAGAACACCACGGACGCATTCCGTGTCGACACCGAATGGCACGACGACGCAGCGATCCTGACAGTCGTGGGCGAACTCGATCTGGCCACCGCGCCGATTCTTCAGGATGCGGTGGACGCCGTACGGACCACGGCGTCGAGCGCGCTGATCATCGATCTGACGGGTGTCGATTTTCTCGCGTCGGCCGGTATGACCGTGCTGGTGACCTCGCATCAGGCGGTGGGCGACGACGTCGCCTTCGCCGTCGTCGCCCGCGGTGCGGCCACCGCTCGCCCCCTGCAGTTGGTCGGTCTCGACGAGACGTTCCCCGTGCTCGACACCCGCGAGGCGGCGCTCGCGGCCGTCACCACGTCCGGTTCGCCCGTCGACGACCTCGCATGAGCAGCGCTCCCGGTGTGAGGACCGGGCACGCGTGGGGTACTCCTCCCCTCGTGATCGACGACGCGACGACTGAGCACCACCAGCCCCCCACCCAGTTGTCCCTCACCGATCTCGACGCCGAACCGCAGCGCATCACCGACGCTCGCGTCCGCTTCGGTGCGTGGTTGACGCACACGCCCTTCGACACGGCGCGGACGTACGACATCGTGCTCGCCGTCTACGAGGCGATGGCCAACGTCGTCGAGCACGCCTATGCCGCCACCACCGGTCGACGCGTCTTCGACCTCCAGGCCACCTACGACTCCGCGCGGCTCGAGGTTGCCGTCCGTGATCACGGGACGTGGTCCGACTCGTCGCCGGGGCCCCTCCGTGGCCGCGGTCTGCCGCTGATCGAGACCCTGTCGGACGACGTCACGCTGTCGTCCGCCGACTCGGGCACCACCGTGACCATGGCATGGGACGTGGCACCGACATCCGGCATCGACACCGACGATCAGGTCTCGTAGACTCGTACGCGATTGCTGAGGCTCCCCGTGAGTCTCTCCTCCTCCAGCCCCGGGGAGAGCATTACCGCTCTCGTCTCACCGGAGGCTTCGTGACTGCACTCTCGTCCCACGCGTTCGACTCCCCGCGCCGTGCCACGTCGAGAACGGCGATCGATGCCCTCGATCTCGGTCCCGACCTCGCGCAGGCCGCCGAGGCGGCACGCCTGGCCGCGTTGGCCCGGTACGACGTCGAGCACACCGCCGCCGACGGCGCCTTCGACCGCATCGCCCGCCTCGCGGCCCGCTGGTTCGACGCGCCGTACGCGTCCGTGTCCATCATCGATGCCGACCTGGTGCGGTTCACCGCCACCTACGGCGACGGGCTCCCGGACCACACCGAACGTCACGACGCCCTGTGCACGATGGCGATGACGCACGACGGGCCTTTCGTCGCGTCGGACACCCTGGCGAACCCGGCCACCGCCGGTAGTGCCTTCGTCCGCGGCGATCTCGGCATCCGCTTCTACGCCGGCGCCCCCATCGTGACCGCCGACGGCTTCCGGCTCGGCACGGTCAACGTCTACGACGTGGTGCCGCGCACGGTGTCCGACGATCGCGCGGACATCCTGATGGAACTGGCCGACATCGCGATGGACGAGTTCGAGTTGCGACTGTCGGCCGCGACCACCGTGCGCGCCGAGCGGGAACTCCGCACGCGCGCCGAGGCGGACTCCGCGATCATCGGTGACTACGCCGCCGTGCTGCAGCGCACGCTGCTCCCACCCTCCCTTCCCACCATCGAGGGTCTGACGCTCGCGTCGCACTACCACGCCTCGTCACCGCTGCAGGTCGGCGGCGACTTCTACGACGTCTTCGCGCTGGGCAAGGACCGGTGGGCGTTCTTCCTCGGCGACGTCCAGGGCCACGGCGCCGGCGCCGCGGCCGTCACCTCGCTGGTCCGCTACACCCTGCGGGCCGCGGCGCTGCACCACGACGATCCGACGGAGGGGCTCGCCGAGCTCAATCGACTGTTGTTGATGGACACCTCGCATCAGCGTTTCTGCACCGTGCTGTTCGGTGTGATCACCCCGGATCCTCGCGGCGGTTTCCGCGTCACACTGGCGACGGGCGGGCACCCGCCCGCCCTGCTCCTCGATCCCGCTCGCGGCGAGGTGCACGAGATCCGTTCCAGTACAGGCATGTTCGTCGGCGCTCTGCCGAACGCGACCTTCAGTGCGTGCAGTTTCCGGTTGCAGGAGGGGCAGACACTGCTGCTCTACACGGACGGCATCACCGAGGCACGTCCCGACGGGCGCACCATGTTCGGCGAGGACGGTCTCGCGCAGTTCACGCAGGCCCGCCTCGGACTGTCCACGACGAAGATGGTCGAGGATCTGGTCGCCCTCATCCCCGACCTCTCTCCGATCGACGACATCGCCCTACTCGCGCTGGGCGCCTGACCGAGCGTGGTCGCGCAGCAGGCGTAGCGCGCGTTCGATGGTCGCGGCCAGGACGTCCTTCGGGTCGCCCTCGAAGACCACGCGCTCCGCGCTGGTCGTCCCGTGGTCGGCGATGCCGAACCAGACCGTTCCGGGTTCCACGTCCTCGTTCGTCTCCGGTCCCGCCTCACCGGTGACGGCCACGGCGAGATCCGCGCCGAGCGCCGACGCCGCTCCGCTCGCCATGGCCGTGGCGGCCTCCTCGCTCACCACGGGGCCGCGGGGTACCTGCAACAGCGAGTACTTCACCTCGCTGGCGTAGGCGACGATCGACCCGCGGAACCACGTTCCGGACGACGACGCGCGGCCCAGGTTGGCAGCGATGTTCCCGGCGGTGAGCGACTCGGCGGTGCCTATACGGAGGTCGCGTTCGAGAGCAAGTTCCGCGATCTCCGAACAGAGCTCGGCGAGATCCTCGTCGGTGTCGACGCGCTGCTCCGGTTCGGCCGCCTCGCCCTCGATGAGTTCCTCGGTCTCGACGTGGTGAGACATGTGTCTTCCGTTTCCTCTCTCAGTGCTGCACGGACCGGTAGTCCTTCCCGCTCCGTCCGGTGACAAACATCCCCGGCACGCGCGGAGGATCGGCGCTAGCGTTGAGTCATGCCAAGCCTTCGCGACACCATTCGAACCGAACTCGAGGTCCGTCCGACCATCGATCCCGCAGCGGAGATCGACACGCGGGTGGGCTTTCTCGCCGACTACGCCGTCGCCACCCGAACTGCCGGCTTCGTACTCGGCATCAGTGGCGGACAGGACAGCACACTCGTGGGACGCCTGTGCCAGCTCGCCGCGGAACGCGTTCGCGCCGGCGGCGGCGACGCGACGTTCATGGCTGTACGACTCCCCTACGGTGAGCAGGCGGACGAGGCCGACGCGGCGATCGCGCTCGATTTCATCCGCCCCGACACCACGGTGACGGTGGACATCAAGCCGTCCGCGGACGGCGCAGGCGTGGCAGCTGCCACGGCCCTCGGAGTCGATCGACTGCGCGACTTCGTTCGCGGCAACATCAAGGCACGCGAGCGGATGGTCGCCCAGTACGCGCTCGCGGGCGAGCGGAACCTGCTCGTCGTCGGTACCGATCACGCTGCCGAGGCCGTGACGGGGTTCTTCACCAAGTACGGCGACGGCGGTGTGGACCTCACGCCGCTGACCGGCCTGACCAAGCGCCAGGGTGCGGCCCTGCTGCGCGAACTCGGTGCCCCGGAGAGCACGTGGAAGAAGGTACCCACGGCCGATCTCGAGGACGACCGGCCGGCGCTGCCCGACGAGGAGGCACTGGGTGTGACGTACGCCCAGATCGACGCCTACCTCGAAGGCGAGGACGTGCCCGACGAGGCCGCCGCCACCATCGAGAACTGGTTCGTCAAGACCCGGCACAAGCGCACCACTCCGGTCACCCCCAGTGAGACGTGGTGGCGCTGACCGTCTCGGTCGGTCGGTGTGATCCTGCTCCGAACGGGTAATCCCCCTCACAGCGCTCGAGAAGTGAGGCGTCGACGCATTCCGGTGTTTCGACAGGAGATGAACAGATGGATAACGACACGGTGGTCTGGACCGAGACCGGTCCGCGGCAGGAATGGTGGGAGGCCGTGATGGCACGGTGCGGAGCGGAGACTGCACGACCGGTTCCCCTCGACTCGGCACCCTCCCGCCGAGAACGACCGGAGCATGCCGACACCCCGACCAGGCGTGCGGGCTGACCGGACCGACGACAGACGAAGCCCCCGAGGATCGATGATCCTCGGGGGCTTCCGGGTGAGTGGATCAGGAGATGCCGACGATGTCCTTCGCCAGCGCTGCCAGACGAGTCTGCGCGGCGGAGACCACCGAGTGGCGGTTCTTGTTGCGCTCCTCGTAGGCGACCACGGTGCGCAGATCTGCCGGATCGGTCAGTTCCTTGATCTCGGCGACTGCTGCGGCGACGTTCAGACCGTCGTAGTCGGCGATGGGAAGTTCGTGCTCCTCGAGCGTCCCGCCGGCCGCACGGGTGCAGTGGATCGCGTCGGCGACACCGGTCGCGCCGCCGTCACGAGTGACCTCCTCGGCCGTCTCGAGTGCCGCGTCGCGGCTCGCGGTGACGGTGTCGACGGCCAGTTCGGTCGCGCGCTGGCCGCGGCCGATGAGGGTGGACACCTTCGCGGGAACGTCCTTCGCCGTGCCGACGACGCGGTCGACACCTCGCGACGACCAGGTGACCGGCGTGTTGATGAGACGCACGGCAGCACCGGTGGCGGCCTGGATCGGGGTGCGGCGCAGTGCGGCCGGTCCACCGAGGGCGTCCTCGGCGAGGACGGTGGTGAGCCACTCGACGGTCGCGGTGTGGGCGGTCACGAGATCGTCTGCGAGCGACACGACGCCCGGCGTGGACGCGGTCGTGGCGAGAGCCTTGACGTAACGGGCGCGGTCGAGCAGCTGGTGCTCCAGCGCGAGATCGCCGAGAAGGGCCTCGTCGAACGGCTGCGCCTGCTCGCCGATGGCCTTGAGCAGCGCGGTGAGGCGCCCGACGACGGGTGCGACGACGCCGGGGAAGCCGCCGAGTTCACGAATGGCGGCATCGATGCGAGCAGCGCGATCGCGTCCGTTCGACGCGTTCTGCAGCAGTTCCTCGCGGACAGCTTCCGTCCGAGCCTGTGCGACGCGGGTCTCGGCCACCTGAACCTCGGTGTTGGTGAGCGCGAGCAGAGCGCGAAGCTGGGCGACGAGCGTCGCCCGTTCGGTGTGTGCGGTGGTGCTGACCATGTGATGTGCCCCCTGTGATGGAAGTTGAGTCTCGGTGCAAGAGCAGCCGGAACGACCGCCCCGTGTCATTCGGTGACAGATCGTGGTTACCCGCCGGTACAACGGGGAAAACGCAGTGTGACGAGGCACATTCCCCGCGATCGAAGGAGTTCTCATGGCCGACGAACTGGACGAGACGATGCTCGACTCCGTGCAGGAGAAGATCGACGAGGCCAAGCAGGCGGCGGGAGACATCCCCGAGCGGCGTGAGGGCGGGCCGGATCAGGACGATCTCCACGATTCCTCCGACGGTGCCGCCGAACAGACCGGCGACGCGGCGGAGGCGACACTCGACGAGTTCCGCAACGCCGAGGGTGACCGTGACGAGGGCATGACCGAGGGCGGCGGCGGAGGTCAGGGCGCCGCCTGAGTGGGCTGAGCGATCCGTCTCATCACGTCGGCGACCAGTCCGCTCCGCGATGCGTCGACGGTCTGTGTGCAGAGATCCGCGTTCACCGCGGATCTCTGCACACAGGTTCTCCGCCCGCGCGACGTGCGCCTCAGAGCTGCTCGAGGTGGCGGTCGAGGGCGTCGAGTAGCGGAACCTGCCCGCTCAGCAGCCGACGCCGCGCGGACGTCCGATCACACCACTCCACGCGGTCGACCTCGGGAAACACCAGGCGCCGCCCCGATCTGGGTGGCCACTCCATCTCCACACTGTTGCTCACGGCGGTCGAGGGGTCGAGTTCGCCGCGCACGGCGAACGCACGAACCGACTTGGCTCTGGACTGCGCGACCGTGCCGAGATCGATCCAGTCCCCGTCGGGCACCGGGGACCCGAGTTCCTCCACGAACTCTCTGGCCGCCGCTGTGCGCGCATCCTCGGTGTCGGCGTCGTACTCGCCCTTCGGTATGGACCAGGCGCCGGCGTCCTTGCGCGCCCAGAAGGGTCCGCCGGGATGAGCCAGCAGCACCTCCAGCTCGCCCCCACCCCCGCGGAACAGCAGCACACCGGCACTCGTCCTCATTCCGGGATTCTGTCCGATCACGTTTTCTCGCGATCGTGTCGGGTACGCGGTCCGCTGCACGAAGCCTCCGTTCCACAGAGCAGTCAAGGAGCCGACACATGACAGACGTCGCGTCGCAAGGGTCGACACCGGCAGACGACCGGGACATCCTCACCAATCGTCAAGGGCATCCCGTCTACGACAACCAGAACCAGCGCACCGTGGGCTCACGCGGTCCGGCCACCCTCGAGAACTACCAGTTCCTCGAGAAGGTCAGCCATTTCGATCGCGAGCGCATCCCGGAGCGCGTCGTCCACGCCCGCGGAGCCGTCGCCTACGGCTATTTCGAGGCCACCGGGAAGTGGGGCGACGAACCCATCGAGCGGTACACCCGCGCGAAGCTGTTCGCCGAGGCCGGCAAGCGCACGGACCTTGCCGTCAGGTTCTCGACGGTGATCGGCGGGCGCGATTCGTCCGAGGCCGCGCGTGACCCCCGCGGCTTCGCGATCAAGTTCTACACCGAGGACGGCAACTGGGACCTCGTCGGAAACAACCTGGGCGTCTTCTTCATCCGTGACGCCATCAAGTTCCCCGACGTCATCCACTCGCTCAAGCCGGATCCGGTGACGTTCCGGCAGGAGCCCGCGCGCATCTTCGACTTCATGTCGCAGACGCCCGAGGCGACCCACATGCTCGTGAACCTGTTCTCCCCCCGCGGGATTCCGGCCAATTACCGGACGCAGCAGGGTTTCGGAGTGAACACCTACAAGTGGGTCGACGCCGAGGGCGAGACTCACCTGGTGAAGTACCACTGGATCCCGAAGGCGGGAGTCGCGTCGCTCACCGAGGCGGACGCCGCCGCGATCCAGGCGAACGATCTGGGCCATGCGAGCAAGGATCTGTACGAGCACATCGAGCGCGGCGATTTCCCCGAATGGGAACTGCGCGTGCAGGTGATGAGTGACGACGAGCATCCCGAGCTGAACTTCGACCCGCTCGACGACACGAAGGTGTGGCCGGAGAACGAGTTCCCGCCGAAGGTGGTGGGCCGCATGGTGCTGAACCGCAACGTCTCGAACCACTTTGCCGAGAACGAGCAGATCTCGTTCGGCACCGGTGTGCTCGTCGACGGCCTGGACTTCTCCGACGACAAGATGCTGGTCGGCCGGACCTTCTCGTACTCGGACACCCAGCGCTACCGCGTGGGGCCGAACTACCTGCAGCTGCCCGTCAACCAGGCGAAGAACGCGCGGGTGTCCACGAACCAGCAGGGCGGCCAGATGCAGTACTCGGTGGACAACACCGGCAGCAATCCGCACGTGAACTACGAGCCCTCCATCACGGGCGGTCTCCGTGAGGCCGAGTACCCGACGCACGACGAGCAGGGTCCGGAGATCCACGGCCGCCTCACCCGCAAGCGGATCGATCGCACCAACGACTACGAGCAGGCCGGTCAGCGGTACCAGCTGATGGACCAGTGGGAGAAGGACGACCTCGTGGCGAATCTCGTCGCGAACATCTCGGAGGCGACGCGCGAGGTGCAGGAGCGGATGGTCTGGCACTTCTTCATGGCCGACGACGAACTCGGCGCCCGCGTGGGAGAGGGGCTGGGCATCTCGGCCGACGACGTCCGCGGACTCGAACCGCTCGCATCGCAGACCCTGTCGGAGGAGGAGGACCGGCGGCGCGCGAATCTCGGGAAGAACGGCCCCCGCGACGTCGCCGACCTGCAGATGACGCACTGCGTCCCGAACGAACGCGCGACGACTGCCGGATGACGTCGCCATGACGCAGGTGTGGACAGCGTCACTCCGCGGGGTTATCGTCGGAGACGCAAGCCGAACAGGTCGTAGGACGAACTCGAGGCAGGTGGTGCGTATCAACACGGTGACGACAAGACACGTGTTCATTCCGACGCGAGGACGATCACGCGGAGCCTGTTCTCCGGATCGACTCGCACCATCCACATCAACCTGACAGAACCCCGGCGCCGTATCGGCGCCGGGGTTCTTCGTCGTTCGGGTCGGCCGATCAGCCGGCGTCGGGGTCCAACGTCTCCTTGATCTTGCCCATGACGCCCTTCTCCGTGCCGAGAGCCGCGTTCGACGGTTCGCCGAGTCCACCGTCGTAGGTGGCGTAGAGCTTCGGGTCCGGCGGCGGTCCACTCTGCTTGTTGCCCAGCGGCTGCGGATCGGCGAGGAACCTGTTCTCGTGGCGGCCGTCGGGTGCGGTGCCGTGCGCCCACCGGCCCTTGTCGGACTCGGTGCCGTCCGACAGATGCCACAGCGTGCTCGCGTGCTCGTCGTACTCCTCGTCGAACAGGTCGTTCGGCGCCACCACACCCTCCAGACCGTCCGCCTGCAGCTCCTCGATGGCCGCGAGCCACATGTTCTGGTGATACGTGTCGCGGGCGAGGTTGAACTTGAGCATGTTCTTGACACCGGGATCGTCGGTCATGTGCCACAGGCGTGCGGTCTGCACGCGGCCCTGCGCCTCCGCCGCGACGTTGGCGCGGAAGTCCGCCAGCAGGTTGCCGCTGGCGACGATGAAGCGCCCGTTCCACGGGACACCGTTGCTGTCGGCGAGGGTGGGTCCGCCACCGGACACGATGGCCTGCTGCGGATCCATCCCGCCCAGCACCGCGGCGACGACGGGATCGGCGGCAGCGTTCTTGGTGGACTCGGTGGCCGGTGCGCCCTCGAGGAGCCGCGCGACCATGGTCGCGATCATCTCCACGTGACCGATCTCCTCGGTCGCGATGTCCATGATGAGGTCCTTGTACTTGCCTTTCATGCGACAGTTCCATCCCTGGAACAGGTACTGCATCGTGACGGTCATCTCGCCGTACGCGCCGCCGATCAACTCTTGCAGCTTGCGGGCGTAGACGGGATCCGGCTTCTCCGGCTTCACGTCGAACTGGAGGTGGTCGGTATGACGGAACATGAAGGCTCCTGACAGCGCTCGGGGTCGTGCTCTTGTCGCGCCCCGGCTACCCGGAGGCGGACCCGACAAACGACCCGGATCGCCGGGTCGTGCGCGTGGGTAACGGCCCCGCGAACGGGTAACCCGGTGCGATGAGCACTGACCTGAACGACCCTGCGGAGCCGGGCGACTCCCCCGGTCTGCGTCGCGCCGTCACCGGCAAACTCCTGTTCGTCTTCATCCTGGGTGATGTTCTCGGAGCGGGCATCTACGCACTCGTGGGCGAGATCGCCGGCGAGGTCGGCGGTGCCGTCTGGGTGCCGCTGCTGGTGGCACTCGCGATGGCCATGCTCACCGCGGCCTCGTACGCCGAGCTGGTGACCAAGTACCCGCGCGCAGGTGGTGCCGCCGTGTTCGCCGAGCGAGCCTTCGGACGGCCGGTGGTGTCGTTCCTCGTCGGGTTCTCGATGCTGGCGGCGGGTGTGACGAGCGCGGCCGGGCTGTCCGTCGCCTTCGCCGGTGACTATCTGGGCGCCTTCCTCGACGTCCCGACGGTTCCTGCCGCGCTGGTGTTCCTCGCCGTCGTCGCTCTCCTGAACGCGCGTGGCATCAAGGAGTCGATGCGGGCGAACGTGGTCATGACCGTCGTCGAGGTCAGCGGACTCGTCCTCGTCGTCGTCCTCGCCTGCATCGTGCTCGGTCGCGGCGACGGCGATCTCGGCCGCACCCTCGAGTTCACCGATGCCGTGAACCCTGCCGTGGCGGTCCTCGCGGCGGCACTGCTCGCCTTCTACTCGTTCGTGGGGTTCGAGACCTCGGCCAACATGGCGGAGGAGGTCCGGGACGTGCACCGCGTCTACCCTCGCGCGCTCTTCCTCTCGCTGGCGACGGCCGGTGCGGTCTACGTCGCGGTCGGACTCGCGGTGAGCGCGGTGGTGCCCGCGAGCGACCTCGCGGACACGTCGGCGCCCCTGCTCGCCGTCGTCTCGGCGGCCGACGTCGGTGTCCCCGACAGGCTCTTCGGACTCGTGGCGTTGATCGCCGTGGCCAACGGCGCCCTGCTGACCATGATCATGGCCAGCCGACTCACCTACGGGATGGCCGGACAACGACTGCTGCCCGCCGTCGCGGGCCGGGTGTTGCCACGTCGGCAGACTCCCTGGGTGGCCATCGTCGCGACCACGGTGGTGGCGATGATTCTCGCGGCCACCGGGACCGTCGCAGCGCTCGCGGAGACCGTCGTCCTGCTGCTCCTGATCGTGTTCGTCAGCACCAACCTCGCCGTGCTGGTGCTGCGCAAGGACCAGGTGGACCACCCGCACTTCCGCACCCCGGTGATCCTTCCGGTGCTCGCTCTGATCAGCTGCGGCGTGCTCGCGACGCAGCAGACCGCGCAGACATGGCTGCGTGCCGGCGTGCTGCTCCTGGTCGGCGGCGTGCTCTACGCGGCGATGCGGTGGACACGGAGTTTGAGAAGTCCCGAAATCGTCAACACGTGACCTGTCTCCTGTAGAACGGGGACGTTCGATGTGTGTCCGACGCCGGAATTCCGGCGTCCGGTCGTGACGACTGAAAGGTAGACGATGGCTATCAACGACGACGACATCACCACTTCCGGAGCAGCAGGCGGCGAAGGCCCCGCCGACGGCGGCTCCAACCCGAACGGTCACGACGGCGGCGCCGACGGCACCGCGTCCAGCACGGAGGGCCCCGCCGACGGCGGCTCGAACCCGGGTGGACACGACGGCGGCGCGGACGGCTCCGCGGCCAGCGGCGAGGGCCCGGCCGACGGCGGCTCGAACCCCGACGGCCACGACGGCGGTGCGGACGGTACGGCTTGAGCCGACCGACCGATGACGAGCGCGGACCGGGAGACCGGTCCGCGCTGCGTCGTCTTCTGAGCATCGAGCCCCGCGCCTTCGCCGAGGACCACTGGGGACGCGCGCCGCTCCTGACGCGTGCGGCCGACCTTCCCGCTCCGTTCACCGATCTGCTGTCGACGGACGCCGTCGACGAGCTGGTGTCCGAACGCGGCGTGCGCACACCCTTCGCCCGGATGGCCAGGAACGGCGCGCTGACCGACCGCGGGCAGTTCACCGATTCGGGTGGCTTCGGGGCCGAGGTGACCGATCAGCTCGACTCCGCCGGAATCCTGGCGGCCTTCGCGGACGGCCACACCCTGGTCCTGCAGGGACTCCATCGACTGTGGCCTCCCCTCATCCACTTCACCGGCGACCTGGTCGCCGATCTCGGCCACCCGGTGCAGGTCAACTCGTACATCACCCCCGCGTCGTCGCGCGGATTCGATCCCCACTACGACGTGCACGACGTCTTCGTCCTCCAGATCGCCGGCGAGAAGCGGTGGATCCTGCACCCCCCGGTGCACGAGCACCCGCTGTCGAACCAGCCGTGGTCGGACCGCAGGGACGCCGTCGCCGCCATGTCGCGCACGGACCCGACCCTCGACGTCGTTCTGCGCGAAGGTGATTCGCTGTACGTTCCGAGGGGCTGGATCCATTCCGCCGAGGCCCTGGGTGACACCTCGATCCATCTGACCGTCGGAATGTCGGCCTTCACCCGGCACGACCTCCTGCATCACGTGCTGGGCACCCTCGCGGACGACGCGAGCTTCCGGGCCCCGCTGCCCGTGGGGCTCGATCTGACCGATCCGGACGCCGTCGTACCGCACGTGCGCGCGCTGATCGCAGATCTGACCGCGACCCTCGCCGACACCGACGGTCGCGACGGTCGAGCGCGGACGGCGGCAGAGCGTGTCGGCCGTCGCTTCGTCGAGGTCACGCGGCCGGCCCCGGTGCGTCCTCTCGAGACCGTGCGCACGATGGCCGGCCTGTCCGCGGCCACCGTGGTGACGTGGCGATCCGGGCTCGCCGCGCGGGTGACGCAGTCGCCCGAGTCGGTCGCCGTGACGACGCGGACCAAGACGATCACGCTGCCCTCGATCGCGGCGGACGCCGTTCGGCAGCTGCACAGCGGGAAAGACTGCGCGGTCGGCGACCTCACGGGTCTCGACGATCAGGACGCGATCGTCGTGGTGCGTCGCCTGCTCCGCGAGGGTCTCGTCGTCGCCCGATCGTGACGACGCCGGTGAGCACCACCGCGGCGTGGCGCCCGTGCAGCGACAATGCTCGTGATCGGGGAGACACGTTGGCGGGAAGCGGTTCTCGCGGAGAACGATGGTTCCTCGTCGAGGTCGCGGGAAGTTGGGGCCCGTCGGCGTTCCTCGATTCCCCGTCCGTCCTCGATCCCGTACTGGGTGGAGCGCTCGTGCGCCGCATCGAGAGTGCCGGATTCCGCCCCCTCGCCGTCCGGGAGCCCGGCCGTCGCCGAGGCCGCGGCCGGTGGCGGTGGGCGTCGGTGGACGCACGGCCGGGGCACGAGAGCGTGCACCGGGGCGAGGTGTCCGACGCGGCCGAACTGCTCGACGTCCCGCTCGACGGATCGTCGGGTACCGCGTCGACGGAGACCATCGTGGCCGTGTGCACCCACGGCAGGCACGACCGCTGTTGCGCCGTCCGCGGTCGCACGATCCTCGGGCCGGCCGTGTCGGCGTACCCCGGCGAGGTGTGGGAGTGCTCGCACCTCGGTGGCGACCGGTTCGCCGGCACGATGATCGTCCTGCCGCACGGTCTCTACTACGGCAACGTCGACGACGCGGACGTCGTCCGCATCCTGCGCCGCCACCACGACGGACTCGTCACCCCGGAGTTCCTGCGCGGCCGCAGTGCGCTCTCGGGGGCCGTGCAGGTGGCCCAGCACGCCGCACGAACCGTCCTGCAGGACTTCGCCATCGACACCCTGCATCCCCTGTCGGAGGCTCCCGGCCCGGACGGTCGGCGACACGTCCTCCTCGACCACCACGGGGACACCGTCGAGGTGGTCCTCCAGGAGTCTCGGTCGGCGCCGATCCTCACCACGTGCCACGCCCGCGTCGCCGGGCCGGTGCGCACCCACGAGGTGGTGTCCGTCCGCCCGTCTCGGCCCCGCTGAGCGACCACTACTCTGGACCGGAGGCCGGTCGTACATCCGGAAGGGACACGTGTGGAACTCGTAGTACTGCTCGATGAGGACGGCCGTGCCATCGGCACCCACGACAAGGCCACTGTGCATCACGACGCCACACCGCTGCACCTGGCGTTCTCGAGCTACGTGATCAACCGCGAGCGCGAGGTCCTGGTGACACAGCGGGCGCACGACAAGCGCACCTGGCCCGGAATCTGGACCAACACGTGCTGCGGACACCCCGCGCCGGGTGAGCGTCTCGACTCCGCGGTTCTGCGGCGCCTCGATCACGAACTGGGTATCGGTGCGGACAGCGCGGCTCCGGTGCTCCCGTCGTTCCGGTACCGCGCCGTGATGGACAACGGCGTGGTCGAGTACGAGATCTGCCCGGTGTTCCTCGTCCTGCACGACGACAGGACCGTCGATCCGCGACCGGACGAGGTGGCCGACTACCGCTGGGAACCGTGGAACGAGTTCGTCGCGACCGTGTTGGCGGGCGAGAGCGATCTGTCGCCGTGGTGTCAGGACCAGGTCCGTCAGCTGCACGCCCTGGGTTCCGACCCTCTGGCGTGGCCCACCGGCGGCACCGAGTCCCTCCCACCCGCGGCACGCGTCGCGTGACGCACGGGTCGGGACGACGCGCGGTCGAGACGGGTGCACCACCGCGCGGCAACGTGCTGATGACGGCGGTCGACCGCATCTCGAACGCTCTGGGTCGGTCGTCGATCTTCGCCGACATCGACTTCGACGACGAGACGCATCCCTGGTTCCTGTCCGCGGAGGAGCGCGCCAACCCGGACACTCGCATCCGCGCCTGGACGGAGGGCAACCGTTGCGTCGCTCTCGTGCACGGCGACACCTACTTCCGCGTGCTGAACGAGCACCTGGCCGACGCGAAACCGGACGATCTGGTGTTGTTCACCGATTGGCGCGGCGACCCGGAGCAGGTGCTCACCGACCGCGGTCCGACGGTCGAGGACGCGCTGACCGGTGCCGCTTCGCGCGGTGTCGTCGTCCGAGGTCTGCTGTGGCGCTCGCACGCGGAGGGCCTCGGATACACCGGCGGCAAGAACAGTGCCCTCGCGACCGCGCTCGAGGACGCGGGCGGTGAGTGCGTTCTCGATCAGCGCGTTCTGGCCTTCGGGTCCCATCATCAGAAGCTCGTGGTGATGCGCTCCGCGTCGCGGCCCGGCGGCAACGTCGCCTTCGTGGGCGGGATCGATCTGGCCCGGTCGCGACGCGACGATGCGCACCATCACGGCGATGCCCTGAGCCGACCGTTTCCGCCGGAGTACGGGGAGACCCCCGCCTGGCACGACCTGCAGCTCGAGATGCGCGGTCCGGCCGTGCGCGACGTCGAGGACACCTTCCGGGAGCGCTGGGAGGATCCGGCGGCGCTGTCGCGGCTGCCGTGGCACGTGGTGAGCGACGTCGTCCGCCGGCACCGGCGCGAGCCGTCCGAGCTGCCCACTGCCCTCCCCGACCCGGAGGCGACGGGAACGTGCTCGGTGCAGTTGCTCCGCACCTACCCGCGTCGCCGACCGTCCTACCCGTTCGCGCAGGACGGCGAGCGCAGCGCGGCCCGTGCGTACGCCAAAGCCCTCGGTCGCGCCGAGCGCCTGATCTACATCGAGGACCAGTACCTGTGGTCCGTGGACGTCGCGCGGGTCTTCGCGCGTGCGCTGCGGCGCTCGCCCCGGCTCCGCATGATCATCGTGGTACCCCGGCACCTCGACGACGACAGTGCGATGACCATCCCGCCGTCGCTCCTGGGTCACGCCGCCGCGTTGGATCTACTACGTGACGCGGGCGCCGACCGGGTGCTCGTCCTCGACGTGGAAAACGACGACAGCGTGCCGGTCTACGTGCACTCCAAGGTCTGCATCGTCGACGACGTGTGGGCGGCCGTCGGTAGCGACAACTTCAATCGCCGCTCCTGGACGCACGATTCGGAACTCACGGCGGCCGTGGTCGACGAGGAGCGGGATGCGCGCGAGCCCGTCGATCCCGGTGGCCTGGGTGACGGTGCGCGGGTGTTCGCCCGAGATCTCCGACTCGAGCTCCTCGCCGAACACCTGTCCCGTGGGAGCGGCGCGGACGCCGACGTCGCCGACCTCCTCGACCCGGACGACTGCTTCGACGCGGTCGCAGATCAGGTCAGTGAGCTCGACGCGTGGCACGACGGGGGCCGCGACGGTGATCGCCCGCGGGGACGGTTGCGCATGCATGCCATCGAGGTGCCGCCGCTGTGGAAGCAGCGGGTGTTCTCGCTCCTCTACCGGCTGGTGGTCGACCCCGACGGCCGACCACTGCGGCTGCGGTTGACGCGCCGCTTCTGACGGTGCGGCCGCGCAGGATTCGCACGCCCACTCGCGGGTACCTGGGCGTTCGTGAGCCCCGACACCGTCCCACCGCCCGACATCGATGCGGCCGCGCGGGCGCTCGGTCATGCCGAACTGCATCCGCGACAACGTGACTCGATCGATGCCGTCGTGTCCGGACGAGACGTGCTGGCACTGCTGGCGAGCGGTTTCGGCAAGTCGGCCATCTATCAGGTCGCCGCGTCGCTGCTCGACGGGCCGACCGTCGTCCTGAGCCCGCTCATCGCGTTGCAACGCGATCAGGTGGACGGTCTGCGTCGTCGGTCGACACACGTGCGGGCGGTCGCGGTGCACTCCGAGCAGAGCGACACCGAGAACGAGCGTTCGTGGGAGTCCCTCGCTCGCGGTGAGGCGACCATCGTCTACCTGACGCCGGAATCAGCCTCGCGGGACGAGGTGCAGGATCGGCTGCGCGCACTCGGCGTCGCGTGCATCGCCGTCGACGAGGCCCACTGCATCGCCGCCTGGGGCCACGATTTCCGTCCGGCCTACCTTCGTCTCGGTCACGTGGCCGAGGCGATCGGACGCCCGCCGATCATCGCCGTCACCGCGACAGCTCCCCCGCCGATCCGTGACGAGATCACGACGCGCCTCGGCATGCTCGATCCGTTGACGGTGGTCGGCTCCTTCGATCGGCCCGAGATCCGGCTGTCCGTCGTCCGGCACCACGACGCGGACATGGCACTCCGGGCGGCCGTGGACGATGTCGTCCGGCGCTCGGAGTCCGGCGGGCAGGCCGGAGGCCGGTCGGAGTCCGGCGGGCAGGCCGGAGGCCGGTCGGAATCAGGCGGGCAGGCCGGAGGCCGGTCGGAGTCCGGCGGGCAGGCCGGAGGCCGGTCGGAATCAGGCGGGCAGGCCGGAGGCCGGTCGGAATCAAACGGGCAGGCTGGAACCGGTCTCGTGTACACCGCCACTCGCGCGCAGGCGGAGGAGTTCGCGGCTCTGCTGGCGGAGCGCGGCCTCCGAGCGCTCGCGTATCACGCCGGTCTCGCACGGTCCGCGCGCGACGAGGCGCACGAGGCGTTCGCGGCCGGGACGGTCGACGTCGTCGCGGCCACGTCGGCGTTCGGGATGGGCATCGACAAGCCCGATGTCCGGTTCGTCGTCCACACTGCACCGCCCGATTCGCTGGAGCGGTACTACCAGGAGTTCGGCCGCGCTGGTCGCGACGGTGCGGACGCCGCTGCCGTCCTGAACTTTCGCGCCGAGGACCTGGGGCTGCCGTCGTTCTTCGCCACCCGCCGACCGCGCCGAGATGCGCTCGAGGCGGTGCAGGGGGCGCTGCGGTCAGCCACGGAACCGATGTCGACCGAGTCGCTCACGGGGTTGCCCGGCCTGTCACCGCGCGCTGTGGAGACCGCCCTGGAGCTGCTCGATCACGTCGACGCCGTGCACCACACGGACGCCGGGTGGGTGCCCGGCAGCCTCTCGACGACCGAGGCCGTCGAGCGTGCACTGGAGGCGGCTCGCCGGCAGGAGACGGCGGCGCGATCGCGGGTGGAGATGGTGCGGACCTACGCCGAGACACGGCGATGCCGACGACAGGTGCTCCTCGAGTACCTCGGCGAGGTGACGGAGCAACTCTGTGGTCGGTGCGACACCTGCGAGTCCGGCACCGCGGCCGAGTCCGACGTCAACGGCGGTGACACGAGCTACCAGCCCGGCGACACGCTGCATCACCGCGACTGGGGCGCGGGGAACGTGGTGTCGGCCGAGGCGGACCGCGTCACCGTGCACTTTCCCGAACACGGTTACCGCACTCTGGCGACCACGATCCTGGAGGAGCGCGACATCACCGAGTGACAGCCTCGAAACGGACCTTCGACGACCTGCGGGAGCCGAGAACCGGGACCGACCACGACGGACGCGCGAGACTCGGACCGCAGGTTCGTTTAGCGCGTCGACCTGGCGGTTCCGAGCGCGGATCGACTGGGAAGACCGTAGATTCGCGCATGACAGACATCCCCGGGGGAGGGTGTGCCGTCGCTCCTTCCTGCCCGTCGAGTGTGAGGTTGCTAGACCACATGACAGACCTGAAGCCCTTCTTCAAGAACGTTCAGTCGCACTACGACCTGTCCGACGACTTCTTCGCGCTCTTCCTCGACCCCACGTGGACGTACAGCTGTGCGTACTTCGAGCGCGAGGACATGACGCTCGAGGAGGCACAGCTCGCGAAGATCGATCTGGCCCTGGACAAGTTGGGCCTCGAGTCGGGCATGCGCCTGCTCGACGTCGGCTGCGGATGGGGAACCGCGATGATCCGCGCCCGCGAGCGGTTCGATGTGGACGTGGTCGGCCTGACGCTCAGCGAGCACCAGTTCGGACGCGTCCAGTCCCGTCTGGACGACCTCACGGGCGACCGCAAGGCCGAGGTACGCCTGCAGGGCTGGGAGGAGTTCGACGAGCCGGTCGATCGGATCGTCAGCATCGGCGCCTTCGAGCACTTCCGTCGCGCGCGCCACGTCCCGTTCTTCGAGAAGGCGCACTCGCTGCTCCCCTCCGACGGAGTCATGTTGCTGCACACCATCGTCGGCTACGGACTGGACGATCTGGCGGAGAAGGGTGTCGCCGTCGACAAGCGCGACGCCGTCTTCATGCGCTTCATCCTCCGGGAGATCTTCCCCGGCGGGGAGCTCGAGCGCCCGGGCACCATCCAGGAACGCGCGACGTCCGTCGGGTTCTCGGTCGACCGGGTGCACTCGTTGCAGCAGCACTACGCCCGCACGCTGGAGATCTGGACGGAGAACCTCGAGGCCCGCAAGGACGAGGCCATCGCGATCGCCGGCGACGAGGTCTACGAGCGCTACATCAAGTACCTCGGCGGATGTGCGAAGCAGTTCCGCCGCGGAACCATCGACATCATGCAGTTCACGCTGTCCAAGTAGAACCAGGTCGTTTGGGACCATGTCGGCGGGGAAGCCGCCGGCATGGTCTCCCACGGCAGCTACACGTTCGTCGGTAACGCGACCGGGTTGGTGAGCTACGGCGACATCACGCTGCTCACCGATCCGAACTTCCTGCACGCCGGCGAGCGTGCCTATCTCGGTCACGGTCTGTTCTCCACACGCCGTCTCGATCCGGCCGTCTCGATCGACGAGTTGCCACCGCTGTCCGCGATCGTGTTGTCGCACATGCACGGAGACCACTGGGACCGGCGCGCACAGAGCGGGCTCGACCAGGCGCTGCCGGTGTTCACCACGGGTCACGCTGCCTCGAAACTGACCCGTCGCGGCTTCGAGGCGGCGACCGGACTGTCGACGTGGGAATCACGACGCCTGCGAGTCGGAGAGCAGGTCGTGACGATCACGGCGATGCCCGGTCGGCACGGCCCCGTCTGGGCACAGCGTCTGCGGGTGCTTCCGCCGGTGATGGGCACGATGCTCGAGTTCGGATCCGCGGAGTCCGACACCGTCGACCTGCGCGTGTACGTCTCCGGCGACACCCTGATGGTCGACGAGCTCCGGGAGATCCCCACGCGCTATCCGGACATCGACACCGGTGTCGTGCACCTCGGTGGCACCACCCTGCCGTTCGGGCAGAACCCGCGCTGGGGAGCGATGGTGACGATGGACGGCCGCCAGGGCACCGACGCCATGCAGCTCGTCGACCCGGCGCAGGTACTGCCCGTGCATGTCGACGACTACGGTGTCTTCGCCTCTCCCCTGTCCGACTTCTCCCGCGAGATGCGCGCGCGAGGTCTCGGTGACCGCATCACCTACGTCGGGCGCGGCGAGACGGTGCCGCTGAGACGGTGACGTCGGCAGGGTTTTCGCGTCTCGGGACGCGGGTAGGCCACCTGGACACGAGACCCGACGTCAGGACCCGAGAGAAGGAGGCAGTCGTGCCCACCACGAACGACGACGGCAAGCCCATCGAGTCGGAGCTGCCCTCCACCCTGCAGAAATCGGACGAGAAGGCGCAGCGCACCTTCGCGAAGACACTCGACTCCGCGGAGGAGGAATACGACGACGAGCAGCGGGCGCACCGAGTCGCCTACTCCTCGCTGAAGCACAGCTACGAGAAGGTGGGCGACCACTGGGAGCCGAAGGACGAGAAAGGCCCCTCCGACGAGCGCGCCGAGAGCGGCGGCCCGAATCCGAAGGGCCGCAGCGCGGGCGGCGTCGACGCGAACGCGTCGAAGAAGCATCTCGAGGAGGTCGCTCGCGACCTCGACGTTCACGGCCGCTCGACGATGACCAAGGACGAGTTGGTCGACGCCATCGACAAGGAGAACAGGAAGCAGACCGCGAAGAAGCGGTGACAGGTCAGCGGAACGCCTGTTGTCCCGTCAGCGCCTTACCGATGGACAGCATGTGCATCTCGCTGGTCCCCTCGTACGTGAGCACGGACTCCAGGTTGTTGGCGTGCCGCAGAGGTGAGTACTCCAGAGTGATGCCGCTACCGCCCAGGATCGTGCGGCACTCGCGGGCTATGGCGATGGCCTCGCGGACGTTGTTGAGCTTGCCCAGACTCACCTGATCCGGCGTGATCTCACCGCGGTCCTTGATCCTGCCGAGGTGGACGGCGAGAAGGAACCCCTTGCCGAGCTCGAGTGTCATGTCGGCCAGCTTCTGTTGCGTCAGCTGGAAACTCGCGAGCGGCCGGTCGAACACCTCGCGAGAATTCGCGTACGCGATGGCGGTCTCGAGGCTGTCCCGCGCTGCGCCGAGAGCGCCGAACACGATGCCGAACCGCGCCTCGTTGAGGCAGGAGAGCGGAGCTCCGAGACTGGTGGCACCGGGCAGCATCGCCGACGACGGGAGCCGGATGTCGTCGAAGACGAGTTCCGCTGTCACCGAGGCGCGCAGCGACAGCTTCTTACCGATGGCGTGCGCGGCGAATCCCGGTGCGTCCGTGGGCACGACGAACCCACGGAAGCCCTCGTCGGTCCGCGCCCACACCGTCGCCACGTCGGCCAGGGTGCCGTTGGTGATCCACATCTTGGAGCCGGAGAGGATCCAGTCGTCGCCGTCCCGTCGCGCACGGGTGCGCATCCCGGACGGGTTGGAACCGAAGTCGGCCTCGGTCAGTCCGAAACACCCGATGGCCTCCCCGGTGGCGAGACGTGGGAGCCATTCCTGCTTCTGCTCCTCCGACCCGTACCGGTGGATCGAGAACATGGACAGCGAGCCCTGCACGGAGACGAAACTCCGGAACCCGCTGTCACCCGCCTCGAGTTCCATGCACGCGAGGCCGTAGCTCACCGCGTTGGTCCCGGCGCAGCCGTACCCCTCGAGGTGCATGCCCATCAGACCCATGCCGCCGAACTCGCGAGCGATCTCCCGCGGCAGCGTGCCGGCCTCGAACCAGTCCCCCACCTCGGGCTTGAGCCGCTTGTCGACGAACGCGCGGACCGTGGCCGCGATGTCCCGCTCGTCCTCGTCGAGCAGGGAGTCGGCGGCGAAGAGATCGAGTGGTCCGACGGGTGCTGCGGTGGTGCGCGGTGCGGTGGTCGTCATCCTGTCGAACCTACCCGGATCCGGGCCTGTACTCGATGAGTCTCGCGCTGTTTCCGACGACGATGACGGACGACGCGTTGTGCAGGATCGCCGCGAGTACCGGTGACAGCGCTCCGCCGGCACTCACGGCCAGCCCGATCGCGTTGACCGCGATCGACATGGCGTAGTTCTGGCGGATGACGGCCACCGAGCGCCGCCCCAGCGCGCGCACGTCGAGCAGTCGTGCCAGATCGTCCCCGGCGAGAGCGACGTCCGCGGTCTCCACCGCCACGTCGGTCCCGGCGGCGCCCATCGCGATGCCGATGTCCGCGGCCGCGAGCGCCGGCGCGTCGTTGGTGCCGTCGCCGACGACCGCGACGATGTGGCCCTCGGCCTGCAGGGCGCGGACGACGTCGAGCTTGTCCTCGGGCATGACCTCGGCGCGCCACTCGTCGATACCGAGCTCGGCCGCGACGGCGGCGGCCGTGGCCGGGTTGTCCCCGGTGAGCATCACGATGCGGTGCACACCGTCGGCCCGCAACGCGCGCAGTACCTCGGCGGCGTTGTGGCGGATCTCGTCGCGCAGACTGACCAGCCCGACCAACACGCCGTCGACCGCGAGGAGCAGAGGCGTCTCGGCACGGTGCTGCAGACGGGACACCCAGTCGGACGCCTCCTCGGAGACCTCGACGTTCTCTCTGCGCAGCAGCGACGCACTGCCCAGCAGCAGTGTCCGCCCGTCCGAGACGGTCCGCATGCCCAACCCGACGAGCACCTCGCACTCCTCGTGCGGTGGAATCTCGATGCGACGTTCCTCGGTACTGCGAATCACGGCTTCCGCCAACGGATGCCGAGAGTGGATCTCGGAGCTTGCCGCATAGGCGAGCACCTGCTCCGGCTCCCACGCGTCGTGGAACGCGATCACGTTGGTCACCACCGGGCGCCCGACAGTCAGCGTTCCCGTCTTGTCGAAGACGACGGCGTCGACACGGCCTGCCTGTTCGAGGTGGGACCCGCCCTTGATGAGGATTCCGCGCCGGGCACCGTTGCCGATGGCAGCGCTGATGGCGGTGGGGGTGGACAGACCGACCGCGCACGGGCACGCGACGAGCAGCATGGTCATGGCCCGGCGGACGTCACGGGTGACGAGCAGCGTGGCGGCCGAGAGCAGGAACGACGCGGGCACGAAGCGACGGGAGAAGTTGTCGCCCACCGTCTGGATGGGCGCGCGATCCTCCTGCGCCTCTTCGACCCGGGCGATGATGCGGCCGATCGCCGTGTCGCGACCCACGGCCGACGCGCGGACGACGACGCGGCCGCGCAACACGACGGATCCGGCCGACAGCCGGGTCCCCACGGTCACAGTGACCGGCAGCGTCTCGCCGGTGATGGCGGACTGGTCGACGACGGCGTCGCCCTCGATCACGGTGCCGTCGACCGGGACTCCGACGTGATCGTGCACCACGACCTCGTCGCCGACCTCGAGCGAGTCGATGTCCACGGAGACCTCGGCACCGTCACCGGTCCGGATCCACGCGGTGTCGTGGGTGCCGCTGAGCAGATCCGAGATGGCACGCCTGGTGCGGCGCAGCGTCAACTCCTGGAGGTACTCGCCGATGTTCAGCAGCCACAGCACGGTGAGGGCGACGACGTTCTCACGCAGGACGAGGCTCGCGACCGTCGCCGCGGACACCAGGGCGTCCGTTCCGGCCGCGCGGCCTCCCGTGAGGGACCGCACGGCGCCCTTCAGGAAGGGATAGCCGGTGAAGACGGTGACCCCGGTGGCGACGAGCCGACTGGTAGGGCCCAGCACGGGAGGTCGGCGCAGCGCGTACCGGCGCAGGCCCAGCAGGACCAGGGCCGCTCCGCCCACCGTCATGCGCAGCAGCTCGCCGGTACCGACGTCTGCCGACCGTGGTGTGCGCACCGCGGCATGGCCCGGCGTGAGCGCGGTCGCCGCGGGTACGGCCGTCAGCGCGGCCAGCACCGACGCGGCGTCGGTACGGGAGCGGGAGTACCAGACGACGACGGACGCCGTCCGAGGGAAGGCGTGCACGGCGCGGACACCGGGAACGGCGTCGAGAAAGTCCTCGACCGCGACCGCGCGGACGTCACTGCCGGCGATCCAGTCGAGTCGGACGCGCATCCTGCCGGCGCCGTGGGACAGGACCTCGGGTGCTGCGGGTGTCGGCGTCTCGGCGGGATCGGTGTCCGTGCGAGCGGCGACCGCGGTGCTCACGTCGGCGCTCAGTGGTCGTGGCCGTGACCGACGTCGGACGCCGCCGGGGGCCGCACCTCCTCACCCATGCGATCCTTCGCCTCGGCGACCA
Source organism: Rhodococcus sp. NFXS4 (assembly GCF_058139645.1). Classification (NCBI taxonomy): domain Bacteria; kingdom Bacillati; phylum Actinomycetota; class Actinomycetes; order Mycobacteriales; family Nocardiaceae; genus Rhodococcus; species Rhodococcus sp. NFXS4. The sequence goes on from NZ_CP192221.1 coordinate 3,175,518, forward strand.
CGTCGGAGACCGCGAGACGGGCGGACTCGGCCTTGACCTCCGCCTTGCGCACCCCCCGCAGGCTCACCTCGGTGACCCGGACGGCAGCCTCGCGCAGCGGTGCACGCTCGACGACCTTCTTCACACCGTTGTAGGCCGCGACGCCCACGACCCCGGTCACGACGGTGGACGCCGCCTTGGCGATGACGGGAAACATCATGGTGGGACTCCCTCTGCACCGCGCTGCGAGCAGCTGCGGATCGGTGACGGTGGATCGCCTGCGAGGACGACGTGCAGCGATCATAGCGTTACCGACAACCGTTGTCGGATCGGACGGGCGACGTCGGCCGGTTTGCCCCCATCGTCACGAACCCCTACTGTCTCGACGACAACGATTATCAGTATCGACAGAAGGCGGAGGAACACCACCGTGCTCGAGGTCGAGGACCTGACCGTCCGGGTCGGCGTCACCACGCTCGTGACCGGCATCACGTTCGATGTCGTTGCGGGACACCGTGTCGCACTGGTCGGCGCGTCCGGCTCCGGGAAATCCGTGATCGCGTCCGCCGTCGTCGGCGTCACCCCTCCCGACCTGGTCGTCGCCGGTCACGTGCGCATCGGTGGTCACGACGTGGCGGGCACGCCCGTCCCCCGCCGCCCCCGTGACGCCCGGACGGCGATGGTCTTCCAGGACGCGTCGTCCGCACTCGCCCCCTTCCGCACCGTCGGACGGCAGCTCGATCTCGCACTGCGCCATCGCGGCGAGGCGAGTCGGCGACGTGCCGATCGAGAGGAACTGTTGCGGGGCATGGCTTTCACCGATCCCGAGCGCATCGCGGCAGCGCGTCCGGCCCAGCTCTCCGGCGGGCAGCGTCAGCGTGTCTGCATTGCGATGGCTCTGGCCTCGAATGCCCCGGTGATCGTGGCCGACGAGCCCACCACGGCACTCGACGTGGTCAGCCAGAGCACCGTCGTCGCGACTCTCGGCGCCGCGACCGGCGGCGATCGAGGACCCGCCCTGCTGTTCGTCACGCACGATCTGGCCGTCGCCGCCGCTCTCTGCGACCGCGTCGTGGTCGCCGACCGGGGAACGATCATCGAGACAGGCACCGTCACAGACATTCTCGCAGCACCGCGCCATCCCGTCACGGCGAGGCTCGTCTCGCGCGCACGGTCCGCCGACGCGGCGCTGCACTCCGCCCCGGTCGCATCGTGACGTCGGGATCTCCCGGTCTGCACGGCCGCGCACTGACGCGCCGGTACGACGGACACACGCTCGCGGTCGACGACGTCACCGTCTCCGTCGCGCCCTCGGAGCGAATCGCACTCGTCGGCGCCTCCGGCTCGGGCAAGTCGACCCTGCTCCGGATGCTGCTGGCAATGGAGACACCCGACTCCGGCGAGGTGACACTCGACGGCGCCGCGATCCGGCCGGGAACGGCCCGCTCGACCCGCTGGTTCCGCCGCGAGGTGCAGTACGTTCCGCAGGATCCCGGTTCCTCACTGGACCCGCGTCGCACCGTGCTCGACTCGGTCGCCGCACCGCTGCGGTGGCTGCGGTGCGAGGGCGATCACCGCGCTCGCGCCCTCGCGGCTCTGGACTCGGTGGAGGTGGCCGCGTCGATGGTCGGCGCCCGCACCGGTGAGCTCTCGGGCGGCCAGAGACAACGGGTGGCCATCGCTCGCGCCCTCGCGTGCCGACCCCGCTACCTCGTCGCCGACGAACCGGTCAGTGGACTCGACCTGCCCCTGCGAGATCTCGTCCTGGATGTCCTCGAGACCGTGTGCGACCGCGACGGCACCGCGTCGCTGCTGGTGACGCACGATCTCGCCGTCGCCGCCCGCACGAGTGACCGTCTTCTGGTCATGACCGACGGCGTGATCGTCGAGACTGGCTGCACCACCACGGTTCTCGGGTCCCCGCAGCACACCCACACCCGCGCCCTGGTCGATGCGGTACCGCGTCTTCCCGTCCGCGCGCACCTGTAGTTCGTTCCGTCCGACCTTCCCTCGAAAGAATGCCCATGATGCGGTCCCCCCGCCGAATGCTGCCCCTCTCCGCCGTTCTCACCGTGTCGGTGCTCGCGCTGTCCGGCTGTTTCGCGGCATCACCGTCCGCCGACGACGGGAGCGGCCGAGTGCGTGTGGCGATGCTGCAGCCGCCGCGCTCCGGGCTGACCCCGCTGAGCGACGACGCCTTCAAGTTGTCCCGATGGTCGACGGCCGAGACCCTCGTCGTACTGGACGATCTCGGCGAAGCACAGCCTGCCCTCGCCACCGCATGGACTCGCGTGGACGACACGACCTGGAGCATCGACCTGCGGCCCGACGTCCGGTTCCACGACGGGACGCCGCTCGACGCCGCCGCGGTGGTCACCGCACTCACCGCGGCCACCACCGCCTCGCCGAAGCCCCGCATTCTCGACGGTGTCGACATGACCGTCGAGGCGGACGGCACGGACACCGTGACGGTGCGCACCGCGACGGTGGATCCGCTGGTACCACAACGACTGTCGAGCCCACAGCTGGCCATCCTCTCGCCGGTCGCGTACGCGGGCGGTGGTCCCGTCGATCCCGTCGGACACGGCACCGGTGCGTTCGTGCTCACCGCCGTCGACGGCACGTCCACGGCGACACTCGATCGCAACGACGACTACTGGGGTGGTCCGGCGAAGGCCTCGGGCATCGACGTGAGTTTCGTCCCCGACGGCACGGCCCGGGCCGCGGCGCTGCGGAACGGTACCGCCGACATCGTCGAGGCGGTGCCGGTGTCGCAGGCGGCGCTGGTCGATCCGGCTCTCGTGCACGAGGTGCCCATGCCGCGCACCAACACCCTCTACCTGAACAACAGGACGGGCGCCTTCGCCGACCCGTCGATGCGCGCCGCAGCGCGGGAGGCCGTCGACACCGATCGACTCGTCGACCAGGTCTACGAGAACCGCGCCGACGTGGCCCGCGGACTGCTGGGTCCCGCCCTGTCGTGGACGGCGGACCGGCCCGCACGCACGACCGCCCCGGCCGGCGATCCCGCGGGGCGACGGATCACCCTGGGCACCTTCACCGATCGCGCGGAACTGCCCGAGGTGGCGGTGTTGTTGCAGCAGGAGCTCGAGGCCCGCGGTTTCGAGGTGGAGCAGGTGGTCCGGGAGTACCAGTTCATCGAGGCCGATGCTCTCGCCGGCGCGTTCGACGCGTTCGTCCTGTCGCGGGCGACCGTGCTCGACTCGGGTGACCCCGTCGCCTACATGTACTCCGACTTCGCCTGCGCCGGTTCCTTCACCATCGCGCAGTTCTGCGACCCCGCCGTCGACGCCGCTCTGTCCACCGCCTCGGCGACCGAGCCGGGAGCAGCGCGCCGAGCCGCCGTCCTCGAGGCGGAGCGGCTGATACTCGAGCGCGATGCGGTGGTGCCGATGCTGCACGAGCGCGTCGTGCAGGGTGAGGCCGCGTCGGTGTCGGGTGCGGCGCGCGATCCGCGGGAACGGATGTTGGTCACCACCGAGACCACGGTCGGATGACGTCCGGCCGCGTCCTCGTCTCCGCCTCTCGGCTGCTGTCCGTCGCGGGCGTGATCGTGGTGGTCGCACTGCTGCCGTGGCTGTCGGGCCGCGACCCGGCGTTGTCGATCCTGCGTGCGCGCTCCGCGGACCAGGAGCCGACACCCGCCGCACTCGCCGCGATCCGCGCCGATCTGGGACTCGATGTGGGTCCGACCACACTGCTGCGCAGGTGGTTCGGCGGAGTTCTGCGGGGCGATCTCGGCACGTCGTGGAACACCGGCAGGCCCGTCCTTCCCGGCGCCCTCGACGCGCTCGCCGTCTCGACGACCCTGATGGGGTTCGCCCTCGCGGTGGCCTGTGCGGTGGCGACGGTGATCGTGGCTCCGGCACTGCGCGCCGGGCTACGGGGGCGGCCCACCCGCTCGTCGGGTGTCGGCGCCTCGGTTCTCACCTCGGTGCCGGAGTTTCTGCTGGCGTCCGTCGCGGTGATCGTCGGCAGTGTGTGGCTGTCGCTCCCGTCCTACGGCTGGACCGGCCCGACCTCGGCGATCCTCCCGGCTCTCGCACTCGGTCTCCCGGCCGGCGGGCTGCTCGGCCGTCTGCTCGCCGATGCCGTGTCGGTGTCGTTCACCGAGGCATGGGTGACCACGTGGACGGTCGCCGACGTGGACCGTGGCACGCTCGCCCGTGCGGTGCTGCGTCGCGCGGCCTCGTCGCTCACGTCCCAGATCGCCCTCGTGATGGTGGGTCTGCTCGGTGGAGCTGTCGCGGTCGAACGCGTCTTCGCCATCCCCGGGATCGGACGATCGATGCTCGGACACGCTCAGTCGCAGGACCTTCCGGCGCTGCAGGCCGACATCCTGCTGCTCATGGGGGTCAGCGTGTTCATCGGTGTGGCCGCGCAGGCCGCCCACCGGGCACTGCTCGGCCGGTCGGTGCACGATCACGCCGTCCCGGTACCCACCGCTCGAGTCGCCGCGGGTCGGTTCCCGTTCGTCGTGCCCGCCGTCGCCGCGAGTGCGTTGGGCACCATGGTGCTCGTCGGCCTGCCCCGCGACCCGTTCGCCACCACGCGAGGCAAGTTCCTGCCACCGTCCATCGCGCATCCCTTCGGCACCGACGCGTCGGGACGCGACGTGCTCGCCCGCGTCGCTCACGGTGCGGCGCACACCGTCACCGTGTCCGCGACGGTCGCACTGGGATGTGTGCTGGTGGGTCTGATTCTCGGTTCGGCGGCATCGGTGTTCACCGGTCCGATCGAGGTGACCAACGCCGCGCCACCGGTCATCGCCGGCGTGATCGTCGCCTCCGTCGTGGGCCCCGGCGCCGCGGCGGCAGCCGTGGCTGTCCTGCTGGTCTCGTGGGCACCCCTGGCCGCGCACACTGCAGCGCTGTCGGCCGAGGTCGCGGCCAGGCCGTACGTCGCCGTCCTGCCCACCCTCGGCGCGGGTCGACTGCGCGTGCTGTTCGGGTCGGTGCTGCCGGCGGTCGGTCCCGCCGTTCTGCGTCACGGGGTGGTGCGGCTGCCGGGTATCGCCCTGGCACTCGCCGCCCTGGGCTTCCTGGGACTCGGACCGCAACCACCCAGTCCCGACTGGGGTCTCGTGCTGGCCGACGGGGTGTCCACGGTGGAGCGGGCGCCCTGGGTGGCCCTCGCGCCCCTGGTGAGCCTCGTGCTGCTGTCGGTCACGGCGGTCTCGCTGTCGAGTGCCGTCCGGTCCCGCCGTGGGCGCCGGTCCACCGACGGTCCCGCCGCGCAGGCCGACCGTCCCACCCCGGTCTCCGCGTGCTGAGGGCGTCTCGCCGCGGTCGAGTGCTCCCCTGGCACGACCTCCGTGCGGCCACGCCCACCGTGAGACTGCTCGTCCTCACGCAGATGGCCTTCAACATCGGCTTCTTCATGGTGCTGCCGTACCTGTCCGTGCACCTGACGTCCGACCTCGGTCTCGGCGCCGCGCTGGTCGGTGTCGTGCTCGGAGTCCGCACGTTCTCGCAGCAGGGACTCTTCGTCGTCGGCGGAACGCTGGCGGACCGCCTCGGCGTCAAACCGGTGGTGCTGACGGGCTGCGTCCTGCGCGTCCTCGGATTCGTGGGACTGGCTCTGGCCCAGAGCCTTCCGGCCGTCCTCGCAGCCACGGCGCTCACCGGCGTGGCCGCGGCGCTGTTCTCGCCGGCCGTCGAGAGCGCGGTGGCGCTGGAGGCGGGCGAGGGTGAAAGAGCGGGTGGCCAGTCCCGCCTGGACGCGTTCGCGTTGTTCACCGTGTTCGGCCAGATCGGCGCGTTCACCGGTCCGCTGCTGGGCTCCGCGCTGCTCGCGGTGGACTTCCGACTGACCTGCCTCGTCGCGGCCGGGGTCTTTCTCGTCATCACGCTCGCGCACGTGGTGCTGCTGCCCGCTCGACGCGCCGAGTCGACCACGGACTCCTGGCTCGACGACTGGCGGGAGATCGCCCGCAACCGTCTGTTCCTCGTCTTCGCCGCCGCGATGAGCACGCAGCTCGTCGCGTACAACCAGCTCTATCTCCTGCTGCCGCTGCGGGTCGAGCAGGTGTGGGGATCGCAGGCACCACTGGGATGGTTCTTCGCCGCGGCGTCGGCACTCGTCGTCGCCGGGCAGATGAGCGTGACCCGAGCACTGCGCCGGTTCCCGCTGGTACGTGTGCTCCCACTGGGTTTCGCCGTCATGGCGACCGCGTTCGCCGCGGCGGCCGTGGCCGCACTGCTCGGCACCGAGGGTGCCGCAGGGCTCGTGGGGCCCGCCGCGTTCGTCGTGCTGCTGACGGTAGGTCAGATGATCGCCATGCCGTTCGCGCGCGACCTGGTCCCGCGGATGGCGCGGGAGCGCAGCACGGGCTCGTACTACGGTCTGCTGGCCTCGCTGGGCGGGGTCGGGGTGCTCGTGGGGTCGGTCGCGCTCGGCGCGATCATCGACGCGATGCCGGACACGCCTGCAGGCGAGGCGGTTCCGTGGGCGGCCGCGGCGGTCCTGCCGCTCGCGGCGGCAGTGACGTTGCGCTCGGTGGCTCGCCGACTGGTACCGGTGACCCCGGCGATCACGCCGCCAGAACCAGATCGCGGCCCGTCAGCACCTCCGTCTCGCGAGTGATGCGTGCCCACACGTCCTCGGTCACGTCGTCCATGATCGAGAACCGGTCCCACCACATCATGCGGGTCCGGTAGCGCTCGTCGGGGTACGCGGCCGGGGCGATGTTCTCGGCCACGCGGCCGCCGCCGGACTCCCACCGTCGCAGCACGTGATCGGCCGCCGTGGCCATGACGTACCGGGCGCCCGTGAAGACCATGGTGGGCAGCGCCGTACGGGACAGCAGTGCGGAGAGCGCACCGGGATGCTCGGCGTCCGCGGAGACGAACGCGGTCTTCATCTCCACGACACCGGCGGGCAGTCGACCGTGGATGAGTTCCGCGACGTCGGGCCGAGCGGCGTTGCCCTCCCACTCCACCAGAGCGTGCGACTGGTCCACGCTGAGGTACGGGCCCTGGCCGCGGACGCCGGCGACGACCTGCCCCGCACGGTCCACGGCCGCGTAGAACACAGCGGTGTCCGCACCGTCGGCGACGCGCTCGACGTCGAGCGCGACGCCCACTCCGTGGCGCTCGTAGGACCGCGTGGCGCAGGCGAGGTACTCGTCCCAGAGCCCACGATCGGCGGACGGGGAACTCATCACCAGAACGGTCCCACTATCACGATCTGCAAGGCGCGTGCTCCCTTGTGTGATCAGGCGGGTGGGGGCGAGCAGAGTCGTCGACATCGGACACCTCTCGGACAGAGTTGTCGGATCGCCGTCCGGCGCCCCGACCAACAGACCACGGACTCGCCGGACGACGAATCCACACACTTATTGTCCCGCTTCCCGAGCAAAAAGTGGATTCCGCCCCGAAATCGGTGACGTGCGACGGATGTGCCCTTTTCGAGGCCCGAGAACGAACCGCAGGTCATTGACCCGTTACGACAACCTATATCCGAGTTACCCGTTCGTATTCCGGGTCGCTTTGGTGACTCCTCGTAGAACTGCACCGACGAAGCAGACTGAATTTCGTGAAAAGCCACGAACGGCGGGTCGGCGATTCGTGGCGAATTCGCGCTCCACGACGGCCACTCGGGCGCTCTCACAGCGCCACACCGACACCTCGGAACGCAGTCAGCCCCGGACCACACCTCCCGAGAGGTACGGTCCGGGGCTGCTGGAGACCCGGGAGTGGAGCGCGGGAACGGCTCGCCTATCGGCCGGCGCGGCCGAACAATGGTCGTCTGCCGGCCGTCTCGCGACGCGACGACGTGGCTGCGGAGAGGGAGTCCGCGAGCATCAGCTCGACGGTGCGCTCGGCATCGAGCTTGTTGTCGCCGATACCCCCCGTGGCGCCACGCTTGGCCCACCCCACGACGTAGGCCCCGGCCACCGGGCGGTCCTCGGAGTCCACGACGCGACCCTCGACGTTGCGCACGGTTCCGCGGTCCACGTCGAAGGGAAGTCCGGGCAGGGCGGACCCGCGATACCCGGTCGCCTGCAGCACCAGATCGGCGGGAATCGAGCTCGCGATCCCCGCGTCGGACGTGCCGGATCCGCGGACGTCGAGCGCTCCCGGGCGTACCGCCACCGGTGCGCGCCCGAACGAGAAGACGATGCGCGGCGCGCCGTCACCCGTCTCGGCCTCGTCGGCGCGCGGTGCGGCGGCGAGCGGTGCAGCGGACGCGGACAGCGGCAGCGCCGCCAGGACCGAGGAGAGATCGTCGTCGCCCGCGACCAGAACGGGCACCGATGTGCGATCGACGAGCGCCTGGCACTCGGACCGGGTGAAGGCGGCGACCTCGGGACCGCGTCGACCGAGCACGGTGACCTCCCGCACCGCACTGTCCCGTAGCGCCGCGAGCGCGTGGGCCGAGATGTCCGTGCCCACGAGGTCCTCGACGGGAGCTGTCAGAATTCGCGCCGCGTCGAGCGCCACGTTCCCGTTGCCGATCACGACGACGCGCGTCACGCCGCGCAGATCCACGGCGTCGGCGGGGACGTCGGGGTGACCGGTGTACCAGCCGACGAGGGTGCGGGCACTCATCGGGACGACCTCGGACTCGAGGGGAAGCTGCCTGTCCTGATCGGCACCCACCGCGTAGACCACCGCGTCGAAGGTCCGCGAGAGTTCCTCCACCGTGACGTCGACCCCGACCTCGACGCCGAGGCGCATCGTCACGCGCGAGTGCACGAACAGCGACCGAAAGTGTTCACCGATGCGCCGGGTACTCGTATGATCCGGTGCCACACCGTATCTCGCGAGACCACCCGGCACGGGCAGCTTGTCGAAGAAGGTCACCGCGGCATCGGTCTGACGCAGGAGCGCCGTCGCGGTGTAGCAGGCGGCCGGCCCGGTTCCCACCACGGCGACCCGCTTCAGCGACACGGAACCGATGTCTGCGGGCGGGAACGTCGGTGCGCCCCATACATGATCGACCGGCCGGTCCCGGTAGTAGTCGGCGTTCAGTTCCGCGTAGATCGCCTGCGACGGCGACAGCCGCGACACCCGCGTGATCGCGTCCACCGGGCACGCGTCCGCGCAGGCGCCGCAGTCGATGCAGGACCGCGGATCGATGTACAGCAGGTCGGTCTTGCCGAAGTCCGGCTCGTCCGGCGTCGGGTGGATGCAGTTGACCGGACAGACCGACAGACACGATGCGTCGTTGCAACAGTTCTGGGTGATCGCGAAGGCCATGGGAGCGTCAGACCATGTGGATGGTGCGGTAGACGGCCGCAGCGGGCTTGGTCAGCAGTCCACAGTCGCTGAGGAACGCCATCAGGTGCTGGCTGCTCGTGCGCATCATGACGTGGTGGTGCGTGTTGTTCTTCGCCTCGCGCACGGCGCGGTCCCGGTCGAGACCGGCCGCGGCGTAGACGTCCTTGTTCACCATGTTGGACACGATGACTCGGGCGGCGATGGCGATGAGCAGGGCCGCGGACTTACGGCGGGCGGCGGAGATTCCCGCCATGTTCTCGCGCATCTGCTGACGCGCGAACGTCATGTGCCGCGACTCCTCGACGACGTGGATCTTGCTGGTGGTGCGCACCAACGGGAGCACGTTCTCGCCGCGCATCCAGTCGCGCTGCATGACGTCGAGCACCTCCTCGGCGACGAGGATGCCGCCGTAGGCGGCCTCGGACACGGCGAGGGTCTTGAAGCCACGACCGAGCTCGATGCTGAGCCGGCGCGGGACATACGCCTTGATGCCCATGGTGCGGCACGCCTTGGCGAACATCAGGGAGTGGCGGCACTCGTCGGCGATCTCGGTGAGCGCGAACTGGAAGTCCGAGGACGACGAGTCGCTGCAGTACTGATCACGCAGGACCATCTGCTGCAGGATCATCTCGAACCAGATGCCGGTGCTCATGATCGAGCAGACCTCGTGGCGGGTGAGGGTGACGCGCTGTTCGGGCGTCATCTCCTTCCACAGATCGGTGCCGTAGAGGGTGCTCCACTCAGGATTGAGGCCGAACTGCTCCGGGTCGAGGGGAGCCTCCCAGTCGACCTCCTGCATGGGGTCGTACGAGAGCGCTGCGACGGAATCGAGCAGCCGAGCAGACACGTCCTCGGCGTCCGAGACGGTGAGTTCCGGGTCGAGTGTGCTGGTCATGGCGTCGTCCTTCCGTGGGCGGGTACATCTCCGTGACTAACTGTGACAGAGGTTATCAGGTACTCGCCGTCACGGGAAGACGTCGCAGGGTCGGGACGGTCCCGAATCGTCAGGAGATCTGTGGCATCTCCAGGTCCGTGTGCGCCACTGCCCGAGCGGTGTCGGGGTCCGTTCCGAGCATCACCAGCAGCCGCTCCGCTGCGTCGTCGATCCGGCGATCGTCGACGGAGCCCGGGTCCTCGAGCCACCGGTGCACCAGGGCGAACAGCACACCCGCCGTCATCGCCGTCGCGAGAGACAGGTCCTCGATCTCGAGTCGTCCGGCGTCCACCGCCGCCGCGAGATCCCGGCGGGCCCGCGGCCCGAGACCACCGGGCGCGTCGAGCAACGCGAACCCCGACCTGTCGACGATCTCCGCGGCCTGACGATGCGATACGGCGGCACGACCGGTCCGCCTGACGGCGTCGCAGAAGATCTGCACCGGATCGTCCGAGCGCGGCGAGACTCCGTCGAGCGTCTCCCCCATCTGCTCGAGAACCTGCTCCACGGCAGCGGCGAAAAGTGCGGGCTTGTCCTCGAAGTGGTTGTAGAAGCTCCCGAACCCGACGTCGGCGGCGGCCGTGATGTCGGCGATGCTCGCGGTAGAGGAACGCCCGTCGGCGATCATCTCGCGCGCGGCGTCCACGAGAGCCTGGCGCGTGCGCGCCTTCCGTCGCTCGAGCCTGTTCCCGGCAGTCTGCATCCGGAAAGTCTAGGTCGACGGGTGCCCGGTCGTCGGCGCGGCGAGCCCGCTGACGACGCGTCGCGACGTCAGCGGGAGACAGGAGCGGACCAGATCCCCACGATGGCGTCGACGAGGTCGATGCCGCACGCGGTCCAGTACGCCGTCGGATCGGCGCCCGACGCGGCGAACTCCGCCTCTCGTTCGGCCATCACGTGCGTCAGCAGAGTGCGCGCCATGGCCCCTCTGGCCGAGCGGACGTCGGCAGGAATCGGGGGCAGACACGAGATGACGCCGGCCACCGTCTCTCGCAGCGTCGCCGAGGACAGTGCCTCGTCCACCAGGATCGGCCGCAGCACCGGGTCCGTCATGACCTGGGAGGCGAAGCGCGCGTACCAGGTGGGGGCGCCGAGCTCGGCGAAGTACTGCGTCGACGGCAGGACCAGTGCCGACACCCACGCTCGCAGGTCGGCACCCTCTCCGATCGCCGCGACGTGGCCGGAGCGGATCCGTTCGACGTCGCCCGTCCGGCGGACGACGATCGCGCGGACGAGATCCTCCTTGCTGCCGAAGTGGTAACCGACCACGGCGCTGTTGCTCTGCCCCGCCGCGTCGCCGACCTGACGGTTCGACACCGACACGACACCGTTCTCCGCGTACAGCCGCTCAGCGGCACCCAGAATCGCCTCGCGCGTCGCCTCGGAGCGCGCGGACGGGGCTCGCGTCGACCGGGCCTGGCTCATTCCACCGTCTCGGTGGCCCGGTCGGTGACGGCACCTCCGACGACCTCCGACGCCTCGTTCTCGCCGTCCTGGTGACGCGGAAGGAAGGAGGCGAGTACGACCGAGAGGATCGCCGCGCCGGCGGCGATGGCCATGGTGATCCGGAAGGCGGCCTCGGACGGCACCGCGGTGGATCCGAACGACACGGTCATCGACGCGAGAACGACCCCCGCGACCGCACTGGCGAACGACGTTCCGAGGGACCGCATCAGCGTGTTGAAGCTGTTGGCGGCCGCTGTCTCGGAGGCGGGCACCGCCGACATGATCAGGGCGGGCATCGCTCCGTACGCCAGTCCGATGCCCGCACCGATGACGAGCGAGACCACGATCAGCTGCCACACCGCGCCCATCATCACGATGCCCAGCAGGTAGCCGACGGCAACCGTCGCCGCGCCGGCCATGAGCGTGATCTTCGGTCCGCGCGTGGTGGTGATGCGCGAGGACACCGGCGCGACGGCCATCATGATCAGTCCGGACGGCGCCATCACCAGGCCCGCGACGAGGATCGACTGTCCCAGGCCGACACCGGTCGCGGCGGGCAACTGAAGGATCTGCGGCAGAACGAGACTGAGTGCGAACATCGCGAAACCGAGCATGATCGACGCGGCGTTGGTGAACAGCACCTGCCGCCGCAGCGAGACCCGCAGGTCCACCAGTGGCTGGGGAGTGCGCAGTTCCCACACGATCCACGCCGCGAACGCGAGGACGGACACCAGCAGCAGGCCGAGGATCGACGCGCTGCTCCACCCCCAGTCGGAACCCTTCGAGATCCCGAGCAGCAGGGTCACCAGGGCGACCGACAGCGTGAGCGCTCCACCGATGTCGAACGTGCCGCCGGTGCGCACCGTCGACTCGGGAACGACGACGACCACGACGACCGCCACCAGTGCGCCGAGCGCAGCCGCCGTCCAGAACAGGAAATGCCAGTCCGCGTACTCGGCGATGATCGCCGCGGCCGGAAGACCCAGGGCGCCGCCCACTCCGAGCGACGCACTCATCAGCGCGATCGAACCGGGAAGCTTGTGGCGAGGCAACACGTCCCGCATCACGCTGATGCCGAGGGGAATCACACCGGCGGCGAGACCCTGCAGTGCCCGCCCCACGACGAGGGGCACGAGGCTGTTCGCGAGGGCACCGACCACCGATCCGGCGACGAGCAGCGCCAGGCTGACCAGCAGCATGCGCCGCTTGCCCACCATGTCGCCGAGTCGGCCGGTCACGGGAACGGCGACCGCACCCGCCAGCAGGGTGGCCGTGATGGCCCACGCGGTGTTCGCGGCCGAGGCGTTCACCAGAGCGGGGAGCTGGGGAACCAGCGGGATGATCAGTGTCTGCATCAGGGCGACCGTGATGCCGGCGAAGGCCAGTACCGCGACGATGCGTCCGGTTCCGGTCTCCTCCGTCTCGGCCGTGGCAGCGATGGGTGAGGACATGGGTCGAGTCTCTTCTCAGCTAGTTTGAAACAGCTGTTTTAAATTAGGCACCGATCCTTACCCACGTCAACGTTCTCGCCGCTCCTGTGGCCCGCATCACCACGTCACCGGACGAATCGGTCGAGGAAGGCATTGCCGAACACGCGGTGCGGGTCCAGTCGGTCGACGGTGCCGACGACGGAGTCCCAGTCCCGCTCGCCCGAGTACCCGTCGCGGAACGAGTCGGGGATGGTGGCCGTGAGCGCCTGCACGTCTCGGTAGGGGCGGTCCTCGTCGAACGCCCACCCCTTGGACCACTCCGGCCGGAACACCGCATCGGCACCGTCGAAACGTTCTCGCATCCACTGCTCCATCTCGCGATAGAACGCGAACATCCCGGGCGTTCCCGGAATGCCCAGCACGTTGAGCCACACCGCCGTGTCCCACTCGGGACGATCGGGTACCGGACGCATGGCCGAGATCGTCGGCGGGCCGGCCGAGTCGACGAGGACGTCCGAGCCCTGGTCGAGACCACAGCACCGGATCTCGACTGGGCCGTTGATCGGGAACTGCCCCAGGGACGCGTAGTGCTCGGTGCGCTCTCGGAACCAGCGGGTGAAGTCGTGCAGGACCGCAGCCACGTTCGCGCGAGCCGTGATCACCGCACCGCCGCCCTCCGTCAGGAGCAGTGTGCTCGGACGGATGTAGAACTGCGTGTTCTTCGGCGCTCCCCAGATGTCCGACGACCCCGTGGCCGCGAGCCCCGCCACCGTCGTCGCGAGGAACACCTGACCCAACGCGGGCGTCAGTTCCGTCCGCCCGGACACGACAGCACCGATCGCGTCGGACACCGCTTCCGGGAGGGTGTCGGAGAACGTGTAGTTGTACGGTCCGTCGACCTCGCGGGAGGACGGCGGTCGGACGGGAGTCGGCGTCCACACCTTGAGCCACGGAGTGTCGGTGAACGGGTACCAGATCGCCTCCGCGCGGCCGGACCGGTCCAGGAAATCGACGTACGTACGCCCCGGTGCCCCCGGCGCTCCGAACAACTCCGCCCAGCCGATGTCGGTGATGCTCTCGCATCGCAGAGGAGTCGCCGGATGCGCCTGCATCGTCACCTCGGTGACGAACGCTCGGCCGAGATGGACCGCGAGATCCGGCGCGTCGGCCTCCGACCGGGCGACGGTCCGCAGTGCGTACCCGGTCCCGTTCCACGCGACCACCGTCATCGAGGTCACCAGATTGCTCAACGATCCCGACGACGAACCGATCGGAACCTGTTCTCCCACTGCGCGTACCACGGCACCGTGCGCCCCGACAGCCAGAGCGCCCGCGATGGACAGAACCCCCGGCGCGGGCACACTCGACCATCCGAGACCGTGGTCCTCCAGCGCCTGGAGGACGTCGGACAGAGTCGCGCCGGCACCGGCGGTGACGGTGGACGACGCGGTGTCCACCGTGACACCGGTCAGCCCGGTCATGGTGTCCACGAGCACGACCCGGTCCAGGTTCTCGCCGTTCTCGATGGTGAACGGGGTCCACCCGTGCATCGCGCCGCGCGGCCGCAGCCGGTGACCGGAGGCGTGAGCCCAGTCCGCGAGCGTCACCACGTCGTCGGCGGATCGCGGCGAACACGTCCACACCGCGTCGACCACGATCTCCTTCGACCAGTTCTGGTACCGCTGCCGGAACAGCGGGATTCCCGGTGGGAAGTCGGGTGGCGCGGCGACGCCTTCCCCGACACCCGCCGGAACGGCTCCCGCCGGCACGGGCCGGCACAGCCCCGCGAGCGTGGCGGCCACGGCCGAGGCGGCGGATGCGGACAGGAAGGATCGACGGTCGAACGATGGCATGAGTCCCCGATGCGCGAGATGCGGATGATGTGAGCCCCACGCCTCGTGAGCGCACTGCTGGGCAGTCCGGATCTGCTTGTCCCCCCGGAGGGTTTACACCTTTGACATACCCGTAAAGATTGTCAAGTCCAGGAGGGTCTCGGCCGGGTGGGTCACGCACCGGGCAGGTCGAGGACCGGCACGAGGCGGCGGCGCAGATAGCCCCGGAGCGCGTCGTCGGAGCGGGTCGCCTCGCTGTCGAACTGCACCACGGACAGGAACATGCGGATGCAGAGGTCGGCGACTTCGTCGAGGTCGCCGCCGGCCTCGGCGGGCGCTCCCACCAGAGGCGTGAGGAAGGACCGCGTCAGGCTCAGCGCGTCGATCCCGAAGGCGGATCCGTCGTAGATCACCGTTCCACGGCCGGGATGCACCAGCGGCGCCAACGCCGGCGACGACCGGAACGCCGCACGCGCGGCGACCATGGCCTCGACGACGAACTCGGACACCGACTCCCGCTCGCCGACCGCGGACACGACGGACCCGATGACACGCGAACTCACGTCCTGCAACGCGTCCGACACCAGGGCGTCGCGGGTACCGAAGTGCGCGTACACCGTCGGGCGGGAGACACCGGCCTCGTCGGCCACGGAACTGATGGTCACGCCGTCGAAACCACCGAGCTCGAGGCGTCGCACCGCCGCCGCGAGGATGCGTTCCCTCACGCGGGCGGTGGCTGCCATGCGGCGATGTCCACACCCATGGCGGTGCTCGGCGGTTCGTCGTACAACCACTCGCGCGCGATCCGCCCCCAGTTCGCGGTGGCACGAAGTTGCCCGAGGATGCCGAACGTCAGGAAGTCCGCGCGACGGGAGAAGACGTGCTCGGGCGGCAACCACTGCTTGGTCATGGTGCCGAAACTGCCCGATCGCGGGTCGACGGCGAGGACGAAACACGCCCCCGCCATCTCTGGCGTCACGGTGACCGACCCGTCGTTCAGACTGAGTTCCGCTGCTGCGCAGACGTAGTCGAGACAATCGCTCGCCGTCACGGCGGCGCCGGGGTCGAGAATCCCCCGCGCGGACATGGCGATGAGCAGATCGTCTCCGCGCCCCTCGATCGCCGCTCGCAGGCACTCTCTCTCGAAACGGACGTCCGCCGGACTCATCCGCAGGTACAGACCGAAGTCGACGAAGGTGACGCGCCCGTCCCGAGCCAGCAGGACATTGCCCGGATGGGGGTCACCGCAGAACTCGCCGAGCGTGTGCAGAGACCCGATGTAGAAGCGGAACACCGTCTCACCCACCCGGTCTCGCACCTCCGCCGACATCGCACGGATCTCGTCGAACGGCACCGCGTCGACGAACTCGGTCGTCAGGACCGCCGCGCCGCACCGCTCCGGCACGGTGTCCGGGATGAAGAAGTGCGGGTGCTCCCGATACAGTGCCGCGACGCGGCGCTGCGTCCGCTCCTCCGCCGGGTAGTCGAGTTCCGCCTCGAGGTTTCGGCGCAACTCGTCGACGACGGCACGGGAGGACAGCATCGGGATCGACGCCGGCAACAGCTTGACGTAGAACGACAGATTCTTCAGGTCGGCCCGCACCGCGTCGTCGATACCGGGGTACTTCACCTTGACGGCCACCTCCCGGCCGTCGTGCAAGCGGGCACGATGCACCTGACCGATCGACGCGGCGGCGAACGGGCTCTCGTCGAACTCGGCGTAGAGCGACTCGATCGACTCGCCCAGATCCGCCTCGATCACAGTGCGCACGTCGTCGAACGAGACGGTGGGTGCGCGGCTCTGCAACTCGGCGAGCTTGCGGTGGAACTCGTCGCGGTGCTCGTCGGGGACGAACGACAGGTCCAGCATCGACAGCATCTGGCCCAGCTTCATCGCCGCTCCGCGGAGACCGCCCAGGACGGTCACCAGCCGTTCGGCCGAGCGGACCGCCTCCTTCGCCGTGAGGGCGGCACGCAGTTCCTCGGTGCGACCCGCCATGCGTACTCGCATGGTGGCGTTACGCGCCGTGCGACCCGCGACGAGGCGACCCACCTCGGCGCCCCGGGCCACCCTGGACGTCGGCATCTTCTCCGGCACTTCCCCAGTATCCCGCACCGTGCCTGCGCTCGATCGATCGCGGCACCGCGGACCCGGAAGTTTCTGGCGCACCGGACATCTCGGGCACGCTATGTCGCACATCACGTTTCCGGAGGTCCGCGAGGGCTTACTCTTACTTCGAGTAACGATATACCGCGCGACGGGGACCGCGCGACGTCGATCAGAGGGGGAAACACAGCATGACCAGCACCATCACATCAGGAGACACACGGACCGACGCTGTCGCCGCCCGCGCGGCACACCTGTTCGACACCGACGCCGAGGTGCGCGCCGCGGCCGCCGATCCCGCGGTGTCGGCACAGGTGGCGGACCTGACGCCCGATCTGCACGCCATGGTCGAGGTGGTCATGGACCGCTACGCAGACCGGCCCGCGCTGGGTCGCCGGGCGTACGACGTCGAGCCCGCGGACGACGGTCGCCGGGTGCGTCGGCTCCAGCAGCGCATGGACACCATCACCTATGGATCGCTGTGGTCCGATGCCCTCGATCTCGCGACCGCACTCGGCGACGTCGCCACTCCGGACACCTTCGTCGCGACCCTGGGGTTCGCCGGTGCCGACTACGTCGTCGCCGAACTGGCGACGGTCCGGACCGGTGCCGTCGCCGTTCCCCTTCAGTCCGGCGCCGCTCCCGGACGCCTCGCCGACATCGCCGCCGAGGTCGAGCCTGTCGCACTCGTCGTCGACAACGAACAGTTGTCCACCGCCACGGCTGTGGCCGCCGCGTGCCCGAGCATCCGCCGCATCGTCGTCCTCGACCACGACGACCGTGTGGACGACGACGAGGACCGCCTCGCCGAGGCTCGACGATCCGCACCGGGCACGGTGCTCGCGATCGAGACGCTGCGGGAGGCGATCGCACGCGGTCGCACTCTCCCCCGGCTCGCCGGCCCCGAGGCCGTCGATCCCGACCGGATCGCCACGTTGATCTACACCTCCGGCAGTACCGGGACCCCGAAGGGCGCCATCCACACCCAGCGCATCGTCTCGCGCCTGTGGTCGACGTCCCACTGGTACGACCAGAGCGCGGAGTCCGACGAGGCCGGGCGACCCGGTGCGATCACGCTGGACTACCTGCCCATGAGCCATCTCGCCGGGCGCGCGGTGGTGTTCACGACCCTGGCAGCCGGCGGCATCGTGTACTTCGCGAGTTCGAGCGATCTGTCCACGCTTCTCGACGACTACGCACTCGCCCGGCCGACCGTGGCCATGCTGGTTCCCCGCGTGTGCGATCTACTGCGTCAGACAGCCCTCGGACGCATCGAGACCCGGGCGCACCGCACCGGCGAGAGCGCGGACGCCGTCCGCGCCGAGGTCCTCGAGGACATGCGATCCACCACTCTCGGTGGCCGCATCCTCTCCGCAGTGGTGGGTACCGCGCCGACCTCCCCCGAGGTCATCGACTTCGTCTCCGAACTCCTGGACACGACGGTGCAGAACAATTACGGCTCCACCGAGGCCGGCATGGTGTTGTTCGACGGCGTCGTCCAGCGGCCGCCGGTGCTCGAGTACCGCCTCGACGACGTTCCGGAGCTCGGGTACGCGGTGACCGACCGCCCCTACCCGCGCGGTGAGCTTCTCCTCAAGACCGATTCCCTCGTGCCCGGCTACTACAAGCGGCCGGACGTGACGGCCGAGATGTTCAGTGCGGACGGCTTCTACCGCACCGGGGACGTGGTCGCGGAGACGGAGCCGGACCATCTCGTGTACGTCGATCGCCGCAAGAACGTGCTGAAACTGGCGCAGGGCGAGTTCGTCGCCCTCTCGCGCCTGGAGTCGATCTACGCGTCCGCCGACGCCGTCGACCAGATCCATCTGCACGGCAGCGGCGAGCGGTCCTACCTCCTCGCCGTGGTCGTGCCCGCCGACGGAGCCGACACCGCCACCGTGCTCGACTCCCTGCAGGCCCTCGCGCGCGAGGAGCAGCTCGAGTCCTACGAGGTTCCGCGCGACATCGTCCTGGCCGCGGAGCCCTTCACGCAGGAGAACGGTCTGCTCTCGGGAGCGAACAAGCAGCTGCGTCCCGCTCTGACGGCGCGCTACGGCGAGGCGCTCGAGGACAGGTACCGCGAGATCGACGAGGGCCAGACGGCGAAGATGAGCGAACTACGCCGCCGCGGCGCCGACGCACCCGTCCTGGAGACCGTCGGCGAGGCCGCCGCGGCGTTGCTGGGATGCGCCGGCACGGAGGTCTCACCCGATGCGCACTTCACCGACCTCGGCGGTGACTCGTTGTCCGCGTTGACGTTCGCCACCCTGCTGCAGGACATCTTCGAGGTGGACGTCCCCGTCACGGTCGTCATCGCGCCGTCGTCCGACCTCGCGGCGATCGCGACCCACATCGAGCGGCGACGCGGCGACGCGGATGCCACGGGAGCCGCGACCTTCGCCTCGGTGCACGGAGCGCACGCGACGCAGGCCCGTGCCGATCAGCTGACGCTGAGCGCCGTCCTCGGCGACGAGTTCCTCTCGTCCGCGGCTGACGTGGGACCGGTGCGCACCGACACCCGGACCGTGTTGCTCACGGGCGCCAACGGATACCTCGGGCGCTTCCTGTGCCTGGAGTGGCTCGAACGCCAGGCCGCGGTCGGCGGCACCGTCGTGTGCCTCGTGCGCGGACGCACCGCGGCGGACGCTCGTGCCCGTCTCGACACCGCGTTCGACACCGGCGACCCGGCCCTGTTGTCGCGGTGGACGACGCTGGCCGACACCGCGCTCGAGGTCGTCGTCGGCGACGTGGGCGAGGCGAACCTGGGCGTGAGCGACGAGGAGTACGCGTCGCTGGCCGAGCGGGTCGACCGCATCGTGCATCCCGCGGCGCTCGTCAATCACGCGCTGCCGTACGAGCAGTTGTTCGGCCCCAACGTGATCGGCACCGCCGAGATCGCCCGGCTCGCCCTGACGCATCACCTCAAGCCGGTGACCTACCTGTCCACCGTGGCCGTCGCGGCGGGCGTCGAGGCCTTCTCCGAGGACGGCGACATCCGCGAGATCAGTCCGGTCCGCGCCCTCGACGAGTCGTACGCCAACGGATACGGCACCTCCAAGTGGGCGGGTGAAGTGGTGCTGCGCAACGCCTCCGACGCCTTCGGACTCCCCGTGACCGTCTTCCGTTCGGACATGATCCTGGCGCATCCCCGGTGGACCGGTCAGCTCAACGTCCCGGACATCTTCACCCGCACGGTGCTGTCGCTGATCGCCACCGGAATCGCCCCGGAGACGTTCTACCGGCAGGACACGGGCGCACCCGTCGACGATGCAGGGCGGCCGCGCGCACACTACGACGGACTCCCCGCCGATTTCACCGCAGCGGCGATCACCGAGCTCGGTGGCAGCGCGACGTCGGGACACCGGACTTTCGACGTGCTCAATCCGCACGACGACGGCATCTCTCTCGACACCGTCGTCGACTGGATCATTCAGTCCGGCAGAACGATTCGGCGCATCGCCGACTACGACACGTGGTTCGCCGAGTTCTCCGACGCGCTCGAGTCCCTGCCGTCGGCGCAGCGGTCCGCCTCGGTGCTGCCGCTGCGGCACGCCTACGCGCGGCCGGACCTGCCGACCGCCGGGTCACCCCTGCCGGCCGAGGTGTTCCGTGCCGCGGTCCGCGACACGTCGACACCGGGGTCGGCACTGGCGGACATCGACGACATCCCGCACCTGTCGCGCGATCTCGTCGCGAAGTACGTGCGTGATCTCGAGGCGCTGGGGTTGATCCCGACGGTTTGACAGCCGATCAGCGTCCGGTGCGTGACCGAACGAGCCGGACGGCGGGATCGAGGATCCGATGGCGTGCGAGCGCGAACACTGTCCCCACGGGGGAGCTCGCACCGCCACCGGATCCTCGCCGCGCCGCGGTGAAAGCGTCGATCCCGTTGCGCTGCAACGACGACAGCATCGTCTTCGCCACGGGCCGAGCCGGATCCGGATCCTTGCCGGCACCCATCAGATGCAACTGATCGGTGTGCCACTGCAGATCGAGCAGTCCCCCCAGCGACCGGACCGAGCGGTGGGTCGCGAAGCGGGCCGGCACCGGAACGGAGATGGACGGGCTGGGCAGTGTGCTGACGGTGCCGTCGAGAACGTCCCGTGCCGCTCCGGGCAGGACGGCGGTCGGGCGGCCGAGTCCCACCATCTGACACGCACCGGACCGCACCGCGTCCGACATTCCGTCGCGCGTGCGGAACCCACCGGTCACGGCGAGCGGGATGTGGGGAGCGAGGTCGCGCACCGTGACGGCGTAGTCGAGGAAGTACGCCTCGCGCGACGCCGTACTGGCCGACACCGCGGTGCCCATCATCGCGGGCGACTCGTAGCTGCCGCCGCTGATCTCGATGAGATCGACCGGCAGATCACCGATCATCGAGACCACCTCACGGGACTCGTCCTCGCTGAAACCGCCGCGCTGGAAGTCCGCCGAGTTGAGTTTGATGCCGACGGCGAAGCCCGGGGAGACGGCGGCCCGTACTCGTCGCACCACCTCGAGCAGGAAACGCGCGCGGCCCTCGATGTCGCCGCCCCACTCGTCGGTCCGCAGGTTCGTCAGGGGCGAGAGGAACTGGCTGACGAGGTAACCGTGGGCGGCGTGGATCTGCACTCCGTCGAACCCCGCCTCCTCGGCCACCGCGGCCGTCGTCGCGAACCGCGACAGGATGTCCTCGATCTCCGCGCCGCTGGCCGCGCGGGGCGCCGGGATCCCGGGGATGTCCAGGCCCACCGCGGACGGCGCCAGGGTGCCGCCGACCGTCGTCACCGGGTTGCCCTGACGGCCGGGGTGGTTGATCTGCATCCAGATCGGACTGCCACCGTCCTGCGCCGTCTTCGCCCAGCGGGAGAGGGCGTCCAGGTCGCGTCCGTCCGCAACCGCGACGTTGCCGGGCTCGCCCAGATGCCGGTGGTCGACCATGACGTTCCCGGTGACGAGGAGCCCGTAGCCACCATCGCCCCAGCGGCGGTAGAGACGCGACAGTCTCTCGTCCGGGGCGTTGTCACGGGTACCCAGCGCTTCGCTGAGCGCGGACTTCATGATCCGGTTCGGCAGGACCTGTCCGTTGGGCAACGTCAGCGGTGCGGACAGCGACACGTCAGGCATGGAACCCCTCGTCGGGTGAATGGGTGGGTGGATCCGTTCCCCGGAGTACACCAGATGTGGTGTGATGATAGCTGTCATCACTTGCCGCGGTGTCCGTGAACGGGCGCCCCACCACTCGGGAGCGCGATGCGCAGCGTCACGGTCGTCATCATCGGCAGCGGGTTCGGTGGGCAGTGCGCCGCCATCGAACTGCTGCGTCGCGGCATCGACGACATCGTCGTCCTGGAACGACGCGAGTTCGCCGGCGGAACCTGGCGGCAGAACTCCTACCCCGGAGCGGCCGTCGACGTGCAGAGCCCGCTCTACTCGATCGCGTCCGAGCCGTACGACTGGTCGCAGATGTTCGCGGTGCAGAGCGAGCTCGAGGACTACACCCGCCACGTCGTGGACAAGCACGGTCTCGACGATCTCACCGTGCTCGGCGCCGAGGTGCAGCGCATCGAGTGGGTCGACGACTCCTGGCACGTCACGACCACAGCGGGTGACTATCGTGCGCAGTTCGTGGTCAACGCGACCGGGCCGCTCAGCACGCCTGTCGTTCCGCCCTTCCCGGGTCGCGAGAGTTTCGCGGGCGCCCAGTTCCACACCAACGCGTGGGACCACGACGTCCCCCTCGCCGGCGCGCGTGTCGCCATCGTCGGCAGTGGTGCGAGCGCGGCGCAGATCATCCCGGCCGTTCAGCCCGAGGTGGGTGAGCTCCACGTCTTCCAGCGGTCCCCGCACTGGGTGATGCCCCGACCCGATCGGAAGTTTCGACCCTGGGAACGCCGTGCCCTGCGGGTGGGCTTCGTGCGTCGAGCACTGCGCGCGGCCATCTACTGGAAGCTCGAGGCCCGGATCATCGGCTTCAAGTACTCGAAGGTCGGCCTCTGGCTGTTCGCCGAGCGTCACGCACGGAATCTGCTCCGCGACCAGGTGGCGGACCCCGATCTCCGGGCCAGGCTGACACCGGACTACACGATCGGGTGCAAGCGGATCATCCTGTCCAACACGCTGTATCCCGCCATCAGCTCCGCGAACACGACGCTCCACGACCGTGACGACGGCATCGCCGAAGTCACCCCCACCGGCATCACCACCGCGACGGGGCGCGAGATCCCCCTCGACGTGATCGTGTGGTCCACCGGATACGACGCCACCGACGGCGTTATCTCCTACCCGGTCATCGGCCGGAACGGCACCGCGCTCCGCGACGTGTGGTCCGACTACCCGAGGGCCTATCTGGGCACGACCGTCCCCGACTTCCCCAACTTGTTCATCGTCACCGGACCGAACACCGGGATCGGCCACACGAGCGCCATCTTCGTCATCGAGGCCCAGATGCGGTACATCATGTCGGCCATCGAGCACGCTCGGCGGACGTCGTCGCGCACGGTGGAGGTCACCCGCGCCGCCGAGGAGCGCTACACCGCGATGATCCACGACGAGATGACACGCACGGTGTGGCAGAACGGTGGCTGCACGAGCTGGTACAAGTCCGCGTCCGGACGCGTGATCGCCATGTTCCCCGGCTTCAGCTTCACCTACCGCAGACTGGCCGGCTCGTTCCGGGACGACGACCACGTCCTGCGGCCCGCGTCGACCGACACCGAGAGAGCGGCAGCGTCATGATCTCCGGCACCCCGGGCATGTTCCGGAGATCCCCGCGGCTCCGCCTCGACGGGCGCGTGGCCGTCGTGACGGGGGCCGGCGGCGGCATCGGATCCGCCGTCGCGCGCGAACTCGTCTCCCGCGGCGCCGCGGTCGCGCTGCTCGACGTCGCTCCGTCCGTCGACGACGTCGCTCGTGCCCTGGGCGACCGGGCGATCGCCCTCCGCGTGGACGTGACGTCTCCCGACGAACTTCGTGCGGCCGTCGCCACCGTCCACGACCGGTTCGGCGGGATCGACGTGGTGCACGCCAACGCGGGCATCTCGAGCGGCGACACCGCGTACACCGTGGCTACCGTTCCCGACGGTGTCTTCGAACGTGTCGTCTCGGTCAACCTGAACGGCGTGTGGAACACGATCCGGGCGACACTGCCGGACATCGTCGCCGCCCGCGGCCACGTGCTGATCACATCGTCGACCTACGCCTATCTCAACGGCCTGGCGAACGCTCCGTACGCCGCGACCAAGGCCGCGGTGGAGCAGATCGGTCGCGCCCTGCGTGCAGAGCTCGCTCACACGGGCGCGACCGCGGGGATCCTGTACCCGGGGTGGGTCGCGACCCCCATCGCTGACGTGGCCTTCGGCGCCGACGACATCGCGACCGCTCTGGTGGCGCGAGCCTTCCCCGCACCCCTTCTCACGCCCATCTCCCCCGAGGCTCTCGCGGCGGGAGCGGTGGACGGTATCGAGCGACGAGCAGCACGGATCCAGCTTCCGGGACGGTGGCGGGCCTATTCGGCGATGCGCGGGATGGCGAACCCGCTGTCCGATCTCGTGCTGGAGAAGGACCGGACGATCCGGACGCTCGTCGCGCGGCTCGAACGTCGAGAGCCCTGATTCGGCTATTTCCCCGTTTGTGACCCCCACACTGGTCATCAGCACCACCAGTGTCCGTTGTCACGGGTATCGTTCCGACGCATGACGCTCGCCGCGCTGCTCCGGGAATGCTGGACCGCCCAGCGTGACACGCAGCAGTTGCGGCTGTTCGTGGAGTCGCGCGGTCTCGCGCGATGGATGCGCGGTCTGATCTCCTGCCTCACCCTCGTCGTCACGGCCATCGCGATCCTGTCGCTCGGATCGCCGTCCGGGGCGCAGGGTCTCGTCGACCGCGCGGTCGTCGTCGTGACCATCGTGGGCGGAATCGGCTGGGCCGTGCGCTGGAACGTCGCGCACTGGCCGTCCTTCCGCGAGTCCGTCGTCTTCTTCGCCTACGCCGACATCGCCATCGCCGTGGTCTGCTTCCTCGACTCGAGTTCGCTCGCGGGTCTGAGCGGCGCCGGACTCCTGGTGCTCCTCGGGACCTACGCGACCTTCCTGCTGGGGCCACGAGTGTTACTCGTGCACGTCCTGTGGTGCGCGTTCTCCATCACGGTCCTCGCCGTGAAGGTCGCGCTCGATCCCGAGTACGACCTCACCATCGCCGTCGCGAAGGCGATCATGCTGACCGTCGTCGGCGTGGTGGTCCCCCTCGTGATCGAGCTGGGTGTCCATCTCATCCGCGTCGACGCGGACAAGTCGTTGACCGATCCGCTCACAGGCCTCAGCAACCGCCGGGGGCTCGAGTCCCGACTGATGCTCCTCGCCGACGACATGCGTTCCACGACCACCCGCGCCGCCGCTGCCCACCCGGTGGCTGCCGTGATCGTGCTCGACCTCGACAAGTTCAAGGCGATCAACGACGAACTCGGGCACAACGTCGGCGACGAGGTGCTGGTGCGCGTCGGACACAGCCTGGTGCGCGCAGCGGGACCCACCGCCGTGGTCACACGCCACGGCGGCGAGGAGTTCCTCGTCTTCGATCTGTACGACGACGCGCTCGCGGCGTTGCGGGCCGCCCGCGCCGTCCGCGACGCGGTGGCGGAGAGGATCCCGGGGCCGGCGGTCACCGCCAGTGTCGGGCTCGCGATGGCGAGCACGACCGCCCTGCTGCACGATCGCCGGCGCCTGTCGGCCACTCTCACCGAACTCGTCGATCGGGGCGACACCGCGATGTACCGGGCGAAGCGATCGGGTGGGCACTGCGTCGCCGTGGACGGGGGAACGGCGCGCGGTCTCGCGTCGACCGGTTGAATGGTGGCGTGACCGATCCATCGCCCGCACGTACCTACGGCGGGGAGAGCGCCGAGGAGCGCACGGCTCGTCGCCGGCGCCAACTGCTCGACGCGGGGCGCGCGTCCTTCGGATCGGTGGGTTTCCGAGCGTCGACGGTGCGCGGCATCTGTCGTGACGCGCATGTCGCCGATCGCTACTTCTACGAGCTGTTCCCCACTCTCGAGGACCTCCTGGTCGAGGTGTACCGCGAGTGCATCGCCACACTGACCCGATCCACCACGGCGGCGGTCGACGACCTGCCCGCCGGGACGGACCCGCTGACGCTCTCACGTCACGGCCTCGACGGCTTCTTCCGCGCCGTGGAGGACCGTGAGCTCGCACGGATCGTGTGGCTCGAGGTGCTCGGGGTGAGCCCACGGGTGGACCGCACGTATCTCGACACGATGCACGGATTCGGTGAGCTGATGGTGGGGCTCCTCGGCCGCCACACGCCGGACATTGCCGTCGGTAGTTCCCTCGACAGATTGGCCACCGCCGCTGTCGGCGGCATCAGCCACACCGCCATGACCTGGCTCATGGACGGGTACCGAGCGGACAGAACCGATCTCGTTCACGGGACCGCCCGGTTCCTCGCCGCGGTGGTCGGTGCGGCCGAGCCCGAGTAATTCGGTCGACGCGGTCCCCCCTCGGGTGTTTCAGTGGTGCGAACCGACCACGACTCGAGGACGCACGCATGTATCCGACCGATCCCGACGTGTTCCTGCTCGTCCGACGGCAGGAACACGCGACCTTCACCCGCGACGCCGAGCACCGGCGCGTGGCTCGCGCCCGCGCACGCCTCGCCCACGAC
This sequence comes from Rhodococcus sp. NFXS4, assembly GCF_058139645.1. Lineage (NCBI taxonomy): Bacteria > Bacillati > Actinomycetota > Actinomycetes > Mycobacteriales > Nocardiaceae > Rhodococcus > Rhodococcus sp. NFXS4. The sequence goes on from NZ_CP192221.1 coordinate 3,202,148, forward strand.
GAACTCCGCGTCCAGCGCGCATGGGAGGAACTGACGGCGGCACTGGCCGAGTCCGCGCAGTCGCGGCAGTCCCTGGCCGACCTGGTGCACAGCAGCCGCTGAGTCAGCGTTCGTTGCCCCGAAGTTCGATGCCCCGAAGGAGGATGTCGACGGCGGCCTCGATGGTGGCGTCGTCGGGCAGCGTCCCGTACATCAGCGTCGGGCAGACCACGGAGCCGGACAGCATGGACACCGCCGCCTCGAGCTCCGGGCCCTGGATCACCGCACCGAGCATCTGCCGAGTGTGCTTCTCGCCGTCGTCGACGATGCGGCGGCGCACCCGGCCGATCTCGGCGACGGTGGCCCCCCACTGCGCCATGGCCATGAGCACGCGATCGAGGCGCTGCGTGGCGATGGCGTCGCGGAGCATCCGCAGCTCACCGATCAGGTCCGTGCGGACGTCGCCGACCAGGTCGTGATGCGGCATGTCGCCGATCGCCTCGAGAGCCATGGTGAGCAGGTCGGAACGGGACGGCCAGTGCGTGTACAGCGTGGTCTTGGAGTAACCGGCCACCCGTGCGACGTGCGCGTGGGTCACCGCCTCCCACCCCTCGCCTGTCAGCACCTCGAGCGCGGCGCGCGAGACGTCCGCGCGTGTGCGAGCGACGCGGGCGTCCTCTGCCACGGCGTCGGGCTCTGTTCCGATTCCGTTCTCGTCCGACGGGGTATCACTCATCGCGTCACTCACCTCCTCGGTCGCTGTGCTTCGAAATTCGGGCTTCGAAATTCTGGCATCGAAGTTCGAGGGTTGAAGTTACGCGAATGTCGGGTGCAGACCTATTGAACTAAATGTTCATTACTGTACTGTTGAACCAGCTTCGTGCACGGCATTTCGACCGCGAACTCCCCCACCATCATTCGCGACGGGTCATCCGTCGCCTCGGGCCTCGGCGCAGCACAGCGTCGGGCCGGTCCACGGAAGGACACCGATGTCTGCCATCCTCTTCGGCTCCATCAGCACTCTCGCCGACACGTCCGAGCTCCAGCGACGCGCCTTCAACGAGGCGTTCTCCTCGCACGGGCTCGACTGGAACTGGTCACGCGACGACTACCGGTCCATGCTCGGTTCCAACGGCGGCGCGAACCGGATCGAGGACTTCGCGGCGTCCGAGGGCGTCGAGGTCGACGCCTCCGCGGTGCACGCGACCAAGTCGGAGATCTTCCGGTCCCTCCTCTCCTCGGCCGGTGTGAGCCCGCGACCCGGCGTCGTGGACACCATCGCCGCGGCGAAGAAGTCGGGCGCCAAGCTCGGCTTCGTCACGACCACGTCGAAGGAGAACGTCGACGCCGTGCTCGAGGCGCTGTCCCCCGAGGTCACTCGCGACTCCTTCGACGTCCTCGTCGACGCGGACGACGTCGAGCAGGGCAAGCCCGACCCCGCGTCCTACGCCTTCGCCCTCGACAAGCTGGGCGAACAGCCCTCCGCTTGCGTCGCGATCGAGGACAACGCCGGTGGTGTGGCCGCCGCAGCCGCAGCCGACATCACCTGCGTCGCGTTCCCGAACGAGAACACGGCCGGCAGCGACTTCTCCTCGGCATCGGAGACGGTCGAATCCCTCGACCCCGCTCGCATCGAATCTCTGGTGACGGCTCGACAGTGACCTTCACCGGTCGACTCCACACCCTGTCGAGTCACATCCACGCCAACCCCGGTTCACCCGTCGAGCGCGATGCTCGCGAACCGTTTTCCTCGGGAGAGAAGTAGTGAGCAACCTCCAGGCACGTGTCACCGCAGACGATCGCACCTTCCACGTCGAGGGATACGAGAAGATCGAGTACGACCTCGTGTACGTCGACGGCGTCTTCGACACCGCGAACACCGAGCTCGCGGACAGCTACCGGCCGTACGGCCGCTGCCTGATGGTGGTGGACGACAGCGTCCTCGCGCTGTACGGCGACGCGATCCACACCTATTTCCGCCATCACGACATCGCGCTGACCATCGTCCCGGTGCAGATCCGCGAGACGGCGAAGTCGATCGAGACCTTCGAGCGGATCGTGGGCGAGTTCGATCGCTTCGGCCTGGTGCGCACCGAGCCCGTCCTGGTCGTCGGCGGCGGACTCACGACGGACGTCGCCGGCTTCGCGTGCGCCAGCTACCGCCGGAACACGCCGTACATCCGCATCCCCACGACGCTGATCGGTCTCATCGACGCCAGCGTCAGCATCAAGGTCGCCGTCAACTACGGCAAGCACAAGAACCGTCTGGGCGCGTACCACGCCTCGCAGAAGGTGTTGCTGGACTTCAGTTTCCTGGGCACCCTGCCGGAGGACCAGGTCCGCAACGGCATGGCGGAACTCATCAAGATCTCCGTCGTGGGCAATCTCGAGATCTTCGAGATGCTCGAGAAGCACGGCCCGGAGCTGCTGGCGACGCGATTCGGTCACCTCGACGGCACCGCAGAACTGCGCGAGATCGCCGACCGCCTCACCTACAAGGCGATCGCGACCATGCTGGACCTGGAAGCGCCCAACCTCCACGAGATCGACCTCGATCGCGTGATCGCTTTCGGCCACACCTGGAGTCCGACGCTCGAGCTCACCCCGCCCGCGCCGTTCTTTCACGGACACGCCATCAACATCGACATGGCGCTGTCCACCACCCTCGCGGAGCAGCGCGGCCACATCACGGCCGACGACCGCGACCGCGTGCTCGGCGTCATGAGCGGGATCGGGCTCGCGCTCGACAGCTCGTACCTGACGGCCGAGCTGCTCGCCGAGGCCACGTCGTCCATCCTCAAGACCCGAGACGGGATTCTCCGCGCGGCGGTGCCGGCGCCCATCGGGTCCTGCGAGTTCCTGAACGACGTGACCGTCGACGAGCTGTCGGACACGCTCACCCTGCACAAGAAGATCTGCCTCGAGCACGACCGCGACGGCGACGGCGTGGATATGTTCACCGCGCCGCAACCGGAGGTCGCGGTCGGTTCGTCCCACGATGAGTGATGCACGGCCGGTCACACCGACCACCATCGCCGCGGCCGAGCTGACGGAGCTGTGCCGGGACCTCGACGACCTCGGGGTCCCGGCAGCCGTTCTCGGCCGCGCTCGGCGTGCGCGTGACGTGATCGCGGGCCTCGACCCGTACCTGGACGAGTGCACCACCCCGGAATCACCCGCTCTCGCGGATCTGGCCGCACGCACCCGATCCGCGGAATGGTCCGGCAGCGCGCTCGAGCAGGAGATGCTGTCCGGCCACGTCGAGGGACGTTTCCTCGACTTCCTCGTGCGGATGACCCGCGCCACGTCGGTCCTCGAGATCGGCATGTTCACGGGGTACTCCGCTCTCGCCATGGCCGAGGCACTTCCACCCGGCGGAAGCATCGTCGCCTGTGAACTGGACGAACCCGTCGCGGCGTTCGCCCGACAGTGCTTCGACGCGTCGCCGGCAGGCGACGCGATCGAGATTCTCGTCGGTCCTGCGGCGGAGTCCCTCACCCGTCTCGCCGACGAGGGACGCCGGTTCGACCTGGTGTTCATCGACGCCGACAAGGCCGGGTACCTCGGATACCTGACGGCGCTTCTCGACTCCGAGCTGCTGACGCCGGACGCGTTGGTTGCCGTCGACAACACACTTCTGCAGGCCGAGCCGTACCTCGGTACGGCCATGTCGGACAACGGTTCCGCCATCGCGGAGTTCAATCGCGCCGTGGCGGCGGACTCCCGCGTCGAGCAGGTCCTGGTCCCGCTGCGGGACGGACTGACGCTCATCCGTCGATCGAGCGCGTCGTGACGAGCGTCGGCCGGTCCGTGGCGGTCCTCGCCGGCTCGCTCGTCACCGCCCCGCTCGACCTCGTGCCCGTCCTGGCGGCGCTCGCCCGACCGCGCACGGCACCCGGTTCGCCTGCCGCACAGCGTAGGACGGTCGTGATCAACGGCGGCAAGATGACCAAGTCGCTGCAACTCGCGAGATCGTTCCACGGCGCCGGCCACCGGGTGGTACTGGTCGAATCGGCCAAATACCGGTACACCGCGCATCGGTTCTCCCGAGCGGTGGACGTGTTCCACACCGTCCCCGAGGCGTCGGAACCCGGATATGCGCGCGCGATCGCCGACATCGTGCTGAGCGAGAGAGCGGACGTGTTCGTGCCGGTGTCGAGTCCGGCGTCCAGCGTGCCGGACGCCGAGGTCGGTCGTCTGCTCGACGGGCGGTGCGACGTCGTCCACGTCGACTCGGCCACCGTGCGCATGCTCGACGACAAGGTGCAGTTCTCGAAGGTCGCGGAGTCGCTCGGTCTGCGCGTGCCGGAATCACACCTCGTCACCGACCGTCGGCAGGTCGAGGACTTCGACTTCCCCGACGGCCGTACCTACATCCTCAAGCGCATCGCGTACAACCCGGTGGGTCGTATGGACCTCACGCCGTTGACGGGACGGGACCGCGCGGCGAATGCCGCGTTCGTCTCCGGGCTCGACATCTCGGACGAGGATCCGTGGATCATGCAGGAGTTCGTCACCGGTCAGGAGTACTGCACCCACTCGACTGTCCGCAACGGGCGCGTGCAGGTGTACGGGTGCTGCGAGTCGTCGGCGTTCCAGATCAACTACGCCATGGTGGACAAGCCCGAGATCCGGTCGTGGGTGGAGCATTTCGTCGGCGAGCTCGGGCTCACGGGCCAGGTGTCCTTCGACTTCATCGAGGCGGCGGACGGCCACGCCTACGCCATCGAGTGCAATCCGCGAACGCATTCGGCCATCACCATGTTCCACGATCACCCGGACGTGGCGGCTGCGTACCTCGACGACGGGCACCCCGTCATCACGCCGCTCCCGTCCGCCCGGCCGACCTACTGGATCTACCACGAGATCTGGCGGCTGCTCACCCAGCCTGGCCGCCTCGCCCGCGCACGCACCATCGCCACCGGGAAGGACGCGGTGTTCACGCGGTGGGATCCGTTGCCCTACTTCATGCTTCACCACCTCCACATGCCGTCGCTGATCTGGGCGAACCTTCGCGCCGGTCGCTCGTGGAGCCGCATCGACTTCAACATCGGCAAACTCGTGGAGGCCGGCGGTGACTGACGACACGGCTTTCGTCCACCCGACCGCACGGGTGACCGTGCTGCACCTCGCGGGGTCCGCCGAGGACGAGTTCCACTCGGACCTGTCGCGGGTGTACGCCTCGGACGCGCTGTCCGCGCTCGCCGATCCCGCACGGTACGAGTTCCACGTCGCACTGGTCTCGCCCGACCGCACGTGGCGCTTCCCGGTCGATCTCACCGACGACGCGGTGGCGGGGGCTCCGCCTCTGTCGCTCGCGGACGCGCTGCGTCACATCGAGGCTCTGGGTGTCGACGTCGTCGTGCCGCAGATGTTCTGCCTGCCCGGCATGACGTCCTACCGGGCGCTGGTCGACGTCGTGGGTCTCGCTCTGCTGGGCAACACCGCCGACGTGATGGCACTCGCGGCGGACAAGGCGCTGACCCGAGCGGTGGTCGCTGCGGCGGGCGTTCCGGTGCCGGAGGGCCACGTCGTCGTCGTGCCCCCGGACGCACCACGGTCAGGCACGCGGTCGCCCGTCCCGTTACCAGTGGTCGTCAAGCCGGTGGACTCCGACAACTCGGTGGGGGTGTCGCTCGCGCGCACTCCTGACGAGTACACCGACGCGCTCGCGGACGCTGCGCGGTTCTCCCGCCGGGTGCTGGTGGAGCGCTACGTCGAGTTGGGACGTGAGGTGCGCTGCGGCATCGTCGTGGTGGACGGTGAACCGGTGTGCCTGCCGCTCGAGGAGTACGCCGTGGACGCGGACGATCGTCCGATCCGCACACGCGAGGACAAGTTGTCCCGCGACGAGGACGGGGCGCTGTACCTGGTGGCCAAGAACGCCACGAAGGCGTGGATCGTCCCCGAGGACGATCCGATCACCGAGCGGATCCACGCGGTGGCCCTCGAGTGCCACCGAGCGCTGGGGTGTCGGCACTACAGCCTCTTCGACTTCCGGGTGGACCCCGACGGTCGACCGTGGTTTCTCGAGGCAGGCCTGTACTGCTCCTACGCGCGGGGCAGCGTGGTCGCGGTGATGGCTGCGGCCGCGGGAATCAGTCTCGAGGACCTGTTCGCCGCAGGACTGCGCGAACTCTCGATCGAAGGAGCACGATGATGCGACACACCACCCTCGAACCCGTCGGCGCACACGTCGAGGACGTCCGGGTGGAGGACCTCGACGCGGCGGGAATCGACGAGACACGCCGCCTCGCAGCAGATCACGGCGTCGTCGTCTTCCGGGGGCAGTCGCTCGACGACGACCGTTTCACCGAGTTCCTCCGTGCGTTCGGCGACCTCGTGTTCACCGAGGGCGAGACACCGGTCCCCGGACACCCGGATCTCAACGTCATCAGCAATGTCGGCCGGACGACGACGCCGCGCTCCACCTTCCACGTGGACACGAGCTATGTGGCACACCCACCGGCGTACACCTCGCTCCGTGCGGTCACCGTGCCGTCGGAGGGAGGACAGACCGTCTTCAGCAACCAGTACCGCGCGTGGCACACACTGCCCGACGACCTTCGCGACGAGCTCGTCGACCGCACGCTCACGCACGTCGTGACCGGTCTCGATCTCGCCGACGATGCCGAGTCGTCCGCAGTGCATCCGCTCGTGACGACCCATCCGATCAGCGGACGGCGCTCGCTCTACCTGTCGACTCCCGCGCGATGCGCGTCGATCAGCGGAATGTCGCCCGACGAGACCGCCGAGACCGTCCGGTTCCTCTACGACCACTCCACCGCCGAGGACAACGTGCACCGGCACACGTGGCAGCCGGGCGACGTCGTCTTGTGGGACAACCGGTGCGTCATGCACCGGGCCGACCACAGCGGAGTGGTGGGCGACCGGGTGATGCACCGCGGGATGGCAACCGACGGTCGCGCTCGCTCCTGAGGCCGATCGTCAGCGCGCCAGGACAGCGGCCCCTCGCCGCACCACCATGTCGCGGAAGGCGAGGGCCTGCGCCGGCAGGTGCGTGCGGGCCACACCACGCCGATGCGCCGCCGCGCCGCGGGGTCGTTCACCGCGATGTCGACCGTGGGCAGCGGGCCGGCGGGAGTGGTCGTGCGAGGGAGGACGCTGACGCCGAGGCCCGCCCCGACCAGCCCGCGCACGGTGTGGATGTCCTGCCCCTCGAAGGCGATGGTCGGGGCCATTCCCGCAGCGGCCCACAGTGTCTCGCAGAGAGAACGCATGCCGTACCCGTGTTCCATCGCCACGTACGGGTCGTCCGCCGTTTCCACGAGGTCCACCGATCGGCGGCCCGCCAGTCGGTGATCGGACGGGACGACCAACACGAGCCTCTCGTCGTACAGCCCGAAGGACGTGTCGGTGCCGTGTTCGGTGCCGAGCGCCACGAATGCGAGGTCCGCGCTCCCGTCCTCCAGTCTGTCGAGGCACCGGGCCCGCGCGCCCTGGTCGAGGGTGAACGTGACGGCGGGATGATCGGCGAGGAAGCGCTTGATGAGCAGCGGGAGCACGCCCTCGCCCACCGTGTTCTGGAAGCTGACCGAGATGCGGCCACGAGTGCGGGCGTCCTGCTCGGTCATGGCGTCGAGCCCGGCCTCGAGTTCGCGGACCGCCCGGTCGAGGAAGGGCATCAGTGCACGTCCCGCAGGCGTGAGGGCGATGCCCCGACCACGACGCTCGACGACCGCCACTCCCAACGCGGCCGAGGCGCGGGCGAGTTGCCGGCTCACCGTCGGCTGCGGGAGGCCGAGGACGTGCGCCGCCTCGGTGATGTGTTCGGTCTCCGCCACGGCGAGCAGTGTCGGGATCAGAGGCAGGAGTGCCTCGGCTTCCTCACGCATGAATCGAACGATACGTCACGATCATGACTGTGCGAGATGCAATGCATTGGACGAATAGGTCGCGTCCGGCCTACCGTCGGATCCCGTGACCATCGACGAGGCGACCGACACCGACTGGGACGGACACACCCGTGGGTCCCGCGAGTACCGCAGGCTCGTCGCCGGGCTGCTTCTCGCCGGTGTCGCCACTTTCGCCCAGCTGTACTCCGTCCAGGGCATCCTCCCGCTCATCGCCTCGAACCTCTCGATCACGCCGTCGCAGTCCTCGCTCGCGGTGGGCTGCGCCACGGTCGGCGTCGCGGTCGCCGTACTGCCGTGGTCCGTGGTGGCCGACCGCGTCGGCCGGGTGCGTGCCATGAGCATCTCGATCGTCACGGCCACCGTCCTGGGCCTCGTCGTCCCGCTCTCCACGTCGTTGCCGATGCTGCTGACGGTGCGGTTCGTGGAGGGCGCCGCCCTCGGCGGGCTGCCGGCCATCGCGATCGCCTACCTCAGCGAGGAGGTGCACCGCCGGAACACCGCGGTGGCCGCGGCCACCTACGTCTCGGGCACCACGCTGGGCGGGCTGCTCGGCCGCATCGTCGCCGGACCCGTCGCCGAGTACACGAACTGGCGCATCGGAACACTGACGGTCTCGATCATCGCCGCCGTGGCCGCGATCGCCTTCCTGCGCCTCGCCCCCGCACCGCGGCGCGCGCTCCCTGCGCGGGATGGCGGCCCGGGGCTGGGGAAACGCGTCACCACACACCTCCGGGACCCCGGCATGCGCGCGCTGTTCGGGCAGGCGTTCCTGCTCATGGGCGGCTTCGTCACCGTCTACAACTATCTGGGCTTCCGCCTCGAGGCAGCCCCGTTCGGACTCCCCCAGTCGCTGATCAGCCTCATCTTCATCGCCTATCTCAGCGGAACCGTCTCGTCTCGCGTCGCCGGACAGCTGGCCGGCCGGTTCGGACGCTCCGCGGTGCTCGCCGGGTCGACGGGCGTCATGATCGCCGGGGTCGCCCTGACGATCGCGCACTCGCTGATCGTCGTACTCCTCGGCCTGGTGGTGTTCACGATGGGATTCTTCGCCGCGCACGCCATCGCGTCCGGATGGACCGGGCATCGCGCGACGGACGGTCGCGCTCAGGCGGCGTCGCTCTACAACCTGTTCTACTACGGCGGTTCGAGCATCGTCGGCTGGACGGGCGGCGTCGTGTATCAGGCCTACGGCTGGTCGGCCATGGCCGCGTTCGTCATCGCACTGGCCGTCGTCGCCGCTCTGTGGGCACTGGTCCTGCGGTCGCCCGGCGCCGAGGCTCAGTCGGCGTAGTCGCCGGGGTCCAGGATGTCGTTCATGTCGCGACGGACGAGCCGGACCATGAGCGGGAGCGGCAGGAACCGGGCCCCGAAGGCGACCTGGCGCGACCGGTGTCCGGTGACGATGCGCATCCGTCCGGACTCGACGTCCCGCACCACGCGCTCGGCCACCGCCTCGGGCGAGGTGGCGTAGTACTTCGCTGCGAACTGCTGGGATCCCTCGGCCCGCGAGATGTTGGTCGCCACGCCGCCCGGATGGACCAGGTGGACCGAGACGGTGGACCCGGCGAGTTCGGTCGCGAGGGCCTCGGTGAATCCCCGCACCGCGAACTTGCTGGCGCAGTAGTCGGTGTGGTTCGGCGTCCCCTGCAGTCCGAAGATGGAGGACACGTTCACCAGCGCAGCCGCCGGCCGCGACATCAGCTGCGGCAGGAAGGCGCGCGTCCCGTGCACCACCCCACCGAGATTGACCGCCATCACCCGGTCGTAGGACGCGTCGTCGAGATGCCAGGCGGGCCGGAAACCGCCCTCGATGCCGGCGTTGTTGACGACGACGGTCGCCGGGCCCACCTCCCGGGCGACGCGGGCGGCGAAGGCCGCGACGGCGTCGCGATCGGCCACGTCGTACACCTCGGTGAGCACCGTGCCGCCAGAGGGCAGGCTCGTCACCGTCTCCGCGAGGGCGTTGCCGTCGATGTCGCCGAGCGCGAGGACCGCCCCGCGTGCGGCGTAGGCCGCCGCGTACCCGCGGCCCATGCCGGATCCGGCTCCGGTGATCACCACCACCTTGCCTGCGAGGTCCGCCAACGGTCTCCGTCGTCCCACCATCATCTGATGATAGCTGTCATCACATCGCGTCGGAGTGTCGATGTGCCCGGGTACTGTGCGTGTCATGCCCGACGTCGTCGTACCCGCTGCCGATCGAATCCACTGGCGCAACGAGTGGCTGGACTCCTGGCAGTCCTTCCCCGTGGCGGGCAACTTCGATCTCGCCGCGAATGCGCACGGGTTGCTGCTCGTCCACAACGACGACACCGTCGACGCGGGCGAGGGATTCGACAGCCACCAGCACGCCGACGTCGAGATCGTGACCTGGGTGCTGGACGGATCACTGGTGCACCGTGACTCGCTCGGGAACGAGGGGACCATCACGCCCGGGTTGGCGCAGCGGATGAGTGCGGGCTCCGGCGTCGTCCACTCCGAGCGGAACGGGGCCGGATATTCCGCCGGGACACCGCTGCGGGTCGTCCAGATGTGGCTTCCGCCGGACGAGAACGGGCGGCCGCCCGGGTACGAGGAGTACGCGGCGGCAGGCGAACTGGCCTCCGGCCGCCTGGTCACGGTCGCGTCGGGACTCGACCGTGACCGCGGTGGCACGGCCGTCGGACTGGGCCAGAGCAAGGCGGCGCTCCACGTGGCGCGGCTGCGGCCGGGCACGCCCGTCACCCTCCCCACCGCGCCGTTCCTCCACCTCTTCGTCGCGCGCGGCACCGTCGAGATCGACGGCATCGGAACACTCGGTCCCGGTGACGCGCTCCGCGGTACCGACACCGGCGGACATGTCGTCCACACGACGTCGTCGGCCGAGATCCTGGTGTGGGAGATGCACGCTCATGCGTGAGTGTTTGCGGCCACACGGCCGGGGGTAGAGATCTGTCCACACGGGTCGCGATGTGGACGTACCCGCCCGGAAGACGGAGAACGAGATGGCCAACGTCGTCATGCTGCTGATGTTCATGGTGGTCGGTGTCGGTTCGGGCGCTGCCCTCCTGCTGCGACCGCCCGTCCGCTAGGGCATTCCGGCGCCACCGGTCGGCGCCGGGCGCCGGTAGTGTTCGCCCATGGCCACTCTCGATCACGGCGACCCCGGCGACGCCCCGTCGATGCCGACGCCCATCGCTCCCGTCACCCACCCTCGCCGGCCGTCCGCGGCCGAGGAGGCGCGCACGGTGGCCGCGTCGACCAACACGGCCACGCTCGCGAGCCTCTCGGCCGACGGACATCCGTGGGCGTCCTACGTGACGTACGGCCTCCTGGGCGGGAACCCCGTGCTCTGTGTCTCCCACATGGCGGAGCACGGTCGCAATCTCGCGGCGGATCCACGGGTGAGTCTGTCCGTCGTCGCTCCGGGCGAGAACAGTGATCCGCTCGCGAGCGGACGTATCACGCTGGCGGGCACCGTGCTTCGGCCGTCGGGCTCGGACGTCGAGGCTGCACGGGAGGCGCACCTGACGGCCGTCCCGGCGGCGCGGTACTACATCGACTACAGCGACTTCACCGTCTGGATCCTGTCGGTGGACCGAGTCAGATGGGTGGGCGGCTACGGCCGCATGGACTCGGCCACGGCGGCGGACTACGCAGCCGCCGTACCGGATCCGGTACGGCCGGTGAGCGGGCCCGCGGTGGAGCACCTGAACGACGACCACGCGGACGCACTCACCGCGATGACCGCGGCATTCGGCGGATTCCCCGATGCGACGTCCGCTGTGTGCACCGGCGCCGACCGCTACGGACTCGACATCACGGTCACCACTCCGAGAGGCGTGTCCTACACGCGAGTCGGCTACACGTCGCCGTTGGCGTCACTCGACGATCTCCGTGCCGCGACGATCGAGCTGACGAGAAACGCCCGCCGCCCCTGAGGGGACGACGGGCGTCGACTGTCGAACGGCTCAGCTGACCGCAGCGTTCCGGCGCGGCAACTTCCAGTCGGGGCGGACCCAGTGGCAGGTGTATCCGTTGGGGATCCGCTGCAGGTAGTCCTGATGTTCGGGCTCGGCCTCCCAGAACTCGCTCGCCGCGGTGACCTCGGTGACCACCTTTCCGGGCCAGATACCGGACGCGTCGACGTCGGCGATCGTGTCCAGCGCGACGCGCTTCTGCTCGTCGGAGGTGTAGAAGATCGCCGAGCGGTAGCTCACTCCGCGGTCGTTGCCCTGACGGTTCTTCGTCGACGGGTCGTGAATCTGGAAGAAGAACTCCAGGATGTCGCGGTAGGTCGTCCGGGTCGGGTCGAACACGATCTCGACCGCCTCGGCGTGCGTGCCGTGGTTCCGGTACGTCGCGTTCGGCACGTCTCCGCCCGAGTACCCGACGCGCGTGGAGAGCACGCCTGGCTGCTTGCGGATCAGTTCCTCGACACCCCAGAAGCATCCACCCGCCAGGATGGCCGTCTCGGTCGTGGAACCTGCCTGTGTGCTGTCCGCCATGGTGTCTCCTCTTGTCGCAGTAACACTCTGTTCCGACAACGTCCGCGCGCACCGCGTTGTTCCGACGGGCAGTTCCGGCGGGCCGTCACGCGACGGGCGGAACCTCGACGGACCTCGTGGGATGCGACTCCTCGATCAGAGACAGCGCGACCTCCCGCAGCGGGCGGTTCTCGGACTGGGAGATGTGGGCAAGCATCGTGAAGGCCTGCACGGCATCGACGTCGAATCGCTCCATGAGGATCCCCTTGGCCTGGCCGATGATGTCGCGACTCGCGAGGCCGTCCCGGAAGTTCTGGTCGTCGCGGGCACTGAGCAGCGCCACCGCGCCGTGGGCGGCGAGCGCGGATCCGACCATCTGAGCATCGGCGTCGAAGGCGTCGGCAGTCCTGCTGAACAGCAGCAACACGCCGAGATCACGCGCCGACGGATCGGTGTAGAGGCGGAACGCCGCCATCGACTCGATTCCCCTGTCGCGTGCGGCCGCGGCGAAGGAGGGCCACCGCCGCTCGCTGCCGAGATTCTCGGCCACGACGGTGTCGATCTGCCAGATCTCGTTCTCGGTGGGCCCCTCACCCAGTTCGAACTGCACACGGCAGAGATCGGCGGCGACGTCGTCGGTGCGGGCGTGGATGGTGCGCCGCGCACCGGTCATCACGGTGACGCACGCATGGTCGACGCCGGGCATGAGCTGCGTGGCCGACCGCACCAGGGCTGTCAGCGTGTCGTCCACCGATCGACGGGTTCCGCGGAGAGTGCGGGCCATCTCGGCGATGCTGCCGAGCGCAGACGCCTGCTGATCGACGGAGGTGTCCTCGTCGATGGTGCGGACGAGATCGCCGCGATCGCCGTACGGCACCGTCATGTGTTCCCCACTCTCGACGCCCATGACAACCGACCGTGTCGCGGACCTGTGTTTCCGACCCGGTCCAGAATAGAGCGAGGCCAGGGGGCCGTCGCGCGACCGCCCCCCTTCACCTCGCGCCGGGTGTCGCCGTCACCTGATCGGCTCGAGCAACCGACGAGGTGCGCGGAGCGCGCGGGACACGGTGTTCGGCCGCGGGGTCGCGGTCACACCCGGCCCCGGCGACATGACGACCCGACCGGCAGCGGGCACGGTCCCGCACTGCGGGCAGCTGCCGTGATCGTCGAGCTCACCGCCGCACGGTTCGTGTCGGAACACCCGACGGGGGCCGTCCTGCGCGGGCACTGCTCGTTCACCCCACACCGTCAGCGCGTGCAGCGCGGGCCACAGGTCGACGAGGATCTCGGTGGGACGATATTCCTCACGCCCACCGACACGTTCCCTGCTCAGCAACCCGTGGTCCACCATGGCCGACAGGCGCTGCGACAGCACTGCCTTCGACATGCCGAGGTGGTGCTGGAAGTCGGAGAACCGGCGTACACCGAACAGGGAGTCCCGCACGACGAGCAGTGTCCACCGCTCCCCCACGATCTCCAGGGCGCGAGCGAGCGAGCAGTCCTGCGCGGCGTAATCCGTTCCCATCGCCATGGCCCGAGCCTACCTCGAACGGTCTGTTGACCGAACCATATCGGCGGGTTACGGTTCGCTCACCGAACCGAAGGACGGGCATGACTCAGCAGCGATCCGCACCACCTCTCGCCCGTCCCCTGCCCGTCGCGGCGTTCGGGACCCTCCTCGCCCTGGCTGCGTTCACGTTTCCCCTGGCGACCATCGGCAGCACCGCCGCGACGCTCGGGAGCGACGCGTCGGGCAGAACCTGGATCCTGAGCTCGATGAGCATCGGCCTCAGTGCCGCGTTGCTGGTGTCCGGCGCACTCGCCGACGACATCGGCCGTCGGCGCACCTTCGTTCTCGGTCTCGTCGTCCTCGCCCTCGCGTCCGCTGTGTGCGCGGCCGCTCCGTCCACGCTCGTGTTCGTCCTCGCCCGCGTGGTCCAGGGCGTCGGGGCGGGCGCGGTGCTGGCGTCGAGTCTCGGCGTCATCGCGCACGCCTTCGAACCCGGCCCGCTGCGCGCCCGTGCCAGCGGCATCTGGGGCGCGGCCGTCGGCGCGGGCATCACCCTCGGGCCCCTGCTGTCCGCGACCTCGGATCGTCTCGCCACGTGGCGCGAGGGGTACTGGCTGCTCACCGCGCTGACACTCGTCGCCGCGGTCGTCGCAGGGCGCCTCCTCGCCGAATCCCGCACGGAGACACCGCGCGGGCTGGACCTGATCGGCGCCGTCGCCCTGTCCGGGGGTCTGTCGGCCCTCCTCGCCGCGCTCGTCGAGGGCCGTGCCGGGTGGACGCGACCCCTACCCCTCGTCCTGCTCGCCGTGGCCGCGCTGTTGCTCGCGGGTTTCGTTCTGCACGAACGCCGGACCGCCTCGCCCATGCTCGATCTCACGCTGCTGCGCCAACCCGCCTTCCTCGCCGCCACCGTCGCCGCACTCGCCACCGGAGCCGGGGTGATCGCGCTGATGTCGTACATGGCCGGATTCGTCGGCGCCGCATTCGGTCTGGACGCACTCCACAGCGCCCTCCTGCTCTTCGGCTGGTCCGCGACGAGCGTGACCACCGCCCTGCTCGCGCGGCGCATACCCGCGTCCGTCTCCGGCCGAACGCAACTGGCCCTGGGCCTCGTCGGTGTCGCCGTCGGGACGGGGCTGTTACTCGGACTGTCCGAGACGTCGTCGCCCCTGCGCCTCGTGCCGGGTCTCGTCCTGGCCGGTGCCGCGACAGGAATAGTCAACGCCGCCCTCGGCCGCGAGGCCGTCGCGAGCGTCCCTGCCGGGCGCGCCGCCATGGGAAGCGGGGCGAACAACACCGCGCGCTACCTCGGCTCGGCGATCGGCGTGACCGTGGTGTCGGTGGTGGTCCTGTCGGCCGGCACCGCGCCGTCCGCGGTGTTCGACGGCTGGAACCACGCCGTGATCGTCGTCATCGCGATCACCGCGCTGGGGGCCGCGGTCGTCGCGGCGACCCGGCCGAGAGCCGTACGCTGACCGCGTCGTCGCGCGCCCTCAGAACGAGGTGCGCACCGCGGCCTCGACGCAGCCGGCGGCAGACTCGTCGCTCCAGTCGGACACCCAGTGACGGATCGAATCGATGATCGAGTTCCAGGTCATGGCCCGACGCTAGAGCCGCGCGGCGCGCGGAGACACAGTTCTGCTCGGCGTGATCGGAAAGGTCACGACGGTCGTGCGTCGACTCCCGTTCCCGGAACGGCGTTGCGCAGTTCCCTGGTGTACTCGTGCTGCGGTCGATCGAACACGTCCTCCGCCGACCCGGACTCGACCACTCGCCCGTTGCGCATCACCAGCACCGTGTCGCTGATCTGCCGCACGACCGCGAGATCGTGGGAGATGAACAGATAGCTCAGATCCAGCTCGTCCTGCAGCCGAGTGAGGAGTTCGAGAATCTGCGCCTGCACCGAGACGTCCAGTGCGGACACCGGTTCGTCGAGCACGAGCAGCTCCGGGTGGAGAGCCAGCGCGCGGGCGATGGCGACCCGCTGGCGCTGCCCACCGGACAGCTCGGCGGGGCGCCTGTCGAGGTACTCCGGCGCCAGGGCGACCTGCTCGAGCAGTTCGGCCACCCGGGCGGGACGCGTGGAGCGTGATCCGAGCCCGAACGCGACGAGCGGTTCCGCCACGATGTCCCGCACGCGCAGTGCGGGATTCAGCGATGCGTACGGATTCTGATACACGATCTGGAAGCGTCGCCTGAGGGTGCGCAACTCCCTGCCGCGTGCGGACGTGATGTCGTCGCCGTCAAAGACGACCGACCCCGCCGACGGGTTCTCGAGCCGTAGGGCGATGCGAGCGGTGGTGGACTTTCCCGAGCCGCTCTCCCCGACGATCGACACCGTCCGTCCGCGCTCGACGTCGAGCGACACCCCGTCCACCGCCGTCAGGTTCTGCCCACGACCGATGCGGAACGTCTTGGACACGTGTCTCAGCGACAACAGGACCGGCTGCGCCTCGCGCGTCGCACGCGGCAGCCGTACCGACGTCAGAGACGGCGCGGACGCGATCAGGCTTCTCGTGTAGTCGGCGGTCGGGTTCTCCAACACCTCTCGCGCCGGCCCGATCTCGACGATCTCACCGTCACGCATGACGGCGATCCGATCGGCGCGGTCGGCCGCGACCCCGAGGTCGTGCGTGATCAGCAGTACCGAGGTGCCGTGCTCGGCGATCCGATCCGCGAGGTGGTCGAGAATGCGGCGCTGCACGGTCACGTCCAGAGCGCTGGTCGGCTCGTCGGCGATCACCAGCTCCGGCTCGCACGCCAGCGCGACACCGATGAGCACGCGCTGACGCTGCCCGCCGGACAGGTCTTGCGGATACTGCCGAGCACGGAGCTCCGGATTGTCGATCCCCGCCTCGTCGAGTATCTGCACGGCCGCCGCCGCGGCGCTGCGCCGGTCGGCCCGGCCGTGGATGCGGAGCACCTCTGCGACCTGCTCCCCCACTCGCTTCACGGGATTGAGCGACGTGGTCGGGTCCTGCGGCACCAGACCGATGTGCGCACCGCGAAGCTTCTCCCACCGACGGTGTCCCGCGTCGTCGACACGGTCACCGTCGAACGTGACGGTGCCCCCGGTGACGGTGCCCGATCCGGCGAGGAGACCGATGATCGCCTGGGCCGTGGTCGTCTTGCCGCTGCCGGACTCGCCGACCAGGGCGAGCACCTCACCCCGCGCGATCTCGAAGTCGACACCCCGCACTGCCTCTGTCGCCCCGTACGACACGCGCAGACCGTCGACCCTGAGCAGGCTCGTCCGGGTCGTTCCGCCGGCTCCACTCCTGCTGCTCATGCTCGATCACCCCGATCCAGCGCGTGGCCCACTCTGTGCGCCGACAGCACGACCGCCACGATGACGAGACCGGGCAGCGTGGTGAGCCACCAGGAGGTGGCGAGGAAGTTGCGCCCCTCCGACACGAGCGAACCCCACTCCGGTGTGGGCGGTACCGCTCCGAAACCGAGGAAACTGAGCGACGACACCGCGAGCACGGCCATGCCGAACTGCACTGCCGCCAGGGCGATCACGGGTGGGTACGCGTTCCGGAGAATGTGGGTCCACAGCACGGTGTGCCATCGCGAACCCGACGCGAAGGCGGCCTCCACGTACAGCGACCGCCTTACGCGCAGCACCTCGGACCGCATCACGCGCGCGAAGCTCGCGACGAGGGTGACACCGACCGCGATCGCGACGTTCACGGTTCCGAAACCGAGAGCGGTGACCAGGGCCAGGGCCAGCAGCAGAGTCGGGATGGACAACAGCACGTCGACGAGACGCATGAGCACCGCGTCGACGGTTCCGCCGACAGCGCCTCCGATCAGGCCGAGAATCGATCCCGCCACGAGCGCGATGGCCACGGCCATCAGCGTCGCGCTGAGCGACAACCCGGCACCGTGCACGACCCGGGTCCAGACGTCGCGGCCGATGTTGTCGGTGCCGAACCAGTGAGCGGCGCTGGGTCCCTGCAACTTCTCCGCCGGGACGCCGCGCAAGGGATCCCCACTGGCGAACAGAGACGGGACGACGGCGAACCCGACGGCGACGATCAGGACGGCCACCGACACCGCCACGCCGATCCTGCCGCCGACGGCCCGCGGGGTCACTCGCCGTCGACGGGACGTCGGCTCGGGCGAGACGTTCGCGTGGACCGTCTCTCGTACCAGGACGTCAGACATGGGCCGGCTCCTTCGTGGGTCGGGTGGTGCGCTGGACGATCCGGGGATCGATCAGGGGGTACACGATGTCCACGGCCAGCGTGACGACCACGAACACCAGCGACGTGAGGACCACGATTCCCTGCACCACCGGGATGTCCTGCGCGAGAACCGATGTCTGCGTCAGTCGGCCCACGCCGGCCCGGGAGAACACGGTCTCGACGACCACCGAACCGGCCAACAGTTCGCCGACGAGGACGCCGGCGATGGTGAACGCCGGCACGCTGGCCAGGCGCAGCACGTGGCGAGTCTGGATCCGCCACCGGGACGCACCCTTCGCCTCGGCCGCGGTGGTGAACGGTTGCCGCCACGTCGTGGTCAGGCTGGTCGCGAGCACCTGCGCGATGACGGCCCCGGTCGGTACCGCCAGCGTGATCGCCGGCAGCACCAGCGATCCGAACCCGCGGTCGCCGAACGCCGGGAAGATCGGCAGCCCGAACGAGAACACCTGCAGGAGCAGAAGTCCCACCCAGAACGTCGGCACCGCGACGCCCAGCGGAGGGAGGGAGAGCAGCGCGGTACGCAACCATCGTGCGCGGGTGTAGGTAGCGAGGAAGGCGAGCCCCCCACCGACACCGACGGCGAGCATCAGCGCGAGACCGGCCAGGGCGAGGGTGCTCGGAACGGCGCCCAGGATCGCGGTGGTCACCGGCTGACCCGTGGAGATGGACGTGCCGAAGTCACCGCGGATCGCGCTGGTGAGCGATGTCCAGTACTGCTCGAGGACAGGCTTGTCCAGTCCGTACCGGGCCTGCAGCTCGGCGACCGCGGCCGCGTCCACCGGGGTGCCACTGCCGCCGCCGGAATCGACCGCGATGCTCACCGGATCGGAGGGCAGCAGGAACAGCACCACGAAGGAGATGGTGAACGCGGCCCACAGGACACCGATCGCCTGCAGGACGCGCAGGCCGAGGTAGCGAAGCATGTCAGCTCCTGCTCAACCAGGTGTCGAAGAACTGCAGCCGAGCAGACGCGTCGAACCTCTGGTCCTGCACCGCCGAGCTCGCGCCGACCGCCTGCGACAGTTCGACGGTCGGGATCCACAGTCCGTTGTCGAGCACCTGCTGCTGTGCGTTCGCCAGGTACTCGCCGCGCTGCGTCGTGTCCGTCGTGCGCAGCTGATCGGTCAACGAGGCATCCAGATCGGCGATCGGGCCACGCTGGTTGAGATTTCGGCCGTCCGCCGCGAACGACGTCCGCAGGATGTCGCCGTCGGCACGCGTGCTGTTGTAGTACGTCGCGTCGAAGTCACCGGCGTTCTGTCGTGCGATCGACTCGGGCACGGACGTCAGCTCGAGCCGGGCATCGACACCGACGTCCCGCAACTGCTGCTGCAGCAACTCGAGAATTGCCTGGTTGCCCGCCAACACGGCGCTGAACAGGATCGAGAAGCTGAGCCGCTGACCGTCCTTCTCGCGGATCCCGTCCGCGGCCGGTACCCAACCCGCACGGTCGAGCACGGTCCGCGCCGCGTCGGCGTCGAAGGTCACGTCGGGCAACGACACGTAGCCGGGCGTCCTGCTCGCGAGAGTGCTGGTCGCCGGCAGGAAGTTCGGGCCGAGGACGGTGTCGACCAACTGCTGACGGTCGATCGCGGGGACGAGTGCGCGGCGCACGTCCGGGTCGGCCAGTACGCCTCGCGAGACATTGGGCGCGATACCGAAGGGTGTTCCGGGATTCGACGTCGTCAGCACTCGACCGCCGGTCGCCTCGATGGTCGGTGCGTCCTGCGGGAGCGCGTCGCTGACGGCGTCGAGCTGACCCGACGACAGGCTTCCGGTCCGGACGCCCGATTCCGGCACCACCGTGAACTCGATGCCGTCCAGGTAGGCCTCACCGGTGTGACCGAACGCCGGCGAACCCCAGGAGTAGCCGGCTCGCCTGGCCACACTCACCGATCGATCCTGCTGGTAGTCGGTGTACGTGAACGCGCCACTGCCGATGTTTCCGCCCTGGCAGCGCTCCTCGGCGGACAGCGACGTGGTGGCATCGGCCTGCAGTCCCAGCTGTGAGGTCGCCGATGCCTGCAGGAACTGCGCATTGGGCGACGAGAAGGTCACCTGCGCGGTCCGCGGGTCGACCACGGTCGTCCCGACGTATCCCGCGAGATAGCTGGCGGCGAGCGGCGCCTTCGCCGCCCCGAGCGTGCCCACGATGGCGTCGAAGTTGTTCTTGACCGACTGCGCGGTGACCGGTGTGCCGTCGCTGAACGACACCCCGTCCTTCAGTGTGAACGTGAACGACGTCGCATCCGCGTCGGTCTCCCACTTCTCGGCGAGCCACGGCACGATCTCGCCAGTGTCGGGATCCTGATCGGTGAGTGAATCGACCACGGCGCGCGTGACGTAGATCGTCTGGTTGGTCCCTGCCTGCGCGGGATCCGAGCACGTCGGCGCTGTGGAGAGTCCGTAGTTCAGGGTGCCTCCCGGCTGAGCGGGGCCGGCGTCGGCGCCCGCCGAACCAGCAGCGCCGCCGCAGGCGGTGAGTGCCGTGGTCAGGGCGACGAGGCCGATCGCGGCCCTGACGGCGGGTGTCCGTTGATGGCGGTCGATCACTGGGTCAACTCCATAATGTGTGTGTGCAGGGAGGAAGAACGTGGGTCGGTCGGTGGGTCGAGTCGTCTTCCGGAACGCACGGGGCACGCCCTCGGCCGGCGGGGCCGCCGGGTCGAACAGCGGTGTGTACCCCGCCGCCAGATACAGGCCGACAGCCTCCGGTCGGCGCCACCCGGTGGTGAGGTGGATGCTCTCGTAGCCTCGGGCCGCGATCTCCGATTCCAGTTCGGCGAGAACGCGCCGAGCGAGTCCTCGTCGGCAGTGCGATGCGGACGTCCAGATGCGCTTCAGTTCGGCGGTCTGCTCGTCGTGACGCCGAAACACGCCGCCGGCAACAGGTTCACCGTTCTCGAGGAGCATGATCAGCCCGCCGTGCGGCGGCGCGAACTCCTCTGCCGGATGGGTGGACAGAGCCGAGTACATCTGGTCGGCGGTCCCGCCGTAGCGGGTGCTGTACTCGATCGCCAGCGCCGCGAGCAGGGGTCGTGCCAGCGGATCGCCCTGGTCGACTCGCGCGACCTCGAGCTGCGGGCGATCGCTGCCGGCCACGGGGGCTCCTTGTCGGACCGAGGTCACTTCTTCGGGAGCCCGGGTGGATTGATCTCCGAGGCCGACACGGCCTCGCCGCCGAGCCCCCACTTGTCCAGCACCTGCTGGTAGGTCCCGTTCTCGATGGTGTGATCGATGGCGTCCGCGAACGCCTCGGCGAGCCCGCTGTCCTTTTTAACCAGGACGGCGATCTCACCCTGGAGCGCCTCGCCCGCACCGGAGAAGGTGCCGATGATCTTCGACTCCCCTGTGCTCGACGAGTGGTACTGCGCGGACGGATTGGGTCCGAGGTACCCGTCGATGCGCTTCGAGGACAGGGCGAGGTAGTAGTCGGCGGCGTTCTGGTAGTAGACGATCTCGGCGGGCGCAATGCCCTCCGCCCCGTTCTGCGTGTTCCAGTCGACGAGCAGTTGTTCCTGGTTGGTACCGGACGAGACACCGATCTTCTTGCCGGCGATGTCCTTGCGGTCGGTGAACGTCCAGTCGGAGTCCGTCGGAACCTCGAGGGCGACGTTGTCGAGGCGGTAGGTGGCGAAGTCGTACTTCTCCTTGCGCTCCTCCGTGACCGTCACGTTCGAGATGAAGGCGTCGTTCTCGCCCGAATCGATCTTGACGAAGTTCTGGGCCCAGTCCGCGGTCCGGCGGTCGACCGAGAGACCGAGGACGTCGGCGAAGAGGCTCGCGAGATCGATCTCGGATCCGACGACGGTGGTGTCGTCGGTGGCATAGAAGCCGAGAGGCGGAGTGGCACCCGCTGTTCCGGTGACGACGAGGGTTCCGCGATCACGGATTGCCTGCGGCACCTTCGCCGCGATGTCGTCCACCTTCTCGGTGTGGATGCGCCCGGACTGCTCGGGCGAGAGATCATAGGAGACACCGGCTTCGGACACCACGGTGTTCTCGGCTGCGGGTTCGCCGCACGCGGACGCGACGAGCGCGAGGACGGCGACGGAGGACAGGACCGACGCGAGGCGACGGGACGATCGAGACATGGGAGAGGTCACTTTCGGGAGAGGTGTGCGTGGGAATCAGAGAACCCGGGAGAGGAATTCTCGAGTGCGACTGTGGGTCGGGGTGTCGAACACCTCTACAGGAGAACCCTGTTCGAGGACGACGCCGCCGTCCATGAACACCACGGTGTCGGCGACCTCGCGTGCGAAGCCGACCTCGTGCGTGACGATGACGAGCGTCGCGCCGTCTGCGGCGAGACCGCGGATGACATCGAGCACCTCGCCCACCAGCTCGGGATCGAGTGCCGACGTGGGTTCGTCGAACAGGATCACCTTCGGGCGCAGCGCCAGCGCCCGGGCGATCGCGACGCGTTGCTGTTGTCCGCCGGACAACCGCCGCGGGTAGTCGTGCGCCTTGTCAGCGACACCGACCCGCGACAGGAGTGCGAGAGCCTCGGGTTCCACCTCCGACCGCGGACGTCGCTGTGCGGACACGGGTGCCTCGACCACGTTCTCGAGCACCGTGAGGTGCGGGAACAGGGTGAAGTTCTGGAAGACGAAGCCGATCTGCGAGCGCTGGCGCCGGATCTCCTTCTGTGTCAGTTCGTGCAGTTTCCGGCCTCTGCGGCGGTATCCCACGAGGGCACCGTCCACTCGGACGGATCCGGCGTCGACCTTCTCGAGGTGGTTCACCGTGCGCAGCAGAGTGGACTTGCCCGACCCGGAGGGTCCGAGAATGGCCGTGACCTCCCCCGGCCGCACGGCCAGGTCCACGCCTTTCAGGACCTCGAGGGCACCGTAGGACTTGTGCACTCCCCGTACCTCGACCGCATACCGCGCAGTCTCGATCTCGGCGGTCATCGAGTTGCTCCCCTCGGTGACAGCGGCAGCGCGGCGATGCGCGAACGCAACTTCTGGATCGGCGTGAGCGGCACCGTGCGCAGTGCACCCTTGGAGTAGTGCCGCTCGACGTAGAACTGCACCACGGACAGGACGGACGTCAGAATCACGTACCAGACCGTCGCGACCATGAGCATCGGGACGACACGGCCGGTCCGTCCGTAGATCACCTGGACCTGATAGAACAGCTCGGCGATGGCCATGACCGAGACGATCGAGGTGCCCTTGAAGAGACTGATCACCTCGTTGGCCGCGTTGGGGAGGATTCCCCTCATGGCCTGCGGCAGCACGATCGCGAAGAATTCGCGTCGCTTCGGGATCCCCAGCGCCGCAGCGGCTTC
Source organism: Rhodococcus sp. NFXS4 (assembly GCF_058139645.1). Classification (NCBI taxonomy): domain Bacteria; kingdom Bacillati; phylum Actinomycetota; class Actinomycetes; order Mycobacteriales; family Nocardiaceae; genus Rhodococcus; species Rhodococcus sp. NFXS4. Next base: position 3,225,484 of record NZ_CP192221.1, read on the forward strand.
GAGCTGCCCCTGATCGACCGAGATGATGCCGGCGCGCACGATCTCCGCCGAGTACGCCGCCTGATGCAGGGCCAGACCGATGATCGCCGCAGTGGACCCGCTGATGACACTGTTGACGTCGAACTCGACGAAGCTCGGTCCGAACGGAATGCCCAGGGACAAACGCTGATACAGGTAGGCGATGTTGAACCAGAACAGCAGTTGCACGATCAGCGGGATCGACCGGAACGCCCAGATGTAGAACCAGGAGATGATCTGCAGGACCGGGTTCTGCGACAACCGCGCCGCCGCGAGAGCGATGCCGAGTGCGAACCCGATGAGGGTGCCCCAGAAGGTCAGCTGGATCGTGAGCCACAGAGCAGTGAAGACGGACCGCGCCGTGAAGTACTGAGCGAAGGTGCCCCAGTCCCAGCCGGCGTTGGTCACCAGCCCGTGGACGAACTGTGCGAGAAGGACCAGGGTCGCGACGGCGATGATCCACCGCCACGGGTGCACCGTGCGTGCGACGACGAGGTCGTGATCCGAGACGTCATCGGCGTCGGTGGCGACCGGTCGATCGTGGAGTTGAGTCACCGGCTGCACCGGTGCGTGAGGGCAGCGAACATCGCTGTGCCTTTCGAGAGGACGAAGTGAGGGACCTGGTCAGCGCCGCGTACAGGCGCAGCAGCACTCTCGACACCACTCGAGGTGCAGGCGCAGGACGTGCGGGCGTCGGGTCGTCACAGTGTTCATCGGCGGATCTCCTCCATCGGTCCTGGCGGTAGCACCCACACACTCGAACTCGAGGCGGGTTGCTGCGACGTCGACGAGCCAGGTCTCTCGGTCGCTCTGGATGGTGAGGAAAATGTAGCGCCGACGTCTCGAGACGTCAAATCGCACAACAGTTTTCAGATCCGTCGAGTTCGAATCATGATGACCGGAAAGGGTGACAACCGCACCGACCGCGTGTTCGCGGTGGTCACGAGCCCGAGGTCTCACGGCCAGACGTGCGCCGGATCGCCGCGACGGAACCGTCCCGGTCGGTACATTCACGGGGTACACGGTGGAGGTCAGCCGACGACGGATCACCGGTGACGGGGACCGGGGTGCTCGCGTGACGCCACACATCGACAGAGCGCACCGCGGCGCGCGGACGTCGCCCACCGAGTCACCTCTCGAGACACCCGCACGGCAGGTGCTCGACATCCGGTCGATCGCGATGGGAACGGCGATCACCGGTTCCGCCCTGTCACTGGGAGCGGGCTGGGTGGTGCCCGGTCTGTTCTTCCCCGGCATCGCCCCGATGCTCGCCACCGCTCTCGCCGTCGCTGCGGCCGTGGTGGGAGCCGGCATCATCTGGCGCTCGGGGCGGCTGACCGAACGCCAGTTCGTCGCCATGGGCATGGTGATGCTGTGCGGTACGACGTTCTCCGCGGTGGCGGTGACCGATCCGGCGGGTTCCCTCGCGATCGCCGCGCTGCTCACCATCGTCCCGGTGCTCTCCGCGGCCGCGTCGCCGCCCGCGATCGCGTGGTCGTTCACCGTGGCTGCCGGTGGAGCCGCCGTCGTGGTGTCGTTCGCCTCGGCAGGATCTGCGGCCATCGCGTTCATCAGTGCCGGCGCGTCCCTGACCATCGTCGTCGTCCCCGTCGTGTTGGTGTGGGGCCTGCGGCGGTCGATGGTGCGGGTGAGTCACCGATTCGACGTGCTCGCACGCACGGACGTCCTGACCGGCCTGTTGAACCGCCGGGGCGTACTCCCCCGTCTGACGGAACTGCTGGGTGCCGCGGCGTCGCGGCACGAATCGGTCACCACCCTCGTCATCGACATCGACAACTTCAAGGCCGTCAACGACACCCACGGACACACCCACGGTGATCGGACGCTGCAGTCCGTCGCGCGAGCGGTGGTGCTGGCGACTCCGGCGGGCGCCGTCGTCTCCCGTCTCGGCGGCGAGGAGTTCCTGGTCGTCGCCCGCGGTGCGCGTACGGCCGATCTCGCGGACCGTGTCCTGCGATCGGTGCGCACACGGTGCTCGGTGACGGTGAGCATCGGCACCACGACGGCCGTGGCCACGGCTCCCGACGGCGCCGCGCTCGCCCTCGGCGACGTGGAGTCGACGCTCGACTCCTTCATCTCCTGCGCGGACGATGCGATGTACCGGGCGAAGCGTCTCGGTCGTGACCGCGTCGAGCACGGCGACACGACCCGGTTCCACCCGCCGTCACTGCTGCGAGCACGGTCGTCTGACCACCTCCGGTCCCGTCGACGGCAGGCTGTGCAGAGACGCGCGCGCACCGAGGCCGCCGCGGCGGTCGCTGCCACCCTCGTCGCGCTGCAGACCCGCGGACACGGGCCGGAACACACGGCCGTCCGACTCGCGATGCTGTCTCGGCGCCTCGAGACGGAGATCGACGTGGCGACGACGTCCCGTTCGGATCGATACTCCGCGGCACTGCGCTCCGCGGCCGCGCTCGATCAGAGCATCGGCATGGCGATGGAACACCTCGCGGTGAACCGGGACACCGCGGCGGCACTCCTGCAGTCGGCCGCGCACGCCGAGGGAACCTCACTCGGCGCACTGTGTCGAGCGCTGGCGTCACTGGCGGACGAGAACCCGGCGGCGGCCGCGAGGTATCTCACCGCGACAGCCCGAGAATCACCGTGAGCGCAACCCTGTCCCGACAGGTCCGGGTTTCCTGACGTGGGATGGCCGAGTGGTGAGGCAACGGCCTGCACAGCCGTGCACACGGGTTCGATTCCCGTCATTCGCTCCACGGGGCGCTCAGCGATCGGCGATCACCGTCGCGATGTTGCGTTCGGCGAGCGCCGCGATGGTGAGCGACGGATTGACTCTGCCGGTGCTGCCCGGGATCAGCGCTCCGTCGACGACGTGCAACCGGTCGTGGCCGAGGACGCGGCCGTGCGCGTCCGTGGCTCGGCCCAGCACCACCCCTCCCAACGGGTGCGCCGTGAACGAGGTGTTCACGTCCGGAACCCGCAGGGGCGGATACCCCACACCGATTCCGGAGCGCTCCGCGATGCGGTCGTGCACCGGTCGCAGGGCGTCCGAGACGGCGATGTTGCCGGCCTCCGGCCAGTCGAGCCGTACCGACCGCGTCGACTCGTCCCACACGAACCGCCCTCTCGTCGGGTCCATGACCATGCCCAACGAGCCGATCAGCGTCAGATCGACGGGCGATCCGGGGACGAACCAGTTCTCGAGGGTGAGCGGGGCGCCCGAGTCGTCGGAGATCCTCGACGCCGAGGGCGACGCCTGCACGATGCCGTTGCCCTCCGGGCTCATGCCCCGGACGAGTGCCGCGTCACCGTTGGTGCCCCATCCCTCACCGACGTGTTCGTTCAGGTCGGGGAGCAGTCCGGTGTCGCGGGCATGCACGAGAAGCCGCGACGTTCCCATCGACCCGGCTCCCAGGAACAGGTCGTCGCAGGTCACCGTGCGGGTGGAGAGGACCTCGGCGGACGGGTCGAGCAGATCCACGGTCAGCGCGTAGCGACCGTCCGCCTCCCTGGTCACGGCGGTGACCTCGTGACGCGCATGGATCGTGCACCGGCCAGTGGCGCGAGCAGCGGCCAGATAGTTGCGGTTGAGGTCGAACTTGGCGCCGTTGGAGTTGCCGAGGTTCGACTCCCCGATGATCGCGGACGGACGGGACCGACCGGCCATCTCTCCGCGCACCACGTCCCAGTCCCAGATACCGTCGATGCGCTGTGGTGTGTACCCGGCGCGGCGGACCTGGTGATCCCACACCCGTGAATGCGTGAACGGCAGCGACTGATAGACGTCCTCCGGCATCGGTGCGAGCCGCAGCTCGGAACGGACGAGCGGGTAGTGCAGAGCCTGCATCTCGTCGTACGAGACGAGCCCGGTGAAGAGCTGGTCGAAGAACCGTCGTTCGGGGGCGATCATCACGCCGGTGAACACCAACGAACCACCGCCGACCGCGGCTCCGGACCACACGTCGATGGTGCCGTGTTCGCTCACGTCGAAGATGCCGCCGAAGCGGTCGGTGGGAACCGTGGGCAGTCCGGTCAGCGGAGCAGTGCCACCGCGACGCCAGAACGCGCGCCCGTCCGGCAGGAAGTCGTTGGCGAAGATCTGTCGACGCGGATCCGTGGGCCACTGCGACCCGCGCTCCAGGACGGTGACGCGAACGCCGGCCTCGGCGAGGCGCCGCGCGGTGACCGCGGCACCGAAGCCCGATCCGACCACCACGGCCTCCGAATGCGCCGGCGCCGGATCGATCGGTGCGTAGAGCTCGGGCACCGCCGACCGGTACAGACCGTCGAGTATCGGAGCCGCGCGGGACACCGCTCCCGGTCCCGTCGACCCGATCAGGCCCGCGACGCCCATCGCGCCCAGGAACTGTCTTCTCGACCACTGCATGTCGACGCTTCTCTCCACCCGGTGCAGGTGATCGCGGGTGTCGCGGACGGGCAGCGGATGCGCTGAAGCTTCCTTACTCGCCGGTAAGTTGTCCACTTCGCCCGGCTCGATGAGAGGCGATCGGCCGTGACGTCGACGAGTGCGCCGCACCACTCGGGCTGTTCCGACGCCCGCGCGCTGCGCACGGCGTTCCGCGCACGGTGCAGCGCGCGCTCGGCACCGGGCGGTGCGCTCGGCGCCACGTAGCGGACCAGTGCGCCGCGCCACTCGGCCCCACTGGTTGCTCCGTTGCCCCTACGGGTAGCCCATGCTGGATCGAGACACGATCACCGATCGGAGGCATCACACACATGGCAGCACGAAGTCCGGGCACGGCGCTCGTCGTCGGAGCCACCGGCATCTCGGGGCAGACCATCTGTCGACGACTCGTCGACGCGGGGTGGCGCACCTACGGGTTGTCGCGCAAGACCGAGTTGCCGGTCGACGGCGTGACACCCGTGACGGCCGACCTTCTCGACGCCGATGCTCTGAGTGAGGCACTGCGCGGAACGGCGCCCGACCTCGTGTTCTTCACGGCGTGGATGATGCAGGACTCGGAGGCGGAGAACATCGAGGTGAACACCGCCACCCTCCGGAACACGTTCGACGCGCTGGCACCGGAGAACTCGGTGGAGCACGTCGCTCTCATGACGGGTCTGAAGCACTACCTCGGCCCGTTCGACGCCTACGGCGCCGCGGTGACGGCGGAGACCCCGTTCCACGAGAGCGAGGAGCGCCTCGACACACCGAACTTCTACTACGCCCAGGAGGACGAGTTGTTTTCGGGCGCAGACCGACTGGGCTTCACCTGGAGCGTGCACCGGGCACACACCATCTTCGGGTTCGCCGTGGGCAACGCCATGAACATGGCACTCACCCTGTCGGTGTACGCCACTCTCTGCAAGGAGACCGGCGAACCGTTCGTCTTCCCCGGTTCGGAGACCCAGTGGAACGGTCTGACCGATGTCACCGATGCCGATCTGCTCGCCGAGCAGATGATCTGGGCCGCAACGAACGAGAACGGCGCCGACGAGCCATTCAATGTCGCGAACGGCGACGTGTTCCGTTGGCGATGGCTGTGGCCGCGCATCGCCGACCATTTCGGTGTCGAACCCGTCGGTTTCGACACCGAACCGCGACCGTTGGAGACGCGAATGGACGATGCACCCGACGCGTGGCGGCGCATCGCCGAGAAGTACGACCTCGTCGAGTCGGACGTGACTCGACTCGCATCGTGGTGGCACACCGACGGCGACCTCGGCCGCGACATGGAGTGCCTGACCGACATGACGAAGAGCCGCAAGGCGGGGTTCCTCGGATTCCGCTCGACCAGTGAGAGTTTCGCGGAGAACCTCGCTCGGTACCGGGACGCGCGGATCATTCCTCGCTGACGTCGGACGCAACGGCCGGGCGGGTGGACCCGCCCGGCCGTCGGCGTCAGGACGCGATCGAGAGGCTCTTCAGAATGTTCAGGAAATCGGTCAGAGGCAGCAGATCTCCGAACGAGAAATTGAGGAAGCTGAGGCCGTTGAGAATGCTGAGCATGATGTCTCCCGAGTGAGTGATGTCGCGATTGTTTCGCGCACACAGATCATGAAGGACCCGTCGTCACGGACGACGATGAACGGTGTGGTGACCTGTCACTGACTTGGTCGTGCTCACAGACAACGCCCCGAAACGGTGTCAATTTCGAGAACATCATCAGCGAGCGAGAGCGGTCACCTCGTCCGCGATGATGCGCCCCAACTCGTCGGTCCCCGACGTTCCGCCCATGTCCGCGGTGAGCGCGGCGCCGCCCCGTGCCAACACGTTCTCGACCGCGGTCAGGACCGTGCGCGCGGCATCGGGTTCGCCGAGGTGATCGAGCATCATGCTGCCGCTCCAGATCTGTCCGATCGGATTGGCGACGTTCTTGCCCGCGATACCCGGTGCCGATCCGTGCACCGGCTCGAACAGACTGGGAAAGAGCCCCTCCGGGTTGATGTTTCCACTCGGGGCGATGCCGATGGTGCCCGCGATCGCCGGTCCGAGATCGGACAGGATGTCCCCGAACAGATTGCTCGCGACGACCACGTCGAACCAGTCCGGGTGCAGCACGAAGTTCGCCGTGAGGATGTCGATGTGATAGCTGTCGACGTCCACCGTGGGGTGATGCGACGCCATGGCGGCGACCCGCTCGTCCCAGTACGGCATCGAGATGGAGATGCCGTTGCTCTTGGTCGCGGACGTCAGGTGGCGTTTCGGCCTGGTCTCGGCGAGTTCGAAGGCGTACTTCAGGATTCGGTCGACGCCGATGCGCGACATGACCGTCTCCTGGATCACCGTCTCACGCTCAGTTCCCGCGAACATCCGGCCGCCGAGATCGGTGTACTCCCCCTCGGTGTTCTCCCGCACCACGTAGAAGTCGATGTCGCCGACCTCGCGTCCCGCAAGCGGGCTGGTGACGCCCGGCATGAGCCGGATGGGCCGCAGATTCACGTACTGGTCGAAGTGACGTCGGAACTGGAGCAGACTGCCCCACAACGAGATGTGGTCCGGCACCACCTCCGGCCAGCCCACCGCTCCGAAGAAGATCGCGTCGAACGGTCGGAGCTCCTCGAACCAGCCGTCGGGAAGCATCTTTCCGTGCTCGACGTAGTAGTCGGCGCTGGCGTAGTCGAAGTACTCGTACTCGAGGTCGAGGTCGAACGCCGCCGCCGCGGCGTCCAGTACTTCGATACCGGCGGGAACCACCTCCTTGCCGATGCCGTCACCCGGGATCACTGCGATGCGTCTGGTAGCCATCGTTCGAGCCTAGTCGGGGCGAAACCTTGACACTCGCGGACAGAACTGTCTAGGTTCTGAGCACCCGGCATCGAGATCGGGTGTTCGCCGGGGGGTGCCCACAGGTATCGGCGGACTCCACGAACGATCCGGGGGAAGCCGCATGTCACCGTTCACTCGCCGCACGTTCCTCTCCGGCGCCGCCGCGGCCGGCGGTGCGCTGATCGCCGGCAACCATGCCGCCCGCGCCTCTGCTCACGGCATCGCCGCACGCACACAACGAGTTCCGCTCTCCCGCGAGGATCACCGCGTGGTGATCGTCGGCTCCGGGTTCGGCGGCGGCGTCGCCGCACTGCGCCTCGCACAGGCAGGCGTTCCGGTGACCGTGCTCGAGCGCGGTCTGCGATGGCCGACCGGTCCGAACGCCGAGACCTTTCCGCACGCTCGCTCACCCGACGGTCGTTTCCTCTGGTACGGATCCGCGAAGAACGTGTTCGGACGTCCGATCGACGTCCCGGCGTACACCGGCCTCGTCGAGGCGGTTCCCGGCGAGAACATGACCGCGCTGTGTGCGGCCGGGGTCGGCGGCGGGTCCCTCGTCTATCAGGGGATGACGCTGCAGCCGGCCGAGGCGGTGTTCGCGTCGCAGTTCCCCGGCGCACTGGACTGGGGCCTGCTCGATCGCGTCCATTACCCGCGGGTCGCCCGGATGCTGCACCTCGCGGTCGCGCCCGACGAGTTGGTCGACAGCCCCAATTACGCTGCACCACGAGCATTCCGGGACAGTGCACGACGACTCGGACTCCCCGTGTCGAAGATCCCGATGCCCATCGACTGGAACTTCGCGCTCGACGAACTTCGTGGCGAGATGGCCCCGTCCTACACCAACGGCGACGGCGCCATCGGCGTCAACAACGGCGGCAAGTTCTCCGTGGACGTCACGTACATCGCCGAGGCGGAGGCGACCGGGCTGGCGACGGTACAGACCCTGCACCAGGTCACCGACGTCGAACGGGCGTCCGACGGCCGGTGGACGGTCTACGTCGACCGCATCGACACCTCGGGGGCGGTCGTGGAGAACAAGATCCTCACCACGCCGACCCTGATCATGGCTGCGGGCAGCATGAACACCACGCGACTGCTGATGCGGGCGGCAGCGTCCGGCCGGATCCCGGACATGCCGGACGCGCTCGGCGACGGCTGGGGCACCAACGCGGACAGGATCTACTCGTGGACGACGTTCGACCAGGACTTCGGACCCGCACAGGGCGGCCCGGTGGTCTTCGGCAGTCTCGACTGGGCGGACCCGTCCCGCGCGATGACGGTCATCCAGGCGTCGTTCCCCCCTCTCGGGGTGGATGCCCGAACCACCGTTCTGGTCGGCTACGGCGTCAGCGACGCCCGTGGGCGTTTCGTCTACGACGGTGCGCGGGACGATGCGATCCTGCGGTGGCCGCACGAGGGGGATGCGGCCATCCAGAGTCACATCGACCCGCGCGTGCGCGCGATCGCCGGACCGAACAGCCTCGTCGTGGACACCAACGCGGTGTTCCCGTCCACCTGGCACCCGCTCGGCGGGGCCAACATGGGAACGGTCTGTGATCTGGAGGGTCGAGTCCAGGGACAGCGCGGCCTCTACGTTCTCGACGGCGCCCTGATTCCGGGCAACTGCGCCGCCTGCAATCCGTCGATGACCATCGCCGCAGTCGCGGAGCACGCTCTCGACAGCATCGTGGCCACCGACGTCGGCACCGTCATCTGAGCCGGTCCGCGGCCGGCGTCAGTCCAGCAGGGCATCGGTCAGCTCGACCCGCCGCGCGACGATGTCGTCCGCGAGCTGGGTGACGCGTATCCCGTCTGCGTAGGCGAGGGACCGGAGCCGAGCCACGGCCTCGTCGGCGGTGATCCGGAACCGTGCTGCCATCATGCCGGCAGCCACGTGCACGGAGGCGCGGGACAGCGGATCGTCCGCGGCGTCGTCCCCCACTCCGGCGACGTCGCGGCGCACCGCGGACGCGAGTTCCCCGGCGCACCGCGCGGCACGCGCCGCGGTCACCGGCGACCACGGATGCGCGTCGCGGCGATAGAGCTCGAGCACGCCCACCGTCGGCTCCGTGCCCACCGGAAGCGCGAACACGGCACCCACGTCGAGAGCTCGAACGGCGTCGTCGAACAGCGGCCACGGCGAGCCCTCGTCGGTACCGACCATGCTGATCATCGTCTGTTCACTCCGGAAGGCATCGAGGCAGGGCCCGGTTCCCAGCGTGAACTGCAGTTCGTCGATGCGGGTCGCGACGTCGTCGCTGCTGTAGACGAGGTCGCGGATCGCCGCGGTCACGATGACTGCCACCGCGATCCCGTCCACACCCAGCGACGGCGCGTACCGCTCCACCACGGCGCGGGTGGCGTCGAAGGAATCCATGGATTCTGGTGCCCGAGTCGGACATGGATAAACGTACCGCCGAGATCACTCCACGACGACGGTTCGGCCGCCCTCGTTCATCGAGGCGACGAGAGCGTCGGCGACGAGACCTGCACGCAGCCCCGCGTCCGCGTCGGCGAGCTCCGAGACCCGGCCGGCCTCGAGGGAATCGACCCACTCCTGGAGTTGCAGGCGATACGCGTCCGCATAGCGGGGAACCCAGTCGGCCGGGTAGGCCACGGACCGCCGGCGGTCGCGGTCGGTGACCACGTGAGTGGGCAGCACGAGCGCAGACGCTCCGATATCGCCCACCACCTCGCACCTCGTGTCGTATCCGTAGCGGGCGTTGAGGAAGATCTCGACCGTCACCAGAACGTCGGACTCGGTCCGCAACAGCATGATCTGCGGATCCTGGCGCGTTCCGGAGTGCGCGGACGTACGACCCGCGTGCCAACTCACCTCCGTGATCGGCGACGACAGCAACCACGGCACGATGTCGAGTTCGTGAATCGCGGAGTTGGTGATGGTCGACGCGGACGTGCCGCCGGGGTAGGCCTCGACGGTGCGACTCACGCAGTGGGCGACGAGGGGTTCACCCAGTTCACCGGAGGACACCACGCGCTTCAGTTCCACGTAGGCCGGATCGAACCGACGCATGAAGCCGACCGTGATCAAGGTGCGTTCGCCCTGCGCGGCGATGATCTCGCGGCACTCCGCCGCCGTGGGCGCGAGCGGCTTCTCGCACAGCACCGGCTTGCCCGCGGCCAGCGCCAGGTGCACCAGTTCGGCGTGGGTCGAATCGTGCGAGGCGATGACGACGGCGTCGACGTCGTCGCGCTCGATCAGCGCCGGGCCGTCCGCCGCGACGGTGGCGCCGCGCAGGGTGGAGGCGACTGCACTCGCCCGTGCTGCGTCGAAGTCGGCGACAGCGGTCACCGCCGCGCCCGACACCCGCCGATCGAGGGACAGGGCATGGTCCGCTCCCATGACGCCGACACCGATGATTCCAACCCGCACAGTCATGATCGAAAGTATTACATCTTAATGTCCTGACAAATATGCTTTCGTCTGATTGGCTCTGCCGCATGACGCGAAGCGCCTCCCTCCCCCTGTCACGAGTTCCCGATCCCCGTGACGCGCCCGTGCTCCGATGGGCAGTCCTCGGGCCGGGCTGGATCGCGCACCGGTTCGTCGAGTCACTGCACCGGCACACGACCCAGACCGTCGTCGCGGTGGGATCGCGCTCACCGGAGCGCGCACGCGCCTTCGCCGACGAGCACGGCGTCGACCGCGCGCACGGCACCTACGAGGCCGTCTTCGCCGACGACGACGTCGACATCGTGTACATCGCCACGCCGCACACCGAGCACCTCGCGAACGCCCTCGACGCCATCGCCGCGGGCAAGCACGTGCTCGTCGAGAAGCCGCTCGCCGTCGACGCGGTCGGCGCGGCCCGTATCGCGGAGGCCGCACGGTCGGCAGGAGTGTTCGCGGGAGAAGCGATGTGGACGAGATTCCTGCCGAAGTTCGACGTGATAGAGCAGGTGCTCCGCAGCGGCGTCCTCGGACCGATCCACACGGTGCTCGCGGATCACGGCGAGTTCTTCACCACCGATCACCGCATCTACGATCCGGCGCTGGCCGGTGGCCCGCTCCTGGATCTGGGAACGTACGTCGCGTCCTTCGCCTACTCGGTTCTCGGTGCACCGGAGACGGTGGATGCTCGGAGTCGACCTGCCAATGACCAGATCGACGGTCAGATCTCGGCCCTTCTCACCGGCGAGTCCGGACATGCGGTGCTCAACACCACGATCCTGACGAACACGCCGACGACGGCGGTCGTGTGCGGCCGGGACGGCACGCTCACCATCGCCGGGCCCTTCTTCATGCCGGGGCCGTTCACCGTCGCACTCCGCGACGGCATCACCCTTGCCTACGACGAGACCCCCGGCCTCCAGGTCGACGGACTGCATCTCGCCGCGGTGGAGGCTGCGAGAAGGATTTCCGTCGGCGAGGTCGAGTCCGCCGTCCATCCCCTCGCCGACGCGGTCGCGACCCTGGAGATCATCGACCGGATCCGCGAACGGATCAGCTGATCAGATCAGCGTAGACCACGATATTGTCGTCGTAACTGGCTGCGTCGCTGTCGAATCGACCGCCACACGTGATCAGCCGGAGTCCCGGGTGGTCGATGTCGCCGTACACCGTGGTCGTCGGGAACTCGGCCTTCGGGTACTGATCGACCTCCGTGACCCGGAAGCGCGACGTGGTGCCGTCCTGCAGAGTGACGATCACGTCGTCGTCCGGGACGAGGTCACCGAGCCGGGAGAACACACCCGGCGCACCGTCCCAGTCCACGTGACCGGCGATCACGGACGGCCCCATCGCGCCGGGAATCGGTGAACCCCTGTACCACCCGGCCGGAAACGCGCCGGGTGGTACCTCCATCGTCCCGTCCTGCTGCAGACCCAGGCCCATGAGGTCGGAACTCACGGAGATCGCGGGAACGTCGATGCGGACCGGCGGCGACGAGAGGGCCACGGCATCAGGGACACCGGTGGTGCCCTCGTCGACCACGCCGACGTCCGCCGACTCGGTCGCGGCCGGCGCCGGCGGGGCGGTGCCGGCAGCAGTGGAGCATCCGGAGATCAGCGCCAGCGCGAGCAGCACCGCAGCGCACAGTGAGCGCGCCGCGGTGGTGACGGAACGTGATGCCATGTCAGCTCTTTCGACGACGCAGCGCCAGGGCCGACCCGATGATCGCCGCGGCCGCGAGGCCGATCGACGCGGGCCGCCAGTGGTCGGCCGACCGGACGGTGCTGCCGTCACCCGTGTCGACGCCACCACCCGGGACCTGAGTGATCTGGCTGCCCGGCGAGTACCGGCCCGGCGCGTCCGGACCCGTGGGGACACCGGGGGTTCCCGGCGTGTTCGGGGTTCCGGGCGTGTTCGGGGTTCCGGGAGTGTTCGGGGTTCCGGGCGTGTTCGGGGTTCCGGGAGTGTTCGGAATTCCCGGCGTGTTCGGGGTTCCCGGCGTACCGGGAGTGTCCGAGGTGGGCGGGACCGCCGGTGCGGTGGGCACCGACGAGGTGGGCGGTGTACCCGGCAACCCCGGAAGACCCGGGATGGTGATCACGGGCGGGACACCGGGGATCGACGGCAGTCCCGGGATCGACGGGATCGGAATCACGATGGGAGGCACCACGACTCCCCCGTCGCCGACCGGGGTGGTGGTCGTCCGCGGGGAGCAGTCGTTCGCCGTGATCACGTTGTCGTCCAGGGTGACCGCGCCGTTGCGCGCCAACACACGTCCGGAGACGGTCGCACCGTTCTGGACGCTGATCGAGGTGAGCGCCAGTACCGTTCCGACGAACGTCGTGGAGGTACCGATGGTCGCCGAGCTGCCCACCTGCCAGAAGACGTTGCAGGGATTCACGTTGATCAGTGCCACTCTGCTGCCGGACCCCGTGATCAATGTGGACGGTGCCTGAAAGACGAAGACGGCGTCGGGATCCGATCCACCGTCCAACGTGACGGTGCCGTTCAGGGCCAGTGCGCTGGAAGCCTTGTAGACCCCCGGGGCGAGGGTGCTGCCGGTGATGTCGGCAGCGACGTTCGCCGAGATCGGCTCCGCACTCGCCTGGTCGTATGCCGTGGTGAGGTCCGACTGCGCCTGCAGCGCAACCGCGTCGGCGGCATGGATCGTGCCGTTGTTCACGAGACCGGGAGGGAACCCCGTGACGGCCGCGGTCGGACTGGTTCCGAGGTCACCCGAGATGACCGACGGGCCGGTGTTGGTCACGCCCGCACCGGCCAGGACCGCGTAACTGGCAGCGGTGCCGAGTCCCACCGGAGTGGCGGCGTCGGCGGTGCTCGCGCCGACGATCATCAGAGCCGCCGTGGCGACGGCGACGGTACCCAGTGCGGGGAGGCGGCCTCGCTTCGCGGCGTCGAAGGGAGAGCGGTCGAGGTGTGTCCTGATCATGCGGTTCCTTGCGCGATGTGGTGAATGTGCCGCATCCCTGATGCAGCACATGTGGTGCGCAGACTCTGTCCCCGACGACGCAGAGCGGTGCGATGACGCCCCGGCGACGTCGGCGCGTCGATGACCGTCCGAGAAGACGACCACGGCGCCGAGATGTGGCGGGGGCAGGTGTGAGATCGAGCCGACTCCGTCGAATGCGACGTAGATTTACGGCATAAATGAGAGTGAACAGGACGATAACGGTAATGTCAATGCATGCCGGAATTGCGACATTCTGTCGAGTCCGGACAATCACGTGATGGACGACTGAAATCTCTGTGCGACAACGATTCTCGGACTCTGATGTCGACATCGATACGATATCGGGCATGCATTCACGATATAACGGGTGAATAACTTGGATGTACCGCCTCAGTTCTGTCCGACCGGCCGCATCGACCTCCGATCACCGCAGACGCGAGGTCAACGCGTGTGCGGCCCGCAGCAGCTGTTCGCCGAGAACAGGGCGCCGGACATCGTCGAAACGGCCGGCGACGCCCGTCAGACTCAGCGCCCACGCCGGGGCGTCGCGGCGATCGAACACCGCGGCCCCGAGACCCCAGCTACCTTCCACCAACAACCCGGGATTCACCGAGTATCCCTGCACCAGAACTTGTTCCACCCGTTCGGCGATCTCGCGCGGCGCGTGACGTTCTCCCCAGCCGCCGAGCCTTGCACGGTCGAGGTACTCCACCCGCTCACGTTCGGGCAGGTGCGCGAGGATGACCAACCCGGCGGACGCGACTCCGAGGGGCATGCGCAGGCCGACGTGCAGGACGTGCGAGCGCAGCGGGAAACTGCCCTCCTCGCTCGCGATGCAGACCGTCTCGTCGCCCCGACGTGCCGACAGGAAGGCGCTCTCCCCCGTCGTTCGGGCCAGATCGCGCAGGATGTCTCCCGCGCTCGACGTGATGTCGTACCGCTCCGCTGCCATCGATCCGAGAAGGAAGGTCTCGGGCCCCAGCGCCCACCGGCCCGACTCGTGCCGATCGACGAAGCCCTCCGCCGCCAACGCGGTGACCATCCGGTGCACGGTGGGCCGCGCCAACCCGGCGGTCCTGGCGATGTCGGTGGTCGACGCGCCGTCCGGCTCGTGATCACCGATGGCACGCATCACGGCCGCGACTCGCGCGATGACCGACCTCGCTGCCTCCGCCATCACCACAGTCTAGGGCTCGCGGGGTGTCCACTCAGTGAACACCGTGCCGCCGATCGTTCCACGAGTCGAGCAGTTCGCCGTCCGGAACCCGTATCGCCTGCGAAGACGCTGCGGTCCTGATCGAATGCAGAGAGTGCGCACGTCCACTCACCGGACCGTACATCTGATCAGTACTCGATCTCAGGAGGAACTCGTGGCCACCGAAGTCCTGTCCACCCCCGCCGACGCGATACGCGGCGTCACGGACGGCGCCACCCTGGCCGTCGGCGGCTTCGGACTCTGCGGCATCCCGGACGCACTGATCGACGCCCTCGCCGCCACCGACGTCACCGATCTGGAGGTCTTCTCCAACAACTGCGGAGTGGACGACCACGGCCTCGGCATCCTGCTCGCAGCGCACCGGATCCGTCGCGTCACCGCGTCCTACGTCGGCGAGAACAAGGAATTCGCCCGGCAGTACCTGTCCGGCGAGCTCGAGGTCGAGCTCACTCCCCAGGGCACTCTCGCCGAACGACTACGCGCCGGGGGCGCGGGCATCCCGGCGTTCTTCACCCCGGCCGGTGTCGGCAGCCCCATCGCCGACGGCGGGCTCCCGTGGCGCTACGCCGCCGACGGATCCGTCGCACTCGCATCCCCCCCGAAGGAGACCCGCGTCTTCGGCGACAAGCGGTACGTCCTCGAGGAGGGCATCCGCGCCGACTTCGCGCTCGTGCACGCGCACCTGGGTGACACCGACGGAAACCTCGTCTTCGACAAGGCAGCCATGAACTTCAACCCGCTCGCCGCCATGGCCGGCCGCATCACCGTCGCTCAGGTCGAGCATCTCGTGCAGCCGGGCGAGATCGACCCGGCGCACGTGCACCTGCCCGGCGTGTTCGTCCAGCGCATCGTGGAGACCGGCCCACAGACACCCCGCATCGAGAAGCGCACCACCCGACCCGCAGGAGACGCACGATGAGCACCGACACCGGATGGACCCGCGAGAACATGGCTCGGCGCGCGGCGGCCGAACTGCGCGACGGTGACTACGTGAACCTCGGCATCGGGCTGCCCACACTGATTCCCGGCTTCCTCGATCCCGCGATCCGCGTCACGCTGCACTCCGAGAACGGCATCCTCGGCACCGGCCCCTACCCCACCGAGGACGAGGTCGACGCCAATCTCATCAACGCCGGCAAGGAAACCGTCACCACCCTGCCCGGCGCGGCGTTCTTCGACTCCGCGCTGTCCTTCGGCATGATCCGCGGCAGCCACATCGACACCGCCGTCCTCGGCGGCATGCAGGTCTCGGCGACCGGCGACCTCGCCAACTGGATGGTCCCGGGAAAGATGGTCAAGGGCATGGGCGGCGCCATGGACCTCGTCCACGGCGCCGCGCGCGTCATCGTCGTCATGGAGCACACCGATCGGGACGGCAACCCCAAGATCGTCGACACGTGCACGCTCCCCCTCACCGGTCAGGCCGTCGTCGACCGTGTCATCACCGACTACGCCGTCATCGACGTCGTCGGCGACGGCACCCTGGTCCTGCGGGAGACCGCGCCCGGTGTCACGGCCGCGCAGGTGCACGACGCCACCGGCGCCACCCTCACCGACGCCGACGACCTCGTCACGCACTGACCGGCGGCGGGCCGTTCTCACGGCGTGAGGATGGCCCGCCCTCGCACCGTGCCCGCGTCCAGATCGTCGATGGCGCTCTGGAAGTCGTCGAGTGCGTACTTCGCGGTGTGCAGAACGACGGACCCGCGTGCCGCGAGAGCCATGAGGTCGCACAGGTCGTTGTAGGACCCGACCAGGTTGCCGATGACGTTGATCTCTGACGACACGATGTCGATGGTGGGGACGTCGATGTTCTCGCCGTATCCGACGACGTGGTAATTGCCCGCCTGCCGCAACATCGCGATGCCCTCCGCCGTCGCGCCGCCTTCACCGACGAAATCGATGACCGCTTCGCCGCCCTGCCCACCGGTGAGCTCGAGCACCTGCTCGATGTGGGTGCCGTCGGCGACGACGCCATGATCCGCCCCGATGGACAGGGCCAGCTTCACCGCGTCGGCGTTACGGTCGACGACCACGATCTCGGCCGCGGTCAGCGCCTTCAGCACCTGAATCCCGATGTGCCCCAGCCCACCTGCACCGATGACCACGACGCGGTCGCGCGGAGTCAGATGCCGGGAAGCCTTCGCCGCGGCGTGATAGGCCGTCAGCCCTGCATCGGCGAGGGCAGCCACGTCCGCCGGCTCCAGCGAGTCGTCCAGCTTCACCACACTGCGTGCCGACGTCTTGAGATACTCCGCGTAGCCACCGTTCGTGTCGATGCCGGGGAACTGGTTGATCTCGCAGTGCACGTCGTCGCCGGATCGGCAGGCGCGGCAGAGCCCGCACGTGATGAGCGGGTGGACGATGACCTTGTCACCCTCCTGCACGTTCGTCACGGCGGAACCGACGGCGTGGACCCAGCCGGCGTTCTCGTGACCGATCGTGTACGGCAGGGTCACGTTCGACTTCTCGGCCCACTGCCCCTCGAGGATGTGCAGATCGGTACGGCACACCCCCGCTCCACCGATCCGGACGACCACGTCGAACGGCCCCGTGGGAGTGGGAACGGGCACCTCGGTCATTCGGAGTTTCTCGTGGTACCCCACGACCTGGACTGCGCGCATGGTGCTCATGATGTGTCTCCTCGGCTTCTCGGGAAGGTCAGGCGTCGACCGTCGTGCGGTCCGGGTCGTCGTAGCGGGTACGGAGCAGTCCCCGGCAGAAGTGGGCGTTGCCGTCGATCGAGATGCGGGTCGATCGAGCCCGACGCAGTGCGAGCGGCACGTCGAGCTGCGTGTAGCCGGCTCCGGTGTGATCGACCATGACGATGCTGTCGGGCACGTCGTCCAGGCCGAGGGACCGTCGCCGCGACCGCAGTGCCCTGGTGGTGTCGTCGTCCGGGAGATCGCCCAGCACAACAGTTCCCATGTCCTCCATGCGCCGGGACGGATCCCGCTTCAGCAGCGCGGTCAGGCACCGCTCCATCGCCGCGACGTGAGCCTTGCGCTGGAACGTCGTCCGGAGCTCCTCCAGATCGTTCTCCGCCTCGTGCGCGAAGGTGCCCCGGTACCCCACGTCCGCGGCGAGTCCCGCGTTGATGATCGGTGAATCGTGGTGGTCGTCGAGTTCCACCGTCACGTTCCGCGTCCAGGGCAGGCCGGTGAGCACGTCCTTCGCGTCGGAGGCCATGAGGTAGGCGAAGTTCGGCGCGCAGAAGGACGTCGGCAAGCGCAGGTGCACCACGACGTCACAGTCCTCGGAGACGGTGAGCGACTGCACGAAGTCGAGGTCGGTGATCGGCTCGTCGAGCTCGGGATCGATCACCACGTCCAGAGCCCGCATCGCCGAGTCGGCACGGGTGGTCATCTCACGCTCCCACGAGAACGTCGTCGGCCGCCCGGTCGGCGCCGCGCGGGCCGGTGGCCGTCTCGTCGGCATCGGCGATCTGCAGCTCCGCCGGAACCGGGATGTCGTACATCTTCGCGGCGTTCAGGCCCAGCACCTTGCGCTTCTGGTCCATCGTGATCTCCGGGTACTCGCTCAGCTCCGCCGGGATCTGGAAGTCGACGAACGACTCGATCAGCCAGCGCGGTGTCCAGAGGGCGTAGTCGGACGAGAACTGGATCCGGTCCTCACCGAGCCAGTAGAGCAACTCGCCCATGATCTGGCCGAAGTACTTCGGCCGGGAGTGGATGAACGGCATCGCGACGGCGAGCCCGGCATGCACGTTCGGCTCCTGGGTGGCGATCCAGCAGAAGTCCTCGAGCCGCGGGAGACCGCAGTGCTCGACGACGAAGTTCAGATCGGTGAAGTCGGTGGCGACATGATCGACGTCCGCCACGTCGAAGGCATCGCGATCGAGCGGCCTGATGGTCGGTCCCTTGTGGACGTGGATGTTGGTGATCCCGAGTTCGCGGCAGACCTCGAGGTAACGCCGGGTCCAGTCGTCGTCGAGCTTGTAGCCGCGAGAGTCTCCGTGCCACTCCGCCGTGTAGAGCTTGACGCCCTTCAGTCCGAACCGTTCGGCATCGGCGCGGAGCTGATCGAGCCCACGCTCGCCGTTGCGCGGATCGAAGTGGTGGTTGTAGGTGAGCTTGTCGGGATTCTGCGCCGTGAGGGCCCATGCCTCCTCCGTCTGCCCGAACCCGTTCACGTAGAACTCCCCGAGGTGGGCCGGCTGGAAGATCGCATGATCGACGTACCCGTCCTCGAAGAGGTCCTTCATCAGGCGGTCGCCGCCCTGGTAGAGGTACTCGTCGTACGGCCACAGCTCGCTCTCGGGCGACAGGTTGCGGTGGTAGTCGTAGAAGCAGTCGATGAACTGCTTGCCGTGGATGTTGCGCTGGTTCTCGGGCCGCGCGTCCCACAGCGCGACGTGCGCGTCGACGATGAAGAAGCTGTTGTCGCCCTTGGTGTACATCGAGATCCCTTCGTCGTGTGACTGGCGTCACCTTCACTGGCTCGACGCTAGGGCGCGACGGACGGGAAGCGGGCGTCCCCGGCGTCTCAATCTGAGACGGTCGACCACCCCTCGGGCGCTGTAACCTGGATCACAACCCGACCCGCTTCGACCCACCAGGACGCCCGCGTGCCAGCACAGCTCCCCGAACACCGGACCGGCTCCGGCCGCGAGGTGGACGCGGTCGCCGGTGCGGTACCCCCTCGGCTCCGCGCCTCCTGGCTTCGGAGTCGGCGCTACGGCATCCCGGTCGATCATGTCGAGCCGGTCTTCGCCGGGACGGAACGGCAGGAGTCGCTCTTTCGGCAGTGCGGTGACGAAGTGCTCGCCGACCTGCAGCGGACGCTCACCGCCGAGCCGGTGGGCCTCATGCTCACCGACGCCGACGGCCTCGTTCTGTCCCGCCTGAGCGGGGACCACACGTTGCTCCGCGCGCTCGACGACGTTCACCTCGCGCCCGGTTTCGGCTACTCGGAACGGGAGGTGGGGACCAACGGTCTGGGTCTCGCGCTGGCAGACCTGGCACCCACCCTGGTCCGAGCGGAACAGCACTACTCCCACAGCCTCACCGGCTTCACCTGCGCAGCCGCCCCGGTGCTGGATCCCGCGACGGGTCGTCTGCAGGGTGCCGTCAATCTCACCACCTGGTCCCGGACGTCGAGCGACCTCCTACTCACACTCGCACGGTCGGCCGCGAGCACCATCTCGCTGTCGATGTCGTCCCGATCAACCGGTCGACGAGAGCGACCGACGGTGCGTCGCAGCCTCTTCCGTATCGAGCACGGGTCCACCGGCACAGGCGTTCGACTCGGCGCGGAGTGGTCACGACTGGAGGCGGACGCCCACTCCGCGATGGCCGCGGGATCGACCGTCGCGGTGATCGGCCGCCCCGGCTCCGGCCGCTCGTCGCTGGTGACGCACGCTGCGCGGCGCGCCTTCCCGCGCCACCGCATTCTCTCGGCAGCGGCCCCCGCACCCGACGACGTCGACACGTGGCTCGACCTGTGGACGTACGAGGCGGATCGCACCGACACGGTCGTCGTCCTGCGCGACGTCGACACGCTCCCCGACTTCGCCGCGCAGTCACTCGTCGACCTGCTGCGGTCCGCCGAGACCCGGATGCCCTTCGCGGTCACCGCCGAACGACTGCACGACATCCCGGCCGCACTCGCCTCCGCGGTCGCATCGGTCGTGTCGCTGCCCCCACTGTCGGACCGACCGGACGACGTCGTGCCGTTGGCTCACGAGTTCGCGCGCGCGGTGCGCGGACGCGACGTGCACATCACCCCCGCGGCGGAACGCGCTCTGCAGCACCACGACTGGCCGCAGGGCGCGGCGGAGCTCCGCGAACTCGTCACGCGAGTCGCGTCGCGTGCGGACGTCGTCGACGTCGCGATGCTCCCCGCCGAACTGCTGGCGGGCCGGACGCGCCGGTTGTCGAGCATCGAGGCGTTCGAGCACGGGGAGATAGTGCGGGTCCTCGCGTCGGGCAAGGTCACGATGAGCCAGGCGGCCCGTCAGCTGGGGATGAGCCGCGCCACGCTCTACCGCAAGACGGCCTACTACAAGATCGATCCGCGGAACCCCGGCTGACGCACGTCGGCCGCGTAGTCTCGTCCCGGACGACTCGATCTCAC
Organism: Rhodococcus sp. NFXS4; assembly: GCF_058139645.1. NCBI lineage: Bacteria > Bacillati > Actinomycetota > Actinomycetes > Mycobacteriales > Nocardiaceae > Rhodococcus > Rhodococcus sp. NFXS4. The sequence continues at coordinate 3,246,413 of NZ_CP192221.1, forward strand.
GGGAGGGGCGCGGACATGGACGACGAACTCACGCGACGTCTGTTCGCACTGCGCGACCTCCCCCACTTCCGTCGGGCCCGCGAACGGGACTCGACGGCGACGACCACGGTCTCCGATTTTCTGACCGGCTCGGTGGACGACGATGCCGCTCTGCTCGTCGTGCTCGAGCAGGGCGCGGCGGCGGCGGTCCGATCACTCGACAGCGTGGCGCACGCCGGCATCACCGCCACCGTGGACGGCCACCCCTTCACCGTGTCCCCCACCGACGCCGTCGTGTTCGCGCTCGACGCCCAGCAGTACGACCTCGACGACGGACCCTGCCTGCGCGCGCTGCGGACACACTCGTCGCTGCACTTCTCCCACGACGAGGTGGCCCGACTCTGGCCGCCCCTGGCCGCCCTCGCGGCGAGGGCAGGCGTGGACCGGGTGCACGCGTGCGCGCTGACCGTCGACGGGGCGGCCGCCGGATCGGTCAACCTGTACGCCGCGGGGCCTCCCCTGTCCTCCGCGCAGGTCGAGGCCGAGGACGATCTGGTGTGCGTCCTCGTGGACCACCTCGACACCGCCCTGTGGTCCTACGGCCGCGGGCGCGACCTCGACGCCGGAGTCCGACGGATCGGTGCGGCCATGGCGGACCGCCGGGTCGTCGGCATCGCGGTCGGCATCCTCATGGTGCGGGACGATATCGACATGGGCGAGGCCCGAGCACTACTCGAGAAAGCCGCTGCCGCAGCAGAACTACCACTAGTCGACGTGGCCCGCCGGATCACAGAGGACAGCTGACCGACGATCACCGCGCCGTGAACGCCGCCTCGAAAGCGTCGAGTGCCTCGTCGGCATCGGCGCGTGCCCACCCCTCGAGACCGACGACACCGTCGTACCCCATCTCGCGCAGTGCGGCGGCGACGACCGGGTAGGCGATCTCCCCGGTGCCCGGTTCGCAGCGCCCCGGAACGTCGGCCACCTGGATCTCGCCGATCCAGGGAAGCGAGCGCCGCACCGTCTCGATGAGGTTCCCCTCGCCGATCTGAGCGTGGTACAGGTCCAGATTCAGGCGCAGCGCCGCACTGTCCACCGCAGACACGAGTGCGAGCGTGTCCGCCGCGGTGGCGAACGGTGTACCGGGGTGATCGACCGCGGTGTTGAGGTTCTCGAGGGTGAACACGCGACCGGCACGCTCGCCCAGCTCCGCGACCCGGCGCAGTGTGTCGGCCGCCCGGAGCCACATGTCGGGGGTCACCGTGTGCTCGGGGTGGACCGGCAACCCCTCGGAATCGAGACCTGTGCCGTGCAGATTCAGGCGCGGGCAGTCGAGCCGATCGGCCACGCGCAGCGACTCCGCGGCGGTGCGGAGCAACTCGTCGATGCCGTCCGGGTCGGTGAGGCTTCCGCTCAGGTACCCGGTCATCGAGGAGAACCGGGCACCCGTGGCCCGCAGATCGTCGATGTTCTTCGTCGACCAGTTCCAGATCTCGACCTGCAGGCCGCGGTCCGCGATCCGTCGGACCCGATCGACGAACGGCAGATCGAGGTGGAGCATCTCGGCGCTGGCCGCCAGCGTGTACGTCATCGGACACCGTCCGAGTCGAGATCCGCGACGGTGACCGCGGCGCCGGACCGCACGCTCTCGATCGCGGCGAGCGCGATCGACAGGGCTACCCGTGCGTCGGCTCCACCGACGACCGCGGGCGTCGAGTCGCGGACCGAGGACACGAACGCGGTGAATTCTCCGATGTAGGCCTCGCGCAGCAGATCGGTGTCGCGACGGGCGGTGTCCACGGTGATCCCGCGAGCGTCGTACAGGGTCATGTCGCTCGACGCCGCGGTGCCGGCAGTGATCATGCCGCCGGATCCGAACACCTCTCCGCGGACGTCGTAGCCGTACAGCGCGGAGAAGTTGGCCTCGGCCGTCGCGAGGGCGCCGTTGTCGAACGCGATGGTGACGACGGCGGTGTCGAGGAAGCCGTCGTCCCTGGCCTCGGGCCGGATCAACGCGTCGGCCATGGCGTGCACGCGCACCGGAGCGGCTCCCGGGTTGAGGAAACACAGCGTGTCGAAGTCGTGGATCAGCGTCTCCAGGAAGATGGTCCACGCTGGAACGCGGCTCGGATCTCCACCCCACGGGCCGGGATCACGGGTGAGCGACCGCAGCAGCTGGGGCGTACCGATCCTGCCCTCGTCGACGGCCCGACGTGCCGCCGCGAATCCCGGTGCGAAGCGTCGGTTGAAGCCCACCTGGAGTGTCACTCCCGCGGCCCGTGCGGCGGCGATGGCACGGTCCGCGTCCTCGAGGGTCACGGCCATCGGCTTCTCGACGAACACGTGCTTCCCGGCCTCCGCGGCCGCGACGACGAGTTCGGTGTGACTCCGCGCGGGGGCGGAGATCACGACCGCGTCGACGTCGTCACGCCGCAGGGTCTCGTGGATGTCGGTGGACGCCGTCGGTGCACCGAGTTCCCCGGCGAGCCTGTCGGCGGCGCCGGGCACCGGATCCGCCACTGCTCGCAGTGCGGCACCCGGTACCCGGCGCGCGACGATCTCGGCGTGGTTGGCGCCGATCCTGCCCGCACCGAGCACCGCGATGCCCACCACCTCCGAACGATCGACTGCCATGACGCCTCCTACTAGTACGTTCTAGTTTGCCTGTTCGCAGAGGCTAGAACGTACTAGACGCCGGCGTCAACACCCCCGTACGATCGGTGCGTGACCACCAGGAGACGAACCAAGCGTCCCGTCACGATGACCGACGTGGCACGGGCGGCGGGAGTCTCGACCGCCCTGGTGTCCATCGTCTTCCGCGACTCCCCCGGTGCCAGCGACGCGACCCGCGCACGGGTACGCGAGATCGCCGACGAACTGGGATACGTCCGCGATCGACGGGCGAGCAGTCTGCGGCAGTCGCACTCCCGGCTTCTCGGGGTCGTCTTCGAGCTGCAACAACCGTTCCACGGGGATCTGGTCGAACACGTCTATTCCGCCGCGGCTCGACGGGGCTACGAGGTGGCTCTCAGCGCCGTCGCACCCAGCAGAGGTGAGACAGCGGCCATCGACTCCCTTCGTCACGATCGCTGCGAGGCAACGATCCTCCTCGGCAGCCGACTGCCGGAGGACGAGCTGGCCGCGCTCGCCCGCACCGTTCCCACCGTCGTCGTCGCTCGCCGTGTCGACACCCCGGACACGGTGACGGTGCGCAGCGACGACGTCGCCGGCATCACGCTGGCGGTACGGCATCTCGAGGAGCTCGGCCATCGGCGCATCGCCTTCGTCGACGGCGACGGCGCACCGGGCAGCGAGGACCGATCCGCCGGTTTCCTGGACGCACTGTCCCACATCGACGACGCCCGAGCCGAGGTGGTGCGGGGCGGCCTCACGGAGGACGACGGAGCGCGAGCAGTCGAGGGACTCCTCGACACAGAGCACCCTCCCACCGCCGTGATCGCCTTCAACGACCGGTGCGCCACAGGCGTTCTCGCCGCACTGGTCGCTCGCGGACTCGCCGTGCCGCGGGACATGTCGGTGATCGGGTACGACGACTCGCGCGTCGCCGGACTGGACCACGTCGCACTCACCACGGTGTCCCAGGACGCCGAGAGCCTGGCCGACGCGGCGGTGGACGCCGCACTCACCCTCACCGTCGACGACAGTGCGCCGAGCATCGTGCTGACGCCCAGCCTGGTGTCACGGTCGACCACCGGCGCACCGAGGGCTACGTCGTGACGTCCGGGGCGGCACCGGTCACGACGGTCCGCAGATCACGGCACGCGACGCGATAGATCTCCGCCAGGTCGGCGTCCTGATCCCCGTCGTCCACGCGCGCCGCCCACGAGTCGAACGCAACCCGGACGGTCATGATCGCCGTCTCGGCGGTCAGGCGGGAGGGCGATCGCGGAACTCGCGCCGCCAGCGCGTCGGCCAGGCGAGCGATGACCACTTCGTCGAGGGCGATCGCCGCGGACCGTAGGTGCGCATCCGACACGATCAGCCGACGGATGCGCATCACGCGGTCGGACGACGCCGTGTTCGCCGCACTCATGCGCCGGAGGAACCGCTCCACGATGTCCTCGATGCCGGCCAGACCGACACCCGCGAGGTCGGCCTCGGTCACCCACGCCAGGATCTCGCGCTCGAGCCCGGCATCGAAGCCGACGACGGACTGCTCCTTCGTGGGGAAGTGACGGAAGTACGTGCTCTGCGAGATGCCCGCGTCGCGAGCGATGTCGCCGACGGTGGTGGACGCGAATCCCTGACGCTCGAAGAGTTCCAGCGCCGCCAGTGAGATCTCGGAACACATGTCGCGACGCCGACGTTCCCGCAGATCGGGCACCGGTGTCGCCGCTACCTCGGTCGAGCCGTCTCCACTCACGACATCACTCCTCTCCGAATGGCCGTCACCCTACATCAACAACCAGTTTGACAGTGACTGTCATGCAGGAAGACACTGTTACCACACCGAACGACAGAGAGGCCCCACGACGATGCAGGTTCAGCAGACAGAGGTGGACGCGCCGCGCGTCACGGACGGGCCTCTGCCACGGAGCAGTCGGCTGTTGATCGCGGTGCTCGTGGTGTCGGCATTCGTCATGATCCTCAACGAGACGATCATGAGCGTCGCGCTGCCCACCCTGATGGTCGATCTCGCCATCGACGCCGGCACCGCGCAGTGGCTCACCACCGGCTTCCTCCTGACCATGGCCATCGTCATCCCGACCACGGGCTTCCTCTTCCAGCGCTTCACTCTCCGCCAGGTCTTCTTCGCGGCGATGTCGCTGTTCTCCGTGGGCACCGTTCTCGCCGCGTCGGCGCCCGGCTTCCCGCTGCTGCTCACCGGTCGAGTCGTCCAGGCAGGCGGCACGGCGATCATGCTTCCCCTGCTGATGACGACCGTGCTGCGACTGGTTCCCGCCGATCGGCGCGGCCGCATGATGGGCGTCATCTCCATCGTCATCGCCGTGGCTCCGGCCGTGGGGCCGACCATCTCGGGTGTCATCCTCAGTGCGCTCGACTGGCGGTGGATGTTCTGGCTCGTGCTCCCGATCGCGTTGTTGGCCTTCGCGATCGGATCCCGCCTGGTGGAGAACGCCACCGCGGCGAGCACGGTGGCCCCGTTCGACGCCGTCTCGGTGGTGCTGTCCGCGCTGGCGTTCGGCGGCATCGTGTACGGACTCGGCAGCCTGGGTCACGCCGCCGAGGGCACCGCGGTCCCCGTGTGGATCCCGTTGGGTGTCGGCGTCGTCGCACTGGTCGTGTTCGTCCTCCGGCAGATCGCTCGTCAGGACTCGGGCCGGGCCCTGCTCGACCTGCGTCCGCTGCGCACCCCCACGTTCAGCATCGGCCTGGGCATGCTCTCCATCAGCATGATGGCGCTGTTCGGTGCCCTCATCCTGCTGCCGATGTATCTGCAGAACGTCCGCGGGCTGGACACGTTGACCACGGGCCTGATGCTCCTTCCCGGCGGTCTGATCATGGGCGGTCTCGCTCCCGTCGTCGGACGGGTCTTCGACCGGGTCGGCCCCCGCCCACTGGTGGTCCCGGGCGCCGTCGTCGTCAGCGCCGCACTGTGGTCGATGACGATCCTCACGGCCGACACCGCCCTCCCCGTGGTCGTCGCGATCCACTCGCTGCTCAGCGTCGGACTCGCTCTGATCATGACTCCGCTGATGACCTCCTCACTGGGTTCGGTTCCGCCGCAGTTGTACTCGCACGGCAGCGCGATCTTCAACACCGTGCAGCAGTTGGCGGGAGCGGCCGGCACCGCGCTGTTCGTGACCGTGATGTCCACCGCTGCGGCCTCCCGACTGGCCGGTGGCGTGGGCGACGTGGCGGCGCAGCAGTCGGGGATCCACACCGCGTTCCTGTGCGGCGGTGCCGTGTCCCTGCTGGCAGTGGCCGCCTCGTTCTTCATCCGTACGCCTGCGGCCGACCGGGGGTGACCTGGTCGTTGCCGGAAGGTTGTCGCCCCGTCGTGGTGCAATGGTGCCGTGAACTCCTCTGACTCTTTGCCGCTCGCGGTCGTGATCGGTAACGCCGTCCGCTCGTTGAGCGCGGCGGGCACCGACGACGACCATGCTGCGGAGTTGATGCACCGGCTGGTCGACGCCGCCTGCGCGTGCATCCCCGACACGGACATGTGCGGAGTCACCGTCGAGCTGAACGGCGCACCCTTCGCGGCCGCGACGTCGTCGGCCACCGTCTCCGCCATCGACCTCGAGCAGTACGACGCGGACAGCGGTCCGTGCCTGCACGCCGCTCGCGAGGGCGAGACGGTGCTGGTCGACTGCGAGGCGGGAGACGCCCGGTGGCCGGAATTCGGCACCACTGCGCGCGCCGCGGGGATCGCCGCGATGATGTGCACCCCGGTGCGGGTGGGTGACCGCACCATCGGTTCGCTCACCCTCTTCGCCCACACCCCGCACTCGTTCGACGACCTGGACCGTCAGGTTCTCAGCACGCTGGTCGGCGCCGTCTCGGACGCGCTGGAGCGCGATGACCAGCACCGCGACCTCTCGACCACCGTCGACGGCCTCCGCGATGCCATGGCCCACCGCGCACCCATCGAGCAGGCCAAGGGCATCCTCATGGCCCTGCGCGGCATCGACGACGCCGCGGCGTTCGAGGTGCTCTCGACCGAGTCGCAGCGCACCAACCGCCGACTGCGGGACATCGCCCGCGAATTCGTGTCGTCGGTGACGGACGTCGCGCCGGCCGAGATGACCGGCGCGCGCCCCGCCTGACGCACGGGGTGCGGTCAGCCGGAGCCGGAGGGCGTGGTCAGCCGAGCACGAACCTCTGCACGACGAGTCCTGCCAGCACGAGATACCAGAGGACGAGGGGGACGGCGTGGTACCGCGTCAGCAGGTCTCTCGTCCGGCCCGGTCCCGCCAGAGCCGACACGTTCACCACCGTCACGTACCAGAAGACGGGCACCGTGACGGCCCACACCACCATGCAGTACGGGCAGAGCGCACCGATCTCGTACAGGCTCTGCACGATGAGCCAGTGCACGAAGGCGACGGCCGCGGTGACCCCCACCTGCAGCCCTGCCCAGAACCACCGATCGAGACGCGTGCGCATCAGCAGGGCGACGCCCACCATGGCGACGATGGCGAAGCCGCCCACCCCCATGAAGGAGTTGGGGAATCCGAGGACGGCCGCCTGGCGTGATGCCATGACCGAGCCGCAGTTGACCACGGCGTTGAGGTTGCACGTCGGCGCGTACGACGGGTCCGCCGTCAGTCGTATCTTCTCGTAGGTCAGCACACAGGCGGCCGCGAATCCGACGACCCCGCCGATCAGCAGGACCCACGGCAGCACGCGCGCCGGGGTTCCGCGAGACGGACGGTCCACGTCGACGTCGTCGTCGGACAGCGAGGACATCGTCATCGGTGAGATCCCGTCGGAGAGTCGGAGAGTGGTCGAGTCCCCGAGTGTAAACAGCCTCCCTGAGAGATCGGCTCCGGCGAGTCAGTTGACCTCGCGGTCCATCCCGTCCCAGTAGGGCGTGCGCAACTTGAACTTCTGCAGCTTGCCGGTGGCCGTGCGCGCCAACTCGTCCCGGAACTCAACGGTGGTCGGCGCCTTGTACCCGGCCAGTCGCTGCTTGCACCACGCGATGAGGTCGACCTCCGTCTCCGGGCCGGCGTCCACGTCCGGCGCGAGCACCACCAAGGCCTTGATCGTCTCGCCCCACTTCTCGCTCGGCACCCCGATGACGGCGACCTCGCTCACCGAGGGATGGGAGAAGAGGCAGTCCTCGACCTCGATGGACGAGACGTTCTCGCCGCCGGTGATGATCACGTCCTTCTTGCGGTCGGCGATGGTGAGATAGCCGTCGTCGCCGATGAGGCCGCCGTCACCGGTGTGGAACCAGCCGCCGTCCAGCGTTCTGGCGCTCTCCTCGGGCCGCCCCCAGTAGCCCTCCATGACGACGTTGGATCGCGCCAACACCTCGCCGGTCGGGTCGACGTCGAGTCGGACACCCAGTGCGGGGGCGCCGGCCCGAGTGAGCTTCGCGGCACGCTCCTCGGGTTCCAGATCGTCCCACTCCTGGCGAGTGCGGTTGACGGTCAGCAGAGGGGACGTCTCGGTGAGCCCGTAGATCTGGATGAACTCCCACCCCAGTTCACGCTCCACGCGCGCAACGGTCTTCGTCGGTGGCGGCGCACCGGCCATGATGATGCGCACCCGATCCCGGCCGGGGATCTCGCCCTCCCACGACTGCGCGGCATCGAGCACGGCTGCCGCGACGGCGGGGGCCGCACACATCACCGTCACGCCGTGATCGCGCACGCGGCGCAGGATCTCGGCGCCGTCGACCTTGCGCAGGACGATGTGCTGCGCACCGACTCCCGTCATCGCGAACGGCTGTCCCCAGCCGTTCGCGTGGAACATGGGCAGGGTGTGGAGGTAGACGTCGCGATCGCTGACGCCGACGTGCATGCCGAAGGTGACCGCGTTGACCCAGATGTTGCGGTGCGTGATCTGGACACCCTTGGGGCGAGCCGTGGTCCCCGACGTGTAATTGATGGCAACGGTTGCGTTCTCGTCCGGATCCCACGGTGCCGGAGTGGATCCCGGCGGAGCGTACAGATTCTGGTCGTCACCGAGAACGACGACGTGTTCGCACTCGACGTCGCCGAGCGAGTCCTTCAGCTCCGGATCGATGTAGAGCACGCGCGCACCGGAGTCCTCGATGATGTACCGCACCTCGTCCGGCCGGAGTCTAAAATTGACGGGAACGATGACGCGGCCCCAGCCACTGATTCCGTAGAACGACGTGAGCAGACGGCCCGCGTTGTGGCTGACGATCGCCACTCGATCGCCACGCTCGATACCCAGATCGTCGAGTTTCGCGGCCTGCCGCCGGGCGAGGTCCGCCATCTCGGCATAGGTCGGCGATCCGAGGCTCGGAGCGGGCTGATCGGGCTCGTCGACGAACCCGACCCGGTCTCCGTACACGGCGGCGGCGCGGTCGAGGAAGTCGGTGACACTGAACGGGACGAACATTCGACCGACACTAACAAGGCTCCGCGCCGTGCGGCGCAGTTCACCGAGAGGCGGTGCCCAGCAGGTCGGCCATCATGCCGACGAGCCACTCCTCGACGACGTCGAGCGGCCGCGTGCTCCGTTGCGCCTTGCACATGAGGAGGGCGCCCTCGATGGCCGACAGGGCAAGGGTCGCACCGCGTTCCGCGTCGTCACGAGCGACACCGCGCTCGCACAGAGAGTCCGCGATGATCTTCTCCCACGACGTGAAGGCCGCACCTGCCGCGTCGCGGGCACCCGGGGTGTTGGGCCCCTCGACGGCCGCCGCACCGACGGGACACCCCGCGACGTGATCCGTCGCGACGAGTTGGTCACGGAACGACCCGACGATGGAGGCCATGGTGTGCTCGGGTCCCCGCGACGCGAGACCCGCCGAGATCATCGATCCCATGAAGTCACCCGCGCCCCGTGTCGCTTCCTCGACGAGCTGCGGGCGCCCTCCGGGAAAGTGGTGGTAGATCGATCCGCGCGGCGCATGGGCATGCTCGATGACGTCGGCCACCGAGGTGGCCTCGACACCCTTCTCCCGGAACAGCAGCGCCGCGCTGCGCAACATGTCGGTACGGGCGGTGCTCTGCCTGGGCATGGGATTCCTCTCGTTCTATGCAGTGCACTATACCGACCGTGCTCGTGCTCAGCCGACGGTGAGAAACTCCCGGAACGAGAGCGGTCGGCGTCCGGTGATCTCCTCCACGTCACCCGAGACGTCGGCGAGAGCTCCCGAGGCGATGGCCGTGTAGGTCGACACCCACGCGTCGTTCTGCCAGGCGGGTGCCGCCCACCGTGCCCTCGACTCGTAGGCCTCCGCCACCGTCTCGTCGTGAAACCGCACGTCGACTCCCCGGACGTCGGACAGTGTGGCGGCCACCTCCGTCATCGACAGCGCCTCGGGCCCGGTCAGATCGTAGGTCCGGCCGATGTGACGGGCAGGGTCGCTCAGCACCGCCGCAACGGTGCGCGCTACGTCGACGCGGGCGACGAGCGCGGCACGCCCCTCCCCCGCCGGTCCGCGCAGAACACCGTCCTCCCCCACGAAGTGCTCCATGACGTCGAGGTAGAAGTTGTCCCGGAGGAACGTGAACCCGATACCCGTGGACCGGATGTGACTCTCCGTGGCGTGGTGATCTCGGGCCAGGGTGAAGACGGCGTCCGGCGCGGCGCCGACGAACGACGTGTAGACGATGTGGCGCACGCCGGCGGCGACCGCCGAGTCGACGAACGTCCTCTGCTGGTCGACACGATCGGCGCTCTCGGAGGCCGAGACCATGAACAGGACCTCGATCCCGGCGAGTGCCTGCACCGCGGCGGTCGCGTCCGCGTAGGAACACTGCGCGACGTCGGCACCCGGGTGTGACGGCGCGCGACCGGCGTTCCGCACCAGCAGACGCTGCGACGCGCCCGCAGCGGCGAGCGACGCGGCGACGGCGCCGCCGAGTGCGCCGGTCGATCCGGTGACCGCGACGGGAGTTCGGGTGACGTTCATGGGATTTCCTCTCGTGACACGATGGCCGCCGGACGATCACCGACCAGGAGACTTTTTCATGGCGACGTGGCAGATGCGCGCGGTGGCGCTGTACATGCGGGCGACGGCGAAGCGGACGATGGCGTCCGAGGCTCGTGCCGACCGCCGGATGCGGCGGCCGAAGGACTCTCCGACTCCGCCGGCGCGCATGGCGGGACGGCACGACATCGAGCGGTTCGAGGTCGCGGGACGGCCCGTCGACGTGGTGCGTCCGCGCGACCGACCCTGCGTCGGCGGCGTCCTGCATCTCCACGGCGGAGCGTTCGTCAGCGAGATCGCCGCTCAGCACTGGTCGCTCGTCGATCAGCTCACCGAGGCGGGGCTCGCTGTCGCGGTACCGCACTACGGTCTGGCTCCGGATCACACCGTGGACGACGCCTACCCCCTCCTGACGTCGGTCCACGAACGGATGGTGTCCGAGCACGGGATCGACCACACCGCGATCATGGGCGATTCCGCCGGCGGCACCCTCGCCCTCGGGCTCGCGCAACGGCTCGCGGCAGCCGGCAGACCGGGGTCTCATCTCTGCCTGATCTCCCCGTGGCTCGATCTCGCGCTGACGAACCCGGCGATCCCCGATGTCGAGGCGCGCGACCCGTGGTTGTCGAGCGTCGGCCTGCGACATGTGGCGCGGACGTGGTCGAACGGTCGAGACCTCGACGATCCCGTGGTCAGTCCACTGCGCGGGCCCACGCGCGGACTACCGCCCGTTCACGTCCTGATCGGGGATAGAGATCTGTTCCTGCCCGACGTCCGGGCGTTCGTGGACGAGGCGCGCGCAGCGGGCGTCGACATCCGCAGCACCGAGTGTCCCGGGGCGATCCACGTCTACCCCCTGCTTCCCACACCCGAGGGGGCGAGCGCGCGGCGCAGCATCGTCGACGCCCTGATACGCGATCTCACGACCGCGCCCTGACGTCGCTGCGTCAGGTGTCGCTCACCGCATCACGACGCGCGCGGAGACGCCGAAGACGAACGACGACGACCACGGCGAGCAACAACCACCCGGCGCCGATCACACTGCAGCCGACCACGACCATGGTGCGCAACGGATGATCCTGGTCGAGGCGTGCACCGACGAGCGCCCAGAACAGGCCCAGCACCGCGAACAAGGCCATCGCCTGCGCGACGGATCGCTTGAACGTCACTCGTCTCGTCACCAGCGGGGTGTACCCCGCACCGGGCGCGGACTACCCCCGAGGGGGGTGCGAGTCTCGTCACGCGGGAACGACGACGGTGCCGCAGCGCGGAACAAAACATGACCATGCTCGGTTCTGAGTACAGTCATATAACCTCACAGAATCGAGCTCGTCATGACCACTCTCGCCGGATCCGTCGTCCTTGTCACCGGAGCCAACGGTGGCATCGGTACGCAGTTCGTCCACGATGCCCTCGCCCGCGGCGCCGCCAAGGTGTACGCCAGCGCCCGGACGCCGCGCGACTGGGACGACGACCGCATCGTTCCCGTCACCCTGGACGTGACCGACCCCGCGTCCGTCGAGGCCGCCGCCGCACAGGCCGCGGACGTCACGGTGCTGATCAACAACGCGGGCGCACTTCCGCCCGGCGCCAGCCTGCTCGACGTCGAGGTCGCCGACATCCGCGCCACCATGGAGGTGAACTTCTTCGGTCCCCTGCTCGTGGCGCGAGCTTTCGCGCCGGCACTGATAGCTCACGGCGCGGGCGTGCTGATCGACGTGCACTCGGTCGCCAGCTGGTACCACTTCGGTGGCGCGTACAGCGCGTCCAAGGCGGCCCTCTGGGCGGCCACCAATTCCCTGCGTCTCGAACTGGCGCCCCACGGCGTGCTCGTCACCGGTGTGCACATGGGGTACGTCGACACCGCGATGGCGGCGGGCGCCGACGGGCCGAAGTTGACGACCGAGCAGCTCGTCGCGGCCGTTCTGGACGGAGTCGAGGCAGGTGAGACGGAGGTGCTCGCCGACGAGCTGACCGTCGGCACCAAGGCCGCACTGGCCGGACCACTCGACGCCCTGTACCCCGGATCCCGCCCCACCACAGTCTGATTCGACCGGCCGAAGAGAACTCAGGAGGCTCACGATGCGCGCACTCGTTCTCACCCGCTACAAGCACCCTCTCGTCGAACGGGATGTTCCGGAGCCGATCGTCGGTGATTACGACGTCCTGATCAGAGTGGAGGCGGCCGGTCTCAACGTGCTCGACGAGAAGATCCGTCTCGGCGAGTTCACGCAGATACTTCCGTACACTCTTCCCCGCACACTCGGTCACGACGTCGCCGGCACCGTTCTCGCAGTCGGCTCGGCGGTGCGGTCCTTCGCACCGGGGGACGAGGTCTGGTCGCGGCCACCGACCGATCAGATCGGCACCTTCGCCGAGCGCGTCGCCGTTCCCGAGTCCGACGTGGCACCGAAACCGGCCGGCATCAGCATGGCCGAGGCCGGGTCGCTGCCCCTCGTCGCGCTCACCGCGTGGCAGGCGTTGGTCGAGCGAGGCGGCCTGCAGGCAGGTCAGACGGTGCTGATCCATGCGGGGGCCGGTGGTGTGGGCACCATCGCCGTCCAGCTCGCGAAACATCTGGGAGCGACCGTGGTGACCACGGCCAGTGCGCGCAACGCCGACTTCCTGCGGGAACTGGGCGCCGACGTCGTGATCGATTACCACACCGACGATCTCGACACCCTGTCCGGCGTCGACCTCGTGCTCGACAGCGTCGGCGGTGAGACACTCGAGACCTCGCTCCGCGTGCTGAAGCGAGGTGGCAAGGCCATCGGGATCACCGGCCCGCCGGACCCCGCCTTCGCCTCCGACGCAGGCCTGAACATCGTCGTCCGCACGGCCATCGCGGTGATCAGCCGGAAGATTCGTCGACAGGCGGCGAAAGCCGATGTGTCGTACGAATTCCTGTTCATGCACGCGGACGGCGGTCAGCTACGGGAGATCGCCGCCCTGATCGAGAACGGGGCGCTCCGTCCCGTCGTCGGCCGCACCATCACCTTCGACGAGATCCCCGAGGCGCTGTCGACGATGTCCGCCGGCGGGAACCGTGGAAAGATCGTGGCCACCCTTCCCGTCACCTGACCGACGGCGGCTCCCGGTAGCGTCGTCGCGATGAGCTGGATTCGCATGAACGACGTCACCGCCGGGTACGAGCAGAAAGTCGTTCTCCGCGAGGTGTTCTTCCGTCTCTCCGACGGAGACAGGGTGGGCCTCACCGGCCGTAACGGGTCGGGCAAGACCACGCTCCTGCAGCTGCTCCTGGGTCGCGTCGCGCCGGACTCCGGCACGGTGGACGTCACCGAGGGTGCTCGGATCGGCTACTTCTCCCAGTTCTCCGAGCTCGACGGCGATCGCAGCATCACCGCCGAACTCGAGTCGCTCTTCGGGGACATCAGGGCGGTGGAGACCGAACTGGCCGAGGTCGAGACGGCGCTCGGAGGCGACATCGACGAGAAGGAGATGTACCGCCTCGTCGACCGCCAGGCCGAGCTGCTCGAGCAGATGGAGGTCGGCGGTGGATGGACGTACCACCAGCAGATCGACACCGCCCTGTCGATGCTGGGTTTCGACGCCGAGCGTCGAGAACTGCCGGTGGACAAGCTGTCCGGTGGATGGCGCAACCGAGCCGCGCTGGCCCGCATCGTCCTGGAATCGCCCGACGTCCTCCTTCTGGACGAGCCGACCAACTTCCTCGACGTCGCCGGGATCACGTGGCTCGAGCGGTGGCTCCGTGACTTCCGCGGCGCACTGCTCCTCGTCTCCCACGATCGCCATTTTCTCGAGCAGGTGGTGACCACCATCGTCGAGATCGAGAACAACCGGTTGCACACCTACGACGGGAGCTACTCGGAGTACGTGCAGCAGAAGCAGTTCCGACTGAAGAACCTCGAGAAGGAGTTCAGCACCGAGCAGCAACTCCTGGCCTACGAGCAGGACGCGATCACCGACCGGAAGGAAGCCGCGAAGAATCCGAGCGGCGTGCTGAAGCGGCGACTGGCGTCGATCAAGAAGAGCAAGACCCCTCGACCGGTCGATCAGATCATCACGTCGATCTACAGCGGACTGCACGTGCACGACGACCTCTGCGTCGTCGACGGCGTCACGAAGGGGCACGGCGGCGATCCACTGTTCGCGGATCTCTCCTTCGAGATCCATCGGGGCGACCGCATCGCGATCACCGGCCCCAACGGCTGCGGGAAGTCCACGCTCCTCGACGTGCTGACCGGGCTCGCACCCGCCGACTCCGGAACGGTGAAGTGGAAGGTCAAGGCGCCCGCGTTCATTCACTACAACACGGTGCTCGCGAACCTCGATCCGGACGACACCGTCACGCACGCGGTCAACGCGATGCCGGACAGTCTGGCACTGACCGCGACCCGGAAGGACGTGGCACGCTTCCTCGCTCTGCTGCAGTTCTCCGAGGCCGAACAGAAGCAGCGCATCGGAACGCTGTCCGGAGGTCAACAGGCACGCGTCGCGTTGGCCCAGTGTCTCCTGTTCGGAGCCGGCGTCATCGTGCTGGACGAGCCGACGAACCATCTCGACCTCCCGAGCGCGCACGTCCTCGAGCGAGCGCTGACGGCGTTCCCCGGGGCCGTCGTGGTGGTGAGCCACGACCGCTTCTTCATCGAGAAGGTGGCCTTCCGCCAACTCGCCTTCGACGGCCGGGGCGGAGTGCAGAAGATCGCCGGCGTGCAGATGTAGCCCGGGGTTCGCTCAGCGCGGCGGCACCCGGTGCAGAAGCAGCGTGGCCGCGTCGAGCACCTGATCACGGTCGCGGGTGAGTCGATACTCCACACACGGCTCCCCGTCCGCGGTGCACGGCACCGCGGTCAGCGCCGCGGCGAATTCCGGGTCCACCACCACGATCGAGTGTTCTCTCGCCAGCGGCTCGCTCTGTCCGATCACGACGATTCGATGGTGGCCGGCCAGCGATCGCGCGTCTCCCGCGGTGAACAGCACGGTCAGAGCACTTCGCTCGGACAGCTGATCGAGCAGCTGCCGCCGAGTCCCGATCATCGTCTCCGGCTCCGGGACCGTGACGAGCACCAACGATGTCGGCCCACACCCCAGGGCACGACGGAGCAGATCCGCCTCCAGGTCGGCCAGCGCGGCCGGGGTGGTCCGCACCGCGGACCCGCGGCCGTGAGTGAGCCCGAAGGGTGTCACGGCCACCGGGGCACGCACCGTCACAGCGGGGCCGGCCAGCCCTGGATGCGGTCGACGCGGCACGGCGTCGAAACGCGGTAGCGGGCCGGGTGCGCCGAAGTACCAGCCCTGCCCCCACGAGGCACCGAGCTCGAGGGCGCGGGCCTCGTGCGCAGCATTCTCGATTCCCTCGGCGACGACGACGGAGCCCGTTCGCACGGTCTCCGCGGCCACCGCGGCAAGGAGCGCGATCGTCTCCGGCGTGGACGGTTGCTGGACCAGGCGCATCTCCAGCTTGACGACGTCCGGTCGCAGCAACGCCAGCAGCGCGAGGCTCGACGAGTCCGCCCCCACGTCGTCGACGGCGATACGCCACCCCAGGTCTCGGGCGTGCGCGACCGCACGCAGTATTCCGGCCGGATCCGCCATCAGGTCACGCTCGGTGATCTCCACGACGATGGACTGGTCGGCGGCGTCCACGAGCGCACCGCGTGCAAAATCCGGCGGTGGGGCGTCCAGGGCGGCGGGTTCGGAATTCACGAACAACGCCAGTTCACTCGGGAGTCCCGCTTCCGCTGCGCCACGCACTGCGGACACGCGGCAGAGCCAATCGAACTCGGCGGTCACACCCCGGCGCTCGGCCTCGGCGAACAAGTCCTCGGGTGAGCCGCCGGACGCCGGCCTGGTCAAAGCCTCGTAGCCGACGATCGAGCGATTCCTCAGATCGACGATGGGCTGATAGACGGTGTCGATCGGTCCGGGAAGAAGAGGGGGTGCGTCCACCACATGCCCTTTCCGATCCACAACTGCTCCGACGTCCCCACCCGGCCACACAGTGTGCCTCGAGTTCCGTTCGAGTCGGACATCGCGGCTCTGCGTGACCAATGGCCGACCCGCCCTAGGATCAATGCCCATGGTGAACCGGTCGACAGGTGCGATGAATGGCTGAGCAGGTGGCCGCACCCCGCATCGTCGCCGGTCGCTACCTCCTCGGACCTGTCCTGGGCCGCGGTGGCGTCTCGGACGTGTTCCGGGCGACCGATCGGACGCTGGGCCGGGCCGTGGCGGTGAAGTTGTTCCGCAGCGACGACCACACGCCGCACGACCGTCGACGCATCGACAGCGAGATGCGCACCCTCGCGTCGCTGACCCACCCCGGCCTGGTCACGCTCCACGACGCCGGCTCCGAGTCCGACGTCGTCGGCTACGACGGGCCCTACCTGGTGATGGAGTTCGTGGACGGCACCACGCTGTCCACATTCCGCGCGGGCGGCGCCCTGCCGCCCGAGGTGGTCCGGCAGATCGGCCACCAGGTGGCGCAGGCACTGGCACACATCCACGCGTCGGGCATCGTCCACCGCGACGTCAAGCCTGCCAACATCCTGATCACCCGCGACGACGACGCGGGACTGCGAGCGAAGCTCACCGACTTCGGTATCGCGCGCATCGTCGACTCCGACCCGATGACCGAGCACGGCACCGCCGTCGGGACGGCGCACTACCTCAGCCCGGAGCAGGCGACCGGCGAGGCGACGGGGCCGGCCTCCGACGTCTACTCGCTGGGCCTGGTCCTGACCGAGTGCCTCACGGGACGAATGGTGTTCGAGGGCAGCGCGATCGCCGCCGCGATAGCCCGTCTGCATCGCGACCCGGTGATCCCCGTCGAACTCGGGCCTACGTGGGTGTCGCTGCTGACCGACATGACCTCCCGGACGCCGACGGCGCGCCCGACCGCCGCCGACGTGGCTCACCGGCTGCACACCCTCACCGAGGACACCGACACCGCGGTCCTCGCGACCCCGATGGCGACGCCGGCCGCCGTCGTGTCGGGCCGTCGATCCGCCGTGCCGTGGGTACTCGCCGCGCTGGGAATCTGCGCGGCGCTCGTCACGGTGCTCGCGATCCGCGGAGCGGGGTCGGACGGTGAACCGACGACGGAGCCGCCGCTGCCGAGCACGTCCGTGGTGGTCGAGACGACGTCGGAGCCGACGGCCACCCCTGTCCCGGTTCCCGAGACGGTCCCGGAGGTCGCGCCACCAGTCGTCGAGACGACGACGGTCGCTCCCGCACCCGTCGTTCCGCAACCCGCAGCACCCGGCAACGGCAACTCCGGGAACGGCAACTCTGGCAACGGCAATTCCGGGAACGGCAACGGTAACTCCGGGAACGGCAATCCCGGGAACGGCAACGGTAACTCCGGGAACGGTAATGGCAATCGCTGACTGATCACCCTCGTTTGTGGCGTGACAGCTCGGGTAGGCCGCACCCATGACTGCAGACGACGCGACCACACCACTACCCGACTACGACCAGCTCACGGTGGGGACCATTCAGCACCGTTGCCGATCGCTCGATCAGGATCAGATGGAGCGGCTGATCGCTCACGAGCGCGATGCGGCGAACCGCCCTCAGGTGCTTCAGATTCTCACTGCTCGTCTCGGCGAACTGCGCGCCGGAGCCGAACCCTCCGGAGGGGACCCGTCCGCCGCTCCCGGAGTGTCGGACACCCCGCGGCAGTCGAACGTCGGTCCGGAGCACTCCCCCACCGACCACACGCCGCTCCGGCACGGCGTCGCGTACCAGACCCCGGCACGCGGCAAGCCCTGACGACGCTGGGTCCGCGCGGCGTTCACCGGTCGGTGTGCGCCCAGCGTCGTGCGCCGGCGAAGGTGCTCGCGAGGACGAGCACGACGACGATCGTCAGGGCGGACCACATGGTCACGGACGCGTCGAAGGAGAACAGCAGGCCTGCTCCCAGTGCGGCCGCCGTCGCGACCACCGCGCCGAGGGGAAGCGCCACTGCCACCGCCGTCGTCGTGCGCCGGACCAGAGGATCGGAGGTCAGCCTCAGCGTCAGGAACACGGCGAGCAGCGCGAGAACGTATGCCGCCGCGACGCTCCCCACGTAGAGGACGAGCAACCCGTCCACGGGGAACGCCACGGACGCGTCGGGCGGCAGACCGACGAAGGCGGACACGATCCACAGCAGCCCGGGCAGCAGACCGAGCAGGACACCGGTGAGTCCCGCGGCGACGACTCGTCCCACGTCGTCAGCGACGTCCGGTGCGGATCACGCGGGTTCTCGCATCACACCGAAGTGCCGCGCGGTTCCGGACACCCCGGGCAGCTCCTGCACCGGGGACCATGTGGCGAGACCGTCCGTGCTGTCGGAGTACAGGTACTTCCCGTCGATGTAGGCATCGAGGTAGATGCGCCACACGTCGTTCGGCAGCTGGACCAGAGCCGGACCCTCGACCATGGAACCCCACGCGCCGGGGGCGACGAAGCGGTAGGGCCCGAGCACGGTCGGCGCGACGGCATGCTCGACGAACTTCTTCGTCTCGTTCTTGGTGAACGCGTGGTACGTGGATCCGACCTTCACGATCGTCGTGTCGATGTGGTCGGCTCCGATCCCGTCGAGCGGCACCGGGAGGCTCCACGAACTCAGGGACGCGTCGAGCGCCGTCATCAGGTACGGCACGAATCCGCCGCCGGTCGACAACGACAGGATGACGTGCACCCGGTCACCGTCGACGAACCATTCCGGAGCCCAGGCCTTGGTGACGAACGGCGACAGCGACGGGCCGTCGGCGAAGCCTGCCGACTCGGAGAAGAACGGGATGGGTGGGCCCTTGCCGTCTCCGGTGCCGGGCATGAACGCGCAACAGAACGGCACCGGCTGGGTACCTGTGAACGTCCAGTTCACCCGGTCCGGGCTGCGAGCGAAGCCGATGTTCGCACCGTCGGCCGTCGTGTAGGTGAGGCGGTACGACCCGTCGGTGTGGCGAAAGATGCTGGGGTCCCGCATCAGTCCCGACGGCGGTCGGAACGCGGACGTACGCTCCGGCGTGAACGTGGTCCCGTCCGACGACCGATACACGTCGAGGTCACGGTCGCTGGCATTGCTGAACGCGACCATCGTGTAGGTCCATTCCGCTGGAGCGGCAGCACTGCTCGCCGGGGCGGCGACGAGCAGGCTCGCCACGGCGAGAAGCACCATCGGTAGGCCGGACAGTCGCCTGCGTCGGAGGGTCGTCACCGATGCAGTCTCCCAGTCCCATCTGTCTCATCTGCACCATGATTCACATCGGTGCGGGATCGTTACGCAGGTCGTTCACAGGAAACGTCCAGCGTCCTCGCACCGCGGGTGCAGGAAGCATTCGTAACGTCCGACCCATGATGTTCTACAGAACCCCCACACCCGCCGGCTTCCCGCGAGGCGGCCGCACGGCCCTCGCCTCTGTTCTCGTGGCCGGCAGTCTGCTGCTCGGCGGCTGCAGCGCCGCCACCGAGAACGCGGCGACACCGGCCTCCGCCACCACGAGCCAGGAGGCCGCCGTGTCCACCGCCTCCGTCACCGAGGGCGCGACCACCACCGCGGCCACGATCAGCGACAGCGCCACGGCCGCCGAGGCCTTCCTGGCGACGCTCACCGACGCGCAGCGCGAGCAGGTCACCTATGCCTACGACGACGAGACCAAGACGACGTCCTGGTCCAACTTCCCCGTCACGTTCGTCGACCGCGCCGGCCTGAACCTCGCCGACCTCACCGACGAGCAGCGCGCCGCCGCCATGACCGTGCTCGAGTCGATGCTCGGCGACGACGCCTACTCGACCGTCACCGGCATCATGGGCGGCGACGAGTACCTGCACGAGAACAGCACCTCCACCGAGGACTCACTCGGCCAGTACTACATCGCCTTCTTCGGCGACCCGTCCGACACCAGCGCCTGGGAGATCCAGTTCGGCGGACACCACCTCGGCATCAACGCCACCCTCGACGGCGCCGCCGACGCCGTCACCTTCGCCCCCACCCACCTCGGCGTCCAACCCGCCGAGTACACCACTGCCGACGGCACCGACGTGCAGCCGTTCGACGGCATCTACACCGACGCCTTCGCCTTCTACGACAGCCTCACCGACGAGCAGAAGACCACCCTGTACCAGGGATCGGACGTCGCGGCCATGGTGTGCGCGCCCGGCAGCACCTGCGACTTCCCTACCGGCACCGGACTTTCCGGCGCCGACCTCACCGACGAGCAGAAGCAACTGCTCCTCCAGGTCATCGCGAACTGGGCCGGCATGGCCGACGAGGAGACCACCGCCGACGCGCTCGCGACCATCGAGGCGACGCTCGACACGACCTACGTGAACTGGTCCGGCGCGACCACCTACGACATGAGCCAGGGCGACGGAATCCACTTCCAGATCAGCGGACCGGACGTCTACGTCGAGTTCGCAGCACAGCAGGGTTCGGCCGGGGCGGACGTCGCGGGCGTCACCACCTCGGGGTGGGGCCACGTCCACACCACCTACCGCGACCCGAGCAACGACTACGCGAACAGTGTCACGCAACAGGAGTCGACCGGAATGGGCGGCGGCGCGATGCCGGGTGGGGGCTTCTGACGATTCCACGGTTGCGCCGGGCGGTTCGCGGCGGGTAGTCAGGTGCAGATGAAGACCTACGAGCTACCCGGCACCGATCTTCGCGCGTCCAGCGTCGTGCTCGGCCTCATGCGCATCGAGACGCTGAGCGACGAGGAGATCCGAACACTCGTCGGCACCGCGCGTGATGCGGGAGTGTCGGTCTTCGACCACGCGGACATCTACGGCAGCGATCGTCACGCCTGCGAGCGCAGGTTCGGCGACGCCGTGTCGTTCGCGTCGGATCGAGACGACGTCATCGTCCAGAGCAAGGTGGGCATCCGAGAAGGGTTCTACGACTTCTCGTCCGAGCACATCCTGACCACCGTCGACGAGTCTCTCGCCGCCTTGCGTACCGATCACCTCGACGTCCTGTTGCTGCACCGGCCGGACACCCTCGTGGAGCCGGCCGAAGTCGCGGCGGCCTTCGACACGCTGCACACGGCGGGCAAGGTGCGGCATTTCGGAGTCTCGAACCACACTCCCGGACAGATCGAGGTGCTGAAGACCGAGGTGCGACAGCCTCTGATCGTGAACCAGGTCCAGCTGAGCATCACGCATGCACCGCTCGTGGCGGCCGGTCTCGCGGCGAACATCGCCGGGCTCGAGCAGTCGGTCGACCGCGACAACGGTCTGCTCGATCACGCGCGACTGAACGGCGTCACTCTGCAGGCGTGGTCACCGTTCCAGAAGGGGACGTCGGACGGCGTGTTCCTCGGTGATCGCGAGAACTACCCCGAACTGGACGACGCGCTCCGCGAGCTCGCCTCCCAGTTCGGAACCACGCCCACCGCGATCGCCACCGGTTGGATCACCCGGCACCCGGCGAACATTCAAGTGGTGCTCGGAACCACCAACCCCGGCCGCGTGCGGGAAGCTGCCGCCGGTTCGGACGTGGTTCTGAGCCGGGAGCAGTGGTACCGCCTCTTCCGCGCTGCAGGGCACACGTTGCCGTGACCCCGGTGAACCATGCACTCCCGAACACCGGGATTCCCGCGCCCGCAGGAGAGAATCGTCGTCGAACACCCCTCAGCAGCACATCGACGAGGAGCAGCGCATGCGCACGCACGTCCACCTCAGCGGTCAGCTGATCTGTCGGGACGATGCCGAGTCGGCCGTCGTGTCGGAGTGTCTGCCCCGCCATGTCGAGCTGACGCGGGCCGAGCCCGGTTGCGTGTCCTTCGACGTCCAGCAGAGCGACGACCCCCTCGTGTGGCAGGTGGACGAGTACTTCACCGACGACGCCGCCTTCGCACGACATCAGGAGCGAGTCTCGTCGAGTGAGTGGGGCGGACGGACGGCGGGCATCGAACGGCGGTACGTCGTGGAGCGCGAGCGCGACGTCGCCCCGACGACGAGGGGGCCATTACGCACCGCAGGCATCTCTCTGGATTGCGCCGATCCGGAGGAACTCGTTCGGTTCTATCTGGCCCTCCTCGGTGGTCGTCGACTCTGGGGTGACGACCAGGCGTCCGGGATGCGCACCGATGAGGGGCTCGTCCTGGTGGCGCAGAAGGTCGAGGAGTACACACCTCCCGAGTGGCCCGGAACCGCCGTGATGCATCTGGACATCGACGCGGGCTACGACCTGGCCGGTGCAGTCCGGTACGCAGAATCCTGTGGCGCGCGACAGTCCGAGTCACAGGTCGATTCTCGGTGGGCTGTTCTCCTCGATCCGGCCGGACATCCCTTCTGCATCACGACGATGGTGTGGTCCGACCGATGACGAGTCCGGCGCGGTGGCCCCAGCGCTCGATCGGGCGGTGGAATCCGGTGCACCAGTCCGCGCTGTACGCGGTTCAGTGCACCGAATTCGCTCTGCGCGGCCGGCGTGCCGTTGTTCGTCGTCGATTGGCAGTGGCTGCTCACTCGTCGGTCGAGTCGAACAGTGCACGCACCACACCGTCGAGCGTCTGCGACGAGACGTCGGCCTCGCCGAAGGCGGCACTGGGCACCTTCTCCTCGCGGCGGCACCATCCGGTGCGCATTCCCGCGCGTCCTGCGCCCTGGAGATCCCAGGAGTGCACCGCCACCATCGCGCACCGGTCCGCTGTGACTCCGGCGCTCGACACCGCCAGCTCGTACGGCGCCGCTGCCGGCTTCCACGCGCGGACGTCGTCGATGCTGAGCACTCGTTCGACCCGATCGGACACACCCGCCCGGTCGAGGAACCCTGCTGTCGAGTCCGCGCTTCCGTTGGACAGGGTGAACACTCGCGCACCACTGGCGACAGCGGCGTCGAGTGCCGCGACGACGTCCGGGTGCGGTGTCGTCTCGGCGAACCCTCCGACGACGTGCTCGATGTCGGCGTCGGAGACGAACCCACGGGTGTACGCCCGCAGAGCGGACGATGCCACGACGGCGAACGGCTCGTACGCACCGGACAGGGTCAGCGCCATGCCGTCACGCAACAGGTGCGCGAACCATCCGTCGAACGACGACGACGGCGGCGCCACCGAGATGAACCTGTCGCGGACGATGTCGAGATCGGCGAGTGTGCCGACCACATCGAACACGACGACATCAGGAGCAACGGGTTCTGCCATGCCACCGGCGTACCCGACGCGGGGAGACGCCAACCCCGAGCCCATCCGTGTCGCCGACTGTCACCCGCCCGCCGCCACCCGGGTGTGCGCGGTCATGAGGACGGTTCCCACAATGGACTCGAGTCCCTCGCCCAGTGGTTCAGCACTGAGATCGGCGAGGATCTGTCTGCACAACAGCCGAACTGGAGTATTCGTCTCCTGCGACCGCCACCTGATCAGTGCGAAAGCCTGATCGTCCGTGATGTCGAGGACGACCATGACGATGCCCTTGCACTGATCGATGACCGCGCGTGACTCGAGCGCCGCTCGAAGACCGTCCACCTGACGTTGGGCGTCGTCGGCTCGCCGGGCGATCGCGAGCAACGACTCCACCACGGTGACACAGATCGTCGACGTGTCCGCGTCCGCGTACTCGAACCCGTGATCGCTCCGGCTGTAGAGGTTGAGAGCCCCGTAGCGCTCATCGCCCACCGACACCGGTGTGGACAGGAAGCTCCGCATTCCCGTGTCCGCGTTCCGTGTCCAGAACTCGGGATACCTCTGCGCGGCAACCCCGCTCGTCACACGGACCGGCGTCCGGGTCGCCGCGGCCTCCAGGCACGGGCCCTCGTCGGCGTCGTACTGAGCACGGTCGACAGCTCGGACGCACCCGTCGGTGACCACGATCGTCACCGGTCTTCCCCGTCGAATGACTGTCACGCCTGCCGCGTCGGCTCCGGGTACGGCGTCGACGAGGTTGTCGCACATCTGCTCCAGCGTCGCGTCCACGTCTCCGATGGATTCGAGGAACGAGGTCATCTTCCCGACCACCTCGGCGACGGAGGTCAGAGCCGCATCCGAGGGGCTCCGAGCCATGTGCCGTGCGTCCTCACAGTGCTTCTCGAGCATGAGATCACCGAGTCCTTTCAGGGCTCGTCGGTTGCCGCGTCTCCGGTGTCCGATCGGGCCACGCCCACGGTGAAGGCATTCGCCAACTCGTCGAGCACTCGCTCCGCTCGCGCGGCGCGCCAGGTGTCACCGCACTCGAGCAACCTGTCGCGGTGCGATGCGAAGTGGGCGCTGAGCAACGGGATGAGGTCGACCGGGATGTACATCGATCCCCGTGACGGCCGGGCCTCGAACACCTGGTCCACCTCGACGCCGATGTCCCCGGTCATGACGCATCGCTCAGCGTCGCGGGCAGCCCGCCGCCCGTTCGACGACGCTCGGCGAGCAGTCGCTCGAGTGCCATCAATCTGAACACCTCTTCTGCGGGGGCGTTCTCTCGTACGGCAGCGCGTCGTCTCTGCACGATCGCCACCACGTCGTCGACGTCGGCCGTCCGGTCCATGTCGTCTGCTCTCGACACCATGGCGTTCTCCCTTTCCGACACCGGACGAGTCGTGGAACAGTCGGGCCGATGCCTGGTCTCCGGCCGTCGCCCGGCCGGGAACGAGCGCGCGGCTCGGAGCGTCGACCGCGCTGGGTCAGGTCGATACCCGTAGGGAGTTCCTGTAAACACCACGAACGTATCGACGTGGCGTGCCGAGAGGACGGAAGGACGGTGTCGGTGCCCCCACCGGGACTCGAACCCGGAACACAAGGATTTTAAGTCCTCTGCCTCTGCCAATTGGGCTATAGGGGCCTGCTCGAGGCCAGCCTATCGTGGGCCGTTCAGGAGACGCCTGGTCCCGTCTCGACCGGTCGCGCGGGATCCGACGACCACGCGGACCAGGATCCCGGGAACAAGGCCGCATCGATACCGGCGAGTGCGAGCGCTGCGATCTCGTGCGCCGCGGTCACACCGGAACCGCAGTAGACGGCCACCTCGTCACCGGGTCGAATACCCATGGTCGTGAACCGATCTCGCAGGACAGCAGGCGCAGCGAAGGTCCCGTCGACGGTCACGTTGTCCGACGTCGGCGCGCTGAGAGCGCCGGGAATGTGGCCGGCACGGGAATCGACGGGCTCGACCTCCCCGCGGTACCGCTCCCCCGCACGTGCGTCGAGAAGACGACCGGGGAATGTGGCGGCAGCGTCTGCCGTGACCGTCGGCAGATGGCCCTCGGACAGCGTCACGTCTCCAGCCCGCGGCGCGGTCTCCTCGCCCGACCGCGTGGGTAGTTCGGCCGCCTGCCACGCGCCGAGTCCACCGTCGAGCATGCGCACGGTCTCGACGCCCGCCCAGCGCAGCAGCCACCACGCCCGAGCCGCAGCCATGTTGCCGGTGGCGTCGTAGACGACGACGGACGAGTCGGCGTCGATGCCCCATCGCCGCGCATACATCTGCAGATCGTCGAGTCGGGGCAAAGGGTGCCGCCCTTCGGTGGGCTCCCCGTGGCCGGCGAGTTCCGAGCCCAGGTCGACGAAGACGGCGCCGGGGATGTGCGCGTCGAGATAGTGCTGGTGGTTGGCGGGATCACCGAGTGCCCATCTCACGTCGAGCAGCACGGGCGGACGCGGCGACGTCAGCGCTGCGGACAACTCCGACACGGTCACCAGGATCTCCGACATGGCGATCAGAGTACGACTCGGTGTGCCGCGCGCACCGCTCGGTCAGGCAGGGATCACGGGCGGCTCGAAGGTGAACGTCGTCCCGAGCAGCCAGACGAGCAGCAGCACCACCGGGAAGTGGAAGAGGAACTGCAGGAACGTGAATCCGATGAGATCGCGCGCTCGCAGACCCAGGACGGCGAGCAACGGCAGCATGAAGAACGGGTTGATCAGGTTGGGTAGCGCCTCGGCCACGTTGTAGATCTGCACGGTCCAGCCGAGGTTCATCTGCACGTCGGTGGCGGACTGCATGACGTACGGCGCCTCGACCAACCACTTGCCTCCGCCCGACGGGACGAAGAGTCCCAGGATCACGGTGTAGACGGCGATGACCACAGCGAAGGCTCCGCCACCGCCGACCTCGGTGAAGAACGTGGCCAGGTGCTCGGACACCGTGACTCCGCCCCGCCCTTCGGATGTGGTCAGAATCGCGGCCATCGCGGCGTACAGCGGGAACTGCACCAGGATCCCCGCCGTGGCGGGTACGGCCTTGGCGACGGCATCGAGGAACCGTCGCGGTGTGCCGTGCAGCACGAGTCCCAGCATCAGGAACACCAGCAGGTAGCCGTTGAGGCTGCTCACCACCGACAGCACGGGCTTCGAGAGCAGTTGCGACACCAGCCATCCCAGCGTCATCGCCCCGGCGAGGATCGGGAGGATGCGGCTGTACTCGAGCCACTCGCCCGGACGGGTGCGCGTCGGCGGCTCGGCGATGGTGTCGTCGAGATTCACGTCCATGGCCTCGGCGGTCTTGATCGCCGCACCGGTGGGAGCGGAGAGGTGCGCGATGATCACCGTCAGCACGATGATGATCACGCACATGACCAGTGACTGCCACGTGAAGATGGTGGTGCCGAAGTCCAGGACTCCGGTGATGCGGAGCAGGGCCGACGGGAGCGAGCTCGCGGTGGCCTGGAGCTGCGCCGCGGACGACGACATGCCCAGTGCCCACACCGCGCCCAGGCCCATGAACGCCGCGGCGCCGAGCGCGCGGTAGTCGACGCTCAGATCGCGTCGCCGGGCGATGGCACGAGCGAGCAGTCCACCGAAGACGAGGCTGAGACCCCAGTTCAGGAACGACACCGAGCACGACATGAGCGCGACGAAGCTGACCGCCGTGCGTGGATTGTTCGGCAGCGCGGCCAGTCTCGTGATCAGCCGCGCCACGGGTGGCGACGTGGCCACGACGTACCCGGTGAGCACGACCATGGCCATCTGCAGAGTGAACGCCGTCAGGTCCCAGAATCCGTTGCCGAACGCGTCGACCACGTTCTGCGGCGACGATCCGTTCGCGAACGCGGCGATCGCCACCACGAGCACGCCGACCAGCGCGAAGATGTAGGCGTCGGGGAACCACTTCTCGGTGCCGCGGGCCAGTGCCTGGGCTGTTCGCGCCAGCCCCTTCTCCGCGGGTGCGTCGGTGTCGCGGACTGCCATGGTGACCTCCTGGTCGTCGAGCGATCGGTGTGTCGGGGACCACAACGGCCTCGATCGACCCTTCCCGTGCGTCCGCCCGAAGGCAAGAGGCATCACTGCACCCTCGATCTGCGGCGATGC
This sequence comes from Rhodococcus sp. NFXS4, assembly GCF_058139645.1. Taxonomy (NCBI): domain Bacteria; kingdom Bacillati; phylum Actinomycetota; class Actinomycetes; order Mycobacteriales; family Nocardiaceae; genus Rhodococcus; species Rhodococcus sp. NFXS4. The sequence goes on from NZ_CP192221.1 coordinate 3,274,163, forward strand.
AGGACTGCAGGTGGCACACTGCGTCCATGGCGACAGAGGACGACGTCCGACGTATCGCACTCGCGCTGCGCGAGGTGACGGAGAAGCCGTCGTACGGCACTCCCGGCTTCCGCGTGAAGGACCGACTGTTCGCACGGGTCCACGAGATGCCCGACGTTCTGCTGCTCCGCAGACCGAGCGTCGAGGACCGCGAGGCCCTCATCAGCTCGAACCCGGCAGCGTTCTTCACCACTGATCACTACGAGGGTCACGCGTCGGTGCTCGTGCGACTACCCGAGGTGGACGTCGACGAGCTTCGTGAACTGATCGAGGAAGCGTGGGAGTGCCGCGCTCCGGTGACCGTCAGGAAGCTCGGGCCGAGACCGGAGTGATCATCGCCCGGCGACGCTGAGAGCGATCCCGTCGAGGATGTCGTGCTCGCTCACGACCAGGCTGTCGATTCCGGCTTCGGCACCGATGTGTTCGGCGAGTGTGGCCGCGACGAGGGATCCTCCGCCGATGACGTCGACGCGACCGGGATGCATCGGGCCGAGCACGGCACGGTCCGCTCTCGTCATGCCGAGCAGACGATCACAGACGTCGCGCAGATCGGTGAACGGGATGCGCGACAAGTGGATCGCGTCCGGATCGTAGGCGGGAAGATTCTGTGCCACGGCCGAGAGGGTGGTCATGGTCCCGGCAACCCCGACCCAGGTGCGGGCATCTTTCACGGGTACCGCGTCGAACGCCGGCTGGAGGCGCTCCGAGGTGAAGGCCTGCCCTGCCCTGCGCTCGGCCTCGGTGGGTGGATCGGTGCGCAGGCACCGCTCGGTGAGCCGAACACATCCGATGTCGGCGGAGAAGGCGGCGCGCACGCCGTCGGCATCTCCGAGCACCAGCTCGGTGGAGCCGCCGCCGAGATCGACCACCAGGAACGGCCCCTCGTCCGGATCCAGATCGCCGACCGCCCCGGCGAAGGACAGACGAGCCTCCTCGTCGCCCGAGATGACCTCGGCCACTGCACCGTCCGCGACGGAGGCGAGGGTCCGGCGCGTCATGTCGAAGAAGAGATCACGATTGTCGGCGTCGCGCGTGGCCGACGTCGCGACCATGCGCACCGCGTCGACACCGCCCAGAGCGGTGATGATGTCGACGTACTCGAGCAGCGCTGCCTCGGTGCGGTCGATCGCCTCGGGTGCGAACGACCCGGTCGCGTCGACACCCTGCCCCAGCCGGACCACACGCATCTCACGCGCGAGATCGCGAAGACCGTCGTCGTCCACGTCGGCCACGAGCAGGCGGATGGAGTTGGTTCCGCAGTCGATCGCAGCGACCCTCATGCTCGGAGCTCCTCGATGGTGGGCCAGTCCGCGGGCAGGGCCGTGCCACGCAGGGGCCCCTCGGCGGCCAGCGCCACCGACTCGTCGCCCAGCGGATTGGCACCCGGCCCCTTGGCCAGCGAGTGCGCCATCAACACGTGCAGACACTTGACCCGGTCCGGCATCCCGCCGCCGGTGAAATCGGTTCCGAGCGACTCGATCTCGTTGCGCTCGGCCAGATACGCCTCGTGGGCACGCAGGTAGGCCGCGGCGAGCTCCTCGTCCTGCTGCAGCCGCTCGGTCATCTCGCGCATGACACCGGCGGATTCCTGGCGGCTCGCCTCGGCCGTCAGACGCGGATCCGTGAGGTAGAAGAGGGTGGGGAACGGCGTTCCGTCGGGCAGCTTCGGCGCCGTCCTGACGACGGCGGGACGGCCGTCCGGGGTGCGGTAGGCGATCTCGAGCACGCCGCGCGGCTCTCGTCCGAGCTGGGCGGACACGGCGTCGAGGTCTTCGCGCGACACGTCGCTCACTGGGTCTGACTCATTTCCGGATCGGGTGGATCGGCGTGCGCCGAGGCGTCACCGTGGGGTGGTCGCCGTGGACCACAGGTCGCTGTACCAGGGTCCGGGCGGGGGCGGCGGCGGATCGTTCTCGATGTCCGATCGTGCACGCGCGCCGGGCAACTGGACTTGATAGGGGGTCTCGCCGGGCATGACGTAACCGAGGCGCTCGCGTGCCTGTGCGGTGATGTAGGCCGGATCTTCTGTCTGGTCCTTGCGGATCTGGAGCTCGGCCACGCGCTGTTCCAAGGCCACTCGCTCGGCGGCCACCTGGGCGGCGTCCCCGCGCTGGGAGATGTACGTCCGCAACGGAACTGCGAGAGTCAGGGCGAGAGCGCAGATCACCACGGCGAGAACGACGGCCTTGCCCGTCGACAGGCCGAGGAACGTGCGCTCCTTCTTCTCGCCGCCGCGGCGGCGTCCGCGCCGACCGACCAGTGCGGCACCCTCGGTGACGACGTCGTTGACCGCGCCGGCGACGGTCCGGGGCTGCGAGGACCCGGACCCGTCGCGGCGCGTGGATCGACCGGGACGCGCGTCACGGCGCGGCGAACGGCCACCCGGCCGTGCCGCACTGCGTCGAGAGTCCCGGTCCGCCATCGGTGAGCTCAGCTGTCCTTCGAGGTGAAGTCGAGCCGCGGGAACGCCAGCTCGCCCGAGTAGCGCGCGGCGTCGCCGAGTGCCTCCTCGATGCGCAGCAGCTGGTTGTACTTGGCGACACGCTCGCTGCGAGCCGGGGCACCGGTCTTGATCTGTCCGCTGCCCACGGCGACGGCGAGATCGGCGATGGTGGTGTCCTCGGTCTCGCCGCTGCGGTGGCTCATCATCGTGCGGTAGCCACTGCGGTGCGCGAGATCGACGGCGTCGAGGGTCTCGGTCAGCGTGCCGATCTGGTTGACCTTCACCAGGAGAGCGTTGGCGGCTCCCTTGACGATGCCCTCCTCGAGGCGCTCCGGGTTGGTGACGAACAGATCGTCGCCGACGATCTGTACCCGGTCACCGATGCTGTCGGTGAGGGCGACCCAGCCGTCCCAGTCGTTCTCGTCGAGCGGATCCTCGATGGAGACGAGCGGGTACTGGTTCAGCAGGTCCGCGTAGAACGCCGACATCTCCTCCGCGGTGCGGGTGTTGCCCTCGAAGGCGTATCCCGTTCCGGCGGTGAAGAACTCGGTGGCGGCGACATCGAGCGCGAGAGCGATGTCGGAGCCCAGCGTGAGGCCGGTCTTGCCGACGGCCTCCGAGATGAGGTCGAGTGCGGCCTTGGTGCCCGCGAGGTCGGGGGCGAAACCGCCCTCGTCGCCGAGCCCGGTCGACAGGCCCTTGGCCTTGAGGACCGACTTCAGTGCGTGGTAGACCTCGGCGCCCCAGCGCAGGGCCTCCTTGAAGGTCGGCGCACCGATGGGGGCGATCATGAATTCCTGCACGTCGACGCCGCTGTCGGCGTGGGCGCCACCGTTGATGATGTTCATCATCGGTACCGGCAGGATGTGGGCGTTGGGTCCACCCAGGTAACGGAAGAGCTCCAGTCCGGCGGACTCCGCGGCACCCTTGGCCACGGCGAGCGAGACACCGAGCAGGGCGTTCGCGCCGAGGCGCGACTTGTCGGCGGTGCCGTCGAGGTCGAGCAGTGCCTGGTCGACCGTGCGCTGCTCGATGGCGTCGAGGCCGATGACGGCCGGCGCGATCTCGTCGAGCACGGCGTTGACGGCCTTCTCGACACCCTTGCCGCCGTAGCGATCGCCGCCGTCGCGGAGCTCGACGGCCTCGTGCTCACCGGTGGAGGCGCCCGAGGGCACCGCTGCACGGGTCAGCGTGCCGTCGTCGAGCGCGACCTCGACCTCGACCGTGGGGTTGCCACGTGAGTCGAGGATCTCGCGAGCTCCGACCTGTTCGATGATGGCCACGAATGAACTCCTAGTCAGGCGTTGAACACACAGCTTCGGGCGCGAACCGGTCACCCGTGGTCGGGCGCGGCTCGAAGACAGACTAGCCGTCGCAGCCGCCGCGCTCGATATTCGACGCGCAGGCGCGCACGCGGGCAGGCCGGAGGCCGGTCGGTAGTCAGGCGGGCAGGCCGGAGGAGGTCGACGTCAGGACGGCCGGGCACCGACGGAGTAGGCGGAGGCCGCGTCGCGGACGTCCCTCAGGTAGACCCCCGACAGGTTGTAGGCCATGAGGGCGGCCTGCCATCCCTCCGCTGCGGTGAGGTCTCCCCCACGGGCGCAGAGGTAACGCCCCGCGGTGAGCGCGGCGTCGTCGAGGTTGTCGGGGTCGGCGCGGCCGTCCCCGTTGGCGTCCACGCCCCACTTGCGCCAGGTCTCGGGGATGAACTGCATCGGTCCCATGGCGCGGTCGAAGACGGTGTCGCCGTCCAGTTCTCCGCCGTCGGTGTCGGCGATCTCCGCGTTGCCGGCGGTACCGTCGAGGGGCACTCCGCGGATGGGCGGGGTCGCGGTGCCGTCGGGACCGACGGACGATCCACCGAAGGTGCCGTGACGACTCTCGATTCGGCCGATCCCGGCGAGAGTGGTCCAGGCCAGACCGCACCCCGGTGACGAGCGGGCCATGACCGCGGCCGCGTGGCCGTAGGCCTCGAGCGCCGTGCGACCGATTCCGGTGGGGTCGACCAGCGGTTCCGCCCAGCCGGCGAGCAGGTCGGCCGAGCGACCGGGCGCGTCCACGTCGATCGGCGGCAGGGGCGCTCCGGGCCCCGGCGGGATTCCCTCCGGGATCTCCACCGCGGGTCTGCCCGGATCCAGATCGAGGGCGCCGCAGCCGGAGACGACGGCGGCCGTGGCGAGCGCAGCCGCGACGACGCGGAGGCGCCGGGAGCGCGGTGGGAGCATGCCTCCATCATCCCGAGTCAAAGTAATAGAAGGGTAAAGGTCTTCAAAAGTCCTGGTCGGCGGCTGTTTCGCACCCCGAAGCCGGTGTATGTTCACCTTTCGTATGAGGGTCGCCTTGCCTAAGACGCCCCACTCCACTCGAACCCGGGAGATCCCGCCGTGTCCACAGTCGCCGTCGTCGCGTCCGCGCCGTCCGTCGTGACGCAGATGGTCGGCAGCGGACTGATCGGGGTGCGGGAGGGACTCGAGACCGGCATCGTCGTGATGATCCTGGTCGCGTTCCTCGTGAAGTCCGACCGCCGCGACGCGCTGAAGTGGGTGTGGACGGGTGTCTCGGCCGCCGTGGGCATGGTCGCCGTCGTGTTCGCCGTCATCCACCTCGGCACCTCGACGGTCACGGGCCTCACCGCCGAGATCATCGCCGGCATCGCCTCGCTTATCGCCGTCGCGATCGTCACCGGCATGGTGTTGTGGATGCGGTCGGCCGCCGCCTCCATCTCCGGCACGTTGAAGGCCGGCATGGCCCGCGCGCTCGACGTCGGGCCGGTGGCCGTCACATCGCTCGCCTTCCTGGCGGTCGGGCGCGAAGGAATCGAGACGGCGCTCCTCATGGTCGGCTACGCGGAGAACACCAACGGCAGTTTCTGGCCGCTGCTGGGTCTGCTGGCCGGAATCGCCGTCGCTGCATTCCTCACCGTCCTCCTGTACTTCGGAGCAGTACGCATCGACTTCGCCCGGTTCTTCCGCTGGACGGGCGTCTTCCTCGTGTTCGTCGCCGCCGGAATCCTGGCGTACGGACTGCGGGCTCTGCAGATCGGCGGAATTCTCCCCGGTGGCAGCGCGACCGCGTTCGACATCAGCGACACCTGGGACGCGGGCAGTTGGTACGGCACCGTCGTCGCCGGCATCTTCAACTTCCGCCCCGAGCCGACCGTTCTGCAGGTCGCGGCCTGGGTGCTCTACCTCGTCGTCGTCCTGCCCCTGTTCCTCCGGCGGCCGAAGGCCGTGCCACGAGTCACCGCACCGCAGCCACAACCCGCCGCGTCCTGACCCACACATCTGCTCCAGAACCTCCGGCCTTCCCGCTCCACTACCGACCGGCCTCCGGCCTTCCCGCTCCCGAAAGGGCACCACTGAAATGCGCACCACCACCCGCCTCCTCTTCTGCGCCGCCGCGCTGCCGCTGGCACTCACGGCCTGCACCGAGAAGGAGGCCACGACCTCGGCCGAGGGCGGCGACATCGTGGTCGACGCGACCGACAGCTCGTGCGACGTCGGTACGACGAGTGCACAGACGGGCAGCTCCACCTTCCAGGTGACCAACAACGGCTCCAAGGTCACCGAGTTCTACGTCTACGGCGAGGGCGACCGCGTCATGGGTGAGATCGAGAACATCGGGCCCGGCGTCTCCCGCCAGCTCATCGTCGCGCTGCCCGAGCCCGCCACGTACCAGACCGCGTGCAAGCCGGGCATGGTCGGCGACGGCCTCCGCGGCGACTTCGTCGTCACGGGTGACGCCAAGGAGTCCGACGCCGACGGGACGCTCGCCGAGGCGGCCGACGGCTACAAGCGCTACGTCGTCAGCCAGGTCACGGCGTTGCAGGAGACGACGGCGTCGTTCGTCACCGCGGTCACGTCCGGCGACGTCGAGGGCGCCAAGGCCCAGTTCCCGCTCGTCCGCACCTACTACGAGCGCATCGAACCCGTCGCGGAGAGCTTCCCCGACGATCTCGACCCCCGCATCGACCTGCGCGAGCCGGACGTCGAGCCGGGTGCCGAGTGGACCGGGTTCCACCGCTTGGAGAAGGACCTGTGGGCACAGGGGCTCCAGCCGGACACGAACGCGATCGCCGCGCAGTTGAAGGCGGACGTCGACGAACTGGTCGCGGGCGTGCAGTCCCCCGACTTCGTGATCGACCCGATCACGGTGGCGGGCGGCGCACAGGGCCTCCTCGACGAGGTCGCCCAGACGAAGATCACCGGTGAGGAGGACTTCTTCTCCCACACCGACCTGTACGACTTCCAGGCGAACGTCGACGGATCGCAGGCAGCGGTGGCGGCTCTCGCTCCGGTGCTGTCCGAGCGGAACCCGGAACTCGCGGCCACCATCGAGCAGCGCTTCGCCGAACTCGACACCGAGCTCGCGAAGTACCGCCAGGGTGACGGCTTCGTCTCCTACGACACGGTCACCGAGCCGCAGCGCCAGGACCTGTCGAAGAAGATCGACGCCCTGTCCGCGTCGGTGAGCCAGGTCCAGGGTGTCGTCGCAGGCGCCTGAGCGGACGTCCGACACGGACGCCGCCACCACCCCGCCGAGTCGACGCCTCTCGCGCCGCGCGCTCTTCGGTGGCGTGGGAGCCGGCGCACTCGCGGTCGGCGCCGGTGCCGCGCTGGGCCGGTCGACCGCACCCGAACCCGTGGTCGCCGACGCGGCCGAGGCCGTGGTGCCGTTCCGCGGCGTCCACCAGGCGGGCATCGTCACGCCCGCACAGGACCGCATGCACTTCGTCACCTTCGACGTGACGACCACCTCGCGCGACGAGATCGTCGCGATGCTCACGAAGTGGACGGCAATGGCCGAACGTCTCACCGTCGGCGCCGAGTCGGTGCCCGGTGGCGTGGTCGGCGGCGGACAGTACGAGCCGCCCGGTGACACCGGCGAGGCCTACGGTCTGATGCCGTCCAACCTCACGCTGACCATCGGCTTCGGCCCGTCATTCTTCGACAAGCTCGACTTGGGTGACCGCAGACCGGCTGCACTGCAAGATCTTCCGCGATTCCCCGGTGACGACCTCGACCCGGCGCGGAGCGGTGGCGACATCGCGGTGCAGGCCTGCGCCGACGATCCGCAGGTGGCGGTGCACGCCATCCGCAATCTCGCGCGCATCGCGTTCGGCACCGCGTCGGTGCGGTGGTCGCAGCTCGGCTTCGGTCGCACCGCGTCGACGTCGACCGCCCAGGCGACACCGCGCAACCTCTTCGGCTTCAAGGACGGCACGAACAACATCAAGGCCGAGGAAGCGGCGACCGTCGACGAGCACGTGTGGGTGAACGGCGGCGAGTCCGACTGGATGACGGGCGGCACCTACCTCGTGGCGCGGCGCATCCGGATGAAGATCGAACCGTGGGACCGCGCGGTGCTCGGCGAACAGGAACGCGTCATCGGTCGGTCCAAGGCCACCGGCGCGCCACTGGGCGGTACGGCCGAGTTCGATACCGTCGATCTCGGCTCCTCGACCATCGCGAAGGACGCGCACGTACGACTGGCGTCGTCGGAGTCGTTGGGCGGCATCAAGATTCTTCGCCGCGGGTACAACTTCACCGACGGCTCCGACGGCTTCGGCCACCTCGACGCGGGGCTCTTCTTCGTCGCTTTCTGCAGCGATCCACAGACCCAGTTCGTGCCGATGCAGCAAGCGCTCGCGCGACGAGATGCCCTGAACGAGTACATCTCCCACGTCGGCTCGGCGGTCTTCGCCTGCCCACCGGGAGTTCCGGAAGGCACCGAGGACTACTGGGGCTCGACGCTCTTCGGCTAGACGGTCAGCGGTTCTTCTCGTCCGCCTGCGGCCGATGGTGGGACGCGGCGACGCGTGCGTCGTCCGTCCCCGTCGCCGCGAGCGGTCGGCCGAACATGTCGGTTCCCGGCCAGTACTTGGACCACGCTCGTGCGTCCATCTCGGCCGATCGGACTCCGTCCATGGCGGCGCCGCGCTCCGCGGCCCGTACGTCGGCCACGAACTCGTTGACGGTGCGGCGCAGCGAGTCCTCGGCGCTGGTGGTGCCGTGATCACCCGAGATGTCGATGCGCACCGAGAGCATGGACTCCGGGACGAAGTCCTGGGGGAGCCCGGCCTTGACCGCTCGGGTGATGACCTGCTGGGCGAGCGCGAGCGACGGCTGCGCCATGGCGATGCCGTCCAGACACGACGCGCGTACCTTCTCCGCGGCCTTGCGCTCCTCCCAGGCCTTCTCCTGCGCACCGATGTCGATCGGTGCGCCGGACGTGTCGGCCAGGTGCGGGCTGCGGTGGGTCAACTTGGCCACCAGGGTGGACGCCACGTCGTCGATGTCGAACGCCTCGGCGCCCGCGTCCTTGGCGATGCGCGCGTGGAAGATGACCTGCAGCAGCAGATCGCCGAGCTCCTCCCGGATGGAGTCCGCATCGCCGGTCTCGATGGCATCGAGCAGTTCGTAGGTCTCCTCGAGGAGGTACCCGCGCAGCGACTCGTGCGTCTGCTGCGCCTCCCATCCGCCGAGTGAGCGCAGTTTGTCGATGACGAAGACGGCCTCGGCGAGGTTGCCGCCGCGGGGTACCGGCACCTCGATGACGTCCTCGCCGCGCGTGATGCGTTCCTGGACGTCGGGGTTGTCGCGGCTGGTGCTGATGAGCACCTCGGGCTCGTCGTCGCCCGCGGAGGTGAACCCCGTGAGGCGCCAGCGGATGGAGACCGGCACCTCTTCGGTGAAGCCCACGGGCTTGTCCAGCAACGTCACGGCCTGCACCGGCACCATGGTGGGCCGCAGGGGATCCAGCAGCAGAATCGTCATCGCGCGCTCACACCCCGATCGGTTGCTCGACTCGTACGGAGCCCGCGGGCTGCCCGTCCATCGCGAGCAGCACGTCGGCGACGAACTGCAGAAGTTCCTCGTCGCGGACACGGGCCGAACCGACTCCACCACCTGCCACACGCGGAATCGGGATCTGCACCGTGCCGGTGGTCGCCCGATACTGTGCGCTGGGGTAGAGCCGCTTCAACCGTATCTGCTTGGAGTCGGGTAGGTCCATCGGCGCCAACTTCACCATGGTCCCCGCCATCTGCACGTCCACGATGCCGTAGGAACGGCACAGGATGCGCAGGACGGCGACGGCCACGAGCCGGGCGACCTCGGCCGGCACCGGCCCGTAGCGGTCGGTCAGCTCGTCGATGACCGCACGGATCTCGGCGTCGTTCTGCGCCGCGGCCAGCTTGCGGTACGCCTCGAGTCGGAGCCTGTCGCTGGTGACGTAGTCCGGCGGGATGTGGGCATCGACGGGGAGGTCGATGCGTACCTCCTTGGGCGCCTCGTCGGTGGTGACGGGGCGGCCGTCGGCCACGGCGCGGTAGGCCTCCACCGCCTCGCCGACCAGTCGGACGTACAGGTCGAATCCCACACCGGCGACGTGGCCGGACTGCTCCGCGCCCAGCACGTTGCCCGCGCCGCGGATCTCGAGGTCCTTCATCGCCACCGCCATACCGGCGCCCAGGTCGGAGTTCTGCGAGATGGTGGCCAACCGGTCGTACGCCGTCTCGGTGAGCGGCTTCTCCGGCGGGTAGAGGAAGTAGGCATAGCCACGGTCCCGGCTGCGACCCACACGCCCACGCAACTGGTGGAGCTGGGACAGACCCAACGAATCGGCTCGCTCGACGATCAGCGTGTTCGCATTGGAGATGTCGAGGCCCGTCTCGATGATGGTGGTGCAGACCAGGATGTCGAACTCACGCTCCCAGAACCCCTGCACCGTCTTCTCGAGCGCGTCCTCGTTCATCTGGCCGTGTGCGACCACGACGCGCGCTTCCGGCACCAGCCGTCGGATGTTCGCGGCGGCCTTGTCGATGCTGCTCACGCGGTTGTGAACGTAGAAGACCTGGCCGTCACGGAGCAGCTCACGGCGGATCGCCGCCGCCACCTGCTTCTCCTGATAGGCACCGACGTAGGTCAGGACGGGGTGACGCTCCTCGGGCGGCGTCAGGATGGTCGACATCTCGCGGATGCCCGCCATGCTCATCTCGAGCGTGCGCGGAATCGGTGTCGCCGACATCGTCAGGACGTCGACGTGCGTGCGCAGCGCCTTGATGTGCTCCTTGTGCTCGACGCCGAAGCGCTGCTCCTCGTCGACGATGACCAGCCCGAGGTCCTTCCACTGCACACCGGTCTGCAGCAATCGGTGCGTGCCCACGACGATGTCCACCGTGCCGTCCGCGAGGCCGGCGAACGTCTCCCGTGACTCGGCGGCGTCGGAGAACCGGGACAGCCCCTTGACCGTCACCGGGAAGTTGGCCATCCGCTCGGTGAAGGTCTGCAGATGCTGCTGGGCCAGCAGGGTGGTGGGAACGAGCACCGCTACCTGCTTGCCGTCCTGGACGGCCTTGAACGCCGCCCGGACGCCGACCTCGGTCTTGCCGTAACCGACGTCGCCGATGACCACTCGGTCCATCGGGACGGGCTTCTCCATGTCCGCCTTGACCTCGTCGATGACGGTCATCTGGTCGACGGTCTCGGTGAACGCGAAGGCGTCCTCCATCTCCTTCTGCCACGGGGTGTCCGGCCCGTACGCGTGACCGGGCGCCGCCTGCCGCGCCGCGTAGAGCTGGACGAGCTCCCCTGCGATCTCGCGGACGGCCTTGCGGGCCTTGCGCTTGGTGTTGGTCCAGTCGGATCCGCCCAGCTTGCTCAGGCTCGGCATCTCCCCGCCGACGTAGCGGGACAACTGGTCGAGCGACTCCATGGGAACGAAGAGGCGGTCGCCCGGGTGGCCACGCTTGCTGGGCGCGTACTCGACGACGAGGTACTCACGGCGTGCCCCGCCGATGGTCCGCTCGACCATCTCGACGAAGCGGCCGATGCCGTGCTGGTCGTGGACCACCATGTCGCCGGCCGTCAACGCGAGCGGATCGACCTGGTTGCGACGCTTCGCGGGCAACCGTTTGCCGTCGCCGGCCGCCGCGACCCGGTTGCCGGTGAGATCGGCCTCCGTCACCACCACCAGGCCGGCGTCACGCAGGACGAGACCCGAGTGCAACGACCCGCACATCACGCCGACGACGTCGGAGCCGGGCTCGGCACCGGCATCGAGAGGGAGCGCCGGCACACCGGCCTCCCGCAGGCGTTCGACCGTGCGCTGCGCCGTTCCCGCGCCCGCGACGACGACGGCCACGCGGCCGCCGGACGCGAGGTGCGCCGTGAACATCTGGAAGAGCGTCGCGAGTGCCTCCTCGGAGCCGCGCACGTCCGGCGCCGCGTCGACGTCGAGCACGATCTCCTCGTCACTGCCCGAGGCGAGCGGGCCCACGGTCCACCACGGCCGACCGGCCGCCTCCGCAGACTCTCGGACCTGCCGCAGCGACCGGTACGCGGACGCGCTGAGATCGAGGTCGAGGACGGCGCTCTCGTCCGTCACGCTGCTGGTGTCCAGCGCTGCGGTGTCGAGCGGTGCGGCCGCACCGATGCTCGCGGCCGTCCACGACGCCTCGAGGAACTCCTTGCCGGACCGCACCAGATCCGTCGCGCGCGTACGCACCTTCTCCGGATCGCAGACCAGCACGTGCGCGCCGTCGGGCAGCGCGTCGGTCAGCAGTTCGAGGCCGCCGGCCTTCAGCACCGGCAGCAACGCCTCCATGCCCTCGACCGGAACGCCGGCGGAGATCTTCTCGAGCATCTCCACCAGGATCGGGTCGCCGGTGTTGTCGGCGGCGAGACGCGCCGCGCGCTCCCGTACGGCCTCGTCGAGAATCATCTCCCGGCACGGCGGCGCGATGACCGTGTCGACCTCCACGTCGGGGATGGAGCGCTGGTCCGCGACCGAGAAGGCGCGCAGGTCCGTGACCTCGTCACCCCAGAACTCGACACGGACGGGGTGATCCGCCGTCGGCGAGAACAGGTCGAGGATGCCGCCGCGCACCGCGAACTCACCGCGTTTGCCCACCATGTCGACACGCGTGTAGGCCAGCTCGACCAGTCGCTTCTGCAACTCCTCGAAGTCGAACTCCGCCCCCACGCGCAGGCCGACGGGCTCGATCTCGCCCAGTCCACGCGCCATCGGCTGGAGCACCGAGCGCACCGTGGTGACGATGATCTTCAGCGGGACGCCGTAGTCGGCGTCCTCCGGCCGGGCGAGGCGCCGCAGCACCTCGATACGACGACCGACGGTGTCCGCTCCGGGAGACAGACGCTCGTGCGGCAGCGTCTCCCAGGACGGGAACTGCGCCACGGCGCCGCCCACCATCTCCGTGAGCTCGGCCGTCAGATCGTCGGCCTCGCGGCCCGTCGCGGTGACGAGCAGGACCGGTGTGGTGCGGGACATGGCCGCAGCGATGAACGCCCGTGCCGGAGTGGGTGCCACCAGGGTGGCCTCGCGGCGGCCGGACAGATCGACGATCTGCGCCAGCGACGCGTCACGCAGTGCGAATTCCAGCAGGCCCGACATCCGGCCCGCACCGTCGTCCGGGGTCTGCGCGGGGGAAACATGGACGGACGGCGAGGACACCAGCAGAACTCCTGACGGAAAGACGACACGGTCGTGCACCCGCAACGGCCCGACACCCCTCACGGAGATCGATCGGTCGGCGACGACTCGGTATCGATTCTAGGAGCAGTCGTCGACAGAAACGACCGTGGGCCGACCGAGGCGACCGCGACGCGGCCGCTCGTCGTCAGGCGCCGTAGCGCAGGACCCGGCGGGCGGCGAACTCACGGAAGTAGTCGAGCTTGCGACCGGGGACCAGCGACGGGAGCAGGTAGTGCCACAGCCGCTCCATGCGCGCCGACAACTCCTTGGTGCTGTCGGTGGCCACCGCGACCATGTGGGCGCCGACGATGACCTCCAGGAACAGCATTCCGGTGGTCACGGGGTCGAGGTCGGCCTCGAGGTCGCCCTCGTCGATCGCCCGACGCGCCAGGCCGGTGTGGTACTCGGTCCAGCCCTCCATGACGTTCTCACCGGTACCGCGGTAGTCGCCGATCTGATGCTTGAGCCGGAACATCGCGGCGACCATCGGATCCGTGATCGCCAGATCGACCGTGATGTACGAGACACCGATCTCGGCCTCGAGAGCGGGGATCCGGCCGTCGTCCAGGGCGCGGCACGCCGTGGTGAGCCGCCGCACGCCCTCGTCGATGACGGCGCGAGCCAGCTCCTCCTTCGACCCGAAGTGGAAGTAGAGAGCTCCCTTGGTGACCTGCGACTGCGAAATGATCTCGCTGAGGCTGGCATTGGCGTACCCGAGCCGTAGAAAGACATGGGCGGCCCCCGCGAGCACCGTGTCTCTGGTGATCTCGGCGCGTGCCTGTCTGACCATGCGATCCGCCTCGAAAGTTTGGGGCATTCAATCCGTGAACAACGCGAGAACGGTACCACTGGACCACTACACAGCACGAGCACTCGTCCCGGAGTCCGAGCGTCGTGTCGTCACGACCGACGAGGTGGTCCACCGTGACCACCTCCGGTGACACTCGCGCTTTCAGCTCCCCAACCGGGGATCGGGCTCCAGATTCGTGAGCCCGTTCCAGCACAGGTTCACGATGTGCGCGGCCACCACCTCTTTCGAGGGAGACCGTTCGTCCAGCCACCATTGCGCCGTCATCGACACCATTCCGACCAATGCCTGGGCGTACAGCTGGGCATTGGCCGGGTCGATGTCGCGGCGGGAGAAGTCACCCGCCAGGATGTGCCCCACCTGGCCGACGGCGTCGTTCAGCAGGCTCGAGTACGTTCCCTCGGCCGCGGCGACCGGGGAGTCGCGCACGAGGATGCGGAACCCGTCGCTGCGCTCCTCGACGTAGGTCAGCAGGGCCAGCGCCACCCGTTCGACCCGGATCCGGGACCGGTTCTCGGTCAGCGACGACGTGATCATGGACAGCAGCGTGGACATCTCGCGGTCCACCACCACGGCGTAGAGACCCTCCTTGCCGCCGAAGTGCTCGTACACGACCGGCTTGCTCACCTGCGCGCGTTGCGCGATCTCCTCGATGGACGTGGCCTCGTAGCCACGCTCGGCGAACAGCGTGCGGCCGATCTCGATCAACTGGGCCCGGCGCGCGGTCCCCGTCATCCGGACGCGGGGCGCACGTTCCGGTAGGGCGGCGTCACCGGGTGCACGCGGCTGATCGGGCTCGCGGGGCGCGTCGGGCGTCGAGGTCATGGAATCACTGTGACACGCGAGCACTGCGCGGCGAGTGAGGCCTGCGGAGCGTTTTACGGAGCGGGTGCACTCGTGCGAGGATCGACGCGCTCGGCGCACGCCAGCCGAGGCTGTGATCCGCCGTGGTGTAATGGCAGCACCTCTGATTTTGGTTCAGATAGTTCAGGTTCGAATCCTGGCGGCGGAGCCGTGACGCCACAGCGGCGGAGCTGCTGTCGTAGGGCGGCGGAGCCGTGGCGACGAGTGTGGCGGGTCCCCCGCCCGGGGCACATCCGAAGTCGGTCGAGGAGATTCATGACGTCGAAGGTCGCTGTAGTCGTGCTCGCCGCGGGGGCGGGAACCCGAATGCGATCGAAGACTCCGAAGGTTCTGCACGAACTGGCCGGTCGGTCCATGCTCGCGCACGCTCTGCACGCGGCCGACGGGGTGGACCCCGATCACCTCGTCACCGTCGTCGGGCACGACCGCGAGAAGGTCTCGGCCGCCGTCGCCGATCTGGCCGAGACGTTGGGTCGCACCATCGACATCGCGGTGCAGGCCGAACAGCACGGCACCGGTCACGCGGTGCAGTGCGGCCTCGCGTCGCTGCCCGCCGACTTCGACGGCACCGTGGTGGTCACCGCGGGGGACGTGCCACTGCTCGACGCCCACACTCTGCAGGCACTGCTGCACGATCACCACTCCTCCGCGGAGCCCGTCGCGGTGTCGGTGCTCACCTTCGTCCCCGACGACGCGAACGGCTACGGCCGCATCGTCCGCGACGGGTCCGGCCAGGTCCAGGAGATCGTCGAGCACGCCGACGCGACTCCCGATCAGCTGACCATCACCGAGGTGAACTCGGGTGTCTACGCCTTCGACGCGCAGTCGCTGCGGGTGGCTCTCGACTCGCTCGGCACCGACAACGCGCAGCACGAGCTGTACCTGACCGACGTCCTGAAGATCTCGCGCCGACGCGGCCTGCCGGTGTTCAGCACCCAGCTCACCGACCCGTCGCTGGTGCGCGGTGTGAACGACCGAGTGCAGCTGTCCGAGGTCACCCGCATCCTCAACGAGCACATCCTCGCCCGCCACATGCGCGCCGGCGTGACCGTGATCGACCCGTCGTCGACGTGGGTGGACATCGAGGTCGCCGTCGGACGCGACGCCGTGCTGCACCCCGGCACGCAGTTGCACGGACGCACCGTCATCGGCGAGGACGCGATCATCGGGCCCGACACGACACTCACCGACGTGTCGGTCGGCGAGGGCGCGACGGTGGTCCGCTCGCACGGATCCGACTCGGTGATCGGTGCCGGAGCGACGGTCGGGCCCTTCACCTACCTGCGGCCGAACAGCGACCTCGGCGACCACGGCAAGCTCGGCGCCTTCGTGGAGACCAAGAACGCGACCATCGGAGCGCACTCCAAGGTGCCGCACCTGACCTACGTCGGCGACGCCAGCATCGGCGAGCACTCCAACATCGGTGCGTCCAGCGTCTTCGTCAACTACGACGGCGTCGGCAAGAGCCGGACCGAGATCGGTTCGCACGTGCGCACCGGTTCCGACACCATGTTCATCGCGCCGGTGCGCGTGGGCGACGGGGCCTACACGGGCGCCGGAACCGTCCTACGCCATGATGTACCGGCGGGAGCGCTCGCCGTCTCCGGTGGTCCGCAACGGATCATCGAGGGCTGGGTGCAGAAGAAGCGTCCGGGAACGCCGGCGGCAGAGGCCGCCGAACGCGCCCGTTCGACCGAGGAATCACACGTGCACGAACCGAAGGACGGCGAGTAGAGCAGTGACCACAGCCAACTGGATCGACAACCAGAAGAACTTGATGCTCTTCTCCGGTCGCGCTCATCCCGAGCTCGCCGAGCAGGTGGCGAAGGAACTCGGGATCGAGGTCACCCCGCAGACCGCCCGCGACTTCGCGAACGGCGAGATCTTCGTCCGCTTCGAGGAGTCCGTCCGCGGCTCCGACGCCTTCGTGCTCCAGAGCCACCCGTTCCCGTTGAACACGTGGCTCATGGAACAGCTCATCATGATCGACGCGCTCAAGCGCGGATCCGCGAAGCGCATCACCGCGATCCTGCCGTTCTACCCCTACGCCCGCCAGGACAAGAAGCACCGCGGCCGCGAGCCGATCTCCGCGCGCCTGGTCGCCGATCTGCTCAAGACGGCCGGTGCCGACCGCATCATCACGGTCGATCTCCACACCGACCAGATCCAGGGCTTCTTCGACGGCCCGGTCGACCACATGCACGCGCACAGCCAGCTCGCCGACCACATCCGTGAGGGCTACAACCTCGAGCACATCACCGTGGTCTCCCCCGACTCCGGCCGCGTGCGCGTCGCGGAGAAGTGGGCCGACTCGCTCGGCGGGGCGCCGCTGGCGTTCATTCACAAGACGCGAGATCCCCTGGTGCCCAACCAGGTCAAGTCGAACCGAGTCGTCGGTGACGTCGAGGGGCGCACCTGCATCCTGATCGACGACATGATCGACACCGGTGGCACCATCGCCGGCGCGGTGAAGGTGCTCGAGGAAGCCGGCGCGGGCGACGTCGTCATCGCCGCCACGCACGGCGTGCTGAGCCACCCGGCCGCCGAGCGCCTCGCGTCGTGCGGCGCCAAGGAGGTCGTCGTGACCAACACGCTGCCCATCAGTGACGACAAGATGTTCCCGTCGCTGACCGTGCTCTCCATCGCACCCCTGCTCGGCAAGACCATCCGTGAGGTCTTCGAGAACGGGTCCGTCACCAGCCTGTTCAACGGTAACGCCTGAGAAACGACGTCACCGACCGACACTCCCCGCGGACCTCGTCCGCGGGGAGTGTCGTCGTCGGGCGCCCTACTTCCGGGCCAGCACCAGGGCGAAGCGCTCGTCGGCATCGGTCCAGAACTCGTCGACCGTCAGCCCCGCCGCGGCCAGTTCGCCGGTGATCGACTCGCGCCGGAACTTGGCGGAGATCTCGGTCCGCATCTCCTCGCCCGCCGCGAACTGCACGTCCAGGTCGAGGTCCGCGACGCGCACCGTGTGGTCGCGACGTGCGCGCAGCCGCATCTCGATCCACTCGTTGCGCTCGTCCCACACGGCGACGTGCTCGAAGTCGTCCACGTCGAAGTCGGCGTTCAGCTGCCCGTTCAACACGGAGAGCACATTCAGGTCGAACTGCGCCGTCACTCCCTGCGCGTCGTCGTACGCGGGCACCAGAACCGCGGGGTCGATGACCAGCCCGACCCCGAGCAACAGGAACTCCCCCGTGTCGAGGGTGTTCGAGATGGCGGAGAGGAACTCGGCGCGCTCCTGCGGCACGAGGTTCCCCAGCGTGCCGCCCAGGAACGCCAACGTCCTGCGCCCGCCGGTGGGGACCCAGAACAAACCACTGTCCGGGCCGCCGGTGCTCGTGAAATCACTCACCACACCGTGGATCTCGAGGTCCGGGTACTGGCGCGACAACTCCTCCATCGCACCGGTCAACGCCGACGGCGACACGTCCTGCGGGACGTAGCGACGCAGGGTGCCGTGTTCCAGACCCGCGGACAGCAGCACCCGGGTCTTGTCCGACGATCCGGAGCCCAACTCGACCAGCACCTCCACTCCCGTCACGCGGGCGATCTCCGCGGCCCGTTCGGTCAGCAGGGCGCGCTCGGTGCGCGTCGGGTAGTACTCGTCCAACTCGGTGATGCGCTCGAACAGTTCGCTGCCCACGGCATCGTAGAAGTACTTCGGCGGCAACCATTTCGGCGTCGCGGTGAGCCCGCGGCGGGCATCTTCCCGCAGCGATTCCTGTAGATCACCCTCGGTGATGTGGATGTCCAGTGACGGCGCTGTCATGACGAACTCCTCGGTGCTGACGAGCATGGAAGGTGCAGGGGTGGAGCGGTCAGAAGGTGGTGATGTCCACGGATCCCGGTCGGGCGGAGACGAGGCACCGATCGGGCACCTGCTGCCATCCGGGCAGATCGTCGAGCGGTTCGGACGCGAGGATGACGCTGTCCTCGTCGTACCGGACGGAGAGCGAGTGGTGGAGCGTCGTCGCCCAGAGCGACTCGCCATCGCCGAGCAGCAGGTTGACGCGCGAGTCCGGAGCGGCGGCGTCGACGTCCGCCAGCAGACCGGCGAGTGCGTCCGCCGGATCGCGGTCCAGTAGCCGCTGCTGCAGAATCGCCCACAGCACAGCGGAATCCGTGGGTGCCGCCAACCGCAGCAGCGACTCGACGGGCACCTTCTCGGCGAGCGCGGAGACCGACTGCGGCCACCCGCGCACGACACCGTTGTGGCTGAACGCCCATCGACCCTCGACGAAGGGCGCGCACGCCGACCGCTCGACGGGCATGCCGACGGTGGCTGACCGCACGGCCCCCATCACCGCCACCGAGCGGATGTGGGTGAGCGTGTCGGTGACGGCCGGGTCACCCCACATCGGCATCGCGCTCCGATACGACGACGCGGTGCCGTTCGACCACCAGGCCGCACCGAAGCCGTCCGCGTTGATCGTGCCGCCGCCGCGCATCTCGCGGGGTGCGTACGACTGGGTGAGCAGCGATGTCGGGCCCGCGGTGAGCACGTCTCCGACGGTGCGCGCGGGTCCGAGATAACCGACGTGTCGGCACATCCGCTACCGGTGTCCCACGTCGCGGGCGCACCGGAAGCCGGCGAAGATCTGGCGCCGGATCGGGTGGTCCCAGTTGCGGAACGTCGCGCGGACCGCCGTCTGGTCGGTGCCGAACGAGCCGCCGCGCAACACCTTGTAGTCGCCGCCGAAGAACACCTCGGAGTACTCCGGGTAGGGGAACATCTCGAACCCGGGGTACGGCTCGAAGTCGGACGACGTCCACTCCCAGACGTCCCCCATCAGCTGCTCGACGCCGAGCGGCGAGGCTCCCTCGGGATACGCGCCGACGTCGGCGGGTTCGAGGTGGCGTTGACCGAGATTCGCGTGCCGGTCGTCGGCGTCGTCGTCGCCCCAGGGGTTGCGCCGGGAGAGCCCGGACGCGGGGTCGAAGCGTGCCGCCTTCTCCCATTCCGCCTCGGTCGGCAGGCGCTTGCCGGCCCAGCGGGCGTAGGCGTCGGCTTCGAACCAGCTGACGTGAACCACGGGCTGCGCTGCTCGAATCTGCTTCGCACGTCCGAAGACTCGACGCCACCACACACCGTCGTCGTCCTGCGACCAGAACTGCGGCGCGGTGAGACCGGCCTCGGTGCGGTGTGCCCAGCCGCGTTCGGTCCACAGCTCCTCGCGGTCGTAGCCACCGTCGGCGATGAACTGGAGGTACTCGCCGTTGGTCACCGGAGCCGCGTCGATCGCGAAGGTGGGCACCTCGACAGTGTGCGCGGGCCGCTCGTTGTCGAGGGCCCACGGATCGTCGCCGGTGCCCATCTCGAAGGCGCCACCGGGGACGATGACCTCGACGTCGTGGGCGGGCGGCAGCTGGGCGCGGGGAGCGTCGGGTGCCTCCAGCACGGCGTCGCCGGTGCGCAGCTGATGTGTCGCCAGCATCGTCTCGTCGTGCTGCTGTTCGTGCTGCGCGACCATCGCGAAGACGAAGCCGTTCTCCACCAGCCGACTCTCGTCGAAGGTGCAGCGCTGCAGCGCATCCAGTGACAGGGCGCGCACGGTGTCGACGTAGGCACGCGCCTCGTCGGGCGACAGCAGATCCAGCCCCGGCCGGACGGACCGTGCGTGGCGGAACGCGTCGTAGAGGTCGTCGATCTCCGGGTGCACCGCGTCGCGGCCGCCCACGCCGCGGACCAGCCACAGCTCTTCCTGGTTGCCGATGTGGGCGAGATCCCAGACCAGTGGGCTCATCAACGGCGACACCTGCTCGCGCAGCCCGTCCTCGTCGAGGCACCGGGTGAGCGCCAGGGTCCGGGCGCGGCTACGCACCAGCATCGATTCGAGCCGGCCGCGCAGCGCCACCGCGTCGACCGTCGTGTTCGCCGTCATCGTGAGAACTCCTTCCGAGCATCGCCTCGTGGTGGTGTCGCCGCTGTCCCTGGTGCCGTCGGCGGCTGGGCGGCGGAGCAGCGCGTCGCCGCGCGGCCCAGGGCTTCACGCGCCTCGCCGTGGCTGGAGTCGGCCGCGAGTGTCAGCAGCTCCACCGCAGCTCGCCGCAGCGCCTGGTCGGCAAGTCCGTCCCGCGCCGCGTCCTCCCACCTGTTCAGGGTGGGTTCCGCCAGGTCCAGCGCCTGATCGGCCACCGAGTCGGAGGACAGCAGGGCGTCCACCGCGTACATCGGCACCTCCCACGTCCCGTCGGGTTGGCCGTCGAGGTACCGGATCTCGAGGTGGCCGCTCGCACGCACGAGGGGAAACACCGTCGTCAGGTGGTAGTCCAGGTCGGCCGTCGTGGGGCGCCGACCCATGTCGTCGTCCAGGTCACCCTCGAGCCACTGGGCGAACGTGGCCTCGCGCGGCGGCGAGGCGAGGCGCCCGTCGCGTCGCACACACAGGAGCGGGACGTCCATCACCCAGCGTGCGTAGTCGCGGACGGGATCGACCCCGAGCGGAACACGCGTGCGGGTGCGGTCCAGTTCGAACCAGGTGCGCATGCGCTGCGAGGCCCACCGACCGTCGGGAACGCCGTACAGAGCGGGCGTGGTCGCGAACGCCGCCAGTAACGCCGGACCCACGGCATGCACTGTGGCCCAGCGCCGTCGGATCTGCTCGTCGTCGCCGCCGGCGTCCACACTGACCTGGACCGCGGCCGTGTTGCACATCATGAGCTTGCCGTACGGGCCGTACTGCTCGAAGCGCTGCTCCATCGCGCAGTAGCGCGGCAGCGTGAGCAGGCGGTCGGGAGGTCGCAGCGTGTCCGCGCCGCCTCCGGCGAGGGAGATCCCGTGCGACTCGAGCAGGCGGGTCAACGTCCGCTCGTCGTCGCGCAACGCCTCGACGACGGAGGCGAGGGACGTGGCGGGCGAGGACGACAATTCGATCTGACCACCGGGCTCGACGGAGACGACACTTCCGGAGCGGAGGGCGAGTGCGGGGGACTCGGGCCGAAGAGACTGCGGGGTGTGGGCACCCAGTGCCTCGGCGAGCGAGTCGAGAGTGGGACGTGCACCGGACGGGGTCCGGGTGAACCATTCGAGTTCTGCGCCGATCAGAGTCGGCGGGCCCACCTTGAAACAGACCCGCGCGAGGTATGCCTCGGCGGCGGGCCGCGAACTGAGAGTGCCGGAAACGGCCGTCATGGATGCCTCCGCGGGGTGACGGTGGAGCGTGAAGTGGAACGGGCACTGCGTACGGGAAGAGGAACGGACACTGCGTGTCCGGATGACGTCTACCCCCGCCCTTCACAGACTAATCGCTCCCGCGCGCGGTCGCCGGTAGTGTCGGCGTCACTGTGAACGCCACCCCCGAGACGGACACCGTCGACGTGCTCGCCGCCCGCGCCGACACCCCTGCCGCCGAGCACGGGGTGTTCCTCGACAGCGCCGGCTCGTCGCTGCCGCCACAGCGCGTCGTCGAGACGGTCGTCGAGCACCTGCGCCGTGAGGCCGAGGTGGGCGGATACCGCGCAGCGCGTGAACGCTCGGAGGATCTCGCCGCGGTGCGCACGTCCGTGGAGATGCTGATCGGAGCCCCGACCGGCACCGTGGCACTGTCCGACAGCGCCACGCGGGCCTGGTGCGACTTCTTCTACGCGGTACCGCTCTCCCCCGGTGACCGCATCCTGGTCTCCACCGTCGAGTACGCCACCAACGCGATCGCCGCACTGCAGCGGGCGCGGGCTACCGGCGCGGTGGTCGACACCATTCCCGTGGACCCGTCCGGACGCATCGATCTCGAGGCTCTCGAGCGGATGATGGACGACCGCGTCGCGCTGGTCTCGCTCGTGCACGCGCCGACCAACGGCGGCCTGCTGAACCCGGTCCGGGAGATCGTCGACCTGGCCCACCGTCACGGGGCCCTCGTGCTGCTGGACGCCTGTCAGTCGGTGGGCCAGATCGCCCTCGACGTGGCGGAGCTCGGTGTGGACGCTCTCTCCGCGACGGGACGCAAGTGGCTGCGAGGACCGCGCGGCACCGGTTTCCTTCACGTCGCCCCGTCGGTGCTCGACACCCTGGAGCCGCGATCCCTGGATCTGCACAGTGCGTCCTGGACCGGCCCCGACTCCTACACCGTCGCCGACGACGCGCGCCGGTTCGAGACGTGGGAACACGACGTCGCGGCCCGGCTCGGTCTCGGCGCCGCCGTCGATCTCCTGCTCGAACTCGGGCCGAGCGCGGTGGAGGCCGCGGTGCGTGTGCGGGCCGAGCGGCTGCGGAACGCCCTCGCCGAGGTGCACGGCATCGCGGTGCACGACCTGGGCGACCACCACACCGGCATCGTGACCTTCACCGTCGAGGGCGTCGCGCCCGCCGCGGTGAAGGACGCACTGGCGGAGCGCGACATCACCGTCTCCGTCAGCCCGGCGTCGTCGACTCTGCTCGACATGACGGCCCGCGGACTGGACTCCGTCGTCCGGGCGTCTCCCCACTACTTCCTGACCCTCGATCAGATCGATCACGCCGTGGACGAGTGCCGGGCTCTGACGTCGCAGCGGTGACCCGCCGCCAACGGTGACGAGCAGGGGCGATTCGCGGCCGATCGGCGCGTTCGGGTAGTGTTCACGCCGTTGTCTCGGCGAGGGTGACGAGTGCGCAGTGCGTACGTCACCGTGATCGACGCAGGCGCGGTCTCGCAGCCGTCCTCGTTCGTGTCCACGCCGAGCGAGTAGTACCCGCAGCAGTCACACCGGACCGCAGCCGTTTCAGACCGCAGTCACACCAGATCTTCCGAGGAGCCCCGTCCCATGGCCAACGTTCTCAACGCCACCGTCCGCACCGAATTCGGCAAGGGCGCAGCCCGCCGCACCCGCCGCGACGGTCTCGTCCCCGCCGTCCTGTACGGACACGCCACCGAGCCCAAGCACCTCTCGCTCCCGTCTCGCGAGTTCGCCGCCGTGCTCCGCGCCGACGGCACCAACGCCGTCATCGAGCTCCAGGTCGACGGCGAGAAGCACCTCGCCCTCACCAAGTCGGTCGTGGTCCACCCGATCCGTAACTACATCGAGCACGCCGACCTCCTCGTCATCCGTCGCGGCGAGAAGGTCACCGTCGAGATCAACGTCGTCGTCACCGGCGACGCGGCGCCCGGCGCCCTCGTCACCACCGATGCCAACGTCATCGAGATCGAGGTCGACGCGACCCAGATCCCCGAGCAGTTCGAGGTCTCCGTCGAGGACGCCGAGATCGGCACCCAGATCCTCGCCTCGTCGATCGAGCTGCCGTCCGGCGCGACGCTGATCTCCGATCCCGAGCTCCTCCTCGTCAACGTCGTCGAGGCGCCCAGCGAGGCTGCACTCGAGGCCGAGGGCGCGGGCGATCTCGCCAGCAACGTCGCCGCCGAGGAAGAGGAGGCTGTCGAGGACAGCTCCGCCGCCGACGAGGCCGCAGCAGCAGACGAGAACTGATCCACCGAGCACCACCGCGGCGCGCCTCCCTCACCGGGGGCGCGCCGTTTCTCGTTCCCCCCTCCGCACGACCCCGCACGCCACGAGCTGAAAGCGACTGCCGCACATGACCGATCGCCCTGCTCTCGTCATCGGCCTGGGCAATCCCGGGCCGCAGTACGAGCGCACCCGACACAACGTCGGCGCCGTCGTCGTCGACACCCTGGCGGAGCGGATGCGAGGGTCGTTCTCGTCGCACAAGCGCAGCAACTCCGACGTGCTCCAGGCACGGCTCGGGACTCGCCCGGTCGTGCTGGGGAAGCCGCGGTCGTACATGAACGAGTCCGGCGGCCCGGTCGCCAACCTGGCCCGGTTCTTCTCCGTGGCGCCGGCGGACATCATCGTCGTGCACGACGAACTCGACGTCGATCTGGGTCGGGTGCGGCTCAAGATCGGCGGCGGCGAGGGCGGGCACAACGGGCTGCGCTCGATCTCGAAGTCGTTGTCCACCAAGGACTACCTCCGTGTCCGGGTCGGGGTGGGGCGCCCGCCCGGCCGGATGGATCCGGCGTCGTACGTGCTCAAGCCGTTCGCCGCGTCCGAGCGCGACGAGGTGGCGGTCGTGCTGGAGGAGGCCGCGGACGCAGTGGAGCTGCTCCTGAAGGGCAGCCTCGAGGACGCGCAGAACCGCATCCACCGACCCTGATGCGCTGAGCTCAGCCGAGGAGCGACGCCGAGTTCGCGCGGCGGAGCTTGCCCGAGGACGTCTTCGGAATGGTGCCGGGACCGAGCACCGCGACCGTGCGAGGACGAACCCCCACTTCCGAGAACACTGCGTGCACGATGTCGTGCTCGATGCGCTTGACCGCATCCGGGTCGGCGATCTCGTTGGTCTCCGCCGCGACCGCGAAGCTCTCCCGCTTCTGCCCCGCGTCGAGACGGATCGCGACGGCATTGCCCGGCCGGACGCCCGCGACGGTGCCCACGGCACGTTCGATGTCGGTCGGATAGATGTTGCGGCCGCCCATGATGATGACGTCCTTGATGCGCCCGCAGACGACGACCAGGCCTTCCTCCGTGAAGTACCCGATGTCTCCGGTGTCGAGCCACCCGTCGTCGTCCTGCGCGGACACCGAGCCCTCCACCGTGATGTATCCGGGCGTCACCGCCGGCCCCCGCACGTGGATGACACCGACGCCGCGACTCGGGAGCACCTGGCCCTCGGCGTCGACGACGCGCCCCTCGAGATTCGGCACCATCCGCCCGAGCGTCGCGAGACGACGGACGTTGCCCTTGGTCGACGGAACGGCGCGGCCCATCACCTCGAGCAAATCCGCGTCGACCACGTCGAGCACCTGGCCCTGATCACGGACCGGGATCGACACCGCGAGCGTGGTCTCCGCCATCCCGTAGACGGGTGCGAGAGCGGTCGGGGCGAGCCCGAACCGGGCGCCCGCCTCTGCGAGGGCGAGCATCGTGTCGGGATCCACCGGCTCGGCACCGTTCCACGCGTAGCGCAACGACGACAGATCGAGGGCCGTGTCGGCGGACGCCTGCTTCAGCCTGCGCGCGAGCAACGAGTACGCGAAATTGGGAGCGGCGGTGACGGTGCCGCGGTACTTGTCGATCAGCTGGGCCCACAGCAGCGGAGAGCGCAGGAAGTCGATCGGCGTGATGCTGACGACCTCGGCTCCGACCTGCATCGGCACCGACAGGAACCCGACCATCCCCATGTCGTGGAACAGCGGGAGCCAGCTGACCATCACGTCGTCCTCGAGCGAGTACTCGATCCGATCGATCATCGCGTAGGCGTTGACGTAGAAGTTCTCGTGGGTGATGCGCACGGCCTTGGGAGATCCGGTGGACCCGGACGTGAGCTGCTGCAGCGCGATGTCGGACTCGTCGGTGGGCACGGGATCGGTGTCCTCACCGCCGCGCAGGTCGTCGATCGTCAGCACGGTGATCCCGCGTTCCTCCAGGATGGGCGCCGCGGCGTCGAACGGCGCACCGAGCACCACCGCGGCGGCGTCGATCATCCGGATGACGGTCTCGGTGTCGGCACCCCACACGGCGAGATCGGTGCGCGGCGTCGGCTGATGCAGCATGGTCACGGACGCGCCGCGCATCCACGCCGCCTGGCACGACGGCGCGATGTCCACCGGCTGACCGGCCAGGATGCCGATCGCGTCCCCGCGGGAGACCCCTGCCGCGGCGAGCCCGCCGGCCATCCGGCGCGCGACCGCATGGATGTCGCCCCACGTCTGCCGCAACGGTGCGTCGGGCTCACCGGTGACGAGACCCCGCTCGGTCGTGGCCGCGGTCGCGTACATCTCCTCGGTGAACCTGCTCAACGTCACTCCCTCGTCGGTGGTGCGTGCCGGGTGCGCGCACCACTGTTACATCCGGACGACGGTGACCGCTGTTACGGACGGACGGGCTCGGCGTGTCGGCCGAGTACCCTGGGTACGTTCCGACCAGTGATCCGCACAGCTGCGGTCACCGAAGAAAGGCCTTCGTGAGCACCCCGTCCGTCGACACCGACACCACCACCGCGGTCACCGCCGCCGGCACCACCCCGCCGAAGAACCTCCGGCGCGAGGTGGAGCGTCGTCGCACCTTCGCGGTGATCTCGCATCCCGACGCGGGCAAGTCGACGCTCACCGAGGCCCTGGCTCTGCACGCGCGGAAGATCTCCGAGGCCGGTGCGATCCACGGGAAGTCGGGTCGCCGCTCGACCGTCTCCGACTGGATGGAGATGGAGAAGGCGCGCGGTATCTCCGTCAGTTCGACGGCGCTGCAGTTCGACTACGCCGATCACACCATCAACCTGGTGGACACCCCGGGTCACGCCGACTTCTCGGAGGACACCTACCGCGTGCTGACCGCGGTGGACGCCGCCGTGATGCTGATCGACGCGGCGAAGGGTCTGGAACCGCAGACGCTGAAGCTGTTCCAGGTGTGTCGGCACCGCGGCATCCCGGTCATCACCGTGGTCAACAAGTGGGACCGGCCGGGCCGCTCCCCCCTCGAGCTGCTCGACGAGATCGAGGAGCGCATCGGTCTGACGCCGACCCCGCTGTACTGGCCCGTCGGTATCGCGGGTGACTTCCGCGGACTGCTCGACGTGTCGGAGCACCAGTACATCCACTTCACCCGCACGGCCGGTGGCGCGACCATCGCACCCGAGGAGTTCATGGACTCCGAGGCGGCGCAGTCCCGTGAGGGCGACGACTGGACCACCGCCGTCGAGGAGAGCGAGTTGCTCGTCGAGAGCGGGCAGCGCCACGACGAGGACGAGTTCCTCGCGGGCCGGACGTCTCCGGTGATCTTCGCGTCGGCGATGCTGAACTTCGGCGTGCACCAGATCCTCGACACCCTCGTCTCGTTCGCTCCGGCCCCGGGCCCCCGTCCCGATGTGGCCGGTGGTGAGCGCGAGGTCACCGACCCCTTCAGCGCGGTCGTGTTCAAGGTGCAGGCCGGCATGGACACCGCACACCGCGACCGCCTCGCCTTCATGCGCGTGGTCTCCGGAGTCTTCGAGCGCGGCATGGTGGTCACCCATGCCCAGACGGGCAAACCGTTCACGACGAAGTACGCGCTGACGGTGTTCGGCCGCGAGCGCACCACGGTGGAGAACGCCTACCCCGGCGACGTCGTCGGGCTGGTCAACGCCACCGCGCTCGCTCCCGGCCACACGTTGTACGCGGATCGCAAGGTCGAGTTCCCGCCGATCCCGTCCTTCGCTCCCGAGCACTTCGCCGTCCTCCGCGCGGAGAGCGCGAGCAAGTACAAGCAGTTCCGTCGCGCCGTGGACCAGATGGATCAGGAGGGTGTCGTCCAGATCCTCCGCAACGACATCCGCGGAGACGCGTCACCCGTCCTCGCCGCCGTGGGGCCGATGCAGTTCGAGGTGGTGTCCGCGCGCATGAAGTCGGAGTTCGGCGTCGAGGCGCGCATGGAGCCCCTGGGCTACTCGATCGCTCGACGCACCGACGCGGCGTCCGCCGGGGAGCTCGGTCGCCAGCGCGGCGTCGAGGTGTTCACCCGCACGGACGGCGTGATATTGGCGCTGGTCAGTGACAAGTGGCGGCTGCAGTACATCCAGAAGGAGCTGCCGGACCTGCTGCTCGAGCCGCTGGTCGCCGCGGCCGACTGATTCTCTGGGACATCTCCACACCACCTCACCCCAAGATTGGTGTCATCTCCAATCCATAGGGTCAAAACTGTTCGCTGTTTCCTTCCCGTGGTACTTTTTCTCTGTTCGAACGTACTTCTGGTTTGTTCTTCGGAAGTACTCGAGTCACGTACCGAGACGATCGAGGAGCAGTCCGAGTAATGAGCGATGGATCAAGTGGGCCCCTCACGGGGATCAAGATCGGCAAGGCACCAGCCCACCGATCCAACGGGACACCTTCGAGCGTCACTCCGAGCAAAAGTGAGGTCGACATGACAACCAGTGATCAGATTTCCGAACACGCGTTGCCTGGCGGCAGCACGTCCACCAACGGATCGTCGAACGGCAGCAGCTTCGCCTCGGGTCGTCACCCGAGCCCCGATCGCCGCACGGCCATGGGCATCGCGTCCATCCGCATCGCGGGACGGCTGACCCAGAACGAGATCACCAGCCGCGACACGCGCCCGATGGATTCCTCCACCGGACCCGACGAGCTGCTGCAGCTCCTCGGTGAGTACCTCACCTCCGGTGGGCTCGCGAGCCCCGAGCTGCACGTGCGTTCCAACGGCACGACGGTGGTGCTCGATCTGCAGAACCCCGCCAAGGGCTTCCGCTGATCCTCCCCTGACACACGAGAATGGCCCCCGGCATCGCCGGGGGCCATTCTCGTGCTGTCGTCATCCGTCCCCGTGACGCACGAAGGCGACCCGAGAAGAATCTCGGGTCGCCTCGTACTACTTCACGACGGACACAGTCGGGGGACGACCGCCGCGAAGAGAGTGTTCGTCCTCATGATCCCTGTGGAAAAGGATCAGGCGGGGGGCATCATGACCGAGTCGACCAGGTAGACGGTCGCGTTGGCGGTCTTGACGCCACCGCAGACCAGGTTCGAGTCGTTGAACTTCAGCGTGTCGCCCTCACCGGTGACGTTGACTGCCTGGCCCTCGACCGAGGTCTGCTCGCCGGCGATCGCGTCGGGAGCGATCTGGCCGGGGATCACGTGGTACGTGAGGATCTTGGTGAGCAGCGCGGAATCGGTCTTCAGCGTCTCGATGGTGGCCGGGTCGATCTTCGCGAACGCGTCGTCGGTCGGGGCGATGACGGTGAACTCGGAGCCGTTCAGCGTGTCGACCAGGTTGACGCCCGGGTTCAGGCCACCGGAGACCGCTGCGGTCAGGGTGGTGAGGATCGGGTTGTTGGAGGCGGCGACGGCGACCGGATCGGCAGCCATTCCGCTCACGGAGCCGGCACCGTCCGGGACCTGCTCGGCGTAGGCGGCGCAGCCCGAGCCGACGAGGTTGGAGGCCGGATCGGCACTCGAGTTCATCGCGGTGGAGGAGGACATGGCCGACGAGGTCATCGACTCCATGCTGCTGCTCGCGGTGGTCTCGGTGGTGCTGCTGCTGTCGTCGGACGAACATGCGGACAGTCCGAGGAGTGCAACTGCTGCGAAGCCGACTGCTACTGCACTCTTGCTCTTGGTGACGCTCATGGCGAGAACCCTTCTTGTACGGATCTGATAGCCGCTCACCGCCGGTGATGATCACCGGCCGCTGTCGGTTGTGTCATCCACCATTCGGATCCGGGTCCCATGGGGGATTGGTGACGGTTGTGAGAAAAATTCCCCACCAGTCACTTCGGGGTCCGACCAGGGATCACTCCCTGGGATCGGTACGCCCCGGCCCCAATTCGGCGGGCAGATCGGTCGGAAGGCAGGTTTCCTGTGTGGCCGTGAACCATCCGGTGTAGCGGAACAACCGCCCGAGCGTGCGGCCACGCACCTCGATGTCGATGCGGTGGCGCTGCTGCTCCTCGTCCCACCACTCGCGGCCGATGGTCTCCGCCGACAGGAGACCCGGCGGCTTGATCGACCCACGCGGAGCGAGGAACCGGGGCAGACCGCTGTCGAGCCGCAGGCCACCGTCGGCGTCCGCGGAGCACTGGGTGTGCACCACCATGTCGGGGCCGGCACCGATGTAGTCGAGTGCGCCGCGCGATCCCACGACCATCACCGAGTCGAGTGCCACCTCGTGGCCGGGGAACTGGAACCGTCGGACGAACGCCAGCGTGGGCCTGCCCAGCTCGTCCGTGTACGCGTAGTTGGCGATGGTGAAGGGGATGTTCTCGCCCGAGTCGGAGGGGACCATCCGCCGCTTGCCACCGAGCCACAGGGCCGGCGGCGGCAGCAGCGGAGAGTGCGTGATGGTCTCCATGACACCGGTGCCGAACTGCGCCACATGATCGTCCGCACCGAAACCGAAGCGCCACTGCACCTTCGGGTGAAGCTTCTCGAACTCCGAGCCCATGACCTCGGACACGACGGATGTCATCGTCACTCCTCGCGCAGAACGCGGTCGCCGATCGACCGCCTGAACGCGAGGGTAGACCGTGTCAGCCCAGTTCCTCGGCCAGCTCCATCCAGCGCTCCTCGACGGAGTCCTTCTCCGCGACGACGGTGAGCAACTCGGCGTTCAGCGACTGCAACGTCGCCGGTTCCGTCGCCGCCTCGGCCAGCGAGACGTGCAGTGCGCGCACCCGATCGTCGAGCTTGACCAGGGAGCGCTCGAGCTTCGAGAGTTCCTTGCGAGCGGCGCGCTCGTCGGCACCGCCCTTGGCCGCCGCCGGCTTCGCTCCCCCGCCCGACGTCATCCCCGGAGCCGCGTCGTCGGCTGCGGCGATTCGCGCGCGACGCCGCAGGTACTCCTCGATGCCACCCGGCAGGTTGGTGAGCTTGCCGTCGCCGAACAGAGCCCACGTCGAGTCGCAGACGCGCTCGATGAGGTACCGGTCGTGACTGATGACGATCATGGTGCCGGCCCAGCCGTCGAGCAGATCCTCGAGCTGCTGCAGCGTGTCGATGTCGAGGTCGTTGGTCGGCTCGTCGAGGAGCAGGACGTTCGGCTCGGACATCAGCACGCGTGTCAGCTGCAGTCGACGGCGCTCGCCACCGGACAGGTCACCGACGGGCGTGCGCTGCCGTGCAGGCGTGAAGCCCAGTCGCTCGGCGAGCTGTCCGGCAGAGATCTCCCTGTCGCCCAACTGAATTCGTTCCGCGACGTCCTGGACCGCCTCGAGCACGCGCATCCCGACGGGCAGGTCGTCGAGTTCCTGGCGGAGCCAGCCGATGCGCACCGTCTTGCCCTCGATGCGGCGGCCCTTCGCGGGTTCGAGCTCGCCCGCGATGGTGCGGAGCAACGTCGTCTTGCCGGAGCCGTTGACGCCGACGAGACCGATGCGCTCCCCCGGCGCGAGGCGCCACGTGAAGTCCTCCACCAGTACGCGGCCGTCCGGGGTCGCCAGCGTGGCGTCCTCGAGCTCGATGACGATGCGGCCCAGCCGGGTCTGCGCGAACTTCGACAACGCGACCGAGTCGCGCGGCGGCGGCACGTCCGAGATGAGGGCCTCAGCGGCCTCGATGCGGTAGCGCGGCTTCGAGGTACGAGCCGGCGGTCCGCGGCGCAGCCAGGCCAGCTCCTTGCGGGCGAGGTTGCGGCGACGATCCTCCGCGGCATCGGCCTGGCGAGAGCGCTCCGCGCGAGCGAAGATCCAGTCGGCGTAGCCGCCCTCGTACGTCTCGACCTGACCGTTCACCACTTCCCAGGTGCGGGTGGCGACGGTGTCGAGGAACCACCGATCGTGGGTGACGACGACCAGTGCGGACCGCCGGTTCACCAGATGCTCCGCCAGCCACTGGACGCCCTCGACGTCGAGATGGTTGGTCGGCTCGTCGAGCACGAGCAAGTCGAGGTCCTGCACCAGCGCGGCGGCGAGCGCCGTGCGTCGGCGCTCACCTCCCGACAACTGCTCGACCGGTGCGTCGAGCCCGAGACCGGTGATGCCGATGCCGTCCAGAACGCTGCGGATCCGGGCGTCACCGGCCCACTCGTGCTCGGCGACGCCGAGCGGTGCGAGGACGATGTCCCCGATGGTGGACCCGGGCGGCAGGACACCACGCTGCGTCACGACGGCCATCCGGAGGCCGCCCACGCGACTCACCCGGCCCGAGTCGGGCTGCTCGACGCCCGCGAGCACCTCGAGCATGGTGGTCTTGCCGTTGCCGTTCAGGCCCACGACGCCGATGCGCTCGTTCTCCTGGACACCGAGCGAGACTCCGTCGAGTAGCGGCTTCACGCCGAAGGATTTGGAGACCTGCTCCAGGTTGATCAGGTTGGCCATCAGTGTTGTCCCCGGTTCGTATCGTTCTGGTCGCGTTCGGTGCGCACTCGCGCTCCGCTCACCGGTCCACGTGCCACACGTACCGTGCGGCAGACGCCGGCGCCGGACAGTTCCGCGCCGACCTCGACCGCGTGGTCGGCGGAGGCACAGAGGAAGGCGCAGGTGGGTCCGGACCCGGAGACGATGCCGGCGATGGCACCCGCCTCGGTGCCGGCGCGCAGGGTGCGGCGAAGGCCTGGTTCGAGGGACAGCGCCGCGGCCTGGAGGTCGTTGCCCAGGAGCGGCCCGACCCGCGCCGGATCGCCCGACGCCAGGGCCTGCATCAGTTCGTCGGGTGCGCCGAGGCGCGGCGGCGCTCCCCGTTCGCGCAGCCGGTCGAGTTCGCCGTAGACCGCGGGAGTCGAGAGACCGCCCTTCGCGAGAGCGAGCACCCAGTGGAAGGAGTTGCGTGAGAGCACCGGCAGCAGCTTCTCGCCGCGACCCGTGCCGACGGCCGTGCCACCGGCGACGGAGAACGGGACGTCGCTGCCGAGCTGCGCCGCGAAGTCCATGATCTTCTCGCGGGACAGGCCGAGGTTCCAGAGCGCGTCCAGCGCGACGACGGTCGCGGCCGCGTCGGCGCTGCCCCCGGCCATGCCCCCCGCGACGGGAATGCCCTTGTCGATGCTGATGGCGACGGCCGGCCGACGACCGGCATGGGCGGCGACGAGTTCGGCCGCCTTCCACGCCAGGTTGGTGTGGTCGGTGGGAACGATGCCCGCATCGTCCCCGTACACGCTGACGGACAGTGTCTCCGCGGCCACGACGGAGACGTCGTCGACGAGGGAGAGCGCGTGGAAGACGGTGGTGAGTTCGTGGTAGCCGTCGGGGCGCAGGTCACCCACGGCAAGGTGCAGATTGACCTTGGCGGGAGCGCGGACCGAGACCGGCCGCGGAACGACTGTGAGCACGTCTCACCACTGTAGTCGGCGTACGCCCGAGTACCGAACCGGATCGAGGACCCGAACTGTCCGCAGTCGGGTGCATCATGTCGACATGCGCGAGACGTCCGCCCGACTGCTGGCTCTGCTGTCGTTGCTGCAGACCCGGCGCGACTGGTCCGGGGCCGATCTGGCCGAACGGCTCCAGATCACCCCGCGCACCGTGCGCCGTGACGTCGACCGGCTGCGGTCACTGGGCTATCCGGTGGACGGAACGGTCGGCGTCGGCGGCGGGTATCGGCTGGGTGCCGGCGCGGAGATGCCACCCCTGCTGCTGACGGACGACGAGGTGATCGCCGTGGCGCTCGGGCTGCAGAGCGGTGCGTCCGCGTCCGTCACCGGCACCGCGGAGTCGTCGATCGGGGCCCTCACCAAGCTGCGGCAGGTGATGCCGTCACGGTTGCGTCACCGACTCGACGCACTGCAGATCGACGTCGTGCAGTCACGTCCGGTGCAGTCGAGCGTCGACGCGTCGGTACTGACGGCACTGGCGACCGTGTGCCAGAACCACGAACGCCTGCGGTTCGACTACCGCACCCACGGCGGGGACACCATGCGGCGTGAGGTGGAGCCGTACCGGCTCGTGCGGTCGGGGTTGCGGTGGTACCTCGTGGGCTGGGACCTCGCCCGTGAGGACTGGCGGTCGTTCCGCGTCGACCGCCTCGA
This sequence comes from Rhodococcus sp. NFXS4, assembly GCF_058139645.1. Taxonomy (NCBI): domain Bacteria; kingdom Bacillati; phylum Actinomycetota; class Actinomycetes; order Mycobacteriales; family Nocardiaceae; genus Rhodococcus; species Rhodococcus sp. NFXS4. The sequence goes on from NZ_CP192221.1 coordinate 3,308,188, forward strand.
TCCGAAGGTGCCGACGGGGCCTCGCTTCACTCCTCGGGCCCTGCCCGAGGGCGGCGCCGCGGAGTTCGTGTCGAGGGGCATCGATCAGGCGTTCTCGGCCGCCCGCGGACGTGTCGTGCTGCACGTGCCGTTCGAACGGATCGAGGACCGCGTCGATCCGCAGTGGGGCACCCTCGCCCGGCTCGACGACGAGCGGTGCGAGGTCTCGATCACCGCGGACACCTACCCGTCGATGGCGCGGTGGCTCGCCGCCTTCGACGAGGACTTCACGGTGTGCGGCCCACAGGAGTTGATCGACGCCTGCGAGGTCGAGTCACGGCGACTCGACCGTGTCGCCGCCCGATACGCCCGTGCCCGCGACGAGCACAGCGCGCGTCAGGACTCGTGACCACCGGTGGTCTGCGCCAGTCGGACGAACGCGGCGGCGTCGAGCGTCTCCCCGCGCGCCGACGGGTCGATCCCCGCCTCGACGAGCCGCGTCTCCGCCATGGCCGCCGATCCGGCCCACCCCGCCAGAGCCGCACGTAACGTCTTGCGCCGCTGCGCGAATGCCGCGTCCACGACGGCGAACAGAGTGCGGCGGAACGTCTCCTCCATCGGCCACTGCGGATTCTCGTGCCGATCGACGCGCACCAGACCCGACTCCACCTGCGGCACCGGCCAGAACACCGAACGGCCCACGGCGCCCGCGCGGCGGACGTCGCCGAAGTACGCGGCCTTCACACTCGGCACCCCGTAGGTCTTGCTGCCGGGAGGAGCCGCCAGCCGGTCCGCCACCTCCGACTGCACCATCACCAGCGCGGTGCGCAGGGTGGGGATCAGGGCGAGCAGGTGCAGCAGCACCGGCACCGCCACGTTGTACGGGAGGTTGGCGACCAGTGCTGTCGGCGCGCCGGGAATCTCGTCGCGGCGCACGCGCAGAGCGTCCGCACCGACCACCGCCAACCGGTCGACTCGCGACTCGGCGCGCTCGGCGACGGTCTGCGGAAGACGCTGCGCCAGTACGGGGTCGATCTCGACGGCGACCACGTCGTGCACGACGTCGAGCAACGCCAGGGTCAGCGATCCGAGTCCCGGCCCCACCTCGAGCACCGTGTCGTCCGGACCGACTCCGGCCGCGGTCACGATGCGCCGCACCGTGTTCGCGTCGTGGACGAAGTTCTGGCCGAGGGTCTTGGTGGGCCGGACGCCCAGCTCGGCTGCGAGGGTGCGCACCTCCGCGGGCCCCAGCAGGCGGACGCGTGCCGGACCGGCTGCGGAATCGGACGCCGGCGAATCGGACGTCGGCGAATCGGACGTCGGCGGGGAGACGGGAGGTTCGGACACGGGTGGAGCGTATGTCAGCGCAGCCCTAGCCTGCTGGTGCAGGAGGGCCAGGCGCCCCAGCCCTGGGTGCGCTGGGTCTGCGACGCGATCGCGATCTGCTCCTCGCGGGTGGCCAGGTCGGCGCGCGCCGCGTACTTGAGCCCGCCCTGCCGCTCCCAGGTGTTCTGGTCGAACTGCACGCCGCCGAAGAAGCCGTTGCCCGTGTTGATGGCCCAGTTCCCGGTGGCCTCGCACTGCGCGAGGGCGTCCCAGACGGCGCCGTTCTCGACCGGCGGCACCTCGGTGCCGGGCTTGGCACCGACGCGCACGGTCTTGGCGACCGGCGGTGTCGTGACGTCGGCCTTCACGAGCGTGCGGGAGACCTCGACACCGTTGACCTTGTTCACCGAGTAGGTCGCGTTCTGCTCGCCCGGAGCGCCGGCGGACTCCTCGATCGTCTTGCTCATGTTCATCGTCGGATCCTCGATGCGCTGATCCGGCGCGACGACGGGTTCGGTGACGCTGACGGTCTCCGTCCGATCGCGGGTCACCGTGACCACGGCGCCCTCGACGAGCGGCTCGTCCGCCGCGGGGGCGACCGTGTCGTTCTGTTCGAGAGGCGCACCGGCCGCGGCGAGGAACTCGCCGACGGTGGGTGCGGCGAGCCGCATCGGTGCGGGCGACGCGGCCCCGTCGGCGAGGGTCACGGACTTCGGCAGCACGACGTTGACGGAGGCACCGTCGAGCGGCAGCGGGTCGGACTCCGACTCGTCGATGTGGACGTCGGGAGCGATGCCCAACTGATCCTTGGCCTCGGCGACGGTGGAGGCGGTGGTCCACACCGTCGTCGGCGCACCGTCCACGGTGAGAGTCACCTCGCGGGCCCGCTTGAGTGTGACGGTCTCTCCGTCGGCGAGGGTCGCGTCCGCGGCGGGCGCGACCTCGTCCCGCTCGGTGGGCTGATATCCGGCGGCCTCGAGGGCGCTGCGGACGTCGGTGGTCATCGTGGAGAGCTGGACCTGCTGCCCGTCGACGTCGATCGTGACGGTCTTGTGGCGGGCCACGGCGACGCTCGCTCCCACGACGAGTGTGGCGAGAAGCGCGGCCACCACGACGTACAGCAGGCGGGACCGGGCGGAGTTGAGTCTGGCGACGTGCGACATCGTCACCGCGCTCCCGCCCCGGTGGACACGACTGGTCGAACGGACATCACGGACGAATAACGCAACTTCGATTTCCTTGCCGGGTCGAGACGATCACGAGGCCGAGAGGCTCGCATCGGGGTCATACGATCACGATACGGTAACGAGCGGGCACAGGTTCGGCAACTTCACGGCCTCGAGCAGCCCGTCGACCGTTCCTACCTTCCGGTAAGGGTCGTCGCGAGCCCCCCGGCCGATAGGGTCCGAGCCGACTGTTCACCTGCACCAGAACGGAAGGCTCTTCGTGAATCCGACCTCCCCACCGCGATCCGAACGCGGACGGTGGCACCGACTGCGCCGCCTCCCGGCGATCACCGCCGTCGTGGCACTCGTCGCGTTGGTGCTCGCACCCGCAGCGCAGGCCCAGCCGGCGCCCCCGAGCCCGGTGGAAGGTCGCACGTTCGCCATCGCCACCGACGTGACCTTCGCACCGTTCGAGTTCCAGAACTCCGACGGCCAGTTCGTCGGCATCGACATGGACCTGATCCGAGCGATCGCGGAGGACCAGGGTTTCCAGGTCGACATCCGGCCCCTCGGGTTCGACGCGGCGTTGCAGGCAGTGCAGGCGAACCAGGCCGACGGCGTCATCGCCGGCATGACGATCACGCCGGCACGCGAGGCCGTGTTCGACTTCTCCGAGCCCTACTTCGAGTCCGGCGTGCAGATGGCCGTGCTCGAGAACTCGTCGATCACCTCGTACGACGATCTCTCCGGGCAGCAGGTCGCGGTCAAGAACGGCACCGAGGGCGCCGACTTCGCGGAGAGCATCAAGGCGCAGTACGGCTTCACGACGCGGTACTTCGCCGACTCCGCGAGCATGTACGACGAGGTGCGCACCGGGAACTCGGTCGCCGTGTTCGACGACTACCCGGTGTTGCAGTACGGCATCACCCAGGGGAACGGTCTGAAGACGGTCACGGAGAAGGAGTCGCCGAGCAACTACGGCTTCGCCGTGAACAAGGGCGCGAACCCCGAGCTGCTCGCCGCGTTCGACACCGGACTGGCCAACCTGCGGTCGTCCGGCCAGTACGACGAGATCCTCGGTACCTACATCGGCGCCGCGGCGGACGAGACGGACAACTCGATCCCCGGACTGATCAAGAGCGAGTACAAGGAACTGCTGAAGGGCCTCTGGCTCACCATCGTCCTGACGGTCATCTCCATCGTGCTGGCCCTGATCCTCGGCGCCGTCTTCGGACTCTTCCGGGTGTCGACGAAGGCGTGGCTGCGCGGGATCGGCGCCACCTATGTGGCCATCTTCCGCGGCACGCCACTGCTGGTGCAGGCCTTCTTCATCTACTTCGGCATTCCCGCCGCGCTCAGCTTCCAGATGTCGGCGTTCACCGCCGGCATCATCACGCTGTCGCTCAACGCCGGTGCGTACATGGCGGAGATCGTCCGCGGCGGCATCCTGTCGGTGGACAAGGGCCAGATGGAGGCCTCGCGCAGTCTCGGCATCAGCTACCTGACGTCCATGCGCAAGGTCGTGATGCCACAGGCGATCCGGACGATGATCCCGTCGTACATCAATCAGTTCGTCATCACGCTGAAGGACACCTCGATCCTGTCGGTGATCGGCCTCGCCGAACTCACCCAGTCGGGGCGGATCATCATCGCCCGCAACTTCCAGTCGTTCAACATGTGGCTGATCATCGGCGTCATGTACTTCGTCATCATCATGGCGTTGACGATGCTGTCGAACCGTCTCGAGAAGAGGATCAACAAGTGAGCACCGAGACCACCGCGCCCGACGCCGCTGCGGCCGAGGTCAAGATCCGCGCCATCGGACTGAAGAAGTCGTTCGGCGATCTCGAGGTGCTCAAGGGCCTCGACGTCGACGTCCACTCGGGCGAGGTGGTGTGTGTCATCGGCCCGTCCGGTTCCGGCAAGAGCACCTTCCTCCGGTGCCTCAACAAGCTCGAGGACATCACGGGCGGCACGGTCGTGGTCGACGGTTTCGACCTGACCGATCCGAAGGTGAACCTCGACTCCGTGCGCCAGCACATCGGCATGGTGTTCCAGCACTTCAACCTCTTCCCCCACATGAGCGTCATCGAGAACGTGATGCTCGCGCCCGTGGAGACGAAGAAGTCGGACAAGTCGAAGGCGCGCGAGAACGCCGTTCGTCTGCTGGCCCAGGTGGGCCTCGCCGACAAGGAGAACGCGAAGCCGGCGCAGTTGTCCGGTGGGCAGAAGCAGCGCGTCGCCATCGCACGTGCACTGGCGATGGACCCGGACATCATGCTGTTCGACGAGGCCACGAGTGCGCTGGACCCCGAGATGGTCGGCGAGGTCCTGCAGGTCCTCCGCGATCTGGCGAAGGGCGGCATGACGATGGTCGTCGTCACGCACGAGATGGGCTTCGCCCGCGAGGTGTCCGACCGTGTGATCTTCATGGCGGAGGGGTACATCGTCGAGGAGGGTTCGCCGGACGACCTGTTCGGCAACCCGCAGCACGAGCGAACGAAGGACTTCCTCGACAAGGTCCTGTGAGACGCGGGCCCCGCACCGAGAAGCCGCTACACCGACGAGAGGCACGACAGTGAGCGACGACCAAGAGATCATGCAGAAGATCACGGCGAAGATCGACGCTCGGTTGGGTGCGCAGACGAACGGTCTGCAGAACGAGGTGCCGCCCGGAGCGAGCACGCAGGACGACGACGAGGACGGTGAGCGCGGTCCCCTGGGCCGCGACTACCACCTCGCGGGCAAGTACGCGCAGGCTCTGGCCATCAACGAGCCCAGCGTGATCGACCGTGCCGAGTTCGATCGACTGGTGGAGACGTACGGAGACGACGACTGATCCGTCGCCGCGACCCGATCGTGACCTGAGCATCGGTAACGATCGGGGGGTGGTCGCCGACACACCCTTCGACCGCCGAGCAGAACGCTCGGTACGGACACCCTGGAGGCTCGGTGACCACTCTCCCGCGTTCGATGGCCGTTCTCGCCGTGGCGGCCTTCGCCGCCGCCGCCGTGTCGTGCGGTTCCGCCGGTACGACCGGTACGGCGCTCCCCGCCGACGACCCGGCACCCTCGTCGTCCGCCCCGGCGCCCGCACCGGCACCCGCGCCGGAGACGAGGGTGGAGACGCAGACCGAGACGGTCACCGTGCCCGCACCCGCACCGGCGCAGCCGGCGCAGGTGGTGCCGTGCGTCGATCCGAGTTCGCTGAACGTGCGCACCGCCGTCGCGAACCTGGGCACCGACTCGCAGGGCGGGGCCTTCGTGATCGACGATCACACGCCCGGCACCAGCGCGGACGGATGTCCGACGCTCGAATGGGCGCGGGCGACGGGGACCGGCATCCGGAACGGCACCGTGCAGTCGCACGTCCTGTTCTTCACCAACTCGGGTGACTACCTCGGGACCGCCACGTCGGATGCGTACAGCTACACCTCGGTGGTCGGTGCGACCGACAGCACGGTCACGGTGCGCTACCGGTGGCTGAACCCCGACGACGCGTTCTGCTGCCCGTCGAACACCTCGTTCGTCGAGTTCGACCTCACCGGGAACACCATCACCCCGTACGGCGAGTTCCCGCCCCCGAACTAGAGCCTGTAGACCCGCTCCGCCGTGGCGGTCGCCGACGCCGCGACGTCATCAGCAGTTCTGCCGGTCGCCTCGGCCAGCGCACGGGCCGTGTAGGGCAGGCAATACGGCTCGTTCGGAGCACCGCGGAACGGGTGCGGTGTCAGGAACGGCGCATCGGTCTCGAGCAGGTACTGCCCGTCCGGCACCAACTGGGCCGCTTCCCGCAACTCGTGGGAATTCTTGAAGCTCACCGTCCCGGAGAAGCTGAGCACGTAGCCGGCGTCGACGCACACCTGCGCCATCTCGGGACCGGACGAGAAGCAGTGGAAGATCACCGTCTCCGGCGCGCCCTCGTCGAGGAGCACCGCGAGAACGTCGTGGTCGGCGTCGCGATTGTGGATCATGAGCGGCTTCCCGACGCGCTTCGCCAGATCGATGTGCCAGCGGAAGCCCTCGACCTGCTCCTCCACTGCGGCGCAGCCGTCGAGCTTCCCCGGCCAGTAGTAGTCGAGACCGGTCTCCCCCACCGCCACCGTGCGCGGGTCGCGGGCGAGACGGTCGATCTCCGCGCGGACCTCGTCGGTGAGCACGTTCGCCCGCGTCGGGTGGATCGCGGTGGCCGCGTAGACGCGCGGATCCCAGTGCGCCGCAGCGACGGCGAAACGGGCCGCGTCCAAGTCGTCCGCGACGGTGACGACGCGTCCGACACCCACCGACTCGGAACGATCGAGGATCGCCGCGACCGACGCTGCATCGGTGGCCCCGCACGCGTCGAGGTGCGTGTGCGCGTCCACGAGCGGTGCGAGCGGAGTGGGCAAGTCGGGGGCGGGACGGTCTCTCGGCACGAAAGATAGAGTAGGCGCACCATGACTGAGACCGGTTCGACCAAGCCTGCGTTCTACATCACGACCGCTATCGCCTACCCGAACGGTGATCCCCACATCGGCCACGCGTACGAGTACATCTCCACCGATGTCCTCGCTCGGTTCAAGCGGCTCGACGGGTTCGACGTGCGGTTCCTGACGGGAACGGACGAGCACGGTCTGAAGATGGCACAGACGGCGTCGAAGGAGGGCATCTCCACCGCCGATCTGGCGCGCCGAAACTCGGACGCGTTCCAGGCCATGCAGGAGTCGCTGAAGATCACGTTCGACCGGTTCATCCGCACCACGGACGCCGACCACCTCGAGGCCAGCCGCGACCTGTGGCAGAAGATGACCGACAACGGCGACATCTACCTCGACTCGTACAGCGGGTGGTACTCGGTGCGGGACGAGGCGTACTACGCCGAGGGCGAGACCACGCTGCAAGACGACGGTTCCCGCATCGCGACCGAGTCGGGCACCCCGGTGGAGTGGACGGAGGAGTCGACGTACTTCTTCCGGCTGTCCGCGTACCAGGACAAGCTGCTCGCGCTGTACGAGGAGCGTCCCGAGTTCATTCTCCCGGCGGGTCGCCGCAACGAGGTGGCGAGCTTCGTGAAGTCCGGTCTCAAGGACCTGTCGATCTCACGGTCCACCTTCGACTGGGGTGTCCAGGTTCCCGGCGATCCCGACCACGTCATGTACGTGTGGGTCGACGCGTTGACGAACTACCTCACCGGCGTCGGCTACCCCGACACCGACAGCGAGTCGTTCCGGAAGTTCTGGCCGGCCGACGTCCACATGATCGGCAAGGACATCGTGCGATTCCACGCCGTGTTCTGGCCGGCGTTCCTGATGTCGGCAGGTGTCGAATTGCCGAAACGCGTGTTCGCGCACGGCTTCCTGACCAACAAGGGCGAGAAGATGTCCAAGTCGGTGGGCAACGTCGTCAGTCCGGCGGCCTTGATCGAGGAGTACGGCCTGGACTCGTTGCGCTTCTTCCTCCTGCGCGAGGTGTCGTTCGGACAGGACGGCAGCTACAGCCACGAGGCGATCGTCACCAGGATCAACGCCGACCTGGCCAACGAACTGGGGAACCTGGCTCAGCGGTCGCTGTCCATGGTGGCCAAGAACTGCGATGCGCAGGTGCCGACACCCGGCGAGTTCACCGCCGACGACGAGGCGATGCTCGATCGCGTCGATGCCCTTCACGCCGTGGTGCGCGGCCACATGGACGCCGTCGAGATGCACCTGGCGCTCGACGCGATCTGGTCGGTACTCGCGGAGACCAACCGCTACTTCTCGTCGCAGGAACCGTGGGTTCTGCGCAAGACGGATCCGGCCCGCATGGCGACGGTGCTGTACGTGACCCTCGAGGTGCTCCGCGTGACCGTCCTGCTGACCCAGCCGTTCATGCCCGACAGCACGGCGAAGCTGCTCGACCTGCTCGGGGTGACGCAGCGCGAATTCGATTCGCTGACAACGCGTCTCACGCCGGGTGTGGCATTGCCCAAGCCTGCGGGCGTGTTCCCCCGCTACGTCGAACCGGAGGAGTGAGCGGACCGATCGGCGACCGTCGTTCCGACGACGACGAGCAGGATCAGGGCCGTCACGGCCGCACTGACGACGGCCGATCCGGGTACGGCCGTGGCCGCGAGCACAGCGACACCGCCGACCGGCGTCACGATGTTCACCAGCCGTGACGACCGGCGGCGCATCGCCACCATCCAGAACCCCAGGACGAAGACCGCCACCGGAATCGTGATCGCGGCGGAGGACTGACGGTCCGACAGCACTCCGTCACCCTCGATGTGCGCGACGGCCACCTCGATGCCCGCCGACACCGCGCCCGCCGCCGCGAACACGAAGTAGTGCGTGTAGCCGAAACTCAAGGAGCGGCCGAGTCTCGCCCCGACCGAATCCTCCTGCGACACCGAGAAGTACAGCCACCACATGCCGGCGACGACGACGAGCGTGGCCATCGCGAGGCCGACGAGTTCGACCGTGTGATCGTGTTCGTTGATGCCGCCGACAATGGCCGTCGCCGAGGCCAGCAACGACTCACCGAGCAGGATGAGGGTGAAGAGACCGTAGCGCTCGGCGATGTGCTCGCCGTGCAGCGGCGTCCGTCCCGCGCGCTCCGCCAGCACCGGGACGGCGAGCTCCGCGGCCACCAGCGCGACGAACCCGAGCACGGCGACGCTGTCGGGAAGCGCGAGTCGGGCGACCCACAACACCTGCACGACGGTGATGCCCACCGCGTATCGCATCGCAGTACCGCGGAACTCGTTGTTGCGCAGCCCCGCCCGTATCCACTGACTCACCATCGCCAGTCGCATCACGACATAGCCGATGGTCACCAGCGTGAAGTCGTAGTCGATCATCGCGTCGGAGACACCGCTGGCCAGGATCAGTACGCCGGCCATCTGCACGATGGTGGTCACGCGGTACAGCCAGTCGTCGGTGTCGAACGACGTGGCGAACCATGTGAAGTTCATCCACGCCCACCAGATGGCGAAGAACACCATCGCGTAGGCACCGATGCCCGACGCGATGTGGTCCTCCTCCAGCAGATGGGCGAGTTCCACGGAGGCGAACGACACCGCGACGACGAAGACCAGGTCGAAGAACAGTTCCAGCGAACTCGCCGCTCGATGTTCCTCGTTCGGGTCCCGCGGAACCATCGGCCGCAGCGCGAAACTCACCCGTCGGCCAGCTTCTCGAGTTCCTCGAGCGCGGTGTCGAGATGCGTGAGCATGCGCTGCAGCGACGGCACGCTACGCCGATCTCCGACGAGCCCGAAGTTGACGTTGTCGGCGTTGGTGGCCAACGTGATGTTCAGCGCCTGACCGTCGAGGACGATCGACGCCGGATACACCCCGTCCAGTCGCGCACCGTTCCAGTACATCTCGGTCTTCGGACCGGGCACGTTCGAGATGATCACGTTGAACGGGGGCGGGGTGTTGCGGACGAATCCCGGTACGGGAGTGAGCAACAGAGGGGCCATCACGGCGGCACCGTAGCTCAGCGCCTGCAGCGGAGACAAGTTGCGCATCATCGCCTTCGACTCGTTCATCGACGAGACGACGGCGGCGAGACGGCGTTCCGGGTCGGGCTGATCCGTGCCGAGGTTGCACAGCACGGTGGTGACGGCGTTGCCACCGTCCGCGTCGGCACCGGCCTCCCGCATGGACACCGGCACCATCGCGATCAGCGGCTGGTCGGGCAGTGCGTTGCGGTCGATGAGATAGGACCGCAGCGCCCCGGAGCACATCGTCAGCACCACGTCGTTCAACGTGACCCCCAGCGCTGCCGCGATGTCCTTCATCCTCGACTTGGACCACTGCTGCGAGGCGAAGCGGCGTGCCCCGCCGATCGGCACGTTGAGCATCGTCCGCGGCGCGGTCAGAGGCAGCACCATCTCGTTGCCGCGCAGCTTGTTCAGACCGATCCGGGCCGCGGCGGGTCCGACCCCGGCGAGCTCACCGGCCGCCTTGACGCCCGTGGACAGCAGCGACAGGACGCCACCGTCGTCTACCTTCGCCACCTCGGTGCTCTTCTTCTTCGGCCGCTCGAACAGCGCCGGGTCCCAGATCGGGCCGCAGTCACGGGCCTCGGGATCGGTCGTCAGGGTGCGCTCGAACAACTTGAGCGCCGAGACGCCGTCGACCAGCGAGTGGTGGATCTTGCTGTAGAGCGCGACGCGGCCGTCGGCCAGCCCCTCGATGATGTGCAGCTCCCACATCGGGCGATGCCGATCGAGCGGCGCACTGTGCTCGGCGGAGATGTAGCGCAGCAGCTCGCGGATGCGGCCCGGCCGCGGCAGCATGATGCGCCGGACGTGATGCTCGAAGTCGAGCTCCTCGTCGTAGATCCAGCGCACGGTGCCCATGAAGTTCACCGGCGGAGCCGGCCGCTTGCGGAACAGTTTGTAGACGTCGGTGGCGGCCTGGAACGTCTCGTAGAGCTGCATCCCGAAGTCGTCGCCGGCGTCCTCCGGGGGCACGAACAGCTGCAGTCCCCCGACGTGCATGGGGTGCTCGCGCGTCTCGGCCAGTAGGAACATCGACTCTGTGACCGGCATGAAGGGCATGGGGGCGGACCTCTCTCGAACTGCGGAACCGCGTGGTCACGGTGCGGCTCACCTGCAGGTTCACTGTGCTACCCGGAAGTAACGAACCCACAACTATTGCGACAACGTGGGGTCACGGTGTGACCCCGGCAACAACTATTCCTCGAGAAGTGTTTCGTTTCGGCCCTATCGTGCGATTCCCAGTACGAGCAAGGAAGTGGAGGGCCACCCATGAGCATCGCCTCGGCCGAGATGACCGCACCGTCGTCGCTGACACGCACGTCCGCCAGTCGCCGGGTGCGACGCGCCCTCGGCGTCGGCACCGCCGTGGACCGCCAGGAGTTCGAGGGCGGCAGCATGCAGTCCAAGCTTCTCGCCGCGTACCTGCGCCGCACGGTCCGTCCCTTCCTGGGCGTGTGGGCCCGGACCCACAGCCTGCCGTGGCCCATGTCGATGGTCGACCAGGCCGGCCGACTCCTCCCACCCGTGGGTGACACCACCGTCGCGCCCGTGCGGCTCGACGAGTGCCGGGCCGAGTGGGTCCGCACGGACAGCCCGCGTCGTGTCGGTGCCGACGGCAGGTCCGAGCGACCGACCCGCCGCGCGGACCGCGATCGCGTGATCCTGTATCTCCACGGCGGCGCGTTCGTGGTGTGTGGCCTCAACAGCCACCGCCGGCTCGTCTCGCGCATCGCCCAGTCCACCGGTGCCGACGTGCTGTCGGTCGACTACCGGATGATGCCGCGCAACCCCATCTCGCACGCGGTGGAGGACGGGGTCGACGGCTTCCGCTACCTGCTCGACGCGGGGTACCTGCCCGAACAGATCTTCATCGCCGGTGACTCCGCCGGCGGTTACCTGGCCTTCATGGTGGCGCTCGCCCTGCAGAGCCAGGGTCTGCCGCCCGCGGGCGGCATCATCGCCCTGTCTCCGCTCACCGATCTCGATCCGACGCGGAAGATGTTGCATCCCAACGCGTCCCTGTGCTCGGTCTTCCCCAAGGGCGCCGTGCCGGCGCTCACCGAGCTGGCGGACGAGGTCGAGGCCCGCATCGTCGTGGACGGCAAGCGTGGTCCCCGCGTCTGTCCCGTCGACGCGGACCTGTCCGCCCTCCCGCCGGTCCTGATCCAGGTCGGGTCCACCGAGATGGTCTACGCCGACTCGGAACTGATGGCGGAGCGCCTGGCTGACGCCGGAATCGAGTGCCGTCTCCAGGTGTGGCAGGACCAGGTGCACGTGTTCCACGCCGCGGACTTCGTTCCCGAGTCGGCGCGTGCGATCTCGGAGATCGCCGTCTTCGTCGACGAGCAGGTCCGCCGCGGCACAGTTCCCCTGGCCGGCACCGGGACATGATCACGACACCGACCCAAACCGCCCTGTAGGTGTGGACGGTCGGTTACATTCACGCCATGGCTGTCAGCGGAAACAGAGAAGTCGAGATCGAGGCACCACCGGCCGACGTGCTCGCGGTCATCGCGGACCTCGAGGGTCTGCCGGCCTGGTCGTCGATCCACAAGAAGGTCTCGGTGCGCGAGCGTGACGATCAGGGTCGTCCCGTCCTCGCCGAGATGACCGTCGCCGTCATGGGATTCACCGACGAGCAGGTGCTGCGCTTCACGTGGTCCGACATGTCGGTGGCGTGGGACGTCGTCGAGAGCACCCAGCAGAAGTCGCAGCACGCGGAGTACCGCCTCAGCGAGACCGACAAGGGCACCCACCTCGAGTTCGAGATCACGCTCGACCCGAAGATCCCCGTGCCGGGATTCATCGTCAAGCGCGGGACCAAGTCCGTCCTCGAGACGGCGACCGACGGACTGCGCCAGCAGGTCGTCGGCTGACGTCGCGGCGTCGGCGTCAGCCGCGCGCGGCCAGCACCGCTTCGTAGAGCGCACGCTTGGACACGTCCGCCGCCGTCGTGGTGGCCACCCGTGCGCACGCGTCCTTGAGGCCGAGTCCGGCGGACACGAGATCCTCCACCTCCGCGACGAGGTCGGCGGGATCCGCACTGACGGGCTCGGCTCCGGCCAGGACCACCGTGATCTCGCCGCGCACGCCGTCGGCGGCCCACGCGGCCAACTCCCCCAGCGTCCCTCGCTTCACTTCCTCGTAGGTCTTGGTCAATTCCCGGCACACCGCGGCGCGCCGATCGGGGCCGAGTACCTCGGACGCGTCGGCGAGGCAGTCCGCGATGCGGTGCGGGGCCTCGAAGAACACGACGGCGCGGCTCTCCGTCGTCAGCGTGCGCATCCACGCCTGCCGGGGACCACGCTTGCGAGGGGCGAATCCGTCGAAGCAAAAGCGCTCCACCGGCAACCCCGACAGGGCCAGTGCGGTGGTCACGGCGGACGGCCCGGGCAGGCAGGTCACGCCGATCCCCGCCTCTGCGCACGCGGCCACCAGTCGGTAACCCGGGTCGCTCACGGAGGGCATACCGGCGTCGGTGACCAGCAGGACCCGCCGCCCCTCGCGCATCTCGGCGAGCAGCAGGGGAACCCGATCGACCTCGACCTGGTCGTAGAAACTGACGACGCGACCGGTGATCTGCACCCCGAGTGCCGTGGCCAAGGACTTCGTGCGACGCGTGTCCTCCGCCGCGACGACATCGGCCGTGGCCAGTGCGTCGCGCAGTCGGGGCGACGCGTCTGCGGGGTCCCCCATCGGTGTCGCACCGAGTACCAGCACGCGTCGTCCTCATCTCGCTCGTCGGTCACGACCGCGGTCGCCGTCGGCATCTAGCCTACGATCGAATCGTGACCCTCGTGACCGCGCGTATCCCCACCGGTCGCGACGGTTCCGACGAGTACCTCACCGCGCCGCGCCCCGCTCTCCCGCCCGCAGTATTCGGGCCCACCGACCGCATGCGCGGATGGATCGTCACCGCGGTCCTCATGGTCCTCGCGGCCGTCACCCGCTTCACGATGCTCGGCTATCCGACCGACGCCGGCACCCCGGTGTTCGACGAGAAGCACTACGCCCCGCAGGGCTACCAGGTGCTCACCGGCGGCGGCGTCGAGGACAACCCGGCCTACGGCCTCGTCGTCCACCCGCCCGTCGGCAAGCAGCTGATCGCCGTCGGCGAGGCACTGTTCGGCTACACCGGATGGGGTTGGCGGCTGTCGTCGGCCGTCTTCGGTGTGATCCTCGTTCTCCTCGTCGTCCGCATCGTGCGCCGCATGACGCGCTCGACGCTGCTGGGCGCGATCGCCGGGATCCTCATGATCGTGGACGGCGTCACGTTCGTGACGTCCCGAGTCGGCATGCTCGACATCTTCATGGTGGTGTTCGTCGTCGCCGCGTTCGGCGCTCTGGTCCGCGACCGGGACGACGTCCGGGAGCGGTTGCACCGGGTCGCCGTCGAGGGCCGCATGGAGATGACCACGTGGGGCCCGCGTCTCGGCGTCCGCTGGTGGCGGTTCGGCGGCGGACTCCTGCTCGGTCTGGCGTGCGGAACGAAGTGGTCGGGTATCTACTTCGTCGCGTTCTTCGGACTGCTCAGCGTCGCCTTCGACGTCGCGGCGCGTCGCCAGTACGGGGTCACCCGGCCGTGGGTCGGCACCGCCGTGCGCGACGTCGGACCCGCGCTGTACGCGCTGGTAGCGATTCCGCTCGTCGTCTATCTGGCCACCTACGCCGGCTGGTTCGCGAGTGAGACCGGCGTCGACCGGAACGCCGTGGGTACCGACATCGGGACGGGCGGACCGTTCTCGTTCGTGCCCGCCGCTCTGCGCTCGCTCTGGTACTACAGCGGCAACGTCCTCGACTTCCACGCCGGACTGACCAACTCGGCCGGTAACCGCCACCCGTGGGAGTCCAAGCCGTGGACGTGGCCGATGGGTCTGCGGCCGATGCTCTACTACTTCGCCGACGGGCAGCAGATCACCGGTTGTTCGACGGGCGGCAACTGCGTCAAGGCCGTCATGCTCATCGGCACGCCTGCTCTGTGGTGGGTCGCGTTCCCGATGCTCGGCTGGGCGCTGTGGAGCACCGTGGCCCGCCGCGACTGGCGCTACGCCGCCGTGCTCGTCGGCTACGGCGCCGGCATCCTGCCGTGGTTCCTGACCCTCGACCGTCAGATGTACTTCTTCTACGCCGCGGCGCTCGCGCCCTTCCTCGTCATGGGCGTCACCCTGGTCCTCGGCGACATCCTCGGGCGAGGACTCCGCGGTGGGCAGGGTCGCGAGCGCCGCACGCTCGGTCTGCTGCTGGTCTCGCTGTACGTCGCCGTGGTGATCGCCAACTTCGTGTGGCTCTGGCCGATCCTCACGGGTCTGCCCATCAGTCAGGAGACGTGGCAGCAGCAGCTCTGGTTGCCGAGCTGGCGCTGACCGCTCAGAGCTCGGTGCGCCCGGCCTTCGTCAGCCGGAGACGTCGACGACGTTGCGTGAGCACCAGTGGATCGTGCGACAGGTCGCGGTAGAGCGACACCGACAGCCCGATCATGACCAGCACGAACGGCGCCGCGGCGATGATTGTCATGGTCTGCAAGCCGTTGAGCGCGTCCGCGCCGCCCGTCCACAGGATGATCGCGGCGGTGCCACCGGTGATGGCTCCCCAGAACACGACGACCCAGCGGCTGGGCTCGAGGGTTCCGCGCTGACTGAGGGTGCCCATGACCATGGACGCCGCGTCGGCACCGGAGACGAAGAAGACGGCCACGAGAATCATCACGACGACCGTCGACAGCCCGAAGAGCGGCAGGTTCTCGAGCATGCCGAACAGCTGAGACTCGCTGCTGGCGCGCGCGGCCAGGTCGATGCCGTCGCGCTGTTCGCCGATACCGGCGCCGCCGAAGATCGAGAACCACACCAGGCTCACGGCACTCGGGATCACGATGACACCGATGATGAACTCACGAACGGTGCGGCCACGGCTGATGCGGGCGAGGAACATGCCGACGAAGGGGGTCCAGGAGACCCACCAGGCCCAGTAGAAGATCGTCCACGACGACAGCCACGACGCGGTCTCCGGATCGGACGACGCCGCCGAGCGAGCCGACATGTGGAACAGCTGGCTCGCGTAGTCGCCGATGGTGGTGGGAATCAGGTTGAGGATCAACACCGTCGGGCCCAGCACGAACACGAAGAGTGCGAGGACGAGTGCCAGCACCATGTTGATGTTGGACAGCCACTGGATGCCCTTGGCGACGCCGGAGACCGCGGACGCGACGAAGGCGAGGGTCAACAGCGCGACGATGGCGACGAGCAGGAGCGTGCCGGCCTGACCGAGCCAGCCGATGACCTCGACACCCGAACCGATTTGCAGCGCACCGAGTCCGAGGGAGGCGGCGGTACCGAACAGCGTCGCGAAGATGGCGAGGATGTCGATGACCTTGCCGATCGGGCCCTCGGCGCGGCGACCGAGGAGCGGGAGGAAGGCGGAGCTGATGAGCTGACGACGGCCGCGGCGGTAGGTGCTGTACGCGACGGCGAGACCCATGACGGCGTAGATGGACCACGGATGCAGGCTCCAGTGGAACATCGTGGTGGCCATGGCCGTTCCGACACTGCTGTCGGTGCCGGGCGGCGGCGTGACGAAGTGCGTCAGCGGCTCGGAGACGCCGTAGAACATCAACCCGATGCCCATGCCGGCGCTGAACATCATGGCGATCCAGCTGACGGTCTTGAACTCCGGCTTCTCCCCGTCCTTGCCGAGCGGGATACGTCCGTACTTCGACATCGCCAGGTAGATGCAGAAGAGCACGAAACCGGTGGCGGAGATGATGAACAGCCAGCCCATGTTGGTGACGAGCCAGTCCAGCATCGAGGACGTCACGTTCTCGAGGCTCGTCGGTCCGGCCAGTCCCCAGACGATGATGCCCGTGACGACGGCTGCCGCGACGCCGAACACCACGGGGTCGAGGGTGGCGCGCCGCGGCGCCGGTTCCTGCGACCCGGGGTCCTGCGCATCGGGGTGCGCGGAGGTGGGCAGCACGGCAGATGCCGCGGACGAGGGAACGTCCGCGGCATCATCGCGTGGGGTGTCAGCCGGTCCTGTGTCCGTGTCCATACGCGATGTCATGAGACGTCACGTTGCTCGCCTCGACGCCCCGGTGCAAGTTCACAGACTGTTTTTGCAGGTCAGGACGATACGCGTGCACGTGACTTCGGACGGCGGAATGCGCGGTCGACACTGTACGTGCCCGAGCCGACTGCCGCGAGGAGAAGCGCTCCGGCGCCGAGTGCGACGACCAGTTCCCAGCCGCCCTCGCCGACGAACACGCCCTTGTCGAGGTGCACGAAGACGAGCGCGCCGACCATGTCGACGACCAGCAGCAGAGCCGCGACGGACGTCAGCACGCCCAGGATCAGAGCGGCTCCACCGATGAGCTCGACGAATGTGGCGAAGTACGCCGACATCTGCGGGGCCGGAATGCCCATGCCCTCGAAGCCGGCGGTGGTGGCATCGAGCCCGTTGGTACGCAGTTTCTGCCACCCGTGGGCGACGAACACGACGCCCAGGGCGATGCGCGCGACGAGTGCGGCGATGTCTCGAACGACGACAGGTGTCTTCACAGTGATCCTCTGATGGGTCGGGGTGGATTCGGGATCACGATGACACACTTAGGTTGAAGCGTCAACCTAAGTGGTGTCAGGAGTCCGCGAGCGCCGTCCGCACGTAGCGCAGAGCCACCTCGTCGTCGATGCCGGCGCGACGCGCCGCGCGGACGTACTCCGTGGCCGCGAGTTGCACTGCCCCGGCCGAAGGATCGCCGCCGGCCGCCACGAAGGTGCCCGACCGCCCCCGGGTCTCGATCACGCCGTCCTTCTCGAGTTCGCGGTACGCCTTCGCCACCGTGTTGGGAGCGAGGTCCAGCGTCGCCGCGAGAGCTCGCACCGTCGGCAGTTTCGATCCCGCGATGAGCTGCCCCGACCGCACCGCGGCCACGATCTGCGACCGCACCTGGTCGAACGGCGCCGTCCCCGACGCACCGTCGATCGTGAACCTCATCGGTCCCACTCCCGCCATACTTGCTCCATGTCCGTCACGATCTATCACAACCCCCGGTGCTCGACGTCCCGCAACGTACTCGCGGCCATCCGCGACGCGGGGGTGGAGCCGACCATCGTGCCCTACCTGACCACCCCGCCGGACGAGGCGACGTTGCGAGCCCTCATCTCCGATGCCGGCCTCACCCCGCGCACCGCTGTGCGCAAGCGCGAGACACTGTACAAGGAACTCGATCTCGCGAATGCCGACGACGAGACGGTCCTGCGCGCCATGCTGACGCATCCGGTACTCATCGAGCGGCCCTTCGTGGTCGGCGAGAAGGGCACCGTCCTGGCGCGCCCGGCGGCCACGGTGAGCACGGTCCTCTAGCCGGCCGGACATCAGCGGGAAGGCCGGAGGCCGGCCGGACATCAGCGGGAAGGCCGGAGGTCAGACGGGATCGCGGGCGACGGGGCAGGACATGCAGCGGGGTCCGCCGCGGCCCGACCCCAGTTCCGATCCCGAGATGCGCAGCACCTCGATGCCCGACGCCTCGAGGCGCGCGTTGGTCTCGACGTTGCGTTCGTACGCGACGACGACGCCGGGAGCCAGTGCGAGCGTGTTGTTCCCGTCGTCCCACTGCTCACGTTCGGCGGTGACGTTGTCGAGCCCGGTGTCGATGACCCGCAGTTTGCCGATACCCATGGCGTCGGCCGCGGCGTCGAGGAACGGGCCCGCGCCGGTGATGGTCACACCGGTGTCCTCGCGGCGAATCGTGAACGCGGACAGCGTGTCCTGGATGATCGGGTACATCACCACCGCGTCGGTGTCGACCATCGTGCACACGGTGTCCAGGTGCATCGACGCCCGTTCCTGCGCGATGGGCACCACGAGCACGGTGTGCGCGAGGTCGTCGTCGAAGAGGCTGCGCGCGAGCGCTTCGGCACCGGCGGGCGTGGTGCGTTCACCGACTCCCACGGCGACGACGCCGGGCGCCATCAGCAGCACGTCGCCGCCCTCCACCGGCGCGGTGTGCGACTCGTAGGCCCGGCGCACACCGAGGAATCGTGGATGGAAGGCGTAGATCAGATCCGTCAGCGACGTCTCCCGAGCGCGGGCCCGCAGCGCCAGTGACGTGATCGCGACGCGTTGCTGGATCCAGAACGACGAGTCGCGGGTGAACAGCAGGTTCGGGAGCGGCTCGATGACGAAGTCGCCGCCGTGGTGCATGCGCCGGACCAGCGAGACACCCGAGTCGTCCGCTACCGGCAGTTCGTCGAAGGTCATGCCCGCCATCAGCACGGTCGCCAGTTCGGGTGCGGGCAGGCCGCGGAGGTAGGTCGCCAGATCCCGGGCGAGCACGTGTCCGAGCCGGCGGGGTTCCACCGCAGCGGCGACCCCCTGCACGCGTGCGGCACCGCTGAGGGCCAGGGTCTCGGTCAGCAGATCACCGAGCAGGAGGACCTCGACACCGCGTCCTCGCAGCAGGTCGGCGAAGGCGTCGTGCTCGTCGCGAGCGCGGTCCACCCACGGCAGCCCGTCGAACAGCAGCTGATCGTTGTTGCGGGGGGTGAGTCGGCGCAGCTCGTCGCCAGGGCGGTGCAGCATGACCGTCCGGAGCGTTCCCACCTCGGAATCCGCTCCCAGCGGAGCCGTCGCGTCCATGCCAGAACGGTAGTGCGTGAGCGCCGACTCGGCACGCGCTCCGCCGCGACACGCGCGTGAGGTCAGCGCAGCAGTCGGGAGAAGTAGTCGTTGGCCGCCTGCATGGTCATCTCGTAGGGGCGCGCGAACTTGCGCGACACCCAGTACCCCACCCGGATGTCGTTGCTCGAGTAGACGAGGAAGTGCCGCTTCGCCATCCCGGTCAGGATCTTCTCCGCGACTACCTCGGGCGACACGGCGTGGGCCTCGAAGCGTGCGGTCAGCTTTCTCACGCGTGGGTCGTCGCGATCCACGCCGGCGATGTCCACCGTCTCGACGAGCGGTGTCCGCACCGCCCCGGGGACCACGAGCGAGACGTCGATGCCGTGCCGGGCGAGGTCGTAGCGCAACACCTCGGACATGCCGCGCACGCCGAACTTGCTGGCGCTGTACGCCGCGTGCCACGGATACGCGAGCAGGCCGGCCGACGACGACACGTTGACCAGGTACCCACCGCGACCCGCCGCGATCATCGGGGGAACGAAGCACTGGGTGACGTGGATCGGGCCCATCAGGTTGATGTCGATCAGCGCCTTCCACGTCTCGTGGGCCATGTTCTCGACGGTGCCCCACGCGGAGATCCCGGCCACGTTCATGACGACGTCGACGCTCCCCACCTCGGCGTGCACGGCGTCCGCGAACGAGGCGACGGCGTCGTGGTCGGAGACGTCGAGCGCACGCGAGGCGACGACGCTGCCGCCGTTCTCGGCGATGGTGGCGGCCGTGGCGGCCAGTCCCGCCTCCGCGATGTCCGTGACGACCAGCCGCGCCCCACGCCGCGCGGCCTCGATCGCCGTGGCGCGACCGATGCCGCTGGCGGCGCCGGTGACCAGCACGATCGCCCCGCGCAGGTCGGTCCACGACCGTCGCGGACGTCTCCCTCTCAGCCTGCTCTGCACCATCGCGTCGCACTCCCCCCTCGCCGGCCTGCTGTGGTGCCCGACACTACCGGTCGAGTGTGCGCGCTCCGACTTGTCAGAGGCCCGACGACCGGCGCAGAATCTGCCACCATGGCGTTGATCTCGAAGGGCTTCGTGGGCCGCCGGCGCGGCGACGACGGTCGGACTCCCCCCGGCCAGTACCTGACCAACGATTTCCCGGTTCTCGCCATCGGGCCCGCGCCCGTGGTCGCGACCGACACGTGGTCGTTCTCCATCACGTCCGAGACCGGTGAGACCCGGACCTGGACGTGGGACGAGGTGGCCGCGCTGCCGCACGAGACCCCGACGGTCGACATCCACTGCGTCACCAAGTGGTCGAAGCTCGACACCAACTGGAACGGCGTGAGTCTCGACGTGCTGCTGGACGGTCTCGACACCGAGGCGGGGTACGTCGTCGTACACGGCTTCGACGGATACACCACCAATCTGCCCCTCGAGGACCTGCGAGACGGAAAGGCCTGGCTGGTCACCGAGTTCGACGGAGAGCCGCTCGCACGCGAACACGGCGGTCCCGCACGGCTTCTCGTGCCGCACCTGTACTTCTGGAAGTCGGCGAAGTGGGTCTCGCGCATCGAACTCACCGAGGAGAACGAACAGGGATTCTGGGAGCGCGGCGGCTATCACGACTACGGCGACCCGTGGCGCGAGCAGCGATACCAAGGCGACTGACGTGACCACCGGAGCCACCGCCGGGGTCGGGGCCCGGCCCTGGCTCGTCGCGAGGGTGCTCGAGGTGCGGCGCGAGACACCGACCGCCTCGACGCTGGTGCTCGACGTCGACGGCTGGCCGGGACATCTCGCCGGACAGCACGTGGACGTGAAGCTGACCGCCGAGGACGGGTACAGCGCGCAGCGCAGCTACTCCCTCGCCTCCGCACCGGACGGCACGTCGCGCATCGAGATCGCCGTGCAGAACGTCTCCGACGGCGAGGTGTCCCCCTACCTCGTCGGCGCCGTCGAGGTGGGCGACCGGTTCGAGATCCGCGGACCCGTCGGCCGGTGGTTCGTCTGGCGGCCGTCGGCACCCACCGAGACCCCGTCACCGCCTGTCCTGCTGGTGGGCGGCGGCTCGGGCATCGTTCCGCTCCGCGCGATGGTCCGCGCGCAGGCCGCGGCGGGATCGAGCGGCGGCCGGGTGCCGTTCCGCGTGCTCTACTCGGTCCGTGAACCGGCGGAGGTGTACTTCGCCGACGAGTGGGCGCATCCGCCCGCGGGAGTCGACGTCACCACGCTCTACACGCGGCGCGCTCCCACCGGCTCCCGCAGGCCGCTCGGCCGCATCACGATCGAGGATCTCGACGCGCACGGGTGGCCCGCCGAGTTCGAGCCGCGGTGCTACATCTGCGGGCCCACGAGCTTCGTCGACACGGTCGCGGACATGCTGGTCGAGCGAGGACATGCACCGGCGAACATCCGCACGGAGCGCTTCGGACCCAGCTGACAACCGTCCCCGCCCGGCCGAGTTCAGAGGCGGGTGGTCATCTCGTCCTGGTAGTCGCGGACAGTGCGTTCGATGCGTGCGGCATCGTCGGCGTCACCGCGTTTCCGAGCGTCGTCCGCGCGTGACTGCAGCACGCGGATGGCCTTGCGCAGCTCGTTGTCGGACATGCGGCGGTCGGTGCGTTCGCGCGTGGCGATGTCTTCCATGGGTCTCTCCCGACGTCACTCGTGCGGTCGACACACGATGCCGTGTGTCTCACGTCACAGTGTGCGCCGGGAGAGCGCCGAACGCTAGTGGTTGCTGGAGACGCCGGTGTCGCTGGTGGCGTCGGCACCCGAGCGATCGCGTACGAAGCTGGAGAGGCTTCGCGAGGCGAACTCGCGGAAGTACGGGAGCTTCGCCGGCGGCACGAGCGAGGGCAGGATGGTGTGCCAGACCTGCTCCATGCGCACGGCGGCACCGTCGAGGCGCGCAGTGCCCTCGGCGACCATCAGCACGCCACTGAGCATCTCCGAGACCAGGCAGGACGCGGTCTCGGCGTCCAGCGAGTCGATGACGTCACCGTGCTCGATGGCACGCTCGAAGAGGTGCGAGAAGATGTTCTGCCACGTACCGAAGACGCTCCCCCGCGTGGGGTCCGGTGCGTCCACCTCGAGCTGCAGGCGGTACATGATGCGCACCAGGTTGTCGGTATTGGCAAGGTCGAGAACGGAATACGTGATCCCGATGACGGATTCCAGTGCGGGAGAACGGCTGTCGACCATTCCGGTGCAGGCGGCCGCGACACGCTCACGCCCCTCGTCGACGAGCGCGCGCGCCAGCTCTTCCTTGGAGGCGAAGTGGAAGTACAGCGCGCCCTTGGTCACACCCGACTCCGCCGAGACCTGGCTCAGGGTCGCCGTGGCGTGGCCGACCCGCAGGAACAGATCGGCGGCAGCCCGCAGGGCCGCGGACCGCGTTGCCTCTGCACGTAATTGCCTGACCATTGTTACTCCCCACTAGTCACGCGCGTTCGGACCGGTGCTCCGAACCGCCGGTGTGAATCCCGTGTCACACCCTTCTACTGCGCGTGATCATGATAGGCACAGGTTGGACTCGAACACCGCCACAGAAATGCACTCGAGACAAAATCACAATGACGACCAGCGCTCGAGCGAGTCCAGGCACCGCTCCGACTGCTTCTACTCGTCGGTAGGTTCTTTATCTCGGCGAGAGCCGACTTCTCGTCCGTCGTCGCCGGACGTCGGCGCACGTCATTGCAGCGAGACGGCGACGAAGATCTCGACGTTCCCGTCGGCTGAGAGGCACTCGAACTCCACCCCGCCGGCGCGCACGATCGAGCCGTCGGCGATGGCCTCCTCGGCCTGCGCCCACGCATCCTCCGCCCGGTCGGGCAGCGTCATCGAGGGGGTGAAGACCGCGAACGCTCCCGACGGAACCGTGACGAAGACGTCGCCGATCGGCACGTCGTCGACGTTCCCACGAGGTACGCCGACGACGACGTTGCAGACACCACGCTGATCCGGGACGTAGACGGTGTAGACGTCGGCGTCCTCCGGTTCACGTTCGCGGATACGCTCTCGCAGGAACACGACGAGATCGCTGGCGCTGCCCTCGGGTCCGGGATCGACACCGGGCACGACCAGTCCGCCGAACACCATGCTCGGACGAGCCACGAGACGGAACGTCATCCCGCACCGCCGACGCCCCGCGAGCCGGGCGTCGCGACCGGAACGTACATCTCGATCTTGTATGCGTGGGGATACACCTCGAACTCACCGGTGAAGGCGCGAGTGAAGGACCCCATCTCCTCCGCGTGGGTGATCTCGTTCCACAGCGTCGTCAGGACCTGCGGAAAATTGCCGACCGCGGAGAATTTCGCATAGCGCCCCGCCGGCACACGCGCCACGATGTGCCCGCGGCGCACGTCACCGTCCGCGACGCGGTACCCGACGATCTGCGTGCTGTAGGACCCGATCGCGGGAACGAAGTCGGTGTAGATCGACCCGAGCGGTTCACCGATGTCCTGGTTCAGGATTCCGGACCACGCACGTTCGAGATTGGTGTCGTAGAGAGAGCCCAACGCCCGTTTCGGGCTACGCACAGGGAGACCCGCAACCCACGTTTCCGCGAGGTCGACGAATTCGATGGTCATGACGGGCTCCCGTGCAACGGCTTCGATGTCCGCGTGGTGGTCACTGACATTCCGGCGGACCGGCACTCGCGACCCCGCCCGGAGAAGTGCCCACCCGCCGAATACCACGACGCGCCCTCACCATACAGTGCCGCGTCAGGGGAGAACGGATACCCCGTGAGATCCGTCCATTCCTGCCGAGGCCGGCAACGCCTCCACGGGCGGCGGTGCATCGGACCGCCACTGCACCACGGCGGCTCCCGTCAGAATTGCTGCACCACCTGCGATTTGAGTGAGAGACACCGTCTCGCCGAGCAGGAGCCACGCCGCAACCACCGCGCACAGCACCTCGACCAGCGCGATCACCGATGCGGTCGATGCCCCGAGGGCGCGGGACGCCATGATCCCGAAAACGTACGCGACGGCTGCGGAGACCAGGGCGAGCACTGCGACGGCAGTCCACCACGGCCACGCCCGGCCGTCGAGAGCGACGTCGTTCGTCGACACCTGCAACGGAACCATTCCCAGCATTCCGGCGACGCCGACCACAATGGCGCCCACCGCCAGTCCGGCGGCCGAGAGAACCAACGGATCGACGGCGTCACCCTGTTTCGCGGACACCACGAAGTAGAACGCGAGACACACGGCGGCGGACAGTCCCCAGAGCACGCCGACAGGATCGAACACGGCGCCGTCGAACACGTCGAGCACGACGAGCGCACCACCGAGCGCGAGTGCGACACCCGCCATCGTCGTCGGGCGGGGGCGCCGCCGGGTGGTGATCCAGATCCAGCCGATCACCAGGACCGGCCCGAGGTACTCGAGCATGAGTGCGACACCCACCGAGAGGTGTTGGATCGCATTGAAGAAGCAGACCTGGGCTCCTGCCACCGCGACGACGCCGTACGCGACGACGGTGACGGGAGCCGAGAGCACCCCGCGGAGTGCGCCGCGGCGCAGCAGGACGACGACGGGCAGGAGGATCACCGCACCGCCCACGATGCGAGCGAGCACCGCGGACTCGGGCGACCACCCGGTGTCGGTGAGCGCCTTCGCGAACGGGCCCGACATTCCGAACGCGATCGCGGAGGTCACGGCGAACGCGACACCGGAACGGGAGGACACCATGAGCGGCCCTTTCGAGGATCCGGCCACACCGTCGGGTACGTCGCCCGTCATGTCATGACCGTAACTGTAGATTGGTCATGACACTAGAGACCCGGAAGGTCAGGAGTCAAATGCTTTTTGCTCATGACACACGCACCGCCCTCGTCTGGGCGGCGGCGCTGATCAACACCGCCGCGAACGGCGAGGACCACCTCCCTGACGTGAGCACCCTGTCGTCGATGCTCGACGAGCACGAGTGGACGGGGCGCCGCGACGGCACACAGGAGGAACTCGACGCCGTGCGGGCCCTGCGCCCGGCCTGGCGGGCGCTGTGGGAGACGGGCGAACCCGACGCCGTCGTACCCGTCGTCAACGCGATGCTGGCCGCATCCGACGCCCGGCCGTACCTCACCCGCCACGGCGACTGGGGCTGGCACATGCACGTCAGCGACGACGACGCGCCCCTCGCCGATCGCATGACGGCCGAGACCGCCGTCGCCCTCGCCGACATGGTGCGGTCGGACGAGCTCGAGCGGCTCCGCCTGTGCGACGCACCGGACTGCGACGCGGTGCTCGTCGACCTGTCCCGCAACCGATCGAGGCGGTACTGCGACACCGGAAACTGCGGCAACCGCGCCAACGTCGCCGCGTACCGGGCCCGCAAGAAGATCTGACGACGGCCGGTCCCGGTGAACCGATATTCGCACAATTTCTGATGATCCGGATTCACTCCGTGGTCACCGGACCAGCCACTCGGAGCTGCCCCACAGGATAACGGTGGTTCGCTCCATCGGTTGTGGCGCAACATCATACGACTCATCGGTGGCTTTGACGCCACCTGCAGCCGGGGTTACCGTCGGTGATCGCGGCGGCCCGCCGGGCCGCACGCCTCATCGCTTCTCCTCGTCTCGGGAGCCACACCATGTCGATCTCGACGTCCCTCGACGGGCGGGTGCAGAGCCACACCCGCGCGCATCTGTCCGAGTCTCGTGCACGCGTGGCCTCCATGCTGGGCGACATCGTCGAGGACCGCTCGCTCGGAGCCAGACTGTGGTCGACCGACGACGTCGAGTACCTCAACTGCGGCGGGTACGGGACCCTCCTGCTCGGCGCCCGGCATCCCCGCGTCGTCGACGCGGTGATCGCCCAGCTCGGACGCCATCCCGTCTCCACCCGCACCCTGCTCGAACCTCGGGTGGCCGAGGCCGCGGCGGCACTGGCGGCCCGCCTGCCGGACCCGCTGTCGAAGGTCTACTTCGGCGCCTCCGGAACCGAGGCCACCGAAGCCGCCGTCAAGATGGCCTGTAGCGCCGGCCACCATCGCCTGATCGGGGCGAGCCGCGGCTACCACGGCAAGACCCTCGGCGCGCTCGCCCTCACGGCGAATCCGTCGTATCAGAACCCGTTCCGTCGACTGTTCACCGCGGCGACCACAGTTCCGTACGGCGACGTCCAGGCACTGTCGGACGCACTCGGCGACGACGCCTCAGACGCCTGCGTGGTCCTCGAACCCGTGCAGGGCGAGGGCGGGGTCGTGCTGCCGCCCCGCAACTACCTCGCGGTCGCCTCGGCACTGTGCCGTGAACGCGGAGCCCTCCTCGTGATCGACGAGATCATGACCGGCCTCGGACGCACCGGCCTGATGTGGGAGAGCGAGCGGGACGCCGTCGACGCCGACATCGTCCTCGTGGGAAAGAGTCTGGGCGGCGGCGTGATTCCCGTGTCGGCCGCCGTCGCGACACCGCGCGCCTTCCGTGCCTTCGACATCGACTTCGGCATCCACACGTCGACCTTCTCCGGTGCGCCGCTGGGGATGGCGGCCGCGTGCGCCGCGCTCGAGGTCATCGACGACGAGAAGCTGGTGGCGCGATCCGCACGGACGGGCGGACGACTGCTCGACGAGTTGCGCATACTCACAGCGGATCTCGGAACCGTGGAGGTCCGCGGTCGAGGGTTGCTCATCGGGCTGGACTTCGGCGACGCCGGCACCGCCGGCCGCTTCCTGCTCGCGCTGCTCGACCGGCGCGTCGTGGCCAACCACTCCCTGAACGCCAGTCCAGTCGTGCGTTTCACTCCCCCGGCCACGATGACCGAGGCTGATGTCGACTGGATGCTCACCGCCGTCGGCGACGCACTGCGCGAGACGTTCTCGAAAGGACACCGATGACGATTCTGCTGACCGGAGCCTCCGGCGTCGTCGGACTGCCGACGCTCCGCGCCCTCACCGAGGACCACGACGTCGTCGTGCTGGAAGGTCGACGGGCCGTGCAGCACTCGGGGATCACTGTCCGCGGCGACCTCCGCGCGCCACACCTCGGACTCGACGACCGGACGTGGTCCGCCCTCACCCGCGACGTGGACACCGTCGTGCACTGCGCCGGCGTCGTGGACTTCGGGATCGACGACGCGTCCACCCGGGCCGTCAACGTCGACGGAGTCCGCCACATCGTGGAGCTCTCCCGGGACGCGTCGGCACGCCTGGTGCACGTCAGCACCGCCTTCGTCGGCCAACCCGTGATCCCGGACGTCACCGGCGGACTCGCCACCATGCACCCCGGTGCGTACATCGCCAGCAAGAGGGACGGCGAGGATCTCGTGCGGAGCAGCGGCCTCGACTGGACCATCGTCCGCCCGTCCATCGTGTGCGGCGATTCCGAGACCGGTGAGATCTCCGAGTTGCAGGGGCTGCACACCCTCGTGCGCGCCTTCCTGCGCGGGACGTTGCCGGTCGTCCTGTGCGAGGACGCGCTGCAGTACGACTTCGTGCCGCGCGACGTCGTCGCACGGTCGATCGCGACGGTGGTGAACCACCCGCGGCAGTACGACCGCGAGCACGTGTGGGTCACCAGCGGGGCCGCGGCACTGGACATCGACTCGCTCGTCGCCGTGCTGGTCGACGAGGCGACCCGCCTCGGGATCGCGGTGGACGCGCCTCGCCGGCTGCACCCGGACGTGTTCCAGCGCCTGTGGAAGCCGGCCTTCTTCGACCTGCTCGACCCCGCGTCGCAGACGAAGTTCGCCAATCTCCTCGCCTCCGTCGCGAACCTGTTCAACACCAGCCCGTTTCCCACGTCGCTCGGGTCCGGACCCCTCCCTCCCGCGCAGACGGCGGGCACCATCGAACGCTCCGCCCGCCTCACCGCCCGACATCTGGTGGAGCGCTCCCCCGGCGCCTATCCCGTCCTGCAGTCCGCCTGACCGTCGATTCCATTCGAGGAGTTCTCATGTCCCCCAGCATCATCAGTGTGATCGCCACCCTCACCGGCGTCACTCCGGACGACGTGTTCGATCGGGTCAGCGACTTCGCCTCATTCGGCGATCACGTACCCATGGTCGACCGCATCACCGTGACGGATCCCGAGTCGCGGGACGCGGCCGGGTACGTCCGATCGTCGTCGTGGTCGACCCACTTCCGCGGCGGTCTGCTGCAGTGGGTCGAGACGGACACCGTCGACGTGCCCGGCCGCACCGTCACCTTCGAGCAGTCGAGCGGCGATCTGGGATCGTTCGACGGCCGGTGGGCGGTGCGGGAGACCGGCGACGGCGCCGTCGAGATGGCCTTCGACGCCGCCGTCGACATCGGCATCCCGTCGATGGCCGACATGCTCAATCCGGTCGCCGCACAGGAACTGGCCACCGGCGTGCACCAGATCGTCGACGGGCTCTTCGGCTCGGGCGTCGTCTCCGTCGAGACCGGGTCGCGGCTCACTCAGCGCTGACGGACCGGCCCCGGCCTATGCTGAACGCGTGCTCGGCCGACGGCAGTTCCTCCGCGGGGCCGGCGCGGCTGCGGCCGCCGGCGCCCTGGCGGGGTGTTCCCGAGACACGTGGTGGCAGGACGCTTCCGGCCGACTGCGCATCGCCACCGGCAACGTGGGTGCGGTGTTCGACGAGTACGGCGCGGCTCTGCGCACAGAGGCCACGCAGGTGCTGCCGGGTGTGCGCTCGGAGGTCGTCGTGACCGGCGGCTCCGTGGGAAACGTGCTCGACCTCTCGTCGGGCACCGCGGACGTCGCGTTCTGTCTCGGCGACACGGCGCTCGACGCGGTGCGCGGCGAGGGAGCCTTCGACTCCCCGGTCCCCCTGACCGCGCTGGCCCGGCTCTACGACAGCTTCCTGCAGATCCTCGTCCCGGTGGATTCCCCGGTCACGGGCATCCAGGATCTGACGGGCGTGCGCCTGAGCGCGGGCCAGACCGACTCGGGTACCCGGTCGGTGACCGAGAGGTGCCTGGCCGCAGCAGGAGTGGACACGGCGGACGTCGACTTCGTCGCGCAACCGCTCGGCGAGGCGACGGCGGCGCTGAGCACCGGACGCGTCGACGCGCTGGCCTTCGTCAGCGGGTTCCCGGTGCGGGCACTGGTCGAGCTGGGCGCGCGCACACCGGTCCGCGCGCTGGATCTCGGTGGACTGGTCGAGGGACTCGTGTCGACGTGGGGTCCGCAGTACGTCACCGGTCCGCTGCCGGCCGGGCCGTACCGTCTGCCCGCCGCCGTCCAGACTGTCAGCGTGAAGACCTACCTCATCGCGACGCCGACGCTCCGCGAGGACACGGCCTACGGGTTCACGTCCGTCGTCTTCGACCGTCAGGACGCGATCGCACGAACCGTCCCCGACGTCCGGCAGCCGACCGTCGCCGCCGGGATGTTCACCCAGCCGGTCCCGCTGCATCCGGGGGCGCTGCGGTGGTTCCGCGATCGAGACGCGCGGGAAGTGAGATGACCGTCCGCAGGCCGGGATCGGCGGGGTCGAAGACCACGTCCCCGTCGGCGTCGCGGATGCGGAGGACGACGATCGCGAGACCCAGTCCGGTGCCCTCGACGCCGGCGTGCCGGTCGAGTCGATGGAAGCGCCGCCCCAGCTCGGCGGCTTCGGCGGCACTGACGCCGTCACCGTGATCGCGCACCGTCACTCGCCACGCGTCGCCGGCCTGCTCCAGCGAGACGTCGACGGACCGACCCTCCGCGTACTTCAGGGCGTTGTCCAGCAGGACGTCGAGGACCGTGGGGACGAGGTCCTCCTCCAGGAACGCCGGGGCGGTGTCGACGTCGACCCGGACGGTCAGCAGATCCCCGAACAACGGCGCCCACAGCGCGACCCGCTCGCGAAGCTGCCGGGCGACGTCCACCTCGGAGGAGCGTCGGTCGAAGCCTCCCGCGCGGCTGATCTCGATCACCGCGTCGAGTGAGCGCGCCATGCGTTCGGTCTCGGCGAGCACCGGTTCGACGGCCGGATCGTCCACGGCCAGGTTCTCGAGCCGGAGCCGCAGTGCCGTCAGCGGATTGGCCAACTGATGCGACACGTCCGCGACCAGTTCGCGCTGCTGCTGCCGGGAGTGCTCCACGTTCGCCGCCATGTCGTCGAACGACTCCGCGAGCCGCCGGAGTTCGGGAGGCCCGACGTGGCGTCCCTCGGTCGGAGTGCGGCCACGGGACAGCTGCTCGACGCGGGTGGTCAGATCGTCGACCGGCCGCACCACCCAGCCGACGAGTGGCACTCCCACGAGCCAGGCGACGAGCGCGAGGACGACGGCGCCGCCCGCCGCGGCGAGCACCATCGCTCGCTGCACGTTGTCCCGCGCGGCCGATGTGTCCTCCAGCATGACGACGGCACCGAGGATCTGCGCGTCCCGGCCGATGGGCGTCGCGACGATCAACGGCTCGGTCTGCCACGGCCACAGCGCAGTCGGAGCGGAGGTCGGTGTTCCCGCGAGCGCGTCGCGTACCGCGCCCGCCAGACCCGGCACGTCGGCCGGCAGATCCGAGCCGGCAGGTGCGAGCACCGATCCGTCGATGTCGACGATCCACGTGCGGGTGCTCTCCGTGACCTCGCCGTACCGCATCAGATCGGGTCCCAGTGAGCTCGCGTCACCGACGCTGTCGGCCAGGGTGGCGAACCGGGTCGCGGCGGCCAGACGCCGTTCGTGGATGGTGATCGCCCGTTCCTCCGCGTGGGCGGCCACGAGCGGCGCGACGAGAGCCGCCAGCACGGCGGCCGTCAACGTGATCGCCAGTGCGAGCAGCCGTCTCCTCACGCGTCGGGCTCGGCGGGAGCGACCAGTCGATAGCCGACACCGCGCACCGACTCGATCCGGGCGACGTCCTTCAGCTTGTTCCGCAGTGACGCGACGTGGACGTCGAGTGTGCGCGACGCACCCACCCACGTCGTGTCCCACACCTCCTCCATGAGCGCGGCGCGGCTCACGGGGCGGTCCGGTGTGCGGGAGAGTGCCACGAGCAGTTCGCATTCCTTCGCGGTGAGCGTGCGCACGGAGCCGTCGGGTGCGGTGACCTGGCGGGTGTCCCGAGCGAGGTCGAAGCCGAGATCGACGGCCGGCTCGGTGGCGACGCGTCCGACGCTGCGCCGCACGACCGCGTCCAGCCGTGCGAGCAGCACCGCGAAGCTGTAGGGCTTGGTGACGTAGTCGTCGACACCCGCACGCAGAGCGCCGATCACGGAATCCTCGGTGCGCCGCGCCGTGAGCGCCACGATGGGAACGGACGAGTGCTCCCGGATCCGGCGGCAGACCCACAGGCCGTCGTGATCCGGGAGCCCCATGTCGAGCAGGACGAGATCGGCGTCGTCCACCATGTCGAGCGCCGCGGTCCCGGTCGCGGCGTGCCGCACCGCCCAGCCCTGCCGACGCAGCGACTGTGTGAGTGCGTCGGCGACTCCGAGGTCGTCCTCGACGACGAGAATCTGCATCGTCAGGCCCTCCCGTCCGGCGCGGAAAGCCTAACGCACGGACCTCAGGACACTGCCGCCTCGTTCCTGTCCGCTCGGCGTGCCTGCTCGGCGTCCAGGAAGGTCGGTGCGCGGTTCTTCAGGACGAAGACGTACACGACGAGCGAGACACCGATGGCGATGGTGACGTAGATGCCGAAGGCGTCGAGCGCATCGTTCTCCTTGGCGGCCTCGTAAATCACCGGAGCCGTGCCACCGAACATCGAATTGGCCAGTGCGTAGCCGAGTCCCAGCCCCAGAGCGCGCACGTGCGCCGGGAACAGTTCCGCCTTCACGATCGCGTTGATCGAGGTGTAGCCGGTGAGGATGACGTAGGTGCCGGCGAGCAGCAGGAAGGACACCATCGGCGTCTCGACGCGCGGCAGCAGGTTCAGGAAGGTCCACGACCACAGCACACCCGCGATGCCGAACCCGACGAGCAGCGGCTTGCGCCCGATCTTGTCGCTCAGCAGTCCGCCGAGTGGCTGGATCACCATGAGCAGCACCAGCGCCGCGAGGTTGATCCACGTCGCCGTCATGCCCTGATCGGCGTAGGTGCTCTTGACGATGAGCGGCCCGTTGACGCTGTAGGTGTAGAACGCGACGGTGCCGCCGAGGGTGACGAGGAAGCAGATGAGCAGCTGCTTCGGATACGCGGTGAACAGTTCGGTCATCGAGCCGCTGCGCTTGCCGTCGACCTCGGTCTGCAGGGATTCGTCCATGCTCCGACGCAGGAACAGCACGACCACGGCGCCGAGGGCGCCGATACCGAACGCGATGCGCCAGCCGAAGGAGGCGATCTGTTCGTCGGTCAGGACGCTCTGCTGAATCAGCAGTGTGACCTGGGCGAGGACGTGACCGCCCACCAGGGTGACGTACTGGAACGAGGAGAAGAATCCGCGCAGCCCCGGCGTCGCCGCCTCGGACATGTACGTCGCCGACGTGCCGTACTCGCCACCCGTCGCGAAGCCCTGCAGCAGGCGGCAGAGGACGAGCATGACCACGGCGGCCGACCCGATGGACGCGGCCGTCGGGGTCAGCGCGATGAGCAGGGACGAGCCCGCCATGAGCGAGATGCTGAACACCAGCGCGGGACGACGCCCGTGCCGGTCCGCGTACCGACCGAAGAACCACGACCCGATCGGGCGCATCACGAAGGTGATCGCGAAGATGCCCATCGTGTAGATGCCCGCGTTGGGCTCACCGTCGGCGAAGAAGCTCGACTGCAGGTACGACGCGAAGACCGTGTAGACGTACACGTCGTACCACTCGACGAGGTTGCCGAGTGATCCACGGATGGTGTTGAACACCGCCCGCTTCGTCGAGGGAGGCCCCGCGGGGATGGCTGTCGTGGCCATGGATGGTCACCTTTCGGTCCGGTGCAGGGGATGCACCGAACGAACACTAGGTGTGACCGGTGCCATACGAGGCACGGCTGCGGGCAGTCTTTACAGACACTTTGCAAACCCGACCGAGGCTGTCGGTGGGACCTGCCACCATCGCCGACATGACGACGACGCCGGCGCTCCCCGAAGCGTGCCTCGCGTGGTGCAGCACCCGTTCGTACGAATACGACGTGCTGGGTGATCTCGCGGAGATCGACCTCGACTGGTGGAACAGTCGGCTCACGAGCGCGCGCATCCCGGTGCGGGTCCGCGCCCGAGGTCTGGACGGAGATGTCGTCGAGACCGGCACCGGGTTCCTGCGGCGCGGCGATCTGCAGACCATCGGGAGCGGGTGCGATCTGACCACCGTCTACCACTGCGCCGCATGGCTCGTCGGTCATCGAGACCGAGACCGCGCTCGCCGCTTCCCCGATGCGCGGGACCTCGAGGAGCCGGCCGGCGACCGTCGGCTGCACGGTGTTCGGCAGGCACTGGACGAGTGCCGCCGCGCGCCGGCGCTCATCGACGTCGGTCCGCACCGGGACTGGTCGGGCTGGCCGAGGGCCACGGGATTCGGGCGCGTTCCGATGTCCCTGTACGTGTGGGCGATCGGGTCGGAGAACATGCTGCACCGCCCGCAACTCCTCGACCAGCAGGCGCTGTCGGAACTCGTGCACCTGGGGTGGGTGGACAATCCCTCGGTGTCGGCCATGACCGTGCGGCGCTACCTCGACTACTGCGAGGTGCTCGACGAGTGGGCGAGACTGGGCCGCGTACGGCCCGAGCTCGTCGAGATGTGGCTGGTGCGGTCGTGGCGGATCCGACGGGAGACGCCGTCGCCGTTCCTGGACGAGTTCCGCGATGCGCTGTGACCAGAGTCGAACGTGGTGGAGCTGAGGGGAATCGAACCCCTGACCTTCTCGATGCGAACGAGACGCGCTACCAACTGCGCCACAGCCCCTGACCCGGCGAACCAGGATCGTCTCGAACTCTAGCAGCCCCGCGGGACTGCCAGAAATCCGGTCACTCCCCCGCTGCGCGGCGCATGCGGACGTCGAGGTGGGAGTCGCCGACGTGCTCGTCGTAGTGCTCGAGATGGTCGAACGCCGGGTCCTCGTCGTCCACCTCGAGCACCACGGCGCCAGGACGACGCAGGCGCTCGGGAGTGAGCTTGAGCTCCGGGTCGGTGCTGGACTCGACACCGAGGCGCGAGCGCTGCAGACGCTGCATACGACGACGACGGATGTCCTCCTCGATGCGCACCTGGCGGCGGAGGTAGAACAGGTAGGACGACAGCCCGACGATGGTGACGGCGAAGACCCACCAGAAGATCGGGCTCGCAAGGAATCCCAGCGCTGCAGACATCGCGATGACGAACACGGAGCCGAGCACCGTGCGCTGACGGAACGCGTAGCGGGCGGCGCGGGCGATGGCGTCGGCCTCGGGATCGAAGCCGCCGCGGCCGCGTCGCTGCGGCACGAAGTCCTCCGAGAAGTACTCGTCGACGTGCTCGTCGCTCTCGTGGCCGTGCTGGGTCTCCATCGGATCCTCCGAAAGCGAGTCGGTCGAGTGCAGGTCGTCGTCGGACGGGCGCCAGTCGGGGTCGCTGCGGTGCCCTGCCGCGGGACCGGGATCGACGCGGAGCCGCGCTCCGCCCCGGTGCAGGACCCGTGTCGCGAGCGCGACGTCGGTGGTGCGGCGGATGCGCGGGCGCGATTTCACCACCATCGGCACGAGCACGAACAGCCAGATGGCGACGAGGCCGATCCAGATCACCGAATTGGGCACACCCACCACCTCCTGACGTGAATCACATTCATGTGAGCTTGCACGTCAGCGTAGTGGGGAGCGGTGAACCGCCGACGACGACGCGCCGAACACGAGTGCACTCATGTCACTCCAGTCACAGGCCCGCGCTTCCCGTAGTGCTTGCGTGTTCCCGCGGACACTGCAGCACGCGCGGGAACACGGAAGCCCTACGGGAATCGCAAGGCGACTACCGAGCCCACGCCGCCCGACCACTGCGCACCAGCACGTCCGCCACCGTTCCGGGCGTCTCCCCCACCGTCATGGCGACGAGGATGTGGTCGCGCCACGCACCGTCCACGTCGAGGTACCTCTGCAGCAGGCCCTCCTGGCGGAACCCGACGTTGCGCAGAACCGCTTGGCTGGCAGCGTTTTCCGGCCGCACGGTGGCTTCGAGCCGGTGCAGCCCGGCCGACGAGAAGCAGTGGTCGACGCCGAGTGCGAGTGCTGCCGTGGCAACCCCCTGCCCGCCGACGTCCTTGGCCACCCAGTAGCCGATCCACGCCGATCGAAGGGCTCCGCGGACGATGTTGCCGACAGTCAGCTGCCCGACGAAGGTGCCGTTCAGTTCGATGGCGAAGGGCAGCATCATCCCGCGCCGGGCCTCGGCCTTGAGGCTCGAGAACAGGGGCGGCCACGACGACATCGCGTGCCGCATGTCCCACGGCGCCTCACCGGTGGGCTCCCAGGGTTCGAGGTGCGCGCGGTTGTCGATGCGGGTCCGCGACCACACCGCGGCGTCACGCAGACGTACCGGTCGGACCGTCACCTCGCCCGCGGGAACCACGAGAGGTCCCAGCTTCGCCGGCCATCCGGGATGGCTCGACCACGATCGCGGCATACTTCGAAACCTTAGCGAAGAGGACGGAGCGTCAGCCGCGCTGCGCGAGGAATGCGACGTCGACCTCTTCGCCG
Source organism: Rhodococcus sp. NFXS4 (assembly GCF_058139645.1). Lineage (NCBI taxonomy): Bacteria > Bacillati > Actinomycetota > Actinomycetes > Mycobacteriales > Nocardiaceae > Rhodococcus > Rhodococcus sp. NFXS4. The sequence goes on from NZ_CP192221.1 coordinate 3,344,247, forward strand.
GTCCGCACCTCGGTCACCTCGGGGTCGACCATGACCAGGCAGTTGGCCTCCGCCAGCGTCGCCAGCAGGTGCGACGAGCTGCCGGGAGCACCGCCGAGTGCCTGCACGAGGTACTCCCCCGTGCCCTCGTCCCGCATGAGCTGGCCGCGCAGGTAGGCGCGGCGCCCGGCGATGGACGTGATGGGTCCGACGGTGCGGGCCGTGACGATGCGGCGCATGGGCTGGCGTCGACCGAGCGCGATGCGCACGAGCGGCCGCACCATCACCTCGAAGACGACGAGCGCACTCACCGGGTTGGACGGCAACAGGAAGGTGGGTACCTCGTCGCGACCGAGCTGGCCGAAGCCCTGCACCGATCCGGGGTGCATGGCCACGCGGCCGACCTCGATGTCGCCGAAGTCCTCCAGCGCCTCGCGGATCTCCTCGGACGCGCTGCCGCCGACGGCTCCGGCGATGACGACGATCTCGGAGCGGATGAGCTGCCCTTCCACCACCTCGCGCAGCCGCTTCGCGTCACCGCTGACGATGCCGATGCGGTTGACGTCCGCGCCCGCGTCCCGCGCCGCGGCAGCGAGGGCGTAGCTGTTCACGTCGTACACCTGGCCCTGGCCCGGTGTGCGTTCGATGTCGACGAGTTCGCCGCCGATCGAGATGACCGAGAGGCGGGGACGGGGATGCACCAGGACCTTGTCGCGGCCCACGGCTGCGAGGAGCCCGACCTGCGCTGCGCCGATGATGGTCCCGGACCGCACGGCGACGTCGCCGGGCTGCACGTCGTCACCGATGCGGCGCACGTACTCTCCGGAACGCACGGGTGCGAGCACCTCGATGCGGCCGCGCGCGAACTTCGCTCGATCCACGGGCAGAACGGCATCCGCGAGGGTGGGCAGCGGTGCACCCGTGTCGACGCGCACCGCCTGCCGCGGCTGCAGACGGATGGGCTGACGCGACCCCGCCGAGACCTCGCCCACCACGGGCAGCGAGATGTCGACGGGCGCGCCGTCGTCGTCGGTGGCCGACCCCGCGGCAGCGATGTCCACACTGCGGACCGCGTAGCCGTCGATGGCTGCCTGATCGAACCCGGGCAGCGGGCGCTCGGTCACCACTTCCTCCGCGCACAGCAGACCCTGCGCCTCGGAGATGGCGACTCGCACCGGCCGGGGGGCAACCGCTGCAGCCGTCACTCTCGACTGCTGCTCCTCAACCGAGCGCATCCGCACCTTCCGTCATCCGTGTCGACCGGGCGTCACTCGTAGGTCGTGAGCTCCGGTGCCCAGCTGTCGCTCAAGCGCTCCTGGAGCCACTCGCGCAATGCCGGACCGTAATCTTCGCGTTCCAGTGCGAAGTCAACCGCAGCGCGGAGGTAACCCCCGGGATTTCCGAGGTCGTGTCTCACTCCGCGGTGCACCACCACATGTACCGGATGACCCTCCTCGATGAGGAGAGCGATGGCGTCGGTGAGCTGCAACTCGCCACCGGCGCCGGGCTGGATGCGTCGCAACGCATCGAAGATGGCCCGGTCCAGAAGGTATCGGCCGGCCGCCGCGTAGTTCGACGGCGCGTCCTCCTTCTTGGGCTTCTCCACCATGCCGTTGACCTTGAGCACGTTGGGGTTCACTGCGTCGGGCACGATCTCGGTGTCGAACACTCCGTACGCGGACACCGCGTCCTCGGGAACCTCGATGGCGCACAACACCGTTCCGCCGCGCTTGGCACGCACCCGCGACATCACGTCGAGCACACCCCGCGGCATCACCAGGTCGTCCGGGAGCAGCACTGCGATCGCGTCCTCGTCGTCGTCGAGCACCTCCTCGGCGCACGCGACGGCGTGTCCGAGACCCAATGGCTCCGCCTGGATCACTGACTGGACGTCGAGAAGACCGGGCGCGACACGGACCTTCTCGAGCATCTCGAGCTTGCCGCTCGCCTCGAGCTTGTTCTCCAGCACCAGATCCTCGACGAAGTGGGCGACCACACCGTCCTTGCCGGGCGAGGTGACGATGACGAGGCGCTGCGCGCCGGAATCGGCAGCTTCTCCGGCGACGAGCTCGATTCCGGGCGTATCGACCACCGGCAGTAGCTCTTTCGGTACCGTTTTCGTGGCGGGGAGGAAACGTGTTCCCATGCCTGCAGCGGGTACGACGGCCGTACGGAACGACGGCTTCTTGCCACCGGCCACGGACTCACTGTTTGCTGAGCTCATGCGCACACCCTATCCATGTAGACCGCGAATCGTCCTTCGCGAGACACTGGGGTTTCCCCCGTGATCAGTGACGACAAACTCGAGTGGAGGACACGCATACTCACTGCCCGCAAGCAGCGAGACGTCCACGCACGAGAGCGGGCATCAGAGGCACTCTCTCACGCCGTGTCGGTTTTGGCCTCCGATGCGCGGGAGCGCGGCGGCGACACTCTCGCCGCCTACGTACCGGTGGGTAGCGAGCCCGGTGATGCGAGCATGCTCGACTCCGCACTGGCCGCCGGACTGCGAGTGCTGCTGCCCGTCGCGCGTGAACCGGGGCCGCTGTCCTGGGCCGAGTACCGCGGACCCGACTCGCTCGTCGCGGCCGCGTACGGCTTGCGCGAACCGTCCGGCCCGACGCTTCCTCCCGAGACCGTCGCGGACGCGTCGATCGTGTTGGTACCCGCACTCGCCGTCGATCGCAGCGGCGGTCGCCTCGGCCGAGGCGCCGGCTTCTACGACCGCACACTCGATGCCGTCCGGCCCGACGCGTGGCTGGTGGGCGTGGTGTACGACGACGACCTGGTCGACGCGCTGCCCACCGAGACGCACGACGTGCGCATGACCCACGTGTTGACGCCGCTGTCGGGGCTGCAGCGGCTCGGCCACGACAGCCGCGGCTGAGGAATAGCGCCACCTGCACGGACGTTGCCTCGATTGCCGACGCTGGCACTGTCGACTGTAGAGTGCCAGTCAGGGACCGACAGCGGAGGAAACGTGCCTACCTACTCTTATGCGTGCACCGAGTGTGACAACCGGTTCGACATCGTCCAGAAGTTCACGGACGACTCGTTGACGGTCTGCCCCGCGTGCTCCGGCAAGCTTCGCAAGCTGTTCAACACCGTGGGCATCGTCTTCAAGGGCAGCGGCTTCTACCGCAACGACAGCCGCGGCAGTTCGAGCAGCAGCGAGTCGGGCTCGTCCGACTCCGGCAGCTCCTCGGACAGCAAGAGCTCGAGCGAGAAGAAGAGCGACACGAAGTCCGACTCGACCTCGACCACCTCGAGTGAAAAGAAGTCGAGCAGCACCTCCACCCCCGCCGCCGCAAGCTGATCGTCCGACCCGGGGAGCGTCGAACCGCTGTCCCCGGGCACCGTGAAACCTGGCGGCGTCCTGCGTCGCCCGCGTTCTACGGTCGCGTCATGTCTCCCACGGTCGATCACCCGCTGAGCGCGCGCCTGTTCGACCGTATCCCGCCTCTCCCGCCGCGTCTGCGGTCATCTGCCGCTCGACGCATCCTCGCCGCTGCTCTCGTGGGGCTCGCTGTCGTCTCGGCCTATCGAACCGATCCGTCGCGGACCGAGGTCCCGGTCGTCGTGACCGCCACGGACGTCGCTCCCGGCACCTCACTCACGGCCGCCGACGTCACGGTGACCCGCGTCGATTCGTCCCTGCTCGCGGACGGAACGCTGCGGTCGGTGGACGACGCGGTGGGACGGACTGTCGCCGGACCCGTCCGATCCGGCGAGGCGCTCACCGATGTCCGACTGCTGGGGCCTCGGCTGGCGTCCGCCACCCTGCCGTCCGGTGACGCCCGCATCGTGCCGATCCGCCTCGCGGATCCCGAGCTGGCGCAACTGCTTCGAGCCGGCGACGTGGTCGACGTCGTGCGGGCGGCGCCGGACGACACGTCCCCGTCCGGGGTGATCGCCGAGAGCGCCACCGTGGTGATGGTCTCCGCCCCGGGCTCGGGCGTGTCTCGACGCGACCAGCTCGTTCTGGTCGCCCTGCGCGCGGACGACGCGTCGGCCGTCGCCGCTGCGTCGCTTTCCGATGCACTGACGGTCCTGCTGCGGTGACCGTTGCCGGGTCCCGGGCTTCGCCGCGCCCATCGAGACGCGCTGGTCGGTTACTCTCGTCGTGGCTCAATCCATGATCGACGAGAGTAGGGGCGGATCGCATGTTGAAGGGCTTCAAGGACTTCCTGCTGCGCGGGAACGTGGTCGACCTCGCGGTCGCAGTGGTCATCGGTGCGGCCTTCACGGCCATCGTCACCGCATTCACCACCAACATCGTGAACCCGTTGATCTCGTCCATCGGGGCGAGCAACGAGCTGGGCTGGGGCTTCCTGATCCGCTCCGGCAACGACGCGACATTCGTGAACATCGGGGCCGTCATCACCGCGGTGATCAACTTCGTCATCATCGCGGCGGTCGTCTACTTCGTGCTCATCCTCCCGGTGAACACCGCGAAGAACCGCTTCGCGACGAAGAAGGAGAAGGCTCTGAGCGATCAGGACATCCTGATCCAGATCCGGGACCTTCTGGCGGAGGGCCGGTCCGACGGCGTCAAGACCACCTCGGACGGCATCACCGGCAACACGACGCCGGGCACCACCACCACGTAGTCACCCGCAGACACGACGAAGGGCTCGTCCTCACCGTGCGGTGAGGACGAGCCCTTCGTCGTCTGTTCGAACGAGCGGGATCAGTTGAACTTGACCAGCGGGAACTCGTCGAGGGTGATCGCGGTGCCGGCCGCGGAGCAGGCGTCGACCACTGCCGTCGAGTTGTCGACGAACGCCTGACCGGACGAGCTGTCCGGCTCGGTGAGTTCGAGGGAATCGGCGGGTAGCGCACCGATGAGCGTGCTGAGCGAGGACTCGACATCACCGGTGGCGGTGTCCGCGAGAGGCTGGAACTTCTGCATCTCGGCGGTCTTCGCGTCGGTCCAGGTCTGGACGTCCGTGTCGGCCGGGCCGGCCTTGACGAGGGCGGTGAACTGGTCGTACGTGGTCTCGAAATCAGTGCAGGCGGTGGCGTTCTCGGACGAGTCGTCGGACGTCCCGGAATCCCCGCTGCTGCAGGCGGACAGGCCCACCAGGGCCGTGAGGGCGAAAGCTGCAGTCATCACACGAGTCGCGGTACCGGAGTTCATGCCGACCATTCAACAGGATGCGTGGACGTCGGAACGCAGTGGGGCGGTGCACCTTCGGATGCTCGTGACATGCCACCGACCCCTGTCGCACGCAATTGTCACGCCTCACGAACATGACGAAGCCCCACCCGGATGGCCCGGATGGGGCTTCGTCTGTGATCAGATCTGCTGTGGCAGCGGACTACCGATCAGCAGGCAACTGATACTGGCTGGGCCAGGATCAGTTGAAGCGCCACGGCTTGCCGTAGGTGACTGCGGTGTCGCCATTGCTGGAGACGACCTTCACGTACGGGCGAACCGAGACGTTGCCGGCGATGTTGGTCGCGGTGCCGTGCACGTTCGAGATCTGGATCTCGGTGCGCTCGCCCGAAGCCGAGCCGGTGCCGACCTCGACGTCCTCGATGCCGGGGCCCGGCTCGAGGGTGACCGTGGTGCCGACCTGCGGGAGGATGTCCGAGACGGTGCCGGTTCCGTCGAGGCCCAGCTCGAGCTGCGGGGTGCTGTAGCTGAAGGTCAGTTCTCCACCCAGCGAAGCCGGGTAGCCGAACTGGTAGCCGAGGGTGATGTCACCCTCGAAGTCGGCAGCGTCGGGGCCGGTGACCTCGACGATGGCGCGACCGTTGTGGAACCACTCACGGGTGAGGGGGCTTCCGTCGAGCGGGAAGACGCTGTTGATGAAGGTGTCGGCCTGCGAGACCGTGATGGTGTTGCCACCACCGTCGACGACGGAGTTCGAATCGTCGACTGCTGCAGATGCCGAGCCGCCACCGACGACCAGGCCGACGACTGCGGCACTGGCGACCACTGCGGTACGCATGGACTTGAGCCCCCGGCTGCGCCGCGGCTTCTGAATTACGGTCATGTACTTCCTCATCATGTTCGTCCCGCGGCGTGTTCGCCTCGGGTGCGCTGTCGGGCTCTGACGTCCTCCCGAGCGGTTCGCGTGCGAGCGAACCGTATCAGGCGGCGACTGCAAGCTCATGGCTTACGCGTCGGGCAGTGCAGGAACACAAGTTGGACGCGTCCTCGTATCGATTCAGCATCCACCGTTGAACCTGAGCGAAACCTTAGAGGGTGATTCGGACCGTGACAATCCCTACGTTCGCGGCGTTGCGTCCGAAAACCGCCGTCCACGTTTCGTGCGTGTGAACGTGCGTCACAAGCGTTTTGGCCGCACGACGCGCCGCAGCTCCAATGGCGCGAAACGTCGTCGGACTGTGCTAATCGGGTACCCGGGTGCCCGTGACGTGGGCGTTATTCGACTCGACCCCGAGCGGAACCACTGCTCGACGGGGGTTGCCAGTCACACCAGTCACATCTACCCTTCGGTAACTCTCGGGGAGGTCGTCCGAATTCAGACGAATTCGCGGTTAACAGACAGGCAACACCGGGTTCGCACTGTGGTAACTCCCAGTGATGTGGATCACACAAAACTATTCGTAATGCGGAGGCCTCTGGCTCCTCAACCACTCCTCCGAGCCCGAGGACGAATCACCTCGATGTGGTTCGCCCGACGTTCCGTCGTCTCGAGTCGACTCGGGAAGAACATCGCCGAACACACGAGCGAGCCGGGCCCGTCGTGCACGGGCCCGGCTCGCAGTGTCCTCGGAGTCCGGATCGACAGGTGTTGCGTCGCCGGCTCGAGGGTTGTTCTTCTGGGGGTCGTCAGCCGTCAAGGCTGGACAACTCACCGATGACATGGGCGGCGAGGGGCGTCAGCGTCGCCATTCCGTCGCGGACGGCCGCGCGGCTCCCGGCCAAGTTGACCACCAGCGTGCTGCCGGACACTCCGGCGAGCCCGCGGGACAGGCCGGCGTCGAGCGACCCCGCCGCAAGTCCGGAGGAGCGGAGCGCCTCACTGATGCCGAGGAGTTCACGGTCGAGCACCTCGGCCGTCGCGTCCGGGGTGACGTCGCGTGGCGACGTGCCGGTGCCGCCGACGGAGACCACCAGGTCGACGCCGCCGATGACCGCGGTGTTCAGTGCGTTGCGCACGTCCACCTCGTCGTTGCTGACCACGACGACACCGTCCACGAGGAAGCCCGCCTCGGTCAGCAGTTCGTTGACCAGAGGTCCGGTCGAGTCGGCATCTCCGTGAGCCGTGCGGTCGTCGACGATCACGACGAGCGCACGTCCGGCCACGGCTGCATCCATAGTCATGTCGCTCACCGTAATGCCCGGGCCCGACGGAGACTCGATGTGCCCGACGATGGGCGTGAGGTGCCCACGGTCACGGACGATCCGGGGTCGCTTCATCAGTTGCCTCCGCTCGGGGCCGTCCCGAGCGTGACCTGCACGGTCTGCTCGTTGCCACCCTGTGTGTAGGTCACCGAGACCTGGTCGCCGGGGGCGTGCGAGCGGACCGCCGCGATGAGTGCGTCGCCGCTGGCGATGACGCGGTCGTCGACCTTGGTGACCACTGCACCGGTCGGGATGCCCGCCTGCGCGGCCGGCCCGCCGTCGGTGACGGCCATGACCGTGGCTCCGTTGGCGTCGTCGCGGCTCGGGACGCTGATGCCGATGATCGCCTGCGTCGCCTTGCCGGTCTGTACCAGCTCGTCGGCGATGCGGCGCGCCTGGTCGACGGGGATGGCGAAGCCGAGGCCGATGGACCCGCTCTGCGACTCGGACGAGCTGGCGCCCGCTCCCAACGTCGCGATGGCGCTGTTGACGCCGACCAGCTTGCCGTTCATGTCCACGAGCGCGCCGCCCGAGTTGCCGGGGTTGATGGCCGCGTCGGTCTGGATCGCGTCGATCACCGTGGTCTGGTCCGTCGACTCGCCACTGGTCGCGACCGGGCGGTTGAGCGACGAGATGATGCCGGAGGTCACCGTGCCGGCGAGGCCGAGCGGCGATCCGACGGCCACGACACCCTGACCCACCTGCAGACCGTCCGAGGTGCCGAGCTCGATGGGCGTCAGGTTGCTGCGACCCTGCGCCTTGATCACCGCGATGTCCGAGGACGCGTCCGCACCGACCACCGTCGCCGACGACGTGGATCCGTCGTTGAAGGAGACGGTCAGCTGGGCGTTCGCACCCGCGCCGGACACGACGTGGTTGTTCGTCAGGATGAGGCCGTCGGAGGAGAGGATCACGCCGGACCCCTCACCCTCGGCGGTGCGGCCCGCCACCTGGATCTGGACCACGCTGGGGAGCACCTTGCCGGCCACGGCCTGCACCGAACCGTCGGGGGCGTTGGCGGCCGGGTTCGCCTGCGTGACGGGCTGATTGAGGGCGTTGGTCACGCCACCGTTGCCGCCGTCCGCGGCGATGGCGCCGACCGCGCCGCCGACTCCACCGCTCACCAGGGCCAGGGCGATGGCGCCTGCGACGAGGGCTGCACGCCCCGGCTTCCGCGACGTGGTCGCCGGCGCCGTCCCGCCGTAGTACTGCGGCTGCTGGTACGGGTTCTGCTGGTAGGGGTTCTGTCCCTGCTGATGAGGCTGCTGATACGGGTTGTGGGGCTGCTGGTGTTGACCCGCCTGGTGTTGACCGGCCTGGTGTTGACCCGACTGTCGACCGTCCCACCCTGTGTACTGGGGCTGTGTCTGTCCCCCGTACGCGGGCTGCTGCGCGGTGGGCTCCGATGCGCCGTCGCTGCCGGTGTCACCAGTGGTGCGGTCCTCGTTCATGCGTTTCGCTCCATCTCCATGACCGGCTCGCACCGGTCACCTCACGTCGTCCTGATCGACGATGCTCCGCCGGACTGAGAGGGCGCTGAGATCATCGTGTCAGTGGCCTGTGGGTCCTGCGATCCTGTTCCCAGCAGATCCTGCGGACCGGCGGATTCCCCCGGGAGAACGATTCGAATCAGGGTGCCGCCGGTGACCGAGTCCTCGACCGCGATGGTTCCGCCGTGCTTGAGCACCACCTGGCGCACGATCGCCAGACCCAGTCCCGATCCGGGCATCGACCGCGACGCGGTGGACCGGTAGAAGCGTTCGAACACCAGCTCTCGTTCCTCGGGCGCGATACCCGGACCCGCGTCGGACACGGTGAGTTCGAGCAGGCCGTCGGGCCGGGCGATCATCGCCACGTGCACGGTGGCGCCCGACGGACTCCACTTGGCCGCGTTGTCGAGCACGTTGAGGACGGCGCGGGACAGACCTGCCTGGTCGCCGTACAGGATCCACGGTGTGGTCATCGAGTCGAAGTCGATCTCGTTGCGACGCCTCCGAACTCGCTCCAGGCTGCGCTCGACGACATCGGCCATGTCGACACGTTCGAAGACGTTCTCCGGGGCGTCCTCACGTGCCAGGTCGACCAGATCGCCGACGAGCGTGGACAGTTCCTCGATCTGCGCCACCACGTCGAGACGCAGCTCCGCCATGTCCTGCTCCGGGATGCGCGGCGCACCCGGCCGACTCGACGCGATCAGCAGTTCCATGTTGGTGCGCAACGACGTCAGCGGGGTCCGTAGTTCGTGACCCGCGTCCGCCACGAGTCGACTCTGCCGCGCCCGCGACTCGGCGAGCGCCCGCAGCATCGTGTTGAAACTGTCGGTGAGGCGGGCGAGTTCGTCGTTGCCCGTCACCGGAATGGGCGTCAGGTCGTCGGTTCGGGCGACACGCTCGGCCGCCGCCGTCAGCCGTCCGATGGGTCGCAGACCGGTGCGTCCCACCGCCGTGCCGGCCACCGCCGCGAGGACGACGCCACAGCCGCCCACGACGAACAGCACCCAGGCCAGTCGATCCAGGACCTGGCCGGTGGGAGCGAGCCGCTGTGCGATCACCAGCGTGCTCCCGGTCTGCGTGCGCTCCGCGAGAACGCGAGCTCCCGAGGTGGTGCGCAGCGACGAGGTCGACTGTCCCAGCGCGACGTCCATCTCCGGGTCACCGATGGGCACGATCGAACCCGGCGGGATGTACTTCGTCAGGTCCGGAAAGATCAGCGCGACACTGACATCGGTGCTGTAGAGCGTGGCGCCCGCGACGTACCGGGGATCGAAGGCGACGAGGTTGGTCTCGATCAGCGCACTAGCCCGGGTACGCAGCTGGTTGTCGACGTCGCCGTACAGCGCGCGGGACACCACCGCGTACGCGGCGATCGCCATGACGGCGACCGCGATGGCCACCACGGACGCCGCGAGCAGCGTGACACGCCACCGCAGGGACACCGAGCGAGTGAGGGGCATCGGAGGACGCATGAGTCCGTCCTGTGCCGCGCGCCCCTTGTCGGTCCCGACCTCGCCCCGCCGACGGCCGAAGGGAGCAACCATCACGGAGGCGTTTCCCGCAGCACGTAACCCACACCGCGGACGGTGTGGATGAGACGAGTCTCGCCGTCGGCCTCGGTCTTGCGCCGCAGATACCCGACGTACACCTCGAGGGCGTTGCCCGACGTCGGGAAGTCGTAGCCCCACACCTCCTCGAGGATGCGGCTCCGGCTGAGCACCCGTCGGGGGTTGGCGAGCAGCATCTCGAGCAACGAGAACTCGGTGCGGGTCAGGCTGATGGGCCGTTCGCCCCGTCGCACCTCGCGCGTGACGGGGTCGAGTGACAGATCGGCGAACGTCATGGCCTCGCTGTCCGGACCCAGTTCCCCACCGGTGCGTCGCAAGAGTGCGCGCAGCCGTGCCAGCAGCTCCTCGAGCGCGAACGGTTTGGGCAGGTAGTCGTCCGCCCCGGCATCGAGACCCGCCACCCGCTCGGACACGGAGTCACGAGCCGTCAGGACCAGGATCGGCAGGTCGTCTCCCGTGCTGCGCAGGCGACGGCACACCTCGAGCCCGTCGAGCCGGGGCATCATCACGTCGAGGACCAGCGCGTCCGGTCGCTCGGCCGCGACCTTCTCGAGCGCGTCGAGACCGTCGGTGGCCAGGTCCACGGTGTACCCGTTGAACGTCAGCGACCGTCGCAGCGATTCTCGGACGGCACGATCGTCGTCGGTCACCAGTACACGCATGGGAACAGTGTCGCCCCGACGACTGAGACGCTGCTGAGAGGACACAGGGGCGGCCGGTGTCAGCGCCCGAACAGCCGGTCGACGAACGCGATCGCATCGGGCTGCGAGTCACGGAACGTCTGACTGTGGTCGCCCGGGTAGGTCCGGAAGGTCAGCGGTTCGCCGTTGGCCGTCATGGCCGCCGCGAGCGACAGGGCGGACGGTGCCGGCACATCGACGTCCCGCAGACCCTGGCCGATGAAGACGGGACGGTCGTACCCGGAGGTGGGCACACCCATGTAGTCGTTCAGCAGTCCGTACACGTTCGGGATCTGCGCCAACGGCCGCGAGAACATGTCGCCCAGTCGCAACCCGGACACCGCATCGTGGAACGGGTTCGCGCACTGCGTCTCGGCGGTGTCCACCCACTGCCGGCCGAGCGGAGTCAGGTAGGAGTTCAGATCGATCTCCGGATGGGCGGCACGCAACCCCGCCAGGATGTAGAAGACGTACGACGTCAGACCGTCCGGAATCGCGACGGGCGGGACTCCGGGCCCGAGCGGAAGCAGAACGAGTTCGATGTTGGCGGGCACGCCGGTCCCGACGGCGCCGAGGTAGTCCAGGCCGTCGCCGCCGTACTCGGTGGCGTACCGCGCGGTGGTCACCGCGGCGCCGCCGCCCTGGGACTGGCCGATCGCGACCCAGCGATTCGACAGCGTCGGCTCCAGTTCCCTTGCAGCAGCGACACTGTCGACGACGCTGTGCGCCTGCACCTTGCCGTCCAGGTACGGCATCACTCCGGGGGTACCGAGTCCCACGTAGTCCGTGGCGACGATCGCGTAGCCGCGGTTCAGCCACGTCTGGAGGTACGGGAAGTCGCGGTCCGGCAACGTGGGGCCGACGACCGACGGAGCGCAGTCGTCGCCGAGCCCGGACGTGCCGTGGGCCCACGCGATGACAGGCCAGCCACCTTGGGGCGCCTCGCCGGGCGGCAGATAGACGCCACCGGTACTCAGGGCCGGCTCGTTCTGCGAGCCCACCGACCAGTAGGTGATGCGCCGGGCGTCGACACTTCCCGGAATCGGGGCCGGTGACGCTGTCGATCCGACGAAAGTGCCCGGATCACGGTCCTGCGCCTGCGCCACACCCGTGAGGGTCAGCGCGACGGACGTCGTGGCGGTCAGGGTCACCAAGGCGCGCAGCAGGCGGCGGGAGCGGTTCGGCACGGCGTCACCGTACCGCTCCGGCACCGGATTCCGGACTAGAACATACGTTCGATCACGGCTACGCTCTTCAGTCATGGACGAGGTGGGTGCGACGCAGAGTTCGGTGAATGACAAGGTGCTCGAGCTGCGCGCGGTCGCGGACGAGCTCCGGGCGCTCGACGACCACCGGGTGGCCCTCGGCGACAAGCTGGTGGACCTCGAACACTGGTTCCGACGGGTGGGGTGCCTGGAGTTGTCCGACCACGCGCTCGACGTCTTCGTCTCCCGCTACGTGGGCCGGGTCTTCGAGCTGGCGGACGGCCTACGCGAGTAGCCGTGACCTCGCGTCACACTCAGTTGTGACCGCCGTCGCCCCGATCGGCACCACGTGGGGTGCCCCTCATTCCGGTGGAAACCACCTCGCAGCGGGCAATCATGGAGCACGGCGGGACACGCTCCCGCCGGGGCCGGTCAGGGGAACCGACCTCAGCACGATCGGAGGAAACACATGATGATCACACTGACACTCGTCGGCGCGGCAGCACTCGCGGTCGCACTGTTGTCCGGCGGACGCGACCTGGACTTCCGGGGACGCCAGATGTCGCACAGCTACCGTTCGCGCTGACACCGACGCACATCGACGACTGCCCACCGTTCACCTGTGAACGGTGGGCAGTTCTCTGTCCGTATTCGGTGACATCTACTATCGAACATATGTTCTAATCCATGTAGTCTGAAGTCATGGAATCGGGGGATCCAGGGTCGGCCTGGCAGGTGCAGATGGGCCGACGTGTCGGCGCGCTGCCTGCTGTGGCCGCACCTGTCGACGATCCCCGCGTGTGCGCGCTACTCGCCCAGCTCGGCTCCGCGGTCGAGGGCATCGCCATGCTCGACGCGTCGACGCTCACCAGCGAGGACCGACTGGCGCTGGTCTGCGGGGCCGAGAACACCCGGCGCCTGCTCACCGGCGCGTCACACACCTGGCTCAACGGCCTGGTGGCCGGCTCGGGATTCGACTCAGTGCTCGGTGCGATCGGCGCGAGCGGTGTTCCGCACGCACTGGCGCACATGCTGCGCATCACCACGGCTGCCGCGGCATCCCGCCTTGCCGTGGCACGCGATCTCGGCACCGGAACGACCATGACGGGTGAGACGCTCGATCCGCCGTTGACCCACACGGCCGCGGCAGCGCGGGACGGCGCGCTGGCCGACGCACACGTCTCGATCATCCGCTCGTTCCTGAAGAAGCTCCCTCACGCCGTCGATGCCGAGACGCGCGACGCCGCCGAGCAGACTCTCGCCGACCTTGCGCGCACGGTCGGACCGGAGGAGCTCACGGCCATCGCGACGCGCCTCACCGAATACCTCGATCCCGACGGAGCGGAGCCCGACGATCGCGACCGCGCCAGGAAGCGCTTCTTCGAGATCGACCCCCAGGGTCCCGATTCGATGTCGACCGGCCGCTTCTGCGTCGACCCGGTGCTGCGCGCCCTGCTCGACGCGTTCCTCGCCAAGTTCGCGGCACCCGGAACGAACGCTCCCGACGGTTCAGTCGATCTCGACGCCCCGCCCCCGAACGATGACACGACCCCCACCGACGCTGTCCCGTCCGGCGACGCAGGACAACCGGCCGACAGCGCGGAAGGGTCGGACGACCGCGAGGCCCAGTGGGACCACCGCACCCCCGGCCAGCGCAATCACGATGCACTGACCTACCTCCTGAAGGACGTGCTGGCCTCGGGTCGACACGGACAGCATCGTGGGCTGCCCCTGTCCGTGGTCGTGTCGGTGTCACTCGACCAGCTCACCGCCGCAGCAGGTCTTGGACTCACCGCCACCGGATCCACGGTCCCGGTGGCCGATGTCGTCAGGCTCGCGGCCGAGGCGCACCACTACCTCCGCGTCTTCGACGGGGCCACCGGCAGCACGCTGCACTTCGCCCGAGCCCGCCGGTGCGCGAGCACCGACCAGCGGCTCGCCCTGTTCGCCCGCGACCGCGGCTGCACCGGGCCGGGATGCTCGGCCCCCGCGTCACGGTGCGAGGCCCACCATGTCGACGACTGGGCGGCGGGCGGCCTGACCGACATCGACGACCTCGCGCTGGCGTGCGACGTCCACCATCCGCTCGTCGGCGAACGTGCCGGCCAGTGGGCCACCAGCACCGCTCCCCCGAGTCATCCGTACCCGGGCACAGTGCTGTGGCATCCGCCTGCCGTCATCGACGAGGGTCGGCACGGCATCCCGAACCACCTGAACTTCCCGGAACGGCACCTCGCGCCGCCCCCGGACGACTGATCGAATCCGAGACGGTGAGCCGAGGGCGACCTCAGGTTCGACACTGCGCCGGCCTGGCACCGTCAGCCGGAATGTTCCGCCGTGAATTCCGTGATCTCGGCGAGCGCAGGCTTGGGCGAGAAATCGCGGCGCACCATTCCGAAATTCTGCTCCGTGTCGGACTCGTCGCTGCCCGAGTCACGCATGCTGTAGACGTACGCGGGCCCGAGCCAGGAATTGCCGAGAAGGGCATTGAGCATGATGCCGATGGACTCGGCCTGCCCCTCCTCGCTCATGGCATTCGCGTTCGTTCCCGTGGGTGCGCCCATCTCGGTGATCCAGATCTGCTTGTCGCCGTCACCCTCGGCGCTCATGACATCGTGCATCGACCACATCGCCATCGCCGTGTTCCACGGCGCCGTCGACAGATCGTTCGGAAGGAACGGCCACGTGTACGGGTGGACGTTGAAGGCATCGAAATAACGATTCGCTCCGAGGGTGTAGAGCGACGAGAGGAAAGCGGTCGGCGAGATGTTGGTGCCGTTGTTCACCGCGGGCGCCATACCGCCGGCGAGCACCAGCGCCTCCGGTTGCACCTTCTTGATGGCGCGGTACGTCGCGCGCAGCATCAGCGCGTACACCGTCGGGTCGGGCAGCGGCGTGAAGTAGGTGGTGATGTTCGGCTCGTTCCACACCTCCCACAACACGATTCGGTCGCGGTACCGCTCCGCGGCGAGTGCCGCGAAGGCCGCGAACGCGTCCGGACTCGCCGGCCGGGCGTAGGGCTGATCCCGAGCCGTCGCCACACGCGCCCAGGCAGGTGCGTAGGTCACGATGGCGTACGGGCACATACCCCGAGCGACGATGGCGTCGACCACTCTGTCCGTCGACGACCAGTCGCGCCGACCGGGCTGCGGCTCCACCACCGACCAGTCGATGTCGATGCGGACCGAGAACATGCCCGCATTCTTCGCGATGTCGAGTTCGCGTCCGAGGTCCTCGTCCGACAGGAATCCGAAGGAGCCGCCGGGTGATCCGCCCACCCGGACGCCGTCGGACTCCGCGACGCACCGCGGTACCTCGCCCGACGGAGCGCCGGATGCCGGTGCCGGCACACCGACGAGAACGAGAAGGACAGCGGCACCAGACACGCTGCATCGCCGGAGAAACCCGGCACCGGCTCCGCGCCGAGTCGGCCTCGAACGCGAAACAGACCGATCGGTGAGCACCGGCCCAGGCTAACAGCGGCGGCCGCGCGGGGCGTACCAGCGAAAACGGACACCGGCGAGGCTCCGGCTGCGATGATTCTCCACATCGCTCGATCCCGTACAAGCCTGCATTAGTATCGGCGAAATGACGACGGGAAACGACGGCTTCGACGCCCGCCTCAACGAGGTTCTGGAACAGCAGGCCGTGAGGGTGGGCGAGACGGTGCCCGCTTATGTTCGGCGCGCCGTCGTGACACGCCTCGTGAAGGAACTTGCCGAGGCGGACGACACCGATCTCGGCCATCTGCTCAAGCGCCTCGAGTCGACGGCGGATCCGGTGCCCGACACACCTGCGTCCACACCGCCGGCGGCATCCGACATGCCCGCGATCGTCACCGATCCCGATCGCGTGCGCGCAGTCGAGGCCACCGGGCTTCTCGACACCCCGTCCGAACCGGCCTACGACCGCATCGTGGCCATGGCCGCGGACGCGCTGTCGGTACCCGGCTCGGCAATCACCCTGATCGACAAGGACCGACAGTTCATCAAGAGCGCCCTTGGATTCGGACCGGAAGAGGAACGCCCTCGGGAGATTCCCCTCGAGGCCGGGATGTGCCGCCACACGGTGGCCCTGGGTGAGCCCCTGCTGGTGGAGGACGCCCGCCTCGACGAGAAGTTCATGAACCATCCCGGCGTGCTGGACCACACCTTCGTCTCGTACCTCGGCATCCCTCTGGTGGACGACGGCGGTCACGCGGTGGGCACGCTGTGCGTCTGGGACGCCGAACCACGTCAGTGGACGACGGGGCACGTACAGGTACTCAAGGACATCGCGTGGATGGTTCGCGAGCGAATTTTCGAGTGAGCGAACCATTCCGGGCGTGATCTACATTTTCGCCTCGTTAGTCTGTCCATCGGTCGCTTTTCCGTAATGGCGCCGTGACCATTCTGAGAAGACAACTCCAAAGAATGGTCTAGTGTTGACCTCGGTCGGTCAACCACTAGGTCCGTACGGAGTGAATCCTGTGTCCGAAACACTGGAATCGCGAGATACGTTGCTACGCAACGCCCCTGCCACGAGGGTGTCCAATGAACGTGGAATAGCGGACCGTCTTCGCGTCGATCCCGCACACACGATGGTCACCATCGCGGCAGACGCGACGGCAGCGATCGTGGCTGTTGCCGTGGCGAGGTTCTGGCCGGGAACGGGCGGCATCGACTACGGCTGGGTGCCGTGGTTGTTCGTGCCGCTGGTTCTGCTCATCCTGGCGTCCCGCTCGCTCTACCGACGCGGACTCCGCCGGAACTTCCTCGACGAGATCGGTCCCGTCGAGACGTCCGTCGCGCTCGCCACTCTGTTGGTGCTGACGATCTTGCTGGTCATCGGCACGGAGTACCGGCCCGGCCTCTTCATGGTCCGGGTGTGGATCGCCGCGGCGATCCTGGTGGCGGTGGCGCGGTTCCTGCGCACCGCGATTCAGCGGTACCTGCGGGTGAACCACAAGTCGGCGGCTCCGACGCTCATCATCGGCGGCGGTCCGATCGCCCACCAGCTGGCGTCGCGCATGCACCAGTTCCCCGAGTACGGCCTCGACCCCGTGGGCGTGCTCGACAAGGCACCCGCGGTCGATCCGCAGCCTGACACTCCCGAGGCACTGACCGTCCCCTACATGGGCACACCGTCCCAGCTCGCGCAAGCCATCGAGCAGACCGGCGCCGAGGAGCTCGTCATCGGGTTCTCGGACGTTCCGACCGAGAGTCTGGTCAAGGCCATCCGCACCGCCCACTCGAACGGAATGCGAGTGTGGTTGGTACCGCGCCTGTTCGACACCGTCGGCGTGCGGACCCGCGTCGAGCATCTCGGCGGGTTGCCCCTGATGGTGCTGCCGCACACCGACCCCAAGGGCTGGCAGTTCGTCGTCAAGGGCGTCATGGACCGCACCCTGGCCGGACTGGGCGTGCTGGTCCTCTCCCCCGTCTTCCTGGTGCTCGCGCTGCTGGTCAAGACGAGCTCCCCCGGACCCATCTTCTTCTCCCAGGAGCGCATCGGCCGTGACGGAAAACCGTTCGGCTGCCTCAAGTTCCGGTCGATGCGTCCGCCGCGTGCCTCGGACGCCGAGTTCACTCGCGTCGAGGGCGCCGCTCCGGGCGGCGTCGAGGGCGTCGATCGCCGGACCCGTATCGGCAAGATCATGCGCCAGACGTCGCTGGACGAGCTGCCCCAGCTCCTCAACGTCGTTCGCGGCGACATGAGCCTCGTGGGTCCCCGACCGGAGCGCCCCGCATACGTGGATCTGTTCGAGATGCAGATCCGCCGCTACGGTGAGCGCCACCGGGTGAAGGCCGGTGTCACCGGGTGGGCGCAGGTGCACGGACTGCGCGGACAGACGTCCATCGCCGACCGCGCCGAGTGGGACAACTACTACATCGAGAACTGGTCGCTGTCCCTCGACATCAAGATCCTGTTCCTCACCATCGCCGCGGTCCTGAAAAAGGCGGAAGACTGACCGTGTCGGCGGTCCCGTCATGCTGATCGTCCTCGAGGGTCTCGCCGCGGTCGTCGTGCTGGTCGTCGCGTTCCTGGTGGCACGCGCGGTCTTTCACCGACCGCAGCTCGGGGTGCTGCTGCTGGCCGCGTTCGTCCCGCTGAACGGTCTCCTCGCCATCCTTCCGCTGCCCGGCTTCGTCGCCGGCTGGAAGGAGGGCCTGGTGATCTTCACGCTCGGCAGCGCCTGGATCCGGCGCAGTCGAGCGCTGGGCCCGCGTCGTCCGACACTGCTGATGCCCTGGTGGCCGGCCGCAGCCCTGTTCGTGGTGTTCGGGACCGCGTCGGCACTGCTGTCGTTCGGGATCATCGGCTTCGTCGGCATCAAGGTGACGTTCTTCTACCTGCTGCTGGTGGCGATCCTGTGGCTCGCGCCGTTCGACGCCCGCGACCGGGACCACCTCGTCAGCATCCTCATGGGCATGGGCGCGTTCACGTCCCTGGTCGGCATCGCTCAGTTGCTCGCGGGACCGGCGGCGCTCGTGGCGATCGGGTACGAGTACGGCACCCAGGTCCGGACGTCGGGCGGGCTGCTCCGCACGTTCAGCACGTTCAACCTGCCCTTCCCGTTCGGGCTCTACGTGATGCTGTCGCTGCTCGTCGGCGGAGCCGTGGCGCTCGCGAACCCCATGCGCCGGCGCAACTTGCTGTTCCTGTGCGCGAGCCCGTTCATGGTGGTCGCCATGTCGAGTGCCATCGTGCGAGCGGCGCTGCTCGGACTCGCGGTCGGGCTGATCTACATGACCATCATCCGGTTCCGCGCACTCGGCGGTCTGCTCGTGATCATGGCGGCGCTCGTCGGCGCGATCCTGCCGTTCGTCCCCAAGATCACGTCGGTCTTCTTCTCGTCGAGCAGCCTGAACGAACGTGGCGGTCGATGGAACGAGGTCATCGAGAAGGTGCGCACCCACTGGCTCGGCGAGGGGCTCGGGTCGAGTGGTGCGGCAGCGGACCGGATCTCGTCGGCGCAGGGTGAGAACATCACCGGGTCGCTCGGGCTGTCCACCAACTACCAGCCCGACAACTACTACGTGAAGACGGCTCTCGAACTCGGTCCGATCGGACTGTGGGCCGTCCTCGCGCTCCTGGTGACCGCCCTGATCTGGTGCACGCGACTCTCCCGCACCCTCCCCGGTCAGGACGGCGCGCTGACACTCGGTGTCGGCGCCTCCATCGTCGCGGCGATGTTCGCGTCGCTGGTGGCCACCTATTTCGAGATCTTCCCTATCGACGTCTATTTCTGGCTCTTGTTAGGAGTTGTGGGATGCGCAGCAGCACAACACGAATCGTTTTCGGGGCCCTCGCCCTCCGTCCCGGCGGCAGCGGCGTCCAGACGTACATCCGTGAGCTCCTGAGGGAGCTGCCCGGCCGTCTCCCCGGAACGGACCTCGCCGCCGTCGTTCAGAAGGACGCGATCGGCGAGTTGCCGACGGGCGTCGACGCGCTCCCCCGGCCGGTGTCCGGCGGTGCCGTCCGCGCGGTGCTCGGTGCGCTCCCGGTCGGATCGCACGACGTGGTCCACGGGCTCGACGTCGATCTCCCCCTCGTCGGCCGGGGCGCCACCGTCGCCACGGTGCACGACATCTCGGTCATCGACATGCCGTCCGCGTCGAGTCGCTTCCGCGCCGCCGGCGAACAGCGCCTCGTGCGACGGTCGCTGCGCAAGGCCGACCTGCTCATCGCCGTCTCGCAGTTCACCGCCGACCGCATCAAGGCCGTCAGCGGCCGCGACGCCGCGGTCGTCGAACTCGCCCCGGCAGCCTGGGCCGTGCCCCCGGAGGACGGCGCGGTGGAGACGGTGCGCGCGAAGTACGGTCTGCCCGAACGCTTCGTCATGCAGGTGGGCACCGTGGAGCCGCGCAAGAACGTGCAGTTGGTCGCCGACGCCGCGGAGAAGCTGGGCGTGCCCTTCTTCCTGGCGGGCGCGGGGTCCACGGGCCCGGACGCACCCCGCTACGCGAACGGGCTCGGCTACGTCGACGTGGAGGACCTGCCCGCACTGTACGCGGCGGCGACCGTCACCGCGTACGCGTCGCGTTACGAGGGCTTCGGGCTGCCCCCGGTCGAAGCGATGGCGTGCGGCGGCGCCGTGGTCGCGAGCGCGGTGGGCGCCCTGCCCGAGGTGGTCGGCAAGGGCGCCGTGCTGCTCGACAACGAGCGGGTCGACGACTGGGCGGAGGCACTGAGCCCGTTGATGTTCGACGAGACGGCGCGCGCGGACCTGGTGACCGAGGCCCTGCACGCGATGGCCGACCTGACGTGGGCCCGGACCGCCGAGCGCACCGCGGACGCCTATCGGGACGCAGGCCTGCTCTGATGGACGACGACATCACCGTCGAGGGTGCCGTCACCCCCGAACCTGAAACCACGGCACCTGAGACCACGGCACCCGACTATCGCGCGCTCGCCGCCGATCCGAAGGCGGCGGCGCGGGCGACCGCGGCGGTGCTGATCTCCCGCGTGATCGTGGCGGGACTCGGCTGGGTAGGCAGCGTCATCGTGGCCCGCTCGCTGAGCCCCGAGGGGTGGGGTCAGTTCAGCTTCGTCTTCGCGCTGCTCGGACTCATGTCCGTCGTCACCGACCTCGGCGTCGGCCGCGTCGTCCTGGCCCGACTGATGGACGACGACGCCGAGGAGATCGGCCGCACCGCCTCGTCGTTCCTCGCACTGCGCACCGTGCTCGGACTCGTGGGGTACGTGCTCGCCGTCGGCTACGTCGTGGTGCTGCAGTACCCGGGTGAGGTCATCGCGGCGACCGCTCTGGGCGGCCTCGTCGTGGTGTTCGCGACGCCGTCCCACGCACTCTCCGTGCTGTTCCAGGCTCGCCATCGACTGTTGCTGGTCGCGGTCATCGAGAGCCT
The DNA here is from genome assembly GCF_058139645.1 of Rhodococcus sp. NFXS4. NCBI lineage: Bacteria > Bacillati > Actinomycetota > Actinomycetes > Mycobacteriales > Nocardiaceae > Rhodococcus > Rhodococcus sp. NFXS4. The sequence goes on from NZ_CP192221.1 coordinate 3,365,342, forward strand.
GGGCCAGGGCCTGCAGTTGGTGCTCACGATCCTCGCCGCCGTCTTCGCGCCGGTGCTGCTGATCTTCGTGCTGCCGGCCGTGCTCAACGAGGCGTTCCGCGCGGTCGGCAAGGGTCTCGCGGTGCGGCGGCGGTCGGTGGGCTTGCGCCCGTCTCGTCACATCGACGTCCACCGGTGGGGTGCCTACCTCCGCGAGGCGATTCCCCTCGCGATCGGCTTCGCGCTGACCATCGCGATGCTGAAGATCGACGTCCTGATGCTGAGCCTTCTCGACACCTTCGACGCGGTCGGCCTGTACTCCATCGGCTACAAGTTCTCCGACATGATGGACACCATCGCGCTGGCCGCCGTGGCGCCGGTGAGCACCCTCCTCGTGGCGGCCTGGCCGAGCGAGACGGCCACGTTCCGCGCCCGATCCCGTTCCGCGGGACTGTACTTCGCGACCTTCGGCGCCGTCGCCGTCGCCGGCTTCTGGCCCTCTGCCGAGCCGCTCATCCGCCTGCTCTACGGCGAGCGCTTCGCTCCCGGTTCCGACGCGGCACGGCTCCTCGTCCTCGGTGCCGCGATCATGTCGCTCATCCTGCTCGGCATCTTCCTGCTCGCCTCCGCGGGGATGCAGCGGCACTACCCGCTCGTCGCGCTGTTCGGCCTCGCTCTCAACATCGGCCTCAACGTCGCGCTCATTCCGAGGGTGTCCTACAACGGATCCGCCATCGCCACCGTCGTCACGTTCGGTGTCACGGTGATCATGCTGTGGGTCGTGATCGAGCGCAGCATGCCCATGTCGGGGCTGCTCGCCGTGTCGCCGATCCTCGTGCTCGCCGCCGTCACGGCCGCGGTGACGGTCGGGGCGACACTGCTCGTCGACGCGGCACCGTCCCTGTGGTTCCTGATCTCGGTCGTCGCGGCGCTCCTGGTCGCCGCGTGCGGGTTCCTCCTGACCAAGCGTGACTCGCGCAGCAACTCTCCTGCCCCGAATGTCGCCTCGTGACTCCGGATCGCACCACCGTGTTCGTCGCGCACACCGCGAACATCTCGGGTGCCGAGAAGATGCTGCTGTCGCTGGTGTCCGAGGCACTGCGGGGGCCGGGCGGCGTCACCGTCGTCTGTCCCGTCGGGGCGCTGTCCGAGGCGCTGCCCGACGCCGCGGTGCACGTCGCGATCCCCGAGCTGGGCCTGGGCGGAGAGCAGGGAGTCGCCCGCATCGGCGCCGCGGCGAGGATGGCGGCGCGGTGGGTGTCGGCGGCACGGACGCTGCGTGCGGTGACGCGACGGCCGGCGACCCACACCGTCGTCAACTCGCTGTTCGCCCTGCCCGCAGCGCGACTCGCCCGGCCACCGCACGGTGTCGCCTGGCTGGTGCACGATGCGATCGCGGCGGGACGCCAGCGCGCCGTGGCATCGGCGAGTCGAGGTGCCGTCCGCCGCGCGGTCGCGTGCACGTCCGCCGCGGCGGCACCGGTACGCGACCTCGGCATCGAGGTGGAGATCGTGCCCTACGGCGTGCCGTGGCCCGTGGAGGATTTCGCCGCCCCCACGCACTGGCCGCCCGTCGTGGGCATGCTCGCGCTCCTCACTCCGTGGAAGGGGCACCTCGTCCTGCTCGACGCGGTCGCGACGCTCGACGACGTGATGGTCGAACTTGCGGGCGGCAGCTTCTCCGGCGATCAGGCGTACGTCGACGAACTGCACACGCGGGCAGCACGTCCCGATCTCGCGGGACGTGTCCGCTTCCTCGGGCACGTCGATCCCGTCAGCGCGCTGCGCCGGTGGGACGTCGTGGTGTCGGCCAGCGTTCTCCCCGAGGCGGGGCCCCTGTCCGTCCTCGAGGCCATGTCCCACGGGGTGCCGGTGGTGGCCACCGATCACGGCGGTCCCGCCGAGTTCCTCGCTCGCGGGGAGGGCGTGCTGGTCCCGCCGGGTGACGCGGCGGCACTGGCCGACGCTTTGCGAAGGGTGCTCGGCGACGACGCGGCGCGCGCGGACATGGGAGCACGCGCGCGGGACACCGTCGCGACGCGTCACGACATCTCGATCACCCTCCCCCGACTGTTGACGGAATTGACCGCATGAATGCCACGACAGAAAGAGCCATCAGCCATTCCTCACGCGCCCAGAATGGGTACCGCGTCGGTTTCACGACGGCCCGCGAACCGATCTCCCGAACGGTGACACACGGCAAATCGCCTACGCAGGAATGGTCTCCGTCCCTGCGTAGTATCGAATGGGACATGCCGTCGACCGGGCATGACCGCACGCGCACCAGCAACTCGAGGAGATTCGGTTGGCGCCCGTAGACGACCCCGTGCACCGCGGAGACGTACCTCCGCCGATAGATCTCGCCGGGCACATGCGGGAACTGGGACGCGCGTTCCTTCCCGCTCTGATCATCGCGCTGATCGTCGGCGCCGGCGTCTTCGCCCTCCGCGAGTACGGCACCGAGAAGCAGTACGCGGCATCCGTCGTGACGGAGATCCGGGCGACCGGCGAGGTGATCCCCGGCGACGCGTTCATCGAGCAGCTGCGCGCCCCGTTCATCGGGCTGGCCGCGGACAACGACGTGCTCGATCAGGTGCTGTCGCAGGTCGACACAGGCTGGGACGCCGGTGAGCTCGCCTCCCACCTCGAGCTCGCCCCGGGAACGTCGCCGGCGCTGCTCACCTTCACCGTCACCGCGGACTCCCCCGAGCTCGCCCTCGAGGTCGCCCGCACCACGGTGACCACGGTGTCGCAGGCGTCGTCGGCCAACGCCGCCCGCAACGCACAGGGGCAGCTCGAGCAGGTTCAAGCCTCGATCGCGGCCGAGGAAGCCCGCAACTCCCAGCTCATCCCGGGCGACCCCGCCCGCTCCGCATCGGACCAGTCGCTCGCCGACCTCCGCGACCAGCTGACACAGCTCCAGAGCACGGGCGGCGGGAACCAGCTGGTGGTGCTCGCCGTGCCCGAGCAGAGCACCGCCCCCGTCTCACCGATGCCGGCCTCGGAGGCCTCCGTCGCGGGTCTGGTGGCGTTCATCGTCGCCGCCGAGCTGATCGTGTTGCTGCGCAGTCGACTCGGGCGTCGTCCGCGGCCCGCGTGGGCCCGCCGCGTCGCTCGCAAGTACCAGGCCGACTTCGATCCGAAGGTGACCACGGGCCTGCCGCCCATCGTCGCCGCGACGGTGGCCGCGTCGGACCGGGGCGCGTCGTCGTCCAACGGGAACGGCAGCAACGGCAACGGCACCCGATCGGCCGGCGCTCGGCACGCCGCCCACGGCCGCATCGAGCAGAACGTGCTGGTACTCGTCGGTGACGACGCCGTGTATCCGGCTCCCACCTCCCACTCCACGGGCGGGCAGCCACGCCACCCGGACGCACTCGTCGGGGCCGACCTCACGAGCGAGTGGTGGACCTTCGTCGACGTGCACGACGTCGAGACCGCGGTGGTACTACTGTCGTCCGGTGGACGCGACCGCCGAGCTGCCGAGGGAGTGCTGAAGCAGCTGCGGACGTTCGGCATCCACACTCACCTCGTCGTGCAACCGTCCGGCCGCAAGCGCCGGTCCGATCCCGCTCCGGGTGGACGCACGGCCTCCCAGCGCCCCGAGGAACAGGTCGGACACAATGCCAGACACTGACAAGATCGCGATCGTCCACGAGCGCTTCACCGAGATCGCCGGATCCGAGCACGTCGTCGAACAGCTCGCTCTGCAGTGGCCGGGCGCGCGCGTGTACGTACCCATCGCCCGTCCCGAGGGAACTCCCGCCGGGCTGACCACGCCGCCGAACACCACGTGGCTCAACTCGATCTACAACGGCATCGGTCAGCGGTCCTACGCCCCGGTCCTGCCGCTGATGCCGACGGCGTTCCGTCGTCTGCCGTTGCGCGACGCCGAGGCCGTCGTCGTGAGCCACCACGCCTTCGCGACGCAGGCCGTGCACGCGACCGACGCTCCCGTCATCGCCTACGTGCACAGCCCGGCGCGTTGGGCGTGGGATCCGGAACTGCGGGCGGGTGAGGGCGGCGGCCGCGCAGGTGCCGCGATCCTCACGGCACTGTCGGCCGTCGCACGGCGCTGCGAGACAGGAGCCGCGCCGCGTCTGACCACCGTCGTCGCCAATTCGACCGCCGTCGCGGACCGCATCTCGCGCTGGTGGGGACGAGACGACGCCGTGGTGGTGCACCCACCCGTCGACACCGAGGGCTTCACTCCCGATCCGACGGTGGAGCGTGAGGACTTCTTCCTGCTCGCCGGTCGCCTGGTGCCGTACAAGCGTCCCGACATCGCGATCCGTGCGGCAGCCCTGGCGGACGTACCGCTCATCGTCGCCGGCGACGGCCGCGCGATGGAGCAGTGCCGCGCCCTCGCCGGACCGAAGACGGTGTTCCTCGGCCGCGTCTCGCACGAGAAGCTGCTCGAGCTCCACCGCTCCACGCGTGCACTGCTGATGCCCGGCATCGAGGACTTCGGCATCGTTCCCGTCGAGTCGATGGCCACCGGTACCCCGGTCATCGCGCTCGGTGAGGGTGGTGCCGTCGACTCGGTCATCCACGGCACCACCGGATTGCACGTGCAGTCCGGTACCGACGACGAGATCGTCACCGGTTTCGCCGACGCCATGACGTCGTTCGACCCGGCCCAGTTCGATCGAGCGCAGATCCGCGTCTGGGCGGAAGGCTTCTCGCGAGCCAACTTCCGCTCGCGGATGCAGGAGGTGATCGATGCCGCAGTCTGAGTACCCGTCGACCGAACTGGACCGCACCTTCGCGTCCGCGCAGACCCTCGCCGTCGTCGGGCCGACGGCGGGTCTCGACGTCGACGCTGCGCGGGCGATGCTCGCCGCGGCGGAGAACGCGTCTCCCACCTCCCGCATCCGGCTCGATCCCCGCTCGGACAGTCGGAACTGGGCGTACCGCACCGACATCGGCGCCGGCACTGCCGTCACCAGCAGGCCGGATCTGGCCACCGACGACCTCGGTGAGCTGATGGACCGGGTGCGCACCCGCGACGGTGTACGCGCCCCCGTGGAGATCGTGCTGTGCGGTGACTACGCCGTGGTCCACTACTCCCACGGCGTGGGCGACGGTCAGCTCGGTGTACTGCTGGTCGGCGCCGCCGCGAGCGACCCCGGCTTCGCGATCGCACGCAGCCTGGCGCCGTCGCTGCCGAGAAACGCCACGTGGAGTGCTCTGCGGCGGCACTACAGATCCAACCCTCGTGCCCTGCAGGACTTCCGGCGCCTGCGCGCCGTCCACAAACGGCGTGACGCGACGGCCGACGGGGCGCCGACGCGCCGTATCGAGCACTGGGAATCGTCGAAGACCACGCGCGCGGCCTACATGCGTCCCGAGCAGGTGGCGGAACTGCGATCGTGGTCGAAGGCGAACGCGCCGGGCGCCACCGGCGCGTCGGTGTCGGTCGCTCTGCTCGTCGCCGCTCTGCGCTCCGAGGGTGTCCCCCTCGACGAGCACGTCATGATCCTCTTCAACTGCCGCCGGTACCTCGACGAGAAGCACCGCGCGGAACACGGCAACTTCGCGATCGGTATCCCGGTCCGCCTGCCCGTGCTGCCGACGCCGGGTGACGTCGCCGGTGTCATGAAGCAGGTCATCGACTCCGGCTGGCCCATCGCCGTGCTCGGAATGGCCGATGCCCGAGCAACTCTCAAGGGTCACCGGACAGCCCCGGCACCGGCGCCGAGCGAGGACGTCGTCACGGTGCCCGACCGACCGCGACTCGCGGTGAGCGACCTGGGCACCCTCTCGATCTACGACCACCTTCCCTGGCTCGACGACGGTCGGCCCCGGCAGATGACGGCTTCTCTCGAACCAGACGGCCCGGACGGCATCTCGATCCTCGTCTCGCAGGTCCAGGGCGGACGTTCGTACTCGGCGTCGTTCTGCAGCGGCATGATCGAGACCGAGACGGTCGACCGTGCCCTCGCCCGCGCGTGTGCCGATCCTGTCGGTTTGCTGAGCCGGAACACGGCCGACCTGCGCTCCGACGGGGAGTGACGTGCGGTGGCCGCGATCATCGGGACGACGACCGCGCGCCGCCAGGTCGCGCTGACCTGGCTGTCGGTGCTGGCCGTCCTCTGCGCGAGTTGCGCTGGGCTGCCGGGAGAGTCGGCCCCGGAGACGGCCGTCGACTCTCTCACCGACGTCGCCGCGGGCTCACTGCTGGGCACCCCCCGTGACTTCGCGGGCTATCCCGCGCTCGCCACCTTGACGGCGGTGTCGAAGACGGTGCTCTACCGTTCGACCTCCGGCATCGACGGCTCCGCCACCGAGGTGAGCGGGCTGGTCCTCGTTCCTCGCGGCGACCCACCGGCGGGTGGGTGGCCGGTCGTCGCCGTCGGCCACGCGACCACCGGTACCGACAGTCGGTGCGCGCCGTCCACCCACATCGGGCTGCTGGGGGCGCTCACCACCGTGATCCCCTTCCTCGCCAACGGTTACGTGGTCGCCATGACCGACTACGAGGGCCTGGGCACCCCGGGTCCGCACCCGTACCTCGATGCCGCCACGGCCGGCAACAACGTGATCGACGCGGTGCGCGCAGCGCGCGAGGTGGAACCGACGGCGTCCGACTCCTGGATCGGCTACGGCGTCTCCCAGGGCGGGCAGGCGGTGTGGGCCGCCAACGAACGGGCCGCCGACTACGGCGAGGGACTCCGCCTCGTCGGCACCATCAGCATGTCCCCCGCGACCGACCTGAGCCCGCTCGTCGACGCGATGGTGGCCGGAACACTCACCGCCGAACAGGTCGCGCTGGTGCCGTCGGTCCTGACAGGGCTGTCCGTCGCGCACCCCGACCTCCAGGTGACCGACTACCTCCGCGGTGTGCTGTACGAACGTCGGGACGTCTTCGCCGCCTGCGAGGGCGAGAACGACGGTCTCGAGAGCGCGATCGCCGAGTCTGTCACACCGTCGGACTACGCACCGGTGGACGAGGCCGCCGCAGATCGTCTGCGCGCGTGGCTCAGCGAGGCCGGAGTGCCGGGCGCCGCGGCGACCGCGCCCATGTTCGTCGGCTACGGCGAACTGGATCGACTCGCACTCCCGGAGTGGACGGTGGCCGCGGTGCAGCGAGCGTGCGCACTCGGCGACACCATCGAGCTCCGCGAGGCACCGGGACAGGGCCACGGCATCCTGAACCTCGGAAGTGCGCCGGCGGAATGGCTGGACGGCCGGTTCGCCGGGACACCGGCGCCGAGTACCTGCAACTAGGTCACTCCCCGCGCCACTCGCGCTCGAACGGCAGCCGCCACGCGTCGGGCGCGACCAGACTGTGGATCGCGTTGGGACCCCACGATCCCGGCGCGTAGGACCGGACGGGCGGCGGGTCCTCGAGCAGCGGTGCCGAGACCTCCCACAGCCGCTCGATGCCCTCGGACGTGGTGAACAGCGTGTGATCCCCGTGCATCGCATCGAGGATCAGCCGCTCGTACGCCTCCAGAACATCTGCGGCACTCTCCGTCTCGTGCAGCGCGAACTGCATGCTGAGCTTGTCCAGGCGCATGCCCGGGCCCGGCCGCTTACCGTAGAAGGAGAGCGACACCTTCGACGAGTCGGTGAGGTCGAAGGTCAGGTGGTCCGGCCCCTGGGCGCCGACGCCGGAGCCCGCCGGGAACATCGACTTGGGCGGCTCCCGGAACGCGATCGAGATGATGCGCTGCCCCTCGGCCAGCTTCTTGCCGGTCCGGAGATAGAACGGCACACCCGCCCACCGCCAGTTGTCGATGTGGCACTTCAGGGCGACGAAGGTGTCGGTGTCCGAGTCGGGGGCGATGTCCTTCTCGCTGCGGTAGCCGGAGTACTGGCCGCGCACGACGTTCCGCGGATCGAGGGGAAGCATGGAGCGGAAGACCTTGTTCTTCTCCTCCTTGATCGCCTCGGGTTCCAGCGCGGTGGGCGGTTCCATGGCCGTGAAGGCCAGTACCTGGAACAGGTGGGTCACCACCATGTCCTTGAAGGCACCCGTCGACTCGTAGAAGCCGGCGCGGCCGTCCAGTCCCAGAGTCTCGGGCACGTCGATCTGCACGTGTTGGATGAACGTGCGGTTCCAGATCGGCTCGAAGAGACCGTTGGCGAAGCGGAACGCGAGGATGTTCTGCGCCGGCTCCTTGCCGAGGAAGTGGTCGATGCGAAAGATCTGCTCCTCGGCGAAGGTCTCGTGCACAGCCGCGTTGAGCGCGACGGCGCTGGCGAGATCGGTGCCGAACGGCTTCTCCATGATGATGCGGGCCCGCTCGACGAGCGTCGCCTCGGAGAGCATGTCGATGACGGCGAGCGCCGCGGACGGCGGTACCGACAGATAGTGCAGCCGCTGCACGCCGTCCCCGAGTTCCTTCTCCGCCGCTGCCACCGCGTCCGACAACGCCTGCGGGCCGGCGGTCTGGGGCACGTAGGTCAGGCGAGTCGCGAAGCGGTCCCACTCGTCCTCCGTCGGTGTGCGCGTGGAGAACTGCTCGATCGCCTCCTTCGCCATCGCTCGGAACTCGTCCGACGTCATCTCCTGCAACGACGTACCGACGACGCGCATCCGCGGCGCCAGTTCGGACAGGACGAGGTGCATCATCCCCGAGAGCAGCTTGCGTTTGGCCAGGTCTCCGGTGGCACCGAAGAGGACGACCACCTGGGGCGGCAACGCGTCCGGGACGGAGGATCGGCGGCGAGTCGTGGTCATGCCCGCGATGCTTCCATCGAACCCGCACTCCCGCTCGGCGGGGGTGAGCGCCGCGCACGCGCTACCGTGGTGGTCAGCGCCGTGTCGTCGCGCTACCCGATTCCGCACCTTACGGAGCACCCGCATGTCGTCCCGTCCTGCCCTTCTCCGCACCGTTCTCCTGGCGTGCCTCGCGTTCGTGATGCTGCTGGCCTCGGCCTGCACCATCGGATCGAGTGACGGCGGCTCGGGAGGTGATTCCGGCGGCGCGCCGGAGACGACGCAGGCCGCACCCGCGCCGACCCTCACCCTCGACCCGCCGGACGGCGCGGCCGACGTCAACCCGCTCGCGCCGGTGAGCGTGACGGCGTCGAACGGCACCATCACCGCGGTGCGGATGACGAACGCGGACGGTGTCGTCGTCGACGGGGTCGTGACACCCGACGGATCCACCTGGAAGCCGGCCACCACGCTCGGCTACGGGAAGCAGTACTCACTGGAGATCGACACCGAGGCGACCGACGGCGCCGCGCACGAGCAGACGAGCACGTTCACGACCGTGGAGCCGGACAACTACACGCTGCCGTCCTTCGTGACGTCGGGCGGCAACCTGCTCACGGACGGGGGCACCTTCGGCGTCGGCATCGTCGCGGTGGTGCACTTCGACGAGCCCATCGGTGACCGCGCCGCCGCCGAGCGCACGCTGTCCGTCCAGACCACGCCCGCCGTGACCGGATCCTGGTACTGGGCCGACGACCAGAACGTCCACTGGCGGCCGGAGAACTACTACACGCCCGGAACCGCGGTGACCATCTCCGCGAAGGTGTACGGCGTCGAGGTCGGTGAGGGCCTCTTCGGACAGGAGGACGTCACCACGTCGTTCACCATCGGCGACTCGCACGTCTCCGTCGCCGACGACGACACCAAGCAGGTAGAGGTGTACGAGAACGGCACGCTCGTGCGCACCATGCCCACGTCGATGGGCATGGGAGGCAGCGAGACCGTCGGTGGCCAGACGTTGACGTTCTGGACTCAGCCCGGCGTCTACACCGTGCTGGACAAGGCGAACCCGGTGATCATGGACTCCTCGACGTACGGGCTGCCGGTGAACTCGCGCCTCGGGTACAAGGAGTCGATCAACTACGCGACGCGCATCAGCAACGACGGCATCTACCTGCACGAACTCGAGGACACCGTGTGGGCGCAGGGCAACACCAATGTCTCGCACGGCTGCCTCAACCTGAGCCGGGCCAACGCGTCCTGGTTCTACGACTTCTCGGTGCCCGGCGACGTCGTCGAGGTGCGCGACACCGGCGGTGCACCGCTGCAGCAGTGGCAGAACGGTGACTGGAGCGTCCCGTGGTCCGAGTGGCTCGCCGGGAGTGCGCTGGCCTGATCCGCTCGCGGTCGTCACCACCCCGCGCGCACCTTTACACTGTACGGAGACGCGCGAGGAAGGTTCATCAGGAATGCCGGGGACGACGACAGCACACAGCGCATGACGGGTGTGCTCGCATGATGCACGTGGTCGCGTGACGACCCGCGACGAGCTGTTCCCCGGTACGGACGCCACCTCGACCGCCCATCGCGAGTTCGACTGGTCGACGACGTCACTCGGACCGGTCGAGAACTGGCCGGACGCACTGGTGACCGCCATCCGCACGCTGTTCCCGTCCGAGGTGGGACAGCTCCTGTGGTGGGGCGAGGATCTGGTTCAGCTCTTCAACCACGCCTACACCCCGATGGCCGGCGACCTGTTTCCCGAGGCCGTGGGCCAGCGCGCCGCGGACTGCTGGCGCGTCGGCTGGGAGCAGCTCGGCCCGTTGGCGCACGACGCTCTGCGCGGCACGGCGGTCCATCGGGCGGAGCAGAGGCTGCTGCTCGACCGCTTCGGCTACCTCGAGGAGACGTTCTTCACGTTCTCCTACAGCCCGATCCTCGGTTCCGGCGACACGGTGAACGGGGTCTTCGTCGCCACCACCGACGTGACCCAGCAGGTGCTGGCGGAGCGCCGCATGTCGGTGCTGCACGAGCTGGGCTCGATCTCCGTGGCCTCCCGCGACATCGACGACGTCTGCCGGGCGTCACTGGACCTGCTCGCCGGCAACGAGGCCGACGTGCCGTTCGCGTCCATCCACCTCCGCACCACCCACGACGCGGAACTCGGCGAGATCCGTCCCGTCGCCTCGACGTCCGCGACGCTCCCCGGTCGGCCGCACACCGCCACGACCGTCGATCGCGGCGTGATCGATCGCGTCAGCACGAGCGGTGTCGGCGAGATCGTGGGCACGACCGCCGTCGTGCTCCCCCTGCACGCGTCGTCGGGCCGACCCGTCGGCGTTCTCGTGGCCGGCATCAGCGCGTTGCGGCGCTTCGACGAGCCGTACCGCGTGTTCCTCGATCTGGTGGCCGGACGCATCTCGACGGCGCTGACGGATGCGTACTCGTATGCGGCAGAACGCCGCCGGGCTCGCGACCTGGAAGAGCTGGATGCTGCCAAGACCCGGTTCTTCGAGAACGTCAGCCACGAGTTCCGCACCCCGCTGACACTGCTCCTGGGTCCGTTGGGCGACGTGGTGGACGACCAGGAGAACCCACTGCCGCCGCACCGGGTGCGATCGCTGCAGACCGCGCGGCGCGCGGCACTGCGACTGCAGCGACTGGTGGACACCCTGCTCGACGTCGCCCGCGGCGATGCCGACGGATTCGTCGTGTCTCTCGAACCGACCGACATCGTCTCGCTCACCACGGACTGCGCCTCGATGTTCCGCGACGCGACGGCGCGGGCCGGCGTGGAACTGCACCTCGCACTCGACGGCGTCACCCACCGCTTCGCCGAGATGGACCGCACGATGTGGACTCACGTGGTGATGAACCTGGTGTCCAACGCGGTCAAGTTCACGACGGCGGGATCGGTGACCGTGAGCCTGCGAGACGACGCGGACACGGTGACGTTGACGGTCACGGACACGGGACCGGGTGTCCCCGAGGCCGACCGAGCGAAGATCTTCGACCGGTTCTATCAGGTCGCGGCCGCCGCCGGTCGCAGCCGCGAGGGGTCCGGCGTCGGACTCTCCCTGGTGCGCGACCTCGTGGCCGCCCTGCACGGCACCATCGACGTGAGCGACGGCCCGGACGGCACGGGATCCACGTTCACCGTGACGCTTCCCCGCACGGTGGCGTCCGCGCCGCCCGCCTCCGACGCCACCACACAGGAGGTCGCGGAAGCGTTGGGCGCCGGGTACATCGGTGAAGCCGACACCTGGCGACCGCTGGACGGCGTCCGGACCGATCCGACACCCGATCAGCGCCAGGTGGTGCTCGTCGAGGACAACGCCGACATGCGCGACTACCTCGTCGGACTGCTCCTCGAACAGAACTGGCACGTGACCATGTTCGCCGATGTCGACTCCGCGATGGCGCACGCCCGCGCCCACCCGCCGGACGTCATCCTCAGCGACATCATGCTGCCGGGACGCTCCGGTCTCTCGCTCGTCGACGAGGCGAGGTCCGACGGCCGGCTGGTGCGCGTCCCGATCGTGTTGCTCAGTGCACGTGCGGGATCCGAGTCGGTCGTCGAAGGCCTCCGCCTCGGTGCGGACGACTACGTGACCAAGCCGTTCCAGCCGGCGGAGCTCGTCGCACGTGTCCGGGTGCACCTCGAGCTCGCCCGGTTGCGGGAGCAGCTGCTCGGCAGCGCGCAACGCGAGGTGTCCTCGCTGCGCACGGCGCTCGACAGCCGCAGTGTCCTGAGTCAGGCAGTGGGCCTGCTGATGGTCACGCAGCGGATGTCGCCGGAGGCGGCCTTCGACCACATCGCGACGATGAGTCAGGCCGCCAACGTCAAGGCTCGGGTGATCGCGGAGCAACTGGTCCGCGACTTCGTGGAGGAGCTCGGGTCCGACCCCGTCGGATAGGCACAGCAGCGCAGGAGGTCTCGTCGCATGACGGAACGCAAGCCGTCGGACATCAGTGTCCAGACGTGGGTGGACCGGCAGATCGCGTCCGCTCAGGAGAACGGCGCCTTCGAGAACCTGCCGGGCCTCGGCAAGCCGATCCCGCCGTCGAGCACCGACGAGTTGTCCTGGGTGCGGGGGTATCTGAAGCGCGAGAACCTCTCGGGCGATGCTCTTCTGCCGACGCCGCTCCGCCTGCGCAAGGAGGTCGAGCGTCTCCCGGAGGCGCTGCGGGACGTACGGTCCGAGGACGCGGTCCGTGCGATCGTCAAGGATCTGAACGCGCGCATCATGGACTGGCTGCGGGCGCCCGTGGGACCTCAGGTACCCATCGGCCGCGTCGACGCCGACGAGGTGGTCGCGCAGTGGACCCGGGACCGGTCAGCGGCTCGGGCAGCGCTCGCGGCGAAGAAGGCATCGCTGCAACAGGCCGGTCTCATGACGTCGGACCCCGCGCCGCCAGCACGCGCAGCGTCACGGGCTCGACGACCCTGGCTGCGATGGGTCCGGCGACGGCCATGATCAGCACGTAGGCCGTGGCGAGTGCGGCCAGCTCGCTCTCCACGGCGCCGGCCGCGACGGCCAGACCCGCGATGACGATGGAGAACTCGCCGCGCGCGATCAGTGCTGCCCCGGCACGCATCCGGCCCAGCTGTCCCACGCCGATCTGCTTCGCGGCCCACGCGCCGGTGGCCACCTTGGTCACCGCGGTGATGACCGCGAGCAGCACCGCGTACCCGAGGACGGGCGGGATCGAGCGCGGGTCGGTGTTGAACCCGAACACGACGAAGAAGATGGCCGCGAACAGGTCACGCAAGGGCTCGAGCACCCGGGTGGCGGCCTGGGCGGTGGATCCCGAGATGGCGATCCCGAGCAGGAACGCCCCCACGGCCGCGGACACCTGCATCGCCGACGCGATTCCGGCCACCAGGAGGGCGAGCCCGAAGACTTTCAGCAGCACCACCTCTCGGTCCCGGCTGGCGACCACCTTCGACACCACCCACCCGTACCGCAGTGCGACGACCAGCACGACGGCGACGACCAACAGGGAGATCCCCACGGCCTCGGCGCCGCCGAGAATGCTGACGCCGCCGAGCACCGCGGTGAGGATCGGCAGATAGAGCGCCATCATGAGGTCCTCGAACACCAGGATGGACAGCACGACGGGCGTCTCGCGGTTGCCCAGTCGGCCCAGGTCACCGAGCACCTTGGCGACGATGCCGGACGACGAGATGTAGGTGACACCGCCGAGCACCAGGGCGCCGATCGGTCCCCAGCCGAGAATCAGCGCTGTCACCGCACCGGGCACGAAGTTCAGCACCAGGTCGACCAGGCCCGCGGTCCACGACCGTTGCAGCCCGGTGACCAGTTCGTTCGCGGTGTACTCGAGTCCGAGGAGCAGGAGCAGCAGCACCACGCCGATCTCGCTCGCGAGATGGGTGAAGTCGTCGATGCCGTCGAGCTCGACGATGCCGCCGTTGCCGAAGAACAACCCGGCGAGCAGATAGAACGGGATGGGGGACATGCCGATCCGCGACGCGAGCCTGGCGAGCAACCCCAGCGCGAAGAAGACAGCGCCCAGCTCGGTCAGTCCGAGCGCAGTCTCTCCCACCCGTCAGCTACCGAGGATCTTCGCTGCGTGATCGAGACCGTCGCTCGTTCCGACGACGACGAGCAGGTCGCCCGAGACGAGGGTGAAGTTCGGCGGCGGCGACGGCTGGACCTGCCCCGCCCGCATGACCGCCACGATGGACACCCCGGTCTTGGTCCGCATGGCGGTGTCGCCGAGAAGTCGGCCGTCGAAGCGGGATCCCTCGTGGATCGGCAACTGCCGGGTCCGGATACCGGGGAGGTCGCGGTGCTCCTCCCCCAGCTGCGCGACGAGTTGCGGCGTGCCCAGCAGGTTGCCGAGCGCCGCCGCCTCCTCGTTCGTCAGCGTGATCGACGCCTGCGTCGAGTCCGGGTCCTCCTTCTTCGACACGATCAGCTCGTTCGTGCCGTCCTTGCGCGTGATGACCCCGATGCGTCGCCCCGTGGACAACGCGAAATCCTTGCGTACCCCGATGCCGGGAAGCAGGGTGACGTCGACGTTCATGCGGCGATGCTAGCCCCTCAGGTCAGTCGTGACGGGTCCAACAGTCCCGTCTGCACCGCCTTCACCAGCCGACGCGGCACCCGGTGCGTCACGCCGCCGACGGTGACGGACACCAGATCCGGCGGCGTCGCCTTCCACTGCGAGCGTCGACTGCGCGTGTTCGAGCGGGACATCTTCCTCTTGGGAACAGCCACGGGTCAGGCCTTTCTCGTGCGGGTGCCGTAGCGACGCTCGAACTTCTCGACGCGTCCCTGCGTGTCCATCACCCGCGCCGCGCCGGTCCAGAACGGGTGCGACTCGTTGGTGACGTCGACGACCACCAGCGGATATGTGCGACCGTCCGAGTACTCGACGGTGCGATCGCTGGTGACGGTCGACCTCGTCAGGAACATCGATCCCGTCCCGGAGTCCTGGAATACGACCGGATGGTAGTCCGGATGTACGTTCTTCTTCACTGTGCAGCCCTTCTGTCGTCGTCCGCCCCGACGGCGGAACTGTCTGTCTCGCAGGGATCTTCGTGGTACTGCCCGAAAGGGTCGGCCCACTCGGCCCAGAGCTCGGGAGTCTCGAGCTCGTCCGGCGTGAGCAGCGCGTCGGACAGCGCCGCGTACACGTGCTCGGGATCTGCCTCGTGCACCAGCACCACCAGCGACTGCGCGCGGTCCCCGTACTCCTCGTCCCATGCGAGTGCGGCGAGAGCGCGGCGGGCGGTGGGCGCCTCCTCGTAGTCGTCCGGTGCCATGGCCGCGAGCCACGAGCCCGCGGAGGCAACCCGGAGCCCACCGCCGGCGGACTCGAGCCACAGCACGGCGTCGGGTTGCGTGGCCACCCACAGCCGACCGCGGGTGGCGACGACACCGTCGAGGAGAACATCGATCGCGTCGTGCAGCCGGCCCGGGTGGAACGGCCGTCGGTCCGTGAACTCGACCAGGGTGACGCCGCACTCCGCCGACAGCGGCGGCTGCCCGTCGAGCAGTGGCGCGTGGGCGTCGTCGACGAGTCCTCGCCGCGCCGTCGCCGGAACGCGGGCCAGCAGGTCTCGCGGACGTTCGCCCGGCAGGATCCAGACCCGCGGCGCGCGTGGTGCGAGCCGCGCCAGTACCGCATCGAGGCGCGCGGCGTCCCACCGATCGACTCCGGTGTCCGCGACGACCAGCAGATCGGATCCTCGAACGGTGCCGACGGCGACCTGCGCGACGGTGCGGTCGTCGAGAAGATCCACGACCTGACCGCCGTCGGGCCCGGGCGGGAACGCCCGTTCGCCGACGAGCTCGTCGCCGGTGGCGTCGGACAGCCAGGTCGCGCCGTCGACGCAGCCGACGACCGCCTCGATGCGCACGTCTCGCGACGCCGTGGCGTCCACCCGGCCGACCATGCCGGTGACGACGGTGTTCTCGATCGCCCAGCAGATCGCCTCGACCTCCAGCGAGGGATCGACCCGGACGACGATGCGTCGCACGGACGAGTCCGCGGAGACCGATCGCAGCAGGGGCAGCAGATCCTCCCGCAGCAGGCAGGAGACGCAGCACCCGAGACCCGCCAGGTCGACGACCCGGGTGGTCGGCGTGCCGTCGTCGTCCATCCGGACCGTCCGCCGCCGCACGACACCGACGGTGGCGTCGGAGAGGTCGTGGTGCAGGACGATCGTGCCCGGCTCCTGGAACGTCGCGCTCACCGCGGCGCCGAGATCCTCCGGCCCGCACACCACGACCAGGGGCGTTCTCCTGTCGGGCGCCTCGAGGTTCTCCATCGGCACTGCACGTCCTTTCGGTTCTTCGAGTTGTCGACAACGATTGTCAGTTACCGGCGTCCGAGCGTACAGTTCCGATACAGCGCTTGTCGACAACTGTTGTCGATAAAGTCACCGGTCACCAGTCGACAGAGAGGAAGGGTTCGCGATGTCCGCGCACTGCGACGTCACAGGACGGGTCCCGAGCTTCGGGAAGTCCGTCTCGCACTCCCACCACCGCACGAGTCGGAGGTGGAACCCCAACGTGCAGCACAAGACCTACTTCGTACCGAGCCTCGGCCGACGAGTGCGGCTGACGGTCTCGGCGAAGGGGATCAAGACCATCGACCGCGACGGCATCGACTCCGTCGTCACGCGGCTCGTCGCGGCCGGAAAGAAGTTCTGACATGGCGAGCAAGAGCACCGACGTCCGGCCGATCGTGAAACTGACGTCGACCGCCGGCACCGGCCACACGTACGTCACCCGGAAGAACCGGCGCAACGATCCCGACCGACTGGTCCTGCGCAAGTACGACCCCGTCGTGCGTCGACACGTCGATTTCCGGGAGGAACGCTGATGGCCAAGAAGTCGAAGATCGCCCGCAACACCCAGCGGGCCGAGATCGTCGCCCGCCACGCGGCACGTCGCCACGAGCTGAAAGAGCTGATCCGGAGGCCCTCGACGAGCGACGAGGACCGGTTCGCGGCGCAGCGGGCTCTCCAGCGTCTACCGCGCGATGCGAGTCCGGTAAGATTGCGCAATCGAGACGCTGCGGACGGTCGCCCGCGCGGGTACCTCCGAAAATTCGGACTCTCCCGCATCGGCGTTCGAGAGAGAGCACATCGCGGGGAACTTCCCGGCGTCCACAAGAGCAGTTGGTGAGATGGAGAACTCATGGCAGTGAAGAGGGGCCCGTCCAAGAAGGATCGGGTCGAGAAGGATCGCAAGCCCAAGAAGAACCCGCTCATCGCGGCGGGCATCACCGAGGTCGACTACAAGGACGTGAACCTGCTGCGTCAGTTCATCTCCGATCGCGGCAAGATCCGCAGCCGCCGTGTCACCGGGCTGACCCCCCAGCAGCAGCGTCAGGTCGCCACCGCCGTGCGCAACGCACGCGAGATGGCGCTCCTTCCGTTCACCACCCGCTGAGTGTCGACCGGTAGGGGCTGACAGGCCCCCCGTGTCAGGAGTTCTCGCCGGATTCACCGTCATCTTCGTGGTCGTCTTCATCGGCTACGTCGTCGCCCGTACGGGCGTACTCGGTGAGTCCGGCGGACTCGTTCTGGGGCGGATGGTGTTCTTCGTCGCCACTCCGGCGCTGCTGTTCGACACCCTCGCCCGCGCCGACCTGTCGGTGATCTTCTCCCCCACACTCGCCATCACGGCCGTGGGGGCTCTGCTGGTCGGAGCCCTGTATCTGGTGATCGCCCTGGCGATCACGAAACGCACGGTCCCCGAGGCCACCATCGGGGCACTCGCCGCGTCCTACGTCAACGCGGCCAACCTCGGCATCCCCATCGCCGTGTACGTCCTGGGCGACGCCTCGTTCGTCGCGCCGCTGCTGCTCTTCCAGATCATGATCTACTCGCCGCTGGCCCTGACGATCCTGGACGTCTCGACGTCGTCGCGCGGCACCTCGCTGGTCGGTGTCGTGGCAGCCCCGTTCACCAACCCGATCGTCCTCGCCGGCCTCGCCGGACTGGCGCTCGCCGTGACGGGTCTGAGCCTGCCCGACCCCGTGATGCAGCCGTTCGCACTGCTCGGCGGCGCCAGCGTTCCCGGCGCCCTGCTCGCCTTCGGCATGTCGTTGCAGGGGGTACGCGTGCTCGAGCGGGGAGCCGGACCGCGCCGCGACGTCGCGCTGGCGACCTTTCTCAAGATGGCCGTGCTGCCCGTCCTCACCTACGTCCTGGCGCGGTGGGTGTGGCGCATCGACGGCCACGACCTCTTCGCCGTGGTGGTCATCGCAGCGCTTCCCACCGCGCAGAACGTGTTCATCTACGCCACCCGCTACGGCCGCGGAACCGTGCTGGCACGCGACACCGCGTTCGTCACGACGCTGGTGTCCGTTCCCGTCATCGCCCTCGTCGCCGCGCTGCTCGCGTGACCGTGGGAGCGAGCTCGGCCGGGCCCGCGCGCGGCCGCGCTACCGTGGAGGTCATGAGGTCGTTCGCCCTGGGGCTGCTGTTGTGTGTCGCACTCGGCGGATGCGGCTCCTCCGACCCCGGCGACGCCGGCGACCTCGAGACCGGCGCGGCGTCCCCCACCGACCTCGTGCCCGTCCCCGGCTCACCGCCGGTTCCCCACGAGGTGGCCGCGGACCAGGTGGGCACCGAGTTCACACCCGGCGCGTCGCTGGTGATGGCGCAGTCCACACCGTTCGAGGCGTGGACCGCGCTGCCGGGCAACCGGATCGCGGTGCACTTCGTCACCGGCACTCCCGAGTGCTACGGCGCCGACGCGACCGTGGAGGAGACCGAGGAGACGGTGGTGGTCACCGTCCGGACCGGCACCCTCGAATCCGCGAAGGACAAGTCCTGCATCATGATCGCCGTGTACGGGACCATGGAGCTGCAGCTCGCGGCCCCGGTGGGCACCCGCACGGTGCTCAACGGGACCTGAGCCGGCTCAGCGCTTCCTGCGGGCGCTCAGATAGTCGCTCACCACCGCGGCACCGAGTCCGTCCAGATCGGGTGCGACGACCCGCCCGCCCACGCGCTGGGCCATCCGGTCCACGACGCGGGCCAGACCGGGATCGTCTCCCAGCCGGAAGATCGTCACCTGCGCACCGATCTTCGCCAGGGTGTCGAGCTCCCTGACCGTCAACCCGAGGGTCCGCGGATGCGGCGGATAATCGAAGAAGGCGTGGCCGTCCGGTTCGAGATGGGCGGTCGGCTCGCCGTCCGTGACGATGAGCACCACGGGTTGGGCGTTGGGATTGCGCCGCAGGTGCGCCGTGGCCAGCATCAGCGCGTGGTGCAGGTTGGTGCCCTGGTCCCACGCGCCGTCGAGCCCCGCCAGTTCCGACGGTGTGAGCGTCTGCGCGTGTCGTCCGAAACCGATCATCGTCAGATCGTCGCCGCGGAACCGCGTGCTGACGAGGTGATTCAACGCCAGCGCCGTCCGCTTCATCGGAACCCAGCGACCCTCCATCACCATGGAGAACGACGTGTCCACCAGCAGGGCCACCACGGCCTGTGACCGTAGCTCGGTCTCGCTGATCTCGACGTCGGTGACGGCCAGACGCACTCCGGTCTCGCCGTCTCCGCGAGGTTCCGTCGCGGTGCGCAGGACGGCGTTGGTCACCGTCCGGACGACGTCCCACGGCTCGGTGTCGCCGAACTCCCAGGCGCGCGACGCACCGGTGGGCTCGCCCATCGCGCCCGCTCGGCGGGTGTCACGCTCACCGCGGCGCGATGCCATGCCGCCCGCGACGTCCTTCAGAGCCGATTGCCCCAACTGCCGCATGGCCTTCGGGGACAGGCGCCACTGTCCGTCGGCCCCCTTGTCGAGGAAACCCTCCTGCTGCAACGCCTTCTCCAGGTCCGCCAACGTCCGCGCGTCCGCGGCCGCCTCCGGACCCAGTTGGCGCAGCAACGCATCGGCGTCGATGTCGTCGAGCGCCGCACCGTTGTACTGCTGCGAGAGCTGGTCCCCCAGCTCCTCGAGTTCGGCGATGTCCTGCAGCACACCGGTCCCGTCGCCGAGTCCCATGCCCTCCTGACCGCGGAACTTCTGGGCGGAGTCCCAGTCCTCCCCCGGCCGGGCCGACTGCAGATTCGCGTCGAGTCGCGACAGCTGGTCCATCAGGTCCTGGCTGCCGAAGGCCTGCTGCGCCAACGCGTCCAGCTCGGAACGCTGCTCCGCGGAGAGCGAGTTCCGCAGCCTCTGCGCTGCCGCGGACCGCTCCGCGAGAGCATCGATCAGGTCGTCGATGGTCTCGGGATTCTCGGGGAAGAACTCACCGTGATCGCGCATGAACTTCTCGAACTGCTCGTCGGTGTTCTCCCCGCGCGCATGGGCGTCGAGCATGTCGTTGAGATCGGACAGCATCTCGGCGACCCGAGCACGGTCCTCCTCGGTGGCCCCCTCGAGTGCCTGCTTCATGCCCTTGAAGCGTTGATCGAGCACCTCGCGGCCGAGCAGATCCTTGATCTTCTCGTAGTTCTCCCGCGCCTCGCTGCTGCGCCAGTCGTAGTCGGCGAGCTCCTGCACGGCCTGCGCCGTCGACGGAGGCAGTTCGGCGATCTGCATCTCCTGGAAGCGGGCGTCGTCGTCCAGCGCACGGGCCAGGGTCTTGCGCTCCTCGAGGACCGCCTCGTCCAACAGCTCGCGCACCTCCTGCAGGGTGCCGTCGAGATTCTTGTTCTTCAGCAGTTCCCGCCGACGACGGTTCGCCCGCGCGGCGAGATCGTCCAGGCCGCGCATGTTCTTCGTCCCGCGACGCAACATCTCCTGCATCGCGCGGCGCGGCGACGCACCTTCGAGAACGTCCTGACCGATCGCGTCGAGCGCCTCCCGCAGATCGACGGGTGGCGCCAGCGGATCCGGACCGTCGACGTACGGCCCGTACCGGGAGTTTTGGCCCGCCATCAGCTGTACACCGTCTGCCCGTCGTCGCCGGTGTCCTTGCCGATGCGACGTGCGAGGTAGAGACCCTCGAGCGCGAGCTCGACAGCCGCGGCGCGCTCACCGTCGGAGGTCGCGCCCAGACGCTCGGCGATCTCGTCGATGACAGGAAGATCCGGCAACTCGTTCAGCAGCACCTTCGCGGTGACTCGATCACCGGTGATCACGGGCTCACCCTGCTCGACGGCCGTGACGAGAGGGCCCAGGTCGATACCGCCGAGCGAGTCCCGTGCGGTGTCGGCTGTGGCCCGCCGCAGCAGGTGGTTCAGAACCTCGATCTCCCGTCCCTCCTCGCCCGACTCGAACTCCACCTTGCCCCGCAGGACGTCGACGATCGTCTGGGTGTCGACGGGTCGAGCCACCGGATCGGACTCGCCCAGCACGGCGGCACGGTGCACGGCGGCCGCGCCGACGGTCTCGGCGGCGGCGACGGCGAACCGAGCCGAGACGCCGGAACGCTGGTCGACCGACGGCGATTCACGCAGCAGCCGGGTGAACCGCGCCAGCACCTCGAGCACGTGCGGCGGCACGACTGCGGTGAGGTCGGCCTCCTGCTCGATGACCGCGATCTCGTCGGTCAGCAGGATCGGATAGTGGGTGCGGATCTCGGCGCCGAACCGGTCCTTCAGCGGAGTGATGATCCGACCGCGGTTGGTGTAGTCCTCCGGGTTCGCACTCGCGACGAGGAGCACGTCGAGGGGCAACCGCACCGTGTAGCCACGGATCTGGATGTCGCGCTCCTCCATCACGTTGAGCAACGACACCTGGATGCGCTCGGCGAGGTCGGGCAGCTCGTTGATCGCCACGATTCCGCGGTGGGTACGCGGCACGAGGCCGAAGTGGATTGTCTCCGGATCGCCCAGGCTGCGGCCCTCGGCGACCTTCACGGGGTCGACGTCGCCGACGAGGTCGGCCACCGACGTGTCCGGGGTCGCCAGCTTCTCCGAGTACCGCTCGGAGCGATGGCGCCAGGACACCGGCAGATCGTCGCCGAGTTCGGCTGCCCGGCGGATCGAGGCGGGGGTGATGGGGTCGTAGGGATGCTCACCGAGCTCGGAGCCGTCGATGACGGGCGTCCACTCGTCGAGCAGCGTGGCGAGGGTACGGAGCAGGCGGGTCTTGCCCTGCCCGCGCTCGCCGAGGAGAACGACGTCGTGCTGGGCGAGGAGTGCGCGTTCGATCTGCGGAAGGACGGTGTTCTCGAATCCGAGAATGCCGGGCCATGCGTCGCGGCCCTCGCGCAGGGCGTCGAGCAGGTTGTCACGGAGTTCGTTCTTGACTGTCTTCTGGACGTGTCCCGACGCGCGGAGTTCACCGAGGGTGGTCGCGCGCGGGTGTGGATCTCGACTACTGGGAGACTGGGTCACCCTTCCAACGTACGAGCGTCGAGCCGTTTCGGCACGTGCACAGCTCGATCAGTGCCCCGACGGGTCCGTCAGGTCCTTGCCCTCGGCGTTCTTGACGCGCTTGCGTTCGAGCAGGATCACCGTCAGACCGGCGGCCCAGAGGATCACGGTGGCCGGGAACAGGATCATCACCCACCCCTCGAAACCGCCTCCCGCGGCAGTGAGCCCGAGACCCATGGCCCCGAGGCCCAGTGCGATGAGGAAGTAGCCGGGCCAGTTCCGGGCATCGGCGATGGCCTCGCCGGCGTGCGCGCGGAAGGTTCGCTCGTCGTCGCGAGGCTCGCGCTCCGAGCTGCCCTCCTTCATTCCGCCGTCCGGGTCGCCGTCACGGTGGTCCTGAGTCATGGCCCGCGTCTACCCTCGCCGAGAACAGACCAAACACGATGTGGCCTCCTGCCGGTAGCGTCGAGCGGTGACCGAGACCAGTGCATACGATTTCACCGCCACCACCATCGACGGCGAGCCCGTCGACCTCGCCGCCTACAAGGGCAAGCCGCTCCTCATCGTCAACACCGCCTCGCAGTGCGGATTCACGCCGCAGTACGAGGGCCTCGAGGTGCTGAACAAGACGTACGGGCCGCAGGGGCTGGTGGTTCTCGGCTTCCCGTGCGATCAGTTCGGGCATCAGGAGCCCGGCGACGCCGACGAGATCAAGAACTTCTGCTCGCTGCGGTACGACGTCACGTTCCCGATGCACGAGAAGATCGAGGTGAACGGCGACGGCGCGCACCCTCTCTACAAGTGGCTGCGCGACCAGAAGTCGGGCGTGCTGGGCAGCCGGATCAAGTGGAACTTCACCAAATTCCTCATCGACGCCGACGGCAAGGTGGTCGACCGTTTCGGGCCGACCACCAAGCCGGAGAAGCTCGCGAAGCCCATCGAGAAGGTTCTCGCGAAGGGCTGAGCCCGGGGGGTCGAAGTTCGGGGGGGTCGAAGTTCGGGGGGTCGAAGCTCGTGAGAGGTCAGTGTGCGAAGTGGCGTGACCCGGTCAGGTACATGGTCACGCCCGCCTCGCGCGCTGCCTCCACGACCTCGGTGTCGCGGATCGATCCGCCGGGCTGCACCACCGCCGCCACCCCCGCTGCGGCGAGGATCTGGAAGCCGTCGGGGAACGGGAAGAAGGCGTCCGACGCGGCCACGGCGCCCGTGGTGCGGTCGCCGGCGCGGCGCACGGCAAGTTCGGCGGAATCGACCCGATTGACCTGTCCCATGCCCACTCCCACCGACGCACCGTCCGCGGCGATGAGGATGGCGTTGGACTTGACGGCGCGGCACGCCTTCCAGGCGAACTCGAGGTCGGCCAGCACTGCCTCGTCGGCGGGCTCGCCCACGGCCAGGGTCCACCCCGACGGATCGTCGCCCGCGGCGTCGAGACGGTCACGGTCCTGCAGCAGCAGGCCGCCCGAGATCTGC
This sequence comes from Rhodococcus sp. NFXS4, assembly GCF_058139645.1. Classification (NCBI taxonomy): domain Bacteria; kingdom Bacillati; phylum Actinomycetota; class Actinomycetes; order Mycobacteriales; family Nocardiaceae; genus Rhodococcus; species Rhodococcus sp. NFXS4. The sequence goes on from NZ_CP192221.1 coordinate 3,389,218, forward strand.
TTGATCTCCGGCACCGCCGTCGGCGGCTCGCACACGAGGACGCGGATGTTCTTCTTGCGCTGCAGCACTCCCAGCGCGCCGTCGGCGTAGGACGGGGCGATGATGACCTCGGTGAAGATCTCGGCGACCTGCTCGGCCATCTCGACGGTGATCTCGCGGTTGGACGCGATGACGCCGCCGTACGCGCTCACCGGATCGCAGGCGTGCGCCTTGCGATGCGCCTCGGCGATGGAGCCGGACGCCGACACCGCGATGCCACACGGGTTGGCGTGCTTGATGATCGCCACGCACGGGAGATCGTGGTCGAACGCGGCACGCCAGGCGGCGTCACCGTCGGTGTAGTTGTTGTACGACATCTCCTTGCCGTGCACCTGCTCCGCCTGCGCGATGCCGGCGGGAGCGGACGGGTCGACGTACAGAGCGCCGGCCTGGTGCGGATTCTCGCCGTAGCGCAGAACCGAGGCGCGCTCGTAGGTCGCGCCCATCCATGCCGGGAAGTGCTCGGACTCGTCGGAACCGCCGGCGACGAGGACGTCGGTCATCCAGGACGCCACCGCGACGTCGTATGCTGCGGTGTGCTGGAACGCCGTGGCGGCCAGCGCGATTCGCTGCTCGAGCGTGAAGCCGCCACCCTGCACCGCGGTCAGCACGTCGGCGTAGCGAGCGGGATCCACCACGACCGCCACCGACGGATGGTTCTTCGCCGCGGCGCGGACCATAGACGGGCCACCGATGTCGATCTGCTCCACGCACTCGTCCGAACTCGCACCGGACGCCACCGTCTCGGTGAACGGGTAGAGGTTGACGATGACGAGCTCGAACGGAGCGACGCCCAACTCGTCGAGCTGCGCGAGGTGTTCCGGCTTGCGCGTGTCCGCCAGGACGCCGGCGTGCACGCGCGGATGCAGCGTCTTCACGCGGCCGTCCAGGGTCTCGGGGAAGCCGGTGAGGTCTTCGACCCGAGTCACCGGTACGCCCGCCGCGGCGATGCGCCCGGCGGTCGATCCGGTGGACACGATCTCCACCCCGGCGGCGTGAAGGCCCACGGCCAGCTCGTCCAGACCGGTCTTGTCGTAGACGCTGACGAGTGCGCGCGAGACGGCGCGCGTGTTCTCTGGGTTAGTCACTGGGGATCTGGGCCTTTCGTCCATCGGTGATGACTCCGCGTGTGGCGACGGCGGCGACCACGTCGATCAGCAGCCGTCGTTCGACGATCTTGATGCGCTCGTGCAGCGACTCCTCGGTGTCGCCGTCGAGCACCGGAACAGCTTCCTGCGCCACGATGGGCCCGGTGTCCACACCGTCGTCCACCAGGTGGACGGTGGACCCGCTGACCTTCACACCGTGGGCGAGGGCATCGGCCACCGCGTGCGCGCCCGGGAACGACGGCAGCAGTGCGGGGTGGGTGTTGACGATGCGGCCACCGAAGCGTGCGAGGAACACCGGCCCGAGGATCCGCATGAATCCCGCGCTCACGACGAGATCCGGTGACCAGGAGTCCACGACCTCGGTGAGGGCGGCATCCCACTCCGCACGCGAACCGTGGTCCGACACGGCCACTCGCCGGGACGGCAGCCCTGCGCTCTCGGCGCCGCACGGGCGATCCACCACCACGGCGACGACCTCGGCCGGGAACTCGGGAGCGGACGCGGCCTCGACCAACGATCCGAGCAGTGATCCGACCCCCGAGGCGAGGACGACGACGCGGGCCGGGAGGTCCCGCCCGGGTGTCGAACGCGGGGCAGACAGCGTGCTTCTCCTCAGCTGCTCGGGCGGGTCAGGTGCTCTGTCGGCGTGGGATCACGCCGACTGGAAGCCTAGACGGCCGCCGTTCGCCTCCTCGATCGGCCTCGCTCGGGGAAGACGCGCGTCAGGGAGCGGTGTCGGTGCCGCCGGGCTTCTCGGGCTCGGCCGACTCGTCCGGCAGGTCGACGATCTCGGCGTCGACGACGTCCGCCTCCACGGCATCGTCTTCGGTCTCGACGGTGTCGGTGTCGGTGGTCTCGGCTTCGGTCTCGGCCTCCACGATGTCCGTGTCCGTCGGCGCGGCGTCCGGGGCTGCGGGGAGGGCGGCCGGCTCACCGAGCATCGATGTGCCCGCGGAGTCGTCGGATTCGCTCTCCTCGGCGTCGTTGTCCTCGTGCCATCCGTGGATGTCGTGGCGCCGCATCGACCAGGCGGTGACGGCCGCGGTGAGCGCGCCCACCACGAGGCACCACGCGAAGGTGGTGACGCCGAGGAGCGGCGCATCGACACCGAGATGGCCGAACGTTCCCACCGAGCCACCGGCGACGACGCCGATCAGGACGGCCGCCACGCTCACGCAGACCGCGGCGGCGGCGGCACTGCGCACCGCGTCCACCAGGGACGTCGTCGCACGAGCACACGCACGCCCGAGCACCACGGCGGCGAGTGCGGGGACGACGAGCATGACCGGCCACCACACCTGGGCCGACGATTCGGGCATGACTGCCAGCACCGGGACGGCAGGAAGCTGACCGCCGGTGGTCTCGGTGACGGAGACCATCGCCGCGCCCACGTGGGCGGTCGACCCGGTGACGACCGACGACGCCGCCACCACGATGTTGGGCAGATACAGCACCGAGATCGCGGTCAGACCCAGCGCTCCGCCGATCCCGCCGCCGGACTCGAGCAGCGTGCCGAGCGTGGAGAAGGACAGCACGAGAGAGGTGGCGACGACGACGGCGCCACCGGCGAGCAGCACCGCGCCGGCACGCGCCGCCGGAGCGAAGGACGCTGCGAGCCACGGCGGCAGGACCACCGTGCGCATGAGTGAGGGCCAGGTACCGCGGATGCAGCCGATCGCCGCACCGATGCCGTGCACGAGGATGACCCACCCGAAGGTGGCGAGTGCGTTGGGCGTGCTCAGGGCGATGACGGTGGACGCGTCGTGAATCATCGCGAGCATCACCGCCGCCATCGCGAGCGGACCCGCGATCGCCGCGCCGACGACCCATCCGATGTCGCGACGGGTGGAGGCGTCGGTCAGTGGCCGCGCGACCGCCGACGACACCGCGTGCACCAGCACGAGAGTGGGCAGCAGCGGAAGGATCGACAACGTCGCACCGGCGATGCCCAGCGGCACCTGATGCACGGCCAGCCACGTGGCGGCCAACGCGCCGAACGTCCCCGTCAGGTCGCTGTTCGCGGAGACGAGCGTCACCAGCACCACGGCCGTGACGACGGCCAGGAGTAGCCCGACGGGCCGGAACGCCACGGTGAGCAGCATTCGAGCCTCGTCGGGACTCGGACCGAAACGGCCCCGCGTGTGCGGTTCGCGATCGAGTAGTGAGGTCATCACCGATCAGGTTCTCACCGTCGGCGCGGTGGAGAACCTAGGCGCGCCGACGACGTGGTTCAGCGGCGGTCGTCCGACCGATCGCCGAAGTCGAGTGCGCGGGTGGCTTCCGGTGCCTGCTGCTCGGGCGCCTGCTGCTCGGGTGCCTGTTGCTCGGGTGCCTGTTGCTCGGGTGCGTGCCCCTCCGTGCTCGGCTGCTGCGCGGACGACTGCTCACCGGTGGGAGGTGTCGCGGACTCCGCCGATGCGGCGTGCGCGGGGGCGGTGTCCGCGGCGGTCTGGCCGACCGGCTGCCCGTAGCGCTCGGTCGGGGCGCTGTAGGGCGATCCGTAGCCCTGCGGCTGGCCGTACCCCTGCTGACCGTAGGCGCCGGGCTGCGCCTGACCCTGCTGGCCGTATCCCTGCGGCTGCCCGTAGGCACCCGGCTGGCCGTAACCCTGGGGCTGTCCGTATCCCTGGGGCTGCCCGTATCCCTGCGGCTGCCCGTAACCCTGCGGCTGCCCGTAGGCACCCGGCTGGCCGTACCCCTGCGGCTGGCCATAGCTCTGCGGCTGCCCGTAACCCTGCTGGCCGTAGGCGCCCTGCTGGCCGTATGCCTGTTGGCCATATGCCTGCTGCCCGTAGTTCTGCTGGCCGGGACCCTGCTGTCCCGGGCCACCCGGCTGGCCGAACTGCTGCTGCTTCGGACGCGGCGCCGGAACCGTCACGACTCCCGAGTCGACGAGAAGCGCACCGACGGCCGCGGCCACCTGCACGATGGCCAGGATCAGTACCAGGATCGACCCGATGCCGATACCGACGCGGACGGTCTCACCGAAGGCGGTGAACGCCGCCCCGCGGTTCACCAGCTGGAAGATCAGCGTGAGCAACGCGGTGACGGACAGCGCCGCGACCAGTCCCCGCGACGTCGTCTGCCGCGGCAGGAGGCCCGCGGCCGTGACGAGCGCAGCGAGGAGGAGCAGCGCCACGGACGTCGGGTCGCCCAGCTCGCGTTCGAAGAAGTTGGAGGACTCACCGCCGAGCGCGAACTGCGCGGACAGACCGAGCAGGAACGCGAGGACACCGGTGCCGATGACGACGTACGACGCGATACGGGCGACCTGCGTCGTGCGCGCCGCGATCTGCTCGGTCGTGTTGTCGTCGGCGCCGGTCGCGTCCGCGTCGACGGACGGGGTCGCAGCGCCGTCAGTGCGGTCGATCGACGCTGAACGGTCGTCGACCTGCCCGGTCTCCGTGGACGGGTCTCCGAAGGTGGTCGTCCGCGGGTCCGTCCGGCCGTGGTCGTGGTCGGGTCCCCCTGGTGAGAAGGTCATCTCGATTCCTCTTCCTCGGTGCTGGTCGTCGGTCGGCCGCCGACTGCGGCGGCCGCGCCGCTCACCAACACTACGGACCCGCGGTGAGTGGCTCCTCGCTCAGGCGACGCCGACGGGTTCGCGGTCTCTCGCCCGCGCGGCCTCGATCTCCCGCACCAGCGGCAGAATCTTCGCTCCGAAGTACTCGATCTCCTCCTGGAAGTGCAGGAAACCGCCGAGGATGAGGTCCACGCCGCGGTCGCGGTAGTCGACGATGCGCGTCGCCACCTGTTCGGGCGTACCGATCAGCTGGGTCTTGAAGCCGTCGTTGTACTGCACGAGGTCCTCGAAGCTCGAGTCGGCCCACATGCCCTTCTTGTCCGACGTCGAACTGCCGGCCTGCTGCACGGCACCGCGGAACCCCTCGACTGCCGGCTTGTTCGCCTTCTCGATGATCTCGCGGAGGGTGTCCCTCGCCTCCTTCTCGGTGTCGCGGGCGATGATGAAGCCGTTGAGACCGAACTTCACTTCACGCTGATGGGCCTGTGCGACGCGCCGCACGTCGTCGATCTGCTCGGTGATGCCGTCGAAGTCCTTGCCGTTGGAGAAGTACCAGTCGGAGTACCGACCTGCGTTCTCCCGTGCCGCCGACGAATTACCACCCTGAAACAGTTCAGGATTGGGACGCGCGGGCGTGTTGAGCGGTTTCGGCTTGAGTGTGAAGTCGTGGATGCGGTAGAAGTCGCCGCGGAAATCGACGTCGTCCTCGGTCCAGATCTTGCGCAGCACCTGCAGGAATTCGGCGCTGCGTCGGTAGCGCTCGTCGTGTTCGAGCCAGGGCTCACCGAGATGCGTGAACTCGTCTTTGAACCATCCACTCACCACATTGACGGCGAAGCGTCCGTTGGACAGATGGTCTGCTGTCGCACCGAGTTTCGCGAGCACGGCCGGTTGCCAAAGCCCGGGATGCACGGCGGCGATGACCTTGAGGCGCTCGGTCGCGAGGAGCAGTCCCAGGCTGAAGCTCGTGGACTCGTGTTGAAACTCGGCTCCGTAGCTGGCCTCGTACCGGACCTGGCTCAGCGCGTACTCGAACCCGTTGTTCTCCGCCGTCTGCGCGAGCTTCTTGTTGTACTCGAACTCCCAGCTGGTGCGTTGCTCGATGTCGCTGGTGACGAGGCCACCACTGACGTTGGGCACCCAGTAGGCGAACTTCACTTCGTCGGCGATCTTCTCTGTACTCATGCAGTCCTCGGTTCGATAATAGTGCGCGACAGATGATTTCAGGAGTACCAGGTGGGTTGCGGCAACTCGCCGGTGAGCACGTGGCGGCCGACCTCACGGCGCTTGTAGGCCACCGGATCGTGCAACGTGTGCGTGCGCACGTTGCGCCAGAAACGGTCGAATCCGTGACTCGACGCGGTGGCGCGGGCGCCGAGCCCCTCGAAGATGCCCGACGTGATCTCCAGGGCGACCTCCGTGGCGCGTGCCTTCGCCGCGGCGACGCGCACCTCGTGCTCGCCGCGCTCGTGCTCGGTGACGGTCCAGGCGTTCTCGTGGATCCGCTGCTGCTCCGCGGCCACGGCGTCCGCGAGAGCCTCTGCGGCCCAGAGCTTTCCGGTCAAGTCTCCGTACAGGTCGATGATGTAGGGCTCGTCGAGCGCGTTGTCCACGGTGCTGTGCAGCCACGCTCGCGTGGTGGTACGCGTGTAGTCGGCAGCGGTCTCGAGGGCTCCGCGTGCGATGCCGAGGTAGAAGTTGACGAACACCAGCTGGATGATCGGGACGTTGAGGGTGTTGTAGACCCGCGGCTCGAACGCCTTGTTCGCGAATCCGGCGGCCGAGCTCCAGTCGGTGCGGACGTGATCGATGGTGACACTGCCACTCTCGGTGCGACGCTGACCGATGTTGTCCCAGTCGTCGTGGAACGTCAGGCCCTCGGAGTTCGACGGAACGATGGCGAAGACGTGGGTGTCGGTACCGGCGAGCACCCCCTCGAGCACGGTCACGTCGGAGACACGACTGCCCGTGGAGAACGTCTTGGCACCGTTGTAGACGATCGTGTCGCCCTCGTCGGTGATCTCGACGTCGTTGTCGCGCGGGTTGACCGCGCCGCCGAAGAACCAGGTGTTCTCGGTGGCGGCTTGTTCGACGGCAGCGATCTGCTCCTTCGTCCCGACCAGACGTGCCGCCCAGAACCACAGCAGGTGGTAGCCGAGCAGCTGTCCGATCGACCCGTCGGCGGCGGCCACGGCGCGGATCACCTGGTAGGCGGTCTCCCAGGTCTGCCCGCCACCACCGAACTCGATCGGCCCGAGGATCGTGACCAGACCGGACTCCTTCAACAACGTCACCTCCTCGTGCGGCGCCTCGGTGGCGCGATCACGGGCGACGGCGTCGACGGCGAGGATCGCGGCCACCTCGTGGGCACGGTCGATCCATTCCGCGGACGTCGTGGGAGCGGTGGTCCAGCGCGGTTCGGTGGCGGCGCCGGCGGGGCGGGTGTCGGTGATCGTCATGCCCGGAAGTACATCGCCCGGGTCGATGCGGAACCACCGTTGCGCTCTGGGTGATTCGAACGGTTCCTGCCCGACGCGACGCCGCAGGTTGTGACTGGTTTTTCTGTCTCAAACCTTTTCTGCCATTTTTCTGTAATTGATCACAACGCGGCGGTACATTGACGGTCCCAATGGTGGCGGCGGGCCCGCCCTTTCTTAGGACACCTCATGAAGAAGTCCGTCCTCGCCGGTGCAGCAGCCGCCGGTGTCACCCTCGCCGCCGTCGTCCTTCCCGGAACGGCATCCGCCGCGGACACGACCGTGACGTTCACGATCGCGGCCGGAGCCATCTCGATCACCGCGCCGGGTACTGCGTCACTGACCGAGAACCCGCTGCTCGACACCGCCACCGGGTCGATCACCGGAGTCAAGGTGACAGACGACCGGCGCGGAATCAGCGGGTGGACCGCCACCGCGTCGAGTTCGGCGTTCACGAATGGAACGGGCACGGGAACGACGTCGATCGCCGCCGACCAGGTGACATACACCGCTCTTCTCGCGACGCCCACAGGTATCGCCGTCGTGACCCCGGGCCTTCCGGGAACGCTGGCCACGGCACGCAATGCCCAGGTCGCCACAGCGGTGGTGGGATCCAACACCGCCACCTGGTCACCGACGCTGTCCGTGGCACTGCCCACCAACCGCACGTCGGGCTCGTACTCGGGCGTCATCACGCATTCCCTTGCGTGACGGCCTGATCCGGACACCGGCTCGTCCGCGCCTGGCGGTGCTGACGCTTCTGTCGTTCGCCTCCGTCCTCGCCGGGCCCACCGCCGTCGCTCAGCCGGCGCCGGACGGGTCGCCGGGCATCGGGATCCGGTTGCTCGAAGCGCCCGTCGCGCTGGAGGGCGACCCCCGTGCCTTGTCGTACATCGTGGACAACCTCGCACCGGGCACCCTGATCGACCGACGGTTCGAGGTCACCAACGACACCGGTGCGGAGGCGTCCGTCCGCATGTACGCCGGCGCGGCCGACATCACGACCGACGACGGCTTCACCTTCGCGGACGGTGCCGCACCGAACGAACTGACGTCCTGGATGACGGTGTCGCCATCCGAGGTGGTCGTACCGTCGGGGGGCTCCACCGAAGGACTCGTGACCATCTCGGTCCCGTCGGACGCGACCGAGGCCGAACGGTACGCAGTCGTGTGGGCCGAGGTGAACGGCGCGTCGGGCTCCGGGGGTATCTCCACCGTCTCTCGGGTGGGCATCCGCACCTACCTCTCGGTCGGCGCCGGGAACGGCCCGCCGGAAGACTTCGCGGTGACCACCGTGACTGCCGGTCGATCGACAGCAGGTGCGCCGGAAGTCACCATCGGCGTCGACAACACCGGTGGGCGTGCGCTCGACCCCTCCGCATCGGTGACACTGTCCGGCGGCCCGGGCGGCGTCAGCGCTGCCCCGGCGACCGGATCCGGAGCGTCCATCGCGCCAGGTACGAGCGGGACGGTCACCGTTGCGCTCGATACCGCGCTTCCCGCGGGTCCGTGGACCGCCGACGTCACCGTCACGAGCGGCCGCGTGAGCCGCGACGGAAGCGGCCAGGTGACGTTCCCCGAGTCCGGCACCGCTGACACACAACAGCTGTCGGCATCGAGCAGCGGCACACCGGTGTGGATCTGGATCGTGGTGGCGGCCGTGGTCATTGCTCTCGCTGTCGCGCTGGCTGTCGTCCTGCGAAGCAGGGCGCGGACGAGCACCTGACATGCGGTACGCACCGACACTTGTAGCCGTCATGATCCTCGCTGTGGCAACGTCGATCGCTGCACCGACGGCCGGGGCACAGGACATCGATCCCTGCTCGGTCGTCACGACGACAACCGAAGCGCCCCCGACCGATGTCGTCACGACCACACCCGCGCCGACGTGCCTCCCGGTCACGACCGACCCGTCCGTCACGACGACCACTGCTGTGCCGATCACCACCACTGCTGCTGCACCGACGACCACTGCTGTGCCGATCACGACCACTGCTGTGCCGATCACGACCACTGCTGTGCCGATCACGCCCACTGCTGTGCCGATCACGACCACTGTTGTGCCGACGACAACGGTGTCCCCCACGACGCTTCTGTCGACAACACAGGTCTCGCCGACCACCACGGACTCGGTCACGACCGTCGATCTGACCCCGGCGACCTCCGCCACCCCCACCACAACTGCTCCGCGTCAACGAGCAGCAGTGTCAGCGGCCGGTATCGGAATCACTCTCGGCACCGTGACTCTGGTCGGTCCGGAGACTCCTTCGCCCGGCACTACCTGGGTCGGCGCCGGGAACGCGTCGATCACGAGTGGCATCGGTTCCTGGGTTGCATCGGTGTCTCTCAGTCCTTTGACGGTCACGCAACCGGCAAGTTCCACAGTCACCGTCAGCGGTGGCTCGTACAGCGCGGACCAATCGAGCTGCTTGATCGGGTTGAGCCCCATGCCTGCCACCACTGTCGCGCTCGACTCGACGCCCCGAGAAGTGAAGAAGTCTCCGACAGGTCTGCTTCCGACGCTGGCGTGTCTCACCAACTGGAACTACACCGTGTCTCTACCCCTGCCGTCCACGCTACTGTCCGGCAAATACACCGGAACGCTGACTCATTCGGTCGCTTGATACACGCCATCGCTCACTCGCCGGGTGCGGTGAAGTAGTCGGTGCCGTGCGAGTCGCGGACATGGACGATCCCGTCCCGGAGCATGCGGTGGTGCCACTGCCGCCGGGTCTTCAGGCCGTGGTGCCGACGGCACAGCGGCGCGAGGTTGCCGGTGACGGTCCATCCGCCTCTCTCCGGGTCGGTGTGGTCGAACGGGACGACATGGTCGAGGTCGCAGTCCTCGCTGGGCACAGCACATCCCGGATGGATGCATGTCGGATACAGCGCTGTCACCAGCGACGCGATCGCCTCGGACGGCCGGTACGTCAACGCCCCGGCCGGGGGTACGGCGAAGCCCCCGTGGCCGTCGGGGTTCTCGACGGCACGGTCGAGTGCTGATGGTGGGAGCGTGCGGAGGTACTCGACCTGCTCCTTGGCTTTTCGGTTTTTCGTGCTGCCCAGTTTCCCCGCGGTCGGTGTCCAGCCTGCCGGCATGCGGCGAGTTCGGCGGACTTCCCGCCCGGCGGCGGGCACCGGCGGGCCCGGTGGTTCGGAGTCGGTCGGTGGGTCGTGTTGTGGGCAGCGGCAGCTGCACGCCGCCCGCGGTTCGGGGACCTTCGCCGCGGTGATCATCGCCTGCCACGTCGCATCCCCGGCAATTCTCCGGGCCACATCGGCCGGAACCGGACCCCACCCGACGAGATGCCCCGGCTCCCCCGCCAACCCCGCCGCCGTGGCCGCATCGAGCACGATCACCGCAGTGGTCTCCGGACGGGCGACCGGCACCGACCGTGCGCAGTCCTGCTCAGCACACTCACACGAGACAGCTCCGCCGGCAAGCACCGCATGAGCCGCATCGAACAACCGCGCCGGTAGCGGCCGCGGATCCGTCGCGCACACCCCACGCGCCGCCGACACGATCGCCCGCCACATCGCCGCGACCTGCTCCGCCGGACCACGAATCGTCAGCTCCGCCTGACCGCGCGGGAGCTTCCGCACCGTTGCCGACCGCTCCCGCGTCGCCCGTTCACGCGCTTCCCGGTGCCACTGCGCGTCGAACTCCGCGACGATCCGGTCGACCGCCGCTGCCACCGCACCCGGAGTGCACCTCAACGCGGCAGCGATCACCCGCTGCAGCAGCGCTTCGGTGGCCTTCGGAACCCCGGCCAGGGATCGGCAGACCGTGCGGAACGCCGCGTACGCCAACCGGCCCGCATCGAACGCTTCCTGCACCGCCGGACGGGCGGTGCGAATCAGAAACAGCCACTCCGTGACAGTGCGCGTCGAGACCGCCAACGCCGCCGCGACCTCCGCCACCGCACAGGTCTCAGCAGCTTCCGCGTCGAACACCCCACCCGGACCGAGCACCGACGGCCGACGCGACGACTCCTGCACGTACGCACACGACGCCGACACGGACCGGGCGAACGAGGCCTGAGCGTCGACCTTCGCCGACACCAACACATCGACGGAAACTGGTGCGTCGTACACGAATTCACTCCCCGGTGATGCCCCGATCAGGCCGCCCCCGACGACCTGACCAGACAGTAACCCACCCCACCGACAAGAACTCGGGCACGATTTTCCTACCGAACGACGACCACCTTGCCGATGGTGCCGCCACTTTCCACCCGCCGGTGCGCGTCCTGCAGGGTGTCCACGTCGAACGGTGACAGAGTCGTGGTGCGGGTGCTCCGCAGAGTTCCGTTGTCGATGAGTCGCGAGACCTCGTCGAGGATGGTGTGCTGAGAAGTGCTCTCCGGCACCGACAACGGCACTGTGAACATCAGTTCCCAGTGCCAGGTCTGGCTCTTGGCCTTCAGCGGCATCAGGTCCAGGCCGACCGGATCGTCGATCGCCACGACCTGACCGTGCACTGCCATCACCGCGGCGTAGGCGTCGACATTGCCCTCGGAGAACGGGGAGAACACGTACTCGACGCCGTCCGGTGCCAGGGCACCGACCTCGTCCACGAGGGAGTGCCGATCCACCACGTGATGGGCGCCCATCTCCATTGCCCAGTCGCGGGATTCGCCGCGCGATGCCGCGGCAACAACGGTGAGCGAGGTCAGTGCCCGGGCGAGCTGGATGATCATCGACCCGGTACCGCCGGCGGCCCCCATCACGAGAAGTGTGCCGGTGCTGTCTTTCCCGAGTCCGAGCCGGACGAACAGCGATTCCCAGGCGGTGATGGCGGTCAGCGGCACGGCCGCGGCGTCCTCGGCGGACAGTGACGACGGCGCATGGCCGACGATCCGCTCGTCGACGAGTTGGTACTGGGCGTTGCTGCCGTCCCGAGCTATGGATCCCGCATAGAAGACTCGATCGCCGGGCTCGAAGATTCGGGCGTCGGAACCCACCGCGACGACCTCACCGACGGCGTCGAAACCGAGGACCTTCGGGCCGTCGGACGGATCGAAGGACGAGCGAACCTTCGTGTCCACCGGATTGACGGACACCGCGTCGACACGTACGAGAACGTCGAATCCGGTGGGCGACGGAGTCTCTCGCTCGATCTGCACGAACGGCGAGTCGGGTTCGACGGAGACGATGGCGGAGTGAGTCGCGGGAATGCTCATACCTCGACGGTAGTCCCCCGGAACGACACGAGGGAGGCAAGCTTCCCGAGCGGGAAACCGGCCTCCCTCGTGTGAGAGAAGAAAGAGTGACTACTTCTTCTCGAGGATCTCGCGCGCGAGGGCAGCGGTCTCGGACGGCGTCTTGCCGACCTTCACGCCGGCCGCCTCGAGGGCGTCCTTCTTGGCCTGAGCCGTTCCCAGCGAGCCGGAGACGATGGCGCCGGCGTGGCCCATGGTCTTGCCCTCGGGAGCGGTGAAGCCGGCGACGTAACCGACGACGGGCTTGGTGACGTGCGCCTTGATGTAGTCGGCTGCACGCTCCTCGGCGTCGCCACCGATCTCGCCGATCATGACGATGATCTCGGTGTCGGGATCGTTCTCGAACGCCTCGATGGCGTCGATGTGCGTGGTGCCGATGACCGGGTCGCCGCCGATGCCGATGGCGGTGGAGAAGCCGAAGTCACGGAGCTCGAACATCATCTGGTAGGTCAGGGTGCCCGACTTCGAGACGAGGCCGATGGGGCCCTTGCCGGCGATGTTGGCGGGCGTGATGCCGACCAGTGCCTCGCCGGGGGTGATGATGCCGGGGCAGTTCGGCCCGATGATGCGGGTCTTCTTGCCCTTTTCGACGTTGTAGGCCCACGCGTACGCGCTGTCCTGCACCGGGATTCCCTCGGTGATGACGACGAGCAGCGGGATCTCCGCGTCAATGGCCTCGACGATGGCGTCCTTGGAGAATGCCGGCGGCACGAACGCGATGGACACGTCGGCTCCGGTCTTCTCCATGGCCTCGGCAACGCTGGCGAACACGGGCAGCTCGACGTCGGAACCGTCGGCTGCGGTGTGCTTGACCGTGGTCCCGGCCTTGCGAGCGTTGACGCCGCCGACGACCTGCGTGCCGGCCTTGAGCATCAGGGCGGTGTGCTTGGTGCCCTCGCCGCCGGTGATGCCCTGGACGATGACCTTGTTGTTCTTGTTCAGGAAAATAGACATAGTTTCGGTGCCCTCTACTTCGCAGCCAGCTCGGCGGCCTTGTCGGCGCCTTCGTCCATGGTCTCGGCCAGTGTCACCAACGGGTGCGCAGCATCGGCGAGAATCTTCCGGCCTTCTTCGACCTTGTTGCCGTCCAGGCGGACGACCAGCGGCTTGGAGGCGGTGTCGCCCAGCGTCTTCAGAGCGCCGACGATGCCGTTGGCAACCGCGTCGCACGAGGTGATGCCGCCGAAGACGTTGACGAACACGCTCTTGACCTGCGAGTCGCCGAGGATGACGTCGAGGCCTGCGGCCATGACCTCTGCCGAGGCGCCGCCGCCGATGTCGAGGAAGTTGGCGGGCTTGACGCCACCGTGCGCCTCACCGGCGTACGCGACGACGTCGAGGGTCGACATGACCAGTCCGGCACCGTTTCCGATGATGCCGACCTGTCCGTCGAGCTTGACGTAGTTGAGGTCGTTCTCCTTGGCCTTCGCCTCGAGTGGGTCCGCCGCGTCGGCGTCCTCGAACTCGGCGTGGCCCTTCTGACGGAAGTCCGCGTTGGCGTCCAGGGTGACCTTGCCGTCGAGGGCGAGGATCTGGTCGTCCGGCGTGCGCACGAGGGGGTTGACCTCGACGAGCAGCGCGTCTTCCTTGATGAAGACGTCCCACAGCTTCTGGATCGTGTTGGCCGCGGCGTCGAGCACCTCGGCGGGAAGCTTGCCGGCCTCGGCGATCTCACGCGCGAAGGCGAGGTCGACACCCTTGACGGCGTCGACGGGGATGCGGGCGAGCGCGTCGGGGTTCTCCTCGGCGGTGACCTCGATCTCGACACCACCCTCGACGGAACACATCGCGAGGTACGTGCGGTTCGTGCGGTCGAGCAGGAAGGAGATGTAGTACTCCTCCGCGATGTCGCTGGCCTCGGCGACGAGGAGCTTCTTGACGACGTGGCCCTTGATGTCGAGTCCGAGGATCGCTTCCGCGTTCGCCTCGGCCTCGGCGACGTCCTTGGAGTACTTCACGCCGCCGGCCTTGCCGCGGCCGCCGACCTTCACCTGGGCCTTGACCATGACAGGCTTGCCGATTTCTTCGGCGATCTGTCGTGCACCGGCGACCGTGTCGGTGACACGACCTGCCGACGTCGGAACCTCGTGCTTGGCGAAGAGTTCCTTCGCCTGGTATTCGAAGAGATCCATCAGCTCACCATCTCGTCTGCGTTGACGCCCGCTCGAGGGGTAGGAGCGGGTCCGACTTGCGACTGTAACTTTCCGACGAGAGGCCTGATCGACAGCCCGTCGAACTTGTGGTTCAGATCACCGACCTGCGCCGACATCTACTCACCAGTACGAAAAAATCCTGCCGCCACCAGCGCCGATGCCGCAGCGCCGACAGCGGTCACGAAGGCCCCCGACGACGCCGTCACGCCGGGGCCCGCGCCGCCGAGGATCGGGCTCAGCGCGACACCCGCCAGAGCCACCGCGGAACCGATCTGGAGCGCCGCGGCGCGCGACGACCGAGCGCGAGCCGCGACGGCGGCGCCGATCAGGACGGCGGCCACGAGCACCAGCCGCCCCCACACGTCCCACCCCCACGGCAGCGCCCCGATCCAGCCGCCGGTCTCCCCGCCCACGTCGTACTGCGGCAGGAGCAGCCCCAGTGCGGCGACCCCGGCCGCGACGGCCAGCGCGGCTGCGAGGGGGCGCGAGGCCCCGTCCAGATCGCTGGTGTCGACGCCGTCCCGCTCCGAGGCGCCCGCCGCGGCGACGAGCGCGAGCGTGAGCAGACCGAGCAGCGTGCCGACGACCAGCAGCCAGCCGCCCGCACCGACGGACACGCCGTCGATACCGACGCCCAGGACGAGCGCCTGCAGCACCGCGGCCGCGAGCGCCAGATGGCCCGTGACGATCATCGGCACGGCAGCCCGCACCGCGGCGGCGAACTCCGAGAAGAGCAACAGCACGCCGCCGACGACGGTCACGACGGCGTACGCGGCCACCGCCCGGTCCCCCACCACCGTCGGGACGGAGCCGGTCGAGACGTCGAGAAGCGGCAGGACGGCGCCGACGCCGAGAGCGATGCCCGTCAGGACGGTCACCGCGCCCGCGACGACGTGCCGCCGCGTCGAGTTCGAGGGAGCGGCGGACCGTGCGAGCCGGGGCACGGAGGTCGTGGGTCCGGAGGTCGCGCGCGCCGTCGCCACCGTGGCCACGCCGAGGACGAGGAGCCCGCCGACTCCGACTACCGTGCCCGCGCCGAGGTCGATGCGGTCGCCCGCCCCGAGCGCGGCAGCCAGGCGGACGCCGACGACGGTCGCCGATGCCGCGACCACACCGGTCAGTGCGCCGACCGCCGCGGACCTGCTGGTCGACGAGAACGCGTAGGCCACACCCACCAGCACCGCGACCGCGGACAGTCCACCTCCGAGAGCCGACGCGACGGGTCCGGCGACCGGAGCGGGAGCGAGGACGACGGCATCGGTGCTCACGTACGCGGGCAGGAGGAACGAGGCGGCGAGTGCGAGAGCGCCCGCGACCCCCACGGCGACCACGACCGATGCCGATCGACGAGCGACAGGATCCTCGTCGACGTCGTCCCACTCGACCGTCCGCGCCAGCGCGAGTGCCGCCAGCGCCCCGGCGACGACGACGAGCGCGTGCCCGAGCGTCACCACCACGGCTCCCGGGCCCGCCTTCAGCGCGCCGGCCGAGATCGGACGGAACAGCTCCAGCCGGTCGGCGTCGATCGCTCCGACGAACAACTGGAGATCGGCCACGATCGATCCCAGTGCGACGGCGCCCAGCGTCGCGAGCACGGGGAAGACAATCGGCCGGATCGCGCGCACCAGGAGCAGCAGAGCGATCGCTGCCCAGAGCGCCGACGAGACGGCGGCCGCGCCCCGCACCGGGAGGCCCACGTCGGCGCCGCCGACGACGGGAACGTACGGAGCGGCCGCCACCGCCAGCGCTCCGACGACTCCGAGTGCGCGGGCACCGAGCCGGACGGGGTCGGACGCGGAACCAGAGGTACGACGGCCCGCGGATGTCGGCTGTGTCACGATGACGAACGGTATCCGGTCCTCGTGTCCGCCGATCGTGATGCCGCTCGCCTCGATCACAGGAAGATCACCGATGTGCCTGATCGGCGTCGGGACTCGTCCTCGAGTAAACCCAGGACACCTTGTGAGCCACCTCACATATGTGACCCGAGAAGCCGTTTGGCTTGCGCCCGCCGCGACCATTTCGTTACCGTCCACGAGGTTCCACATCACGGGTAGGTCACGAATCAGGAGGACGGCAGGTCTTGCAGCACCACCGAACTCCGTTCACACGCTCACGCTTCGTCTCGGACGCCACCGACGACAGTCGGTTCGATTCCCAGCAGTACGAGGCCCAGCAGTTCGAGCACGACACCACCGTGTTCACGCCGGCGGACGGTCATCTGACCGACACCGGCCCCCTCGAAGCCCTCTCGACCGATGCAGCATCGTCCCCCTGGGACCGTGCGCACGAGTCCAGCGACTACGTGGCGTCCGCGCCCGCGTACACCCCGGCCCCCCTCGGCGATGCGCCCACGCGCCGCCGCCGCTCGGTACCGGCGACGTCCTTCCTCGTCACCCCTCCGGCCGGAGCAGCACCGTCGGTGACCTCGGCTGCCATCGCGGACGAGATCGCAGTCAAGCGCAGCGGCGCCCACCGCATCCCCGCTCCGCCGTCCGCCCTCAAGGGACGCGTCGCTGTCGTCGCCGTGGCCGCAGGTGCGGTCGTCGCTGCCGGCCAGGCCGCGATCGACAACGCGCAGCCCGCCGAGCGCACCGAGACCTCCGAGTACGCGCTGGCCGCCGGCCAGGCCCCGGCAGCTGCCACGTCCGCAGGAATCGTCGACAGCTCCACCGCCGCCGGCATCGTCGCGGACCAGCCGGCCGCGCACGTCGACTCGGTGCCCACCGCCACGTCGACCGGAGCGCCCGTCACGGCCCCCTCCACGTCCGCGGCACCGCAGATCCTCAACATCGCCGCACCGGTCGACCTGGGCCAGTTCTCGGAGCTCCTGGCGAAGGGCCAGCGCTTCAGCGAGGAGCGCGAGGCTCGCGAGGCCGCTGCACGGCGTCCCCTCTTCGCACTGCCCGCGCTCGGCACCTACACCTCCGGCTTCGGCTCGCGGTGGGGCACGCTGCACGCCGGCGTGGACATCGCCAACGCAATCGGCACGCCGGTGTACGCCGTGGCCGACGGCACCGTCATCGACTCGGGCCCCGCGGCCGGCTTCGGACTGTGGGTCCGGTTGCAGCACGCCGACGGCACCATCACCGTGTACGGCCACATCGATTCGTCCGAGGTCCAGGTGGGCCAGACGGTCATGGCCGGAGACGAGATCGCCAAGATGGGCAACCGCGGCCAGTCCACCGGCCCGCACCTCCACTTCGAGGTCCACCTCACGGGCGACAACAAGATCGACCCGCTCCCCTGGTTGGCGTCCCGCGGTATCGCTCTCGGCCCCGAGCGCGACTGAGTTCCCACACCTCCACACACGTCGAAGGTCCGGCGTCACCGTCATGCACGGTGGCGCCGGACCTTTCTTCCGTGCCCTCTCACAGCTTGGTCATCGGCACTCCGCCGATGAGCATCATCTTCACGCGACCGGACGTGCCGAAGTCGATCAGCACCATCGCACGCTGACCTGATCCCTCGGACTCGACGACGGTCCCGAGACCGTACTTGTCGTGGCTCACGCGATCACCCACGGCGAGCGTCAGGGTGTTGTTGGACCCGGCCTTGCCGAAGCTGGGCGTCGGGGTGGCCGACGGCGACGACCCACCGGACCATCCACCACGGGGATTCGACGTCCAGTCGCGCTGGCGCCCCGAGCCACCACTGGAACCGAACCCGCTGCCGACGCCGGGATCCTCCCGTTTCCAGTCGATGAGATGCTGCGGAACCTCTTGCAGGAAGCGCGATTCGGGGTTGTTGATGGGCTGCCCCCACGCCGAGCGCATGATCGCGCGAGTGAGGTAGAGCCGGTGCCGCGCACGCGTGATGCCCACGTAGGCGAGTCGACGCTCCTCGGACAACTCCGCAGGATCACCGAGCGCTCGCATGTGCGGGAACTGGCCGTCCTCCCACCCGGTGACGAACACGACCGGGAACTCGAGCCCCTTGGCCGTGTGCAGCGTCATGAGCGTGACGACACCGTCGCCGTTGTCCGGGATCTGGTCGGTGTCGGCCACCAGCGAGACCCGCTCGAGGAAGGCGGCGAGCGAACCCGGCTCGGCCACACCGTCGGTGTCCTCTGGTTCTGCGGACGCGACGTCGAGGTCCGCGTTGATGTCGACCCCCACCTCGAGATCCTCGATGCCCTGAAGGTTGCGTGCGTCGGCACTGAACTCGCGGGCCACGCTGACCAGTTCGTTGAGGTTGTCGAGGCGAGCGCCGTCCTGAGGATCCGAGCTGGCCTCGAGTTCGGCGCGATACCGCGTGCGGTCGAGCACCGCCTCGACGATGTCGCCGATGTCCGCGACGTCGTTTCCGTCGGCATCGGTCGCGTTCATGGTGGCCCGCAGCTCGCCGATCATCTCCATGAACGACGCGATGGCGTTCTGCGCGCGCGTGTTGAGCAGCGCCACGGAGCCGGCCGCGGCATCGAGGAGCGCGGCGTTGAAGCTGATGTTCTTCCGCTCGGCGTGCACGGCGACACAGGCCTCGGCACGATCGCCGATGCCGCGGCGCGGGGTGTTGAGGATGCGCCGCATGCTCACCGTGTCGTCCGGATTGGCCAGCACGCGGAGGTACGCGACCACGTCGCGTACCTCCTTGCGCTCGTAGAAGCGCACACCGCCCACCACCTTGTAGGGCAGACCGAGGCGGATGAAGATCTCCTCGAGCGCGCGCGAGGAGTTGTTGGTCCGGTAGAACACCGCGACGTCGGAGTACTTGTAGTCGGTGCCGTCGACCAGCCGATCGATCTCCGACGCCACGAACTTGGCCTCGTCGTGCTCGTTGTCCGCCACGTAGCCGATGATCGGATCGCCGTCGCCGGTGTCCGTCCACAGCCGCTTGTCACGGCGGTTGGTGTTGCGCGCGATGACGGCGTTGGCGGCCGCCAGGATGGTCTGGGTGGACCGGTAGTTCTGCTCGAGCAGGATGGTCCGCGCGTCCGGATAGTCGCGCTCGAACTCCTCGATGTTGCGGATGGTCGCGCCGCGGAACGCGTAGATCGACTGGTCCGCGTCACCCACCACGCACAGTTCGCTCGGGGGAACCGCCGCGACGTCGCCCTCCGCCGTCGTTCCGGTACCCACCAACTCGCGCACCAGCATGTACTGCGCGTGGTTGGTGTCCTGGTACTCGTCGACGAGGACGTGGCGGAAGCGGCGCCGGTAGTACTCGGCGACGTCCGGATGGCTCTGCAGCAGTGCCACCGTCTCGCCGATGAGATCGTCGAAGTCGAACGCGTTGGCCGCCCGCAGACGCTGCTGGTAGTGGCCGTAGACCTTCGCGATGACGGCCGGCAGCTCGGCCGGCTCCTTCTCCGCGTCGGCGACGGCCTGGTCCGGATCGATCAGCTCGTTCTTCAGATTGGAGATCTGCGTCGCCAGCAGACGCGACGAGAACTTCTTCGGATCGAGCTGCAGATCCTTGCCGATCATCGCGAGGAGCCGACGCGAATCGTCCGCGTCGTAGATGGAGAAGTTCGAGTTGAGGCCGGGGAGCAGCGCCGCCTGGCTCCGGAGGATCCGCACGCAGCTCGAGTGGAACGTGCTCACCCACATGAAGTTGGCCCGCGGCCCGACCAACTGGACGACGCGCTCCCGCATCTCGGCCGCGGCCTTGTTGGTGAACGTGATCGCGAGGACCTGGCCGGGTGTGACATCTCTCTCCGCCAGGAGATACGCGATGCGACGGGTCAACACCGCGGTCTTGCCCGAACCGGCGCCCGCCACGATGAGCAACGGTCCCCCCGAGTGCATCACTGCCTCGCGCTGCTGGGGATTGAGGCCCTCGAGGAGCTGGTCCGAGGACCTGGTGGCACGTGCGGGTGACTGTGTGTTCATCGTCCGTCCAGATTACCGGCGGTCACCGACACCGACACCATCACTCGGGCCGTGGGCGCCGAATCCCTGTCGTGTCGGAGTTCTGCCGCTCGCCGTATCACGCCGATCTGCAATTGCTCCTTCTTTACGTGGGGAGTGACACGGGCATACTCTTGCCCGGGCTCGACCGGCGAACGGCATCACACCGACTGCACCCGACCGTAGTGACCAGGCGTTTCGTGACTTCCGCGGAAATTCGTGGAAATCGCGTAACAGAACGTGAGAGCAGAGCGACACACGTTCTGACACGAGGAGTTGATATGAGCACAGCGATTCACACCACCGCAGCATCGGCGTCGTCCGAGTCGAACGATCACGCCGACGACGCGAACCTGCCGACGTCCGAAGCCGAGATCGACGAGCTCCGTAAGGAGATCGACCGCCTCGATGCCGAGATCCTCGCCGCCGTGAAGCGCCGCTCCGAGGTCTCCCGCACCATCGGTCAGACGCGGATGGCACAGGGCGGACCCCGCCTCGTCCACAGCCGCGAGATGAAGGTCCTCCAGCGCTTCAGCGACCTCGGCCAGGAGGGTCACACGCTGGCCATGCTCCTGCTCCGCCTGGGCCGCGGCCGCCTCGGACACTGAGTCCACCGCTCGTAGAGCTCGACCGGGAACCGCCCAGACGACGGGCGGTTCCCGTGCCTCACCGCATCACTGCAGGGCGATGTACTTGGTCTCGAGGTACTCCTCGATCCCCTCGCTTCCGCCCTCGCGACCGAATCCCGACGCCTTGATCCCACCGAACGGTGCGGCCGCGTCGGAGATCACCCCGCGATTGACACCCACCATGCCGGTCTCCACGGCCTCCGCCACGCGCAGCGCCCGGTCCAGATCCCGCGTGAAGATGTACGCGGCCAGGCCGAACTCGGTGTCGTTCGCCGCAGCGATGCCGTCCTCCTCGGTCTCGAAGCCGCGCACCGCGAGCACCGGTCCGAAGACTTCCTCGCTCAGAATTCGGGCGTCACCGGGCACGTCGGTCAGCACGGTGGCGGGGTAGAACCAGCCCGGCCCGTCCTCCGCAGTGCCGCCGAGTGCGACGGTCGCGCCCTTGGACGCCGCGTCGTCGACGAGTTCGGCCACCGTGTCACGCTGCTCCTCGTTGATCAGCGGTCCGAGCTTCGTGTCCGGATCACTGCCCCGCCCGACGGTCATGGCGCGCATCTTCTCGGTCACCTTGGCGACGAACTCGTCCTTGACCGAGTTCTGCACGTGGAACCGATTCGCGGCCGTGCAGGCCTCGCCTCCGTTGCGCATCTTGGCGAGCATCGCCCCCTCGACGGCGGCGTCGATGTCCGCGTCGTCGAACACGACGAAGGGCGCATTGCCGCCCAGCTCCATCGACGTCCGCAGCAGATTCTTCGACGACTTCTCCACGAGCATCCGCCCCACCTCGGTGGAGCCGGTGAAGGTCAACTTGCGCAGTCGAGGATCGTCGATCAGCGGCCCGGTGACAGCGCTGGACTTCGACGTCGGCAGTACCGACAGCACGCCCTCGGGCAGCCCGGCCTCGGAGATGAGCTTCGCCAGGTAGAGCATCGTCAGCGGAGTCTCCGAGGCGGGCTTCACCAGGATCGTGCATCCCGCCGCGAGTGCGGGCCCGATCTTGCGGGTGCCCATCGCCAGCGGGAAGTTCCACGGCGTGATCGCCAGCACCGGGCCGACGGGCTGCTTGGTCACCAGAATCCGGCCGTTGCCCGCGGGCGCCGGCGTGTACCGCCCCGCGATGCGGACCGCCTCCTCGGAGAACCAGCGGAAGAACTCTCCGCCGTACTTCACCTCGGCCTGACTCTCGGCGAAGGCCTTGCCCATCTCCAGCGTCATGAGCAGTGCGATGTCGTCGGCGTGCTCGGTGATCGACTCGAAGACCGCCCGCAGGATCTCGCCGCGCTGTCGCGCCGGGGTGGCGGCCCAGGACTTCTGCACCGCGACGGCCTCGTCGAGCGCGCGTGCGGCGTCGGCGGGACTCGCATCCGAGACCTCGGTGAGCACCTCCCCGGTCGAGGGATCCCGAACCGGGAACGTGGCGCCGTTCTCCGCGTCGACCTGCTTGCCTCCGATCCACAACTTCGTGGGGACGGACGCGATCAGGTCCTTCTCCCGGGTCGTCGCTGCGCTGCTCGTTCCTTCGCTCACGTCTCTCGCACTCCTCGTCGCTGCTCGCCGGGTCGCCCGGTGGTACCGACTGTCTACCCCGTGGGGCGGGACTCGTCACGCACTCCCGCACGACGATCACGAGTCCCAGCGGCTCGGGTGCCCAGCGATTAGGGTCAGGGCTCATGAGCGCCGACATCACGAGCACCGAAGCCTGGACCGAGCTCGTCTCGCATCACGAGGCCGTGGCCGATCGCCACCTCCGTGACTTCTTCGCCGACGATCCGTCGCGTGGGAGCGAGCTGACCGTCACCGCGGGCGACCTGTACATCGACTACAGCAAGCACCGGGTCGAGCGGCAGACGCTCGAACTGCTGCTCGACCTCGCACGCGCAGCGGACGTCACCGGGCGTCGGGACGCCATGTTCGCGGGCGAGCACATCAACACCTCCGAGAACCGGGCCGTGCTGCACACCGCGCTGCGTCTGCCGTCGGACGCGTCACTCGAGGTCGACGGCCAGGACGTGGTGGCCGACGTGCACGAGGTCCTCACGCGGATGGGCGATTTCAGCGATCGAGTGCGATCCGGCGCATGGACCGGCGCCACCGGTGAGCGGATCCGCACCGTCGTCAACATCGGGATCGGCGGCTCCGACCTGGGTCCGGTGATGGTCTACCAGGCTCTGCGGCACTACGCCGACGCGGGCATCTCGGCGCGCTTCGTCTCGAACGTCGACCCGGCCGATCTCGTCGGCACCCTCGCCGACCTGGACCCGGCGTCGACGCTGTTCATCGTCGCCTCCAAGACCTTCGGCACACTCGAGACGCTGACCAACGCCACGGCCGCCCGGCGATGGCTCACGGCCGCACTCGGTGACGACGCCGTCGCCCAGCACTTCGTCGCGGTGTCCACCAATGCGGAGAAGGTGTCGAACTTCGGCATCGACACCGCGAACATGTTCGGCTTCTGGGACTGGGTCGGCGGCCGCTACTCGGTCGATTCCGCCATCGGTCTGTCGGTGATGCTCGCCGTCGGCCGCGAGGCGTTCGCGGACTTCCTCGAGGGCTTCCACCTGATCGACCAGCACTTCCGCGAGGCGCCGCTCGAGTCCAACGCGCCGATCCTGCTGGGCACGCTGGGCGTCTGGTACTCCAGCTTCTTCGGCGCGCAGTCCCGGGCGGTGCTGCCGTACTCGAACGATCTGAACCGGTTCGCCGCCTACCTGCAGCAGCTCACCATGGAGTCGAACGGCAAGTCGGTGAGGGCCGACGGAACGCCCGTCACGACGGACACCGGCGAGATCTTCTGGGGCGAGCCCGGAACCAACGGCCAGCACGCCTTCTACCAATTGCTGCACCAGGGAACACGACTCGTGCCGGCGGACTTCATCGGCTTCGCCGAGCCGACGGACGATCTTCCCACCGCGGACGGCACGGGCAGCATGCACGACCTGCTCATGAGCAACTACTTCGCCCAGACCAAGGTGTTGGCCTTCGGCAAGACGGCGGAGGAGATCGCTGCCGAGGGCACGGACGCGGACATCGTGCCGCACAAGGTGATGCCGGGCAACCGCCCGTCGACGTCGATCCTCGCGCCGAAACTCACGCCATCGGTGGTGGGTCAGCTCATCGCCCTCTACGAACATCAGGTCTTCGTCGAGGGCGTCATCTTCGGCATCGACTCGTTCGACCAGTGGGGAGTCGAGCTGGGCAAGACCCAGGCGCAGGAGCTGACGCCGGTGCTGACCGATGCGGACGGCCCGGGCGCGGACCTCGATTCGTCGACGAGTGCGCTGATCGACTGGTACCGCAGCGAACGCGGACGCTGACGTACAGCGAGACCGCGCCGGTCCGTCGGGTCGGGGGTCTGACGGACCGGCACGGTCTCACACACCATGTCGCCGCCACCCGTCCGGGCGTTACACATCGGGCGAACTTTCTTCGGCGGCCTCGTGAACAACCACAACCGGGCGTGGCAGCGGTACGGTCGAACCATGAACGTGCGGATCGAACGCCGAGGTCCGGTGGTCACGGTGATCCTCCACCGACCCGAGGCACGCAATGCCGTGGACGGTCCGACGGCGGCCGCTCTGGTGGAGGCCTTCGAGGAGTTCGACGCGGATCCGACGGCATCGGTCGCGGTGCTGTGGGGAGACGGCGGAACCTTCTGCGCCGGTGCCGACCTCAAGGCACTGGGCACCGAGCGCTCGAACGTGGCGACCGAGCACGGTGACGGGCCGATGGGGCCCACACGCATGGAACTGTCCAAGCCTGTCATCGCCGCGGTGTCCGGCCATGCGGTCGCCGGCGGTCTCGAACTCGCGCTGTGGTGCGACCTGCGCGTCGCCGACGAAGACGCCGTGTTCGGTGTGTTCTGTCGGCGCTGGGGTGTGCCGCTGATCGACGGCGGAACGGTGCGATTGCCGCGGGCGATCGGTACGTCGCGCGCGATGGACATGATCCTCACCGGGCGTGCCGTCGACGCGCAGGAAGCGCTGACGTTCGGACTCGCCAACCGGGTCGTCCCCACGGGCACCTGCCGCGCTGCCGCGGAGGAACTCGCCGCGTCCCTGGCCGAGTTCCCGCAGGCGTGCCTGCGCGGCGACCGACTGTCGGCGCTCGAGCAGGAGGGCCTGGACCACCGCGCGGCGATGGCGAACGAGTTCCGGCACGGTGCCACCTCGCTCGTCGACGCGTTCGACGGTGCACAGAAGTTCGCGTCCGGCGCCGGTCGACACGGAGCACCGCTCGAGTGACTCGCCTCTCCGTCGTCGACGAGATCTTCCTCCGCACACATCGAGGCTTCGGCATACCCGTTGCGATGCAGGGCCTCTGGGTCACCGAGGAGCCCATCACCCGCGGCGCTCTCGACCTGATCGACGCCCGGCTCGCCGAGGGTCGTCTGGGTGTGCGGATCGTCAGCTCGCGTCTGCCCGGCGCGCGTCGGCGCTGGGTCCGGGCATCGGGGCGCCCCGGCGTCCGGTGGACGGAGCCGACCGACGACCCGGTCCGCTGGGCCGAGTCGGGCGCCGACGTCTCGCTCGACCCCGAGTACGGACCGGGCTGGCGTCTGACCGCGGCGCCCTGCGGGAACGGAACCGCCGTCTCGTTGGTGTGCTCCCACGTCATCGCCGACGCGCGCGGACTCATCGACGCAGCAGCGGCGGCGCTGTCCGGCGTCCCGGACCCGATCGCCCCGGACGACGGCACCACCGACACCGCCGATGCACTGGCCACACTGTCGACCGTCGTCGGCCGCACCGCCGTGGCCGTCTCCGCGCTCGCCGTCAGTCGCGCCCGGCGCGCCGAACTGATGCAGTACCTGCAGGCGTCGAGGACCGGAACTCCTGCGCCGGCCCGTCCCGACGCGTGGGAAGTGCTGTCCGTGAGCACCGATGTCGAAGCGACGCAGTGGGATCGGGTCGCCGCCGAGGGAGCGGGCACTCCGAACGTGGTGTTCCTGTCCGTCGTCGCGGCCGTCGTCGCGACGCTGAGATGTTCGGGCACGTCCGGCGACACCGACGGGTCCGTCCTGCTCGGCGTCCCGATGAAGGTCGAGGCCGGCGGCGCCAACGCGATCTCGGTGACGGCGGTCCGCATCACGGAATCCGACTCACTGGCCGACATCCGTCGACGCGCGAAGACGGCGTACCGAAGCCCGCTGACCGGTCCCGCGGGCTTCCCCGACGAGTTGCTGCACGTGGTCCCCGAACGCGCCGCCGCGCTCCTCGCGCCGTCGACGGGCCGGCGAGATGCTCTGTGCTCCAACATCGGCCCGCTTCCCGAGGCGGTGCGCACCATCGGCGGCCGCCCCGCGGTGCGCGTCGCCGCGCGGGCGATCCACCCGGGACTCCGACACGAGCAGTCCGCCGCGTCGCCGACCATCCTGTCGGCCTATCTCTGCCGCCACGATCACGCCTACACGCTGTCGGTGGTGGTCACCGATCCTGGGGCGGCGCACTCGGTGGAGCAGGTTCGCGACGCGATCGCGACGGCACTCGGGCATCACCACCTCACACCCGACTTCTGGTGAGTACGGTGAACATCACCGACTTCAGAGAGGTGAGTGCGTTCATGAGTGAGACCGACATCTACGCGAAGATCAAGGACCTGGTCGACACCGAGCACGAGTTGCGTTCGCGCACCGAAGCAGGCGAGCTCGATCCGAGCGAGGAGCGGGCGCAGCTCGACCAGCTCGAGAAGGCACTCGACCAGTGCTGGGACCTGCTGCGTCAGCGGCGCGCCAAGAAGGACGCCGGACTCTCCCCCGACGACGCCGAGACGCAGTCCGTCTCACAGGTCGAGAACTACCTGCAGTAGCTAGACGAGCCCGTCCGTGAGTCGACGAGGGAGCACGCGCAACACGACGTCGATCGCCTTCCAGGTGAGGCCCGGCAGCGCGGAGCGCGTGACCTCCTTCTCGATGGCCGCGACCATCGCGGAGACGCCGTCGTCGAGTGAGGACATCAATCGACCGGCGTCTCCGGCGCGGGAGGACATGTCGGTGGCGACATATCCGGGCAGAACCGTGGTGACCGCGATGGGTGTGCGGCGGAGTTCGGCGACCAGCGCCTCGCCGAGTGCCGAGACTCCTGCCTTCGACGCGGAGTACACAGCCTTGGATCCGGGTAGTCCGCGATCGGCACTCACCGACGACACGAGGACGAGGTGACCGGCATTCTGCTCACGGAACACCACCAGCGCTGCCTCGACCTGGGACACCACTCCGACGAAGTTGGTGCGTGCGGTCTCGAGGTTGGCGTCCGCGCGGCCGGTGCCGAGCCTCGCGCCCTTTCCGAGACCGGCGTTCACGATCACGCGGTCGAGCCCGCCGAGTGTCTCCCGCAGCGCGTCGATCCCCGACACCACCGACTCGTGATCCGTCACGTCCATCGCGGCGACCGCCACGGTGATGTCCGGATGCCGGGCGGTGAGCTCGGCGCGCAGAGCCTCGAGCCGGTCCACCCGCCGGGCACACAGCCCCACGTCGCGGCCCATCGCCGCGAACCGCCGCGCCATCTCCTCGCCCAGACCCGAACTGGCCCCGGTGATCACGATCTTCTGTCTCCCCATCGGGCACACACTAGCCACCACGACCCACTCAGAACTCTGGAGGATCAGTGAGCGACAGCAGCACCGACGAGTACGACGTCATCGTGATCGGCGGAGGGCCCGTCGGCGAGAACGCGGCGCAGTACGCGATCGCGGGCAGTGATCGCACCGCCGCCATCGTCGAGCACGAACTGGTGGGCGGTGAGTGCTCGTACTGGGCCTGCATGCCCAGCAAGGCGTTGCTCCTGCCCGCCTCCGTGCTGAACCAGGCCCGGGCGATGCCCGGGGTCCGCGAGATCGTCGGCGACGCACGACTCGACGCCGACGCGGTGTTCGCCCGCCGCGAGAGCTTCACCCACGGGCTCGACGACTCCTCCCAGGTGTCGTGGGCCGAGGGCGCGAACATCCACGTCGTGCGCGGTCACGGCCGGGTGTCCGGCGAGCGCGAGGTGACAGTGGGCGATCGGGTCCTGCGCGCTCGGCACGCGGTGGTCCTCGCGACCGGCACCACGGCCACGGTGCCGCCGATTCCCGGACTGCGCGAAGCACTTCCGTGGACGTCCCGCGATTCGACCAACCTGCACGAGGTGCCGGAGCGGATCATCGTGATCGGCGGGGGCGTGGTCGCCTGCGAGTCGGCGACATGGTTGCTGGCCCTCGGCGCCGAGGTCACGATGATCGTGCGCGGAACCTCGCTGCTGGCCGGATCGGAACCGTTCGCCGGGGCGGCGGTGGCCGACGCTCTGACCGCCGCGGGTGCGCGCATCCTGTTCGAGTCGCAGGTCGCCACGGTGTCGCGGCCCGACGCGCAGGACACCGGGTACGGCCACCTCCACGGTGGGCCCGCCTCGGTGACGATCGGCGACGACACACTCGAGGTCGACGAGATCCTGGTCGCCGCCGGCCGAAGGCCGGCCACCAAGGACCTGGGACTCGACGCGGTGGGCCTCCCCACCGGGGACTCGATCGCCGTCGACGACCATCTGACGGCGAAGGACGAGTGGCTCTACGCGGTGGGCGACGTCAACGGTCGCGCCCTGCTCACCCACATGGGCAAGTACCAGGGACGCGTGTGCGGCGACGTCATCGCCGCGCGCGCCGACGGTCGATCGATCGACGGCAGCAGGTTCCGGGCGAGTGCCGACCACGGCCAGGTGCCCCAGGTCGTCTTCACCACCCCCGAGGTGGCGTCGGTGGGCCTCACCGAGAAGAAGGCGCGGGCCGCCGGTCTGCCGGTGCGGGTGGTCGAGATGGACATCGCCGTCGCGGGAAGCTCCCTGCGCCAGGACGACTTCGCCGGACACGCGTCGATGGTGATCGACACGTCGAGCGACGTGATCGTCGGATTCACGCTGGTCGGCCAGGGCGTCGCGGAACTCCTGCACGCGGCCACCATCGCGGTGGTCGGCCGCATCCCGCTGGAGACCCTGTGGCACGCGGTCCCGTCCTACCCGACGATGAGCGAGGTGTGGTTGCGCCTGCTCGAGGCCGCTCGCAGCGGAAGCTAGCCGCGCGGCAGCGGCTGGGCGCGCCGTACGGACAGTGCTGCTCGCTCGGGGTCGAGTGGGACCGGGGAGATCACGACGCCGTGTCCGACTCGCAGCGTGCCCGAGCTGATCGGCGCGGTGCGCAGACCACCGCGTCCGATCAACGCCTTGCGGGTGCCGTCCACCACCATGCTGTCCATCCACGCGCACGGGTGCGCGGGACGCCCCCCACGCAGGAGCACCGGGCCGTCACCGGTGTCAATGACGAAGTCCTCGCCCCGGAGCGGGTCGAGTTCGAGACCACGCACGACGATGTTGCGGCGGGCCACGCTCACGTCCCCGTCCCACGGCTCGTCGTCCGGGTGCAGGGCGTTCGCCTCGGCGACCGCCGTCTCCCACGCCTCGACGGCCAGGAACGTGATCGCCGCCTCGGTGTGCGCCTGGACGCCGAAGAACCGGTCGCCCCGGATGCCCTTCCCGGTCACCACCTCGACGGACGACGGCAGCTGCGTGCGTACGTCGGCGGCGGGTCCGTCCTTGCTGCGACCGAAGTAGGCATGTGACGGAGACACGAGAAGCTGCACGATCTCGATGGGACAGGTGAACGTCATACCCCGAGTGTGCTCACTCGGCTCTCCGTATAGTCAGCCGGATGGGGCAGGGAGACTTTCCGACAGAGATCACCACGAGCGAGGGGCGGGTCCGCGGATTCGTCGCGCGCGGTATCGCGCAGTGGCGGGGCATCCCGTACGCGCAGCCGCCGGTCGGACCGCTGCGGTTGCGCGCACCGCAGCCGCCGACGGCGTGGGAGGGCGTCCGGGACGCCACCCGCTGGGGTGACGCGGCGGTCCAGGACTCGGGCCGCTCCCCCATCGGTCCCATCAAGGGACAGGGCACCAGTGAGGACTGCCTGACACTGAACGTCAGCGCGCCGGCCACCACGCCCGCCGGCCCCCGCCCCGTCATGGTGTTCATCCACGGCGGCGCCTACACGCTGGGAACGTCGGCCACCTCCATGTACTCGGGCACGTCGCTGGTCCGCCGCGGCGACATCGTCTACGTCTCGCTCAACTACCGGCTCGGCGCCCTCGGGTACCTCGACTTCCGACAGTTCTCGACGCCCGACCGGACCTTCGACAGCAATCTCGGGCTGCGGGACCAGGTCGCCGCGCTGCAGTGGGTCCAGCGCAACATCGCCGCATTCGGCGGCGATCCGGACAACGTCACCATCTTCGGCGAATCGGCCGGCGGCAACGCCGTCACCACGTTGACGACCGTGCCCGCCACGAAGGGCCTCTTCCACAAGGCCATCTCGCAGAGCTCGGCGCCGGGCATGGTCGCCACGTCCGACCGTAGCGAGAAGTGGGGACGCGACTTCGTCGAGTTGCTCGGTGCCACTCCGGACACCGCCGCCGACACGCTCGCGGGAGCCGACGTGGCCGACCTGCTGAAGGCGGCTCACCGGCTGGGTTCGAAGAGCCTGAAGGAGACTCCGGGGCTCATTCCGTTCGGCCCCAGCGTCGACGGGGACTACGTGCCGGAGGCGCCGCTCGAGGCGTACCGATCGGGCCGTGCGCATCCCGTCCCGATGATCATCGGCAGCAACGAGCACGAGGGCACCCTGTTCCCCAAGTGGCTCGACGCCCTTCCCACGAATGCCGAGCGCATCGACCGCCTGTTCGCGAACACCGACCCGTCGGCCAGGGATCGCATTCTCGCCGAGTACCCCGGATACCCGGAGGGCCTGTCCGCCATCGACTTCGGCGGCGACATCACCTTCTGGCGACCGTCGCTGGAGATCGCGGACGCGCACACCGAGCACGCGCCCACCTACGTGTACCGCTACGACTACTCACCGCGGTTGTTCGACCTGCTGAAGCTGTACTCGACGCACGGTTCCGAACTGTTCGCCGTGTTCGGCGTCTACCGCGCCCGCGTCGGGAAGTTCTTCGCGATCCTGGGCGACTGGGGCAGCTCGGTGGCTGTCACCGACGAGGTGCAGAAGCAGTGGCTCGCCTTCGCGAGAACCGGTGCGCCCGAAGCGGACTGGACTCAGTACGAGGTGCCCGGGCGCGCCACTCGGATCTTCGACAGCGCGACGCGGATGGAGAACGATCCGCTCGGATCCCGCCGCGCTGCGTGGGAGGGCTTCAGCGGCTACGACACACCGACCGGATCCTCGGCCGGTACGGAGAACGAGTCGTCGCAGGACTTCCGCTGATCGGCTACTTCACGAGAC
Organism: Rhodococcus sp. NFXS4; assembly: GCF_058139645.1. Lineage (NCBI taxonomy): Bacteria > Bacillati > Actinomycetota > Actinomycetes > Mycobacteriales > Nocardiaceae > Rhodococcus > Rhodococcus sp. NFXS4. The sequence continues at coordinate 3,420,482 of NZ_CP192221.1, forward strand.
GGGACAGACGGCGGTCGGCGAGAATCCGGCCGCCGGTCTGGCACGTGGGGCAGTACTGGAACGACCGGTCGACGTAGGAGACCTCGCGCACGGTGTCACCGCAGACCGGGCAGGGCATGCCCGTCCGCGCGTGCACCCGCATACCGGACCGCTTCTCGCCCTTGAGCCGTGCCGCGTCCTGACCCTCGGACCGCGCGACGGCGTCGAGCAGGACCGAGCGCATCGTGGTCCACAGCAGGGTCACCGACTCGGGGGTGAGCGAGGCGGTGGTGGCGAACGGCGAGAGCTTCGCGGTGTGCAGGATCTCGTCGCTGTAGGCATTGCCGATCCCGGCGAGCAGTTGCTGATCCACCAATGCGGTCTTGAGCCGAGAACTCCTGCGGGCGAGTAGTTCCGCGAACTCCGGCTCCGTCACCGCGAGGGCGTCCGGGCCCAGGCGGGCGATGCCGGGCACCTCCTGCGGATCGCGCACGACCCACACGGCGAGCCGCTTGCGCGTCCCCGCCTCGGTGAGGTCGAACGCGGGGGTGAGCCCCTCGGGTGTGAAGAGATGGACGCGGAGTGCGAGCGGCCCCTTGCCCGGCTTGGGCGGCGCCGACGACGGATTGTCCGTCCACCGCAGCCAGCCACCGCGCGACAGATGCGTGACGAGCCAGAGCCCGCCGGCCTCGATGCCGAGGTGCTTGCCCCACCGGGCCGCGCCCGTGATGTCCTTGCCCTGCAGATCGGTGACCGGCGGATCGAAGGTCTTGAGAACGCTCAACGCGGCCACGTCGATGCGCCCGATCACCGCTCCCAGCGCATGCTCACGGAGGAAGCCCGCGAGAGCCTCGACCTCGGGTAATTCCGGCACACCTCGACCCTAATCGGAAGTCACGGTCGATGGACGAGATAGGTGTCCATCACCCAGCCGGCCTCGGCCCGCAGAGCCGCCCGGCGCGCGACGATCTCGTCCCCGATGTCGTCGACGGGGCCCGCCAGGGTCACCTCGCCGGGCGTGCCCAGGTTCGCACCCCACCACACGTTCCACCCGGGCAGCGACCGGAAGCTGCAGTCCGAGTCGAGCATCACCACGGCCGCCGTGACGCCGTCGGGCAGGCCCTCGTCACGAAGCCGGCGACCGGTGGTGGTGAGGACCGGCTCCCCCACTCGGTTCATCACGATGCGGTGCGCGGCCGCGAGCGCCGACGGACTGGTGACACCCGGGATCACCGAGACCTCGAACGGGCTGTCGAGCACCGCGCGCACCCGCTCCACCACGCGCAACGTGCTGTCGTAGAGCGACGGGTCGCCCCACACCAGCATCGCGCCGACCGACTCGGACGGCTCCGCGTCCACGAGGTCGGCGAGCATCCGGGCGCGGAGGTCGTGCCAGGTGTCGACGGCGTCGTCGTAGTCCGACGGCGCGCGGTCGCGCGGCGGATCGGTGAACTCGACCACGCGATGGTCGGTCGGCACGTGCTCGCGCAGGATGCGGGTGCGGACGTCGACCAACTCCTGCTTCTGCGCGCCCTTGTCGATGACGAAGAAGACGTCGACGGTGTTCATCGCCTTGATCGCCGCGACGGTCACCTGGTCGGGATCCCCCGCGCCGATACCGATCACGTGCATGGTCCTCATCTGCCTGAGCCTAAGGTGTAGCCATGGTCGCGACGCCCTACGAGGATCTGCTCCGCCGCGTGCTCGCGGAGGGCACGCCCAAGTCCGACCGCACCGGGACCGGCACCACCAGCCTGTTCGGCCACCAGATGCGGTTCGACCTGTCCGAGGGATTCCCGCTGGTGACCACCAAGCGCGTGCATCTCAAGTCGATCGTGCACGAGCTGCTGTGGTTCCTGCGAGGCGAGTCCAACGTCGCCTACCTGCGCGAGAACGGCGTCACCATCTGGGACGAGTGGGCCGACGAGAAGGGCGACCTGGGGCCGGTCTACGGAGTGCAGTGGCGCTCGTGGCCCACACCGTCGGGCGACCACATCGATCAGATCTCGCAGGTGATCGACACCATCCGCCGCGACCCCGATTCCCGACGCATGATCGTCTCGGCCTGGAACGTCGCGGAGATCCCCGACATGGCGCTGGCTCCGTGCCACGCCTTCTTCCAGTTCTACGTCGCCGACGGAAAGCTGTCGTGCCAGCTGTACCAGCGCAGCGCCGACATGTTTCTCGGCGTGCCGTTCAACATCGCGAGCTACGCCCTGCTCACGCACATGGTCGCCGCGCAGACCGGCCTCGAGGTGGGCGACTTCGTGTGGACCGGCGGCGACTGCCACATCTACGACAATCACTTCCACCAGGTGCGCGAGCAGTTGACGCGAGACGCGTTCCCCGCCCCCACGCTCCGACTCGCTCCACGTGACTCGATCTTCGACTACACCTTCGACGACATCGAGATCGTCGACTACCAGCACCATCCCGCGATCAAGGCACCCGTCGCGGTATGACGATCGGGTTGGTGTGGGCGCAGGCGCACGGCGGCGTCATCGGCAAGGACGGCACGATTCCGTGGCGGGTGCCCGAGGACATGGCGCACTTCCGTGAGGTCACGGGATCCAGCCGCGTCGTCATGGGACGGCGTACCTGGGACTCGTTGCCCGCACGGTTCCGCCCTCTGCCGGGCCGGACGAACATCGTGCTCAGCCGTGACGCGTCCTGGTCCGCGGAGGGTGCCGCACGTGCCGCCACGATGGACGAGGCGCTGCTCGGCGGACACGACACCTGGATCATCGGCGGCGCGGACATCTACCGGCTCGCCCTGCCGCACGCCGATGTCGTCGAGATGACCGAGATCGATCTGGACGTCCCCGGCGGCGACACGGTCGCCCCCGAGGTACCGGCATCGTTCACCCGGACCGAGGGCGCCTGGCAGACGAGCAGCGCATCCGATGTTCGCTATCGATTCGTGCGCTACACGCGCTGATTCGCCGCGCCGGGGCCCGCTGAGCGGGACAATACGACGCATGGACAAGAAATCGCTGACCGCGCTCGCTCGGCAACAGCTGAAGCTGGCGAAGACCGCGTCCAGCGGGCGGAGTTCGCACACCGTCTACGGCGGACATCAGCGCAGCCTGCGGCAGACCGTCGTCGGCCTGGCCGCGGGCAACTCGCTGGCCGAGCACGATCTGAACGGGGAGTCCACGGTCCTGGTCCTCAGCGGCCAGTTGCAACTGGTGAGCGGTGAGCGATCCTGGAAAGGTTCCGCGGGCGATCTCCTCGTCGTCCCCGACGCCCGCCACAGTGTGGAGGCCGTCGAGGACGTCGCGTTCCTGCTGACCGTCGCGATGTAGGACGGGCAGGCCGGAGGCCGGAGGCCGGTCGATCGAAGACGGTCGTCAGATCTGTCAGACGGCGATGGCTTCGCCGCGTTCGCGGTCGCGGGCGAGTGCTCGGTCGCGTGACTCCTCGAAGCGCACCGCCTGCTTCTCGAGGTCGGCCAGGTAGTCGGCCACCATCTCGCGCAGCTTCTCGCCCTCGGGTCCGAAGTCGGTGCGCTCGAAGATGTCCCACTTGCGCAGCACCGGCATGATGACCTCGTCGAGGTGCTGGCGCAGGTCGTAGATGCCGTACTTCGCGATGAGGACGGCGTTGCGACGGAAGTCCGGCTGGTTGAGCCCCGGCATCTGGAAGTTCATGACGACGTCGGCGATCGCCTTCATCGTCTGGTCCGGCGCGAGCTCGATGGCCGCCGAGCACATGTTGCGGTAGAAGATCATGTGCAGGTTCTCGTCGGCCGCGATGCGGGCGAGCAGTGCGTCGGCGATCGGATCGTTGCAGGCCTTGCCGGTGTTGCGGTGCGACACCCGGGTGGCCAGCTCCTGGAACGTCACGTAGGCGACGCCGTGCAGCAGGTTGGCGCCCTCCATCGGCGAGTCGATACCGACCGTCATGTGCTCCATCCGCGCCTGCTCGAGCGCGACGGGATCGACGCTCCGGGTGACGACGAGATAGTCGCGCATCGCGATGCCGTGGCGGTTCTCCTCCGCGGTCCAGCGACCGACCCAGGTTCCCCAGGCCCCGTCCATCGAGAAGTTCTCGGCGAGCCCGCGGTGGTAGGAGGGCAGATTGTCCTCGGTCAGCAGGTTCGTGACCATGGCCGCCTTGGCGACCTTCGACAGCGACGACTGCTCCGGCGACCAGTCCTGGCCGCCCAGCATCGCGAAGTTCTTGCCGTCGCTCCACGGGATGTAGTCGTGGGGGTTCCACGGCTTGGCCAGCGTCAGATGGCGTTCGAGATTGGTTTCCGCTACCGGCTGCAGTTCGCGCAGCAGCTCGATCTGTGACAGCACCTGTGGCATGAGGTTCCCCCGTGACGCGTCGTGTTCCGTCGACCTGGCCGGCCGACGAGAGGTGACGCTAGGACGGGTCCGATCGGGCCACCGCCGCCTTGCGTCGATGTTGGGACGAGTCGCAGGACGGTCCGATTCTGCCTGGCTCGGGTCACAGCGCCGCGAGGAAACGCGGGACGAAACTACACATATGAACTTTTATTGCCCTACAATCTGAACTTGCGCCCCGTTTTTGTGCGAGTGACGAGCCAGTCGACCGTCGACGTGGAGGGAAACCGCCACGTGACACAGAGTGGACGTACGGCTCGCCGACCGGAAGGAACTAGTTACGTGAGTGTCGAGAACACGCAGTCGTCCCAGGCGGCTGCGGTGGAGAAGAGCACCACCGGACTCATGGTGGCAGGCCGCACCGGCGTGCCGCCACGCGACCTCGAGAACGTCGCTCGTCGGACGGTGGGTCAGCCGGCTGCGGCCACCCGCACGTCGACACTCGGCGCGACCCTCCGGGCTGACGTCACGGAACTGACGGTGTCCTGCCTGTCCATGGCCGTCGGCGTCGGCGACGCACCCACCACCTCGGACGAGGACATCGCCGAGCTCGGTGGCCGCGCGGCGCAGTGGGCCCGCGAGGGTGTTCCGCTCCGCGCCGTCCTCGGCGTCTACCACGAGGGCATCCAGATGGGCTGGGACCTGGTGTCCGAGCGCGCGACGGGCAATCTCAAGGCTGTCGCCAAGGCGTTCGTCGCCCTGTCGGAGCGCATCTCGACGGCCGCGTCGGCCAGCTACGTCGACGAACTGCAGGCCGTCGCGAGCGAGCACCACACCGCCGCGCACACCGTCGTCACCGCACTGCTCAGTGGCCACAACGCGCGTTCGGTGGCCCGCCAGTCGGGCATCGAGCTCGCCGACTCGTTCACCGTGCTGGCCGTCTCCATCGCCGCGCATCCCGACGAGTCCAACCCCGCCCTGCCGCGCGCGGTCACCGCCCGTCGCAAGCTGCGCCGCGTGCAGGCCGAGCTGGCCCTCGTGTGCGACCGCTCCCCCCTGTCGATGCTGTCCGCCGAGGGCGGCACCATTCTCGTTCCCGGCGAGCGCGACGACGAATGGGTCGCCACTCTCGTGGAGCGCATGTCCGTCGCCGCCGAGACCGCGGTCACCGCCACCGTCGCCACCAGTTCCGTCAACGACGTGCCGGCCGCCTCGGATCAGGTGCACGAGCTTCTCGACCTCGCCCAGCAGCTTCGTCGACCCGCCGGTGTCTACCGCATGACCGACCTTGTTCTCGAGTACCAGCTCACCCGCCCCGGCCCCGGCCGGGCGTACCTGTCACGCGTTCTCGTCCCGTTGGACAACTCGCCCGAGCTGCTCGAGACCCTCGAGATCCACATCAACCACGACCTCAACCGTCAGCGCTCGGCGCGTCAGCTGCACCTGCACACCAACACGGTCGACTATCGCCTCAAGCGGATCGCGCACCTCACGGGGTTCGATCCCACGCGCCCGTCCGGAATGCGGCACCTGCAGGCCGCACTGGTGGCACGCAAGCTGGAGGCCATCTCGCCCAGCGCCTGACAGACATGTCGACCCGGTAGAGTGCTGAGCGTCAGCCCGGCTCTCGCCGGGTCGGCCCTCGTAGCTCAGGGGATAGAGCAACCCTCTCCTAAAGGGTAGGTCGCAGGTTCGAATCCTGCCGAGGGCACCGAAAGCCCCGCTACAGTCCAGCCATGACGCGCGCGCTCCTCCTGGTGGCAGCCCTGTTCGGCTCACTCTTCCTGTCGGTGCCGGCCGCGTCGGCAGCACCGTCGACAACCTGGCTCTGCCGGCCCGGCACCGCGGATCCGTGTGGTGGTGGCACCGACGCCCCGGTCGACTGCTTCTACGTCTACCCCACCGCCTCTCTGCAAGCGGCGCAGTCGGCGAACCTCGACGCGTCCCCCGAACTCACCTTCACCGCGGCGGCACAGGCTCGCCCGTTCGGCTCCGTCTGCAACGTCTGGGCTCCGGTCTACCGTCAGGCCACGCTGCTGAGCCTCGCCACGGCCGACGGTCCCGCACGGGACGCCGCACTCGCCGAGGCCTACGTGGACATTGATCGAGCCTGGACCGATTACCTCGCGCAGCGGGACTCCAACCGTGGTGTCGTGCTGCTCGGCCACTCGCAGGGGTCTCGCATGCTGCGGACGCTCCTGCAGAACCGCATCGAACCGGATCCCGCGACGCGAGCGCTGTTGGTGTCCGCCATCATTCCCGGCATCTCGGTGCGGACGTCGGACTTCACCACCGTCGCCCCGTGCGCGGATGCGAGCGAGACCGGTTGCGTCGTCGCGTATTCCACTTTCTCGCGCACTCCCCCGCCCGACTCCCGCTACCGCGGCGACGGCATCCTCTGCACCAACCCGGCGTCGCTCGGGGCGAATGCGAGGACGCCGGTGCTGGGGCCGTTGCCGAACCTCACGGCGCAGTGCGACGGTGACAACGTGCTCATGATCGACGGCCCCGGAGCCTCGGCCCTGCCCACGCTGCCGAACGCGACCTGGGGGCTGCACCTGCTGGACTTGACGATTCCGCAACAGACACTGGTCGATCTGGTGCGGTCGCAGAGCGCGGCGTTCACTGCCTGATCGCACACCGATTCCGTGAGGCGCACACCCGCTGCGGCCTGTTGATAGGGGTGTGCGCCCACCAGAGGGGGGTGCACACCCCTACCGGGCCAGCATCTCCCGCGCACCCACCGCAGCCCCGTGCGCGCTGGTCACACGGGGTGCGCACACGCGAACCAGACCCGCACGCCGAAGCGCACACCGATTCCGTGAAGCGCACACCCGCTGCGGCCTGCTGGGAGGGGTGTACGCCCACCAGAAATGGTGTGCACGCACTGCCGATCCCGTTCCGCCACAACAACTCCACCCGGCAGAGCGTGCACGGCGCCGGCCCCACGCGCTGCGAGACGGCGGTCACAGCGATTGACCGGCTACACTGGGTCTCGCTGCTGCGCCACTGTGCGCGGCGTACGTCGTGGAATCAGCACGAATTTTTCTTACGGCGATCGGAACTGCCCACCGGCAGTCTCGCCATTCTGCGCTCCGCCACAGGAGTGCTCAGATGCCCGAAAGGCACTCGAACTCTTCATGACTTCTCCCTCCTTCGCCGACCTCGGCGTCAGTGACCGTCTCGTCCGCGCTCTCACAGCTGCCGGCATCGCGTCACCGTTCCCCATCCAGGCGGACACCCTGCCCGACACGCTGAAGGGTCGCGACGTCCTCGGACGCGGAAAGACCGGCAGCGGAAAGACTCTCGCGTTCTCCATCCCCATGGTGTCCCGCCTCGGCGAGACGTTCTCGGGCGTCCGCAAGCCCAACCGCCCGCGTGGTCTGATCCTCGCCCCCACCCGTGAGCTGGCCACCCAGATCGCTGCCGCCCTCGAGCCGCTCACCATGGCGTCGAACCTGCGCGTCACCACGATCTTCGGTGGCGTCTCGCAGGCACGCCAGGTCACCGCGCTCAGCCGCGGCGTCGACATCGTCGTCGCCTGCCCCGGTCGCCTCGAGGATCTGATGAAGCAGCGTCTGGTGACGCTGGACGACATCGAGATCACCGTGCTCGACGAGGCCGACCACATGGCGGACCTGGGCTTCCTGCCCGGCGTCACGCGCATCATGAAGGCCACACCCTCGCACGGACAGCGCATGCTGTTCTCGGCGACGCTGGACAACGGCGTCGACAAGCTGGTCAAGCAGTTCCTCACCGACCCGGTGCAGCACTCGGTCGACGAGGAGAACTCCCCCGTCGCCGCGATGACCCACCACATCTTCGAGGTGGGCGGTGTCGACGGCAAGAAGGCGCTGGTCCAGCGTCTCGCCTCCGGTGAGGGTCGCCGCATCCTCTTCATGCGCACCAAGCACCAGGCTCGCAAGCTGGCGCGTCAACTCACCGAGGCCGGCATCCCGTCCGTCGACCTGCACGGCAACCTGTCGCAGGCTGCGCGTGACCGCAACCTCGCTGCGTTCTCCAACGGCGATGCGCGCGTGCTCGTGGCCACGGACGTCGCGGCGCGCGGTGTGCACGTCGACAACGTCGAGCTGGTCGTCCACGTCGATCCGCCCGCCGAGCACAAGGCCTACCTGCACCGCAGTGGCCGTACGGCCCGTGCGGGCAGCGCCGGCGACGTCGTCACCGTCGTCCTGCCGGAGCAGCGTCGAGACCTGTCGGTCCTGATGCGCAAGGCCAAGATCGACGCGGCGCCGCAGCGCGTGACCGTCGACTCACCGGCCGTCCAGGAGCTGGTCGGCGACGTCGCGGCCTACGTCAAGCCCGCTCCCAAGGAGGCCGCACCGGCTCCGAAGCAGCAGCAGCCCGGACGCGGACGCTCCACCCGCGGCGGTCATGCCGGCAACTCCAACGGGGGTTCGGGTCGACGTCGTCGCCCCACCACCGCGCGCAGCGAATCAGCCGGTTACCGGGGCTGATCGCCGAGCGATCCCGACGCTGAGCACCGCCGCCACGACGCAGAGACCAGCTGCGCCGAACCAGGCGGCGGTGTACTCACCGGTGGCATCGCGCACGACCCCCGCCACCACGGACGCGATGCCCGCGCCCACCTGGTGCGAGGCGAACACCCAGCCGAAAACCAGCGGCCCCTGCGTGCCGAACACCTCGCGGCACAGAGCGATGGTGGGCGGCACCGTGGCGACCCAGTCGAGGCCGTACACGACGATGAACACCACGATCGACGGGTGCAGGGCGTCGGACAGCAGCGCCGGCAGGAACAGCAGGGCGACGCCTCGGAAGGCGTAGTACGCGCCCAGCAGCAGTCTCGGATCCACCCGGTCGGTGAGCCAGCCCGACGCGATGGTGCCCACGATGTCGAAGATCCCCACCACGGCCAGTAGTCCCGCGGCCGTGGTCTGCGGCATGCCGTGGTCGTGCGCGGACGGGATGAAGTGCACCCCGACCAGCCCGTTCGTGGTGGCGCCGCAGATCGCGAAGCCCACCATCAACGCCCAGAACGTCCGCACGGACGACGCGTCCCGCAGTGCTCGGATCGCCCGCATCGCGGGATTCCCCGTGACGAGCACCGGGGCGGGCTGCTCGGTCGCCCCGTACGGCAGCTCCCCCACCTCCTCCGGGGAGTTCCGCAGGAACAGCAGGACGAACGGCACCACGGCCAGCGCACCGCCCGCCACGACGAGTGACGCCGTCCGCCATCCCGAGCTGTCGGCGAGCGCGGCGACCACGGGCAGGAAGATGAGCTGACCGGTCGCGGACCCGGCCGTGAGGATGCCGGACACGAGCCCGCGCCGCCGCACGAACCAGCGGTCGGTGACCATGGCGGCGAAGACGAGTGCCATCGATCCGGTACCCAGGCCGATGAGCAGTCCCCACGTCAGCAGGATCTGCCACGGCGCGGTGACGAACACGGTGAGGGCGCTGCCCAGGGCCACGACGGTGAGGGCGACGGACGTCACCGTCCGGATGCCGAAGCGGTCCATCAGTGCCGCCGCAAACGGTGCGGTCAGCCCGAAGAGCAGCAGGTTGACACCCACCGCCGCGGACAGCACGCCGCGCGACCAGCCGAACTCGTCGGTGATCGGCACCATCAGCACCGACGGAGCGGCGCGGAACCCGGCGGCCCCGAGGAGTGCGAGGAACGCCACGGCGGCGACGATCCAGGCCCGGTGCACGCGTCTCGGGCGCGTGATCTGCACGGCGGTGTCGGAGTCGGACGTCATGGCTCACTTTCTCGTTCCGCGGGTCTCCGTCGGAACGGGAACCGGACACGCCGGTGGCACACTCGAGGGGTGAGATCCAGGACGGCCACAGGTCGCGGTACGAAGACGCTACACCCGGACGAACTCGCGACCGGATCGGTGATGACCGCCCTCGCCGTCGCGTTCTCGGTGATCGGCGCCCTCATTCCCGTGGCGGGTGCGCTGCAGATCGTCGCCATCGTCCCGTTGGCCGTCATCGCCCACCGCCACCGCCTGCGGGCACTGGCCGTCGCCGGTACCGCCGGCATGCTCGTGTCGTTCGTCGCGGGCGGGTTCGGCACCGCGCTGACCATGACGATCTCCGGAGTGCTGGCCGGCATCGTGGGAGTGAGCGTCCGACGCGGACGTGGGTTCACGTCGGTGCTCACCCTCTCGCTGCTCACCGGCGCCGTGGTGGGCGCCCTCTCCGTGCTGATGCTGCTGATCCTCAGCGGACTGCGCGAGCTGTTCCTCACCGTCCTCGACAACTCGATCCGCGGCAGCGCGGACATCGTCGGCAGGATCGCACCCGCCGAGGACGTCGCCACCGCCGTGGCCGACTACGCCTCCTTCGCCCTGGGGTACTGGTGGGTGCTCGTCTTCGTCTCGGCGCTGATGTCGACGGCCGTCAGCGGCGTCGTCGCGTGGTGGGTGCTGCGCGCCACCCTGTCCCGCCTCGGCGAGCTGGAGTCGCGGGGCGAGTTGCCCGACGTCGTGATCACCCCCGCCGACGCGGCCACACCGCACCCCGTGCCCGTGCGGTTGACGGGCGTGACCTACCGCTACCGGGGCGGTCACGACGATGCGCTGGGCCCACTCGATCTCGAGATCGTGCCCGGCCGTTTCGTGGCCGTCGTCGGCGCCAACGGATCCGGCAAGTCCACGCTCGCTCGCATCCTGGTGGGCACCGAGCCGACGGGCGGCCGGATCGACCGGACGGGTTCCACCGGGCTCGGCCTGATCGGCGGAACCGCGATGATTCTGCAGCATCCCGAGTCCCAGATCCTCGGTACCCGCGTGGCCGACGACGTCGTGTGGGGCCTGCCGGCGGCGGCGCGGCCGACACCGGACCGTGTCGAGGCCCTGCTCGCCGAAGTGGGCCTGGCCGGGTACGGGCTGCGCGACACCGGCAGCCTGTCCGGTGGCGAACTGCAGCGCCTCGCCGTCGCCGCGGCGCTGGCTCGCGAACCACGGCTGCTGGTCGCCGACGAGGCCACCGCGATGATCGACCCGGAGGGTCAGCGCGATCTCGTCGAACTGCTCGCCCGGCTCCCCCGTCGCCACGGCATGGCCGTCGTCCTCATCACCCATCGCGCGACCGAGGCAGCGCTGGCCGACGACGTCGTACGGCTGCACCGCGGCCGCCGGGTGATGCACGACCCGAACTGGATGTCGTCGACTCCGCTGCGGACGGATCCGCTGCCGCCGCCCGGACCACCGTTACTGGTGCTGCGCGGCGTCGGTCACGTGTACGACCGACGCGGTCCGTGGGCCACCCGCGCGCTCGAGGGAATCGACCTCACGGTGCATCGCGGCGAGGGGTTGCTCGTCATCGGCGGCAACGGCTCCGGCAAATCCACGCTGGCCTGGATCATGGCCGGCCTGACGAAGCCCTCCGAGGGCACGTGCGAGCTCTCGGGCAAGGCCACGTCGTCGTCCGTCGGCACCGTCGCGCTCTCGTTCCAGCACGCTCGATTGCAACTGCAGCGCCGCACCGTGTCCGAGGACATCGAGGCCGCGGGAGGAACCGACGTGGGCACCATCGACGTCAGCCGTGTTCTCGATCAGGTGGGACTCGATCGCCGCATCGCGGGCGCGCGTGTCGACGAACTGAGTGGCGGGCAGATGCGGCGCGTCGCGCTGGCCGGACTTCTGGTGGGCAAGCCGGACGTCCTGGTGCTCGACGAACCGCTCGCCGGACTCGATCCGCCGGGTCGACGGGAGATCACCGCCCTGCTCACCCATCTGCGCCGCACGGGGCTCACCCTCGTCATCATCTCGCACGACGTCGACACCCTGGCGTCCGTCCGCTCGCGCACCGTCGTGCTCGACCACGGCACCGTGGCGCCCGAGTCCACGAACGACACCATCGAACGAGGAGCGACCCGGTGAGAGGCACACTGCTCCGCGAACTTCCGCGGGAGACGTCGGTCCACCGACTCTGGGCGGGAACGAAACTCGTGGCGGTCACGCTGCTGGGCGGGTCGCTGGTGGTCTACCCGACCTGGCCGATGCTCGCCGCGGTGTCCGTCGTCCTGCTGCTCGCGGCGATCGCCGCGCGGGTCCCGGTGTTCGCGATCCCCGTTCCGCCGTGGTGGCTCTGGGGACTGGCCGCGTTCGGTGCCGCGGTGAACGTGGTGGTCGGCGTCGACGCCGTGTGGATCTACTTCCGCGGCATCCTGTTCGGCGTCGTGCTGCTGTGGGCGACGCTCACCGTGGCCTGGACGACGTCGATGGCGGACATCGCACCGGCCATCGCCACTCTGTTGTCGCCCCTGCGCAGAGTCGGTGCGCCCGTGGACGAGTGGGCCGTCTCGATGGCTCTGCTGCTGCGGTCGCTGCCGATGTTGGTCGACGACGTCTACACGCTGGTGGCCGCACGCAAGCTCCGACCCCGCAAGAGCACGCGCAGCGGCAAGACGCAGGACACATTCCTCATCGACATCATGGCCGCCATCATGTCGGTGGCCATCCGGCGGTCGGCCGACATGGGCGAGGCGATCGCGGTGCGCGGCGGCAGCGGCAGCATCACGTCGGGCCGACGTCGCCCGCACGGATCCGACGCGGTCGCCCTGGTGCTGGTGATCGCCGCGTGCGCGACGGGGGTCGTACTGTCCTGACGCTCAGGAGAAGACGGTGACGAACGTGTCGACGGACTTCTCGATGTCGCCCTTGAGCGCCCGCGCCACACCGGATCCCACGGGACCGAACAGGGGCGCGCCGCCGAGATCGATCGTCATCTTCAGCTCGGAGCCGTCCTTCTTCTCCGCGACGGTGAGCTTCAGCGAGACCTTGACCCCGCCCTTGCCCGCGCCCTTCAGTTCGAGCTCGCGCGGCGGGGAGTACTTCTTCACGGTCCACTGCACCCGGTTCCGCATGCCCTTGACCGACACCACGGACGCCATCTGCGTGCCCTCGGACAGTTCGGCGGGCAGGTCGCCGCGCCACCCGTCGTGAATGCTGAGCCATTCCTCGTACCGCGTCAGATCGGATGCGCCGTTCCAGGCATCCTCCGCGGACAGAGGAACGATGCGGACCACCTCGAGTTTCGCCACGCCGTGAACACTAGCGCGTGACGACACCCGCGGTGGCCCGCATCGTGTCCGAACTTCCAGGACGAATTCTAGTGAGCGACCGGCTTCTCGGCGCCGACGCCGGTGAGGGATCGCACCTCCATCTCCGCCGCCTTGTCGGTGCTCTCGTTGTCCTTGCTCGTCAGCGTTCCCACGATGCCGAGGATGAAGGCGAGCGGGATCGAGACGATGCCCGGGTTCGACAGGGGGAACCAGGCGAAGTCCGAGCCCTTGATCATCGCCGTCGCCGAGCCGGACACGGCCGGGGAGAAGATGATGAGCACGATGGTGGAGATCAGACCGCCGTACATGCTCCACAGCGCGCCGCGCGTGGTGAAGCGTCGCCAGAAGAGCGAGTACAGGATGGTCGGCAGGTTGGCCGCCGCGGCGACCGCGAAGGCCAGCGCCACGAGGAAGGCGATGTTCTGTCCGTTGGCCAGGATGCCGCCACCGATGGCGAGGATGCCGATGACGACGGCGGTGATGCGAGAGACCTGGACCTGCTTCTTGTCGTCGACCTTGCCCTTCTTGATGACACCGGCGTAGATGTCGTGAGCGAAGGACGCGGACGCGGTGATGGTGAGGCCGGCGACGACCGCGAGGATCGTCGCGAAGGCGACCGCCGAGATGACGCCCAGCAGGATCACCCCGCCGAGTTCGAACGCGAGAAGCGGTGCGGCAGCGTTCTGTCCGCCGGCCGCGGCGAGGATGCGGTCCGGTCCGACGATGGCGGCGGCGCCGTAGCCGAGCACCAGCGTGAAGAGGTAGAACGCACCGATCAGCGCGATCGCCCAGACGACGCTGCGACGGGCTTCCTTGGCGGTGGGCACCGTGTAGAAGCGCATGAGCACGTGCGGCAGGCCGGCGGTGCCGAGCACCAGGGCGATACCGAGCGAGACGAAGTTCAGCTGCGACGTGGCCGAGCCGCCGTACTGGGCGCCGGGGGCGAGAACGTCACGCGCGGCGACGGTCTCGGAGACCGAGTCGCCGACCATGGTCTGCGCGCTGCCGAGGATCTCGGACAGGTTGAAGCCGAACTTGGCCAGCACCATCACCGTCATGAGACCGGCACCGGCGATGAGCAGCGCGGCCTTGATGATCTGCACCCAGGTGGTGCCCTTCATACCGCCGACGAGGACGTAGACGATCATCAGGACGCCGACGACCGCGATGACGATGGACTGTCCCGTGCGATCCGAGATGTCGAGGAGCAGTGCGACGAGGCCGCCGGCTCCGGCCATCTGCGCGAGCAGGTAGAAGAACGACACCGTGAGTGTCGACAACGCGGCGGCGGTACGCACCGGGCCCTGCTTGAGGCGGAAGCTCAGCACGTCGGCCATCGTGAACTTGCCGGTGTTGCGCAACATCTCGGCGACGAGAAGCAGGGCGACGAGCCACGCGACGAGGAAGCCGATGGAGTACAGGAAGCCGTCGTAACCGTAGACGGCGATGGCGCCCGCGATGCCGAGGAAGCTCGCCGCAGAGAGGTAGTCACCGGCGATGGCGACACCGTTCTGTGGTCCGGAGAAGCCGCCGCCCGCGGTGAAGAACTCCGCGGAGGTGGCGTTCTTCTTGCTGGCCTTGATCACCACGGCCATGGTCACGATGACGAAGACCGCGAAGATCGAGATGTTGACGAGCGGGCTGCCGACGGTCTCGGCCTCGATCGTCTGCTGGGCCAGGAACTGCTGCGCGGCAGAGTAGGTGGTCACTGGAGGGGTCCTTCGAGTTCGTCGCGGATCTTCGCGGCACGGGGGTCGAGCTCACGGTTCGCGAACTTCACGTAGATGCCGGTGATGGCGAACGTCGTCACGAACTGTCCGAGTCCGAGCAGCAGTCCGACGTTGATGTTGCCGAAGACGCGGGTGGCCATGAAGTCGTGTGCGTACGCCCCGAGGAGCACGTACGTCGTGTACCAGATGAGGAAGAAGGCGGCCATCGGGAAGACGAAGCCGCGCAGGCGCTTCTTGAGTTCCTGGAACTCGGGCGTGGCCTGCATGTCGACGAAGTCCTGGGGGGACGGGGTCCGGGGTTCGGGGTGTGCGCCCGAATGGGGTTGTGCGGTGGTCACGGGTGCTCCTACGTGTCGGGAGATACTCGGATGACGGTAGTGAGACCACCATCACACCGATACGGCGTGGCGCCGATCACACGCCGAGCAGCGCGCCGGTGCGCCGAACGGTCTGCCGGGCGGGACGAACGGTCGTGCCGCTCACTGCTTGCGCAGTCGCTCCACGCCCAGACCGAGGCGTTCGGGTGCGTGCATGGCCGACATGATGCGGCCGATGTCCAGCGGTATCGAGGACCGAGTCGCCAGCGACACCGTCACCATGACGGCGAAGGCGAGGGGCACGCTGACCGCCGCCGGGTAGCCGACGATCGCTGCGGCCCACCCACCCAGGAGCTGATCGGACACCCCGCCGAGCACGGCGAGGGATGCGGCGGCCGTGGAGACCCCGCCGCCGACGATCAGCCCCGCGGCGGCCCCGGCGGCGGTGAGACCGCGCCACCAGATGCCGAGCACCAGCAGCGGACACAGCGTCGACGCCGCGACGGCGAACACGAGCCCCACGGTGCGGGAGAGGTCGAGCGTGACCAATCCGACCGACAGCAGCAGCGGACCGGTACCGGCCACGATCGCGGCGATCCGGAAGTCGCGCACCCGTCCGCGCAGGACGTCGGTGCTGAGCACTCCGGCGATGGTCACCAGCAGTCCCGACGACGTAGACAGGAACGCCGCCATCGCGCCCGCGGCGACGAGTGCGGCGAGCAGCAGCCCCGGCACCCCGTCGATGGCCGCCGACGGCAGCAGGAGCACGGCCGCGTCGGATGCTCCGGTGATCAGCAACTGGGGAACGTACAGGCGTGCGAACACACCCAGCACCGTCGGGAACAGGTAGAACACCGACAGCAGACCCACCACGGTCAGCGCCGTCCAGCGAGCCGCCGGCCCGTCCGGGTTGGTGTAGAAGCGCACGAGGACGTG
Organism: Rhodococcus sp. NFXS4; assembly: GCF_058139645.1. NCBI lineage: Bacteria > Bacillati > Actinomycetota > Actinomycetes > Mycobacteriales > Nocardiaceae > Rhodococcus > Rhodococcus sp. NFXS4. The sequence continues at coordinate 3,436,791 of NZ_CP192221.1, forward strand.
GGGCAACCCCATCGTGCCGAGGAACGTGGCGAGGATCAGCGAGTACACCTGGTACAGCGGGAAGGGACCACCGAAACCGTTGCCGGGCGAGAGCCAGTCGGAGCCCTCGACCGGTGCGCCCGCCACCACGGGGACCGGCGATCCGGCCTCGAGTTCGAGCACCGTGCCCGACTGCAGCGTGTGGTCGCCCGCGTCGAGTGTCGTCGGTCCGTCCACCGCGGCGCCGTCGACGGTGCCGCGGACCACGACGTCGAGGTTCTCCTGCACCTGCACGACGACGTCGGTACTGATGTCGACAGTCGTGGCGGTGTCCACGGACGGCGGTGCGGGGGTGCCCATCTCGCGCGGATCGGCCGCGAAATGCACCGCGAGCACCAGCGCCGGTACCGCGACGGCCGTCAGCTTGAGCCAGTACTGGAACGCCTGGACGAACGTGATGGAGCGCATGCCGCCGCCGACCACGTTGAGGATCACGATCACTCCGATGACAGCCGCGCCGACCCAACTGGGAACGCCGAGAAGGATGTTGAGGGTGAGCCCGGCGCCCTGCAGCTGCGGGACGAGGTACAGCGCGCACACCCCGGCGACCACCAGCATGGCCAACGTGCGGAGCCGCGCCGAACCGAGGCGGAACTCGGCGAAGTCCGGCACCGTGTACGCACCGGACCGTCGCAGCGGCGCCGAGACGAACAGCAACAGCCCGAGATACCCGGCCGTGAAGCCCACCGGGTACCACAGTGCGTCGGCACCGTACTTGGCGATCAGGCCCGCGACCCCGAGAAACGATGCGGCCGAGAGGTACTCACCGGACACGGCCGCGGCGTTCCACCGCGGACCCACGCTACGGGAGGCGACGAGGAAGTCGGAGGTGGTGCGCGCCAACCGGACTCCGTACGCGCCCACCGCGACCGTGGCCACCGCCGAGAAGATGACGGCGAGCACCGTGGGGACGGACACCATCAGCGCGTGCCGGACGTGAGAGCGCCGGCCATCAGTCCTCCACCAGTTCGGTGAACTCCTGCTCGTTGCGCTCGGCCGAACGGACGAAGAGGTACCCGGCGACCAGCAGGACCGGGTACGCGGCGACGGCGAGCGACCACCACGGGACCCCGATGCCGGCGATGCGTGCGGTACCCGCGGCCGGCGCGAACACCCACACCAGCGGGACGATGCCGAGGATCAGGACCACGACGGCCGCGGTGCGCAACGCGAGCGCCAACTGTGCGCGGACCAGGCCGTTGATCATGGCCTCGCCCACCTCGGTCTGCTCCTGGACCTCCACCCGGGTGCGCACGATGCGTGCGCCGCGGCGCTGGGCCAACACCACCTTCTCTCGCTGCGCCGCCATCTCAGGAACGGTGCTGTCCGGCGAGTGCCGCTCGTGGGCCGCGGACGAGCCGATCGCGGAGTTCGCGGGTGTGGCGACGGCTCACCGGGAGCTCGACGGGTGGGCAGGCACCCGTGCCGCGCAGGCAGACCACCAGTCCGGACCCGACGGTGCGGGTCCCCCCGACCTGGCCGACGGACACGAGGTACGACCGATGGACGCGCAGGAATCCGTGGTCGGCCCAGCGGGACTCCAGCGTCGAGAGGGCGATCCGCACCAGGTGGGTGCCGGTCGTCGTGTGCAGCCGGGCGTAGTCGCCCTCGGCCTCCACCCAGACGACAGTGGATCGCGGCACCATCGTCGTCACACCGCCGAGCTCCACCGGGATCACGTCGTCCTGGTCGCTGCGCCCCGCGGGACCCGGTACCGCGCCGGACCTCTTGTCGACGACGCGGCGGACAGCGTCGGACAGGCGCTGGTCACGGATCGGCTTGAGGAGGTAGTCGACGGCCCCGATCTCGAAGGCGGCGACGGCGCGATCGTCGTGGGCCGTCACGAAGACGACCGCCGGCGGTGAGGCGAAGTTGCTCAGCACTCCGGCCAGTTCCATGCCGTCGAGTCCGGGCATGTCGATGTCGAGAAAGACACCGTCGACCGGCGCGTCGCGCAGGATGCGCAGCGCCGTGGTGGCGTCGCTCGCTCCCTCGACCGATCCGACCGCCGGGTGGCGGCGCAGCAGGTAGACGAGTTCGTCCAGGGCCGGCCGCTCGTCGTCCACGGCGAGCAGCCGCAGGGGCCGGTCGGCAGCGGGGGGCGTGGTCGCCTCGGTGGCATGGGTGGGGCTCATGGCGTCTTCATCGTGCCATGTCGCGCGCGCACGTCAGGGCCGGATGCCTGCCCGAAATTTCGGGATCCGCATACTCACCTTGGTGCCGGCGTCCGGCGCGGTCTCCACCACCAGGCCGTAGTCGTTGCCGAAGGCGGCGCGCAACCGGTCGTCGACGTTGGCGAGTCCGACGTGCACCCCCTCTTCCGATCCCAGGTCGCCGGAGCGCAGCAGTTCCGGATCCATGCCGACACCGTCGTCCTCGATGCTGATGGCCGCGTCCGTACCCGCGTCCGCCGCGATCACGGTGATACGGCCGCGGCCCCGGCCTGCGACGCCGTGGCGCACCGCGTTCTCGACGAGGGGCTGCAGCGCCAGGAACGGCAACACCACTCCGAGTACCTCGGGAGCGATCTGCACCGTCACGTCGAGGGAGTCACCGAAACGCGCGCGCTCGAGCGTGAGGTACCGGTCGATGTTGCGGAGCTCGTCGGAGAGCACCGTGAACTCCCCCGCCGTGCGGAACGAGTAGCGCGTGAAGTCGGCGAACTCGAGGACCAACTCGCGCGCACGATCGGGATCGGTCCGCACGAACGACGCGATGGTCGTCAGGGCGTTGTAGATGAAGTGCGGGCTGATCTGGGCGCGCAGCGCCCGGACCTCGGCCCGGTCGAGGCGTGCTCTGCTCGCGTCGAGTTCGGCCAGCTCGACCTGCTCGCCGACGTACCGCGCGACCTCGGTGCAGGCCCCGAGAAGACCGGGACCGGGTTCCTCCAGCGTGACCACGCCCAGCACGCAGACCACGCCGGCGCCCTCGGTGAGGACCGGCTGCACCACCACCGAACGTGCCGGGGCGTCTGCGGTCGCGGCGGTGCGCAGCAGCACCCGACGCTCGGTGTCGACGGCGCGGCGGGCGACCACGGGGAACTCGTCCAGGGTCCCGTCGACGGGACCGTCGTGGCCCAACACCGTCCCGTCCGGTCCCGCCAGGACGACGGCGGCGGCGCCGGTCAGTGTGCGCAGGTGCGGCGCCGCCTCCGACGCGGACGCGGCGTCGAGGCCCCGCCGCAACGGGCGTGCCGCGAGCGATGCGGTGTGCAGCGCGGCGTGCACCGCGCGTTCGGTGGGCGTGGTCAGCGGGCGCGTCCCCCGGCGCGTGATGACGACGACCGCACCGGCGACGACCGCGGCCATCACCAACAGGACGACCGCCGTGGTGGCTGTCACGGCACCTGATCACACGTGTTCGTCGGTTGTCCGGTTCCCGCGAACCGCTGGGTGATCCAGTCGATGCCCTCGATGTTGGCGGCCGAGTCGGCGTGGCCCTGGTCCGCCCGGACCCGGTAGTCGATGACGTCGCCCTGCGCGCACGCTCGGCGGGACGCGTCCTCGGTCCACTGCGGCAGGATGAGATCGTCTCGCGAGCCGACCAGCACCATCATCGGCGCCGCGGCCCGCCCCTGCGGTAGGGCGTTGTCCGACAACCACTCTCGAATGGCGGCGTACGCCTCCGGCGAGCTGGGGCGCACGTCGTCCGGTCCGATGGATCCCGCGGCCGTCAACTTCCCGGCGGCCAGGGGTCCCGTGCAGGCCAAGAGGACGTCCTTGTTCTCCAGCAGTCCGCCGCTGAGGAAGTCCGCGTCGGTGTACTCCGGATGGTCCACCAGGAAGCCCTCGACGACGAACGGCATGATCGCCTTCTGCGGCAACGTGAGCTGCCCCAGTCCGGACTCCGGGGCGATCGGGCTGATGTCCGCGGCCGGGGACAGGTTGGCCGATCCCAGGAACTCGAGCCCGTCGCCGTACTCCGCGGCCATCTCGGCGGCGGCCCAGGTGGCCTGCCCACCCTGCGACACGCCCAGCGCCGCCCAGCGAGTCCCGCTGCCCGGCGCCACGTTCCGCGCTGCGCGGACAGCGTCGATGATGTCGTGGCCGGCCGACGGGGCGTTCAGGTACGGATGCGGATCGTCGGTTCCCAGGCCCTCGTAGTCCGTCACCGCGACGACGGCGCCGCGTTCGAGCATCGGCGTGACCAGGCCGATGGAGCCGAGCAGATTGGGATAGAGGGACGGTGCGCACTCGTCGGTCACACCCGTCGTGCCGTGCCCGACGGACACGACCGGCCATCCCCCCTCGGGCGGTGCGCCGGCCGGGACGAACACCGTGCCCGTGACGTCGACACCGCCGCCGTCCACCCCGGACGTCGAGCGGTACGTGATGCGGTGCGCCGTGGCGCCGAGATTGGTGACCGCCTGGTCGACCTGACCGAGGAGCACGTCGGCGACCAGGGAGCCGCGCTCGCCGCCCGTGGGGGCAGGAGAGCGGGGTGCCGCGTCGGTGGTCGCGTCGTTCCCCGGGCTGGGCGCGGGATCCGACGACGCACATCCCGACAGCATCAGCATCGACGCCGCCAGTGCCGATCCCAGCAGGACCGGGACCCTGCCGCGCAGTCCTGGTCTCGAACCGATCCTGCACACGTTCACTCTCGACCTCTTTCCGCCATGAATCGCTGCAACCGTGTCTCGGTGGCGGCCTGCTCGATGTCGAGCCCGTCCAGAACCGCGGCGAGAACCTCGTCGTCGAGGTCCCCCGCGTCGCGTGCGGCGAGCAACGCCTCGCGCTGTCGCCGCAGTGCGGTGCGCCGCCACCGATCGAACACCGCGCCGGAGGACCGCGCCCGCGCGGCCCTCTCCTGATCGTCCTCGTCCTGCTCCGTGCGGAGTCGGCCCAGCATCACGCGGCGCACCCGATCGACGACCTCGGCGGCCTCGGTTCCCTCGACCTTCGTCATCGCCTCGTCGAGCGACTCCTCGACCGCACGGCGGGCGATCTGCCGAGCGAGTGCGCGCTGCTCGTCGAGATGCCGGGCCTCGTCCGGGTCGGAGATGTCCAGCCGTCGGATCACCAGCGGCAATGTCACCCCCTGGATCAGCAGGGTTCCGACGGCCACGGTGAAGGCGATGGCCTGGATGACTCCACGCCCCGGGAAGTCGTCCCCCACGAGGGTGGTGAAGGGGACACCGGCGGCCGCCGCGAGGGTCACCACTCCGCGCATCCCGGCCCAGGACAGGACGACGTTCTGGCGCCAGGTCAGTTCCGCGTCCTCGGTCGATCGAGCCCGGTGGTAGACGCGTCGCAGCGCCGAGCCGGCGAACAGCATCACCGGACGCACCGCCATGACGAGCGCGAGGACCAGCAGTCCGTACAGGAAGATGTGGTGGACGGGCAGCCCCTCGCGGCTGATGTCGTCGATGACGAACTTGAGCTGCAGGCCCATGTAGGCGAAGACGAAGGTCTCGAGGAGCAGATCGAGCGTCGGCCAGACGTGCCGCTCCTGGATGCGCGTCGGGATCGCGTCGCCGCTGCGCGCCGAACCGAGCACGAATCCGGCGGTGACGACGGCGAGCACACCCGAGGCGTGGATCTGCTCCGCGGCGAGGTAGGCGGTGAAGGGAACGAGGATGCCCAGTACGGTCTCCAGCGCGCTGTCCGCCATGCGGCTGCGGACGAAGCGCACGAGTCGGCTGAGCACGTATCCCACGGCGACGCCGCCCACGACCTCGTAGATGAAGAACAGCAGCGGCGAGTCGATGCCGACCCGGCTTCCCGTCACGGAGGCGACGGTGATGGTGAACAGGGTCAGCGCCGCCGCGTCGTTGACGAGTGATTCGCCGGTGAGGATCGCCATCATGCGCGCGGGCAGACCCAGCTTGCGCCCCACGGCGACCGCCGCGACGGCGTCCGGCGGCGCGACCACGGCGCCGAGGACCAGGGCGGCGCCCAGTGTCAGCTCCGGGACGAGCCAGTACGAGAAGTACCCCACCGAGACGGTCGTGATGACGACGAGACCGACGCCGAGCCGGACGATGGAGCGGAAGTTGTGCGCGAAGGAGCGGAACGAGAAGTTCAACGCTGTCGAGTACAGCAGGGGCGGAAGGATCACGCCCAGAAGGAGTTCGGGTTCGAGAGCGGGACGCGGCAGCCCGGGGACGAACGAGGCGACCGACCCGACGGCGACGAGAACGAGGGGCACCTGCAGATCGAGGCGCTTGGCGAAGCCGGCGATGACGACGGCCCCGACGATCACCAGAAGCAGGAGCCACCCGTCCATCGACTCGACTACCGCGCGGGTCTGCTACTTCTCGGGGATCGCCTTCTTGGCGGCGTCCTGGACCTTGTCGATCTTGTCGGCGTACTTGCCCTGCGTCTTCTTGTCGGCGAAGTCCGCTGCCTTGTCCACGGCCTTCTCGATCTTGTCACTGTTCTGAGCGGCGGCCTTCTTGCCCTGGCCGATCAGCTTCTTGAGGTTGTCCACGAGTGCCATGGTCGTCACGATACCGCGCCGGACCACCAACGCCGGTGCGGGAGAGGACGCGCGAGATCGACACGCTGGCCCGGCATCGGCACCACCACCGAGATCCGCTCTGCCTCGGCGGCCGTCAGCAGCCGCTCCACGGGTTCGGACCACGGGTGGAACGCGAGGTTGAAGGTCGCCCAGTGGACGGGCACGACGATGCCGGAGGACGGGGTGCCCTGTTGCAGGTCACCGTGCGACCGCGCCGCCTCCTCGGGGTTCATGTGGATGTCCGGCCACCGGTCGTCGTAGGCGCCGACGGGAAGCAGGGTCACGTCGAACGGGCCGAGCCGCGCGCCGATGTCCGCGAACGCCTCGGTGTAGCCGGTGTCGCCGCCGAAGAAGGCCCGGTGCTCCGGACCCACCACCGACCACGACGCCCACTGCGTGGTGTCGCGCACCAGGGACCGGCCCGAGAAGTGTCGTGCCTCCAGGCACGTGACGGTGAGCGATCCGATGCGGACGTCGTCGTTCCAGTCGAGCTCGACGATCCGGTCCTCGGGGACCTTCCAGCGGCGCAGATGGGCGCCCACCCCCAGCGGCACCAGGAACGGCGCCGACTGCGACGTGAGCAGCGTGGCCACCGTGTCACGGTCGAGGTGGTCGTAGTGATCGTGCGAGATGACGATGGCGTCGACCTGCGGAAGCGCCTCGGCCGCAACGGGTACCGGGTGCAACCTGGCCGGTCCGAGAACCCGCGACGGTGAGACCCGCCGGCTCCAGACCGGATCGGTGAGCACGCGGTGACCGTCGATCTCGACGACCACCGAGGAGTGCCCGAACCAGGTGACGGCCAGGTCCCCGGCCTCCGCCGGCGCGAGCGGGGTGGCCAACGGCACGGCGCGCTCGGGTCGTCCCGAGCGGCCGCGCGTGAGCATCGCGGCTCCGATGCTCGCCTGCTCCCCCGCCGCGACCGGCGAGCTGCTGCGTGTGTTGTGGAACTTGCGGTCCCGGTAGTGCGAGGACGCGGCGGCGTACGGACGGATGGCACCGCGTCCGGCGCCGACGGCGGACGGCACACCCCACGCCGCGCGCGCGAGCCAGGACAACCCTGCGGCGGCGAGCCCGATGGACACTGCTGCGGTGGCTGGTTTCACGCCTCCGACACTAGTCCACGGTTGATGTGTACCGACTTCACAAGTATCGGCTCACGTCTGTTCCGGCAGGATGTGCTCCCCCGTCTTGTCGGTGCTCAGCGACAGCGACGAGATGTAGAGCGTCTCCCCGTTCGGCCCCTTCTTGGCCGACGCGATCATGTCCGGCCGCTCGAACTCCATTCCCGACACCGAGCACAGCAGCGTCGCGTCGGACGGGTTGCCGTACTCGTCGAACATCGGCAGGTCGATGCCGTCGTCGGTGCGCCGCAGGTAGTACTTGCCCTTGGTCGCGATCGCCAGCACGGGCGGCAGCACGATCGCCAGTACCAGCGCCACGATGGGCGAGTACGGCTTGATCGCCGGCCCGAACGCCCCGAAGAACACGAGGATGGACAGGATCGCGGACACCGCCATGGATCCGAAACCGACGGGGTTCACCGCGTAGAGCATCCCCCTGCGGAACTCCGGCACCTTCGGGGACAGCTTCAGCAGGTACTTGTTGAACACGATGTCGGAGGCGACCACCGCGATCCAGGCGATACCGCAGTTCGCGTAGAACCCCAGGATGTTGTTGAGGAAGTCGAACATGTTGGCTTCCATCAGGATCAACGCGATCGCGAGGTTGAACAGCACGAAGACCAGGCGTCCGGGGTAGGACTTGGTGACGCGGGTGTACGAGTTGGTCCACGCCAGGGAGCCCGAGTACGCGTTGGTCACGTTGATCTTGATCTGCGAGATGACGACGAGCACCACGGCGAGGGTCATGGCGAGCCAGCCCGGCATGAAGTTCTCGTAGATCTCGAGGAACTGGTGCACCGGCTCGTTGGCGATCGACGATCCGTCGACCACGTTCGCGATGAGGTACACGGCGAGGAAGAGTCCGACGATCTGCTTGAGCGCACCGAAGATGACCCAGCCCGGCCCCGCGAGCAGGACGGCCGTCCACCAGCGACGCGAGTTCTCCGGCGTCTTGGGCGGCATGAAGCGCAGGTAGTCGATCTGCTCCGCGATCTGAGCGATCAACGAGAGGCAGACACCCGCGGCCAGCATGACGGATCCGAGGTTCACACCGGTGCCGGCGGCACCGTCGGCACCCCCGTAGGCCATGAACTGACCGATGGAGTCGGGGTTGCTCACCACGAGATAGACGAACGGCAGCACCATGAGGATCAGCCACAGCGGGGTCGTCCACACCTGCAGTGTGGCGAGCGCCTTCATGCCGTAGATGACCAACGGGATGACCATCAGGGTGGACACCGCGTACCCGATGGGCAGCGGGATGTTCAGCCCCAGTTCGAGGCCCTGGGCCATGATCGACCCTTCGAGCGCGAAGAAGATGAACGTGAACGTCGCGAAGATGACGTTGGTGACCACCGACCCGTAGTAGCCGAATCCGCTTCCGCGCGTGATCAGATCGAGGTCGATGTTGTAGCGCGCCGCGTAGTAGGCGAGCGGCAGACCCGTCAGGAAGATGACGACGGCGAACACCAGGATTCCCCACAGCGCGTTGCCGGTGCCGTAGGAGATGCCGATGTTGGCGCCGATGGCGAAGTCCGCGAGGTACGCGATTCCGCCGAGAGCCGACGTCGCCACGACGCCGGTCCCCCACTTGCGGTAGCTGCGCGGGGCGAAGCGCAGCGTGTAGTCCTCGAGCGTCTCCTTCAGTGCCGCCGACTGCTTCTGACTGTCGGACGTGAGCGTGGAGTCGGGTGGAACGTCTCCGAGAGCGGTCATGGTCGGGTGCCTCCGGTCGTGTCGCACGCCGTGGCGGCGCGATGCGAGATGACCGTAGGAACGCTGTGTTGCCGGACTGTACGCACTCTGTGTCGAGTGCGTTACGTGGTGCCGGGGTGTCGCCTTTGTCCGAATCGGCAGGTCAGCGACCCCGATGTCGTCACTGGCCCTGGAAGACCGGGCGTCGCTTCTCCTTGCGCGCGATCCGCGCCTCCACGGCGTCGTTGCTCGCCCAGGCGGCCGCGAACGCGTCGAGCTGCGTGGCGTTCGCCTCGTCACGTGTGCCGTCGTCGTTGAAGACGAGTTTGAGGTGACGCAGCGACAGTGGCGCCAGCTGCGCGATCTCCTCGGCCCACGCGTGCGCGACGTCGAGATCGCCGAGTTTGTTGGCCAGTCCGCACGCCAGCGCCTGCTCGGCGGACAACTGCTCGGCACCCAGGAGCACCGTCCGGGCGGGACCGCCGCCGGCCAGCGACACCAGCCGCTTGACGGTCCAGTTGTCCACGGCGATGGCCAACCGGGTGGAGGGAATGGCGAAGAAGGCGCCCGAGTCGACCACCCGCAGGTCTGCGGCGATGGCCAACTGCGTACCCGCACCCACAGCAGGCCCGTTCACGGCGGCGATGACCGGGACCGACACGGTCTGGAGCGCGCGGTTCATCGACAGCAGCGCCTCGGGGAACTCGTCGGCGATGGCTTCGCCCGACAGATCGGCGCCCGCGCAGAAGCTCGTGCCCTCACCGGTGATCACGACGACGCGGGTGCCGTCCGCCTCGGCACCCTCCACCGCCTCACGCACTTCGGTGCACAGAGCCGTGTTCAGAGCGTTGCGGCGCTCCGGTCGCTGCAGTTCCACGGTGAGAACCGCGCCGTTCCTGGTGATACCAATGGTCACGTTGTGTCTTCTCTCTGCGTGGAACGAAGTGTTCTGTGAGACCCCCTTACGCGAATTTACCGGGTGCGGAGCCCTGACTGGTGTACTGGACGGGTGCAACACGTCGACGTCGCAGTGATCGGTGCCGGGCAGGCCGGTCTGTCCGCGGCCTATTTCCTGCAGCGAGCGGGGCTGCGGGCATGGGACGACTATGTCGTGCTCGACGGTGCGCCGGCTCCCGGTGGGGCGTGGCAGTTCCGCTGGCCCTCCCTGACCCTCGAGACCGTCAACGGGGTGCACGACCTTCCGGGCATGGCGTTCGCGGACACGCTGGCCCCCGACGTCGACCCCGCGCACGTGCCCGCGTCGTCGGCGGTGCCCGAGTACTACGCGGCGTACGAGAAGCACTTCGCGCTGCCCGTGCGGCGGCCGGGACGGGTGTCGGTCGTCTGCGACCGGGACGAGACGACGATGCGGTACCGGGTGGAGGCCGAGCAGGGCGACGTCCACGCACGGGGCTTGATCAACTGCACCGGCACCTGGGAGCACCCGTTCGTCCCGCGCTACCCCGGCATGGAGACGTTCACGGGGCGCCAACTGCACACGCGCGACTACACCTCGGCGGAGGAGTTCCGCGGCGAGCACGTCGTCGTCGTCGGAGGCGGGATCTCCGCGGTGCAGTTGCTCGACGAGATCTCGCGCGTGACCACCACGACGTGGGTGACCCGCCGCGAGCCCGTCTTCCTCGAGCGGGACTTCACACCCGAGGTGGGCCGCGCTGCCGTCGCGCAGGTCGAGGATCGGGTGCGCCGCGGACTGCCGCCGGGATCGGTGGTGTCGGTGACCGGTCTGATCCTCACCCCCAGCTTGCGCGAGGCCCGCGATCGCGGCGTCCTGGTACGGCAGCCCATGTTCGCGGAGGTCACACCCGACGGAGTGCGGTGGGACGACGGCACCGCCACCCGGGCGGACGTCATCCTGTGGGCCACCGGGTTTCGCAGCGCGCTCGATCACCTCGCGCCGCTCCGACTGCGCGGGCCGGGCGGCGGCATCACGATGACCGGCGCGTCGGCCACTCGAGTGGCCGCGCGGCCCACCGTCCATCTGATCGGATACGGTCCGTCGGCCAGCACCATCGGCGCCAACCGTGCGGGACGCACGGCCGTGCGGGAACTACTTCAGGAGCTGGGCGAGACGTGAGTGCCGTGGTCCGTGTCGACGACCTGTCCGCCTATCGCGGCGAGCGCACGCTGTTCGACGGTCTCGACCTCACCGTCGGACCCGGCGACGTCGTCGGGCTGGTCGGCGCGAACGGCGCCGGCAAGTCGACGCTGCTCGGCCTGCTGGCGGGCACGGCGACCGGGGTCGACCACGACGGCACGGTCACGCTCACCCCGTCGGACGCCACCGTCGGCCACCTGGCGCAGGAGGTCTCCCGCGTTCCCGGTGAGACCGTCGAGATGTTCCTGCAGCGCCGCACCGGAGTGCGCGCGGCCGAGGACGCGATGAACGCGGCGGCGGAGACGCTCGGCGACGCGAGCGCGTCGGACGATCTCTACACACCGGCACTGGAGCGGTGGTTGGCGCTCGGCGGCGCCGATCTGCCCGAGCGAGCCGAGTCGGTGCTCGCCGGCCTGGGCCTGGACGCGGCGCTCGACACCGAGATGTCCGCCCTGTCCGGTGGGCAGGCGGCCCGCGCGTCACTCGCGGGAATCCTGTTGGCGCGCTACGACGTCCTGCTTCTCGACGAGCCCACCAACGATCTGGATCTCGCGGGACTGGACCAGCTCGAGAACTTCGTGACGAGTACCCAGTGCGCCGTGATGATCGTCAGTCACGATCGTGAGTTCCTGGCGCGCACCGTCACCGGCATCGTCGAGCTGGACCTGGCGCAGCAGCAGATAGCGGTCTACGACGGCGGGTACGAGGCCTACCTCGTCGAGCGCGACGTGGCGCGTCGTCACGCACGGGAAGAGTTCGAGCAGTACGCCGACACCAGGTCCGGGCTCGAGGATCGCGCTCGGATGCAACGGAACTGGCTCGAGCACGGCGTGCGGAACGCTCGACGCAAGAGCAAGGACAACGACAAGGCGAGCCGGAAGGTCCGCGCCGAATCGACGGAGAAGCAAGCCGCGAAGGCGCGCCAGACCCAGCGACGCATCGAACGGCTCGACGTCGTCGAGGAGCCGCGCAAGGAGTGGGAACTGCGCATGGAGATCGCGGCGGCGCCCCGCAGCGGCAGCGTCGTGGTCTCCGTGAACTCCGCCGTCGTGGAGCGGGGGGCGTTCCGGCTCGGGCCGGTGACGGCACAGATCGACGCCGGGGACCGCATCGTCGTCACCGGCGCCAACGGCTCGGGCAAGACCACCCTGCTGCACCTGCTGCTGGGCCGCATCGCGCCGACCAGTGGATCCGTGAGCATCGGCTCCGGAGTCGAGATCGGCGAGATGGACCAGGCGCGTTCGGCTTTCGACGGACCCGACTCGGTCGCCGACGCGCTGGCAGCCTCCGTTCCGGACTGGCCGGACGCCGACGTCCGCACACTCCTGGCGAAGTTCGGTCTCCGCGGACAGGCCGCCCTGCGGCCGTCGGCATCCCTGTCCCCCGGCGAGCGCACCCGAGCGGGACTCGCGCTGCTGCAGGCCCGCGGGGTGAACCTGCTCGTGCTCGACGAGCCCACCAACCACCTCGACGTCCCCGCCATCGAGCAGCTCGAATCGGCACTGGAGACCTACGAGGGAACGATGCTCCTGGTCACCCACGACCGGCGGATGCTCGACTCGGTGCGCAGCACGCGCCGGTGGACCGTCGCGCAGGGCGTTCTGCAGCAGGACTGAGGATTTCCCCACCCGATCGTCGCAGTTCCTGCCGATCGGCAGGATCACGCACGATCGTGTGGTTCAGCGCGCGCTCGCCCGAACAGCGCTGCCTACGGTATTGACACATCGTTGGGTTTATACAACACTTCGATATATGAGTCCGGTCAAACGCGGGACCACGCTCCCCATCCACAACCGCATCGGTGTGCTGCGCGCCGAGCGTCGGATGACCCGCGCCCAGCTCGCGGAACTCGTCGAGGTCAACCCGCAGACGGTCGGCGCACTCGAACGCGGCGACCACTACCCGAGCCTCGATCTCGCGATGCGCATCTGCGACGTGTTCGGGCTGCCGGTCGAGGCGGTGTTCTCGCGTACCGAGTTCGCGCCGCTGTCCACGGAGGTCTACCGACGCACCCAGCCCGAGGAAGGGACACCACGATGAGTGACACCGTTCTGGACCGCTATCAGGCGTTCCGCACCCGTCGATACCTGCAGAACGAGGCGCGGTACGCGCACTACCTCCCCGGCTGGCGCACCAGGTCACGGCGCCGGCTGCTGGTGTGGATTCTCGTCGCCTCGCTCGTCGCGCTCGCGGCATCGTCGATCTTCATTCTCGTCGGGCCCGAGTGGGCGCCGCTCACCTGGCTTCCCGGCGCGATCCTCATGAGCGTGTCGTGGACGACGCTGCAGATCGTCACCGGCCGCCGCAGCGATGCTCCCGCCGATGCGCTCGACGAGTGGGACCTGGAACGTCGCAACGCGGCTCGCTCGATCGGGTTCGCGATCACCCAGGGCGCGGTGACGGTTCCGGCGCTCGCACTGGTGTGGGCGACCACCTTCACCGACGATCCCCGACTGGCACTCGGTGGCGGATTCATCATACTGAGTGGTCTACTTGTCGGGATCTGCTCTCCCGGCATCATCCTCGCCTGGACGGCGCCGGTCGACGAACCGGACGAATTCCCCACTCCCACACCACACTCCCCCGAGAAAGGATCAGCATGAGCGGCTCGACTCTCGAGATCGACGACCTGCACAAGAGATACGGCGAGACCGTCGCACTCGACGGCGTCGGGTTCACCGTGAATCCCGGCGAGGTGTTCGGGTTCGTCGGCAGCAACGGTGCCGGCAAGACCACGACGATGCGCATCACCCTCGGCGTGCTGGGAGCCGATTCGGGAGAGGCACGCCTGAACGGGCAGCCCATCGACCTGAACGTGCGCCGCACCATCGGGTACATGCCGGAGGAGCGTGGGCTGTACCCGAAGATGAAGGTGGGGGCGCAGCTGAAGTACCTGGCCGAGCTGCACGGGCTGTCCACGTCCGACGCCTCCGCCGCGGTCGCGACCTGGACCGAGCGCCTCGGCATCGACGGGCGGGTTAACGACACGGTCGATTCACTGTCACTGGGAAACCAGCAGCGAGTCCAGTTGGCCGCAGCCCTGATTCACGATCCCGCCGTCCTGGTGCTGGACGAACCCTTCTCGGGTCTCGACCCCGTGGCAGTCGACACCATGAGCGAGGTGCTTCTCGAGAAGGCCCGAACCGGTGTCCCCGTGCTGTTCTCGAGCCACCAGCTCGATCTGGTGCAGCGCCTGTGCGATCGGGTCGGCATCATCGGTTCCGGCCGGATGAAGGCCGTGGGCAACGTCGACGAACTGCGCGGCAAGTCCGGCACCACCCTCGAGGTGCACGCCCCGGCCGCTCCCGCCGGCTGGGCCGACGCGCTGACCGGGGTCACCACCGTGTCGCACTCCGACGGGCGCACCAGCCTGTCGTTGGCGCCCGAGGCGGACGACCAGGCGGTGCTCGCCGCAGCGCTCGCCACCGGACCCGTGCACGAGTTCGCCCGCAGCACACCGTCCCTGACCGACCTGTACCGAGAGGTAGTGGCATGAGCGAGAAGTCGACCACCCGATCACCGCTCTCGGCGGGACGAGCCATCGCGCTCGTCGCCCGGCGCGAGTTCGACGTCCAGGTCCGGAAGAAGAGCTTCCTGATCTCCAACGCCATCGTGCTGCTGGTCATCGTCGGCGGCATCGTCGCGTTCTCGATCTTCTCCGGCGGCAGCGATTCCGAGGACCGGACGCCCCTCGGGCTGGTCGGTGACCAAGGCCTGTCCCAGACCCTCACCGCGGTGGGCGATCAACTCGGCGCTCCCGTCGAGGTCCGCGAGATCGGCTCGGCGGACGAGGCTCGCACACAGGTCTCCGACGGCGACGTGGACGTGGCGCTCGTCCCCGGGACCGGCGGCGCGTACACGGCCGTCACCGAGGACACCGTCGACGGCACCCTGAAGGCCGTCATCGACAGCGCGGTCGCTGCGCAGGCGCAGAACGACGCGCTCACCGGGCTGGGAGTCGATCCCGCCACCGTCACCTCGGCGACGAGCGCCGCCACGGTCACGGTCGAGGCCGTCGATCCACCCGATCCCGCACAGGGTCAGCGACTCGCGCTGAGTTTCATCGCCGTCATCCTGCTGTATGCCCAGATCATCACTTTCGGCATGTACGTTGCGATGGGTGTCGTGGAGGAGAAGTCGTCCCGGGTCGTCGAACTGCTGCTCTCCACCGTACGCCCGCTGCAGTTGCTGTGGGGCAAGGTGATCGGCATCGGCGTGGTCGGACTGGTGCAGCTCACCGCGTACGGCGCCGCCGGCCTCATCGCGGGCACGGCCACCGGCACGCTCACGGTCACCGGTACCGCCGTCAGCGTCTTCGTCTCCACCATCGGCTGGTTCGTGCTGGGCTTCGCGTTCTTCGCGGTGCTCTACGCCGCCGGCGGCTCCATGGTGTCGCGGCAGGAGGACGTCAACTCGACGACCATGCCGCTGCTGATCGTGATCCTGGCGATGTTCTTCGCGGCGTTCTCGTCCATCGACGACCCGGGAGCGACACTGCCGACCGTCCTGTCGTGGATTCCCCCGTTCTCCGCCATCCTCATGCCGCTGCGCATCGCGGCGGGCGTCGCGGACCCGATCCAGATCGTCGGCACCATCGTGCTGATGATCGTCGCCACCCTGGTTCTCGCCGTCGTCGCGGCCAAGATCTACCAGCGCTCCATCCTGCGCATCGGCCGCACGGTGTCCTGGAAGGAGGCGCTCGGGCGCGCCTGATCGCACGCCATACTGAGCGCATGACGACCACGGCGCAGCAGTTCCTCGACGCGGTGCTCGATCCCGGGACTTTCCTCTCGTGGGATCGGGCACCGCTCGTCGTCGCGGCGGACGAGCAGTACCTCGCCGACCTCGAGCGCGCACGAACCCGGAGCGGAGTGGACGAGGCGGTCCTGACGGGTGCGGGCACCGTCGGCGGGCGGCGCGTCGCCGTGGTGGTGTGCGAGTTCGCGTTCCTCGCCGGATCCATCGGTGTGGCCGCGGCGGAGCGCATCACCCTGGCCGTGGAACGCGCCACGGCGGAGCGGCTTCCGCTGATCGCGTCCCCCACTTCCGGCGGCACGCGCATGCAGGAGGGCACCGCGGCGTTCGTGCAGATGGTGAAGATCGCCGCGGCGGTGACCCTGCACAAGGACGTCGGCCTGCCCTACCTCGTCCATCTCCGGCACCCCACGACGGGCGGCGTGTTCGCGTCGTGGGGATCGCTCGGCCACGTCACGTTCGCCGAACCCGGTGCCCTCATCGGGTTCCTCGGACCGCGGGTCTACCAGGCCCTCTACGGCCAGGACTTCCCCGAGGGCGTGCAGACGGCCGAGAACCTGTTCCGCTGCGGCGTCATCGACGCGGTCGTCCCTCTCGCCGATATCCGCGGCGTCCTCGAACGGGCCCTGGTGGTTCTGCAGGACGAGCCGGAGGCGACCCCCGAGTACGCGGAACCGTCCGACGAGGGTGCGGACACCTCCGTGTCGGCATGGCACTCGGTCCTGCTGAGTCGGCGCGACGACCGCCCCGGTGTGCGAGAGCTGCTGGCGGCGAACGTCTCTCATCACATCCCGCTGAGCGGCACGGGGCGCGGCGACTTCGACTCCACCGTGACCCTGTCCCTCACCCGATTCCGCGGACGATCGTGCGTCCTGTTCGGGCAGGATCGCACCGGGCAGACGCCGGAGAACACCATGGGTCCGGGCGCTCTCCGAGAAGCGTTGCGCGGCATGCGCCTCGCGGAGCAACTGGGCCTGCCGCTGGTCCTGGTGATCGACACGCTCGGCGCATCGCTGTCACGCGAGGCCGAGGAGCACGGGTTGGCTCCAGGAATCGCGCGCTGCATCTCGACGCTGATCACCCTGCGCACCCCCACCGTGTCGGTCCTGCTGGGGCAGGGCACCGGCGGCGGCGCGCTCGCACTGCTGCCTGCCGACCGCGTCGTGGCCGCGCAGCACGCGTGGCTGGCGCCGCTCCCGCCGGAAGGGGCGAGTGCCATCGTGCACCGCGACACCGCACACGCGCCCGCGATGGCCGAGGCGCAGGGCATCCGGCCCGTCGACCTCCGGGCGGCCCGGATCGTCGACACCATCGTGCCCGAGGACCCGGATGCCGCCGACGAACCGCACCGGTTCATGGGTCGCCTGGGGACCGCGATCGCCCGCGAACTCGACACCGTCACCGCCCTCGACCCGAGCGTCCGGCAGTCCGAGCGACTGCGTCGGTTCAGGACGCTGGGGCAGTAGCCTTCGCGCGGTGCCGCCGGACCGCGTCGCGGTTGGAACAGGCCGTGCCGCAGTACCGTTGGCGACCGGTACGGGAGAAGTCGGCGTAGACACGGTCGCAGTCGTCCGCCGAACACCGACCGAGACGGTGCATGCCGCGGCCCACCAGATGCAGCGCGGTACCGACGCTCACCAGCGCGCGCACGACGTCCGCGAGCGGCAGATCCGGATCCCGGTAGTGCAGGTGCCAGCCGTCGTCGGCGTGGTTCGTCAACCTCGGGTATGCCGAGGTCTGCGCGAGCAACGCGTTCAGTGCGAGCGCCCGTTGCTCGTGCGTCGGCGCGTCGACCACGCCGAGCCACTCCTCGAAGAACACCTCCGCGCGGGCCAGATCGGTGTGCATGGCCACCGTGTCGTCGGACATGCCCGCCTCGAGGCACCGGCTCTCGAACTCCACCGCATCGGTCGGGGGCGAGTTCACGATGTCGACGGCCAGCCGGACCGCATATTCTCCGTAAGGGTTGAGGTGCACATGACCATTACAGCAGACTCGTCGTCATGAGCACCGTGGAATGTCTGCATCGATGGACGGTCGAGTCCCGCCACCGCACCAGCGAGGGCACCGTCGTCTATCACCGGTGCCACTGCGGACGGCACCGCGTCACCCGGGAGACCCCGGTCCAGGAAGCGGTCGGGATCAGCTCCCCGACGTACCGGCCATGACGGGAACCATCACCGCCACGGTGACCGCGGTGTAGACGTCCTGCACCGCCTTGCGCACGGCATCGCTCGCCCACTCTCCCTGCGCGATGTCCTTGGCACGGTTCTTCACCGCGCGCTTGTCCGCATCGGGAAAGACCTTGTGCGTCGCGTCGATCGCCGACAGCAACGCCACCACCGCGGACGTCCGCGCATCCGGATCGAGACCGTCGATCAGGACGGAGTGCAGCGTCTCGCGGACCCGGTCCTCGTGCGACGAATCGAGCGTCGGCCACGTGGTGGTGGGGAACAGCCCCAGGACCGTGCCCTTCTCCTCGCCGACGAACCCCCGCTCGACGACGCGGGCGACCACCTGCTCGCGAATGTCCTTGTGCAACTTTTCGACGGCCGACTTCGGCGTCATCGGACGTTTGGCCGTCTCGATCGCCTCCACGGCCCGCTCGAGTATCGGATCCGACACAGTTCGAGCGCCGGACACCGCGAGCCGGCCCTTCTTCGTCGTCTCGTTGTCGCCGGCCACCGACACGGTGCCGTCCATCGCGAGCTCGAGGATCACCGCGCCGGCGAGCACCCGCGGCAGCTTGGTGCTGTCGACGACGGGCTTGCCCGTTCCGTCGTCCAGCAGAAGAAGCAGCAGATCCTCGGCAATCAGGGTCATGTCTCGACCTTACGGAAGTGCGGCCGAGATTACAGTCGGCTCATGACCGAATCGGGCGCCTACCGCCAGGCCTACGACGCCGCTGCCGCCGACCCCGACGCCTTCTGGCTCGAGGCGGCGCAAGCGATCGACTGGGACGTCGCGCCGACCATCGCCCTGGACTCGTCGAACGCACCCTTCCACCGCTGGTTCCCGGACGGTCGACTGAACACGTGCGTCAACGCGCTCGACCGCCACGTCGCGGCCGGTGCCGGCGATCGGACCGCGCTGATCCACGATTCCGCCATGACGGGCGCTCGCGTGTCGTTCACCTACTCCGAACTCCTCGACCGGGTGTCCCGTTTCGCGGGGGCGCTCGCCGCTCGCGGCGTCGGTGCGGGTGATCGCGTCGTGCTCTACATGCCGATGATTCCGGAGGCCGTCGTCGCGATGCTCGCCTGTGCGCGCCTCGGTGCGGTCCACTCGGTGGTGTTCGGCGGGTTCGCCGCTAAGGAACTGGCCGCGCGCATCGACGACGCGGATCCCGTCGCGATCGTGACCGCCACGGGTGGTCTCGAACCCGGACGCACCGTCGACTACGTGACACCCGTCGCCGCGGCCCTCGCCATGTCGACGTCGTCCCCGCGTGCGGTCTTCCTCACGCGCCGACCGGAGATCGACATCGAGGCACCGGGCGACTGGCTGGACTTCCACCGGGAACTCGACGCCGCGACCCCCGCGGATCCCGTGTCGGTCGCGGCGACCGATCCGCTCTACATCCTCTACACGTCGGGCACCACCGGGAAGCCGAAGGGCGTCGTCCGGGACAACGGCGGACACGCCGTCGCGCTGCGCTGGTCGATGACCAACATCTACGACGTCGGACCCGGCCAGGTCATGTGGACCGCCTCGGACGTGGGCTGGGTGGTCGGCCACAGCTACATCGTCTACGGCCCGTTGCTGGCCGGAGCGACGACGGTGCTGTACGAGGGCAAGCCCGTCGGCACCCCCGACGCGGGCGCGTTCTGGCGAGTGATCGAGGAGTACGGGGTGCGTGCGCTGTTCACGGCGCCCACGGCACTGCGCGCCGTACGCAAGGTCGATCCGGAGGCCGCGCTGCTGCGCGATCACGACGTGTCGTCCCTGGAAACCCTGTTCGTCGCCGGCGAGCGCCTGGATCCGGACACCTTCGCGTGGGCGTCCCGCATCCTGGACCGACCGGTGGTCGACCACTGGTGGCAGACCGAGACGGGGTGGGCTATCTGCGCGAATCTCCGCGGGCTGGAACCGATGCCGCTGAAGTCGGGCTCACCGACGGTGCCGGTGCCCGGGTTCCACGTCGGCATCGTCGACGGTTCGGGGGCCGAGGTACCCGCCGGCACCGAGGGCAACATCGTGCTCGAACTTCCCCTGCCGCCCGGCACACTCGCCGGACTCTGGCAGGACGACGACCGGTTCCTGTCGTCGTATCTCGCCGCGTTCGACGGGTACTACCTCACCGGCGATTCGGGCTACGTCGACGAGGACGGCTACGTCTACGTCCTGGGGCGCACCGACGACGTCATCAACGTCGCGGGGCACCGATTGTCCACGGGCAGTATCGAAGCCGTCGTCGGCGCCCACCCTGCCGTCGCCGAGTGCGCCGTGATCGGCATCCACGACGAGACGAAGGGTCAACGCCCCAGCGCCTACGTCGTGCTCAAGACCGGCGTGGACATCGACGACGACACCCTGCGCTCCGAACTCGTCGCGGCCGTTCGCGAGGACATCGGCGCCGTTGCCACGTTCCGTGACGTGACCGTCGTACAGGCGTTGCCCAAGACACGCTCGGGCAAGATCCTGCGCAAGACGATGCGCCAGATGGTCGACGGCGACGAGGTGGTGGTGCCGTCGACCATCGAGGACGCGTCCGTGCTCGACGCCCTGGCGGCCCTCTTCAGGCCCTGAACGGACCGCACAGTCAGGACTTGAGCGCGCCGAAGCGTCGGAGCGCTTCCTCCCGCTCGTGCTTGTGGTCGACGATCGGCTCGGGATAGTCCTCCGGCCGTCCGTTCTTCAGAGCGTGCACGGCTTTACCCTCGACACCGCGGAGCTCGGGAACCCAGCGACGCACGTAGTCGCCGTTCGGGTCGAACTTCTCGCCCTGCGTCGTGGGGTTGAACACCCGGAAGTACGGCGACGCATCGGTTCCCGTGCCCGCGGTCCACTGCCACCCGTGCTGGTTGCTGGCGATGTCGCCGTCCATCAGGTGCTGCAGGAAGAAGCGTGCACCCCGCCACCACGGCAGGTGCAGGTCCTTCACCAGGAAGGATGCGACGATCATCCGCACCCTGTTGTGCATCCAGTTCTCCGAGACCAGTTGGCGCATGCCCGCGTCGACGATGGGGAAGCCCGTCGTGCCGTCGCACCACGCCTGGAAGAGCTCGTCCGCGTGCGGCCCGGAGTCGAGCTCGATCTTGTCGAACCTCTTGTCGTAGTTCTCCCGAGCGCTGTCCGGTCGGCGAAAGAGGATGTCGGCGTAGAAGTCTCGGAAGCACAACTCGCGTCGGTACGCCTCCGAGCCGTCGTTCTTCAGTGAGGCCAGATCGGCCAGCATGGTGCGCGGATGGATGGTCCCGTACTTCAGGTGCACCGACATCCGGCTGGTGCTGTCCTTGTCCGGACGGTTGCGCTCGTCGTCGTACCCGGTCGCACGGTCGTCGCGGAAGTCCGCCCACGAGGACAGCGCCGCCTGCTCGCCGGCCTCGACGTCCGCACGGGTCTTCTCCGTCGGAATGGTCACTCGCTTGCGGCCGCCCGACACGTCGTCCGGATCGATCCACGACGCCGACGACGCGGAGGTGTCGGCGGGGCCGCGCCAGCCGTGGTCCTGCCAGCGGCGGTAGAACGGCGTGAAGACCTTGAAACCCTCGCCGTCGTCCTTGACGATGCGGCCGGGCGACACCGCGTACGGCGACCCCGTCCGCACCAGGTCGACCTTCTCGGCGACGGCGTCGTCGCGGCGTCGACCGTACGGACCATAGTCCTCGCTCACGTGCACGGCGCCCGCTCCCACGGCCTTCGCCACGGCCGGAACCGCGGCCACCGGATCGCCCTTCACCACCATCAGGCGGCCGCCGAGCTGATCGTCCAGCGCTGTCAACGACCGGAACAGCACGTCGCGGCGCGCGGCACCCGACGGGCCGAGGAGGTGATCGTCGAGCACGAACAGCGCCAGCACGTCCCGGCCGTCCTCGGCGGCGTGGGCCAGTGCCGGGTGGTCACCGAGGCGCAGGTCGCGGCGGAACCACAGGACGGAGGGTGCAGAAGAGCTCATGACAGACGTTCGTACCCGTTCCGCGCCCCGGCCGAACGTCAGGGTCCGGTGTAGGCCGGCTCGGCCGGAAGCACCTGCGTCTGGATCTGCGCGTCCACCAGGCCGGCGATGGCGGTGGGCGCGGTACGCAGCGGGCCCAGCGGATCGGTTCCGGGCGGGGTGAGCTGGAGACAACTCTGCGTGCCCACCCTCGACTCGACGGCCGGGCCGTCGTTGTCCAACGCGTCGGCCAGCATCGCGATCGCCGTGGCGTCCGACGGAAGCAGGACGTGGGAGACGTACTTCAGGGGGCAGACGTCCTGGATCACCAGGTTCGACGCCCCGGCCATCGCGCCGGCGGCCGGGGCCGGTCGCACCAGCTCGTCGAACGCCGTCGAGATCGTGGTGGCCGACGTGCCCGCCGGGAACGGCGTCGACGTCAGTGCGGCCATGAAGTCGGAACCCTCCGAGAACTGCCAGATGGGCGCCGCACAGCCGCCCAGCGCCGCGCACACCGCATCGGTGTCCTGCGGAGCACCCACCGGAGCGAGCCCGACCACGTCGTCCACCACCGCGGCGACCTCGGGATCGGACTTCACCGCCCACGCCGCGAGAGTTCCGCCCTGGCTGTGGCCGACCAGATCGACCGGGCCACCGCGGGTGTTCGCGGTGCGCAGCACGGCGTCCACGACGAAGCGGGTGCTGATCTGCACGTCGACCGTCGCGCGCCGAGGCAGTTCCACCGTGCAGAACGGTCGACCGGTCTGCGTGAGCCACGGTTCGAGCACCGCGCCGAAGTCCTCGACACTGTTCGTCCAGGTGCCGTGCACCAACACCACAGGGTCCTCCGCCGCACCCGCGACGTCGCCGCTGCACGCGTAGGTGGAGCCGACGGCCGGGTCGGCGGGCGCTGCGACCGCCGTGACGGCGCTGACCACCACCGTCGCCGCCACCGCGGTCAGGACCAACCCGACTCGCACCGGTAGCGCGAACAACGACCCTGCATTCCACCCTGACGATCCTGATCCCGACGACCCCATGCCGCATCACCCCCGACGGGGAAGCTACCGCCCGCCGGAGGTGGTGCCGCACGGAAAACGGACATTCGACCCGCCTCGAGTGAATGTCACCAGCGCGCCGCGTGCATCACAGGACGAACAACATCTCCTGGTAGGTCGGCAGCGGCCACAGGTCGTCGGCGACGATGTCCTCGAGCTGATCGGCCGCCGCCCGCACTTCCGCCATGGCCGGAAGGAGCGCGTCTCTGGCGTGGCTGGCCTCGCCGAGCGCGTCGTGCCCGGTGTCGGCGTCCAGCGCGCCCTTCAGCGTCGCCAGCCCGGCCCGCAGAGCCGCGAGCGGCACGGACACGGTGTCCAGCGGCGCCCTGTCGATCTCCACGCCCACCGCCTGCAGCGCGGCCAGGTTCTGGGCGACCTCCGTCTGGTACCGCACTGCTGCCGGCAGCACGATGGTGGTGCCCATCTCGAGCGTCAACCGAGCCTCCACACCGATGGTGAGTGCGTACTGCTCGAGCCCGATCTCGTAACGGCTGTGCATCTCTCGCGAGTTGAACACGTCGTACTTCGAGAAGAGGGCCAGCGCCTCGTCGGTGATGAGCTCCGGCAATGCGTCCAGCGTCGTGCGCAGGTTGGCGAGACCCCGCGCCTCCGCCTCGATGGGCCAGTTCTCCGAGTACCCGTCACCGTTGAAGACGACGGCGCCGTGGTCGGTGATGATCTGCGTCAACAGATTCTGGACCGCAGTGTCGAAGTCGACGCCGTCCGCGACGGCCGTCTCGAGCTCGGTGGCCATGTGGTCGAGCGACTCGGCCATGATCGTGTTGATGACGACCATCGGCTCGTTCACCGTCTGCATCGACCCCGGAGCGCGGAACTCGAATCGGTTGCCGGTGAACGCGAACGGGCTCGTACGGTTGCGGTCGCCCGGATCGGTGGGCAGCACGGGCAGCGTGTCCGCCCCGATCATCATGGTGCCCTTGCCCTTCGAAGACGTCGCCGCGCCCTTGGCGATCTGGTCGAAGACGTCGGCGAGCTGGTCACCCAGGAAGATCGAGATGATGGCCGGCGGAGCCTCGTTCGCGCCGAGTCGGTGATCGTTCGTGGCCGACGCCACCGATGCGCGCAGCAGCCCGGCGTACTTGTGCACCGCGCGGATCACCGCGGCACAGAAGACGAGGAACTGTGCGTTGTCGTGCGGGGTGTCCCCCGGGACCAGGAGGCTGCCGAGCTCCGAGTTGCCCAACGAGAAGTTGACGTGCTTACCCGACCCGTTGACGCCCTCGAACGGCTTCTCGTGGAACAGGATCTCCATGCCGTGCTTCTTGGCGATGGTCTTGAACGTCGTCATGAGCAGTTGCTGGTGATCCGCGGCGATGTTGCCGCGCTCGAACATCGGCGCGATCTCGAACTGTCCGGGCGCCACCTCGTTGTGCCGGGTCTTGGCCGGGATGCCGAGCTTGAACAGTTCGCGCTCAGTGTCCATCATGAAGCCCAGGACGCGTTCGGGAATCGCGCCGAAATAGTGGTCGTCGAACTCCTGGCCCTTGGGCGGCTTCGCACCGAACAGGGTGCGCCCCGCGTTGAGCAGATCCGGACGCGCCAGGAAGAAGTGCCGGTCGACGAGGAAGTACTCCTGCTCCGGTCCGCAGAAGGACACGACGTGCTCGGGATCCTCGTGTCCGAAGAGCGTCAGGATGCGCTCGGCGTGCCGGCCCATCGCCTGCTGGGAGCGCAGCAGACCCGTCTTGTGGTCCAGTGCCTCACCGGTCATCGACACGAACACCGTCGGGATGCACAGCGTGTTGCCGTTCGGATTCTCGAGGACGTACGCCGGGCTGGTGACGTCCCACCCCGTGTAACCACGCGCCTCGAAGGTGTTGCGCAGACCGCCGTTCGGGAAACTCGACGCGTCGGGTTCGCCCTGGATCAGCGTCTTGCCGGCGAACTCCGCCAACGCGGAACCGTCCGACACCGGCTCGAGGAAACTGTCATGCTTCTCCGCCGTCAGACCCGTCAGCGGGTAGAACACGTGCGCGTAGTGCGTCGCACCCTTCTCGATGGCCCAGTCCTTCATCGCGGACGCCACCGCGTCGGCCACCATCGGATCGAGCGGCGCACCGTGCTCGATCGTCTTCATCACCGACTTGTAGACCGACTTCGGCAGGCGCTTCTGCATCACCACACGGTTGAACACGTTCTCGCCGAAGACCTGACCCGGAGTCTCCGTGTCGGTGTAGCTGACGGCGGGAGGCTGGTACGCCTCGACCGCTCGCAGAGCCTGGAGACGGACCGTGTTCGCGCTCATCGTGATACCCCTTGCATGCTCGACCCCGACCGCGCTGGATGCACCGACGGCTTCGAGAGACGATAGAGACGCTCTGTTCCGGGAAGATTGCGCAGACGTGACCACCGCGATCGTTCCCGGCCCGGCCGGTTGTGTGCGCTGATCCGCGGTGAGCGCGGATCACTGCACACAGGTCGACTCACGTGGCGCGGGGCGCATCCGCACACCACGGTCGTTCCGGCACAATCGACGGATGACCGCTCCGGACCAGCCCACCGTCCTCGTGGTGGACGACGACGTCGACGTGCTGGCCTCGATCGAGCGCGGACTGCGGCTGTCCGGGTTCACCGTGCTCACCGCTCGCGACGGCGCCGCCGCTCTCGACCTCGTCGGTGCGCAGGATCCGGACGTCGTGGTCCTGGACATGAACATGCCCGTCCTCGACGGCAACGGCGTGGTCACCGCGTTGCGCGCCCGCGGCAACGACGTCCCGGTGTGCGTCCTGAGCGCGCGCAGTTCCGTCGACGACCGCATCGCGGGCCTCGAGTCCGGCGCCGACGACTACCTGACCAAGCCGTTCGTCCTCGCCGAACTGGTGGCACGCATCAACGCGATGCTGCGCCGCCGCGGCACCATCGGTACCAGCGTCCCGGCCACTGCCGCCGTGGTGGTCGGGCCTCTGAGCCTCGACGAGCCGGGCCACCGCGCCACCATCGACGGGCGGCCCCTCGACCTCACGAAGCGCGAGTTCGAACTCCTCGCCGTCCTCGCGCACAACGCCGGAGTGGTGCTCAGCCGGGAGCGGCTCCTGGAACTGGTGTGGGGGTACGACTTCGTGGCCGACACCAACGTCGTCGACGTCTTCGTCGGGTACCTGCGGCGGAAGATGGAGAGCGGTGGGGTGCCACGGATCCTGCACACCGTCCGCGGCGTCGGCTTCGTCCTGCGCACGGCTTCATGACGCTTCTCCGGCCCTCCCGGCGCATGACGACCGGCCTCCGGCCTTCCCGGCGCATGACGACCGGCCTCCGGCCTTCCCGGGTCTTCTCGCTGCGCGCCCGCGTGGCCGCCGCCACCGCCCTGGGCGCCCTCATCATCGTCTCGCTCGTCGGTTGGTACGTCGCAGCGGCCATCTCCCGCAACAACATCCTGCAGCTCGACCGTCGGCTCGAGACAGCGTCGGAGGTGGTGGTACCGCGTGCGCAGACATTCGAGATGTTCCTCGGGAGCCTGAGCAGGTCCGAGGCCTTCGCCATCACGATCAGGCAGACCGATCAGGTGCGGGCCAGTACTCAGCCGCAGCTCCCCGCGATGCCGCTCGGTTCGGCGACCGCCGACGTCGACGGCACCCCGTTCCGCGTCTATACCGCCGCGGTGCCGGACCGGACGGACGTCACCGTGTCCATCGCGGTGCCGTTGTCGGAGGCGCAGGACATCACGGACGACCAGCAGCGGCAGGTGCTGCAGGCCGGCGCTCTGGCGGTCGGCGCGTCGACGGCACTCGGCTGGATCCTCGGCGGACGGGCCGTGCGCCCGTTGATGAGGCTCACGCACGACGTCGCGAAGGACCCGCCGACACCACCCCGCAAGTCGACGGGTGTGCGGGAGGCGGACGCCCTCGCGGCCGCCGTCGGCGACATGCTGCAGCGAGTGTCGGACGCCCAGGCGCGCACCGAGAGCGCCCTCGAGACGGCCCGCGACTTCGCCGCCGTGTCGGCGCACGAGCTGCGGACGCCGCTGACCGCCATGCGTACCGACATCGAGGTGCTGCGCACGCTCGATCTCTCCGCCGAGCAGCGGCAGGAGATCCTCGACGACCTTCAGCGCACGCAGGGCCGGGTGGAATCGACTCTCGCCGCGCTGGAACGGCTGGCCACCGGAGAGCTGACCACCGACGCGGACCGGGTGAGCGTGGACGTCGTGGAGGTCGCCGACCTCGTCGCACGGGACGCCGCGCGGACGTTGCCGGAGACGCGGGTGCGGGTGGAGGCCGACGGGCCGGTGTCCGCCCTGGGTCATCCCACGGGACTACGGTTGGCGCTCGACAACGCCGTGCTCAATGCCGTGCGTCACGGCGGCGCGACGACCGTGGTGATCAGCGTGGCGCGCACGGCGGAGGGTGCGCGAATCAGCGTGGACGACAACGGGTCCGGCGTCCCGGAGGAGGAGCGGGAACGTGTCTTCGGACGCTTCGAGCGCGGATCACGAGCCGCGGCGGGCGGATCCGGACTCGGGCTCGCACTGGTCGCCCAGCAGGCTCACCTGCACGGTGGAACTGTGCATCTGGAGGCGAGCCCGCTGGGCGGTGCGAGGTTGGTGCTCGACGTGGCGTGAGCCCGTCGAATCTGCGGAGCAGAGATCAGGCGTTCAGCAGATCGATGACGAAGACGAGGGTCTTGCCGGACAGCCGATGTCCGGCGCCTGCGGGGCCGTAGGCGAGCTCCGGCGGGATGGTGAGCTGACGGCGTCCGCCGACCTTCATGCCGGGAATGCCGTCCTGCCAGCCCTGGATGAGGCCGCGCAGCGGGAAGGTGATGGACTCGCCGCGGTTCCAGGACGAGTCGAACTCCTCGCCGCTCTCGAACTCGACGCCCACGTAGTGGACCTCGACGGTGCCGCCGGGAACGGCTTCCGCGCCGTCACCGACCGTGATGTCCTGGACCACGAGGTCGGTAGGAGGGGGGCCGGCCTGGAACTCGATCTCGGGCTTGGTCACGATGAACTCCTGTAGTCGACTGATACCGAACGACGATGTCCTGTACCGATCGACTGTAACGTGACTGCGCTCAGCCTATCGGGGACGGCATGGCGACGGTGCGGTAAGCGCAGGTCAGAGTCCGATCGGTCGCCGGGTCGCGCAGCTCGACCTTCCACGCGCTCGCGAACTGGTCCACCCCCGGAACCATCGACACCGTGCCGGACATCAGCACCGTGCCCGCCCGGAAGAGCCCCCGCTCGGTGAGGACGTCGAGCCAGTGATCGGGCGAGAGCAGATCGCCCAGAGTGCCGTCCTGGATGAGGGTCTCGTCGTCTCCGACCCGGGCGCGCAGCGTGATGTCGTCGAGGCGGTCGGCCACCTCCGCGAGCCGCCAGGCCCCGGTGCCGAGCACGTCGGGTGAGGCGTTCTTGCTCCACGCGACGCTGTGCACCTCGAGATCGCGATCGGTGTGGTCGCACGCGACGGTCAGCAGCACGTCGTCGCGGGTGGGACCCGTGATCACCAGTGCCCACTCCGCCTCGCCCGAGGTGTGTCCGTGCTGGACGTGCACCTCGGAGGTCTGCTGTGCCAGGTAGGGCGAGATGGGGTACATCGCCGGAATGGTGGTCGGTGCGGGAACGCCGAGCTCGGCCAGTTCGGCGATGTGGGACGCGACCTCGGCCTGGTCACGGCCCGCGTACCCGGCGTTCAGGAGTGTGGTCACGGTGACCGACTCGGTGGAACCGTCGGGAAGTTCGAAGGTCAGTGTCGTCATCATTTCTCCTGTTACTTCTCTGTTTCGGGAGCGCTCGAGGGGTTGCGCATACGTCTTGTATACAGCAAGTATATGAACCACGACACCCGAAAGGACATCCCATGGACGGCACGACACCCGACGGCCGAGGGGCGGTGCGTCCCGACCGGACTGCGCTGACCAAGGCTTTCGCTGCCAGCCTGACCGGTACGGCACTGGAGTGGTACGACTTCGCGGTCTACTCCGCGTCGGCCGCACTGATCTTCCCCATCATCTTCTTCCCGGAGAGCGACCCGTTGACGGGAACGCTGCTCGCGTTCTCGACCTACGCCGTGGGATACGTCGCGCGGCCGATCGGCGGGTTCGTCTTCGGCCGCCTCGGCGACGTCATCGGACGCAAACAGCTGCTCGTCATCACGTTGTTGCTCATCGGCGTCACGACGTTCCTCATCGGACTGCTGCCGGGCTACGCGACCATCGGCGTCGCGGCGCCGATCATCCTGGTGGCGTTGCGCTTCGCGCAGGGCGTCGCCGTCGGTGGCGAGTGGGGCGGTGCCGTCCTGCTCTCGAGCGAGTACGGCAATCCGCGCAAGCGTGGATTCTGGTCGTCCGCGGCGCAGATCGGCCCGCCCGCCGGCAACCTGATGGCCAACGGCGCTCTCGCGGCCCTGACCTTCGCCCTCACCGAGGAACAGTTCGAGTCGTGGGGCTGGCGCGTGGCATTCCTGCTGTCGGCCGTTCTGGTCGGCTTCGGACTGTGGATCCGCCTGAAGCTCGAGGACACCCCGGTGTTCAAGGCGCTGCAGGAGAGCGGCGACCGACCCGCGGCACCGATCACCGAGGTCTTCCGCGAGCAGCGCCGCCCCCTGATCGCCGCGATCCTCTCGCGCATCGCACCCGACGTCATCTACGCCCTCTTCACCGTCTTCTCCATCACCTACGGCGTGCAGAAGCTCGGCTTCGTGCGCAGCGAGGTGCTCACGGCCATCCTCATCGGCTCGGCGTTCCAGCTGGCCACCATCCCGCTGGCGGGCGCACTGTCCGACATCGTGAACCGGCGACTGCTCTACGCCGTCGCCGCCGTGGGCGGCGTCGCGTGGGTGGCCGTCTTCTTCCTCCTCATCGGCGGCAGCTCGTTCGGCATGCTCGTCCTGGGCGTCGTCGTCGGACTGACGTTCCACTCGTTCATGTACGGGCCGCAGGCCGCGTTCGTGACGGAGCAGTTCTCGCTGCGCCTGCGCTCCACCGGTGCCTCGCTGGCGTACACGATCGCCGGCGTCTTCGGCGGCGCGATCGCTCCGCTCATGTTCACGTTCCTGCTCGACCGCACCGACAGCTGGGTGCCCGTCTTCGTCTACATCATGGCGATGGGTGTGCTCACCGTCCTCGGCCTGGCACTCGGCCGTGGTCCCGATCCCGCGGAGGAGGAGAGCTACGTCGCGCAGAACCTCGGCGCCGAGCAGCTCTCGGCACGGGAGAGCTAGCCGCGCAGCAGGATTCGCATGGTGACGTCCAGGTGTGCATCGATCTGCGCGGACGCCGCGGCCAGATCCCCCGAGGCCAACGCGTCGACGATCGCGCGATGCTCGGTGCACACCTGGCGCTTGCGGTCGGGAGCGCCGAACAGCGCGGACAACCCGGCACGCAACTGCCGCGCCCGCAGCCCGGCGTACGTCCGGGACAGCAACTCGCTGCCTGCAGAGTCGATCAGTTCCTGGTGGAACGTCCCGTCGAGGTCGATGAAGGTTCGGGCGTGATCCTCGGCGGCACCGGCAGCCAGGGCCTCCTGCGACTCCAGAGTGGCCGTCATCGCCGCGATGGGTACGTTCCCAGCGTCGATCGCCTTCTCCGCGGCGTGCCGTTCGAGCACGCCGCGCAGGTCCATCAGTTCACCGATCTGGCGCCCGGACATCGGCGGCACGTACGCGCCCCGGCCTCGCACCATCTCGATGAGACCCTCGGACACCAACAGCAGCAACGCTTCTCGGACCGGGGTGCGCGACACCCCGATCTGCGACGCCAGCTCACCCTCGTTCAGGAACGTGCCCGTGAACGCCGGTTCGGACAGCACGCGGTCGCGGAGATAGACATAGGCACGCTCGCGACCGGACTGTTCTTGCATACTGTGTGTATACCAGTCACGACCCTCGACACCCCGCACGCCGACGTCAGGAGCACCGCATGAGAATCAGCCTCGCCCAGATCACCGCGTCCCGCGATCCGAACGAGAACCTCGACCTGGTGCGCTCGTCCGTCCGTGACGCCGTGGACGCGGGCGCCCGGCTGTGCGTCCTTCCCGAGGCAACGATGCGCCGATTCGGCGGATCGATCGCCGACGTCGCCGAGCCGCTCGACGGCCCCTGGGCCACCGCGGTGCGCGAGATCGCCGACGACGCGGGCATCACCGTCGCGGCCGGCATGTTCACCCCGGCCGTCGGCGGTGACGAGCGGGTGCGCAACACCCTGCTGATCACCGGCGGGGGCGTCGAGGCGTCGTACGACAAGATCCACCTGTTCGACGCGTTCGGTTTCGCCGAGTCCGACACCGTCGCACCGGGAACCGAGCCGGTGGTCGTCGACATCGACGGCGTGGGTGTCGGCTTCGCGACGTGCTACGACATTCGCTTCCCCGGCCTCTTCCAGACCCTCGCGGACCGCGGCGCCCTGCTCACCGTCGTCGCCGCGTCGTGGGGCCGCGGCCCCGGCAAGGTGGATCAGTGGACACTGCTCGCCCGCGCCCGTGCACTGGACTCCACGACGTTCCTCGCGGCCTGCGGGCAGGCGGACCCCGCCGAGTCGGGTATCGAGATCTCGGGCTCGGCACCCGTGGGCGTCGGCAACTCGATGGTGGTGTCCCCCACCGGCCATGTGCTCGACCAGCTCGGCGCGGCGCCCGGTCTGCTCACGCTCGACATCGACCCGAACGAGATCGACGCGGTGCGCCAGAACTTGCCGGTGTTGGCCAACCGGAAGTTCTGACGCACCGCGTCGGGGGTGTCGCGAGGGGCAGGGCCGATCAGCGGCCGTCGATGCCCTCGTAGCCGCGCTCGGTGTAGCCCGTGTAGATCTGACGGGGGCGGCCGATCTTGGCGTTCGGGTCCTGGTGCATCTCCTGCCAGTGCGCGATCCACCCGGGCAGGCGGCCGAGCGCGAACAGCACCGTGAACATGCGCTCGGGGAAGCCCATGGCGCGGTAGATGAGGCCCGTGTAGAAGTCGACGTTCGGGTACAGCTTGCGCTCGACGAAGTAGTCGTCGGACAGGGCGACCTCTTCGAGCTTCATCGCGATGTCGAGCAGCTCGTCGTTGGTGCCGAGCTTCTCGAGAATCGAGTGCGCCGTCTTGCGCACGATGGCCGCGCGCGGGTCGTAGTTCTTGTAGACACGGTGTCCGAAGCCCATGAGCTTGACACCGTCCTCCTTGTTCTTGACCCGCTTCAGGAAGTCCGCACTGTCGCCGCCCTCGCTCTGGATGCGGTACAGCATCTCGAGGACGGCCTGGTTGGCGCCGCCGTGCAGCGGACCCCACAGAGCGTTGATGCCGCCGGAGATGGACGTGAAGAGGTTGGCGTCGGACGAGCCGACCAGGCGCACCGTCGACGTCGAGCAGTTCTGCTCGTGATCGGCGTGCAGGATGAGCAGCATGTCGAGCGCCTTGACCATCTCGGGATCGGCCTCGTAGGGCTCGGCCGGGAAACCGAAGGTCATGCGCAGGAAGTTCTCGACGTAGCTCTTCGAGTTGTCCGGGTACAGGAACGGCTGGCCCACCGACTTCTTGTACGCGTACGCGGCGATGGTCGGCAGCTTGGCCAGCAGACGGATCGTCGAGAGCTCGACCTGCTCGGGATCGTTCGGGTCGAGCGAGTCCTGGTAGTACGCGGACAGCGCGTTGACCGCGGACGAGACGACGGGCATCGGGTGGGCGTTGCGCGGGAAGCCGTCGAAGAAGCGCTTGAGGTCCTCGTGCAGCAGGGTGTGCCGACGGATGCGGTCGGTGAAGTTCTCCAACTCGACGGTGGTGGGCAGCTCCCCGTAGATCAGCAGGTAGCTGACCTCGAGAAACGACGACTTCTCGGCGAGCTGGTCGATCGGGTATCCGCGGTAGCGCAGGATGCCCTCGGCACCGTCGATGTACGTGATGGCGGACTTGGTGGAGGCCGTGTTGACGAACCCACCGTCCAGCGTCGTGTACCCGGTGTTCGCGAGCAGTTTGCCCAGCTCGATACCGTCGTTGCCTTCGGTCGCTCTCGCAATGGTCATCTCGTGTTCGCCGCCGGGATAGATCAGCTTGGCGGTGGCGGCGTTGTCGGCATTCTCAGCGGGCACGAAGGGTCCCTCTCGAGCTCGGTGTAACGGAACTTGTGGTGTCTCGATAAAACTAGTCGTCGCCGACCTCGTCCGCCCAGGGAGGGTCCGCCCCCGGTCGTGACACGGTGATGGCGGCTGCCTTCGCGGCGAACGTGAGAGCCGCCGTCCAGGCGTGTGAATCGAGTCGCAGAAGGTCCGCCGACGAGCGCACGCCGTGCTCCGTCAGGTGGTGGAGCATCGCTCCGTGGACGGTGTCGCCCGCACCGATGGTGTCCGCGACCTGCACCGACACACCGGGAACGACTGTCTCGCCGGCCGTGGTGACCACCGACAGTCCGTCCCCGCCGCGCGTGACGACGACGGCCGTCACGCCCGCGTCCAACCAGTCTCGGACGGTGGTGCCCTGCGGCCCCTCCCCCAGCCAACCCGCGTCCTCGACCGACACCTTGAGGATGTCGATCGACGGAAGCCAGGTACGGAACCGGGCGCGGTAACCGTCGCCGTCCGTCATCGCGGCCGGGCGGATGTTCGGATCGAGCATCGTCAGGACCCCGGCGTCGTGCACCCTCGCGAGCAACGCCGCGTACACGCTCGCGCCCGGCTCGTAGAGCAGCGACAGCGTGCCGAACGACGCCGCGGTCACCGACTCGGGGATGGTCGCGGGCGCCTCGACGAGTCGGTCCGCGGTGCCGTCGGCATAGAACGAGTACTCGGCGGCGCCGTGCGCGTCGAGCACGGTCAGGGCGAGCGTGGTCAGCTCCGGCCCACGCTGGAGCAGGTCGAGTCCCACCTTCGACGCCTCCAGCCACGCCACCAGGTCGCGGCCGAACGGGT
Organism: Rhodococcus sp. NFXS4; assembly: GCF_058139645.1. Classification (NCBI taxonomy): domain Bacteria; kingdom Bacillati; phylum Actinomycetota; class Actinomycetes; order Mycobacteriales; family Nocardiaceae; genus Rhodococcus; species Rhodococcus sp. NFXS4. Next base: position 3,470,971 of record NZ_CP192221.1, read on the forward strand.
CGCGGGAGATGCGGGAGAGGAACTGCACGTCCGCACCGAGGCGGCCGAGCGCGACGGCGACGTTGAACGGGCCGCCGCCCAGCTTCGGCGTCAACGCGGGACCACCGCCCCGGCGATCCGGCACCAGATCGACCAGCGCCTCGCCGCACACGAGGATCGTCACGAGGCGCTCCCGTCGTCCGCCCGGATGCCCCAGCTCCCGGTCCAGGTCTCCCCCGGCTCCAGCACGATCAGCCCCACCCCTGAGTTCAGCGCGTCCGGTGGGCACGTCATCGGTTCGATCGCCAGGGCGCGGCCGCGGTCCGGGTAGGCCTGATCGTGCGCCGGATCCGCCGTGAACACCTGCACCCACGGGAAGTTCGCGTCGGTCCACAGCACGGTGGCCGCGCTGTCCGGCGGCGTCAGGTACTGCCGTGCGATGCCGTCCGCGTCCGGGACGAGGGCACTGAACGGGGTGTCGAGCCAGACTCCGGCGAGGCTCCGCGCCGCAGCGAAGTCGAGGTCCGTGTCCTGCACGGGCACGGGGCCGCCGCTGGGCAGGTTGCGCTCGCCGTCGAGCGGGAGACGCACACCCGCCGAGAGTCGGAGCGTGCACTCGTCCAGGGGCGCATCGCCTGCGCGGACGAACGAGTGAACGCCCATGCCGAACGGCGCCGTGCGATCCCCGACGTTCGTCGCCGTGTGGGTCACGGTCAGACCGTCGTCATCGAGGCTGTGCCGAGCGGTCAGCCGCAGCGCGAAGGGCCATCCCTGCTCGCCACCGATGTCGATGGTGTGAGTGATCGACGAGTCGGACCGCTCCGCGACGTCCCATTCCCGTCGACGGACGAGTCCGTGACTCGCGTTGTTCCGGGCCGGTTCGGTGATCTCGAGCTGATGTGTCTCACCGTCGAACGTGAACCGGCCGTCGCGCGTGCGGTTGGGCCACGGTGCGAGAACAAGCCCCGCCGACAACGGGGGTTTGGCGGCGACCCGATCCCGACCGGCCTCCGGCCTGCCCGCGCCCCACGTCTCGGTCAACCGGCGCCCGGAGTGCTCGAGGGCACGCAGTCCCGCACCGGTGGCGGCGACGTCGGCTCTGTACGCACCGTGGCGCAGCGAATGGGACAGGGCGGATGGCGCGTCGTCGACCATGGCAGCACGCTACCGCCCTGATGTGACGCGCCGTTCTCTGTACGGTGGATCGGGTGTCCACAGTCGTCGTCGCCACCGAACCGGTGACATCCCGCCGTTGGTTCGACAGGACCCTCGTCGACATCGTCGTGGTCGTCGCGGCCCTGGTGGTCTTCAACCTGACCGCGCACTTCGCGCCGACCCCCATCGCGGTCGCCGCGGTGCCGGTCGGCGCCCTGCTGCTGCTCGCCTTCGCCCGTGCGCGCGGCCTCCAGTGGAGCGACTTGGGACTGAGCAACGTCGGACGCGGAGCCCGTCACGGCGCCGCCGCGGCGGGCATCACGCTTCTCGTCGTCGCCATCGCCGCGTCGATACCGCTGACGCAGAGCGCCTTCCTCAACGAGCGGTACGGCGTCAACGTCGGCGCCACACTGTTCGCGGCCCTGGTCATCATTCCGCTCCAGACGGTCGTTCCCGAGGAGCTCGCGTTCCGCGGCGTCCTGCACGCGAAATTGTCGCGGCGCTTCGGCATTCGTGCGGTCGCCGTCATCGGTTCGCTGCTCTTCGGCCTGTGGCACGTAGCGTCGTCACTCGGCCTGACGGCGGGCAACGACGGCTTCTCCGCCGTGCTGGGAACCGGCCTCTTCGGTCAGATCATCGGCGTGTGCGGCGCCGTCGCCGGGACCACCCTGGCCGGCTTCGTCTTCACCTGGCTACGCCATCGTGGCGGCAGCATCATCGCCCCCATCGGGCTGCACTGGGCGCTCAACGGCGCCGGCGCGCTGGCCGCACTCGCGGTGTGGCACCTCACCTTTCACTGAGACCGAGCGACGCCGCCAGATCCCGCACGATGTCGGCGTAGAACGCGCCGGTGTCCGCGGTGACGCCGACCAGGTGGCCGAAGCGCTCGAACGACACCGCGCCGAACACGGTGATCCACGCGGACAAGGTGCGGGCCACCAGGTCGTCCGTCATCACGCCACTCACGTCCTCCCCGCGGGTCTCGCGGAAGTGCTGCACGACGAAGTCGCGCGCCGGCGAGTAGAGGCCGGGCTCGATGAGCGTCGGCGGCTCCGACCGGTAAGCATCGACGACGATGCTCACCATCACGAGGGTGGGCCGGGTCGCGGGAACCACCGTCGTCCGGGGAGCGCGGTAGCCGGGCACGGGTGAGCCGTACAGCAGCGCGTACTCGTGGGGGTGCGCCGCGGCCCAGGACCGCAATGCGTCACACACCGCCACCCAGCGGTCGACAGGCTTCCCACCCCGCGGATCCGCGTCTTCGAGAGCGGCGCCGACCTCGTCATAGCACTGCACGATCAACGCGGTGAGCAGGTCGTCCCGGCTCGCCACGTAGCGGTAGACGGCCGAGGACACCATACCGATCTCCCGCGCCACCGCCCGCAGCGACAGCGACGCGGGACCGACCTCGGCGAGCTGTGTCCGTGCGGCGCTCAGGATCGCGGCCATCGTCTCCGTGCGTGCGGTTTCGCGGGGCGTGGGCATGCCTCCACAGTAACCGAGAGCACCGCTCTTGACTTTCGAGAGCGGTGCTCTCATAGTTATCCCGAGAGCGGTGCTCTCCACTACGGAAGGTGTTTCCCATGTCCGATCGTCACGTCGTCGTCGGGGCCGGCCCCGTCGGTACCCATGTCGCCCGCCTCCTCGCCGACCGCGGCTCCGAGGTCGTCCTCGTCTCCCGCCGCGGCACCGCCGTCCCGGGTGTCACAGCCGCCGCCGCGGATGCTTCCGACGCCGACGCTCTCAGCGCGCTCACCGAAGGCGCCCGTGCGCTGTACAACTGCGCCAACCCGAGCGACTACACGCAGTGGCATCAGGTGTGGCCGCCGTTGGCGCGGTCGCTGCGCACCGCCGCCGAGCGGACGGGCGCCGTCCTGGCGGTCACCGGCACGCTGTACCCGTACGGGCCCGTCGCCGACGGTGTCATGCGCGAGGGAATGCCCGACGCGGCCACCGACCACAAGGGAATGCTGCGGGCGCAGATGTGGCGCGACCTCGCCGACGCGCACCGCGCCGGAACTCTGCGGGCAGTCGAGGTGCGCGGTTCGGACTACATGGGAACGGGAGTGGGTGCGAACGGCCACGTCACGCGCCTCCTCCCCGCGGCACTCGACGGCAAGGCCGTCTGGGCGATCGATGCAGCCGACGTGCCTCACTCGTTCACCGACGTCCTCGACGAGGCGCGAGCGCTGATCGCCGCCGTCGACACCCCCGAATCGTGGGGACAGGTGTGGCACGCGCCGACCAATCCCGCTGTGACACTGCGACAAGCGATCACCGACACACTCGAGGCCGTGGGCAGACCCCCGGTGCCAGTACGCGTCGTACCCCGGCTGATCACGCGGGCTGCGGGTCTCGCCGTACCGATGCTGCGGGAGCTGAACCAGCTGTCCTACCAACGCACCGCGCCCTACGTCCTCGACTCGACGCGGTCACAGCAGATGCTGGGTATCGAGCCCACGCCCTGGGCGGAGGTGTGCCGCCGCACCGCTCAGGTCTGAGCGGTGACGCGGTATTTCACGAACGCCGGGATCGCGAGGGCTGCGATCATCACCCCGACGATCACCAGCACGCCACCGCCCGCTGCTGCCGCTGCGGTGCCCACCATGAACGCGGCGGCACCGTGCAGGACGTCGCCGACTCGCGGACCGCCCGCGACCACCACGATGAAGACGCCCTGCAACCTGCCCCGCATGTCGTCGGTGGCGACGGACTGCAGCATCGAGCTCCGGAACGCGGCGGAGATCATGTCGGCGCCGCCGCCGATCGCCAGGAAGCCCAACGCCATGTACAGCGCCCACCCCCGCTGGCCGACGGTCGCGAGCGCCACGGAGATACCGAACCCGATCATCGAGCCGCCCCACACCACGATGCACGCGATCACGGCGACACCCTGACGTCGCACTCGCGGCAACCAGCCCGAGAACACGCCTCCCAGCACCGCGCCCGCCGACAGCGACGCGAACAGCAGACCGAGGACGAGTCCACCCTCGGCCGGGTCGCCGAACGTTTCGGTGGCCACCTCAGGGAACAGGGCCCGCGGCATTCCGAACACCATCGCGATGATGTCGACGACGAATGAGGCCAGCAACACCTTCTGCGTCGCAAGGTAGGCGAACCCTTGGAAGACTTCTCGCAGACCCGCGCGTCGGGACTCCCCCGTCGGCGGAATTTTCGGCAGTCGCGCGACTGCCCACAGCGTGACCGACAGCGCGATGGTGTCGAGCAGATACAGCGTCGGCAAACCGAAAGCGGGAATCAATGCGCCGGCGAGCATCGGGCCCGCGATGGCACCGAAATTGAAAACCGTCATGTTCAGCGAATTCGCAGCGGGCAACTGCCGCAACGGAATCAGGCGTGGAATGATGGCGCTGCGCGTCGGCTGATTCACCGCGAAGAAGCCCTGCTGCACGGCGAGCAGCACCAACACGATCCACACGTTGTTCAGCCCGAGGTGCGCCTGCAGCCACAGCATGAACGACGTCGCGCCGATCCCCACCGTGGTGATCATCAGCAAGGTGCGCCGGTCCATCACGTCGGCCAACGCCCCGCCCCACAGCCCGAACACGACGAGAGGAACCAACGCGAAAGCACCCGCGAGTCCCACGTACGCCGAGCTCGACGTGATCTGGAAGATCTGTTGCGGCACAGCGACGACCGAGAGCTGGGCACCGATGACCGTGACGACGCCCGACGCCCACAGGCGTCGATAATCGGGATTCTGGAGAGGAGTGGTGTCGGCGAGGAGTTTCACGGTTGCAGACGTTCGACGCCGGACGCCGTGACCACCAGCCTGTTGTGCAGACGGTTGTTCCGGCCCTGCCAGAACTCGACGGACTCGGGTGCGATGCGGAGGCCGCCCCAGTTCGGAGGCACCGGCACGTCCTTGTTCTCGAACCTGTCCGTCACGTCGGCAAGTTGCTGTTCCAGATCCTGGCGCGATCCGATGGGGCTCGACTGCTGCGACGCCCACGCACCGAGCTGCGACCCCCGCGGCCGGGTGGCCCAGTAGGCAGCCGTCTCGTCGGCGCCCACTCGCGTGACCGGTCCGCGCACCGTGAGTTGGCGCTGGATACCGATCCACGGGAACGTCGCGGAGGCGAACGGCGTCGACTCGAGGTGGCGGGCTTTCGCGGATCCGTAATTGGTGAAGAAGACGACGCCGTCGGTCGAGATCTCCTTGCAGAGCACCGTTCGAGTGGCCGGTCGCCCCTGCGCGTCGACGGTGCCGAGCGTGAGGGCATTCGGTTCCGGCAGACGCGCGTCGATCGCCTGCTGCAACCACACGCGGGCGAGCGCGAGCCAGCCGCCGGCGAGGTCGCTCTCCTCGAGATCGTCGTCCCCGCCATACGCCACCCGCATATCCGCCAGGTCGATGTTCTCGGTCACCGCGCAGACGCTACTCCCGAGTTTTCCGGGTGCCACCCGTACCCACTATGGTGCGATGACATGCCGGTCCGGCCATGGACGAGGACCGCGCGGACACAGGGAACGAGGGATCAGATGGCCCAGAACACCGTCGTACCGGAGGGCTTCGTCGCCGGGCTCGAAGGGGTTGTCGCGTTCACCACCGACATCGCCGAACCCGACAAGGACGGCGGCGCCCTGCGCTACCGCGGCGTCGACATCGAAGACCTCGTCGGCAAGGGCGTCACCTTCGGCAACGTGTGGGCACTGCTCGTCGACGGACGCTTCGGCCCCGGTCTACCCCCGGCCGAACCGTTCCCTCTCCCCATCCACACCGGCGACGTCCGCGTCGACGTCCAAGCCGGACTCGCGATGCTCGCCCCCATCTGGGGATACGAGCCGCTTCTCGACATCGACGACGACACCGCCCGCGAACACCTCGCACGCGCCTCCGTCATGGCACTGTCCTACGTCGCCCAGTCCGCGCGAGGGATCTACCAACCGGCCGTCCCCCAGGCGCGGATCGACCAGTGTTCCACTGTCACAGAACGATTCATGACCCGATGGAAGGGCGACCCGGACCCGGCCCACACCGAGGCCATCGACGCCTACTGGGTCTCCGCCGCCGAACACGGCATGAACGCCTCCACCTTCACCGCCCGCGTCATCGCCTCCACCGGAGCCGACGTCGCCGCAGCACTCTCCGGAGCCATCGGCGCCATGTCCGGCCCCCTGCACGGCGGCGCCCCCGCCCGCGTCCTCCCCATGATCGAGGAGGTCGAGAAGTCCGGCGACGCACGGGCACTGGTCAAGGGCATCCTCGACCGGAAAGAGAAGCTGATGGGCTTCGGGCACCGCGTGTACCGCGCCGAGGATCCCCGCGCCCGCGTCCTGCGCGCCACCGCCCAGCGCCTGAACGCACCGCGCTTCGAGGTCGCTGCCGCCCTCGAACAGGCCGCACTGACCGAGCTCCGCGAACGTCGCCCCGATCGCGCCATCGAGACCAACGTCGAGTTCTGGGCCGCCGTCATCCTCGACTTCGCCGAAGTACCCGCGCACATGATGCCCGCCATGTTCACCTGCGGCCGCACCGCCGGCTGGTGCGCCCACATCCTCGAACAGAAACGCCTCGGCAAGCTCGTGCGCCCCGCCGCCATCTACACCGGCCCCGCACCGCGCTCCCCCGAGAGCGTCGAGGGGTGGGGCACCATCGCGTGAGGTAGGCGGGGTGCCCAGTTGCTGGGTGCCCGGGTTTCCGCCGCGCGCACCGCACGGTGTTTCGCGCACTTCTCGTCCTGCGCGCGTAGCCGAGCGGTGCGCGCGGGGCAAGGGGCGGGCGCTCGAACCCGGGGATGACGGCCGACTGTGGACGGCCGCAGCGCGGTCGACCGACTCGTGCGCACACTGCGGCCGTGAACTTCTACGGGGAACACCTGCTCAGCCGTCGTGACGCACTGGCACGCGGCGCCACCGACGCCGAGATCAAGGCTGCACTGGCGCGTCGCGAGATCGCCGTCGTCCGGCGCGGCATCTACGTTCCGGCTGCGGTCCTCGAATCACTCGACGCCACCGGCCGGCACCTGCTCGAGGTGCGCGCGACGCTGCTGGCGAGCGCCCCCGCGGCGGCCGCCGCACACGGTTCCGCAGCCTTGGTGCACGGGATGTCGTTGTGGCGAGTCCCGGAACGGGTGCATCTCGGCATCCCGCGATCGTCGGGTGGCCACGTCGGTCGGCATCGCCACGTGCATGCCGACGGTCTGACCGAGCGGGACGTCGACGTCATCGACGGCCTGCGCTGCACGTCCGCTGCGCGCACCGTCGCCGACCTCGCGCGGACCCTCCCGTTCGAGGATGCGGTCTGCGCCGGTGACTCCGCACTGAACCGACATCTCGTGACGCCGGAGTCGGTGGGCGAGTCGCTGAGCCGTACGCCGTCCCATCGCAGACGCACCGCCGCCGAGTGTGTACTCGGCTTCCTGGACGGGCGAAGCGAGAGCGTCGGGGAGTCGCGGAGCCGCGTGTATCTGCACCATCTCGGCGTTCCGTGCCCGGAACTGCAGGTCACGCTGATGCTCTCGGACCGCCGCACCACCTTCCGCCCCGATTTCTTGTGGGAGGACGAGGGTGTGATCGGCGAGTTCGACGGTGTCTCGAAGTACTCGGCTCTCGCACGCCCCGGCGAGTCACCCGCCGACGTCCTGGTGCGGGAGAAGCGTCGCGAGGACCTGCTCCGCGCACACGGATGGACGGTGGTGCGCTGGACGTGGGCTGATCTGACGTCGCCGCAACTCGGCCGCGAACTGTGTCGGGTGTTGGCCGCAGGGTGCGGGGGCGCACGGCCGCGCACCACTCGGGTGGGGTGACCGCGCCCTCCACGCGCAGCGCCCGTCGACGAGCGCACGCCGCATCCTGCGCAGGGCACCGCGCGGTGCGCCCGCCGGCCCACCAGCACCGGGCAACCAGCACCGAGACGCCCAGCGGGGTGCACGACCCCTGTCACGGCTGCACTACCCTGATCTCGCCGGTACCGCCCACACCGAAACTAAGGACGCGAACCCCGTATGGCCGAGAACCTGACCATTCCTTCCGACCTCAAGCCCGGCGACGGACGCTTCGGGTGCGGTCCGTCGAAGGTCCGGCCCGAGCAGCTCCAGTCCCTGGTGGACGTGGGCGCATCGGTGTTCGGCACCAGCCACCGCCAGAAGCCGGTGAAGGACGTGGTGGGTCGGGTGCGCGACGGTCTGCGCGAGCTGTTCTCGATCCCCGAGGGCTACGAGGTCGTGCTGGGCAACGGCGGCACCACCGCGTTCTGGGACGCCGCGGCGTTCGGCCTGATCAAGGAGAAGTCGCTGCACCTCACCAACGGTGAGTTCAGCTCGAAGTTCGCCTCGGTGGCCAAGGCCAACCCGTTCATCGGTGACCCGATCGTCGTCTCCGCGGAGCCGGGCAGTGCTCCGGAGCCCACGTCGGACCCGTCGGTCGACCTGATCGGGTGGGCGCACAACGAGACCTCGACCGGTGTGGCCATTCCCGTGTCGCGTCCCGCGGACTCGGAAGACGCCCTCATCGCGATCGACGCGACCTCGGGCGCCGGCGGACTGCCCGTGAACGTGGCCGATTCGGATGTCTACTACTTCGCTCCGCAGAAGAACTTCGCTGCCGACGGCGGACTGTGGGTTGCGCTGATGAGCCCCGCGGCACTGGCCCGCGTCGACGAGATCGCGGCGAGCAAGCGCTGGGTCCCCGACTTCCTGTCGCTGCCCATCGCCATCGACAACAGCACCAAGAACCAGACGTACAACACCCCCGCGGTGGCGACGCTGCTCCTGTTCGCCGACCAGATCGAGTGGCTGAACGGCAAGGGCGGCCTGGACTGGGCGACGTCACGGACCGCCGACTCCTCGTCGCGGCTGTACGACTGGGCCGAGAAGTCGGAGTTTGCGACGCCGTTCGTCACCGATCCGAAGCACCGCTCGCAGGTGGTCGGCACCATCGACTTCGACGAGAAGGTCGACGCTGCGGCCGTCGCGAAGACGTTGCGCGCCAACGGCATCGTCGACACCGAGCCGTACCGCAAGCTGGGCCGCAACCAGCTGCGCGTCGGCATGTTCCCCGCCGTGGAGCCCGACGACGTCACGGCACTGACGGCATGCATCGACCATGTGGTCGAACACCTCGCCTGACCCGCACTGCGTGTCCCCCCGACTGCTGCACTGTGGTGCATTACAGTCGGGGGAGGCACCGAACCCGGCCCCGTGCTCGGACAGCGAGCAGCCGAGGGGCAGGGGCCGTCGCGACGCAAAGGAGTGATCGTGCGAGAGATCCACGTGATCGGCCTGGCGTCGGACGGCAAGCACATCGTCTGTGCCGATTCCTCCGGTGAGAAGTTCCGTCTGCCGGCCGACGAGAAGTTGCGTGCCGCCGCCCGTGGTGACGCCGCGCGACTCGGACAGATCGAGATCGAGATGGATTCTCTGATGCGACCGCGCGAGATCCAGGCGCGCATCCGGTCCGGCGCCTCCATCGAGCAGGTGGCCAAGGAGTCGGGTATGCCGGCGAGCAAGGTGGAGCGCTACGCGCACCCCGTTCTGCTGGAACGCTCCCGCGCTGCCGAACTCGCCCAGCTGGGCCACCCCCTGCGTGCCGACGGGCCCGCCGTGCTCACCCTCGTGGAGATCGTGGGACTCGCGTTCCGCGGCCGCGGGCATTCGATGGACCAGGCCGAGTGGGACGCGTGGCGCGACGAGGACAATCACTGGATCGCTCAGCTGACGTGGCCCGCGGGACGCACCACCAACACCGCGCACTGGCGTTTCCAGCCGGATGCCCACGGCGGCAGTGTCACGCCCCTCGACGACGCGGCGTCCGAGCTGATCGACCCCGATTTCGGCCGCCAGCTCCGAGGGCTGGCCCCCGTCGTCGCCGCCGAGGAGGACTCGCCGTCGCAGCAGACCCTCGACGACTACTACGGGGTCGACGCGGACTCGGACACGGAGACCACGGCGGAGCAGCCCGAACCCGCGGAGACACCCGCAGTGCAGGCCGAGCCCGAGCCCGAACCGACGCAACCCAAGCCGGCGCCGGGCCATGCGAACGCGAAGGACAAACGGGGAAAGCCGGCCATGCCGTCGTGGGAGGATGTCTTGCTGGGAGTGCGCAGCAACGGCCGCTGAGCCGAGCAGTGTTCACGGCAGAGCGATCTTCACGGCCGAGAAAGTGACCGTCTGAGACCGGACGACGACAAGGGGGCGCCCGGTGGGGCTGGGAACAGCAGCGTTGTGGTTCGTCGACGCACCTGATCCGATCGCGGTACTGCGGTCCGGAGTGCAGTCCGACACCGATGCGGCCGCGGCCGTCGCACGGAAGCTCCACCCCGGTCTCGAGCCCACCCTCGTCGGCATGGCTCCCCTGACGGCGTTCGCCGTGGCGTCGGAGCCGAACCGCGTGCTGGTCGGCTGCTACCCGGGCATCACCGTCGTCTGCGCGTCCGAGCCCGCCGCGGTGCGTCCGTCGACTCTCGAGGAGTCGTGGACGTCGTTGCTGCCGTCCACGCACACCTTTCTCGTCGCCTCCGAACGCGAGCACGCGTGGGGCGCCTTCGCGCAATGGGACTCCGGCACCCTGAAGCGCTCGTTCAGCGCCGGCCCCACCTACATCCACGAGGACGAGGGTCTTCCCTTCCCGTGGGAACGGCCCTTCTGGTCGGGCGACCATCCGCTGCAGTTCGACGGCGAGAAGTTTCCCGATCCCCAGGCGCTGCCGTTCCACCCCCAAGAGTTCGCCGACGCGGCGAGCGCCCACTGGCTCGGCGTTCGCATGATCGGCGGTGCCCGCGACGGGGACACCGACCCCGGGTCGGTGCTGTTGTGCGACTTCGCGATGCGCGATCCGGCGGCGACCCCTCCGCCCGAACCGCCGCGACCGGAGACTCCGGAGCCGCAGCGCAAGCGCGGCCTGTTCCGGCGCCGCTAGACCGACGCGTCGACGGCGAACGCCAGCACACCCACGGCCGCGCCGGCGGCGATGCCCGGAACGACGAAGCGCCACACCGGATCTGCACGCCGGCGGGCGACCGACGGCGCAGCGCCGCCCACCATCACGGCCATCACCAGGACAGCGAAGAGGCTGCTGACCCGGAGCAGGGTGAGGCCCAGCGAGATCACCGCGGCGGCGGTGACGAGTGCCGCGGCGACGGCGCACGCAATTCCCGGGCCCCACGGTGTCGGTTCGTCCGGATCCCTCATCCCGTGCGCACCCGCTCGTAGAACGCCATGGCGGCCGCGGTGGCGACGTTGAGCGAGTCGGTGCCCGGTGCCATCGGGATCCGCGCCCGGACGTCGGTGGCGCGCATCGCGTGTTCGGTGAGTCCGGGCCCCTCGGCGCCGAGCAGCAGCGCGACCTTCTCCCCCGTCATCGCCTCGGCCAGCGGAACGGCGGTCGGATTCGGAGTCAGCGAGACGAGCTGGAACCCGTTGTCGCGCAGCACGGACAGCCCGCGCGGCCAGTCGGGGACAGTGGCGAACGGCACGCGCAGCACGTGGCCCATCGAGACACGCACCGACCGTCGGTACAGCGGGTCGGCGCAGGCGCCGCCGAAGAGGACGGCGTCGGCACCGAGGCCGGCGGCATTGCGGAACATGGAGCCGAGGTTCTCGTGGTCGTTGACGCCTTCGAGAATCGCCACGGTCCGCGCGTCGGCGACGACGTCCGCGAGGTCCAGCGGTGCGGGGCGCCGGGCGGCCGCGAGCACACCGCGGTTGAGGTGGAACCCGACGGCCTCCGCCATGACGTCCGCCGTGGTGCGGTAGAACGGCACGTCGACGTCCACGAGATCGTCCGCGAGCTCACCGAGCCGCCGCTCGACGCCCAGCAGCGAGAGGGGCTCGAAACGTGACGCGACGAGGCGCTGGACCACCAGAACACCCTCCGCGATCACCAGCCCCTTGCCCTCGGGCAGGTCGGGGCGGCGGTCCGAGGAGTTGAGGTCCCGGAAGTCGTCGAGGCGAGGATCGGCTGGGTCGGTGATGTCGACGACGTGTACCACGGACCCATCTTCTCAGGACGTGTTCCGGCGGTGCATCGGCGCGGCCGATAAGGTCGTCTGCGATGACTACCGACGACACGATCACCATCCGTACCGCCACCGAGGACGACTGGGACGCCATCGCGCTCCTCGACGCCCACGCTTTCGGTGAGCACCAGAACAGCGAGGACATGGAGGAGACCAAGATCCTCACGGCCTCGTCCGAGATCTTCCTGGCGTGCGACGGTGACCTGCCGGTCGGTGTCACGATGCACTTCCCGATGGACGTCACCGTCCCCGGTGGCCGCACCCTGCCCGCGACGGGGGTGTCGTGGGTGTCGGTCGCTCCCACGCATCGCCGACGCGGCATCCTGCGCCGGATGTTCACCGCGCAGCACGAGCGCTTCGAGGAGGCGGGCAAGCCCCTGTCGGTGCTCACGGCGAGCGAGGCGACCATCTACGAGCGGTTCGGGTACGGCGCCGCCACGCAGGGTGTCAACTACACCATCGACCGGCGCTTCACCGCGTTCCGCAAGGATCTGCCGCCGCCCCGGGGCGCCCGTCTGGTGACGTCCGCGGAGGCTCGTGAACTGCTGCCGGAGATTTACGGACGGTGGCAGCGACAGACCGCCGGCGCCCAGCCGATGCCCCAGACCCGGTGGCATCGCTTCTTCGCCGATCGCAAGAACTCCCGCGGTGGTTTCTCCAAGCTCTTCTTCATCGTCCACCCCGACGGATACATCGCGTTCCGCCGCGGCTACCGCGTCGGGACAGCGGGGGCGCAGGAGGCGCGCATCGTCGACATCATCGCCGCGACGGACGAGGCACGCTCCGATCTCTGGCAGGTGATGTGCGGCATCGATCTCGTGGAGACGATCGAGGTGACGCTTCCCGTCGGGGATCCGCTGCTGACACTGCTGACCGATCGTCGTGTTCCGCAGGTCACCGGCGTCAAGGACGGCCTGTGGGTGCGGTTGATGGACGTCCCGGCCGCGCTGTCGGCGCGGACGTACGCCATCGACACCGATCTCGTGATCGGCGTGGCGGATCCGTTCCTGCATGCCGGCGGCGCCTATCGCTTCGTCACCCGCGACGGGCACGCCGAGGTCACCCGCAGTGACGACGACCCCGACGTGACGGTGTCCTCGTCCGTCCTCGGCAGCCTCTACCTCGGCGCGCACCGCGCTCGCCAGTTCGCGGCCGCCGGCCGAGTGGCGTCGACGTCGGAGAAGGCGTTGCACGAGTTCGATCTGGCTTTCGGCACCCCGAGCCAGCCCCAGATCGGCTGGTTCTTCTAGGCGGGTCGGGGTTCGTCGACCCCGACGTCGGGCATCGCGATGTCGGCGACATGGGTGCGGCGCACGACCAGCGCCGCGCCCAGGCCCGCGATCAGGGAGACGATCCCGCCGAGCACCAGCGGTGCGCGAGGATCGACGACGTCGGCCACCCAGCCGAGCAACGGGCTGCCCAGCGGGGTTCCGCCGAGGAAGCACAGCATGTAGATGCCCATGACCCGGCCGCGCATGTCCGACGGGACCGACGCCTGCAGGATGTTCATCGCGATGGTGCTGAACGTGAGCTGGACTGCGCCGGCCGGGATCAGCATGACTGCGACGGCCCAGAACGCGGGCATCACTCCGGCCAGAGTCTCGAAGATGCCGAACACCACCGCGGACAGCACGAAGAGACGGATCCCGGGGGTGCCGCGTCTCCGGGCGGCGAGAGTCGCGCCGATCAAGGTGCCCACCGCGAGCACCGTGGACAGGAATCCGTACGCGTCCGCACCCTCGTCGAAGGTGTTGCGCGCGATCACCGACAGGCTCAGCGGGAAGTTGATGCCGAACGTCGACACGACGAACACGGTCGCCAGGAGCACGCAGAGATCCGGCCGCCCCGCGACGTAGCGGAATCCCTCCCGCACCTGCCCTTTCCGACGCGGTGCACGCTCGACGGTGAACAGTTCGGCGGGCCGCATGGCGGCGAGGGCGCCGAACACCGCGGCGAACGAGGCTGCGTTGACGAGGAAGACCCAGCCGGTGCCGACCAGCGTGATGCCCACGCCGGCGATCGCGGGGCCGACGATGCGGGCGAGGTTGAACGTCATCGAGTTGAGGCCGATGGCGTTGGGAAGCCGTGCGGGACCGACCATCTCGATGGTGAACGACTGCCGGACGGGCGCGTCGATCGCCGACGAACAGCCGAGGAGCAGCGCCAGGACGTAGACGTGCCACAGCGCCACGACACCGCCGACGTCGAGCAGCCCGAGCACGAGCCCGAACACGGCGGCAGCGGCCTGAGTGGCCATGAGGAGACGTCTCTTGTCGTACCGATCCGCGAGCACCCCGCCCCACACGGACAGCACCAGCGTGGGACCGAACTGCAGTGCCATGACGATGCCGACGGCGAGCCCGTTGCCCCCGGACAGTTCGAGAACCAGCCAGTCCTGGGCGATGCGCTGCATCCAGGTGCCGATGAGCGAGACGATCTGACCCGACGCCCACAGTCTGTAGTTGCGCGAGTGCAACGCGTCGAACAGAGAGGGCCGGGCCGCGGACCCGTCCGTCCGCCGATGAAGTAGTTGCACGAAGTACCAATCTACTCCGGTGGCGGAGACCTCGGCCCGAGGTCAGGCGGGGAGCGTCACTCCGACTCGTTGACGATGGCCGACATGATGTCGACCGCGGTACGCATCGCCACGAGCTGGTCCGCGTCGAGCCCGCGCAACTGTTCGGTCAACCACGCCTCGCGGGCGTTGACCTCGTCCTCGATGACCTGACGGCCCGCGTCGGACAGCGACACGATGATCTGACGGCCGTCGGTGGGGTGGGGCATCCGGTCCACGTACCCGAGATCGCCCAGGGACGCGACGACGCGCGTCATGGACGGCGGCTGTACGCGCTCGCGCGCTGCCAGGGTGCCCGGAGTCATCGCGCCTTCGCGTGCGAGGGTCGCGAGAGCGGAGAGCTGCGTGAGCGTCACCTGGCTGGTGCGGCGGCCTCGCAGGTGCCGCGTCATACGGACGACAGCGAGGGAGAGGTCGCCGGCCAACGCACGCAGTTCCTGAGGCATCGCCACAGGATACGGCACGTGCGGGTGCTGAACGACCCGCGCGAGCAGCGGATCTGCGCCGACTACGTGAGCGCGTCCGTGATGGGCCCGAGGGCGAAGTACGCGACGAAGAGCAGGGCCACGATGCCGAGAAGTGGGTGGACGCTGCGGATCTTGCCGCGACCGACGGCGAGGACGACCCAGGTGATGAATCCGACGCCGATGCCGTTCGCGATGGAGTAGGTGAACGGCATGACCACGATGGTGAGGAACGCGGGCAGCGCCACATGGAATTTGGTGAAGTCGATGTCGGCGACCTGCCCGATCATCAACGCCCCCACCACGACGAGGGCCGGTGCGGCCGCCTCGATGGGGACCACCGAGTACAGCGGTGTCAGGAACATCGCGGCGAGGAACAGCACGCCCGTCACCACGTTGGCGAGGCCGGTGCGCGCACCCTCGGCGATTCCCGACGCCGACTCGACGAAGACCGTGTTCGACGACGCCGAACCCGCGCCGCCCGCGACCGCGCCGACACCCTCGACGACGAGCGCCTTGCCGACGCCCGGCAGCGTGCCGTCCTTGCTCGCGAGCCCGGCCTCCTTGCCGAGCCCGGTCATGGTGCCCATGGCGTCGAAGAAGTTGGCCAGCACCAGCGTGAACACCAGCAGGCTGGCCGCCAGGACGCCGATGCGGGTGAAGGCGCCGAACAGATCGACGTTGCCCACGAGTGACAGGTCGGGGAGGTCGACGACGACGTCGGGCAGCGCCGGCACGCTGAGGTTCCAGCCCTTCGGGTTCACTCCCGCGGAGGCACCGGTGTCGGTGATCGCCTCGATGATCGCGGCCACCACGGTGGTGACGACGATGCCGATCAGCAACCCGCCCCGCACCTTTCGCGCCACGAGGATGCCCATGAGAAGCAGACCGAAGACGAAGGTCACCGTCGGCCACGACGCGATGGACCCGTCGATGCCCAGGCCGACCGGAACGGTGGTGCCGGCGATGTCCGGCACACGACGCACGAAGCCTGCGTCGACGAGACCGATGAGCGCGATGAAGGCGCCGATGCCCGCCGCGATGGCGGCCTTGAGTTCGCTGGGGATGGCCTCGAACACGGCGGTGCGGAATCCGGTGAGCGCCAACACCACGATGATGATGCCGTCGATGACGACCAGCCCCATGGCCTCGGCCCAGGTGACCTGCGGGGCGATGGTGACGGCGAGCAGCGTGTTGATGCCGAGTCCCGCCGCGATGGCGAACGGGTAATTTGCGATGACACCGAAGAGAATGCTCATGACGCCGGCCACGAGCGCCGTGACGGCGGCGACCTGGGGCACCGGGAGGATGTCGCCCAGCACGTCGGTCTTGGCCGCCGCGTCGTCGGGCGAGAAGCTGCCGAGGATCAGCGGATTCAGCACCACGATGTAGGCCATGGCGACGAACGTGACGACGCCTCCCCGCACCTCGGCGGACATGGTCGATCCGCGATCGGTGATCTTGAAGTACGAGTCGAGGAGAGACGTCGCGCGAGACATGAAGTGGAGACTAGGCCATGACCCGGTGAGGGGCGCGGGTAGCGTCGGCGCCGTGCGCCCCACCCCCGCCACCCCGCCCGGACTGCCACCGCGCGTGACCGATCCCGCTCCGGTGCTCGCTGCCGGGACGCTGCTGTTCCTCGTCGCCGCCGTCGTGTGCTCGGTGGTCGACTCCTTCTCGGGCGCAGTCGCGGTCTGCTGGACGGGAACCGCTCTGGGCGCGTTGGGGTTCGGACTGTTCGCACTGCAACGCCGAGCTGCTCGCCGCGGCCGACGCACGGCCCAGAAGGGGCTCGTGCACCCGCCCGAGGTGTGACCCGGGCGACAGGTTCCGGGCGCGAAAACCCCCTCTGACGTGCTGGAACTCACCCTCGTCGAGGTTGAGTAACACGGACGTAACGTGGACAATCGGTTATGTCAGTTCAGCTACTCGAGCAACGTCCGGAGAGATAGAAGTGAAGTACGTCGAAAGTTTCCTCAACCGCCGCCGCCACGTTCGGGCACTGCGTGATCTCTACGCACGCGCGAACAACGTGGGCAGCCCCGCGATGCGTGACGAGCTTCTCGTCATCGCCCAGCGCGACCGCTGAGTCGCGACACCACCGCGATACCCGCGACACCGACCAGGGCCCCCAGGAGCCAGCCGACGACGACGTCGCTGAGCCAGTGCGCCCCGAGGTAGACGCGGGAGAACCCGATGAGCAGCGTTGCCGCCGTGACCACGGCGGCCGCTGCTCTCGTTCGTTTCCGGGCACTGTCGAACGCGCCGAGCGCGACCAGCAGCGTGATCACCGCCGCCGCGAAGGTCGCCGACACCATGGCGTGACCGGACGGGAACGAGTAGGTCGAGATGTCGACGAGGCGCTCGGGCACCGGCGGCCGGGTCCGGCGGATCGCGTACTTGAGAGCGTTCATGACGAGCCATCCGGTGAACGCCGTGGCCACGAGGCCCGGCCCGAGATGGCGGTGCCCCCGGCGCACCAGGATCAGCGCGACCACCACCGTCACGAGTGCGACGCCCGCGGTGTTGCCCACCGTGGTGATCACGGTCATGGCGTCCGTCAGGGCCGCGCTCCGGTGATCCACCATCCAGTCGAGGACATCACGGTCCGCGCTCACGGCAGCACCGTCCGTGACACGTGCGTCTCGCCGTCGTCGGTGACCCAGAAGGGCACCGCTCGCTCCACTCGCACGGTGCCGCGACACCGCACCACCAGGTCGTCGTGCAGGACGACGACGTCCGGGACCGGCCACGACGAGATCGCGCGTGCGGCCGCGAGGGCGGGATGGGTGTCCACCGTCGCCCGCTCCCCCACCGACACGATCTCGACGCTCAGCGCCGTCGACGCCGTCTCCACGTCGAGGAGATCCGCGAGGGTGTCGGCGGACGCCGTCGACCCGAGCACGACTCGGTCGGCGGGTAGCAGGGCGATCCACCGCGGGTGATCGAGGACGACCACCGCGGCGGGATCGGCCACGCTGCCGGCGAGAGTGCGTACCGCCACGGGCGGATCGATGTCGCGTAGATCCACCCGCCCGGCGTCCACCGCCTCGGCGAGGAGCGTGTGGACCCGGATCGCCACCGCGGGAGACACCACACGATCGGGATCGGCCGCCGCGGCGAGCAGATCGGCCGCCGTGTCGGCGTCGTCGATCGCGGGACCCGCCAGCGCCGCGGCGAACTCGGCGGCGCGGGGATGGTCGACGGGGTCCAGCAGTCCACGCAGGGAGTCGTCGCCGAGCAGACGGAGCAACCCCAGCGGTGTCTCGTTCACCCGCGCGTGACGACGCAGCCACCAGGCGGTGTAGCCGGTCCGGTCCCGCACCGCCGCGGCCGTCACCGGATCGTCGACGATCTGGGTGAGCGCGTCCGCCCAGCGCGCCTCGTCCACCAGATCGAGATCACGCACGGCGACCAGGGTGCCGGGCTCACCGGAGAGACTGTCCCACCACGCCTCCTCGTCGTCGAGATCGTGATCGGGACCCGCGGGGGTCTCGTCCACCACGACGCCGAAGCCGTGACCCACGCCCACCACCCGCAGGGCGTCCACGCCGTACCGGTCGACGACGGACCGATCCACCACGCCGAACGGGCTGTCCCGCTGCAACACTCGCCGTAACGGCGAGTCCGGCAACAGCAGTTCGTCCGCCGCCCGCATCTCGCCATCCGACGAGAGCAACGGCAACGACCCGACGGAGCCGATCCTCGTCTCGCCGCCGACGGCTGCCGCGAGGGTCAGCACGTCGTGCACCAGTTCCTCCGGCACGTCGTCCGGATCCTCGAGCATCGCTGCCAACGCGGGGTCGGCGAGCAGGTCGGCCGGGCGAGCGGTCTGCGCTCCCGCGCGGCGGAGCAACGGATGGGCGGCGTCCGGGTGCACCACACGAGCCCACCCGACCGAGCCGAGACGGTCGCCGTCCACCAGCACCACCGTGCGGGGACCCGTGACGGTGCGGCCGTCCGTCAGCGGAACCGGCAGCGCCGCACACTCGTCGACGTCCGCCGAGTCGTGCACGATGTCGGTCAGTGCGTCGTACAGGCGGTGCCACCAGATCGGCGGTCGCGACACCCCCGACAGGCTCTCGACGATGCCCGCGAGCCCGAGCCGACGCACACCGACCGCCGCCAGAGCCGTCGCCGACGCGCGATCCGATGCCTTGGGTGCCACCAGACCCGGCACGACGTCCACGAGGAGTTCGGCCAATTCGGCCGAGATCGAGTCCACCACCGCGGCATTCGCGGGACGTACCGCCCGGCCCGCCGCCGTCGGGACCCACGCGGTCGACTCCAGGTCGCGGACGAGCGCCGCGCGGACCGCCTCGTCGACCTCGGACGCCGGCAGTCCCGGACGCGGTACCGCGGCGGCCCGATGAGACGCCGGCAGGTCGGCGACCAGTGCCGCGTATCCGGTCGCCACGACCGAGAGGTCGGCGCCCGGAAGGACCCGTCGACGGTCGGGCTGGAGGGGGACGTCCGCGATCAGGAGCAGCGGAATAGTCAGCACCTCATCGGATCTGGTGGGCGCACGCAGCACGTCCCGCGTCAGTGGCGCGGGCGAGTCCGGCGTGAGACCGTCGTCCTCGAGCGGCAGAAACCAGCGTGCGGCCGCCGCGTCGCCGCGCCACCATCGTCGGCCGCCGACCCGCACGTCCGTCCACGCTCCCGGGCCCGACGACACCTCACGCACGAGTTCGGTCCCGTCAACGGAGATCGACTGCAGCGCATCGAGTTCGAGCATCAGATCGATCGACTCACGGGCGGCCGCGGTCAGCACTTCGGCGACGTCCACGACGCCGTGCAGCACGACCTCGGTGTCCCAACCCGGGGTCGGCACGTCGTCCGACGCCCACGGCAACCGGAGGACGGGAACGCCCTGCTCCGGCTCACTGAGCCCACGCGCGGCGATCGCTCGGCGCGTCCTCGATCCGTCGAACACGATCGAGCCCGACGTGGATCGGATCTCGATACGCTGGGACACCGCACGGACGGCGGTGAACCCGACTCCGTATCGCCCGACGGACGTGGCGTGCTCGGAAGTCTTGTCGGACGCTCGCAGCGCGGACAGCGCCTGCACCCCGGTGATCGACAGCGGCACACCGACATTCGCGACGTGCAGCGCGTCGCCGACGGACCACACCGCCAGGCGACCGGGAACGTCGGCGCGGGAGGCGGCGTCGGCGGCGTTCTGCGCCAGCTCCGTGATCACGCGATCGCGGTAGCCCCCCACCACCAGATCGGCCTCCGTGGCCGCATCCTCCCGCAGTCGGGTGGGCGACGACGACCAGGCCGCGAGAACGGACTCGCGCAGTGCCTCCGTCCCGAAGGGGTCGGTCAGAGGGTCGACGACGACTCCGTGATGTCGGTGACCGCCTCGGTGTCCCGGGGCTCGGTGTTCCGGGGCTCGGTGTTCTCGGTCGGCGTGGTCTCCAGGGCACCGTCGTCGTAGGCCGCGTACGCGGGCGATCCGGCGCCGGTCGGTCCCTCGGTGTCCGAGTGCGCACCGCAGCCGTATGCCGCGTGCACTACGTGTCCGTCCGCGGCCAACTCGTTTCCGCACACGCCGAACGCAGCGCTCAGCGAACCCTGCAGAGCGAGATAGAAACCGCACGTGACGCACGTGCCCGGCGCCGCCTTGGCCATCGGGGAATCGGGACCGAAGTCGCTGTCGGCCCACCGCTCGGCGGCCTCGAGCCGACCCTCGCGGCTCATGACCTGCTTGCGACCGAGACCGAGTTCGAGGGCGACGTCGTCGACGGCGGGATCGCCGGTGGCCAGGTACCCCGGCACCAGTCGGACGTCCTCGTGGCGCGGCGGCAGCAGGTCACCCGGAGCCAGATCGCCGGGACGGATGCGCTCGTCCCACGGAACCCACGTCGGCGCCACCAGGGCGTCCGGACCGGGAAGCAGGGCGAGTTCGCTGACGGTGACGGTCTCGGAGCCGGGGGGCGCTGCGACGACGACCGCCCACTGCCAGCCGCCGTATCCGGGCAGGTCGGCCGCGAAGCGGTGGATCGCAGAGGCCTGATCGACGGCCTCGACCCCGAGGTGGGCTCCGACCGGGCCTTCGCCCGACTCCACGACGGCGGCCTGCGCCACGGACACGGCGTCGGCGAGGAGCGGGGGGATCTCGGTCACGACAGGGGCACTCACACCCCCTATTTTGCAGCATCGGCTCGCGTCGTGCGCCCACCGGGCCTGACAGGATGGCCGTATGCGTTCGGGTCTCTTGCGTTCAGGTTCGGGAGTCGGCCGCGCGATCGGGTCCGGAACCGTCGCCGCCGCGGTGGTGCTCGGTGGATGCGCGCCGGACCCCGCACCGCCGGCCGCGGACGTGCCCCGCTTCGGCGTCGAGATCGTCGGCACGTCGCCGCACGACACCGACGCCTTCACCCAGGGTCTCGAGATCGACGGTGACCGATTGCTCGAGGGGACGGGCCGCGAGGGCCGCTCCCGCGTCACGGCGTCCGATCGGGAGACCGGCGACGTGCTCGCGGAGGTGGACCTTCCCGCACCGCTGTTCGGCGAGGGCCTCACTGTCGCCGGCGACACGGTGTGGCAGCTGACCTGGCAGGACGGGATCGCGGTGGCCCGAGATCGCGAGACTCTGCTGGAGCGGCGACGCGTCGACTACGACGGCGAGGGCTGGGGTCTGTGCCTCGACGAGTCGAGTGCGGGATCGAGCGGCCGCCTCGTGATGAGCGACGGCACCGACACCCTCACCTTCCGAGATCCGGTCACCTTCGAGCCCACCGGCAGCGTGCGCGTGACTCGGGGCGAGCGGCCGGTGACGTCGATCAACGAGCTGGAGTGCACCGCGGACGGGATCTACGCCAACATCTGGAAGACCGACGACATCGTGCGGATCGATCCGTCGACCGGCGCCGTGACGGCGATCGTCGACGCCTCGCCGTTGCGTGCCGCACTCGAGGACACGTCCGGAATCGACGTCCTCAACGGCATCGCGGCCGTCCCCGGCACGTCCCGCTTCCTCGTGACCGGCAAATTGTGGCCCACTCTGTTCGAGGTCGAGTTCCGACCACGGTGACCGAGGGACGCCGCCCCCGCCGAGCGAGTCGCCCACACTCCCCGACCCGAGGTGGGGGACAATGACGGGGTGACAGGTCCCGACGATCCGCGCCCCGGTTCGCGACATCCGGGATGGGACAACTACTCGCCGTCCGAGCGACTCCCACCCCGTCGATCGCCGCTGCCTCCGCTGCATCCACCGACGGCCGGACCGGGCGAGACGATCCCGGGCGACCCGACCACGGCGCCCGACCCGACGACACGCATGCCGAACCAGGACACCGGTCCCCGCCGTCCCCGCGTACCGCGCAAACTGACGGTCACCCGCGTCGCGGCGATGCGTGGTCGCGAGATCACGGGCAAGGGCATCGCGACGTTCCGACGCGCCGCCACCGCCGACGGAGCCGACAAGTCCGGTCTCACGGCGCTCACCTACGCGACGATGGCCAACTTCGCCTCGGACGCGGCGATGGCGGTGGCGCTGGCCAACACGCTGTTCTTCTCCGCCGCGACGGGCGAGGACAAGACCAAGGTCGCCCTGTATCTGCTCATCACCATCGCCCCGTTCGCGATCATCGCGCCCCTGATCGGCCCCATGCTCGACCGCCTGCAGCAGGGTCGCCGCATCGCGCTGGCCACCTCGTTCGTCCTGCGCGCCGTCCTCGCCGTGGTGCTGGTCTTCAATTTCGACACCTGGCTCCTCTATCCCGCCGCGCTCGGGATGATGGTGCTGAGCAAGTCGTTCTCGGTGCTCAAGTCGGCCGTCACCCCTCGGGTGCTGCCACCGGACATCGACCTCGTCCGGGTGAACTCCCGCCTGACCGTGTTCGGGTTGCTGGGC
Source organism: Rhodococcus sp. NFXS4 (assembly GCF_058139645.1). Taxonomy (NCBI): domain Bacteria; kingdom Bacillati; phylum Actinomycetota; class Actinomycetes; order Mycobacteriales; family Nocardiaceae; genus Rhodococcus; species Rhodococcus sp. NFXS4. The sequence goes on from NZ_CP192221.1 coordinate 3,493,989, forward strand.
GGCACCATCTCGGCGGGAGCGGTCGCGGGTGCCATCGCGTTCGCACTGGGTTCCGCCGGGGCACTGTGGTTCACGTTCGCCGTGACGGTGTTCGGCGCGTATCTCTCCATGCGCATCCCGTCCTGGGTGGAGGTCACCGAGGGTGAGGTGCCCGCGACGCTCGGGTACCACGCCGAGGCGACCACCGGCGCGATCGGCATCGTCCCGGCGCCCAGCAAACGCAGGCAGCCCCTCGGCCGCGACGTCCTCACCGGACTGTGGGGCAACGGCACCATTCGTGTGCTCACCGGCTTCCTCACGCTGTACGTCGCGTTCGTGGCGAAGTCCCGCACCGAGCACGAGCCACTCCAGCAGGCACTCATGTTGGCGTTGGTGGGCGCGGCGGCCGGACTCGGCAACTTCGGCGGCAACGCCGCCGGCGCCCGGGTGAAGCTCGGTCGCCCGTCGGTGCTGGTGGTGCGCTGCACCGCGGCCGTCACTGCGGTCGCGATCGTCGCGGCTCTGACGAACAGCCTGCTGACTGCCGCGCTCGCGGCTCTCGTCGCCTCGGGCGCGAGCGCGCTGGCGAAGGTGTCGCTCGACGCGTCGTTGCAGAACGACCTGCCTCCCGAGTCGATCGCGTCCGGCTTCGGGCGCAGCGAGACGGTGCTTCAGCTGAGCTGGGTCATCGGCGGCACGTTCGGCGTGCTGCTCCCCACCGAGTACTGGCTGGGTTTCACCGTGGTGTCGGTGGTCCTTACGATCGGCCTGGTGCAGACATTCGTGACCCACCGGGGCGGCTCGCTGCTTCCCGGCTTCGGCGGTAAGAGACCGGTACGAGCGGACCAGGAGGTGGCGGGCAGCGAACTGCGCCACGCCACCGGCCGAATCCCCCGAGTGGATCAGGACGCGGGCCGCGCACCCGCGGGCGAGGACGCTCCCCGATGACGACACGCAAGATCCTGTACGGACTGTCCGCACTGGTCGCCGTCGTCGGCGTCGCCTTCGTGCTGGTGGTCGGCAAGGCGATCCTCGACGCCCCCGAGGAGTCCCCGCGGGTGTCCGCGTACGCCGACGGCCGGTACGAGGAAGTGAAACCGTTCCGGTACTGCCCGGTGCAGGAGCCGCTCTGCGACTACGAGGGCACGACCGCGACGATGCCCGTGCGCGAGGGCCATCCGCTGCAGTTGTCCCTGCCGGGCGCCATCTCGGAGAACCCGTGGGGCTTCGCCAGCGTCTACGGAGACCCGGACTCCGGCGACGTCGTGGAAGCAGACGAGTACTTCGCCCCCGGGACGCGGAACACGCTCACCGTGCCGCCGGTGAACGAGGACGGACTCGTGCTCATCGGCGTCGAGGTGCGCCTGCCGTCCGGTGTCATCGACGTCGACACCGACCAGGAGGAGATCGTCAGCCACGCCATCTGGTCGATCGCCACCACGACGGCCCTCTAGGACTCGGGGCTCGGGTGGTGGTGGAGGAAGCACTGACCGAGTTCGTCATGACCCCCCTGGACTCCCTGAAGCAACGGGACGTCTCCATGGTCGTCGTCGTGGCAACGGTGATATTCGTCGTCACCAACACGGCGTGGAACTGGACGTCGGTGTGGTGGACTCCGGCTGTCCTCGCGTTCGCCGCGGTGTTCGTGTGGACGGGGCGGGACGCCCCGCACCGACGGACCGTCGTGTACCCGGACCGACTCGAGGTTCATCGGCGCAAGGGCGTCACGTCCGTGATTCCCCGGGACGCGATCGAGTCGTTCCGCGGGAAGCCCGACGACGAGGGAGGACCCGTCGTCGGCGTGGTCGATGTGTACGGACGACGGACGATGCTCGAGGGAACCGGGCATGCCGTGCAGAAGCGATGGCGAGACGGCGTCAGGAAGTACTTGTCCGACGCACATCGACGCGAGGTGGACGCTCTCGTCGCGCAGTTCGAGCACTGGCGCACGCACGGCCGCTGGGAGTGACCGCCCGGGTCAGCTGTCCAGTTCGCGGGCGACGGCCCGGACCACCTCGGAGATCTTCTGGGCGGTCTTGCGGTCGGGGTACTTGCCCTTGCGCAACTCTGGCTGCACGGTGGCCTCGAGAAGCGTGATCATGTCCTCGACCATGCCGTGCAACTCGTCGGGCGTGTGCTTGCGAGCGGTCGGCTGATCGCGGCGGGCGGCGGCACCCGCCTGACGCAGTGAGGGCGCCGGGTCGAGAACCTTCAGCGACAACGCCTGGGGTCCGCGGCGTCCGGCGGCCATGCCGAACTCGACGCGCTGGCCGGCCTTCAGGCCCTCGACTCCCTGCGGGAGCGCGGACGACCGGACGTACACGTCCTCACCCTCGTCCTGCGAGAGGAAGCCGAAACCCTTGTCGACGTCGTACCACTTCACCTTGCCGGTCGGCACCGATCTCACCCATTCGTCTCGTTGATCGCGTCACATGAATAATCGCGCCCGTTGCCGCCGCCCATGACGGGCCCTGGCGCTCGGGACGCGATGAGTCGATGGTACTCCGCTGCGCGAACGACGAGCACCTCGATATCGCGGGGCAGGCGCCGGGTAGGCCGGAGGCCGGTCGGGTCGTCAGGACGGCGGGATAGTGTGCTGTCTCGTGACCGACTCCCCCCGTACCGGAACCCCGGCGCTCCTGGTCGCCGCCCTCGTCTGTTTCGGGCTGGGCCTGCTGGCGATCGTCGTCATGTTTGTGACGCTGATCGTCTGGGACGATCCGCCCGGACTGTGGATCTATCTCTCGGCGATGCTGTGCCCGCTGGGGTTCCTGCTCGGTATGATCCACGCGCTGCGGTCGGGCCGCCGAGCCCGTCGCTGACACGGCGGAACCGGGCATACTGGTCGCATGCGCCTGCTGCTGAACGTCATCTGGTTGATCTTCGGCGGCCTGTGGCTCGCTCTCGGCTACTTCGTGGCCGGCATCGTCTGCTGCATTCTCATCGTCACCATCCCGTTCGGTATCGCGGCCTTCCGCATCGGGGTGTACGCCCTGTGGCCCTTCGGCCGGACCGTGGTGGACAAGCCCACGGCTGGTGTCGCCTCGGTGATCGGCAACGTGATCTGGATCGTCGTGGCAGGGATCTGGCTGGCCATCGGGCACGTCCTCACCGCGATCGCCATGGCGATCACCATCATCGGGATCCCGCTGGCGTTGGCGAACCTCAAGCTGATCCCGGTGTCGCTCATGCCGCTGGGCAAGGACATCGTCGACTCGGACGCACCGTTCGTGGCCACGCGCTACTGACGTCGGGGCGCGCACTCAACAGAACGAACGGTTCCTTATCGGCGTGGCCCGAGGGGTGATACACGTCGGATCGGTCTACCATCCTGTGCGTGATACTGAAGAAATCCGATGACCGCACCTTCGGATCACACAGGATCTTCGTCGCCCTCACCGTGATCGGTGCCGCCGTGGCGCTCGTCGCGCACGATCGGCTCATCCCGTTCGACGTCCCCAAGTTCGGGTTGTTCCGGTTCGGCATCGACGCTCTCGTGTACCGCGCCGGCGGAGCGACGGTGCTCGACTCGTCCCCGCTGTACGCCCACGATCTGGTCGGCGAACTCCCCTTCACGTATCCCCCGTTCGCCGCGCTGGTGTTCGCACCTCTCGGGGCGATGTCCACCGCGACGACCAACATCGTCTTCTGGCTCGGGAACATCGCGCTGCTCTATCTGATCGTCCGGTCCTGCTGGATGGTCCTGGGCTTCCGCGACGACCGCAGTCTCCGCATCGTCAGCGCCGCACTGTCCATCGTCTTCACGTGGCTCGAACCGGTGCGCATGACCATCTGGCTCGGTCAGATCAATCTCGTTCTCCTGGCGCTGGTGCTGTGGGACCTGTCGCGGCCCGAGGGCAGCCGGCTCCGCGGCATCGGGGTCGGCATCGCCACCGGCATCAAGATGACTCCCGGACTGTTCCTCGTCCACCTAGCGCTGACACGGCAGTGGCGGGCACTGGTCGTCGGCGTCGTCACCGCCGCGGCGACCGTGGTGCTCGGCTTCGTCGTGCTCTTCTCCGACGCGGTCACCTACTGGTTCGGCGCCATCTCCGACTCGTCCCGCATCGGCGACATCTCGTCCGGCGCGAACCAGTCGCTACGCGCGTCGATACCGAGGTGGTTCGGCATGACCGAGGCGCCGACGCTGCTCTGGATCGTCATCGCCGGAGCCGTCTGCGTGGCCGGCCTTCTCGTGGGCGCCGCGGCGCACCGCCGGGGGTTGCCGCTCCTCGGCCTGATCGTCATCGGCCTGACAGCGCCTCTGGTGTCCCCGTTCTCCTGGGGTCACCACTGGGTATGGCTCCTGCCGCTGGTCATCGTCTGCATGGACGTCGCACTGCGTGCCTCGAGCCCGCTCGCCTGGATCCTGCCGCTCGTCGCGAGCCTGCCTCAGATCGCCTGGTTCTGGGTGGCGCCCGGTGACGTCTACGCGATCGGCACCTTCATGCTCCCGCCGTCGAACCGACTCGAGGGTGTGGCGCTGCAGACCGTCTACCCGACCACGGGTGTCCTGGTGCTCGTCGTCGTGGCTGTGATCCTGCGCACATGTGACGTCGGACACATAACGAAGCGGTCACGAACGGGTGACGAGACGGTGGTCAGCACGTCTTCGCCGTCCTAGCTGCGACGACCCGTTCGAACACCTCACAACGGCGGCGCGACGCGCGCACCAGGGGAAGTTATCGAACAGTGACATGTGTGCCCGTTTCGTAATACTGTCCATCACGGCCGGAAGTTCGGCCGACGTCCGGCCCGCCGCGCCAAACCTCGTCCCGCGGGTACCGGACATCCCTCACAGACATGATCAGGGACGAGGGCGGGGGACCCACACGTCCTTCGTAGATATCCGGCCGGCCCTCGCGGCGCCCCACCGGGCACCGAGCAGTCGACCTAGGGGTGAAGCCTCTCCGCTCCAGCCAGGAGCGCACCGAGGCCGGGCTACCTCTCAGCCCGAATCCGACAGCTGACCTCGCAGGCGCGTGTGGAGAGGATTTCTACCCTTATGAGCGGACGTCATCGCAAGCCGAGCACCACGGGCAAGACCGTCGCCAAGGTCGCCGTCACCGGCGCACTGGTCGGCACCGCAGGTCTCGCATTCAGCGGCACGGCCAACGCAGCCCCCGATTCCGACTGGGACCGTCTCTCGCAGTGCGAGGCCGGCGGCAACTGGGGCATCAACACCGGCAACGGTTTCCAGGGCGGCCTGCAGTTCTCGCCGAGCACCTGGACCGGACACGGCGGCGGAGAGTTCGCGGCCACCGCGAACCAGGCCAGCCGTGAAGAGCAGATCGTCGTCGCCGAGCGCGTGCTCGAGTCGCAGGGCTGGGGCGCCTGGCCGTCCTGCTCCTCGCAGCTCGGACTGAGCAGCGGCCCGACGCAGCGCGACGCACCGGCGACCACGGCGCCCACCGCACCGGCACTCCCCGATCTGACGAGCATCCCGTCGACCGAGCAGGCCGTGCAGGGACTCACCCAGGTCGTCCAGAACTTCACCAACGATCCGGCGATCCTGGGCTTCGTCCAGGCCGCCACCGCGGATCCGCAGGTGGCGAGCTTCATCGCAGCGAACCAGGATCTCCTGCCCCGCTGACCCACTCCACGAGAAAGGCCCCCACCGACTGGTGGGGGCCTTTCTCGTGTCTCGCGCGTCAGCGGTTGATGACCGTGTGGGGATGCGCGTAGGGCAGCGAGTCCACCGGCAGCGGGAACTCCGTCTCCTCACCGAACGGGGACAGGTTTCCGGCGCGCGCCGACATCAGTTCGGTGACGGGATGATCGTCGTCGTCTGCACTGTGCGGCCAGCCCGGGTCGACATATCGCTTCTTCTCTGAGTTCGCCATGGTTCATTTCACCATTCGGAGTAGCGCCTCTGCCAGTCCAGGTCCCTGGACCGGTCTCTACGCTTGACCTCGATGACCGACAACGAGGGCACGCCGGCGGACACACTCACCGAGTGGTTGTCCGCGCGCAGCGACGACGAACTGGCCGAACTGCTGCGGCTCCGCCCCGACCTGACCATCCCGCCGCCGCCCACACTCGAGGTTCTGGCGGGCCGGTCCGAGCAACGCGCCTCGGTACTGCGCGCGGCCGAGGACCTGGACACCACGTGCCTGACCGTCGTGGAGCTGCTCGCGCACGAGGGCGCCGACACCGCCCCGGTCGCCCGCGCCCGACTCGACGAGATCGTCGGCCGCCGAGCGACGAAGAAGGCGGTCGACGCGGCACTGTCGGTGCTGCGTGCGCGTGCGCTGGTGCGCGGCACGACGTCGCTCACCCTGGTCGCGGCCGCACGCGACGCCGTGCCGTGGCGGGTCGGACGGTTCTTCGACGTCGACGCCTCGCTCACCGCCGAGGTGGTCGGTGCGAAGCTCGCGGAGATCGACGACCGCAGCCGTGAGCTGCTCACCACGCTGACCCGCTCGTCGTCGATCGGCCGGACGCGCGACGCCGCACCCGGTACGCCCGCGGATCGGCCCGTCCAGCGCCTGCTCGCCGCCGGGCTGCTCACCTGGCTCGACGACAACACGGTCGAACTGCCGCCGCAGGTCTCGCAGGTACTCCGCGGCGAGCCCGTCACCGATCCGGTGTCGCTGGCCCCACCGGCGGCGTCGACCACCGCTGTCGGGGTGGCGGACGTCGACGCGGCCGCCGCCGGGGAGGCCCTCGAGCTGCTGCGGCACTGCGAGGACATCGTCGACTCGCTCTCCCGCACGCCCGCGCCCGCACTCAAGGCGGGGGGACTCGGCGTCCGGGAGATCCGACGCATCGCAAAGGCAGCCGATCTCGACGAGGCGCGGGTCGGCCTGCTGGTCGAGGTCCTGGCGGGCGCCGGACTCATCGCGGTGGGGCTGCCCGATCCGGGACCGCTCACCGACATCGACGACATGTGGACGCCCACCCCCGCGGTCGACGCGTGGGTCACCGCATCGCCGGCACAGCGCTGGGCCACCCTGGCCGGAGCCTGGCTGGATCTGCCCAGGGTGCCGTGGTTGATCGGCATGCGCGACGCCAACGACAAGCCGATCGCCGCACTGTCCGACGAGGCCCGCTCGGCCGCCGCGCCCCGAGACCGGCGGATCGTGCTGGGCGTGATCGCCGATCTCGCCTCGGGAAAGGCCCTCGCCACCGAGGACGTCGTCCGCATCGCCACCTGGCGCAGGCCACGCCTCGCCGCTCGCCTGGGCGTCGGCCCGGTCTCCCGCTACCTGGCCGAGGCCGGCGCTCTCGGGGTCGTCGGCCGCGGAGCACTGTCCACCCCCGGACGCGCACTGATCGGTGATCCGTCCTCGGCCGCGGCGGCGATGCACCGCGTCCTGCCCGACCCCATCGACCACGTTCTGGTCCAGGCCGACCTGACCGTCGTCGCCCCCGGGCCGTTGACTCCCGAGCTCGCGCAGCGGATGGCGACGGTCGCGGACATCGAGTCGGCGGGCGCCGCGACGATGTACCGCATCGACGAGCGGACGCTTCGACGTGCTCTGGACGGCGGCACCACCGCCGCGGAGCTCCATGCCCTCTTCGCCACCCACTCTCGGACGCCCGTCCCGCAGTCGCTGACCTACCTCATCGACGACGTCGCCCGGCGCCACGGACGCCTGCGTGCCGGGATGGCGTCGTCCTTCGTCCGCTGCGAGGACCCCGCACTGCTCGCGGAGGTGCTCTCCTCCCCCGCCGCCGAGGCCCTCGCGTTGCGGGCACTGGCCCCGACCGTCGCGATCTCGCAGGCGCCGCTGGCCGACGTGCTGGCCGGGCTGCGCGCCGCCGGGTTCGCACCCGCGGGCGAGGACTCCTCCGGCACCATCGTCGACGTCCGCGATCGCGGTGCGCGCGTCGTCCCCCGTCGCGGTCGCTCGCCCTACCGCACGCCCGCCGTCCCCACGGACGAGCAACTGGGGCGCCTCGTCTCGGAGATGCGGGCCGGCACCCGAGCCGGAGAGGTGCGCCGGACCGAGCGTGAACGGGTGCGGTCCGACGGCACCCGTGCGTCCGGCGCCGCGACGATCGCGCTTCTCCAGCGCGCCGCGTTGTCCCGCTCACCGATCAGCATCGGTTACGTGGACGCTGCCGGTGTCTCGAGCAACCGTGTCGTCGAACCGGTGACCGTCGGCGGCGGCCAACTCGACGCGTGGGACCCCGACGCCGGTGTCATGCGTCACTTCACGTTGCACCGCATCACGTCGGTGGCCCTGCTCGCCTGAACTGCCGCGCCGGTGCAAGGCACAATGGACTGGTTGCGCCCCGGTTCGTCCATGCGGGGCGCGTGAAGGAGAGACCGTGACCGACGGACCGTTGATCGTCCAGTCCGACAAGACCCTGTTGCTCGAGGTCGACCACGAGCTCGCCGGGCAGGCCCGCTCGGCCATCGCTCCGTTCGCCGAGCTGGAACGCGCACCCGAGCACGTCCACACCTACCGCATCACCCCGCTCGCGCTGTGGAACGCGCGCGCCGCGGGCCACGATGCCGAGCAGGTGGTCGACGCCCTCGTGACCTTCTCCCGCTACGCGGTTCCGCAGCCCCTGCTCGTCGACATCGTCGACACCATGGCCCGCTACGGCCGGCTCCAGCTGGTCAAGTCGCCCGTGCACGGGCTGTCCCTGGTGAGCCTCGACCGCGCCGTGCTCACCGAGATCATGCGGCACAAGAAGATCGCCCCGATGCTCGGCGCGCAGGTCGACGACGACACCGTGCTCGTCCACCCCAGTGAGCGCGGGCGCCTCAAGCAGATGCTCCTCAAGGTCGGCTGGCCGGCCGAGGATCTGGCCGGATACGTCGACGGCGAGGCGCATCCCATCGATCTGGACTTCTCCGGTGGCCACTGGGAGCTACGCGACTACCAGCAGATGGCGACCGACTCGTTCTGGGCCGGCGGATCCGGTGTGGTCGTCCTCCCCTGTGGTGCCGGCAAGACGATGGTGGGCGCCGCGGCCATGGCCAAGGCCCGCGCGACCACACTGATCCTCGTCACCAACACCGTCGCCGGTCGGCAGTGGAAGCGCGAGCTCATCGCCCGAACCTCTCTGACCGAGGAGGAGATCGGCGAGTACTCCGGCGAGCGCAAGGAGATCCGCCCGGTCACCATCGCGACCTACCAGGTGATCACGCGCCGCACCAAGGGTGAGTACAAGCACCTCGAGCTCTTCGACTCCCGCGACTGGGGCCTGGTGATCTACGACGAGGTGCACCTCCTCCCCGCTCCCGTGTTCCGCATGACAGCCGACCTGCAGTCGCGACGCCGACTCGGACTCACCGCGACGCTGGTGCGCGAGGACGGCCGCGAGGGCGACGTGTTCTCGCTCATCGGCCCCAAGCGTTACGACGCACCGTGGAAGGACATCGAGGCACAGGGCTGGATCGCGCCGGCCGAGTGCATCGAGGTGCGCGTCACTCTGACCGACGCGGAACGCATGTCGTACGCCGTGGCGGAGCCGGAGGAGCGTTACAAGCTGTGCTCCACGGCGCACACGAAGATCGCCGTGGTGAAGTCGATCCTGGCGCGGCACGAGGACTCACCGACGCTCGTCATCGGCGCGTACCTCGACCAGCTCGACGAGCTGGGTGCGGCCCTGGATGCTCCCGTGATCCAGGGCTCGACCAAGAACAAGGAACGCGAACTGCTCTTCGACGCGTTCCGCCGCGGCGAGATCAAGACCCTCGTGGTGAGCAAGGTCGCCAACTTCTCCATCGACCTCCCCGAAGCCTCGGTGGCCGTGCAGGTCTCGGGCACCTTCGGATCCCGGCAGGAGGAGGCCCAGCGACTGGGCCGACTGCTGCGCCCCAAGCACGACGGTGGGCAGGCGCACTTCTACTCGGTCGTCTCGCGCGACACCCTCGACGCGGAGTACGCGGCTCACCGCCAGCGCTTCCTCGCCGAGCAGGGCTACGCGTATCGCATCACCGACGCCGACGACCTCCTGGGACCGGCGATCTGACGTGCGCACCTTCGACTTCCCCGTGGACCGCGCGCACGCCCGGTCGGTGAACGAGACCCTCGGCGACGTGCGGCGGTTGCGCATCTCGTCCGTCGTCTTCGCCGTGCTCCTCGCGGGCGGCGCGGCCTGGCTGTACGTCCTCGACCACGCGTGGTCCTACATCCTGTGTGCGGTGCTGGCCGTGGCCGCCCTGATGTCGCTGTGGGTATCCGTGTGGGCGCCCCGCAAGGTCGGGTCCATCGACGAGCTGTACGCCTCGAGCGCGTTGGTGCCGGCCATGGTGTCGGAGACGCGACCGCGTGGAGCCACGATCCTCGCGCTGATCGACATCGCCAAGCCGGAGACCACCGTCCCGCACTACGCACTCGTCGTCCGGAACGTGCGGGCGCTGCCAGGACACACGATGACCGAGGGCGAGCGCGTCCCCTCCGTGGCCGTGCTGTCCGACCGGAGCGCCAAATCCATCTCGGAGACGTGGCAGATGGTCAGCCCCATGCCCGTCGCCTGGGGTACGCGGGACCGGACCGTGCTGCGGACGGCCATCGAGGCCATCGATCCGGTCGAGTGGAAGCTGCTGCGCAAGAACCTGTCCGTGTCGGAGACCGTGCGGCAGGCCGAGAACGATCAGCTCCTCATCGACCCCCACGACCTGCCCGAGGAACTGCTGCAGAAGCGCGCGGACTGACGCGTCGAGGGACTCGTGACTCGAACGCTAGGCTCCCCCTCATGGCTGTGACGTCGAACGACCGCGCATCGAGTCCGGCCGGCCTCCGGCCTTCCGACTCCGAACCGGCCGGCCTCCGGCCTTCCTCCCGCGAATCGAATCCGGCCGGCCTCCGGCCTTCCCGCACCGTCGCCCGGCTGCGCCCCTTCGCGTCCACCATCTTCGCGGAGATGACCGCGCTGGCGGCCACGCACGACGCCGTCAATCTCGGACAGGGTTTCCCGGACACCGACGGCCCCGCGCGCATGCTGGAGGTGGCGCGCGAGGCCATCGCGTCCGGCCTCAACCAGTACCCGCCCGGGCCGGGCATGGCGGTGTTGCGCGACGCCGTCGCTCGGGACCGGGCCGGCCGCTACGGCACCGAGTACGACCCGGACGCGGAGATCCTGGTCACCGTCGGGGCCACCGAGGCGATCAGCGCCGCGATGCTCGGCCTCGTCGAGAGCGGTGACGAGGTGCTGCTCGTCGAGCCGTACTACGACTCCTACGCGGCCGCCGTCGCGCTCGCGGGTGCGCAGCGGCGCACGGTCCCCCTCGTCGTCGACGGCGATCGGTTCGCCCTCGACGTCGATGCCCTGCGCTCCGCCGTCGGCCCGCGCACCCGCATGATCGTCGTCAACTCCCCGCACAATCCCACCGGAACCGTGTTCACCGCATCGGAGCTGGCCGCGATCGCCGAGGTCGCGTGCGAGCACGACCTCCTGGTCCTCACCGACGAGGTCTACGAGCGACTGGTGTTCGACGACGCCGTCCACACCCCCATCGCCACGCTCCCCGGCATGGCCGAGCGCACCATCACGGTGTCGAGCGCGGCGAAGACGTTCAACGCCACCGGGTGGAAGACGGGGTGGGCCTGCGGACCCGCCGACCTCATCGCCGCGGTGAAGGCGGCCAAGCAGTTCATGACCTTCGTCGGCGGCGCCCCCTTCCAGCCGGCGGTGGCCCACGCCCTCGACCACGAGAGCGCCTGGGTGGACGCCCTGCGAACGGGACTGCAGGCCAAGCGGGACACGCTGTCCGCCGCGCTGTCGCATGCCGGGCTGGACGTCAAGCGCAGTGAGGGCACGTACTTCGTCTGCGCCGACATCGCTCCACTGGGCGAGTCCGACGCCGACAGTTTCTGCCGTGCGTTGCCCGAACGCATCGGCGTCGTCGGCGTACCGGTGGACGCGTTCGTCGATCACCGCGAGGGCTGGGACACCCTGGTGCGCTTCGCCTTCTGCAAACAGGATCACGTGCTCGCCGACGCGGCGTCGCGCTTGGCCCGATTGTCCGCCACCCCATGACGATCGACACTGCGGCGCCGCCGACCATCTCGGTGGAGTTCGTCCGCACGGCGGTGACCCTCGCGCGGGAGACGGGTGTGGACCTGTCCGCCTGCCTGCGCGAGGCCGACATCGACCCGCACGTCCTCACTCGACCCGGCGCCCGCCTCACCACCGACCAGGTCACGCGCCTCACTCGCGCGCTGTGGCAGATGACGGGCGACGAGCTGATGGGTCTCGGATCGGCTCCGGTGCGCCGCGGCACCTTTCGGGCACTCAGTCTGACGATGATCCACCGCCCCGATCTGGGGAGCGCGCTCGAGCGGATGGTGGACGTCGGTCGCGCCTTTCCCGGCGTCCCGCGCGGTGTGCTGATGCGCGGCGGGGGACGCGCCCGGCTCGAACTCGTCGACTCCCCGACGATGATCGCCGATCAGCTCTCCCCGGAGGCGGCCGAGGCGGCGCAGCGCATCCGCATCGAGTTCCTGCTCATCCTCTGGCACCGCTTCTCGGCGTGGCTCATCGGGCGGCGCGTGAAACTGCTGTCCGTCCAGGTGCCCTTCCCCGAACCGCAGCATCCGTCGCCGCGGGTGTACGACGACATCTTCGGGGTGCACGTGACGTTCGGATCCGACGTCGCGGCACTGGAATTCGACGACGCGATCATGGCGTCACCGCTCGTGCAGACGGAGGAGAGCCTCGAGGAGTACCTCCGCGAGTCGCCCAATCGCCTGTTCTCGGAGCGGGACTACGGCTCCAGCGCGGCGAGTGTGGTGCGGCGCGCCCTCGCACTGGGCGCGATGGGCCGCGCCTCGACCACCACCGACATCGCGACGATGTTGTCCATCAGCGTGCCGCACCTGCGCCGGTTGCTGCGCCAGGAGGGCACGTCACTGGGTCAGCTGCGCGACGAGGTGCTGCGCGACGCGGCGGTCGCCGGGCTCGAACGAGGCGAGACGGCCGAGGAGATCTCCTCGCGTCTCGGCTTCTCCGAACCCAGCGCCTTCCGCCGCGCCTTCAAACGGTGGACCGGGATGACGCCGGGGTCGTACCGCTCACACGCGTGAGGCGAGCACGAACTCCGACAGCTTCTCCCCGATGAGCACCGACGGTGCGTGAGTGTGGCCGCGGATGATCGTCGGCATCACGGACGCGTCGGCCACGCGCAGCCCCTCCACCCCGCGCACCCGCAGCTCCGGATCCACCACCGATACCGCGTCCGAGCCCATCCGGGCGGTGCCCACCGGGTGGTAGAGGGTGTGAGACATGGTCTCCAGCGACTCGCTCAGCGCTTCGTCGAGTGCCTCGCTGTTGCGCAGTACCGGGCGCACCATCTCCCCCAGTCGCGATTTCAGCGGCTCCGTCTGCGCGATGTCGGCGCAGTAGCGCAGCCCGCTGAGCATCGCCGCGCGGTCCACACCGCCCGGGTCGGACAGGTAGCGCGGATCCACGATCGCCTTGTCCAACGGTGCGGACGACCGCAACGAGATGCGTCCGCGGCTCTCCGGCTTGAGCAGGATCGAGGCCAGGATGGCCGCATGCGAGTCCGCCGGGATGAGACCCTCGTCGAAGAAGGGCGCCGGCGCGAAGAGCAGTTCGATGTCCGGGAGGTCGAGCGAGTCGCGGCTGCGGACGAAGCCGTACGCCTCCGCGACGTTGGAGGTCAGCATGCCGCGTCGACGCGCGAGGTAGTTGATCAGCTCCGGAATCTTCTCCGCGGTGAACAGCGTGTCGGACTGCACCCCGTATCCGAGGGCGGACACCAGGTGGTCCATGAGGTTCTCGCCCACCTCGGGGGCGGCGTGCACCACGTCGATGCCGTGCTCGGCGAGATGCTCCGGCGCACCGATCCCCGACAGCATCAGCAACTGCGGAGTGTTGATGGCACCGCCGGACAGGATGACCTCCTTCGAGGCCCGAACCGTGTGCAGCGCACCGTCCTTCGAGTACTCGACACCCACTGCGCGGGTTCCCTCGAAGAGCACGCGCGTGGCCTGCGCCTCCGTCACCACGGTGAGGTTGGGCCGTGACATGGCCGGCCGCAGGTACGCGTCGGCGCAGCTCCACCGGGCGCCGCGCTTCTGGTTGACCATCGTCTCGGTCATGCCCTTGGGCGTGGGGAGATTGGCGCGCTCCGTCGACAAGCCCAGTGCCGCGGCCGAGTCGAGGTACGCGCCGGTGATCGACCGGGGACTGCGCTGCTTCGACACGTGCAGCGGTCCGCCGCTGCCCTCGTCGGACTCGGTGGCACCCTCGATGTTCTCGATACGGCGGAAGGTGTCCACCACGCTGTCGAACGACCACCCGGGTCCCGCTGCCTCCGCCCAGTCGTCGTAGTCGGCTGCGAACCCGCGCACCCACATCATGGCGTTCATCGACGAGGAGCCGCCGAGCATGCGCCCACGGGGCCAGAAGATCCGTCGGCCGGCGAGTTCGGCCTGCGGCTCGGTGTCATAGTCCCAGTCCAGTTCCGAACGGAAGAGCTTCGAGAACCCGGCGGGAATGTGGACGAACTTGTCCTTGTCCTCCGGGCCCGCCTCGAGGACGACGACGTCGGTGTTCGACGCGGCACTGAGCCGATTCGCGACGACGCATCCTGCGGATCCTGCGCCGACGACGACGTAGTCGGTGGAAGTCTCGGTCATGTCAACCTCTCAGAGCGGACGCGAAGATGGCGGGCAGGGCTTTCCAGGACGGAGCCGCGGCGAACGCGGTGAACCGCTTCGCGGTGGTGGCCGCGGTGCGGTTGGTGACGAACCACGGCGGCTTCGGCGACAGGGTGAACTCGCCCTTCAGGATCGAGCGCGGCGCGGGTCGGAAGGGCCCGCGGACGATGGTGCGCTCGGGTCGGTCGATCAGCAGTGCATTGTGCACGACGCCGATTCCGCTCTGGACGTCGTCGAGCGTGTGGCCCGGGAACGCACCCCAGGTCGCCGCCGCCGTGAGGAAGCCGACGCCGGTCCACGCGTTGAGCGCGATGGTGCCGTAGCGCAGGTCCTCGAGCATCTCGTCGACGGCGGTGCCGAGCGACGACAGCGTGTCGGGATGCGCGATCACGTTGACGCCGAGCGTGCCGACGAACTCCTCGTTCGACATGCGGACGGCCTCGTCCACGAAACGTTGCCCGGTGTAGGGGATTTCGATGACACCGAGCACCGGTGCGAAGTACTCGGTGGTGAGCAGAGCGCGGTAGCTGTCCGGATCGAGGTCGCTCACGAGGGTGCGGCCGCCGGACGGGCCGAGCGACTCCGCGCCCGGGTAGTCCGCTCGGGCACCGGCGACGCGGGTGGCGCTGCCGGGGTAGTACGGCTCGCGGTCCGGCGCCTCGTGGAGTGCCGTGCGCAGTGCCGCCAGGAACGCGTCGCGCTGCGGCCACTCGGAGGAGATCACCACGACCTGCGCGGCGACGCAGTTGTAGCCGCCGTTGTGCAGCCGCTGGGTCACCACGTGCTCGGCCTGGAACCGGATGTCCGCGTCGGACCACTCACCCGGGATCACGATGACCGGCGAGACGCCGCCGAGTTCGCTCGAGATGGGCACGTCGAGCAACGGGGTGTTGGCCTTCCTGCGCTCGGCACCCTCCTCGCCGGTGCCGAAGACGATGGCGTCGTGCGTGATCGAGCTGCCCGTCATGTGCACGTGCGCCACGGCGTCGTGGTGCACGAGGTACGAGCCGACGTCCGGGCCACCGGTGAGGATGCGCACCGCGCCCAGCTCGACCAAGGGAGCGAAGACGGCGCGGAGCACCGGTTCCATCGGATCCGTCACCGGGTTGAGCTTCAGCGCGACGACGCGGTTGTGCGCGACCAGTTCGTAGAGCGTGTCGAGCGGGGCGATGGACGTGATGTTGCCGGCGCCGAGCACCGCACCGATGCCCCCGGTCTCGGTCGGGTTCCGTTGCGCGAGTCCGGCGTCACGGCGCGCGGTGTCCGCGTCGACACCCGGTTCGAGCCACACCTCGGCGGAGAACCCGTTGAGCAGCAGCGTGTCGAAGATGTTCGACGGCAGCACCTGCACGGTGGTGCGCCCGCCCGGACCCGAGCCGATCCGGGCGTCCGCGAGCGGGCTATTCCCGACGGCGAGCTGCCGCAGACTCTGCGCGAGCACGTGGCACGCGGTGACGACGGAGTACGGCCCGGAGAGCCATTCCTCACCGAGGAGTGCGGAGGCCGCGGGCAGCTTCTTGAATCGAGCGGCCGCGTCGACCCACTCCTGCGCCTTCGACGCCGTGAGGGCCGCGACCCGGTCGAGAAGGTCCGCGCGGTCGCCGAGCGAGGCACGTGCCCATGCGGCCTCGCCCTGTTCGAGGTCGCGGAGAGCCGCGTCGACCTCGGGAAAGGCGGATGCGCCGGTGGTACTCGGGGTGAGTTCGCCTGTGGTCATACCGTTGATTGTGACCTGTACTACATCGGGTGGCCATAGGCGGACGTCGGCAGCTCACGCGCCCGGTTTGTGCCGAGGCACAGCCGCCCTGTGGCGTCCGTCACCGGACAGCCGTACGGTGGAGTGATGTCGACGCCCGTGGCCGTCCGCCGCTCCGCACCGGAACCGCTCACCTCGCAGGGTCTCGCCGCGCTGCTGGGAGAGCACGTCGGCGAGCTCAGCGAGCGACTCGTCCTCGACATCCTGGTCGCCGAACAGTCGTACCTCGAGGCCACGTCGCTCACGCGGGACGAGCTCGCCACGGTGTGCACCGGCAATCTTCGGTCCATGCTCGACGCTCTGACCACGGGCGCGAGCGGCGACCTGGAACCCGCACGCGCGGCCGGCCGGATCAAGGCCGAGAACGCGGTGCCGCTGGCGGCGTTGCTGCACGCATTCCGCCTCGGTGGTCGTCTGATCTGGGCCGAGCTCACCGCGGCGGCCGCGGGCCGGGCTCCGGAGGTGCTGCTCGCGATGGCCACCGAGGTGTGGGCACTGGTGGACACCTACTCCGACGCGGCCGCGGAGGCGTATCGCGACGCCGCGGACCGGCTCGCCCTCGACGACGCCGATGCGCGCCGCATGGTGCTCCGCGCTCTGTTCGACGAGACCGCCTCTGACCCCGCTGCCGTGCAGGACGCCCTGCGAGCCTTCCGCATCCCGGACGCGGGCCACTTCGCCGTCGTGTCCGCCGAGACCACCGTCGACCGGGGTGCCACTCCGGGCAGCGCGCGCGAGAGCATCCTGCCGCTCGGTGTCGAGTCGGTGTGGGACACCGATGCGGACGGTCACCTGGGACTGCTGGTCGCCTCGGCGCCGGCGGTGCTCGACGACGCGGTGGACACCCTGGGCCGGCTCTACGGCACCCGACTGGGTGTCGGCACGTACTACGAGCGGTCGCTGTCCACCCCGACGGCGGTGGCGCAGGCCCGGACGGCTCGTCGCTGCGCACCGCCGGGGAGCGCGCGCATCAGTCGCTACGACGCGTGTCCGGTTCCGCTGCTGCTGGTCTCGACTCCCGACGCCGCCGCGCGGGCCGCCCGACAGATCCTGGGTCCGCTCGCCGTGGCCGAGGGCTCGCACCGCCTCGCGGACCGGGACAGCCTGCTCGAGACGCTCGACGCGTGGTTCGCGGCCGCCGGTTCCACCACCGCGGCGGCCGACCGCTTGCACTACCACCGCAACACCGTGCTCTACCGGCTCCGCCGTATCCACGACCTCACGGGCCGTGATCACACGAACCCGGCGGACGCCGCCGAACTGTACGTCGGTCTGCGCGCAGCGGAGCTGGCCCGCGTTCGGTGACGACAGCCGTGTAGGAACATACGTTCGAACGACCGCGCTACGATGGCCCCGTGACCTACGCACTCCAGGCGTCCCTGTTCGACGACGGCGCGGACGGACCGTCGCTCGGCTCCCTCACGTCCGTCCGCCGGACGGTGTTGACCGACGGCGCGTGGATCGACGTGCTGCCGAACTGGGTGAGCGGCTCGGACTCCGTCTTCGACCGGCTGGTGGAGGAGGTTCCGTGGCGGTCGGAACGCCGACCGATGTACGACCGCGTCGTCGACGTCCCGCGCCTGGTCTCCTTCTTCCCCGATCCCGAGCGGCTGCCCGCCCCCGTCCTGGTCGATGCCGGTCGACAGCTGAGCGAGCACTACCGAGCCGAACTGGGCGAGGACTTCGCCACGGCCGGACTCTGCTTCTACCGCGACGGCAAGGACAGCGTCGCCTGGCACGGCGACGACCTCGGACGCGGAGCGCGCGAGGACACCATGGTCGCCATCGTGTCCCTCGGCGCCGCACGGCCGCTGTTGCTGCGACCGCGCGGCGGCGGTCCCTCGGTGAGACACACTCTGGGACACGGTGATCTGATCGTCATGGGCGGGTCCTGTCAGCGGACCTGGGAGCACTGCGTGCCCAAGAGCACGCGCGCCACGGGGCCCCGGATCAGCGTCCAGTTCCGACCGCACGGCGTGCGCTGACGGCGTCGGCCAGCGCACGCACGGCGCGTTCGGTGTCGGCCCACCCGAGGCAGGCATCGGTGATCGACTGGCCGTAGGTGAGCGGCTCCCCCAACGTGCCGAGGTCCTGACGGCCCTCGACGAGGAAGCTCTCCACCATCACCCCCACGACGCCGCGGTCGCCGCCGGCGATCCGGTCGGCGAGGTCGCCCAGCACGTCGAGCTGGCGTCGGTGGTTCTTGGCACTGTTGCCGTGGCTGACGTCCACCACCACCCGCGGGTCCGCGCCCGAGCGCCGGAGCCGCTCCCCAGCGTCGGTCACCGAAGCCGCGTCGTAGTTCGGGCCGGAGGACCCACCCCGGAGGATGACGTGGGCGTCCTCGTTGCCCGTCGTGCGCACGGCGGCCAGTCGGCCGTCGTCGTCGACCCCGGCGTACACGTGCGGCGACCTCGCCGAGCGCACCCCGTCGACGGCCACCTGCACGTCGCCGTCCGTTCCGTTCTTGATGCCCACCGGCATCGGCAGACCGCTGACCATCTGGCGGTGAACCTGCGACGACGCGGTGCGGGCACCGATCGCCCCGTACGTCACCAGGTCCGAGAGATGGCCGGACAGAGCAGGATCGAGGAACTCCGTCGCCGTGGGCAGGCCGCCGTCGACGATGGCGGCCAGAATGCGCCGCGCCGCCCGGAGCCCGGCGTCGAGATCGTCCGAGCCGTCGAGGCCGGGGTCGCTGAGCAGACCCTTCCAGCCCACCGATGTCCGCGGCTTCTCGAAGTAGACCCGCATGATCACCTGGAGTCGATCCCCCACCTCGTCGGCCAGGACGGCCAGCCGGCGGGCGTAGTCCAGTGCCGCGATCGGGTCGTGCACGGAGCACGGGCCCACCACGACGGCCACGCGGTCGTCGGCTCCGGTCAGGATGGCGCGCAGGGCGTCACGGCTGTCGGCGACGCGGAGAGCCGCGTCGGCGGATGCGGGTTCCGCGTCCCGCAGCGCACGCGGCGAGACGAGCGGACCTGTCCGCGACAGGTCGGGAAGAGTGTCGAGTGCGAGAGTCACGATGAGTCCTCGGGGCGGTCGGGTGAGACGTCACGACCGGGACACGCATTCCACGCGAGCCGGTCCTGCCGGCTCGTCGGGTGGAGTGGGTCAGCGCATGGTTCCGCTGACCGGACCACCGAGGGCCGGCCTGCTGAACCAAAAATATGCTCGCTGCACACAGGCACTGTAGCGCACGGCCGTACCGACGCACCCGGGCGGCGGAAGCGGACATTCTTCTCCCTTGACGTGGGACCATGGTCCGATGGCGATCGACACCTCTCGCGGGGACCGCATCCAGAACAGCACGGCGTTCGAGAGAGCCGCCCGCGCAGGGCATCTCGTGAGCGGAGTGCTGCACCTCCTGATCGGATACATCGCGGTGCGGCTCGCCTTCGGACAGGGCGGCAACGCCGACCAGTCCGGCGCGCTGGGCGAGCTGGCCTCCAAGCCCGGCGGTGCCGTCATGCTGTGGATCGCCGTCGTCGCCTTCCTGGCCCTCGCCGCGTGGCGCATTCTCGAGGCGGTGGTGGGCAAGAAGACCGAGGCCGATTCCGGCAGTGCGACCGATCGACTCAAGGCCGGTGCACTCGCCGTCGTGTACCTCGCATTCGCCTGGTCCGCGCTGAACTTCGCTCGCGGTGCCGGGCAGTCGACGGGTCAGCAGAACGCCGGGCTCACCGCCCGCCTCATGGAGTCGACGATCGGCAAGGTCGTTCTCGTCGTGGCCGCGGCCGTCATCATCGGCGTCGGCGCTTATCACGTGTACAAGGGCATCTCCACGAAGTTCGAGAAGGACCTCGAGGGTCACGTCGGGCGTCCGGTCCGGGTCATCGGCGTGGTCGGATACACCGCCAAGGGCCTCGCCCTCGTCGGTGTCGGTGTCCTGGTGGCCGCCGCCGTGCTGACCGCGGATCCCGGCAAGGCGACGGGTCTCGACGGAGCCGTCAAGACCCTGGGGGCGCAGCCGTTCGGACAGATCCTGCTCGTCCTCGCCGGAGTCGGCATCGCCCTCTACGGCGTCTACGCCGTCGTGATGGCCCGGCACGCCCGGATGTGACGTCCCGTCGGACACGCCACGAACCGCACGGGCTGTTCACAGCCTTTTCGCAGACGGGTGGTGCACAATACGGGGTATGAGTCTGGACCATTCCGCCGAAACCACCATTGCACCCGTTACCGACGGTCAGTACCCATCGGTGCCCATGACGCCGCTCCGACCCGCGCCCGCCGCCTCGCAGCCGCGTGACGACGCCTACCCCGGCGTTCTCCGCACCCTCGCGATGTTCCTGTTCGCACGCTGACGTCCGCCTCGATCGCTGCGATGGACTTTTGTCTGGAGCAAAAGGTTGTGCACAATTCAATTGTGCGCTACGTTCGGTCTTGTGAACGACGCGCCGACACTGGACAAGCAACTCTGCTTCGCCCTGTACTCGGCGTCGCGGGCCACCACCGCGGTCTACCGGCCCCTGCTGGACGACCTGGGCATCACCTACCCGCAGTACCTGGTGATGCTCGTGCTGTGGGAGCGGGACGGACTCAGCGTCTCGGAACTGGGCGATCGACTCGGCCTGGATTCCGGAACACTGTCCCCCCTGCTCAAGCGCATCGAGACACTGTCGCTCGTCACCCGCGAACGGTCAGCGGAGGACGAACGACGCGTCGAGATCCGGCTGACGGACACGGGCCGCGCCCTGCGTTCCGCGGCCGCGCACGTTCCCGAGTGCATCTTCACCGCGACCGGCCTCACCGAAGACGAGGCGACCACGCTGATCGCGCTCGTCCGCAAGACCACCGCGTCGCTTCGTTCCGCCTGACCCGTCCATCCCCACCACGAGAGGTTCACCCATGAAGACGCTGTACACCGCAGAGGCACTGGCCACCGGCGACGGACGCAACGGCCACGGCCGCACCACCGACGGCAAGGTCGACGTCGACCTCGCCGCCCCCACCGAGATGGGCGGCAGCGGCAACGGAACCAACCCGGAGCAGCTCTTCGCCGTCGGCTACGCCGCGTGCTACCACTCCGCTCTGCGCCTCGTCGCCGGCCAGCAGAAGGCCGACGTCACCGACTCCTCCGTCGGCGCGAAGGTCAGCATCGGCCCGAACGACGCCGGCGGCTTCGAGCTCGCCGTGGTCCTCGAGGTGACCCTCCCCAACCTCGATCACGACACGGCGCAGGCCCTCGCGGACAAGGCCCACGAGGTCTGCCCCTACAGCAACGCGACCCGCGGCAACATCGACGTGCAGATCACCGTCAGCGACGACTGACCGTTCAGATCGGGTAGGTGACGCCCGTGAGCTCGACCGACCTGGTCCAGAGCTCACGGGCTTTCGCCTCGTCACGCGAGGCCTTGTTCGATCCGACCTTCTTCGGGTGCCCGCTCAGCTCCTGGAACCCGTCCGGTCCGAAGTAGCCGCCGGACTGCAGCCCCGGTGCCGTCGCGGCGTAGAGCTCCGGCAGGCTTCCCATGTAGGCCGACTGGGCGAAGACCCGGCCGAGTGACATGAACGCGTCCTGCACACTCTCCGTCCGCCCCATCAACTCGGTACTCGAGTAACCGGGATGCGCCGCCAGCGAGAGCACGGGTGACCCCGCCGCACGCAGTCGGCGATCCAGCTCGTACGCGAACAGCAGGTTCGACAGCTTCGACTGCCCGTAGGCACCCCACCGGCTGTAGCGACGCTTCTCGTAGTTGAGATCCGACAGCTTCAGTCCCGGTACCTGGTGCATGAAACTCGACATGGTGACCACGCGGTCGGTGATCCTGTCCAGCAGGAGGCCGGTCAGCGCGAAATGCCCGAGATGGTTCGTGCCGAACTGCATCTCGAATCCGTCGGCGGTCCGCTTCAGCGGCAGTGCCATGACGCCGGCGTTGTTGATCAGTACGTCCACGGTGGGCGTGTCGTCGGCGAACTCCCGCACCGAGCTCAGATCCGCGAGGTCGAGTCGACGCACCTCGGCGCGCTCACCGATCTCGTCCGCGATCGGCTTCGCCTTCTCCACGGTCCGGCAGGCCAGCACCACCGTCGCGCCCGCGCGACCGAGTGCCTTCGCGGCCTCGGCGCCGAGCCCGCTGTTGGCTCCCGTGACCACGAAGGTCCGGCCGGACTGATCCGGTACGTCGGTCTCGACCCACTTGTGTGCAGACTTCTGTGCCATGCGCTTCCCCCCTGAGACTTCTCTCGGCCGCTCGCCGCGGCCGACCGCGTTCGAGGGTACCGGCGCACTACGCTCGATCCGGTGCCCGCACCGCTGCCGATCCGAGACGGTCTCAATCCGACGCGGATCCGCATGCCGGACGCGCCGGCAGAGCACAGGACCATAGTCGAGTACCTCGTCGCACGCTTTCCGCGCGATGCGGAGGCCCTGCGCGCGAAGGTGACGGACGGCGAGGTCGTCGATGCCGCAGGACGGCCCGTGCTGGTCGACACTCCCCTGGTCCCCCGCGCCGACGTCTACCTGTACCGGGATCCGCCCGTGGAACCCGAGGTGCCGTTCACCGCCCCGATCCTGTACCGAGACGATGCGATCGTGGTGGTGGACAAGCCGCACTTCCTGGCTACGACACCACGGGGGCGCTTCGTCGTGCAGACCGCCCTGACCCGGCTGCGACGCGAACTGGGAAACGACGCACTGTCCCCGGCGCACCGCCTCGATCGCCTCACCGCGGGCGTGCTCGTCTTCACCGCACGACAGGACGTCCGCCGCGCATATCAGGAGATGTTCCGGGAGCGCAGCATGGTCAAGGTCTACGAAGCGGTGGCCCCCGACTCGCCGATCTCGTTCCCGCACACCGTGATCAGCCGCATCGTCAAGGACCGTGGATCACTGCAGGCGACCGAGGTGCCGGGTGAGCCGAACAGCGAGACCGTGATCGAGAAGGTGCGCACGGTGGGCGACCTGGCGCTCTACCGCCTGCATCCGCGCACGGGCAAGACCCATCAACTACGCGTGCACATGGCCTCTCTCGGCCTGCCCATAGTCGGCGACTCGCTGTATCCCGTGCCGCGCGAGGTCGCCGTCGACGACTACCGGGATCCACTGCGACTGCTGGCGCGGAGCATCGAGTTCACCGACCCGCTCACAGGCGCACCGCGGCACTTCGCGTCGCAGCGGACCCTCGCGCTGTCTCCACCGTGATCCGGTGCGAGATCGCGGCGAGCGTCAACAGTCCGATCGCGAGGTTGGTCAGGGCGGCGAAGCCCGTCTCGGCGAAGTCGACGAGCGCACCGAGCAACGCGTAGATCAGGGCCGCCGACCGGAGTCGGTGCAGAGGCCAGAGGGACGCGGTGCGCCGCCGTGCGATCAGCGACGGGAGCCCGAGGGCGACCGTGACGCACGCCGTCACCCACAGGATGCCGCCCGAGATGGTCATCCGGTCGAGGGTGACATCGAGGTCGTCGCGCTCGATGACCAGACCGCCCGTGGCCAGTTGCGCGATGCCCGCCACGACCGTCGCGGACGCGGTGACCACCATGAGCCAGGACAACGCGATCGCCCAGCGCGTACTGGTCACGAACGACGGGACGGCGCGCGAGAACCACGCCCGCCGACTCGTCGGCCGGGACGGTGCCGGAACGCACCGACTCAGCAGGGTGTCGATGCTCGCGACGAGCTCGGGATCGGCTCCCGTCGTCCGCGCTCGGTCGAGCAGTTCGCGGGCCAGCTCCCGGCGCGATCCCGGTACCCCACCGACGAGTCCTTCCGACGCGATGGCGGCAGCGTTCGCGAGGCATTCCCGTGGCGTCGGTTCGCGGACGTCGCGGACGGTTCGTCCGACCACCAGGACCAGAACCACCGTCACGTACATGATCTCGGCGGACGGGCCGTAGAAGTAGTCGTTGTCCTTCGTCACGAACTTCCCGACCTCGTCCAGGAACAGACCGAAGCCGACGCCGCCCAGCAGCACGGCCGACGAGCGCGCTCCGAAGCCGAGGAACAGCCATCCGACGACGAGCGCCGTCATCATCAGCGCACCGCCCCACAGTGCGTGGGCGATGTGCAGGCTTCCACCGCCCACCTGCGGATAGTCGGTGAGTTCGAGGTAGGCGCGGGTGAGCAGGATGGTCGCGACCGCGGCGATGACGAACGACTCCACGGACGACGTCCCGTCGGCACTGCGCACGATCGGCGTCCGCACCCGCCGCGCACCCGCACCCCGCTGCATGATGGCCATCGTCGATCATGGTCATTCACAGGCCTCTTTCGCGGTGGAATGCGACGGTACGCCCGGTAAAGTTCGTCCGATGAGACTCCTTCCCGCCACGCTCGCCGCTGCCGCCACCCTCGCCCTGATCCTGGGTGGATGCAGCTCCGAGGATCAGCAGTCCGCACAGGACACCGCGAACAACGCCGCGGAATCGGTGGGCGACGCAGCTCAGGGCGCACTCAGCTCTGCACAGTCGGCCGCACCCGGCATCCAGTCGAGCGCCGGCAGCCTGGCCGACGATGCCGGCAACGTGTTCGACGACGCCAAGCGCGCGACCTTCGTCGCCGCCTACAAGGCGCAGTTCTCCGCGCTCTCCGAGGGAAAGTCCGACGAGGACATCGAATCGCTGCTCGGCAGCATCTGCCAGCAGATCACCGACGGCAAGGAAAAGGACGCCGTGGTCACCGACATCCGGTCGCAGGCCACCAACAACGGCAACGAGCCCGGTGTCGACGAGGCCGGTCGCATCTACGACCAGGCGAAGGTCGCCTGCCCCTGACCGCACGAGCTCCGCGAGGTGCGCGGGCTGTCGGTGATCGGGGTTAGCGTGGCGATCGTTCCCCTTCGGAAGGATCTCATCGTGGCCACCCCCGACCTCTCGCGCACCACGCCCTGCTGCCAGGGCGTCGTTCCTCCCTACCTTCTGCAGCGCCTCGCGTCGGCCCCCGCGGAACGCAGTGCCCGCCTGGACACCGCCCCGTCCGTCGCGAGCCGCACGCTGGAACTCGACGACGAGATGCGGCGCCGACGCGACTCGACGCGGTCCACCGTGTCGCCCACCGCTCCCCGCGGCGCCGTCGCGGATCGGCTGCAGCGCACCATCGCCGACGCGAAGAACACGCAGACTCTGCCCGGCGACGTCGTGCGTACCGAGGGCGGCGAACCTGTCGGCGATCCGGCGGCGGACGAGAGCTACGACGGCCTCGGCGTCACCCACGCCCTGTTCGCCGAGGTCTACGGATGGTCCAGCCTCGATGGGCAGGGGCTGCAGCTCGACGCCACGGTGCACTACGGCGAGCAGTACGACAACGCGTTCTGGGACGGCACCCGCATGGTGTTCGGCGACGGTGACGGCGAGGTGTTCACCCGCTTCACCGTGTCGCTGTCCGTCATCGCGCACGAGTTGGCTCACGGTTTCACGCAGTACACCTCACAGCTCGAGTACGCCGGACAGTCCGGCGCCCTCAACGAGTCGGTGTCCGACGTGTTCGGCGTCCTCGCAGAACAGCGCTCGCGTGGGCAGAACGCCGAGGACGCGTCCTGGCTCGTCGGAGAGGGGCTCTTCCTCCCCGACGTGCAGGGCAGCGCCCTCCGCTCGATGCTGGCACCCGGTACCGCGTACGACGACGACGTCCTGGGTAAGGACCCCCAGCCCGCCGACATGGCGGGATACGTCGAGACCACCGAGGACAACGGCGGGGTGCACATAAACTCCGGCATCCCCAACCGCGCGTTCGCCGAGGCCGCCGTCGCGCTCGGCGGGCCGGCCTGGGATCGTCTCGGACAGGTCTGGTTCGACGCTCTCACGTCCGGCAGCCTGACGCCGACCGCCGATTTCGCCGCCTTCTCCGCGGCGACGGTCGCGGCCGCATCGGCGCGGTACGGAACCGGGTCCGACGTTCACCGCGCCGTGGTCGGCGGGTGGACTACCGTGGGCCTCGAGCCGGCCGGGACGGGATCCGCGTCCGATGCGGCGGACGAGGCGAGCAAGAGGACGTGACATGGTCATCGTGGTGGTACGCAGCGGCGGCGTGGCCGGGATGACCCGCCGCGGCAGCGTCGACACCACGGCCCTCGGCGACACGGCACCCGAGTGGGAGCAGCTGGTCACTCGCGCGCTCCCCCTGTTGAACGGCCTGCCCGAGTCGTCGTCCCTCGCTCGCGACACCTTCCGGTGGCGACTCGAGATCGGCGAGCACTCGTGCGAGACCGGCGATTCGGCACTCACCGGCCCGCTTCGCGAGCTGGCAGAGCGCACTCTGCGAGAGGGTCGCTCGCCGCGATGACGGCGGCCTCACGGCGTGCGAGGTTCGCGTTCCACCACGGGTCGCTCCCGGGCTCGTCGACGATGCAGTCGCGCAGCGTGGGCGGCAGGGTCGACACGGCGGGCACCGCGTCCGCCGACAGCGTGCCGAGATAGTCGACGTCGATCAGTCCGGTCCGCTCGTAGCGCTCGACTGCCCGCTCCGCGACCAGCGCATCGACGTTCACCACCGCCATCACCAGCACGCCCAGCGCCGCCGTGCCGACGATCACCGCGGGCAGTAGGCGCGCGGACCAGCGCGCACCGGCGACGATGACGGCGAGCACGACGACGCCCAACCACACCTCGACGACCATGACCCCGACTCGCAGCCGAGTGAGACCGAACTGCTGCTCGTACAACGACATTCGGTACACCGCCGACCAGACGACCACCAGCGTCAGCACACACAGCGACCCGAAGGCGATGCGCGCGAGCACCCGGTCGCGCCGCACCTCGGCGTCGACCTTGCGTACCTGCACGGCGACCACGACGAGCACGCCGACTGTCACCGTGATCAGCTGCCAGAATCCCGATCGGGCGTGGTCCGCGAACGTCAGGTCGTCCGTCGTCATCACGTGGTCGTGTCCGCCGAACAACGTGGCTGCCTGCACCACCACGAACGCAGCGAACACGACGACGAGCGCGCAGACCGGCACCGCCCACTCCCACACCGGTCGTCGTCGACCAGCGCCGGGAGCGAGCGCATCGAGTGCCATCGCGTGACGCTTCGCGTGGGCGACACCCAGAATCCACAGCGCGACGCACAGAGCCACGACCGGCCCCAGCGGGTCGACGTCGACGGACACGGTCGGGATCACCGCGTCGACGAGCGAGGCGAAGCGATCGTCGGCACCCGCGAACAGCAGCGTGAACACGGTGACCAGCAGGGCCGTGCTCACCACGACGCGCAGCGTGCGTACCGCGGACCCCCGAGACGGGAGCGTCACCTGTGCGGCACCGGTTCCGAGCGAGCGGAGCACGGCTCCCTGCACCACGACGGGCACGATCGGCGCGAGCACCGTGGCGGTGAACGTCGTCGATCTCGTGGTCGACAGAGCCACACACCACACGGCCAGTCCGACGGACGACGCTGCGAGCCATTCCGAATCGCGGACGAACGGGACCACCAGCAGCGTGAACGCGGCGCCGATCCATGCCACGGACCAGCGCGACCGGTCCGGCAGTCGAGCGGCGAGGACGGCAGCGACGCCGACGGCGAGGTAGGCCACCGACGGCCGGTCGGTCAGTATCGCGCCGGCGACCACCCCGACCGCTGCGGCGGAACCCACGGCCCAGCGACGCGGAGACTCGGTGACGGTGCGGACCGGCGACTGCGCCGCCGGATCGGGAAGAAGGTCGGTGGTCATCGTGAACCTCTTTCGGGCAGGGGTGATCGCGCGAGCACCGGATGCGGTGTCACGTGCCGAGTGCGGACGGTGGGGGTCAGACGGGAAGAGTGAGCCGGAAGCAACACCCGGCGCCGACGTCGACCACATCGAGTGTGCCGCCGTGCAACTCGGCGGCCCATCGAGCGATGGCGAGCCCGATGCCGGTGCCGCCGTCGGTCGACCCGCCGCGGACGAACCGGTCGAACACCCGAGCGCGATCGGCCGGCGCGATCCCGTCGCCCTCGTCGACCACGTCGATGCGCACCGTGTCGTCACCCACCACGGCCGACACGGCCACTGCACCGTCGGGCGGACCATGGCGCACGGCGTTCTCGACCAGATTGGCCATCACCTGCCGTACGCGTTCCTCGTCGGCGGTCACCGTCGCACCGGGAGGCTCGACCGACACCGAGAACCGGGTCGCCGTGCTCTGGGTGACCACGCTGGTCAGGAACTGACGGAGGTCGAACGTGCTGCGCGACAGACCGAGTGCGCCACCCTCGAGCTTCGAGAGATCCAGGAGGTCGTCGACGAGCCGAGCCAGACGTTCGGTCTGCTCGAGGGCGACTCCCACCGTCGCCGGGGTCGCCTCCTGCACCCCGTCGGCGATGTTCTCGAGCACGGCCTGCAGCGACGCGATCGGTGTCCGGAGTTCGTGCGAGACGTTGCCGATCAGCTCCCGACGGTAGCGGTCGGCCTCTGCGAGGTCTGCCGACATCGTGTTGAACGCGACGGCCAACTGGCCGATCTCGTCCCGCGACGTGGCACGAACCCGGTGCGTGTAGTCCCCGTTCGCCATCGCTCGCGACGCTGCGGTCATCTCGCGCAGCGGCGAGGTCATCCCGTGCGCGACGATCTGCGTGACCACCAGAGCCACGACGAGTGCGAGCAGCAGCGCGTACCGGAACGGCTGCTGCGCCGCGAGCCAGAAGGTGCCCGACGCCGCGAACAGCGCGATCACCACCACCAGGCCGGTCTTGACCTTGAACGAGCGCAGCGAGTCGAGAGGGCGGATCATCCGCGTGCCCGGAACGCGTACCCGACGCCGTGGACGGTGCGCACGACGTCGGACCCCAGCTTGCGCCGCAACGCCTTGACGTGGCTGTCGACCGTGCGGGACGGCACAAACGTCATGGAGTCGTCGCGCGACCACCCCCACACGTCCGACAGCAGTCGATCTCGCGCGTAGGCCGCGCCCGGCCGCCGAGCGAGGAACAGCAGGAGATCGAACTCCGTGCGTGTCAGGTGGACCTCGTCGCCGTCACGGAAGACCCGCCGCGCGCGCTCGTCGACCCGGACGTCGTCGAACTCGTGCACGACGGTCGGCGACGGCGCGGGATGGCGTTCCACCCGGCGCAGCAGTGCGTGCACGCGGGCCACCAGGGTGCGCATCGAGAACGGCTTGGACATGTAGTCGTCCGCACCCACCCCGAGGCCCACCAGCTGGTCCGTCTCGTCCGACCGCGCCGTGAGCATGAGGACGGCGACGGCGCCCTCGGGGCGGGACTGGATGCGTCGGCACACCTCGAGACCGTCGAACCCGGGCAGCATCACGTCGAGGACCACCAGGTCGGGGTTCGTGCGGGCCACCGTCTCCACGGCGGCCGGTCCGGTAGACGCGAGGTCGACGTCGAAGCCCTCGGACCGCAGCCGTGCCGCGATCGCGTCGGCCAGAGCCCGTTCGTCCTCGACCACCAGAATTCGTCGTCGATCCATGAAACAGACCGTAACGGCATCATGTGCGGGTCTCGGGGACACGTTGTGAAGATTCCGTGGAGATCGCTCCGGCCCACGAAACGGACGCCGCGTCAGCCGAGCAGCCGCGCCACCTCGGCGGCCGCGCGACCACCCGACACCAGAGCACCCTGGATCGACGGGGTGTCGCGATGGTCGCCGGCGAGCAGCACGCGGTCACCGACCTGCAGCGATCGCCGGAGCGACGTCCCGGGTGCCTGGACCGGGAGCGCACGCCGCACGTCGTGACGCACGATCACCCGCCACGACGCGGTGGACCGACCCCACAGCCGATCGAGAACGGCGCGCACGACGGACGACTCGGCGGGACCGGCGTCGTCCAGCAGCGTGGTCGCCTGCACCAGGGTCTTCCCGGTCGGCGCGTATCCCGGTGCGATGGAGCTCATCTCGGCGGTGTTGACCACCACGCCGCCCGTCCCCGAGATGCGGAGGAACTCGTCGGATTCCGCGGCGTCGGCCTCGAACCACCACGTCGACAACCCGCGCATGGGAGAGGTCCGGGTGTCCGTCAGCTCGGTCGCGCCTCGCGCGTCCGTCGCCACCACCACCGCGCGGGCCTGCAGCACCGACCCGTCGGCGATCCGCACGGCGGGTGCCGCGCCGTCGGTGACCTGCTCGACGCGCGAGGAATACGCGATGTCGACCCCGGCATCGCGGGCGAGCTGCTCGGGGAACGCCTGCATTCCGCGGTTCGGCACACCGGGTGTCGCGAGAAGAAAGCTGCGGAGCACGAGCCGGACGTAGCGGTCCGACGTGTCTCCCACGCCGTCGGCGAGGACCCCGCTGAGAAACGGAGCCAGCAGTGCGGAGCGCAGCGGACCGCGGAGGCCGACGCGGTCCCAGTCGTCGGCGAGTGCAGCGTCGGGGGACGCGGCCAGGCGGCGCACCGGTCCGACAGCGGGCAACGCCCACCGCGCGGCACCGACGACGGCGCCCGGGTGCAGCAGGCCGAGGCGAGCCGCGGACCGCACCGTCCCGAGCAGCAGGCCCGGGTGCCGTGTCGGGTCGGCGATCGTGTGCGCTCGCCCCGAGTCGTCGACGATCCGCACACCGCGACCGGCGACCCGCAGATCGAGCGCGGACACGTCGACATGACGCTTCACGGCCGGGTAGGAGGGGTTGAGGAGCTGGAAGCCTCGATCACAGCGGAAGCCGTCCACGACGTCGGTGCGGATCCGTCCCCCAGGGGCGTCGCCCGCCTCCACGACCCGCACCGTGAATCCACGCCGGCGCAGCGCTCCGGCGCACCGTAGACCGGCGATACCCGCCCCCACCACGATCACGTCAGCATCGATGTCAGTCATGCCCTATCGATACCACCCGGGCCTCGGCGACCTCGGACGACGGGTCCGGAAACGAGAAGAACCACCTGCGCGGGCAGGTGGTTCCAGTCTGTGTTCATTCTCGGTGGCCAGAGCCGGGATCGAACCGGCGACCTTCCGCTTTTCAGGCGGACGCTCGTACCGACTGAGCTACCTGGCCGTGGGCACCCTCGCGGGTACCGGTGATGCTGTACTACTCGGTGCTGACGATCATCGCATCACTGAGGTATTGCGACCTCTGAGGTGTTGCGACCCTGACGGGACTCGAACCCGCGACCTCCGCCGTGACAGGGCGGCGCGCTAACCAACTGCGCCACAGGGCCATGCTGTGAAGCATGTACTGCGTGGAAGACCCTACTGCATCTTCGTCCTACTTCTCACCACTCCCGCTCCAGCGTTGTCACTCGCTGAAACGTACCCCCTACGGGATTCGAACCCGCGCTACCGCCTTGAAAGGGCGGCGTCCTAGGCCGCTAAACGAAGGGGGCCCGTCGAATCGCTCCGACCGTACCCCAACGGCGTTCCGTTGGGAGCTTGGATAGCTTAGGACACCGCTTCGGAATTTCACAAATCCGCAGGTGAGGCTACGTTTCGACGCTCACGGCGTCGACTCGGGGCCACCCGTTGACGCGCCACTTGTCGAGCCATTCCCGCGACGCCATCGCCATCAGGAGAACCTCGAGGGACTCCTCGAACAGCACCACCAGGTCGGTGTCCTCGGCGGTCAGATCGGCCATGTACCGCTGGCCGGCGAGCGAGGTCACCAGCACGCGGGTGAACATGCGCGGATCGATGTCGGGGCGCAGCAGACCGGTCTCGTGCGCCTCGGCCGCGAGCTTGTGGGCGGTGCGACCCCACACGGCGCCCGCTCCCTCGCGGATGCTCGCGTGGAACTCGGGCTCGACCACGAGACGGAACTCCGCACGCACGACGACGTTCTCGTCGAAGGACCGGGCGAGCTGGAAGATGAGGTTGTGCAGCCACTCGAGGGCGTCGACGCCGTCCGGGCGCTCCACGTCCATGATCGCGACGTACTTCTCCATCGCGGTCTGCAGAACGGCGCGAGCCAGTTCTTCCTTGGAGCTGAAGTGGAAGTACATCGCACCCTTGGTGGCGCGTGATCCCTCGAGAATCGTGTTGACCGACGCCGCGGTGTACCCACGCTTGCTGAACTCGTACGCGGC
The DNA here is from genome assembly GCF_058139645.1 of Rhodococcus sp. NFXS4. Taxonomy (NCBI): domain Bacteria; kingdom Bacillati; phylum Actinomycetota; class Actinomycetes; order Mycobacteriales; family Nocardiaceae; genus Rhodococcus; species Rhodococcus sp. NFXS4. The sequence goes on from NZ_CP192221.1 coordinate 3,526,206, forward strand.
TGCCTCGACGATCGCGGCCCGGGTGCGTCGAGCACGTTCCTGCTGTGCCATTGCGCTGCTGCCTCCGAAATTGAACACCCTGAAGGGCCCTGATACTGAGTGAAGGGTAGCCGACAAACCTGAGAATCCCCTCGGACGTGGCCGCAAACATCGAGCTCGAGCGGGTTCGTCCGGCGTGTTCGGACGGCCCCACCAGCGTGTCGTGCGTTCCGATGACCGGTTTGTCGGATATATGCCCGGCCCGCGTCCGAATGTCGACCGGCGAGAATGGTGATGATTCATAGCGAATAGGTGAATGGTGAATGCGTCACTCCCGACGCGAGGCCAGGTCGAGAGCGACCGCCCGGGGTCCATTACACTCGTCGAGCACTGCCCCTATAGCTCAGTTGGTAGAGCTACGGACTTTTAATCCGCAGGTCGTAGGTTCGAGCCCTACTGGGGGCACAACGTCTTTCCCCACACCCGTCGACGCTCAGGAATTCTGGCTCAGCCGGGCCCCGATGCTCTGATGGAGTGAGCGCAACGCGTTCTGACCCAGCGCCACGGTCTCCGACTCGATGTGGCGGAGCAGATGAGCGTCGCTCACCACCTTCTCGGACGACTGGATCAGAACCGTTCCCGCACCGGTGAAGTCGAACTGCCGCTCCTCCCCCGTCTGTGCTCCGAGGAGCATCCCCTGCGCCGCCCCCAGGAAGCTCTGCATCCACTGCGCGTCGAAGTGGTGGGACGGAGCGGGGCAGTCGGCCCAGCCGACGAGTGCCTGCGGATCCACTCGAACGGGCGGTTCGGCGAACACGACCGCACCGTTGGACGAGGCGAGGAACTTCCCGGTGCCGAGCAGCGTGAGAAAACCGGGCACGATGGACTGCTTCAGCTCGAGGCCGGGTTCGAAGGCCAGCAGGTTCGACGCCCGGATGGTCAGGTTGCCGTCGTCGAGATCGAACGAGTTGATGTCGAAGCCGCGATCGCCGAGCAGCACCTTGCCGTGTCCGCTCGCGAGCACCCAGTCGTTCGCGTACAGCGGCGACGAGAAGCGTGAGGCCACGACGGCCACCATCGACGTCCGCCCGAGAGGCTCGAACTGCACCGACCCGTAGTAGGCGATCATCGCGCCCTTCGCCGTGAACCACGGCTGTCCCGCGAGTTCGATGCAGAAGGCGTAGTCGTTTCCCGGCACGTTGTCGTTCACCGGCAGGGTGTGGGGGTTGTGCACGACGTCGGTCATGTCCGATCCCTCTCGTCAGAACTTCTGCTCGGACGCCTGGACCCACACGGTCCCTGCGCCGCCGATCGCGAGTTGCACGGCTTCACCCGAACCGCGGCCGACGGCGTCACGCCACCCGACGTTCGTCGAGATGTCGACGGTGAGAGTGCCGCGGTGGCACACGTACGCCTGCGGATCGACCACCACCTGCGGCCGGTGCGGACCCACCTCGATCTCGACCGTCCCACCGTGGGACAGCACGGCCACCTGCCCACGTCCGGCGACCTGTGTCGTGAACATGCCCTGCCCAGTCATCGCCCCGCGCACCGCGCCGCGGACCCCTCCCTGCTGCGTCAGGGGTAGGACCGATGTCGAGAGTGCGCCACTGTGTGCGAGCAACCGTGACGCCTCGACCGAGAGGACACCGGTCCCGTCGAGATCGATGACGGACACGTGCAGCCCGGCGTGGCCGTAGTGCACGGTGCCGGACCCCTCGGCGGCCATCATGGCGACGTGCTCGCCCGACATCATCCGGCCGGCCATACCCGCGACTGCACCCATCCCCGGCATGCCGCCCGCGCCGCCGATCGTGTGCGGGACGAAGCGGACGTCGCCCTGGTGGAACAACATGGATCCACGGCGCGCGAGCGTGGGCGAGCCCGGGGCGACGGTCGACTTCACGACCTTGCTGTTGACGAGTTCCAACATGTCAGCGCTCCTGCGGCTGGATGTAGACGACACCGGTGCCGTCGAAGCGGAGGGAGAAGGCCTCGCCGCTCCCGCCGCCGACGGCCGACCGCCACGTGACGTCGGTGACGAAGCTCTGTGTCACCTGACCTCGGTGCGCGACGAAGGCGTCCGGATCGACCACCAACGGGTACTGCGGTGACACCTCGAGCGCGATGAGCGGTCCGCCCGCGGACAGCAGCCCCACCTCGCCCTGTCCACTGACGACCGTCGTGAACAGGCCCTGCCCGGACGAGGCGCCGCGGAGCCCGGCGAAGGCCACATCGGACCGCAGCCCGCCGGACAGAGCGAGCAACTGCGACGATTCGACGTGGAGTGCGTCACCCGCCAACGGCACGACGACGACGTGCTGCGCGTCGACCGCGAGCCGCACCGTTCCCTGCCCCGCCATCTCCATCAGGGACAGCGACTCGCCGGTGACCTTCTGCTTGAGAGCGGCGCGCAGTCCACCGCCACCGCCCATCCCGGCGTTCCGGAAGGTCACCTGGCCCTCGTACGCGATCATCGATCCGGTGACCGCCCGCACGCTGTCCCCGTGCAGGTCGACGACCAGAACGCGGTGTCCCTCGGTTCTCAGTTGCGCCACGGCAGACAGAATGGCAGACAACGGTCGTCGCCACAGTGGCTCCGGTGATCTGTCCCCTGCCAGCGACTCCGAGTGACGCACAGTACATCGAGTTCGTTTCTCGCAGAAGTCACAACACCTGTACCCCGTACCCCGCGGCATATACTGGACGAGGTCGACGGCGGGCGGGCGTAACGAACTGTCGCCCCGCTCGATGAACGTCTACCGGACGGTACGCACCCCTCGCGGCGGCTCGTCGAAGCAATTCACATCGAAGTTACGGTGCCGTAGGCTGCCCTCACAGTACGAGGCAGCGCGGTCATCGCGCGGAAGCAGTGAGCCGAACACCATTCTGGAGGACACGCATGGCACGGGATCTGACCCAACTGGAGCTGCTCGGAGAGCTGCAGCCGGTTGCGGAAGAGAATCTGAACCGGCATCTCTCCATGGCGAAGGAGTGGCACCCCCACGACTACGTCCCCTGGGACGAGGGGCGTAACTTCGCCGCGCTCGGTGGCGAGGACTGGTCGCCCGAGCAGTCTCGGCTCGACGAGGTGGCCAAGGCCGCCATGATCACCAACCTCCTCACCGAGGACAACCTGCCGTCGTACCACCGCGAGATCGCGGAGAACTTCTCGCAGGACGGCGCCTGGGGCACCTGGGTGGGCCGGTGGACCGCCGAGGAGAACCGCCACGGCATCGTCATGCGCGACTACCTGGTGGTCACGCGCGGAGTGGATCCCGTCGCCCTCGAGCAGGCCCGCATCGAGCACATGACCAACGGCTTCTCCTCGGCCGCTGCCGGTGGCCACGATCAGATGGGCTTCCTGCACTCCGTCTCGTACGTGACGTTCCAGGAGCTGGCCACGCGAGTCAGCCACCGCAACACGGGCAAGGTCTGCAACGACCCCATCGCCGACCGCATGCTCCAGCGCATCGCGGCCGACGAGAACCTGCACATGATCTTCTACCGCAACCTGTGCGGTGCGGCGCTCGACATCTCGCCCGACCAGGCGCTGCGTGCCATCGCCGACATCGTGCAGAACTTCCAGATGCCCGGCGCCGGCATGCCCAACTTCCGCCGCAACGGCGTGCTGATGGCCAAGCACGGGATCTACGATCTGCGTCAGCACCTCGAGGACGTCGTCATGCCGGTGCTGCGCAAGTGGAACATCTTCGATCGCACCGACTTCACCGCCGAGGGCGAGCAGACGCGTGAGGAGCTCGCCGCCTTCCTCGAGAAGCTGGAGAAGGACGTTCTCAAGTTCGAGGAGCAGCGCGACCGCATGCTGTCCCGCGAGGCTGCCAAGCGGCAGGCCGCGCAGGCATCCTGACCCGCACCGCACCACGGAGTGGCCGAGTGCCAGTTCCGACGGATACCCTCGATGTGCCCGGCACCCGTTCCGCGGATGCCGGGCACATCGCTGTTTCCCGTCGACCATGTCTGGTGTGTGATCAACCATGACTCTGCAGATCGGTTCCCTCGCCCTGCGTAGTCCCGTCGTCCTCGCGCCGATGGCCGGTGTCACCAACGTGGCGTTCCGCACGCTGTGTCGGGAGCTCGAGGAGACGCTGACGGGCAGCACCTCCGGGCTCTACGTCTGCGAGATGGTCACCGCGCGTGCCCTCGTCGAGCGGCAGCCCGCCACGTTGCACATGACCACGTTCGGCCCGACCGAGACGCCTCGCTCGTTGCAGCTCTACACCGTGGACCCGGACACGACGTACGACGCCGCGAAGATGATCGTCGACGAGAACATGGCCGACCACATCGACATGAACTTCGGCTGCCCCGTGCCCAAGGTGACGCGCAAGGGCGGCGGCGCCGCCCTGCCGTACAAGCGATCGCTCTTCGGACGCATCGTCGCCGCGGCGGTGAAGGCCACCGAGGGGACGGACATCCCGGTGACCGTCAAGTTTCGGATCGGCATCGACGACGAGCATCACACGCACCTCGACGCAGGACGGATCGCCGCCGGCGAGGGTGCTGCGGCCGTCGCGCTCCATGCGCGCACCGCGGCGCAGCGTTACTCCGGTACGGCCGACTGGTCCGAGATCGCGCGCCTCAAGGATCACGTTCGCGACGTCCCCGTCCTGGGCAACGGCGACATCTTCGACGCGTCCGACGCCGCCCGCATGATGGCCGAGACCGGCTGCGACGGCGTGGTCGTCGGCCGCGGCTGCCTGGGACGCCCCTGGCTGTTCGCCGAACTGTCCGCCGCTCTGCGCGGCACCACTGCGCCGACGCCGCCCACGCTGGGCGAGGTCGCCGTCATCATGCGTCGGCACGCGGAACTGCTGTCCGACCACCACGGCGAGGGCCGCGGGCTCCGGGAGATGCGCAAGCACGTCGCCTGGTACATGCGCGGCTTCCCGGCAGGCTCGGACCTGCGGGTACGCATGGCCACCGTCTCGACACTCGCGGAGCTCGACGAGCTGCTGGCTCGCCTGGATCCGACCGTTCCCTTCCCGGCCGACGCCGAGGGCCCCCGCGGTCGCCAGGGTTCCCCCGGCGCCGTGTCGCTGCCCGACGGCTGGCTCGACGATCCCGACGACTGTGCGGTGCCGGCGGGCGCCGATCTGATGCACTCGGGCGGATGATCAGTACTATGGCGTCGATCCGTCGACCACTGTTCGACGCCCGAGAGAAAGACGGAACGACCAGTGGGTGACGAGAACGAACCGGGGTCGCCCACACCCGGACGACGCGCCCCCTGGGAGCGTCCCATCTCGCGAGTGCCGCGCTCCGATCGCGACCCCGAGACACCGTCTCCCCCGTCCGAGCAGCCCGCGCCGGAACAGCGCCCGCCAGCGGATCGACCCGAGCCCGAGCAGACCCCGCCGTCCTCGTCCGACGACCAGGATCGACGGCTCTCGGTGGCCGAGGTCGTGGATCGGATCTCCCGCATCGGTTCCAACCGGGGACGCGCAGCGGGTCGCGACGACTCGCCGACCTCCGGCGCGGACGATCGAGCGGTCACGTCGAGCCCTCCACCGTCCCCGCCGGTTCCACCTCGCGAGGATCCCGAGCCGCCCACCGAGGTGATCGCCCCCGTCGTGGACGAGCGACGCACCGCAGAGCGTCCGGCGCCCGAGGCGGTCGGCCCCGTCGCACCCCCGACGCTCACGCGGCTCGCCCTCAGCAGGGCACGCAAGCGCAAGCGGATGCGGGTCGCCGGCCGTGTCGGCGTCTCGATGGTCTCGATCCTGGCCCTGGTCATCACCGGTGTCGTGTGGGGATATCTCCGGGCGACCGACCGCGGGTTCGAGCAGGTCGCGGCCCTGGACACCGAGTCCACCGACGTGGTCGACGCGCCCGGCCAGTACGGCGACGAGACCTACCTCATCGTCGGGACGGACACCCGAGCCGGAGCCAGTGGTGAGATCGGCGCCGGCACGGTGGCCGATGCCGAGGGTGCACGGTCCGACACCGTCATGCTCATCAACATCCCGGCCGACCGCAGTCGCGTGGTCGCCGTGTCGTTCCCCCGCGACCTCGACGTCGAACGCCCCGAGTGCGAGGGCTGGGACAGCACCACCGGTGACTACACGGGCGAGATGTATCCCGCCGCGGACGGCGACAAGCTCAACGCGACCTACGCGCTCGGTGGACCCAAGTGCCTGGTCAAGATCATTCAGAAGATCTCCGGACTGCGGATCGGCCACTTCGTGGGTATCGACTTCGCCGGCTTCGAGTCGATGGTCGACGAGGTCGGCGGGGTGGACGTGTGTTCCCCGGTTCCGCTGGTCGACGAGGAGCTGGGAACGGTCCTGGCCACCGCGGGCGAACAGCGCATCGACGGACGCACCGCGCTCAACTACGTGCGCGCCCGCAAGGTGGACGCCGAGGGCACCGGTGACTACGGACGCATCAAACGTCAGCAACTCTTCCTGTCCTCGCTCCTGCGCTCCGTGCTGAGCAACCGCGTGCTGTTCGACCCGGGCGCCCTCAACGGTTTCGTCACGGCGTTCACCCGCGACACGTTCGTCGAGAACGTGAAGACGTCGGATCTGCTGACGCTCGGCAAGTCGCTGCGCGGCGTCGAGGCGGGCGCGGTCACGTTCCTCACCGTCCCCACCGCGGGTACCACCGACTACGGCAACGAGATCCCGCGCACCGACGACATCAAGGCGATCTTCCAGGCGATCATCGACGACCAGCCGCTCCCCGGTGAGGAACGCGCACCCGAGACCACCCCCGAGGTCGCGCCGCCGGTCACCACCGAACCGCAGGTCGCGGTCGACCCCTCGCTGGTGTCGGTCCAGATCTCCAACGCCTCGGAGACCAGCGGACTGGCCGCCACCACCGCGGACGAACTGGCGGCCTACGGCTTCCAGGTCGTCGGGACCGGCAACGCCGAGACCACCGGTGCCGCGGCGACCGTCGTGCGGTACGGCGCCGGGTCGATCGCGGACGCGTCGACGGTGGCCAGCACCATTCCGGGAGCGGTTCTCGAGGAGACGCCGACTCTGGGCGGCATCGTCGAGGTCGTCCTGGGGACTGATTTCCAGGGCTTCCTGACGCCGCCGACCGTCGTCGGAGACCTGCTTCCGACCTTCGCGACGGGGGTCTCCGGAGCGTCCACGGAGGTCGCTCTCCCCAGCGATCTGACGGTCACGAACGGGGCCGACGAGTCCTGTGTGTGAATCGCTGCTCCGCATTCACCGCCCGTTCACCGCCTGCATGCCCTGTACCCACGTACGGCCGAGTAAAATCGGGCCATGCGCGTGGCTTACAACGAACAGATGACAGAACTCGCCGACCTGCTCGGCGAGATGGCCGCCCTGGCCGGTAGTGCGATGGAGCGCGCCACGCAGTCCCTGCTGCAGGCGGATCTCCGGATCGCCGAGCAGGTGATCGGCGAGCACGACAAGATCACCGACCTCAGTGCCCAGGCAGAGGAGCGCGCCTTCGCGTTGCTGGCTCTCCAGGCACCCGTCGCCGGCGACCTCCGCTCGGTGGTCTCCGGCATCCAGATCGTCGCCGACATCGACCGGATGGGCGCTCTCGCCCTGCACGTCGCCAAGATCGCGCGTCGTCGCCACCCCCAGCACGCACTGCCGGAGGAGGTCAACGGTTACTTCGCCGAGATGGGACGCATCGCCGTCGCTCTCGGCTCCTCCGCACGTGAGGTGCTCGAGACCCGCGACCCCGAGCGCGCCGCGAAGCTCCGTGAGGAGGACGAGGCGATGGACGACCTGCACCGCCACCTGTTCAGCGTCCTCATGGACAAGGAGTGGAAGCACGGCGTCGCCGCAGCCGTCGACGTGACCCTGCTGGGTCGCTTCTACGAGCGCTTCGCCGACCACGCCGTCGAGGTGGGCCGCCGAGTCATCTTCCTGGTCACCGGCAGCTTGCCCAGCGACCTGCCGACGCCTCCCGCGCAGCACGTGTCCTAGTTCTTCCACTCGGTACCCGGACGCACGAAAGGGCGCCCTCCCCGCGGGGAGGGCGCCCTTTCCGTGTGTGGACGCGCGAGCTGCGGTCTAGCCGAAGCGACCGGAGATGTAGTCCTCGGTGGCCTTCTGCGACGGGTTGGAGAAGATCTTCTCGGTGTCGTCGATCTCGATCAGGTTGCCGGGCTTGCCGGTGGCCTCGAGGTTGAAGAAGCCGGTCTGGTCGCTCACACGTGCAGCCTGCTGCATGTTGTGCGTGACGATGACGATGGTGAAGTCCTTCTTCAGCTCACCGATCAGGTCCTCGATCGCCAGCGTCGAGATCGGGTCGAGAGCCGAGCAGGGCTCGTCCATGAGCAGGACGTCGGGCTGCACCGCGATCGCACGGGCGATGCACAGACGCTGCTGCTGACCACCGGACAGACCGCCGCCCGGCTTGTCGAGGCGGTCCTTGACCTCGTTCCACAGGTTCGCGCCCTTGAGCGACTCCTCCGCGACCTCGTCCAGCTGCTTCTTGCTGCGGCCACCCTGCAGCTTCAGGCCGGCCACGACGTTGTCACGGATGGACATGGTGGGGAACGGGTTCGGACGCTGGAAGACCATGCCGATGGTGCGGCGAACGCCGACCGGGTCGACGCCGGAACCGTAGATGTCCTCGCCGTCGAGCAGCACCGAGCCCTCGACGCGGGCACCCGGGGTGACCTCGTGCATGCGGTTCAGCGAGCGGAGCACCGTGGACTTGCCGCAGCCGGACGGTCCGATGAAGGCCGTGACGCTACGAGGAGGAACGGAGAGCGTCACGTTCGACACGGCGTGGAACTTGCCGTAGAAGATGTTGACGTCCTTGAGATCGAGTCGTTTTGCCATGTCGAGATCCTTCTGTCAGAAGTTCTTGGGAGCGAAGAAGCGGGAGACCAGCTTCGCGCCGATGTTCAGCACCGCAACGATGAGGATGAGGGTGAGGGCGGCACCCCACATCCGCTCGCTGGTGAGGGCAGCGGTTCCGGCCTTCTGGAGGTCGACCATCATGAGCGGCAGCGACGTCTGCGGACCGGCGAACAGGTTGAAGTTGATGGCCGTCGCGGACCCGACCAGGATCAGCACCGGCGCCGTCTCACCCATGACGCGGGCGAGAGCGAGCATGATGCCCGTGACGATGCCCGAGAGCGCCGTCGGGACGACGATCTTGGCGATGGTCTTCCACTTCGGCACACCCAGCGCGTACGACGCCTCGCGCAGGTCCTGGGGAACGATGCGCAGCATCTCCTCCGCCGAGCGCACGATCACGGGGATCATGAGCAGGACCAGGGCGAGCGAGACAGCCAGACCCGACCGGTCGAAGCCGAACGTCGCGATCCACAGCGAGTAGATGAACAGCGCCGCGACGATGGACGGGACACCGGTGAGGATGTCGACCATGAACGTCGTGGCCTTCGCGAGCCGCGTGCCCACGCCGTACTCGACGAGGTAGATGGCGACGAAGATGCCGATCGGGATGGAGATGACCGCGCAGAAGAGTCCCTGGAGCAGCGTTCCGACGATCGCGTGGTACGCGCCGCCGCCTTCCTTGAAGGGGGTGACACCCGCCTGCGAGTACTGCCACCAGTCGGCCGACGCGACGGCGCCGATACCGCGGGATACGACGGTGTAGAGAACCCAGATCAGTGGGACGAGCGCAATGAGCACCGCGAGGGACACGAGGACCGTCGCGATCGAGTCGGAGGCCTTGCGACGGGCACTGACACCCTGGAAGGTCGGCTCCTTGACGGGGCGATCCATGGTGGCGGTTCCACCGGACGTGGTGTCGGCCATGGGTCAGTCCTTCTTTCCAGCGATGGCGGCGCGGGCGCCGGCGTTGACGACGAAGGTGAGGACGAACAGCACCAGGCCCGCGGCGATGTAGGCACCGGCCTGCAGCTGGTTGTTGAACTCACCCGCGGCCAGTGCGATCTTCGTCGCGAAGGTGTTGCCGCCGTCGAACAGCGTCCAGCCGAACGTCTCCTGGGTGCTGCGGATGATGATGTAGAGCGCGATGGTCTCGCCGAGCGCGCGGCCAAGGCCCAGCATCGAGCCGCTGACGAAGCCGGACTTGCCGAACGGGATGACCGTGGTGCGCACGACCTCCCACCGAGTGGCGCCGAGGGCGAGAGCAGCCTCGATCTGGCCACGGGGCGTCTGGACGAACACCTCGCGGGTGACCGCGGCGATGATCGGCAGGATCATGACGGCGAGCACGATCGCACCGGTGAAGATGGTGCCGCCGCCGGCGATGGAGACGGAACCGGTGGCGAAGAGCGGGAACCACGCGAGGTTCGTGTTGAGCCACTCGGCGACGGGCGAGATGACCGGCGCGAGAACGTACAGGCCCCAGAGTCCGAAGACGATGGACGGCACGGCGGCCAGCAGGTCGATGACGTAGCCCAGCGGGCCCGCCAGACGCTTCGGGGCGTAGTTCGTCAGGTAGATCGCGATGCCCAGTGCCACCGGCATGGCGATCAGCAGAGCCACCACCGACACCGTGGCCGTGACCAGGAACAGGTCACGGACACCGAAGAGCATGGCGGACGTGTCCGACGTGCTCCACTGCCCGTTGTACGTGAAGAAGTTCACGGTGTTGTTCTGCAGCGCGGGGATCGCCCGCCACAGGAGGAACCCACCGATCGCCGCGATCAGGACGATGACGAAGACACCGGAACCGGTGGCGAGCGTCGAGAAGATGCGGTCACCCGGGCGGGTGACCGTACCTGAGGCTTTCTTGTCGGGCACTGGTGTCGGCGCTTCCGTCTTGCGAGCGGCGCTCACGGCCGATGTGGTGGCCGGCGTGACGTCGCTGATCGAATGGGTGTCGCTCATACCGCTCACTGTCTCGTGTGGGGTGGTACGGCATCGCCTGCATCACCCGGTGAATGGTCTTCGGGGGTGATGCAGGCGAGAACCAGTGTGTCAGGAAATGGCGTTGATCGCCGTCACCAGACGCTCCTTGAAGCTGTCCGGGAGCGGCACGTAACCGGCAGCCTCGAGGCCTTCCTGGCCCTCGTTGGCAGCGCTGAGCAGGAACGACTTGACGCCCGCGGCGGTCTCCGCGTCGTAGCCCTTGGAGCAGACGATCTCGTAGGTCGACAGCACCAGCGGGTAGGAATCGGCTTCCTTGCTGGCGAACAGTGCGTCGGTATCGAGCGCGAGGTCGTTTCCGTCACCGGAGAAGGTGACCGTGTCGATCGCCTTGGCGGCGGTCTCGGTGGTGAGCTCGACGGCACCAGCGCCGAAGTCGATCTGCGCCGCGGTCAGGTTCTCCTGATCGGCGAAGCCCTTCTCGACGTACGTGATGGCGCCCGGGGTGGCGGCAGCGGCCTGAGCGACGCCCGACGAACCGTTGGCGCCCTCGCCCACTCCACCGGCCCAGTCGGAGCTGTGGTCCAGCGTCCAGGACTGCGGTGCGGCGTCGGACAGGAAGCGCTGGAAGTTGTCGCTGGTGCCCGAGGAATCCGAGCGGTAGATCGGCGTGATGGCGGTGGTCGGGAGCGACGCGCCCTCGTTCAGCGCGGCGATGGCCGGATCGTTCCAGGTGGTGATCTTGCCGGTGAAGATCTGGGCGATGACGTCGGGCGTCAGGACCAGGTCGTCGACACCGTCGAGCGTGTAGGCCACGGCGACCGGACCGAACACGAGGGGAAGGTTCCACGCCGGGTTGCCTGCGCAGCGCGTGGCGGCCGCGTCGGCCTGCTCTTCCTTGATGGACGAGTCCGAGCCCGCGAAGTCCACGAGACCGGCGACGAACTGGGTCCGGCCGTTGCCGGAACCGCTCACGGTGTACTCCACGGCCTTGCCGGAGCACACACCCGAGTAGACGGACGTGAAGTTGGACATCGCGTTCTGCTGCGCCGACGATCCTTCGCCGGTGATGGGGCTCTTGCCCTCGCACGTCGCGGCGGAGTCACCACTGCCGGTGGCCTCGACGTTCGCGTCGGAACCACATGCAGCCAGCGTCAATCCGCCGACAGCCAGTACACCCATGAGGGCAATGCTGCGCTCGAGCTTCACCTGTCTCCTCCAGAAACAGCCCGTCGGCGACCGATCGGTCGGCGGGCGAGAAAAGATGCGGTGACGTCGTACCGCAACGGGCAGCGTGCGCTACCCGTGGGAGAACGTAAGCGCCGGTGGTGGACGGTTCACCGCGCCTTTGTGAACGGAGGGTGAACAGACAGACCGAAAACCCGGATCGGGATGCGATGCGCGTCTCAGGGACCGCACCGGTCCCGCGTCAGACGCGCGCGAACGCCGCGTCGACGTGGAAGGTGGCGAAGCCGAGCCGGTCGTACGTGTGCACGGCGGCCGTGTTGTCCGACTCGACGTACAGCAGCACGCCGGCGAGGCCGCGATCGGCCAGATACCGCAGGCCGGCGAGCGTGAGGGTCCGGCCGAGCCCCCTGCCCTGGGCCGCCGGATCGATGCCGACGACGTAGACCTCACCCAGTTCGGGATCGTCTCCGGTCGGCGGGTGCACCTTGGTCCAGTGGAACCCCAGCACCGTGTCCGGGTCGTCCGTCGACGTCGCCACGAACAGCCCCGCGGGGTCGAACCAGGACTCCGCGCGGCGCTCGTCGATCTCCGCCTGCGTCCAGCCACCCTGCTCGGGGTGCCAGGAGAACGCGGCGTTGTTCACCCGCAGGATCTCGGCGTCGTCGGACTCCCGGTAGGTCCGCACGGTGATGCCGTCCGGGACGGTGAGTTCGGGCAGGGGCGCCGCGTCGGGGCCACCGAGCGGGCGGCGCATCTGCAGCAGTTCGCGGACCACCTCGAGACCGACTTTCTCGGCGACGCGATCGGCGGCGGGCAGCCGCCCGTGGGCCCACACGCGCGCCCCCGGTGCTGCGAGAGCGCGGTCGACCAGCGCGGTGCCGACGCCGCGGCCCCGGTGATCGGGGTGCACGACGGCCTCCACCATGACCGGCGCGTCACCGCGCGCGGACGAGAGCGTCGCGTACCCCACGAGGTGTTCGCCGTCCAGTGCCAGCAGATGCTCGTCGTCCCGCGGAGAGTCCACGGCGCGCTCGGCCTGCTCCGACAGCGGCGGTGTCCCGTCGGCGGTCGTGGCGGCTTCGATCGCGTCGCGGACGCGTCGGGCCTCGTCGCCGACCGGTCGCCGTGCCTCGAGTCGAATCGCGTCGCTCACGTCAGAAGGCCGTCCGATCAGCTGGGGCGAACGAGGGTGTCGCCGTGTCGTTCTCGATGTCCAGGTCGCCGTCCGACGGCAGGTCGACCGCGTCGTCGCTGCCCGCCGCGCCCTTACCTGCCCGGCTCGGTCTCACGGCCTTGTATCCCACGTTGCGCACGGTGCCGATGAGCGACTCGTACTCCGTTCCGAGCTTCGCGCGCAGACGCCGGACGTGCACGTCCACAGTGCGGGTACCGCCGAAGAAGTCGTACCCCCACACCTCCTGCAGCAGCTGCGCCCGGGTGAAGACGCGGCCCGCGTGCTGGGCGAGGTACTTGAGGAGTTCGAACTCCTTGTAGGTGAGGTCGAGCGGTCGCCCGCGCAGACGGGCGGTGTAGGTGCCCTCGTCGATGACGAGCTCGCCGAGAGTGATCTTCCCCGAGGCCTCGGGACTGCTGACGCCTCCGTGGCGGCCCACGAGCAGACGCAACCGGGCATCGAGCTCCGCGGGTCCGGTGGTGGGCAACAGGATGTCGTCGAGGCCCCACTCCGCGTTGACGGCGACCAGACCGCCCTCGGTGAGCACCGCCACCACGGGTACCGACGAGCCGGCGCTGCCGAGCAGTCGACACAGTCCGCGCGCGGCGGCCAGATCGGTGCGGGCGTCGACGAGCGCGATGTCCGCGCTCCCGGCCTCGAGCAACGACGAGACCTCGGTCGGTGCGGGACGCACCGTGTGCGCCAGGAGCGCGAGGGACGGGAGCACGGACTCCGGATCCGGATCGGAGGTCAGCAGCAGCAACTCCACAGGGCCTCCTCGTCCACTCTTCTCCGGCCGGACGAGCCCACCAGCGGGTCCGCGACCGGCACTTCCGGTTGTTCTTCGGTCACAGACTAACCTGTCGGAAGGCAGGACAGTCGGCTGCGAGCCGCCACCGCCCGCCTCGGGACCCGCCCGCAGGACACCGAACCGCCCGAGAGGAACTCCGTGCGAAAACTGATCGTCGGGCTCGTCTTCGTCCTGGCGCTCGCTCTGGCCGCCGATTTCGGCACCGCCGCCTACTCGGAGTACCGCGTCTCGCGGGCACTGCGGGACGGCGGAGATCTGGTGTCCGATCCGCAGGTGACCATCCACGGCTTCCCGTTCCTGACCCAGGCGGCCGACGGCAGGTACGGCCGCGTGGAGATCCGAGCGCAGGACGTCCCCACCGACTACGTCGAGAAGACGACCATCGAGGCGACGTTGCGCGGCGTGCGTATTCCGGCATCCGACCTGCTCGACGGATCGGTGCGCACGGTGCCCATGGATCAACTCGACGCGCGCGTCCGTATCGACGCCACCGACCTCGGCCGGTTCCTCGAGATCCCCGACCTCCAGGTCTCCACTCCCCCCGCCGACCGCTCCGACGGCACGGGCGGTTCGGGCGGTTCCGGCGAGACCACCGCCGGGGCCGTGGTCCTCACGGGCACCGTGCCCGTCGGTCCCCTGGACACCGCGGTCAGCGTCACCGCCGAGCTCCGGCTCGACGGTGGAACCGTGTCCATCGTCGCGTCGGACCTCTACTTCGGGCCCGAGGGCCAGGCCGACTTCACCATCCCCGACTTCCTGAAGCCCGCGGTCCTGGGCCTGTTCACCCGCACGATCGACGAGCAGCAGCTGCCGTTCGGCATCCTCCCCACGTCGGTCTACGCGGAGGGCGGGCAGATCGTCATCGAGGGCAGCGCCGAGGACGTCACCATCGAACTCGACGAGATCCGTACGCCGTGAGCGCCGTCGTCGTCCTTCTCGTCGCCCTGGCGCTCGCCGCCGTGGTGGGCCTGTGGGTCCGCCGCCGCGAGGGCGCCGTCCGCACGTCGGATCGCGGCGGCGCGTCGGGCTCGCGAGCTCACGCTCTGCGCGCCGCCGGCGCCACCGACGGCGCGGTGACCGTGCTCCACTTCTCCGCCACCTGGTGCGGCCCGTGCGCGGCGGTGCGACGCGTCGTGTCCGCCGTGGTGACCGACCTCGAGTCGGCGGGGCACCGCGTGTCCGACGTCGAGGTGGACATGGACGAGAACCCGCAGCTCGCCCGCGACTTCGGCGTGATGTCTCTCCCGACCACCTTCGTGCTCGACGGGGCGATGCGGGAACGATCGCGCGCGTCGGGTGTGCCGTCGTCGAAGGACCTGCGGGCCGCCGTGCTCTCGGCGTCCGATTCACCCTCGTCGGAGTGACGAGCGACACCCGGAACTTCTGGATCGGGACCGGCGTGGGTACCATGGCCGACGTGACCGCCAGCCACGAGCTTCTGCTCACCCGACGCCGCACAGTGGACCTGTGCCGCCTCGGTGGCTGTTGCTGCCGTTGCCGCTGACGACGGTCCTCCCCTCGTCGATCCGTCCGCCCGGGTACAGCCGTGCTGTACCGACCTCGGACCGCTCGACGATCGCCGGAGACCACGCGCATCCGCTCGGTCCCCCTTCCTCCACTCCAGGAGCATCTCGATGTCATCCATTCCCCCGCAGGTCGACGTTCGTGGTCCCCGCTTCGTCGCCTGGGTGACCACCGGCGTCCTCGTCGTGACGCTGCTCGTGTCGACGGTGTCGCTCACCGCTGCAGCGGTGCTCCTGGGCCTGCAGACGCTGGTCTTCGCGTACGGCGCTGCTGCCGGGCCTGCAGCGCATCCTTACGGACGCGTGTTCCGCGCCGTCGTCGCACCGCGCCTGGGCCCGGTGTCGGAGACCGAACCGACGACCCCCCTGCGGTTCGCGCAGGGACTGGGATTCGCCTTCTCGATCGTGGGAACCCTCGGGTTCGCGCTGTCCTCGACGACCGTCGGCACCGTCGCCACGGGTCTGGCCCTGTTCGCCGCGGTGCTGAACGCGGCGTTCGGAATCTGCCTGGGCTGCAAGATCTACCCACTCGCGAGTCGGCTCCTGCCGGCTCGACATGCCACCACCTGAACCACCCACCACCTGTCAGAGAAGAATCGAAAGGAACCACATGGCTCGCTCCGACGTCCTGGTCACTGCCGACTGGGCCGAGCAGAACCTGCATGCTCCCAAGACCGTGTTCGTCGAGGTCGACGAGGACACCAGCGCCTACGACACCGGCCACATCGAGGGTGCCGTCAAGCTCGACTGGAAGTCCGACCTCCAGGATCCGGTCCTTCGTGACTTCCTGAACCAGGAGCAGTTCTCGGACCTGCTGTCGACGCGCGGCATCGCCAACGACGACACGGTGATCCTCTACGGCGGCAACAACAACTGGTTCGCGGCCTACGCCTACTGGTACTTCAAGCTGTACGGCCACAAGGACGTCCGTCTGCTCGACGGCGGCCGCAAGAAGTGGGAACTGGACGGTCGTCCGCTGAGCACCGACGCCGTCTCCCGCGAGGGAACGTCCTACAGGGCCGAGGCTCCCGACCTGTCGATCCGCGCGTTCCGCGACGAGGTCATCGCCGCCATCGGCACCAAGAACCTCCTCGACATCCGCTCCCCCGACGAGTACTCGGGCAAGATCCTGGCGCCGGCGCACCTCCCGCAGGAGCAGAGCCAGCGTCCCGGCCACATCCCCGGCGCCGTCAACGTGCCGTGGAGCAAGGCAGCGAACGAGGACGGCACCTTCAAGTCCGACGAGGAACTGAAGGAGCTCTACGACGGTGTCGGCATCGATCCGAGCAAGGGCACGATCGCGTACTGCCGCATCGGCGAGCGCTCGTCGCACAGCTGGTTCGCACTGACGCAGCTGCTGGGCTACGAGAACGTCAAGAACTACGACGGCAGCTGGACCGAGTACGGCTCCCTCGTGGGAGCACCTATCGAGTTGGGAGCGTAATCATGTGTGGAGCACCTGCTCAGGGACAGACCCTTCCCGCCGGCGTCGACGTGGAGAAGGAGACGGTCATCACGGGCCGTGTCCTGGCCGCGTCGGACGGTCAGCCCGTCGGCGGTGCGTACGTGCGCCTGCTCGACAGCACGGGTGAGTTCACCGCCGAGGTCGTCGCGTCCGGAACCGGCGACTTCCGCTTCTTCGCGGCCCCCGGCACCTGGACGCTGCGCGCGCTGTCCGCGTCCGGCAACGGCGACGTGACCATCTCGCCCGAGTCCGCCGGCCTCCACGAGGCCGAGATCTCGATCGGCGCCTGACCGAACACCTCTCGTTTCAGCCGAACACCCTCCCCAGCGTGCTGGGGAGGGTGTTCGCGTCGTGGAGGGTGTGCGATCCGACCGCGGGAACTACTTGCCGGGCTCCGGCGGGAGGCCGAGGGACTTCAGCACTTCCTCCCACGTCGACGGCACCGCCTCCACGGGCTGCGCCGGCGGCGCGAGATAGCCGGGATTCACCGGGGGAATCACGCGGGGCTCGGCGGGCGCCGTCGTGTCTCCCGCAGGAGGAGCGGCCGGCTCGTCGACCGGACGGGCCTCGCTCTGCTCGCGAGCGAGGTCGGTGATCCAGCGGATCATCTTCTCGCTCTCCCAGTCGCGGCCGTTGTCCGGGAAGTTGTCCCAGTAGTAGAGGTGCTGCAGAAACCCCAGTTCGACGTAGGGCTTCTCGAACAGCTGCGGGATGTCGGCGTTGTCCTCGCCGAACCCCACGGCCTCCGCCTGCAGCTTGGCCTCGACGACGGGGCGGCCGGGACCGAGCGCCCACGTCACTGCGTCGAACATCTCGCGCGGCGTCGGCGACCTCTCGTCCGGCAGTGGCTGGGTGCGGTCCGACACCCGGAGCATCACGTCGAGCAGCGACTCGTCCGACGTGGCGAAGTCCGGGTCGCTGAAGACGTGCGCGATGGTGCGAGCCGCGACGTCGGACGAGACCGCGACGAACTCGGTGACGGTGCGGCCCGGATCGAGCAGGGTGAAGTGCATCCGCCCGAAGACGTTGAGCGCCAACGGCAGGACGCCGAGGTTCTCCGGTGCGTCACAGGCGATGTCCATCGGACGGCACGCCCACCGGATCTTGTTCGTGAGGGTTCCGTAGTCCTTCGGCTCGGACGACATGAAGCCACCACCCGGCGGACCGGGCTTGTCCAGAGACGCAGTGCCGGCAGGGCGGTACGGATCTCCGACGAGGGCGACCCCGGCGATGTCGTCGGACGTCACGTGCGCCGTGGACGGTCGGGACCCGATGTCGACGGCGAGGCGCTCGACCACCTCGGCACCCACGCTGTAGCCGAGCAGCACGTACTTCGTCGACGTGCCGCACGCGGTCTTGTTGGCGTCGATCATCCGGCCCATGGTCGCGAGGCCCTCGGCGACGGATTCCTGATAGGTGGGCACCGGCTCGGCCACGGCCACGCCGTACTCCGACGCGTACGGCACGTACACCCAACCGACTCGTCCGGGCGTGGACGCCGAGGCCTCCCCCGCGGGCACGGTCACGTTGCCGACCCAGTTGGACCACGGCAGCCGGTCCACCTCGTCGACGGGGTTCCGGTCCGACTCCGAGTCCGTCGCGCCCGTGATGGCGACGATGAGTACGTCGGGGCAGTCGTACGCGTAGTTGTTCGGATCCTGATCGACCTTCGTGCCCAGCCCGAACGTGTCGAGCACCGACTCGACGGGGTCGTCGCCCAGACCGAGCGGATCGGAGGGGGTGATCGGTGCCGCCCCCGCCAGTCCTCCAGGGATCGCGCACAACAGCAGTGTCGCGAGGGCAGCGGTCGCCGCGCGCAGCACGATCCTCGTCGGCCCGGTCCGCCGACGGTCGGTCGGGTCGAGCCCGGTCACACGAAGCATGGATGGATCACCCTCGTCTCTCGGTTCCAGAACCTCACGACCTTAAACAATGAATCGCGTCACCGGACCCGGCACAGGTTGTCATCCGTCACACAGTCTGCGGACCGCCTGCGTCGACCGATCGCGACGGCGGCCCGTGGCAGATCCACGACACCGCCGGTCTACAATCGGTGCGTGGTCCTATTCTTCGAAGCACTCCTAATCCTGGCGTCGATCCTCATCGCCTGGTTCTCGCTGTACGTCGTCTATCGCCTGGTCACCGACGAGTCGTGACCGACGAGTTCGGCACCCCGGCGCCCCGCCTGAGCGGTGACGCCGCGGTCGCGCGTGCGGAGGAACGGGCCAAGGAGACGGCCGGGCGCAACATCCCGCTGCTCCCCGATCTGCCCGGTGACGGTGACACCGCCAATCTGCGGCAGGGTCCCGACATCTCGCACTCCATGCTGGCACTGCTGCCGCTGGTCGGCGTGTGGCGCGGCACCGGTGAGGGACACGACGCCGAGGGCGACTACACACTGGGACAGCAGATCGTCGTGAGCCACGACGGCGGTCCCTACCTGTCGTGGGAGTCCCGCACCTGGCGCGTCGACGAGAACGGCGCCTACGCCGGTCGCGACCTGCGCGAGTCCGGCTTCTGGCGGGTGAGCGGAACCGGTGAGCCCGGTGACGACGGCGAGGAGACTCTCGAGCTCCTACTGACCCACGCGAGCGGGCTCATCGAGCTGTACTACGGCCGCGCACTGACGCAGTCGTCCTGGGAGCTGGCCACCGACGTGGTCATCAGAAGCACGTCGGCGGCGCTGGTCGGGGGCGCGAAGCGTCTCTACGGCATCGTCGAGGGTGGCGATCTCGCGTACGTCGAGGAGCGGGTCGGACCGGACGGCGATCTCGAGCCCCGGCTGTCCGCCCGCCTCGAACGCTACGTGGGCTGACGCTCGCCCTTCTCGCTCTCCGCATCCTTCCCGGAACCGGTGTCGGCCTTGTCGGTGTCGGATTTCTCGGTGTCGGATTTTTCGGAGGCACCGTCCTCGTCGAAGTCCGCGAACGCGGTACCGGACACTGTGCCGCCGGTGCCGGGCAGCGTCACAGTCTCGCGCGCACCGGTCTCGTACCGCGCATTGAGGCCGTCCATCTTCTCGCCGGCGCGATCGAGGTCCTCCTGCGTCAGCTCGGGGCCCACGGTCTCCTCGTTCGCCAAACCGGTGTCGGAGGACGTGTCGTCGGTGTTCGTCGTGTCGGGCTGCTCGTCACTCGTCATGTCCCCCACAGTGACACAGGCGAGGGGGTCTGCTCGGCAGAACGGGAAAGACCAGGCGCGCGGGCCTGGTCCGGACATGGGACGACCCCCGAGCCCTACCGGTACACCGTTGCAGGAGTACGGGTCTCGGTCTGGACGGACCGAGGGCTCGGGGGTCGGGTAGCTGCCTGGTATTCGCCCGCCGCTCGCGCGGTGAGAGAAGAACCGTCAGCGGTTGCGGCTAGCGGGCAGCCACCTCACGCGTCCAAGAGTCATACAATTCCAGACCACCTCCTCTCTCGTGTACAGACGACGCTACGCGTGGATCAGCCCGGTCGGCAACGTCTTTTTCCGTGAGCGAACACACCTGACGTTCACCGCTCACGGTCACCACTCGAACGCCCGTCGGCACCGGTCGATGCGTCACGACCAGAACGGTCGTCGCCCGATCGAACAGTCCACCGTCGGGATCGAGCATCGCGGCGAGCAACGCGGCGGAGGACACGTCGTCCACGTGTTCGGTGGGCTCGTCGACGATGATCACCGCCGCCCGCGAGAGCGTCGCGCGGGCCAGCAGCAGTCGGCGACGCTGTCCGCCGGACAGCACCTCCGCGCCGCCATCGAGGTCCGTGTGCACACCGTCGGGCAGTGCGCGCACCCAGTCGCCGAGCCCGACCCGGTCGAGTGCCGCCGTCGCCTCCGTCTCGGTCACGTCACCGCGCACCACACGGAGGTTCTCCAGAACGGTGGTCCGGAAGACATGGGCGTCCTCGGCGACGTAGGACACCGTCCGGCGCACCGCGTCCTCGGACAGTTCGCCGACGGACCTGCCGTCGACGAGCACGGCGCCCGCGGCGGGGGCGACGAGCCCCGCGATCGTCATGGCGAGCGTGGACTTGCCGACGCCGCTGGGTCCGCTGATCGCCAGGCGCGCACCGGGTTCCACCACCAGAGATACCGGCGCGGTCCGCGATCCGCCGCGGCCTGCGACGACGTCGCACACCTCGAGGCGCACCGACGGCGACGGCGACTGGTCGTCCTTCGGCGTCACCGCCGGCCCGGAGCGGGCCTCGTCCACGAGAGCCATGATCCGCCGAGCCGCCGCGGATCCGCGCACCCACGCCACCGCGGCGGCGGGTATCGCACCCGTCGCCTCGAACGCGGCGAGCGGAACCAGCACCACGACGGCGAGCCCGGTGGGGTCGGTGCCGCCCGCGAACCCCGATGCGGTGCCGTACGCCGAGATGCCGACGGCGAGGGCGCCCAGCACCGCGACTCCCATCGACAGCGGGGTCGCCGCGGCGGACAGGGCGGACCACCCGGCGGCGCGGTCCTGCGCGGCACCGACGGCGCGGTCGGCCTCGTCGGCGCGGCGTCGCACGTCTGCCAGTCGCCCGGACACCCGGAGTTCGGCGGCGTGGTCGATCGCGGTGACGGCATGGGCGGCGAAGTCGGCTCGCGCAGCGACGAGATCCTCGGCGACGGCCCGCTCGGCCCTGGCGCTCGACCAGGGCGCCACGACCCCGGAGACGAGCAGCGCGACCGCCAGGACGATTGCCGCGGCAGGGGACCACACGGCGACGAGTCCGACCGCGAGGGCCGAGACCACCGCGGCGACGGCGACGGGAACGAGGGCGCGCACCACCACGTCGCCGACGGCGTCCACGTCGGCGCCGGTCCGCACGAGGAGATCCCCTCGCCGCGTCGTCACCGCCGTGGCCGAATCACCCTGCGAAAGTTCGCGGTACAGGGTGGACCGCGCACGGACGGTCCCGCGCAGTGCGACGTCGTGAGTGGCCAGTCGTTCCAGATACCGACACACGCCGCGCGTGATGCCGAGCGCGCGCACCGCGACCACGGCCACCGAGAGGTGCAACACCGGCGGCATCTGCCATGCCCGCGTGATGAGCCAGGCCGAGAGCGCGGACAGCGCGAGTGCACTGCCCAGCGTCGCGACTCCCGCCGCCACGGCTTGCGCGACGCGCCCCGGCGGCAGGTCGAGCAGCCGCAGTGCCCGCGTCAGATCGCTCATGCCGACACCGCCGCTCGGTCCACGTGCACGACAGTGTCCGCGGCGGCGAGCACCTCGGGCGTGTGCCCCACGATGACGACGGTGCGGCCGCCGTCGGCCGCGGCCCGCAGGGACCCGAGCACCCGACGCGCCGATTCCGGGTCGAGGTGGGCGGTCGGTTCGTCCAGGAGCACGACGGATTCCGTCGCGGCGAGAGTGCGCGTCAGGGCCAACCGCTGGGCTTCTCCGACGGACAGTCCCACTCCCCCGGCGCCGAGCATCGTCGCGGCTCCGCGGGGCAGGGACGCCAGGACGGACGAGAACCCCGTGGCGCGAGCAGCTTCGGCCACGTCACCACGCGCCCCGAGGTCGAGGTTGTCGGCGACGGATCCGGCGACGACGGCCGGACGCTGCGGCTGCCAGGTCACACGGCGCCACCACCGGTCGAGGTCGACGGTCGACAGGTCGACCCGAACCCCGTCGGAGCCCACGAGGGAGACGGACCCCTCGTCGGGATCGACGAGCCCGAGAACGGACGCCAGGACCGTCGACTTCCCGGTCCCGTTGGCGCCGGTCAGCACCGTCACCCGTCCCGCCCGGAACGTCGCGTCGAGGTGGCGGGGTGCCCACCCGTCCCGCCCGCGGACCGACAGGTTCGTCAGGACGACGGTGACCGGACCGGTGGGCGGTGCGGCCGTCCGCTGGTCACGCGGCGCCTGCGACTCGGCGCTCTCAAGCAGAGCGAAGGCACGTCCCGCGGCCTCCGCACCGTCCTCGGACGCGTGGAAGGCGGCACCGAGTGCGCGCAGCGGCAGGTAGACCTCGGGCGCCAGAATGAGCGCGGTGATGCCGGGTGCCAGTTCCATGTCGCCGTACACGAGGCGTAGACCGATCGACACCGCGACGAGTGCGACGCCGAGCGTGGCCAGCAGTTCGAGCACCATGGACGAGAGGAAGGCGACGCGCAGTGCGGCCATCGTCCGGCGGCGGTGCTCGTCCCCGAGTTCGCCGACCCGCGCGGCCGGCCCGTCCTGCCGGCCGAGTGCGCGCAGTGTCGGGATTCCGGCGAGCAGGTCCATCAGCTGAGAGGACAGTCGCGTCATCGCGTCGAGGGTTCGTCGGGACCGCCCGCGGGTCATCAGACCGATCAGCATCATGAACACCGGGATCGTCGGGAGTGTGACCGCCACGATCACCGCGGAGAGCGGATCGACGAACGCGATCACCAGGGTCACGATCGGCGTGACGGTCGCCGCCAGGACGAGGGCCGGGACGTAGTCGGTGAGGTAGGGCGCCAGTCCGTCGAGACCACGCGTGACCACCGTCGACCACTCGCCCCGATCCTCCCCGCCGCGCGAGCGCGTCGTCGTGGCCGCGTCCAGCATGTCCGCGCGCAACCCGCGCACGACTCGGACCGCCGAGCGGTGCGCATACCTCGACCGCGCCCACGACGCGAGGACGCGGACCAGTACGGCGGCAGCCAGGACCGTCAGCTCGGTGGTCCAGGCTCCGACCGTCCGACGGGTCGGGTCGGTGACCGCGCCGCCCAGCACGGTCCCGACGACGACGGCGATGACGACGACGCACGCGGTCGTCACCAGGGAGAGCGCCACCGACCCCACGAGGTGACGACGGACGGGCACCGACCGGTGCCACAACCGGGGGTCGATCGGTCCCCGGGGCCGCCTCGTCGCGGTCATCGGGTGCTCGCCAGGCCGATGGACGCCGGGATCTGCGTCGTCGAGATGCGCCGACGGAAGACCCAGTAGGTCCAGCCCTGGTAGGCCAGGACCACAGGTGCCACGATCGCCGACAGCCACGCCATGATGCGCAACGTGTACGCGGAGGACGACGCGTTGTCGACGGTCAGCGAGAACGCGGCGTCGATGGTCGAGGGCATCACGTCCGGGAACAGTGAGCAGAAGAGCAACAGCACGGCTCCGCCGATGGTCACGGTGGTGCCGACGAAGGCCCATCCGTCTCGCCCGCGCAGCACGGCCAGCGCTGCCGTCGCCAGCCCTGCCACGGCAGCGGCGACGATCCACCAGGTCCAGCCCTTCCCGTGCGCGAGCTGAGTCCACAGCGCGAACACCCCGGCGCCCACCACGGTCGGAACGATCAGTGCCGCAGCGAGTCTCGATGCGTCCGCTCGAACCTCGCCGGCCGTCTTGAGGGCGATGAACACGGCACCGTGGAACGCGAAGAGCATCGCCGTGGTCGCACCACCCAGCAGCGCATAGGGAGTGAGAAGGTCGAGCAGTCCCGAGGTGACCTTCTTGTCCGCGTCGATGGCGACACCGCGCACGATGTTCGCGAAGGCGACGCCCCACAGCACCGCGGGCACCCAGGAACCGATCCCGATACCGAGGTCGCACCGACGCCGCCACACGGGGTCGTCGATCTTGCCGCGGTACTCGATGGCACAGATACGCAGGATGAGCGCCACGAGGATCAGCAGCAGCGGCAGATAGAAGCCGGAGAAGAGCGTCGCGTACCACTCGGGGAAGGCCGCGAAGAGCACTCCTCCCGCCGTGATGAGCCACACCTCGTTGCCGTCCCACACCGGACCGATCGTGTTGAGCACGACGCGACGTCGGGTCTCGGCGTCGTCCCGGCCGGATCGACCGAGCACGGGCATGAGCATGCCGACCCCGAAGTCGAACCCCTCGAGAACGAAGTATCCGACGAACAATGCGGTGACGACGGCGAACCAGAATTCGGGCGTTCCCATGATCATGTCTCCGGCGGGTCAGTAGGCGAACGAGAGCGGGCGGGCGTCGGCGTCGGTGTCGCCACCGTCGTCGTCGTGGGGGTGCCTGTCGTGCTCGAGCGGACCTGCCTGCACGTAGCGACGCATGAGCAGGAACCAGACGGCAGCGAGCCCGGCATAGAGGACGGTGAACGTCGCGAGGGACGCCGCCACCAGAGCGACGGGGTGGTCGGACACGCCCTGGTCGACCGTCAGGCGGATCATGTCGACTCCGCTGGGGTTGGGCGCGACGATCCAGGGTTGGCGGCCCATCTCGGTGAAGATCCAGCCCGCACTGTTCGCCAGGAAGGGTGTCGGGATCGCGAGCAGTGAGAGCCGGGAGAACCAGCGCTGGTCCGGAACTCGGCCACCTCGAGTGACCCACAGGCCGGCGAGCGCGAGCACGGCGGACCCGGCGGCGAGGCCGATCATCATCCGGAAGGCCCAGTAGGTCACGAAGAGGTTGGGCCGATAGTTACCCGGTCCGTACTGCTCCTCGTACTGCTGCTGCAGCTCGGTGACCCCCTGGACGGTCGCGTCGACGTCGCTCTTCGCGAGGAACGACGTCAGGCCGGGGATCGCGACGATGTGCTGGACGCTGTCGCAGTTGTTGTGGGTGCCGATGGTGAGGATCGAGAACGAGGCGCCGGTCTCGGTGTGACACAGCGACTCTGCCGATGCCATCTTCATGGGCTGCTGCTCGAACATCAGCTTGCCCTGCACGTCTCCGGTGATCGCGAGTGCAGCGCCGGAGGCGATCATGACGACGAATGCCAGCCGGGCCGCGGGGCGGAACATGGAGCGGGCCTCCGACGAGGGGCCGACGTCGCCGCGACGTGCGCTGCGCACCATCCACCACCCGGCGATGCCGGCGACGAATGTCGCTGCGGTGAGGAAGGATCCGGCCACCGCGTGCGGGAACGCCGCGAGCGCCGTGTTGTTGGTGAGCATGGCCCAGAAGTCGACGAGCTCGGCACGCCCCGTGTCCGGGTCGTAGACGGCCCCCACCGGATGCTGCATCCACGAGTTCGCGGCGATGATGAAGTAGGCGGAGGCGTTGACCCCGATGGCCACCAGCCAAATCGTCGCCAGGTGAACGACTTTCGGCAGCCGTTGCCACCCGAAGATCCACAGCCCGAGGAACGTGGACTCGAGGAAGAACGCGACGAGGCCCTCGAGCGCGAGCGGCGCACCGAAGACGTCGCCCACGAACCGCGAGTACTCGGACCAGTTCATGCCGAACTGGAACTCCTGGACGATGCCGGTGGCGACGCCGAGTGCGAAGTTGACGAGGAAGAGCTTGCCGAAGAACTTGGTGAGCCGGTACCAGGAGTCCTTGCCGGTGATCACCCACATGGTCTGCATCGCGGCGACGATCGGAGCGAGTCCGATGGTCAGCGGGACGAGCAGGAAGTGATAGACGGTGGTGATTCCGAACTGCCATCGTGAGACATCGAGTGCGTCCATGACCAGCTTCTTGTCGTCGGCTGCGAGGCGGGGATCCTGCCTACGGGGCCGACGCTACTACTACGCGTAGTAGTAGGCGATGGACTGTGTCCACCGTTACCTGTGGCGCGCGTCAACGCGCGACGGCGGTGTCCACCAGTTCGCGCACGACGCGGTCCGACGGCATCTCCTTGAGGTGCGTGGTGTCGAGCGTGTGCACGCGCGCGGCCAGCGTGACGGAGGAGATCAGCCAGACACTGTCGGCCAGGATCAGATCGGCCACCCGCAACGGCTCGTGCGCACAGTCGAAGCCGGCGTCGCCCGCGACCTCGAAGAGAGCGTCCACCGTGGTGCCGCGCAGCACCCCGTGCTCCACCGGAGGCGTGACCATGCGGCGATCCACCACGGCCAGCACGCTCGACCGTGGACCCTCGAGCACCTGCCCCTCGATACTGCGGAACACGACCTCGTCGAAGCCCTCTCGTGCCGCGTGGCGCAGGGCCGCCATGTTGGTGGCGTAGGACAGAGTCTTCGCACCGAGCAGGGCCCAGGGCGACTGCTGTGTCGCGTCGATGGAGAAACCCCGGTTCAGGGTCAGGGCCGACACGCCCTCCGCGCGCGCCTGGGTGACGCGATCGGCGACGGCGGAGACCATGACGAGCGCCGTCTCGGCACCGTCCGCGCCCTCGCGCCCCCGGCTCAGCAGCAGCCGCATCGCACCCTCGCCGCCACCGGTCTTCTCCCACTGCGCGAGTGCCACGTCCACCGCGCGCCGCCATGCGTCGACGTCCGGTTCCGCGAGGTCGAGCATGGCCGCCGACCGGGTGAGGCGGGCGAGGTGAGCGTCGAGTCGGCACGCCCGACCCTCGCGGATCAGCACGGTCTCGAAGATGCCGTCCCCGCGCACCGCCGCCAGGTCGTCGGCATGCAGAACAGGCTCGGTCGGATCGAGCACGGCACCGTCCAGGGTCACCACCACGCGTGAAGTCATGGCCCCGAGGGTAGTGCCGTGGCCGGACCGGGCAGTCCGCTCCTAGACTGGTGGGGTGTCCGAGACCCCTGGCCTGTACTCCTCCCCCGTTCTGGCCCGCCCCGGCGCGGTGGCCGCACCCCAGGACGGTCCCGATCGTGGAACCGCCTGGCACTACGGGGATCCGTTGGGTGAGCAGCGCGCCGCCGTCACGACCGCCGCGGTCGTCGATCGGTCGAACCGGTTCGTCATCGCGATCACCGGCGAGGAGCGACTGACCTGGTTGCACACCATCTCCAGCCAGCACGTCGCGACGCTTGCCGACGGAGCCTCCGCGGAGAACCTGAGCCTGGACGTCAACGGGCGCGTCGAACACCACATGGTCATGACCGACCTGGGCGGCACCACCTGGATCGACACCGAGGCGGACCGCGGACCGGACCTTCTCGCCTTCCTGTCGAAGATGGTGTTCTGGTCGAAGGCCGCGCCGCGTCGCGGCAGCGAACGGGTCGTCGTGTCGTTGCTCGGCCCGAAGGCAGGCTCCATCCTGCGAGCGGTGGGCGCCGAGGTGCCCGCGATGCCGTACGACGCCCTTCCGCTCGACGCCGCGAACCCCGACGCCGGTCTCGTCCGCCGGATGCCGTGGCCGACCCGCACCGATTCCTTCGACGTCCTGGTCCCCGCCGACCGTCTCGACGAGTGGTGGGCGAAGTTCGTCGTCGCGGGTGCGCGTGAGGCGGGCAGCTGGGCGTTCGAGGCGCTGCGCGTCGAGTCCGGTCGACCACGCCTCGGTCTCGACACCGACGACCGCACGATTCCCCACGAGGTCGGCTGGATCGGCGGGGTCACCGAGTTCGGGGCCGTCCACCTCGAGAAGGGGTGCTACCGCGGACAGGAGACGGTGGCGCGCGTCCACAATCTGGGCAAGCCTCCGCGCCGACTGGTCCTGCTGCACCTCGACGGCTCCGCGGACGGTCGACCGGAGACGGGCGACGACGTCACCGTCGGCGGCCGATCCGTGGGCCGCATCGGCACCGTCGTCGATCACTTCGAGCTCGGACCGATCGCGCTCGCACAGATCAAGCGCGCGGTGCCGGTGGAGACCACGCTCGACGCCGGGCCGTGTGCCGCCTCGATCGATCCCGACTCCTACGTCCTGGACACCGCGGTCCAGGCGGGCCGCGCCGCGGTGGATCGGCTGCGCGGCCGGTGACGCAGCCGGCCCCGTCGGGACGCGTGCTGTCGGTGTGCGTCGTGCACACCATCCACCCCATCTCTCGGCCGGCGGTGGTCGACTCCGCCATCGACAAGCGAGCGGTGTCCGGACCGGTCGACGTCACCGAGCTCGGTCTGCACGGTGATCGCTCCTGCGACGTCACCTTCCACGGCGGCGCGGACCAGGCGGTCTACGCGTACGACGAGGCCGAGGCCGACAGGTGGGCCGAGGAACTCGGCCGGGAGGTTCCCGCGGGGTGGTTCGGTGAGAACCTGCGCGTGAGCGGACTGCCCGTCACCGATGCGGTCGTCGGAACGCGCTGGTCGGTGGGCACCGCCGAGCTCGAGGTGACCATTCCGCGGCGCCCGTGTGCCGCCTTCGCGCGGTGGACGGGCGAGAAGACCTGGGTCAAGCGTTTCACCGCGCGGGGCGATGTCGGGGCGTACATGCGCGTCGTGCGAGTCGGCGCGCTCTCGGCGGGCGACGACATCGAGATCGTGTCCGTTCCCGACCACGGAGTCACCGTGCGGGACCTCTTCACCGGGGTGTCGGCGGAGGCGATGCAGATCCTTCTGAACACCCCCGATCTGGCGCCCAAGGTCTACCGCGAGGCCCGCGACATGGCGGCCCGGGCGGCGCGGCGCGCACCGTCGGTGTGACACCGGCGCCGGTGGAAGCGCAGACCCGATTCGCACGCTAGAGTGTGGGCAGGAAGAACACACAATCAGACGGGGCCGCCAAAAAATCCCAGGCCGCCCCGCTACTCGCGAGGGGGTTAGCCATGGGCCGCGGCCGGGCTAAGGCAAAGCAGACCAAAGTTGCACGTGAGCTCAAGTACAGCTCACCGTCCACGGACTTCGAGAGTCTCCAACGAGAGCTCACAGGTTCCCCCGACTCGCACCGCAACGGCATCGCCGATCGGGAGCCGTCCCGACACGACGATGACGACTACGACGACTGGCGGCGCTGACCGCATCCCCTGACACGGGGGGAATTCTCACATCGCACACACGACCGTGCGGGGCGTTCCGACTCAGGGACGCCCCGCACGGTCGTGTGTGCGAGGTTCTTCACGCGCAGGTCAGATCGCATACTGTCGCGGCGTGTGCTGGACGCTGATCCAGTGGTCGGTGGTGAACTCGTCGATGGCCCACTCGCCGCCGAAACGACCGATGCCCGAGTTCTTCTCGCCGCCGAACGCGGTGTTGGGCTCGTCGTTGATCGTGGTGTCGTTCACGTGTGTCATTCCGGCGTCGAGTCTCGTCGCCACCCGGGCCGCACGCTCGACGTCTCGCGAGAACACCGCGCTGGAGAGCCCGTACTCGGTGTCGTTCGCGATCCGGACGGCGTCGTCCTCCCCGTCTGCGCGGATCACCGTGGCGACGGGTCCGAACACCTCCTCGGCGGCGGTCGCGACGCCGTTCGTTCCCAGCACGAGATGTGGGCCCAGCACCCGCCCGGCCGGTCCCGAACGCTCTCCGCGCACGCGAATCTCCGCGCCGTCCGACTCCGCGCGAGAGATCCGGTCGAGAATTGACTCCACCTGCGCGTCGTTGATGATCGGGCCGATCTGTGTGTCGGGATCGGCGGGGTCGCCGGTGCGCAGTGACCGGACCCGCTCGGTGAGCCGGTCCACCACCTCGTCGTGCACCGCATCGACCGCGATCACCCGGTTGGTCGCCATACACACCTGACCCTGGTGGAAGAACGACCCGAAGACCGCCGCGTTCACGGCTGCCTCGACGTCCGCGTCCTCCAGCACGACCAGAGGCCCGTTGCCCCCGAGTTCGAGGGACATCCTGGTGAGCGGCGCCGACGCCGCGATGCCCGACCCCACGGGCGTCGAACCCGTGAACGACACGAGCCGTGTGAGGGGATGCGAGGTCACGGCGTCACCGATCTCGCTGCTCTTGCCGACGACGACGGACAGCAGGCCGGCGGGCAACCCGGCATCCTCGAGGATTCTGGCCAGCAGGAGTCCGCCGGTGACGGGGGTGTCGCTCGCGGGCTTCAGCACCACTGCGTTGCCGAGCGCCAGCGCGGGCGCCACCGAGCGGGCGGACAGTTGCATCGGGAAATTCCACGGACTGATCACCGTGACCACGCCGAGGGGCCGCCGGTACACGCGGTTCTCCTTGCCGTCGATCAGGGCGGCAGAGAGGATGCGCCCGGCCGATCGAGTGGGGTAGCTCGCCGATTCGAGCATCACCGCGCGGACGGCCAGCCATTCCCACTCGGCGCGGGGGCGGATGGCGCCGACCTCCGCGACGAGCCAGTCCACGATCTCGTCCTTGCGCTCCTCCATGATGCGCGCTGCGCGGTGGAACACGTCCGCACGCTCGGTCGGGAGCGTGGACTCCCAGTCCCGCTGCGCGATGCTCGCCGCCGTGAACGCTGCGTCGACGTCGGCCGCATCGGCCAGCGGGAGGGTGGTCAGGACGTCGCCCGAGTACGGGTTCACGTCGTCGGCGGTGCGGCCGTCTCGGCCCACTCGCCACTGACCGGCGATCGGGAGGGTGTCGAATCCGTCGTACGTCGTCATGCCGGTCGGGTGCCCGACCAGTCCTGCGACAAACGAGAACCTAGAAACGCGGGTGATTACCCGTCAGCACGGCGCGCTCGTCGGTTCCGCTGTCGGCGGACTTCTTGACCGTCCCCAGCGTCCAGCAGTCGATGTGGCGAGCAGTGAGCACGGCGAGGGCGCGGTCGACGTCCTCGGGTGCCACGATCGCGACCATGCCGACGCCCATGTTGAACGTGCGGTCCATCTCCTCGCGCTCCACGCGTCCGCGCTGCGCGATCATCGCGAAGATCGGAGCCGGGCTCCACGTTCCGCGATCGAGCTCGGCGACGAGGCCCTTCGGCATGACGCGAGCGAGGTTGGCAGCCAGGCCACCACCGGTGACGTGGCAGAACGTCCGCACGTCCGTCTCCGCCGCGAGGGCGAGGCAGTCCTTGGCGTAGATGCGGGTGGGTTCGAGCATCTCCTCGCCGAGCGTGCGGCCGAACTCCTCGACATGACCGGTGAGCGACATGCGGCTGATGTCGAGCAGAACCTTGCGAGCGAGGGAGTAGCCGTTGGAGTGCAGTCCCGAGGACCCCATCGCGAGGACCACGTCGCCGGGACGCACCCGGTCCGGGCCCAGTACCTGGTCGGCCTCGACGACGCCGACACCCGTCGCGGACAGGTCGTACTCGCCGTCCGCCATCATGCCGGGGTGCTCGGCGGTCTCGCCGCCCAGCAGTGCGCATCCGGCCAGGATGCAGCCGTCGGCGATGCCCTTGACCAACTGCGCGACGTGCTCGGGCACCACGCGCCCCACCGCGATGTAGTCCTGCAGGAACAACGGCTCGGCGCCGCAGACGACGAGGTCGTCCACGACCATCGCGACCAGGTCGAGTCCCACCGTGTCGTGCTTGTCCAGAGCCTGCGCTACCGCGATCTTGGTGCCCACACCGTCGGTGGACGCGGCGAGCAGCGGCTCGCGGTATCCGCCCTTCAGCGCGAACAGGCCGGCGAACCCACCGAGACCGCCCATGACCTCCGGTCGCGACGCCCGCTTGGCGAGGGGCGCGAACAGCTCGACGGCACGATCACCGGCTTCGATGTCCACTCCTGCCGCTGCGTACGAGGCTCCTGCGCCGGGCTGGTGGGTGTCATCGGTCATGGGTGTACTGCTCCAGCCTGATCTGTGTGTGAGTACCCGGGAGGGTCGGATGCGGCCCTAACGGTACCGGAGGCCTATCGGTCCTTCCGGTCTCGTGTCACCTCGGGCCTGGGAATGGCCGCGATCAGGCGCTTGGTGTACTCCTCCGCCGGATCCCGGAGGATCCGTCCGGGCGTCCCGAGCTCGACGACGGCGCCGCCCCGCAGCACCGCCACCCGATGCGCGAGGCGGTCGACCACGGCGAGGTCGTGACTGATGAACAGGCACGCGAAGTGCAGTTCGGTCTGCAGTTCCTCGAAGAGGTCGAGAACCGCGGCCTGCACCGAGACGTCCAGCGCGCTGGTCGGTTCGTCGGCGACCAGCAGATCCGGCTTCAGGACGAGTGCCCGCGCCAGCGATGCCCGCTGACGCTGACCCCCCGACAGCTCGTGCGGGTACCGCTTCTCCGTGCCCTTCGGGAGCTGGACCGCATCGAGCCACTCCACGACCGTGCGCGCGATGTCCGCCTTCGACCCGGCCTTGTGCACGATCATCGGCTCGGCGATGCACTGGCCGACGGTCAGTCGGGGGTTGAGCGACGTGGACGGATCCTGGAACACGAATCCGAAACGCTTGCGCAGACTCTTCAGCGCGGACCCCCGCAGCCTGCCCACGTCCTGACCGAGGACGTCCACCGAGCCGGACGTCGGCTTCTGCAGTGCGGCCACGCAACGGCCGATGGTGGACTTGCCCGAACCGGACTCCCCCACCAGACCGAGGGTCTCGCCGCGGTGCAGATCGAAGGTCACCGAGTCGACGGCCCGGAAGACGGGCTGACCGATGCCGCCGGGGAACTGCACGACGAGATCGCGCACCGACAGCACCACCTCGTCCGAGACGGTGCGATCGGTGACCACGGGATCGAGCGTCGGGACCGCCGCCAGCAACGTCTTCGTGTAGTCGGCCTTCGGCGCAGCGAAGAGATCGTGGACGAGTGCCTCCTCGACCACCTCGCCGTCCTTCATGACGACGACCCGATCGGCGATGTCCGCCACCACGCCCATGCTGTGCGTGATCAGCACGATCGCGCAACCCAGACGGTCCTTGAGGTCGCGCAGCAGGTCGAGGATCTCGGCCTGCACGGTCACGTCGAGTGCCGTCGTCGGCTCGTCCGCGATGATCACCTTCGCCTCGCACGAGATGGCGATCGCGATCATCACACGCTGCTTCTGGCCACCGGACAACTCGTGCGGGAAGTAGCCGAATCGCCGCTCCGGGTCGGGCAGACCCACCATGGTGAGCAACTCGATCGCCCGGACGCGGGCGGACTTCTTGTCCAGCACCTTCCCGTCCGGTCCGGCGTGAGCTCGCAGGGCCTCGACGATCTGGAAACCGACGGTGAACAGCGGGTCGAGGGCGCTGCCGGGTTCCTGGAACACCATCGCCACGGCGTTGCCGCGGAGATCGGCCCACTGCTTGTCCGACAGCGACGTCACCTCGCGGGACCCCACGGTGACGGTTCCGCGTACGCGGGCGGTGTCCGGGAGCAGCCCGATGGCGGAGCGGACGCTGACCGACTTCCCGGAGCCCGATTCGCCGACGACGGCCAGGACCTCGCCCGGGAAGACCTCGAAACTCACCTTCTTGACGGCGTCGACGGGCCCCGCGTCGGTGGCGAAGCTGACCGACAGTGCCTCGAGGGTCAGAGCCGCCTGCGGGGTGGACGCTGAGGCCGTCATGAGGGATCTTTCTGCTTGCGTCTGGTTCTCAGAACGGGATTGAGTGTCTCGCTGACGGATTCGCCCACCATGGTCATACCGAGCACGACCAGGACGATGGCCGTGCCGGGGAAGATCGACGTCCACCAGATGCCGTTGGAGATGTCCGGCAGCGCCTTGTTGAGGTCGTATCCCCACTCGGACGCGGACGTCGGCTCGATGCCGAACCCGAGGAAGCCGAGACCCGCCAGAGTCAGGATGGCCTCGGCGCCGTTGAGCGTGAGGATCACCGGCAGTGTCTGCGTGACGTTGGCGAGGATGTGGCGGAACATGATCCGCACCGGGCCGGCGCCGGTGACCCGCGCCGCGTCCACGTAGGGCTCGGTCTTCACCGAGACCGTCGCGTTGCGCACCACGCGGAAGTACTGCGGCACGAAGACGGCGGTGATGGCGATCGCGGCCGAGAGGACACCACCGAAACTGCTGGACTGGCCTCCGGCGACGACGATCGAGACCACCACGGCGAGAAGCAGACTCGGGAACGCGTACATCGCGTCCATGAAGAGGACCAACACCCGGTCCACCCACCGGCCGACGTAGCCGGAGAGCAGTCCGAGGGGAACGCCGACCACGATCGACAGCACCAGCGACGTGACGATGACGAGCAGGGCGGTCCGTGCGCCGTAGACGACGCGGGAGAACACGTCCTCTCCGCGCACCGACGTCCCGAAGATGTGGTCCGCACTCGGCGCCGCCTGGCGCGCGAACTCCACGCCGTCGGCGGACGTCTGGGAGAAGGTGTACGGCGCGATGAGCGGAGCGAAGACCGCCATGATCACGAACAGCACCACCAGCACGAGCCCGATGACGATGGTGGCCTTCTGCAGTCCGGCACTCGAGCGGATGATCGACAGGCCGGGTACACCCCGACGTCGCTTCGGCGCCTCGATCGAGCCGACGCTCATCTCGATACTCATCAGAACCTCACTCGTGGATCGACGATCGCCACGATGGCGTCGGTGAGGAAGCTGACGACCGCGACGACGATAGCCAGGAACGTGACGATGCCCTGGACGGCGATGAAGTCGCGCGCCTGCAGGTAGCGAGCGAGCTGATAGCCCAGTCCCTGCCACTCGAACGTCGTCTCGGTGAGCACCGCGCCGCCCAGCAGCATGGCGATCTGCAGCCCCATCACGGTGACGACCGGGATGAGCGCGTTGCGGAAGGCGTGCCGCCGGGCGACGACGCGCGCCGAGAGTCCGCGTGCGCGCGCAGCTTCCACGTAGCCGGACTGCAGGGTCTGCAGAAGGTTCACCCGCACCAGGCGCAGGAACACGCCGGCGGTGAGAAGTCCGAGCGCGACCGCGGGGAGCACGGCGTGCTTCAGCACGTCGACGGTGTAGCTCGGCTCCCCGTAGAGAATCGAGTCGATCAGCAGGATGTTGGTCTTCGGTGACACGTTCTGCAGTGCCAGTTCGACGTTGGTGCTCGCCCGGCCCGCCACCGGCAGCCACCCGAGCTTCACGGCGAAGACCAGCTTGAGCAGCATGCCGACGAAGAACACCGGCGCCGCGTAGAACAGGATCGCCAGGATGCGCAGGGTGCCGTCGGAGATCGAGTCGCGGCGGGTCGCGGCGTAGAAGCCGAGGGGGATGCCGACGGCGAACGCGACGAGCAACGCCCAGAACGCGAGTTCCAGCGTCGCCGCGCCGTTGGTGATCAGCACACCGCTGATCTCCTGGTTGCTGGTCGCGGAGCGACCGAAGTCTCCCCGCAGCAGTCCGGAAAGGTACTCCCAGTACTGCACCAGGATCGGCCGGTCGTAGCCGGCCGCGGCGCGTCGTTCGGCGATCTGGTCGGCGGGCAGTCGTCCACCGAGGGCAGCACTGATGGGATCGCCGAGAACGCGCATGAGGAAGAAGACGACCGTGACCAGGATCCATGCCGTGGGAATGATCAGCAGGAACCGGATCACGAGATAACGGGCGAGCGCGCCGTAGCGTGACGACGCGCTCGCCCGTGACTGCTTCCCCACCGACGCCTCGTCGGGCGTGGTGGTGACCATGGATCAGCCCTTCGTGAGCGGGGTGAAGCGGAACTTGAACGAGGCGTCGAGAGTCTCGTCGACACCCTGGACCTCGTCCGTCGAGATCGCGATCTGCTTGCCCTCGAGGAGCGGCAGCGTGGACACGAAGTCCTGCGCCATCCGCGTCTGGATCTCACCGATGATCTCGGAGCGGCGAGCCGGGTCGGTCTCGGTCCGCTCGGAGTCGATCAGCGCCGTGATCTCGGGGTTCTCGAAGTGGTTCTGCAGGAAGTTGTCCGGTGCGAAGAACGGCGTCAGGTAGTTGTCCGCATCCGGGAAGTCCGGGAACCAGCCGAGCTGATAGACGGGGTACGTGTCCGCGACGCGTTCCTTGTTGTAGGTGTTCCACTCGGTGGACTGCAGGTTCACCGTGAACAGGCCCGAGCTCTCGAGCTGCGCCTTGACCGCCGCGTACTCCTCCGACGACGAGGAACCGTAGTGATCGGGGTTGTACTGCAGATTGACCGCGACCGGGGTCTGCACACCGGCGTCGGACAGGAACTTCGCTGCCTCGTCCTTGTTCGGGGCCTCGCCGTAGACGTCCTTGAACGCGGTGTTCGCGCCCTCGAGGCCACTGGGCACCACGGACCACGCGGGCGTGAACGTGCCCTTGTAGACGTTCTCCGACAGTGCGTCACGGTCCACCGAGGCGGCCATGGCCTTGCGGATCGCGAGCTTCTGCTCGGGTGTGCCGCCGGGCATCGTGTTCTGGTTGAAGACGATGTAGCGGAGCTCGCCGCCGGGGCCCTCGTGGACGGTGAGGCCGTCCACCTGGTCGAGCGACTCGATGTCGGTCGGGGTCAGCGAACGCCACGCGACATCGATGGACTTGTTCTGCATGTCGAGCTTGAGGTTGTCCGCGCTGGTGTAGGTGCGCAGGGTGACCGATCCGGTCTTGGGCTCGCCCAGCACGCCCTTGTAGTCCGCCGCGGCGGAGAAGCTGACGAGGGAGTTCTTCTCGTAGCTGTCGATCGAGTAGGGGCCGGCGAAGGGCTTGGCCGCCACGACCGCGTTGTCGTCCATGATCGAGTCGGCCGGGAAGACCTCGGAGTCGATGATGGGCCCGGTGTTGGTGGCGAGAACCTGGGGGAAGGTCTGGTCGTTCGCGGCCTTCAGCGTGAACTCGACGGTCTTGTCGTCCGGCGCGGCCACCGAGTCCAGGTTGGCCAGCAGCGAGGACGGGCCGTTGGGATCGTTGATGGACACGATGCGATCGAACGAGAACTTGACGTCCTCGCTGGTCAGCGCGTGGCCGTTGGCGAAGGTCAGGTCGTCCTTCAGCGTGCAGGTGTAGACCGTCGGCTGACTGAACTCGCAGCTCTCGGCGGCGTCGGGCTGCAGTTCGTCGCTGCCGGGGGCGTAGTTCATCAGGAACGGATAGACCTGGTTCATGATCGTGAACGAGCCGTTGTCGTACGAGGCGGCAGGATCGAGCGAGTAGACCTGGTCGGTGGTGCCGACGACGAGCGCCTCGCCGCCGCCCTCACCGCCTGCGCCGCCGCCGTCGTCGGTGCGGCCGGAGCCGCACGCTGCCGCGGTGAGAGCCGCGACGGACAGGATGGACACGGCTGCGGTGCGCCGCGCCGTGCGTCCTCGGGAGGGCACGCTCATGGTGTGGATGTCCTTCGTGAGTCTGGGCCCGCGGTGTCGGAAGCGCGCGTCGCGTCCCGTCCGGCCGGGTCGTTCCGGTGGTTCGGTGAACGGCACGTTACCGAGTGCGCATGTCGTTCATGTGTCGAACCACACGAAATTTTTAACATGACCGGTACTTACCTGTCCGACCGCCTGATGTCCAACAGCTTTTCGCCTCGCGGAGACAGCCGATATCCCACCTTCAGACTCTCGGTCAGACCCAGCGCCTTCAGCCGGCGCACCCTCGGCTTGAACACGTCGCGTTCGAGTCCCAGCACGGCGCCGAGGTCCGCCGCCAGCACCGCCGGGCGCTCCCGGATCAGCTCGAGGGTGCGCCAGGCCCACGGCGCGTCGGCACGCTCGTCCATGCGATCGAGCTTCGTGGTCACCATGGCGACGTCGTCGTCGGACAGATCGTCGTCCGCACGCAGCCCCACTCGCGGGTCCTCGCCCCCATCCGGCCGGCCTCCGGCCTTCCCGCCCCGATCCGGCCGGCCTCCGGCCTCCCCGCCACCGAACGACACCTCGACCCG
This sequence comes from Rhodococcus sp. NFXS4, assembly GCF_058139645.1. Classification (NCBI taxonomy): domain Bacteria; kingdom Bacillati; phylum Actinomycetota; class Actinomycetes; order Mycobacteriales; family Nocardiaceae; genus Rhodococcus; species Rhodococcus sp. NFXS4. The sequence continues at coordinate 3,564,240 of NZ_CP192221.1, forward strand.
CCAGACGGGATCACCGTCAGCGCCCCGAAACCCCTTGCGCAAGGCCGAGATCGAGGGCTCCCCCGCCGCGCGGGCATCGTCGTCCGTGAGCGACTCGGGGTCGCACTCGGTGATCGAGTCCACGACGACGACACCGGCCGGCGTGTGGATCCACGTACCCGCCTTGACGCGCCGCTTCGCCCAGCGCCGGTACTGCACCCGAATCGTTCCCGTCGCGATCGCCTCGGCGATCGCGAGCCGGATCAGCATCTGGGTGTCAGGGGCGCGAGAGAGCGCTCACGTTGTCGACGGCAGCGGGCATCGCGATGCCCGCTGCGGTCGCCAACATGCCCTCGAGGACGTTCTTGCCCATGGCGGTCTCCTTGGGGAGCTCGATGGGGTACTTGCCGTCGAAGCAGGCGGAGCACAGCCGCGTCGCGGGCTGCTCCGAGGCGGCGATCATGCCCTCGATCGAGATGTAGCCCAGCGAATCGGCGCCGATGGCCTGCCGCACACCCTCGAGCATGCCGTCCTCGGAGTCCATGCCGTTGGCGATCAGTTCCGCGGGCGAGGCGAAGTCGATGCCGTAGAAGCAGGGCCAGCGGACCGGCGGCGACGCGATGCGCACGTGGATCTCGAGCGCGCCCGCCTCGCGCAGCATGCGTACCAGGGCCCGCTGGGTGTTGCCGCGGACGATCGAGTCGTCCACCACGATGAGGCGCTTGCCCCGGATGACCTCGCGGAGAGGGTTGAGCTTCAGCCGGATGCCCAGCTGACGGATGGTCTGCGACGGCTGGATGAACGTGCGTCCGACGTACGCGTTCTTCATCAGGCCCTGGCCGTACGGGATGCCGGAACCCTGCGCGTAGCCGACGGCGGCGGGCGTTCCCGATTCCGGGACAGGGATCACCAGATCGCCCTCGGCGGGGTGCTCCTCGGCCAGGCGGCGGCCGATCTCGACGCGGGTCGAGTGGACCGACCGGCCACCGATGACGCTGTCGGGGCGCGCGAGATAGACGTACTCGAAGATGCAGCCCTTGGGCTCGGGCGCGGCGAAGCGGGAGGATCGCACACCGTCCGCGTCGATGGCGAGCAGCTCGCCCGGCTCGATGTCGCGGACGAACGAGGCGCCGACGATGTCGAGGGCGGCGGTCTCCGAGGCCACGACCCAGCCGCGGTCGAGACGGCCCAGGGACAACGGACGCACACCGTGGGGGTCACGCGCCGCGTAGAGGGTGTGCTCGTCCATGAACGTGAGGCAGAAGGCACCCTTCAGCGTCGGCAGCAGTTCCATGGCCGCCTGCTCGATGGTGCTGTCCGCGGCGCCGTGCGCCAGCAGTGCGCCCACGATGTCCGAGTCGGAGGTGGCACCGGTCCCGCGCGGGCGGCCCATGATGCCGGCGTCGCGCGCCCGCTCCGACAACTCGGCCGTGTTCACGAGGTTGCCGTTGTGGCCCAGGGCGATGCCGCTGCCGGCCGCGGTGGTGCGGAAGATGGGCTGCGCGTTCTCCCACGTCGTCGATCCGGTGGTGGAGTACCGGCAGTGCCCGATGGCGATGTGGCCGCTCATGGCGCCGAGAGTCTGCTCGTCGAACACCTGGCTCACCAGACCGAGGTCCTTGAACACCAGCACCTGGGACCCGTCGGCCACGGCGATGCCGGCGGCCTCCTGACCGCGGTGCTGCAGCGCGTAGAGGCCGTAGTACGTCATCTTCGCGACGTCCTCGCCGGGGGCCCACACACCGAAGACGCCGCATTCCTCCCGCGGCTCGTTCTCGTTGATGTCCAGTTCCGGACCGGATGTGTCATCGAGCAGATTCGGGCTGTGGACCGAGGGGTCACGAGTCACGACGCGCTCTCCTAGAAGCCGGGAGGGGTGGGGTGCAGGCCACGCTGCACGCACACTCGGGGAGTCTACGGGCAACCCCGCGATCAACAAGCCGTCGGCAGGCACCGATACCGCGGTGAGCTGTGATCCACGACTCGCGGCGCGGTGCCATGATGGAGACATGGTCAGCAGACTTCCGTACGGCGTCACCCCCGAACAGCCCGGCGAGGGGCAGGAATCGGTGTGGGACTACCCGCGTCCGCCCGCGCTCGAAGCGTCGGACAAGCGACTCGTCGTCCGGTTCGGAGACGTGGTCGTCGCCGACAGCACGTCCGCGTACCGGGTGCTCGAGACCAGCCACCCGCCCACCTGGTACATCCCTCGCGCCGACATCGACGAGAGCCGACTCCGCCGATCCGGCGCCCGATCCACCATGTGCGAATGGAAGGGCTCGGCGACGTACTGGGACATCCTCGGCGAGGACGGCGCCGTTCTGGAGGCGGGCGGATGGAGCTACGAGAACCCCACTCCGTCGTTCGTCCCCATCTCCGGCGCGCTCTCCTTCTCCCCCGTCTCCCTGACGTGCGAGCTCGACGGCGAGGTCGCACGTGCGCAGGAGGGCGGCTTCTACGCCGGCTGGATCACCCGCGACGTCGTCGGACCCTTCAAGGGCATCGCCGGGAGTTGGGGCTGGTAGTGGCCGAGAAGAACTTCTACAGCCACTCCGACGCGGCCGAGAAGTCCCGCCGCGACAAGGCCGTCGCTCTCGCTCGGTACCTGTGGGATCGCGACATCTCCGCGGACGACCTCGCGGCGATGGCTGCGGACGTCCGACGCAAGGTGGCCCGCGCCGCGGACATCAATCCACCCAGTTCCGACGAGACGTGGACGGTGGTGTCGACTCTCCTGCGCGAGAAGGCCGAGTGGGCGCTCGATCACCCCGATCACGACGCGGTCCGCCGGGCACACGCCGACGAGAAGATTCTGTGGGTGAAGCCGCCGGTACAGCCCTGGCGGTGAGGGTCAGATCCGGACGAGTGGGAGCCAATGCGCCACCTCGCCGGCGCGGCCACCCGAGGCCGTGACGCCCGCACCACGGACGGCGTCCTCGAACGCCACGCGCCCCGTCACCATCAACAGCCATGTCCGCGGGTCGCATTCGACGACGTTGGGGGGCGTACCCCGGGTGTGGCGGGGCCCGACGATGCATTGCACCGCGACGAACGGCGGCACGCGCACCTCGACACTCGAGCCCGGTGCCGTCTGCTCGATGGTGCGCGCACTGAGCCGCACCGCGGCGGCGAGATCGGCGCGCGGCGGCTTCGGGAGGTCGGGATCGTCGAGCCACGGAGACACGGTCTGCAGTGCGCTCCGTAGCTCGGCCGGGTCGACGGGTTTCGAGGGTGCCACGCCGTTCAGTGTCCCACCGAGCGCGGCGGGCCCCGAGCCGTGCCTCACGGTCACGGCGCGGCGATGTCGCGGAGGGTCAGCGCCATGGCGACGTCCATGGCGTGGTCCGGTCTCGCCAGGTCGAGCCCCGTCAGCGCCTGGACGCGACGGAGGCGCTGGCCGACAGTGTTGGGGTGCACGTGTAGGGCCGCCGCGGTGTCCCCGACGTGCTGCCGATGGCCGAGATACGCGCGGAGCGTTCCGACGAGGTCGGTGCCGCGCGACGCGTCGTGCTCGCGCACCGGACCCAGCGTGCGGTCCGCGTAGCGCGCCACCTGGTCGGGGTCGTTCAACTGCAGCAGCAACCCCGGAACGCCGAGCTGGTCGAGTGACACGGTGGCGCCGGTACGGTCCCACAGGATCATCAGCCGCACGGCTCCTCGCACCGCGCGGTGGGCCGCCCGGTAGTCGGCGACGTCCGTGCACGGTGACCCCACCACTGCGGTGACCGGGCCCTCGGCGACCGTGCCGGCGCGCACGCGGTCGATCTCGGCGACCACCGCGTCCATCGGCGTTCCCGCACTCACCGGCCACAGCACGACAGCGCGATGCTGATGCGCGGCCACCAGCGGACCGGTTCCCGCGCGGGCCGCGATCGATCGCACCGCGCGCGACAGCGACGCGTCGACGTCACCGGTCGACGGCAGGTCGATCACCGCGACGACGTGCGGCGCCGTCAGGTCGTGGCCCAGCCGGTCCGCACGCTCGACGGCGGCCGCGGCCGCCACCGGGTCGTCACCGAGCAGGTCACCGACCACCTCGCCCTGCAGTCGCCACTGCACGTCCTCGGCGGTCCGCGCACGGAGCAACTCCAGTGCGGCGACGACGGCGGTGTGCTCGACGGCGCGGCGATCGAGCGTCGACAGGGTGGCCGGATCCCCCTGCACGACGAGGCATGCCACCCGCTCCCCCGACAACAGAACGTCCTCCCGATGCGCTGACGTCGACGTCGGCCCGCGCGAGGATTGTGCGAGCACCCCGCCGTGCACGTCCTCGATGGTGACCGATCGGCCGACCAGCAGCGAGAGTGCCGTCGCGATGCCGTCGACCCCACCACCTCGTGACGCGATGGTGGTCAGGCGCCGGTGGATCTCCTCGGACTTCTCGAGCAGGGTCCGCCGACGCTGCAGTTCGGCGTTGAGCGTCCTCAGGTCGGAGGTGCGCTGCGCCTCCTCGGCGCGCAGGCGCGTGATCGTGACGGAGATGGATGCCTGGGTCGCGAGCATACTGAGGAGCTGAATCTCGTTGTCGTCGAACACGTGTACGCCGCGCCGGTAGCAGTTCAGGGTTCCGATCGCCGCTCCCGTCGATCCGAGGAGCGGGACCGACACCATCGAGCGGTATCCCTGCTCCCGCGCCACGCCGCCCCACGGCCCGAAGTTCGGTGCGGCGACGATGTCGTCGATCGCGACGGGCTCACCCGTCCGGAACGCCCTGCTCGACGGCGCCTCGACGGAGGGGTCCAGATCGAGTCGCACCGGACGGTCCGCGTTGATCCGGGCGATGTACTCGGCAGACAACCCGTGCGATCCCTCGATGGTCAACATGCTGCCGACGTCGTCGGACAGGAAGACGCCGCAGAAGTCGTAGTCCATCAGGGCGACCGCGATCCCGGCGATGGTGTCCAGCACGACGGACGGTGGGTCGTCGGACGCGACGGCCGCGGTGACGTCGTGGATGCCGGCCATCCACCGTCGAAGCTCCGACAGCTCGGTCATGCGGCCCTCCATGTCCCGCGCCACAGCGCGCGGCGCCCTTTGTGTCTTCACGAACATATCGCGAACGTGACGCAGATCGCAGACTTCTTCCATCGAGGCACTGCATCACGACGAGAAGCGAGAAGACATGACAGAGCATCTGATGTTCATCGACGGCAAGTCGATGCCGTCCGAGTCCGGCGACACTCTCGCCGTGGTCGATCCGGCCACCGGCGCGTCCTTCGCCGAGGTTCCCGACGGCGACGCGGTCGACGTGGATCGCGCGGTCGCCGCGGCGCGCACCGCGTTCGAGAACGGTCCCTGGCGGCGGACCACCCGCACGGAGCGCGCTCGCATCCTGCTGCGCGCCGCGGATGCCATCGAGGCCGCGTCCGAAGAGCTGTTCACGCTCGAGACCCGCAACAACGGCCGGCCCATCACCGAGACGCGCGCCCAGCTGTCCCGCGTGCCGGAGTGGTTCCGCTACAACGCGGGCCTGCTCGCCGCCCAGCGCGACGGAGTGCTGCCGAGCGACGGCCCCTATCTCACCTATCAGCGACGCACTCCGCTCGGCGTGTGCGGCATCATCACTCCCTTCAACCACCCGGCGCTCATCCTCGCGCGTAGCCTCTCGGCGGCTCTCGCCACCGGCAACACCGTCGTGATCAAGCCGTCGGAACTCACTCCGCTCACCACGCTCGCCATCGCGCGGATCGTCTCCGAGGCCGGCGTGCCGGACGGCGTCGTCAATGTCGTCACCGGCGGACGCGAGGCCGGCATCCGGCTCACCCAGCATCCCGACGTCGCGAAGATCACCCTGACCGGTGGCACGGAGGCCGGCCGGTCCGCGGCCGTCGCGACAGCGGGCCGATTCGCCCGCATCACAGCGGAACTGGGTGGCAAGACCCCCGTCGTCGTGTTCGACGACCAGGACCCCGTCGTCGCCGCGGAGGGCGCAGCGTTCGCCGCCTTCGTCGCATCCGGTCAGTCGTGCGTCGCCGGCGCCCGGTTCCTCGTCCAGCGAGGAGTGTACGACCGGTTCGTCGAGGCACTCGCGGCTCGCGCCGACGCGATCCGGCTGGGCGATCCGGCTGACACCAGCACCCAGATGGGTCCCCTGATCAGCGCCGTGCAGCGTCAGAAGGTGTTGTCCTACATCGACATCGGACACCAGGACGGCGCCCGACTGGTCGCGGGAGGCGGCGTGCCGGAGCTGCCGGACGCACTGCAGGGCGGGTTTTTCCTTCGCCCCACCGTCTTCGCCGACGCGACCAACTCCATGCGGGTCTCGCAGGAGGAGATCTTCGGGCCGGTGGCGGTGGTGGTGCCCTTCGACACCGAGGCGCAGGCCGTGGAGATGGCGAACGACAACAGGTTCGGGCTCGGAGCAGCCGTCTGGACCCGCGACCTCGCCCGCGCGCACCGCGTCGCGGACGCACTCGAATCGGGCATGGTCTGGATCAACGACCACCACCGCCTCGAGCCGTCCCTGCCCTGGGGCGGCACCAAGGAGTCGGGCACCGGCAAGGACGCCGGCACCGAGTCCTTCGACGACTTCACCTGGATCAAGACCGTCGTGGTCCGCATCGCCGAGTCCGACGTCGACTGGTACGGCTCCGACACCCCCGGACGTCTCAATTGAGTACCCCGCCGGTCGACCACAACCCCACGCACAGAGGAGAACACACCGTGCACGACACCACTGCCACGGAGCCGGGCTGGAGAACGCAGATCACGCGTGTCCAGTGGCTCGTACTGCTGGGCACCACGATGGGATGGGCGCTGGACGGCTTCGCCGGCAGCCTCTACGCGTTGGTGCTCGGACCGGCGATGACCGAACTGCTCCCGAACTCGGGACTGACGGTCGACGCCGATCACATCGGACTCTACGGCGGTCTCACCGTCGCACTCTTCCTGGCGGGATGGGCCACCGGCGGCATCCTGTTCGGCGTCCTGGCCGACTACTTCGGCCGGGTGCGGGTGCTGTCCATCGGCATCGTCACCTACGCCGTCTTCACCGCCCTGGCAGCCTTCGCCGACACGTGGTGGCAACTCGGCGTCCTGCGCTTCATCGCCGGCCTCGGATCGGGCGTCGAAGCTCCCGTGGGTGCCGCGCTGGTCGCGGAAGTGTGGCGGAACAAGTACCGGGCTCGCGCCTGCGGCGTGATGATGTCCGGCTACGCCGGCGGGTTCTTCATCGCGGCACTCGCGTACGGACTTCTCGGCACCCACGGCTGGCGGTTCATGCTCGTTCTGGCCGTCGTCCCCGCCTTCCTCGTGTGGTTCCTGCGTCGCTACGTCCCGGAACCCGAGGAGATCACCACCGTCATCGCCACCCGCAAGGAGCGCAAGCGGCAATCGTCCACCCGCCCGGAGGACCAGTTCGTGCTGAAGCGGCTCCTCTCCCCGCCGCACCTGCGCGCCACGCTCATCTGCACCGCGCTGGCCACCGGGTCGCTGCTCGCCTTCTGGAGCGTCTCGACGTGGTACCCGCAGATCATCCGCACGATGGCCACCGCCGAGTCGCTGTCGGCCGACGTCGCCAACCACCGAGTCGCCATCACCTCCATGCTGTTCAACGCCGGCGGCATCATCGGCTACGCGACCTGGGGATTCCTGGCGGACGCCATCGGCCGTCGCAAGGCATTCATGGTGAGCTTCGTGTGCTCCGCCGTGAGCATCGCCTACCTCTTCCCGTTCGAGCACAGCTACACGACCTACCTGCTCGTCATCCCCCTCGTCGGATTCGGACTGTTCGGAGCCCTCTCCGGCAACTTCGTCTACGGACCCGAGATGTTCTCGCCCAGCATGCGTGCATCGGGAATCGCGTTGGCCAACAGCATCGGTCGCTACATCACCGCGGCCGGCCCACTCGTGGCCGGCGTCATCGCCACCTCCTGGTTCGGCGGAGACCTCGGAACAGCAACGGCCGTCCTCGCCGCGACGGGTGTCATCGCCCTCGTCGGCCTGTGGTTCGCACCCGAGACCCGTGGCGCCGCACTCCCCACCGACACACCGACCGAGTCCGCCCCCGAGGCGACCTCCGCACCGATCATGAAGGGAACGTCCGCATGAACCACTACCAGGGAGCCCGCGCCGTCGTCATCGGCGGCTCCATCGGGGGCCTCACCTCCGCACTCCTGTTGCGCGACCTCGGGTTCGAGGTCGACGTCTTCGAGCGCACCCCCTCGGACCTCGACGGGCGCGGCGGTGGCATCGTCCTCCAGCCCGACACCCTGCGGTGGTTCCGCGAGCGCAGCACCCAGCGCCCCGAGGACGTCAGCACCACAACTCGCTGGGTCCAGTACCTCGGATCCGACGACGAGATCGTGCACCGGGACGAGCGAACGTGGTCCCACACCTCGTGGGGCACGTTCTACCGCGCACTGCTCTCGGACTTCGGCCGCGAGCACTACCATCTCGGTGAATTCGCCTGTGGCTTCGACCAGACCGACGATCATGTCGACGTGCGGTTCGTCAGCGGCCGGCGCGAACGAGCCGACCTCGTCGTCATCGCCGACGGAGTCACCTCGGCGAACCGTCTGCGGATCGACCCCGACGTGACGATGGAGTACTCGGGGTACATCGGGTGGCGCGGCACCGTCGACGAGCGGGTGCTGTCCAGCCGCACCGCGGACCTGCTCCACGACGCGATCACGTACGACGTGATCCCGCACTCGCAGATCACGATGTATCCGATCCCGAGCGCGCGGGGCTCTCAGGTGGGCGACCGCCTCATGAACTATGTCTGGTACCGCAACGTGGCGGAGGGCCCGGATCTCACCGAGATGCTCACCGACAAGCGCGGATTCGTCGGCAAGGTGTCCGTGCATCCCGGCCAGGTGCAGGACCGCTACGTCGACGAGATGCGCGAGACCGCGCGGCGCAGTCTGTCGCCGGCCGCCGCCGAGGTCGTCACCGCGACCGAGGAGCCGTTCATCCAGGTGGTGTGGGACTCGCGGGTGAACCGGATGGCGTCCGGACGCGTCGCCCTCATCGGCGACGCGGCCTGTGCCGCACGCCCCCACGCCGCCGCCGGAACCGCCAAGGCCGCTGCCGATTCGTGGGCGCTCGCCGACGCACTCACCTCCGCGGCCGGCAACATCGCGGAGGCACTGGAGAAGTGGGAACCGGGGCAGCTCGAACTGAGCAGCGCCCTGCTCGCACGAGTCCAGTCGATGGGCGAACGTTCCCAGTTCAGCAACACGTGGACGCCCGGGGATCCGGACCTCCGCTTCGGCCTGTACGGCCCCGGCCGCTAGTCCCCTCCCACACGACACGAAAGGCACGGTCATGTCCGACACGTTCCTCCAGGACCTCCCTCTCGCCGGCACCGTCGTCGGCACCGACTTCGACGGCTGGTCTCCGGAACTCCGCGCGGAGTTCGAGTCTCACGCCTTCGACGGCGCCGTGGGGTCGCGCCTGCTGAGCAGCACCGACCGCGTGCGGGTCTGGGAGATCAGGCTCGCACCGGGTGAGCGGTGGCACGCGCACCGCCACGTTCTCGACTACTTCTGGACGGCCGTGAACGCTGGCACCTCTCGCCAACACACGTTCGACGGAACCACTCGGGACGTCTCCTACGACGCCGGCGAGACGCGCCACTTCACCTTCGGACCGGGCGAATACCTGCTGCACGACATCGAGAACGTCGGCGACACACCGCTCGTCTTCACCACGGTCGAGCACCTCGACTCCGCTAACGACGCTCTGCCGGTGACCTCGTGACCGGCGTCGACCTCGTGGACGTCCACGCGCACTGGCTGCCCGCCTCGCACTTCGGCCTACCGCCCGGATCGCCGTTCGCACCGATGCAGGATCGGGAGGGGCGTCTGCATCTCGGAGATCTCCCGCTGTCGATCGCCACCGAGGCCATGAGCGACGTCGATGCCGTGTACGCCGACATGGATGCGCAGGGCATCGGGGTCCGCGCGTTGTCACCCCCGCCGTTCGCCTTCCCGACGACGTCCGACTCGGGTGCGGACGACTACATCGGCAGCTTCAACGTCGAACTCGCGGGCTTGGTCGCGAACTCCGGTGGGCGACTCGCCGGCCTGGGCCTCGTGCGTCTCGACGATGCGGACGCGGCGACGAAGGAGATGACACGCCTCGCCTCCGAGGGCGTGGTATCCGGGGTCGCGATCCCGCCGCTGGTGGGCAGCACCTCGCTCGACATCGGTGTCCTGCGCGACATCCTGCGCTCCGCGGCGCGACTCGACCTTGCTGTTCTGGTGCACCCGATGCAGCTGCCCCGCCCCGAATGGAGTTCGCTCTACCTGGCCAACCTCATCGGCAACCCCGTCGAGACGGCGACCGCCGTCGCCGGTGCCGTGCTGGGTGGTGTCCTGGACGAACTGCCGTCGCTGCGAGTGTGTTTCGTGCACGGCGGCGGGTGCGCGCCGGCGCTCCTGGGACGCTGGAGTCATGCGTGGGGAGCGCGGCCGGACGTCCACCACACGGACACGCACCCTCGGGACGCGTTCCGTCAGTGCTGGTTCGACACCGTGACTCACGACGTGGCCGCCTTGACGCTGCTGCGAGAACACGCGTCGAGCGATCACGTCCTGTGCGGTACCGACTACCCGTTCGACATGGCGGAGTCGGCGCCCTCGGCCTTCCTCGAGTCGGCCGGTGTGGACCGTCGCGCGCTGCACGACAACGGACTCGCGTTCCTGGGCGGATCGCGTCGCAGCACCGACCAGCCGGCTGCAGCCTCGGTTGCGGTGTCGTCGTGAGCGCACTGTTCGAGCCGCTGACCCTGCGCGGGAGAACGATGCGCAACCGGATCTGGATGTCGCCGATGATGCAGTTCGCCGCCGAACCGTCCGGTCCCGCCGTCGGCGCGGCCACCGATTGGCACTTCCAGCACCTCGCCGCCCGCATCGTCGGTGGCGTGGGTCTGGCCATGATGGAGGCCACCGCCGTCTCTCCCGACGGGCGGAGCAGCGAGTTCGATCTGGGCCTGTGGACGTCGGCGCAGGAGCACGCGCTCGAGCGCATCGTGCGGTTCGCCCGCGGCAACGGCGCCGCACTGGGTGTCCAACTGGTGCATGCCGGACGCAAGGCCGCCACCGGCAGGCCGTGGTCGGGGCCGTCGTGGGACGGCACCCACCACGTCGAGACCCTGTGGGATCGAGTCGGTCCCAGTCCGAAATCGTTCGGAACCCTCCCTCTCCCCTCGTCGCTGAGCACCACGGAGATCGCCGAGGTGGTCGCGGACTTCGCGGCAGCCGCCGCACGCGCTGCACGAGCGGGTGTGGACGTCCTCGAACTGCACGGTGCACACGGCTATCTGATCCACCAGTTCCTGTCCCCGCACGCCAACACGCGGACCGACGAGTACGGCGGAGACTTCGACGCGCGAGCTCGCTTCGCCCTCGAGGTGGTGGACGCGGTGCGCGCCGCGTGGCCGGAGGACCGGCCGCTGTTCTTCCGGCTCTCGGCGACGGACTGGCTCGCCGGCGACACGGACGACCCCCGACCCGGCTGGACGCTCGAGGACAGCGTGCGGCTCGCCCCGCTGCTCCGAGATCGGGGCGTGGACCTGATCGACGTGTCGACCGGCGGCATCGCCGCCGACGCACCGATCCCCGTGGGCCCCGGCTACCAGGTGCCGTTCTCGCAGCGAGTGCGCGAGACCGGCATCCCGACGGCGACGGTCGGGCTCGTGACCGATCCCGCCGACGCCGATCTCCTGGTGTCGTCGGGTCGCGCCGACGCGGTGTTCCTCGCACGGGAGTTGCTGCGCAATCCGGTGTGGGCGCAGCGCGCGGCGGCCGAACTCGGCGATCCCGTGCCCTACCCGCCTCAGTACACGCGCGCGTTCACCGGGCGGTCGGCAGTGCGTCGCTGATACGGCCCGCAGGCCGTGCCTCACCGTCCACAGGACGCTCTGATCGACGGGATCCCGTCGATTCGTGAGAGTTGTGGATACTGAGGCACGGCCTCAACCTCGAGGTGGTCTGTCACCTCGAGTAGAGCGCCACCACGTCGATGCGATCGCACCGACCGAGTTGGCGGCCCAGTGCAGTGCCATGGGCGTGAGAATGGTTCCGGTTCGCCGCTTCGACTCGACGAACAGTGCGCCGGCCGCCCCGGTGAACAGGACCACGGGCACCGACCTACCCGAGTCGTACCAGTGCCAGACCCCGAATGCCGTGGAGCCGACCACGAGTGCGGCACGCGGACCCACCACGGCGGTGGCCACGGTGTCGACGACGCCGCGGAACAGGAATTCCTCGGGTAGCACTGTCCCGATGGGGATGTCGAACAGCACCCATCGGGCCAGTCCGGTCACTTCTCGGGACCGTCGGCGTCGGCGTACTCGTTCATGACGACGCGGATGCGTTCGGTGTCGGCCTGCGTCCACCCGTCGGGGGCGGCCACAGCGGCGAAGCCGTCGAGCACCGTCGTCCCGTAGTTGTGGCCGTGCCCGTCCGGCACGCCGGCCGCGTTCGTGAGGTCGGCACTCACCTGCCAGAAGGTGACGAACGGGAACCACCGCATGCTGGGCAGTCGGTCATACCCGGGCGGCTCGGCGAGCCAATCCGGACGCTGGAAGATCAGATCCGGCGTCCACCACACGATGGGGTCGGACGGGTGCTGGATGTACAGCACGCGCGGGTAGGGCCAGTCCCCGCTCAGTGCCTCGACGTCACGGGTGCTGTCGGCGAACCGCATCAGCAGTCCGCCGGCGTAGACGGGTTCCACCTCGGTGGTTCCCGGATCGCGTCGGCTGACGTAGGTGTCCCAGATGCGATTGGAGTTCGGCGGGCCCACCCACAGCACTCCGTCGACGGTGTCCCGGATGTCGGCGATGTCCGCGAACGCGCCTTCGCCGGCCTGGGTTCCGAGACTCTCTCCGTAGACGTAGAACTTGGGCCTGGTCGCCTCGGGCTCCTGCTCCCATCGCTGGTGCACGGTGTCGATGAGCAACTTCCCCGCGGCCGCCGCCTTCTCGCGATCGGCGAGGAAGGAGATCCAACTCGGAAGGTACGAGTACTGGGACGCCACGAGCGCGACGTCCCCGTCGTACATCAGTTCCACGGCCCGAGCTGCGGTGGGATTGACCCACCCGGTTCCCGTGGTCGGGATGACGACGATGGCCTTGCGGGAGAACGCATCGGTTCGATCGAGTTCGCGTACCAGGAGATTCATGCGCTCCTCGTCCGTCTCCGCGCTCTCGAGTCCCACGTACGCGCGGATCGCCTCCATGCCCGTGCGGCCGGTCGCTCGGGTCATCTCGTCGGCCGACAACCCACCCGAGACGAAGTTCCGGCCCTCGAATCCCAGTGTGTCCCAGTCCACGAGCGAACCGGTACCACCGGAACGCTCGGGCACCGTCGGCTGTTCGGCACCCTCACGCGTGTTGCTGTTCTGAGTGCTGAAGACCGAGTTGGCGACGGTCATGGTGCCGCGCAACAGCACACCCTGCACCAGTGTGACGAGCACCGTCACGACGAGGAGGAACCCCACGAGGTTGGCAACCCACTGCGGGAGTCGGATCAGACGCAGGATCGAGCGCACGACGAAGCGGCGGATGTCCCGGATGACCCGCCACAGTCCGATGAGCGCGGCGCACACCGCGAAACTGATGATGCCGGTGCGGATGAACCCCGTGGACGTGAGCCCCTCGGCGCCCATGAGCGCGGCGAGCTGACGCTGCCAGTCCGCAGAGGCGTAGAGCATGACCGCTCCGGCGACGGTCGCGATCACCGGGACAGCGACCAGGAGTGCGCGCTCCACGCGGATCGGCAGCGGCCACCACGGCTGCTGACGAAGCACCGTGCGCAGGAGAATCCAGCCGACAGCGACGCCCACCCCGTACCCGATGGCCGCGGTGATGCCGCTGACGATGCCCTGGAACAGCCAGCCGCGTGGCAGCAGTGACGGCGTCAGCGACCAGCAGAAGAACAGGGCGCCGAACGCGATGCCGGTGACGTCGAGCCGCAGCAGACCCCACGCCCAGATCCACGCGGGGTGCTTGCGCACCGTGCGGGTCGCCGAGCTCAGGACGTACGCCGGCAGTTCCTCGAAACTGTGGGGGCGCTGCAGTTCGTCCGACGACCGAGTATCGGTGTCGGTCATCGGACGGTGCCGGTGCCGGGAAGGTCGGTCAGCCGAAGAGCGCCGGAAGCGTCCCCTCGTACGCCTCGCGGAGTTCGGTCAACGGGACACTGAACAGTCCCTGGAACTCCACCTCGTCCGACCCTTCGTCGGCCACCCCGATACGCGTCCATGGCATCCCCCTCGCGCTGCACATCCCCGTGAACCTGGTCTCCTCGGTCCGAGGGACAGCAACGAGTACCCGCCCGGACGATTCCGAGAACAAGGTGACGAAAGGATCTGTTCCTTCGGGCGGCAGAATGCGGCACCCGGTCTCGCCGGCGAGCGCGACCTCGACGACGGTCTGCGCGAGCCCGCCCTCGGAGAGGTCGTGCGCTGCGGTGACCAGACCGTCGCGGCTCGACGCCGTGAGGATGTCGGCCAGCAACTGCTCGCGAGCCAGATCCACCTGCGGCGGAACACCACCGAGATGGTCGTGGACGACCTGGGCCCAGATCGAGCCGTCCAGTTCGTCGTGCGTGTCACCCAACAGGATCAGGGTCTCGCCCGGCTCCAGGCCGATGCCCGTGGGGATGCGGCGGTGGACGTCGTCGAGGACACCCAGCACACCCACCACCGGGGTCGGCAGGATCGGCGTCGACCCGGTCTGGTTGTAGAAACTGACGTTTCCGCCGGTGACCGGAATGCCCAGTTGCACACAGCCGTCCGCCAGGCCGCGTACCGCCTGCTGGAACTGCCACATGACACCCGGATCCTCGGGCGACCCGAAGTTCAGGCAGTTGGTGACGGCTTTCGGCGTGGCGCCCGTCGTCGCGACGTTGCGGAACGCCTCGGCCAGCGCCAGCTGCGCACCACGGTACGGATCCAGCGCGGTGTACCGGCCGGACGCATCGGTCGCGAGAGCGATTCCGCGGCCGGTCTTCTCGTCGATGCGCACCACACCGGCATCGGCGTGCTCGGCGAGCACGGTGTTGCCGCGGACGTACCGGTCGTACTGCTCGGTGATGAGCCGCCGACTGCAGAGCTGGGGGGAGGAGATCATCTGCAGCAGGGTCTCGCGCAGTTCCACACCTGTGGCCGGACGGGGCAGACCCTCGGTGGTGTTCGCCACCAGGGCATCCTGGCTCGCGGGCCGCTGCACGGGACGCTCGTAGACGGGACCGTCGTGGGCCACCGTCTTGGGCGGCACGTCGACGACGACGTCGCCGTGCCAGGTGATCTCGAGATGCTCACCGTCCGTGACCTCGCCGATATCGGTCGCCAGCACGTCCCACTTGGCGCACACCGCCATGAAGGCGTCGACGTTCTCCGGTGCCACCACGGCGCACATGCGTTCCTGCGACTCGCTGGACAGCACCTCCGCCGGCGTCATTCCGGTCGCACGCAGCGGAACCCGATCCAGGGCGATGTGCATACCGCCGTCACCCGCCGAAGCGAGCTCGGAGGTGGCACAGGACAATCCGGCACCGCCGAGGTCCTGGATACCGACCACGAGCTTCTGCTGGTAGAGCTCGAGGCAGCACTCGATGAGCACCTTCTCGGTGAACGGGTCGCCCACCTGCACCGCGGGGAGCTTGCGTCGGCCCTGCTTCTCGTCGAACGTCTCGGACGCCAGCACCGACACGCCGCCGATCCCGTCGAGGCCCGTGCGCGCACCGAACAGGATGATCTTGTTGCCCGAGCCCGACGCGAACGCCAGGTGCAGATCCTCGGTACGCATCACTCCGGCGCACAGCGCGTTGAGCAACGGGTTGCCGGCGTAGGACGCGTCGAACACCGTCTCGCCGCCCACGTTCGGGAGCCCGAGTGAGTTTCCGTAACCGCCGACGCCGCGCACGATGCCCTCGAGCACCCGGCGCGTGTCCGGAGCATCAGCCGCACCGAAACGCAACTGGTCCATCACCGCGATCGGACGAGCACCCATGGCCATGATGTCGCGCACGATGCCGCCGACGCCGGTGGCCGCACCCTGGTACGGCTCGATGTACGACGGATGGTTGTGGCTCTCCACCTTGAAGGTGACAGCCCACCCGTCGCCGACGTCGACCACGCCCGCGTTCTCACCGATTCCGGCGAGCATTCCCGACCGCATCTCGTCCGTCGTCGTCTCGCCGAAGTACTTGAGGTGCACCTTCGACGACTTGTACGAGCAGTGCTCGCTCCACATCACCGAGTACATCGCCAACTCGGCGTCCGTCGGACGGCGGCCGAGGATCTCCCGGATGCGGGCGTACTCGTCCTCCTTCAGACCCAACTCCGCCCACGGCTGAGCGACGTCGGGCGACCCGGCCGCAGCGGAGACGGTGTCGACCGGAGGGGTGGGGAGGGCGTCGACCTGAGGAGTGGACTCGACAGACACGGTGGATGGGGTCCTTCCCTCGGCAGAATGTCGAGGTCATTCTATGTGCAGGACCCGACACCGTCCGACCGGCCTCCGGCCTGCCCGTTCGTCGGCTCAGGACGGCCTCCGGCCTGCCCGCTCGTCAGCCCCGACCGGCCTCCGGCCTGCCCGCTAGTCCCCCTTGACGGCGTAGTCGACGACCACGTTGCCCTTGCTCGTGACGAGGGAGTCGGTCAGGACGAGACGAGTGAGCGGATCCCCCGGCTCGAACAGGTGCTGGCCCTTGCCCACGACGACGGGGTGCGTCATCAGGGTCAGGGTGTCGAGCACACCGGCCAGGAAGAGCTGGCGGACCAGAGAGACTCCGCCCACCAGCGCGATGTCGCCACCGTCGGTCTGCTTGAGTCGACGCACGAACTCCACCGGATCGCCGTCGATGAGCGTCGAGTTCTGCCACGCGAGATCTCCGGTGAGCGTGCGTGAGGCGACGAACTTCTCCACCGGATTGATGAAGCCGGCGAAGGGGTCGTCCGCCCCCGCGTTGCCGAAGTGATCCGACCACGACTCGTAGGCGACCCGACCCATGACGGCGGTGGTGGTCCTGCTCATGAACCCGCCCATGGACTGGCCGAGTTCGTCGTCGAAACTGTCGAACTGCCACTGGTCGGGGGCCTCGACCACACCGTCCACCGAGTGGAAGAGCCCTGCCGTCACCGCACGCATCGTGTACCGCCCTCGTGAAGAACCGGCGCCGATCGCCGATCACTGCGGGACAGACCATGCCGGACGCCGGAACTCATCACCCGTCGTTCGCCGCGGACTCGATCCAGTCCGTCGCCGCGTCCGTCAGCTCGGACGACCCGTCGACGGACTCACCGGCCCACCACGACGGGTCGGTGAGACCGCCGTTCACGCGCAGCACGTCGTCCCTCACGGCGGACGGGAGCGGCTCACCGTTGTGCTCGACCAGCCAGTCCCGAGTCTCCGCCGTCACGGCCGGCCACCACTGCGCGATCTCCATCCCGCCAGTCTCCCCCGCCGGGCCCTGTACGGCAGCAGGATTCGTCGGCCGCGTCGACAGGGTTCCCGTACCCACCGCGCGGCCCGTGCGCACCGCCCGGCGCAGCAAGCATCCCGTAGCGTGCGCTGACCACGGCGCGCACCGCCCGGCGGCATCGGATCGCCAGGCGGCCCAACAGCAGGAAGCAACCGGCACTCAGCGCAGCCCGACCCAGCGCTACGCCCCCAGGAACGCAGCCAAGGCGTCGGCGTACATGTCGACGTCATGTGCGCCCATCACCTCGCGCGCGGAGTGCATGGCGAGCTGCGCGGCACCCACGTCGACGGTGGACAGACCGGTGCGGGAGGCGGTGATGGGGCCGATGGTGGAGCCGCACGGCAGATCGGCCCGGTGGACGTACCGCTGCAGTGGGACGTCGGCTCGCTCGCACGCCAAGGCGAAGGCCGCGGCACCGGCGGCGTCGGTGGCGTAGCGCAGATTCTGGTTGACCTTGAGCACCGGGCCACCGTTGACCTCGATGCGGTGCGCGGGCTCGTGCCGCGAGACGTAGTTGGGGTGGGTCGCGTGCGCCATGTCGCCCGAGGCGTGGATCGACCCGGCCATCGCGCGCAGGAATTCCTCGCGGCCGCCGCCACGCGAGAGCACGATGCGCTCGAGGACGGTGTTCATCAGATCCGAGAACGCGCCACGGTCCGACATGCTGCCCACTTCCTCGTGATCGAAGAGTGCGAGGACGGGGATGCAGTCGTCGGCTTGCGCGGCCGCGACGACCAGCGCCTCGGTTCCGGCGTAGCAGGTGCCCTGGTTGTCCAGTCGCGGCGAACTGACGAGGTCGTCCGAGAGTCCCACCACTGCAGCAGGATTGAGGTCGTGGGTCATCAGTTCCCACCCGAGCACGTCGCCGGGATCCACCCCGACCTCGTCGGCGAGGAACCCGATGAACGAGTGGGGTGATCGCCCGACGCCCCAGATCGCGTTCACGTCGTTCTGCGGATCGAGGTGCACTCCCTTGCGATCCTCCGACAGGTGGATCGCCAGCTGGGGCACCCGCAGGATGGGACGGTCGACGCGCACGAGGACGTCTCGCACCGAGCCGCCGTCACGCACACCGAGACGGCCGGAGATGCCGAGATCGCGGTCGAGCCAGGAGTTGAGCCACGCGCCGCCGTACGGCTCCAGGGCGACCATCTGCCACCCGGCGACGTCGAGATCGGGGTTCTGCTTGACGCGGAGGTTCGGACTGTCGGTGTGCCCGCCCACGATGCGGAACGCCGCGTCGGGCGCGCGTTCGGTGGACCAAGCGATGATCGAACCACCGCGGACGACGAGGTACCGGCCGGGCTCGGAGGGCCACGCGTCCGTCTCGGCCACGGCGGTGAACCCGTGCGCCGCCAGTTCCGATGCCACCGTCTCGACGACGTGGAACGGCGACGGTGACGCGTCGACGAAGGAACAGAGGCCGGCCGCGGTCGCGGAGGTGAGGGACGCCATGGTCACCGATCGTAGAGAGACGGGGTGCGGAGACAGCGATGCCGGGCCCACCACAAGGGTGGACCCGGCATCACGAGTCGAGAAGGGTTCAGCTGAAGAAGCTCAGGCCGTCGAGGAAGCTTCCGGCGCCACCGAAGATGTCGGACAGTGCACCGAGAAGGTCGACGAAGCTGGCGAGGTCGGTCATGAGGAGCTCCCTTTGTGAGGTTGGTGGGCTTGTTGCCCGCTTGCTAAGTAATCCACACAAAAGAATGGCTCGCAACCCGAAAATTGTCGCGATTCGGTGACGAGAATCGACTCACGGGTCGATCTGTGCACCACCTGCAACGCCGTGCCACGGGTGAGCCATTGTCACCAGCGTTGTCACCACGCGTGGACTCCGACCCGATCCGACGCCGACTCCTGCCATTCCACGCCGGGCACACCTGTGGGGCGGACTCGGCCGAGTTCGCCCCACAGGGATGATCGGGTCAGCTGAAGAAGGACAGTCCGTCGAGAATCGATCCGAGCGCGTCGACGATCCCGGACAGGTTCTGGAAGAGTTCGAGCAGATCGGTGAGGTCGGAGGACATGGTGACTCCCTTGGCACGGTGGTGACGAACGGTCGTCCGCCGACGTCAGTTACTCATAGTGACAGTCACTACACAACCGGAATCGAATTGTGCGATCCGACAAGCAGACCGTCGCTCGGCGAACCCTCGCCGAGACCGGGAAAAAGGGGGAAATGCGATGCAGGACTGGGTCGATCACGTCATCTGGTGGCAGGTGTACCCCCTCGGGTTCGTCGGCGCCGAGGCCGAGGCAGTGGACCGCACCGAACACCGACTCGACCGGATCGAGGGCTGGTTCGACTACCTCCTCGAGCTCGGGTGCAACGGCCTCGCACTCGGCCCGGTGTTCGCGTCGGAGACCCACGGCTACGACACCGTCGACCATCTCCGCATCGATTCCCGTCTGGGAACCGACAGCGACATGGACGCGCTCATCGGTGCGGCACGCGCCAAGGGCATCCGAGTTCTGCTCGACGGCGTCTTCAACCACGTGGGCAGGAGCCACCCGCAGTTCGTTCGTGCGGAGCAGGACGGGCCCGACTCGGACGCGGGGCGGTGGTTCCGCTGGAAGGACGGTCGGCCGCGCACGTTCGAGGGCCACGATCTGCTGGTCGAGTTGAACCACGACGAGCCGGCGGTGCAGGAGCACGTCGCACAGGTCATGACGCACTGGCTCGACCGCGGTGTCGACGGATGGCGGCTCGACGCGGCGTACGCGGTCTCACCGGCCTTCTGGGCGGCGGTGCTCCCCCGTGTGCGAGAGGCACATCCCGACGCCTGGATCGTCGGCGAGATGATCCACGGGGACTACGCGTCGTACGTGCGGGAGTCCGGACTCGACTCGATCACGCAGTACGAGCTGTGGAAGGCGACGTGGAGCGCCCTGAAGGACGCGAACTTCTTCGAGTTCGCCCACGCGCTGGGGCGCCACGACGAGTTGCTGCCCACGTTCGTTCCGGCGACGTTCGTCGGCAACCACGACGTCACCCGGATCGCGTCCACCCTCGACGACGACGATGCCGACATCGCCGCCGCACTGCTGTTCTTCGTGGCGGGAACGCCGACGGTGTACTACGGCGACGAGCAGGGATTCCGCGGGATCAAGGAGGAGCGGGTGGGTGGCGACGACGCCATCCGACCCGAGTTCCCGGCGACACCCGACGATCTGGCGCCGTACGGATGGCCGCACTACCGGCGCCACCAGGCCCTGATCGCGATGCGGCGACGGTTCCCGTGGCTGCACCGAGCGCACGCCGAGGTGTCCGGACTGGAGAACACCGCGGTCACCCTCACCGCGACGGACGGCACGACGACGCTGGTGCTGTCGGCGAACATCGGCGACGCACCCGTGCCTCGACCGGCCGGAGACATCGTGGCAGCAGCCGACGGAGTGGAGAACGACCTGCGGCCGCACTCCTGGGCGGTGACCGTCAGGCCGTGACGATCGCGTCCAGCGCAGAGTAGAAGATGCCGAGGCCGTCGTCGCTGGGGCCCGTGAGGGCCTCGGTGGCATGCTCGGGGTGCGGCATGAGTCCCACGATGCGCCCGTCGGCGGACGAGATGCCCGCGATGGACCGCTGCGAACCGTTCGGGTTGTCACCCGAGTAGCGGAACACGACTCGGCCTTCGCCCTCGAGCTCGTCGAGCACGGCCTCGGACGCCTGGAAGCGACCTTCGCCGGACTTGAGCGGCACGAGGATCTCGGCACCGGCCTCGTAGCGGGACGACCATGCGGACGAGGTGCTCTCGACCTTCAGCCACTGGTCCCGACAGGTGAAGTGCAGGTTGGCATTCCGAGTGAGCGCACCGGGAAGAAGTCCCGCCTCGCACAGCACCTGGAAGCCGTTGCAGATGCCCAGTACCGGCATTCCACCCTTGGCAGCATCGATGACTTCGCCCATCACGGGCGCGAATCGTGCGATGGCGCCGGCGCGCAGGTAGTCGCCGTAGGAGAACCCACCGGGAACGACGATCGCGTCGACACCCTTCAGGTCGGCATCGCCGTGCCACAGGGCGACGGCTTCCGCGCCGGCGAGCGTGACAGCACGCGACGCATCGATGTCGTCGAGCGTGCCGGGAAAGGTGATGACTCCGATTCTCGCGCTCACAGCCGGGTCACTTTCCATTCCTCGATGACGGTGTTGGCCAGGAAGGTCTCGGCGATCTGGTCGAGAGTCGCATCGTCGACGTCGTCGCCGACCTCGAGCTCGAACCGCTTGCCCTGACGGACGTCGGAGACACCGGCGAAACCGAGTCGCGGCAGCGCCCCGACGATGGCCTGTCCCTGGGGGTCGAGAATTTCTGCTTTGGGCATGACGTCGACAACCACACGGGCCACGTGAGAGCTCCTGAGCTAAGAGGGCAGATCCAGCAGGCACTTTACCCAGTCCCGAACCACTCCACGAATCCGGCGCATACTGGGGAACCATGGAGCTGACTCACTTCGGACATTCGTGCATTCAGGTGTCGATGGCGGGATCGACGGTACTGTTCGACCCCGGCGCCTTCTCTCACGGGTTCGAGGGCATCACCGGTCTCGACGCCATCCTGATCACGCACCAGCATGCTGACCACGTCGACACCGATCGGTTGCCGGCGCTCCTCGAGGCCAACCCCGACGCGGCGCTGTACGCGGACCCGCAGACGGCCGACCAGCTCGGAGATCGGTGGACCGCCGTGAACGCGGGAGACGTCTTCTCCATCGGGGGCGTGCAGGTGACGGGTGCGGGCGGCACGCACGCGACGATCCACCCGGACATCCCGCTGATCGACAACATCGCGTATCTCCTCGGCACGCCGGATCAGCCCGGGCAGCTGATGCATCCCGGCGACTCACTGTTCGTTCCCGACGTGGAGATCGACGTGCTGGCACTTCCGGCAGCGGCCCCGTGGATGAAGATCGGCGAGGGCATCGACTTCCTCCGCGCCGTCTCTCCGCGACTGGCCGTTCCCATCCACCAGGCCATCGTCGCGCCGGACGCGCGCGGCATCTACTACGGCATGCTGTCGGGCCTCGCGGGCGAGGGGACGGAGTTCCGCGCCCTGGAGGAGGAGACGGGCACGTCGCTCTAGACATTCCCGGACCGTCGTGGACACTGACCCGATGACGTGGACCAGGAGTACCTCGAAGGTCATCGGATCTGCCGCCCTGCTGGCCGTCGTGGCGGCGACCGCGGCATGCGGGACCGGGGAGTCCGGTGCGTCGGCCACCGACACACCGCCGGGGATCTCCGTGTCCGGGGTCGGCGAGATCCAGGGCACCCCGGACACTCTCACCGCTCAGATCGGTGTCGAGACGACGGCGGACGACGTGACGACGGCGATCGACGAGGCGAACACCGCGGTGACTGCGGTGACCGAGGCGATCGCCGCTGCCGCAGTGGACCGCGCGGACATCCAGACCCGCCAGGTGTCCATCGACCCGCAGTATGCCGACGGGTTCGGGGGCGGAACCTCCACGATCTCCGGCTACCGGGCGTCGAACATCCTCGGTGTGACCGTGCGCGACCTGTCGCGAGCGTCGGCGGTGCTGGGCGACGCCACCCGCGCAGGTGGGAACGCCACACGAGTGTCCGGCGTGTCCTTCCGCATCGACGACGATTCCGACCTCATCGCCGACGCTCGGTCACGGGCATTCGCGGACGCTCGCGACCGAGCCGAGCAGTACGCGTCCCTGGCGGGAAGCGATCTCGGCAAGGTCCTGTCGATCACCGAGAACATCACCGGCCAGGAGTCGGCGCCCAGCTTCGACAGAAGCTCGGCCTCGTCCGCGGTGCCGATCGAGCCGGGGCAGCAGACCGTCAGCGTCTCGGTGAACGTGCAGTGGGCGCTGGGATGACTCCCCGGCTGCAGTACACCTAGCGCCGCAGGGCGCGTCCCGCGGCACGTCCGGAGAAGATGCACCCCCCGAGGAATGTGCCTTCGAGCGAGCGGTACCCGTGCACACCGCCGCCACCGAAGCCGGCGACCTCGCCGGCCGCGTAGAGCCCCGGGAACGGCGTGCCGTCAGCTCGGAGCACCCGGGAGTTCAGGTCGGTCTGCAACCCGCCCAGCGACTTTCGCGTCAGAAGGTGCAGCTTGACGGCGATCAGCGGACCCGCTGCGGCACGCCCGGTCTCGTCGAGCAGCTTGTGCGGTGTGGCGATGCGCGCCAGGCGATCGCCTCGGTAGTTGCGCGCCGCGTGGATCGCCGAGACCGAGAGGTCCTTGCTGAAGTCGTTGTCCATCTCACGATCTCGCGCGACGACCAACTTCTCCACGTCGGCGGCGTCGAGCGTGACGTCACCGATCTTGTTCATACCGGCGACCAGTTCGGCCACCGTGTCGGCGACGACGAAGTCGACGCCCTTCTGTTTGAAGGCCTCGACGGGGCCGGGTGCGCCGGGACGGACTCGCTCGAGAAGCTTGCGCAGATCGCGGCCGGTGAGATCCGGATTCTGCTCCTGACCGGAGAGTCCGAACTCCTTCTCGATGATCTTCTGATCGAGGAGGAACCACGTGTAGTCGTGTCCCGTCGACACGATGTGTTCGAGAGTGCCGAGCGTGTCGAAGCCGGGGAACAGCGGCGCCGGTAGCTGCTG
Organism: Rhodococcus sp. NFXS4; assembly: GCF_058139645.1. Lineage (NCBI taxonomy): Bacteria > Bacillati > Actinomycetota > Actinomycetes > Mycobacteriales > Nocardiaceae > Rhodococcus > Rhodococcus sp. NFXS4. The sequence continues at coordinate 3,588,243 of NZ_CP192221.1, forward strand.
ACCCGACGCGTCGAGCCACAGCGACGACGGACCCGGCAGGATGCGGATGCCGTGGTTCGGCCACACGGAGTCCCAGTTGGTGATGCCCTCCGTGTAGTGCCACATGCGGTCCTCGTTGATGATGTTCCCGCCCGCGGCACGCGAGATCTCCAGCATCCGACCGTCGACGTGCGCCGGTACGCCCGAGAGCATGTGAGAAGGGGTGCGGCCTATGCGCTTCGGCCAGTTCTTCTGCACCAGATCCCAGTTGCCGCCGATGCCGCCGGAGGTCACCAGCACCGCGCCGGCCCGGATCTCGAAGTCCCCCACCACGGTGCGGGACGACGTCACGCCGCGGGCGACGCCGGTCGGCTCCAGGACGGCGCCGCGTACACCGGTCGCGACACCGTCGGTCACCACCACCTCGTCGACCCGGTGCCGGAAGGCGGGGATCACGCTGCCGCGGTCGATACCGTCTCGCACGATGCGTTCGAAGATCTCCACCAGTCCCGGCCCGGTACCCCAGGTGAGATGGAACCGCGGCACGGAGTTGCCGTGGCCGGTGGGGCCGTAGCCGCCGCGTTCGGCCCACCCGACGACCGGGAAGATCTTCCAGCCGCGCTCGCGCAACCAGGAGCGCTTCTCCCCCGCCGCGAACGCGACGTAGGCCTCGGCCCACTGGCGAGGCCACTCGTCCTCGGGACGGTCGAAGCCGGCTGATCCCATCCAGTCCTGCAGGGCGAGTTCGTAGGAGTCCTTGACGCCGAGACGACGCTGCTCCGGGCTGTCCACGAGGAACAGCCCGCCGAACGACCAGAACGCCTGGCCGCCGAGGTTCGCCTCGTTCTCCTGATCGAGCAGGATCACGCGCTTGCCCGCCTCGACCAGTTCCGCTGTCGCGACCAGTCCTGCGAGACCCGCACCGACCACGACGACATCGCACTCTCGTATCCCCATGACCTCACCGTATACGGCGATCCGAGTTTTCGATACCGTCGGTATCGAGCGGTACTCTTCCCGAGTGAACATCACCGAGCCGACCACGCGCCCCCCTCGCAGCGAGGTTCGCGAGCGGATCATCGCGTCCGCGATGACAGAGTTCGGTCGACGCGGGTACGCCGACGCCACCCTCGATGCCATCGCCGAGCAGGCCGGGTTCACCAAGGGCGCGGTCTACTCGAATTTCGGTTCCAAGGAGGGGCTGTTCTACGAGCTGATGGACCGGCAGGTGCTCGGTCGGGCGCGGATGTCGGTCGACCTGCTCGCCGAGCTCCCCTCCGACCTGCGGGAAGCCCAGCGGGTGCTGAGTACCCGTCTCACGGAGGCGATCTCGAACAATCGCGACTGGCATCTGCTGTTCATGGACTACTGGTCGAGGGCCCTGCGCGACCCCGAGGTGGGTGCCCGCTTCGCCGAGCACAGGGCGCAGCTCCGGGCGGCGGTCACCGACGCCGTCGTCAGCGTCACCGAGAGCTCCGGAGCGACGTTGCACGTTCCCGCGGAGTGGGTCACGTTCGTCATCCTGGCGCTCAGCAACGGTCTGGCCGTCGAGGAACTCGCCCAGCCGGGCATCGTGCCCCCGCAACTGATGGGCGAGGTCGTCGGGCGCCTCCTGCACATCCCCTGACCAAGAAGGTCCTCAGCGCCCCGAATACGTCGCCTTCACATGCATCCGTTCGCCCTGCGGTCCGAAGATTCCCAGGTACTCGACGGGCCGGCGGTCGGCGCTGCCGAACCAGTGCGGAAGGTGAGTGTCGAATTCGGCCACCTCACCCGGACCCAGCACCAGGTCCTTGTCGCCCAGAATGAGTCGTAGCTTCCCGTTCAGCACGTAGATCCAGTGATAACCCTCGTGAGACCCCAACCGCGGGTTCTCCTCGTAGCGATCTCCGGGGACGATCTGCTTGAACGCCTGCAACCCGCCCGCCCGGCGCGTCAGCGGGACGACGGTGACGCCGTTCGTCGTGACCGGCGTGAACTGCACCCGCGGATCTCCGGTCTCGGGGGCGTCGACGATGTCGTCCAGGGGAACGTCGTACACCTTGGCCAACGGCAGCAACAGCTCGAGGCTGGGCTTGCGTTGCCCCGATTCGAGCCGGGAGAGCGTGCTCACCGGGATGCCCGTGCGTTCGGACACCGCGGCCAGGGTCACGTCCGCCGCGACGCGGAGAGCGCGCAGGCGCGGACCGATCGCACTGATCACACCGTCGAAGTCGTCCATACCCCATATTGCAGTTTCGGCAAATATGTTTGTCAAATCCGCAGACTCGGGCGCACAGTGTCCGCATGACCTCACACCACCACGTCGACGCCGACGTCATCGTCCTCGGCGGCGGGTCCGCCGGACTGTCCGCCGCACTCATGCTCGGCCGTGCCCGTAGGCGAGTCCTGGTTCTGGACAACGGAACTCCTCGCAACGCACCTGCCTCGCACATGCACGGCGTGCTGGGTCGGGACCACACCTCGCCGCTCGACTACCTGAAGAACGGCCGAGCCGACCTCGAGCGATACGACGTCACGATCGTCGACGCCACGGTCACCGCACTCGGCGGTCACGTCGGGCACTTCTCCGCGACCACGGACGACGGACGCGCCTTCTCGGCGCGGCGCATCGTGGTGACGACCGGACTCACCGATCTGCTCCCGCCCGTCGACGGTCTGGCGGAACGCTGGGGTCGGGACGTCGTGCAGTGCCCCTACTGCGACGGGTGGGAGATCCAGGATCACCGCATCGGCGTCCTGAGCACCGGGCCGTTCAGCATCCATCACGCCTCGATGTGGCGGCAGTGGACTGAGAACCTGACCTTCTTCACCGACGGCGGACCTCTGGCGGACGATGATCGCGAGAAATTCACCGCGCGCGGCATCGAGATCGTCGAGCAGAAGGTCACCTCGGTGCTCACCGGGGAGGATCGCCTCCGTGCTGTCGGGCTGGCCGACGGGACCGAGGTCGCGGTCGACGCTCTCGCCGTGGGACTGCGCTTCACCGCTCGCAGTGAACTTCTCGGATCGCTCGGCCTCACCACAGTGCCGCACGCGACCGGACTCGGCGACGTCGTCGAGGTCGATTCCTTCGGAGCCACCACCGTGGCGGGAGTGTGGGCGGCGGGCAACGTCACCGACCCGTCGGCCACGGTCATCGCCTCCACCGCGCAGGGAGCCCTCGCCGGCGCTCACGTCAACGCGAACCTCGTCGCCGAGGAGTTCGACCAGGCGGTCCAGGCAGGGCGCCCCCGGCCGACACTGGACGGGCACTTCTGGGACGAGTTGTACCGGGAGTCGGACAAGCGGTGGAGCGGCAATCCCAACCCGACACTGGTCCAGTACGCGGAGCACCTCTCCCCCGGGCGCGCCGTCGACGTCGGATCGGGTGAGGGCGCCGACGCCGTGTGGCTGGCGGAACGCGGCTGGACCGTCACCGGCGTCGACATCTCCGAGGTGGCCGTCGAGCGGGCACGCGGACTGCACGACGGTGTGACGTGGCTGGCCAGGGACCTGCTGACCGACCCGCTGCCGCCGCACTCCACGGATCTGCTGACGCTGCACTACTTCGGCATCCTGCGGTCCGGGCCGGCGGACGGGCTCGCGCGCCTCGTCGACACCGTCGCTCCCGGCGGGACGCTGCTCATGGTCGGCCACACCCCGTCGCCGGGCCATCGATGGGCCGGATTCCATCCGTCGGACTTCCACAGCCCCCGCTCCGTCGCCGAGTCCCTCGACCCCGCCGAGTGGACCGTCACGGTCGACGAGACACGTCCACGACTGGTGGAGGCAGCACCCGGAACCCCCCACGTCTCCGACGACATCCTGGTGGCCGTCCGGGTGCCGGAACGGGTCGGACAGCGATAGCGTCGTCGCATGATCCCGGCGTCCGATCTCCGCGCTCGTTTCGCAGTCGCCCTCTCGGCGATGTACGGCCGTGAGGTCCCGGCGTACACGACGCTGGTGGAGGTGGCGACCGCGGTGAACGCGGACGTGGTGGCTCGCGAGGGTGCCGAGGCCGAGCGCCTCGGCACCCTCCACCGCGTCACGGCGGAACGGCACGGAGCCGTCCGGGTGGGGACCGTTGCCGAGTTGCGCGACGTGGCACGACTGTTCGGGGGGTTCGGCATGCACCCCGTCGGCTTCTACGATCTGCGTGACGCCGCCACCCCGATACCGGTGGTGTCCACGGCGTTCCGGCCCGTGGACTCGATCGAGCTGGCCCGCAACCCGTTCCGGGTGTTCTGCTCCATGCTCGTCGTCGACGACCGCAGATTCTTCACCGCCGATCTGGAGCAGCGACTCTCGACCGCACTCGAGGCGCGCACGCTCGTCCCGCCCGACCTGGTGCGCCTCGCGGTCCGTGCCGCCGAGGACGGCGGGTTACCGGAACCGGAGGCCACCACGCTCGTCGACGGCGCCGTCGCCGTTTTCGAACTCGGCACGGAGCCCGTCGATCGCGCCTGGTACGACGAGCTCGAAGCCGTGTCGTCGGTGGCCGCGGACATCGGCGGGGTGTCGTCGACGCACATCAACCACCTGACGCCGCGGGTGCTCGACATCGACGACCTGTACCGCCGCATGGCCGAGCGCGGTATCGAGATGATCGACAGGATCCAGGGACCCCCTCGGTGGGCCGGACCGCCGGTGCTGTTGCGCCAGACGTCGTTCCGAGCTCTCGCCGAACCTCGACTCTTTCGCGACGCGTCCGGTGCCACGTTCTCCGATCGGCTCCGCGTGCGCTTCGGTGAGGTGGAGGCACGGGGCGTCGCCCTCACCCGCCGCGGCCGGGAGGTGTACGACACCGCTATGGCGCGGGTGGACGGCCTCTCCGACGAGGCCGCTGCCCGGGAGTGGGCGCAGCACTTCCCCGGCACCGATCAGGAGATGGCGGAGCGCGGACTGGCCTACTACCTTCGCACGCCGGACGGGCTCGAACCCGTTGTCTACGAGGACTTCCTGCCCGCGTCCGCCGCGGGCATCTTCCGGTCGAACCTCACCTCGGACGGCGCCGTGGACACCGATGCCGAGGGAACGAGCTGGTCGGCGGAGTCCCTGTCCGAGGCCCTCGGGATGCCGATCGCGGATCCCTACGACCTGTACGACGCGCAGGTCGCGGCCGGGTCAGGCGACAGCGGTGCGTGAGCGCGGAACCCACTCGTAGCGGGCCGACGTCGCACCGTGGAAGCGCGCCAGGTCCACCGCGTCGAGCATGGCGGCACGGGGGCCCGGACGGCCGAGCTGCTTGGCGCTCACCGACAGTCGCACCACGCCGCCGCGGCGAGCCGTACGGCCGGCACCCATGACGAGCGCGCGGCACCACCACGGTTCCGTGGACCCGGGCTCCCAGACGTAGCCACCGGATCCGGTGCCGAAGCCCTCACCGATACCGTGGACCCGACCGCGCACCGTGGTTCCCCGCTCGAGGTCCTGGATGCCGGCGAGCCCGGCGAAGACGCGGAACCCGACCGTGGGAAGGGCGGACACCGCACCCGGTGAGGCGACCCAGCGGGGCGGTGCGAACACGCGGGTGCGCATGCCGATCTCCTCCATGACCCGGTCCGCGGCGCGCAACCGCAGCTGCGCCTCGTGAGCGGGGAGGGTCGCGAACTCGGCGCGACGCCGCTTGGTGGCCGCCTGGTCGTATCCGTGCAAGACCAGTGCGTCTCCGTGATCGCGGCGCATGCGCAGCCAGTCCTGCGTCTCGGTGTCGCGCGTGAGGCGGTACTTGTCCTTCAACCGCGGGGCCACGAGAAGCGACAACTCGATGTCGCGGCGATCCATCTCCGCGGCGAACTCGGCGGCGGCGTCGCGGGTCTCGTCGCGGATACCGGACACGGACACGATCAGACGTGCACTCATGAAGAAACCGTCGCACACCGAGGTGTACGACGGTCTCGTCCCGCGTGAACGCCGGGCGACGTCAGAGAGTCGGAACGGGCAGCACCTTGTCGATCGCCGCGAGAACCTCGGGGGCGTCCGGTTCGGTGCGGGGGCGGAATCGGCCCACGACCTCGCCGTCCGGCGAGACGAGGAACTTCTCGAAGTTCCACTGCACGTCTCCCGCGTTCCCCTCGGAGTCCGCGGTCTGCGTCAGGATCTCGTAGAGCGGGTGCCTGTTCTCGCCGTTGACGTCGACCTTCTCCATCAGCGGGAAGGTGACGTCGTACGTCGTGGAGCAGAACGTCTCGATCTCCTCGGCCGAGCCGGGCTCCTGGCCACCGAACTGGTTGCAGGGAACGCCCACGACCGAGAGTCCGCGGTCCGCGTACTCGCGGGCCAGCTTCTCCAGCGTCGTGTACTGCGGGGTCAGGCCACACTTCGAGGCGACGTTGACCACGAGCACCGCGCGGCCGCTGTACTCCTCGAGCGAGGTGGGAGCGCCGCCGAGAGTGCTGATGCCGACGTTCTGCAGTTCTGTCATGGGCTCACAGTACCGGCCGGTAACCCGTGAGCACGAGAGCGGGCGCACCCTCCCTGTGTGGAGGATGCGCCCGCTCTCGGTCGGTGCGTGCGGTGCTAGTTCTTCACGAGGTCGGGCTTGGCTTCCGGATCGCGGGCCTCTCCGTGTCCGTCGTCCACCATCGTGGTCTCGTCGAACGGGAGCTTGCCACCGAGGACGTCCTTGACGCGCTCGTTGTCGATGGTCTTCGTCCAGGTGCCGACCAGCATCGTGGCGACGGCGTTACCCGAGAAGTTGGTGACGGCGCGAGCCTCGGACATGAACCGGTCGATGCCGACGATGAGGCCGATGCCGTCGAGCAGCTCGGGGCGGTGGCTCTGCAGACCACCGGCGAGCGTGGCGAGTCCGGCGCCGGAGACGCCGGCCGCGCCCTTGCTGGCGATGATCATGAAGACGAGCAGCGAGATCTGCTCGCCGAGTCCGAGCGGGTTGCCCATGGCGTCGGCGATGAAGATCGAGGCCATCGTCAGGTAGATCGCGGTGCCGTCGAGGTTGAAGGAGTAGCCGGTGGGGACGACGACGCCGACCGTGGTGCGCTGCACTCCGACGTGCTCCATCTTGGCGATGAGGCGCGGCAGGGCCGACTCGGAGGACGAGGTGGCGACGATGAGCAGGTACTCACGGGCCAGGTACTTGACCAGCTTGAAGATCGAGACGCCGGAGACGAAGCGCAGGATCGTGCCGAGGATGCCGAAGACGAAGATGGTGCAGGTCAGGTAGAAGGCCAGCATGAGGGTGGCCAGCTGGACCACGGCCTCGAAGCCGGTGTCACCGACGACCTTGGCGATGGCGCCGAAGGCACCGATCGGGGCGAGCCACAGGATGCCGGCCAGGATGCGGAAGACGAGCTTCTGGATCGAGCCGATGCCGCGGAGGATGCCCTCACCCTGCTTGCCCATGGCCTGCAGGCCGAAGCCGACGAGCAGCGCGACGAAGAGGGTCTGCAGCACGCTGCCCTCGGTGAGCGACGACAGCAGCGACGTCGGGATGATTCCCTGGATGAAGTCGAGCGTGCCGCCGGCACCTTCCGCGGTCTCGACGAGCTTGCCGACAGCGCCGGAGTTCGGCTCGATGTTCAGGCCGGTTCCCGGCTGGATCAGGTTGCCGACCACCATGCCGATGGCGAGGGCGAAGGTGGACATCGTGATGAAGTAACCGAGGGCGAGGCCGCCGACCTTGCCGACGCTGGCCGCGGCCTTGACCGACCCGATGCCGAGCACGATGGTGCAGAAGATGACCGGGCTGATCATCATCTTGATCAGATCGACGAACATGGTGCCCAGCACGCCGAGGCTCGACCCGACCTCGGGTGCGACGAGACCGACGATGACACCGCCGATCACGGCGATGATCACGGCGATGTAGAGCCAGTGGGTCTTGTCCCGCTTCTTCTTGGGCGGCGGGGTCGCGTCGTACGGTTCGGCGTCGATGCTGGCGGTCATGGTTGTCCTTACGATCGTGGCGTGAGGTGGATCACGCTTGTCTGAATGGAATGGTGGTCCATGAGCGTGACCCGAGTCACCAATGAGTTCATTTCGTTCATGTGTACAGCGGTCACGCGCACGTCGTGAGCAGAACAGTCGAACCCGGAGGAACCCCGTGAGCAGCACGAACACCCGGCGTCGCCGCAGTGTGGCGCGGCAGCTCCTCGTCGGCCAGCTCGCGGTCGTGGTGCTCCTCGTGACGCTCGGCGGCGCTCTCGCCCTCGTCGACGCCCGCCGGGACAGCGACGAGAGCATCCGCCGGGAGGTCGTCGACATCGCCGTCTCGATCGCGACTGCCCCGTCCACGGTGACCGCACTCGCGAGTGCGGATCCCACAGCCGCGCTGCAACCGGTGACCGAGCGCGTGCGCATCGCGACGGGGATGGACTTCATCGTCGTCATGTCGCCCGACCGCACGCGTTTCACCCACACCACCACCGAGCTGATCGGCGGGCAGTTCACGGGCACGATCGACCGGGCGCTCGCCGGCGAGACGTTCACCGAGACGTACCGCGGATCTCTGGGACCGTCGATCCGCGCCGTCACGCCCGTGCTCGACGACGGCCGCGTCGTGGGGCTCGTCTCCGCCGGGGTCACCCGCCAGAAGATCTCCAGTCAGTTCGTCGCCGGGCTCCCGGCAGTCCTCGGCATCATCGCGGCGGCACTCGGCGTGGCCCTCGCGGCGTCGTATCTACTCAATCGGCGGCTCAGTCGTCAGACCCTCGGGCTCGCGCCCGACGAGCTGCGCAGCATGTACGAGCACCACGACGCCGTCCTGCACTCCATCGGCGAGGGGCTGGTGGTGTGGGGCGACGACTCGGAGGCGGAGCTGGTCAACGACGAGGCGCGGCGGCTGCTGGACCTGCCCGAGGGTCCCGTGACGCGCGAGCGCCTTCCGGAATCGCTGCGCGGACTGGGCGACACCGCCGTTCGCGACGAGATGCACCTGACGACGACGCGTGTCCTCGTGGTGACCCAGGACCCCGTCCTGCACGGGTCCCGCCGGCTCGGCACGGTGACCGTGCTGCGCGATCACACCGAATTGCAGCGTGTCATGGGCGAACTCGACTCGATGACGTCCTTCGCCGAGTCGCTGCGCTCGCAAGCGCACGAGTCGGCGAACCGTCTCCACACCGTCATCACGATGGTCGAACTCGGCCGCACCGAGCAGGCGGTCGAGTTCGCCACCCAGGAACTCGAGCTGTCGCAGAACCTCATCGACCGGCTCATGAGCACGGTGCAGGAACCCGCGGTCGCAGCACTGTTGCTGGGCAAGGTGAGCCAGGCCGCCGAGCAGGGCGTCGAGCTCACGGTCACCGAGGACACCGCCCTCACCGACACCGAGTCCTTCGACCGACGCGAATTGGTCACTCTCGCCGGAAATTTGATAGACAATGCGATCGATGCAGCGAAGCAGTCGGACGAGCCGTGGGTGGAGGTGACCGTGCGCGAGAGCGAGACGGACCTCGTGATCCAGGTGGCGGACAGTGGACCGGGAATGGACGCGGACGCCCTGGCGAGAGCACGGACCCGCGGTTACTCCACCAAGTCCGGCTCGCGGGGCCTCGGTCTCGCGCTGGTCACCCAGGTGGTCGAACGCCATCACGGGACCCTGACGTCGGAGACGACCTACGGATCGGTCGTCACCGCGAGCATCCCGCATGAGTGAGGCACCCGGTCCCGACGACACCACCATCCGCGTGCTGATCGTCGAGGACGAACCCCTGATCGCGGAAGCCCATTCGAGCTACGTCGGTCGTGTCCCCGGCTTCACCGTGGGTGCGATGGTGCACACCGCGTCGGGCGCCATGCGCGCGGCGTCCAAGGCCATCGCCGACGGGTCGCCGTTCGATCTGGTCCTGCTCGACATCGGGCTGCCGGACGCCAACGGCATCGACGTCGCCGCCGCACTCGGTGGACTGCGCCCCGGACCCGACGTCATCGCCATCACCTCCGAGCGCGACCTCGCCGTCGTGCGCAACGCCGTCGCGCACGGGGTGGTGCTGTACCTGCTCAAGCCCTTCACCTTCGCGGCGTTCCGGGACAAGCTGGAACGGTACGGCGAGTTTCGCAGCGCCCTGCGCGACGGCGAGTCGGCGGTGAGTCAACGCGACATCGACCGCGCCATGGCCTCTCTGCGCACCGCGGACGAGCGCGCCGCCTCCCCCAAGGGCATCGCTCCGGCGACACTCACCGAGATCTCGAACAGCGTGCGGGCACAGCCCGAGGGACTCGGGGCCTCCGAGGCAGCCAAGGCCGTCGGCGTCTCCCGGGTGACGGCGTGGCGCTATCTCGAACGGCTCGCCGACGACGGGCTCGTCGAGCGGCACACCGAGTACGGCAGGGCCGGACGACCCCAGGTGCGGTACCGCTGGCGGTGAGTCAGCCCAGCGGGACCGTGCGCTCCAGGAACGCGATCTGATCGGCCACCACGTGCTCGAACGGGTCGCCGACATAGATCTCGAAATGGCCGTACGGGTACACCTCGATCTGACCGCGAGGCGCCTTCGCCGCATGGCGCAGGGTCGCCTTCGTCGGTGCGACGGTGTCCGGATCGCACACGCAGAACAGCACCGGCGCGGTGATCTTCTTCGCCGCCCGGCCAGGGAAGTACCGGGTGATGGCGAGTGCGAAGCGAGCCGCCACCTCGTTGGAGAAGGCGGAACCGGGCGGCTGCAGACCGAGGTATCCGTCGAGCGCATCGGTGCTGGCCATCAGTGCGACACCACGGTGTTCCGCGGCGAGCGGCACCATCACGGGAGACTTGCCCCGGAGCGATCCGACGATGTCCCGGACGGCGAGCGGGGTGATCCTGAGCGTCGTGCTCAGCGGCGTGGCCAGGGCCGACGCGAGCCCGTCGGTGAACGGGCACTGGGAGATCACCGCGGCGACCCGACCGTCCCGAGCTGCGGCCTCGAGAACATGGCCCCCACCGAACGAGGATCCCCACACCACCACTCGAGTGGGGTCGACACCGTCGTCGTTGCGGGCGTGCGCGATGGCCGCCGCCCAGTCCTCGAGCTGGCGCCCGATGTCGAGAAGTTGACGTGGCTCGCCGCCGCTGGCACCGAAATGGCGGTAGTCGAACACCAGGCACGCGTAGCCGGCAGCGGTGAACCGCTCGGCGTACGCGTCGAGCCGCATCTCGCGGACACCGCCCAGACCGTGGGCCAGGACGATGATCGGTTGCCGCTCACTCGGTGTGTCCGGACGGTAGAGCCACGCCGCGCAGGTGGCGTCCCCGGACACGAACTCGACATCACGACGTTCACTCACTGCGGCCCCCGACCGTCATTCGCTGCAGTCCACCCCCCGGCGAACGCCGTCAGCTTGCCGTATCGCGGCCACCCGTGGCAATCGCACCCGTGCGTTCGATCACCCACGCGTACTCGAAGGCGATCTCCTTCCACTTCTCGTATCGCCCGCTGACCCCGCCGTGCCCGGCACTCATCTCGGTCTTCAGCAGAATCGGCTCGCTGCCGGTGTTCTTCACCCGCAGAGCGGCGATCCACTTCGCGGGTTCGACGTAGAGCACGCGCGTGTCGTTGATCGAGGTGATGGCCAGGACGGCCGGGTAGTCCTTCTCCGCCACGTTCTCGTACGGGCTGTACGACTTCATGTAGTCGTAGACGTCCTTGTCCTCCAACGGGTTTCCCCATTCGTCCCACTCGATCACCGTGAGCGGCAGCGACGGGTCGAGAATGGACGTGAGCGGATCCACGAACGGCACGTTGGCGAGGATGCCCGCGAACAGTTCGGGTGCGAGGTTGGCCACCGCTCCCATGAGGAGGCCGCCCGCGCTGCCGCCGTCGGCCACCAGACGATCGGGAGACGTCACCCCGGTGTCGATCAGATGCCGTGCGCACGAGACGAAGTCGGTGAACGTGTTCTTCTTGTGCAGCATCTTGCCGTCCTCGTACCAGAGGCGACCCATCTCCCCGCCGCCGCGCACGTGCGCGATGACGAACACGATGCCCCGATCGAGCAGGGACAGTCTCGACACCGAGAAGCCCGGGTCCATGCTCGCCTCGTACGAGCCGTACCCGTACAGCAGCGTCGGCGCGCCGCCCTCGGACACCTCGACGTCGACGCGCTTGATCACCGAGAGCGGTACCCGGGTGCCGTCCTCCGCCGTCGCCCACTCCCTGGTCTGGGTGTACCGCGTCGGGTCGAAATCGCCGAGCACCGGCTGCGACTTGCGCAGGATGCGCTCGCCGGACGCCAGGTCATAGTCGTAGACACGCGAGGGCGTGATGAACGAGGTGTAACCGAAACGCAGCAGCGGTGCGTCCCACTCCGGATTTGAGCCGAGACCCACCGAGAACAGTTCCTCGTCGAACTCGAGCTCGTGACGCTCGCCGTAGCCGCTGTCGAGCAGTGGCCACAAGGCCATGCGCGGCACGGCTTCCCGGCGGTACGACAGCACCAGGTGGTGCGCGAACGCGTCGACGTCCTCGAGCCGCACGTCGTCGGCGTGCTCCAGGAGAATCGTCATGTCCGACGGGTCCTCCACCGGCGCGTCGGCCAGGACGAAGTTCTCCGCCTTCACTCCGTCGACGACGTCGTTGTGCAGGATCAGGAACCGGTCGCGGCCCGCGACCACGGCGTGCTCCGCGCTGTACTCGACGCCGTCCCTGCGCGGCAGGATCACGTGGAACTCGCCCGTCGGATCCTGCGCGTCGAGGTACCAGCCCTCGGTGGTGACCTTCGACCCCACCCAGATCACGAGGTACTTCTCGCTGCGCGTGGATCCGAAACTGACCCAGTAGGACTCGTCCGGCTCGTGGAAGACCACCACGTCCTCGGACGTGGGCGACCCGATCCGGTGTCGCCACACCTTGTCCGGACGCCACGAGTCGTCCACGGTCTGATAGAAGAGGTACTGCTGATCGGCGGACCAGGTCGCTCCGGGAGCGGTCTGCTCGATCTCGTCCGGGAACAGCTCTCCGGTACGAAGATCCTTGATGCGCAAGGTGTACCGCTCGTCGCCGGCGGTGTCGACGGAGTACGCGAGCAGGTGTCCGTCGTCGCTCAGGGAGAATGCGCCGAGCGAGAAGAAATCGTGTCCTTCTGCCAGCACGTTGGCGTCGAGGACGATCTCCTCGCCGGGGACCTCGACACCCGGTTCGAGCGCGGGCGGCGTCCAGTCGTCCACCGAGGCGACCGGGCAGCGGCACTGCATGCCGTAACTCTTGCCCTCCAGCGTGCGCCCGTAGTACCACCAGAGTCCGCGGCGCGTGGGCACCGACAGATCGGTCTCCTGTGTGCGCGACTTGATCTCGTCGAAGATCGCCGTGCGCAGCGGCTCCAGGTGGGCCGTCTGTGCCTCGGTGTAGGCGTTCTCCGCCTCGAGGTACGCGACGACCTCGGGATCCGACTTCTCCCGCAACCACTCGTACGGGTCGACGACGACGTCACCGTGGTGGGTGCGCGTGTGCGGAACGGTCTTGGCGATCGGTGGTGTCGTCTGCTGTGCGTCGTGCGTCTGCATGTCGGTCACGGTCGTACCCAATCGTCGAAGGAGAGACCCGAGAGTCGTTCGTACGCCTCGACGTAACGCGACCGGGTGCGGTCGGCGATGTCGTCGGGCAGCGGCGGGGGCGGTGCGTCGCCGTGGCGGTCCCATCCGGACTCACCGGTCAGCCAGTCCCGGACGAACTGCTTGTCGAAACTCGGCTGCGCCTGCCCCTCGGTGTAGCCGTCGAGCGGCCAGTACCGGGACGAGTCGGGAGTCAGCACCTCGTCGGCGAGGACCACCTCGCCGTCGTCGTCGACACCGAACTCGAACTTGGTGTCGGCGAGGATGATTCCGCGTCTGGCGGCGAACTCCGCGGCGCGCGCGTAGATGTCGAGCGTGGCCGAGCGCAGCTTGTCCGCCGTGTCGGCTCCGACCAGGGCGACCACGGAATCGAAGTCGATGTTCTCGTCGTGATCGCCGATCGCCGCCTTGCTGGCGGGGGTGAAGATCGGCTCCGGGAGCTTGCTCGCCTCGGTGAGACCGTCCGGGAGCGGAACGCCGCACACCGCACCCGTCTCCCGATAGTCGAGCAGCCCGGACCCGGTGAGGTAGCCACGGGCGACACACTCGACCGGTGCCATGCGCAGCGCGCGCACCACCAGCGCGCGGCCGAGCACCTCCTGCGGGATCCGCGGATCCTCCGCGTCTCCGGCGAGGTGATCTCGCACGCCGAGAGTGTCGAAGAAGAACACGCTCATCGCGGTGAGCACGCGACCCTTGTCAGGAATGGGCGTCGACAGCACGTGGTCGTACGCGGAGATGCGGTCGCTCGCCACCAGTAGCAGATGGTCGTCGTCGATGCGATACAGGTCGCGGACCTTGCCGGCCGCCAGATGGGGATACTGCGAGAGAGAGGGGCGCACGACGTTCGAGCGTAGTCGTGCCGCGCATCGCGGTGGTGGCGGTGTCTGGCAGTGTTCGGAGGGACCCTCGGTACCGAGGCGAACGAAGGAGCGTGGCGGGTGACGACGACGGACAGGGTGCAGGTCGGATTCCGGTCCGAACGAGGCCCGATCCTGGCGGCGCTGATGCTCTGCAACTCGCTCGTCGCCCTCGACTCGACGATCATCGCCACGTCCGTCCTCACCATCGTCGACGATTTGGGCGGCTTCTCCCAGTTCCCGTGGCTCTTCTCGATCTACCTGCTCGCACAGGCCGTCACCGTGCCGGTCTACGGCAAGCTGGCGGATCTCTTCGGCCGCAAGCGTCTCGTCCTGTTCGGCATCGCCGTCTTCGCGATCGGCTCGGTGCTGTGCGGGATCGCCTGGAGCATGCCCGCCCTCATCGTCGCCCGGGCGATCCAGGGCATCGGCGCGGGCGCGATCCAACCGATGGTGCAGACGATCGCCGGCGACATCTACACCGTGCGCGAGCGCGCGAAGGCGCAGGGCTATCTGGCCAGCGTGTGGGCGATGTCGTCCATCGTGGGTCCCAGTCTCGGCGGCATCTTCTCCGAGTTCCTCTCGTGGCGCTGGATCTTCTTCGTCAACATCCCGCTGTGCCTGGTCGCGGCGGTGATGCTGATCCGCAAGTTCGACGAGACGGCGAGGCCGTCGACGCGGCAGAGCATCGACTACGTCGGCGCCGCGCTGCTCACCGTCGGCGCGGGCGCCCTCATCCTCGGGCTGCTCGAGGGTGGTCAATCGTGGGCGTGGACGTCGGGAGCGAGTGTCGCGGTATTCGCCGTCGGAGTGGCCGGGCTCGCCGCCTTCGTGCTCGTCGAGAGACGCGTCGCGTCCCCCGTGCTGCCACTGTGGGTGCTGACGCGTCGCGTCCTGGTCGCCACGAGCGCCGTGGGCGCCGTCATCGGCGCCGTCGTGCTCACGCTCACCACGTACGTCCCGACGTTCGTCCAGGGCGTACTGGGGCTGAGCGCACTGGCGGGCGGCTTCACCCTCGCACCGCTCCTGCTGTCGTGGCCGCTGATGTCGTCACAGTCGGGTCGGGTGTATCTGCGCATCGGGTTCCGGCGCACCGCGGTCATCGGTGGGTCGATCGTCACGGCCGGTTCGCTGCTCACACTGGGATGGACCACGACGTCGTCGGTGTGGGAGATCTGCGTCGGGTGCCTCGTGATCGGAGCCGGGATGGGGCTGATCGCGGGCCCCGCGCTCATCGCGGCGCAGTCGAGTGTCGACTGGTCCGAGCGCGGAGTGGTCACCTCCACCAACACGTTCGCCCGCAACCTCGGCAGCGCCGTCGGCATCGCGGTGTGCGGGGCCATCGTCAATGCCACCGTCGGAGACGACGCATCGCCGACCGAACTCGGCGACGGTCTGCACATCGTGTTCTACACGGTGATCGGCGGAGCGGTCCTGCTGCTGATCGCCGCGCTCGCGATGCCCGGTGGCCGTATCGCCGATCCCGAGAAGAGCTAGAGGCCGACGCGCTCGAGGAGTGCCTCGAACTCGTCCTGCGCCTGCGCTTCCGACTTGCCCTCGCGCAGAGCGCGCTTGTAGCCCGCGAGCGCCATCGCCTCGTACCGCTTGTAGGAGGCCAGCCACTCCTCGGCGCGCTCGCGCCAGTATCCGATGACCGAGCACTCACGGGTGCTCATGCCCCACTGCTTGCGCACGTGGGAGCGCACCGCGCGGGACGCGCCCGCCTCACCGGCGAACCACACGTATCCGGAGCCCGCGGGACGCTCGTACGACGCGACCGCATCGGGGAGAACGCTCGGCATCACACCGTTGCCGGTACCCACGCGCCAGTCGACGGTGACGTCCGCCGCCGTGTCGAACGACTGGATGTCGGCGGGGTCGAGGACCTCGAGCACGACGTGGGTCCGCAGCCCGGCAGGTGCCTGCTCGAGTGCTCGGGCGATGGCCGGCAGACCCGTCTGGTCCGCCACGAGCAGTTGCCACGCGGCGTCCTCGGGACACCGGTACCAGGAGCGGGGGCGCGAGAGGACGACGCTGTGGCCCGGGCGCGCCAGCCGCGCCCAGTCAGACGCGACGCCGCTCTCGTGCAGGACGAAGTCGATGGTCAGCGTGTCGTCGTCGCGCATGCGGACGGTGTAGTTGCGGCACTCCGGCCGCGTCGCCGCGTCGTGGTAGCCCCACACGCCCTTACAGCAGGTCATCGGCGGCAGGACGTCGTCGACGGCGGGCGGGAAGTACACGGTCACGCACTCGTCCGGTGCCTCGACGCCGACGTACCGTTCCACCCACGGGCCGCCGAGAACGATGCGCACCATGCTGGGTGAGATCGCCGTCGTGGACAGCACCGACGCCGGATAGAAGCCGGGTTCCGCATCGAGCGTCGCGGCGTCGAGTTCGAACGCTGTCGACATCGGACCTCCTCGCCTGCGGCACGCTCGGGGAAATCGAGCGACTGTAAGGCGAGCCTAACCATGCCTGGCGGCGGAGTGCAATGGGGCCGGGCGTTCTCGTTGCACTTCACACCCCCGCACGGGAAAAGACTTGTCGTTTCGTTTCGCCTCCTTCGCCGTCTTTAAGCCCCATGCGCCGCCACGGGCCGACCCCCCGTACGCCATTGCCTCGTCAAACAAACCGAATGAAAGGCGAAAGCTTTGACCAGAGCAGTTGCGGTCCGTCGAAAACACCCAGACAGACACACCGCGCAATCCTGCTGCACTCGAGCGACTTGTCAGGCATGTCGCCCCTCGCCTATCTTCGATTCGAGTCGAGCAGCGATTTCGGGGAATGCATGCTGCGGATACGACCATTTTATCCGTGTGTCGGGGCGCGGCTGTCAGGCCAATTCCGCGCGTTTCGAGGAGTGAAACCCCGTGACTGTCTCCGTGAGTTCGAACCGCCACCCTCGTTCTGCGGGTGAGAGCGGGTCGTCGACCCCTCGTTGCGAGCAATCAGGACAGGGCTGCTGATGTCTCGTCGCCCCGCTGTCGCCTCGGGCAGTTCGGTTTCCACGCGTCATACTCGGCAGGTGCAACGGGTCGCGGAAAAAGCAGCACGGTACCTTCCGTGGTTCGACATCACTGTCCATCCCCTAGACAGCGAGGACATCGTTCGCCTCGTCCTCGACACGGTCGAGTCACGAGAAACCCTGTGGCTGTCGAACTTCAATCTGCACGGGGTCTATCTCTATCAAATCGACCCGGATTATCGCGACGCCGTGAACGCGGCACACATCAACGTGATCGACGGGTGGCCGGTCCTCGCCGCCACGTCACTGGTCTGCCGCCGGCGGTTCGGCGCAGAATACCGAGTGGGAAGCTCGGACTGGCTACGGCTGCTTCTCGCACGTTCGTCGGGGCTGCGCATCGTCGCGGTCGGCGCCACTCCTGAGTCGAGTAGGCGTGGCGCCGAGGTCATCGCCGCCGGTGATGCCGACGTGACATGGAATGCTTACGACGGCTACCACTTCGCTCAGCGCGATGATTCACGAGAAAGAATGACACTCCGCCGTGCCGTGGCCGAGGCGGACATCGTACTGGTCGGAATGGGTATGCCGCATCAGGAGCGTTGGATCACAGAGAATGCGGACATGCTGCGGGGCAAGGTCGTTGCCAATGTCGGAGGGTGTCTCGACTATTTGTCGGGTGTGCAACGAGAAGCTCCCCGCTGGTTGGGACGCTACGGGCTGGAGTGGCTGTACCGCCTCGTTCAAGCGCCACGGCGGCTCTGCTACCGATATGTCGCCGAACCCGTGTTGCTGTCACGTCACGTGGTGAGACGAGCGTTGCGATCCGCTTCTGGCACTGCTGACTGACCCTGTCGTGACCTGATCACACTCGTCCTCAGTCTGCCTTTCTCCGGCGCAACAGGCCGGCGGTGTGGACCAGTGTCGTCAGATCCGTCCGTACCCTGCTCACCGCGATGAACCACACGGCAATTCCTACCGCCATGAGCGAAACTCGGGCGAAGAACGCCATGATGCCATCGCCGACGACATTCTCCACGGGGACCAGGTATGCGATCGCTGCCGATGTTCCGTAAACGCAGCACGCGCGGACACCAGACCAGAACATCGCCCGTACAGGGGCAGTTGTCAGGCGGGAGATCCACCACAGTCCGAGTGGCCAAGAGATCAGGGTTCCCAAGGCGAACCCCCAGGCCACGGCGATCGGCGACCACAGTGAGCCGACCAGAATCAGCGCCACGGTGAGAAGCCTGCTCACGATCGTGAACCTGAGGTTCGCGCCGGGAAGCCCCTTGGACAAGAACACCCAGTACGTCGCATACGAGGCCACTTGTGCTGCACCCGCGATGAGCAGAATTTGAAGGTACGGCACAGCCGGTGTCCACTGCTCGCCGAAAACCAGATTCATCAACCACAAGGCATTCGCCCACGCGACCGCGAATGCGGCCAACAACACGTGCATGAGCACGAGCTGGCCACGCAGCAGGAAAGCGGAGTATCGCTCGTCGTCGTCTTCCGTTCGCGCCAGCACAGGCAGGGCGACATTCGTGGCCGGTGCCTGGATCTGATTGAGCGGCGACGTGAAGACCTGAAACGCACGGTCGTACAGCCCCAGACTCACAGATCCGAACCGCACTCCGATGACTACCGAATCGACGTTTCGACTCAAGTACGCCACGAGCTGCGTGGCTGCAACGTTTGCCCCGAACTTGAGCAGATCGCTCATGTGCTCACCGCGTCGCGGTCTGCCCGGCCACCAGCGTGCAACGAATGGAATGAGCACCGACACGGACACTGTCTGAACGATGAGTTGCAGCACCAGCGCCTGAACCCCCAATCCTGCAATTGCAGCGATGGCAGCGGCCGCAATTCCCAGGACATGAGCGCCCACATCGATCACTGCCAGTGCACCGAAACGTAGATCCCTGTTCAGCTTGACTCTGAACTGTGTGGAAAAGCCGCTCGCGAGGAACGTCACCGACAAGCATATGGCGATCAGTTTCAGCGCCGGCCGATCGTAGAAGTCGGCAAGAAGTGACGAGGTGGCGATCACGAGGAGACAGAACGCGAACCCGATACTGGTGTTGATCCAGAACAAATTCGATTGTTGACCCTCAGACAACGTTTTGGTCTGCACGGCGGCGGCCGACAGGCCGAAGTCCCGGAGTAACTCACCTATTCCGACGACCGCCACCACCATCGCCAGCAGGCCGTATTCCTCCGGCCCCAGAAGCCTCGAGAGGATCACCAGACCCAGAAGCTGCACAACGATCTTCGCAGCCTGACCGGCAAAAGAGAAGGCTGCACCGCGAGCGGCGATGCGTCCCAGAGGTCCCTTCGCCGAAAGGCTGTCTGTCACGGAGACGACCGAACGCTCGTCTGGTCGGCTCGCCTCGACGATGTCGCGGAACGGTGATGCGCCAGTGCCACGACGATCCCCATCAGTGCCCACAGCGGCACCGGGAGACCGCGATTGCTGAAGGCAGGAACGATGAAGGCATTGACCACGCTCAACGCGAAGAACGCCACGATCGGCGACGTCATCTTTGTTCGCGCGCACCACATCGTGATGCCGATGACTGCGATGACTGCACAGTAAAAGATCGCGATCGGGATACCGAACCACAATGCGACGCCGAACCACTGCGACTCGGCAGAGTCCCAGATCAACGTCGTCGGCCTGTTTGCCGAGTTGACGACATCAGCACCCCACCCCGTCCAGGGTCGTTCGCGTATCGCGGGGAAAGTCTGCTCCGACCACACTTCGATCCGATACGCCAGGGTACTGGGCAACTTGCTGGATTCCGCGAGCGCCGGAACACCCGGATCGGCTGCTCCTCCCACTGCGCCGTCGGCTGCTCCTCCCACTGCGCCGTCGGCCACTCCTGCGGCGGGAACGTTCGGTGTTCTCTGCTGCTCGACTCTCGACTGGAGAGCGCCTCTGCTGAACAGCACAGTGACCACGCCCGCCACGACTGTGGCGCTTCCCAGGTACGGGAGGGATCTTCTACGCTCGACCGCCACCGTGACCGCAACGAGCACTGCAGACGTGGCGATCACCGAGATGGTCGCGGTAGCTGCGGCTCCTGCGATCGCCAGTCCGGCCGACACCCACGTCAACCGACCGATACGCCGATTCCGAGAAGTACCGATCACAATGCAACATGCGGCCGCCAGAACGGCATTGAAGTACATTCCGGCGCCGATCCAGTTACCGACGAGTGCAGTTGCTCGACTCGTCTCGCCGTCGGCAATCCGTCTCGATAGATCTTCGGACGGCGAAATGGACAGGATCGTCAGGCTCGCACCGCTCGAGACCTGCTGCACGAGTGCCACAGCAGCGCTCGGGATCACAGGAACGGTGAACCATTTCAGAAGTACGAGCGCATCGGTCCGGTGCCGGATCGTCATTCTGACCGCGACGTAACCGACCAACGGGTAGACGGGGAACACCGCCGCCGACAACCCGAAGGGTTCGCCGAGATCCCTGCTGTTGAAGAATCCGACCACGATCGACAATGCGATGAAAGCGAGAAAGAGCCAATCCATCACGAGTGGTCGCGGCCAGACCGCTCGGCGGGCTCGAACTGCCGCCAGCGCTATGACAAGGGCTGCACCCATCGCCACATGCCAGGGGCGCAGTGGGAGGAAAGGTAGCACCTCTGGAATGCCGACGACCGCAGAAGCGACCCCGAGTGCCACACCGACCGCGGCCGGGAAGTTCCTCACACGCGCACTCCTCTCGCAGTCTCGACTATCTCTCGAACTCTGCTGTCCCACGAATGATCGTCGATGACCGATCGTCGCGCTTTCTCCACTGCTCCACTGTCGCGAACGAGGAGGTCAGGTTGTGAAAGGATTGTGTCGAGTTGATCCAGACTGTCGAAAACATGAACGGCAGCGCCCGATTCGGCTAGACGACGCGCGTCCTCGGACGGTGTGCACAGGATGTCGAGACCCATTCCGGCATACTCGTACAATTTCAACGGGCTGTGGTACATCGACATGCTGGATGTCGCTCGATGACCCGCAATTCCGACGTCCCAGGTCGACATCAATGACCGGGCTCGGTCCGATGGAACCTGACCGTGGAAGGTGACGTACCGCCCCCACGAATGTCGCGTCACCACATCCCGAAGGCCGTCGAGCGCCGAGCCGTCACCGACGATGTCGATCGCGACAGCTCGTCCATCCACGAGTACACCCGGTTCCCCCAACCGGCGACACACAGCAGGAATGATGGAGCCGAGGTCCTGCCACTCCACGACCGCACCGACGAAGCCGAAAGTGAACTTGTCCGATTTCGTTCTTTCGACCTCCAGAAGAGCGGGGTCGATTCCATTCGGAACCACCAACATGCGAGTTCTGTCCACTCCCGCGAAGTGCTCGATTTCGCGCGCCAATGCGTCGCTCACCACTACAACGAGATCCGCGCGACGGAGAACGTGTCGCTCGACGAGGGCGGAAAGCCACACCGCCCTCGATATGTTGCGGTCGCGTGCCGTTTCACGGGAGAAGATGCCGTTTGCCTCGACCACGCGGATCGCGCGCTTCTTGTACCGATGGAACGAAGTCAGGGATTGGAACACCGCGGACCGCTCGTAGATGATCTCCGGCGCCGGACGTCGGAACGACCGGACCGCGACCCAGAACCCACACCACACCATGATGGCCACGCGCAGCAGGTCGACGGCAAGGATCCGCGACGTGCCGAGGTCTTTGTAGCCGGCGTCGCTCACCCTGGCGAACCGTCCCATGAGCGGCATGTCGGATGCGAGGTGCACGTCGGTCTGATGCCCGCACGTTCGAGCGGCGTCGACGAACTTGGTGATGTGCGTGCGCGGGCCGGGCGTGTGCGACGACGCATCCAGCGAGATTCGTACGCCGCCGACCAGATAGTCGATCATGTGATGCAGTCCTTTCCGACGGCAGGAAGATCCTGCGTTCCGAGTACGGACCGATAGACCTGGAGGTGCCGCTCGGCGACTACCGATGGATCGCGATCACGAAAGCGCGGTCTGCGGGCGACATCGACGGTCGCGGCCGCTTCGAGAGCATCCACGAGGTCAGCTGCCGTGATGTGCTCCCCTGAGAACAACTGAACCCACTCTGCCCCCACTTCTTCCTGCACGAGGAGCGTCGTAGGTGTCTGTGGCGCCAGTACGACGGCACCCAAACTCAGCGCCAGAATGAGGGCACCTGAATTGTGCATCTGACGATAGGGAAGGACGACCACGGATGATTCGGTGATCGCTCGAGACAGCGTGATGTCAGCAACGTGACGTAGACACAGGCGTACGCGTCGACGACCCTCTGCGAAGGAAGTCAGACGCGCGACGAGATCGGCGTTCTGTGGCTCACCGACGATCTGCAACGAGACTGATGCGCTGTCCAGTTCGCCGTAGGCCGTCATCAGGTCGTCCAAGCCCTTGTAGAGGCGTATCTGTCCGAAGTAGAGAAGCGAGTTCGGTGTCTTCGGACGCGGTTCGAGGCACTGGAACGATCGAACGTCGCAGTAATGCCCGTGGGGAATGAGCGAAGTCGGGCGGTCGGGAGGCACGGGTGTCACCGGGTTCAGAACGACTGCCGCTCTCGTTCGCCTGTCCAGACCGGACAGGATCACTCTTTCGAGGCGAGTCGCCCCTTCGTGTGGCCTCACGTTGTGCACTGTTCTGACCACCGGCGTGCGGAACAGTTCGAGCCGAAAGAGAAGCAGCGTCGTCGCGACGAATTTGAGAAGAGTGCGACCCCGCGTGCTGCCTCGGACGAAATTCTCGGGCCAGTGGACGTGAAGAATGTCGTACGAACCGATCAAGGCGTGACGCCACGAGAACGGGTGAATGCGGACGCCGGGCGCTGTCGACTCTTCCAACAGTTCGTAGAAACCGGTCGTGCCGCCCGACCTGCTGAGAGCATGCAGGACCGTGAGCTCAGTCATTCGTGTAGCCGCCGGCTCACGATCCTGCACACTCGGGCACGTCGACCGTCGCGGTACCGGCGAGGGTTGCCGGCTGAATCGGAGTCCGCGGTGCACCGGCTACCGTCGGCTCCACCAGGTCGAGGACGATTGTCTTCGTCTGACCCGGTTCCACCACCAGCGGGGTGTAGAAGACCGGGTGATTTCGCTCCTGGGTCGTCAGCAAGAACACTTGCTGTCCGTCGATGGTCGCCTTCGAGAGTGCAGATCCCGTGGTGGTGAACACCGACACCACCGAGCGATTCGTCCCCGGCGGCCCCTCGTATGCCGTGGTCTCGTTCTGCCTGCCGGCGATGTACTTCGGGTAATCCTGTGCGGGCGCAGTGTTCGTCACCGACACAGTGATCTGCGAGGTCCTCGTGTCTCCCTCGCATGCCGAGGCCGTGTAGGCGATGTCGCGCCTCAGGTAGTAATCCAACTTTCCGCCTGCGCCGTTGTTGACTATCGCCGACGCGAACGGGGCTGCGTCGTCGGGAACCTCGTGCGCGATCTTGGTGCCCGACAGCACACTCTGGATTTCGGGATCTGCGCTCCACACGGCGGTGTGCCCTTCGCTCACGCCTCGACCGATCGCATCCAGCAGCTTCGCTGGGTCGCTGATCTTCCCCTCCACCTTCGAGAACACGCGAGCGGCGATCTGCTGGAGATAGTCCTTACGCGCCGTGTTGTCTTCGGCGAAGCGGAAGTACGCCTCGGACTGAGTCAGATTCACGACGTTGTCTGCGGTGATCTGCTCGCCGTCCGCGAGTGTCACGGGGCCGACCACACCGAGGATGTAGCTGAGCGCGACGGGGTCGGTGGCCAACACACCGTCCACGGACTGGCCGGATTCCTGCTGCCAGATGGATCGGAGTATTTCACCGGTGTACGGAAAATGCGGGCTGACATTGGCGTTTTGCCAATTCGACGTCGCGTTGTATTGATTGTCGTAATTCCGGGCGAAATCGGGACCGAGATCGATGGGGTCGTAATCGCGACGCAATTCATTGTTCTTCGCCAATTCGTCCAGCCCGATCTTTCCCCGATCGGCGTCGATGATGGCGAACCCACCCATCAGTCCGCCGGTGCCGCGCGATTCCGCGTTCGTCTGAAAGGCCAAGAAGTAACTCTTGGGCGCATTCTCGCCGAGCATGTCCGGGAGGATCTTCGATGCGAGACTGGTATTGGTCAGGAGTCCTGACAGGTCGTCCAGCTGTGCTTTCAACGAGTCGCCGGCCTCGGTGACCTGGGGCAGGTAGCTCTCGGTGTCGATGGACTCGGCACGATCGTTCAACTCGCCGGCCGACACCGACACCTGCTCCAGCGTCGGCGATGCATCGCGGAGGGCACCCAGGTCGATCGTGCCGTCGTCCGCGCGCAGTTCACTCGGGTTCAGGACGGCACCGACTTCGACGGCGGGCTGCAGGACCTCGGTCGTGAGGTCGTGGACGAGCCCGGTGAGGGGCCCCACGACTTCGAGTGGGGAGCCGACGCCAGGGATAGCAGCGACGGCTTTCCAGATGGGCGACTTGGTGGCGTCCAGCGCATCCGACGACGCCGCGGTGGCGTCCGCGACGTGCTCGCGGCCTTCGTCCGCGTTGCCGGCCAGGATCGCCGACCGCGCCGCGAGCGCGTCGTCGCGCGCCGAGCTCAGTCCCTTGTACGCAGTGAAGACGGTCCATCCGAACCATGCGACGAGCCCGAGTAGCACGATGACGACAACCCATACCCAGATCGGTACACGTCGCCGTCTTCGCACTGCCGTGGTTCCCTCGAGCTCAGTCGACACACGAAATTCCTCTGCTCGTTCATGGATCGGGATTCGGGCAGAAGTGTATCAATCGTTTTACGGGCACGCGTGGCGTCGCGCATTCACCAAGTCACGGCCTGCCGAGTCCCCGATACAGCCATCCCGCGGATCGCCACACATTCACGTCGAGGCAATTGCGTCCGTCGATGATTCTGCGTTCTCGCACCACGCCCTCCAGATCGGCGGGAACCAGCTCGCGGAATTCACGCCATTCGGTGAGCACGAGTACCACGTCGGCCTTCGCGCACGCCTCCAGCGCAGAGCTCGCGTACCCCAGCGTGGGGAACAGCGCGCGTGAGTTGTCGTTGGCCTTCGGGTCGTACACGGTCACACCGGCACCCTGAAGTTGCAGTTGGCCAGCGACATTGAGTGCCGGTGAATCGCGGACGTCGTCGGAGTCGGGCTTGAAGGCTGCACCCAGCACCGCGACCTGAGCTCCCAGCAGAGTTCCCACGGTGTCGCGCACGACCTCGACCATGCCGGTGCGGCGACGCATGTTGATGTTGTCGACCTCGCGCAGGAACGTCAGCGCCTGATCGGCTCCCAGCTCACCGGCACGAGCCATGAATGCGCGGATGTCCTTCGGTAGGCAACCGCCGCCGAAACCGATCCCGGCGTTCAGAAACTTGCGCCCGATTCGATCGTCGTGACCGATTGCGTCGGCCAGAACGGTGATATCGGCGCCTGCCGCGTCACAGACCTCGGAAATAGCATTGATGAAAGAGATCTTCGTCGCGAGAAATGCGTTGGCCGAGGTCTTGACCAATTCGGCGGTGGCCAGATCGGTCACGATGAAGGGGATCCCCTCGGCGAGCAGGGGCGCGTAGACCTCGCGGGCGACCTCCTCCGCGCGCCGAGGACGGTTCCGGTCGACCCCGAGCACCAGCCGGTCCGGGTGCAGCGTGTCCTCCACGGCGTGACCCTCGCGCAGGAACTCCGGGTTCCAGGCCACCTCGAGGTCCTCGCCTGCCGGCGAGAGCGCGTGGGCCATCGTGCCGAGTCGCTCCGCCGTGCCCACGGGGACCGTGGACTTGCCGAAGAGGACAGCGGGTCCGGTGATCAGCGGTGCGAGGTTCTCCACCACCGAGTTCACGTACGTCACGTCAGCGGCGTACTCGCCCTTCTTCTGCGGCGTGCCCACCGCGAGGAAGAAGATGTCGCCGAACGCTGCAGCGTCCGCGTACGACGCGGTGAAGCGCAGGCGGCCCGCTGCGATGTTGCGCTGCAACACGTCCTCGAGCCCGGGCTCCCAGAAGGGCACCTCCCCCGCCTCGAGCTTGGCCAGCTTGCTCGGGTCGACATCGACCCCGAGGACGTCGTGTCCGATCTCGGCCATGCACGCAGCGTGCGTGGCGCCCAGGTAACCCGTTCCGATGACGACAACTTTGCTCACATGACGAACCGTAGGGTCTGACGGCCGTCACTTCCACCGGGAGACCGCCCCGTCGTCACGGTTCACATCACAGAATGGGAGCCGGTGTGTACCGAGCCGCCTCCGGGTTCGCGTCGACCAGTGTCTGCACCGCGGCGACGACCGCAGCGACCTGCGCGTGCGCGGCGCCGATGAACGCCGACCGATCCGCCAGCGCCGTGTCGAGTGCCGCGCGGTCGAGCGGCAACCGCTCGTCGGCCGCGAGTCGGTCGAGGAGGTCCGGTTCCCTCCCCTGCTCCCGCATCGCGAGAGCGACGGCCACGGCATGCTCCTTGATGGCTTCGTGGGCGGTCTCCCGACCGACGCCTGCGCGGACGGCGGCCATGAGCACCTTGGTCGTCGCCAGGAAGGGCAGATAGCGATCGAGCTCGCGGGCGATCACTGCGGGATAGGCACCGAACTCTGCGAGCACGGTCAGGAAGGTCTCCATCATCCCGTCGATGGCGAAGAATGCGTCCGGCAGCGCGACACGACGCACGACGGAACAGAAGACGTCGCCCTCGTTCCACTGTGCGCCGGCCAGCTCCGCGGCCATGGACCCGTAGCCGCGCAGAATCACCTGCAGGCCGTTGACGCGTTCGCAGGACCGGGTGTTCATCTTGTGCGGCATGGCCGACGAGCCCACCTGACCCGGCTGGAAACCCTCGGTCACCAGCTCGTGTCCGGCCATCAGGCGCACCGTGTGGGCGAAGGAGGACTGCGCCGCACCCACCTGCACCAGCGCCGACACCACGTCGTGGTCGAGGGAACGAGGGTAGACCTGGCCGACACTCGTGAAGACGTGGGCGAAACCGAGATGCTGCGCCACTGCGCGTTCGAGGGTCTCGAGCTTGTCGGCATCGCCGCCGAGCAGATCGAGCATGTCCTGGGCCGTCCCCATCGGACCCTTGATGCCGCGCAGCGGGTACCGGTCGATCAGCTCCCGGAGCCGGGTCAACGCCACCATCAGCTCGTCGGCAGCCGACGCGAACCGCTTGCCCAGCGTCGTGGCCTGCGCCGCGACGTTGTGGCTGCGGCCGGCCATGACCACCTCGGTGTACTCGGCCGCGCGCTCGGCCAGACGCGCCGCGACAGCCACGCCGTGCCCGTACACGTGTTCCATCGACCGCAGGATCTGCAGCTGCTCGACGTTCTCCGTCAGATCGCGGCTGGTCAGACCCTTGTGCACGTGCTCGTGGCCGGCGAGGGCGTTGAACTCCTCGATCCGCGCCTTCACGTCGTGACGAGTGACCCGCTCGCGATCCGCGATCGACTCGAGATCGACCCGGTCGGCCACGCGCTCGTAGTCCGCGATGGCCTCCGCCGGGACGTCGACACCGAGATCGGCCTGCGCTCGCAGCACGGCGATCCACAGCTGACGCTCGAGCACGATCTTGTGCTCGGGTGACCACAGACGGGCCATGTCGGGACTGGCGTAACGGTGGGCGAGGACATTCGGGATACGGCTCACGAGCGGCCAGTTTACGGTCCCTCCACTGCGCGACCGTCCTCCGGACTGCGCCTCTACTGCGCGACCGTCCTCCGGACTTCCCGCGACAACGGCGCGTGACGGTCCACCGCATCCAGCAGGACGTCCCGCACGCGTGACCGCAGGTCCGCCCCATTCTCACCCAACGCGCCCATCACGACACCGTCGACGAGGGCCAGGAGCGGGCGGACGTGGTCACGGTCGGTGGGCCGACCCGCGGCGGACAGCACGTCGGACAGCATGTCCTCCAGCTCACCACGCAGCCGGCAGTGCAGTTCCTGCAGCTGCGGATGCCGCGCCGCGGCCAGCACCCGCTCGTAGCGCGCCACCATCAGGTCCCGCCGGACCTCATCGCCGTCGTCCGGACCCACGAGCAGGTCCACCACCAGGTCCACCGTGTCCGCGGTGTCCAACGCAACCGGCGCGAATGCGGTCATCCGGTCGCGGATCATCGCGATCTCGCGGACCCCGTTCAGTTCCGCGGCGTGCGTGACGAGGTCGTCCAGGGAGTCGAAGTAGTAGGTCGTCGACGCCAGCGGAAGCCTGGCCCTCGCCGCGACGCTCCGGTGCCGCACGGCGTCGTACCCCCCGGCCAGCAGAAGGTCAGCTGCGGCCGAGATGAGGGCCTCGCGCCGACGCCGACCCTTGGGCGTCGAGCGGGGAGCGGAGCCGGTCGACATGCGTACACATGCTGCCACCGGCGCTTCTCCCCCGTGCGCCTTTTGCGTATCCCTGGATGCGCAAAGGGCGCACGGGGGCGCAGCCCACTACCGCAGTCGCGGGGTGAGCCGACACAGCGCCTCGGTGATGTCCTCGGTCGCACCGGCGAAGGAGAAGCGCACCGTGTGGTGACCGTGCACCGTGTCGAAGTCCGCACCCGGGACGACGGCCACGCCGGTCTCGTTCAGGGTGTCGGCGCACCATCGGAACGAATCGTCCGTCAGGTGCCCGATGTCGGCGTACGCGTAGAAGGCGCCGTCCGCGGGAGCGAGCCGGGTGACGCCGGCATCACGGAGACCGCCGAGCAGTTCCTCGCGGTTGCGGGCGTACCGCCGCACGTGACCGTCCAACTCGGCGAGGGACTCGTCCGTGAAGGCGGCGACCGCGGCGAGCTGCGAGACGGTCGGCGGACACACCGTCATGTTCGAGGCCAGCCGCTGGACCGCTCGGGTGAGCGAACGCGGGAGCACCATCCAGCCGAGACGCCAGCCGGTCATGGAGAAGTACTTCGAGACCGACCCGATCGAGACGGCGCCGTCCGAGAACTCCCGAGCGCTCCGGCACTCGACGTCGCCGTAGGAGATGCCGTGGTAGATCTCGTCGGAGATCAGCAGCGTGCCGTGCTCGTCGCACCATCGCGCGAGCGCGGCCAACTCGTCGGGATCGATGATCGTGCCGGTCGGATTGGCCGGACTGGCGATGATCAGTCCCTTCGGAGGTTCGGGGAGCGCATCGAGCATCGCGACCGTCGGCTGGAAGCGAGCGTCCTCGCCGCAGTCCAGCTCGATCACGCGACACCCCAACGCGGACAACGTGTTGCGATACGCGGGATAACCGGGTCGCGCCATCACCACGGTGTCGCCGGCGTCGAACGCCGCGAGGAACAGCAACGTGAACGCACCCGACGACCCGGTGGTCACCACGACGTCCTCGGCCTCGATGACGACCTTCGATCGCCTCGACAGGTAGGCGGCGATCGTCGCCCTCAGCCGCGCGGTACCCAACGTCTCGGAGTAGCCGATCACGTCGTCGTCGAGCGCCGTGCGCATGGCAGCGAGGACCGGCCCGGGCGCGCGCGTGGACGGCTGTCCGGCCGCGAGGGACACGACGTCGCCGTGAGTCTCCTGGCGGCGCGCCGCAGCGGCGAACACGTCCATGACGCGGAACGGCTCGATGCGCGAGCGTGCGGATTCCTCGACCATCGTCAGGAGGGGATCGAGATCCGGCCCTCGACGGCCGAGAGTCCGATGTCGGTGCGGAAGTGGCCGCCGGTCAACGACACTCGCGCCATGACGTCGTACGCCTCGGTGCGGGCGGCGGCGAGATCCGCCCCGGTGCCGACGACGCTGAGCACGCGGCCCCCGGCCGACACGAGGCCACCGTTCCTGCCGTGCGCCGTCCCCGCGTGCAGCACGCCGGGGTTCTCGGCGCCGGTGATGGCGTCTCCGGTGCGCGGTCGGCCGGGATAGTTCTCGGCGGCGAGCACGACGGTGACCGCCGAACCCTGCTTCCACTGCAGCGGCGGCAGGTCCGCCAATGTTCCGGTGGATGCCGCGTACAGCGCCGCACCGAGCGGTGAGTCGAGCAGTGCGAGCACGGCCTGGGTCTCGGGATCACCGAAGCGACAGTTGAATTCGATGACCGCGGGGCCCTCACCGTCCACCGCGAGGCCCGCATAGAGCAGGCCGGTGAACGGGCAACCCCGTGCCACCATCTCCGCTGCCACGGGCGCGACCACCTCGTCGACGATGCGCTGGACCATCGAGTCGGGCAACCATGGCAACGGTGTGTAGGCGCCCATCCCGCCGGTGTTGGGCCCGGTGTCGCCGTCTCCGACGCGCTTGTGGTCCTGAGCGGGCAGCAGCGGCACCACGGTCTCGCCGTCGACGAGACAGAACAGCGACACCTCCGGGCCGGACAGGAACGATTCGAGCAACACGGGATGGCCGAGTTCGAGGAGCTCGGCGGCGTGAGCGCGCGCGGTGAGGCGGTCCTGCGTGACGACGACTCCCTTGCCCGCGGCCAGTCCGTCGTCCTTCACCACCCACGTCGGCCCGAAGCGGTTGAGGGCGGCATCGAGCAGTGCCGGCGTGTCCACCACCTCGCTGGTCGCGGTGCGGACCCCGGCCGACGCCATGACGTCCTTCGCGAACGCCTTGGAACCCTCGATCCGGGCGGCGGCGGCGGACGGACCGAAGCAGGCGATCCCGGCCTCGCGCACCGCGTCGGCGACGCCGAGCACCAGCGGTACCTCGGGGCCGATGACGACCAGATCGGCGCCGCGCTCGCGAGCGAGCGACACGACGGCCTCCCCGGAGGCGACGTCGACGGGGTACGTCTGGGCGACGGTCTCGATGCCGGCGTTGCCGGGTGCGCACATCACCGCGCTCACCTCGGGGTCCGCCGCCAGGGCGATCAGCAGGGCATGTTCACGGGCTCCGGAACCGATGACGAGTACTCGCACGAGAGCAGCGTACTGGCCACGACCTCTAGACCAGCGCACCCGTTCGCGCTATGGTAATTCCGGAATTACGGAATAGCCGAACGATGCGACTCGAGGAGAACCGATGATGCGCACTCTCACCGCCGTGACCGCGGCGTCGATTCTGCTGGCCGGGTGCTCGTCCGCACCGCCGAGCACGGCCGAGCCGACGTCCACCACGACGTGCGCACCGGCCCCCGTTGCGGACATGACCACACCCGACGGCTGGATCAGCTTCGCCGCCGAGCACCCCGAATCGGTGTCCTTCGCGGTGGACGACGGGCTCGGACACACCGCCGAGCACGACGCGGACACGCCGCACCCCCTCGCCTCCGCCGTGAAGGTCGTACACCTCGGTGCCTACGCCCGCGCCGTGGCCGACGGCACGCTGGACCCGGACGAACGCATCCCTGTCGCCGACTGGCAGCGGTGGTACGCACCCGGCACGGACGGCGGTGCCCACATCGCTGCTCTGAATCGCCTCGGCATCGCGAACGACGGAACATCGCCGACGGATCCGGCCGCGACGGTGCGGCTCGACGACATGGTCACCGCGATGGTGCGTGAGAGCGACAACGGAGTGCCCGACTACCTCCGGTACCGCCTGGGCGACGACGCGTTGCGGGACGCCGCCGCAGCGGGCGGGTGGAGCGACTTCACACCACCCACCCTCGTCGGCGTCACGCTCGGCGCCCTCGACGCGACCGTCGACACGGACGATCTGTGGTCGCTCGCACAGCGGTTCGCCTTCGACGCCGACTTCCGCGCGACGTACGGAACGACCGCGCGACCGCGCGACGAGACGGAACTCCTCACGTACCTCGATCGGTTCGGCCCGACCGGGACGGCCGCCGAGCTCGCGCGATTCCACACCGCCGTCGCCGACGGTTCCTACGGCTCGGGGGTCGACACCGTCAGGCGCCACCTCGAATGGCAGGACCCGCCTGCGGACGCCGGGTTCGTGGCCATGGGGTTCAAGGGCGGAAATCTGCCCGGAGTTCTCACGCACGGCTTCGAGTTCCGCCGCGCGGACGGCGCCCCCGCCGTGGTGGTGTGGCTGAACCATGGTCTGACCGCAGCCGAGTACGAGTCCGCGACGACGAACCTGACCCAGCATCAGACGCTGCTCCTCGAGGCCGCGGCGGATCCGGCGACAGTGGGGCGGCTAGCCTGCATCTCGTGAGCGAGCTGGAGGCACGCGTCGCAGCCCTGGAGGCTCGGGTCGCGGCGCTCGAGGGGGACCCCCGACAGACGGCGGCGTCCACCGGGGGCCTCGTGTCCTACTCGGGTGACGTCCATCTGGCCGGCGACGTCACCTGGTCCATCGAGTACGTGCCCGACGCCGTGCTCGATCTTCCCCCCGACCGGGCGGTCGAGGTGCTGGCGGCGCTCGGCCACCCCGTGAGGCTCGCCGTGGTCCGCGCACTGTTGCGCGGTCCAGCAGTCGCCGCCGATCTCCAGGCGGCGGTGGGACTGTCGTCCGTCGGTCAGCTCTATCACCATCTGAAGACCCTCACGTCGGCGCGGATCGTCGAGCAGCACGGCCGGGGCGACTACCGGCTCGCCGCACGCACCGTCGTGCCCGCGCTGGTGCTGATGCTCGCCTCAGCCGACATCGCCGGAGAACTTCGCTGATGTGAGATCCGGTGCAGTGAACCGTGGTCAGCACGGTTCACTGCACCGGATCCGGGTCAGGCGGTGAGGTCGTACAGCGTCACGCCGTCCACGGTCTGGGCGGTGAAGGTCGCGGTGACCCACTCGCTGATCTCCGCCGAGGTACCGGACGCACCGCCTCCCATACCGCCGCCCGCGATGAACCAGTGGATCTCACCGTCGGCGACGTGCTGCTGGAACTCGGCCAGCGTCGGGGAGGGATCGCTGCCGTTGAAACCACCGATCGGCATGACCGGGTCCTCGGTCGCCAACTGGTAGCCCGACGCGGCATTGGACCCGATCGCCGCGGCGACCCAGGTGTACGAGTCCGAGTTCTCCTCGAGCAGGGCGACCATCTCGGCGCTCGGACTACTGCCATCGAGCAACCCGCCCATGCCGCCGCCACCGTCCGCGCCACCCGGCATCTGCGCGGCGCCACCCGGGAGCTGACCGGGCGCACCCGTCGGCGCCTGTCCCCCGGCGGGCATCCGGCCGGCACCGCCGTCGCGCATGCCGCGCCCGCCGTCCATGCCGCCACGCCCGAAGCCGCCACCGGTGTTCGGCCCGGCCGTGACGATGGAGCCCTGATGCGGTGTCGCGATGGTGTTCGCGGCGTAGGCGGTCGGTCCTGCGAGACCCGCGATCACCGCCGCCAGAACCGTGACCGCGGCGAGCCTACCGCGAGTCAGCCGCGGAACGAGCAGCCCCACGACCGCGAGCACACCGACCAGCACGACGACGACCTTCAGCCACGGAACGAAGGATGCGCTGCGGGACAACAGGATCCAGGACGTCACCACGGTCGCGACCACCGTCGCGGCGAGAACGATGCGTGCGACGAGGCGCTCGCGGGCCCGCCAGAGCGCCACGCTGCCCATGCCCACCAGCGCCGCGACCGCCGGCGCCAGCGCCACGGTGTAGTACGAGTGGAAGATGCCGGCCATGAAGCTGAACGTCAGCCCGGTGACCAGGAGCCACAGTCCCCAGACGATCAGCGCAGCGCGCCGCTGGTCGGTACGAGGAGCCCTGCCGCGCAGCACGATCGCCGCGATTCCCAGAATCAGCGCAGCGGGAACGAGCCAGGCGATCTGACCGCCCTGCGAGGCGTCGAACATCCGCAGGATGCCCGTCTCCCCCCACATTCCGCCGCCACCACCGCCGCCGCCGGGCGTGACCGAACCGGTCTCCTCACCGTTGAGCCGACCGAGACCGTTGTATCCCAGCGTCAGTTCGAGGATCGAGTTGTTCTGCGACCCACCGATCCACGGCCGCGACGACGCCGGCCAGAGTTCCACGACGGCGATCCACCATCCGGCCGACACGATCATCGCGCCCAGCGCGGCACACAACTGCAGGATGCGCCGTCGCAGCGACACAGGCCCGGCCAGGAGGTACGTCAGCGCCAGAGGGGGAACCACCAGCATGACCTGCAGCTGCTTGGTCAGGAAGCCGAGTCCGACCATCGTGCCGACGACCACGAGCCACCGGGTGCGACCGGTCTCGACAGCCCGCATCATCGCCCACACCGCCGCGATCATGAGCAGCACCAGCAGCGCATCGGGGTTGTTGAAACGGAACATCAGTGCCGCCACGGGAGTCAGCGCGAGAACCAGTCCTGCGAGCAGTCCGGTGGCCGGTCCCCACTGTCGCCGTACGGTGCGCCACAGCAGCGTCACGGAGGCGACACCCAGCAGGACCTGAGGCACGAGGATCGCCCACGAGTTCAGCCCGAACACCCGGACGGACAGTTCCATGAGCCACAGCGACATCGGCGGCTTGTCGACGGTGATGGAGTTCGCGGCATCGGAGGAGCCGAAGAAGAACGCCTCCCAGGACTGCGAACCCGCCTGCACCGCAGCGGAGTAGAAGGAGTTGGCCCATCCGTTGCTGCTCAGGTTCACGAGGTAGGCGACAGCAGTTCCCAGGATCAGGGCCGCAGCGGCCCATGGTTCCCAACGAGTACGGACCGGGCGCGGAGCCCCGTCGTGCATGCGATCTTCCGGGGCGGTGAGGAGGGTGGTCACGAGGTGGACTCCATCTGACGAGTGCGGGCGGAGGATGCGGCCCGGAAGACCCAGCGCAGCGCGACAAAGCGCGTCACGGTGGCGACCAGGTTGGCGAGAACGAGAACGAGGAGCTCGACGTGCTTGGACGCACCCGGAGCCCACTCGTGCAGGGCGACGAGAGAACCGGCGGTGACGAGCCACCCGAAGGCGAACACCGCGAGACCCTGAAGATGATGCGCCGCAGCCCCGTCGGAGCCTCGGACCCCGAATGTGAAGGCTCTGTTGGCGGCGGTGTTCAGCACTGCGGTGACGAGGAGCGCGACGAAGTTGGCGCCCTGCGCGCCGAGGATCGTGTGCAGGATCAGGTACAGCACC
Source organism: Rhodococcus sp. NFXS4 (assembly GCF_058139645.1). Taxonomy (NCBI): domain Bacteria; kingdom Bacillati; phylum Actinomycetota; class Actinomycetes; order Mycobacteriales; family Nocardiaceae; genus Rhodococcus; species Rhodococcus sp. NFXS4. The sequence goes on from NZ_CP192221.1 coordinate 3,623,414, forward strand.
GCGTAGGCGACAGTGCTGGCGACGCCGACGAGCGCGAACCGCACCAGTTGACCGATCATGCCGACGGGCACTCCCCTCAGTTCGGAGACCTCGGTGGTGGAGGCGGTGGACGACAGGGGTCCACGACCCAGGCTGAGACGCAGGTCCGCGATCGGGAGGGCGCCGGTCGCGAGCGCACGCCCGACGCGCCAGCAGCCCTTCAGATCGGCCAGTGCGGTGTCGACGATGTCCACGCTCGAGTCGGGATCGTCGACCCAGTCGACGGGCACCTCGTGAATGCGGAGACCGACCCGCTCCGCGAGGACGAGCAGTTCGGTGTCGAAGAACCACCCGGTGTCCTCGATCAGCGGAAGCAGTTCCCGGACGATCTCGGTGCGCGCGGCCTTGAACCCGCACTGAGCGTCGGAGAATCTGGTCCGCAGACCCGTGCGAAGGAGGACGTTGTAGGTGCGGGAGATGAACTCTCGCCTCGCCCCTCGCACCACCCGCGAGGACGAGGCGAGCCGGGACCCGATCGCGAGATCGGAATGGCCCGATGCCAGCGGAGCCAGGAGGGGCACGAGTGCACCGAGATCCGTCGACAGGTCGACGTCCATGTACGCGACGATGTCGGCCTCCGACTCCGTCCACACCGCCTTGAGCGCGCGGCCGCGACCCTTGTCGTCCAGATGTCGCACCGAAACACCGTCGAGCTCCCGGGCGAGGCGCTCGGCGATCGACCGTGTCGCGTCCGTGCTCGCGTTGTCGGCGACGGTGATCACCGTCGACCAGGGAACGTCGGCCCGCAGGAAGGCGTGCAGCCTGCGGACACAGGCTTCGAGCGCGGCCTCCTCGTTGTACACGGGCACCACGAGCTCGACGGTCACCGTCCGCGCCGCACCCCCACCCGGCCCCGGCTCCCGCCCGCGCCCGGGCCCACGGCCTTCCCGCCCGTCACCGGCCGGCCTCCGGCCTTCCCGCCCGTCACCGGCCGGCCTCCGGCCTTCCCGCTCCACCACTGAGTTGGTTGTCATGCACCGAACACTCGTGCGCCGCCCCGGGACCGACCCGGGGCGAACCCGGGAAGTACCCGGGAGCCGATGCGGAGCCGACGAATAGAGTCGGCCCATGGCATCCGTGTTCAGCGCAATCATCGCCGGCGACATCCCGGGCCGCTTCGTGTGGGAGGACGACGACGTCGTCGGGTTCCTCACCATCGCCCCGGTCACGCAGGGTCACACCCTGATCGTCCCGCGAGCCGAGATCGATCAGTGGCAGGACGTCGATCCCACGACCTTTGGCTCGCTCACGTCTGTCGCTCAGACCGTCGGCAAGGCCGTCCTGTCGGCGTTCGACGCCCCTCGGGCGGGTCTGCTGATCGCCGGTCTCGAGGTGCCGCACCTGCATCTGCACGTGTTCCCGGCCTTCGACATGGCGGACTTCGACATCTCCGGCGCCGACACCTCCCCGTCGCCCGAGTCGCTGGACGAGGCGCAGGAGAAGATCACCGCAGCGCTCACGGCACTCGGCCACGGGCAGCACGTCCCCCGTCGCTGATCGGTCGTCCGAGAACCGCCCGCGCGGCTCCGACGATCGCCGCGGCCACCGTGTCGAGCGCCGGCGACGACAGCGTCCATTGCTGCCAGTGAAGCGCCACGTCGATCACGGTGTCGTCGAGTTCGACGACGTCGAGTCCGCCGCGCTGCTGGTCCGGCAGCATGCCCCAGCCGAAGCCCAGATGCACGGCACGCGCGTACTCGGTGGACGACGGCACCAGGTGTCGCGGCGGCACCGACGCGGACACGCCGTGTCGCGAGAGGTAGCGATCCTGCAGCGCGTCCTTCTCGTCGAACACCACGACGTGGGCTCGGGCCAGGGCGTCCGGAGTGACGCCGTCGTCCAGGAATCGAGTCACGAACGACGGAGACGCGCAGGGGCGGTACCGCATCGAGCCGAGCCTGGTCGAGGTACAGCCGCGGACAGGTGTGTCCACGGACGTGATCGCCGCCGTCACCGTTCCACCGCGGAGCAGTTCGGCGGTGTGGTCCTGATCCTCTCGATGGATGTCGAGGATCACGGAGCCCGCCAGTGGCGCGAGCGCCGGCAACACCCACGTGGCCAGGGAATCCGAGTTGACGGCCAGCGACACCCGAGCGACGTCGTCCGCGGCGCGCAACTCCCGCACGGCGCCGTCGGTCAGAGTCTGGATCTGCCGGGCGAGCCGGAGCAGCACGACGCCGGACTCGGTCGGCATCACGGGCTTCGTGCGCGAGACGAGAACGGCACCGACCCGCAGTTCCAGCGCTTTGATGCGCTGACTCACCGCCGACGGTGTGATGTGCAGCGACCGCGCAGCCGCTTCGAACGTGCCGTCGTCGACGACGGCACGCAGGGCCTCGAGCTGGTCCGACTGCATGATGTGAAGCTACGCTCATCAGTCCTGAAAAACATGAGCTGGACTACATCGTCGGGTTCGACCTAGCGTTCCGGTCATGTCCTCCCTGTTCGTCGGCTTCGGTGTCGGCCTCTCCCTCATCGTCGCGATCGGCGCACAGAACGCCTTCGTTCTCCGTCAGGGCATAGCACGACAGCACGTGCTCGCCGTCGTCCTGGTGTGCGCTCTGTCCGACGCGGTCCTCATCCTCGCGGGAGTCTCGGGCATCGGCGTGGTCGTCGAGACCTACCCCACGGCTGTCACCGTCGTCACGGTCGCCGGCGCCGTCTTCCTCACCGTGTACGGACTCATGGCCTTCCGACGGGCACTGCGCCCGACGAGTCTGACCGTCGGCGGGAACGGAGCGAGTGTGTCGCTGCGGTCCGCGGTCCTCACCTGCCTGGCACTGACGTGGCTCAACCCGCACGTCTATCTGGACACCGTCGTCTTCCTCGGCTCCGTCGCCAATCGCGAGACCGGGTCAGCGCGCTGGTGGTTCGCCCTCGGCGCGACGCTGGGCAGCATCGTCTGGTTCACGGCCCTCGGATTCGGCGCGCGATTCATGACGCCGATCTTCGCCAGACCCGTCGCGTGGCGTGTGCTCGACGTCCTGATCGGTGTGGTCATGCTCCTCATCGCCGTCGTCCTGGTCGAGGGGCTCGTCTCCGGCTGACTCCACCCGTCCACCCGGACGCCGGCCCGCCAGGGGCAGCTCCACGCGGAACGTCGCACCCCGGCCGGGCGCGCTCGCCACCGAGACCCGACCGCTGTGGGCCGCGACCAGCGCGGACACGATCGACAGACCCAGACCACTCCCGCCGCTCTCTCTCGTGCGCGAACGATCCGCCCGATAGAACCGCTCGAAGACGCGCTCGGCATCGTCCTCGGTGAGTCCCGGCCCGGTGTCACGAACCTCCAGAACAGCTGTCTCACGGACGGTTCCGACCGCCACGGTGATCGACGCCGTCGGCGGGGTGTGCCGGAGCGCGTTGCCCACCAGGTTGCCGAGAACCTGGCGCAGACGCGCATCGTCCCCCAGCACCTCCGGCACGCCGCTGCCCTCGAGCACCTGCAGACTCACGGCTCGTTCCGGAGCCGTGGCGGCCGCATCGTGCACCGCGTCCGCTGCGATCACGAGGAGGTCCACGGGGCTCCGATCGAGCGGACGCTGGGCGTCCAGCCGCGCCAACATCAGCAGATCTTCGACGAGCAGACCCATCCGCGCCGACTCTCCCCCGATACGGGTCATCAGCAACTCGGTGTCGGTCATGGCCCCCTGCCGGTAGAGCTCGGCGAAGCCGCGGATCGTCGTCAGCGGGGTCCGGAGCTCGTGGGAGGCGTCGGCCACGAAACGGCGCATCCGGTCCTCCGACGCACGTGCCGCGTTCTCGGACTCGCGCGCCGCGTTCTCGGACGCCTCCGTCGCAGCGAAGGCGTGCTGGATCTGGGCGAGCATTCCGTTGAGTGCCGCGGACAGTCGCCCCACCTCGGTGCGTTCGTTCCACTCGGGAACGCGTCGATGCAGATCCCCGGACGCGATGGCCGCGGCCGTCACCTCCACTTCCTGCAGCGGCCGCAGGCTCCGGCGCACCAGGAAGTACGCGGCGACACCCAGCACCACCAGCACTGCGAGACCGATGGACAGTTGCAGAGTCACGAGCCTGGAGACGATGGCCTCGTTGCCCGCCAGCGGAATCGCGACCGTCGTCTGGCCGTCCTCGTTCGAGACGGTCACCGTGCGCCACGACTCGTCGGGATCGCCGACCGATCCGACAGTGGTCGGCGTGGCGGTCAGGACGCCGGTCAGATCGGGCTGATCGTCCCCGACATCGTTCACGGGAGTACGCACGGTGCCGTCCGCCGCCACCGAGCGGACGTAGAACGCCGTGGGCGGACGCTGCGGGTTCGCCTCCTCCGGGGGCGGTCCGAGGAACCGCTCCCCACGAGGCCTGGCCCAGCCGGACGCCGCCTCCATGAGCTGTTCGTCGACACGTTGGGTCAGCGTGTTCTGCAGTGCCGAGGTCACGGCCACACCCGAACCGACGAGACCGAGGGCGACGAGAAGCAGCAGCACCGACACCAGGGTGACGCGGAGCGGGACGGCACGTAGGTGCCGCTTCACCGTCGCGGTTCCCGCAGGACGTAGCCGACGCCTCGCAGTGTGTGGATCAGCCGGGGTTCCGTCGTGTCGACCTTCCTGCGCAGGTACGACACGTAGGACTCCACGACACCGACCTCACCCCCGAAGTCGTAGTGCCACACGTGGTCCAGGATCCGGGGCTTGGACAGCACCGTCCCGGAATTGACCATGAGGTAGCGCAGGAGCGTGAACTCCGTCGGGGACAACGAGACGGGTTCGCCCGCCTTCCACACCTCGTGGGTGTCGTCGTCGAGCTCGATGTCGGCGAACGTCAGGCGTGACGGCTGCGCCTCCGGACCGCGCACCGACCGGCGCAGGATCACGCGCAGGCGCGCCACCACCTCCTCGAGGCTGAACGGCTTGGTGACGTAGTCGTCCGCACCCATGGTCAGACCGGTCACCTTGTCCTCCACCGAGTCCCGTGCCGTGAGGAACAGTGCGGGCGCGTCGATACCGTCGGCGCGCAGTCGGCGGAGCAGCCCGAAGCCGTCCATGTCGGGCATCATCACGTCCAGGATCAACGCGTCCGGCCGGAAGGTCCGGGCGACGTCCAGAGCCGCGGGCCCACCCAGCGCCGTGCGGACCTCGAAACCCTGGAACTTCAGACTGACCGACAGCAGTTCGACGATGGTCGGCTCGTCGTCGACCACCAGTACCTTCGCCTCGGCGGTGGTCTGCGGTCGGGGAGTCGTCATGACGGAATTCTCGCTCACGAGTGCCATGGTGTCCGGCGTTGCTGGTTCCTGCCCGGGGTGTCGCTGTGAGGTTCCTGTGAGCCCCGATCCGGCGTCGTGTCCGCTTTGCTACCGTGGAGGACAGACTGCGACACAGACCCGGACGAGCGCACCGTACCCGGCCAGCGACAAGACGGTGCCGGGAGAGTCGACTACTCATGGCATGGATCATTCTGGTGTTGTCGGGCGTGTTCGAGGCCGTCTGGGCCACCGCACTCGGCAAGTCCGAGGGCTTCACGAAGCCCGTCGCCACCATCGTCTTCGGTACGGCGCTCGTCGTCAGCATGGGCGGTCTCGCCTTCGCCATGCGGACCATCCCGACCGGCACCGCCTACGCGGTGTGGGTGGGCATCGGCGCCTCGCTCACCGTCGTCTACGCGATGGTGTCCGGCACCGAGTCCGCGACGCCGATCCGCGTCGCCCTCATCGCAGGGCTCGTCGGGTGCGTCATCGGACTCAAGCTCGCCCACTGACCGCGCCCCCGGCCGTCCCGCCGTCCCATCCCGACCGGCCTCCGGCCTTCCCGCCGCGGGTTAGAGTGACCCCATGAACTGGGTGTCCGCGGTCACACTGCCGGTGCGTGTCGGATTGGCTGTCGCCGAGTCGGCGGTCGGGGTGGCCGAGTCGGCCGTCGCGACCACCCGGATGGCGCTGGCCGCAGGCGCTTCCGGGTCACTCGACGCCATCACCCTGGCCAATCCTCGGAGCGGCCCGCTGCAGCTTCTCGGACAGTTGGCCGAGCTCACCTCCGACGACCGCGCACTGGGTCACGCGCTGCGGCCCGGTGGCCCGCTGGACCGACTGCTCGAGCCCGGTGGCGCCGTCGACAGGTTGACGAGCAAGGGCGGCACCCTCGATCGACTGCTCGAGCCCGGCGGTCCTCTCGAACGCATCCTGGCGGACGACGGCCCCCTCACCCGAGTCCTCGCGGAGGACGGTGCGCTGGATCGCCTCCTCGCCGAGGGCGGTCTGCTCGATCGACTCACGGCCGTCGACGGACCCATCGAGCGCCTCACCGCGAAGGACGGCCCTGTCGAACTCCTGACCAAGGAGGGCGGCGTGATCGAGGCGCTGACCCGTGAGAACGGGGTCATCGACAACGCCCTCGCCAAGGGCGGGCTCGTCGAGACGCTGCTCGGTGAGGAAGGCGCGATCCAGCGGCTGACGGCACGCAACGGTCCGCTGGATCAGCTTGTGACCGTCGCCGAGTCGCTGAGTTCGCTGGCGCCCAACCTCGAGCGCATGAGCGTCAGCGTGGAGATTCTGCAGGACACCGTGGACGTCCTCGCCGCTGCGGTGAACCCGCTCGGCGAGCTGGTGGGCAAGCTGCCGAGCCGCTGGGTCAAGAGTCGCGGCGCGGTCGAGCCCAAGACGGGCGAGGTGCGCGGGGCGCTGCAGGGTCCGGCCGTCGGCCGTTGAGCCTCGTGGGCGTCAGCGCGACCGGACGTGCTCGCCGAAGAAGGTGAAGACCCGAGCGAAGGCGTCCTCGGCCTGCTCGTGCTGATAGCCGAATCCGGTGACGCGCATGACCAGTGCACCCGGACCCGATCCGAAGTCGTTCGCGAAACTGTGGCCGGCACCGGGATAGGTCACGACGTCGTGGGCAACGCCCTTGTCCTGCAACACCTTCTCGAGCTTCGGGCCCGCGCCCGGCAGCATCGGATCGCGCTTGCCGAAACTCGCGACCATCGGGCACGTGCCCTCGAGGGCCGACTCGATGTGACGGGGCAGGATGCCGTAGAACGGCGCGCTCGCCTCGAACCCCCGGGGCGCCAGCGCCAGAGCGAAACCTCCACCCATGCAGAACCCGACGATGCCCACCGCGCCGGTGGTGTCGGCGCGCGCGGTGAGGGTGTCGCGGCACGCCAGCAGGTCGTCCACCGCCCGGCCCGAGCGCGCGAGAAGCGACCGGAACACTCCTGTCACACACTTGGCGCGACCACCGCGGGCGTAGAGATCCGGCACCAACGCGACGTAGCCCTGGTCGGCGAAGCGCCGGGCGATGGACCTGATGTCGTCGGTCATGCCGAACACGTCGTGCACGATCACGACGGCGGGCCAGGGCCCCTCCCCTGAGGGGATCTCGAGTGTCGCCTCGATGCGATCTGTTCCGGTGTCGACCTCGATGACAGTCATACCGGCCGACTCTAGCGACCCAGCGCCGTTCTCACGGTGTCCGACAGCAGGTTGCCGGCGTGCACGCTGAGACCGTCTGCGAGCCCGGGAACGGTGGCGCACGCCTGCTCCCAGCCCTGGTCGGCGAGAGCGAGAACGAACGGGAGCGTCGCGTTGGTCAGCGCCTGCGTCGACGTGCGGGGAACCGAGCCCGGCATGTTGGCCACGCAGTAGAAGATCGAATCGTGCACCGGGAAGGTGGGATCGTCGTGCGTGGTGGGACGCGAGTCCTCGAAACACCCGCCCTGATCGATGGCGATGTCGACGAGCACGGACCCCGCCTTCATCCGTGCGACCAGTGCGTTGGACACCACCGTCGGGGCCTTGGCACCCGGGACGAGGACCGCCCCGATGACGAGGTCGGCGGCCACGACGGCCTGCTCGAGCTCCCACCTGTTCGACACCACGGTCTTGACCTGGCCGCGGTACTGCGCGTCGATGGTTCGCAGCTTGGCGATGTCGAGGTCGAACACCGTCACGTCCGCACCGAGCCCGTGTGCCATCGCCACGGCGTTGGATCCCGACACCCCACCGCCGATCACCACCACCTTGGCCGGACTCACTCCCGGAACGCCGCCCATCAGCACGCCGCGGCCGCCCGTCTGCGCCATCAGGTGATACGCCCCGGCCTGGGTCGCGAGCCGGCCGGCGACCTCGCTCATCGGTGCGAGCAACGGCAGACTGCCGCCCGCGCCGGTCACCGTCTCGTAGGCGATCGCCGTGGTGCCGGACGCGACGAGGGCATCGGTGCATGCGGCCGACGCGGCGAGATGGAGATAGGTGAACAGGACCTGGCCCGACCGCAGCCGGTGGTATTCGGCCTCGATCGGCTCCTTCACCTTGAGCAGCAACTCGGCCCGCGCCCACACCTCGTCGGCCGAGTTCGAGATCTCCGCGCCGGCAGCCTTGAAGTCGTTGTCCGAGAACGACGATCCCGCGCCCGCCTCGGTCTCGACGACGACGCGATGACCGTGCACGACCATGTCGTGCACTCCCGCCGGGCTCGCCGCCACCCGGTACTCGTGATTCTTCAGTTCCCGAGGTATGCCGATTCTCATGGTGCGCCCTTCGCCTCTACCGGATGACTCGTCATGTCCGATAATCGTGAACTTCGTTCGACCGAGCCGCAATCGAAGTGACGATAATTTCGTAGACTGGCCTCATGGACATCGAATCGTCGAACACAGGTCTGTCCGCCCCGGTGCGACCGAACAATCTTCGGGCGGCATCTCTGGACCGCATCGATCGCGTCATCCTGCGTGAACTGGCGAACGACGCCCGCATCCCCAACAACACCCTGGCCGCCCGCGCCGGGATCGCCCCGTCGACGTGTCTGGGACGCGTCCGTTCACTGGTCGAGCGCGGGGTCGTCCGCGGTTTCCACGCCGACATCGATCCGGCGGCACTGGGGCAGGGCCTGCAGGCCATGATCGCGGTGCGGCTGCTGGCGGGTGCCCGGCGCCACCTGGGCGAGTTCGCGGAGTCCTTCACGACGTTCCCCGAGGTGCTCGACGTCTACTTCATCGCCGGTGCCGACGACTACCTGATCCACGTCGCGATGACGGACTCTGCGCACCTGAGGGACTTCGTCGTCCAGAACCTCAGTGCTCATCCGTCGGTGGCCGCGACCGAGACCACACTGATCTTCGAGCACCTGCGGCCGCGACTGGTCGACGAGGGCGGACCGAGCTGACGCCCTCCGCCCATCCGGTGCGGCGAGCGCACCGAATACCCGGTGTATCAGCCAGGAGAGCACGGCCGTGGATGTGACGGGGGTACTTTTCGCCCACTCTTACTGACCCACCGACCACACGCATGGAGGCAGCCCGAGATGAGCGATCACGGTTCGCCCGAACGACCCGTGCAGCTGCCGGATCGGGACCTTCTCGAGCTCGCGTACCTGTGTGCCCTCGACGCCATGGCAGCCTCGGAGCAGTACGAGACCATGACTCGCCTCGACGACACGGACGCCCACACCAGGCGGAGGTTCGACGCGATCGTGCGTGACGTCCGCGAGACGATGGCCGTGACGTCGGACGCGACACGCACTCCCGCCCCCGCCGATCTCCGGGTCCGCATCCTGGGGGCCGTGGAGGACACGGCGCAGGTCGACCCCGACGGCGCGACAGTCCTCCCCCTTCGTCCCAGCCGCCGACGCGGATGGCGCATCGCCGCGATGGCGGCCGCCGCTGCGGTGGTCGTCGGTGTGGGCGGGGCGGTGGCCGTGCAGCAGAACGCGACTCCGTCGGCTCCCACCGCGACCGTCGCGGCACCGCTCGAATCCCCGGTGGCCGGAGGCGGCACCATGAGCGTGCAGTACACCCCCGGTGACGAGCGCGCCGTGCTCCGCATGACGGATGTCGCAGCGCCTCCCGCCGGATCGGTCTACCAGGTCTGGCTCATCGAGGGCTCGCCCGTGTCCGTCGGGACGATGGATGCCGACGACCTCTCCCAGCCGGCATCCGTGCCCGTCGACGGCGCCACCGCACTGTCAGTGACCGTGGAACCCGCGGGCGGATCACCGTTCCCCACCTCGGGCGCCGTGGCGCGCGTCGCGCTCGTCTGATTCCGTTCCGGATCGGATCCACCCGGAGTCGAACATGTGTTCGACAACCGTGTAGGGTGGGTGACACTGCACCACCCGACGTCAGACCTTCCCTCGTGACGTGTGATTCCCGAGGAGACGTCCGTGATGAACCGTCGGCGCCGACTGCACCTGATGAACGGTGTCTGGCACGAGGAGGCGCCGGCCACCTGCGGCAATGGTCATGTGCTGCAAGCGCGTTCGGTTCTCGTGGGAGCCAGGTCGTGCTCGTGCGGCATCGGTCACCATCGCACGCACCACTGCCGCACCTGCGGTGACACCGTCTTCACTCCCGCCCTCGGCGAGGGGTGCCGGGACGGGAGCTTCGACGGACGCGCGAATCGCGCGCGCGGCGAGGGGTCAGGAGCGGGTCAGCAGTGACCGGAGGAAGAACGTCAGGTTCGCCGGACGCTCCGCCAACCGCCGCATGAAGTACCCGTACCACTGCGTACCGAAGGGCACGTACACGCGGACGCGGTACCCCTCCGACACCAGGCGTGTCTGCTCACCGTCGCGGATGCCGTAGAGCATCTGGTACTCCATGTCGTCCGGTCCACGTCCCAGTTCGGCCGCGTCTCGTCGCGCCGCCTCGATCATGCGGGGATCGTGGGACGCCACCATGGGGTAGCCCTCCCCCTCCATGAGCACCCGCAGGCACCGCTCGTACGAGGCGTCCACGTCCGCCTTCTTCTGGAAGGCCACACTGGCCGGTTCGCGATATGCGCCCTTGCACAACCGGATTCGTGATCCGGGACCGGAGAGCTCGCGGCAGTCCTGTTCGGTGCGGTGCAGGTACGCCTGCAGGACGGTGCCGAGAGTCGGGAAGTCCTTGCGGAGCTCCCGCACGATCGCGAGAGTCGAGTCGGTGGTGGTGTGGTCCTCGGCGTCGACGGTGACCCACACTCCCGCGGCGTCCGCGGCGGCGCACACCTTGTGGGCGTTGGCGAGGGCCACGGCGTGGCCGTCGTCGGGGAGCGACTGTCCGAGCGCCGAGAGCTTCAGCGAGATCTCCAGCGGGAAGGCCGGAGGCCGGCCGGAGGTGGGCGGGAAGGCCGGAGGCCGGCCGGAATTGGACGGGAAGGCCGGAGGCCGGCCGGAGGTGGGCGGGAAGGCCGGAGGCCGGCCGGAATTGGACGGGGAAGCCGGAGGCTGTGGGGTGTGGAGGCGTGAGTATGCCTGCAGTAGGGACAGATACGCGTCGACGGTCGCGGTGGCCTGCGCCGCGTCGGTGGTGTCCTCACCCAGGTGATCGACGCTGACGACGCGGCCGGACCCGAGCAGGTCGGCGACGGCACCGACCACCTCCGGTTCGGTGCTCCCGGCGATGAAGCGTTCGACGAGCGACCTGGTCAGGACGGACCGCGCGACGACGCGTTCGAGGTGGCGCGATCGCCCGGCGGCGAGCAGGACGGGGCGGAGCGGGTTGGTGGCCATCGGTCAGACTTCCTGGTGAGGGTAGGTGTGGTCCACGGCCGGCACGAAGGTCTCCTTGATGGTGCGCGCGGAGGCCCACCGGAGCAGGTTCTGCGGTGATCCGGCCTTGTCGTTGGTGCCCGACGCGCGAGCACCGCCGAACGGCTGCTGCCCGACGACGGCGCCGGTCGGTTTGTCGTTGACGTAGAAGTTGCCGGCGGCGAAGCGCAGGGCCTCGGTGGCCTGCGTGACGGCGGCGCGATCGTCGGCGATGATCGATCCGGTCAGGGCGTACTTCGACCCGCTGTCGACCATGGCGAGCGTGTTCTCGAACGCACCGGGCTTCGAGTCGTCGTAGACGTGCACGGCGAGGATCGGGCCGAAGTACTCGGTGTGGAACGCCTCGTCGCCCGCGTCGTCACCGAGCAGGATCGTCGGGTCCACGAAGTAGCCGACGGAATCGTCGCAGGTGCCGCCGGCGGCGATGGTGATGCCCGGGGTGGACTTCGCGCGCTCGAGTGCAGCCGCGTTGCGGTCGAAGGCCTTCCGGTCGATGACCGCCCCACCGAAGTTCGACAGATCGGTGACGTCGCCGTAACGCAGCGACGACGCGGTGTCGACGAGCGTGTCCCCCATCCTCTTCCACACCGACGACGGCACGAAGGCCCTCGACGCCGCGGAGCACTTCTGACCCTGGAAGTCGAAGGCACCGCGGATCAGCGCCGTGGTGAGCACGTCCGGGTCGGCGGAACTGTGGGCGACGACGAAGTCCTTGCCACCGGTCTCACCGACCAGTCGCGGGTAGGTGTCGTAGCCGGCGATGTTCTCGCCCACCTCGCGCCACAGCCGCTGGAACGTCGGTGTGGAGCCGGTGAAGTGGATGCCGGCGAGACGACGATCGGCGAGGGCGACCTCGGAGACGAGGGGTCCGTCACCGAGCACGAGGTTGATGACGCCGGGGGGCAGTCCGGCGGCCTCGAGAAGCTGCATCGTCAGGTACGCGGCGACGGCCTGGGTGGGCGACGGCTTCCACAGCACGGTGTTGCCCATGAGTGCCGGCGCCGTGGGGAGGTTTCCCGCGATGGCGGTGAAGTTGAACGGGGTGATGGCGTAGACGAAGCCCTCGAGGGGGCGGTATTCGACGCGGTTCCAGACGCCGGGCGCGGAGATCGGTTGTTCGGCCATGATCTGTCGGGCGAACGAGACGTTGAAGCGCCAGAAGTCGATCAGCTCGCAGGGTGCGTCGATCTCGGCCTGGTACGCGCTCTTCGACTGCCCCAGCATGGTGGCAGCCGCGATGGTCTCGCGCCACGGCCCGGCGAGGAGATCGGCGGCGCGGAGGAAGACTGCGGCGCGCTCGTCGAAGGGCAGCGATCGCCACGCAGGTGCGGCGGCGGTCGCCGCGTCGATGGCGTCGCGCACGTCCTGGTGGGTGGCATTCGCGAACGATCCGATGACGGACGCGTGCCGGTGCGGTTGCACGACGTTCTCGCGTGAGCCCGTCGCGTCGCGGTGGTTTCCGCCGATGACCTGGGTGATCTCGGTGGGCGTGGCGGCGAGTCGGTCCAGATGGTGCGTGAGCCGCGCTCGCTCGGCGCTGCCGGGTGCGTACGTGTGCACCGGCTCGTTCAGGGGGGTGGGTACTGCGGTGACGGCGTCCATGTCGGTCCTCGGTGTCGGGTCTTCGTGCCGGGTCGGTGGGTTCAGCCAAGCGGACGCGGCATCCTCGATATTCGGCCCAGCGTCCAAAGAAACACACCGACCCCTGTCCGATCGGACGAAGGACATTTAGAGTGCACGGCATGACCCGCACCTCGTCGACCCTCGACTCGATCGTGCGTGCGCTGCACTCCGCCTTCGTCGAGGTGCTCGTGGCACCGGCAGGGTCGGACGTGCCGATCGGGTCGGTGACGCTCGTCGACGCCGACGATCTGGCCGCCGAGCTCTACACGACCGCCGCCGCGGCGGACCTCTATCTGCTGGCGGGTGTGCGGGAAGCGGACGCCGTGGCGTGGTTCGACGACCTGGCGACGCGGAGCAGCGACCTTCGACCCACCGCGGTGATGTCGAAGATCGCCGCCTCGTCCACGCTGATGCAGCACGCGGCTCGCACGGCCGGCGTCGCTCTCGTCGCGGTGCACACGCAGACCCGCTGGGACCGCCTCCTGTCGATGGTGCGCGGCGTGCTCGACCATTCCTCGCCGTCGATCACCACACCTCCACCGTCGTCCGCGGAACCGTCCGAACTGGCGGGACTGGTGGGCGCGGACACCGATCTCTTCGGGCTGGCGCACACCGTCGCGGTGCTCACGCGCGGGATGGTGAGCATCGAGGACCAGCGGTCGCACGTGTTGGCGTACTCGGCGTCGGACGATCAGGCGGACGAGCTGCGGACCCTGTCCATTCTCGGACGAGAAGGCCCCGCGGAGTATCTCCGGCGACTCGAGCAGTGGGGTGTGTACGACGCGGTCCGCCGTTCCGACGAGGTCGTCGAGGTGCCGGCGCACTCCGATCTGGGTATCCGACGGCGACTGGTCGCCGGTATCAGAACGACTGCCACGCAAGATGGTTCGGGCACACCACGACTGGTCGGCACGCTGTGGATCCAGGAAGGTCGTCGCCCGCTCACCGACGATGCTCCGAGCGTGCTGCAGGGGGCGGCCGCGGTGGCGGCACGGTTGATCACGCGCATCCTCGAGGCACCCACCAACGAGGCGGTGCAGATCCAGCGACTGCTCGGCGCTCGTGGCGGTGGGGTCGATGTGCCCTCACTCGCCGCGGCGCTGTCCATCCCGACGGACGGGCCGGCGGCGGTGATCGGTCTCGCCGCGCTGGACGGCGCCGCGCCCGATGCCCCCTCGTCGGCCACGATGGCCGATCTGTCCGGCGCGATCCGACTGCACGCCAGTTCCTTTCACCGACTGTCCCTGGTCACCACTCTCGGCGACCGCATCTACGTCCTCGTCCCACGGACCCGCGCGGAGACCTCGGTGCCGTCGTGGACTCGCCGGTTGCTCGAGGGCATCGAGGCACGCACGGGGATCCGGTTGCGGGCCGCGGTGGCATCGCCGGTGGCCGCCCTGTCCGAGGTCGCCGCCGCTCGCCGCGAGGTCGATCGCGTCCTGGACGGGACCGCCGGAGCAGACGACAGGGTGACCACACTCGCCGATTCGCGGACGTCCGTGCTGCTCGGTGAGATCGTCGATCTGCTCCTCGCGCACCCCTCGCTGCACGATCCGCGCATGGCGGCGCTCGTCGAGTACGACGCACGCACGTCCTCGTCGCTACGCGAGAGCATCGCGACGTATCTGCGGCACCCGTCCGACGTGCGCCGGGCCGCGGCCGACCTGCACGTGCACCCGAACACGTTGCGCTATCGGGTCCGACGGGCCGAGGAGATCACCGGGACGGACCTGTCGGATCCCGCCGCGCGACTGCTGATGGAACTCCAGTTGGCCGTGCTGGCACGTCAGGCCAGTACCTGACGGCACCATTCGAGAAGTGGTGTGAGATCACGCCAGGCGCCACGGATGTGATCGGCGCACTCTGCTGTGTCGAGCCACGGCGGGCAGCCGAAGGACCGTCCTGCCGTCAGGGACTTGTGGCGCAGCAGATCGATGCGGGGATGATCCGCGTCGTAGCCGCGCGGCGAGGTCTTCAGCCGGTCACCGCCGCGGTCGTAGCCGCGGCTCTCGAGATCGGCCACGATTCGCGCGAGCTCCGACCCGCGGACCTCGTCGTCGACGACGGCGCGGAACTGGGCGATGGAGTCGGACGTGGACGCGTAGAACCCGCCGGCGACCATGAGGCCGGAGGCGTCGACCTGCACGTACCACCCCGTGGACGGGGCCACCTGCACGTAGGCACCCTGGTGCGTCTTGTACGGCACCTTGTCCTTGGAGAAGCGGACGTCGCGGTGCGGCCGGAAGAGCTTGGCCGTCCCGAACTCCTCGGCCAGTAACTCCGTGAGCGCGGTCATGGGCGCGCGGACCGATTCGTCGTAGACGTGCTTGTGTTCGGCCCACCAGGTCTTGCTGTTGTCGACCTCGAGATCCTCGTAGAAATCGAGGGCGGCCTCCGGGATTCCGGTGAACGAGCTCATAGCGGGAGGCTATCGCCCCGTGCGCCCTGTGCGTACCGCTGGATGCGCATAGTGCGTACGGGGGTCAGGCCAGCGACCGGCTGATCACCAGACGCTGGATCTGGTTGGTGCCCTCGAAGATCTGCGTGATCTTGGCGTCGCGCATGTACCGCTCGACCCGGAAGTCTCGGGTGTACCCGTAGCCTCCGAACACCTGCACGCCGTCGGTCGTCACCTTCATCGCCGCGTCCGTCGCCACGAGCTTGGCCACGGAGGCCTGACGTGAGAACGGCAGTCCGGCATCCTTGCGGCGTGCCGCGTCGATGTACGTCGCCCGGGCCGAGTCCACCGCCGCTGCCATGTCGGCCAGCACGAACCCGAGCCCTTGATGATCGATGATCTTGCGGCCGAACGTCGTCCGCTCCTGCGCATAGGCCACGGCATCGTCGAGCGCGGCCTGGGCGATGCCGACGGCGACGGCGGCGATGCCCAGCCTCCCGGCGTCGAGGGCACTGAACGCGATGCCGAGCCCCTGCCCCTCCTCGCCGATGCGGCGATCGGCCGACAGCACCGCGCCGTCGTAGTGGGCGGCCGTCGTGGGTATCGCGTGCAGCCCCATCTTCTCCTCCGGAGCTCCGAAGGAGAGCCCCTCGAGGTCGGCGGGCACGAGGAAGCAGGAGATGCCCCGCGAGCCCTCGCCGGTGCGCGCGAAGAGCGTGTAGAAGTCCGCCTTGCCGCCGTGCGTGATCCAGGCCTTCGACCCGGTGACGGTGTACCCCTCCGGACCGGCCACGGCCTTGCAGGAGAGGGCGGCCGCGTCGCTGCCGGCCTGTGGCTCCGAGAGGCTGTAGGCGCCGATCGTGCGCCCACCGAGCATGTCCGGCAGCCACCGCGACTTCTGGTCCTCCGACCCGAAGGACATCAGCGGGTGGCACGAGAGCCCGTGCACGCTCACGGCGACGGCCACCGCGGCCCAGCGCGACGCCAGTTCCTCGAGCACCTGCAGATAGACCTCGTAGGACTGACCGCCGCCGCCCCACTCCTCCGGATACGGCAGGCTGAGCAGCCCCGCCTCGCCGAGCGTGGCGAAGACGCCGTCGGGATAGGTCTCGGCCTTCTCGTGTTCGTCGACGATGGGGTCGAGGACCTTGTCCGCGATGTCGCGGGTCAACTGGAGAAGGTCACGTGCGTCGTCGTTCGGCAGCAGTCGTTCGACAGCCATGGGTCCTCGTCTCGGTCGCGGATCGGATGAGGCGGCACCAGTACTGCAGCGGGCCCCTCAGTACTACGACAGTACTGCATGGCGTTCTGCAGTACTGTCGCTCACCATGACAGCAGCTCACGCGACGGCGCGGCGCGCGCAGCTCTTCGATTCCGTGGTGGCCCTGTTCCTGGCCGAAGGCTTCGCGCACCTCACTCTCGACGACATCGCCGCCCGCCTTCGGTGCTCGAAGAGCACGCTGTACACCCTCGCCGCGAGCAAGGACGACCTCGTCCGCTCCGCCGCGGTGCACTTCTTCACCTCGGCAGCGGTCCGCGTGGACGCGGCCTCCGACGCCGCGACGGGCACCCGCGAGCGCCTCGCGGCGTATCTGGGCGCGGTCGGTGAAGCACTCGCGCCGGCGTCGGAACGGTTCATGACCGACCTCGCCGACTTCGAGCCGTCGAGGCTCGTCTACGAACGCAACACCGCCATCGCGGCCGAGCGAGTCCGCGGCATCATCGACGACGGGGTCCGCGCCGGCGACGTGCGGGACGTCCACGCCGCGTTCGTCGCCGACGTCGCCGCGTCGGTGATGGTCTCGATCCAGAGCCGTGCCCTCGCCCGTCGCACGGGTCTGGACGACGCCGCCGCCTACCGGGAGCTGGCCACACTGCTGACTGCCGGCATCGCGCGATGACTTTCGCCGTCGGCCGGAGTCGACACGGCTGACGGGTCGAGTTCGCTCCGCCATCCGAAGACGAAGGACCTCACGATGCAGAAGATCACCCCCACACTGTGGTTCGACGACCGGGCCGAGGAGGCCGCGGAGTTCTACCTCTCGACGTTCGGCACGGGAGCGATACTGAACGTCAGCCGCTACGGCGACGGTGGACCCGGCGCCCCGGGCCGCGCGATGATGGTCGACTTCGAGCTCTTCGGTCAGCGATTCAACGCCCTGAACGGGGGACCACAGTTCCCGTTCACCGAGGCCATCTCCATGGCTGTCAGCTGCGACGGGCAGGAAGAGGTCGACCGCTACTGGAACGCGCTCACGTCCGACGGTGGATCCGAGGGCCGGTGCGCCTGGTGCAAGGACAAGTTCGGGGTCTCCTGGCAGATCGTCCCGGTTCAGCTGATGCAGCTGATGAGCACCCCGGATCCGGCGGCGTCCCAGCGCGTCGTGCAGGCCATGCTGTCGATGTCGAAGATCGTGGTCGCCGACCTGCAGAAGGCCCACGACGGAGCCTGAGCGGCGACGTTTCCTCACGTCACACACCGGGCAATCCCCGAGCGTGAACGAGACGTCGATGCCCGTGCGCGTGCTCGCCCTGCCGTTCGGGCTGGGGTCGGCGCTGCGCCACGCCAAGCTGTTCCATCCCAACGGGAAGGTTCTGACGGGCACACTGCGCCGTACCGCCGAGGGCGACGCCGGACTGCCCGTGGGCACGTGCGAGGTGACGGTGCGCCTGTCCACCGCGCTCGGGCTGCCCCGACGAGTTCCCGACGTCGCGGGTCTCGCGTTGCGTCTTCCGCAGACCGACCGGGCCGACGGTGCCTGGGACATCCTCCTTGCCAGCGCCGGGCGGGACGTCGTGACGCGGTGCGTTCCGCTCCCGGTGCTCGCGTTCGAGACGGCCTCCTTCTCGACGCTGATGCCGCTGCAGTTCGAGGGTGGTCAGTGGTGGGTCCGCGCGCGGGCCGTCGCCGCGCCGCCGCTGCCCACCCTGGACTCCATCGTCGACGCTGTACGTGCGAGGCCGCTGGTCTTCGAGTTCGAGCAGGCCGAGGGCACCGGGGCGTACGTCCCGCTGGCCGAACTGACGCTCGGCTCGGTCGACCAGTCCGGTGGCGACCTGTCGTTCGACCCGATCCGGCGCACTCCCGACAGTGTCCGGCCCGGTCCGGAATGGCTGCGGTCCCTCAGGGCGAGGGCCTACCTCGACAGTCGACGCGGCCGGTCCGACACCTGACCGGAATGCGACCGACTCAGGTTCCCTGACCGATCTCGCGCCCACACCCCACTCAGCGCGCCACACCCCTGTCGACACGCGGCACAGGGTGTGCCCCTCACGAAACCCGTGCACGCCGGCGGCGACCACGCACCCGCGCACCCGACCGACGGGGTTCGACTGCCGCATTTGTGGATATTCACACGCGAAGTAGGATTTGTTCACATACGCGTGTGCCGATGGGGGTGGGCGCGTCCCAGGGGAAGGCTCCACGTGACCAGCAATTCGGTGACCGACGACTCCGTGACAGGTGCTCACGAGACTCGCCCGCTCGTTCCGCACGAGCCCGATCACCGGTTCGAACGCAGCTCCCGCCTGGTCGGACACGCCTACGTCATCCCCGACTACTACGAGGTCGGCCGCGAGAAGATCCGCGAACTCTCCCGCGCCATCCAGAACGAACATCCGGCGCACCACAAGGAGGCCGCTGCGGCCGAGTTGGGATACGAGGGACTCGTCGCGCCCGCGACCTTCGTGAGCGTCGTCGGATCCATCGCCATCGACTATCTCTTCGCGCACATCCTCGTGGAGTACGAGATCACGGCAGTCATGCAGACCGATCAGAGCTTCGTTCTGCATCGCCCGGTCATGCAGGGAGATCAGCTGGTGTCCACTCTCCAGGTGCTGTCGATCCGCCAGTTCGCGGGCAACGACATCCTGGTGGTCCAGAACCATCTGACGTCGCACGGCGAGGACGTGTGCACCAGCACCACGACGTTCATCGCGCGGACCGATGCCGACGTGGACCCGCGAGCGGCGGCTCTCGTCGACGCCGTGCTCCCCGCCAGCGTGCCGCGGATGGGCCCCACCGCCCGCCCGACCGCCTGACCGCCTGCATTCCGACCGACCCCGGCCTTCCCGCCACACCCCGACCGGCCTCCGGCCTTCCCGCCACACCCCGACCGGCCTCCGGCCTTCCCGCTAGAGTCCCCCGTGTGGAGGACGAATTCGCCGACCGGTCGTTCGAGGACGAGAACTACAACGAGATCGACGCACACGGCCAGCGGTGGGACAGGCGTTCGTACACGTCCTGCAGCTTCATCGACGCGGACCTCGGCGGTCTGACCACCCACGGTGTCGTCTTCACCGACTGCGACTTCTCCGGCGTGGATCTGACGGACTCGACGCACATCGGGTCGGCCTTCCGCAACTGCGAGTTCCGGCGGAGCCGATTGTGGCACAGCACTTTTCGCAGCACATCGTTTCTCGGTTCCGCCATCGCGGACTCGCGCATCACGCCCGCGGTCTTCGACGAGGTCGACCTCATGCTCACCTCGCTCGGCGGTCTCGACCTCCGCGGACTCGACCTCACCGGGGCGCGCCTGCGTGACGCCAACCTCGTCGGGACCGATCTCCGCAAGGCCACTCTGCGCGGTGTCGACTTCGGCGGTGCCCGCACCTCCGGGCTCCGGTTGAACGATGCGGATCTGCGGGGCAGCATCGCCGATGCCACGTTCTGGACGTCGGCCGTGCTCGACGGAGCCCGCATCGACACGGTCCAGGCACTCGCCTACGTGCACGCGCACGGTCTCACCGTCTCGGACTGAGTAGATCCGACCTCCGCCCGACTCCGAATAGAAGACGGACACGGCCTCCCCGCCCGCGTGGTCCGTGCGGGAAGGCCGTTCCATCGGCAGGCTGTGGTCTCAACCTCACCGGGCGTCCACGCCGACGCACGCGCCGCCGCTGCCGCCGCACGTCTTCTACCCGAGCCACCCACTTCCGAAACGGACACAGGTGCTCGACCGCGTCGAACCGCGATGATCGGAACCCTGGACCGGACGACACCCGAGGACGCACGATGACGGGGAACTGTCACCGAGTGAAGGGCACACCATGAGCGACAACGTCTACCGCGTCACCGAGATCGTCGGAACCTCGACGGAGGGTGTCGACGACGCCATCCGCAAGGCCATCTCCCGCGCGAGCAGCACACTGCGGGAGCTCGACTGGTTCGAGGTCACCGAGACCCGCGGACACATCGAGAACGGCGCGGTCGCGCACTTCCAGGTGACGCTGAAGGTCGGCTTCAAACTCGACGACTGAGTGATCGGCGGGCACCGAATCGAGATTCACCCACCTGTTCGGTGTTTCCCCGCACGCGGGCCGGGTAGATCGCACCGCGTGAAAGCCATGACTTATCGAGGCCCGTACAAGGTCCGAGTGCAGAACAAGGACATGCCGACCATCGAGCATCCGAACGACGCCGTCGTCCGGGTCGAGATGGCGGCCATCTGTGGATCCGATCTCCACCTGTATCACGGCATGATGCCGGACACCAGGGTCGGGACGACGTTCGGTCACGAGTTCATCGGCGTGGTCGAGGAGGTCGGGCCGTCGGTCCGGAACCTGACACCGGGCGATCGGGTCATGGTGCCGTTCAACGTGTACTGCGGGTCGTGTTTCTTCTGCGCACGCGGCCTGTACTCCAACTGCCACAACGTCAATCCGAATGCGACGGCCGTCGGCGGCATCTACGGGTACTCCCACACGTGCGGCGGGTACGACGGAGGTCAGGCACAGTACGTCCGGGTACCGTTCGCCGACGTCGGGCCCTCGATCATCCCGGACTGGATGGACGACGAGGACGCGCTCCTGTGCACCGATGCCCTCGCCACCGGATACTTCGGCGCGCAGCTCGCGGACATCGTCGAGGGTGACACCGTGGCGGTGTTCGGAGCCGGTCCCGTCGGGCTGTTCGCCGCCACGTCTGCGTGGCTGATGGGCGCCGGCAGGGTGATCGTCGTCGACCACCTCGAGAACCGTCTCGCCAAGGCCCGCACCTTCGCCCACGCCGAGACGATCAACTTCGCGGAGCACGACGACCTCGTGGTGACCATGAAGAGGGCCACCGACCATCTCGGTGCGGACCGCGTGATCGACGCGGTGGGCGCCGAAGCCGACGGGAACTTCCTCCAGCACGTCACCGCCGCGAAGTTCACACTCCAGGGCGGGTCCCCCATCGCCCTCAATTGGGCCATCGACAGTGTCCGCAAGGGCGGGACGGTCTCGGTCGTGGGCGCGTACGGGCCCATGTTCAGTGCGGTCAAGTTCGGCGACGCGATGAACAAGGGGCTGACCCTGCGCATGAACCAGTGCCCCGTCAAGCGCCAATGGCCACGCTTGTTCTCGCACATTCGTAACGGCTACATCAAGCCCAGCGAGATCATCACCCATCGAATTCCGTTGGAGCACATCGCCGACGGTTACCACATCTTCTCGTCCAAGCTCGACGGCTGCATCAAGCCGATCGTGCTGCCGAACGCGAGCTGAGAGGACCACCCATGGTCTACCGTGCCGATCACCCACCCGTACCCGACCACGACGACTTGCGCTCACGAATTCCCGGATGGGGTGTCGACCTCGATCCCGCAGACCGTCCGTCCGTGCCGCGAGAACGATTCGACCCCGGCGCGACCGGTGCGCACTGGGACTTCCCGGAGCGTCAACCCGAACTGCGTCCCCGCGAACGATCCATCGAACACGGAACTCTTCCGCCGGTCTTCGGCACGACGGCACCTCTGCGCGGGGTGTCCGGCGCCGTGCGCCGGTTCGCTTATCGCTACAGCGAGGGCCGGGCGGCGCACTGGCTGCTACTCCTGGCGGGCGACCGCGTGGACGCCGTCGAATCCCACCTGCGTTCGCTGACCACCGTGCACCCCGACAACCCGATCACGCAGACCGGGATCCGCACCGAGATCACCCACCACGGGGTGCGGTCGAGGCGGGGAACCACCCGCGTCGACATGCACCACGCGTGGATCGATCCGATCATCGTCGGCGGTCCGTGGGTTCTGGCGGGCGTGGCGGCCACCACGATCGTGCGCTCCCTCCGGAGGCGCTGACAGGGTTCCTCGTCACACCGCCGTCATGGCGGAACCGATCCGGTCGAAGCGCTTCTCCCGGGCGATCCTGCGCATGTCCGGATCTTCTGCCAGCAGATCGGCCAGCTCCCGGTGCAGCACCGAACCCACGCGATCGCAGAACGGCTGGACCTCGTCGGCGGCGTCGGGGTACTCCGGCACGATCAGATCCACGATGCCGGCGCCACGGAGGTCGAGCGACCGGACACCCTGGCGCACAGCCATGTCGGGGGCATGAGCGGTGTCGCGATGCACGATGGCGCTCGCACCTTCGGGTGGCAACGGAGAGAGCCACGCGTGCTGTGCAGCCAGGACGCGGTCCGCCGGAACCAGCGCGAGGGCGCCACCACCGGTGCCCTGGCCGAGCAGTACCGAGATGGTCGGCGTGTCCAGATCGACCATGTCCGCGATGGAGCGCGCGATCTCCGCGCCGAGCCCACCTTCCTCGGCCTCCTTCGACAGCGCGGCGCCCGCGGTGTCGATCACGGTCACCAACGGCAGTCGTAGTTCCGCAGCCAGGCGCATTCCCCGCCTCGCCTCACGCAGTGCTGCCGGACCCAGCGGGGTCAACGGCGTCTGGCCCCGGCGATCCTGCCCCAGCAGCACACAGGGCATGTCGCCGAAACGCACCAGCGCGAGAATCAGTCCGGGGTCCGTCTCACCCTGCCCGGTCCCGTTGAGCGGCAGCACGTCCGAGGCCGCGTTGTAGAGCAGCTCGCGGACACCCGGGCGGTCGGCCCGCCGGGACGCCACGATGGAGTCCCAGGCCGGGACGTCGTCGATCGACCACTCCGGCGCCGGCGCCGGCCGCGGGCGTGTCCCCGCCGGAAGCGTCATGATGCGCAGAGCGCGATCCACCACCTCGCCGAGTTGATCCGGTCGCTTCACCGCGTCCACGAGTCCGTGCGCCTGCAGGTTCTCCGATGTCTGCACCCCCGTCGGGAACGGCGTGTCGTAGAGTGCCTCGTACACCCGCGGGCCGAGGAACCCCACGAGCGCACCGGGTTCGGCGATGGTGACGTGACCGAGCGATCCCCAGGACGCGAACACTCCGCCCGTGGTGGGGTGCCGGAGATAGACGATGTACGGAAGATGTGCCGCTTTGTGGTCGGTGACCGCAGCCGTGATCTTGACCATCTGCAGGAACGCCACCGTGCCCTCCTGCATTCGCGTGCCGCCCGACGTCGGGAGCGCCAACAGCGGAAGGCGCTCGGCGGTCGCCCGGCGTACTGCCGTCGTCAGACGTTCCCCGGCCGCGACCCCGATGGAACCGCCGAGGAAACGGAACTCGCACAACAGGATCGCCACCCGCCGACCGGAGATGGTGGCGACACCGGTGATCACCGACTCGTCGAGTCCGGTCTTCTCCCGCGCCGCCGCGAGTTCCGCGGTGTACGCCTCGTCGACCGGATGATCGTGCGGGGTGGAGTCCCACGACTCGAAACTTCCCGCGTCGACCACGATGTCGAGCAGAGCGAGCGCACCGATGCCGGCCATCAGACGCTCTCCGCCAACCATGCGCGGACCAGATCCTCGTCGGCGCCCAGAACGGGCGGAGCGAGGTGCCGGGTCTCGGTGGTCTCCGCTCCGTCGGCGTCGAAGAAGCGCAACGGCGGTCCGGGGAGTGTCACCTTCCCGAGCGTCTCGTGCTCGACATCGACGAGAAGACCCTGCGACCGGGTCTGCTCCCATTCGTAGACTTCCTGGACGTTGCGCACCTTGCCGGCCGGGACGCCGATCTCGTCGAGAAGAGCGAGCAGCGGCTCGGTCTCGTACGTGCGGAAGATCTTCGACACCAGCTCGACGACGTCGTCCCGGCTACCGACGCGCTGCGGGTTGGTGGCCATGCCCTCGAGATCCGGATCGATGCCGAAGCCGTCGCAGAAGCGATGCCACAGACCCTCGCTGCCCACCGAGATCTGCACCGCGCCGTCGGAGGTCGGGAACAGCCCGTACGGGCAGATGGAGGGGTGGTGATTGCCCTGCGCCTGTCCGATCTCCCCCGCGACGGTCCACTTCGTGCCCTGGAAGGCGTGCACTCCCACGACGCTCGCGAGAAGCGAGGTGCGCACCACCTTTCCGCGCCCCGTGCGATCTCGTTCCCGAAGTGCGGCGAGCACTCCGAAAGCTCCGTACATGCCCGCCAGGAGGTCGGCGATGGGAACGCCCACGCGTTGGACGTCGTCCGGCCCGGAGCCCGTGAAGGACATGAGGCCGGCCTCCCCCTGTGCGATCTGGTCGTAGCCGGAGCGGCCGCCCTCCGGACCGTCGTGGCCGAAACCGCTGATGGACAACACGACCAGGCCGGGATTGAGCTCGGCCAGTCGCTCGGTCGTGAATCCCAACCGGTCGAGAACACCGGTGCGGAAGTTCTCGAGCAGGACGTCGGCCTTGGCGATCATCGCCTCGAGGGCGTCGCGACCGTCGTCCGTCTTGAGGTCGAGGGCGATCGACCGCTTGTTCCGATTGGCGGAGAGGAAGTAGGTCGATTCGCGGTCGGCGTGACCGTCACCCGGCTCCGGTGTGACGAAGGGCGGGCCCCACACGCGGGTGTCGTCACCACCCTTGGGCGATTCGATCTTGATGACGTCCGCACCGAGATCGCCGAGCATCATCGCGGCGTGCGGTCCTGCGAGGGCGCGGGTGAGATCGACGACGACGGTGCCGTCGAGGGGGCCGGTCCTGCCCGTGGTGTTGAGAGGCATGGCGTTTCTCGATCCTGTCGGAGAGCGTGGCTTTGGTTCGGTGACCTAGTGGCCTAGCCAATTAAGGAGACCACGACGCCCACGTGATGTCAACGGAGCGTCGGCGGAGCGGTTACATCCAGCCGGGGACGACGAGCACGGCCCAGGCCACCAGTGGTCCGATGGCCACGACCAGCGCGCTGTACTTCAGAATCTGCCGGTAGAAGACGTCGCGATCGACGCCCTGCGCGTTGGCGAGCACCAACGCGCCGTTCGTCGAGAACGGGCTGACGTCGACGATGGTGGACGAGATGGCGAGCGCGACGATCACGCCGACGGCACCCACCTCACCTGCCAGCAAGAACGGCACTGCCAGCGGAATGGTGACGCCCAGGATCGCGGTGGAGGATGCGAAGGCGGACACGATCGCACCGATGTAGCAGAGCAGGACGGCGACGAGCAGCGGGATGCCGATGCCGGCGACGGCGTTACCGACGTACTCGACCGTGCCCGCTTCCTGCAGCACCCCGACGAAGGTCAGAATTCCTCCGATCAGAAGGACGGTGGACCAACTGATCTGGTTGATCGCACCCTTCTGCGCCTTCGGCGACGCCAGTGCCAGCACCACCGCGACCGTCATGGACACGAAGCCCACGTCGAGATCGAGGATCAGCGACAGGACTGCCAGCGACACGAGTCCCACGAGGGTGAGAATCTGATCGGGCGTGATCGCCTTGACCGCCGTGGCCAGCGGAGGCGCGTTCTCCACGGTGACAGTCTGGGACGGACGCTTGGTCGTCGTCGCACCGAAACCGCGCATCACGGTCGTCCGCGTGGTGCCGCCGCCCACGGAACCCGGATCGCCGTCCGGCCTGAGACCGTCGTCGTCGTGGACGCTGCGCCCGATGAGCGACCGTCCGCCCAGGAACGTGAAGAGCAGTGCGCCGATGGCCGCGTTGAACAGCAGACTTCCGAGGAACAGAGTCAGCGGACTGTTGGTGAGCCCGGCGTCGGCCGCGATGCGGTTGACGGTGACGCCGTAGATGCTGATCGGCGAGAACCCGCCCGCCTGGGCACCGTGGATGACCATCATGCCCATGAGCAGCGCATTGATCTTGTAGCGCGCCGCGAAGCCGAGGGCGATGGGTGCCACGATCGCCACAGCGGCGGGGCCCAGTGCCCCGATCGCCGTGAGAACGCCGGTGATACCGAACATCACCCACGGAATGAGCGCGACCCTCCCCCCGACGAGTCGTACGGCGCCACGGACCAGGAGGTCGACGGTGCCGTTGTTCTGGGCGATCGCGAAGAGATACGTGATGCCGACGAGGGTGAGGAAGAGACTGCTCGGGAATCCCCCGATGATCTGGTCCGTGTCCATGCCGACGGCGAGCGTGCCGACGAGGAACGCTGCGACGAAGCCCAGGGCGCCCATGTTCACCGGCAGCACCGTGGCTGCGAGGAACATGACGACCAGCGCGAGAATGGGTATCAACTCGGTCGACATCGATGGTCTCCGGTCCGTGTGAGTGTCTCGCGGGCGTCTGCCCGAGAGCGTCAGTGGCGAAGTGGACTAGCCACTGAGACACCGATGACTCTGGCAGTGAACTGAGTCACTGTCAACCCTCACTGTGGGCGGAGTAACGACGCCGTGGTGGCGCTACTCTGTGGGTGAGTGGAGCAGAGCACGAGTGACGCAGAGAACGGGTGACCCAGTGGCCGACCAGATCCGTCCGGTGAACCGCCCGCGGTTGTACGAGGTGATCGTCGAGCAGTTGTGCGACCACATCGCGGCGCGCGACATGCAGGTCGGCGAACGATTGCCGGCCGAGCGCGAACTCGCCGGCCAGCTCGGCGTCAGTCGCGCGTCCCTCAGCCAGGCCCTGGTGGCACTCGAGGTGCAGGGCATCCTGTCCGTGCGGCACGGCGACGGAGCAGTACTGGTTCGTAGACCGGTGGGCGACATGGCCATTCGGGCGCTCCGCGAGCACGCCGATCGCCTTCCCGAGGTCATCGAGGCGCGTGAGGCACTCGAGGTCAAACTGGCCGAACTGGCCGCGGCCCGGCGCAGTGACGACGAGATGCGCGCCATCGACCACGCCCTGGACGTCATGGAGGCGGAGATCTCCGGCGGTGAGCGAGGAGTGTCGGGGGACGAACTGTTCCACCGGGCCGTGACGGCCGCGGCGCATTCCCCGCTCCTCGCCCGGTTGATGGGCGAGATCGCCGAACTGATTCGCGAGACCCGCATCGAGTCGCTGTCGCAATCGGATCGCCCACGATCGTCTCTCGAAGGTCATCGGCGTATCGCCGAGGCCATCCGGCGCGAGGACACCGTGGAAGCCGGACGTGCGATGGCCGATCACATCCGCCTGGTCTCCGACGTGGAACTACTTCGGGCCGAACGCTAGCGAGCGCGGTCTCGCGCGAGAGAGGCCGCGACGCAAGGGCTGGAGTCGCCGCCGCGCCGTTTCCGAACGACCGACACGGGTAGCCGACCAGGATGCCCGTCGTCAGAGTCGCGTCCGATCCCGGCTTCGCCGCCACCGTCGCCGATTCCGTGGTCGTGGGCCTCGACGGGTCGGCCACGCGCGACGGGGACGTGCTCGGCGTCGAGAGAATCACGATCCCGCTGCCACCGGTGCAGAGCGGCAGCCCCGATCTCGACACGTGGGCGTCCCTGCTCAGCAACACCGGAGGCAGCGAGGACACGCTCACCGTGTGCGTGTCCGAGATACCGCGCCGTGTGCGGTCGCGCCCCGTCCTCGCCGAGATGGTCCGGCCGTCGATGGTGGTCGTCTACGTCCCGTCGTTCGGCACCCACCGGGTCGCGCGACGTGCGCGCGCCGTCACGCTGGCCGCTCTGCACGCGCTGCGCGACACCACCGGTGTCGACCGACCCGATCCCGCCACCGGTCTGGCGCACTGGTCCACCGTGTCCGGCCACGACGCCCTGGTGGCGCCCGCCCTGCTGGGGCGTGCGCGGGTGGTCGCGGGCATGATCCGCACCAACCGACCGTGGCGGTTGATACCGACACTGTCGGGCGCACTGGCCGCGGCGACCGCGACCTCGGCGTTCGGCCTCTTCTACTCGAGCATCTGGCAGATGGCGGCGTCGATGTCGATCATGCGCCTGACGGCGGTGTCCGCCACCGCCCTGTTGGCCGTGACGGCCTGGCTCATCTTTCCGAACGGATTGTGGGAGAGGCACACTCGGCGAGCGCGAGCGATCGACCGCACGATGTACAACCTCGCCACCCTCGGCACGGTCACCGCCGGAGTCGTCACCATGTACGCGGTCCTGTTCCTGGTGGTCGGCGCAGCGGCCGCAGTGGTGATCTCTCCGTCGTTCCTGTCCGAACAGATCGGGCGTTCGGCGAACGTCTCCGACTACGTGCGCCTGGCGTGGCTCTCGGCATCGCTGGGCACCGTGGCGGGCGCTGTCGGCAGCACCGTGGCCGACCAGGAGCAGATTCTCGGGGCGACGTTCGGACACCGCGAGGTCCTGCGTCGACGCGCGGCGGCCGGCCGACTGGACGACACGCGGGACCACGTCGACTCGTGACCCGTCCCGAAGTTCCGATCGAATCATCAGCACTGGCATCCGACCCTGTTATGTTGCCGCAGAGCCGGGGGGACGGCGTCCAGACACGGGGGAACGACGATGGCGACACGACGACAAGCTCTGCAGACACTGATCGGCGGAGGCATGCTCGGCGCGGGCCTGCTCGCGGCCACGGGACCGACGGCCTCGGCCGCGCCCGTGGGTGCGTATCGAGTGGACCTGCACGCGCACATGATCCCGCCGATGTATCGGGAGGCCGTGCTGCGCGCCGGGCTTCTCGTTCCGGGCGGCCTACCGCTGCCCGCGTGGTCGCCGGAGTCGGCTCTCGCGTTCATGGACGAATTCGGCATCGCGGCCCAGGTGCTCTCGATCTCCGACCCCGGAGTGCGGTTCGTGCGCGGCCTCGAGGCGGTGCGCCTCGCGCGCTCCTGCAACGACTACGCGGCCGACCAGGTTCGACTGCATCCCACTCGTTTCGGCTCCCTGGTCACCCTGCCACTTCCGGACGTGCCGGCGTCCCTCGCCGAGATCGCGTACGGCCTGGACGTGCTGGGAATGGACGGGGTGGCACTGCTGTCGTCGTACGACGGCATCTACCTCGGTGACCCACGCTTCGAGCCGATCATGGCGTTGCTCGACGCGCGGTCCGCCCTCGTCTTCGTGCACCCCGGCGAGCTCCCCGCGGGTTCGGCTCCCCCACTGCCGCTTCCGAGCTTCCTCCTGGAGTTCCCCTTCGAGACCACACGGACCGCGGTCGAGATGATCGCGGCCGGCACCCTCGACCGGTATCCGAACATCCGCTTCGTCCTCGCTCACGCGGGTGGTTGCCTGCCGTACCTCGCCACGCGGCTGAACGCGCCCCGCGCCGTCGCACCGGATCAGATCCCGTCCGTGTCGCTGCTCGGCCTCGAGGGTGCACTGCGACGCTTCCATTACGACACCGCACTGTCCGCCTCGGCGTCGTCGCTGCGATCGGTGCTCGAAGTGACCGACGTCGACCACATCGTCTTCGGAACCGACTGGCCCTTCAGCGGACTCACCTACTCCGCCTCGGACACGGACGACCCGGCCCCCGGCCTGTCCGACGTGTTCGACGGCGACGGCCGGGCACGGGTGGAACGCACCAATCCCCTCGCGCTGCTCCCTCGGCTGGCGGCGGAGCTGCGGTAGCCGGTCGAGGTTCTGCCACCATGGGGGTATGGCCACGAGCACCACTGCCCCACTCACCGGATATCTCAGCGACAACGCTGCGGGCACCGCCCCGGAGATCCTCGCGGCCATGGCGGAGGCATCGACCGGGCTCGCGGCCCCGTACGGCAACGATCCGACGTCCGCTCGTCTCACGACGCTGATGGCCGACGTCTTCGAGCGTCCCGTCGACGTGTTCGTCGTCGGAACCGGTTCGGCGGCCAACGGACTGGCGCTGGCCGCGTGTACACCGCCGTGGGGCAGCATCCTCACTCATCCCGACGGCCACATCACCAACGACGAGGCCGGCGCTCCGGAGTTCTTCACCGACGGCGCCAAGATCGTCCTCGTGGACGGCCCCCGTTCGACGATGGATCCCACCGCACTGCGCGCCGCGGTCGTGCGACGACGCGGCGACGTCCACAGTGTCCAGCCGTCGGTGGTGAGCCTCACGCAGGTCACCGAGACGGGCAGTGTCCACACCCTCGACGAGGTGCGTGAGGTGTCGACCATCGCGCACGATGCCGGACTCCGCGTGCACATGGACGGCGCCCGGTTCGCCAACGCGCTCGTGGCCCTCGAGTGCACGCCGGCCGAGATGACCTGGCGAGCAGGCGTGGACATCCTGTCCTTCGGCGCGACGAAGAACGGCACGATGACCGCCGAGGCCATCGTGTCGTTCGATCCGTCGTTGTCCACCGAACTGGCATTCCGACACAAGCGCGGTGGCCAGCTGACGTCCAAGATGCGGTTCCAGAGCGCGCAACTGGTCGCGTACCTGGAGAACGACCTCTGGATGCGTCATGCGCGGAACGCCAACGCGATGGCCGCGCGGCTCCGAGACGGGCTCCGACAGATCGGGGGCATCGAGGTCGTGGGCGACGCGTCGGCGAACATGTCCTACTTCCGCTTCCCCGCTGCTCTGACACAGGCACTGCACGACCGCGGATTCACGTTCTACGACGACCGGTGGGAGCCGGGGGTCGTGCGTCTCGTGACGTCGTTCGCGCACACTGCGCGCGACGTGGACGCGTTCGTCGATGCCGTGCGGGCACTCGCCATTATTGACTGATCAGTCTAGAATGGGTGCATGCCGAGACCGCGCGAGTTCGACACGGACACTGTGCTCGCGGCCGCGGTCGAGACGTTCGCCCGTCACGGTTACACCGGCGCGTCCGTCGATCAGATCCTCGACGCCGTCGGCATCCGACGGGCGAGCCTCTACAACGCGTTCGGAAGCAAGCGCGGACTGTTCCTCACCGCACTGCGCTCGACGCACTCCACGATGCCTCTGCTTCTCGTCGCTCTCATGGATCTGGCCCCCTCCGATCCCTCGGTGAGGCAGGAGATCCGCGAGAAGTTGGTTGCCGAGAACATCGACGCACGGGCACTGGGCGACGCGATACTCACGCGCGCCTGCATCGAGAGAAAGGGCACAGCATGAACACCGTGACCATCGTCGACGGCCGACTGGTCGTCGAACCACGCGGCCTCGACAAGCTCTGGAGCTTCACGCGCCGACTCGACATTCCGCTGTCCGAGGTGAAGGGCGCCACCGTCGACACCGGTGTACGGCGTGAGCCCAGGGGCATCAGGGCTCCGGGCCTCTCGATACCGGGAAAGTACGCCGGCACCTTCCATCGTGACGGCGAGAAAGTGTTCTGGAACGTCGGGGACCCGGTGCGCAACATTGTGATCGAGCTCGACGGCACCGGACGGTTCGATCGACTCGTCCTGACGGTGGACGATCCGACCCGAACGGAGAACGCGGTCAACGCCGCACTCGCGACCTAGTTCTCACAGGTCCGCCCATGCCTCCGGATTGACGGCGTGGGGCGGCATCGTGCCGGCGGCCATCGCGACGGCGTTCTCCGCGCACAGACGCGCCATCTCGCTCCGCACCGACACCGTCGCGCTCCCGACGTGCGGCAGCAGCACGGTGTTGGCCAGCTCCGACAGGCCGGGTGCCGTGGCCGGTTCGTCCTCGTAGACGTCGAGCCCCGCACCGGCGATCACGCCGTCCCGCAACGCCTCCACCAGAGCGGACTCGTCGACCACCGGCCCGCGCGCGGTGTTCACCAGAATCGCGGAGGTCTTCATCGCGCCGAGAACCCGAGCATCGACGAGGTGGTACGTCGTCTCGGTCAGCGGAACGTGCAGGGACAGGAAGTCGCTCGTCGCCACCAACTCGTCCCACGAGACGTGCTCGACGCGACCGCCGAACTCGTCGAGCTCCGCATCGTCGACGGGCCTGTCGGACGGGGGCCGTGGGCAGAACCGCACCGTCATACCGAATCCGAGAGCGCGCCGCGCCGTCGCGCGAGCGATGCGCCCGAATCCGGCCAGTCCCAGCACCCGTCCGGACACGTCCGTGCCGAGCATCAGGTCCGGTGCCCATCCGGTGAACTCACCGGCGCGTACCGTCCGGTCCGCCTCGAGCGCCCGACGCGCGGTGGCCAGCATCAGCAGGAGAGCGATGTCCGCCGTGGAGTCCGTCAGGACGCCCGGAGTGTTCCCGACGACGATGCCTCGGACGGTGGCGGCGCCGACGTCGATGTTGTCGACACCCACCGCGTAGTTGGAGATCCCACGCAGCCGCGCACCGGCGAGCAGTGCGCTGTCGAACCGGTCCCGGAGCTGGGCCACCACCACGTCGTAGTCGCCGGAGGCGCATCGCTCCGCCAGCGCGACGTGATCGAGCGCGATCACGTCGACGTCGGCGGCGCGGCGCAGAATCTCCATACCTGGTTCGGGAATCGGCAGGGTGACCAGAATCCGTGTCATGCGTCGTGCTCGCTCTCGGTGCGTCCCAACAGTTCCCGCAGTACTTCGGCGGTGTGCTCGCCGAGGTCCGGTCCGAGCGATCGGATGGGAACGGACGCGTCGCCGATGACGGGCACCACACCGACGAAACCCACGTCCACCGGAGTCTCACCACCGACGTCCACGGGGAACGTCTGAATCATGTTGCGCGCTCGGTACTGTGGATCCCGCACGATGTCGGCGGCCGTGTAGATGGGCCCCGACGGCACACCGGCCCGATCGAGCACCGCCAACGCCTCGTCGCGGGAGTGCAGCATGGTCCAGGCGGAGATGGCCGCGTCCAGTTCGTCCCGACGTCGCCAGCGGCCGGCGTTGGCGGACAGCTCGGGATCCGCGCCGAGATCCGGCCGACCGATCGTCTCCATGTAGCGCTGGAAGATGGCGTCGCCGTTGCCGGCGATGATGATCGAGTGACCGTCATTGCACGGGTACGCATTCGAGGGCGCGATGCCTTCCATCCGCCCACCGGTGCGCTCGCGTTCCACTCCGTAGGCGAGGTAGTCGGGTACCAGCGATTCCATCATCGACAGAATCGACTCGTTGAGCGCGACGTCGATCGAGCGTTGCTCGAGCGAGAGCTCGCTCGACGCGGTCTGGCGTCGGAACAGAGCCATGACACAACCGAAGGCGGCGTAGAGGCCGGCGATGGAGTCACCGATCGACACTCCGACGCGAACCGGTGGTCGGTCGGGGTCGCCGACGAGGTTGCGAAATCCCCCGTAGGCCTCGGCGACGGCGGCGAAGCCCGGACGCTCGGCCATCGGACCGGTCTGCCCGAAAGCGGAGATGCGGGTGATGATGAGATCGGGGTTCCTCTCGCTCAACCGCTCCGGCGAGAGTCCCCATTTCTCGAGAGTGCCGGGCCGAAAGTTCTCGAGCACGATGTCGCACTGCGCGGCGAGATCCAGCACGTCCTGCCGCCCCTGCTCGGTGCGCAGATCGAGCACGATCGACTTCTTGTTGCGGTTGATCGTCCGGTACAACATCGACGTGGTACCGGAATAGAGACGCCAGTTCCGGATCTCGTCGCCGGTGCCGGGTCGCTCGACCTTGATCACCTCCGCGCCGAAGTCCGCGAGCATGCGTCCCGCGGTCGGCGCGGCGATGTAGTTGCCGAGCTCCAGCACTCGAATGCCGGTCAGCGGTAGCGACATGGGGTCCTCTCCGTCAGTCCCGGTCGTCCGGGCGCACGTCCTGCTCGGGATACCGGTCCATCAGCATCCTGTGGACCGCCGGGTTCGCACCCTCGAGCACCCGGCCCGCGAGTCGCCCGAGCTCGAGTGCGTCCTCACGACCGAGGCGGTCGACAACCAGTTCTCGCACCTGCGCGACGTGACCGGGAGCCGCGCGACGAACGATCTCCATGCCCTCGTCGGTCAACGTCACCGCGGTCTGCCCACCGGGGCCTCCGCGTGGCCCCCGTTCGACCCACCCCCGCGACTCCATACGCGTGAGTGCGTGGGAGACCCGAGAAAGTGATCCTGCGGCGAAGGCAGCGATCTCACTCGTCGGCGAACTCCGACCAGGCGACTCGGACAGACCGGCCAGAAGCATGTATTCGAAGTGGTTGACCCCCGCGTCGTTCTTCAATTGCGAGTTCAGTACTGCGGGGAGCGCCTCGAGGAGGCCTGCGACCGCGAGCCACGCGCGTACCTCG
Source organism: Rhodococcus sp. NFXS4 (assembly GCF_058139645.1). NCBI lineage: Bacteria > Bacillati > Actinomycetota > Actinomycetes > Mycobacteriales > Nocardiaceae > Rhodococcus > Rhodococcus sp. NFXS4. The sequence goes on from NZ_CP192221.1 coordinate 3,657,947, forward strand.
TCGGGTCGCAGCCACTCGACGTCGTCGTTCACGCACCCAGCCTAGGTGTCGTGAACCTTCGCTACCCTCACTTGAAGGTTCAACTCGACGACACCACAGAGTGTTGACACTTCACTACATCGGCAGAACGGCACCAATGCACATCGGGATCGGCAACTTCGTGTCGGCCGTCGTCGAGTACGACACCGGCCACCGCGTCACCGCTCGCGAGCGGGTGGCGCATCTCTTGGACGGACCATGCTGCGGGGCATCGAGTTGCTCGGCACCGAGGTCGCGCCGCTGGTGAAGGCACGCGTGAGCGATCGCCTCCGGGCATCACGACCGGAGCGCCTCCGCCAGCATGGGCACCACGGTGTCGAGTGCGTACTGCAGCGAGAGCGCCGAGTTGGTGGAGTAGGACTTCGCCACCGCCGGGTCGTCGAACACGATCGCATGCCCCTGCGCCACGGCCGGGATGCTGCGGAACAGCGGGTTCTGCTCGATGCCCTGCGCAGTCTTGCCGATCGGAAACATGACGACGAGATCCGCGTCGAGCAGACCCAGCTGCTCGTCCGCGATCGGTACGGAGAACCGCACCGGGGTCATCGATGCGATGGTCGGGTTCTGCCGGAACCCGAGCCGCATCAGGAACTGCACCCGCTCGCTGTCCTCTATGTAGGCGCCGTAGCCGGTTCCGCTGAGGGCGCCCACCGTCACGGTCTTCTCTGCGAACTCCGGATGGTCCGCGGCGGCCGTGCGGAAGCCGTCGTCCAGCCCGGCGATCAGCTCGGCGCCCTTCTCGGGCACACCGAGCGCCGCGGCCACCATGGTGACCTGATCCTCGTAGGACGTCGTGTAGTTCTCCGCACCCTCCGGGATGCCGACGGTCGGGGCGATGGCCGCCAGCCGGTCGTGCCGGCCGACGTCGCCCGAGCTCTTGGTGTCGAGGATCAGATCCGGCTCGAGTGCCGCCACTGCTTCGTAGGACGGTTCCAGGGTTCCGATGATCTCGGGTGGTGTGTCGTAGAGACCCTCCGCCCACGGACCGACGCCCTCTCCGCCGAAGTCGAGCCAGTCGCTGGCACCGACCGGCTGGACCCCGAGGGCCAATGCCGTCTCCGCGTCCCCCCACCCCAGCGCCACGACGCGCGTCGGCGCCGATTCGAGGTCGACGGCGCCGAACGCGGTGTCGACCGTCGCGGGATAGACGCCGCCGGCCGCTGTCTGCGCCGCGTCGCGGCCGTCCTCGGTGGCGGCCGACGAGCACGACACGGTGAGGGCCACCGTCGCGACGAGTACAGGGATCAGTCGCCTCACGGGCGCACACACGGTGAGAAACATTGCGTAGCCTAACCTCACCTGAGGCTCACGGGCGCACTGCGATCCAGCTCACAATCTGCATCACCGCAGGTGAGACCCGTTCTCGACTGGTCGCCGAAAAATATCTCGGCAGATCGGTAATGAAATTCGGGATGGGCGCGATTCAGTAGACATGAGCATTGCAACCGACTTCGCCACCGCAGACGTCACGCGCAACCACGGTGCCGACACCGCCCACGACATCGACTCCATGCACGACGAGATCGAGCGTCTCGACGCCCAGATCCTGACCGCAGTGGCACGACGCACCGAGCTCACTCGCACTGTCGGCATGATGGAGCCCCGCTCGGCCGCATCGTCCGCACGCGAGATGTCGGTGCTCCAGCACTTCGGTGATCTCGGCCGCGAGGGCCGCACCCTCGGCATGCTCCTCCTGCGCATGGGCCGCGGACAGATCGCTCGCTAGTCCCGCCCGCGGTAGAACTACCGCATGGTGTGGTTCGTTCTGGCGGCGGCCGTGGTGGCCGAAGTGTCCGCCACCCTGTCGCTCAAGGGTTCCGAGACCCGTCCCGTCCTCTACGTCGTGGTGATCATCGGTTATCTGCTGGCCTTCGTCGGACTCGCGTCCGTACTGCGCCGCGGTATGGCCCTCGGTGTCGCCTACGGTATCTGGGGAGCAAGCGGTGTCGCTCTCACCGCCCTTCTCGCGTCAGCGCTCTTCGGTGAACCGCTGACCATCGTGATGGGTCTCGGAGTCGGACTGGTCATCGTCGGTGTACTCCTCGTCGAGACCGGGTCCCACCCCGCAGAGCGGGAACCGTGATGCAGTACCTCTTCCTCCTCGGCGCCATCCTCCTCGAGGTGTCGGCCACGCTGTCGCTCCGCGTGGCGGCCACCGGACGCCCCGCGTTCTACGGGGTCGTCGCTCTCGGCTATCTCCTCGCGTTCGTCGCCCTGCTCGGTGCGCTCCGTTCGGGTCTGGCCCTGGGAGTGGCCTACGGCATCTGGGCCGCGTGCGGAGTCGCCCTCACCGCCGTGGCCTCCCGGTACCTCTTTCGAGAACCCCTGACCCGCCGCATGCTCGGCGGGATCGCATGCATCGTCGTCGGCGTCCTGCTCATCGAACTCGGTGCCGCGGCCGCTCGATGAACCTGCCGAGCAGTCAGTGACCGGTGACGTCGAGTGCGGCCCGGACGATCGAGTCGGTGTCGATCTGATGGTGGCGGTACACCTCGTCGAGTGCGCCGACCTGACCGAACTCACTCACCCCGAGAGACGTGGACGGTACCCGATTCACCGTCGCCAGGAACGCGAGCGTGTGGGGATGACCGTCGAGGACCGTCACCATCGGCGTCGCCCGCTCTGCCGGCAGCAGATGATCGAGAATCCACGACTCCGCCTCGAGATGCCCCTGCCGTGCCTGCACCGCCCGATACAGCTCCCCCGGACTCGTGACGCACAGGACGTCGGCAGCGAGCCCGATCTGTTCGAGCCGCTCCGCCGCGTCGAGGGCCTCGGTGACCATCGCGCCCATCGCCGCGATGGTCACCACCGCACCGTCCCGCCGCACCAGCGGGTATCCCCCGGCGACCACCTGCCGCCGTCGGCGCTCCCGCGCCGCCGGATCCGCCGGAACGTTCGCCAGCGACTGATCGACCGGCCTGGTCGACAGGCGCAGATACGCCGACGTGCCGCCCGGGCGCCCCAACCGTCCGATCGCCGCCAGCAGCGTCCACTCGACGTCGATCGCGAACGCCGGTTCCCAGCTCACGCACCCGGGCTGCTCCAGACCGATCGACGGGGTCTTGATCGACTGGTGCGCACCACCTTCCGCCGCCAGGGTCACTCCCGAGGGGGTGCCGACGAGGATGGACTGTCCGCCTGCGTAGATGCCGTACGACCACGGCTCGAGCGCGCGCTCGACGAACGGGTCGTACATGACTCCGATCGGGAACAGCGGCTCTCCCCACCGGCTCCACGTCGCACCGAGCTCGCCCATCAGTCCGACGAGGTTGGTCTCGGCGATGCCCAGTTCCATGTGTTGCCCCGTGGGGCTCTCGCGCCAGTGCATGATCGTCTCGGCGTCGTCACCGAACCAGTCGTGGCGCTCCGAGGACGACCACACTCCGACCTTGTTCACCCAGCCGCCCAGGTTGGTGGTGGAGCTGACGTCCGGGCTGACGGTCACCACACGTCGGGCGGCGTCCGGCGCCGCTCTGGTCAGGTCGAGCAGGACGCGACCGAGCGCGGCCTGCGTCGTCGCCGTTCCCTTGGGCGTGCGCCCGATGTCGGTGGGCACCGAGGGAGGCTCGGCCGTGTGTATCGGTTCCCGGCGCAGCCGGTCCGCGGTGTCCGCGCACACCCGCCCGGCCGGACTGTCGTCCGAGAATCGTGCCCAGGGCGCGTCGGGGTCGGTGCCCAGCGTGCCGGCGAGTGCGGCGTACTCCTCGACCGTCAGCAACGACGAGTGATTCTGCGGATGACCCTGCGTCGGCAACCCGAAGCCCTTGACGGTGTACGCGATGATCACGGTGGGACGGGTGTCGTCGATACGGGCGAACGCGGCGCGCAGTGCGGCGAGGTCGTGTCCGCCCAGGTTGCGGACGGCCTCCGTCAGAGCGGCATCGTCCAGATCGGCGACGAGGGCACGAATCCGTTCGGCACCGGGCCCGGCGCCGGGCAGTCGGGTGCGCAGTTCGTCCGCCGTGCAGCGCAGGAGGCGTTGGTACTCCGGGTTCGGCATGTCGACGATGCGTTCGCGCAGGGCCTCGCCGCCGGGACGGGCGAACAATGCGTCGAGAAGGGTGCCGAACGAGACCGTGACGACCTGCCAGCCGGCGGCGTCGAACATCTTCTCCAGCCGCCGCGCAGCGAAGTTCGGCACCACTCGATCCAGCGATTGGCGGTTCAGGTCGACGATCCACACGATCTCGCCGAGGTCGGCGATTCCCGGGTCGATCACCGCTTCCCACACCGCGCCCTCGTCCAGTTCGGCGTCGCCGACGAGCGAGTACTGCCGCCCCCGGAATCCGGTCGCTGTCCGGGCGTCGTCGTGCGCGTCACCGAAGGCGGCGTCGACGTAGCGGCGCGACATCGCACCCCAGATCGGTGCGGTCGCTCCGATTCCCACGGACCCGGTGGAGTAGTCGACGGTGTCGGGGTCCTTGGCACGCGAGGGGTAGGACTGCAGACCGCCGTAGGACCGCAGCGTCGTCAGGTACTTCTCGTCCAACTCACCGAGGAGGTAGTTGATCGCGTGCAGCACCGGAGACGCGTGCGGCTTGACCGACACCCGGTCCCCGGGCTGCAACTGTTCGAACCACAGGGAGGTCATGATCGACACCATCGACGCGCACGAGGCTTGATGGCCTCCGACTTTGAGTCCGCTGGGGTTGGGCCGAATTCGATTGGCGTGGTGGATCATCGAGGTCGACAGCCACAACACACGCTGTGCGATCTCCTCCAGGGTCTCCACCGTCTGTGGCGCTCGATCGTCGACATGCTCGTTGCTGGTCATGGCGCTGCCCCCTCAGGACGTCATCTCCGGCTCGATGCTTCGCGGAGATCCCCAGGTGACCACGGTCTTGCCGACTGCGCAAGATCCGGCTCCGCGACCGAGCATTCTGCGCACAGCACCGCATGTCGTCGTGGGTCTTCCGAGCGTGTCGACCACTCGGGTGACCGCCGACACCCGGTGAGTGGGCGCCCGTGTTCGAGGACACCGGCCGGATGTGGTGTGCGGAGCCGACGGACGGGTACACGGTGAACGGCGAGACACACCCTCAGCTGCGGTCCACGAACCGGTTACACGAACGCAGCGAAGGACGCCCCATGGCATCGAACTCGGCCCGCGAGCCCCATCCACCCGACGAACGCGTCACGGGCGCCCTGCGGTCCGGACGCACTGCGGAGACATGGCTGGCCGCATGCGTGCAGTGGTGCCGGGCGGACGGAGCCGCCGTGGTGGCGGAATCGGCGGCCGATGCCGACGTCCGGCTCGTCACGTACGCGACGGACGACCTGGCGGAGCGGCTGGCCGACCTCCAGTACCTGCTCGGCTGCGGACCGCACACCGAGTCGATGGCGGGAGCGGGACACAGCCGACTCGATGTCGAGGACCCTGACCACGGCGTCCGCTGGACCACTCTCGTCGACGAATTGGCGACCCTCGGAGTCGTCGAGGTCGCGACGTTCCCCATCGGTACACCCGCCACCCCCCTGGGAACGCTCCAGATGTACTGGCGTGGTCGACGCCGCAGCAGCACGCACTCCGACGCCGCCATCGCAGCGCTCGTGGAACGTCGCCCGGAGTTGCTGGCGCCGCGAGTTCCCCTGTGCGACGACCTGGACGGAGACACTGTCCTCACGGCCGTCGACGGCGGGCCCGACCACGGCTTCGACCTGTCGACCGTGCACCTGGCGATCGGCGTGGTGGTCGCTCGGCACCACCTCGGCGTCCAGGCCGCGTCGGCACTGCTGCGAGCACAGGCCTACAGCGCTGGGACCACGGTCACCGAGCAGGCTCGACAGGTGCTGGACGACCAACGAGGCTGACGACCGTCGTCGCCGACACCCACTAGGCTCCCCTTCATGCTGTCGAGCGACGTCCCCACCGCAGTCGGACTCACCACAGCGGAAGCGGAGACCCTCGCATCGCAGGGTCGGTCCAACGACGTGCCGGCCCGCTCCTCGAGGTCGGTCGCAGACATCCTGCGCGGCAACATCTTCACGCGCATCAACGCGATTCTGGCGGTACTTCTCGTCATCGTGCTGTCGACCGGATCGATCATCGACGCGATGTTCGGTCTGCTCATCGTCGCCAACAGCGGGATCGGCGTCATCCAGGAACTGCGCGCGAAGCGCACCCTCGACGCGCTCGCCATCGTGGGCCAGAGTCGGCCCCTCGTGCGACGAGACGGCCGTGCACGGGACCTCGCTCCCCACGAGGTGGTGCTCGGCGACGTCGTGGAACTCGGTCCGGGCGATCAGATCATCGTCGACGGCGACGTGATCGAGGCGGACTCGCTCGACGTCGACGAATCACTGCTGACGGGTGAGTCCGACTCGATGACCAAGACCCCGAGCGACTCCGTGTTCTCCGGGTCGTTCGTCGTCGCCGGCCGCGGAGCCTACCGCGTCACCAAGGTGGGGAGGGAAGCGTACGCGGCCCAGTTGGCCGAGGAGGCAGGCAAGTTCACGCTCATCGACTCCGAACTCCGGTCAGGTATCGACCGCATCCTCCGCCACATCACCCGGGTGATGGTCCCGGCCGGCATCGTCATCGTCGTCAACCAGCTCGTCGTCACGGGCCAGCCGCTCGGCCACGCGCTCAACGGCATGGTGGCGGCGCTGGTCCCGATGGTGCCGGAAGGACTGGTCCTGCTCACCTCACTGGCCCTCGCCGTCGGCGTGGTCCGCCTCGGACGTCGACAGTGCCTCGTGCAGGAGCTTCCGGCGGTCGAGGGGCTGGCCCGTATCGACGTGGTGTGCGCCGACAAGACCGGAACGCTGACCGAGAACGCGATGGTCATGTCGGACCTCCTCGTGCTGTCGGCCGAGTCCGACGAGGACGTCCGGCGCGACCTGTCCGCCGTCGTCGCCGACGACGATCGACCGAACGCCAGCATGATCGCCGTCGCCGACGCGCTTCCGACCGCGCCTGCCCGGACGGCGTCCGCGCGGGCTCCGTTCTCGTCGGAGAAGAAGTGGAGCGGAGTCTCCTTCCCCGACGCGGGCAACTTCCTGATCGGTGCTCCGGACGTGCTGCTGGATCCGGTATCGGAGGCCTCCGCACGCGCCACCGAGCTGGGTGCGGCCGGAAAGAGGGTGCTGCTCTTCGCCACCAGCGACCTCCCGATGGATCACGCCGACGCGCCGGGTGTCGTGACGCCCCGAGCCCTCGTCGTGCTCGAGCAGAAGATCCGGGCGGACGCCGGCGACACACTGAACTACTTCGCGGATCAGGCCGTCCAGGTCAAGATCATCTCCGGCGACAACGCGGTGTCCGTGGGCGCGGTGGCCGGGTCGCTCGACGCGCTGCCGTCGGGCGATGCGGTCGACGCTCGCAGTCTCCCGTCGAACACGGACGATCTCGCGGACACCATGGAGCGTCATGCCGTGTTCGGACGGGTACGCCCGGAACAGAAGCGGGACATGGTCACCGCCTTGCAGAGCCGTGGTCACACGGTGGCCATGACGGGTGACGGCGTCAACGACGTTCTCGCACTGAAGAAGGCCGACATCGGTGTCGCCATGGGCGCGGGAAGTCCCGCGGCGCGGTCCGTGGCGCAGATCGTGTTGCTGGACAACGCCTTCTCGACGCTGCCCCACGTGGTGGCCGAGGGTCGACGAGTCATCGGCAACATCGAACGGGTCTCCACGCTGTTCCTCACCAAGACGGTCTACTCGGTGGTGCTCGCGGTCCTCGTCGGGCTGTCCGGTCTGCTGTCCCTGGTCGTGAACGTCGACCCGCTGCCCTACCCGTTTCTTCCCCGCCACGTCACCATCGCGGCGTGGTTCACCATCGGCATTCCCGCGTTCCTGCTGTCGCTGGCGCCGAACAACGAACGGGCCCGCTCCGGCTTCGTCCCTCGGGTGCTGCGCAAGGCGGTCCCCGCCGGACTGGTGGTGGGTGTCGCCACGTTCGCGACCTACCTCGCCACCTACGACGGACCCGATGCCTCGCGGGCGGACCGGATCCAGTCGAGCACCTCGGCGCTCATCACGCTGATCGTCGTCGCGATGTGGGTCCTCGGGACGGTGGCCCGGCCCATGCAGTGGTGGAAGGTGACGCTGCTGACCGTGTCCGTGGCGGCCTACGCGGTCATCTTCACCGTGCCGCCGCTCGCCCGCTTCTTCGAGCTCGATGCGGGCAACGTGTCGTACACCGTGCTCGCCTTCGTCTCCGCGGCAGTGGGTATCGCGGTCCTGGAGGCGGTACGCCCCGCCATGCGGCGCCGCGCGCACCGCACGGCGTAGCGCGCACAGCACCGCGCGCCGCGCATGATTGGCGACGATGGGAATCGGGCATTTCACAGGTGTGCATTTCACGCCGGCCCGGGTCGAGCGCATCGTCGCAGTGGTGCCCGCCCACAACGAGGACGCGTCGCTGTCTGCGTGCCTCGATGCCCTGCGCACCGCTCGCACGCTGTCGCCGGTCCCCGTCCGACTGGTGGTGGTGCTGGACGCCTGCAGTGACCGCACCGCGGAGGTGGTGGGTGGGGGCGTCCGGTGCGTCACGACGGACGTCGCGAACGTGGGAGCTGCACGGGCCCTGGGGTTCCGGTCCGAGACGTCGAGCGCCGGATCGTCCACCTGGTACGTCAACACCGACGCCGATTCACTCGTCGACCCCGGCCACTTCCGATCGATCGTGGCGTGCGCTGCGCAGGCACACGTCGTCCCCGGACCGGTGCGCGTCGACGAGGGCCTGCGCGATCCCGTCGTGCTCCGGCGATTCCGGCGCGACTACGCGGACCGTGAACGACGCGGTCTCCTGCAGGTCCACGGAGCCAACCTCGCGGTGCGCGCCGACGCCTACCGTGCGGTCGGCGGCTTCCGCGCGCTCGCCGTCCACGAGGACGTCGATCTGGTCGAGCGACTCGGACGCCGGGGGTACCGCATACGCCGCACCGGCGCTCCGTGCGTGACCACGTCGGCCCGCACCAGTACGCGCACCACAGGTGGTTTCGCCACGTTCCTCGACGAGATGGCGATTCCCGTCACCGCCTGATCAGAGTGCGCCGGTACCCCGCGTGAAGACGTCGACGAGAACGTCGTCGTCGCGGTACTCCGCCCGGAGGAGCAGGTGCGGAGACGCGCGGAACGCGGTGTGCACCTCGGCCGCAGTGCTCGGGTACTCCGGAACGTCGTGGCGCCAGTGTGCGACGCACACGGTTCCGCCGGGCTCTGCCGCGTCGACCGCCTTCGACACCAGAGCGTCGAGCTCCGTCGGATGGACGTAGTAACACATCTCGCTCAGCACGACGAGATCGAACTGCTCGTCCGGCCACCCGTCGTGCAGCGACTCTCGGCGGAACTCCACGTTCGGAATCCCACGCTCCCGCGCGCGACGCAACGGTGCCTCCGCGATGTCCGTGGAGAGCAGGCGATCGGCTCGGCCCGCGATGAGTTCGGACAGAACTCCGACGGAACACCCCGGCTCGAAGGCCGACCGGTACCGCTCGTTCGGAAGCATTGCCATCGTGAGGGCGTACTTGCGTCGCTCGTACCACCGGCTCTCGAACCCCCACGGGTCCGGATCGGCCTCGTACATGCGCTCGAAATAACTCGCCGGGACACCTCCGGCCTGCCCGCCCGTTTCCGACCGGCCTCCGGCCTGCCCGCCCGATTCCGACCGGCCTCCGGCCTGCCCGCCCGATCCCGACCGGCCTCCGGCCTGCCCGCTCACACGAACACCGTCTCGTGAGAACGCAGAAGCCGCTCAAGAACCCACGGCGGGAGGATCTCGTCCTCGTTCCCGTCCCGAGTCGTCTGGCTGACGAATCTGCTCACCGCTACCTCCTTGCGCGCGATCGCGTCCGCGTCGAGCGTGATCGTGCGGGCCGACTCCCAGTCCACGGCCTCGTCCCCCGGTTCTGCCCAGTGCCACATCCACACCGGGTACTCGACGAGCGTGCACCCGTTCCGGCGCGCCGCCGCGGCCGACGCGCGCCCGACCGCTTCGTGATCGGGGTGGCCGTCGCCGCGCAGCGTCGTCGCGCACCACACCGTCGTACCGCGCCCCACGGTGTCGAGCACGTCGACGAGAGCAGCGACGAGGGCGCGCTCGTACTCGGCCACCTGTCCGTCGGGCAAGCTCAGCCGACGGATGTCGACGATACCGAGATCCACCAGCGCCGAGGCACTCTCGGCTCTGCGCACCGCTTCCAGGTCGGCGCGCGACCGCGCGGGCGTGGGGGTGTGAGACGCGCCCCCGTCGGTGACGGCGACCACCGTCACCGGAACACCGGATGCGGCCAGCATCGATGCCCAGCCGCCCAGACCGAGGACTTCGTCGTCAGGGTGCGGAGCGACGAGGACCAGATGCGCCAGCCCGTCGTGGACCAGGTCGGGGTACGTCGGACCATTCTCGCGCCACACGGACTCCGGCGTTCCACGCTGTGCCACCGGGCGTTCCGCGAACCTGTCCACACTCACGATGCAGAACCCGACGCCGCGACCGCCCGGCCCAGGTTCTCCAGATCGACCTCGGCGTGGCTCTGGCGAAGATACGTCGTCAGGTCTGCCACCCGGCGGGAGTGCTCCGCGTCCAGACCGAGGGGTGCCGCACCCAGCGCGCGGCCGACCCGGTCGAGAACTTCGGTGCAAGCCCGCTCCACGATGGCGCGAACCCGCATGGCGCGGACTCTCGCCTCGTCCAGAGCCAGTGGGTCTCGGTCCACCTCGTCGGCAGCGACGTCGAAGGTGTTGACACAGGCCGTCAGTGCCGCGTCCACTGCTCCGAGGTGCGCGAGCGCATGCGGTCCGGCCCGGTCCGCAGCGGCCCGGCGGTAGAGCGGGTCGGCGACGGCGAGTGCCACCCCGAACCAGCAGGCGGCCACCCCGATCGCACCGTGCCAGAATCCGGCACGCGCGGTGTAGTCACCCGGTTGCCCCACCGCGACCGCGGACGTTCCCGCGAGAGACACTGCGCCGGAATCGCTCTCGCGCATTCCCGTCGCGTGCCACGTGTTCGGCTCAGGGGTCACGGTGCCGCTGTCCAGCGCCACGGCGAACAAGGCGGAGTCCTCCCCCGCCCGTGCGGTCACCAGCGCGTGCGAGCAACTGTGGGCGCCCGAGCACCACATCTTCCGGCCGGTCAGCGACCAGGAACCGTGCGCGTCGGAGACCGCGTCCACCGGCGGCGGCGTCTCTGCGGCCCACACTCCCCACATCTGCTCGGACGAGGTCGCGGGACCACCCAGCTCCGCGCAGATGGCGACGGCGTCGAAGTGGGCTTCGAGCAACCGGCCGACCACCGCGTCGTTGCGGCACCACGCGGTCAGCAGATCCCAGCGTCGCCTGGTCGCACCGGACCCCGGCAGCGGGATCTCACCAGCGGACGCGATGCGGGACCGTACGGCCGCGGCGACACCGGGGTCGAGATCGTCCGTACTCACGTGAGTTGCTCCTGTCGTCGTTCCGCGGGGTACCCGATCGGCGTCAGACCTACGCAGACCAGTCGATCGCTCGCTGTGCGGCTGCACAGCGCAGGCCGACCCGACGTGGAGTCACGCACCTGTCGCGGGGCTGCTCGCCGGGCGACGCTGAGGGGACCGCGAACGACGACCCGTGAAGGACAGCGCATGGCATCGATGGCAGGCAGGGTCGTACTCATCACCGGCGGTGCGTCCGGGATCGGTCTGGAAACCGGACGCCGACTCGCGTCGCGGGGCGCGCACGTGGTGCTCGTGGACCGATCCGACATACCCGCATCGGTGATCGGGAGCCTGGACACCAGCGCTCACGGCCGGCACCTGGCCGTGACTGCCGACGTCACGCACACCGCGTCGCTCGAATCAGCTGTCGCACAAATTCTCTCGGAGTACGGGTGCCTCGACGTGGTGGTGGCCAATGCGGGCATCGCGGAGGCCGGCACCGTCGCCATCAGCGACGTCGAGACACTGACCCGCATCGTCGACATCAATCTGAACGGCGTCATCCGCACCGTGCACGCCACGTTGCCCGCCGTGACCGCACAGCGCGGCTTCTATCTGTTGGTCTCGTCCGCGGCCGCCCTGAAGACCGTGCCGGGCCAGTCCGCCTACGCGGCCGCCAAGACGGGTGTCGAGGCATTCGGCGGCGGACTGCGCCTCGAGGTAGCACACAAGGGCGTCGGCGTCGGGGTCGCGCATCCCGCATTCGTCCGGACTCCGATGTTCGAGTCGCAGCACAGCATCGAGTCGGTGCGGGCGAGCATCGAGGAACTGCCCTGGCCGTTCGATGTCGTCACCGACGTCGAGGACTGCGCCGACGCGTTCGTCGACGCCATCGTCCGGCGCCGCCGGAAGGTGTACGTGCCGGGCGCTCTGCGCGGCGTCGACAAGATCCGCGGTGTGTTCACCGGCTCGTTGTGGGACGCGATTCTCCGTCCGAAGATGCGGAAGACGGTTCCGCTACTGGAGCGGGGGATCCTGGAGAGCCGAGCGCGCGCTGCGCTCACGCGTCAGTAGCCACCAGGCGAGGACGAGATCGGCTGTCCGGTCGATGTCGAGGCCCGTCAGATCACCGAAACGTGCCACCCTGTTGCGCACGGTGTTGCGATGCACGAAGAGGGCGGCGGCGGTGTCGTCGACGCGCCGATCGTGGTCGAGGTACGCCGCGACGGTGTCCAGGATCTCGCGACCCGCCTCGCCGCGTTCGGCCACCGTGGTCAGATGCGCGGACGCGAGTCGATCCGCGGCCTCCTCCCCCATCGCGAGGAGTGGCAGCGGTCCGAGTGCGGCCAGGTCGACCATTCCCGTCCTCGCGAAGCGGGTGGCGAGGTCGAGTGCCTGCCGGGCCTGCCCGTACGACGCGCGCGCGTCCGCGGCCGGTCGAGCGTTGCCCAGACCGACCGCCACCGAGGCCGCGAGGCGGTCCGGAACCACGGGCAGCAGGGCGACGAGACAGCCGTCGATGACAGCGTCCACCACGCCGAGATCGTCGGTGCCGCAACGTAGTCGCAGCATCGACCGGATGTCCGACACGATCGACGAGTCGTTCCAGGTCACACAGGCGACGCTGTAGTGATGATCGAGGGCGATACCGTGCTCACGGGCGTCCCGCTCGACGGACGCGGGCACGTACGACCCGTCGACGAGCTGCCGGATGAGATCTGCACGCCGGGTGGCACCCGTGACCGCTTGTTCCTGCATCACCGTGTTCACGGCGGCCGAGTACGACGTGGCCCACTCCCACATCATGTCCTGCATGTCGTCGATGACATCGGTCGACAACTGCTGCTCGACGGCGTTGCGCCGAATCATCTTGAACAGCTCGCGGGCACCGAGCTGGATGCTGTGTGCGACGAGTTCGAGGGGGATCCGCTGATCGGCCCACCGCCGGACCAGGTCGGCGACGTCCCGCTCGTTCACGGCAGGTGCATCGCTACGCACTCGCCACAGAACGATGTCCAGGACGGCACGCGTGTTGCGCTGCACCTCCTCGTGCGCCACCGAGTCGTACACCGGAATGCTTCTGCGGTACAACGACGTCAGGTCCGACGCGACGGCATCGAGTTCCTGCTCGGCGTCGGTGACGAGGGAGGCGATGCGCGCGGCGATCTCCCGCTCCCGCGGAGTACCCGTCCGGTCGCTCATCGCGCCTCCTCTTCCACCACCCTGCCTGTCCGGTTCACGAGCGTCGCACATCCCGAGCAGCGAGCGCACGAATCCGCGGAGCTGCTGCTCGACTCCGGGCAGTGAACGGTGCCGTCGGGAGCGCGGCACGGAGAACGAGGAGGACGCGGCCGGCTCTCGGGTACACCATGCGCGACGACCGCCGCTCCAGCGCGCGGACGATGTGCGGAACGATGTCGTCGACGGGGCTGACCGCACCGAACGGGCCGGGAAGGGCGGCGAGCAGGGCCGCGAACGCGGGCTGCGCCATCTTTCCCGTGACCATCGACGTGTCGATCCATCCCGGGTGCAGGGATCCGACGCGCACTCCGGTGCCGCTGAGTTCCAGTCGCAGGGCGTTCGCGAACGCTTCCAGCCCGGCCTTCGCCGCGGCGTAGCCCGAGTGGCCGGGCTGATGAGCGAAGGACGCCCAGGAACACGTGAAGGCGATGTGGCCGCGCGAGACCAGGACAGCCGGGAGCGCGGCCCGCACGATGTTGTGGGCACCGACCAGGTTGATGTCGATCATGCGCTTCCACGCTCCGTCGGGCAGAAGGTCGAGCGGACCGTACTCCGACACACCGGCATTGGCCCACACGATGTCGACCCGCCCCCGCTCGGCGACGACGGTGTCGATCACACGGCGGCAGGCATCGGCGTCCCGGACGTCGAGCACGTGGGTGTCGCACGGGCCCGTCAGCGACCGCGCGGTGCGGGTCAGACCGCCCTCGTCCACGTCGAGCAGGACGACGATCGCACCGAGGTCCGAGCACCGCCGCGCCGTTGCGGAACCGATGCCTCCGGCCGCGCCCGTGACGACGAGGACCTGGCCGTCGAGGCTGCTCACCATTCGACTCTCCCCTGTGACGTGGGCGGGAGGTCGACGACCGCCAGCGCGGATTCGGTGATGCTTCCGAGAATCAGCTGCGTGCCGCGTCGGACCACGCTGGTCACCATCGAGTACTCGGGAGATGCCGACTGCAGGTCGTGCACGACCGTGCCGCCGGAGTCGAGAGCGATCACCCACGTCGTGGACTCGCCCTGTCGCACACTCTCGGGGAGGCGGTACGCGAACCTCCGGACGATGCCGGGGAGCTGCGCGACCCGATCGTGCAGTGTGCTGCGCGGCGTCGCCAGGGCCACCCACAGAAGGTCACCGTCGACCGAGACGTTGTCGGGGAAGGCGGGCAGGTTGTCGGCGACGACATGCGGCGGTCCGGCGTGACCGTCGACGAGGGGGTACCGCAGTACGGCGAAGTCGCCTGTCGAGATCACGGTGACGGAATCCTCGTCGTGCGAGACCGCCAGCCCGTTGGCGAACTGGACACCGTCGACGAGCGTGCGCGCGGCGCCGTCGGGCGACACCACCGCCAGCCGGCCCGTGCCGGAGTGCTCGAGGAGATCGGCGAGGAAGTCGTGGAACCCGAACCGCCGGGTGGACACCGTGAAGTAGATGTTTCCCGACCGCCCCTGGACGATGTTCGACGCGAAGGTGATCGGTTCGCCGTCGAGTCGGTCGAGAAGGACGTCGACCACCCCGGTGCCGAGATCCACGCGGAGAACACCTCGTTCGGCATCGCACACCAGCAACGTGGCGTCGTCGACGACGGTGATGCCGAGCGGTCGACCTCCCGTGTGCGCGAGAGTCTCGACGCCGTGACCGGTGTCGTCGATGGTGACCCGGACGATGCGCCCGTCCTCCAGGCCGGTGAGTACCCGCCCCCGCGAGTCCAGCCTGACGTCCTCCGGCCCGCGGCCCGGTAGTTCGAGACGCCGGATCGACGCCACCGGCTCCCTGCTCGTCACCTGCCGTGCTCGGGCCGGCGCGCTCGGTGGAGTCCACCGGACCGGGCGTAGTCGCGGAGCCACCGTGGAAGTGGGTCGAACGGCCTCGCTCGGGTGCGCGTCGCCGGCGATCACGGCGGCCACGGCACCGGCCGAACTCCACGGGGCACCGTGCCCCTCGCGCCGCAGCGGATACGCGGTGGTGCGCGGGCCGCCTGCACTGTCGGCCATCGCGGCCGGATCCACACGTCGGTCGTTCAGGCCGTACACCAGTGAGACCGGGACGGACAGTCTCGACAGTCGTTCTCTCAGCGGCGCTTCGGTCACGTAGTGGTCGATCGCCGTCGAGGACGCGCGGAACCGACGCAGTCCCGTCGCGACGAGGTCCCGCACCGCGAACTCGGGAACCGGACCACCGGGAGCGAACGCCGACGCGAGACCGGACCGGAGCCTGCGCTCGGGCAGCATCGTCCACACCGCGGCGCCGAGGACCGGCACACCGAGAACCATCTCGGAGACACCTCTGGCCGTCAGCCGACTCGCCGTGGTCGGCGGAGTCGCGACCAGCACCAGACGGGTCACGAGGCCCGGGAACTGCTCCGCCAGGGACGTGGCGACGAGTCCGCCGCGCGAGTGCCCCACCACGACAGCGGGACCGATGCCGGCGGCCCGAACCGCCCGGGCGATGTCGAGGGCGTCCTGCTCGATCGACGCGGTACCCGCGATCTCGGGCGCGAGCACCGTACCGGTGAGCAGCGGTCGAACGCGATTCCAGATCGCAGGCGACCCGCCGAGTCCGTGCAGGAGGACGACGGGCTCGCTCATCGCGGCACCGCGTTCGTGTGGACCGCGTGGTGCTTCTCGTCGAATCGCGCGGCACGGCGTCGATACCCGAGGATGCTGCCCGGCCAGAGGTTGCTGTTGCGGCCGGCGGGGTCGAGGTACCAACTCGAGCACCCACCGCTCGTCCACACCGTCCCGTCGGTGAGGTCGTCGATGTCGGTCGAGTACTCGGCCTGCGCCCGGGCGGTCGGCTCGATGGAACCGCGTGCGGTCATCGCACGACGCATCGCCTTCTCGATGTATGCGATCTGAGACTCGAACATCAGGATCACCGACGTGTGGCCGAGTGCGATGTTCGGTCCGTGCATCAGATAGAGATTCGGGAATCCCGCGACGGTCGTTCCCAGGTAGGCCCGCGGACTGTCGCCCCACGTGTCCGCCATCGATCGACCCGACCCGTCGAAGACACTGTCCGTCAGCGGAAGTCGACTGGTGTCGAACCCGGTGCCGAAGATGACGGCGTCCACCTCGTGCGCGGTGCCGTTCGTGTCGATCACTCCGGTGGGAGTCACCGTCGCCACGCCCGCCGTCTCGACGGACACGTTGGGTTGCGCCAGGGCCGGGTAGTACTCGTCGGACAACAGGATCCGCTTGCAGCCCATCCGATAGTCCGGTGTGAGTTTCTGCCGCAGAACAGGATCGCTCACGGCATGTGCGAGGTGCGCACGACCCTCGCGCTCCCCGATCGCCATCAACGCAGGGTGCCGGAAGGCCAGGAGCTTCACCTCCCGCTCGAGGTAGATGGCCGCGCGCGCAGCACGCTGGTATCCGGGAACCGACTTCAGCAGGGTCCGCGTGCGTGCGGAGATGGGCTTGTCGTCGCGCGGCATCACCCACGGTGCCGTGCGCTGGAACAGGGTCAGGGACTCCACCAGCGGTTGGATTCTCGGGACGAACTGGATCGCGGAGGCACCGGTACCGACGACGGCGACGCGCATACCCGTCAGATCCGTGTCGTGGTCCCACTGCGACGAGTGGAACATCGGACCCGCGAAGGACTCGATGCCGTCGACGGCGGGGAGAGAGGGGTCGGCGAGGGACCCCGTGGCGAGAACGACGTGATCCGCGGTCGACGTCCCGCGCGGCGTCTCGAGAGTCCATCGCGCCGCGCTCGCGTCCCAGGTGAGGGACGTGACCGGGCACTGCGTCCGGAGTCGCGGGAGCAACCCGTGGTCCCGCGCCACCCGGTCGAGGTACTCGCGGATCTCGGGCTGCCGTGCGTAGGTGTGACGCCACCGGTGGCTGGGAGCGAACGAGAACGAATAGAGGAGGCTCTGGACGTCGCACGCAGCACCCGGATAGTCGTTGTCGCGCCACACCCCGCCGAGCGTCGCCGCGCGCTCGAAGATGACGACGCTCCCCTGGTGCAACGGTGCCAGCCCGATCGCTGCTCCGACTCCCGCGAAACCCGAGCCGATGACCGCCAGCGTGTGGTGGTCGGAACTCGTGGTGGTCCCGGACGATGTCATCACTGACCCTCTTTCCCTGCGTGGTGGTGACGGGCGAACTCCGACCATTCCGCGATTGCTGTCGGGATGCGGTCGGGCAGCACGAACGTGCCGTCGAGAGCGAGGATCCGCGCCGGCGGCACCGACCCGCCGCCCCGATCGGTCAGTCGGACGGACACCACCGCGGTGGCATGGTCGACGTCGCGAATGTGGAAGACCTGCTCGAAGTACAGGTTCTTGGCATCGGTACCGATCAGACGGGTCCGCACGCGATACGCACGCGGGAAGGTCAGCGAGCGCCGGTAGGTGATGCTCTGCGCCGTGACGACGGGACTCCAGCCCCGCACGCGGAATTGGTGCCACAGACCGGTTCTCGCGTAGTACGCGATGCGGGCCGCGTCCAGAACGGACAGGTACCGGCCGTTGGTCATGTGCATCAGGATGTCGAGATCCGCCGGGAGTACGCGGAACCGTGTCTCGAGAGGATCACCCACTCGCGCCGTCCGTCCGAACGAGTGCATGCGGAGGACCCAGCGCAGCATCATGATCACGGGCCACTCCTCGCCGGACGACGGTATCGATCACTCGAGTGTGGCCTTCGGGAGCGTCGCGCACGATGGCTGTCGCGACACGGCGCCGCACGATGCGTTGTGCACGTGCCCACCGCCACGAGGGATGCGCGGCGTCAGTGCCCGGTGACCACGCCGAAGGCTCTCACCACGAGGTCCACGACGTCGTCGAGCGACAGGTCGTCGCGCTCGACGTACTCGTCGGCCGCCCGGTCGAGGAATCCCGTCCAGGCGACGACCGCCGTCTGCATCACCGGAGTCAGGGGCTGCCCCAGTCCGACGATGTCCGCCACCTGACGCGCGCCTGCCGCACGTGCCTCGCGGAGCGCCCGTTCGACGGCCGGATCGCCCAGCACGCCCTCGACGACGACGCGGACGTACAGCGTCCGATGGTTCTCCAGGAACTCGATGTGCCGTCGGACGAAACCGTCGAGGCGTTGCTCCGGAGTCTGCTCGTCCACCCTCGGGCTCTGGTGATGCACCAAGCGCGACAACACGTCTGCGAGCGCCGCGGCCACCAGGCCCTGCTTGTCGGTGAAGTAGTAGAACAGCAACCCGTGGGCCACATCGGCCCGCCGGGAGATGGCGGCCGCGCTGATGTCCGCGTCGCCGCCCTCGCTCATGAGGGCGATGGCCGCATCGATGAGTGCCTGTCGACGATCCCGTCGCGGACGACGCGCGCCGTCGGAAGGGTTCGCGGACATGGCACCGAGGGTAGTGCACCCCGCCCCGCACCTCGAGCACGAGTCAACTTCTTGACTGACAGTCAAAGTGCTCGTAGCGTCGCGGTCACTTCCCCACGACGAGAGGCGACGATGAACGCGACGGGTGACCACACCGGCTCGGCCGGTCTCGGCAGGCACGGACCGGATCGCATCGCCCACTGGGTGGTGAAATCGACTCGCACCGACGAGATGGTGCGGTGGTACGGCACCGTCTTCGGGGCGCAGGTCGCGTATCAGGACGACGAGATCACGTTCCTGACCTGGGACGACGAGTCGCACCGCCTGGCGATCATCGCCGTGCCCCCGGTTCTGCGGCTTCTCTTCCCGCTCGCGAGGCTCAAGCGCAAGGTCTACGGCATCGACCACATCGCGCTGACCTTCACGTCCCTCGAACGGCTGCTCGAGAACTACGTGCGGTTGAAGCGCCAGGGCATCCGCCCGGTCTGGTCCATCAACCACGGCCCGACCATCTCCCTCTACTACGAGGATCCCGACGGCATCCGACTCGAGTTCCAGGTGGAGAACTTCGACCCGGATCACACCGCGGCGTTCTTCTACAGCGACGAGTTCGCCCGCAATCCGATCGGCGTGAACGTCGATCCCGACTACCTGCTGAGCCGACTGCGCAACGGCGAGTCGCCGAAGGAGCTGCGGCGGCGGGAGGCCGGGACCAGGCCGGGCCGGCCGGTCGTGGCGAACAAGAAGACCATCTCGTTCCGTACCTTGTGATCCCTTCTCGAGAAAGCGAATCACCATGCCCGTGAACATTGTTCGCACTGCCGAGGGATGGTGGCGCCTGCACGGTGAGACCGCGGCCCGGATCGACACCACGGCCGACACCACCCGTGATCTGCTCGCCGATCGTGCGGCCGTCGAGAGCGCACACGGCGAGGACGCCGTCGTGGCGGATCTCGACGTCCTCTCGCCGATCACCGCACCGTGCCGCGTCGTGGCTCAGTTGCTCAACTACCGGTCGCACGCGCTGGACATCGGAGCCGACCCGGCAACGCTGCACCCCACGTTCTTCCGGAAATCGTCGGCCTCCATCAGCGGCCCCAACGATCCGATCCGCCAACCCGCCGAGGTCGCCCTGCTGGATCACGAGATCGAGCTGGGCATCGTCATCGGGGCGGACGTCCCTGTCGGGACCACGGTCACGCAGGACACCCTGCCGCACTACGCCGCGGGGGTGGTCGTGGCCGACGACGTGTCGGCACGGGAGATCCAGCTGACCCGCGTCCAGGTCTACGAGAGCAAGTCCTATCCCACCTTCACGCCACTCGGCCCGCGACTCGTCCTGTTCGACGCAGCGGACTGGGCGCGGCTCCCCGAGTTGCACATGACCCTGTCCGTCAACGGCGACGTCCGTCAGGATCAGACCATCGGCGATGACCTGATCACGCCACCCGCCGAGGCACTCACCCGCCTGTCTCGTTTCCAATCCCTCTCCGCGGGAGACGTTCTCCTGACGGGCACGCCCGTCGGAACCGCCATCTCCGCCCCACCGAAGATCGTGCAGAAGATCGGCGAACTCCTTCCGCCGGCGGTCAAGTGGAAGATCTTCTTCGCTCGACAGGCGCGAAATCCCCATTATCTCTCCGTCGACGACGTCGTGACCGCCACCATCCGCACGGCCGACGGCACCATCGATCTCGGCACTCAGCGGACCGTCGTCCGATGACGACTCCGGTGGTGATCGTCGGCGCGGGTCCGGCAGGCGCCACAGCCGCACTGCTGTTGGCTCGCAGGGGTATCCGCACCGTTGTCCTGGAGCGTCGAGCCACGCCGCTCTTCCATCCGGCCGCACACGTGATCAATGCCCGCACGCTCGAGATCTGGCACGAGTACAGCCCCGATCTCGCGTCGGCCATCGCGTCGATGTCGCCTCCGCACGACGAGGTGAACCTCATCAGTTGGTTCGGCGGCATCGGCGACGGCCCCATCGGGTCCATCGACCTGCTGTCCGATCCCGAGCGGAAAGCAGTCGTCGAGAGCCAGAGCCCGTACATGGTCTCGCACATCGGACAGCACCTGCTCATGCCCGTGCTGTGGAACGCGCTGGACGAGGACCCGCTCATCGACTTCCGCCGCGGCGTCACGGTTCTGGATGTCGAGTCCACACCCGAGGTCGCCCGACTGCGGACGCGCAGTGGAGATGACGACGGAGAGCTGACCGCTCGATACGTGTTGGGGTGCGACGGGGCCAACAGCCCTGTTCGCGATGCCAGTGGAATCGACCTCGACGGGCCGGTCCTGGCAAACATGGGCAGCGCGTTCTTCACCTCGCACACGCTGTTCCCGGAGGACGCTCGTCCACTTCTGAGCTGGATCTACACGCCGGATCTGTGCGGCGTCCTGATCTCGCACGCCGATCACCGGTACATCCTCATGACGGCCTACCTGCACCCGGCCCAGGAGATCGCCGCGAACAGCCGCCAGTTCTGGGCCGACATGTTGCCGAAGGTGCTCGGTGACAAAGACTTCGAGCTGGAGTCGACCGGCACCTGGGTGATGACCTCGCAGACCGCGGACTCGTTCCGCCGCGGGCGGCTCCTGCTCCTCGGTGACGCTGCGCATCGGTTCCCGCACACCGGCGGCTTCGGCCTGAACTCCGGGGTGCAGGACGCGCACAATCTCGCGTGGAAGCTCGACGCGGTGCTGTCCGGCACTGCCTCTCCGACTCTGCTCGACACCTACGAGACGGAACGCCGACCGGTGGTGGAGAAGTTCGCGGAGCAGAGTGTGGCCAACCATTTCCGGCTCGACGACATCGGTGGACGCATCGGCATCACCAACAGGATGCTCGCGGTCGCGACCCGGGTCGCGGCACGTGCACCGCTCGTGTCGCTCCCCGACCGGCTCGTCGCGCCGATGGCCACGGCGATGATGCGTCGGCAGATGCGTCGAGCGCGGCGACTGCATCCTCGGGCTCCGGGTTCGACGGCACTGCGCGGGCAGATCGCGGAGGCGTTGCCCGGTCAGATCGAACACTTCGTCTCCACCGGTCTGCAGTTCGGCTATCTGCACACGAGCGACCTCGTCGCCGACGACGACTCTGCAGTGCGGCCGCCCGAGGACGTGGTCGACTATCTCCCCACCACCTACCCCGGCGCCCGGCTTCCCCACGCGATGATCTCGACGCGCGGGCTCACCACGGGCATCCACGACGTACTCCACCGGACCTCGTTGACGCTCCTCGCGCTCGACGACGACGGGTGGGAGAACGAGCTCGGCACTCACCGCATCGCGGGCCCGGGCGTCGTGGTGGTCCCCGTCGACGCACCGGATCCCGCAGACCGACGTCGACTGATCGACCTGCTGGAGGTCGGCGAGAAGGGAGCCGTGCTGGTCCGCCCGGACGGGCACGTGGCCTGGCGTACGACCTCGCCCGCGTCGTCGGGTGTGGCCGAGTTGACGAGGTTCCTCGAACGCTGGCGCCAGCACTATCCGATGCGGTGACAGCGGCATGTCGAGGGTTCCGCGCTCCGATTCCCTCGGCAGCACCGGAACCGGCGGGGTTGACTGTGCCCATGACTGACACGAGGGTCGCCATCGTGACCGGCGGTGGACGCGGGATCGGACGGGCCATCAGCCTGGCCCTGGCCCGCGCCGGGTGGGACGTGGTGATCGGCTACCACTCCGACGCGGACTCGGCCGACGCCGTCGCAGCCGACGTCACAGCCCTCGGTCGCCGCGCGTTGTGCTGCGCGGTCGACATCGTCGACGAGGATTCCGTCGTCGCGTTCTTCGCGGCAGCGGAGGCGTTCGGGCCGGTGACCGGGGTGGTGAACAACGCCGGCGCGGCCACCGCAGTGGGGCGGCTCGAGGACAACGACCTCGCGGCGATCCACCGGGACCTCGACGTCGACCTCTTCGGAGTGATCGTCTGCTGCAAGTTCGCGCAGGCAGCACTCATGAGACAGGGCGGTGGATCGATCGTCTCGATCTCGTCCGCGGCCGCGACGCTCGGAAGTCCGTCGAGGTACGTCCACTACGCGGCAGCGAAAGCCGGAGTCGACGCACTGACACTCGGACTGTCGAAGGAACTTGCCCCCGCGATCCGCGTGAACGCCGTGTCGCCCGGCACGATCTGGACCGACTTCCACCAGGAGCCGGACCGGCCCGCGCAGGTCGCCCCGACGGTGCCGCTCGGTCGAGCGGGCACCGTCGACGACATCGCGGGAGCCGTCGTCTGGCTCATGTCCGAGGACGCGAGTTACGTGACGGGTGCGGTGCTCCGGGTGGCCGGTGGACTGTGAACTACCTGCGGTGCGGACCCACCTTGTTCTCCGAGTTCTCGTAGTCCCCCCGGTAGAGGCGATTGCTGAACGGCTTCTCGTTCACGGGGATCTCGATGAGCCAGTCGTGCTCACGGATGTCACGCGGCCGATACGACCCCTTGAACGTCACGGTCACCGCGCCACCGCGTTCCGCAGCGGCCTCCTCGGTGGCCTCGCGACCGGTGTTGAACGTCTCGGCGAGGTCGCGGCCGTCGTTGCCGACGATGATGGTCCCGTCGTGCACGAACTGGACGAAGGTGCCGTTCGTGGCCGCTGCGGTTCCGGCGACGGCCGACCCCAACTCGGGGTTCAGTTCGGCGACGAAGTCGGGGGTGCCCGGCGCGGCCTCGCGGTCGTCCGCTCGTACGTCCGCGTGGCGGGCCGGTGCGGGCGCGAGGGTGACGTACTGGCCGAGGGCACTGTGGCGTCCGCGATCGACGATGTCCCAGACGTGCGAACTCGAGGTGACCTTCACCCTCCCGTCGTGGAAGACGGTGACGCGGTCGGCGCCGTTGCTCAGAATCGTGCGCTTCGCGTTGGGGGGCATCCGGTAAGTATGCGCCCCGGGACCGTCCGCACTCACGCTCGGCTCCGAAGACATGGGCCGTGGTGAGGCCAGGCGCGATCAGTCGGCCGACGTGATGGTCACCGTCACCGTGCCACCGAGCGCACCGACTCCCGACGGGTCCATGGTCCCGAGTACGACGATGCCGGGGAAGTAGCTCTGATCGCCGTAGTACAGAACGACGTCGTTCGACGGCGCGTAGTACCCGATGTCGCCGGGATCGGCTTCCGCCCCTGAGGGAGACCCGTCCGTGCTCAGCACCGCCGGCAGCGGACCCGTCTTCTCCACGCCGCCGTGATCCGACATCTCCACCGTCACGGGCAGAAGTGCCGCGAGATCGCGGGCCGCCACACTGTCGTTCAGCGTTCCGATCACCGTGGTGCCCTCGACGTCGATCGCGACGCGCATCGTCTCTCCGTTCCGTTCTGCGGCGGTCGGCCGCGTGGTCGTCGGTGACGAGGCAGCCGCACCGACGGTGTCGCTCTCAGCCGAGCAGCCGGCGAGCAGAGAGACTGCGGACGCGAGGGCAATCGCTCCGCGGCGCGTCATCCACGCTCGTAGGTGGCCCGGAAGCCGTCGGCAGGATCGCTCGGTGTCGGAACGAGAGTGTCACCGTCCACCTCGTGAGCACGATGAAGGGTCTGCCCGATGAGATCGCGCGCCAGAGCCGACTCCACCGAGATCGTGAAGGTCCCCGAGGTTCCGTCGGACTCGGTCACGAGATCACCGTGGAACGACTCGTACCCCTGCAGGATCGACGCCGAGCCCGGTCATGCGCCACTCCCCCACCAGCGGGCTCGCCTCCCCCGACGCCGTCCATGCCGTACCCAGTGCGGGCACAGAGACCGCCGGCGCGGCAGTCACGAACGGTCTCGAGGGCACCCTTTGCGGTCTCCCGACGACACTCAGAAGTCGAGGCTGTCCACTCCGTCGGACGCACCACGTACTCGTCGAATGTGCACCCGTCGAACGAGGCGGATGACAGGCCGGACGAGCAACTCGATGCTCCCGACAAGGAAGAGGACTGTTCCGAGCTCGGTGGTCGACTCACTGAAGAACAGCACACTGCCCGCGATGAACCACACCGCGATCGCGATGTCGTTGACGATGCTGACCACTTCCCATCGCTGACGGACGATCAACTCGTCGTGTCCGATGGTGAGTGTCAGTGTCTTCCCGCTGGTGTCGATACCCACGGTCGCCGATCAGGAGTCGGTGTTCGCATCCCCGGGGTGCGGCACGTTCTCCTCGTCGACGTAGGCGGTGTGCTCGGTGTCCTGCTCGTGCTCGCGCGGTCCGTCGTTGCTTCCGGCGGCGGGCACGGCGTCCGCAGCATCACTGGGCATCGTCATCGCGGGGTCCTGCTCTCTGATCGGTGGTCGGGTCACGCCCTGAATGCCCCGCGCCCCGATTCCGCAACCCTCAGGCAGGTGTGCCGTCGCCGACCAGATCACCCATGTCGAGCACGAACCGGTAGCGCACGTCTCCGGCCTCGAGACGATCGAGAGCGGTGCCGACGAGGGCCGACGGCAGCACCTCCACCTGCGCGGTGATGCCGTGGTCGCCGCAGAAGTCGAGCATCTCCTGCGTGTGCCGGCGACCACCACTGCCGGACGAGCTCACCGATTTGCGACCGACCAGGAGATCCACCGTCTCGATCGAGACCGAGCCGAGGTGGCCCACCAGACAGAGGGTTCCGTCTAGCGCCAGGCTCGCGAGGTACGGGTGCGGATCGTGAGCGACCGGGATGCAGTCGACGACGAGATCCAGTCCGCCCTGCACCGCCACCATCGCGGCGTCGTCGGTCGACAGCACGGTGTGGTGAGCACCCAGTTCCCGCGCCTCCTCCGCCTTGGCCGACGAGGTGGTGAACACGGTGACCTCGGCGCCCAGCGCCGCCGCGAATCGCACGGCGAGATGACCGAGGCCACCGATTCCGGCCACACCGACGCGCGACCCTGGACCGACGCCCCAGCGGCGCAACGGCTCCCAGACCGTGATGCCCGCGCACATCAGGGGAGCGACCGCGGCCGCGTCGAGGCCTTTCGGCCGGTGGTAGACGAAGCGATCCCGCACGACGTACTCCGCCGAGAAGGCTCCTGCCGTCGTCGATCCGTCGACGCGGTCCCGCCCGCCGTAGGTGAGGGTGGGGAACTCACGGCAGTAGTTCTCCTGCCCCGCAGCGCACATGTCGCACACGCCGCACGAGTCGACGATGTTGCCGACGGCCACGGGGTTCCCAGGGGCGAAGTCCGTGACGCCGCTGCCCACGTCGAGCACCGTTCCGACGAACTCGTGGCCCGGGGTGAGCGGGAAGGACCCCGCGTCGTCCCGGAGCGCGTGCAGATCGGAATGGCACACACCGCAGTGGCTCACGAGCACGGCGACGTCGTCGGCCCGCAGGTCCCGTCGCTCCACCGAGTCCCGGATCAACGGGGCTCCGGGTGCGGATGCGCTGTAGGCGGCCACGGTTCTCACTGGATGTCCCTTCGACGTGGACCGGTCGGTGTCAACCAACTGGTTAGTTGGAAGCGTAACCGAGAATGATCGAGTTACCAACCGGTTGGTCACTGCGTAGGCTCGACCCATGGGTGACGCCGCCGCGACGAGACGACGAATACTCCGTGCAGGGACGGCCGAGTTCGCCGAGCACGGCATCGCGGGGGCGCGCGTCGACCGCATCGCTGCGAACGCCGCCATCAACAAGTCGCAGATCTATGCGTACTTCGGCAGCAAACAGGCACTGTTCGACGCGGTCTTCGACAACCGGGTGGACGTCGACATGGCGGACGTCCCGCTCGACGCGGACGACCTGCCCGGATACGTCGCGGCCCTCTACGACATGTATATCGGCGATCCCGAGCTGGTGCGCCTGGTGACCTGGGCGCGGTTGGAGCGGACTCCGATCGGCCCCCTCTTCGCGCACCGCGAGGATGCCGGTCGCGCCGAGTTGGACGCCATCCGCGACGCACAGAAGCGGGGCACTCTCGTCGACGACGTCGCGGCGGAGGATCTCTGGTCGATGCTGGTGTCGCTCGCCGCCACGTGGGCGCAGTCCGCGATCGTCCACACCGCGCACGCGGGTGAGAGCGCGTCCGACCACGATCGCCGACGAGCGGCACTGGCAGCGACAGCGCGGAGGGCGTTCCACGCGATCTGAGCCGACGAGCCACCTGTCAGCCGAAGACCGTCTGCCGTTCGGTGTGGGTGAAGGTGAAGATCGTGGCACCGAAGCTGAACAGCGCGGCGAGCAGGAGCACCTGGGGACCGGTGATGACGACGCCGATGAAAGCGCCGATCGCACCGCCGAGCGAGAACGACCCCAGCAGCATGAGGTAGCAGAGCCAGTCGTAGCGGGTTCCGCCACCGCACAGATGGCGTTCGATTCCCTGCCCCAGCTTGACCAGCGTTCCGGTGACATAACTCAGCGGAATGTAGGTCTCCTCCTTCTTGGTGAAGGCGGTGTTCAACGCGCCGAGCGCGAAAGCGATGAGAAGGATCGGATAGAAGTTCACGTCGGCGGACGACCACCCGGACAGTGCGATGTCGATCGACCCCGCCACCGCGAGCGCGATCGTCGTCACCACGGTGGCACCGTGCGGATGGTTCGACCAGTACTTCCGTCGGCAGATCGACGCGATGACCACGCCGAGCAGGAACGATCCCATCAGAGCCAGTGCGGCCCAGGGAGATGCGCCCGGAGCCACCTCCTTGCCGGCGGGCTCACCGAAATGTCCCACGACCGCGCGTTCGGTATTTCCCGTCATGAAGGTGACGAAGTATCCGGCGGAATGCAGAAATGCGACGGCGCCGACCATCCCGGCGAGGCCCGACAGAATCCAGGACAACCGGGCTTCCGGGCCGACTGCTGTGTCACGGCTGATCGCCACAGATGAGGTCATACCTGTCATTCTCCGGACGGAATGTGCTCGGACGGCTCCGTGAGGCGTGTATCACAGAACAATAAAGATGCTTAACACCAGTGAAATGTGGTGGGTCACAACAGCGTTCTCCGAAGGCTGGAACAACACCGAAGGATTGAGGGTGGTCAGACTCGGGGCACCCGTGTTGCGTGGGCGGCAGTTCCGCCCCACGCCTGAGGAGGCCCCATGTATCTGCACGTACAGAAGCTGATCCACGACATCGTTCCCGACGAGCCCGATCCCGCCGCAGCGAACGCGCTGCAGGAGGGCCTCGGTGGCCAGTTCGGCGAGATGCGCACGATGATGCAGTACCTGTTCCAGTCGATGAACTTCCGCGGCGCCGCGGCCAAGCCCTACCGGGACCTGATCCAGGGCATCGGTACCGAGGAGATCAGTCACGTCGAACTCATCGGCACCACCATCTCTCGCCTGCTCGACGGGTCGCCGCGATACCAGGGCAAGCAGAACGATCCGCTCGACACACCGGGCGCGGGCGGCGCCGTGCCGCTGAACATCGCCCTGTCCGAGGGCAACATCCACCACTACCTCGTCGGTGCTCAGGGCGCGATGCCCGTCGACTCGGTGGGCAACCCGTGGAGCGGCAGTTACGTCTACAACTCGGGCAACCTCGTGCTCGATCTGCTGTACAACCTGATGCTCGAATCGACGGGCCGCCTGCAGAAGTGCCGCATGTACGAGATGACCGACAACAAGACCGCCCGGTCCACCATCTCCTACCTCATCGTTCGGGACCAGGCGCACGAGAACGGCTACGCGAAGGCACTCGAGACACTGGGTGTCGACTGGAAGAAGACGCTGCCCATTCCGAAGACGAACGCCGAGCAGTTCCCCGAGGTGAAGAAGCTCGTGGAGATGGGCCTGCAGAGCAAGCAGTACACCTTCGACCTCACCGGCGCGTCCGAGGCGGGCCGTATCTACCAGGGCATGTCGCCGTCGAAGGACGGAACGGATCTCGACGCGAGCGAACAGGCGCCGGCGGGTGCACCCCTCGACATCGCGCCCGAGCGACCGGAGGAGTTCGCACCCGGGCTCGATCCGGAGCTCATGGAGCTGATCCAGCAGACCGCAGAGATGGAGATGGCCGACATCGACGCCACGTTCGGCGAACTCGGGAAGTGATCTGACAGTTCACCGATGCGGCACTGCGCGACTCTCGTTCGCGCAGTGCCGCATCGGTGATCACGACACCATGCGTCGCAACAACCCGACAGCCTTCTTCATCCCGTAGGCCACGACGGTCCTGCGACCGTCGTCGTGCGTCCACTCGAGGAGAGCCGAGCCGTCCTTCACCGATCCCTCCAACACGGTGGGTGCACCGACGAGAGGCAGCGGACCGACGACCTTGATGGACAATCCCAGTACCTCGGTCCAGAAGTAGTCGTCCGTCGGTGCGCACCGGGCCGGCACATCCAACACCGATGCCGCGGCGACCCTGCCCTGCGCGATCGCAGTGGACCAGAACGGGGTACGGCGAACCCGGCCGTTCTCGTCCGAGCCACGAGTGACGTCTCCCGCAGCGAACACACCCGGCACCGCGGTCGCACAGCGGTCGTCGATGTCCACGCCGCCGCCGTCACCGATCCCGCTGCCGTCGAGCCAGTGCGTGCCGGGGACCTCACCGACACAGCTGACCACGAGATCGGCCGTCGACTCGATGCCGTCGATCCGGACCCCACCCACCGGATCGCCGATCAACTCGACGGGCCGGTCCACCCGGCGGACGTCGACCGAGCGTGCAGCCGCCCGTGCGGTAATCGCCTCGGACAGGAACGGGCCGAGTATCCGCTGCAACGGCGGATCCACGTCGATGACCGTGACCGGAACATCGCGTGCCGCACAGGCACTCACCACTTCCATCCCCAGGAACCCTGCGCCGACGACGATCGCGGACGTCGCATTCTCCAGCCGCTCCCGCAGCAGACGAGCATCGGCAAGGCTGCGCACCACCAGCTCACCGCTCTGGTCGGGTGCAGCCAGTCTGCGAGCGTCCGCCCCCGTCGCCACGATGAGAGCGTCGTACGGAACGTCCTCACCCTCCGCGAGAGTGATCACTCGTCGCCCGACATCGACTCCGGTCGCCAGCGCGGTGACGGCGGTCAGGTCGAGATCGGACAGGTCCCAGACATCGGACGCACCGATGCCCTCCGCGAGAACGCGTTTGGACAGCGGCGGCCGGGCATAGCAGCCGTCGGGATCGCATCCGATCATGGTGATCGGACCGTCGTGACCCAGCGCTCGGAGTTCACGTGCGGCGGTACATCCGGCGATGGAATCACCGACGATCACCACACGGCGTGCGGCACCGCTCACGCGCGCTCACGCAGCGCCGCGACCGGACAGACACTCACGGCGGATCGAGCACCGGGCACCAACTCGTCCGGGACGTCCGCGCCGTCGTAGGCATGGTGCAGCTCGCCCTCGTCGTCGAGGCTGAACACCTCCGGCGCCTGCTCTGCGCAGATGCCGTGTCCCTCGCATCGATCCCAGTCGACATCGACGATCATGACGATCTCCTCTCTGCTGCGACCAACCTCAGTGGGAGGCGGTCGAATCGGTGGATGACGTTGTTCACCGCACGCGACGGTGTGCCCGTGAGTTCGATGCTCTCGACGCGCTCGGCCAGCACTCGCAGCATCGTGGACGCCTCGAGACGAGCGAGCCCCTGACCCGCGCATCCGTGCACGCCCGATCCGAAGCCGAGTTGACGGGACGCATCGCGGGTGATGTCGAAGGAGTCCGGGTCGTGCCACTCGCGGGGGTCACGGTTCGCCGACGCGTAGAGCACCAGCACTCGCGCGCCCCGAGGAATGATCGCGTCGCCGATGGTCTCCTGGCGCACCGCCCTGCGGGAGAACGCACGGATCGGCGACTCGTATCGCACGACCTCGTTGACCGCGTTGGGAATCAGGGACGGATCCTCGCGGACCGCCTGCCACTGGTCCGGATGGGTCGCGAACAGGTGCAGTGCACCGGAGATGGCGCCGATGGTCGTGTCCAGCGACGGTCCGAGGTAGTCGATCATCAACGCCGGGCACTGCGATCTCTCGATGCGCCCCTCGTCGGCCGCGGCGAGAACGTCCGCACCCATGCTGCCCGGCAGCACCGAGCGTTCACGGACCACCCGGCGGGAGTAGGCCATCATCTCCGACGCTGCTCGGGTCGCCGTCACCGCGTGCCGGTTCAGGGGACCGAGCGCATCGAATGTCGCTCCGGCCCAGCGCAGCAGGTCGCCACGGCCGTCCTCCGGCCACCCGACGAGATCGGGAACGATCGACGTCGGGAGCGCGGTGGCCAGGTCGTCGACTCCGTCGATGCACTGCTGCGTCAGCGCCGCGTCGACGATCTGCTCGGCCTTGTCCTGCACCGCCGACGCCATCTTCCGGACGGCCTTCGGAGTGAGACGATGTGCGAGCACGGATCGCTTCAACGCGTGCTCGTCGCCGTCACTGTTGAGCGTCGTTCCACGACCGAGTCTGTTGGCGACGGGATTCAGCGCGACACCGTCGCCGGAGACGAACGTGCCGTCGTCGAGCAGCGTCGACTTGCATTCCGCGTAGCGCGTGATCGCGTGAACCTTCTGGCGAGTCAGCCACACCACCGGACCCAGAGCCCGCATCTCCGCATAGTGCGGGTACGGATCGAGAATGGCCGCGGTGGAGTAGATGTCCTCGGTGTAGCAAGGAAGTGCCGTGTCAGCTCTCATCGGCGCGTCCGATCGTGTTCGGGGGCAACGGGCTCGGCGACGGCGGTACAAGGGTGTGGAGGGCGGACAGTGACTGCGCGGTCGCCATCACCGTCCGGTCGGGGCGGACCAGAGCGGCGGACACCCGTCCGCGGCGTAACCATCTGCCGTGGTCGGAGCCGGGGCTGACCAGAAGGACCTCCGCGCCGCGGCGGGCGATCTCCTGACGTTGCGCAGGTTCGGGTTTCACGGTGGTGACCACTGTGAACCGGTATGGTGCCACGGCATCGAAGCGAACACCGCGCTCGGTCGGCGCGTTGGGGCACAGCGTTCCCTCGAGCCTGCGCGGCGACATCGATCCACGTCGCACGAACATCGACGGGTGCAGACGCGGAGTCGCGCTGTCCGTGACGACGGAACTCAGTCCGGGAACACGTGTCACCACCGGGAACACCCGGCGACGCAGACCCGCGACCCTCTCACCGCCGCCGTTCATGGCCCATCCGACGGCAACTGCCTGGCGGATCATGGCGCGCGCGTGCGGTACTCGTTCCTGCTCGTAGCTGTCGAGAGCCGCCTCGGGCAGAGATCCGCCCAATACCCCGGCCACCTTCCAGGTCAGGTTGTAGGCGTCACGCAGACCGGCGCCCATCCCCTGGCCGATGAACGGCGGTGTCAGATGCGCCGCGTCGCCCAGCAGGAACACCCGTCGATCACGCCACCGGTCTGCGAGCTGGGCCCGGAACGTGTACTCGGTGACCCGGACGAGCTCGAGATCGGTGCGCGGTGCTCGGCGCAGCCACGGGTCGAGCAGCGATGCGAGTGCATCCAGATCCGGGAAGTCGTCGACGGTCTCGTGTTCGAGAAGTTCGAATTCCCACCGATAGCGAGTCTGGCCGATGCGCATGAACGTGCCCGCGCGGTGCGGATCGCACAGCTGATGCACCCCGTCCCACAGGCCGGGGTCGACGGGACTCGACGCGTCGACCACCAGCCACCGCTGTTCGGGCGCAAGAGTCCGCATCGTCGTTCCGAGCGCGGCCCGCACCGCGCTGTTCGCACCGTCGCACCCGAGCACCACGTCCGCCGTGACGGCGCTGCGTTCGCCCGTGGCGACGTCCTGGACGATCACCTGCACGTGGTCCCTCATCGTGGCCACGTCGGTGATCTCCACGCCGCCGCGAAACTGCACGTGAGGATTCCGCGTCATCGCCGATCGCAGGATGCGCTCGAGCTCCGGCTGGTCGAACATGTTGGCCGGAGGGAAGCCGTGGGGACGGGAATCGGGATCACGCTCGAACTCGGCGATGGTGTCCATGGCGGGGTCCACCAGGCGCAGGCCGCGTCCGGGGCGGGAGATCTCGGTGAACGCCTCCGCGACGCCGAGGTCACCGAGAATGCGGTGGACCTCGTCGTCGAGGTGGACGGCACGCGGCTGCGGGAAGATGTCCTCCCACCGGTCGAGTACGAGGCACTCAATGCCGTGCCGACCGAGCAGTGAGGCTGCCACCATTCCGGTGGGTCCCGCGCCGACGACGACGGCCGGGTGGTGCGTCACGCGTACCGCACCGTCGTGCGCTGCATCCCCAGGTCGAGCATCGCGTCGTCGGTGGCGATGGTCACCTCCACCACGTCACCGTCCTGCAGGTAGGCCGGGTTGCTCGCCTGACGCTTGAAGAAGGTCTTCCACTTCACGGCCGGCGGCAGCAGAGCGCCGATGATCTCGATGGGCTTCGGTGGCGCCTTCAGGGCCGTGCCTCCCGGAGTGCCGGTCAGGATCAGGTCGCCCGGGTCGACACGCTGGAATCCCGTCAGGGTCCGCAACGCTTCCGTGGGTCGGTAGATCATGTCTCGCACCGTACTGTTCTGCCGGATCTCCCCGTTGACGCGCAGCATCAACCGCAGTTGCTCGAAACGATCGAGGTCGCCGTCCTCGAGAACCAGGAGGACGGGGCCGACGGGGGTGAAGGTCGGGTAGGACTTCGCCTCGTAGAACTGGGTCTTGGGCAGCTGGACGTCGCGGGCCGACACGTCGTTGGTGATCACCAGTGCCGCGATGTGGTGGGCGACCGTCGTGTCGTCGATCGTCGATCCGACGGGAAGGGTCGTCCCCACCACGAGCCCGATCTCCACCTCGTAGTCGAGCAGGGTGACATGGGCCGGACGGACGATGTCGGCGGTCGGTCCGCTGATCGACCCCGACGACTTCCGGAAGAAGGTCAGTGGCACCGTCTCCGGATTCATACCGGAATCCTTCACGTGCGACACGTAATTGGTCATCTGTGCCACCACTCGACACGGCGCGGTGACGGGCGAGACTAGCTCGAGCGATGCCACGGGGACGGTCTCGCCACCGGCAGCGGCAGCATCGACGGCCGACCGGTCTGCGAGCAGGTCCGCGGTGGTGGTCGCTGTGGTGTCCACCCGAACGGCACCCTCGCGGGTCTGCACCCACCATCCGTCGGCGGTGCGGAGAACGGCGATGCTCATGTCGAGGCTACTTTCATCAGGCCGAGAAGGCGTTCGGAGTCGAATTCGTTGTCGCTGCGCAGTCCGGTGAGGATGGATCGCAGTTCCGACAGGGACCGCTTGTTCGGTGCGATTCCCAGGAAGTCCTTGCTCGCGGGTGGTCCCCACTGCGCGAGACCGGACGCCGTCATCGGCGCCCAGCCCGGTTCGAGCGTGGCGTCGAAGCGGTCACCGTCGCTGAAGTGCTCGACGAGGAAGCCGTCCGGGTCGCGCCAGTAGTCGAAGATCTGACTGCCCTGGATGTGCCGACCGATCCCCCACGAGTGCCGGTAGCCGCGCTCGGTGAGATAGCGGCTTCCCGCACCGATGGCGTCGAGATCGCACACCTGGTACGCCGAGTGGACGTAGCGGTCCGACGGCCCCAGCGTCATCGCGAGCGTGTGGTGGTCGGTCGGTTCGGACCCCCGGTCGCAGCGGATGAAACTCATGACCGGTCCGCGGTGACGTTGCCCGTCGTAGTAGAGGAAATCGCTGACGATCAGGCCCAGGTGTTCGAGGTACCAGGTCAGATTCTCGAGATAACGCGTGCGCTGCAGCACCACGTGACCGAGCCGTTCCACGAGGGCGGGCTCGTGCGGTGGCCGCTGCGTGGCATTGGTGCGCGTGATCCCCGCGTCGTCGAGCGCCCCGAAGTTGTAGTCGTGGGTGCGCTGACCCGGCAGTGGGCGACCGTCGTCGAGATCGGCGACCACCCGCACCGGCTGGCCGCTCGGATCCGTCACGGTCACCCCGATCCCCCCGATCGACTCGGGCAGCCGCTCGACGCGATGACCCGTCGCGCGGGCGAGGCGCAGCACGTCGGCGGACTCGGCGGCACGGAAGGCTGCACCGACGTAGGACGTCCGGCGCCCCTTGCGGATGATGACGCACGGCGCTCCGTCAGCCAGCCCGCGCAGATGCAACTCGTCGCCGGTCCGCACGGTGACTCCGAAGCCGAATGCTTCCGCGAACGTCTGCGCGCGGTCCAGGTCGGGCTTGCGGAACTCGAGCCAGGCGATGTCCTGGACCTTGATCACCGGGTTCATCGCACGACCGGGATGCTCACCCGGCAACGCACCCTGATCGACGTGCATCCCCTGATGCCCGTCGACGTCGCGAGTTCGGTGCGCGTGATCGATCGTCATGGCCGCTCCTGAAGTAGATGATCACATCGTCACTCATGATCGGATCGCCCGTCAAGACTTTCTGATGAAATCATCACAAGGTGGTGTTCGAGTGGGAAGCACGGTGCTCGAGCGCTGACTCGTGTGCAGCGATCCGCGGTATCCGCGGATCACTGCACACAGGTGGCTCGGGAGCGAGAGGTTCCCTGTCAGGGTCTCGTTGCGCCGCGAGGACGTCGATAGCGTCGATAGCGTCGACGACCGTGCCTTCCACCACCGAACGTCGACCGCTGCCCTTCCTCGTCTCTGTCCTGGCGATGGGCACGTTCCTCATGGGCACGTCCGAGTTCGTCGTGGCCGGGTTGCTGCCCGACATCGCCGGCGACCTGGCCATCGGGATCTCCGAGGCGGGTCTCCTGGTCACGGCATTCGCGATCGGCATGATCGCCACGCCGGCGGTGGCGGTGGCAGTGCTTCGAGTTCCCGAGCGCACGACCCTGCTGCTCTCGCTCGCCGTGTTCGCCGCCGGACATGTCGTCGTGGCACTCACCGACGAGCTCTCCGTCGTCCTCGTCGCCCGCTTCGTGACCGCGCTGGTGACGGGGGCGTTCTGGTCGATCGCAGCGTCCGTCGGTGCTCGAGTGTCCGGCCCGGACGACGCCGCGCGTGCCATCGGCATGGTCCTCAGCGGCGGCATCCTGGCGACCGTCATCGGCGTGCCCCTCGGGTCCGTCGCCGGTCAGCTCGTCGGGTGGCGTGGCCCGTTCTGGATCCTCGCCGGGCTGGCGCTGCTCGCGACCGTTCCCGTCGCTCGCATCGTTCCCGGCGGTCGCTCCGCCTCGACCACCGTCCCGCTGCGAGAGCAGACGGCGGCACTGATGTCGCGGCGCCTGTGGGTGGTCATGGCTGCCTGCGTCCTCGTCACCTCGGCCGTGATGTCCACCTACTCGTTCATCGCCCCGCTGCTGACGGAGCGCGCGGGCCTGTCCGCCGAACTCCTCCCGGTGGGTCTCGCGATCTTCGGCGTCGGGGCCGTCACCGGCACACTCGGCAGTGGCCGGCTCGCGGGCCGCGCGCCGTACGGGACTGCTCTGAGCGGGGGCATCGCCGTCGTGGCAGCACTCGCCCTGCTCGGCGCGGTGTCGGACCACGCAGCACCGGCGATCGCACTTCTCGCGATCGCCGGTCTCGCCGGTCTCGGCATGAACCCGGTCCTCATGTCGATGGCCGTCAGGTTCGCCGAGGGCGCACCCACCCTGGCCACGTCGCTGTGCACGTCCATGTTCAACCTCGGCACCGCGATGGGGAGTGCGGTCACCGCGCGGGCCATCGGCGTGTTCGGCCCGGCCTCGATCCCGGTCGTCGGCGCAGCGTTCGCTGCCGCGCTGCTCGTTCCGCTGGCTACCCTCGTGATCATGGCCAGGCCCGGACACGGCCACCGCGCCGGCACCACCCCGCAGCACGACGCACTGGTGTCCTGACTTCCACTCGATCAGAGGAGTAACGACCATGACCACGATCGCCATCATCGGTGCGGGTGAGGGACTGGGAGCCGCCGTCGCTCGCCGCTTCGGCCGCGAGGGGTTCTCGGTCGCCCTGATCTCACGAGAGCAGGGCAATGTCGACCGCATCGCCGACTCGCTGGGCGATGCCGAGATCACCGCCGCGGGCTTCGCGGCCGACGTCCGGAACCCCGAGTCCCTGACCACCGCGCTGGACTCGGCGGCCGAGCGACTCGGACCGGTCGAGGTGCTGCAGTACAGCCCTGTCCCGGCAAGGGAATTCATGAAGCCGGTCCTCGAGACACTTGTGGCCGATCTCGTCGGTCCGGTCGAGTTCTCCATCTACGGACCCGTCACCGCGGCGAACTGGGCACTGCCGGGAATGCGGTCGCTGGGACGCGGCACCGTGCTGTTCGTGAACGGAGGCAGTGCAGTTCGTCCCGGCGCGACCGTTGCCGGAACGTCTATCGCGTTCGCCGGCGAGAGCGCCTACGCCCAACTGCTGCACGACGCACTCGCACCGGAGGGGCTGCACGTCGGCCAGCTGATCATTCCGCGGGGCATCGGCGCGGGTGAGCCGTCGCACGAACCGGACGCGCTCGCGGAACTATTGTGGACCATGCACACCGAGCGCGGCGAATTCCGCACGTTCGCAGCACCTCTGGACTGACCGTCTTGACGAGAGGTGCCCTGCGGGAACACCCTTCGTCAGGGACTCCCTCGACCGCCGATGCGGGTGTCGACTGGAGACATGACCACTCCCGTGAAGGCGTACGCCGCCACCGCAGCAGACGAGCCACTGTCTCCCTACACCATCGACCGCCGCGATGTCGGACCTCACGACGTCCGGATCGACATCGCGTTCGCCGGAATCTGCCACTCCGACATCCACACCGCCCGCGGCGAATGGGGCCCGGTTCCGTACCCCCTCGTCGTCGGCCACGAGATCGCGGGAATCGTGGCCGAGATCGGCTCCGAGGTCACGAAACACGCGGTCGGCGACCGCGTCGGCGTCGGCTGCATGGTCGGCTCGTGCGGCGAGTGCACCCAGTGCGTCAAGGGATTGGAACAGTACTGCCTCGTCGGCAACATTCAGACCTACGGCAGCACCGACCGTGACGGCACGGTCACTCAGGGTGGCTACTCGCAGCAGGTCGTCGTCACCGAGCACTTCGTCGTCACGATTACCGAGGGCATCGAGCTCGACGCTGCGGCGCCGCTGCTGTGCGCCGGCATCACCACGTACTCACCGCTCCGCCACTGGGGCGCAGGACCCGGCAAGAAGGTCGCCGTTGTGGGGATGGGTGGACTCGGGCACATGGCCGTGAAGCTCGCGCACGCCATGGGAGCCGAGGTCACGGTCCTGTCGCAGTCGCTGGCGAAGCAGGAAGACGGACTACGTCTCGGCGCGGACCACTACTTCGCCACCGGCGATCCGGACACGTTCACCGAGCTCGCCTCCACGTTCGACCTGATCATCAACACCGTCAGCGCGTCGATCGATCTGAACGCACATCTGTCGCTGTTGGCCGTCGACGGTGCCATGGTCAACGTCGGCGCGCCGGCGGAACCACTCCCCCTGCACGTCTTCTCGCTCATCCCGCACCGCCGTACCTTCGCAGGATCCGCCATCGGCTCGATCGCGGAGACTCAGGAGATGCTCGACTTCTGCGCCGAGCATCGTCTCGGAGCCGAGATCGAGGTCATCTCCGCAGACAAGATCAACGATGCGTGGGAACGGGTGCTCGCCTCCGATGTCCGCTACCGGTTCGTCATCGACACGGCGACACTGGCCTGACCGCGCGAGGGGTGTCATGACAGGGCCTCCCTCATCGCCTCCGGTCGTCCTACGCTGAATTCATGGACACCAAGGCCGAGGTTCGCGAGTTCCTCATGACCCGCCGCGCGAGGTTGACACCGGAGGCAGCGGGCATCACGACCAGTGGTACCCGTCGGGTGGCCGGCCTGCGTCGCAGCGAAGTGGCGTCGCTGGCCGGCCTGTCGGTCGAGTACTACGCCCGCATCGAGCGCGGCGCCATCGGCGGCGCATCGTCGTCGGTGCTCGACGCGCTCTCGCGCGCCCTGCAGCTCACCGACACCGAACATGCGCATCTGCTCGATCTGGCTCGCGCGGCCGACGGTGTCCCCACGTCGGGACGCCCCCGTCGCAGGGCGGAGCGCATCACCCCACCTCGCATCAGCCTGCAGTGGGCACTCGACTCCATCACCGACGGCGTCGCTTTCGTGCGCAATCGACGGCAGGATCTGCTGGCCACCAACGAACTGGGAAAAGCGTTCTACGCGCCCGTCATCGGTGACGGCGGCCGGGTGCCCAACCTGGCTCGGTTCCAGTTCCTCGATCCGCTGTCGCGGGAGTTCTATCCCGACTGGGACCTGTTCGCGCAGATGTGTGTCTCCATCATGCGTGCGGAGGCCGGCCGGGACCCACACGACAAGGGCCTGCAGGACCTCGTCGGCGAACTGTCCACACGCGACGAGACCTTTCGCAGGCTGTGGGGAGCACACGACGTCCGCACTCACGGCGCCGGGACCAAACGCTTCCACCATCCCGTCGTCGGCGAGGTCCACCTCGCCTACGAGGAACTGGTGATCACCGCGGACCCCGGTTCCGTCCTCATGGTCTACACAGCGGAGCCCGGATCCCCGAGCGCGGATCGACTGCGACTGCTGGGGTCCTGGTCGACTGAAGCAGCCCGCTGATCGTGGAATCGAGCCCGGAATCCGAGGTCTCGATTCCACTGTCGTGATCGCGTCGCGACGGTTCAGGACGACGCCCACACACCCAGCACGGTGCCGCTCGGATCGGCGAAGTGGAACCGTCGTCCACCCGGGAAGTCGTAGGGGCCGGACACC
The DNA here is from genome assembly GCF_058139645.1 of Rhodococcus sp. NFXS4. Taxonomy (NCBI): domain Bacteria; kingdom Bacillati; phylum Actinomycetota; class Actinomycetes; order Mycobacteriales; family Nocardiaceae; genus Rhodococcus; species Rhodococcus sp. NFXS4. The sequence continues at coordinate 3,697,415 of NZ_CP192221.1, forward strand.
ACCGATCCGCCTGCGGCCTCGACCGCCTCGGCCGATGCGTCCAGGTCGTCGGAGTAGAGCAGCACGAGTGGTCCTCCCGCCGGCGCGGGGGTCTCGACCACGGCCAGCCCACCGACCTCGGCGCCGTCGGCTCCCACGATGCCGGCGTACGTCGGGCCGTAGTCGACGAACGTCCATCCGAAGGCACCCGCGTAGAAGGCCCGAGCGACCGTCAGGTCGGTGACCGACAGCTCGGTGTAGTCGATGCGGTGGTGCCTGGTCGTCGCCATTGCCCGATCATGCCGGTCGAGCACGCCCGGCGCGTGTCCTTCCGCGGGACCTCTGTCGCCGAGTGGCAACCCGCCGACCGCACGAGTAGTGTCCTCCCACGGTGTGCCGGGAAGTCTGGTCGGCGGTCGCTTCCGCGACCCCGAACGACGTCCAGCAGGAAGAGGCACCTCGACATGATGCTCGCCGTCGACACGGGCACGTACCGGACCACAGCAGGCCGAGACGCCGTGCAGGAATGGTGCCGACGCAGACTCGCCGACTGGTCCACGCCGCACACCGTTCGCCGGATCGACACCTCGCTCGGCTCGACCGTCGTCACGTCCGTCGTTCGACCCGACGCGCAGCGCACCGTCGTGGTGGTGCCCGGCGAGCTGTCCTGCGCGGCACTTCTGACGCCGCTGATCGATGCGATGCCCGACGCCACGGTGCACGTCGCCGACATGCCCGGCCAGCCCGGGCTCAGTTCGGGGGTGCGCCCGCGCCGGGGCCGGGCCTCGGCCGACTACGGTCGCTGGCTGGAGGACACCCTGACGCAGATCGGCGCCCCGCGGCCGGTTCTGCTGGGCATCGGGAGCGGCGCCGCGGCGGCCCTCTCCGCCACCTGCCGATCGTCGGTCGGCGCGATGGTGCTGGTCCGTCCCGAAGGCATCGTCCCGGTCTCTCGCCCCGATGGGCGGTTCCTGCGACGCCGCACGTCCGCGCACAGCACCTCCAGGGCGGTGGCCGCACTCTGCGGACAACATTTCCGTCCGGACGACGACCTGGTGGAATGGCGACTTCTGGTGTCGACGCACTGCGCCGGAACGCGCGCGGATCGCCACATCTCGGAGCGGCGGCTCGCGGAATGGAGCCGCGCGGTGCCGCTCGAAGTGGTGGCGGGATCGTGTGATCCGGTACTCGACCACCGTCGACTGGACGACCAGGTGTGGGAGATCACCGGTCGGGACACGACGGTGCTCGACGACTGCGGTCACCTCCCGGAACACGAATGCCCGCGGGCGCTCACCGCCGCGGTCGAGCGGGTCGATCGACGGGTCCGGACGTAGCGGATTCGCGTCCACCCCGGCCTCACCGCCATGATCGACTGACCGATCGTCTATTTCTCAGGATGTGAACAAGTGAATTCAGTACGATCCGCCTGGCGCGGAATACGCAAACCGGTATTCATTCCCGCGTCCGCGATCATCGTCGCCATGATCGTTTTCTCCGTCATTTTCGCGGGTACCGCTGCCGACGCCTTCGAGGCCCTCAACGGGGCCATCACCGATGGTGTCGGATGGTGGTACATCCTCACGGCGACGGGATTCGTCGTGTTCGCTCTGTACTGCGGCGCCAGTCGTATCGGCAACATTCGCCTCGGCCGCGACGACGAGAGCCCCGAGTTCGGCGTCCTCTCCTGGTTCGCGATGCTCTTCAGCGCCGGCATGGGCATCGGCCTGGTGTTCTACGGCGTCGCAGAACCGTTGTCGCACTACATCACTCCCCCGGTTGCCGGGGGTGTCGACGGATCGACCGACGCGGCCGCCAATCAGGCCATGGAGCTCACCCTGTACCACTGGGGTCTGCACGCATGGGCGATCTACGTCGTCGTCGGTCTCGGACTCGCGTACATGACCTACCGCAAGGGCCGCCCCCTGTCGGTTCGCTGGCTCCTCGAGCCACTGCTCGGACGGCAACGGATCGAGGGCGGTATCGGTCACGCGATCGACGCGATCGCCATCATCGGAACGCTGTTCGGCGTCGCGACCTCACTCGGTTTCGGTGTTCAGCAGATCTCCGCCGGTCTGTCCTACCTCGGCTGGGTGGAGACGAACAATTGGCTGACCATCGCCCTCATTGCCTTCGTCACGTTGCTCGCCACGTATTCCGTCGTCTCGGGTGTGTCGAAGGGCCTGAAATGGCTCTCCAACATCAACATGGCACTCGCCGCCGGCTTGGCTGTGTTCGTCCTGATCGCCGGACCGACGCTGTTCCTCATGCAGTCGTGGGTGCAGAACCTCGGTGGGTACGTCCAGGCGCTGCCGGAATTGATGCTCCGTACATCGCCTTTCGCCGAGGACGGGTGGGCCGGCGCCTGGACCATCTTCTACTGGGGATGGTGGATGAGCTGGGCACCGTTCGTCGGCATGTTCATTGCACGGATCTCGCGCGGCCGCACGATCCGCGAATTCGTCTTCGGCGTGCTGCTCGCACCGACTCTCGTCGGCTCGCTGTGGTTCACCATCTTCGGTGACTCCGGAATCCTCCGTCAGCGCAACGAGGGCACCATGCTCGCCGACGACGGAACGGTCGGCACGGACACGAGCCTGTTCCAGCTTCTCGACGGTCTTCCGCTCGCGACCGTCACGAGCGTTCTCGCCATCGCGGTGATCGTGTTCTTCTTCGTCACCTCCTCGGACTCCGGCTCGCTGGTCATCGACATCCTCTCCACCGGTGGTGATCTCGACACACCCAAGATCACCCGCGTCTACTGGACCGTGCTCGAGGGCGTCGCTGCCGCTGTTCTGCTGCTGATCGGTGGATCCGGATCACTCACGGCCTTGCAGACGGCGTCGATCGCGACCGCGGTGCCGTTCTCGATCATCATGGTGCTGGCGTGCGTGTCACTCCTGAAGGCCTTCCGCTACGAGGTGGCCACCACGCCGTCCTATGTCCGGATCACCCCTGCCGGAGATGCACCGCCCGTGGACCGCACGACACCGGCGCGACGGCCGGAGCGCGGCGGTATCTCCACCACGTTCGCCGGTCTGTCCCCGTCGAAGGACGGCCTGTCCACTCCGTCCGGGCTGCTCGCGGTCCAGTCGGTACCGCAGAGCCGACTTCAGATCGACCCGGACACCGGCGCCGTTCAGTACTCGGAGCACGACGAGCCGGTCGATCCGCTCGGCGGCGAGGTCTTCGACACCCCCGAGTTCGCGGACTCCGCCGAAGGCGAAGCCCACCAACGCCGTACCGACGCCACCGCGTACGACAACTCCTGATCGTCAGAGCACCGAAGGGCACCCCATGACGTCATCCTCGCCACCTCCCACGCGTCGCAGTCTGCTCTCGCGGGGGTCGTGGTCCGAAGCCTCGCGCATCACCGACGTGCTGCGCAAGGAGACCGTCGGGGGTGCCCTGTTGCTGGTCGCCACGGTGATCGCTCTCGTCTGGGCCAACTCCCCGTGGTCGGCCGCCTACGACACGCTCATGGCGACACGAGTGGGCCCGTCCGCGCTCCACCTCGATCTCACTCTCTCCACGTGGGCCGCGGACGGCCTGCTCGCGATCTTCTTCTTCGTCGTGGGCCTCGAACTCAAGCGCGAGTTCGTCGCCGGCGACCTCCGCGACCCGGCGCGTGCGGCCCTGCCCATCGCGGCCGCGATCGGCGGCATGGCCGTGCCCGCACTGATCTTCGTCGTCGTCAATCTGCGCACCGGTGACGGCGCATTGCTGGGGTGGGCCATTCCCACCGCGACCGACATCGCCTTCGCGGTCGCCGTTCTCGCCGTCGTCAGCACGCACCTACCGCTCGCGTTGCGCACCTTTCTGCTCACGCTGGCCGTCGTCGACGATCTCCTCGCGGTGACGGTGATCGCGATCTTCTACACCGCCGACCTGAACTTCGTGGCGCTCGGCGCCGCGATGATCCCGCTCGCCCTCTTCGCCGTCGCCGTGCAGCGACGGATCCGGTCGTGGTGGATTCTCATTCCCCTCGCGGTCGTCACCTGGGTTCTCATGCACGAGTCCGGCGTTCACGCCACGGTCGCCGGCGTGCTGCTCGGATTCGCGGTGCCGGTGATCCGCAGCCGCGCCGCCGGCGGTCCGGAGGCCGGACCCGGTATGGCTGAACACTTCGAACATCGCATCCGACCTCTCTCTGCCGGTGTCGCGGTGCCGCTCTTCGCATTCTGCGCCGCCGGCGTGACCGTCGGCGGCGTGTCGGGCTTCTTCGAGGCGCTCGGCGACCCGATCGCCATCGGCATCGTCGCGGGACTGGTGGTCGGCAAGACCATCGGCGTGCTGGGCACCACGTATCTCGTGTCCCGCTTCACCCGTGCCACTCTCGATGCCGGACTCGCGTGGCGTGACGTGTTCGGCGTCGCCGTTCTCGCCGGCATCGGTTTCACCGTCTCGCTGTTGATCGGCGACCTCGCCTTCGGTGAGAGCACCGAGCGAGACGATCACGTCAAGGTCGGAGTGCTGACCGGATCGGTGATCTCGGCGTGCATCGCCGCCGCGATTCTGCGCAGCCGCAACCGCGCGTACAAGCTGATCCACGAGGAGGAGACCCGCGACGACGATCACGACGGCATCCCCGACGTGTATCAGCGCCGCGAGGAGAGCTGACTCAGAGTTCGGTGACCGGCCTGCGGGCCGCGAGCAGAGCTGCGAACTCCTCGCCGTAGGCGAGATGGCGTCGCAACGTCTCGCACCGGTCCAGCGCCTTGTCGTGGCACTGGTCGACGAATTGTGTTGCGGCAGTTCGGTCCTCGTCGTCGGCATCGCCGTTCCCGAGGACGTCGAGGGCTGCGAGCAGCTCGCCCATCTCGGCCAGCGTGAACTCCAGCGGCTTCATTCGCCGGATCACCAACAACCGCTCGACGTCGGCCTCGGTGTAGAGCCGGAATCCGCCGGCCGATCGCGCCGACGGGACGACGAGACCCACCGAGTCGTAGTGGCGCAGTGTGCGAATGGACAGTGCCGTGCGCTCGGCGACCTCACCGATCTGCATGCTCTCGCCCACTGTCCCGCTCCTTCGTCGTACGTCGAGTGTGCGTCGACTCTAGTTCCGACCCGGAGACCGGGCCCGATCAGTGTCCTGCGCCGAGGTTTCCGCTGAGCCGGTCCCGTCGTTCCACGGACGACGCGTTCAGCCCCACGATCTCGACCTTCTTGCCCCTCGCCGCGTACTTCGTGGTGACGGCATCGAGCGTCGCGACCGTGGAGGCGTCCCAGATGTGGGACTCCGACATGTCGATGACGATGTTCGCGGGGTCACCGACGTAGTCGAACTGGTGGATCAGATCGTTGCTGGAGGCGAAGAACAGCTCTCCCAGGACCTTGTAGACGCGCGTGTTCTCGTCCGGGTGCGCCACGTCGACCACCTCGGTGAGGTGCGCGACCCGCCGCGCGAAGAGCACCATCGCGGTGACGACACCCACGACGACGCCGTAGGCCAGATTGTGGGTCGCGACGGTCACGGCCACTGTGGCGACCATGACGAGCGTCTCGCTCTTGGGCATGCGCCGCAGGGTCGACGGACGGATGCTGTGCCAGTCGAACGTGCCCACCGAGACCATGATCATGACCGCGACCAACGCGGCCATCGGGATGAGTGCCACGATGTCGCCGAGTCCCACCACGAGGATCAGCAGGAACGTTCCGGCGAGGAAGGTCGAGATCCGGGTACGTGCGCCGGAGACCTTCACGTTGATCATGGTCTGGCCGATCATCGCGCAGCCGCCCATGCCGCCGGTGAAGCCCGTGACGAGGTTGGCGACACCCTGGCCCCAACCCTCGCGGGTCTTGTTCGAGCGCGAATCGGTGATGTCGTCCACCAGCTTCGCGGTCATGAGTGATTCGAGCAGACCCACCAGTGCGATGGCGAGCGAGAACGGCGCGATGATCGACAGGGTGTCGAGGGTGAACGGCACGTTCGGGAGCAGCAGCGTCGGAAGCGAGGACGGCAGCTCGCCCTCGTCGCCGACATCGGGAACCTGCAGCGCGAACACGAGGGTGGCGGCGGTGAGCATCACGATGGCGATCAACGGTGCGGGCACTACGGTCGTCAGCTTGGGAAGGAACACCATGACCACGAGACCCACTGCCACGAGGGGATACACCAGGGCGGGCACGCCGATGAGGTAGGGCAACTGCGACGTGAAGATGAGGATGGCGAGCGCGTTGACGAACCCGACCATCACGCTGCGCGGAATGAAGCGCATCAGCTTCGCCACTCCGACGACGCTGAGCACGATCTGCAGGACGCCACCGAGGATCACGGCGGCGATGAGGTAGTCGAGGCCGTACTCGCGTGACAGTGGCGCGACGACGAGGGCGATCGCTCCGGTGGCGGCCGAGATCATGGCCGGACGACCGCCGACGATCGAGATGGTGACCGCCATCGTGAAGGACGCGAACAGTCCGACGCGGGGATCGACACCGGCGATGATGGAGAACGAGATCGCCTCCGGGATCAGCGCCAGCGCGACGACCAGGCCCGCCAGCACCTCGGTCTTCAGACGACGAGGTGAGCGCAGCGCGGCCAGCACCGAGGTGTCCTCGGGTGGGGCGACGGTCGAGCCGGCGTGGGACATGACGAGCCTCTTTCACGGTGCGGGACTGCCGGAGGCCGAGCACGGCCCTCCGCTGGGGCGGAACTCTACTCTCACCGGAGAGTAGAGTGCGAATTGACCGAGACCATCGACAACCGTCAATATAGAAGAATGTCGAATCAGTCAGAGCCCGACACGGGTGTCCGATGCTCGCCCCTGGTTCGTGAACCTCTGACCGAGCAGCAGTCGCACATCCTCGCGTCGATGTTCAAGGCGCTGGGCGACCCGGTCCGGTTGCGCCTGCTCAGTCTCATCGCGAGTCACGACGGTGGTGAGGCGTGCGTGTGCGACATCTCGGGATCCTTCGACCTGTCGCAGCCGACCATCTCCCACCACCTCAAGGTGCTTCGCCAGGCCGGCCTGCTCGGCTCCGAGCGGCGCGGAACCTGGGTCTACTACCGCGTGATTCCCGCTGCGCTGCAGCAGTTGTCGGCCGTCTTGGCCACCGTCGACCCGACGCTGGTGACCGCATGAGCACCGCGGCGAACACCAGCGACCACCCCGCCGTCGTCGGCAAGCTCTCCACCCTCGACCGCTTCCTGCCGGTGTGGATCGGCGTCGCGATGGTCGTCGGGCTCCTGCTCGGACGACTGATCCCCGGGATGAACGACGCCCTGTCGTCCATCTCCGTCGACGGCGTCTCCCTCCCGATCGCGATCGGCCTGCTGATCATGATGTACCCGGTGCTGGCCAAGGTCCGCTACGACCGCCTCGACACCGTCACCGGTGACAAAAAGCTCCTGCTCGGTTCTCTCGCTCTCAACTGGATCCTGGGCCCGGCCTTGATGTTCGCGCTGGCCTGGCTGTTCCTCCCCGACCTACCGGAGTACCGCACCGGACTCATCATCGTCGGACTCGCCCGCTGCATCGCGATGGTCATCATCTGGAACGACCTCGCCTGCGGCGACCGCGAAGCCGCCGCCGTTCTCGTGGCGATCAACTCGGTGTTCCAGGTGATCATGTTCGCCGTCCTCGGCTGGTTCTACCTCTCCGTGCTCCCCGGCTGGCTCGGTCTCGACCAGACCACCATCGAGGCATCACCGTGGCAGATCGCGAAGTCCGTGCTGATTTTCCTGGGCATCCCGTTGATCGCCGGATTCGCCTCTCGGTACTTCGGCGAACGCGCCAAGGGCCGCGACTGGTACGAGACCTCGTTCATCCCGAAGATCGGGCCGTGGGCGCTCTACGGACTGCTGTTCACCATCGTTGTCCTCTTCGCCCTGCAGGGCGACCGCATCACCTCCCAGCCCCTGGACGTCGTTCGCATCGCGCTCCCGCTACTGGTGTACTTCGCCGTGATGTGGGGCGGCGGATACGCCCTCGGCGCAGCGATGGGACTGGGCTACGAGCGCACGACGACCCTGGCGTTCACCGCGGCGGGCAACAACTTCGAACTCGCCATCGCTGTCGCGATCGCCACCTACGGCGCCACGTCCGGTCAAGCCCTCGCCGGCGTCGTCGGACCCCTGATCGAAGTCCCTGTGCTCGTGGGCCTGGTCTACGTCTCGCTGGCACTGCGCAGACGATTCTCACCCACCCGACAGACGAAGGAATCCTGATGTCCCGCAAGCCGAGTGTGTTGTTCGTCTGCGTGAAGAACGGCGGCAAATCGCAGATCGCCGCAGGGCTGATGCGCACGGTCGCCGGTGACGATGTCGAGGTGCATTCCGCCGGGACTGCCCCCGGCAGTGCAGTCAACGCTCTGGCCGCCGAGTCGCTGCGCGAGGTCGGAGTCGATCTCACCGGTGAGCACCCCAAGCCGATCGATCCGGATCTGATGTCCCGGATGGACTACGTCGTCACCCTCGGCACCGAGGCGACCGTCGACCCGGTCGAGGGACCGACCTACCTGAACTGGGACACCGACGAGCCGTCGACGCGAGGCATCGAGGGCATCGAGCGGATGCGCCTGGTGCGCGACGACATCGCCTCGCGCGTCGACGAACTCGCGGCGCGCCTCCGGAACTGACACGGGCCGCACCCGATGGCCGCCACTCCCGTCGGAGTGGCGGCCGTCGGCCGGAGGTCAACCGAGAAGTTGTTCCATCCTGGCGATCTCGGCGTTCTGCGTGTCGACGATCGTGCGAGCCATCGCGACCGCGTCGTCGTTCGAGCCCTCTTCGATCTCCGTCTCCGCCATGGCGACCGCACCTCGATGATGGTCGATCATCATCGTCAGCCACCGCTGGTCGAACTCGTCGCCGGACAAGGCCGTCAGGGAGGCCATGTCCTGCGAACTCATCATTCCGCTCCCCGACCCGTGGTCCATGCCCTGCATGTCGTCGGGCGATGCAGACGGAGACGGCTGACCCCACTCCGCCAGCCAGGAGGCCAACTGGTCCATCTCGGGTCCCTGCGCGTCCGCGATCTCGTCGGCGAGCGTGACCACGTCCGGGTTCGTGGACCGCCCGTCGACCATGGAGGCCATCTCGACAGCCTGAGCATGGTGCGGGTACATCATCGATGCGAACGCGACGTCGGCGTCGGCGAAGTCCGCAGCGGGATCCTGAGACGGCGCGGACTCCATGGATGAGGAACCCATCGAGTGGCCCTCCATCGACGCGGACGACCCGTCGTCGCCACAACCGGCGACGAGGGCGACTCCGATCGCGGCAGCGGCGAGTGTGGTGACTGTCGTGTTCTTGACATGCATGGGCGTACTCCTGAGGTGTGTCGAACGGAAAAGGGGTCTGAATCGACGTGCGATCCGCCGGGGCATCACTGCCCCGGGCTCCCCGTCACACCCGCAGAAGTACCGAGTCGTCCAGCGAGGACAGCGCCCATGGTGCTGCTCGACCTGCGCGGGCGACGATCACGACGACACGGTCGGATGCGTCATCGAGCGCCGGCAGGCACTCGACGGCCCCGATCGGGACCGACATCGGCGGGAACGAGGTGACCGTCCCGATGCACGGATGCATCATGTCGTGACCGCCGGGACACGGCAGTCGCTCCGCCGCCGGACCGGGCTCCGCGATGTGCGTGGCGGCGTCAGCGTGGACCTCCGCGTCCATCGACGCGTGGTGGTTCGGCATCGCTTCATGGGCCGCGGCGGTCTGGACGGCCACCACCATGTGCATCAGCACCACGCTCAGTGCGATCAGGACGACCCACCACAGCATCGGCACAGCGGCGATCACCGAACGTCGTCGCCGAGCACTGTGAGACACAGGCTTCAGCGTACCGACAAGTACCCCCTGGGGGTACTTGGGCGGTCTTCGCACCGACACCCGGCAACCTCGGTCAGATACCCCAGGGGGTACTTGCATACCCCCCCTCGTATGTGACACGGTGTGCGCAGTACAGCGGATCGAACGCGGAAGGAGTGTCCTGTGGGCCCCCTTGCCGAATGCTCACAGTTCCACCGCTGAGCACACCCTCACACCACTTCTCGACGATGGCCGATCCAGGCCGCTCGGATACCCCCACCCGTATAGGAGTCCACCGTGTCCCAGTCCGACACCGTCGCCGGATCCCGGCCAGGCGACCACCACGACAGTGCCCCCGGCCGCCTCGGCCGGTGGGGCGCAGCCATGGTCACCCGCCGCCGCTGGGTCTTCGGCACCTGGCTGATTCTGCTGATCGCCCTCGGATCCGCTGCACCGTCGGTGTTCTCGTCCCTCGCCGGCGCCGGGTGGCAGGCGAACGGATCGGAATCGGTGCAGGTCCGCGAGCTCGCCGAGGAGCACTTCGGCGGCAACTCCTCCGCCGCGGTGCAGGTCGTCGTCCACAGCGACTCCGGTGCGCTGAGCGACCCGGCAGCGACCGCCGCGCTCACCGGCGCGACCGACATCCTGAACGCGGACCCACGTTTCGGTGAGATCGTGCCCCCGCAGCCGGGGATGACGATCAGCCCGGACGGACGCACCGGCATCCTCATCGCCGGCGCCGACGGCACCACCGACGAGATGGTCACCGCCGTCGACGACGTCAAGGACCAGCTCACCGCACTCTCCGGCGACGGTGTCGAGGTCTACCCCACCGGAGCGTCGGCGCTGTGGTCGGACTTCAACAAGGCCAACCACGACGCGATGATCCAGGCCGAACTCATCTCCTGGCCCGTCACCCTCGCCATCATGGTCCTCGCGTTCGGCTCGCTCGTCGCCGCCGGACTCCCGCTGCTCTTGACCATCGCCGGTCTCGTCGCCTCCGCCGGCGGGCTGGTCCTGCTCAACGAGATCACCCCGATCTCGGTGTGGGCCATGAACTTCGCCATGATGTTCGCCCTCGCACTCGGCATCGACTACGCACTGTTCCTCGTCGCCCGCTTCCGCGACGCCCTGCGCTCCCGCGATCCCCGCGCGGCCGTCGCAGAGACCATGGACACCGCCGGCAAAGCCGTGGTCCTGTCCGGACTCACCGTCCTCGTCAGCCTGTCCGCCGTGCTGATCGTCCCCGCCCCCGCAGTGCGGACCATGGCCGTCGGCATCATGCTCGCCGTCACCTTCGTCCTGCTCGCCACCCTCACCCTGCTCCCCGCCGCCCTCGGCGCGCTCGGACCGAAGGTCGATGCCGCGTCCCTTCCCTACGCCAAGCGTCAGCAGCACCGCTCGTCGGTGTTCGCCGCGTGGGGCGCTCTCCTGCACAAGCACCCGTGGCCGTTCGCGCTCGCCTCGATCGGGGTCCTCGTCGCACTCGCACTGCCGGTCCTGGGCCTGAAGGTCGCGATGCCGTCGATCTCCGTCGTCCCCGAGGACGCACCCGTGCGGCAGGGCTACGCCCTCGTCCAGCAGCAGTTCGGAGACGGCGCCCCCGGCGCACTGCAGATCGTCGTTCCCTCGGCCGGCGCCGCCGACACGGCCGCCGCCGCGGCGCAGATATCCGGAATCGCCATGGTCACCCCACCGCAACCCGCCGCCGACGGCTCCGGCTACGCACTCCTGCAGGCGATCCCGGCGGTCGACCCCTCCGACGAGTCGATGAGCACCATCCTCGCCGACCTGCGCGGCGAGCTCCCGGAGTCGGCGCTGGTCGGTGGCGCACCCGCGGAGAACCTCGACCTGCAGCAGGCCCTGAACGACTATCTGCCGCTCGTCGTCACGATCATCCTGATCCTCGGGTTCGTGCTGCTCCTCGTCGCACTGCAGGCACCCTTGATCGCGTTCCTGGGCACCGCGGTCAGCTTGCTCTCCACCGCCGCCGCGTTCGGCGTCGCGAAGCTGATCTTCCAGGACGGGCACGGCGCCTCGCTGCTCGGCTTCACTCCGCAGGGCTTCCTGAACGGGTGGGGACCGGTGTTCTTCTTCGCGATGATCTTCGCCATCGCCATGGACTACACCGTGTTCCTCCTTGCCACCGCCAAGGAGCACGTCGAGCGCACCGGCGACGCGACGACGGCGATGATCGACGGTCTCGCCCACTCCGGGCGGGTCATCTTCGCCGCGGCCGCGGTGATGGTGGCGGTGTTCTTCACCTTCGCCCTCGCCGACCCGCTCCCGCCGAAGGAGATGGGCATCATCCTCGGCGTCGCCGTGCTTCTCGACGCCATCCTGATTCGGTTGATCCTGCTGCCCGTCCTGCTCCGACTGACCGGCTCCGCCGCCTGGTGGTTACCGGCCTGGCTCCGCAAGGCCCTCCCGTCCATCAGCTTCTCCCACTGACACCCCCGACCGAAGGACGACACTCGTGACCATCGCTCTGACCACCACCCTGACCGACACCGACTTCGACACCGCCGTCCAGCGCACCCGAGACGCCCTGGCAGAGCAGGGTTTCGGCGTGCTCACCGAGATCGACATGCAGGCCACCCTGAAAGCCAAGCTCGGTGAGGACATGGAGCGCTACCTGATTCTCGGCGCGTGCAACCCGCCCCTGGCCCACCGCGCCGTCGGCGTCATGCGACAGATCGGCCTGCTGCTCCCCTGCAACGTCGTCGTCCGCGAGGACCCGGACAACGCCGACGTGATCATCGTCGACGCCATGAACCCCGACATCATGGTCCAGTCGACCGGAGTGCCGGCGCTCGGCGACGTCGCCCACGACGCAGCGACCAAGCTCCGCGCTGCCATCGCCACGCTCGCCGACGAACCGGCACCCGGACACTGAGACTCTGATGCCCCCGGGGGTACCATCGACAGCTCACGGCAGTTCTGACAGGAGTTCATCATGGTCGGCGACGACGACAGCATCGCACTGGTACTCAACCGACTCCGGCGCGCCAACGGCCAACTCACCGGGGTCATCTCGATGATCGAGAACGGCCGCGACTGCAAGGAGGTCGTCACCCAGCTCGCCGCCGTCTCGCGCGCGCTCGACAGGGCAGGGTTCAAGATCGTCGCCACCGGCCTGCGCGAATGTATGACCGGTGCCACCGCCGACAACAAGGAACCCATGACCGAGGCGGAACTCGAGAAGCTGTTCCTCGCACTCGCGTGACGAGACGAGCACTCCTGCACACGGCGGCCCGACCGCGCGTCGCGCTCGCTGCCGTCGCCCTGGCCCTCACCGCGTGCGCTCCCTCGGGCGGTGTGCCCGTCTCGCCGGCTCCCACGTCGAGTCGAGCAGAGCGCGACGACGTCTCGACCGGACTGCAGGCTGTCGAGGAGCGCTACGACGTGACGGTGGGTGTCAGCCTCCTGAACACCGGGACCGGCGAGACGATCAGCTAGCGCGGAGCCGAACGTTTCGGTTTCGCTTCGACAGTGAAGGTGTTCCTGGCAGCCGAGTTCCTGCGACGAACCCCTGAGGACGCTCGGGACGACCTCGTGAGGTGGACCGCGGCCGACATCGAGCGCGCGGGATATTCACCGGTGACCACGGCACGTCTGGACACCGGACTCACGGCGGCCGAGTTGGCGGAAGCGGCCGTGCGGGAGAGCGACAACACGGCGACCAACCTCGTGTTCGACCAAATCGGCGGTCCCGCAGAGCTCGATGCGGCTCTGTCCCGACTCGGCGACGTTGTCACGGACATCGTCGACGTGGAGCCGGGCCTCAACACGGTCGGACCCGACAGCACCGGAAACACCACCACCGCCGACGCGTTCACGACGAGTCTGGCCGCACTGCGGGGTGCCGGCTCGTCGACCGATGCCGACGCAGCGACCCTGGCCGAGTGGATGAGCGGGAACGCCACCGGCGGCGCACTCGTCCGCGCGGGGGCGCCGAGCGGATGGACGGTGGCCGACAAGTCGGGTGGCGCCGGGGCCGTGCGGAACGACATCGCCGTCGTCACACCACCCGGCCGTCCCCCGCTGGTACTGACGGTGCTGACACGGAAGAACGACGCCTCGGCACCGTACGAGGACGCCGCGGTGAGCGAGAGCGCCGCGGTCGTCCTGAACACCGTTCGGTAGCCCCTGAACACCGTTAGGTAGCCCCTGAACACCGTTAGGTAGTCTCGGAAAGTATGATCACCGCACCACTCAACGACGACATCGTCCTCGGTGCAGCCGAGCTCGAACGCGTGGATCGGGGCGTGCGCCCACACCGGCTCCCCCGTGCCGTCCGGCAACGCGATGCGGACCCGCAGCTCGCGATGATGGAGGCGCAACCGTCCGGAGTGCGTATCGCCGCGCGCACGACCGCCGTCCAGATGGTCCTCGAGGTCCACACCACGCGCATGACCTACCGGGGTGTGATGCGCGACCGGGGCGCCGTCGACGTGGTGGTGAACGACTCGATTCTTCAGTCGCACGTGCTCTCGGGCGGTGACACCGTCGAGATCGATCCGACCACCGGGACGAGCACGGTCCACCCGGGAACGACGGAACGCATCACCCTCACCGATCTGCCGGCCGGGGAGAAGACGGTCGAGATCTGGCTCCCCCACAACGAACAGGTGGATCTGGTCTCGCTGTCCGCTGATGCCGTTCTGCACCCGGCGCCGACGAGCGGACCGAGGTGGCTGCACCACGGCAGCTCGATCAGCCAGGGATCCAACGCCGCGAGCCCCACGCGCATCTGGCCTGTCGTCGCGGCCCGTCGTGCCGGCGTTCGGCTGCGCAACCTGGGTTTCGGGGGCAGCGCCTTCGTCGATCCGTTCATGGCTCGCGTCGTGCGGGACTCCCCCGCGGACGCCATCAGCGTCAAGCTGGGCATCAACGTCGTCAACCTCGATGCAATGCGCCTTCGTTCGTTCGTTCCCGCAGTTCACGGGTTCCTCGACACCGTCCGCGACGGGCACCCGACCACACCGCTGCTGCTGATCTCGCCGATCCACTGCGCGATCCACGAGAACACTCCGGGACCCGGGGCGATCGATCCCGACTCGTTCGCCGCCGGCTCCGCGAGATTTCGCGCGACGGGCACGGAGGGCGACATCGCGCTCGGACGCCTGACACTTCGCGTGATCCGTGACGCGCTCGCTCAGATCGTCGACAGTCGATCGGACGACCCGAACCTCCACCACCTCGACGGACTGCTGCTCTTCGGCGAGGACGACGAACGGCGCCACCCACTTCCGGACAACCTGCATCCCGACACCGACGCCCACGCCGTCATGGGACAGCGTTTCGCGGACATCGCCTTCGGCCCGTCAGGGCCGTTCGCGCCGACGACGACAGACGACGTGCCCGACGACGCGTCGAGAGGGTGACGGTGGCTACGGCCGGATCCGCCGCCACCTCGGGCGTCGACGAGTTGCCGGACGGTGTGTGGAGTCGCGGCGGCCCGGGTATGACTCGTTCACCATGACCAGTGGGCGCGTTGCAGTCGTTCGCGCAACCAGAAGGGACAACCACCCTCGATGGTGAGCGCGGGGAACCACGACGGCGGGCTTCGCACGTCGATCATCACCGACATCGTGGATGTCTGTGTCGATCTGACGGGCGCCGACGGCGCGGCCCTGGTTCTGGTCCCGCCCGGCGACTGGTCGGTGCAGAATGTCGCGCACGTGACAAACGCGACGGCGGCCCGCGTCGCACGGGAACTCCAGGCAATCGGGCTCGGTCCGGTCGTCGACGCTCTCGCCGACGGTGCGATCCACGATGCCGCGGTGGAGGATTCACTCGATCGCCTGCGGTGGCCGCAGGTGACCGGCGCCCTGAGCGTCCTGGGCGTCGGGTGGCTGCGGGTGTTCCCTGTGGGCCCCCGCGCCCGACCGTCGGGAACCTTGCAACTTCACCGACGCACCTGGAGAGGTCGAGAGTGGTCGACGGAGCTCGACGGCCCTCTCGGCCGACTGGCGCACTCTCTCGGCACTCTGTGCGCCACCGACTTCGCCGCCGAGAACGGTGCACAGCCCGGCCCCGACACCGACGTGGTGCACACGGCGATCGGAATGATGGCCGCCAGGCACGAGCTTTCCGTATCCGCCGCATCCGCACTTCTGCGCGCGGTCGCTGATTCTCACGGGCGCTCGTCGGTGGCGCAGGCACGGGTCATCGTCGATTCAGTCGGGCGACGGGGAACCGGCACCTGACCTCGTTGATTGCGTCATAAGGGCAGCCTACCCTTAGCATCAAGGCATGATGCGTATTCCCGGCAGCGTTCCCCGATGGACGAGACGCTCGATCACAGTTCTCATCGCCGCCGTGGCGGTGACCGCGCACCTCGTCGGCTGCAGCTCGTCGGACCCCGCTGACCCCGGTTCGGCGACGACCGCCGATGCATCGTTCCCGAAGACGTTGCGGCACATGTACGGCGAGACTGCCCTCGACTCGACACCCGCCCGCGTGGCCACCTGGGGTGCCGGCGCCACGGATGCCGTGCTGGCTCTCGGGGTGATGCCGGTGGCCATGCCGTCGACCACGTACGGCGGCGGTGACGACCTGACGTACCCGTGGATCGCCGAGTCGATCGCCCGGAACGGCGGTGAGGCACCGGCTCTCCTGGACGACGTTTTGGGTCCCCTGTCGGTCGAGAAGCTCGTCGCAGCCGACCCCGACGTCCTGCTGGCACCACATTCCGGCCTCACTCGGAGCGAGTACGACGCGGTCACATCGGCCGGCATTCCCGTGGTCGCACCGCCGTCCGAGCTCTGGTCGACTCCGTGGCGAGACACGATCGGTGTCACCGGTGAGGTTCTCGGAAAGAGCGTCGAGGCAACGGAACTCGTGTCAGAACTGGACCAGCAGGTCGTCGATGCCGGCGCAGGACACCCCGAGTTCCGAGACCGAACCATCGCCTACGTGTCCGAGGCGCAGGACGTCTACTACCTCCTGCTTCCCTCGGACCCGCGCGTCGAGTTGCTCGAGAACCTGGGATTCACGTCCGATCCGTCCGTCACCGAACTGGCGACCGGTGATTCCACGTTCTCGACCGCGGTGTCGTCCGAGGAGATCTCCCGAATCGATGCCTCTGTCGTCTTCACACAGGTGGACACGGACGCGGCACTCCGGGAGTTCCTGTCATCCGACGTGTCGCGGCAGATCCCCGCTGTGGCGGCAGGTGCCGTCGCCGGATTCGTCGGCCAGGAAGCCGGGGCCGCCATCGGCCCGACGGCACTGACGATTCCCTACTTTCTCCCGACTCTCGTCGACGGCTTGGCGACGGCGGTCGACGCAACGGAGCGGTGACGAACCACGGGACTCACCGGAGCGAATCGACGTCGCGCACCGCACCCTTGTCTGCGGACAGTGCGAGCGCGGCGTACGCACGGAGAGCGACGCTCACCTCGCGCTGCCTGTGGCGGGGCCGGAAGCCGTCGAGGGCAGAACGTCGTTGCGCGAGCACGCTGTCGGCGACGTCCAGTGTGATCGAGCGGTGCGGGATGTCGATGGTGATGCTGTCCCCGTCCTCGACCAGAGCGATCACGCCACCCGCGGCCGCCTCCGGAGACACGTGCCCGATCGACAGACCCGATGTCCCGCCGGAGAAGCGGCCGTCGGTGATCAGCGCACACGAAGCCCCGAGGCCGCGACCCTTGAGAAATGCTGTCGGATAGAGCATCTCCTGCATTCCGGGCCCACCGCGCGGACCCTCGTACCGCACGACCAGCACGTCGCCGGCCACGATCCGTCCGGACAGGATGGCGTCACATGCGTCCTCCTGCGACTCCACGACCACGGCCGGGCCGGTGAAGGTGAGGATGGAGTCGTCGACGCCCGCCGTCTTCACCACACACCCGTCGGCGGAAAGGTTGCCGCGCAGAACCGCCAGGCCGCCGTCGGCCGAGTACGCGTGCTCCACATCGCGGATGCATCCGCCGGCGGAGTCGAGATCCAACGTCTCCCAACGCTCGGACTGCGAGAACGCAGTGGCGGAACGCACGCATCCCGGTGCGGCGTGGAACAACTCGATCGCGGCCTCGTCGGCACACCCGGACCGGACGTCCCACCAGTCGAGCCAGTCGGCGAGAGACTCCGAATGCACCGTGTGCACGTGATCGTGCAGATGCCCGCCCCTGCGGAGCTCACCGAGAATGGCGGGCACTCCACCGGCGCGGTGCACGTCCTCGACGAGGTAGTGCCCGTTGGGTGCCACCTTGCACAGACATGGGACCATCCGCGAACGCTTCTCGATGTCGTCGAGGCTGTAGTCGAGTTCAGCCTCGCGTGCCGCGGCCAGGAGATGCAGGATCGTGTTCGTCGATCCACCCATCGCGATGTCGAGGGCCATGGCGTTGTCGAACGCAGCGCGTGAGGCGATCTGCCGAGGAAGGACCGACTCGTCGTCGTGGTCGTACCACCGACGGCACAGATCGACCACGGTGCGCCCGGCA
The DNA here is from genome assembly GCF_058139645.1 of Rhodococcus sp. NFXS4. NCBI lineage: Bacteria > Bacillati > Actinomycetota > Actinomycetes > Mycobacteriales > Nocardiaceae > Rhodococcus > Rhodococcus sp. NFXS4. The sequence goes on from NZ_CP192221.1 coordinate 3,715,604, forward strand.
TTCTCGTAGAGGTCCCGACGCGCCGTGTGCGTGGCGAGCGTGGTTCCGTTGCCCGGCAGAGCGAGCCCCAGCGCTTCGGTCAGGCAGTTCATCGAGTTTGCCGTGAACATGCCCGAGCAGCTCCCGCACGTGGGGCACGCTGACTCCTCCACGCGTGCCAGGTCCTCGTCCGAGACGTCACCGGCGGCGGCATCGGACATGGCGGACACCAGGGTGAGTCGGGTTCGCACGGTGCCGTCGACGAGCACTGCGGTGCCACCCTCCATCGGACCGCCCGAGACGAACACCACCGGGATGTTCAGTCGCAGTGCGGCCATGAGCATCCCGGGGGTGATCTTGTCGCAGTTCGAGATGCACACGAGAGCGTCCGCGCAGTGTGCGTTCACCATGTACTCGACGGAGTCGGCGATGAGATCGCGGGAGGGCAGCGAGTAGAGCATCCCGCCGTGTCCCATCGCGATGCCGTCGTCGACCGCGATCGTGTTGAACTCGCGCGGAATGCCGCCGGCTGCGGTGATCGCGTCCGAGACGATGCGGCCGACCGGCTGGAGATGGGTGTGGCCGGGAACGAACTCGGTGAAGCTGTTCGCGACGGCGATGATCGGCTTACCGAAATCGTCGCCGTTCACCCCCGCGGCGCGTAGTAGCGCGCGGGCCCCCGCCATGTTGCGTCCGTGCGTGACGGTTCTCGATCGAAGTGCAGGCATGGGGACGACGATGCCGGTCGAGTGCCGCCGCAGGAAGACAGCTGCGGTACTGGTATCACCACCACCACCTTCACGCGTGGACGATCGTAGAGTTGCCGTGTGACCACCGACCGGGACTTCGCCGCGCGCCGTGAGCTGGGAGCTTTCCTGCGCGCCCGCCGCTCGGCACTGCCACGGTCGCGGCTCGGGTTGCCGCCCGTTCCGCGGGGCCGGTCGACAGGCTTACGTAGAGAGGACGTCTCGTCGCTGTCCCATGTCAGCGTCACCTGGTACACCTGGCTCGAACAAGGGCGGGACATCCACCCGTCACGCCAAGTCCTCGATGCCGTCGCCGCGACGCTCCACCTCACGCCTGCCGAGCACGATTACGTTCTCGACCTCGCGGGACACCCGCCGACGCCGACCCCGTCGAGCGCGGAGACGACGCCTCCGGCCGTGCAACGTCTGCTCGATGCCCTCACCGATTTCCCCGCGTTCGCTCTCCGTCCGGAGTGGACGATCGCCGGATGGAATCGTGCGTACCGTGCGTTGTTCCCCCGCATCGAGACAGTGGAGGCAGCGGACCGAAACCTCCTGTGGCTGGTTTTCACCGACCCGTACGTGCGTGAGTTGCTCCCGCACTGGGAGTCCGACAGCAGACGCTTCCTCGCAGAGTTCCGGGCGGACGGAGGCGCCGCCCTCGGCACTCCCTCCTTCACGGACCTGGTCGATCGGCTCCGCTCGACGAGTGACACGTTCGCCGACGGGTGGGACAACCGCGACATCGAGGGATTCGCCTCGCGTGAGCGCGTCTTCCGGCACCCTGTCGTCGGAGAGCTGCGCTTCGAGCACCACCAGTTGGCGCCGACCGATCACAAGGACCTGAACATTGTCGTCTACCTTCCTGTCGCGGGCACCGACACTCGCGAGAAGGTGCAGCGCCTGATCGGCGAGTGACGATCAGACGTCGGCACGGCCTGTCACACGTGGATCGGGTCCGTACAGCGCCGGGACGTCGAGGTGGTCGCGCAGGGTCGTCCCCTCGTACTCTCGGTGGAACAGGCCGCGGTCCTGCAGGACCGGGACGACTCCGTCGACGAGGGCGTCGATCCCTCCGTCGTAGACGTCCGGTGAGACCCAGAAGCCGTCGACTGCTCCCGCCTCGAACCATTCCTGCATGTGATCGGCGGCGTCCGCGGCCGGTCCGACGATGACGGGGTGGTAGTCGATGACGCCGTGCGCGAGCATGTCTCGGACGGTCCAGCCCTCGCGCGCGATCGCCAGAGCGTGACCTGATCGGGGGTCGCCCGGTGACGGGCGGGCCGCGGACAACTGCTGGGCCGACAGTGGTTCGTCGAGGTGCGTGTGGTCGAGGTGCAGTCCCAGCATGCGTCCGAGGTAGGCCGCGCGCTGCGGGAAAGTCCGCCCGCTGAGCAGGATTCGACGATCGAGGGCGTCCCTCCGCGTGTCGGCGATCGACGTCATCAGACCGGCGAAGAACCGGATCTCATCGGGGTCTCGCCCGGCCAGCTCGGCCGCGCGTCGGAACGCATCGCGTTGTGCGCGTGCGTCCTCGATGGTGAATGCGGCACCGATGACGGCGTCGGCGAAACGACCGGCGAGCTCGAGGGAATTCGCGCTTCCACCGGCATGGAAGATGACCGGTTGTCCTTGCTCGGACGGTGGGATGTACAGCGGACCGCGTGAGGCGACATGGGCACCACCGAGGTTGATCGGAGCGATCTGTTCGGCATCCGCGAAGCGGCCGGTCTCCTGGTCGTGCACCCAGGCGGATTCTCCCCAGCTGCCCCAGAGCGACTGCACCAGCTGCACTGTCTCGTGCGCCCGTGCATAGCGCTCGGGCCCCGAGGGCAATGACCTGCCGTAGTTGGCTGCGACATCCTCGCCGCTCGAGGTGACAGCGTTCCACCCCGTCCTACCGTGACTCAGAACGTCGAGCGCCTTGAACTGCCTCGCGAGGGTGAATGATTCGGTGAAGGTGGTCGAGCCGGTGGCCACCAGGCCGATCCGAGTCGTCTCGCGCGCGACAGCAGCCACAGTGATCATGACATCGAGGTTGAAATTCGGCGGCTCGTTCGCGATGTCGCCGACGTGGGTGGGCCCGTCGGGCAGGAACAGGAACTGCAGCTTTCCTCTCTCGGCCGCCTGCGCGTGCCGCACTTTCGCGTCGTAGCTCGCATAGCTGGTGGGATCGACTCCAGGTGCCCGCCAGGAGCCGGGCAGGTTGCCGTACCCGTTGCCCAGATGCATGCCGATGATCATCTGTTCGGACATCGTGTCCTCTTTCCGTGGCAGAGCAGTGTGGTCGCGTCGGGAGACGACCGGCTGTCGACATCGACGCCAAGAGGAGGTAGTCTCCACTTCAGCAAGATATGGAGACACTCCCCGCTTTGTCAACAGAGAGGTGACCGACGTGGCCGACGACGCGATCAGCAAGGTTCGCGCCCCGCGAGCCGACGCACGCCGCAACAGGGACCACATCCTCGGCGTCGCCGAGCAGTTCTTCTCCGAGCACGGAGTCAGCGGTTCCCTCGACGCGATCGCGAAGCAGGCCGGCGTCGGAGCAGGCACGCTGTACCGCCACTTCCCCAGCAGGGAAGCACTTCTCGCCGCACTGCTCACAGCACGAGACGACGCACTGGTCTCCCGACGTGACGAGCTCCGCACCCGATCGACGACCGCGGCCGACGCCCTCGACGGGTGGCTCGATGCACTGACCGACTGGGCGAGCGCGTTCGACGGGCTACCCGAACCTCTGCGGGCCGCGACGACGACGGACCAGTCCCCGCTCGCCACGACGTGTCAAGGTTTCATCACCACGACCGAAGAATTCCTTGAGGCCGCACAGCGGGAAGGCAGTGCACGCTCCGACGTCCGAGCACGCGACCTGTTCCTCGCCGGCCTCGCCACGAGTTGGGTCCGAGGTGCGGCGATGGCCGACCGCGACTCCGCCGCAGCACTGGCCACCCTCACCCGCCGAGGGTGGGAGACCACCACACCACCCGCGACACGACCGGCGCACCCGCCGAGACGTGATCGACGACCTCGCGTTTCACGACCGTGAGACGACATCGACAGAAGGAGACAGCAATATGACACGATTGGGAATCATCGGCAGCGGATCGATCGGATCCGCGGTGGCCCGACTCGCCGTCGCCGCGGGCCACGAGGTCCTGATCGCGAATTCGCGAGGGCCGGAGTCCCTGACGGACCTGATCGACGAGTTGGGACCCGGCGCTCGGGCCGGCACGGTCCGCGACGCCGCTGAGTTCGGGGACATCCCGCTGCTGTCCGTGCCGCTCGGAGCGTACGGGAACCTCCCGGTCGACGCCTTCGCCCGAAAGACCGTCCTCTCCACCGGCAACTACTACCCACATCGCGACGGACGCATCGCACAACTCGACTCCCTCGACAGCACCACCGCCGAGTACGAGCAGGCACTGCTACCCGACACCACAATCGTCAAGGCGTTCAACAACATCCTGTTCCACCACATCCCGAACCTGGCCAACTCCACACCCCGCACGGCACTGCCGATCGCCGGGGACGACGCCGATGCCAAGGCACGCGTGGCGGCCATCGTGAACGCCCTCGGCTTCGACACCGTCGACGCCGGAACCCTCGCCGAGTCCTGGAGCTTCGAACCCGAATCCGGTGCCTACACGCCGATCTACGCTGCCGATCAAGCCGCACTCGCCGCCGACTACCTCGCCGACCCCGGCGCGCCGGTCCCCGCCGACCGACTCCGTGAACTTCTCGACGCCTCCCACCGCCCCGACGTCGCCGCCCGGCAGTTCTGAGGCGAGCGGACCTTGCGCAGTGGGTGATCGGGCGCCGACTCGACTGCTCGGCCCGACCTGGCCTCAGCCCATGCAGCGGACGATCGCGTCGCCGAGGCTCCCGGTCGTGCCGGTACCACCCATGTCGGGTGTGAGGGAGTCGCCTCCGCGTGCGAGGACCTCTTCGACGGCGGTGAGAATCGCTGCGGCAGCATCCTTCTCACCGAGGTGTTCGAGCATCATCGACGCACTCCAGATCTGACCGATCGGATTGGCGATGCCACGGCCGGCGATGTCGGGAGCGGAGCCGTGCACAGGCTCGAACAGACTGGGGAATCGCCGCTCCGGATTGATGTTTCCGCTGGGTGCGATTCCGATGGTGCCGGTGCACGCCGGTCCGAGGTCGGAGAGGATGTCGCCGAACAGGTTGCTCCCGACCACGACGTCGAACCAGTCCGGGTGGAGCACGAAGTTCGCGGTGAGAATGTCGATGTGGTACTTGTCCACGCGCACATCGTCGTAGTGAGCGGCCATGGCCTCGACCCGCTTGTCCCAGTACGGCATCGAGATGGAGATCCCGTTGCTCTTGGTGGCGGAGGTCAGGTGCTTCTTCGGCCGGGTCCGGGCGAGGTCGAAGGCGTACTTCAGAATTCGGTCGACGCCCACACGGGTCATCACCGTCTCCTGGAGAACGGTCTCCCTGTCGGTGCCCTCGAAGATCGTGCCACCGACGCTCGAGTACTCGCCCTCCGTGTTCTCCCGTACGACGTAGAAGTCGATGTCACCGGGTTCGCGCCCGGCCAGCGGACTGGTGACACCCGGAAGCAGCTTGACCGGGCGGAGACTCACGTACTGGTCGAAGTGTCGGCGGAACTGCAGCAGGCTGCCCCACAGGGAGACGTGATCGGGGACGGTGTCGGGCCATCCGACAGCGCCGAAGAAGATCGAGTCGAATCCGACGAGTTCGTCGAACCAGCCGTCGGGCATCATCTTCTCGTGCCGCGTGTAGTAGTCGGCACTGGCGTAGTCGAACTGTTCGTGGTCGAGGGTGAAGTCGAATGCCTTCGCGGCTGCCTCGAGGACCTTGATGCCCTCGGGTACTACTTCCTTGCCGATTCCGTCTCCGGGGATGACGGCGATGCGATGAGTGGAACCCATGGGATGCGTACCTTTCGGTGTGTGGGAGTCGCTGACGGAGGCGTCAGGCCGAGTCCTGATGGTGGGTGAGCTCGTCACCTTCGAGCGCGTCGATCGCTGCGGCGGTGAGGCTGTTCAGAATGTGCTTGCGTGTCAGCTCTCCCGCCGCGTGGCTGTCACCCGAGACGACGAGTTCGAGGATCTGGAAGTGCTCGTCGAGATCGATGGTGCGGGGTTCCGCGCCCGGCGGCAGTTCCAGGCCCACCCGCCGATACCTGTCGGACTTGTCCCACAGGTCTTCCAGCAGGTGAATGAGTACGTCGTTGTGGGACGCGAGGTACAGGGTGCGGTGGAACTCGCGGTGCGCGATCAACCCCTCCTCCCCCCACTTCTGTGTCACCGGGACCAGTCGAGACGCCGCGGCCCGCATGTCGACGATGTCCCGTTCGGTGCGCCGCTGTGCAGCCAGTTCCACAGCGGTGGGGTCGAGCGACAGACGCACCTCGAAGAGCTGTCGCGCCTGAGTGGCCGACATCGGTGCGATGCGCACGTTCTTGTGGCTGTCGAGTTCGATCAGCCCCTCACTGCTCAGGCGCCGCACCGCCTCCCGTAGAGGGGTGATGCTCATCTGCAGGCGGTCGGCCAGTTCGTACTGCGCCAGACGCGAGCCCGCGGGCAGAGTTCCCAGCAGGATCCAGCTGCGGAGCTGGGCGTAGGCGACGTCTCCCTTGCTGGAGAAGACATTCTGCGCAACGGCCACGATGGTCCGCCTCTCGACAGGGGTTGTGCTCTCGGTCACGGCGAGTATAGCTTGGAAACATCTTATAAGACTTACAAGATACAAGAGAGGTCCAGCATGAAGATCACCTCCGTCCACGAGGGCACCGTTCCGATCAGCTCCTCCATCCGCAATGCCTGGATCGATTTCAGCAAGATGGACTGCTCCATCGTCGCCATCGTGAGTGACGTGGTGCGCGACGGCGAGCCCGTCGTCGGGTACGGCTTCAATTCCAACGGCCGCTACAGCGCCGGCGAGATCCTGCGGCGCCGCATCATCCCGCGCCTGCTCGACGCGACGCCGGACTCGCTCCTCGACGCAGAGGGCGAACTCGATCCCACCATCGCGTGGGACGCCATGATGAGCAACGAGAAGCCTGGCGGACACGGCGAGCGATCGGTCGCCGTCGGTGTGGTGGACATGGCGCTGTTCGACCTCGCGTCGAAGATCGCCGAGAAGCCGCTCTACCGCTGGCTCTCCGACAAGCACGGTGACGGTGCACCCGACGACTCCGTGTTCGTCTACGCCGCCGGTGGCTACTACGCCCCCGGAAAGACACTCGCGGATCTACAGGACGAGATGCGCGGATTCCTCGACCAGGGTTACCACGTGGTCAAGATGAAGATCGGCGGCGCCGACCTCGCCGAGGACCTGCGCCGCATCGAGGCGGTCCTCGAGGTGCTCGACGGTGACGGTTCACGTCTCGCAGTCGACGTCAACGGTCGTTTCGACCTGGCGACCGCTCTCGAGTACGGCAAGGCCATCGAGCCCTACGGCCTCTTCTGGTACGAGGAGGTCGGCGACCCCCTCGACTACCGCCTGAATGCTGTTCTCTCCGAGAACTACTCGGGCCGTATCGCCACCGGCGAGAATCTGTTCTCCCTCCAGGACGCCCGCAATCTCGTGCGGTACGCCGGCATGCGTCCGGACCGCGACATCATCCAGGTCGACCCCGCGCTGAGCTACGGCCTGACCGAGTACCTGCGCATCCAGTCGATGCTGAAGGACCACGGCTGGTCCTCCCGCCAGTGCATCCCGCACGGCGGTCACCAGTTCTCCCTGCACATCGCCGCCGCACTCAAGCTGGGCGGCAACGAGTCCTACCCCGGCGAGTTCCAACCCACCGGCGGATTCGCCGACGGCGCCGTCGTCGAACGGAGCCAGGTGGGACTCACCGAGAGCCCCGGCATCGGGTTCGAGGAGAAGGCCGCCTTCTACAAGGTGCTGCGCGAGCTGCACTGACCACGTCGTGACAGCCCGAGGGCTCGACGCATGACGGAGGTGGACGCGCTACCCGCGGGACCAATACTCAGCGGGTAGCGCAGTCCGTTCCTCGCGCCCGGTAACCACTCCACAGAACGACGAGCCCCGTCGCTGGGCCCTGTCCCGCACTGCCGGAGTTTCACCCTGCGCACCATCGAGTGCGTTCCGCACAGGTGTCTCCGCGCGCGACTCTCCCTTGCGGAGCAGATCGACAGTCACCGAACGTGACTCTGTGCGGCACGTGCTGTTCGGCGATCCGGGCACACAGCAACAGCACGATCGTCTCGACGCCGGGTCACGACCCCGGCGCGTCACACGTAGCTCACGAACCCTCGCAACCTCGAGAAAGGTACGTCATGTCAGCCTATTCGGTCCACCGGGTATGGGACGAGTTGTGGGAATCACACCGGCAGATCAAGAGATTCGTCCTCTACTCCGTCGGGAAAGGCTCGCCCAGATCCGAGTCGGTCGGCGTCCGTACGACCAGGAACTCGTCCACAACGACGTATCGACCGGACATGGCGCCGAACGAGGACGATCAGCCCCGTAGCGAGCCACCGGGTGGTTACACGACTCCCCGACTGGTCGGCCTTGCTCTCGGTCCTTTGTTGTTCGCAGTGACTCTGCTGTTCTTCCAGTCGGAAGGTCTGTCCCGCGACGGCGTGGCCGTGCTCGCGGCAACCCTGTGGATCGGTACCTGGTGGATCACCGAAGCCATCCCGATTCCCGTCACGTCCTTGCTCCCGGTCGTGCTGCTTCCTCTCACCGGCGCGGTGGACGGCGACCTCGTCGTCTCGTCGTACGGGAACGACATCATCTTTCTGTTCCTTGGTGGTTTCTCCTTGGCCATTGCCATGGAGAAATGGGACCTCCACAAGCGGATCGCGCTGACCATCGTGGCGATGATCGGAACCAGCCCGCGGCGCATCATTCTCGGGTTCATGATCGCCACCGCGTTCCTGTCGATGTGGGTCTCCAACACCGCGGCCACGATGATGATGATCCCAGTCGGTCTCGCTGTGGCCTATCAGGCTGCGCAGGCGCTCCGCGACGGCGAGCATGTTGACGAGATTCCGAAATTCGAGAAGTGCATCGTCTTCTGCATCGGGTACGCCGCGACGATCGGCGGGCTCGGCACGCTCATCGGAACTCCTCCGCTCGCCGTACTCGCCGCAGTGTCGGGCGAACTGTTCGGGCAGACCATCAGTTTCGGCTCGTGGATGCTGTTCGGAGTGCCGATCGTCGTTCTACTCCTGGCGTTCGCGTGGTTCTACCTGACGTTCGTCACCTATCGATTCGGGTTCACCGAGCTTCCCGGTGGGAAGAACGTGATCCTGGAAGAACGACGACAGCTCGGAGTTCTCAGCTACGAGGAGAAGATCGTCCTGGCGATCTTCGTCGGCACCGCGTTCATGTGGATCACCCGAGGCTTCATCTGGGACGACCTCCTGCCGGGTATCAGCGACGGAGTGATCGCCGTCGTCGCAGCGATCCTGTTGTTCATGGTGCCGACTCGGCGCGGTGACCAGAGCCGAATTCTGGAATGGGAGGACTCCAAGAAGATCCCGTGGGGAATTCTGGTTCTCTTCGGCGGCGGTCTGGCCATCGCCGCAGGGTTCGTGGAGTCAGGACTGTCGGAATGGGTCGGCGACCGCCTGCTGGTCCTCGATGGAGTCCACATCGTGCTGACTGTGCTCGTGGCTGCCGCGCTCGTCCTGTTCCTCACCGAGATCACGTCGAATGCCGCGACGGCGACCATGATCCTTCCGGTGATGGCAGCTTTCGGTGTGGCACTGGGAGTCCACCCCTACGCTCTGATGATTCCCACCGCGATGGCAGCGAACTGTGCTTTCATGTTGCCCGTGGGAACACCGCCGAACGCGGTGATGTTCGGAACCGGCAAGATCGCGATCATGGACATGGTGCGACTCGGTTTCTGGCTCAACATCGCCGCACTCGTCCTCCTCGTCGCTGCGACGTTCCTCTACCTCCCGCACATCTGGGGACTCGACCTGTCCGTCGTGCCCGCGGACTTCGACCAGTAGCCGCGAGTGCACGACACCACGACCGTTCCCGAGGAAGGCAACACCGTGTCCACTGTCCTCATCACCACCGACTACCTCCACCCCGGCGACGACGTCGACACCCTGCTCCGTGCGCACGGTCACGAGACCGTCCACTCCCCCGCCGTCGGGCCTCGCCCCGACGGTGAGATGGCCGCGCTCCTCGCCGCGAGTGACGCTGCCATCATCGCCAGCGAACCCGTCACCGCCGCCATGCTGCGCGCGGCCCCGTCCCTCAGCGTGATCGCGCGCAGCGGAGTCGGATACGACTCGATCGACATCGAGGCCGCCACCGCTCACGGCGTCCTCGTCTGCAACACCCCCGGAGCCAACCGCCATGCGGTGGCCGAGATGACCCTCGCTCTGCTCCTGATGTGCGCGAGGCGGATCGGCGAGACCACCGACGGCGTGCGGCGCGGAGAGTGGCCACGCCACGACACTCGACAGCTACGGGGCGCGACTCTCGGCATCATCGGCCTCGGGCCGAGCGGACGGGCCGTCGTGGACCTCGCTCACGCGTTCGGCATGACCGTCCTGATCTCCACCGGCCATCCCGACCCCGCACTCGAGGTCACCTACGTCGACAGAACCACTCTGCTCCGCGAGTCCGATTTCGTCAGCCTCCACGCCCGTGCCGGCGGCGCACCCGTCATCGACGCCGCGGCACTGGCCCAGATGAAACCCTCTGCCTACCTGGTCAACACGGCCCGCGGATCGATGGTCGACGAGGATGCCCTCGTCGACGCGCTCCGCGATAACACCATCGCGGGAGCGGCGCTCGACGTCTTCGCCACCGAACCACCGAACCCGGACAACCCGCTCCTGGCCATGCCCACGGTCGTGGCCACCTCACACCTGGCCGGTCAGACCCGCGAGGCGCGCACCGATGCGGGTACCGCGGCCGCCGAGTCCGTCGTCGCAGCACTGGCCGGTCGGCCGGCCGCGGGTGCGATCAACGAGTCGGCGGTGGCGACGAGACGACCCTGAGCCGCCGCCGGACGGGGCCCCTGGACCATGCAGGAGTACCCCCCGGTCGGCGTCAGGTCGACGAGCTCGAGCGGTCGACGGCGTCCGCAAGGCGGTCGAGCCAGTCCGCGTACTCGGTATAGGTGGTGGGACGCTTGTCGTCCCAGTCCAGAACATCGCCCGAGGTGACCGCAGGAATGGAACCGTAGACGGGTGAGGCGTCCAGCACCTCGCGGCTCGCGGGGTACTCGAGAACGATGTCGGCAGGGTACTGAGCCACGTTCTCCCAGCTCACCGTCGCCCACGGTCCGTCGAATCCCGGACCCGCGAGACCCACGCCGAGGTCCGAGAGCAGTCCCAGCACCGACAACTGTTCCGTTCCGATGTACACGGCGTCGGCGGCCGCGTTGACGGGCAGCACCGTCACGCCGGGACTCGCGGCGACAGCATCGCGCACCCGCTGTTTCGCCGCGTCGTAGTCCGCACGGTCGGATGCGATCTCCGGGGAGTCCACGTCGGCGCCCAGTGATGCTGCGAGCGAACGGTATTGATCCAGCGTTCCGTCGAGCGACGAGGACGGGTCGATGCCAAGGAAGGGAGCGACGACGTTGATCTGCTCGGCCTGCGCTGCCTCCCACCAGATCCAGGACGTGGGATCGGTCTCGGCGGAATAGCCGACGACGAGGTCGGCGCCCATATTCGCCGCCGCCTCCGTCTCGAACACCGCATCCGTACCCACGACGGTCATGGAATCGAGGTCCGCGTCACCGAGACCCAGCCCGTTGGTGATGCCGTAGCCGTAGACCCCGGCAGGGCGAACACCGTAGTCCCACAGTGCGGCAGCCGAGTACGCGTCGACAACCACCGTGTCCGGCGGTGCGTCCAGCGACACGGTGTTGCCGAAGGCAGTGGTGTGAGACCACCCTTCCCCACCGGAACTGCTCCCGGACTCGGTGGAACAGCCGGCGACAGCCAGAGCGAGGGCAGCGAGGAGAGCGCCGGCGCGCCCGGCGGAGATAGTGGACATGTCCGAATATTAGCGCAGGCTTACCTCACTTCAGTGAGTCACCGTCTGCGTGAACGGCGGGCCCCTCCGAGATTGACGACCAGCGCAACGAGCGCCAGCACTACCGCCACGACCCACCCATCCGGGTCCACCGCGTGGACGAGGATAACGGCACCGGGAACGACGAGCGCAGCAAGCGCGACCACCCCGAGCCCGGGGCCGCCGAGCGCTGTGCGGGTGCGACGGTCCAGAGCGCCGAGTCGTGTCCTCACACGTCGACCCTACGACGTCGAGTCCACCGCACCGGATCGCGCCGATCCCGTTCGCGGAGGTTCCAGCGTTCGAATCTCAAGCCAGCGCGAACCGGGTGCGCAAATTCTGCGTCTGCCGGTGCAGCTCTCGCAGAGTCCGCTTGTGTGTCGCGGCCTGCTGCTCGTGCCACGTACCGGTGGGCGCGTTCCCCCTGGCTCGAGCTTCTGCGGCGAGCAGACGCGCGTCCTCGAGTTGCACCGATACGGTCGCGATCTCGTCGTCCAGCGCCGCGAGAAACACCCGCGCCTGCGCCACGTCCGAATCGTCCGCCACCCCGGTTCGCCTCCATCGTCATCGACCGTGCCGGTCCAGTCATTCACGATAGCGAGCCGACCCTGCTGCCACACCCCTCACAACTCCCGTGTGGCGGACGATCCGGTGCAGTGAACCGTGTACAGCACGGTCAGCTGCACCGGATCACGCACAGCGGGCGCGTGGTCGATGAGTTCCCGACCTCGCGCCGGTCCACATCAGTGACATCCGACGAGAGGACGAGCCCATGATCGACCACGTACTGACCGTCGTACCCGTGCGCGACATCGATGTCGCACGCGAGTGGTACACGCGCCTGCTGGGACGCGAACCCGACAACAACCCCATGCCGGGTCTGATCGAGTGGCAGATCGTGCCGGGGGCGTGGATGCAGGTGTTCCTCGATGCCGACCGGGCCGGCGGGACGCGGTCGAACCTCGCCGTCGACGACCTCGACGCTCACACCACCGAGCTCGCGGGCCGCGGACTCGCCGTCGGCGACACCACGGACGCCACCAACGGAGTTCGGCTCGCGCCGATCACCGATCCCGACGGCAACGTCATCACCCTGATAGGCGGTTTCCGGACGGTGTACTGACCGACCCGACGATCGCGACGAATGTGTGCAGCCGAGTCACACGATGCGATAGAAAGTCAGAGTCATCCACGGTGCCCACGCCCCGTCGTCGACGCGTTCCCACTCGGCACGCATTCGTCCGGTACCGGCGTGGAGGTCCAGCCCGCTCCGCACGCCGTCGCCCTCGAGCAGAAGTGTGGTGTCGTCCTGCAAGGTCAACCGCATGAGCGTCGGTTGCGCGGCGCTGTCGAACGCGTACATGGCCCACCCACCCGAAGAGTGCTCTCCACCGATCAGCTCGTGTGCGACGTCGTGGTCGGTGCCCATGACGACGTCGACGTCGTGGGCGATCCAGGATTCGCCAGGCAGTCTTCGATAGGTGTCCGTGCCGACGACGGTGACACCGTCTCCGACAACTCGCCCGTTCGTGTTCCAGGTCCCCAGAATGGGGAGCAACGGTCCGAGTGCATTCACGATCGATCCTCTCGTTCCGACGAGCTGTTCTCACGTACGTACTGCCCCGGCGTCACCCCGGCAACGCCGCGAAAGTCCCGGATGAGGTGCGCCTGGTCTGCGTAGCCGAGGCATACCGCGATGTCGGAGACATCGACACCAGGAATGGACAGTTGTCGCACGACCTCCTGCAGCCGGATACGGCGAGCCACCGCTTTCGGTCCCATACCCAGCGTGGACTGCAGGGCCCGTTGCACGGCTCTCTCACTCGCACCCACTTCGGCTGCCAGCCGCGAGCCGGTTCGGGAACGCACCGTCCGCGACAGCGTGTCCACCACAGCGTTGGCCAGAAGATGCTCGTGCGAGGGCGGTGTGGTGGCCCGGGCCTCCGCGATCACCTCATCGGCGCGCGCCGCGGGATCCTCAGCTTGTGCGATCTCGGTCATCATGTCGAAGAGAGTCGCGTCCATACCGCGCTCGAGTGGCGTCTGTGCAGACAAGTTCGACGGCGTGAGGCTCGATATCGCGGCCAGACCCGCGGGCCGCAAACGAATCGCGAACACCGTTCCGGCGCCTCGGATCGTGCGCACCCACGCGGATCGCTGCACGCCGGTGACCATGAACGGAGCCGGGACATCACCCGACTCGATGCTCACCGTGACGGCCGGGAATTCCAGTATCCGTTGCGTGACTTGCTCGTTCGAAGCCAAGTTCCACTCGACAGCCCAGTATGTGTCCACCACGTCCGCGATCGACCCGGCCGGTGGCGACCACCGTGCTGCGAACCGTTCGAGATTCGACGGCACCAGAACGCCCGACCTTTCCGTCACGTCGATCGGCCGTTCGCCCATGTCGTAATTGTGCAATACGACCGCCTCGAACGACGGACATCATGTACTCATGACCACCAACTACCGCAACGTCTTCATCGGAGTGGCGCCCGACTGCCCTGCCACCTCGGGCGAGAAACCACCGACGAAGAACGACAAGCCGACCATTGCCGAACTGCAGTACAGAATGATCGCCGACGCCCCCTACACACTCACATCGGACGACGTGTTGTACGCCGTACACGTGGAGCGGTCCGGGCTCGAACAGACCCGCCCCACAACTGATCGTGTGAGCTTCTTCGCCGCCGATCGGGCATGCTTGCGCGCGTCTCCGTTGGGGAAACGATACGGCTGGGGCATTCACCACGACGAGAACGAACGTGTCGCGCTCCTCGCCGTCGGCACCGCGGAATACGACGCGCTCAGCTCGGACCCCCGCATCACGCAGAAGAGCGCGATGCGGTCCCGGCGGTGAGCCGATGAGTTCCGGCCACCCGCCGGGTCGATACGACTGACAGCCCACCTATTCGAGGATTGGCAGCGATGGCGACGATCACCGCGTTTCAGAGCATCAGCACCGATGGAGTCATACAGGGCCTCGGACGGCCCGACGAGGACGACCGAGGAGGGTTCGTCCACGGCGGTTGGGGCCAGGGATACCAGGACGAGATCTCCATGTCGTTCGCGGCGGATGGCATGAGCGACGAGGGTGCGCTTCTGTTCGGCCGGAGGACGTACGAGGATCTACTCGGCTTCTGGACAACGACGTCCGAGCCGAATCCCTTCACCGATGTGCTGGTCCGAACGACGAAATACGTCGTGTCGAGGTCCACCGACACCACTCTCGAGTTTCCCGACTCCCACCTCGTCGCCGGTGACGCGGTGGACGAGGTGCGCAGACTCAAAGAACGCACGAGCGTGCCGCTGACCATCATGGGAAGCGGCGAGCTGGTGCGTAGCCTGCACGCGGCG
The DNA here is from genome assembly GCF_058139645.1 of Rhodococcus sp. NFXS4. Taxonomy (NCBI): domain Bacteria; kingdom Bacillati; phylum Actinomycetota; class Actinomycetes; order Mycobacteriales; family Nocardiaceae; genus Rhodococcus; species Rhodococcus sp. NFXS4. The sequence goes on from NZ_CP192221.1 coordinate 3,730,699, forward strand.
AACCTGATCGACGAGTACGTGCTGCAGATTCATCCGATCGTGTTGGGATCGGGCACGCAACTGTTCGGGACGGCCGACCGGGTCGATCTCGAGCTGGTCAGGTCCGTTCCCACGACCACGGGTGTGATCATCGCTCACTACGTGGCCCGTCGATGACGCGGCAGGGAGCGTGGGTCTGATGCCGCATGTCCGTTCCGCCGACGGCACACCGATCTCCTGTGACCGCCTGAGCACTCACGGGCCGGCGGTGGTGCTCGTCGGGGGCGGTCTGGACGACGGCGCCGAGAACCACCCGCTGGGCACGCACCTGGCCGATCACTTCGCGGTGGTGAACTACCAGCGCCGCGGCAGAGGTGACAGCGGTGACGCTCCGTCGTATTCCGTGGGGCGGGAGGTCGAGGATCTCGCGGCCGTGATCGACACTGCCGGAGGGCACGCGCATCTGTTCGGTGCGTCGTCCGGAGGTGCGTTGGCGCTGGAAGCCGCCGCAGCAGGGCTTCCCGTCGACCGCGTCGCCGTTCACGAGGTGCCGTACCAGGTGGAGGCCCCGATGATCTCCGCCTGGCATACGTACAGGCGTGAGCTCGAGTCAGCACTCGACGCCGACGACCGCGACCTCGTACTGCGCCTGTTCATGCGACTCGCCGGATCCTCGGAGGACGACATCGCGGGCGCCGAGGCCTCCCCTGTGTGGTCTGCATTGCGTGAGCTCGCGCCGACACTGCGATACGACGCGGAATGCCTCGGCGACGGACCTCCGCCAGTCCACCGTCTCGCCCTCGTTCGGCAACCGGTACTGCTGACGACGACTGTCGGCATCGACCCACAGATGGCCGGACTGCCCGTCGACTTCTTCGGAGGGGCGGCCGACGCCGCAGCCGACGCTCTGCCCGATGCCCGACGGGTCACCCTCGAGGTCGGTGGACATGTGGCAGATGCCGAAGCGCTTGCCCGAGTCCTCCGTCGGTTCTTCACGGAGTGAACCAACTCGCCACGCGGGCGAGACGTTCGGATCAGCTCGAGCACAACGGGTGACCGCGGGACAGCTCGTACGCCAGTGTCGGAGTGCATGACTGCCCTCACCGACTCGGCCTCGTTCGAACCCGATGCCGACCGGCGCAAGCGCCTTCGCACGGTCGTGGCGTCGAGCCTCCTCGGCACCACCGTCGAGTGGTACGACTTCTTTCTCTACGCCACGGCGGCGAGTGTGGTGTTCAATCGCCTGTTCTTCCCGGATCAGTCCTCGTTCGTCGGCACCATGCTGTCTTTCGCCACCTTCGCCGTCGGATTCGTGGTGCGCCCCATCGGTGGAGTCGTCTTCGGATACTTCGGAGACCGTATCGGCCGCAAGAAGACACTGGCGTTGTCGATGTTGATCATGGGTGTGGCGACCACCCTGATGGGCGTCCTGCCGACGACCGAAGACGTCGGTCTGCTGGCTCCGATTCTGTTGTTGCTGTTGCGCATCGCACAGGGTTTCGCTCTCGGCGGCGAGTGGGCCGGTGCCGTGCTTCTGGCCGTCGAGCACAGTCCGGCGCGTCGGCGTGGATTGTTCGGAAGCATCCCGCAGGTGGGTCTCGCGCTCGGCCTCGCGTTGGGCACCGGAATGTTCGCCCTGCTGCAGGTGATCTTCGACGAAGAGCAATTCCTCTCCTACGGCTGGCGCATCGCGTTCCTCGTCAGTCTCGTTCTGGTGATCGTCGGTCTGGTCGTGCGCCTGAAGGTGGAGGAGACGCCGGCGTTCCGCGAGGTGTCGGAACTCCAGCAGCGATCGAGCGCACCGATCAAGGAGGTGTTCGCACGGCGCCATGCGCGAAGCACCGTCCTCGGACTGCTGTCGCGATGGGGCGAGGGTGCCGCCTTCAACACGTGGGGTGTCTTCGCCATCACCTACGCGACGACACAACTGAAGTTCGACAAGGTCTCGGTCCTGCTCGTGGTCACCGTGGCGGCAGTGGTGATGGCGGTGCTCATCCCGGTGTCCGGGGTGCTCGTGGACAGGGTGGGCGCCAAGCGTGTGTACATCACCGGCATCGCGGCCTACGGGCTGGCCGTGTTTCCCGTGTTCGCCCTCTTCGACACGGGCAGCCTGTGGCTCTTCGGACTCGGACTGGTCCTGGTGTTCGGCATCGTCCACGCCACCTTCTACGGAGCACAGGGCGCGCTGTACGCGAGCCTGTATCCGACCGAGATCCGCTACACCGGCCTGTCCGTGGTCTACCAGTTCTCCGGGATCTACGCCTCGGGCGTGACGCCTCTCGTTCTCACCGCACTGATCGCCGCGGCGAGCGGGTCACCCTGGCTCGCGTGCGGCTTCCTCGTCGGCACGTCGGTGATCAGCGTCATCGCCACGGCGCTCGTTCGCGAGGACGATCTGCATCTGTCGCGCCCTCGCTCCGACGCGGAGACAGAGCACGACTGAGGTGAACGGTTCACACCTCGTGAACCGTCTCCGCCCGTGGCGCACGGAGCTCCAGCACGGCGGTGGTGCGCTCGGCGTCGACGGGTCTGCCGAGCAGGAACCCCTGCGCCAGATCGCATCCCGTCTCGGTGAGTGCATCGAGTTGCGCCCGGGTCTCGACGCCTTCCCCCACGACGGTCATCTCGTACGCCTTGGCCAACGCGACGATGGCGGTGACGACCGCGCGGCCCCGCCGGGTGTCGAGCGCGTCGATGTATCCCTTGTCGATCTTGAAGCACTCGAACACCGGAAACCGTTCGAGGTAGGCCAGGCTGCTGTGACCGGCGCCGACGTCGTCGAGGAGCAGCGCGACGCCCATCTCGGTCACCGCGGTGAGATTCCGGGCGACGCGTCCGGTGTCGGCGAGCCACACCGTCTCGGTCACCTCGAGCCCCAGGGCCTGTGGCGGTAGTCCGGTCTCCCGGAGCACCGACGCGACCCGGCCGGGGAACGCCGGATCTCGCAACTGGAGCGCGCTGACGTTCACCCGCACGGTGATCGAGAAGTCCCTGCGCCATCTCGCCGCCTGGCGGCACGCAGTGCGTAGCGCCCAATCCCCCAGTACCGCAGCCAGACCGGTGCGCTCGGCCACCGCTACGAACTCGGACGGCTCGATCTGCCCGAGCGTCGGGTGATTCCAGCGTGCGAGTGCTTCGACGGACACCACCTCCCCTGTCGCGATGTGCACCAAGGGTTGGTACGCGAGGGTCAACTCGTCCTCGGCCAGGGCAGCCCGCAGGTCGACCGACAGGGAGCGGACGCGGTCGGCGTCGTAGTGATCGTCCTCGGCGTCGAAGACGGCATGCGCTCCGCCGCCGCCGTCCTTGGCGCGGTGCAGCGCCAGATCGACGCGCCGCAGCAACTCCCGCACCGTGACGCCGGGCTCGGACACCGCGATACCTATCGAGGCACTCATCGGAATGGGGGCATCGGCCGCGGACGGCGGCGCGGCCAGCGCAGCGGTGACACGGAACGCGAGATCCTCGGCGTTCCGGGCGTCGTCGAAGCCCCCGCAGACGACGAGAAACTCGTCACCTCCGAAGCGATACACCGCGTCCCGCGTTCGGACCGCAGCGACGAGACGCTCGGCGAACCGGACCAACGCGCGGTCCCCGGTGTCGTGTCCGAGGCTGTCGTTGATGATCGCGAAATCGTCGACGTCGAGGAGGAGCAACGCCACCTCGTCGCCCTGCGCACGCGCACGAGTCAACGCATCGCCCACCGCCGAGTAGGCCCGCGTGCGGTCCGGAAGTCCCGTGAGTGGATCGTGATCGGTCTGTTCCCGGAGAAGCCGCGAGAGGTCGACGCGTTCGAGCGCTGCGGAGAACACTCCGGCCACCGCCGACAGGAACGCGATGTCCGTGTCGTCGAACAGATTCGGTTCCGCCCCGAACACGATCAGCGCGCCCCACACCCCGGCGCTCGTCGTGATCGGCACAGCGGCGCCGCTGCGAAAGCCGACCGACGACATGGTGGACGTGTCGAATCGTGTCTCTGTCTCGCCGTCCGAGCAGACGGTCAATCGACCGTGCGCCAGAGCGAATCCGGCCAGGGAGCCGGCGCCGGACCGCACCTCGACATCGGTGCGCAGCACATGGGTGACCGCGTCGATGCGCAGAAACGGATCCTCCGGACTCTCGTGCCGCGCGAGCGCCGCGGACGCCACCCCCACCAGGGTCGCCGCGGTGGAGGTCGCTGCGGCGGACACCTCGTCCAGGTCGGCGGAGACGGCGAGCCCACTGAGCCTGGCGAGCGCGGTCTGCGCCAGCGCGAAGCGTCGGGATGCACGAACGTCCGCGAGGACACGGGCGGGGATCGTCACCATCACTCCGTTCGGCGTCTGTGAGTCGATGGTCGGTTCGACCACGGGCACACGTCACGAGCGACAAACCCCGACATTCACGGCTTATGACCCGTCCAGCATCGCACGTCGATCGTTCCGTGGCCGTGCGAACGCCGATGGAGCCGAATGCACTCGAGTCAGGGAGCGGTCGGATAGTGACCGTCGGGTGCGTTGCTGACCACCAGGCTGCGACCCCGAAGGTCGTCGGGGAGCATGTCACGCCATCGCAGCGCCTCGTCGAGGTCGGTACTGGTCCACAGAGCCGACACCAGTTCGTCACGTCCCGTCGCGCGCGGCGATCGCAGTTCCACCGTGTACACGTACGGCAACGGATGGGGGCCGGTCATCGATGGTTCCCAGTCCGCGCGGTCGACTATCCGGCCGTCCGGACCCTCGATGTACTGCACCCGTGCTCCCCAGGCCGCGCAGTACGCGCGAGCCGTCCGCACCGCCGACGACACGTCGGCCGCTGCCCGCACCACCACGGTGTCGCGGTCGTCGATCAACCACACCAGGAACCGACTCGAGGGTTCGATGTCGGACGTGCCCATCACCTCGAGGAAGTCACACGAGCGCGGCGTCGGTTGAGTGCGATGAACCATGAAACACATTCGCACACGATCGCCGATCGGGATGCGTGCTCTTCCTCACCACGCGTGGTGAGGGTCCGGCGCCCCGGTAGTCAGTCCGGGAACCCGACTCCGGCGAGCTCGGTCGACAGTTCCCAGACCCGTCGCGCCTCCGCACGATCGCGCAGCCGCGAGTACAGCTTCTGCGGTCCGGGACGCCCACCGAGGTGCCCGGGTCCCGCCGGCCCGTGGAAACTTCCGGACGTCATATCGACGGCGGTCGCCGCGTACAGAGCCGGCAGCGCAGCGGTCTCGGTGGTGCCGACCAGTATTCCGCGACGGGACAGGGCCGCGATCACGCGACGGCTCGTGGTCTGCGAGGTCCGGTCGAGCTCGGGTCGCGCGGCGAGCAGACCTGTCGGCGCGATTCCGGGGTGCGACAGATGACTCGAGATACCCCAGCCACGCTGCGCGCTGAGCCGTCCCAGTTCGAGGCCGAACAGTCCTGAGGCGATCTTCGACTGGCTGTAGGCGCGCATTCCGTCGTACGACCGTTCCCAGTTCAGGTCGTCCCAGTTGATCGATCCGCTGTTCGCGGCAATGCTGATCTGTGAGACGACGCGGGCGCGCCCTGCTCGCAGCAGGGGAAGCAGACGGCCCACGAGCGCGACGTGGCCGAGGTGGTTCGTACCGAACTGCAGCTCGAATCCGTCCGACGTCGTCCGTCGCGACGGTGGAGTCATCACGCCGGCATTGTTCACGAGGATGCCGATCGGTCTGCCCTCCGACGACAGCGTGTCCGCGAGTGCGGACACGGAGTCGAGCGACGAGAGATCGAGGCGCCGGAGTGAGACGTCGGCGCTGGGATGAGCCTGCCTGATCGCGTCGATCGCCGACTCCCCCTTGCTCTGCGAGCGAACGGGCAGGACCACCTCCGCCCCTGCTGCCGCGAGGCGACGGGAGAGGACGAGGCCGATGCCGTCACTGCCGCCGGTGACGACAGCTCGGATACCGGAGAGATCGGGGACGGCGATGTCGATGGTGTGTCTCATGGGTCGCTCCTGATGGGTGTGAGGTGTCGTGTCGACGACGTGTGACCTCACCGTGCCGGGGTCCTCCCCCGACAACCAGGACTCGTCGATCCCCCGATGGCCGGGTCACCCCTTGCGCGTGAGAGGGGGATCGACAGACCCTGGTCGGCGCACGCGCCACGCGATAGGAAGAAGCAATGGAGATCGACAGAGCAGGGCTGGCCCAGTTTCTCCGGGGTCGCCGCAGCGCACTGCAACCCGAGGACGTGGGTCTTCCGCGAGGGCTGCGACGTCGGACCGACGGGTTGAGGCGCGAAGAGGTCGCGGCACTGAGCCACATGTCGACCGACTACTACGCCCGTATCGAGCGGGAGCGAGGACCCCAACCGTCCGAACAGATGGTCGCCTCGATCGCACAGGGATTGCATCTCTCACTACCCGAACGCGACCACTTGTTCCGGCTCGCCGGCCACACCCCACCGACGCGCGGGGCCGTCGGCGATCACATCGGTCCGGGCCTGCTGCGCATATTCGACCGACTGCACGACACTCCCGCCGAGATCGTCACAGAGTTGGGAGAGACGCTGCGGCAGACGGCACTCGGTGTCGCGCTCACCGGTGATCAGTCCGGCCGCACCGGGCCCTCGCGCAGCATCGGGTATCGGTGGTTCGCCGACCCGGCGAGCAGGAACCTGTACGCCCCCGAGGATCACGCGCACCTCACCCGAACATGGGTGTCCGGCCTACGCGAGGTCGCCACTCTTCGCGGACCCGACTCGCGCGCTGCGCGTCTCGCGGCGACGCTGCTTCAGGAGAGCGACGAGTTCCGCACCGTCTGGGAGCGGCACGAAGTGGGAGTGCGGCCGGCCGAGACGAAGCGATTCGTCCACCCGGATCTCGGCCGCCTCGAACTGTCCTGCCAGACGCTCGTCGATCCGCTGCAGTCCCATTTCCTTCTGGTCTACACCGCAGTTCCCGGCAGCCCGAGTCACGAGAAGCTTCAGCTGCTCCCCGCACTGGGAACACGAACGTCCACGACACCGGGCCCGTGACGAACACACAGTCACGTCGAGGAATCGATGCCATCAGCCGAACGACCGCCTGCTCACAACTCGATCCGCCCGGTGCGGTCGTGGAACTCCCCCGTGGGTCCGTCGCTGCCGAGCAGGGCCAGGCGAACGGTGGCGTCGGTTCCCTCCGCGACAGTCTGATGCCCGGTGTTCCCGTTGAGGTCGGTGGCCGTGTAGCCGGGGTCGGAGGCGTTGATTCGTATCTCGGGGAGGTTCTTGGCGTACTGCACGGTGAGAGTGATGACGGCCGCCTTCGAGGCGGCGTACGGGATGGCGGCGACAGGGAACTCGTCCCGGCCGGGATCCTGGAGGAAGCGACCCATTCCCACACCCGAGGCCACGTTGACGATCACCGGATTCGACGACTGCCGCAGCAGCGGCAGCGCTGCTTGCGTCACCCGAACGATGCCGACGACGTTGGTGTCGAGGGTGTCCGCCATGGAGTCGGCGTCCAGGTCGTCGACACCGCCGCCGTGTCCGATGACGCCGGCGTTGTTGATCAGGACGTCCAGTCGGGGAAGTGACGACACCGCCGCGGTGACCGAGTCGGTGTCCGTCACGTCCAGCCGTACCACGTGTGCACCGAGTGCGCGGACGTCGTCTGCCCTGCCGGGGTCGCGGACGCCGGCGTACACGTCGACACCGGAGTCGACGAGTCGTCGCGCCGTCTCGAGTCCGAGGCCCTTGTTCGCTCCCGTGATGAGTGCTGTTGTCATGTCTCGATCCTGTGGCCCGGTGGCGTGCAGGTCCAGGTACTGCCGGTACCACCCGCGCTCCGGCGACGCGGTGCACGATGGTGTGCATGAGTGAACTGTCGACGGTGCTCCGGGCTTGGCGGGACCGGACTCGACCGGAGGAGGTCGGCCTGCCCGCCGTCCCCGGCAGACGAGCACCCGGACTGCGCCGTGAGGAACTCGCCACGTTGGCGTCCATCAGCGTCGACTACATCGTCCGCCTCGAGCAGGGGCGGGCGCGGCACCCGTCGGCGCAGACCATCGCCGCGTTGGCGCGAGCGCTGCGACTGAACGACGAGGAAGTGGATCACCTGTATCGGGTGGCCGGACTGGCATCACCGAACGGGCGCCTCGTCCCGCACCACATCGGGCCCGGCGTGCGGCGCATGGTCGACCGCCTGGACGACGTGCCACTGGCGGTCTTCACGGCAGCGTGGGACATCGTCCATCACAACGGCCTCTGGGCAGCCATCAGCGGGGACCCCGCACTGCGACACGGTGTCGACCGCAATGTGGTGTGGCGCCATTTCACCGACGACTTCACCGGCGTCGGGTACGACGACCGCCATCACGAGGAATTCGGCGAGGACCTCGTCGCCGATCTTCGAGCGGCACACGCCCGCTATCCCGACGACCCGTATCTGACCACCCTCGTCACCCGACTCCGGGCGAGGAGTGCGGACTTCGACGCTCGCTGGGGTCGCGCCACCATGTCGGTGCACAAGGCGAGCCGCAAGGTGATGACGACGCCGGTGGGACCGATCGCCGTCGACTGCGATGTGCTCACGGCACCGGGCAGCGATCTGCGCATCGTGGTCTACACCACCGTTCCCGGCTCCGAGGACGAGCAACGTCTGGAGTTGCTGCGCGTCGTCGGCACGCAGACTCTGGTGTGAGCCGGTCGCGCGGAGCGGGTCAGGAGCGGCGAGTACCGATGCCCCGCGACACGAGATCGGCCACGAATCTTTGTGTCAGCGCGTCCGATTCCGCCCCGACCATCACGACGACCGACCTCGTCAGTGGAGGTGTCATCGACTTGACGATCCCGGCGAAGCGAGCGGGAACGGCGGTGGCCGGCACGAGCGCGACCCCCAACCCTGCGTGAGCGAGTTGTGCTGCCGTCGTGGCATGTCGAGTGTGCGTGACAGCGTCGAGCTGGACTCCGTGCGTCGCAGCCACGGTGTCGAACCATCGACGAAGGCCGTTCGACGGGTGGTAGTGCACGATCGGCCTGCCGGCGAGGTTCGGCCAGCAGACGGCGTCCCCGTCGGCGAGATCGAGACCTTCCGGAATCACGACCAGGATCTCCTCGGTCCCGATCTCGGTCATCGCTGCGGACCCGCGCGACGGCGCCGGCCCCACTGCGATGTCGAGGTCGCCGTCCGTGATCGCCGTCGCCATCGCGTCGGCGCTGGTGTACTCGGTCAGATCCAGACCGATGTGCGGATGCTTCCGGGTCCAGGTGCGCAACGTCGGCGCCAGGATCGGGACGGTCATGCTCTCCGCACACCCCAGGCGTAGCCGACCCGCATCACCTTGTGCCGCAGCGTGTCCGGTTCGCAGAACGCGCTCGGCCGCTGCCAACGCGATCCGCGCATCGACGAGAACGGCACGGCCGGTGGGCGTGGGACTCGTCGTCGGAATGCGGAGGGAGGGGATGCGAGGGGAGAAAGACCAGCGTCAACACACCGGCCACGGCGGTGACCATCCCGGCGACGAGACTGCCGGTGGTGAAGCCGTCGACGAAGCGTTCGCGTGCGAGATCGGACAGTTGCGACCCGAGCAGTGCCCCGGTGGCACCCAGCGAGTCCGCCGCCTGGCGTGCGGCTTCGAGCGCGGCGCCCACCGACTCCTGCGCGGGTTCCATCAGGACGGTCGGCAACTGCGTCGTGTTCAGACCGTCCCGGTACACCGACAGAGCGACCGACCCGATCACGGCGACACCGAGTGTTCCGCCGAGCTCGCGGGTGGCATCGTTGACCGCTGATCCCATCCCGGCCTTGTCGGTCGGAACGACTCCCATGATCGCCTCCGTCGCAGGGGCACTCGTCAGACCCAGGCCTGCGCCCAGCAGCACCATCTGACCCGCGATCTGCAGATAGGACGTGCCCGTGTCGATCTGCGAGATCCACAGGAACGCAGCCGTCAACGATGCCAGGCCGGCGGCCACCACGATCTTGGAACCGACCAGTACCGCCAGGCGGGGACCCACCAGCGAGAACACTGCCAGCGATCCCGCGACGGGCAGCATGCGCACGCCGGTCTCGAGGGCACCGAAGCCGCGCACGGACTGGAAGTACTGGGTGACGAGGAAGATGAACCCGAACAGCGCGAAGAACGCACTGGTGACCGCCCCACTGGCAGCCGTGAAGCGCATGTTCGTGAACAGCCGCACGTCCAGCATCGGGTGGCGAGCGCGCGACTCCCGGAGAACGAAGGTGACCAGCAACGCGGCGGCCACACCGAATCCGAGCGCCGTCGACGCCGAGGACCACCCGCGGTCGGGGCCTTCGATGATGGCGTGCACCAGTGACCCCAGGGCCAGCACGGACAGAAGCAAGCCCGACTTGTCCAGCGGCGGGGTCGACGGATCACGGGAGTTCGGCACGAAACGCACTGCGAGAGCGATGGTTGCGACAGCAGCGAGGCCGTTGAAGACGAAGATCGATCCCCACCAGAAATGTTCGATCAACGCCCCACCCACCACGGGTCCGACCGCGACCGAGACGCCGGTCGCCGCGCCCCACAGTCCGATGGCCATGACGCGTTCGGACCGCTCCTGGAACACGTTGGTCAGAATCGACAGCGTCACCGGGTACACCACGGCAGCCGCGACACCGGCCAGCGCCCGCCACGCGATCAGCTGGGCGGGCTCACCACTCCACGCCCCACCCACCGATGCGACCGCGAAGAGCACGAGCCCGCCCACGAGGAAGGGACGGCGACCGAACCGGTCGCTGAGCGATCCCCCGGCCAGCACCAACGCAGCGAATGCCAGATTGAAGGCATCGACCACCCACAGCAGATCGCGCGTGGACGCCCCCAGGTCCTCGACGAGGGTGGGCAGCGCGATGTTGACGATCGTGGTGGACACGTTGACCACGAACACCGCGCAGCACAGCGTCACCAGGGCGGCCATCTTGCGCGAGCGGAGGGCCGGCACCGCGGCGAGGAACGTCATAACAAAGTTATAGCAGGCGCGGCGGGCTCGTCGCATCCGGACGTCATCGTGGGACCATGACGTCATGGCCGCTCGACGAGACACCGACCGCACGGCGGACGACGGATCCACCCGCGAGCGCCTCGTCGACGCCGCCGTCGCTGTCCTGGCAGAGGAAGGCCCTGCCGAGATGAAGGTCCGTCGCATCAGCGACAGGGCAGGCTCCTCGACGATCACGGTCTACCACCACTTCGGGAACGTGGGCGGGCTGCTCGACGCTGTCGTGGTGCGGGGATACGCGACGCTGACAGGGACTCTCGAGGACGCGGCCGCGTCGAACGACGACCCCGGTGTGCAGCTCTTCGCCATGGCCCTGGGAGCCAGAGGTTTCGCGCAGCGCAATCCGCACCTCTACGACCTGATGTTCGGACTCTCGCCGCGCGGAACCTACCGCGCGTCCGCTCCCCCTGTGCCACAACAGCATTTCCGCGAGGCCTACGCCGTTCTGGTACGCAGCTGCCACCGACTGGTGACGGCCGGTCGCGTCGACATCGACGACGCGGAACAGATCGCCGCCCAGTTGTGGAGCCTGGTACACGGGTTCGTCTCACTCGAAGCGGCGGGCCACTTCGCCGATCACAGCGACCCAGTCGCGAGCGTCCTCGCGCCCATGGCTGTCGCCCAGCTCGTCGGTATCGGCGACGACCGCGCTCGGGCCACCCGGGGAGCACACACCGCCTACGCGACCTGGACCGCGACGGCAGTCGAGTAAGAGAACGCCCTGCCCGCTCGAGAGCTCGCCGATCGCGACTGCGACAACCTCGCAACCCCGGATCGCGGCGCGCGGAGATGGGCGCGGGCCCGGCGACCCCGTCGTGCCCGTCGTCGCACTGCCCTCACCTGCGTGATTGACATCACAAGGACGTCATACTACTTTCAAACTGACATCAGTTCAGGAAGTCCACTCGCACCGACAGCCGAGCGGCCCTGTGAGTCCGAGAGAGGTCTGACCATGCGGAGGATTCCCCGAGCCATCGCCACCGTTGCCATGGCAGCGTCGGCGTTCGCGCTCACAGCGTGCGGCGGCAGCACCACCCCGTCCGGGCCCGTCGAGGGCAGTTGGGACGACGTCGTCGCCGCGGCGAAGACGGAGGGCAGCGTGATGCTCTACTCCAGCCAGAAGCCTGCGAACCTCGACGCGCTGAAGGCCGCGTTCACGCAGAAGTACCCGGAGATCTCCATGGACTTCGTGCGCGGAACGGATTCCGAGATCAATCCCCGTGTCGAGACCGAGAACCGCACGGGTACAGGCATTGCCGACGTCCACATGGTGACCGACGCGTCGTGGATCGCCAGCGCGTCCGAGTCCGGCACCTTCTCCACCGAGATCGTGGGTCCCGACTTCGACGCACCCGACTACGACCGCGCGGCCAGCGTGAAGAACGACCGCTTCTTCCTCTCGTCCGCCGCTGTCTTCGGCCTCGGGTGGAACACCGCCGCGGTGCCCGACGGTCTCGAGACCCCGCAGGACATTCTGGACCCGGCCTACCGCGGCCGCATCGGCATCGTCAATCCGACGGGCATCGCGTCGTACGTCGACCTGTATCGGCACTACGCCGAGAACTACGGCGAGGACTACTGGAACAAGCTGGCCGAACTGCAGCCGCGTGTCTACCCGAGCGCACTGGCGGTCGCGCAGGCCCTGACGTCGGGTGAAGTGGTGGTCTCGCCCAGCGTCCAGCCGCTCGTCACCGAGGTCGACGCGGGCGCTCCCGTCGACTGGGTGCTGCCGGAGAACCCCTGGGGCACACCGTGGTACACCGAGGTCCTGAGTGCGGCGCCGCATCCGAACGCGGCTCAGGTCCTGGCGGACTTCATGGTGACCGCCGAGGGACAGGCCGCGCTGAACGGTGGCTACGCCGCCGCGCTGCCGGATGTTCCGGGCGCCGTCGAGCGGGCACAGAACATCGCCTCGCCCGATCCCGCCGATCTGACCCCCGAGAACGTCGACCGGTACTCGCAGGAATGGTCGCAGCTCTTCCAGTGACGGGGACGCGACCGCTCTCGACCATCCGAACTCGTCATCCAGGGAGGTGATCATGGACGCTCGGACAGCGCCTTCACACGGCTCCCGTGTGCTCGTCACCGGCGCCGCGCGCGGCATCGGTGCGGCATGTGCCGCGCGCTTCGCCTCTCTCGGAGCGACCGTGTACGTCACGGACGTGGACGACGAGGGTGGTCGCGCGGTCGCCGACACCCTCGGACCGTCGGTTCGCTACCTGCATCTGGACGTGGCGTCGGAAGCCGAGTGGGACGCGTGCGTGCAGAGAATCGAAGCGGACGGTGGAGGCCTCGACGTGCTGGTGGCCAACGCCGGGGCGGCGCACCGCGGCGACATCGCCGACACCTCACTGGCCGACTTCCGCCGCATGCTCGACATCAACCTGGTCGGCACCTTCCTCGCCCTCAGGACGGCGAGCACCGCCGTCAAGTCCGGCGGTTCCGTGATCACGGTGTCGTCCCTGCGCGGAATCCTCGCGACAGCGAAGCTCGGCGCCTACGGCGCCTCGAAGTTCGGGGTGCGGGCCCTCACCCGAGTGGCTGCGCTCGAGCTCGCCGAGCGGGGGATCCGAGTCAACTCGGTGTGCCCCGGAAGCATCGACACCGACATCACCGGTAGCGAGGACTTCGCCGACCACGATGTCGCCGGCTATGTGCGCACCATTCCGATGCAGCGGCGGGGCACCACCGGCGACGTCGCGGACGCCGTCGTGTTCCTCGCCGGATCCGAGAGCAGCTACATCACAGGAACCGACCTCGTCGTCGACGGTGGTCTGGCGGCCGGCGCGCGAACACCCACACACACCTCTGGACAGAAGGCATGAGATGACCGATCGCTTCACCATTTCCGGACTGACCAAGACGTACGGCAGCACGAAGGTCGTGGACGGTCTCGACATCGACATCGAGCAGGGCGAGTTCCTGGTTCTTCTCGGCCCGAGTGGCTGTGGAAAGACCACCACGCTGCGGTGCCTCGCGGGGCTCGAGACGCCCCAGGGCGGGCGTATCTCGTTCAAGGACAGGACGGTCTTCGACGCGGACCAGCGAGTCGACGTCCCCGCGCACAAGCGCAACATCGGCATGGTTTTTCAGTCCTACGCCCTGTGGCCGCACATGACGGTGCGCCGCAACATCAAGTACCCCCTCGACGTCCGCGGACTCACCAAGTCCTTCGGACCGGGAGCCGTCGAGGCAGCGGCCGACATGGTGGACTGCGGCGCACTGCTCGACCGGTATCCGTCGCAACTCAGTGGTGGCCAACAGCAGCGCGTGGCGGTCGCCCGCGGGCTGGTCGCGCGTCCGGACCTCATCCTCTTCGACGAGCCGCTCAGCAACCTCGATGCCCGGCTGCGCGATCAGGTCCGGTCCCAGATCCACCGCCTGCACCGCGAACTCGGGTTCACCGCCGTGTTCGTGACCCACGACCAGTCCGAGGCATTCGCACTGGGCGATCGTCTGGCCATCATGAAATCGGGTCGCATCGAGCAGCTCGACACGCCGTCGAGCGTGTTCGAGAACCCCGGCTCGGACTACGTCGCGGCATTCATCGGCATGGCCAACAAGCTCGAACTGCGCAGGGCGCACGACGGCTGGCAGACCTCCGCGGGTGACGCGATCGATCTCCGCGACTCGGTGGTCCGCGATCGTGCCGACGAGGGCGATTCCGCGGTCGCACGGCTGCGTCCGGACGACCTGCTCCTGCACCGCAGCATGGCCGAGGTTCCGCCCGGCCACGTCGGACTGCACGCCGCCCTCGTCGATCACGAGTACGGAGGTCGGCACTTCGATGTGACCGTGCGGTCCGGCGCCGAGACACTCACCCTGCGTGCGTCGGCCGCCGAGCACGGCCTCGCGCTGCGTTCGGCCGAGCCGGGTGACGCCGTGGTCGTCTCCTTCTCCCCCGCAGCGCTGCGGGTGTTCCCCTCGGCGCCCTCCACCGCGACAGCCGCGGACACCGCACCCGTCGCCGCAGCAGTGGGGAGCGCATCGTGACCGCCACCCTCACACCCCCCGACACCGACACGACGCCGCCGCCGGCGGGACGACGGTCACGGCTGACCGGCCCCTGGCGTGCCCGGCTCGGTTACGGCATTCTTCTCGCCGTTCTCGCCTATCTGGTCGTCCTCCCCATGGTGCGTCTGCAGATGCTCGCGTTCGAGGACGGAGCGCGGGGTTACCGCAGCCAGTACGGACGGTTCGACATCGCCCAGACACTGTGGACGACAGTGATTCTGGCGCTGGGATCGCTTGTCATCGCGCTCGTTCTCGGCACCCTGCTCGCCTACGCCGCGAGCCGCCTTCCGGCGCGACTCGGGTTCCTCAAGATGATTCCCATCCTGCCCATCGTGCTTCCCGCGGTCGCCAACATCGTCGGCTGGGCCTTCCTGCTGTCACCGGGACCCGGCTACCTCAATGTCGTACTGCGCGCGCTGCCCTGGTGGAGCGATCTCGAGAGCGGCCCCGTGGACGTCTACACGGTGCCGTGGATCGTCATCCTGACCGGATTCGGTCTGACGTCGTTCGTCTATCTCTTCGTGTCCTCGGGGATGGACAACATCAGTTCGGAGCACCTCGAGGCCGCTCGGATCAGCGGATCGTCCTCGATGGGTGTGTTCTTCCGTATCGTTCTCCCCCTGCTCCGTCCGTCGCTCATCTACGGCGGTGGTATCGCGTTCCTCCTCGGGCTCGGCCAGTTCACCGGACCACTTCTGTTGGGTCAGAACAGCGGAGTGAAGGTCCTCACCACCGAGATGTACCGGCGGGTGTCGGAATCACCGTCCGACTTCGCGGCCGCCGCAGCTGCCGGTTCACCCCTGGTCCTGTTCGGACTGGCGCTGGTTCTGGTGCAGAAGATGTTGCTGGGCAATCAGAGCCGGTTCGTCACTCACGGCGGCAAGGCGTTCTCCGCACCCTCGGGCCGCGGAACGTGGGCGGCCGTCACCATCAGTGTGTACGCCCTGTTCGCGCTGCTGATCCCCATCGTCGGACTCGTCATCGTGTCGCTGACCCCGTACTGGTCGGACACCCTGACCCTGGATCTGTTGACGCTGGACAACTTCCGGGCCCTCATCTCCGACGACGCGATCGTCTCGTCCGTACTCACCAGCATCCTCACGTCCCTCGCCGCGGTGGCCGTGTGCATCCCCATCGGGTACGTCATGGCCAACCTGTTGGTCCGCGGTCGTCGCTTCCGCGTCCTGGGCATGATCGGCGACTTCATCACCGCCCTGCCACTGGGTATCCCCGCGGTCATCTTCGGTGTGGGGTTCCTGCTCACGTACACCGAACCTCCGTTGATCCTCTACGGCACTCGCACGGTGATCGTGCTCGTCTACATCGTGCTGATGTTGCCGTTCTCGGTGCGACTGCAGATGACGGCGATGCTCGCGCTGGGCAACACCTACACCGAGGCCTCGGCCACCAGCGGCGCCTCGCCCGTGGTGACCAATCTTCGGATTCTGTTGCCACTCATGCGAGGAGCCATCTTCGGCGCCGTCGCCCTGATGTTCATCCTTCTGACTCACGAGTTCGCCGCCTCGCTGCTCGTCCGCGCCTCGACGACCCAGGTCATGGGCACCCTGCTCTACGACATGTGGCAGAACGGCTCGTACCCGCTCGTCGCGGCGATGGCGCTGCTCATGACCGCGGTGACCACCACGGGAGTCGCGATCGCCATGCTCGTCGGCGGTCGCAACGTCCTCAGCAAGCTCTGAAAGGCACACCATGCCCGAAGGCAGTACCCGTCTGACCGACAAGGTGATCCTCGTGACCGGCGCGACCGGCGGGATCGGTGTCGACATCGTGACGAGGCTGGCGTCCGAGGGAGCCAGCGTGATCGTCACCGATGTCGACCAGAGCGCCTGCGACGCAGCGGTGCACGCGCTGGAACGCCCCGACTCGCATCTGGCGTGCGCGCTGGACATCACCGACGAGGAGCAGTGGGCGGCGACCCTCGCCCTCGTGGAGGACCGTCACGGCACGCTCGACGCCGTCGTCAACAACGGTGCGATCGGATCGCTCGCCACCGTCGTCGACGAGACGGTGGAGCAGTATCGCCGCGTCGTCGAGGTGAGTCAGACCGGTACGTGGCTGGGGATGAAGCACGCCGGCGCCCTGATCGAGCGGACCGGCGGCGGATCTGTGGTCAACATCTGCTCCATCCTCGGCAGCGTCGGCGGACTGGGCAACAGCATCGCCTACGCCGCGGCGAAGGGTGCCGTGCGGACCATGACGAAGAACGCGGCGCTGCACTGGGCCCGCCTCGGGGTGCGGGTCAACTCGATCCACCCCGGTTTCATCGCGACCCCGCCACTGCTCGCGCGCTACGAGGGCACACCGCGCCACGAGGCCATGCTGGCCGGCACGCCGATGGGACGACTGGGTTCCGGCGTGGAAGTCGCTGCCGCGGTGGCGTTCCTGGCCGGTGACGATGCACGCTTCGTGACCGGTACCGAGCTGTACGTCGACGGCGGGTGGACCGCCGCCTGAGTCTCAGGCGACGCTGAACACGTCGACGCCGTCCTGGTTCTCCACACGCAGCACGCCCCGGTGGACGTCCAGATCGAGGTGGGCCAGGGTCTCGCAGACCGCGACCATGCGATCGAACGTTCCGAGATCCGCGAACGGGCGATCACGACGGGTCCACGGAAGGCGTTCGGCGACATCGAGGCCGGTCGCCCGGGTCAGGTCGGCGACGACCGCCCGGGTCGCCGCCAAGCGGCGGGCGTGGTGATCGAGGAGTTCGCGCACGCGCGCGTGCAGACCGACACCGGTGTCCCCGTGGGCGGGCAGCACGGTGCGATCCCGATCGTCGAGCATCATCTCCAGCGACTGCAGGTAGTGCCCCAGGGGCAGGTCCCACTCACCGAGTTCGAATCCGATCGACGGGGTGATGGTCGGCAGAACGTGGTCGCCCGTGTAGCTGATGTCGCGGTCGAGATCGTGGAACACCATGTGGCCCTTGGTGTGGCCGGGCGTGTGCACCGCGGTCAACCGGTGTCCGGGGATGTCGAGGGCGCCCTCGGTGAGCCACGCGTCCGGCGGCTCCCAGTCGTCCGAGTCGAAGTCCTCGTCGCTGGTGTCCAGGCGAACCGCTCGCGCGATGTCGTCGGCGCCGGCCCGTTCCAGCTCACGCAGTGACGATGTCGGCATGTTGGAGGCAAGCTCCCCGATGGCGACGATCCCCGGCGCCTCGGCCGACCCGAGGTGGATGCGGCAGCCGTGTCGACGGCGGAGGTCGACGGCGAAGGTGTAGTGGTCACGGTGGACGTGAGTGACGAACACGTCGTGTACATCCTCCGGTCGGCAACCGAATTCGGCCAGCGCGGTGGAGAACTCGTCGTACGTACCCGGCCGTCGCCATCCGCCGTCGATCAGCGCCAGGCCCCTGTCGGTCTCCAGGGCATAGACGTTGATGGCACGAAGTCCGTCGGACGGCATCTGCAGTGGCACCCGGTGGATGCCGTCCGCGATCCGAACGGATCCCGGATCGGACCACCGGGCGGTCACGAGGCGGACGACGTGTCGGCGACCATGGTCCGCTCGTCGCCGTACCAGATCATCCGTCGCCCACGCATGGTTCCGACGTGCTCGACGGCGACCTTCCACTCCGGACTGGCGAGCGCGGTCTCGAGATCGTCGCGCGAGGCGAAGCTCAGAATGGACAGTCCGTCCCACCCGGCGCTGCGCTCGTCTATCGAGTGGACGATGTCGATGTGCTGCCACCGCAGCAGGCCCGGGAGCGGGTAGGTCACCTCCGCGTGCTCACCGCGCCACCACGTCATGAACTGCTCGTGCGTCCAGTCGTTCGGACGGGCGGCGAGAACCATCAGATCGAACATGATTTCCTCCAGGGTGTGGTCAACATGAATTCGGTTTGGTATGGGTGGACGTGATCGACACGAATGACCGAGCCGGGCTCAGCGCCCAGCGGTCAGGGGCGCACCATCTTGAGCACCGCGGTGGTGACGGTCTCGGCGATCTCGTCGAGGGTGGCGGGGCCGTTCGGCCGGTACCACCGCCACACGCTGATGACGAGGGCGAGGACCAGGCGTCCCACCGTCTTCGGATCTCCCTCGGCGAAGACCCCGTCGTCCATGCCACTGGCGATCAATCTCGTCCACCGACGCTCGATCTCCTGGACCAGCTCTCGGGACTGGAGACGCTCGGCCTCCTCCTTCCCCGACTGCCGCTCCGTCGCCAGAAGGTCCATGTGGTTCTGCAGGATCCGGCGCTGCAGAGCGTCCAGCGGCGAGGCCTGGAGAGCTCCCGCGACGGCGGCTCGCAGCGCCGCCTCCGGGTCGCTCCGGTCGGCCGTGGCCGCGTCGAAGCGCTCGACGGAATCCGCCAGCTCCAGACGCATGATGGTGAGCAGACAGTGCGCTTTGGATTCGAAGTAGTGGTAGAGCGCGGTCTGGCCTATTCCGACCTCGTCCGCCACCGACGCCCACTTGGTGTGGTCGTAGCCCACCCTGCCGAACTGCTCGATGGCGACGGTGAGAATACGAGACCGCTTGGAGCGCGGGCTCTCGCGGCGTGCCGTCGTTCCGACGCTCATCGCGGCACCCTCGAAGACTGGCCCGGCCGGCCTCCGGCCTCCCCGCAACGTGTCAGCATCGTGCTCATGTTACTCGTCCCGAGGTGAATTCGGATCGGGAACACCGGCGAGACGCGCTGCCATCCGCACGGCATCGGGTCGAGAGAGCTTCCCGACACGGTTCTGCGGCAGATCGTCCACAGCGAAGACGTACTCCGGCCAGTTGTGTCGTGGCACGCCGCGACGGGACAATCCGTCCGTCACCTCGGCCAGACCGAGAGCGCGTCCGTCGGTCACCACGAGGGCTCCGGCGCGCTCGGACAGCAGCTCGTCCGGGATCGGCACCACGCAGACCTGCACGATGCCGGGGACGCCGGCCACCGCCGCCTCGACCTCGTTGATGTCGATGTTGCGACCACCACGGATGATGATCTGCTTCTGCCTGCCCATCACGGTGATGGTGCCGTCGGTCGCCACCTCGACGAGGTCACCGGTCGGCAGGTATCCGTCGTCGGTCAGTGTCGGTGCCGCGACCTGTCCTCCCCGTGCGTACCCGACGAACATCGAGGGTCCGCGGACCTGCGCGTCACCGATCTCCCCGGTGCCCACGTCCTCCCCCGCACCGTTCACGGCCCGCACTATCGTGCCGGGGAACGGCCGTCCGTCCGTACCGAGGCGAAGTCGAGGATCGTCGTACGGGGTCGCGGTCGTGTGACCGAGGCACTCCGACATGCCGAACACCCGGAGGAACGTCGTTCCCAGGAACTGCTCGGCCCGTTCGAGAGCCGACGCGTTCATGGGCCCGCCGCCGACCGTCATCGCCCGCATCCCCGCGAGTCGACCGGCCCCGTTCTCGACGAGGGACAGCTGCAGCGCCATCGTCGGCACCAGCATCGTCCAGCGGACGTCGTGGGCGGCCATCGCGTCGAGTGCGGCCGCCGGTGACCACTTGCCGATCGACACCATCGGTCCGCCCACGAACAGCGGCAGATACATCCCGAAACATGCTGCGGCGACGGAGGACAGGGGGACGAAGGCGCCCACCGCGTCGCCCGGCCGCAGACCCACGGCGTCCCTCGTGCACGAACAGGCGTAGCGCAGTGCGTCCTCGGACTGGACGACGCACTTCGGGCGACCGGTGGATCCGGAGGTCATCGCGATGACACTGCCTCCGTTCCAGCGCGACACACCTCGCGGATCACCACGGCGAGCACGCAGATGACGGTCACCGACCGCCGCGTCGCCCGACGGGAAGTCCTGGTCGGACACCCCCCACTGTTCGAGTGTGCGAAGGTCGGCCACCACCATGTCGGGGTCGACGTCCTCGACGGCGAGCACGAACTCCGATGCTGTGGCATGCGGGCTGAGCACGGCGACCACGCCTCCGCGCAGACCGACCGACAGTGCGGTGGCCACCGTCTGCCAGGTGTTGTCCGCCTGGATCAGCACCGTGGGAGGTGTGGGGTCGTGCTGTGCCATGTGCTCGGCTCCGCGTTCGGCGGCAGCCATCACGTCGGCCAGTCGATGGGTGCCGTGCAGGTCGATCACGGCGATCGCGTCGGGGTGTTCCCGGACGCGGTCTCGCAGTTCGAGCGCGAGAGTCTTCACTGACGGTGGTCCTTTCCGGCATCACGTTCTGGGGTGGGCTCGTCGGACGTGGTGGGCAAGAGCACGGTTCGGCCGGCGTCCTCCCCGGCACGCAGACGCGCATAGGCATCGATCGCCTCGTCGAGAGGTCGCGTGGTCACCTCGGGCAGCAGCGCCCCGGACTCCGCGAGCGCCACCACCTCCACCAGATCCGCCCGACTGCCCCAGAAGGGGGCCGAGACCTGCCACCCGGCGGCGATCCCCCGGTTCTTGGCCACCGACACGGACCCTCCGGCGCCCCCCACCACGACGAGGCGTCCTCCGGGTACGAGCGTGGCCAGCCCCTCGGCCATCGTGTCGTCGCTGCCGACGAAGTCGAACACCACGTCGACGCCCCCGAGATCTCTCGTGGCAGAGGCCGCGTCGGCCAGTGACGAGTACACCGCGGTGGCGCCCATGGTCGTCGCGGATCTCCGAGCCGCGTCGCGCGGATCGACGGCCACCACGTGGCCGGCTCCCAGCAGCGACGCCATTCGGACCGCGAGGTGACCGAGACCGCCGACACCGACGATCACGACCACGGCGTTCGAGTCGAGGAGGTCGGCCTGACCGCTGACGGCGTGATGCACGGTGGCGCCCGCATCGGCGAGGGGCGCTGCGAGTTCCGGTGCGAGGGAACCGGTGTCGACCAGCACCCCGCCGTGCGGAACCACCATGTACTCGGCCAGTCCGCCCGGCGCGCCGAGGCCGTTGCCGATCACGGCGAGCCTGCCGTCGACCGGCCGCAGTGCCAGACAGTAGTTCTCCCGACCCCGGCGGCAGTTACGGCAGGTCCTGCAGGACCACACGCCGTGGACGACCACGGACGATCCCACCGTGCTCCCGTCGGCATCGGGGCCGGCACCTACGACGCGTCCGGCCACCTCGTGTCCCAGCGTGAGCGGCAACGGGTAGTCGAACCGTCCGGCCGGCGCATCGCAGACGGACAGATCGCTACGACACAGACCTGCCGCCGTGACTTCGAGCAGCAACTGCTCGCCCGTCGGTTCGGGAACGGGAATGTCCCGCAGCTCGGGAGCGGAGCCCCACTCGAGCAGTTGCACGGCCAGCATCAGCGCGCCGTCCAGCCGCCGTCGACCACCAGGGTGTGCCCGGTGACGTACGACGAGGCATCGGAGGCGAGGAACAGCACCGCGCCGTCCACCTCGCCCGCAGTACCCCCGCGACCGAGCATCGTGTTGCGCCGCACCCACCCGGCCGACTTCTCGTTCTCGAAGAGCCCGTCGGTCATCTCGGTGTCGAACCACCCGGGGACCACCGCGTTCACGCGGATCCGTCGTCGTCCCCACTGCCCGGCGAGTTCACGGGTCAGGCCGAGCACACCGGCCTTGGACGCCGCGTAACTCGCACCGCCGATGGGGGCGGTCGAGACGAGACCGACGACCGACGAGATGTTGACGATGGATACCGGGGCGGAGTCCGGCGTCGTCGAGGCGACGTGCACCGCCAGGTGGAAGCCTGCGAGGAGGTTCACCTCGAGGATCGCGGAGAAACCCTCCGCGGTCTCCTGCTCCGCGTCCGGTGGGCCGGGCATCCCGGCGTTGTTGATCAGGATGTCCAGGCGCCCGGTCTCCGCACGGCACCGATCCACCAGCGCTCGACGGTCTTCGTCCGAGGTCACGTCGCATCGCACGGGAACGAGGCCCGGGACGGTCTCCGCCACCGCGGCCAGACGATCCGCGCGACGTGCCGCCGCGTACACCGTGGCTCCGGCGGCGGCGAGCGTCCGGGCGAACCCGAGACCGAGACCGGACGACGCTCCGGTCACCACCGCTGTTCGGCCGGTCAGATCGAACAAGGCGGCAGGGCTCGGGGTGTCGTTCATTTCTGTCACGTCCACGCCCTCCTCAGTAGACCGCGGTGCGGCCGCCGTCGACGGGAATGATGGCACCCGTCGTGTACGACGAGGCGTCACTCGCGAGATGTACGACGAGACCGGCGATCTCCTCGGGGCGACCCAGACGTCCCGACGGCAGCCGGTCGACGATCTTGCCGACGAACTCGTCGTCCCAGTGCTCGGCCATGTCCGTCGCGAATCCCCCGGGCATCACGCAGTTCACTCGCACGTGCGGCGCGTACTCCTGCGCGAACGCCATGGTCAGCGCATTGAGGCCGTTCTTCGCCGCGGCGTACATGGCCTCGGGCGGGCTCGGTCGTACGGCGCCGATGCTCGAGATGTTGATGATCGACCCGCGCCCGGCGGCCGCCATCCGCGCTCCGGCCACCGCCATCAGCCTGAACGGACCCTTGAGATTGACCTCGATGGTCTTGTCCCACAGCCCTTCCGTCACTCCGACGAGGTTCTCGGACAGCGGTGCGATGCCGGCGTTGTTGACCACGATGTCGAGTGAGCCGAACTCGTCGACGATGGCGTCGACCGCGGGCTCGATCTCGT
The DNA here is from genome assembly GCF_058139645.1 of Rhodococcus sp. NFXS4. Taxonomy (NCBI): domain Bacteria; kingdom Bacillati; phylum Actinomycetota; class Actinomycetes; order Mycobacteriales; family Nocardiaceae; genus Rhodococcus; species Rhodococcus sp. NFXS4. The sequence continues at coordinate 3,754,205 of NZ_CP192221.1, forward strand.
CCCAGCGACCGACGTGCAGAGCGCGGGCGTGAGCGCTGCCCACCGTCGACGGTCCGAGTGAGGCGACTGCCTCCTCGCACGCCTCGAGTTTGCGGCTGGACACCACGACGGTGGCTCCCGCGTCGCGCAGTCCACGAGCGATGGCGAGGCCGAGTCCGCGGCTCGCACCGGTCACGAGGGCCACTCTGCCGGTGAGGGAATGCATGTCGGTCATCGGTACTTCTTCGTCTCGAGGCGGGCGATGGTCCGGAGATGGACCTCGCTCGGTCCGTCTGCGATCTGGAGGGCGCGGGTGATGGCGTGCAGGCGGGCCAGGACGAAATCGTCGCTGACGCCGGCCGCTCCGAACGTCTGAACGGCTCGGTCGACCACCTTGTGCGCCACCTCCATCGCCGCGACCTTGATCGCGGCGACCTCGGAGCGCGCCGAGGCGTTACCGCGGGTGTCCATCATCCAGGACGACTTCAGGACGAGCAGTCGGATCTGGTCTATCTCGATGCGGCTGCGCGCGATCCACTCGCGCACGACACCGCGATCGGCGAGCGGGGCACCGAAGGCGACTCGGTCGAGGGAGCGTCGGCACATCATCTCCAGAGCGCGCTCGGCCATGCCGACGGCGCGCATGGCGTAGTGCATCCGGCCCGGGCCGAGACGACCCTGCGCGATGGCGAAACCGTCACCCTCGGCTCCGAGCATGTTCGAGGCCGGCACTCGGACATCGGTGAACTGGACGTCGCCGTGCCCGAGACGGTCGTGAAAACCGAACATCGGGAGATCGCGCAGGACCTCGATGCCGGGACTGTCGGCGGGAACCAGGATCATGCTCTGCTGACGGTAGGTCGGACCGTCCGGATCCGACTTGCCCATGAAGATGATGAGCTTGCAGTCCGGGTCGAGAACGCCGGAGGTGTACCACTTTCGGCCGTTGAGCACGTACTCGTCACCGTCGCGCCGGATCGTCGAGGTGATGTTGGTGGCGTCCGAGCTGGCCACGGCCGGCTCGGTCATGGCGAACGCGGACCGGATCCGACAGTCGAGCAACGGCTCGAGCCAGTCCTTCTTCTGCTCCTCGGTACCGAACATGGCGAGGATCTCCATGTTGCCGGTGTCCGGGGCGGAGCAGTTGATGGCCTCGTTGCCGATGATCGAGCGCCCGACCACCTCGGCGAGAGGGGCGTACTCGAGGTTGGTGAGTCCGGCCCCGAGCCCGTCGTGCGTCATGAACAGGTTCCACAGTCCCTGCGAGCGCGCGGTCTCCTGCAGTTCGCGCATCACCGCCGGCTGCTCGTGCTTGTTCGTGTTCGCCGCGATCTGCGCGTCGTACACCTTCTCGGCGGGCAGAACATGGTCGGTCATGAATGTCTCGAGGGTCTCGAGCAGCGCGTCGGTACGAGCACTGTAGGAGAAGTCCACGGTTGGCCTCCTGGAGGACGGATCGGGCGAGTGGATACGAGGGCGAGGGAGCTCAGGCGAGCAGGGCGGTGCCGGTGTCGATCAGCCGAGAGATGGTGGCGGGCAGCTTCTCCTGGTCCGGATCGTGATGACGGCCCTCCCGGTGACGACGCAGGTTGTGCCCCATGATGGCGGCCATCTTGAGTCGTCCCAGGGCGTCGAACCACGGCAGATCGGGCAGGTCGCGTCCCGCACCGGCGTAGATCTCCACCAACTCGTCGGCGCTCGGCAGACCGGGGACGGACCGCCCGACACCGGGGAAGTTGTCGCCATCGGCGAAGACGAGGAACCACCCCAGCTCGACACGGGGGTCGCCCACACTCCAGATCTCCCAGTCGATGAGCGCGACCGGCTCGGTACCGTCCGCGATCAGATTGCCCAGGCGATAGTCACCGTGCACCAGCGTCGACGAGACCGCATCCGGGACGCGGGCACCGAGAAGGCTCAGCAGTCTGTCTCCGCCCTCCACCAGTTCCGGTGGAACGGCGCCGAGCGTGCGAGCCCACCGGGCGAGTTCGTCACCCGGTGAGAGCGTGGGACCGGCGTCGGGCACAGCTCGGTGATCGACCGCGTGCAGCTCGGGCAGGACCGCCGCCGCACGCCGCATGCGCGCGGCCGCCAGCTCCGGGTCGACGGCCGGATCGTCCAGAACAGGCTCGAGCGACTCACCGCGGACGAATGTCATGGCGTACCAGGAGGGCTCGGTGTCGTCGACCATCACGATCGTGGGCACCGGCACCGACGTACCCGCGAGTTCCCGCATGATGGTCGCCTGCCGCAGCATGTCGTGGCGCCCGACGGGGCGCTGCCCTGCGGGCACGGCCTTGACCACCAACTCGGCGTCGTCGGTCCGCACGCGGTAGGTCAGACCGGAGTGCCCGCCGAGGAGTGGATCGAAGCTGCGCAGCGATCCGAGGCCGCCGGCCTCCAGCTTCTCGGCGACGCGCTGCTGCAGTGCGGAGTGTGTCGTGTCGTCGGTGGTCACGGCCTCGGCTCTCGGGGAAGGCCGAGAACGCGCTCGGCGATGATGTTGTGTTGGATCTCGTCGGTGCCGCCGGCGATGCGGTATCCGGGCGCGCCCAGGACGTGTTCCGTCCAGGCGAACGTGCCCCATTCACCGGTGTCGGACACCAGATCGGAGCCCAGCATCCGGCGAACCGCCGCTGATGTTCGGGACATCGTGGTGGTCGCCAGCAGTTTGCCGACGGACGCCTCGGGGCCGGGATCGCGTCCGGAGACCACGACGCCGGCGACGCGCATGGCGGTGACGCGCTGAACATGGCTGTGCACAACGAGATCAGCAACCTGATCCAGCTCGATCTCGGTGAGGGGCCGACCCAGATTGCGCGCCAGTTCCACGGCCCGGTCGGCGTTCGCCAATCCGAGGTTGCCGCCATCGAGCCGTTCGGCCGCCAGCACGGTGAGAGCCACCTGCCATCCCTGTCCCTCCGGCCCGAGACGGTGCGCATCGGTCAGCCGCACGTTCTCGAGGTACACCTCGTTGAACGAGCTGCCGCCCGTCATCTGCCGAATGGGGCGGATGGTGACGCCCTCCGCGTCCATCGGGACCAGGAAGACGGTGAGACCTTTGTGCTTCGGGACCGAGGAATCGGTGCGGCACACCGCCACTCCGATGTCCGAGACGGTGGCTCCCGACGTCCAGACCTTGTGGCCGTTCAGCACCCACCCGTCGTCGTCACGGACTGCGCGCGTACGGACCGCAGCGAGGTCGGAACCGGCCTCGGTCTCCGAGAAGAGTTGGCAGGCCATGAGGTCGGTGCGCAGCATCGCGCGCACGTACGTTGCGCGCTGATCCGGCGTGCCCCATTTCTCGATCGTGGGTGCCACCAGTTGCTGTGTCACGGAGAACATCTCGGTGCGGCGCGGGACATCGAACCGGTCCTCCGCGCGGCGGAAGGCGAGTACGTGGGACAGCGGGAGATCTCGTCCACCGTATTCCGCGGGCCAGTCGAGCGGACCCCAGCCGGCGTCGAACTTCCGTCGTTCGTAGTCGCGGATGACGTCCGTGTGCCGGCGTTCCTCCTCGGGCGTCCAGTTCTCGAAGACGGCCACCGAGTCGGAGCCCTCGCCCCACGTCGTGCTGGTCCGCGGTGCGGCCACGCTGCTGAGCCACGCCGTCGCCTCGGCGGTGAATGCTCGGACGTCGGACGACACGGTGCTGGTACTCATGGACTGACCTCGCTGGTCGGATCGGACTGGTTCAGACGGACAGAACGGTGCAGGCGCTGATGCCCGGTGCCCCGTAGACATGGGTGAAGCCGATGGACGGCCCGCCCGGCACCTGACGATCGCCGGCCTCGCCGCGCAACTGGGTGACCACCTCGTGCACCTGGCGCAGACCGGAGGCGCCGATCGGTTCACCGTTCGCGATGCACCCACCGTCGGTGTTGACGGGTAGACGCCCGCCGATCTCGGTGGCTCCCTCGGCGATCCACTGCTCCTGCTCGCCGTGCTCGCAGAAGCCGCACTCGGCCATGTGCATGAGTTCGGCGCCGCTCTCGGTGTCCTGCAGCTGGGCCACGTCGACATCCGACGGGGAGATTCCGGCCTGTTCGAAGGCGGCCGCGGCAGCATCCGCGCTGACGCTGGTGGGCTCGCCGACGCCCTGGACGGACGGACTGAAGACCTCGAAAGAACCGAATCGCCGGGTTCGATGTGTGATGGCGCGCAACCGGATCGGCCGGCCCGTCAGACGCTCCGCCACCTCGGGAGAGGCCACGATCACCGCCGCACCGCCTTCGCCGGGCGAACAGAACATGTAGCGGGTGAGGGGATCGTTCACCATGTCCGCGGAGGCGATCGCCTCGGCCGACATGGGTTCGCGGCGCCACGCATTGGGATTGAGCGCGCCATTGCGGTAGGACTTCTCGGCGACGCGTGCGAGCGTGTCTGGGGTGATGCCGTGCTGGCGCATGTACCGGGAGATCTTCGCGCCGAAGAACTGCGTGGTCACCATGAGACCCGCCTCGCCGTACCCCTCGGACAGACCCCACTCCGCGGGCGTGGGATCGAAGGCACCGCGCGGGTGCTTGTCGAAGCCCACGGCCAGGCCGATCGACGCCGATCCCGCCCGTACGGCGTTGACCGCCGAGAACAGGGCGCTGCCGCCGGTGGCACAGCCGTTCCGCACGTTGGTGAACGGCAGTCCGGTGAAACCGAGCTCGCTGACGAGCGTGTCGGCGAGGCCGGCGGAGTCGCTGCCGCCGAACGCCACATCGACGTCCGGCCAGGCGATTCCCGCGTCGGCGAGCGCGGCGGTGATGGCCGAGACGGCCATCGCGCGGCCACTGACACCGGGTTGGCGTCCGAACTTCGACAACCCGACTCCGACGATGACCACAGACTCGCTCATGCGGTATCTCCCACTGTGCTCGGTGCAGACGACGGACCGGCCTCGACGACCTCGAACCGGGGAACCGGGACGACGGCCGTGAGGTGGACGAGGGCTCCGTGCAGGTCGTCGACGTTCTCGGTGTCGAGAATCGCCTCGATCCGGATGCCTTCGCTCAACTCGACCCAGCCGACCGCGAACGGGGTGAACCCGCCCACGGGTGGCACGTACGGCGGCGACTTGGGCGGGAAGCGTTGCACCGTGTGGGCCCACACGGTGCCCGACGTACTCAGGTCGACGGGTTCTGCCGTGGGCGTGACGCACCGGGAGCAGAGACTCGACGCCGGGTACGCGACCGTGCCGCACACAGTGCATCTACTGCCCTGCAACACCACCCGCTGTGCCCCGAGACCGTTCGTCATCGTGATCCTCCCGCTCCCCGCCGACCGTCGTTCCTCGTTCGTGTCTCGCTGTGGATCAGCGACCGACCCACTTCGGCTCACGCTTCTCGAGGAACGCGGTGACGCCTTCTCGCCCGTCCTCGGACTGCAGAGCGTTGCCCACGGCGAGATGCTCCATGACCATGAGGGACTGGATGTCCGCGTCGAGGCCGCGGTCGATCGTCATCTTGGTCAGCTTCATCATGAACGGGCTCTTGTCGGTGAGCTGCGCGATGAACTCCTCGACGGTCTTGTCCAGCTCGGCGGCCGGCGCGGACGCGTTGATGAGATCGAAGTCCGCAGCCTCGACACCGGAGAGCAGCTTGCCGGTCAGCATCAGTTCCTTGGTCTTGCGGATGCCGATCATGCGCGGGAGGCGGTAGATGGGGCCGGCACCGCCGAACAGTGCACGGCGGATGTGGAAGTCGCCGATCTTGGCGTCGTCGTCGGCGATGGCGAAGTCGCAGGAGATCATGAGCTCGAACCCACCGGCGGTGACGTAGCCCTCGAGGACTGCGACGGACGGAGTGTTCATGGAATACAGGCGATCGCAGACCTTGGCCGAGAGCACGGCCACGTCCATGGCGTTGGTACTGCCGACGTAGTCGGACAGCAGGATGTCGAGGTCGAACCCCGAGCAGAAGGTGTTATTCACACCGCGCAGGACCAGGACCTTGAGGTTCGGGTCGGCGTCGACCTCGGCGATGATCTCGTCGAGTCGGTACAGCAGCTCCGGAGTCACCGCGTTCTTCTTGTGCGGGCGGTTGAGCCAGACGCGAGCGACGTCGCCGTCCTTCTCGAGCAGGATGTGGTCGGTGTCGATCATGGGATCTCCTTGGGCTGCGTCACGATTTGAACTGGATTCACTTCAGTTTTACGGCATGGGGTCGAGCGCGTCAACCCTCGACTCGAACCGGGTTCAGTCCGATGAGGTCGGCGATGCGGCGGCGGTGGTACACCGCATCGCCGAGCAGCGCCTCGTCACCGGTAGCTCGGCGAAAGTATCTGTGCGCCTGGTGCTCCCACGTGAAGCCGACGCCACCGTGCAGCTGCACAGCCTCGGCGACCGACTCGGACGCGACCTCCGTGCACACGGCGCCGGCGATCGCGACCGCGAGCGCGGCACGGTCCGGGGAGCTGTCGTGGAGCGCAGCAGCGAAGCGGGATGCCGATCGCGCTCGTTCGAGAGAGAGGAGCAGGTCGGCGAGTCGGTGCTTCACGGCCTGGAAGGAGCCGACGGGCCGACCGAACTGCTGCCTGGTGGTGACGTACTCGACGGTCATCTCCAGCATGCGATCGGCGATTCCCGTGTGCTCGCTCGCCAGCCCGATCGTCGCTCGCGCTGTCAGGTCGTCGAGAGCGGAGGCCGCGTCCGCCACCTCGGTGAGCACGGACGCCGCTGCCGAGTCGAGGTGCACGTCGGCGCGCGGCCGCGTCGGGTCGATGACCGTCCGCGGGACGGCGCGCACCGCGTCGGAGAGGGGTACGGCGAACACTCGGGCGCCGTCCGCCGTGTGCGCCCCGACCACGACGACATCGGCCGAGGCACCGTGAACGATGTCGGTCGCGACACCGCTCAGACGCCACCCGTCTGCCGTCTGGTCGGCCGTGATCACCTGCGTGGCAGCTCGTCGCGTCTGCGACACGGGCAGGTGCACCGCGACGCGGAGTTCACCGGCGAGGGCACCGGACAGCATCTCGTCCACAGTTCCGGCCGGAGCTCGGAGCAGCGCGTGCACGCCGACACCGGCCGCGAACAGCACCGGCTCCGACACGAGCGCTCGGCCGCACTCCTCCAGGACCACGGCCATGTCCGTCATCCCGTACCCGAGGCCGCCACGATCCTCGGGAACGGACAGCATGGTCACGGCCATGTCGTCCACGAGTGTCCGCCACAGTGCCGTCGGGTCCCCCTCGTCTCGCCCATGGTGCCGCGCCAGTACTGCGCGCATCGCGGACCGGAGATCGGTCTGCTCCGGCCCGGGAATCAGGCCCGCGGGCTCCGCCTCCGGCCAGGGCGAGTAGGTGACGTCGTCGATCGCTGCAGACATAACACTCCTGAGTCGAGTTCAGTTCTGTTTCGAGAGTATCGGCGAAATGGGTGACGTGCGGACTTTTCTTGAACTAAGTTCGGTTCATGCTTCGAATCGAGTCCTACTACGCCACCCTCGACAGCGGTGAGCTCGAGCAGGCGACCGACATGCTGGCGGAGAACGTCTCCTTCGTGATGATCGTCCCGACGGGAGCCCGAGCCGGCACCGGTCGCGCCGCGATGCTCGACTACCTCACCGGACGTCCCCCTGTCGGCCGGCAGCATCGGCTGCTGCGACGCGCACAGGACGGCGACGTCCAGTTCGCCCAGGGAGCCGTCACCGAGCACGGCGATGTCGTGACGGGATATTTCGTCGCGGCGATGCACCTCGACGAGAACGGACTGATCGACCGCTACCAGGTGTCGTTCGATCCCGACCACGCACTGGTGCCGTGGGCCGGTTCCGACGCGCCCTCGACCGACCCGACGGGAGCACGACGATGACGATTGATGCGACAGCAATCCTACGAACATGGTTCTCGTACATGGACTCCGAAGATCCCGACCGGGTGCTGACCATGATCACGGACGACTTCCGGATGTCCGTGCAGTTCTCCCGTGGGGAGGGAGCGTCCGCCGAATTCGTCGGCGACAGAGAGGGACTCGTCCTCTACCTCGCCCAGCGTGAGAAGAGCACCCTCGTTCATCACATCGACGTCGGATCCCGGGTGGGCGACGTGGAACTCGTACTGGGGCGGACCACGCGAGACGGCGACTTCGAGGCGTCCTTCAACGCGACCGCGTCGGTCGACGCGGCCGGCTCGATACGCCGGTTGCTCATCTGCCGGACACCGGAACTCGCATTCGACTGACGCCGTCGACCACAACTGACAGGAGACCCTCATGAGCACGTGGTGTCGTACGCTCGCGGCGCTGACATCGGCAGCCGCAGTCGGGTTGTCGGCGGCCTGCAGCGGTGGGGCGACAGCGTCCGGACCGGTGTCGGGCACGTGGGACGACGTGGTCGCCGCGGCGAAGGACGAGGGATCCGTCTACCTGTACTCGTCGCAACATCCCGAGAACCTCGCCTCGGTGAAGACCGGATTCGAGGCGACGTATCCCGGCATCACGCTGGAATTCACGCGGGGTTCCGACGTCGAACTGAACCCCCGCGTGGACGCGGAGCACAAGTCCGGGCGCGGGATCGGCGACGTCCACATGACCACCGACCCCGCGTGGATCCGCGCGGCCGCCGACTCGGGCGAGTACTCGGTGAACGTCGTCGGACCCTCGTTCGACAACCCCGACTACGGTCGAGACACCAGCGTGCTGGAGGACAAGCTCTTCCTCACCAGCGCCGCCGTTCTGGGGCTCGGCTGGAACACCACGGCATTACCGGACGGTCTCGACAGTCCGGAGGATCTGCTGGCTCCCGAACTGCGTGGACGTGTCGGCGTCGTGAATCCGGCGGGCTTCGCCGCCGTGACCGATCAGTTCCGGTTCTTCGACCGGAACTGGTCACCCGACTACACCGACGAACTCGCGAAGAACGAGCCACGTGTCTATCCCGGCGTTCTGGCCGTCGCACAGGGCCTCGGGTCCGGAGAGATCATCGCCACGCCGATGGTCCAACCCCTCGTGCGCGAGCAGGAGGCAGGCGCACCCGTCGGGTGGTTCAGGCCGGACCCGGCGTGGGGCGCCCCCTACTACTCCCATGTTCTCGCGTCCGCACCGCACCCGAATGCAGCGCAACTTCTCGCCGACTTCCTCGTCTCCCCCGAGGGCCAGCAGGCGTTGTCGAAGGGGTACGCGAGTGTGCTGCCGAACATCCCGGAGTTGGTCGGACGCGCACAGGACATCGCACTGACCGACCCCGCGGACCTCGACCCCGCAGCGGTCACCGAGTACCAGGCGGAGTGGGAACAGCGTTTCATCCGGTGACGTCGGGCTTCATCCGGTGATGCCGGCGGGCGGCGAAGGGGCACAGGCCATGACACGACCACCGACCGTCACACTCCTGACGCCGTTACGTGTGCGCCGATTACGCATGATGTTGGGTTTCGAACTCGGCGCCGCCATCGGGATCTGGATCCTGGTTCTGGCGGTCCAGTGGACCCTGACCCGAGCAGGAGAATCCGCGTTCGCAGTGTCGGGCGTCCAGTTCGCCGCCAGCCTGCCCTTCTTTCTGCTCTCCCTCCCCCTCGGCGCGATAGCGGAGCACGCCGGCCATCGAACTCTGCTGACCGGCACGGCGATCGGGCTGCTGGTCACGTCGGCAGCACTCACGGTGCTCCAGGTCCTCGAACTCGCGACGATGCCGGTTCTGATGGCGGCCGTGTTCCTGTCGGGGTGCGGTCTGGCGTCGGTGGCGATCGTCTGGCAATCGCTGCTGCCGACGCTGGCGACCCGCGAGATGATGACCGTCGTGCCCGCGATCGACGGCGCCATCTTCAACGGTGCACGCGCCATCGGTCCGGTACTCGGCGGGGCACTCCTGGCCGCATGGGGCGCCACCTCGACCTTCGCTCTCGTCACGGTCGTGTTCGCGATCTGCGTCGTCCTGGCGGCCGGTCAGATCCCGCCTCGGTCCGGGCGAGTTCCCAGGACCGAGTCGGTTCTCGAATCGGTGGCGACGAGTCTGCGGTTCATCCGTCATTCGCGATGGACGCGGAGACTGTTGTTCCGTGTCGTGATGTTCGGCCTGCCGGCGAGCTGCCTGTGGGCTCTGCTGCCGCTCGTGGCGTACGAGATGCTCCACGTGACGACGTTCGAGTTCGGAGTGTTGTCCGGGGCGATCGGTGTCGGAGCGGTGGCGGGCACCATCGCCTCGATGCCGCTGCGACGACGCCTGAGCTGGAACGTGTTCGCGGCCCTGGGTTCTGCCGCGTACGCACTGGTTCTGCTCGGTCTCGCCGTCGTGCCGTGGATGCCGGTCGTGTTCGCTCTACTGGTGATGGTCGGCGCGGCCTGGGTGGGCGTGCAGAGCACGTGGATGATCGCGACGCACGCGGTCGTGCCACCGTGGATCAAGGCCCGAGTCATCGCCGTCGTGATGCTGACGTTCCAGGGCAGCCAAGCGGTCGGCGCCCTCTTGTGGGGGTTCCTCGCCGACACGATGGGGCTCGTCTCCGCTGTCGCACTCTCCGCCGTCGCGATGTCGGTGTCGTCGATCGGACTGCTGCGCCGAGGCATTCTGCCCAGCGACTCCATCGCGCCCGACCCGTCCGGTGCCGCCGGACCGCCGGAACTCGAACCGGGTCATCGTGGCGCGACGATCGTCGTCGAGACGACGTACGTGGTCCGTCCGCAGCGGGCGGACCACTTCGTCCACGCCATGACTCGTCTGAGGTCGTCGCGCCTGCGCCTCGGCGCATCGCGATGGGCGCTGACCAGGGTGAGCGACTCCGCCTCGACGTACGTCGAGTTCTGCACCTTCCGGAACTGGGCCGAGTACTCCGCCCAGGAGACCGTGCGTCTCACAGTTCCGGAACGGCTCGTCCGAACCGACCTCGCGCTCGACCTGGCGGAGGAACCGCGTGTTCGAGTCCTCGTCCGCCCCAGAACATCCGCCGACAGAACCGAGTCCGCATGAACGACCACTTTCCCCACCTCTTCTCACCGATCCGAATCGGCGGACTCACGTTGAAGAACCGACTGGTCGCGCTCCCGGCGGGCACGTCGATGGCGGTCGACGGTGTGCCCACCCACGGGGACACCGAGCACGTCGAGCGTCTGGCCGCGGGTGGAGTGGGCTTGATCATCGGGGGTGCCACGGTCGTGCACCCGACGACGACGCTGCGCTCGCGCAAGCTGATCGAAGCCTACCGGGTCGAGGTCATTCCGAGCACAGCGGCCAAAGTGTCTGCGGCGCATCGCCACGACGCACGATTCATCGGCCAACTCTGCCATCTCGGACGTGAGTTCATCGGCGGCGAATCGGATGCGCCGCCCTCCGCGCCCTCGGCGATCAAGACCGCGCGCGACGCCTACCCACCCCACGAACTGTCTGTCGCGGAGATCGAGGACATCGTCGAGGGTTGGCGCACGTCGACGCGAAACCTGGTGCGAGCAGGTGTCGACGGGGTGGAGCTTCATGCTGCGCACGGGTACCTCCCCGCTCAGTTCATGTCCCCGCTCACGAACCGACGAACGGACGATTTCGGCGGCTCGTTCGACGGCCGAATGCGCTTCACCCGTATGGTGATCGAGGCGATGCGGTCGGAGATGCCCGCGGGGCTCGTGCTCGGAGTGAGGTTGAGCGGGGAGGAGGAGATCCCCGGCGGAATGTCGATCGACGACTGCGTTCGCATCGCCGAGAACGTGGCCGCGGTCGGCGTCGACTACTTCAGCATCACCCACGGCACCCGCGGGAAGTACGTCAAGGATTCCACCGGCGCGGACGCGGTCGCGATCCCGTCGGCTGCGAGGGTCCGATCGGCGACCGGGACACCGACTCTCGTCGGACAGCGGATTCGCGATGCGGGCGTTGCGGACCACGCCATCAAGACCGGACAGGTGGACATGGTCGGCATGGCGCGGGCGCTGATCGCGGACCCCGAACTGCCGAACAAGTCCCGAACCGGTCGCCTCGACGAGATACGCGGCTGCCTCGGCGTCAACCAGGACTGCAGGGCCTTCGACCCGCATCTGCACTGCGCGGTCAATGCCGAGATCGGGCGCGGTCGACACGTCGACGTCGGTCGACGAGCCCGCGCGACGAAGGACGTCGTCGTGATCGGCGGCGGCCCCGCCGGTCTCGAAGCCGCTCGCGTGGCCGCGGGAAGGGGCCACCGAGTCACGGTGTTCGAGAAGAGCAGTGCCCTCGGCGGATCCGTGCGGGTGGCTGCCTCGGCGCCGCACCGGGCGACGCTCATCGACATCGTCGACTACCTGGAACGGGAGATGCGTCGGCTGAAGGTCGATGTTCACCTGTCGGCCGGAATCGGCGAGGACGACCTGGCCGAGATTCGCTCCGCGTCGGACCACATCGTGGTGGCGACCGGATCGCGTCCGGTCGACCTGACCCCGTTGCTCCGAGAGCGCACCGCCTACAGCGTCGACGACGTTCTGCTCGGCCGGGTGTCGGGCGACGCGGGCCGGGTGGTGGTGTTCGACGACGGTGACGGGTTCTGGCCGGCGTACAGCGCGGCCGAAGCCCTGGCGCAGCGGGGCTGGGAGGTCACCGTGGCCACGACGCTCACCGCTCTCGCGTCCCGAATTCCCGCCGAGAGTGCAGGACCGCTGCTCGATCGACTGGGTGACGCGGGGGTCGACTTCCAGATCGCGCACGCCCTTCACGTCCCCGACGACCCTGCTGATCCAGTGACCTTGCGTCCGGTCTTCGGGACCGGCGACCGGCCCTACGAGGACGCCGCGATCGTGTGGCACCAGCCGCGAGTGGCAGTGTCGTCCTTCGGACTCGACGCGGGCCCCACCGTCAGTGTCATCGGAGATTGCGTCACGCCACGGCGCATCGGTCACGCGATCGCAGAGGGCTATCGGGTGGGCGCAGAACTCTAGACTGCCGGTGCCGCTGGACCGCACCACCGACGAATCATGAAGAGAATGGAGCACATCATGTCGTTCGTACTCGTGCACGGTGCCGGAATGGGCGCGTCGTGTTGGGACCGCCTCGCGCCACTGCTGACGGGGCGAGTCGTCGCGGTCGACCTTCCGGGGCGCGGCACACGCGCGGACGTCGACCTCCGCACCGTCACCCTGGAGGACTGCGCCGACGCGATCGTCGCGGACGTGGAGCGGGAGGACGTCACCGACATCGTGTTGGTGGCCCACTCGTTCGCCGGAGTCTCCGTGCCCCGCGTCCTCGACAGGCTGCAGGACCGTGTCCGGCACGTCGTCTTCCTGGCCGCGGTAGTCCCGACGGACGGAACGGCGGTGATCGACGGGATCGATCCTGCGGTTCGCGACATCGTGAAGGCGTCCATCGTGGGCGGCAGATACGTCCAGGGCCCCGAGGGGGCACAGGCCATGTTGTGCAACGACATGGACGACGAACAGACCGCGTGGACTCTCGAGCAGCTCGTCGACGACTCCGGCGCGCTGCTCACCGAGACCGTCGATCTCTCCGGCCTCCAGGTCGACGTCCCCCGCACCTACATCCGGACGGCGAGGGACATGTGCTATCCACCAGCACTGCAAGAAGCCTCGTCCGCACTGGTCCGCGCCGGAGCCGGGTCGGGGCACGTCGTGCACATGGGCTCCGGACACATGCCGATGATCAGCGCCCCCGACCGCCTCGCAACGCTGCTCGACTCCCTCTCCGCCGACTGAGTTCCGACGGTGACGCCCGCGAGGTCATCCCAGTCGGACGAGCGTCTTACCTATGTTCTCCCCTGCCAGCATCGAGACCAGTGCGGCCGGGGCCGAATCGAGTCCGTCGAACACCCATTCGTCGTACCCGAGACGGCCCGCGTCGATGAGGGAGGTGATCTCCGCGCGCATGTCGGCTTCGAGGTGCAGGAACGATCCGGCCCGGTACCCCCGCATCGACAGATTCTTCGACACGAACTGGAACAGGTTGCCGGGAAGACTCGGCGCGTCGGCCGCGTCGTACTGGGACATCTGGCCGCACATCGCGATACGTCCGTTCGGTCGAAGTGCGTCGATCGCTGCAGTCAGGTGATCACCGCCGACACAGTCGAAGTACGCGTCGATGCCGTCCGGCGCCGCGGCGGCCACCGCCGCGGGCAGCGATTCGTGATGATCGAAGGCGTCCGCCAGGCCGGACGCTCGCAGATGGGCCACCTTGGCCGCTGACCCTGCCGATCCGATGACGGTGGCCCCTCGTGCCACCGCGAGTCCCGCCGCGAGCCCACCGACCGCACCGGCAGCGGACGACACCCAGACCGTGTCCGCGGGCCCCACGTCGAGGATGCCGATCATCCCCGCGTACGCGGTGAGACCGGAACTGCCCAGGGGCCCGAGGAACCACTGTTCGGGCAGACCGCCCGGACGGACGACGGTGGGCGACCCGTAGCCGCCGATCGTCGCGGTGTCGGCCGAGATGAGGGCGTACTCACGCAAACCCAGTGTGTGAGTGACGATGTCACCGACAGCAAAAGCGGAGCTCTCCGATCGTTCGACGACGCCGAGAGCGAGACCTTCCAGTGCCTGCCCCGGCGCGAAGGGCGGCAGATAGCCTCCCGGCGTCTGCCTCGACAGCCGGATGCGGATCGACGGATCGATCGAGAGCCACGTGTTGCGGACGAGCACGTCGCCGGAACGGAGCTCGGGCACCGGCGCCTCCACCACCTCGAGGTCACCACTCGTCAGTGCGCCGTTCGGCCACGAGCGCAACACGACATGACGGGTCGAGATCACCCCGGTCATGCCGCACCTACCGCGCTCGGCGTCATCCCGGTCCACCGGCGGAAGGCGCGCCGGAACGCCCGTGGTTCCGAGTAGCCCAATCGGGCCGACACGATGTCCAGGGCCTCGCCGCGCCGAAGCGCCTCCACCGCGCGGGCGGCGTCGTGTCGAGCACGCAGAGCACCCAGAGTGGTCGACTCACCGGCGAGCAGGCGCCGTAGGTGCGGCTCGCTGATGTGGAGAGCGCGGGCCACCGCGGTGGTACTCGGCAGGGGTCCGCGCGCACAGGATGCGAACTCGCACAACACCCGTCGAGATACCGGTCCGAGTTCGATCCCTCCGGATCGCGTGTCGGTCATCGGTCCCCCACGGTCCGAGACGACCTGGCGGGCGTCCGCCGCACGACTGGCGGGCTCCACGCCCGGTCCGAGGGTCCGTACAGCCGCAGCATCAACCGGAAGTCTCCGGACGGAGTCGGGAGCCAGTTGCTCGTCCCTTCCGCGGGCGGGGTCGACGCGAGTCGAACGGTCAGGGATCCGTCGTGCGCCACCGTCACGCCGGGCGTCCGGTCGGTGATTGCATATCGGCCGATCGAGTTCTCGCACAGCAGTCCTCGCTTGTGGTAGACGGTGAGGGACCAGAAGAAGCGCGCCGGCGGCGCCTCGCCGGCAGCGAAGGTGATGTCGTAGGAATGCGCACCCGACAAGGGGCGCCCACCGTCGTCCACCTCACACACCGGGTACAGCGCCTCGTCCGCCGGGTTGACGTAGATCTGAGACAACGCGACGGCCGCGCGCAGAAGATGGTCGTCGCCGAAATCCGTGCCGAGTTCGTTGACCGACCAGCCGTTCGTCGTCCGGCCCAGCGACCTCACCCGGTCGGCGATCGCGTCCAGGCCGTCGGACAACCCTGCTGCGAACTGCGAACGTGCTCGCGTGGACTGCTCCCCTGGGTGCAGCGCTCTACGCAGTCGCGCCATGCTCTCGCGGACCGCGGGTGGCACGTCCGCCGCCGCGACACCGGCGACGGCGTGGTCCAGCGAGTCGAGAAAGGCTTCCGGATCGCGTAGTTCGTCATCGCGTTCACGGAGGACGAGCGTGCGGGTGGCAGCGTCGCACGCAGCTCCGGGCGCACGCGGCCCGTCCAGCACGATGACGTCTTGCACGGCGATCACTCGCCGGAGATCCTCGGCATCGTCCGGTCGCACCAGGATGCGCACTGCAACCATGACATGACGTGTTCGGCAGGCCACCAGTAGTTCGTCGTCCGCCATGACCACCTCGCTGCCCGAGCGGACGATATGCAGTGTCGGCAAACGGCTCCCGTGTGTCCGCTGACCCTGTACCGCGATGGTCGTCGAGTCGGCCTCACCTATCTGAATGCAGTAGTAGCGGTCCCCGAGATCGGGCATTCGAAGCGTAAACGACCCGACATCGAGGTCGACGAAGGCCAGTGAGTAGAGCGTGTCCACGTTGGGAGCCACTCCTGCGGTGAGGGTGGGATCGGACAACCTGCGCTGATGGCCCATCGTGTTCAGCGCTGCACCCGCCGATGTGAGCGGCCGGTCCACGTCAGGCTCCAGCGGGGATGTGAACCGGAGACGCAGTCGCTGAGCGAAGACGAGCGGAAATCCCCAGATCTGCAGCGCGCGCGCGTCGCGGAACAGCTCGTCGCCACCATCCGAGCAGTCGGGTGCAGTCACACCACGACCATAACTGAAGTGAGTTCGATTAGGCTAGGGACTCTTAGTGACATTGCGAGCCCTCGACCGTCAGGAGAAGTCATGTCCCAGGAGGAGGCGCACGATCGTCGGCGCCCGCGCCGGGTCTACTCCGTCGGTGCCGAACCGGACGCACGGTTCAGTCTGGCGAACGAGCGGACGTACCTCGCATGGATTCGAACATCGTTGGCGTTCATGGCAGCCGGAGTCGCGCTCGACGTGTTCGACGTCGGAGGGGACACGACGCCCGCACGCATCGCATCGGTGCTGCTGATCGGGTGCTCCGTCGTTCTCCCGCTGCACGCGTGGTGGGCCTGGGGCGCAGTCGAATCGAGCCTGCGCCGAAATCGACCGCTTCCGTCCCCTCGTGTCGGAGCACCCCTGGCCGTCCTGCTGGCGGTGGCCGCAGCGCTGGTCGTCTGGTCGGTCTTCTCGTGACGGGACCACCCGAGGGAAGGCCTGCGGGCGCACTCGGGGACGGTGGTCTCCAGGTCGAACGGACGGCGCTCGCCTGGCGGCGCACCGAGTGCTCGGTGGCGGTGTGCGCCCTGGTGGGTCTGCGCCTGGCCACCCACCAGGGTGACGTACCGACCGCTGTAGCCGCCGGCGTCGTACTGACCGGCGCCGTCGCTGCGCTCGTCGTCGACATCGTCCGGATACGGAAGCGCAGGCGCGCGGACGCCGGCCCGGACGCGCCGCAAGGAATCCCGGCGCGCGCTCATGTACTGGCAGTCCTCACTGCGAGCCTCGGCATCCTGGCACTGATCGTGGCCCGCACCGTGACGTTCGGCCCCGGGTACTGAGCCCGGGGCCGTTCCGTGCCTCGGTCAGCCCTGGAACTTCTGCTCCCACTCACGCGATTCCCGCTCGATGAACTCGGGAGTGAGTTGTGTCGGATCGGGCCCGGCGATGTCATGGGCGTCGGCGGTCGCGCCGTCGATACCGGGCAGCGCAGTCGCGACCCCGATCGCCTGCGCCCGTTGCCCTTCGGGGCTGACCAGGAAGTCGGCCAGAACCTGCGCAGCGTTGGGATGAGGCGCGACCGACGTGACGTGACCGTAGAACGGTGTTCCCCACGACGGCGTCGGGAGCGCCCAGTTCACCGGAGCTCCGGACGCGACCTCCTGCACGAGAGGCTGGACCATGGGGGAGACGACGACCTCACCGGAGGTGAGTGCCTGCGCGACCCCCAGCGAGCTCGGGTAGATACGAGGCTGCTGCTCGGCGAGTTGATCCACGAAATCGTCGCCGAAGTTCTCGCGGTAGAAGCGGTAGAGATCCACGTAGGACGCGATGCCGACGGGGTTGACCACGCCCACCTTGCCTCGGTACTCGGGGCGCAGGACATCGCGCGGATCCGTGAGTCCGGCCGGCACGGTACCCGTGTTCCACCCCATGCCGAAGGTGGCGGCGACGTCGAGGAAGAACCTGTCGTTCTTGACGCTGCGGTCCCGTCCGTAGTCCGGATCGTCGAACGCGTCACCCTTCAGAGACTGGGAGTACGCGCCGGACTCCGCCGCCGACGCGATCCATGCCGTGTCCGTGACCACGTGTACGTCCGCAGTGCCCTTGCCGGTCTTGTTCTCGGTCTCGACACGAGGATTCAGATCCGCGTCCGTTCCGCGAACGAAATCGAGAGTGATCTCGGGGTACGTCTGACTCCAGGCCTTCTTCACGCTGTCGAGGATCGTGGTGTTCTGGCTCGAGTACAACATCACCGACCCCTCGGACTTCGCCGCGGCGACGACGTCGTCCCAGCTCCCCTCCACCGGAGAGGTACCCCCTCCACCGCTGCTGCCGCACGCCGTCATCGTCAGCGCCACCACCCCGACCACAGCGATCGTGGTCGTCCGGATCGATCTACCGAGAGCACTCATGTCCATCTCCTTTGTTGAACTGACCTCAGTTCACCAAGTAGGGTGGGCAGAGTCAAGAGCGATGGCGGGGTCGCGTACAGGTCGGTGCGCCGGGTGAAGGAGTGTCGGATGACTCGAGGACGAGAAGCGGCCACCGTGAGTGGCCCGACGCCGTACGACCCTGCTCGAACCGACCAGTACCAGGAATCGACGTCCGACGACGTCCGACCCGTGGCCGCCGACGAGGCGCTCACACTCGCGTCCGTGCTCGCGCAGCAGGCAGTGCTGTACGGCGTGCCCGCCGTCTACCAGTACGCGAGCATGTGTGCACAGTGCGCTCCGGATGCCGACGGTGCACCGTGGTCCGTCAACACCTTGGTCCACGAGAGAAGCACGGCCGGTTCGGATTTCCGCCAGTTCCGGGTTCCGAACGTCGACACGGTCTACTCCAATGCCTGGCTGGATCTGACCGACGGACCGGTGACCATCGAGCTACCCGACTTCGGTGGCAGGTACTACACCCTCGAATTCCTGGACGCCCACAGCAACGTGAGCAACGTCAGCGCGCGGACGCATCCGGACGGTCCACGCAGGATCGTGGTGATCGCGCCGGGCCAGGACGACCCCGACACCGCGCGGTCGTCCGACGTCGTGTCCTTCCCCGTGTCCACCCCGCTGATGTGGCTGCTCATGCGCATCCAGGTTCACGGCGCTCCCGACGACATCGACACGGTCAGGACACTGCAGGACTCGGTCGCCCTCACCGGTCCACCTCCCCGCTCCCGTTCGTGGCCCGTGCTGCTCCGGGAGGAGGTGGAGTCGTCCGCCGCCGCGTTCCTGACGGCCCTCGATGCCGTGGTGGCCGTCAACGGTGTTCCGGTGCAGGATGTGTCGCACGTTCACCAGTTCCGTCAGCTGAACGTCGGTCCCGGTACGCCGGAGGTCGGCGATCTCGACGAGGTGGTGTCACGAGGCGCCGACCTCGGCTTCACACGCGCCATGTCCCTGCTCGACACGTCCCGATCCCGCCTCGGGCGGCACACGGCGTCCGGGTGGACGCGGGTACTCGACAAGGGCGCACACGGACACAACTTCGTGGCACGCGCCGTCATGAACTTCGTGGGGCTCGGAGCCAACGTCGTCGAGGAGAACTGCTCGTACAACACGTACGTCGACTCGGACGGGAACGCACTGACGGGCCTCGAAGGCTGCACCTACGAGATCTCTTTCTCCGAACCCCCACCCGCAGAGGCGTTCTGGAGCGTCACCCTGTACGAGGCCGATACCGGCTGGCTGTACGACGCACCCGGCGACGTGTTCTCCGTCGGATCGACCACCTCGTCGGACGGTGTGGTGTCCACTCCCTCTCGCATCGTGGTCGGGTACGCGAGACCCGATGACCTCGATAGTCGGGAATCCTGGCTTCCCGCCCCACCACGTCCGTTCTTCCTGGTACTACGCATGTATCGACCTCACGAAGACGCGGTGACCGAACGTTGGTCACCGCCGCCTGTCGATCCGTCGAGGGTTCCGTCACCTGCGGGCCCGTGAGCCTCGAACCACGTCTCAGCACGACCCCACCGAGCGAACGCTCGTGGACCATGTGAAAGGGAACCACCATGGCGATCGATCTGACCTACGACCCTGTCGTCCGCGAGTGGATCGAGCGCACCCGCACGTTCACCCGCGAGCACGTCCTGCCCATCGAGGACAAGTTCCTCGGTGACGTGACCGCCGCGGGCGGCGACGACCTACGCCGGGAACTGCAGGCCGCAGCCAAGGACGCAGCAGTCTTCGCCCCCCACGCCCCCCGCGAGTACGGCGGCGGCGGACTGTCGATGAGCGACCGCGCCCCCGTGTTCGAAGAAGCCGGCTACTCCCTCTTCGGACCGATCGCGACGAACATCGGCGCCCCCGACGAAGGCAACGTCCACCTGCTCGCCCACGTCGCCTCCCCCGCCCAGAAGGAACAGTTCCT
This sequence comes from Rhodococcus sp. NFXS4, assembly GCF_058139645.1. NCBI lineage: Bacteria > Bacillati > Actinomycetota > Actinomycetes > Mycobacteriales > Nocardiaceae > Rhodococcus > Rhodococcus sp. NFXS4. The sequence goes on from NZ_CP192221.1 coordinate 3,774,364, forward strand.
CGCCCCCCTCGCCCGCGGCGACGTGCGGTCCGCGTTCGCGATGACCGAGCCCGCTCCCGGCGCCGGATCAGACCCCTCCGCCCTCACCACCACCGCCACCCGCACCGACGGCGGCTGGCGCATCGACGGCCACAAATGGTTCATCACCGGCGCCGACGGCGCCGGATTCTTCATCGTCATGGCCCGCACCTCCGGCACCCCCGGCGACCGCGGCGGCGCCACGATGTTCCTCGTCCCCGCCGACACCGCCGGCGTCACCGTCGGCCGCCACATCAGCACCCTCGACCGCGCCATGATCGGCGGGCACTGCGAGGTCACCTTCGACCGCGTCGTCGTGCCCGAGGACAACGTCCTCGGCGCCGTCGACGAAGGATTCACCTACGCCCAGGTCCGCCTCGGACCCGCCCGCATGACCCACGTCATGCGCTGGCTCGGCGCCGCCCGACGCGGACACGACGTCGCCGTCGCCCACGTCGCCCACCGCGAAGGGTTCGGCAGCCGCCTCGGCGACCTCGGCATGGTGCAGAAGATGATCGCCGACAACGAGATCGACATCGCCGCCACCCGAGCCCTGCTCGTCACCGCCTGCCACGCACTCGACCTCGGCGACCCCGCGAGCAACGAGACCTCCATCGCCAAGACCTTCGCCGCCGAAGCCATCTTCCGCATCGTCGACCGCGGCGTGCAGATGTGCGGCGGACTCGGTGTCTCCGACGACCTCCCCCTCGCCCGACTCTCCCGCGAGGTCCGCCCCTTCCGCGTCTACGACGGCCCCTCCGAAGTGCACCGGTGGGCCATCGCCAAACGCGCCGTCGGCGCCGCCCGCCGCGCCGCGAAGGAACAGCCGTGACCACCACCCTCCCCGGCATGAACATCGCCGCACTCGAGACGTTCCTACGCGACACCGGCATCGACATCACCGGGCACCTGCGCGTCGACCGCATCGCAGGAGGACGGTCCAACCTCACCTACCGCGCCCACGACGACACCACATCCTGGATCGTGCGGCGCCCCCCGGTCAGCGGACTGACCCCCTCCGCACACGACATGGCCCGCGAGTGGACCGTCACCCGCGCCCTGGCCGGCACCGACGTACCCGTCGCCACCACCGTCGCCTTCGACGCCGACGGTGCCACGCTCGGAGCGCCGATGACCGTCGTCGAGTTCGTCCCCGGACAGGTCGTGCGCACCCGCACCGACCTCGACGCCCTCACCGACGACGACATCGCCGCCAACACCAGCGAACTCGTCCGTGTCCTCGCCGCGCTGCACGCCGTCGACCACCACGAGGCCGGACTCGCCGACTTCGGCAGACCCGACGGATTCACCGCCCGACAGGTCGCCACCTGGGGACGGCAATGGCACCGCGTCAAGACCCGCGACCTCGACGACGTCGACCGACTCCACCAGTCACTCACCGCCGCCGTCCCCACCCACTGCGCCGCCGCCATCGTGCACGGCGATTATCGCGTCGACAACACCATCCTCACTTTCGGCGAGCCCGGAACCGTTGCTGCACTTGTCGACTGGGAGATGTCCACTCTCGGCGACCCTCTGACCGACATCGCACTCATGTGCGCCTACCGGCAACCCATGTTCGACACCGTCCTCGGCCTCGACGCCGCCTGGACCTCCCCTCGCTACCCCGACGCCGACGACCTCGCCCAGCACTACGCCGTCGCCTCCGGACGCGACCTCGCCCACTGGAACTTCTACCGCGCTCTCGCCGACTTCAAGATCGCCGTCATCGCCGAAGGCATCGCACACCGCGCCCTCACCTCCGACGATGCAGACGGCACCGCCGCGGCAGCCGCGCACGCCACAGCCGAATTCGCCGCAGCAGGCCTGCGCGCGTTCTCACGGTGACCCGCAGACACCACTTCTGATCGAGAGGCCGACAGCAATGAACGACATCGCGTGCGACGTACTGGTGATCGGCGGAGGGATGGCCGGTCTGACCGCCGGGGCCCGTGCCGCGTCCGCAGGTAGATCCGTCGTCGTGGTGGAGATCGGTGCGGATGTCGGCGGATCCGCGCGCTATGCCGGATACGTCTGGACGGCACCGGATCACACCGTCATGGATGCACAGAACCCGCACGGCGACCCCGCCCTGAGACGACTACTGGTGGACCGGTTCCAGGACGGCGTGCAGTGGATACGTGACACCGGTGTGGAGGTGGGTGACGCTCAGCGAATCCTGTCCTTCGGGCGCGGACACAAGTTCGACACCAACCAGTACGTCGATCTGTGTCGGCGCATCGTCCTCGAGTCCGGCGGATCGGTCCTGCTGAACACGAGCACCGAGAGCCTGTCGTTCGAGAACGGCGTCGTCACCGGCGCGGTGATCCGGACCGGCACCGCGGAACCACAGGACGTGCGGGCGGCGCACACCGTGCTTGCCACGGGCGGTTTCCAAGGGTCCGCAGCGCTACTCGAGAAGCACGTTCATCCGAATGCAGGGCGCATGCAACTGCGCTCGAACCCCCACAGCACGGGCGTGGGCCTGACACTCGCCGAGAGCGTCGGCGCTGCCGCCGGTGCGATGAACGCCGGCTTCTACGGGCACCTGATTCCCAGCGGGGTGACCCTGACGGACCCGTCCGATTTCGTCGACATGTCGCTGTACTACAGCGAACACGCGCTCCTGTTCGATCTCGACGGGACGCGCTTCGTCGACGAGACACTCGGTGATCACCTGACGACGATGGCTCTGCTCGACCGGCGCGAGGCACGCGGCCTCCTCGTGGCGGACGCTCGCGTCCACCGGGACTGGGTCCTGGCCTCGTACGTCGAGGGCGCCGTGGCCGTCGACAAGTTCGCACTGGCGAGCAAGCGCGGGGGTCGGGTCGGACGCGCGGACACGCTGGAGGAGCTCGAATACCTACCGGAGGACTGGGGATACGACGGAGCCGCCATCGCGGCCGCGATCGCCGACTTCAACGAGTCCACCACGTCGGCGGAGGGACCGACACCGGGACGAGCGCTCGATGCGAGCGCGCTGAGCGAACCCCCGTACTACGTCATCGAAGCCGTCCCGGCCGTCACCTTCCCGTTTCACGGCATCAGAGTCGACGGCGATGCCCGCGTTCTGACAGCGAACGGCGAGCCGATTCCGGGCCTGCTGGCAGCTGGTTCCGACACCGGCGGTCTGTGGAACCGGGCGTACGCAGGCGGTCTGGCGGCCGCTCTGGTGCTCGGACTCGTGGCCGCGGAGACTGCCGAGTGACCCCTCTGGAAGGATGATGCCGTGGTCACGCTGCGCGTGTCACGGCCCCTCGCGGCCGTGGAGGGTGGCGATGATGCGCTGCGCCTCCTCCACCGACGAATGCTCCCGAGTGACCGCTCCGGCCCGCAACATCGCCGACGCCACATCGATCGCCACGGCATGCCGCGCGACCAGGATGCCGATGGCCACGCTCGTGAGATCCGTTGCCTCGTCACCGTCCACGGTCGCCAGCGCGGCGTCGCCTGCGACCACGGGCCCGATGACCCGCACCAGGTGTCCGATCAAGACGTCCGTTCCTGCCGGCAACGGCCCGCTCCGCACCGAGCGCCGGTGCAGTTGCACGCACCCGAGGGGGGCGTCCACCGCGCCCAGTGGGAGCACCCTCACCCACCCGACATCCAATGCCACCAGGTCGTCGATCAGCAACGGCCACCGCGCCCCGTCGTGGCGGTCGCCCACGATGATCGTCCGGCCCACCGCACGGTCACTCGACACGAGATCGACATCCGCGCCGTGCAGGTACAGCAGGTCGGCGATCCTCTCCGCCGACGAGTCGGTGGTGTGCAGCACGCGTCGCGTATCGGGGTGACGCGGGGACGACACGACCACCGCGCCACTGTCCGCGCCGGCGACCCCGACACACACGTCGACGAAATCCGACAACCGCTCCCCCGGGCCGAGTCGAGGCCCGTCGGACGCGGTCGCGTCACCGGGGTCGTTCATGGTCCATCCCTCCACCAGGCGTTCGCAGATCGACTCGCGTACGCCTCGTTCAGCTTTCCCGTCCGCGACGACGGGGGCAGGTCGCATCCTCACGAGACGGCGGACGTGCTCGCGTCCGATACGCCGCCACGACAGAATCGGCGATGCGCCCGCGGTCGGCGATGGCGAAACCATGTCCACGCGCCCACGTGCGGATCGCCGCGGTCTCCGCGCGGTCCGCTGCCGTCCGACGCCGCACCGTCGAGATGTCCGTCGACTGCCGCCCACGAGCGCTCCACTCGCTGAGCAGTCCGTGGACACGGGCCGCATTCTCCGCAGACAGATCGATCTCGAACCACGTTCCCCGGTAACCGAACACGACGGTGTCGTCCGCAGACATCCCGTCCAGGTCGTCGATCAGCGTCACGTCAACCTTGCGAACCACGCGGAGCTCCTCGGACACGCGTACGAACGACCACGCAGGGTGACCCCGCACGGGCCGATCGGCCGTTGTATCGGTAGGTAGTAGGAAGCCGCCGCACTCTGGACGCCGCTGTCTGTCCGTGTCCATACCCCGTCCGGTGCCACTCAACCTACCGTGAGGGGAGATTTTCTCTCTCGACTTCACCGTGATCTCCGAGCGGTGTTTCAGGGTGGTCCCCCACCGGGCACAGTCGTGCGCAGGTGCCCCGCTGCACCCGGAGTTCGGTGATCGACCGTCGAAACCGACGGCGGTCGATCACCGACTTCCCTTCTTCGCGAGTTCGTACGCGACCTGAGAGAGTGATGGAAAGAGTGCTGTGACCACGTCGGACCCCACATCGCCCGAGCTGCGGCTCGCTCTGGCCGTCCGGGCAGTTGCCGCACTCGCCGACGACGACCACGTCGCCGAGCTGCTCGATCGACTGACCGACGTCGCCTGCACCCTCGTCGATGCCGCCGACCACTGCGGCATCACGCTGTCGATCGGCGATTTCACCTTCACCGCCGCAGCCTCGAGCACGGAGATCGCGCCGATCAACGACCAGCAGTACTCCGCCGACGACGGTCCCTGTCTGCACGCGGCTCGCACGGCCGACACCATCGTCGTCGATTGCACGGTCGACGACGATCGATGGCCGCATCTCGGACCCGCTGCTCGCCGCGTCGGCATCAACACCATGCTGTGTGCGCCGATCGTCTGCGACGATCGGCCGGTCGGATCGCTGACCCTGTTCGCCCGTGCACCACAGGGTTTCGACGATCTGGATCACCGCCTCGTCGAGCTGCTCACGGGAGTGACAGCGGATGCTCTCGGGAGGGCTCGACGTCGCCGCGAACTACACGGAACCATCGCCGGACTACGGGACGCGCTGGTGCACAGGGCTCCTATCGAACAGGCCAAGGGCATCCTGATGGCCTTGCGTGGCATCGACGAGGATGCGGCTTTCACCGTGCTGTCGACCCGATCCCAACATCTCAATCGCAAGGTGCGCGACATCGCCACCGAGTTCGTCGAGTCCGTCATCGCCGCCGCGCCGACCGGCGATCGCTGACCGCCGGCGGAGGCGCCGTCGCGGTGCAGACAGGGTCGGTGGGACCGCCCCGACGTCCGAGCGAGAGGAGCAGCGGAGTTGCTCGCGACGCGTGATCAGCCCACACTTCTTGCAGAATATGCATTTCATATGCAATATTTGTAGAACGCATGTGGGAGGGGCCGGGTGCGGAGACCGGAGGGGGTTCCATGATCACAGTGACCAGTGCCGCAGGCGGTGTCGGACGGCTGCTCGTCCGACAGCTGGCGTCACGGGGTGTTCCGATACGAGCGGTGGTGAAGAACGACGACCAGGCCCGTACGACTCGGCGGGACGGGGCCACCGAGGTCGTCGTGGGCGATCTGAGAGCCCCGCAGACAGTCGACACGGCCCTTGCCGGCACGACCGTCCTGTACCACGCGGCTCCGACCCAGATCATCGACGAGCGACCCATCATCGATCACCTCATCGCTTCAGGACCATCACATGGTCTGCAGCACATCGTGTTCCACTCGGTGATCCACCCCGAACTGCACCAGCTGACCCATCATCGGCAGAAGGACATCGCGGAGGGGATGCTGCTCGACAGCGCGATCCCCATCACCGTCCTGAGACCGTCGCACTACATGCAGAACTACCTCGAGGTGTGGGACCTTCTGCACGCGGGCGTCATGCCGTACCCGGTCTCACCGGACAGCGTCATGGGAGTGGTCGACCTCGCCGATGTCGCCGAGGTGGCCGCCACCATCGCACTCGATCCGGCCCCACACACCGGGCGTACCTACGACCTGTCCACCGTCGAGCTGACTCGCCACCAGATGGCTGCGATCTGGTCGACGGTGTTGGGCCATCGCGTGACTGCTCTCCGCATCCCGCCGTCATCGCTCAGACACAGGACAGCCGCCCTGCCCGCGCTGGGACCGATCCTCGTCGAGGCCGTCCGGGCAACCGGGATGCACTCCGCGAGCCACCTCGTGCGGGGAGTCGGCGCGGCCGCCAATCCCCGCGGCATGAACGACTGGCCGCGCGATGCGCGCGAGGCGTACCGCACGATGATGTCGCATTACGACCGGCACGGACTTCCCGCCGGTGATCTGACCGTGCTTCCCGCACTGCTCGGACGCGAACCCACCTCCTACGAGGACTTCGCCCGACGGTCCGCCTCCGAGCGTGGGCATCGGTCGAAGGACTCCCGAGGATGAGTCGCTCGCAGGATCCATTCCGACCGGCGCGGTCCATGGTGACCGGGGCGAGTTCCGGCATCGGGGCCGAGTTCGCCCGAGCCCTGGCCGCGCGCGGCTCCGACCTGGTGTTGGTGGCACGACGGGAGGACCGGTTGACCGCTCTCGCAGCCGAACTCGAACGTGCACACGGCATCCACTGCCGTACGGTCTCCCATGATCTGTCTGAACCCGCAGCCGGGCGTCGACTGCGGACCCTGGTTCCCGAGAGACTGGACCTCGTCGTCAACAATGCCGGCTTCGCAGTACAGGGCCCGTTCGTCGACAACGATGCCGACGACCTCGCGCGGCTCCTGGCGGTCGATGTCGCTGCAGTGGTGGACATCTGCTCTGCCTTCCTCCCCGACATGATCTCCCGCGGCACCGGATCCGTCGTCAACGTCGCCAGCACGACGGCGTTCCAACCCGTTCCCACGCTCGCCGTCTACGCCGCAGCCAAGGCGTTCGTCCTGAGCTTCACGCAGTCGTTGTGGTTCGAGTCCAGGCGCCACGGTGTCCGAGTGTTCGCACTCGCCCCGGGTCCGACGCGCACCGAGTTCTTCGATGTCATCGGCGAGTCCGCCGCGACGACCGGCTCGTACCAGTCACCCGCCGAGGTCGTCACCACCGCGATGCGCGCCCTCGACGCCAAAACCTCACGCCCACACGTCATCTCAGGACGGAGAAACACCATCGCGGCCGCCACGGCAGCGCTGACGCCACCTCGGGTACTGCTTCCGGCGGTGGCGCGGCTGCTGCGCTGATCTTCCGAGTTGCCGTTCCCGCTCGGCCGACTCGGACTGTAGTGTCACGATCATGGCCAGGGCCTCGAAGTTCACTGCGGCCGACCGTCGCGCCGCTGTGGAGCGTGCCTTCGAGGGAACAGAGAGTCCCACCGCCGTCGCATCTGACCTGGGTGTCCACCCGACCACTCTCTATCGGTGGGCCGCGTCCGACACCACGGACGACCCGGGGCCGGCGCCGACTCGGCTCGTCCACGCCACCCAGACGCTGCTCGAACACTCCGACTACGGCGACATCACCGTGGAGGCCGTGGCGCAGCACTGCGGGCTCGCGGCTCGGACCGCATTCCACCACTTCCCCACCAAACGCGACCTGTTCCACGCAGCCGTCAACGATGCCGCCACCACGCTGATCGACCGCATGGCAACGCGTTCCGAGCAGGCGACGTGGCCGGACGATCCTCTGGGACAGCTGCGATCGTTCCTGCACATCGCCGCGGCCGCCATCTACGACACTCCGGCGACCCACGTGCTGTTCCGCAACATCGGTGTTCCCCGCAGCGAAGGAACCGCCGAGGGGTGGCACACCGACTTCGTCGTCGCGATCGAACAACTGCTGCACAGAGCGGCCGATGCCGGTCAGATCGACCGCCACACCGACGTGGCCGCGGCAGCGCAACTCGTGACCGGCGCCATGCGCGGGATCCACACCGCCGTGTTCGACGGCGCCTCTCCCGATGTCGCACTCGACCTGGTGGACCGCGTTCCCCTGCTGATACCCGGCCCCCGTCGACCGTGAGGTCGGCGAAAGGGAGAGGCGTCGTCGAAGTCGCTTGTCAGAGTCCGGCGATCACCCGATCGAGCCACTCGACCATGACCGCGCGCTCGGCGGCGCTCAACGTGTCCAAAGCCGGCGTGATCGCACGAAAAGCGACCGCGGCGGCGGCGTGGTCGTCCTGCTCGCGGTCGGGCGGGTCGGTGAGGATCTGCCGCATGACGGCATCGAACATCGCGTCGGCCAACTCGTCGTCGCGGTCCTCGGCCGGAGTCGCGAGAAGCACCGAGGTCGTGCCCACACCCGCTGCCTGGACGAGTCCGAGCGCCCGTTGTTCGCTCACCCGCAGTCGGCCCGTCTCGGCGACCCTGTGTATCCGAGCCCGGAGGACGTCCATGCCGGCCTGCGCCGCGCGAGATCGTGTCAGGTGCTGCGGGCCGTTCATCATCCGGAACAATTCCGGGTTGGCGATGCCGAATTCGACCTGCGTCAGCCACCCGTCGCGCAGGTCCACGAGGGGATCCACGCCCTGCGACGCGGCCGTCTCGGTGATGCGTTTCTTCATCGAGACATGCTCGGCCAGAACATGTTCTGCGACGGATTCCAGGAGACCGTCCTTGTCGCCGAACAGTCGATAGATCGTCGGGGGCTGTACGTCGGCACCCTCGGCAACCCCACGAGTGGTCACTGCGGCCACGCCGTGATCGCGCAGCAGGACGGCCGCGACCTCGATGATCCGCGCCCGGACGTCGTCTCGAGTGCTGGTCGGCTTGATCACGTTCCAACGATAACAGTTCCGTGATACCGTTGCGTTTCCGCCGATAACACCGGCGCGATACCAACGAAACTGAGGCACTCATGATCGTCATCACCGGCGCCACCGGCGCGCTGAACGGCGCCACTGTCGACCACCTGCTCAGACATCGCCCCGCTTCGGAGATCGCGGTGGCGGTCAGAGACGCGTCCAGGGCCCGACGCTTCGCCGATCTCGGAATCGAGGTGCGCCACGGCGACTACGCAGACCCGGCGTCGCTGCCGGACGCGTTCGCGAATGCCGATCAGCTGCTGCTCGTCTCGTCCAGTGATCCGAGGGCCGACGCAGTCTCCCTGCACCGCAACGCGATCGACGCGGCCGTCACCGCGGGCGTGGGGCGAATCCTGTACACGAGTCATCAGGGGGCCGCGGACGACACGCCATTCGGTCCGGGTCGAGACCACGCGGCGACGGAGCGGCTGCTGGCGGGTTCCGGCCTGCCGTGGACCTCGCTGCGCAACGGCTTCTACGCCCACAGCCTGGCCTGGTCGACGGGCCCCTGGCGCGAGTCCGGTGTCATCACGGTTCCGGCCGACGGTCCGGTGTCGTGGACGTCCCGAGCGGATTCGGCGGAGGCTGCGGCGGCGATCATCGCATCGAACGGCGCGTACGACGGACCGGTCACGGTGACCGCCGAGTCCGCACCCACCTTCGAGGAGGTGGCGGCGATCGCCTCCGACGTGGCAGGGCGGACGGTACGGCGAGTCCTGATGGACCCCGAGGACTGGATCGCAGCCCGGGTCGCCTCGGGGCAGCCGGAATTCGCGGCTCGCTTCACACTCGGGATGTTCGACGCTGCAGCCGGCGGTTGGTTCGCCGGCGTCGATCCACTGCTGGGCCAGTTGCTCGGCAGGTCGCCTGCGACCGTGCGCGACGCGCTGACTCTCGCGTAGCCTCCACGGCGCCCGTCAGAGCCCGAGGGTGGCACTCCAGGACAGCGAGACTCAGGCCGATCGTTCCGCCGTCACTCGCAGCCGTTGTGCTGATCGGCATGTTCGGAGGACAATCGTCGGATCGGTGACGTGTTCGGTGAGAGGGTGTGCGATGTCTGTGTCGTGGGAGTCTCTGTCTCGTCGGCGCGGCGTACGGGTGACCGGCGGGCTCGTCGGCGTGTACGTCGGCCTGGTGGCCTACTGGTTCGTGCAGGATGCCGCCCACCGTGTGGCAGCGCGGAAGGCTGAGGCATAGCCTCCGTTCGTGCCGCTCCGAGTCTTCGTCCGATGTGAGGGGTTGTCGGACAACAGGATGCCCCTACGACGCCGACCCTGAGTGCCGCATCGACGACGGGGACCGACCCATCGTGCGGGTGAACGCTCGCGAGAACGCCGCGTCGGACCCGTATCCGAACGAGGCCGCGACCGAGGAGATGGTGGCGTTCGATCTCATGAGCTCCGCCGCCGCGAGCTGCATGCGCCGACGGGTCAGGTGGACCAGCGGGGCCTCACCCACCAGCGCGGTGAAGCGCGCGGCGAAGGCGGATCGAGACATCGCCGCCGTCCGAGCCAGATCCGCCACCGTCCACGGCCGCTCCGGATGCCGATGCATCGCGATGACCGCGGCACCGATCTGTCTGTCGCGCAACGCCCCCAGCCAGCCGCCGATCTCAGCGCCCTCCTCTCGGAGCCACGCTCGGACGAGATCGATGATCAGGATGTCGGCCAGCCGCGTCACCACGGCCTCCCCACCCGGCCGGCGGGCAGCGGCCTCGTTCGCGAGCAGTTCCAGTACCGCGGACGAGACCGCAGACCCGCGATCACCCACCAGCACATCGGGCAGCACGTCGAGGAGTGAGCGAGCAGTCGGATGATCGAACTTCACGGCGCCACAGATCAACACGGCCCGCTCGCCCCCGCCGCCGTGCTCGAGAACGATGAAGCGGTCCGAGATCCACTCGGGCTCCGGGTCGTACATCGACACCGACAGGGATGACGGATCGTCCACCACTCGGTGGCCTCGACCGTGCGGGACCAGCACGCACTCACCCTCGCCCACCAGCCGAGGGTCCGTCCCCGGCAGGTCGAGCAGGCACGATCCCACCACCGGTGCGTGAAACCACAGGCAGTCCTCCATCGCGGGGATGTCGAGACCCCAGGGAGCCGTCAGTTCCGATCGAACGTAGAACACCCCACGCATCCGCAGCGAGTGCAGGGCGTCGCCGAGCGCATCGTCACCGCGCCACATCCTGGACGATCGATCATCAACGGTGGACTCCACGGTATTCATTGTCCACCACGAACCCGGCACCGTGACCATCGTGACCACACAACGAACCATCACTGTTCTCGGCGCCACCGGCCGAACCGGACGACGCCTCACCGACACGCTCCTCGGCCGCGGAAGGAAAGTACGCCGTATCGCGCGCACCGCACGGCCCCACCCACACCCGGCTGCCACCACGCACACGGGCGACCTGACCGACACCGACTTCCTCACCACCGCGTTCACCGGCGTGGACGCGGCCTACGTCCTCGTCCCGTTCGACCCCACAGCACCCGACGTCCGAGCACACATGAACGACATCGGGTCCTCCATCACCGACGCACTCCGACGAGCACGGGTGCCACGCGTCGTCGCACTCAGTTCTCTGGGCGCCGAACTCGAGCACGGGACCGGATTCCTCACCGCACTGCACGCTCAGGAGCAGCGACTCACCGCCCTCGAGACCGATCTCGTCCTTCTCCGACCCGGCTACTTCTTCGACAATCTCGAACCCGTCCTGCCCCACCTCCGCCGCATCGGGGCACTCCAGGACTCCATCGCCCCCGACGTGCCCCTGCCGATGGTGGCGGCCGGAGACGTCGGCGCAGCCGCGGCCGACGCAGTCGAGGAACCCGAGCACCAGGGCACCACCATCCGCGAGATCAGGACCGCAGTCGATCTCACCCTGACAGACCTCGCCGCTGCGGTCGGCCGAGCACAGGGCATCGGCCATCTCCCCTACCAGCAGCTCCCCGACGAGGAGACGATCACCCAGCTACTCCAGGTCGGATTCTCCGACGATGCAGCGAGATTGCAGGTCGAGATGCACCACGCGTTCTCTGCAGGACGCGTCGCCGCGGCGGGGGACGACCCCCGCGCCCCGACGACGGTGGACGACTACCTGGCGTCGCGGGCGTGAGCGTCTACCGAAAGCGTGGCGTTCCCACGTGTGCTCACGACGCCGTGGTCGAGCCCCTGATCACAGCTGCCACGAGATCAGGATCGTCCCACGTGGGAACGTGCCCCAGATGCTCGTGGACGATGACGGCGGCGAGGGACGGCAGCCCGTCGAGGTCCGTCTCCGCTGCACGGATGAGCGGGTCTCTGCCCCCGTAGACCACGGTGATCGGGACATCGATCTCGGCTCCGCCGCCGAAGCGGGTGCCCTCGAGGGCCGACATCGTGCGGTCGAAGTCGCACGTGGCGAGGTTGCGTGCATCGTCGGCTGCCACCACCGACGGGATGCGCCACGGACGGCCGAACAGCCCGAACAAGGCGACGGTCCGCGGCAGTGGCCGGCGCAGAAGGAACCCCGCACCCGGAACGCGAGACCCGTGCACCCACACGGAGAAGAGCACCTGCCGACGCACACGGGCTGTGCCGCCCGTCGAGCGCCACAGCCCGGCGGGCATGAGCGCACACACGGACGTCGCCCGACCACGGCGCGCGATCTCCAACGAGAGCCACCCGCCGAGCGAATTGCCCACGAGGTGCGCACTGTCCCAGCCCAGTTCGTCCATCACCAGCTCCACCCGGTCAGCCAGTCGCGCCGGCGTGGGTGCGTCACCGTCGCCGAGGGGATCGCTCTCTCCGAAGCCCGGGAGATCGATCGCGACGGTGTCGAAGTGATCAGCCAGTGTCGGAATCACGGGGTCCCACATCTGATGTCGATGCCCGATCCCGTGAATCAGGAGCATGGGGGCTCCCCGGCCGGTCTTGCTGTAGCGAGGCAGTGCGGAGACATCGATGTCGGTCACGGGACAAGTATCGGTCCGAGACGGGCACCACCGATGTGGAGTGTGGCCAGTATCCGTGCGATGGGTCGGGACATTCGACAACCGAGCCGTGCGCGTGCGGTCACGCAGGAGCGACGACCAGCTCGGGTGGAGTCGTCTGAAGGGCTCAGAGGTGGCGCGCAGCGAAGTCCACCGCGCACCGCAGCGTCTCGCGGCCTTCCGGAAGTACGCCTGCCAACACGGGAAATGCGTGCACCTGACCCCGCCACACATGGGTCTCGACGATCCGGCCGGCGTCCTCGAGCTTGCGCGTCATCGCCTCCACGTCCGGGCGCATCAACTCGTACTGCGCCGAGGACAGGAACACCGGCGGAAACACCGATGGATCGGCATCGATCGGAGACGCTGCGCCCGGGATGGCGTCCGGCCCGTTCATCCAACGATCCTCCAGCGCGAGAACCTGTTTCATCGGCAGATACGCGTCCCGCTTCATGAACGCACGGGAATGGCTCCTCAGGTCCAGATTGAGCAACGGCGAGAATCCCAGAACGGCCGCGGGTGGTGTCAACCCTTCCAGCACAGCCAGTTCGGCGACTTTCATCGCGAGGTAACCGCCGGCCGAGTCTCCCGCCACGATGATCTTCGACGGGTCGGCCACCGTCGCCGACGCGGCGCGGTAGGCGGCCATGGCATCGAAGATCGACGTGCCGATGCCGCCGTACGGAATCTGCCGGTACTCCACGGAGTACACCGGAACACCCGCACGGGCGGCGATCATGGCACACGCACCGCGGTGGGTCGCCAGTCCGCAGAAGACGAAGCCGCCGCCGTGAAAGTAGAGAACCGTCGCACCGGCCAGAGAGCCGGTGGCCGTCCGAGGATGTGTCGTCTTCTCGCAGGGCACACCACCGAGAACCACCTGGTCGATAGTGACGCGTGGCGGCTTCGGCAGTCGGTCGACGACGCGATCGAGGTGCCCGATGGCCTTGATGCCGCCGTCGGTGAGCGGCCACATACTCAGGGTGGGCTTGAGGAGCGCCTTCATCGCCGTCGACAGGACGCGTGCTTGCGGACTGATGTCGTCGTGCCAGGTGAGTGTGCCCGTCATCGTCTCGTCGTTCCCCTCGTGCGATGAAGCGTGGAGACGATCGACGCTATCAGCCCGGCTCCGTGCACCGATTCCGACAGACTCGAGCTCGGCTGTGCTCGTGGGAGCTCGACTCGGGTTTCCCGCGTGAACGTGCTGGGTACGCACACGATGAACATCCCTGGACGCACTAGACAAGTTCGGTGGTTCACCGTGAAACGCATCGTCGTCGCCCTGTCGGTACTGGCTCTCGTCGCCGGCTGTTCCACCGACGACACTGCACCCGGGCCGACGCAGACACCCGCCGCCGAACCGGCTAGGGCGCCCGCAGCGCAGGATCCGATCGGCACCGTCGTTCCGCTTCCGGGCGCACCCGAGGGAATCGTCGTCACGTCGTCCGGCATCGCCGTCGCCGCAGTGCGTGAACCCGATGGCCTGAGGCTGCTCGACGCGGCGACCGGAGTCGAGCGATCGTTCGTGCCGACGGTCGGTGCGCCGCGACACCTCTCCCTCGCCGGCCCGGACGGACCGGTACTCGCGCCCCTCGAGTCCAGTGACGAACTGCTCCTGGTCGATCCGGCGAACGGAGCGACGCTCTCCACCACCCGGGGCGTCGGACGGCAACCGCACGATGCCGTGGTAACCGCCGACGGCGCGACCGTCGTGACCAACGAGATGGGCGGCGGAGTCGTCTTCGTACGCAACGGTGTCGTGACCGCATCTCTCCCCGCCGGTCCCGTGCAACCGGGCGGCGTTGCAGCCGTCGGCAATTACGCAGCTGTCGCAGACGTGCAGGGCAACGGGATCTGGATCTACAGCGGGCCGGACCAGAAGCTCGTCGCGCAGGGACCGTTGGGGACCAAACTGACGCATGCGACATCGCTCGGCCCCGACCTCGCTGCCTTCGCCGACACCGACGGTGGCGCGGTATACCTCGAACGCATCACTCCCGACATCAGCGAGGTCGCTCGCATCGACGCACCCGGCAATCCTTACGGGCTCGCCTACGACGCCGATCGGAAGCTCCTTCTGATCACGCTGACCGAGAGCAACATCCTTCGTGTCGTCGATGTGGCCGAGCCGGCATCGCCGCGGATCGTGGTCGACTTGCCGACGGTTCGTCAGGCCAATTCCGTTGCCGTGGATCCACGAACGGGAAACGTGTTGGTGACAGGCAGTGACCCCGGCGCGGACTCGAGCCTGCAGATCATCCCGGCCGACAGTGTCGACGCGTCGTGACACGTGCCTGCGCGACGTTCACGATCGGTGTTCGGTGAACACCCGGCGCAACCCGACGAAGCGCACGACCGTGG
Organism: Rhodococcus sp. NFXS4; assembly: GCF_058139645.1. Lineage (NCBI taxonomy): Bacteria > Bacillati > Actinomycetota > Actinomycetes > Mycobacteriales > Nocardiaceae > Rhodococcus > Rhodococcus sp. NFXS4. Next base: position 3,789,693 of record NZ_CP192221.1, read on the forward strand.
CCACGAGGTTCGCGGCCACCAGGACGGACACCTCGACTGCTCGCGATGCATCGGGTACCCACCTGTGGAGGAGTACCAACGAGCCGCTGGTGACCGCCAGCCCGAGGGCGAAGACGACGAGCCCTTGCACGTACTGGCGAACGATCGCATCGGTTCCACGGATTCCGAAGGTGAACCGGCGGTTGATCGCGGTGTTGGCGAGCGCAGAGACCAGGAGCGCGAGCACGTTCGCGGCCTGGGACGACATGACGACTCGGAACACCAGAAACAACAGAACGTACGCGACGGCGCTCGCAGCCCCGACGAGGTAGAAGCGGAACAGCACACTCCGGGTTCCGGATGTCGTAGTCAGAGCATCTCTCCCGTCGGCCTCGAAACGGGGAGCGCAGCCACGCATCGGGCGAACTCACTGTCCGGGTGGCACTGTCGTGCGATCGGGTCGAGATCGACGAGTTCGTCCGCGTCACGCAGAGTCGGTGCTGCACCGACGACGAGGCCGCAGCGCTGCAGGGCGTCCCGGGTGTCGTGCCCGGTGCGGTCAGTGGACATCTCCACTGCTCGCAGGGCCTGCGCATCGGATGCGTCGTGCAGTCCGAGCACCCACCACCCTCCGTCCTCGGCACGGCCCAGGATCGCCGACGACGGTGCCAGAGCCTCACCGACGTCGGTGAGCATCGCGGGGTCGACCTGCGGTGTGTCCATGCCTATCTGCACGACGGGACCGGATCCGGCGGCGTCGTGATGCGCGTGGATCAGGCGTTCCGCAAATCCGTCCCCGCGTTGGTCGATGACCAGAAAATCTGCCAGTGACTTTCGGATCTCGTAGCTGCGCATCGCCTCGGCCAGGTCGCCGGTCATCGCGACCACCCGCCGGGCAAAAGGAGCCTGCCTCGCCGCGGCGAGCGTGTCGAGCAGCGCCGCAGCCGCCACCGACGCGGCGTCCTCGGCGGTCATGGCGGCCATCAATCGAGTCTTGGCGAAGCCGGGTACCGGCGCTTTCGCGATGACGAGCAGCGTCGCATCGATCATGGAATCACCTTCGCGAAATCCCAGACGGCCACCACCGTGCCGCGAACCGACCCCGACACCTTCGACACTCCCCCGGTACGCGGGCGGTAGGTGATGTCGTGCTCGACAACTGTCCACCCTGCCCGAGCGGCGAGAACCAGCAGCTGCAGCGGGTAACCGGAGCGTCGGTCCGGGACGTCGAGCGAGAGCAGATCCTCGCGGCGCGCCACCCGAAGAGCGCCGATGTCGTGGACGTCGATCTTCAGCCGTCTGCGCAGACGCCAGGCAATGGCCTTGTTGCCGAGGCGGGCGTGCCACGGCGAGCCACTGCGGTGCACCGGGCGGCGCCGACCGACGACGAGTTGGGCGGAGTCCAACGCTGCGACGAGACCGGGCAGCTCGCGCGGGTCCATCGACCCGTCCCCGTCCATGACAGCCACGACGGTCGTTCGGGCAGCGTTGATTCCGGCGTGCACGGCGGAGCCGTATCCGGGTATCGCCTCGATGACCACGTGCGCCCCGTGCGCGCGGGCCACGTCCGCAGTGCCGTCGGTGGAGCCGTTGTCGACGACCAGACGGTGATAGCCGTCGGGCACGGCGTCGAGAACATCGGGAAGAGATTGCGCCTCGTTGCGGCACGGGAGTACGACCGTGACATCGGAAGGATCGATCATCGTCACACCACCGGGGCCGAGCCATCGGATGCCGCCCGAAGCGGTGCCGACGCGAACCGCGTCAGGCCCTCGTCCGGACCGACGGCAGCTCGGAATCCGAGAATCTCGTCGGCCCGATCGGCACCGGCAACGATGTGCCGCACGTCGCCGGGACGGAACTGACCCGTCACCTTCGGCTCGATGCCGCCGCCGTGTGCACGACACAGAATGCGGGCCACCTCACCGATCGAGATCGGGTGTCCCGAACAGACGTTGCAGGCCACGAACCCCGCTCCGTCGTGCTCGACGGCGGCAAGGTTGGCGGCGGCGACGTCCCGGACATCGACGAAATCTCGCATCTGCCCACCGTCCTCGTACACAGTCGGTGATTCACCGCCCTCGAGCGATGAGCGGAACATCGCGGCGACACCGGAATACGGTGTGTCACGCGGCATTCGGTCACCGTAGACGTTGTGGTAGCGCAGCGCCGTGACCGATCCGCCCGTCGCCAGCGACCAGGCGAGTGCATAGTTCTCCTGCGCGAGTTTGCTTGCTGCATAGAGACTTCGGGGCTCGAGCGGAGCGTCCTCGTCCACCGTCTCCCACGTCACCGGCTCGTCACCCTCCGGGCACTTCGCATCGAAGACCCCGTTCCGCAGATCCGACGGGTTCCGGGGGCGCGGACGGACGACACCGTGCACGGGGCAGCGGTAGCGACCTTCGCCGTAGACGACCATCGATGACGCGAGAACCAGCTTCCGACACTCGGCTCGGGCCATCGCAGCAAGTACTTCGGCAGTACCCAGGTCGTTGTGGCTGGCGTATGCGGGTGCGTCCGCAGTGCTGACGCCGGCTCCGACGACGGCGGCCTGGTGACACACCACATCGACCCCCGCCATGACATCGTCCAGAGCGCCGGGGTCGCGGACGTCGACCGTCGTGACGTTCGGCGCGTGCAGTGGCGTCGAGCCGTGCGCCGAGGGTAGGAACGCGTCGACAGCCGTCACGTCGTGGTCGGCCGCCAGTAGTGCTTCGTGAATGTGTTCACCGATGAAACCGGCCGCGCCGGTGAGTAACACGTGCATCGTTTTCTCCTTGTCGTGTCGATCGAGGGGGGGGACGGGTCGCTCACCAGTTCGTGTACGTCAGATGGTTGATCGCGAGTGCCAGCACGACTTGCGCTGCCAGCCAGAAGCGCACCGAGCGGTCCCCGATCGCGACAGTGGCAACCGTCATCCACACTTGGAACGGCAGCCAGATGCGTTCCGTCTCCGCCTTGCTCAGCCTGCTCAGGTCCGCGAAAGCCACCGCCAGCAGAGCGGCCACCACGAGCAGAGTCACAGGCTCGGCACGTCGCACACGCGGCAGTGACACCACGCGGGACAGCGCAGCGGGCACCGCGAGTCCCACCGCACACACCAGAGCCGCGATGTTGCCCCAACTCCAGTACTGGAACGGGCGCGCTGACGCGATGCCCTGCCAATACCGTTCCTGGACCGCGACGTACCCGTCGAACCACCAGAAGCCCGACGCGGTGAAGAGGCCGGCGACGACGAGGGCGCCGCCGATCGCCGGTACCAGTGGCCGCACGCGGCGAGAGGCGATCAGGACCGCCAGGGCCGGCAGTCCCATCAGGGCGAGGCCGTAGTTGAGGTAGACCGAGAACCCGAGCAGGAGACCCGCCGCGACGGCCGCGACGTCGTGTCGCGCTCGTCGACCGGCTGCTGCGACGGTCAGGAGGGCGATGCCCCAGGCGGACACACCGGTGAAGAATCCGTCCGCGGAGACACCGATCCAGATCGCGCTGGGGGCGATCACGGCGAACGGGATCAACCGTCGGGCGGTGTCGCGGCCGACGAGCGCTGCCACGGCGACAGCGGTGGCGACGGCGGCCGATGACCCGACGATCACACACAACCATGCGGCGGCCGCGCCTCCCCCGAGTCCGATGCGGTCCAACCACACGAACGTCAGGATGGCGCCGGGGGGATGCCCGGAGACGTGCGTGGCCCACGAGTCCGCCTGGCCGTCGATGATCCGGTCGGAGAAGCCGCGCAGTGTGGCACCGATGTCGTCGATACCACCTACTTCGGACAGATACTCGTCGCGGGACGTCAACTTGTCGACGAACCCTTTCTGCCAGCCGTCGACCGCAGCCAGACCGACGGTCCAGACAAGGGTCGTCGCCCAGGTGACAAGGAGCAGCGGACGCCACGACATGCGTGCCGCCACGGACGGGCCGAGGATCACCACCAGGACGCCGACGATCACCGCGACCGGAGTCCCCGGCCCCACATGAGCGCCCCACCGCCCGAACAGAGGCGCGAGCGACGCGAAATCGTCGAAGTCGAAACCCATGCCGCCGATCAGCGGAGTGACGACGGCATTCTCCCGCCGCGCCACGACCACTGCCGCGACGACCAATGCAGCCGCAAGTAGTGCGCCGATCAGTTCCGGAACTCGAGGAACCCACCCGCGCCGCCGATCGGTCGCGGTCGGGCCGCTCACTCGGAAGTCTCGGGGGCCGAACCGTACGGGGGTTTGACGAAGTGAGCGAAGTGCCGACCGGCGATCGCGGTCACACCGACCGGTACCAGCCCTCGTGCCGCGGCGAGTGGCGCCAGCGTGTCCGCATCGATTCGCGCCCAGTCGTACCAGGGCCCCGCAGTCTCGTCGTTCTCGATACGCAGACATTCGGCGACGAATCCCGTTCCGGGCGTTGCCACTTCGACGTGCACCGTCCCGCTCTCGCACGCGATGTCGTACGCACGACCGATGACACGGCCGGGATCACCACCGATGCCGATGTTCCCGTCGACGAGAAGCACTGTGTCCCAATGCCCTTCGTGTGGAACGATGTCGAAGATGTCGGCCAGCTCGGCTTTGGCACCACGTTCGCGGACCAGCGCGACAGCTGCCGGGGACGTGTCCACACCCATCGCCGATACTCCCCGTCGCCGCAGTTCCTCGACCAACCGGCCCGGCCCGCACGCGAGATCGATCGTGCGCCCCCGGCAGAGGGCGAGCAACGTCTCGTCCACTGCGCGGTCATCGGCGTCTGCGTGCTCGCCGCCGAGCCAACGCCCGACCGGCAACAAGTTCCGTCGGCCGTCCCGGTGCCGCACCCACCACGCGGTACCGGTGGAGGCAGTGTCGAACAGAACATCGAAATTGTCAGGGGCCTCGCCCGCCGAAGTCGCTGTCACGCTTGTCCCTTCTACAGACCCCGACTGGTCCGGCACTTCCTCGATGTGGATGCTTGTCCATTCCCGGTGGACGTCGGCGACAAACGTCGCGTTCAGTCGTTTTCCACGTTCAGGGGCCATCGCCCGACTCGTCGACACGATCCGGCCCACATCGGTGTCGATGTGGGCCGGGTAAGAGGCTGTGCCTCGTTACTGCGTGTTGACGGTGATCGTGGCGACTCCCACGAGCAGTCCCGGGGTGACGGCGTCGGTCTTGAACGTCTCGTTCAGCAGGCCGGCGGCGGTCTCGGAGATATGCACGGTCGTGCCCTGCAGAATCGCGGTGTTGTTCGGGCCGGTGGCCAGCGGCTCGAGGGTGCGGCCGTCGAGATCGAACAGCACGGCGTCGGTGGCGGCGCTCTCTCCGTTGACGGTCACATCACCCATGAGCAGTGAGGTGCCCGGATCGATGACGAAGTTGGTCAGCTCCACCGTGGTGCCGCCGGCGGTCAGGGACAATCCGCTGCCTTCGTGGTCGATGGAGCCCTGCACGTACGGATCGACCGTGCCCGGCGTCCAGTACTTGACGTTGCCGCCGGTGATCGGGAATCGAAGTGATCCGTCCGCCAGGGTCGCCGTGCCCACAGTTCCCGGGGTCAACCCGAGCGTGGTCAGAGCGTCCGTGAAGCCGGTATCGAGCGCGACGGCGGTGTCCACGCCGGTCAGAGCATCGACCTGCGCGGCGGGTTCGGGCTGAGTGGACGTCGATGCGGCAGCGGAGGACGAACTGGACGTCGTTGCCGCTGCCGATCCGCCGTCGTCACTGGACGAGCAGGCGGCCAGCGGGACGAGGGACATCACGCCGATCGCGGTAGCGGCCACGGACTTACGAATGGTGAACATTGCAGCTCCTTGTCGTCGGTAATGGTCACTCCACATTCGCCGCGACGCGGCCCATGGATGGTGTTCGACCGCAATCGTTCCCGCGTCCACGTGCGTGGCAGCGACGGTGGAACGTCACCGGAGCGGACGTGAAACGTTCTAGCGGAGGTCTTTTCGCACCTCCCCTAGGCGCCCTGTGTATCCGTCCGATCGTGGCCGCGTGGCGTCGCAGGTGACGGCCGCCTCACCGCCGCGAGCACCCGCACCAGGAACACCGCGACGCTGATTGCGACCATGGCCGCCACGACCCACAGCCACCGCTCGAGATACGGGTCACGGTTGAGGCCCGTGGCCGCCACGATGGCAGTGTCGTCGGTGTTCAGAACGCCCGGGAAGAACACCAGCAGCGTCAGCGCGGCGCCGAGCGCCGGCACCCGTATGTGCTGCCGCACCGGAACCTGTCGAACCGTCCAGTTGCGAGTCGGACGCGTCGCCCGATCCGCCAGCGAGTACAGCGGGTACAGAACGAGGTCGTGCAGGATCGCCGCGCCGATGAACCACACGGCGATCGACTGCCACCACCTGTCCGGGTTCCACAGTGCGTCCACCCCGAGAGTCAGGACGGCGGCACCCGCGAGGACGAAGGACACGACCATGACGGCCGCATGAGCGGCGCCTGCCCCGTACAGCCGCCTCATCGATCGGCCCCGCCTGCGAAGTCGATACGCGACACCCACTTGGTGTTGTGGACACCGGGAAGGCCCGGAACGATCACCCGCGCGGGATAGCCGTGGTCGAGCGACAGCGCCGCACCGTTGACGGTCAACGCGAGAAGCGAATCCGGATGCCACACCTGGTTCTGCGCCAGCGTCGCCTGCGCGAACGCACCTCCCTGTTCCAGCGAGGCCACTGTGGCGGTGCCGTCGGTCACGCCGGCGAGGCCGGCGAGGTCCCGCAGGCGCACCCCGGTCCACTCCTGCGTCGTCGACCACCCCTCGACGCACGCGATCGGCAATACCGCGGTGTGCTGATCCATCGCCTCGAGTGCTGCTCGGTCGAGAACCACGCTCGTCGTTCCCGACAACTCCACACGCCACGAATCCCCGGTGGACGCCGGATCGATTCCCGCTGCGACCGCCGTGCGATTGATCTGGAAGTCGTTCGGCCCGTCGCCGTAGGAGCGGCCGCGGGGCACCAGCAGAGCGGTGGATCGCAGAGGCCCGTCGATGGTCTGCCCGATGGTGAGTGCCGCCAGCAGTCCGCTCCCGCCGGCCACGAGTGCAAGGGCCCCGCGCCGAGAGATGCCGTCCGGTGCCTTCTGCTCGTGCTCCGGTTCCACCCCGGCCGCTCGATTGCGCTCCCGGAGCACCTCGGACAGCGACGTCTGTCGCAACGTCCTCCACATGACCGGAACCTTGACGGCCACGTGCGCGAGGAATCCGGCAATGAACACCCATGCCCCGAAGTAGTGGGCCGTGTAGAAGTCGAAGCCGAAGACGTAGTCGTACTGGATGTTGAGCACACCGGTGACGATCTCGAACAGCACACCACCGACCAGCATCAACAGGCTGAGCCGCTCGAGCGCCTGCGCCGGGGATCGGACCGGCGGCCACTGCACCAGCTTCGGCATCACCGACCACAGCTTCGCGAGCACCAACGGAATGATGACGATGCCGAGCGTGACGTGCAGGCCCTGGTTCAACCGGTAGATCCATGACGGATCGGTCGGCCAGTCGAACTGGGGCAATCTCAGCCACCCCACGTCACCCGGGCGGGCCTGCCCGAACTGCGGCCCGTATGCGATGTAGGACAGCAGACCGGTCACGGTGATCACCGGCAGCGACACGAGAAGGACAGCACCGAACACCGACGTCAACCACGGACCGCGGATCGCACTCTGGAACTGGGGCAGAGGAGGCAACGGCACGACCCTTCGACTACCCCGACGACTGATGCTCACCACCATGGCACGTCGACGATCGCCGCGCGAGCGAACTGGGCAGCGAGCATCCCGATGGCCGTGTGCACCTCCGTGCGCGAAACTCCCCCACAGCGGCGTGTTCGAGCCCAGCACGACGGTCAGCTCCCCCGGCGCCGTGCGGTACAACTCCAGTGAACCGGTGGTCGACTCCCCGGCAGCCAGCGCGAACGCGAACACCGAGCGCACCTCGAGCACCGCCTCGACCCGATGCGTTCAGTCGGTACGACCGGCCCACATGATTCCCGCAACCCGAACGTGGTTGCAGGACTGCGTCAGGACACGACGCCTGTGAACTTGGGTCGCCGCTTCTCCATGAAGGCGCGCCCACCTTCCACGGCATCGTCCGAGCCGGCGCACATGGCCACGAAAGCCTCGGCCTCGGAGAGCATCTCCGGGTAGAGGTCGCTCGCGAGGGCCACCTTCGCAGCCCGCACCGACATGGGTGAATTGGCCGCGATGGTCGTCGCGAGTGTGCGCACGGCCTCGTGCAACTGGTCTTTCGGAACCACCCGATTCACGAGACCGATGGAGAGAGCGGTCTCTGCCGTGACGCGACCGCCGGTGTACAGCATCTCGGCGGCGTGACCGGAGCCGACCATGCGTTGCAGCACGCGCGTCGGCGGAACCGGGTATGCAATTCCCAGACGTGCGGCGGGAATCGCGAACGCGCACGCCTCATCGGCGATGCGGATGTCCGCGGTGAGCGCGACGGCGACGCCGGCGCCCATACAGAAGCCGTGCACCATCGCGATGGTCGGCGTGTGCATGGCGGCGAGTCCGAAGAACAACGCGGCAATGGCGTCGTCGGCGGCCTGCTTGGCATCGGTGGAACCGTGCTGCGATTCGAACTCCGAGATGTCGGCTCCGGAGACGAATGCCTCCGAACCTTCCCCGCGCAGCACGATGGCGCGAATGTCGGGGCGTTTGTCCAGCTCTTGCAGTCGCGCGTGCAGATCGCGCATCATCGCTGCGCTCAAGGCGTTGCGACGGGTCGGATTGCTGATCACGGCCCATGCGACCGCACCGTCGATCTCGACGGAGACAGAGCCTTTCTGCTCCACTGTGGCAGTCATGACAGGCCGTTTCGGCGAACTTCTGGGTGCTCCATGCCTGAATTTTAGATTCGGGCCTTCCACCGAGAGCGCGGCCGAACCATTGTCTGGCGGTCTCACAAACCGGCCGCACTGTCCCGTGGTCATGACCGCGCATTCCTGCGCCGTGCCACCTCCCGCGCACCCACACGTCACTAGTCGGTCTGCGTCGGACGCGCATCGACCGGACGTCCAGTGGTCGCGCGTTGCGACATACCGTGTGTGGGGTCGACACGCGGCGTACGGTTGGGCGCATCCGGTGAAGTCATCACCGCGCAGCGTCCTCCGCGCACGTCGACAGGTGTCATGACTGCACCACAGAGGACTCCGCATGACGGATTCGGTCACGCCCGGCCTGCCCCCGGACGATCACAGCACGGCGGCAGCACTGGCCGCCGCGAACGCCTTCGACGACGAGATCGCGGGAGCGTTGTCGTCCCGCACGGCCAGTGGTGTCCGCACGGCGATCACGATGCAGTACTTCGCCGCGGACACCTTCGACGCATTGGACGCTTTTCCTGGACTCCTGCTGTCGCACAGTCGGTTCGAGATCCTCCTCCAGGGCTTGTGCGAACAGGCGGTCGCCGCGATCCCCGGAGCGGACAGGCCGGGGTGACCCTCCTGCATCACGACGCGGCGAACCCTGAGACCGCGGCGCGGTCGGATTCCCGAGTCAGCGACATCGATGCCGACCAGTACCGCGTGAACGAGGGGCCTTGCCTCGAAGCCGCCCGGACCGGGCGCATCGTGTGCGTGCACGTCGAGGATGCTGCGGCGCGATGGCCGCTCTTCGCCGCTGCAGCCTCCGAGGCCGGTGTGCGCAGCTTCCTGTCGGCACCCCTGGACGTCGATTCCGAACATGCTGGATCGCTGAACATCTACAGCTTCGGCGATCACGGCTTCAGCGACATCGACGAGGTGCTGGTCACGGTGCTCGTGACCGCCGTGGAGGTCGCGGTGTGGGAATCGCGGTACACCGCGGACGCTCGGGAAGAGTCAGGCAATCTCCGCAGAGCGATGGAGACCCGGGCTTGCATCGAACAGGCGAAGGGCATCGTCATGGCAGTTCGGGGTATCACCGCGGACGCGGCCTTCGCCGCTCTGGTCGAGCAATCGCAACGAGAGAACGTGCGTGTGTCGGTGCTTGCGGAACGCACGGTCACCTCGGTCGTGGCGGTACCGCTGTGACCCTTGATCGCGCACGCGAGCAGGACGTCGACCGACGATCCGTCCAGGTCACCGCCGCCCGCAACGGGTCTGTACTCATCGTGTCGGTCCGCGGCGATCTGGACCTCGAGTCCACGCCCATGCTGACGGCAGGTCTCGACCGAGCACTGTCTGACAACGTGCCCTCTGCGGTGATCGTCGACCTGACCGACGTCGATTTTCTCTCTTCCACCGGCATGACGGCCCTCATCGACACGCACCGCCGACTCGGCGCACTCGTCGCGCTCGCTGTCGTGTCGAACGGGCCTGCGACCACCCGTCCACTCACGCTCGTCGGAATGGACGAGATGCTCTCGCTCCACCCAGACCTCGACGCGGCACTGGCCGCAGTGTCGTCCTGAACGGTCGCACGGCGGGCGTGCTGAACGCGACCCATGACGGTGTCGCAGACAGCACTCTCGGTCCGAGCGTCCGGAACCCGGGCCTCGTCATGTCAGCTGTCCCCGCTGACGCCCTGTGCATCGGCGCCGCACGCAGAGCGTTGTCCGCATGGCTCCGTATCCTGCCGTTCGACGACGCCCGCAGAGCCGATGTGGTGCTGGCGGTGTACGAAGCGATGGCCAATGTCGTCGACCACGCGTACCTCGACACGGACGGTGTCGGCACGATGCAGATCAGCGCCACCTACTCGGTCGACCTCGGCGCGCTGGACGTCACCGTCGCTGATCTCGGGCGGTGGAAACTGCCTGTGCACAACGCTCTTCGGGGTAACGGCCTGCCGCTCATCACGGCACTGAGCACATCGTCGACAGTGGATCGTTCGGGCACGGGGACCACCGTCCGCGCGACATGGTCCTCGACGGCGCGTCAGCACCCGGAGTCCGCTTTCCACTGACTGAACGCTCTGGATGACCCACCCGCGCAGCTCACCTGGATCCGCGGCGTCCAGTCGGTCGAACCCACTTGTCGGTGTCCGAACATACAGTTCGACCATGACCGACCCTGTGAACCGCGTGGAACCGCCGTTCGTCGCGGACGAAGTGACCATGCTCGAATCGTGGTTGGACTACCACCGAGCAACTCTGCTGTGGAAGTGCCACGGTCTCACCGACACGCAGTTGACAGTGCGGTCGATACCGCCGTCCACTCTGTCCCTTCTCGGCTTGGTGAGACACCTGACAGAAGTCGAACGTAGTTGGTACGCCAGACGGCTCGCCGGCCGTGAACGCCCACCTCTGTACTACTCGGACGCCGAGCCCGACGGAGACTTCGACAGCCTCGACTCGACACCTGTCGCGGAGGTGTTCGCCGCCTACGACAGGGCCGTCCAGGAGAGTCGGGCCCTCGCCGCGAACACCGACCTGGAAGCGTTGTCGATCGGCACGGTCGATGGCCTGCAGGTCTCGCTGCGCTGGATTCACCTGCACCTGATCGAGGAGTACGCCCGACACAACGGACACGCAGATCTCCTCCGCCAGTGCATCGACGGGGACACCGGGGAATGACCGCTGATCGTCGCGCGACAGACCACGCTCGGCGATCGGATCGCGGTGAACGGTCCACTCGCGCAGAACTCTGATGTGTCCGCGCTGGGTCCTGACAACAGTGCACGGCGCGGTGGCGGCACACCGCCCTCGATCTCCTCGGTGTCGATACGCTCGAGTCATGAGTCCCGACCCGACCTCGTCTGTCGGGTCGCCATCAAGTGACGAGCCATCAGATGTCACGCTCGGAGTCGTTCTGGCGGTGAGTATGTTCCTGCCGGCCTATCTCGGTGCCACTCTGGTCACGGATGCACTTCTCGGTCGACCGGGACTACCGACGTCGCCGCTGGTGTGGCTCCTCGTCGCTACGCCACTCGGAATCGCGATCGTCCGCTTCGAGGAAGCCGTGCAGGCCAGACCGGACTGGGACAAGCGACAAGGCCTCTGGTACGGGACGGGGGTGGGGCTGATGACACTGCCCCCGCTCGGTCTCGCGCTGTTCGCAGCCACACCGGTTCTGACCTCGCTACCTCGGGGCGGACCGTCGGCGCTCGTCGTCGCGGCACTGGTGATCCTGGTCGGAGTAATCGTCGTACGGGGGAAGCTTCGCGGGTCTGCCTGACGTGGTGGCGCGAACAGTCGTACGGCGGTCGGTCCTGCTGGGCCGATGTTTCGGCGACGACGTTCCTGGCAGGTCCTCGCTCCTCGGCCATCAACGGCTCAGCCGTTCGCGCCGACGGCGGTGCACTCCCCACGATCATCTGACAGTGGATCGTCCTCGCCGACCGGACGTCATGGCAGGGGACGCACCAGTGCGACTGCGCTCTCGTGCGCTCGGGTGAGGGCGAGATCGAGTGGCATGCGCCGGAAGTCGTGGGACAAGATCTCGACACCCCAGGTTCCGTCGTATCCGACCTCGCGCAGAACACTGATCAGTCCGTTCAGGTCGAACACTCCCTCACCGCACAGTCGACGGTTGTCCATCGTGTCGTCGAACAATGACCCGACGACGTGCTCGTCGGCATCATCGAGTTCCACACCGAACACGACGTCGCCGGTCAGGGAAGATCGCAGTTCGTCGAGGGTGGTGCCGGCACGGAAGACGTGCCAGGCATCGACGATCACGCCGCACGCGGGATCTCCTGTGGCGCGGGCGAGGTCGGCCCCGTCCGGGATGGTGGAGATGATCGAGAACGGCATCGGTTCGATGGCGATGCGGGTGCCGCGCTCCACGGCCTCGCGGGTCAACACGCGTAACGCGTCGACAAGTGGTTCGAGGTCACGAGGCGGCGCATTCTCCGAGCCGATCTTGATGTGCGTCGGCTGGAGGATCTCAGCGGCCTCCAGCAGCAGGTCGCGAGTGTCGTGGGTGCTTCCGTTCTCTCCTCTGGGGATCCACCACCGTTCCAGCAGTTCGATCTCGACATACCTCAACGGCGAATTGTCGAGCATGCTCCGCAGGGCCGGTAGTCCGATGTCGTCGCGAATGGCCGCGAGGTCCGCGGCGACGATCCCCATGCCGGCGAACCCGGCATCGGAGACCGCCGTGATCCGGTCCGCGATCGGAATCGGACTCACAGGGTGTGGCGCGTCGGGGCGGACATCGCCCGCCGACGTCCAACACGCTGCGATCAGTTCCGGCGCCATCGGTGCGATGCGTCGGTCCGCTCCTCGGGTCATGGTCAGGATCCTGTCTGCGTCGGGGTACCTCGCGGCCACCGCGATGAGGACTGGTGCGACGTGGCCCGGATGCAGGAGGTGGCACCGGGGGCGAGTGGTTCCTCTGCAGTGTGCCGATTCCGATACCGTCGGATCAAGCAGGTGTACCCATCAAAAACCCCTCGCCGAGGTGAGCCGGCGCCGCCCCGGTCCCGGTCGTCGCCCGATGATCGAGTCACGCCGAGTGGGTACGACCGAACTTCTGCGGCAATGTTAAAAACGGCTGGAGCCACGCAGTGATCGTCGTCAGCGCGATCACGGAGTTGGAAGCAGTGGCCGTCGTCGCCGCGCGGTCAGATATTTTGCATAGCCTTACCTAAGTAGCTACGCTCCAGCGAGTAAAGGTCCGGTCAAGACATCACACCCTCTGGAGCCTCGTGAAGACCCCGAAAACCCCGATCCTCGCCCTCCTCGCCACCGTGATCACGGTGAGCGCGCTCGCGAGTTGCAGCACCGACGACACCACGTCCGCGGACTCCGCCACCACCGTCTCGATCGACACCGCCACCGGACCTGTCGAGGTCCCCCAGAACCCGCAGCGTGTCGTCGCCCTCGACAACACGTCGCTGGAGACCCTGCGCGCGTTCGGCGTCGAACCGGTGGCGCTGCCCAAGCCGATCATGCCGTACGGAGGGTTCGAGGACTGGATCGATGACGACGCCATCCTCGACGTGGGGACGCACAGGGAGCCGAATCTGGAGATCGTGAACGAGGCGGAACCCGATCTCATCATCGGCGGTTACCGCTTCTCGGAGTACACCGACGAACTCGGTCGTATCGCCCCGACGCTGGACATCGCGCCGTCCGACGATGCCGAGGGTGGTTACGTCGAGTCACTGAAGCGCCAGACCGCCTCTCTCGGCGTCGTTTTCGACCGCGAGGAGCAGGCGGCCGAGATCATCGCGGCTCTCGACGCCGCGGAGGAGAACGCGGCGGAGCGGACCACCGGCCAGTCGGTGTTCCTGTCCGTCGTCTCGGGCGGCAAGATCGACAACGGTGCCGGACGGATCGGTCGGATCATCGAACCGCTGAACCTGCGCGACGTCTTCGCCGGTGAGGCCGGCGACGTGCACGGCGACTCCGGCCTCGCGCCGGAGGCCGTCGCCGCGGCGAACCCGGAGTGGATGATCGTTCTGGACCGCGACGCCGCGGCCGGCGAACCCGGTGCAGCTCCGGCGAAGTCGGTGATCGATGCGCAGGAAGCGTTCGCCCGCACCACGTTCGCGTCCGAGGACCAGATCGTCTACCTCGATCCCTACTTCTACACGCGCGAGAGCATCCAGGCGTACGCCGAGACGTACGAGCAGCTCGCGGATGCCTTCTCGAATGCATCGTAGGACAGCACTTCTGGGCTCGGCGGTGGTCACCGCCGCCCTGGTCGCGGCGTCGCTGCTCGTCGGCGAGTTCGACATCTCGCTCGGCACACTGCTCACCGACCCGGTGGCGCGGGAGATGTTCCTCATCTCTCGCGTCCCGCGGACCCTCTCATTGATCTTCGCCGGCGTCGCGATGGCGGTGTCCGGCGTGGTCATGCAGATGATCACTCAGAACAAGTTCGTCGAGCCCACCACCGCCGGCACGAGCCAGTGGGCGGGGCTGGGCATTCTCGCGGCCCTGTTGCTGGCGCCGAATCTCGGGCCGATGCCGAAGATGCTGATCGCCACCGCGTTCGCCTTCGTCGGCACCATGTTGTTCGTGGGCGTCCTGCGTCGAATCTCGTTGGAACAACAACTGGTGGTCCCCCTGGTCGGCATCATGCTGGGCGCCGTCGTCGGCGCGATCACCACCTTCCTCGCCGGCACATTCGACCTGCTGCAGTCCATGTCCGCGTG
The DNA here is from genome assembly GCF_058139645.1 of Rhodococcus sp. NFXS4. NCBI lineage: Bacteria > Bacillati > Actinomycetota > Actinomycetes > Mycobacteriales > Nocardiaceae > Rhodococcus > Rhodococcus sp. NFXS4. The sequence goes on from NZ_CP192221.1 coordinate 3,804,695, forward strand.
GCGGTCCGGCGGATTCAGCGGCATCGTGCGCGGTTTCTACGAACCCTTGTGGGCCGTCGTCGTCATCGCCGTGCTCGTCTACCTGCTCGCGCACCGCTTCACCGTCGCCGGCCTCGGGAAGGACCTCGCCACCACGGTCGGACTGAACTACGACGCGACCGTCGTGCTCGGCGTCGCGATGGTGGCGGTGTGCACCGGTGTCACCAGCGTGGTGGTCGGCTTCATCCCGTTCCTGGGCCTCATCGTGCCGAACATCGTGTCCATGGTCCTGGGAGACGACGTACGGAGGAACCTCCCGTGGGTGGCGGTGCTGGGCGTCGGACTGCTGCTGGCGTGCGACCTGATCGGGCGCACGGTGGTCGCGCCCATGGAGATTCCGGCCTCGGTGATTCTCGGCGCGCTCGGCGCCGCGGTCTTCGTCCTTCTCGTGGTGAGGCAGCGACGTCATGTTCTTGCGTGAATCACCCTCGATGCCGACGCTGGTACGCACCGACTCGGGACCACGTCCGCGCCGACGACTTCTCGTGGCCTCCGCGGTGCTGGCGGGGGCGATCGCCTGCTTCCTTCTCCTGTTCGTCCGGGGTTCCTTCGAGTTCGCGGTGGAACGCCGCGCCACGATGCTGGGCGCCATGGCCGTCGCGGCCTTCGCCCACGGGCTCGGCACCGTCGTCTTCCACACCGTCACAGACAACCGATTGCTCACTCCGTCCATCGTCGGTTTCGACTCGCTGTACGTGCTGATGCAGACCGTCATGGTGTTCGTCTTCGGCGGCTCCGTCATCGCGCGGACCGACGGCACCCCGAAAGTGATCGCACAGACCCTCACCATGGTCCTGTTCGCCACGATCCTCTATCGCTGGCTCTTCTCCGGTCGCCTCGGCAGTCTCTTCACGATGCTGCTCGTCGGCGTCGTCCTGGGGCTGGCCTTCGACAGCCTCTCGACGTTCCTGCAGCGTCTGCTCTCCCCCACCGAGTACGACCTCCTGTCCGTTCGCCTGTTCGGTCGCCTCAGCGGGGTGGATCCGGGCATGCTTCCCCTCGCGTTCACGGTGTGCGTCGCGGTGGGAGTGGTGTTGTGGCGCAGACGCTTCCGGCTCGATGCGCTGTTGCTCGGCCGTGACTCCGCGACGACCATCGGCGTCGACCACAAGCGTGAACTGACGCTCGTGCTCGTTCTGGTGGCGCTGCTGGTGTCGTTCTCCACCGCGCTGGCAGGGCCGATGACCTTCTTCGGCTTCATCGTCGCGACGATGGCCTATCAGGTGACCGGCAGCTACAAACACCAGTACGTGCTGCCGATGGCGTTCGTGCTCGGCATGCTCACGCTCGTCGTCGGACAGTTCGTCATGCAGCACGTGTTCTACGCGGCCGGTTTCCTCACGGTCGTCATCGAATTCGCGGGTGGACTGCTCTTCCTCGTCGTCGTCCTCCGGAAAGGCAGACTGTGATCACGTTCTCGGACGTCTCCAAGACCTACCAGAGCGAGACGGTGCTCGGACCGGTCAGCGGCACCATCGCAGAGGGTGGCATCACCTCGGTCGTCGGGCCCAACGGAGCGGGCAAGTCGACCCTGCTCTCGATCATGGGCAGACTGCTCGAGCCGACCACCGGAACCGTGACCATCGGAGACGCCGTGGTGCAGCACACGGCCACGAGAGACTTGGCCCGCATCGTCTCGGTGCTGCGCCAGGACAACCACCTGACCGCGCGGCTCACCATCCGCGAGCTCGTCTCGTTCGGCCGGTTCCCGCACTGCGGCGGCCGACTCCGCGCACACGACCACGAACACGTCGACCGTGCGCTCGACTTCCTGCACCTCGACACCCTCGCTGGGCGCCACCTCGACCAGGTGTCGGGTGGTCAACGCCAGCGGGCGTTCGTCGCCATGGTTCTCGCGCAGGACACTCCGTACGTCCTGCTCGACGAGCCGCTGAACAATCTGGACATGAAGCACTCGGTGGCGATGATGGGCCATCTCCGACGCGCGGCCGACGAATTGGGGCACACGATCGTGCTCGTGGTCCACGACATCAACTTCGCGGCGGCATGGTCGGACGACATCGTCGCGATGCGGGACGGCCGGATCGTCGTCAGCGGGCCCGCCGGCGCGATCATGCACGACGACATCCTGAGCGACGTGTTCGATACCCGGGTGCGCGTTCACGACATCGACGGCGCGCGGACCGCCGTGTACGCCCGCCCTCGGAACGAGGTGCGTATCGCGGCCTCGACACAACCATGACACGCACGACAGTGCTCTCGAAAGGATTCGCCATGGTGCACTCCCCCCTTCGCCGGCGAGGCGTCCGCCTCGTCGCCGCTGCGTCGATGGCGCTCGTCGTCCTCGGCGCGTCCGCGTGCAGTTCGAACGCCGACGACACCGCTGCAACTGTCGAGCCGACACCGAGCGAGACCCGCGTGATCGCCACCGACAGAGGAGAGGTGACCGTGCCCGCCGACCCCCAGCGCATCGCGGTCCTCTCCGCCGGATTCGCCGGATACCTCTACACACTCGACGCGCCCGTCGCCATCACCGACACCCGACTGCTCGGTGTGACCAACCTCGACGGCGGCTTCCCTCCACAGTGGGCCGACAAGGCTGAGGCCCGGGGCACAGTGGAACTGCCGGCGGGGGAATCGCTGAACATCGAAGCCATTGCGCAGGCCGAACCTGATCTCATCATCGGTGGCGGGCAGGGCTACTCCGCCATCCTGGCCAATGATGCCTACGATCAGCTCGCCGCGATCGCACCCACCGTGCTGATCCCGTCCACGGTCACCACCTGGCAAGGCGAACTCGCGGCAGTCGCCGACGCCGCCGGGGAGAGCGACAAGGTCGACTCTCTCCTGCAGGCGTACGAGGACAAGGTCGCCGATGTCAGGGATTCCATCACCGTTCCCGGGTCTCCCGTCGCCTATTTCCTGTCGCTGAGCACCAATGAACCCTCCTTCATTCCGCAGACCGCGGCATTGCCGACGTTGTTGTCGGAAGTCGGTTTCGAAGCCGACGACATTCTCACCAAGGCCGGGAATCCGGAGTTGTACGGTTCCGGGGACTCGTTCATCGTCAGCCCCGAATTGCTCGGTTCCGTCGCCACCGCCCCGGTGATGTTCGTCGTCCCGGTTGCCGGGCGCACCCTTGAGCAGCTGAAGCAGGATCCGGCCTACGTGGTGTTGCCGGCCTTCGCCGCGAGCACTGTCCACGAACTCCCGGCGACGAGCTACCGACCCGACTACGACGGGGTCATGGCCACGCTGGACCAGATCCAGCAGACGTTCGCCGCGTAGCAGTGCTATTCGGTGAGAACGGATCAGAAAGTAGGGATTCCCATGGCGGGCACAGTGCGCGACGTACAGGTCTTTCCGATCTGCTTGCGAGAACTCGATGTTCTGCGGGTGGAGGACGTGACCCCCGGGATGCGACGAGTCGTGGTGGGCGGGCCGTCGATGGACCGGCACGTGCGCGACGGTGTCGAACTGCCCCCGGTGCGGACCACAGGATTCGACGACGACGTCAAGATACTTCCGGCCGATCCGGTCACCGGAACCCTGCCGTTCCCCGTTCCCACGAATCAGGACGACGGCACCGTCGACTGGCCCGCAGGATCGTTCCCGTACGCCCGGACGTACACCGTGCGCCGGTTCGACGAGGCCGAGCGAGAGATGGTGCTGGACTTCGCAGCCCACGAGGGCGGACTCGCCGCGACGTGGTCCCGAACCGTGCAGCCCGGCGACACGGTGCTGATCGCCGGACCGAAACACTCCGCGACCATGCCGCGCGAGGTGGACTGGATGCTCCTCGCGGGGGACGAGACTGCCGTGCCCGCCATCGCGCACTGCCTCGAGATGCTGCCCGCCGAACTGCCGGCGACAGTGGTCGTCGAAGTGGCCGAACCCTCGCACCGGCAGGAACTCGCCTCGGCTGCCGACGTCGACATCACCTGGCTGTACCGGTCCGAGGCCGGCGGCGCATCCCGGCTCGTTGACGCGGTCCGAACGGCGCCGTGGCGACCGGGACAGCCGTACCTGTGGGTCGCCGGCGAAGCACAGACCATCAAGCCTCTGCGTCGATGGGCCAAGCAGGACAAGCAGATCGACAAGAAGTTCGTCGAGATCGCCGGGTACTGGCGTAGACGCGAGGAACGAACGGACGCGTCTCCGGCCGAGAGCGGCCAGGCGAGGGACGCCGCGGCGCGCCTGCACGAGATGGCGGACCTGGCGACCCCCCTGGTCATCAGGACCGCGGTGACGCTCGGGGTGTTCGCTGCCGTCGACGGCGGCGCCGACACCGTCGACGCGATCGCCGCGGAATGCAGCACTCACCCCGGTGCCACGGCGAAGCTGGTGCGGCACCTCGCGCTGCTCGACCTTCTCACCACCGACGGTCAGCGTTGCGCCCTCACCGAGACGGGATCCCTGCTCGCCGACCCGGACGCGTTCCTCAATCAGCAGCTGCACAACGACAGGATCCACACCCGTCTCGAACTGTCGCTCCTCGGCCTCACCGAGACGATCCGGACCGGAACACAGCCTCCGACACACCGTTTCGCCGACCAGATGGCCGAGCCCGGTTTTGCGGGCGAGTTCCACGAGGAGGCGGCGTTCTCTGCGGTCTACCGCGCTCCCGCACTACCGGACGCCGTCGATCTGACCGGCGTTCGGACGGTCGCGATCCACGGCGACGGGGCAGGCGTCTACGCCGACACCCTGGTTCGGGAACGTCCCGACCTCGAGATCACGCTCGTCGGTCATCCCGACCGCAACGGCCGAAACGTGGCGGACGTGGCCGACGAGCGGCGCGGTGCGGTGCGGTGCATCGACTCCAGGGACGTCACCCCGTCGGCGTCCCCGGTGGACCTCGCGATCGCCGTCGACCTGATCGACGCTCACCCGGACGCTGACGCCCTCCTGCTGCTGTCGATGCTGGCGACCTCCGCGCGCAGGGTCGTCCTCGTCACCGACGTGCTCGACCCGGCGACCACCGACGATCACGACACCGAAGACGACTTGGTCCGACTGTGCCTGTACGGATCCGGGCGACGCACCGAAGCCGAAGTGCGCGAGCTGATTGCCGAGTCCCTCGGTGCCGACGCACGTGTCGGAAGCCTCGGGTGGGGGTCCACGGTGGTCGAATTTCGGGGCCGGTCGGGGACGGCGACGTGATGGGCCGGACGACTCTCGTCTGAACCGCCTCACAGGAAGCCGACCGACTGTTTCGCGCACGCGGCCTCGACGACCCGGACAGGTACCTGCGCTCTCACCGCGGGACGAGCCGCAACGCGATGACGCGCTGTCGCCTCCGGGACATCTCGAAATCATCAGCGAAGGCGAATCGCCACGCCGGTGACGTGGTCCCGAACAGTCGTACCCGGCGAAGAGTGGCCGACTCGAACGCTGGGTGAGCGGATGCCATCGGTCTTCCGAAGCCCGTTCGTCGACCGGGCATTCGCGTACCGTCGACTGTATGACGCTGAACTATGTCAGATTCGGACATGGCAGCCCGCTGCTGCTGGTGCACGGCTTGGGCGTCGGATGGCGATCCTGGTCCCCGATCATCGACGAACTGGCGGAACACCGTGACGTCATCGCGGTCGACCTACCGGGGTTCGGCGACACGCCGCCATTGACGGGCGAAGTATCGATCGCTGCTCTCGCCGACTCCGTCGCGGACTTCATTCGCGAACACGATCTAGGTGGCATTTCCACCGCCGGTCAGTCGATGGGCGGTCGAATCGTCCTCGAACTCGCGCGGCGAGGAGTCGGCGGCGACACCGTGGCACTCGACCCCGGCGGTTTCTGGAGCGACCGCGAACGTGCTGTCTTCGGCGCCACACTCCGGCCGTCCATAGCCCTTGTCAACATGTTGCGGCGTTTCCTACCTACACTTCTCGGCAACCCTGCGGGAAGGACCCTGCTGCTCGCTCAATTGTCCGCGCGGCCATGGGCACTCTCGCGCGACACCGTGTTGCCCGACGTGCGCGGGCTCGCCGACTCCCCGTCGACCGGGGCCGCTCTGAACGCCCTCATCCACGGGCCGAAGCAGGAAGGCGCACCGTCCGGCACAGTGCCCGGGCGGGTCACGATCGGTTGGGGACGACGAGATCTGGTGACAGTGCCGAGGCAAGCCACACGCGCATCGGAACTGTTCCCCGATGCCGTTCTGCACTGGTTCGAGCGGTGCGGTCACTTTCCGCAGTGGGACGCACCTCGAGAAGCCACTCGATTGATTCTCGACCGCACCGAGAGAGGATGATTCTCAAAGGTCCGACCAGTGCATGTCGATCGCGGGTCACCATTCGCCGGCGACCTCGACCGGCCCCCGGCGAACTCGCTGCGTGGTGACGACTGTCCCGGTGTCGCGGGAGGGTCGCGGCGCGTCCTACCGGGGGATCCGGCCCTGCCCGCACATCAGATCGGAGGCGGCGTGCGGGCAGGGCCGGAGGGCCGCCATTCCTCTCGTCCGGCGACTTCACAGGTGGCGCACGAGCACGCCTCCGGCATTTCCCCGAACTGAGCGAGTCGACGATCTTCGTGCAATCGGGCATGAGGCTCAGGAGTGGTCGTGACCCGACGCATTGCCTGGCGCGGGTGCCTGCTTCACTGCTGACATGCTGAACGAATCGGGGCCGGCCGAATATATCGCCCCGGTCCTCGGCGGCGAGGTCGCCGCGACGCTGCCCGGGAATGGGCATCGTGAGCAGGGCCGCATCGTCGGTGCTACTCGGAGGGTGTCAGTTCCCGAGCCGTCCTCGGCAATCACCACGCGTGTCCCCACCGTCCCGGTGCGTAGCCGGTTCCGGCGTGCCGCTTTCGGCGTGACGGGACGTCATGCCTACGGCGGGCATGGCCAGCAGAGTTTGTGCTTGTCACCCTTTCAGGGGTGGTGCATCCGTTCTGCGAGTGGGGGGTACCACGTCCTCATCTCTCAGACCCGACACGATGCGCCGCCGGCTGCAGTCCACGTGAGCTCGTTCCGCCCGCCGGTGCGGCGCCGTGTGCGAGCAAGCGTTCCCGGTGACTGATTTCGACGGGGACGGAAGCCGCTCCGGCCGCGCCCAGCAGCGGCCGGTCACCGCTGATGACATCTGCGACCTTGTACGTCGCGGCGGACCCACCATGGTGTTCCAACCCATCGTCGACGCCGCAGACCTGAACGTCGTCGGCTACGAAGCGCTCTCGCGGTTCCCCACCGCAACCGCATGCCCCGCGGAGTGGTTCGACACCGCAGCGCAGAGCGGACTGTCCGGGGCACTCGAAGGCGCCGCGCTGCTCTCCGCTCTGAACGAAGCGGCATCGTTCCCGCCGGGAATGTTCCTCGCGGTGAACCTCTCCCCCGCCGCGCTCACCGACGACCCTCTGCTCGCCGAGCCGCTGCGCCACGCCGCCCGACATCGTCGCATCATCCTCGAGGTCTCCGAACGCACCCACATCCACGAGATCGACACCGTCCTCACACGGGTCAACGACCTACGCGGCGCCGGTGTGGTCATCGCCCTCGACGACGTCGGCGCCGGGCAGTCCGGGCTCCGGCAGGTGATCACCGTCCGACCCGAGATGATCAAGATCGACGCGTTCGTCACCCACGACATCGACACCGATCCTTTGCGTGCAGCCATCGCTGCCGGCACCGTGACCCTTGCCGAGCAATTCGGCATGACCGTGGTGTTCGAGGGCGTAGAGACCGATGCCGAACTGCGCACCGTCCGCCGTCTCGGCGCCCATCTCCTGCAGGGGTATCACCTCGGGCGTCCCGCCCCCGCCGCCCACGGAACCACCCCCCTGTAGTGAATGTTCTCGCCGCACCGAAGCCTCTGCGACCCTGGGGTCAGCTGACGATCGGCGTCACTGCAGTCGGGTCGCCCGCGGGTGATCGCACACGTCGTCGGTCAGCTCCCTGGCGAAGGTCGGACAGCTGACGGTCTGCTCGTCTTTCGGACGTTTCGACTTGTCTCGACCGGGTAGCACCGGGCGATGACCGACCACGACCCACACCGAAAAGGACCCACCCGCCCAGCGGGAGACGGTGTATCGGTACTGCTCATCGCCGACCCCGGCAAACCCGCAGACCTCGCCGAGCACCTCTCGGACCACCTACCCCGACGCCTCACCGAACGAGGATCACCGCCCCGCCGATGGACCACCACCGTGCGCCGACAACCCCTCGTCTCCGACGAACACGCCTCACTCGACGACGTGATCGACACCGTCGACATCGACTCCGACCACGAGGACATCGTCGTCTACCTCACCGACCTCCCCCGCCGCGACAACACCGTCCCCGTCCTCGGCGAGGTCAGCGCCGATCACAAGTTCGCACTGATCTCCATCGCCGCCGTCGGCGGCATCGACCTCACTCGACGCGTCACCACCGTCGTCGAACTCGCCCTTGCACGCATCCTCGGCGAACCCGAACTCGCACCGACGAGCGGCGCGAAACGATTCCCCGCCGAACAGCACGAAACCGGCACCCGGTACCTCGCACCGAAGGGACTACGCAGGCTCCGGCTGCTCTCGGGAATGGTGCGAGCCAACCGGCCCTGGCGGCTGGTCACCGGCCTGTCCAAAGTGCTCGTCGGCGCCTTCGCCACCGGCGCATTCGCATTGTCCACCAGCACCATCTGGTCGTTCGCCGACACCATGGGCGGATGGCGCCTCTGTGCGGCGACGATCCTGTCGACGGTGGCGCTCATCCTCTGGCTCGTCATCGACCACGAACTGTGGGAACGGCCAGAATCCGACGACGAACGCGAACGCTCGAGGCTCTACAACACCGCGACCGTCATCACCCTCACCATCGGCGTCGCCGTCCTCCACATCGCCCTGTTCGGTCTGCTGCTCTTCACCGCCTGGCTCTCCCTCCGAGCGCACGTCCTGTCCTCGACACTCGGGCACAGCGCGACCACCGCCGACTACCTCGAACTCAGCTGGCTCCTCGCCTCCATCGCCACCATCGGCGGCGCCCTCGGATCCGGCCTCGAAGACGACGACGCAGTCAAGGAAGCCGCCTACGGAACCAGACAGCGCCAACGACACGACAACATGCAGGAAGAGTGAAGAGGTGAGAATTCCGAAGCGAGCGGTGCACTGTGCGGGGCGGCAGTCAGCACGCTCCACGCCTCCGACGTCGACGTGAAACGAGCGGTGTCCGTCCATAGAAGTCTCCGGAGGTCCACCGACCGTCGTGGATAATCCTGCGCCCTTGACCACCCACGTCCACCTACAACCAAGCCACCGCAACAATCGGACGGGGGTATCTACAAGGCTCACGACAACGACGTGGTGATCCACACTCACGACTGGGCCGAGTTCACGCGGATGGCGTATGGCACCACCGGCGCGCCGAAACCCCGGCCAACCGCGGAAAGGCCCGATCTCCAAGTACTGGCCCCTTCTCGCCATCATCGGTCGCGGCGACTCGCGAATCTCAGGGTCCCGGGGCTTCAGGGCTACAGGGCTTCAGGGACACCCAGGTGTCGATCCAGAACCGCGCCTCGCCTTCATGGTTCACCCCGTCGGGTACACCGCCGTTGCGTTCTACGACCTTCAGCGAGGCAGCATTGTCGGGAGCCACGGTCAGCAATGCGCGGGTGATGCCCATTCGGGAGCATCGACCCAGTGCGGCTCGCAGCATGCGTGTGGCGTGCCCACGCCGCTGCCACGGATACACGACGTGACAGCCGATGTGGCCGCCACCCTCGTCGTCGGTCAGACGGTGTCGCAGCACGAGCGAGCCGAGGTAGAACTCACCCGATGTGTACCACCACACCTGGGAAGGGACACCCCATCGATCGCGCACTCCTACCCGCTCGGCCACGTGCGTATCGAAGTCGAGGCTCGCCGCCCGCAACCAGTCCGTGCTCCGCCCACGATAGCTGTCAGGCTGGTAATACCTCGTGTGAACTGCTGTCTCACAAGGGTTCAGGCATCTCGAACGTGCGCAGAATGAACACTGTGGTCACGATCCATGAAACCTCCCCAGCCCGGGTCGAACGGGAGTGTCACGTTCGCCGCCGGATTCCACACGCGCACACGGCCGCTCACCCCTGAAATTTCCTGCCGTTCACCACTCGTTTCTCCGGCTGCCGTGGAGAACCACCCGGTGAACGGACAGATCTCGAACCGGATCTCGACGTGCATCGAGTGTGGCCGCTCAGCGCCCCGAGCTCGACGTAAGCCTGTGACCGAGTCGCAGGGTGGCGTCCTCGGCGGTAGGGGCGGGTCCGAACAGTTCGGTCTGGCGGGTGATGTCGGCGACGTAGTTGCCGGTGTCGAACCAGCTGAACATCGCGGCCATGTCCTTGATGATCGGGACGAAGCGGCTGGTGACCGTGCCGGCCGCGCGGACCAGCGGTGCCGGGATCGCTCGTACCGAGATGTCCTGTCCGATGGCGTCACTCAGGAGGCGCGCGGCTTCTCGGGCACCGACGGGCCGGTCCCATCCGACGTCGATGCGTTCGCCGACCTCGGTGTCCGCGTCGACTGCTGCCGCAAGGTAGCGGGCGAGGTCCGCGATCAACACGAATGTCAGTGGAGTGTTTGCGTTGCCGACCCACAGAAAGCGGCCCTTGCTGATCGGGTCACCACCCATGGTGGCGATCTGATCGAGGAATGCACCAGGGCGCAGCGCGACGAACGGCACCCCCAGACTTTCCAGACGGTCCTCCGCCAACTTCTTGTGCCAGAAGTGCGGCACGTCGGGAGTGCGGTCGCTGGTGAGAATGCTGGTCAGGACGAACTTTCGGATGCCGCTGCGGTGCGCGGCCTCGGCCAGATTGGCGTTGCCGATCGTGTCGATGTCGTCAGCGTTCTTACCGCCTCGGGTGTAGCCGGCTGCAGTGGTGATGACGGCGTCGGCGCCGGTCATCGCCGTCACCAGGGAGTCGACGTCGAGCATGTCGCCGCGGGCGATCTCCACGCCGAGACTTTCGAGCGTGCCGGCATCGGTGGTGGGTCGGACCAATGCGCGAACGGGTTTGCCGATGTCGAGCAGCGCATCGACGACCTGTCCGCCGAGGTTTCCGGTCGCGCCGACGACGAGGACAGGTGCGGTGGGGGGTGTGGTGGTCATGGTGTGCCTCTTTCGTCCGGGCCGTCCGGTGTCGTCCGGCCACGGATGGAATCGATGATGGCGTGGGCCGCGGTCAGGAGTGACGCAGCCTGCTGGGTGGTGAGGTCGCGTGTGGTGACGGATTCGAGCTCGCGCCACATGGCGGCGATGGGTTCACGCATCGCCTCACCCTTGGGTGTCAGGTGTGCGACCGAGACTCGCCGGTCGTGTTCGGCCGGTTCTCGAACGATGAGGCCGGTGTCCTGCATGCGCCGCAATGCTTTCGACATCGTGGAGTGGTCGACGCCCACACTGGCGACGAGTTCGGACTGCGTCTGCCCGTCGCGGTGATGCAGGTGCATGAGTATCAATTCCTGGCCCGGGTGGAGCTCGAGGCCGCGCAGCAGAGTCGAGGCGTAGCCGCGGTGGGCGCGAGCGAGTTCGAAGATCGTGTAACTCACCTGTCCGCCGTAGAAGGATGCGGGGAACGGTGATGTGGGCTCGGGCATGTCACCATTCTGTCGGTGCTGTCGAGCGGGGTCGTCGACGCGTCAGTCGACGGACAGGACGATCTTGCCGCGCACATGACCGGAGTCGCTCAGGTCCTGGGCAGCGGATGCCTGTGCAAGAGGAAACGTCGTGACGGTCGTGGTCAGTGTTCCGGCGGCCACGGCGCGCGCCAAGTCGTCGAGCAGGCCGGTCGACCGTTCCGCAGGAGTGGCGGAGAAGGCGACCCCCAGTTGGTGGGCACGGAAGTCCCCAATGGTGACGATGCGGTCCGTTCCTCCGCGCAGGCTGATCGAGTCCTCGAGCGCGCCTTTCCCAGCGAGGTCGAAGATCGCATCGACACCCTCGGGAGCGAGTGCGCGGACTCGGTCGACGAGCCCTTCCCCGTACGTGGTGGGTGTCGCGCCGAGGGAGGACAGGTAGTCGTGATTCCCCGGTCCCGCGGTGGCGATGACGCGCGCACCGCGGGCGACGGCGAGCTGTACGGCGATGGTTCCCACAGCGCCGGCCGCGCCGTGCAGCAGCACGGTGTCGCCGTCGACGACGGCGAGCTGATCGAGCACTCGCTGTGCGGTAGCGCCCGCCACAGGTAGTGCAACGGCATCATCCCAGCCCAGGGCGCCCGGTTTGATCGCGACGGTGGTGGCGAGGGCGTACTCGGCGTAGCTTCCGGTGTCGGACCAGCCGAATACCTCGTCGCCCACCGAGAGGCCGTGGGTCTCGTCGCCGACGGCGTCGACGACACCCGCCACCTCGGCGCCGGGAACGGCCGGTAGCGGGGTGGGGAAGACCGCGTTCATCGCACCCGAACGAATCTTCCCGTCCAGCGCGTTGACCCCCGCGGCGCGGACACGGACGCGGACCTGGCCGGGCCCGGGCTGCGGTGGGTCGACGTCGACGAGGTGCAGTTCCGACGTCGAACCGAACTGGTCGAAACGAATGGCTTTCATGATGTCTCCTGATTCTTTTTTTGCTGAAATTTTGGATCGGTCGTGCTCTGTTGTCAGACGGCGGGATCGGGTTGCGGTGCGCGGTGACGGGCCGTGTACTCGACGAACCGATCCAGGAACCACGCCTTGGCCTCCTTCGCCGGGCGGGTCCACGGTGCCGCCGCGTCGAACCCGTGCCATGCACCGGGGACCACACGGAACTCGGTGGGAACCCCCGCCGCGTTCAGCGCGTCGACGTATGCGCTCGTCTCGTCGTGGAAGGCCTCGATACTCCCGACGAACGTGATCGTCGGCGGGAGACCCGAGAGGTCGGTCGCACGTCCGGGCGCCGCGTACGCCGGCACGTCGTCCCCCGAGAGATCGCCGAGGTAGAGACGCCACGCGTTGCGATTGGTCACGCTGTTCCACACCGGGGCAGTGTTGTCGGTCGACGAGGGGGTCGGTCGGTCGTCGATCATGGGGTAGATCGGGCACTGGAATGCGATGTTCACCTCGCCGCGGTCGCGAGCAAGGAGGGACAGCGCAGCGGTGAGGCCGCCACCCGCGCTGACACCGCCGACGACGATGCGGTCGTCGCCGGCACCGAGTCGTACGGCGTTCTCGCGCAACCACACCAGCGCGGTGTAGCAGTCGTCGAGCGCGGCCGGATACGGAGCCTGTGAGCTGCGCCGGTAGTCCGGGCTGACCACCACGGCGCCGGTGGCGTCGATCATGGGACGCACCGAGACGGCCTCACCGTCGGGCGAACCGAACGCGTAGCCGCCGCCGTGGATCCAGAGCAGCGCCGGAGCATCGGGGACCGGCGTGAGCGGAGCCATCACGATCAGCCGCAGATCGGTTCCGTCCGGACGAGTCACGGTGACCTCGTAGCGGCGAATCCCCCTGGCAGGCAGGTACTTCAGCAGCTTCAACGCGGTGGGGTCGCCCTTGCGCAGACTGGTGACGGTCTGCGTGCCTCCCATGAGTCGGTCGACGATCCGGCCCGGCAGGCGCAACGACGGATCGATCATGTCTTTGGTCACACGCATGGCAGGCTCATTTCGTCGATGGTGATGACGACCATCGGTTGCCCGTGGCTCGTCAACGATTTACTTGGCTAGCCACGTACTCTACACACATGTGTGTGGCTAGCCAAGTAACGTCGGGTATCGAGCCCTCGGACGCCCCGAACGCGTCGTGCCAGCCCTCCAGACGACGTGACGGGCCTCGGGCGAACACGTGTCGAGGAGTATCGCGCGTACGTCGTGACGCACGACGATCCACACCGTCCGAAGGGAGACAGGACATGATGCGCCGCCACTCACCGACGGAAGTACGCGGTCTGCTCCGTACGGATCCGGCGTACCGGTGACACTGTCAGGTGCGCAGGTGCATCAGGTTGCCCGCGACACTGCGGCGACACTCGATGATGTCAGCCGCGGACATCCGTTCACTCCGCATCTGGATGTCTGGAAGGTGGGTGACAAGGTGTTCCTCATCGTGACCGACGACGACCCGGATCTGCAGATCATCACCGTGAAGGTGGACCCGCATCACGCTGTCGCACTGCGACATGACCACGACTCGATCACGGCCGGGCGCTATCTCGACAAGCGGCACTGGACATCGGTCGGTCCAGGCCGGGGCGTGACGAAGCGGCTCGTCGAGGATCTGGTGTACGGCTCTCACGAGCTTGCAGCCGGCCACCGGTCGGGTCTGCATGACTGATACACCGCCCCTGTTCGCGGCGGACGAGGTGTCCCGGCCGCGGGCGGACCGGCTGCGTCCACGTTCGCTGACCGAGGTCGTCGGGCAGAGCCACGTACTTGCAGACGATGGTCCGATCGGCCGCATGGTCGCGATACGACGACTCGCGTCCATGGTGCTGTGGGGCCCACCCGGATGCGAGAAGACCACCATCGCAGGCCTGTCGCCGAGCAGACCGGTCTCACGTCCGAACCACTGTCAGTACTTCTCGACGTACCGGGTCATCGTCTCGAGCTGGTAGCGGGAGACGTCGTGGGCGTTCTCGTTCTCGGCGAACACACTCGACACCATGACGGTGTCGTTGTCGTAGAACCCGAGTGAGCCCAGGCCGCCGAAGAACTGGTCCCAGTCGACGTCCCCGTCGCCGATCTTCAGATGCTGGTGCACCCGCACCGCGTTGCCGGGCGGATTGGTGATGTACCGCAACCCGTGCGAGCGGTGATGATCCATCGTGTCCGCCACGTGCACAAGACGCACCATGTCCCCGGCGGCGGCCATGATCGCCGGCAGGTCACCACCCATGTGGAACTGGTGGCACGCCACGATCACCATGCCGATGTTCGGGGAGTTGATCCCGCGGATGGTGCGGATCGCGGCGAGCCCGTCCTCGACGAAATCGTCCGGATGCGGATCGATCAGGACGTCGAGCCCCTCGCGCTCGACGATGGGGACCAGTTCCTCCATCGACCGGTAGAACGCCCGCTCGGACTCCTCCGGCTTCTCCGGTCGACCGGAGAACTCGGTGTTCATCGTCGACACCCCGAGGTCGACGGTGATCTGGATGGCCCGCTTCCAGTAGCGGACGGCCGCCTCGCGGGCGTCCTCGTCGGGACCGGACCACCGCAGCACCGGCAACACCGAGGCGATCCCGACGCCGGCGTCCGAGCACGCCTTGCGGAACTTCGCGACCAACCCGTCATCGGCCTTGGGATGGTTGAAGAACGGGATCATGTCCACGTGCGGCGTCAGCTGCAACCACTCGTACCCCAGATCGGCGACCACGGCGGGCAGCTCGAGCAGCGAATGCGAGTGATGGAACGGCGTCGGATCGAGTGCGATCTTCATGAAGTGTCCTGTACTGATCGGGAGTGAGCGTCTACCTGATCTCGTTGGTGCACAGCAGTAGTCACGAGGCCAGCGACCGGGTGGCGGGCGGAGGGGTTCTGGCGATGAGGCCCCCGGATTCGACTCGCTGTGCGTAACCGTCTCGGACGAGCACGCGCTGAGCGTGGATGACGGTGTCGCGGGAGACTCGCAATCTCCGCGACAAGGAGCGTGCACTCTCCAACGTGTCGCCGTCGCCGAGTGCTCCGGAGTCGATCAACTGCCGAACCTGTTGCACCATCTGGTGATAGATCGGAACAGGGCTCGAGGTGTCGAGTTCGATGCGGTGATGCGGCATGGCTGTGTCGCTCGTACGGTGTCGTCCGCGCCGGGATCGATGCAGGTGTCGGCGCGGACGTCCCGAGTCCTAGCGAGTGCCGCCGGCGGCGAGGTCGGCGATGGCGTCGATGTTGGTGGCGTCGATGAAGGACGGTCCCGTCAGCACTGCCTGCCCGCCGCCGAGGCTGTTCTTGTTGTTCAGGTAGAGCCAGAGCGAGTCGACCGCCAGGTATCCCTGCAGGTAGGGCTGCTGGTCGATGGCCCAAGCAACGTCCCCGGACTTCACGGCGTCGACGAGCGCACCGTTGGTGTCGAACGTCGCGATCTCGGCGTCACTGCCTGCGGCGCTGCGTGACTCGACGGCGGCGAGCGCGATGGGCGCGCCCAGTGTCAGGACTGCGTCGATGGTCGGATCCTGCTGCAGCTTCGCCTGGATGGTGGCCTGCACGGACGGCAGATCCTGGCCGTTGACGTTGAGATTCTCGATCTTCCCGCCGAAGCCCTCCGCGACACCGGCGCACCGCGCTTCGAGCGACACCGCTCCCTGCTCCTGAATCACGCAAACGGCGCTGGTCGCACCGTCTGCCTTCAAGCGCTCACCGGCGGCGATCCCCGACGTGCGCTCGTCCTGACCGAAGTACCCCTGAACCCCCATGTCCTTCCAGTTGTCGTAACCGGAATTGAAGGCGACGACGGGAACGCCGGCAGCGACGGCGGCTTCGACGTTCGGTTGCATCGCATCGGGTTTGGCCAACGTGACCGCCATGGCGTCGACGCCGGAGTCCAGCGCATTCTGCACGAGGTTCGCCTGATTCGGCGCCTCGACCTCGCCGTTGTACTGCAGGTCGATGTTGTCTTTGGCGGCCGCCGCTTCCGCGCCGCGCCGGATCAGATCCCAGAACGTGTCACCGGGAGGGGCGTGAGTGATCATGGCGATCGTGGCACGCGGAGTGTCGGCAACGCCGGCGTTCGCACCTCCGTCGGCCTGGTCGGGAGCGCCACCGGAGCTGCTGCACGCGGTGAGTGTGGTGGCGGCAGCGAGTGCCATGGCGACCGCAGCGCGACGTGTGGAGATCACGAGGAGTCCTACTTTCCCAGGAGGTAGACGGATCTATTTGACCGGTCTAGTAGCAGAACTATGACGTGGCACACAGGGCACTGTCAAGAGGCGGGTCAGGTCAGGACGGGACGGGACCCGACGTCGAACGTACGACCAGACGTGGTCGCAGCACGACGGACCGTGGTTCGGTCCGCCCGTTGTCGAGTCGATCCACCGCGGCGTCGACGGCACTGACGGCCTGCTCGCGTGCCTCCTGGCTCACCGATGTGAGATCCACGTGCGCGAGCTGGGCCAGCACGCTGTCGTCGTATCCGGTGACCGACATCTGTTCGGGCACAGTGATCCCTGACCGTTGCAGCGCATCGAGTAGACCCACTGCACTGCGGTCGTTCGACGCGACGACGGCCGTGGGGCGCATGGCTCGCCGCATGACGGCCGCGGCAGCAGCCACGCCCGAAGCCTCGGTGAAGTCACCCTCGATGATGTCCACGTGGGCGTCGAGGCCGTGGCGGTGCATCGCTCGCACGTAGCCGGATCGCCGGTCCACCGCGATCGGGTTCGACCCGCCCGTCAGATGAGTGATGCGCTGATGGCCGAGCCCCACGAGATGGTCGACGACCGAGCTCATCCCGCGGAGATCACCGGCGCGGACCACGTCCACGTCGGGCCGTGCCAGGCGCCGACCCACCGACACGATGGGCACGCGGGCGTTCCACAGACTCAACAGCTCGGACTCCACCTCGGGACCGAGAAGTACGACTGCCTCGCAACGGAAGTCGAGCAGGGTGTTCATCACCGCCTCTTCCCCGTGCGTCGGAGTGAGTGCGCCGAGGACCACCTCGTATCCGCGTTCCGACGCGTGCTCGACGAGGTGCTCGACCATCTCCGCGTGAAAGGTGTTGCGAATATTCGTCATCACGCCGAGTAGGTGCGTGCGACGCAGGGCGAGCAGTGCCGCACTGCGGTTCGGCCGGTAGTCGAGCTCCGCCGCGACCTCCATGACCCGCTCACGCGTCGCCGCGCTGGGCCCCTGAACGCCACGAAAGATCATGCTCACGAGCGCTTTCGACACCCCTGCTCGATCGGCGACGTCCTGCATGGTCGTGGTGCGGGAACGGCCTCCGCCGCGGGACACCGAGCTGTCGGACACGCGGATCCCCTCATCGGTCGGCGGGCAGCACCCTTGACAGGGGCGTGATGCGACTCTCATAGTAGACCTACTAGACCGGTTCAATAGACCGAGTCAGTCCTCCACCACGAATCTCAGAGAGCAGTTCTCATGACCCACGACTCGATCGGCGTCGCCGTCATCGGCGGCGGTATGGCCGGCCGCGCCCATGCTGCCGGATACCGCATGGCATCCACCCTCTTCGGCACCGACCGGCCCGACGTCCGCCTCGTCGCCGTCGCCGACACGAATGCCGCAGTAGCCGACGACACTGCGAAGCGTTACGGGTACGAGCGCGCCGAGTACGACTGGCAGTCGATCGCCGTCGCCGACGACATCGACGTGGTCAGTGTCGTCGTCGCGAACCACCTGCACCGCGAGATCGTCGAAGGTCTGCTCGCCTCCGGCAAGAACGTTCTCTGCGAGAAGCCACTCGCCGGGTCGATCACCGATGCGGAGGCAATGGTCGCCGCCGCGTCGATGTCGTCCGGTATCGCCACCGTGGGATACACCTACCGCCGCTCCCCTGCCGTCCAAGCCATCGCCGACGAGCTCGCAGCCGGCCGCCTCGGCGACATCGTCCACTTCGACGGCCGGTACCGCGCCGACTACTCCCTCGACCCCACCGGTCCCATGACCTGGCGCTACCGCGGCGGCCCCGGCACCGGTGCGCTCGCCGACGTGGGCAGCCACCTCATCGACCTCGCCGAGTACATCGCCGGGCCCATCACCGAGGTGCGCGGCGCCCAGTTCGCCACCGTGATCGGCGAGCGGCCCGTTCCCGTCGGCGTCACCTACGGACACACCAAGGCCGAGACCACCGGCGACATGGCCCCCGTCGAGAACGAGGACGTCGCCACCTTCACCGCGGCGTTCGCGGGCGGATTCGTCGGCACGTTCTCCGCCTCGCGTGTCTCCCATGCGAACCCGGACGGACTGTCCTTCGATGTCTTCGGCACGAAGGGATCGGCCTCCTGGGCGCTCGAGCGCGCTGCCGAATTCCACATCTCGACCACCGACATCGACGACGCCGTCAACGGCCGTCGCCAGGTGATCGTCGGACCCCAGCACCCCTACATCCGGGGCGGACTCCCAATGGACGCCGGCGGCGTCGGCCACGGCAAGGCCGAGTTCTTCGCCTACCAGGCACGCGCCTTCCTCGACCAGGTCGCGGGGATCGACGGCCTGCCGCCTCTCCCCGACTTCACCCACGGGTTGCGCGGTATGCAGCTCGTCGCCGCGATCGCCGAATCCGCAGCGAACAACGGCACCGCCGTCAAGATCTGACCACTCGACCACCACATACAGAGGACCAGCCATGAAGCTCGGCGTCTACAACGCGATCCTGCACGACAAGCCACTCCCGGAGGCGCTGGCGACCATCGCCTCCCTCGGGCTCGAGGGCATCGAGATCAACTCCGGCGGGTTTCTCCCGCCGGTCCACATCCCCGTCGACGACCTCCTCGCCGGAACCGTCAGTCCAGCTGACTATCTCGCGACGTTCGAGGGAACGGGCGTCTCGATCCAGGGACTGAACTGCAACGGAAATCCGCTGCACCCCGATCCCGAGGTGGGACCGGAGGACGCCGACGATCTCCGCAAGTCCATCCGCGTCGCCGGGCTGCTCGGCATCGATCGCGTGGTCACCATGTCCGGCCTTCCCGCCGCGCATGCCGGCGGCGCCTGGCCCGCGTGGCACGTCAACACGTGGGACTCCGGCTATCTCGACTCGCAGGACTACCAGTGGGACGAGGTCGCAGTGCCATTCTGGAAGGAGATCGATGCCCTCGCCCGCGAGCACGGTGTCAAGGTCGCCATCGAGATGCACCCCCAGAACCTCGTCTTCAACCCGCCGACCATGAAGCGACTCGTCGACAAGGTCGGCGCCACCCACGTGGGCGCGGAGATGGATCCCTCACACCTGTTCTGGCAGGGCATCGACCCGGTCAAAGCTGTCGAATGGCTGGGGCCGTTGGTGTTCCACGCCGCTGCGAAGGACACGCGCATCAACCCGAACTGCGAGATCTACGGCGTACTCGACGATCGCTTCACTCGCATCCCCGCAGACCAGAACCCAGTGGGCCTCGGCGGCAAGCACGTGGTCAACAAGTGGCCCACAGACTCGGCCTGGGACTTCGTCGCCGTCGGCAACGGGCACGACACCGCTTTCTGGGCACGCTTCCTCGAAGCCCTGTACCAGATCGACCCGGACATGGCCGTCAACATCGAGCACGAGGACACCGCCTACGGAGCCCTCGAAGGTCTGGAGATCGCGACAGAGACCCTCAAAGAAGCGGCCCGGAGGGCAGGCGTCTGAGATCCGCACGTTGCGCGACCCAGCATAGATCCGCTCGGTGGACGGCCGGACTCACAGCGTGAGTCAGCCGAGGCGGGTTCGTCACGGTAGGTCGCGCGGTCGAGCTCTGGGTCGGACCGGGCGACGAGTCAGGAAGGTACCCGTCGAACAGGATGCGTCGGCATCCGTCGAGTTCCGATGTCGGCGCACTCGTCGACCGGGCCGGTCAGAGCCGTGACTGCTGTCGATGTCGCCAGTCAGGCGCAGGAACCTGCGACTTTGCACGGCCGAGCGCGGCATTCCACTCACTATGTTGGTTGCTGACTCTCCGATCAATGATCGAGAAAAGCCGAAATGGGAGCGCAGAAGTCGTTCCACACCGTAGGCGGGCAGGCTCACGACCACGACCGTCGCGCCGGTCGTTTTCTGACAGAAGCATCGAGTGCGCCGCCGCGTTGGTGTGGTGGCAACCTCTGTGAGCGATGTCAAGCACATTGCGACAACGAGTGACATCGGGGGCGTACCGCCCATCTACGCGAAGCGAGCGGCCGCCGCGAAACCCAGGTCACGGCGACTTAAGCTGGAGCCTCCTGTCAGGATTGAACTGACGACCTTTCGCTCACAAGGCTTCGACGACACGATCAGGTGGATTCACCTGGACTCACGAAACCCGTCGTGAACTACTCCTTTGTCCATAACCGTCCGCCCCGGTCCACCTCCGTCCGTCCCGACTTGTGACACTCTCGTGACACCGACAAACCTTCGCTTCGCTCTCACTGGATCTGTATCACTATGCTGGGCAGCCTATCTCGTCCACGGGAATCGACTGAGACGGGTAAGGCGGCAGAGGCGGTTTCGGCCACTGGCGCCGGTGAGCCAGAGTCCCTTCAGCTACTCGGCTCTACATACGGCAAACGCCGGGTGTGACACGACAGCGTGTCACCGTGACCGCGTCAGGAACCAGTGATGCCCGTGGAGTGACTTCCCCGGCCCATGGGCGCGCGTGTGCCTCCCACACCATGGTTCTGCTGACACAGCGCACATCAGCGCGCACGCCAAGCGTCGCGAGGGCCTTCATTGCTCGTGCGCACTCGTTTCGGCCAGCATCGAGACCTCTCCGAAAGGACAGTCTCGGTGCGCAACAGGTCAGTTCGAGCGGGAAGTCCGCCGCCCGTCGATCTCCCCAGGGATGGTGATGGCAGTCACATCGACTGTCGAACCGTTGCCGACCACAGGAGACGACCATGGCCATCGAGCTCAATCAGATCTGGGACTTCCCGATCAAGGAGTTCCACCCCTTCCCTCGCGCACTTCTCGGGGTCGGCGCACACGACATCATCGGCGTCGAGGCGAAGAATCTGGGCTTCAAGCGATCACTACTTGTCACGACAGGCCTCCGGGGTTCGGGCATCATCGAGGAACTGATCGGGAAGATCGAATACCAGGGCGTCGAGGTCGTGTTGTTCGACAAGGTGGAGTCCAACCCCAAGGACTACAACGTCATGGACGCCGCCGCGCTCTACCAGAAGGAGAAGTGCGACAGCATCATCTCCGTCGGTGGCGGCTCGAGTCACGATGCAGCCAAGGGTGCACGTGTCGTCATCGCGCACGATGGACGCAACATCAACGAGTTCGAGGGCTTCTCGAAGTCGACCAACAAGGAGAACCCACCGCACATCGCCGTCTCCACGACGGCGGGTACGGGCTCGGAGACCTCGTGGGCCTACGTCATCACCGACACGTCGGACATGGACAAGCCCCACAAGTGGGTGGCGTTCGACGAGGCCTCCATCGTCACCGTCGCGATCGACGACCCGCTGCTCTACTACACCTGCCCGCAGCACTTCACCGCGTACTGCGGCTTCGACGTCCTCGCCCACGGAAGCGAGCCCTTCGTCTCCCGGCTGGACTTCGCGCCGTCGCTGGGCAATGCGTTGTATTCCGTCGAACTGGTCGCGAAGAACCTCCGCGAAGCGGTGTACGAGCCTCGGAACTTGAAGGCCCGCGAAGGAATGATGAACGCGCAGTACATCGCCGGGCAGGCCTTCAACTCCGGCGGCCTCGGCATCGTGCACTCCATCTCGCATGCCGTGAGCGCCTTCTTCGACAGCCACCACGGACTCAACAACGCCATCGCGCTTCCGCGGGTCTGGGAGTACAACCTGCCGAGCAGGTACGAGAGGTACGCGCAGCTGGCCGGCGCCCTGGGAGTCGACACCCGCAACCTCACCACCGTGCAGGCCGCGGATGCTGCTGTGGAGGCGGCCATTCGACTGTCGAAGGACGTCGGCATCCCGGACAACTTCGGAGAGGTGAACACCCGCCTGTACGACAAGAACCGGATGAACACGGGCAAGTACACCGGCCGCGGGGACGTCATCACCGGAGACGAGAAGACCGTCCTCGCCATTTCCGAGCACATCCAGGACGACTGGTGCACGCCGGGCAATCCCCGCGAGGTCACTGTCGAGTCGATGATTCCGGTCGTCGGTCACTCCATCAACGAGTCGTACTGACACACGAGAAATCACGGAAAGGACCACGACTATGACCACGGCCGGACCCTTCGTTCGACAACAGGAGACCACTTCGGATCTGGCGACGCCCGCGGACGTGCGCGCATCGCTCCGGGAGACCGGGTACATCGCGACCGACGACCTGTCGGTGGTGGTGCACCTCGCCATCGCGCTGGATCGCCCGTTGTTGCTCGAAGGTCCGGCCGGCGTCGGTAAGACGGAACTGGCCAAGGCGCTCGCCCTCGCGGGAGGGCGTCGGCTGGTCCGCCTGCAGTGCTACGAGGGTCTGGACGACAATCGCGCGCTGTACGAGTGGGACTATGCGAAGCAGCTGCTGCACGTCCAGATGTTGCGGGACCGCATGGGGGCCGAACTCGCAGACGCACCGGATCTCGCCGCAGCGTCCGCTCTGCTGTCCGACACGGATTTCGGTCTCTACTCCGAGGGCTTCCTCGCTGTCCGACCCCTCCTCGACGCGATCCTCTCGGAACAGCCGGTGGTGCTGCTCATCGACGAGGTCGATCGCACCGAGGAAGCGATGGAAGCGCTGCTCCTCGAGGTGTTGGCGGAGAAGCAGATCACAATTCCCGAAGTCGGTACGTTCCGGGCGCGGACCGATCCATGGGTGATCCTGACGTCCAACGACACTCGCGAACTGTCGGCCGCACTCAAGCGGCGCTGCCTGCACTTCGCGGTCGATTTCCCGAGCGCGGAAGTCGAGCGCGAGATCGTCTCCTCACGTGCACCGGAGGTGGAGGAGTCCGTGGTCGCTGACGTCGTCGACCTTGCTCGGTCGATGCGGGAACTCCCCCTGCGCAAGAGCCCGTCGGTCTCCGAGGTCATCGACGCAGCCCGGGCCGCGATGTTACTGAAAGAGCACGACACCGAGCGCACGAGGGAGTTGCTGTCCTCCGCACTGCTGAAATACGTGAGCGACGTCGAACTCGTTCGGCGACAACGAGAGCCCTCTGCACCGCACGACACTGCCGACCGTTCGGGTCCACCGCCCAGCATCGCCAGTCGACCACCCAACAGCACCACCGCTGCTTTCCGCGGGCACGGTGGACGCGACCGTGGTGGAGTCGGGAAGAAGGCGTGACATGACGACCGCGTCCGCCACTCCGGCACGGGTACTCGACGTTCTGTCGGCCGTGTTCGGCCGGCTCCTCCGCCGATTCGGCGTCGCGGCGTCGCCCGCGGAGGTGATCGAGGTGAGGCGTGTTCTGGGCCTGATCGGAGCTTCCGACACAGCGCTTCTGCGCTCGGCACTGCGCGCCACGTGCGCGAAGTACCCACACGAGCAGGAGGGCTTCGACCTGGCCTTCTCGGCGCTGTTCGATCCCGTTCTCCCGATCGACGAGCCGGGACGCACAGCGAGCGCGGCGGTGGTGGCCGGCGGTATGCCCACGGACCTGGAGGTCTCCGGCGAGGAGCACACCACCGCCCGCTACGCGGACTTCAACGAGCGCGCCGCGGACGTGGGCGAACACTTCGACACGCCCGATGCCGAGCAGGGATTCAATCCGCACAAGGACGACGACGACCTGAGCCTCACGAGCAGCGACTCTCAGGTGTCCGTGGACGCTGATTCCGCGTCGGGTCGCCGCGGAGTTACGTTCACCGTGGACGTGGACCGTGCCGACAGCGCGACGGTCGGTGAGTTGTCGTCCGATGACGCGGTCGTGTCGCGGGGAACTCTTCGGTGGGACGACCCGAACGGGATTCTGGGCTGGCTGGACGCCTACGACCCCGCGGCGGTCTACGGCAACGCAGTCGACGCGGGAGAGATGACTCGGACGCAGCTCGATCGACTCGCGGAAGCCATCGAAGCCTTCGTCGATGCGCTGGCGCACGGCGCGGGGGGTACGACACCCGCGACGGAGGCCGATCCGAACGCCCTGTCTCGCGTCGACGTGGACGGGGCGTGCAGGGAGATACTCCGCCGGATGAGGGGGGCGCGCAGACCTCGACCTCGTGAACACGGTCGCGGTCGACTCGACATGCGCAGGACCGTGCGCGCCGGGATGCGGACCGACGGGGTGCCGTTCCACCTGATCGTGCGCACCCCTGTTCCGGAACAGGTTCGGCTGCTCGTACTCGCCGACGTCTCCTTGTCGGTACGGCCCATCACCGCATTCACCCTGCGACTCGCACAGAGCATGCGCCACCGAGTCAACAGGTGCACGGTGCTGGCCTTCGTCGACCGACCAGTCGACGTCACGGACGAGTTGGCTCGAAGCACAGGCGACGACGCTCTCGCCACGGTGCTGTCCAGTCCGGAACTGGACCTCGAAGCCAGCAGCGACTACGGACGCGTGCTCGACGAGGTACTCACCCACCACGGCTCGTTCATCACCTCACGGACGTCCGTCATCGTCGTCGGCGACGGCCGATGCAACGGTCTCCCGGCGGGAGTGGACAAACTCCAGGAGATCGCACGCCGGGTTCACCGACTGGCGTGGATCACCCCGGAATCGGAGCGATACTGGGACCAGGCGTCGTGCTCCATGCGCGAGTACGCGGACGTGTGCGACGGCGTCGTGGTGGCCCGCGATGCCCGGCAACTCATCGACCGAGCGCCAGAACTCGGCAACGCTCTACGGTGACGGTCCTGCCCGGTCGGGCAGGTATCGACAGTCCGTTGCGCCGTAAGCTGGATCACATGTCCGGATTCTCTGCACCGTCCTCGGCGCATTCGACGGACCCGACTGTTCCCGGGCTGGACGTTCCGCTGGGTGACGTCAATGCCGTCGGCCGGGTCGTCAAGTTCCATGCCCCCGAGATCGTCTTCGGGGTGGGTTCCACCGGCGAGGTCGCGCATGCGGTCGCGAGGCTGGGAGGAGTGCGCCCGTTCCTGGTGACCGACGTGGGACTGCTCGAGGCAGGGTGGGTCGCGACCATCGAGAACGAATTACGGGAGCGCGGCATGTCGCCGGTGGTGTGGGCGGACCCGACCCCGAACCCGAAAGACCACGAGATCGCGGCCGGCCACGTCGTCTATCGCGACCGCGGGTGCGACGTCCTCGTGGCGATCGGTGGCGGCAGCGTCATGGACGCGGCGAAGGGCGTGGCCATCCTGGCGTCGAACGGCGGTCGCATCCTCGACTACGAGGGCGTCGACACGGTCGAATCACCTATCCCGCCTGTCGTGATGGTCCCCAGCACCGCCGGCACCGGAGCCGACGTCTCCCAATTCTGCATCGTGACGGACACCGATCGTGGCACCAAGATCACCATTCTCGGCCGTGCACTGGTCCCGGACATCACGATCATCGACCCGCGACTGCTCACCACCATGCCGGAATGGCTCAGTGCGGCCACCGGCCTGGATGCCCTGACGCACGGGATCGAGGCGTTCGTCTCGCTCGCCCACAATCCCCTCACGGACCACCATGCCCTCCGGGCTGTCACTCTCGTCATCGAGACTCTCGCCCACACGATCGCAGACCCCGACGGACTTCCCGCGCGCACCGTGATGGCCCAGGCCAGCCTGGAGGGTGGACTCGCGTTCACCAATGCCATCCTCGGAGCCGCGCACGCGATGAGTCATCAGGTGGGTGGTCTTCTCGACCTCCCCCACGGCGTCATCAACGGGATACTTCTGCCTCATGTCATCCGCTTCAACGCGGGCGCCGACGGTCGGCCGTACGTGCCCGTCGCCGCGAGTCTCGGGCTCCCCGAGGCCCGCGGATCGGCCGCGGAGGCAGCGTTCGCGGTCGCGGATCGGGTCGAGACCCTGGCGCGGGCCGTCGGAGTTCCCCGCACACTCGGGAGCATCGGCGTCACCGACGCCGATGTCGAGCGCCTCGCGGAGTTCTCGCTCCGCGACGCCTGCATGGCCACCAATCCGCGGCAGGCCACTCAGAGCGACATCGCAGCACTGTTCCGGACAGCACTGTGACTCAGCGCGAACCGGTGACGGACCTGTCCCGCCTCACCGGTCTGCGATCGTCGAAGAGCACGTACTACCCGCAATACCGGGGAGCCGCCGAACGGGCCGAACGGATTTTCCACGCCCTCGATCTGGTGTCTCGTGCGCTTGTCCGCACGGTCGAGGGGCCCGAGACCTTGATCTGTGCAGTGGCCGAGGCCGCTCGCGCACACCTCAGCGCCCGCTGGGTCGTCTTCGCCCTCACGGACGGCGCACTTCCGGACGCCGGCCCTCGCCGACTGGTCCTGGGCCCCGATGCGACACCGTTTCTCGTGGGCGACGTCGAGGGCCCTCCTCTGCCCGACGACGTGGTGGAGTGCCTCGACGACATCCGCCGAGCGCGGGTGCAGGGTGGCATGGTCATCGAACCCCACTACGCGTTCGTTCCCATCGATTCGGTGGGCGGCGCTGTGGGAGCGTTCGCTGCGTGGACCGGTGAGCACCGGACTCTCGATGCCACCGACGGGGCCGTCCTGAGCATCCTCGCCTCGCAAACTGCGGTGGCGCTGCAGAACTCGGCCCTGTTCCAGAACGCCCGCCGCACCGCGGCGGACCTCGCGGTGCGTAACGCTGAACTGGAGACCACGCAGAGACAGCTCGGCGCGGCTCAGCGCCACCAGGTAGTGGACGAGGAGCGGCACCGCATCGCCCGTGAACTACACGACAGTGTCACCCAGGCAGTGCTGTCCGCCGGTATGCAGATCGAGGTGTGTCGCAGCGCAATCCCCGACGCGGAACGCCGAGATCGCCTCGATCTGGCGAAAGACCTGACCAGGCGCGCAGTCGAACAATTGCGCTCTGCGATCTACGCGCTGAACCACGCGGGTGACTCGGATCGCTCGACACTCCCGGAGATGCTCGATCAGCTCGCGGTCGTTCACATGCCGGACGAATTGCAGGTCAAGTTCAACACCGTCGGTAACGCTGTCGAATTGTCGAGCGACCTCGAGCATGCGGTCCTTCGTATCGCCGGTGAAGCGTTGTTCAATTCGGCGGTGCATTCGAACGCCTCCCGCGCCGCACTCCGCCTCACGTATCGCGACCACTCGGTACTGCTGACAGTCGATGACGACGGCGACGGCGATCCCCACGATCTCCGCGTCGTGATGCGACTCGCGGAGACCAACGACCTCGACGGCTCACACCGCGGTCTCGTGAACATGGCTGCGCGCGTGAGAGAGTTCGACGGCACCTTCGACGTCAGACGGTCGCGCCTGGGCGGAATACGCATCGCCGCAACGATTCCGATCGGAGCATGATGACCTCCATCCTTCTCGTCGACGACCACGCGATCCTGCGCCAGGGTCTGCGTTCCGTCCTCGAACGCGAGCCCGACCTGAGAATCGTCGGCGAGGCGGCATCGCTCGACGAAGCCACCACGACGGCGGCTCACCTCACCCCTGACGTGGTTCTGATGGATCTCAAGCTTTCTGCCAGTTCGGATTACGAGGGTCTGACCCTGTGCAAGAAATTGTCGAAGTCGCATCCGTCCATGGGCCTGCTCGTGCTGACCACGTTCCTCGACGAG
Organism: Rhodococcus sp. NFXS4; assembly: GCF_058139645.1. Taxonomy (NCBI): domain Bacteria; kingdom Bacillati; phylum Actinomycetota; class Actinomycetes; order Mycobacteriales; family Nocardiaceae; genus Rhodococcus; species Rhodococcus sp. NFXS4. The sequence continues at coordinate 3,832,827 of NZ_CP192221.1, forward strand.
CGACTCGTCGTCGAAGCCGTTCATGCGGGAGCACGCGGCTACGTGGTCAAGGATGTCGACACCACGGAACTCGTGCGAGCCATCCGTGCAGTGTCTCGCGGCGAGTCCGCGTTCGACGCCCGCAGTGCATCCGCCGTGGTGCGGTCGCTGAACCGGGGAGGCGAACCCGACGGGAGACTGACCGAGCGCGAACTCGAAGTCTTGCGTCTGCTCGCGAACGGCATGTCCAACACCAGGATCGGCACCGAATTGTTCATATCGGCCACCACAGTCAAGTTCCACGTCAGCAACATCATGCGCAAATTGGGCGTCAGTCGCCGTGCAGAGGCCGTCTACGCTGCGAGCAAGGGCGGCTTGATCTAGCGTGCGTCGAGCACGGCCCAGCCACCGTGGTGCTCGAACACGTCGAAGGGCGCGCCACTGCGCGAGACCGCGGATGCCAGTGCGGCGAGATCGAAGGTACGGACATGGCCGTGACAGCGTTCGGCTTCCTCTTCGAACGGCACCGCGATCACCACTCGCCGGCGTGCGACGCGCAGCGCCTCCTGCACGATCGCGTCACCCGATCTCACGTCGACGTGTTCGAGAAGGTGCAACGCCGTCACGGTGTCGACGTGACCGTCGGGCACAGGCACGGAGGCGGCATCGCACACCAGGGTGGCGACGTCGAGGCCCAGTGCAGTCGTCATGGCGTCGAGCAGACGCACGGTTCCCCCGTGAAGATCCGTGGCGATCACGTCCACGCCACGAGAAGCGAGCCGCAGGGGAAAGAATCCGAAGCACGAACCGAGGTCGAGCACGCTGTCGCCGTCGACCAGGTCGTCAGCGCAGGCATGAATCGGTGCAAAGTCCGATGTACCGGATATCAACTCTGTCAACGAATTACGATAAAAAGTGGCCCACGCCGCGACCGCGCCGGGGACGGTGGACCGCACGAGGCCGACCATGATCGCTTCGAACTCCGATCTGCTCGAGCCGGAGGCCGAGACTCGGTCGGTGACCTCGCCGACCAGCGCATCGCTGAGGCGATCCGCGGTCAGGGAGTGTCGCACCTCCAGCACGCCTCCGCTCCGCCCGATATGGATGCCACCGGCGATCCGATCGTCGGAGCGGGTGACGGTCACGTTGCCGTGCCTCCACACACCGGGCGCACACGGTGCGAGGGAATCGAATGGTTGGAGTGTCGCGGTCACAGGCCTCTCCCACATCTGTCGGGGACAGCGTCGATCCTAGGGCCGAACGCCGCAACGTGACGGCCGGTTCAGCACCTGCCCGATCGGGCAGTCCTCGGGCGCCAACAGGCCTGTCACAGAGGAACATCGGACACCTGAACCTCTCTCGGTCCTACAGTGAATTCACGCACCTCACACGAGAATGCGCGTTCGAGACACCCGAGACCGGAGGTACGTCATGACTCACAGCGATCCCACCGAGACGACAGACACGTCGCAGCAGGAACCGTTGGTCCAGGAGTCGTTGGTGGAGGAAGTCTCCATCGACGGTATGTGCGGCGTCTACTGAGTCGGCCGTGACCGATTTGCTCGCTGCATCGCCCCGAACGGTGGACCTGGCCCTGGCGTGGCAGCTCAATCCTCAGGTCGCGTTGCGCCCGGAACCGTTCGGAGCGTTGCTGTATCACTTCGGGACCCGCAAGCTCTCGTTCCTCAAGAACGCCGTCATCGTGTCACTGGTCACCTCGCTGTCGTCGCATCCGGATGCACGATCCGCGATGTCGGCCATGGGAATCGAGGAATCGGCGATGCCGCGCTACGCGCAGGCACTCGCCGCTCTCGCGGACTCGACGATGATCGTTCCCACTCCCGTGAAGGAAGGCCCGGCATGACCTCCACCCTCGCCCGCCCCGAGCAACCGGTCGGCCGCCTGGTCGACCAGTTCGAACTCGGCCTCGACGCCCCGATCTGCCTGACCTGGGAGCTCACCTACGCCTGCAACCTCTCCTGCGTGCACTGCCTGTCCTCCTCCGGACGGCGCGACCCGCGGGAGCTGTCGACCGACCAGTGCAAGTCGATCATCGACGAACTGCAGAAGATGCAGGTGTTCTACGTCAACATCGGCGGCGGCGAACCGACGGTGCGGTCCGACTTCTGGGAGCTCGTCGACTACGCCACCGCCCACCAGGTGGGCGTGAAGTTCTCCACCAACGGCGTCAAGATCGACAAGAAGGTCGCCGCGAGGCTCGCCGCATCCGACTACGTCGACGTACAGATCTCCATCGACGGCGCCACCGCCGAGGTCAACGACGCCGTCCGCGGACCAGGCTCGTTCGACATGGCCGTCCGCGCCCTGAAAAACTTGAAGGACGCCGGGTTCCGCGATGCGAAGATCTCCGTCGTCGTCACCCGGCACAATGTCTCTCAGCTCGACGAGTTCAAGGCCCTCGCCGACGCCTACGACGCCACCCTGCGCATCACCCGCCTGCGTCCGTCCGGTCGCGGCGCGGACGTGTGGGACGACCTGCATCCCACCGCGGGACAGCAGCGCGAGCTCTACGATTGGCTCGTCGCCAACGGCGAGGGTGTTCTCACCGGCGACTCGTTCTTCCACCTCTCCGCCTTCGGCGACGCCCTCCCGGGTCTGAATCTGTGCGGCGCAGGACGAGTGGTGTGCCTGATCGACCCGATCGGCGACGTCTATGCCTGCCCCTTCGCCATTCACGAACAGTTCCTCGCCGGCAATATCGTCCGCGACGCCACCCCCACCATGGGCGGCTTCCAGGCCGTCTGGCAGACCTCGGAACTGTTCCAGGAACTGCGCTCACCGCAGACGTCCGGCGCGTGCACGAAGTGTGCGCACTTCGATGCCTGCCGCGGCGGATGCATGGCCGCGAAGTTCTTCACCGGCCTTCCCATGGACGGCCCCGACCCCGAATGCGTGCAGGGTTACGGCGAATCTGCCCTCGCCGCCGACCGCGGCACCGTGCCGAAGTCGAGTGTCGACCACTCCCGCACCGGCAAGCGTTCTACCCCGAAAGCGTCGATCCCCTTGACGCTGCTCACCCGCCGCGACGGCGCACCCGCCCTCGTGGAGGCCGGAGGCCGGCCGGCCCTCGGGAAGGACGGAGGCCGGCCGGCCCCGAAACTGTGTGACGAGAGCCCCCTTGCGGGGATGCCTCGAGAGAAGGACTGACACCATGCGCACCCCCTGGTCACGACCCGCCTGGATGGAGACTGTCGCCGAAGCTCAGAGACGAGCGAAGAAGCGACTCCCGGCATCGGTGTACTCCGCACTGATCGCCGGCTCCGAACGTGGCACAACCTACGACGACAATCTCGCGGCCTTCGGCGAACTCGGATTCGCACCCAGTGTCGCCGGACATTGTCACGAGCGTGATCAGTCGACAACGGTGATGGGGCAGCACATCTCCATGCCCGTCATCATCTCGCCGACGGGAGTTCAGGCGGTAGACCCCGACGGTGAGGTTGCCGTGGCTCGTGCGGCGGCGGCACGTGGCACCGCCATCGGCCTGTCCTCGTTCGCATCGAAGTCGGTCGAGGACGTGGCGGCGGCCAACCCGCAGACACTCTTCCAGGTCTACTGGCTCGGCACCCGCGAGGAGATGGTCGCCCGCATGGAACGGGCGAAAGCTGCCGGGGCGGTGGGGATGATCCTCACGCTGGACTGGTCGTTCTCCTACGGCCGCGACTGGGGCAGCCCCGCCATTCCGGAGAAGATGAATTTCGCGGCCATGGTCAAGTTCGCACCAGAGGGCATTCTCCGGCCCGCCTGGCTGTACAAGTTCGCACGAACCGGCACGGTGCCCGACCTGACGACGCCGAACATCCTGCCCGCCGGCGCACCCCAGCTACCCACGTTCTTCGGCGCGTACGGCATGTGGCAGCAGACTCCACCACCGTCCTGGGACGACATCGCCTGGCTCCGTGCGCAGTGGGACGGCCCGTTCATGCTCAAGGGCATCTCTCGCGTCGACGACGCCCGCCGCGCCGTCGACGCCGGCTTCTCGGCGATCTCCGTCTCCAACCACGGTGGCAACAACCTCGACGGCACACCCGCCACCATCCGCATGCTGCCCGCCGTCGCCGAGGCCGTCGGCGACGAGATCGAGGTACTGCTCGACGGCGGGATCCGCCGCGGCAGCGATGTCGTCAAGGCCGTCGCCCTCGGTGCCCGCGCGGTGATGATCGGCCGTGCCTACCTGTGGGGTCTCGCCGCGAACGGACAGGCCGGTGTGGAGAACGTTCTGGATGTGCTGCGCATGGGTACCGACAGCGCGCTGCTCGGCATGGGCAAGAGTTCGATCCACGACCTGACCCCGCAGGACATCGTCGTTCCGGACGGCTTCACTCGCCGGCTGGGTGAGAGCGTGCCCGCGCCGACAGTGTCCGATGCTGCCACCACCGTGCTGACCTCCGCACGTCGGTCGTCCTGACGGTAGGGCGGTTCAGCGTGTCGTCGTCGAGGCCCGCTCAGTCCTTGAACCTGGGAACGATGCGCTCGCGCGAGACGGTCGGGGCTCGGTTGGTGGCGGTGCCGGTGGGGTCGCTGGAGCAACACGGCCCGCATCTCCCCTTGGACACCGACACCCGCGTCGCCGCAGCAGTCGCGGGGTCTCTCGATGACGCCGTCCTCGCCCCTGCCCTCGCCTATGGGGCCAGCGGCGAACATGAGGGCTTCGCCGGCACGGTCTCTCTCGGAGCTGAAGCACTGACCGCTGTCCTCGTCGAGTACGGCCGATCCATCTGCCGATGGGCCGATCGAGTGGTGTTCGTCAATGGCCACGGTGGCAACCTGTCGTCCCTCGTCTCCGCGGTCGGTCTCCTGCGATACGAGGGCCGAGATGTCGCATGGTTTCCCTGCGCGGTCGCCGGCGGCGATGCCCACGCCGGTCGTACGGAAACGTCCCTCATGATGCATCTCGCACCGAACCTGGTCGACGAGTCTGCTGTGGAGGTGGGAATCACCGCCCCGATCGCCTCGTTGCTTCCGCGCCTACGCACCCTGGGGATGAGCGCGATCACCAGCAACGGTGTTCTGGGCGACCCTCGGGGTGCGAGCGCCGCCGAGGGCGCTTCGCTCGTGGCATCGATGCGGGACTCCCTCGCCGCAGCCGTTCGATCGTGGGCTCCCGACACGCACGGCCGACTGTGACCACCGGTGACTCGTTCGACGTCGTCGTCGTCGGGGGCGGTAGTGCGGGATGCGTTGTCGCAGCGACAATCGCTGCGGCGGGGGCCACCGTCGCACTTCTCGAAGCCGGGAAGTCCGACATCGACGCCGAGGATCTGCGCTCTGCGACGCAGCTGCCTATCGGGCCCGAATCGGAGCGGGTGGACACGTTCGAGGTCGAGCTCTCCGCCGGTCGGACAGGATTCATGGCCAGAGGCAGAGTCCTCGGGGGAAGCGGCGCCGTCAACGGTGCGTACTTTGTCCGCGCCCCCTCTGCCGACTTCGACGCCTGGCCGCGGACGACATGGTCCTGGCCCATGGTCCGGCGCCGTTACGACGACGTCGAGCGGCACATGGTGCCCACTGCGAGTATCGACTCGGAGATCGGCCGAGCCTTCGCCCGGGCATGCTCGTCAGCCGGGTTCTCGTGTGTCAGCCGAGCCGAGAAAGGCACCGATGCGTGGATGGCCGTGCCCTCGAATGTTCGGGACGGCTACCGCGTCACCACGGCACACGCGTATCTGGCGCCAGTACGCCATCTCGTCGACGTGCGACCGCGCACCCGTGTCGCGCGGGTACTTCTCGAGGGGACACGCGCGGTCGGCGTCACGGGCACCGACGACGACGGGCACTTCGTCCTCCGGGCGGACACGATCATCCTGACCGCGGGTGCGGTGAGAACACCACTGCTTCTGATGCATTCAGGCATCGGCGACCCCGCAGTGCTCCGGAACGTGGGCGTGGACGTGCACCATGCGCTGCCCGGCGTGGGAGTGGGGTTTCGTGATCACCCGGAGGTGACGGTGCCGTACGTTCCGCTTCGACCTCCGTCCGGCGGGCGAACCCGCGCTCTCGACGTCGTCCTGCACGTCGGCGATGTGGAGATCCGCCCTTACACAGCATCTTTCGACCAGTTGATATCCGGGCTGCCGCCGATGAATCCGGTGCTGGGTGTTGCTGTCATGCGACCCGACTCGCGCGGACGCATCTCGCCGGTGTCGGCCGACCCATTCGCCGCGCCGCGAATCGAATACCGCTACCTCACTTCACCACGAGACAGAGCCGGACTGCAGGCCGGCGTCGCTCTGGCTCGAACGCTCGCGTCGTCGTTCGGCGTGGTCGAGAGTGCTCGCGCGGAGCGCTTGGTGGACAGGCTCGGAACGTCGGCGCACATGTGCTGCAGTGCCCGCATGGGCACCGATCCGCTCTCCGTGGTCGACGACCACTGCGCCGTGCACGGAATCGACGGCCTCCACGTGATGGACTCGTCGATGTTCCCGAGCATCCCCTCGGTCGGCCCGCACGAAACGGTGGTGATGGCGGCACTGCACGCCGCGCATCTCGCGATCGGTCAGCCCTCGACCACAGGATCGCATCGCGAACGACAAGTGTGACGCGCGGTGTCACCTCGGAGGCCCAGAGATATACGGCGTCCGAAATCCGTTCTCACCCAGGATAATTGTGTCGGCGCTCTCCGCCACCAGTGCCTGCCCGATCGTCACAGCGATCGTCGCAGCCGTGGTCTGACGCGCGACGGTCCGCCTGCCGGGGTACAGCTGTCAGCGACCACACCGTCGCATCACCGGTCGTCAAGGGGAACGCGAGCATCGCGCTCGAGCAGAGCGGGCACCGTGTGCGCCTCGCACGCGGAAGGCATCCGGGGTGAGCACGTTCGTCGCCGAGAATTCAGGGCTTCCGGGCTTCAGGGAAACCGAGGTACGTCATTGATCCGATGTGTCGATCCAGAACCGCGCCTCGCCTTCATAATTCACCCCGTCGGGTACACCCCCGTTGCGATCGACGACCCTCAGCGAGGCGACATTGTCGGGAGCCACGGTCAGCAATGTGCGTGTGATACCCACCCGAGAGCATCTACCCAGTGCGGCTCGCAGCATGCGTGTCGCGTGCCCACGCCGCTGCCACGGATACACGACGTGATAGCCGATGTGACCGCCACCCTCGTCGTCGATCAGACGGTGACGCAGCACGAGAGAGCCGAGGTAGTACTCACCCGATGTGTACCACCACACCCGGGAAGGGACACCCCATCGATCGCGCACTCCTACCCGCTCGGCCACGTACGCATCGAAGTCGAGGCTCGCAGCTCGCAACCAGTCCGTGCTCCGCTCACGATGGAGCATGTCAGCCAGCTCGCCCACCAGGTACGACGTCCTCACCTCCGCGTGAGGGTCGGACAACACGGGCGGCGAGGGAAGTTCGATCTCGTACCGAAGGGACTACGCAGGCTCCGGCTGCTCTCGGGAATGGTGCGAGCCAACCGGCCCTGGCGGCTGGTCACCGGCCTGTCCAAGGTGCTCGTCGGCGCCTTCGCCACCGGCGCATTCGCGTTGTCCACCAGCACCATCTGGTCGTTCGCCGACACCATGGGCGGATGGCGCCTCTGTGCGGCGACGATCCTGTCGACGGTGGCGCTCATCCTCTGGCTCGTCATCGACCACGAACTGTGGGAACGGCCCGAATCCGACGAGGAACGCGAACGCTCGAAGCTCTACAACACTGCGACCGTCATCACCCTCACCATCGGCGTCGCCGTCCTCCACATCGCCCTGTTCGGTCTGCTGCTCTTCACCGCTTGGCTCCCTCTCCGAGCGCACGTCCTGTCCTCCACCCTCGGGCACAGCGCGACCGTCGCCGACTACCTCGAACTCAGCTGGCTCCTCGCCTCGATCGCCACCATCGGCGGCGCCCTCGGATCCGGCCTCGAGGACGACGACGCAGTCAAGGAAGCCGCGTACGGAACCAGACAGCGCCAGCGACACGAGAACACGCAGACGGAGTGACCCGGCGGGATTCGCGAAGCGAGCGGTGCACCGTGCACCGACGTCCGCACACGTCCACGCCGCCGGCGACCGGACGCGAAGCGAGTGGAATCCGGCCACAAACGTCCCCGGAAGTCCACGTTCTGTGATGGCCTCTTCGTCGCCGAAGTCCCCCCACGGCCACTGACGTCCACCCGAGTCCATCGAACGAGTTACGGATGAGTTGTGACAACTCGTGACATCGAGCCGCATTGCGGGAGTTTTCGCAGGTGACCGGACGCCCCTGGACTGTGGCGGACCTGCATGGACGTATCGCTCAAGTCGTGAAACGAGAGGTCAAACGAGGCGTTTCAGAGCATTCCTGCTGTTCAGAGGCATATCGAGAGCCTCCTTTCGGGATTGAACCGAAGACCGCTCGCTTACAAGGCTTCGACGACCCGATCACGTGGATTCACCTGGACTCACGAAACCCGTCCTGAACTGCTCCTTTGTCCGCTGACGTCCGCCTCGGTCCACCTCCGTCCGACCCGACTTGTGACACTCTCGTGACACCGAGAATTCTCTACGTCGAACTCGAAAAGTCTGTATCACTCTGCTGGACAGTCTATCTCGTTACCGGTGGCGAAAGCTAAGACGGGCAAGGCGGCAAGGGCGGTTTCGGCCACAGGCGCCGGTGCGCCAGAGCCCCATCAGCCACTCGGCCCTTCACACGGCGAACGCCGGTTCTGACCCGACAGCGTGTCACCTTGACCGCGTCAGGAATCGGTGACGCCCGCGGGATGACTCTCCCGGTCCAGGGTGAGTTCAGAAGGAGGTTGACTGCCTGCCGATGCTGATCAGATACTCCTCAGCATCCGGTTCCTCGGCATAGCTGATCAACTCGCCGTCCATCATCTGCAGCGCCGAAAGCACTTCGGTGGGGTGCGCGTAGAAGAACTCGCGGCGTTGATTGACGTGGTTGACGCGGCGGTCGGCGAAAAGCCGGTGCATCTCGGCCTCCACGGACACTGCATCGTGGGCGAAGAACAACGCGTGGAGATCGACCCTGAACGGCACCGACGCATCACCCAACTGGTCTGGGCGGGGTGGTGGTAGGCGTACAGGCCGACTGCTTGTTGCTCCTGCTGCGCCAGTGTTTCCACCAGTTCCGCACGGGCAGAGCCGATGCGAGCGGACAGCTGACCCAGTTCGGAACGCGAAGTCGCAGCTTCCGTCCGCAGTCGCGCGACTTCGGGGCTTGCGCGACGACGCAGCGGTGGGCGGCCGATCGTCGTGGCTTTGAGTGGCGGAGGTCCACTGTGCACTGTTCCACCACCGGTGCTGCGCTTCGCCTGCAGGGTCGGGGTACCACCCCGCATCGAAAGACACTGTGCGTAAATACAGACCGATCGGTGTGGTGCTGCTCAGTACATCACGGCACGGGGTGGTGGAGCCGTTGATCTGAACTGCGCGTGGTGCAGCCCCTTGTGAGCGCGTCGAACGCTTCCCGGTTCGGACGGAGGAGTATGCCTTGATCATGAGCAGTTCCGTCCTCAGCGCCTCCCTCGCCGACCGCCGCGCCGCAGTGGGCCGGTCGAGATACCGAGTGATGGTCGTGGCCATCAGCTATGCCGTGCTGATCGTCGCCATCGCCGTCGCGATGTTCTCCGGCAGCAACAACCTCAGCGGCATGCTGGCGGTGGCCGCCGTGTGGCTCGGAGCGTTGTACGCGGCGACATGCTGGTGGCTCAGACAAGACGACGATTCACGCACAGGCAACTAAGAAGTTCCGGTTTTCCGTGCTCGCTCGATGGAGACAGATCGTCTTGCACCCACACGCCGGGTGCAGGACGCTGATGTGGTCAGGCTGCCGATTCGAGACGGACGATCTGCCCGCCGGTCAATTGCAGCCGTCACCACCGAGCAGCAATCGAATCCAGCTTTCCTGGGGAGTCGTCGCAGAAGACGACCATTGCTTCCGTACGACCGGACGCACGAGAGCTCGAAGCACAGGCGAACGCGCTACGAGACACTGACGGCGGCGTGGTGAACGCCGCGTGCAACCAAGTCGTGCGATCTCGCGCCGGCCGCCCGCAGCTGGTGGAGCACGGCGTCACTACGCATCGAGCAGCCAGCACACGATATCACTTGTTTATCCATGTTTGGCCATACTATTGTCGTGTCTGTGAAACCAGAGCCGATACCGACACCGGCCCACAACGGCTCGGCACCCCGCCGGGAGCAGCGTGGCCGAGCAATCGTGCAAGTTCTGCAGTGGGCTTCGGCCGAGGTCAGGCGTTCTCAACGCCCCCAAGCGCCAGTCACCGTCGCGGCGTCAGCGGCACCCTTCCCGATGAGGTGCTGTGTTCAGGTGCGGAACGATAAACCTCGGAGGCCACCGGTGCCTGCGGTAGCACTACGTCTCACCCGCCAGAGTGACGTGCGTCGGCTTCCCGAGGTGTGGTGAGGGGCGGTGGGAGCAACGCACCATTTTCTCGTTCCTGCCGACATCGACAGCTACGCCGAGCGGTTCGCCACTGACTTTCTTCAGGCGGTCGACCTCACTGTGGCGACGATGGGCGGTACCGCGGTCGGTTTCAGCGGCACGTCCGGTCGACGGCTCGAGTCACCCTGACGACGCCCCGACCGACGGGTTACTCCCAAGCCGGATACCTGTCGGGCACCGCCCTCCAGGTGTACTGCCCCCGGGAACAGGCTGCAGACGCATCCATATGCCACACACCACTTTGTACCGTCGAAGTCGAGTCACGACTCGAAACGACAACGCGGTAGTTGAGACACACCTTGCCGACTACGCCGAGCTGTTACCGACCGAAGGGCCACCATGGCAAAGATTCATCTCACCCCAGCGACCACTGACCTCTTGCGGGCCTACATGCATGACTCACGAGTTTTTTCCACTCTGTTGGGCTCACCTGTACCGAGCGGGTGGCCAGAATTTCCCGAGTCGATAGCTAATACGATTGAAATCCTCGAAACCCACCCAGAGCAGGGGAAATGGTGGATGTACTTCTTTGTGAACGGCGACACCCTGGTTGGTTCCGGCGGCTTCGCGGGTCCCCCACAAAATGGTCAGGTCGAAATAGGATACGAAATAGCACCGGAATTTCGACGACGCGGATACGCGACGTCTGCGACAGAAGCCCTCGTGGACATAGCAACAGAATCAGGCGAGGTCGACCTTGTCATCGCGCATACGTTGGCCTCGGACGACAGCTCCGCTAAAGTGCTGCGCGCAGCAAATTTTCGAAAGGCAGGCCGAACTATGAGCCCCGACGACGGCGAGCTCTTGATCTGGGAGCGCCGAGTTCGACCAGCACCTCGTGATTGACGTGTGAGTTCAGGCCAGCCTCTCCTCACCGCATCGGGCATGGGCGACGTACCTCGTCGCAGCTGGTGGCCGACCTCGTGTGGCCGGGCGGGTGGTATGACGAGCCCTGAATCGGCGATGGAATTCTCGGTGGACATCGCGACCACGGCCCTGGCGACTCGTCTCGGAGGGCAGTATCCGAAGGATGCATCGCGAGCGCGGCCCGGGCCTTCCGCACGGCTTTGTCGCCGTGCCCGTCGCGCATCGAGGACCCGGGTGTTTCGGCAACCTCCACGTCGTCGACTCCGCCGAGCCGGTGAGGTTCGTCGATGAGTACTACCTCCCGCGCAGCAGCGGACACGGTGTGACAGTCGAGAACTGACGTCGACGATGCACGCAGGCGGCCCGAGGTATACGCGATCTCAGATCATGCTCGGACGATCTGCACGTCGGCGTCGGTGAGCGCGTCGAGGACGGGCCCGGCGCCCGCGTTGGTGATCACCGCACTGACCTCGTCGAGAGCCAACACCTCGAACTGCGAAGCGGCACCGATCTTCTCGGAGCTGGCCAGAACGTAGGTCTCTCCCGCACAGGCTGCGAACGCACGCTTCATCGCGGCCTCCTCGCGGTCTCCGGTGGTCAGTCCGGTCTCCGCGTGGACGCCCGTCACGCCCATGAAGAACATGTCGGCACGAAGGCCCCTGACACTCTCGAGCGCGACGGATCCGCACGCGACCATCGAATGACGGTAGAGCCGCCCACCGATCAGTTCCACCGTGATCGAATGGTGCTCGTCCAGAGCGACGGCCACCGCCGGACTGTGGGTGATTACCGTCGCGCGTAGATCCGGAGGCAGTGCTGCCACCAGCGCGAGTGCTGTCGTGCCTCCGTCGATGACTGCCACCGACCCTGTGGTGAGCAGGGCTGCGGCCGCCGCCGCGACCCGACGTTTTCCCTCGGGTGCGACTGCGGTCCGCGCGGCCACGTCGGCAACCGCCGGCGATGCCGGGAGCGCCCCGCCGTAGACGCGCTGCACCAGTCCCACGGCGGCCAGCTCTCGAAGGTCGCGTCGAATCATGTCCTCGGTGACGCCCAGTTGCGCGGCGCTCTCGCGGGCGACGATGCGCCCGTTGTCGTGCAGCTGTTGCAGAAGCAGGTCGCGTCGTTGAGCAGTCAGCATAATTCTCCTTGTTTTTCCTTGATAGTCCATATTACAGTGCGTTCATGCTCACTGAGTTCGTACCGGCCGAAAGACCGGACCGATCCGACACCGACGGGCCTCGTCGACACACCATCCAGCTGACCGACGGCCGGTCGCTCGCGTGGGCGACACACGGCGCCGACAACGGTCGGCCCGTGTTGTTCCTCGCCGGCGCGGCGATGGGGAGGTCGATGTCGTTCGGTGAGGACGTTCTCGATCGGCTGGGCGTCACGCTGATCACGCTGGACCGGCCGGGTATGGGCGGCTCCACACCTGATGCCGGTCGCTCGCTGTCGTCGACAGCGGCGGACTGCGCGGAGCTCGTCGAGCGCTGGGGTGCGCCGTTGCCCATCGTCGCCAACTCGCAAGGTGCGCCGTTCGGGTTGGCGTGTGCCGAGATCGGACTGGCCGAGCGACTCGTTCTCGTCTCACCCATCGACGAGATCGCCGTCGAACCGACGTTGTCGGCGTTACCGGCACCGCTGCGATCACTGGTCGACACCGTCGGTCATGACCTGAACGAAGCGCGGAGAATGTTCGCTGCCCTGGGCCCGCGCGGCATGGAGGACATGGTCGTCGAGTCGGCAGACGACGAGGACAGACGCGTGTACACCGACCGCAACTTCCTGGAGCGCTACCGCTGCGCCCTTCGCGAAGGATTCGCCGACAACGGTCACGGCTACGCAGTCGACACGTGTCTCGCGATGTCACCCTGGTCGTTGGCCTTCGACCGTATCGAGTGCGAGGTCACCGTGATGATGGGCGAGCGCGACCGCCACCACACGACCGACGCCGGCGCACAGCTGACTGCGCGCATCCCGTCCGCGACGCGCACGATCGTCGACGGCGCCGGGGGCGCTCTGCTGTGGACCCATGCCGACATGGTGCTCTGGAGCGCGCTCGGCGGCGCGGGCGAGCACCCGAGTCGAGCGCGGTGACGACGATGCCGACTCGGTCGCACGGCGAAGTGCCCGGTGTCGACGTTCCCGACCATCGAGGTCGAACAGGCCTCGACAGGGCCGGACGCGACCTGACCCGCAATGCCGATGTCGTGGTGCGCGACGTCGAACTGCGTTCACAAGGATGGCACGTGTTGCGGCGCACGACGTTCGACTACCGTCGCAGCGACGGCGACTGGGTCACACTGCAGCGCGAGACTTACGACCGCGGCAACGGTGCGACCATCCTCCTGTACGACACAGACCGCGCGGTCGTCATGCTCACCAGGCAGTTCCGGTTCCCGGCCTACGTCAACGGGCACGTCGACGGCATGCTGCTCGAGGCAGCCGCAGGACTGCTCGACGACGACGATGCCGAAACCGCGATCAGGCGTGAGACCTTCGAGGAACTCGGCGTGCATCTCGGGCCGATTCAGCACGTGTTCGACGTGTTCATGAGCCCCGGATCGGTGACGGAACGGGTGCATTTCTTCGCGGCGCCCTACAGCCCGAGCCAGATCACCGGGACCGGCGGAGGTGTCGTCGCCGAGGGTGAGGACATCGCCGTGGTGGAGGTGGCGTTCACCGAGGCGCTCGACATGATCGCCGACGGCCGCATCGTGGACGCGAAGACGATTCTGCTCCTCCAATGGGCCGCACTGAACACCGGCGTTGCGACATCCGCACCACATCGATCACCGGAAGAACCGACAACGACCAACTCCTCGGCGCAGTCCGGTGGATACGAAGAAAGGACCATGACGTGACTCGTCGAAACAACCGTGTCGAGGCCGCGGCACTGACTGCTGCCGGCCTGCTCTCGACTCTCCTGATCAGCGGGACCGGCGTCGCGGGCGCGGCGCCGTCCGCGCCGCCGTGGACGGACATGTCGTGCTCGAGCGCCAACCCGTTGCTGTGGGCACCGCCGTTCACGTGGGGGGTTCACGCGGCGTCCGGAGAATCCACACCTCCGGGTGGCACTGCGCTGGAACCGGCGCTGCTGCTCAGCGGCGGCAACGACCTTCCCGCCCCTCCGCCCGGCCTCTTTCCGTTCCTCGGTCCGAACTGGTACGGGAACCGCGTCGTCGTCGACTGGCGCAACCTGACCACCGGAGCCGCCGGCACCAGCGTCAGCGACGAGACTGCCTGGACACAGAAGCCCGACGTCCCCGTCAACCGCACGTTCACCGGCGTCGGCGCCGTCGAGTTCACTCTCACCCTGCAGACCGGTGCGGGGTGGTGGTTCGTCAATCCCCAGAGCGCGGTCTGCCGAGGACACGTTTCCGTGGTCCCGGGTGGACAAAGGTAGCTCCCGGGTGAGGGCCGCGATTCGAGCGCGTGCGCGGCCCTCCGCATGTGCGCTCGCCCGCCTCACGCCCGGCTCGGTCCTGACGACGACTCGGTCGATGTGCAGAGGACCTGTTCGCAAAAGGCCGTTTTCGGAAGCATCGCTGTCAGCAGGCACCTGGTGATGGTGCGCGAGACAGCCCGGCTCTCCCTCGCTGTACCCGACACGGCGGACGAGACCGAACTCTTCGCGATGCACCGTGACCCGCGCGACTGGGCGCACGACCCGGCACTGCGTCACACCTGCCTCGCCGACACGCACGCCATGCTCCGAGAGTGGATCGATCAGTGGAATCGGGACGGTCTCGGCACCTGGGTCGTCCGACCGCACAGCGATAGGAGCATCGTCGGGTTCGGCGGTTGTTCTCTTCGGCAGCGTGTGTTCTGGAATCTGGGGTACAGGTTCCTACCGACTGCCCGGGGCATGGGTCTCGCGACGGAAATGAGTTGCGCTGCAGTGGCGGCCGCCCCGATCCTCCGCCCCGATCTACCTGTCGTCGCGACCGTGCGCGACTCCGACGCCGCCTCGTCACGAGTGGCGGAGAAGGTCGGACTGGTCCTCGTCGCGCGTGTAGCCGCCGCTCGAAGTGCACACCCGGCCGCGATGCGACTCGTCTACGCGAACAGGCGTCTGGCCGAGGGCGAGTTACGTGCGGTGCTGACAGCCTGAAGCAGGCCACCTCTGAAACCACGAAGGCATCGACCACAATCATGCTTGATTATCCATGTTTATCCACGTTATAGTTTGTTCATGCCCATTGTGCCCATCTTGATCGCGGGACCGAACCGTTCCGGCGATGACGGCGATGCTCCTCGCCACGACTCCCTTCGGATCGGCATGCCCGCCCGTCCCCTCACGACGGACAGCGACATGCCGGTGGTCGAAGACGGGATACCGGTGCCTGTTGCGCCGGCAGTTCTGCTCGGCGACGCCCGTTCCGCTGCCTTGTCTGACACCATTCTCCGTGACGGGGAGGCGCGCGACACCGACCGGATGGTGTACATCTGGCGGGCGGCGGTGGAGGCGACACACCATTTCCTGACCGCCCCCGATATCGACGATTACGAACGGCGCCTCATCACGGACTTTCTGCCGTCGGTTCGACTCGTCGTCGCGGAGCGCGGCAGCACCGTCGTCGGTTTCAGCGGCACGTCCGGACACCGTCTCGAGATGCTGTTCGTCGACCCGCATCACCACGGCGTCGGAGTGGGATCCGCGCTGCTCGACCACGCAGTGAGCCAGGGTGTCTCGGAAGTCGATGTGAACGAACAGAACCCGAACGCGGTCGCTTTCTACCGGCGCCGAGCCTTCGAGGTCGTCGGACGGTCACCACTCGACGCTGACGACAGAGCGTTCCCCATCCTGCACCTGCGGCGTCCGACACCCTGAGACGCGCGCCCGACCTGCACGACTTCAGCACGGGTTCCGATTCCGGCCTTGGGCGATGCTGCGACCGTCCACAGACTGCTCGCTACGACGGCCGAGCGGTCGGCCTCGGCCACCGGGTGATCGAGCTACCCCTCGACCTCGCCGATCGTCGCATCTCCACCACCTTCTACCCACCTACCGACCACAGACTATGACGCCACCTGGAGACACTCATGAACACACCGGCACCCGAACACCACCTGTGGCTGCTCGCACAGGACAGAGAACAACACATGCGCCGCGAGCGCATGCGCCGACGTGCGTGGATGCGCGATCACAAGGCGCCGACCCATCGAGACGTTCGCGCAGCACGGCCGACAGGGCCACTCGCACGGTCGCTTCCGAAAACTGTTCGGGACAAAGCGAATTCGTCGATCGGATCAACTACAAGGAGTGTGCGACGGGTCTTGTCGAAAGTGTTCTCGGCTCGGTCGCAACGCGGAGCGCGCATCATCGGGTCACAAGGACCAACCATTAGCTGACAGAGTTGAATTACGGCAAGGAGCCTGACCCGGTTTCCCGGACAGTTCGGGTTGGGTGTTCAGGCCACGTCTGAGGTGACCCGTTGATGGTAGGCGTGTTCGTAATCCTCCGGGGAGGAGTCGCCGATCCCGGAGTGCCGGCGGTGCGGGTTGTACCAGGCTTTGATCCATTCGAAGATCGCAGACGCCAGCTGGTCCTTGTTGTCCCACGATCGAGTGTCGAGCAACTCCCGTTGCATTATCGACCAGAACTACTCCATCATCGTGTCGTCGACGCTCGAGGCGACACGACCCATCGACCCGAGTAGGCCTGCCGAACGTAGTCGCTGGCCGAAAACCCAACTGGTGAGCTGAGATCCACGATCCGAGTGCATGATAGTTCCGGTTTCAGGGTGCCGGCGCCACATGCACCAGATCTGATCGGGCCGCTCGGCGATGAACCGGCGGGCCACGAGATCATCGTGCACCGCTGGTGCGGGTCGGTGGCGACGCTTGTGGCGGGCACCGATACCGGCAACGCCGACCAGCCGCATCACCCGTGCGACACGTTTGCGTCCAACCGAGATGCCACCGCCGAGGCAGAGTTCGGCGTGGACCCGCGGCGCGCCGTAGCACCCGCGTGAGCCTTGGTGGATATCGCGGATGCTGTTCGCCAACAGTACATCCGATATATCACGCTCGGACGGTGGTCGATGTCGCCACTCGTAGAATCCCGACCTCGACACCTCGAGGGTCCGGCAGGTCACCGCGACGGGAAAGCCGTCCGCGGCCAATTCGTGGACCAGCCGGAAACCTATTTTGGGAGGATGTTCTCCCGCGCGAAATACGCACTTACACGCTCGAGTATTTCGACCTAGGTCTCGAGGCGCTTCTTGTCTCGACGCAACTGAGCCAGCTCGGCGCGCTCGCTCGTCGACAGGCCGTCGACGCGGCCGGCATCGACGTCGTCGTGTTTCATCCACCTACGCAGGCACGACTCACTGATGCCGAGGTCGGACGCGACGCGCATCACACTCGCCCCCGACTGACGTGTCAGATCGACCGCGAGCCGACGGAACTCCTCCGGGTGTGCAGCGGGCATAGCTCGGACTCCTCTCCTCCAGCAGCAACGCTACAGATCAGGTGTCCGGAAAACCGGGTCGAGCTCCACCCGGACGTGAAGCGAGTGGAATACGTCCACCGAAGTCCTCAGAGGTCCACCGACCGTCGTGGACATTCCTGCGAAGAAGTCCACCCACAGCCACCGACGTCCACCCGAGTCCACCGAACGAGTTTTGAATGAGTTGTGACAACTCGTGACATCGAGCCGCATTTCGGCAATTTTCGCAGGTGACCGGACGCCCCTGGACCGTGGCGGACCTGCACGGACGTAACGGGGGAAGTCGTGAACGAGCGGTCAGATCAGGCTATTTCGGAGCATTCGTGCTGGTCAGGGACATATCGAGAGCCTCCTTTCGGGATTGAACCGAAGACCGCTCGCTTACGAAGTCAGAAGGGCTGCGCCTGCCTGCCGACATGGCTTCGCCGTTGAGGTCACGAGACCCAATCGGGCCGTTCAGGGGTCTGCACGAACAGGTTCCGCGGCTTCAAAGTCACAGTCTCGTCGACCTCGAGCGAGTAGTTCGATTTCCCGATGAGGTCGACTCGCCCCACTATGAGAGCGAGCGCAACGAGCACCTCGTGGTACGCAAACTGTCGGCCTATGCAGCCGCGCAGTCCGGTCCCGAACGGCTTGTACAGATCAGCGAGATTGGCGGGAACGCTACTGCGCTCGAACCGATCTGGATCGAACCGTTCCGGATCAGCACCCCACGCCGCATCGCGATGCAGCTGCAGTAAGACTACGAACACCCACTCCCCCTTCTCGAAGGGGTGCTCCCCCACCATCGTGTCTCGCCGAGCCTTCCGGTAGTAACCGGGCGCCACAGGCCACAGGCGCAACGTCTCGTCGACCACGCGCCGCATGTACCGCAGCTTGCCCACGTGATCGAACTGGAGATCACCATCGGGGCACACCGCCGAGAGCTCGGCCCGGATCCGCTCGACCACATCCGGATGAGTCGACAAGAAGTGCAGAGCGAACGCCATCACACCGGCTGACGTCTCCTGGCCCGCAACCATGAACGTGAGTATCTGATTGCGAATGTTCTGATCGGACAACCGCTCCCCCGTCGCCGGGTCCGCGGTGCTCAGCATCAGATCGAGAAGGTCACCGCTTCCCGGGGCATCTCGCTCGCGCCGCGTCGCGACAATGTCATCCACGAGTCGCTGTGCCACGTCGATGTCGTCTCGGTGCTGGTTGCGGTCACGCCTGTAGATCGTCGCCTCGAGAGCGGGATGGGAGTAGGCGGCCCGGTTGATGTACTTCAGTGCACGGGAGATCCGCACCACCAACTCGTGCGGTGCTGCGTCGTCGAACGATCCGAAGTCGTAGCCGAAGGCCACCTCGCCGATCACTCCGAGAGCGAGCTTGTTCATATCCGCCGGTACGTCGATCCACGCTTTCGGACCTCGGGTGGTCCACGAGGACAGCAGTTGCTCCGTCTTGCCCACCATCGTGTCGTGGTATCGGCGCATCGACGACTGGGAGAACGCTGGTGCCAGAATCGCATGGGCGGTCGCCCAGGACGGTTCGGAGTTGTACGCGGTGAACAGCCCGTCGCCGGCCACTTGTCGGAGGTTGCCCATGGGTACACCGAGGAACTTGGCCCATGTCGTCTCGTCGTTCACCGCCGCGACCTCGACGGGTCCAGACACGTACGTCACGCGGGTCCCGAAGACGTTGCGTTCGTACATGGACCCGTACTTCTGCGCATCCCGCATCGCCCATTGGCTGGACTCGGTGACGTGTAGGTCCAGAATGTCGCCGACCACCGGCAACCGCCGCGGTGGATGCGGCAGCACGCGATCGGACGCTCGTACAGGCCTCATGCTGTTGTCGTTCATTGCTGCTCCCCCTGCGATAAGTCGGTAGACGTGTGACAGTCCCGAAGCGAGCAGCGCACCGTTCAACGACGTTCGCACACGTCCACGCCACCCGTGACGGGAGGTGAAGCGAGTGGTGTCCGTCCACAGAAGTCTCCGGAGGTCCACCGACCGTCGTGGACTCTTCGGCGCAAAAGTTCGCCCACAGCCACTGACGTCCACCCGAGTCCATCGAACGAGTTGTGACAACTCGTGACATCGAGCCGAAATCCACTAGTTTTCGCAGGTGCCCGGACGCCCCTGGACCGTGGCGGACCTGCACGGACGTACCGGGGAAAGTCGTGAAACGAGAGGTCAGATCAGGCTACTTTGGCGCATTCCTGCTGGTCAGAGGCATATTGAGAGCCTCCTTTCGGGATTGAACCGAAGACCGCTCGCTTACAAGGCTTCGACGACCCGATCAGGTGGATGCACCTGGACTCGCGAAAACCGCTCTGAGCTGCGCATTCGTCCATCCCCGTCCGCCTTGGTCCACCTCCGTCCGTCCCGACTTGTGACACTCTCGTGACACTGAGAACCCGCGGCGTGGTACCCAGGGGTTTGGTATCCCATTGCTGGGCAGCATATCCCGCCAGGCGAACGAAGAGGCGACTGATCGACGTGCGGCGGAGTTCCCACCACTTGCCACTCCGATGTCCACGGGCCGACCTGACAACTCGGACCATCGATTGTCACGACCGGTCGACCGCGATCCCCAACCAGGACAGCGGCTCGGCGAGAACCAACGCCGCCTGGTCCCGCACGTCCGACTACTCTGCCGACGAGTGATCCCGCGGCCTTTCACGGTTCGTACCCCGATCGTCATTAGGCACCCACGGCGGAGGGAACTCATACCAGTCCGGACACCACCGCCGCCTGCCACAGCGACACAGGTCCCCGCGTCACACCAGACAAAGATGTCGAGCCGGCATTGCCCGGCCGATGGTCGGGAACGCGATAGAAAGTCATGGATCGACAAATCCGGTCAACCGAGACCACTACACCGAAACTGGAGGAAGTACGGTGCACTGCCCGGTGACGCCGCAGTCTCTCTGAGAGCCTCAAAGCGTCTGCGCTCTAACCGATACGCTCGACCGCGCTGCGGTTCTGAGACCAACCGGCGGCCACTGCCATAATCGAGGCGGACACCAAGCGTCCATCGCCCGTGCGAAGTGTTTCGGCGGTCAGCCGGCGGATTGCCAGGCAGCCGTCTGCTGATCGGCGATGCTGACCAGTCGGTCGAGGCCGGCCTTCATGTCGATCAGGTGCGAATCGAGCAGAGGAACCTCGTTGATCGGCTGAGGCACCACGAACTGCAAATGATACTGGTTGTATCCACCCGCATCGATGCAGGATCCGACGACACGGCCGCGACTGGTGGTCCACGTCGACTCGGACGTCGGTAGCGCTTCGGGAGCTGTGGTGTAGTTCAGCAGAATCGAGATGATGCCGAACGCGAACGGTGCGCTGGGCACAGTGACGCCGACCGGACGATCGTCTTCGCTGAGTTTCGCTGGATCGGTACACGCCACCTGGAAACCGGGTCCACTCGGCAGTCCCCAATGCTGGGGCCACAGATCGACGTCGGCATTGCCGAAGGTCGAGAGCGGCGGCACGAGCGTGTTGGTGGAATACGCCACGATGCAACCGAATTGCCCGCGTTCTGTACACAGCGGAATGTTCTGGAAGTCCCCGCCGGTGGTACTGCCGCGGGCGGTTTCGACGTTCCCGCCCATCAGGAAGGCGCCGACGAGTTGTCTGCGCAGTGTCGCGTCTCGGTCGAAGGTCTCGCGCATCAGCTTCCGCAACATGAACGTGCCCTGGGAATGGCCGATGAGAAGGACGCCTCGACCGTTGTTCTCGGTGGCCATGTAGTCGTCCAGGCCGCACGCACATCGGCGTATGCCAGATCGATCGACGGTCCGGCGGCACCCAGCAGTGCGAGAGGGAGCATGAGAAGAGGGGTTTGACGGTAGACAGGTGCGACCTTCGCCCGTTGTCTCACAACCGTGTCTCCCCTGCGCTCCGTGGCGGTGACGGGTGTCACTGTCACCGCCGCAAAAGTTAACAGGTAGTTCTGGGCATCACGGCACCACTGCCGAGGAGACCAGTTGCGCGGACGGGACATACCGACTATATATCTACTTGATCGATCATATAACTATCGGGGGTAACCGTGATCGTACTCGTCCAGGTCCTGTTCACCATCAGCATCCTGTCGTTCGCGCTGGTCGCGGCCGCGGCCGATCTGAACAGGACCCACGCCACCAATCCCGTGTGGGTGCCGCATGCGCGCTTTCATGTGGTGTGGCAAGTCGCCACCCACATCGGTGCCGGACTGCTGGCGCTGGTCGTTCTCTGGGCACCGGTGGCGTCCCTACCGGCCCGGTTCGCCATCGCAGGAGCGATCGCCGGTGTTGTCCTGGTCGGCTTCTTCGTCACCGCGGCGACCATGCCGCTCTACGGCGGCGAGCTCGCCGACAGCAACGGCTACCGACCGCTGACCCTCGACATCGCCGGCCGAACACGCACCTTCGATCAGAACGTGTTGCTGTTCGCCGGAGGTGTGGGCTTCCTCCTCCTCGCCGGCGCTCTCGCTCTCACGCTCTAGATCCCCGCTCATCGCACCTACCCAGCACACCAGGAGATCCGCACCATGAAGTTGGCAACAGGAAACATCGACGGGACGCGGTGCGTTCTGGCCGAGACAACAGATGGGGGAATTGCATCTCTCGGGAATGGTGACATCGCTCCGACGATGCGGTCGATCATCAGCTATACCGCAAGCGAGCGACGGGCACTGGCATCGGTGATCGCCGACGGTCACCACACCACCAGGGTCGACCCGGCCGACATCGAGTGGCTCCCGCCGGTGACGGACCCGTCCAAGATCGTCGGTGTCGCACTGAACAACGATGTCTTCAACTCCCTCGCGGCCCGAAAGATGACAGCTCCCATGTACTTCCTGACACCACCGAGCGCGATGATCGGGCACGGCACGCACATCGAGGTCGACCCCGCATGGGGTCTCGTGCACCCCGAACCCGAACTCGCTGCCATCATCGGCACCACGCTGCGCCGCGCGACCCCCGAGGACGCTGCGGCGGGCGTCTTCGGCTACACCATCATCAACGACATCACCTCGCCCGGACTCAAGTCCGACGACAGCGTCGAATTGGTGATGCCCGAGGGCATGACCGTCGACGAGCCCTGGCGAACGATGCGCGGCGACGACGACCGTTCCCTCTACCTCACCTACCACGCCCGATCGAAGGGGACCGACACCTTCGCGCCCATCGGACCCTGGATCGTCACCGCGGACGAGATCACCGAACCGAACGGCCTTATCGTCCGCGGATACCTCGACGACGACCTCGTCCTCGAAGACTCCACCGCCAACCTCACCTTCGGCATCCACGACGTCATCGCACACCTGTCCCAGACCATGACCCTCACGTCAGGAGACATCGTCCACTTCGGCACCGCTGCACGCCCCGCGCTACCCGACCGGTTCCCCACCATCCGCTCCATCGACCTCACACGCCACGGCCATACAGTCAGCGTCGAGATCAGCGGCCTCGGCCGCCTGGACAACCCCATCCGCAGGATCTCGACCTGACGATCACCCCACGGGAGCACCACCATGACCGACAACGACGTGCACTCTCCCGACGGACGCCGCGCACGCGGAGCCCGCTCCCGTCAGGCGATGATCGACGCCGCGACGTCTCTGTTCTCCACCCGCGGTTACGCCGGAACAGGTATCTCGGAGATCGCTCGCAGGGCGGGCGTCAACAGCGGATCGATCTACCACGCGTTCGGCAACAAGGAAGGACTCCTCGACGCCGTCATGCACACCGTCGCCGACACGATGATCACCTCGATCGAAACGCTGCCGCACCAGGGTGACGCCACTGCTGCACAACGACTCGACGCCGCCGCCCGCATCCTCGTCGGGGACCCGGTGTTCCTGCGCCTGTTCCTACTCCTTGCCCTGGAACAGGACCAGAACCCCACAGTGAGAGCCACCGTGGAATCGGTGCGCCGGCGCGCACGCGATGTCGTCGTCGCGGCCATCGAACCGTCCCTCGACGCGATACCGGCCGCCCAACGACCCGCAGCAGCCACTGCCGTGGGCCGCATCGCCCTCATCCTCCTCGACGGAATCTTCGTCTCTCACCAACTCGACAGCGAAGCAGGCGATCTCGACGCCACGCTCGCGCTGGTGACGATGATGGCCGAGCTCGCCATCGACAGGCTCCCCACCTTGCTTACAGACCCCGATTCGTCACCACCGACGACCCACCCCACGGAGAAGCCATGACCACGCTCGCCACCATCCGATCCGAGATCGACGCGCTCGTCGCCGAATTCGCGTACCGCATCGACCACGAGGGCGGACACACGGTGCACGAACTGTTCACCGCCGACGGCACCTACGACCTGTCCGGATGGGCCATCACCGGCCAGAAACAGATCAAGCGGTTCTACGACGACCGCAGAAACAGCGGACCGCGAACCTCCCGCCACCTTTTCACCGGCCTACGCCTCGACCCCACCTTCACGGCGGAGACAGTGACAGGGAACTGCGTCCTCACCCTCCATGCCCACGCCGGCGTAGCACCCCTCCCCCTCGACCCCGTCATGATCGCCGACTACGCCGACACCTATCGCCGAGACGGCAACGGACAGTGGCTATTTCATCATCGTAGAGTTACGCCGATCTTCCTCGATGCAGTCAACGTCGATCGCTGAGAACGCATGACATCGCGGAGCGACAAGGGCGGGTAAGCCCTCAGCGTCCGGAACACATACCGCCCACCGATCCAGATCGATCGCCGGCATACGGTTGGTCAGATTACGAGCACATCGTATCCAAAATCATCCTGGCGCACAAAACTGAAGGAGCCGCTTGCGCAGTGCCTCATAACGGATACGCTGTATCCATTATGAGCTACGAAACAGGCAGCAGCGTTGACCTGCACCACACCGCCGATGGAATCCGTTTGCGGTACCGACGATCCGGTACCGGGCCGACGATCGTGCTCCTGCACGGAACCACGTCGTCACTCGAACACTTCGACCGTCTCGCCCGCATGCTCGCTCGGCGTTACGACGTCGTGCGGGTCGACCTCCCGGGTTTCGGGATGACCGGACCACGCCCGGACCGGGACTACCGCATCACCACCTATGCGCGCACGATCGCCGCCTTTCTGGACGGCCTGGAGATCAAGCAGGCAGTCGTCCTCGGAAACTCCCTCGGCGGAAACGTTGCGTGGAACCTAGCGCTGGACCGACCCGACCTCGTTCGTGCGCTCATTCTGGTCAACGCCACCGGGTACCCCTCCAAGGAGCTCCCCCGAGGCATGCAGCTCGCACGCAAACCCTGGATTCGTCCACTCCTGCGGCGGTGGCTGCCACGGACCATGGTCGAGAAGAATCTCCGACAAGCAGTGGGCCCACTGTCCACCATCGTCGACGACGCGATGATCGACCGGGTGCACCGCTTGTGGTCGCGGCCGGGAAACAAATCCGCATTCGTGGACTTCGTCAACACCGACCAGACCGACCGCACCGACGAACTCGCCACCATCACCGCACCCACACTCGTCCTGTCGAGCGCGTCGATGCCACAACGATTCGCGGTCGACATTCCCGGTGCCCGCGAACGGATCAACCCCACGAGCGGGCACCTCCTGCCGGAAGAGGATCCCGAGTGGGTGCTGCGTGCGGTCACCACGTTCCTCGACCGGTCGGACGAGCAGGGCAACGACACCGACATCGACGTCGAGGAGTCGATCCGGTGAAGTTCTTCGTCACGCGCGACGAGCACCTCCGCCTCGACGCCGCCGCACGAGCCACGCTACGAGGAGACTTCGCGCGACTGCCGGACGGACACACCCACTACGAACTGACCGGACCCCCGGCCGGCGATCTCGTCGTCTGCGTGCCGGGGCTGACCATCCCCCTCTTCTACTGGGATCACGTCCTACCGCACCTGCACGCGAGCGGACTGCGCACACTCACATTCAGCGCCTACGGACGCGGCTACTCCGACCGAGTCGAGGGACGGTACGACGAGGCGATGTTCGTCCGGCAACTCCGGGACCTGCTCACCCATCTGCAGATCGACGAGCCCGTCCACCTGGTCAGCACCTCGATGGGCGCCCTCATCGCGATGGCATTCTCCCTCCACCGACCGGACGCGGTACGCACCCTCACGCTGCTCGGACCGGCAGGGTTGTCCACCGACACCGCGTTCCAGCAAAAAATACTGCAACTCGACCCGGCCGCCAGAACCGTGGCCCAGCTGCTCGGACGGTGGCTACTTCTCGGTCACCTCGAACACAACGTCGCCGACAAAATGCTCGTCGAACCCCTCACCCGCATGATCGCGGATTGCTACCACTACGAGGGATCGATGTACTCGTTCTTCTCCACACTGCAGAACTATCCACTCTCCGGCAGGCACGACCTCTTCCGACGCACCGGAGACCTCGACATCCCGACACTGCTGGCGTGGGGAACCCTCGACACCGTCACCCCGATCGCCGGGCTCGATACCGCGCGGGATCTGCTGCGCCCCATCGCCGTCGAGGCTCTCGACATGTGCGGCCACATGGCCCCGTACGAACGCCCGGAGACCACCGCCGACATCATCTCCGCATTCCTCACCATCGACCATGAGAGGACCACCCGATGAACGACACCACACCGTGCGACACCGAGCACTCCGCCACGACTCTCGACGTCCTGATCGTCGGCGGCGGCCCCGCCGGAACCACCATGGCCATCGAGCTCATCCGCCGCGGACTCACCGTCCGAGTCGTCGACAAGGCCCCCGGCGGATTCCCCGGATCGAGGGCCAAAGGTATACAACCCCGAACACAGGAAATCTTCGAGGACATGGGCCTGCTCGCCGGGATCCACGCCGGCGGATCGACCTACCCCCGAATGGGCATCCACGCCGGCCCGATCACGGTGCCGTGGGCGACGATCAAGACCAACACACCCACCGACGCCGTGCCCTACCCGAGCACCTGGCTGATCCCACAGTTCCGCACCGACCAGGTGCTGCACGATCGGCTCGCCGCCCTCGGCGGGCGCATCGACTACGACCACGACGTGCTCACACTCACCCAGAACGACACCAAAGTGACTGTCTTCCTGGTGACGCCGCACGGCGAGGAGACCGTCTCCGCGCGCTACGTCGTCGGTGCGGACGGCGGATCCAGCATCGTCCGCCGCTCCCTCGGCATCGAGTTCGAGGGCACCACCGACGAGACCGACCGCATGCTCATCGTCGACGCCGAAGTCGACGGCGATCTCACCCGCAACCGTTGGCACATCTGGCCTCTCGGCGGCGCATTCGTCGGAGCCTGCCCACTACCCGACACCGATCTCATGCAATGGATGATCACACTCGACCCGGACGAGGAAGCTCCCACCACCGCCGCGGACATCACCGCGCGCATTCGAACGCGCACCAAGAAGAACATCACCCTGACCCGGATCGCGTGGCGCAGCGTCTTCCGACCCAACATCCGCATCGCGCAGTCGTACCGACAGGGCCGAGCCTTCCTTGTCGGCGACGCCGCCCACGTGCACCCGCCCGCCGGCGCCCAAGGCCTCAACACCGGAGTCCAGGACAGCTACAACCTCGCGTGGAAGCTCGCACAAGTCCTCGACGGCGCCGACGACGCGCTATTGGACACCTATCAGGACGAACGGCAACCGATCGCCGCCACCGTTCTCGGCATCTCGGCGCAGAAGTACGCCGGTATCGCTTCGGCAAGTCCGGCCAGCCTGAAACGAGGCAAGGACGAGTATCAACTGGCTGTGAGTTATCACGGCGGTCCGCTCGCACCCGCCGACTCCGATCGCACCTCCACACTATCCGTGGGCGACCGAGCACCCGATGCCGTGCTCGACGTCGCCGGCACCCCGGCACGACTCTTCGATTTCTTCCGCGGAACACACTTCACCGCCATCACTTACGGACTCGTCGCCACGGGCACGTCCCCTGCTCTCGACTGGCCCGGGCGAGGCGCCGCACTCCACACCGTCGCCATCGACGCGCCAGGGCAGATCGCCGACCATCAGGCTTCCGACACCCGCGGAAATTTCCGCAGAACCTACGGCCTCGACGGACCCACCACCCTCTTCATCCGGCCCGATGGATACATCGCCGGCATCGTCCGCGTCGATCGACCGACCACGCTGCCTGCCTCGGTGCGTACCGTCGCCGGAATGCTCCGCACCACAACGTGATCGATGTCTGTCTCACGCAGAAGTCTCCCGAGACGCTAGTTCCCGATGCCCCAGGTTCGCGCGTGCGTGTCGAGCCCACTGACGAACAATTCAAGACCGAAGGCGAACTCGTCGTCCAAGCTCACCGTTTCCTCAGCGTCGACGGCCGACGATGCCGGAAAGTCCTCGGGATCGAGTGTCGACCACACATCGGGACGCTGATCGACACCCCCGGGACGCGACGACTGCACACCGAAGCCCAACACGAATCGAGCCAGACTCGACCATGCCCGCACAGCCTGCGGCGGTTCGAAACCTGCATGCAGCAACCGGGCGAGACAGCGTTCACGCAGGCGTACGGCGTTCGGCCCTGCCGGTATGCGTTCGAGCATCAGCGGCGCGATATTCGGATGACGACGCAACACCGCGAACATCTCCCGCGCGCTCACCGACAGCGCCACCTGCCAGCTGTCACCCTCGGCCGACTCGCTCAACGTGACGGCCTCGCCCATCACAGAGTCGACCACCTGCGCCACCAGATCGTCGCGACTGTCGAAATGCCGGTACAACGTCGCCGTTCCGGACCCCAACCGCTTCGCAAGACCCCTCATGGTCAACGCGTCGACCCCGTCATCGTCGACAAGTGCGACCGCGGCCGACAAGATCCGGTCCAGCTCGACGGGTGGCCGACCTGGAGACCGACCTGACAGGGACATGACCCCATTATCGCCGAGCCGCAGAGCGTGTCCGACGTTGCACCTCGTTCACCGTCCGGGTCTCGACCTCCGCCGCGGCTACGGCGGAGAAGCGCGATGACATCGACTCGGACACCGCCCGAAGGTAGTGCCGGTCCTTCTCACGACGTCAGCGCACGTGTGTAGTCACCGATGATCGCAGGATGCCGGGGCGCGTCGGCACCAGCACTCGTGCAAGATCTGCCAGCGGCACGGGAGTGTCGATCACCTCGGCCCACGGGTACCTTCCGTCCGCCGCGTCGAGGAATGCCACGGCCTGCGAGAGGTGACGGGGTTCGTAGTTGTGCACTCCGGTGATGGCCCACCAGTTCCGGACCACGACTTCGGGGTCGACGGGCCAGGGGTCACCGATCCGGCCAGGACGAACCGGCCGCCGATGTCGAGCCGGTGGAGTGCGGATTGCAGGGCCGCCGATGCCCCGTGAAGTCGATGATCACGTCCGCGTCGCCGCCGCCGTCGTCGATCCCTCCGAAGCGTCGAGAGATGTTCTGTCGGCGCATCTCACCCAACGCCGGTGACTCTCCGCACCCTGGAACCATCCACGTCAACGCTCTCCCTGTCGAACTCGACACTGCGCACCTCGAAGCGCGCTGAGCTCCGTGTTCGACACCGGCCTGCTCCGACCCCACCAACTGGACCTCGAAATCGCCGAGAACGCCATCGCACCGCATCACGACGACGCCCGCCGCGGTATCGCGAGGATGCAAGCCCTCGGCGTGCGGATCACCCTCGACGACTTCGGCAGCACCGACACCAGCCTGTCGATGCTCGCGGCGCTCGACGTCGACATTGTCAAACTCGGACCGGTACTCGTCGACGCACTCGATCGACTCCCCAGGATGGCCACCATCGTCCGCTCCCTGGTGCAGATGGCCGAAAGCCTGGACGCCGTGGTCATCGCAGAAGGTGTCGAACGGCCGGAGCAGCTCGACATGCTGCGCCACCTCGAAGTGCCCCTCGCCCAGTGGTAACTGCTCGGGATTCCCCACCTCGACACCGCGCAATCCGCCACCACGATCTGACGCCGCGAATCTCCGGCGACCGACGTGAAGCGAGTGGTTTCCATCCACAGAAGTCCTTGGAAGTCCACCTCCGGTAGTGGACATTCCTGCGCTGAAATCCATCCACGTCCACCCGAGTCCACCCGAGTCCACCCGAGTCCACCGAAGGAGTTACGGATGAGTTGTGACAACTCGTGACAGCGAGCCCTTTTTCGGAGCATTTCGCAGGTGACCGAACGCCCCTGGACCGTGGCGGACCTGCGCGGACGTACCGGGGGAAGTCGTGAAACGAGAGGTCAGATCAGGCTATTTAGGAGCATTTGTGCTGGTCAGAGGTATATCGAGAGCCTCCTTTCGGGATTGAACCGAAGACCGCTCGCTTACAAGGCTTCGACGGCCCGATCAGGTGAATTCACCTGGACTCACGAAACCCGGTCTGAGCTGCGTGTTCGTCCATCAGCGTCCGCCCCGGTCCACCTCCGTCAGTCCAGACTTGTGACACTCTCGTGACACCGAGAATCCCCTACGTCGAACTCGACTAGTCCGTATTACCCTGGTGAACATCGTATCTCGTTGATCGACAAAGCAGCAGACGCGGGTCCAGCCGCATGACAGTTGCGGTCACGCGTCAATGAGTCGCGACTCGGCTTCACGATCGCGTCACTAGCAAACGCGGCTGAACGAAGGCCCACACCGGCCGAGTGCAATGCGTGGGAACGACCTCACCTCCGAGGACAACCCGCCAAGCTCGACCGGAGGTCTGCCGGAGCCGCAGAGGACGCTCGTCGGAAGTACTCGCGCCAGCTCTCTCAACTAGTTTGATCCGCGCAACTCCTGGGTGGTGTGGCGCGGGATCTGCGCCCTAACGGTCCCGAGGAGTCATTCGAGTAGTTACGCGAGGGCGACAAACCAGTCGGTACGGCCAGCTGAAGTTCTCGGAATGGGCACATTCGCTACCCTTTACGACAGCCTCTCCGAAAACAATCACATCCGCGGCAGGCAGTTCGAGCGCATCTGCAAGTGGTACCTCGAGAACGACCCGTACTACCGACTCACGGTTCGGGAGGTTTGGCTGTGGGACGACTGGGAGCACAGGTGGGGCAGCGACGCCGGCATCGACCTCGTGGTCGAGGACAGTGTCGGGAAGGCCTGGGCGGTTCAGGTTAAGGCGTAGAGCCCCGATCACGCCGTCACGAAGCGCGACGTCGACAAGGTCCTCTCCGAGTCGTCGAGGAAGTGGTTCGACTATCGCCTCCTCATCGCTACCACGGACCGGTTACACCACAGCCGGATCGGGCTGGCCAAAGCCATGCGCAAATATGACCTCCGCCGGGTCATCGCTTCCATTCGCGGGTGCTGCGAGCACAGAGATTCGCCGCCGAGATGCCCGACGTTCTCGACTGGATGCCTGCAGAAGAACGACCGTCCGGAACATTGTGGCCGGGTTCGCCTCCGGTGATATGTCGTCCGGTGAACGCCACGTGAAGCTTCAGCGCCTCCGCCAACTCGACGACGACGAACGCGGCGTGCTAGCCAACGCCAGATGTCTCGCCGAGGGCGTCGACGTCCCCACCCTCGACGGTGTCGCCTTCATCGACCCACGAGGCTCGGAGGTCGGCATCGTTCAGGCGGTCGGGCGGGCAATCCGGTTGGCCGAGAACAAAACCGTCGGCACCATCGTGATCCCGGTGTTCATCGATACTGCCGTAGAAGGGTGCGGAATCGCGTCAGCTGCACGATCCGATGCGTGCAGGAACCGAGACCGAGTGAGACGGCACACCTTCCCACAGCCGACCGAGTGGCGTATGGTCTGAATTATATACCCCCTGGGGGTATCGATGCGGAGCAGGACACAGCGGGTAGCCGACCGCAGCGATGCGATGGACTACGGCACGTCCGAATCTCCGACCGGTACAGGGCATTGCACAGCAACACCTTCGAAATCGAGGAATTGACATGATCGAGTCATCACCGGCCACCGTCCGGACGGACAGTTCGCACGATCACGACCATCACGACATGGCCGGCGGCCACGGCGGCCACGGCGGCCACGGCGGCCACGGCGGCCACGGCGATCATGCAGGCCAGTTCCGCAGGTTGTTCTGGGTGATGGTCGTCCTGGCGGTTCCGGTGATCGCAGCGTCGGACATGTTCGCGATGATCCTCGGGTATTCACTTCCGCACAGCTCCTGGATCGGGTGGGTGTCCCCCGTGCTGGGCACGGTCATGTTCGTGTGGGGCGGCTCCCCGTTCCTCACCGGTGCCGTCAGCGAGATCCGCGGCCGCACACCGGGAATGATGCTGCTGATCGCGTTGGCGATCACCGTCGCGTTCGTCTCGTCTCTCGGTGCGAGTGTCGGTCTGCTCGATCATCAGCTCGACTTCTGGTGGGAACTGGCACTGCTGATCGTGATCATGCTGCTGGGGCACTGGATCGAGATGCGATCGCTCGCGCAGACGACGTCGGCCCTGGACTCGCTGGCCGCGCTGCTCCCCGACACCGCGGAGCGGGTCGACGCCGATGGTGAGGTGACCGTCGTGGATCCGGCGCAACTGCAGGTCGATGACGTGGTGGTCGTGCGCCCCGGCGGCCGGGTTCCTGCCGACGGTGTCGTCGTCTCCGGGTCCGCGAGCATGGACGAGTCGATGATCACCGGCGAGTCCCGCACCGTGCGCCGCAGCGACGGGGACACCGTCGTCGCCGGCACCGTCGCCACCGACTCGGGCCTGCGCGTGCGTGTGTCCGCTATCGGCGAGGACACCACCCTGGCCGGGATCCGCCGACTGGTCAGCGACGCGCAGAACTCGACGTCGCGAGCACAGCGCATCGCAGACATCGCCGCGGCGTGGCTGTTCTGGTTCGCCCTCGGCGCCGCCGTCCTCACCGCCGCCGCCTGGACCCTCCTCGGCTCCCCCGACGACGCGGTCGTCCGCACGATCACCGTCCTGGTCATCGCCTGCCCCCACGCGCTGGGCCTGGCGATTCCGTTGGTGGTGTCCATCGCGACCGAACGCGCCGCACGCGGCGGCGTCCTGATCAAGGACCGCCTCGCGTTGGAGTCGATGCGCACCGTCGACACCGTGCTGTTCGACAAGACCGGCACTCTCACCCGCGGGGAACCCGCCGTCACCGGCGTCGAGGCCGTGGACGGGCGCACCGTCGAGGAGGTTCTGGCGCTGGCGGCAGCTGCGGAAGCGGATTCCGAGCACCCGTTGGCACGCGCGATCGTCGCCGGTGCTGAGGGCCGCCGGCTCGATATCCCGTCTGCGCAGGACTTCCGGTCCTCACCTGCGGTCGGGGTGTCCGCGGTCGTCGACGGCGCCGCCGTGCGGGTGGGTGGTCCGGCGATGCTCGAGCAGGAGCGCCGGTCCGAGCTCGGTGTGGCCGATCGGTGGCGGCGGGACGGGGCGATCATCCTGCATGTCGTCGCCGACGGCGCCGTGATCGGAGCGCTGAAACTGGCCGACGAGATCCGCCCCGAGTCCCGCGCCGCGGTGGCCGATCTGCACGCCCGTGGGGTGCAGGTGGTCATGATCACCGGCGACGCCGACGCGGTCGCCGCCTCGGTCGCCGGTGAGCTGGGTATCGACCGCTACTTCGCCGGGGTGCGCCCGGAGGACAAAGCGCAGCGGGTGGCGGACCTGCAGGACGAGGGCAGGAAGGTCGCGATGGTCGGTGACGGTGTCAACGACGCCCCCGCCCTCGCCCGCGCCGACGTCGGCATCGCCATCGGTGCAGGCACGGATGTGGCGATCGCGTCCGCGGGGGTGATCCTCGCCAGTGACGACCCCCGCTCGGTGCTGTCGGTGGTCGATCTTTCCCGCGCTGCGTACCGGAAGATGAAGCAGAACCTGTGGTGGGCAGCCGGATACAACCTGCTCTCCGTGCCCTTGGCGGCCGGTGTGCTCGCACCCATCGGGTTCGTGCTGCCGATGTCCGTGGGAGCGATTCTGATGTCCCTGTCGACGATCATTGTCGCCGCCAACGCCCAGCTGCTCCGTCGACTCGACCTCCGGCCCGGCACTGGTACCCCGCGGGAATGACCTGCGGCCCCCGATGCGACGCAGCCCCGCACCGACATCGGTGCGGGGCTGCGTCGTTCGTCGAGCAGGACCCGAAACTGCGGTACCGGCCGGGTTCTCGGTCAGCCCAGGAGCTGCTGCATGCGGGAGATCTCGGCGTTCTGCGTCTCGACGATGGTGCGGGCCATCGCGACCGCGTCCGTGTTGGAGCCGTCGGCGATCTCCTTCTCTGCCATCGCGACCGCGCCCTGGTGGTGGGCAATCATCATCGTCAGCCACTGGCGGTCGAAGTCAACACCCGACGCGGCCATCAGCGAGTCCATGTCCTGTGGAGTCATCATTCCGCTGCCCGATCCGTGGTCCATACCCTCCATCGAGCTGGCGTCCGACGACGGCGCCGGCTGACCCCACTGCACCAACCATGACGTCAATTGCTCCATCTCGGGTTTCTGGGCGGCGGCGATCTCCCCTGCCAGGGCGACGATGTCCGGGTTCGTCGTGCGCCCGTCGACCATGGTGGCCATCTCGACGGCCTGAGCGTGATGGGGATACATCATCGACGCGAACATGACATCGGCGTCGGTGAAGTTCGCTGCGGGATCCGCGGACTGCGCCGACGAGGACTCCATCGAGGTGGACGAGCCCATCGAGTGGCCCTCCATCGACGTGCCCGATTCGTCGTCGCTACACCCTGCGAGGAGGGCGATGCCGACCGCCGCGGCGGCGAGGACGGTGGTTGTTCTTCTGTTGATGCGCATGGAAGTACTCCTGAGGTGTGTCGAACGGAAGACGAGGTGGATCTGCCTGCGATCCGCCGGAGCACCGTGGCCCCGGACTCCCCGTCACACCCGAAGAAATACCGACTTGTCCAGTGAGTACACCGCCCACGGGGGCGCACGACCTGCCCGAGCCACGATCGCGACAACACGGTCGGACGCGGTGTCCAGTGTGGGCATGGACTCGGCGGTCACGGTCGGCACCGACATCGCAGGGAAAGACGTGACCGTCCCGATGCACGGATGCACCATGTGGTGACCGCTCGGGCACGGCACGTGCGCCGCCGCCGTCTCGGCGTCGACGGTGTGTGTGTCAGCAGAGTGATGGGCGACCACGCTGTTCGGCTGCCCTGGTGCGGGCATCGCGTCATGGGCCGCGGCGGTGGGGACGGGCAGGGTCGTGTGCATCAGCACCACGCCGAGCGCGATCAGCACCGTCCGAAGCACCGAGAGCGCAGACGAGGCCGACGATCGTCGCCGAGCACCGTCAGACACGTTGCCACCGTACCAAGCAATACCCCCTACGGGTATCACCGAGGCCGAAGGCAGATCCTGACGCGCCGCCGACTCGGCACACAGATCATGGATGTCTTGGGCGCGGCGCTGGTGCCGGTCATGATGGCCACTCTTGCCGTCGTCGTGGCGTCGCAGATCGACGCAGTGCGCTCCGAAGGCTCCCAGCTGATTGCCGCGGTGCCGATCTTTGTAGCGTTCCTGGTCATCATGGCGGTTGTCGGATGGGCGACGGCCAGAGTGACCCGCCAGGACGTCCCGGACGCTCGGGCCTTGATCTTCTCCGGCGCCACCCGAAGTTCGTGGGTCATACTGCCGCTGGCGCTCGCGCTGCCACCAGCACTGTCTCTTGCTTCCGTGGTCGTGGTGACGCAGACACTGGTGGAGTTGATCGGAATGGTCGCCTACGTCCGACTCATCCCCTGCCTTGTCCCAGCTCACGCTGCGAGAGCACCGGTGAGGTTCGAAACAACTCGCACGAACCAAGGCAAATCCTGGGTGACGAGAATTGGATAAAAGCAGGTGGCGTCAGCGAGGGTGAACGAACCACGGGATCCAGTGCCGCGACCCCGTTCCACTTCCCGCGAGCATTGAGCATCGAATGGGGACTTTCCCGGCAAACGCGCCTGTGGCCCGTGCCCACTACGATCGCAGTCTCTACGCTGGCACCGTGCCCCTGCCGACCCATGTGACCGACCTGATCAGCTACGAATTATTGCTGTCCGTCGCCGAGCTGGGAAGCATCGGACGCGCGGGGGCTGCGCATGGCATGTCGCAGCCAGCGGCGAGCGCACGCCTGAAAGCACTCGAAAGCCGCGTCGGGGTAGCACTCCTGCATCGCGGGCAGCGAGGTGCCACCCTCACCGCAACCGGCGAACTGGTCGCCGGCTGGGCCGAGCGCGTCATCGCCGAAGCCGCCGAGCTCGACACGAGCATCGCAATGCTGCGCACCGACCGCCACAGCCACATTCGTATCGCCGCAAGCCTCACGATCGCCGAATACCTCATACCGCGATGGCTCATCACACTGCGCTCCCACGACACTTCCATCACACCGACTCTCACCTCCGGAAACTCTGTCGACGTAGCCGCATCGGTGCTCGACGGCCGCGCCGACATCGGATTCGTCGAAAGCCCCGATCTGCCCAGCGGACTCCACTCGAAGGACGTTGCCCGCGACGAACTCGTCGTCGTCGTCGCCCCCGATCATCAATGGGTTCGACGAACGATCACGGCGAGCGAACTGGCCGCGACACCGCTGGTCACCCGCGAACCCGGGTCCGGCACACGTCTCGCGCTCGAACGTGCGCTCCGGACTGCAGGCCCACTCGCCGCGCCACTGCTCGAGGTGTCCTCCACCACTGCCATCAAAGCTGCCGTCATCGGCGGCCTCGCACCGGCCGTACTCAGCTCCCTCGCGGTATCCGCCGAGATCGCCGCCGGAACACTGGCCCGCGTTCACACAGAGGGGCTCGACCTGCGCCGGTTCCTGCGTGCCGTGTGGCCCGCGGGCCGTGAACTGCGAGGACCGTCGAGCGACCTGCTCGTCGTCGCCCTCACATCCCCGCAGTCATAACCTGAGGTTGGGACCGGCCAGGTAGTCGGTGTCTACCGGTGACGACTGTGTGCGACGACGCTGGAAGTCATGACCACGGCAGCTCTGCACCGCTCCTCCATCACGTGTCGGCGCGGCGACGATACCGAGCGGCCGCGCAAGTGGCCGGTGCTCTCCGACCTCGACCACCCGGGCCAGATCTTCGAACACATCACGCCCAACTGGTTCGCCTCGGTCATGGGCACCGGTATCGTCGCCAACGCCGCCGCCACCCTGCCCGCCCACATCCCCGGGCTGCACGTGTTCGCAACGATCGTGTGGATCGCAGCGTCGGTCGCCTTGATCACACTCTCCGGTGCCTTCGCAGTGCACTGGATCCGACACCGGCAGTATGCGCGTGAGCACGCCGCGCATCCGGTGATGGTGCAGTTCTACGGCGCACCCCCCATGGCGCTGCTGACCGTCGGTGCCGGGACGATGCTGCTGGGCAAAGACGTCATCGGAGCGGGGCCCGCAACCGTGATTTTTGCCGTCCTGTGGACCGCTGGCACAGCCCTCGGGCTGATCACCAGCATTCTCGTGCCCTACCTGATGATCACCGCCCACGATCACCAGACCGCCGTCGCACTCCCGGCGTGGTTGATGCCCGTCGTACCGCCGATGGTGTCCGCCTCCACCGGTGCGCTGCTGCTCCCTCATACCGCGGATGGGCAGTGGCGCCTGGCCATGCTGTCCGGTTGCTACGCGATGTTCGGGCTGTCACTGATCATCGGAATGCTGACCATGACGCTCATCTACGGACGGCTCGTCCACGGCGGAATCCCGCCGGTCCAGGCAGCACCGACGGTGTGGATCACCCTCGGCATGATCGGTCAATCGATCACCGCTGCGAACCTTCTCGGCAACGATGCACCCTTGGTGTTCACCGGCGAGACGGCCTCCGTCGCAACCGGTCTGCACGTGTTCGGCATTCTGTACGGACTGACGATGGGCGGCTTCGGCGTCTTGATGTTCATCCTCGCAACCGCCCTCACCATCCATGCCGCCCAGAAGGGACTGACATTCTCACTGACCTGGTGGTCGTTCACCTTCCCCATCGGCACCTGCGTCACCGGTGCCACTGCCCTCGGCGGCGCTCTGGGGTCGGCCGCGATCGAGGCCCTTGCAATCGGACTGTATGCGGCCTTGCTCGCAGCCTGGGGCACAGTCGCCGCCCACACTCTCCGCGGCAGCGTGCAAGGAAAACTTTTTCAACCCAGCTGAACCGACCGCCGGGTAGTACCCACTCGAAACGCTGATACCGAACGAACAGCGTCGATCGATGAGCACACCGAATGCAGACACACCGACTTCCGATACCCCGAGACGGGGCCGCCGCGGACGCGTCTGGGCACGAGTCACCGAAAATTATCTGGCCTAGCTGTTGCTGATGGCGGGAACAGCTGCTGCGGGGGCCTTTTTCACTGCCCTCGCCGGCGGGTTCGAGGGCTGGACCGTCGTCGCAGCGATCATGACAGTGGTGCTGTTCGCGGGATGTTGGTTCTCATATCGAGACGGTGCACGCCGGGGTGCCGCCGAACCACACATCATCCAGTACCACCCCGACAGCCCGGACGAGGTGATCGACATCGACACCGACACCGGCGAACGCCAGCCCTACCAGGACTGACCGGTCGGAGGCAGCAGCGGCACGATCCGCCCTACCTCAGCACAGTCCGGGGTTCAGGTGCCTTCTCCAGGTGCGTTGCGACCGACAATGCTGCGTTGATCAACCGCTGGCGAGCAGCCGCCGGCGCGTGTGCGTTGCGAGCCGAGGGGTGCGGTGCCGCTATCACCGGGAGGAGGCGGGTGGGAGCAGATGCGGTGATGACGCGCATGTAGCCATCGAGAGCCTTCGCACCGAGAACGAAAACCACCTCCAGTTTCGGCAGCAAGGCCATAAGCTCGCCGACATATGGGCCCGCCTCACCGAGAACGGATGCCGTCGGCGATACCGGATAACCGGCGTCGTCGAGCACTGCCCACGGCACAATATTCCACTTGACGCACTGCACCCGGTCGATACCCGCGTCGGCGAACACCGATTTCAGCACGGGGTTCGTTCGATCTGGATTGTCGAACGAACACATGTTGGTCCCGCCCGGACGCATCGTGTTCGGCCCCGGAGACTCCAGCAGCACCAGACAGCGAGCCGCGTCACCGCCGTCGTCGGGATCGAACAGTGGAATGGACCGTGCAGTGTCGATCCTCCATCGCAACACCGACGCATTGAGTGACCGGACCGGGGCATCGTGCGCTCGCGCGTGCTTTCCGGACCACACGTCATCATCTGTCATACGCCGCACTCACTGCTGACCACGCCACACGCACTGCTGGCCATGGGGAAACGCACCGTGAGCCGTAGACGCCAGCTCTCGGTGGCTCGCCTCGACGACCACTGCTGAGCGTTCGACGACTCCGCTGCCTGAACACACCTGTCAGATAACCACGACAGGCCGTATGGTGCCTGCTGTACCCGTCTTCTCATCGGCTTCGATTCCACAGGCCCGGTTGTGCGGCAGTCGTAGTGACCGTTCGACTGGAGCAGGTGGTCGAGGTAGCACCCCCGTGGCGAACGACCGGACCCTAAAATAGTCCGGTATGCGAAGACTCCTCGTTGGCCTGATCGTCGCCGTAGCGCTCGCAGGTTGCTCGTCGAACGAGCCCACCGGGGCGTCGCCGACGGGGACCGCAGGCGCCGCTGCATCGTTCCCTACCACCACTGACGGGGCGCTCGGATCCGCCGCCGTCGAGAGCGAACCGACACGCGTCGTCGCGTTGTCGTGGACCGACGCGGACATCCTGCTGTCACTGGGCGTGACACCGGTCGCGACCGCCCGCGCGACGGCCGAGTCGGGATTTCAACCCTGGACCGAGGCAGCGATGGCGGGGAAGGACGCACCCGCATTCCTCCAGGGCGCCAACGCCGACCTGACGATAGAGGACGTGCTGTCCTACGAACCCGACCTGATCGTCGGCACCAAAGCGTTCGGGCTCGACACCCGCTACGACCAGTTGTCGGCGATCGCCCCCGTCGTGCACT
The DNA here is from genome assembly GCF_058139645.1 of Rhodococcus sp. NFXS4. Classification (NCBI taxonomy): domain Bacteria; kingdom Bacillati; phylum Actinomycetota; class Actinomycetes; order Mycobacteriales; family Nocardiaceae; genus Rhodococcus; species Rhodococcus sp. NFXS4. Next base: position 3,872,378 of record NZ_CP192221.1, read on the forward strand.
ACGCGAGCACCCCATCCGCCGAGACATGGCAGCAGGCCACACGGACCATCGCAGGCGCGCTCGGTCGCACCGCCGACGGCGAGCGCGTCATCGAGGAGACCGAATCGACGATCTCCGCTGCCGCCGAAGCGAACCCCGCTTTCGCGGGCCGCACGTTCACGTTCTTCGTCGGCCCCACCGAGGGTGGTGTGTACGTCGTGAACTCGACCGACGACGCCGGTGCACAGTTCCTCGACGCCCTCGGGATGCGGCCCACCGATCACGCGACGGCGCTGCCGACCAGCTCCATTCCGGGACGGGCGCAGATCACCTACGAGGACCTGTCGAACAACGATGCGGATCTCGTCATCGCCACGGGTCAGCCCGCCGCTCTCGACGAGTTCCGGGCACTACCCGGCATCTCGGCCCTCGCCGCGGTGCAACGAGGCGACTACGTGCCGCTCGCTCCGACCGACGCGCAGTCGATTGCATTCCCGTCCCCATCCAGCCTCACATGGGCGGTGCAGAACATCGTCCAGCAGTTCTAGTCCGACCACTCATCGGTGCTGGAAGTGGCCCGGTGGCGGGGGCATGCGGTGCCCTGCGGCGTCCACCGCGCAAGATGCGGTTAGGTCGCCCGGCTGCATGACCAGGATGCGCCACTGCACCGCTCCCCAGGGGTATCCGTACGCAGAACACCATCGTCGACGTGCCCGCGCATGGTGGGGTCGGCGCGGGGTGACTCGGTCCCAATCGATCCGTTCTCTCATCGATCTATGGATGCGAACCGCCGTCGCCGAGACCGTGTCCGCACAAGACCGGCCCGATGAGAACGGGCCACTGAGGGAAAACCCGACCCGAATCTCTTTCCGCGCGACCCGTGCCGGCGCGGGCATGCCTCACCCGACGCATCGGCTGTTGCTCCCGGCGAAGTCGACCGTCGCCGCGTGATCGCTGACGCACAACCGGACAGCATTCGCCAGTGCCTGTAATTCGCCGATCATCGGCACGTGCATGGTGCCGGGGGTGCGTTCTCACCGCGGGACGAGCCGGAACCCGAGGACGCGCTGTCGCCTCTCGGACATTTCGCGATCGTCAGCGAACGCGTACCTCGTCCCACCCGTCCACCATCCGACCGTGGCGCTATCCCCGTGGTACCAGGGTGCCTCGGCCGCGAACTCGGTGACGTGGCCCCGAACGGTCGGTACCCGGCGAGAGGTCGAATTGGGACACTCGGTGAGCGGTTGTCATCGGTCTTCCGAAGCCCGTTCATCGACCGGGCATTCGCGTACCGTCGACTGTATGACGCTGAACTATGTCAGATTCGGACATGGCAGCCCGCTGCTGCTGGTGCACGGCTTGGGCGTCGGATGGCGATCCTGGTCCCCGATCATCGACGAACTGGCGGAACACCGTGACGTCATCGCGGTCGACCTACCGGGGTTCGGCGACACGCCGCCGTTGACGGGCGAAGTATCGATCGCTGCTCTCGCCGACTCCGTCGCGGACTTCATTCGCGAACACGATCTGGGTGGCATTTCCACCGCCGGTCAATCTATGGGCGGTCGAATCGTCCTCGAACTCGCGCGGCGAGGAGTCGGCGGCGACACCGTGGCACTCGACCCCGGCGGTTTCTGGAGCGACCGCGAACGCGCTGTCTTCGGCGCCACACTCCGGCCGTCCATAGCCCTTGTCAACATATTGCGGCGTTTCCTACCTGCACTTCTCGGCAACCCTGCGGGAAGGACCCTGCTGCTCGCTCAATTGTCCGCGCGGCCATGGGCACTCTCGCGCGACACCGTGTTGCCCGACGTACGCGGGCTCGCCGACTCCCCGTCGACCCAGGCCGCTCTAAACGCCCTCATCCACGGGCCGAAGCAGGAAGGCGCCTCGTCCGGCACAGTGCCCGGGCGGGTCACAATCGGTTGGGGACGACGAGATCTGGTGACAGTGCCGAAGCAAGCGGCGCGCGCATCGGAACTGTTCCCCGATGCCGTTCTGCACTGGTTCGAGCGATGCGGTCACTTTCCGCAATGGGACGCACCGAAAGAAGCCACTCGACTGATTCTCGACCGCACCTAAAGAGGATGATCTTCGAACGAGTCGGACCAGTTCATGTGAATTGCGGGTCGACAATTTGCCGGTGAACTCGCCCGGGCCCCCGGGGAACTCGCCGCGAAGGAACGACTGTCGCGAGGTTCGCGGCGTGCCTACCGGGGGATTCGCGTAGACCTGCACATCAGCTGCGAGGCGGCGTGCGGGCAGCGCCGGAGGTTGCTCAGCCACCCCGACGATCACCCGGCGTGTCCCCTCCGCACCGGACGCAGAAGTCGGATTTGCCCATGAGCCGACTCGCGGAAATCCGTGTCGCCATCTATGGCGACGACGCGCCCATGACGGGATCGGCCGGGTCCTCAGGGGTCGACAGAGTTGATCGAGTCGATGACGCGATGCGCTTCGCCCGCGGAGCCGTGCCCGCGGGAGTAGGCGCCCGCTCGCAGCATCGCCGAGGCCACCGCAACGGTGCAGCCGTGCCGGGCGGCCAAAATCCCGATAGCGATGTTCACCGCCTCGCTGTCCTGGTGACGTCGGATGAGCATGTCGGCGGCCACGCCGGCGGCGACGATGCCCGTGCCGAGCATGCGAGCGAGTTGGGCGATCATGGTGTGGGTAGCGCGGTCGTCCCCCGAGAGCCTGTGCGGTGACCTCGTCCGGCGGTAGAGCTGCAGCGTGCCCAACGGGGCACGATGGTCGCCGAGCGGGTGCGCTTGCACCCATCCGATCCCGCTGACGGCCAGTTCGTCCACCAGTAGCGGCCAGCGGCCCCGGTCGGCAGCGTCGTCGACGTCCACAGCGCACGCATTACTTGTCGACATGGCCTCTATGTGGGGGCCACATCCGAGGATGTAACCGAGGTCGGCGGCCTGCACAGCGATACCGTCGGTGGCGTGCACCACCTGGTGGGTATCGGGGTGGTCCTCCGCAGCGACGACGAGCGCGGCCCCGTCGGCAGCGGCCAGATCGACGCACACGTCGACCCACTCGATCGCGGTGACACCGTCGAACGCCCCGCGCGCATCACGCATCGGATGTGCGTCGTCGTCACCCGACACTGGGGTCCTCCCTGCATCGGCCACGGCAGCATACGAACACAACGACGGTACCCACGACATCATCCGGCAAACCGCGGGAGCGCTCGGGTCCCCGGTCGTCGGGACGACGGATGCTCTCGGGGACCACGGTGAGGTCACCGGGAACACGATCCCAGGCGAAGGCGAGGCATCGCAGGCGACCTTCGGCGCCATCATGGCACTGGGCAGCTACCTTCTCGACGTCTTGCTCGTCCTCGAGAAGGAGAGCGTCCGGAAGTCCGAGGCGTCGTCGGGCGAACTATTCGACACCACCCGAGACCAGCTCGCGGAGGCAGAACGTGATCGCGGACGAGCTGCCCGAGTCGACTCGACCGCACGCACGGGTCGGCCCGCGACTGACGGCCGGTCTACGAGAACCGCTGTCGGGCAATCTGATTCATATCCGTTCATCAACGAAGTGCCCGCGTCAGCGCAGTGTATTGATTGAGCCCGGGGGGGGGCACCGGGGCACCCCGAGCAAAGCTAGCGGGGATCGATCCGCTTCTGCGCCTGAGGAGGCCCCATGTGTGGAACAGGTCGGTGGGGTCGATCGCGGTGACACTGTCGGGGAGGCGAGTGACGAGGTGCGGGGTACGACGGGTGTCGGCGGACCGGTACATCCACGCACATGGTGGGCACAGTCCCTTCCCGCGTGGGCGCACCCACAGCGCCGATGCGGCAGCGGACATGCCCGGCACTCTCGTGGCGGGCGTCAGCTGAGGCGTCGTGGTCGCGCAGCGTGCGCACGTTCCCGTCGCAATCGCGGCGGCATCGGGCACGCCGGCGTTTCCGGTGGCCCGATGGGCTGCGTGTTCCGGGCCGTCGGTGGTCGGACTCGGGGGTGCTGCGGCAACGGCGTCTTCCGAATTGCTGGCCATACCGTCCGTCGACGTCATCTGGAAGAGGTTCCTGCAGGTGAGGGTGCCGAACGCGGGAAGTGCCCGTCGGGGTTATTGCTGACCACGAGGGCGCGACTGCGGAGGTCGGGCGGCAGCAGCTGCCGCCAGCGCAGCGCCTCGTCGAGATGAGTACTGGTCCAGAGCGCTGTCACCAGTTCCTCACGCCCGGTGGAGCGGGGAGAAAGGAGCTCGACGGTGTAGACGTAGGGCAGGGGCGAAGTGACCGAACACAGCGTCTCCCACGTTGCACGTGGCACGACCTCGCCCCGCGGATCCTCGATGTGACGCACCTGCGCACCCCACGCTGCGCAGTACGCGCGAGCCACGTCGACGGCATTGGTCAGCGAGCTCGCGGTGCGCAGGATGACTGTGTCCCGGTCGTCGACCATCCACACCAGGAACCTTCGCTCGTCGGTGACATGGGGTGCGGTCGCGTCGGGTGCGGGGGTCTCGGTGGCGGGGCCGACGAGGTCGAGGAAGTCGCACGAGCGCGGTGTCGGATTCAAACGGTCGGTCATCGACGGGCTTCGCTCTCACGTGTGGTGATACCCGACGTGCCGTTCACCACGGCGCGATGTTCCCTGCTGTCACGATTCATGGTCGCCGAGAGACTCGACAACGCGTTGCGCCTCGTCCAGCGACGAATGTTCGCGCGCATAGGCGCCCGCTCGGAGCAGCGCCGACGCCGCCGGCACCGAAAGACCGTGCCGGGCAGCGAGAACGCCGATCGCGACGCTGACGACGTCGGAGCCCGCAACCGGCTCCGATGATGCACCGAGGACCCGGTCGGCGACCGGTTCGCTACCGAGCGCTCGCGCCAGCGCGCTGACCGTGGTGTCCGCATCGAGCGACCGCGCGGGCGGTCGACGCCGCCGGTAGAGCTGCAGGGTTCCCAACGCCGACCCGGGTGCCCCGATCGCATGGACCTGTAGCCAGTGAACGCCCACCGCGACGAGTTCGTCGATCAACAGCGGCCAGGTGAGGCGGTCGTCGGGATCGGTGGTCGTCACGGTCTGCACCGGATGCGCGGGCGTCGCCGTCGTGTGGGGTCCGTAGCCGAGGACGAAGAGCAGGTCCGCCACGCGCTCGGCGGTCGGGTCGGTGGCATAGAGGATCCGGTGCCTGTCATCGTGGCGCTCGGTGGATGCGACGACAGCTGCGCCGTCCGCGGACGACAGGTCGACGCACACCTCCACCCACTGCGAGAACGACTCCAGGCCGGACAGTGGATGTTCCCTCGGCTGACGGTCGTCGGCGTCACCGGTCACCGGGACTCGCAGACCGGCACAACCCGGTGTGCACGACGGGGCACGCGGCGACGTTGACGCACAATGTTGTTCGAGAATCTGGATCCGAGCGCCCGCTCTCGCCCGCAGGTGCGGAGTCAGCTGCAAGACAGGTGGGGCGGGCGACCCGTGACCGACCGCCGCGACGATATCGGGACGGTCGGGCAAGTGCTGATACACGTTTCGCGCACACTCCTCGAGGTCGTCTTCGCGCCGCAGCGGCGAGACGACTGGTTCGGATGATCGGTCCGAACGGCAAGGGTTGTACCGAACTGACGGTAACTGTACGCCGCGTCGCCCTACACCGGGCGACGACGAACTATCGAGGACTGCCGTTCGACAGCAGCGGTGTACTCCGTCGCGGGCGCCCAACACCCGTGTGACATGGTGAGCTCGACCTCGGCGTACGTTCTCACGACCGAGGATCTGGAAGAAGGTACGTTCGTGACCGCTACTTCCGACCCGCCGCTCGACCCGGCGCGCGCCGACAGTGATTCCGAGACAGTGTCTTTGGGCGCCGCCATGGCCGAGATGGCCAGGGTGATCCAACAAGAACACGGCAGCGTCGAGGGCACCCTGCTCTCGATCACGGCGGAGGCGGTCCGGCTGATACCGGGCGCTGATCACGCCGGCATCACCCTCGTCGTCCGCAATCACAGAATCGAATCCCGCGGTGCCACCGACGAACTCCCTCGCCGTGTCGACGCCCTGCAGGAGGCGACCGGGCAAGGGCCGTGCTTCGACACGGTGTGGAAACACCACAGTGTGTCCGTCCCCGATATGGCCCGTGAGGATCGGTGGCCACAGTTCGCTCCCGCGGCCTCAGAGGCAGGAGTGCGCTCGATGCTGACGTTCCGGTTGTACACCCATCACGATCACCTCGGGGCGCTGAACCTGTACTCCGACGCTGTTCACGGCTTCGACGACGCCGACGACGACGTCGGCGTCCTGCTCGCCACGCATGCCGCTCTCGCTCTCGTCGCCGCCGAGCAGGAGCACAATTTCGAGTCCGCGCTCGCGACCCGCGATGTCATCGGACAGGCCAAAGGCATCATCATGGAGCGCTATGACCTGCGCGCCGACGCTGCGTTCGCGATGCTCGTGCGACTGTCCCAGGACTGGCACACACCGGTGACGGATCTGGCGACGAAGATCGCGCGACGTGAACCCGAGTGACGACGGCTGACCAACCGGCAGCGGGACCAGGATCAGCTCGGGGACGACACCGAGCAGGAGACCCCGGCAATGGTTCCGGTGAGCGACCCGGCCGCCATCACCAGAACGAAACCACCGCTCTCGCACGGGACATCGAAGCTGCGATCGCGGGAGTACCGGGCGAACGCCACCACCATCGTCGGTAACGACAAGCTGCCGGCGACCTTGAAGTCGAGTCCGTAGAGCAGCACGATCGTCGGGATGAGCAGTTCGCCGCCGGCCACCCCTATCAGTGCGGCGACGACACCGATGACGAACCCGGCCAGCAGCCCGGCGACCACACGAGCGGCGGCGGCCAGGTCGGCGTGCTGCACCTGCCCGAGGTGGCTGAGTAACAACACGAACGCGATGAGCACCAGCAATGCGGACAGGACCTTGTAGAGGGTCGCCGAGCGCATCTTCGTCGCCCACGTCGCACCCACCCGGGCTCCGGCGACGCTGCCGCCGAGGAGATTGAGCACCACCGACCAGTGGGGAGTCAGCAGGTCGAGCGGAACGGACGCCACGCGCGCCGGGAGGGCCGGGAGGGCCGTCGCGACGACTATCAGGCTCATCGCCTTGTTCAGTACCACCGCCTGTAACGCGACGAATCCGAACACACCGATCAACAGAGGGAGGCGGAACTCGGCGACACCGAGCCCGATCATTCCCCCAGCAGGCCGATCGCAGCCCCCGCCGCGAACGCCACAGCCAGAGAGCGCCTCATCCTGTCAGCCGAGGAACGCAGCGCGACCGTCGATCCGGTCACGACATCGTCGGCATCGGTGGGCACAGGCACAGCCAAGGACCACCCCGCACACGCGCCCGTGATCCCGCGGCACCGACAATGTGCTCACTCGTCCATTTGCCTTCGAGCCGACTCGAACCTTTAGTCTTCGGTCATGCCCGCTCTGCTGATCTCGCAACTGTCCTCGGCGACGGGAGTGCCGGCGACGACACTGCGCTTCTACGAGAGCGAGGGCCTGCTCCCGGCAGGCCGGGCCTCGAACGGGTACCGAATCTACGACGAGCGCGCGCAGCAACGGTTGGCGTTCATCACCGCCGCGAAGAGCCTGAATCTGACTTTGCCGCAGATCAAGACGATGCTGCGCGTGTGGGAGAACGACTCGTGCGCCGCGGTGAAGTCCGGGCTGCGGCCGGCACTGCGTGAGCACATCGCCCGAGCGGAGGAGTCGATCGCGCAGCTGAGCGTGCTGCGAGACGCGCTGACCGGGGCGCTGGACCGATTGGACGACACTCCCGACGCGGCGACGCCGTGCGACCCGCAGTGCAGCTGGTTGGCGTCGACGATGCCCACACCCGCACACGCGTCATGACCGGATCGCGGCGGACCTCGGTGGTGCAGTGGTGGGACACCCACCAGATCGGCCTGTATCTCCTCGCTCTCGCCGCCGGTGCCGCAGTGGGCCTCGCTGCTCCCGCCTCGGCGCCGGCGTTCGAGCACGCCATCAACCCGGTGCTTATCGTACTGCTCTACGCCACGTTCCTCGCCGTGCCGTTCGCCGCGATCGGCCGCTCCCTGCGCGATGCCCGGTTCACCACCGCAGTCATCGTCCTGAACTTCGTGGCCGTCCCGATCGTGGTGTTCGCTCTCACGCGCACCATCGCCGGGAACGAGGCGGTCCTGGTCGGTGTGGTGCTGGTGCTCCTCGCCCCGTGCATCGACTACGTCATCGTCTTCAGCGGCCTCGCCGGCGCCGCATCGGAACGCCTGCTGGCCGGGGCACCGCTGCTGATGCTGCTGCAGATCGCGCTGCTGCCGCTGTGGCTGTGGTTGTTCGTCGGGTCCGACACGGTCTCGATCATCGACATCGCACCCTTCGCCGAAGCATTCGTCCTGCTCATCGGGCTCCCGTTGGCTCTGGCAGCGGCGACGCAGTGGTGGGCGCGCCGCGGACATGCGGGCAAGCGGCTGATGCAGGTGACGGCGGCAGCGATGGTGCCGGTGATGATGGTGACGCTCGCGGTCGTCGTGGCCTCCCAGATCGACGCCGTCCGCAGCCGCATCGATCAACTCGCCGCGGCCGCCGCCATCTTCGTGATGTTCCTGATCGCGATGGCGTTCATCGGTGTCGGCGCCGGGAAGGTGTTCGGGCAGGACGTGCCGGCGACGCGGGCGTTGGTGTTCTCCGGCGCTACCCGCAACTCACTGGTCGTACTCCCCCTCGCACTGGCGCTGCCACCGGCGTTGAGCCTGGCCGCCGTGGTGGTCGTGACGCAAACCCTGGTGGAACTGATCGGGATGGTGCTCTACGTCCGCTACGTACCACACCTCGTTCCGGACGCGGTACCGGACAACAGCACCGCCGCGACGGGGCCATAGGAACCGTGACCTACGTGATAGCCGAACCGTGCATCGACGTCATGGACAAGGCGTGCATCGAGGAATGCCCCGTCGACTGCATCTACGAAGGCCGACGGATGCTCTACATCCACCCGGACGAGTGCGTCGATTGCGTTGCGTGCGAACCGGTCTGCCCCGTCGAGGCCATCTTCTACGAAGACGACCTCCCCGCCGAGTGGGCGCACTACGTCACCGTCAACGCCGACTTCTTCGACGACCTCGGCTCCCCCGGAGGCGCCGCGAAGACCGGCCCCGTCGACAAAGACCATTCACACGTGGCGCGTCACGGTGCGGGCTGATCTCGCCGCCTCCTCGCTGTCGCGTTTCGCCGGAAGACCAGTAACGCGCGTCCACGAGACCGGCGAGGACGACCACCCGGACGCTGACGGACACCAGGTGGTTCTTGTACACCGCGGCGACTTCATGCCCCGTGCCGACACGGTTGCGCCGCGGAGGCCAGCGGGTGACGCACCAGGAGCATGGCACGGTCACCGCCCATACCGAGGCGACACCGTCGCGTGCATCGCACCGGTGACGCCGGTCCGTCCGTGACCCTCGAGGGCGCCACCGCTCCACCTCGGAGACGCTGCCGCGATCGCTGCGGAGTAATGGTACGGACCATTCGAACAATGCTTGAAAATGCCAATTCCACGAATTGCGTTACGGAACCCGTCCCTCTGCGATCAGCGCTGTTAGTGCCGACTACTGCTTCACCCGTGAGCAAGAGGCGGTTGGTCCACCCTGGTCCGCACACGTCCACGCCAGCCGCAGCCACAGCGTGAAGCGAGTGGAATCCGTCCATAGGAGTCCCTGGGTGTCCACCGACCGTCGTGGACTCTTCGGCGCTGAAGTCCACCCACAGCCACTGACGTCCACCCGAGTCCATCGGACGAGTTACGGATGAGTTGTGACAACTCGTGACATCGAGCCGAGTTTCAGGAGAATACGCAGGTGTCCGGACGCCCCTGGACCGTGGCGGACCTGCATGGATGTACCGGGGATAGTCGTGAAACGAGAGGTCAGATCAGGCTGTTTCGGAGCATTCTTGCTGGTCAGAGGAATATCGAGAGCCTCCTTTCGGGATTGAACCGAAGACCGCTCGCTTACAAGGCTTCGATGACCCGATCAAGTGGATTCACCTGGACCCACAAAACCCGGTCTGAACTGCTCCTTTATCCACTGCCGTCCGCCTCGGTCCACCTCCGTCCGTCCCGACTTGTGACACTCTCGTGACACCGAGAAGTCTCGAACGCAGCACCACGATGTTGGGATCATGTTGCCCCACAGACTATCTTGGCGAGTCGGCTGGCATCGTCCCCTCCACAGAACTCACGCGACACAGAACTCGTTGCCCTCGCGGTCACCCAAGACAACGTGGTGCCCCTCGACTCGCATCACCACCGACGCACCTGCTCCAGCAGCCTCGTGACCTCGGTGGTGTTGACACCTTTCCACCGTTCGTCGAGCCCGCCGCAGGTCGATGCCCGCAGATCGAAGTGGAGTCGATTCTTGGCGGTCTTCGGTTCCGGCACCTCGATGATCGACAGGCGTGGGGCCAAAAAGATGGCTGTTGAAAGGAGGCGCCACCCCGCGCGGCCGCCTCGTCTTTGAACGATGCCAACCACTCGTCTCGCGTTGCGAACGGAGGGGGTGGTGGTTCGTCGACGTACCCGAGTGCTGTCTTTCAGAATGAGGCGACCAGCGCCGCATCCGCACACTCCGGTGTGAGGTCGACTCGCTCGTACATGGACTACAGGATGACCCCTTCGATGGCGAGATCACTGGAGAATTCGTAATCGGCGGCTATCTCATGAATCGAAGCCAGAAGCCATCAGGCCCAGCTCGAGCCGACTCGCCGCAACCATTCATCGACTGCTGGTCCGGCATCCGCAACTTCTTCCCCCTGAGCGGTGAAGCCCTCACCGATCGTCGAGTCGGGGCAGAGTTCCCGGTACACGTCCGGCACTCCTGACAGTCCGCTTACCGCATGTGTGGTGATCGGGTGAATGGTGCGGCCGGCGAGATCCAACGACCTGACGAACGAGTGCATGACCATCGGGGCGCTGCTGTTCCACACCGGACTCGCGAGAAGAACCACCTGGTGGTCACCGACGGGCGCAACCGGGTCGACGAGTGTGGGAAGTACACCGTCGCGCTGCTCACGCCGATTCCGTTCCACCGTCTCGTCGTACTCGAACGGGTACGGGTCTGCCGGCTCGATGCGGTGTACGTCGCACCGGATCCTGGCCGCGATCATGTTCACGAGCGTTTCGGTGTTGCCGACCTCGAGGACAGTGCGGTCGCCGTAGTAATAGTTCTCGCCGGCACGCGAGAAATACGCGAGCAACACTGGGGCCGTGTTCGGCAGGACGGTGTCAGCCGCCGCAGGCGCCGTGGCAGACGTGCCGGAAGTCGGGTCGACGCTGCATGCAGCCGACACTGCGGCGGCCCCTAGTGCGACTGCACCGCCGATGACCGACCGCCGGGACACCATCGGCGAACGACCGGACCTGAGCCGTGATACTGGTTGCATACTGCCAGTGAACCCGCCGCGAGAGTGGCCGGGGAGGACGTGGTGTTCCAGGTACTGACAGTGCCTCCCCCTCTTGCTGTCCACCGCCTACCGTGAGCACATGAGCACCGTCGACCTGCGCACGGAGATTCGGGAGTTTCTCCGCACACGCCGCGCCCGTATCACCCCTGAACAGGCAGGACTACCCGCGTACGGCGGAAACCGCCGTGTCTCGGGCTTGCGACGAGAAGAGGTCGCCCTTCTCGCGGGCGTGTCTGTCGACTACTACATCCGCATGGAACGCGGCAGCCTGTCCGGCGCCTCGGACAGCGTCCTCGCGTCTCTCGCCGGTGCCCTGAAGCTCGACGACGCCGAACGCGATCACCTGTTCGCGCTGGCCCGTCAGATGGAACCGGCCGGGTCCCGACGCACACGCGCCGCCGCGACCACGGTGCGCCCTGCAACGCAGACCATGCTCGACGCCATCACCGACGCCCCGGCATGGATCCGCAACGGCCGTCACGACATCGTCGCCATGAACCAACTGGCGCGTGCGCTCTATACACCGATTCTGGCCGACCCGCGGCGCCCGGCGAACACCACTCGTTTCGTGTATCTGGACCCGGCCGCGGAGCACTTCTTCGTCGACTACGACCAGATCGCCCGCGACTCCGCGGCGATGCTTCGCCTGGAAGCGGGCGCCAACCCCCATGACAAGGACCTCATCGCTCTCGTGGGCGAATTGTCGACCCGCAGCGACTTGTTCCGTCAGCGGTGGGCATCACAGGATGTGAGATTTCACCGTAGTGGCCGAAAACGTCTGCGCCACCCTGTCGTCGGGGAGTTGGACCTGGATTTCGAGGGCATGGAACTGTCCTCGGATCCCGGCTTGAAGCTCAACATCTACACCGCCCCGCCCGGCACCCCTACCGCCGACGCGCTCAAGCTCCTCGCGTCGTGGGCGGCCTCCCAGGACCAGCTGCAGACGGAGCAGAGCGCCGGCTCGTGATCGGCTGACACCGCCGGCCACTCAATCCCAGAGGGACTGAGCAAGCCCGACGATCGCCGACAGGGTGGCGCCGACGAGAAGTCCGCACAGCGCGACGGTGAAGATCATCGCCGCGACAGCTGTCTGCACGGCAGTTCCACAGAGCCTCATCAGTCGCATAGTTCTGGTCCTTTCTGTTGCTTCCGCGGTTCGGAGGGTGGGCCGTCGGCGGCGCTCGGCGTCGTCATCGCAGCCGAGGGTCGACGGTGGCACGGAGATTGGCGAGCGCGGACACCACCGCTGTTCCCACGGTGCCGCTCCGGTCGAAGACTGTGACTGTCGAGATACTGACGCCGTCGGATTCGACGCGATCCACCGCAGCCAGACCCATCTCGAGTCCCACTGGGAGACGTCCGAGTGCGAGGGTGACATCAGCGTTGATGAACTGCATGCCCGCGCTGCCCCAATTACCGACCACACTGGCCACGTCCGCCGCGCTGGCGGCGAATTGGAACGGTGTGGGGGTCTCCCCCTCCACGATCTGAACGTCCCTGATCCACATGACCTTTCGGACGCTGTTGTGGTCCGTGGCGGGTGTGGCCATCCAGCCACCGGCGGCGTCGTAATGCAGGCGCGGTTCGTCGGTACCCGGCTGGAGACCGGCCGGTGGCGGGCGCCACCGCACCGATGGGGACCAGACCTCTGCCGTGACCACCTCGGGGTCCGGCCGGAGGAACAGGGCCCGTGCAGTGGCGACCGTCTGGCCACTCTGGATCAGAGCGGCCTCGACGAGGCTGATACGTCGGCCCGACCGCAGCACATTCACGTCGACGTGACACGGATCCATCGATGCGACACGGCACAGTTCGAGCGTCCACCGCACCGGACGCAATCCCGCGGCGGGAACGGCGCGTTCCGCCGCGCGAGCGAGGGCGCCACTGACGGCCAGACCCCGCATTCTGTCGGGCCCCCAGTTACCGGCGGCGGTCGACAACGGCGTCAGGACGTCCCCGGTCCGGTCGACCGAGAAGAATGCTGCGCTTCCCGTCATGGACGCACCCGTGGACCCTGTCCCACCAGACCCGGGCCGGGCACTGGCGCCGCGGAGAGGACATCGCAGAAGACGCGCGTCGCACCGAGGCGGTCGATGTGATAGAGCGTCATGCCAGATAGTCCTCGTCGGTGACGTGCTCGAGCCAGGTCGTCGTGGTGGACGCGTCGTCGGCGTTGTCGAGCATGGCGAGGTGCTCCATGAAGGAATCCCGTGAGGCGCCGTGCCAGTGCTCCTCTCCCGGAGCGCAATAGAGCGTCTGGCCCTGGTGTGCCTCGATCTTCGTGCCACCTCTGCTACCCACCCAGGCGGTTCCCTGCGTGACGTGCAGCGTCTGGCCCAGCGCGTGCGAGTGCCATGCAGTTCGGGCGCCGGGGGCGAAACGCACCTTCGCCACCGTCATCCGTTGCCCCGAGTCACGGGGGAACGCGATCGGGTCGAGCCACACGTCGCCGGCGAAACGATCGGGCGGATTCTTGGTGGTGGGGGTCTGGGGGTCGACGATCATGGGCGGGCCCTTCGAGCTGTTTTCGTGGTCGAGACGGAACTCCCGACGGTACGACGCTGCGGATGTGGTTGGGAGGCACTGCCGTTACCTGGACCGGTATGTACTCCCACACGGGTGAGATCCACGATTGACTGGAACGTATGACTACCGAATCGACATCTCTCGTCGCCGTCATCACCGGCGCGTCCTCCGGAATCGGCGAAGCGACCGCCCGTCACCTCCATGCTGCGGGCTGCAAGGTCGTTCTGCTCGCCCGTCGACGCGATCGCATCGACGCGCTTGCGGCCAGCCTGGGTGACGGCGCACTCGCCATCGAAGCCGACGTCACCGATCGCGAGGCACTCGTGGCTGCGGCCGAACGTGTGCGTCACGAGTTCGGCGGCACCGACATCCTGGTGAACAATGCCGGCGTGATGCTGCTCGGGCCGTTCTCGTCCGACCAGCGCGCCGACTATCGACAGATGATCGAGGTGAACCTCCTGGGAGCCATCACCACCACCGAGGTCTTCCTGGAACAGCTGACCTCCAGTGGCCACGCGGACATCATCAACATCTCGTCGGTGGCAGGACGTACCGCTCGATCCGGGAACGGCGTCTACGCGGCCACCAAGTGGGGCGTGAACGGGTGGTCGGAGGCGCTGCGTCAGGAGTTGCTTCCCACCGTGCGTGTCACGCTGATCGAGCCGGGTGTCGTTGCCACCGAGCTCCCCACTCACATCACTCACGAGGCGACCAACGCGGCGGTCAACGATCTGTACAGCGCGGCCGAGGTGACTGCCGACGATGTCGCCGAGGTCATCGCCTTCGCTGTCGGTCGCCCCCGCCACCTCGCCCTCAACGAGATCCTCCTGCGCCCGTCCACCCAGCTCTGACCTCCTGATCACCACGCGGCCGTCAGCAACTCCACGAGTTGCTGACGGTCCACTGCTCGTGGACCGGTTGTGATCGACCAGTCGTCCATGGCGTGGTCGGCCACCTCGTCGATGGCCTCTTTCTCGACTCCGATGTCGCGCAGTCGAGTCGGGACCTCGAATCGACCGAGCATCGATTCCAGTTCGGAGATGACGCCGTCGACGCTCGGGTCGGCGATACCCAGGCCCACCCCCATGCCCTTGATCCGCTCGGCGGAGATCGGTGCATTCCACCGCGTCACGTGCGGGAGCATGAGGGCCTCGACGACGCCGTTGGACGCCGACGAACGCGGTCCGATCGCGTGCGAGAGCGCCTGTGCTAGTCCGCCGCCCGTGTAATCACTGCCTTGCCCACTCATCAGTGACGCCAGCATGAGGTTCAGCCGTGGTTGCGCGCCCTCCGGGTCGGAGGCCAGCTTGGGCAGCCACTCGTTCACGGCGCGCAGCGCCCCGAGGAGCAGCGCATCCGCGAGCGGGTCGACCGTGCTCGACTGCAGTCCCTCGACGGCCATGGACAGCACGTTCAGAGACGCGGACCAGGCGAGTCGCGTCGGCGCCGTGCGCGCCATGACCGGGTCGAGGATGATTCCTTGGGCTCGAGCCTTGGGGTCGAACAGCGCGAGCCGCTCCCCTGTCTCCGGAACACGAACAGCCGCACCGGCTTTGGCGTAGGCACTGGTGGGCGTGCTGGGAACGACCCACTGCGGGAGCTTCGGTGCGGACAGCTTCGGGCTGATGAGTTTTCCGTCGGCGCCGCGCTGGGTGCACAGTTCGCGGATGTCCTTCTTCTCCGCCAGGAGAATGGACGATGCGCGCGCGGTGACGACCGACGACCCACCGCCGACAGCGATGATCGCGTCGGCTTCCATCTCCTCGAGGTAACGCCGGGCATCCTCGACGGCAGGAAGCGGGCTGTGCTCGACCACGCCGTCGAAGAGGCCGACCATCCTGGGGCCGAGGGCGTCGTACAGACGCTGCATGGCCTCGGGGTGATCGAGGAGAGGTTGGACGGTGATCACGACGGCTCGGCTCGCGCCGACTCGGTCGAGTTCGCGGGAGAGTGCGGACATCGCGCGGTCACCGGCGAACGTTCGGAATGCCGGCGACGAATGACGCAGTTCGAGGTCGGTGGAGGCAGTCATCGTTGTCGCTCTTTCTGGAGGTTGGTGGGAGGGCGTGCGTGGCCGGGTGTCGATCGATCAGAAGACGAATACGCCTTTGCCCGAGGTCTGCTTGTCGAATTCCTCGTAGGCTTCGACCGCGTCGTCGAGACTCCAGCGATGGCTGAAGAGGTCGTCGATCGGGAGGCGGTTCCGGGCGACGAAATCGGCGCAGTGCATCTGTTGGACGCTCGACAGCGACCACGAGGTGGCGATGGTGATCTGCCGTGAGAGGAACTTTCTGACGTCGACCTCGACGCGGCCGCCGAGTCCGACGACACCGAGCCGACCCCACGGGGCGAGCGAATCGAGTGCCGCTGTCGCTGCCGCAGTCGCTCCGGAGGTCTCGATCGCGACGGTCGCACCCCCTCGGGTGAGGTCTTTGATCGTCGCGACCGGGTCCACCGTTGCCGAGTTGATCGTGTGGGCGGCACCGAAAGCTCGGGCCTGTGCGAGCCGGCTGTCCGCGAGGTCGACCGCGATCACCCGCGCACCGCGCGCGGTGGCCAGCATGGTGGCGGACAGTCCCACCGGGCCTTGGCCGAACACCACGACGTCGACTCCGCCGACCTCGCCGACTCTGTCGAGAGCGCCCCACGCAGTGCCTGTTCCGCACCCGATGGCGGCCGCGGCGATGTCCGAGAGTTCGTCGTGCAACGGCATCACCGACTGTGCCGACACGCTCATGTACGGAGCATGAGCGCCATTAGCGGACTTCCCGTACACCAGGGCGGGCCCGGTGGTGCACATCTGAGTCCAACCCGAACGACAGGCGGCGCAGGTACCGCAGCCGGCGTAGTGATGCACCATGACCCTCTGGCCGATCGTGTACCGGCTCGGATCCACTCCAGCACCGAGTTCGGCGATGACCCCGGCGGGTTCGTGACCGCCGATGCACACGGGCGCGTCGGCGTCGGTGGGCTCGGCTCGGTAGTAGTGCAGATCCGAACCGCACATTCCGGAGGCCGTCACGCGGAGCAACACTTCACCCGGTCCCGGTTCGGGGTCGAAGAACTTCCGCAACGAGATACGCCTACCGCCGTCGAACACCAGACCCTGCATCAGATTGCGCCTTCGAGTCGGAGTGCGGCTACTTCGTTCTCGGTCATTCCCAGTTCTTCGATGAGGATGGCATCGGTGTCGGCTCCCAATCCGTGAGCCCTGTCGGGTTCGACCATCGGCGAATCTGACAGGAACAGCGGGCTGCCCAGGGTGAGCCACTTGCCGGAGTCGTCGTCCATCCACCTGAGTACTCCGCGTTCGGCGACGTGCGGGTCGTCCATCAGCTCGGCGAGGCTGAGCACCGGTGCGGTCGGGATACCAGTCCTCGACAACAGGTGCGCGACCTCCTGCTTGGTGTGCGCAGAGGTCCATCGCTCGACGAGCACGTCCACCTCGTCGGAGTGCGCGGTGCGACCCGACATGGTGCTGTAGCGATCGTCCTTGGCGTCGGGGTCGTCCATCACCCCGCACAGCCGCTCCCAGTGAGACTGCGTGGGGCACAGAACAGTGACCCAGCCGTCGGTGGTCCTGTAGGCGTTGTACGGCACTACTGCCAGCCCGCCGTGGCGATTGCCGGTGCGTTCGGGCATGGTGCCGTTGCTGTTGATGTGCCCCGCGATGTTCGACGACAGCGCCGGTATGATCGCGTCTTGCAGTGCGACCTCGACGTGTTGTCCGCGTCCGGTGTGCTCGCGTTGATACAAGGCCGCGAGGACTCCGCTGAACATGTGGGTCCCGGCCATGAAGTCGACGACCGACGGACCGGTGCGTACCGGGGCGCCCTCCATGAATCCCGTCGTGCTCATGATGGCGGTGCGAGCCTGGATGGTGAGGTCCATCGCGGGTTCGCCGGCGTAGGGGCCAAACGACCCGAAGCCGGTTCCCGAGGCCATGATCAGCCTCGGGTTGATCGCGTTGAGGGCGTCGTAACCGAGGCCGAATCGGTCCATCGCACCGGGCGAGAGGTTCTGGATCAGCACGTCGGCTTGCTCCACCAACTTCCGAACGACGTCTTGACCCTTGGGATGCTTCAGATCGACCTTCATCGCCCGTTTTCCCGAGTTGAGCATCGTGAACTGAACGGAGGAGCCGTCCCGGTCGGCACTCGGCAACCGGCGGTAGGGATCGCCCTCGGGCGATTCGATCTTGATGACGTCCGCGCCCAGCCGGGCAAGGAGCATCGAGCAGTACGGGGCGAAGTAGAACTGCCCTACGCAGATGACCTTCACGCCACTGAGTGCCGGCACCAGCAGACCTCCAATTCCGTATTTACGAACAACAGTTTGTAATATGGAACACTAGGACCCGGTGGGCGTGCTGTCAATCACTGCACCCGACAGTCCCCGCGAGCCTGGAGCCACGCCCGCGACGTGAGCCTTGACACACTCGAAGGCACATCGTTACGTTCGGAGTATTCATATTTAAGCACTGTAGTTTCTATATAAGAACAGTTCCGGGCTCGAAGGCCCGATCCAGAGGAGAAATGATGTCGTTCCCCCGCCCCGATGCCTGGTCGTACCCGGAAAGCCTCGGCGAGAATTCCACCGTGCCGATGCTGATCGACGGTGCCTGGATCGAACCTGCTTCGGGAGATACGTTTCCCACCTACGACCCGGGCACTGGTGAAGTGATCGCCGCCGTATCGCTCGCCGGTGAGAAGGAAGCCGATCTCGCGGTCGCCGCGGCTCGCCGGGCATTCGACGAACAGCGGTGGATGCGCCTGGCCCCCCAGCAACGCGGAGCCATTCTGTGGAAGGCCGGGCAATTGATGCGTGAGAGCGCTGATGCCCTCGCCGCATTGGAGAGTCGGAACATGGGCATCCCCGTGCCGCAGGCACGGGCGATGGTGATCGAGGCAGCCGCCCAGTACCAGTACTACGGCGGGTGGGCCGACAAGATCCACGGTCACACCATCGATCTCGGCCCCGGTGACAAGCGCATCCAGGGCTACACCTTGCGGGAACCCGTCGGCGTCGTCGCGATGATCGTGCCCTGGAACGCGCCTATCATCTCCGCGTCGAAGAAGCTGGCCCCGGCGCTCGCAGCCGGGTGTACGTGCATCCTCAAGCCGGCCGACGAGACCCCGCTGACTGCACTGTGGCTCGGCCAGATACTCACCGAAGCCGGCGTTCCCGACGGCGTCGTCAACGTGATCACCGGCCCCGGACCCACAGTGGGCGCTGTGCTGACAGCGCACCCCGACGTCGATGTCGTGGCGTTCACCGGCTCCACCGACGTCGGCCGAACCATCGTCCACGCGTCCACCGGGAACATGAAGAAGCTCCAACTCGAACTCGGCGGCAAGTCTCCGGTCATCGTGATGCCCGACGCCGACCTGGCCGCCGCGATCCCCGGTGTGGCCGGCGCGGTCTTCTGGAACACGGGCCAGGTGTGCGCCGCAGGCACCCGCCTCTTCGTTCACGAGTCGGTCTACGACCAGGTCGTGGACGGCGTCGCGGCCGAGGGCCGCAAGCTGCGCATCGGATACGGCACGCAGCCGGGTGTCGATCTCGGACCGCTGATCTCTCGCAAGCAACTCGACCGGGTGTCGACCTACGTGGAATCCGGAGTCCACGACGGCGCCACACTCGTTTCCGGCGGCAAGCGCGTCGGCGACGCAGGCTACTTCTTCGAACCCACCGTTCTCGTCGATGTCGACCAATCGATGAACGTCATGCGCGAAGAGATCTTCGGGCCGGTACTCGGCGTCATGAAGTTCTCCGACGTCGACGAGGCCGTGGCGTTGGCGAACGACAGCTCGTACGGACTCGCCTCGAGCGTCTGGACCGCCGACGGCGCCGTCGGCCACTCGATCGCCCGCCGTCTGCGCGCCGGCCGGGTGGGCATCAACATCCACCGCGCCGGTGGCGCCTACATGCCGGCCGGTGGCTACCGACAGTCGGGATGGGGTCGCGAGAACGGGGCCGACGGTCTCGAGAGCTACCTCGAGACGAAGTCCGTGGTGTCGACCTTGGCGTGATTCGTCATTGACCTCTCCCGCCGACCCCGATATGTTCCTAATTACGTACAACGTTTCTTAAATACGGACGGATGACATGACGCAGACAACAGAACCCGACATCGGCAAGAGCCTTGCCGAAGGCAAGTTCACCGACGAGATGCTCGACAAGATGCGCGCACTGATCGGGACCCAGCTCCGCACCGCGGGCTCGGTGAACAACGAGTACGCAACACGTCTGGCGATCCTGCGCTTCGCGGAGGGCATCGGTGACGACAACCCGCTCTGGACCGACGAGGAGTACGCCGCCGGCACCCGGTACGGCGAGATCATCGCTCCCCCGAGCTTCATCTTCGCGTGCCTCGGATCCGTCCAGGTCGGGTGGCCCGGACTGGGCGGCTTCCACGCCGAGACCGACATGTCTTTCGACCTCCCCATCCGAGTCGGGGACAAGATCACCGCCACCGTCGTGTTCGACGGGTTCGACGGACCCATCGACGCCAGCAAGTTCGCCGGCCGCCGCATCAAGGACTACCTGCGCCAGGAGTACCGCAACCAGAACGGCGAACTCGTCGCCACCTTCATCTGCTCGCGGATGCGCTTCGAGCGTACTGAGATGCAGGCCAAGCGTGAGTCACGCAAGATCGAGTTGCCGCACCCGTGGACCGACGAAGAGCTCGAGAGGATCGACTCCGACGTGCTGGCGGAGTCGCCCCGTGGCGCCGAGACCCGGTACTGGGACGACGTCGCGGTGGGCGACGACCTCGGAATCATCACCAAGGGCCCGATCGGTCTGACGGACGAGATCGCCTTCGTGGCGTCCGGCGCCGCACCCATCCCACGCCTCGCCGCGCACGGCGTCGCGTTGCGCCGCTACAAGAAGCACCCCAAGTGGGCCTTCCGGGACCCGAACACCAACGCGCTCGAGCCCGTGTACTCCGTGCACTACAACGACTACGCCGCGAGTCTTCAGGGCGCCCAGATGGCCTACGACGTGGGCATCCAGCGCACCTCCTGGCAGATTCACCACCTCACCAATTGGATGGGCGACGACGGGTTCCTCAAGTCGCTGCACGATCAGTACCGCTCGCACGTCTACCTCTCCGATGTCGTCGTACTCGGTGGCAAGGTGACCGAGAAACTGATCGACGAGGACGGCGACCACGTCGTGAAGGTCGAGACCTGGGCCACCAACCAGCGCGGCCAGTCCGTCATGCCCGGCTCGGCCGTCATCCGACTGCCGCACCGCGAGGCGGTCGGCGAATGACGAGCCCGACGACGACGTCGAGCGCCGTGGCGTCACCGGCCTGGGGTTCGGCGATCGACCCGGTGACCATCGCCGGTCACACGTACCGCATGTACACCGAGCGTCCGCACCGCCTGGGGTCGCTCCTCGCGTTCGCCTCCCGCTGGGGCGATCGTGCCCACATCGTGCAGGGCGAGCGTGTGGTGACGTTCGACGATTTCCAGAAGTCCGTCGACATTCGCGCTCACGAATTCGCTTCCGCAGGAATCGGTTCCGGAGACCGGGTCGTCCTGCTGGGCTTCAACAGCCCCGAATGGATCGTCAATTTCTGGGCGACCGTGGCCGTAGGCGGCGTCGCCGTCCTCGCCAACGCGTGGTGGAGCGAGGAGGAACTCGTCGCGTCTCTCGATCTGGTGGACCCTGCCCTCGTCCTCGCGGACGACCGCTTGGCGTCACGAGTCCCGAAGCGTTACCGGGTCGCGACATGGACCCCTCTCGCCGACGTGTCCGACAAGGACACGACCCGCTTCGTCGACCCCGGCACCGCCGAGGAAGACCCCGCCGTCGTCATCTTCACCTCGGGAACTTCGGGCAAACCCAAAGGTGTAGTGCTGTCACACCGTTCGTTGCTGTCGGGCTTGCAGATGCTGCTCGACATCACCCGGCGACTGCCCCATCTGGTCGACGAGACGGCCGGTGAAGCCGCGCTGCACACCGGACCGATGTTCCACGTCGGCGGCGTGCAGACGCTGCTGCGGGCCATCTGTGTCGGCGACACGCTCGTGATGCCGGCCGGACGTTTCGACCCCGCCGAAGCGATCCGGCTCGTGGAGGAATGGAGAATTCGGCGCTGGAGCGCGGTACCCACCATGGTCACCCGCGTTCTCGAACACCCCGATGTTCAGACTCGCGATCTGACGACCCTGCGGGCCGTCACGGTCGGCGGCGCGCCGGTGGGCGCCGAGTTCCTCGAACGGCTGCGCACCGGTCTTCCCGGTGTCGAACCGCGCGTCGCGACCGGCTACGGGCTGACCGAGAACGGCGGCCAGGGAGTCGCGGCATCCGGCAAGGACACCGTCAAGCACCCGGGTACCACCGGACGCGCCCTGCCTTGCGTGGAGATCACGATCGCACCGCGACCGGAGCTCCCCGACGGCGAGATCCTCCTCCGCAGCCCCACTCAGATGCTCGGATACCTCGGCGACGTCGAATCCCCGATCGACGAGCAGGGCTGGTTGCACACCGGAGACCTCGGACACCTCGACGACCAGGGCTACCTGTGGATCACGGGGCGCTCCAAGGACATGATCATCCGGGGCGGCGAGAACATCGCTCCCGCGTCCGTCGAGGCTGCCCTCGTCCGCCTGCCCGAGGTCAAGGACGCCGTCGTCTTCGGTGTCCCCCACTCCGACCTCGGCGAAGAAGTCGTCGCTGCCGTCGTACTCACCTCCGACGTCGACCCACACCAGTTCGACGCTCGTCTACGCGGGGCGATCGCCTCGTTCGCGATACCCACCAGGTGGATCGTGCTCACCGACGACCTACCGGTCAATCACGCCGGCAAGGTAAACAGGAACGCCGTCATCGCCGACGCGCGCCGGACGGTGGAGGTCCGATGACCGAGATGCACACCCGGGTGACGATCGGAGTCGAGATCGTCGGCAACGTCGGCGTCGTGGAAATCCGACGCGGTCCCCACAACTTCTTCGACGAGGACAGTCTGCGGGAGCTGGCCGCAACGCTGGTCGGTCTGGACGCGGACCCCGTCGTTCGCGTCGTCGTTCTGTGCGCCGAAGGCAAGAGTTTCTGCGCTGGCGCGGATCTGCGCGGGGTGGACGAGCACATGCTGCGCCGCGTCTACCGTGCGGCGCAGCAGTTGTTCACCACACGCAAACCCGTGATCGCCGCGATCCAGGGCGCAGCGGTGGGTGGCGGACTGGGACTGGCGATGGCCGCGGACTTCCGTGTGGCCGGGCCTCGCGCCCGGCTCACCGCGAACTTCGCACGACTGGGGTTTCACCACGGGTTCGGACTGACGGTGACCCTTCCTGCGGCCGTGGGTCAACAGAATGCGCTCGACCTTCTCTATTCCGGCCGGAACGTCGATGCGACCGAGGCGCTCGAACTGGGGCTGGTGGACCGCATCACCGATGACGATCCCCGCGCGGCGGCGGTCGCCTGGGCCACCGACATCGCCGCGTCGGCTCCCTTGTCCCTCATGGCGATCAGGTCCACGCTTCGACGTGATCTCAGCTCCCGGGTCGTCGCCGCTCTCGACGAAGAAGCCGCTGCTCAGACCGTCTTGTTGACATCGGCTGATTTCGCCGAGGGTGTCGCCGCCTCCATCGGCAAACGGCCACCGAATTTCCTCGGATCGTGAGCAGGGTCATGCCGGGACCGCAGTACGACAGGGAGGATGAGGTTAAATGGTGGCTGTGACCGAGGAACCTATCGCTGGCCTGGACCGGGAACCTCAGAATCATCGGACCATCGACCGCGTCACGCGGATCCTCGAGGAAGTCGTCTACAACCCCGGCATGACGTTCGCCGAGCTCTCCCGTGCCATCGACGCACCGAAGAGCTCGGTCTACGGTTTCATCCGAGGGCTCGTCGCCGCCGGTTGGCTCTACCAGGACAACACGCGGTTCTACATCGGACCGGCGTTGCACGGTCTGACCCTGGCCAGCGGACATCTCCGCGCCGGGTCCGTCACCGACGCCGACCTGCAGGCGTTGCACGAGGCCGCCGGCGTCACGGTGTTCCTCGGTGTGCAGGCCGGCGACGACCTCATCTACGTCTCCGAGGTCGGAGCCGACCTGCTCGCAGGTTTCGCAGCGCGGTCGAACATTCGCCGTCGCCTTCTCGAGACAGCCGGCGGGAAAGCCCTACTCGCCGACCTGCCTCCGGAACAGCGCGACGCGTATCTCCGACGCCAGGGCCGCGACGAGGGCGCTCTCGTCGACGAGTTTCTCACGCAGTACGACGAGATCAAGCGCACCGGGATCGCACAGAACACCCTGCACAACGGCACTCGGTACGCCCTCGCCACCGTGGTGCGCGGTCCGAGCGGCAAGGCCGCGGCCGAAGTCACCCTCGTCGGGCCCACCACGAAGATGGAGCCGCGGGCCGACGAGCTACGCGCACTCCTGCTCGAGCACGTGCAGACCTGGCAGCATCGCTCCACGACGTCCCGCTGACCACAGCGCGAACACTCAGCGTCGCGCGCTGGACGCGTCCACGGTGTCGCACGGTCCCGCGGCCGGTCGGTGCGCCGGAATCAGAACGTACGCACACTGGTGTCGAGTGTCAGCCGTATCGGCTCTCCGGTGTTGATCTGCACTGTGGCCGCCTGCGCGCGCGGGGTACCGGTCAGGTGTATCAGCAACGTGCGCAACACATTACCGTGGGCGACGATGAGAACCGTTCTTCCTGAACGCAAGTCGGGTACCACCGACGATTCCCAGTACGGCAGCAACCTGTCCAGCACGTCGCTCAGCGATTCCGTGCTCGGCACCTCGACACCGAGTGAACGGTAGCGCTCGTCGCAACCCTGACCGTACGGTGCGTGCGGTGGGATCGGCGGTGGCGCGTCGTCGAACGAGCGCCGCCACCGCCGGAACTGCTCGGCGCCGTATCGGCGACGGATGTCGCCGCGACTACTGCCCTGCAGAGCCCCGTAGTGCCGCTCGTTGAGCCGCCAACTCCGGTGCACCGGAATCCAGTGCCGGTCGGCGGTGTCCAGAACGAGATCCGCAGTGGTGATGGCACGCCGGAGCAGCGATGTGTGCACGACGTCCGGAAGTCCCGCGGCTCGCGCGATCGTGCGCCCTGCGCTGACAGCCTCTGCCCGACCTTTCTCGGTCAGGGGTACATCGACCCATCCGGCAAATCGATCGTCGGCGTTCCACGTGCTCTCGCCGTGCCGCAAGAGGATCAGCTCCAATGTCTTCGCCACTCCGACCTCCTCCTTCCGGAACGCAGTGAACCGCCGCCCCGCCCGATCGGGGCGCGGCGGCGGTCACGTCACTGTCAGCGAGCGGAACTACCCGACACTTCGTCCGAGTCGAGGTCGTACTGCTTGGTTTCGCCGATCACCAGGATGCAGATGATGGAGACCACTGCGATTCCGGCCATGACGCACCCGAAGGCAAAACTGCCCCAGGTCGTGATGATGGGCGTAGCGATCAGTGGTGGGATCGCGCCGCCGAGCATGCCGGCCAGGCTGTAGCTCAAACCCGTTGCGGTATAGCGGTAACGGGTGGCGAACTGCTCGGACAGGAAAGCTCCCAGCGGTCCTGTCGCGAGGCCGGAGATGAACATGGTCACCGGCACACCGAGAGCAAACGCCAGATGTGAGCGTGTGTCGAGAAGCGGGAAGAGAGTCAGCGTCCACACGACAGCAAGGACGGCGGCAATCAGAATCATGCGCCGGCGCCCTATTCGATCCGAGAGCACGGCACCGAGGAGGACTGCGACAGATATCGCGACGCCGCCGAGGACGGCGATGGTCAACACGAATGGGCGTTCCAGTTCGAGTGTTCCGCTGCCGTAGCTGACCAGGTAGGGGCCACCGACGTAGGTGAGGGACAACGTCATCGCGGTGGCGCCGGTCGCCAGCAGGATCTGCACGGGCTGGTTCTTGAACGCGTCGAAGAACGGGGTGCGTTGAACACCGGCGATCTTGGCCTGTTTCGCGAACACCGGTGTCTCGTCGATCGACAACCTGATCCAGAGGCCGACACCGATCAGCAGGAAGCTCGCGAGGAACGGCACGCGCCATCCCCAGTCGACGAAGGTCTCGTTGCTCATCGTCAGTGCGGTGAGCAGGAATGTCGCATTGGACAAAATGATGGCAATGCCGCCACCGAACGAGGGGAAGGACGACCAGAAACCGCGTTTCGCCTTCGGCGAGTGCTCGGACACGAACAGCACCGCGCCGCCCCACTCACCACCTGCGGCGAGGCCCTGCAGGATACGCAGGAACACGATGATGATCGGGGCTGCGACGCCGATGGTCTCGGCGGTCGGCATGAGCCCGACGAGAACGGTCGAGATGCCCATCAGCAGCATGGTCGCGATCAGTGTCTTCTTGCGGCCGATCCTGTCACCGAAGTGGCCGAAAAGGACGCTGCCGAACGGGCGGGCGACGAAGGCGACGCCGAGCGTCGCGAACGAGGCCACGACACCCGCAGCGGTGCCGAGCGCGGGGAAGAACAGGGTCGGGAACACCAGGGCCGCGGCTGTGCCGTAGATACCGAAATCGTAGAACTCGATCACGGTGCCGACGAAGCTCGCTGCCGCGACCTTCTTCATCTTCGGCGGCGGCGTGTCCGTCCCCGGGGATGCAGGCACGGGGGGCTCCGCGACTGTGTCCGGTGTACTTGTCATCTGAAAGGCTCCTTGGTGCGAGGTGAGTGGCGGGTCAGTCGAGGTGCCCGCCGGCGCGGAGAACTTCCTCGGCGACCCGGAAAGCCTCTCCGGCCGCGGGGAGGCCGCAGTACACGGCTGTCTGGAGCAGAATCTCTTTGAGCTCGTCGACCGTGCAGCCGTTGGTCATCGCGCCCTCGATGTGGTGCGCGAGCTGGGCGGGCCGGTTCAGCGCCGTCAGCATCGCGATGTTGAGGATGCTGCGCTGCTTGCGGCTGATCCCGTCGCGTGACCAGGTGCGCCCGAAGCACACCTCTTCCGAGTAGTCCTGAATGACGTCGTTGAAGGAGTTGCGCTTGTTGTCCTTCTTCTCGACGTAATCGGGTCCCATCAGCTCGCCCAAGATCTGACGGCCGGTTTCTCTGGTGGTGTTCACGGTGATCTCCTGGAGAAAGAGTGGGAAAGGGGAATGTCTCAGCCGCGGTCGAGAACGCCCTGGACCTCGTCGGCGGACAGCTTGATGGTCACGCCTGCGCGCTCGTTCTGGAGCGCCATCGGCGACTGCGAGTCACGGGCACCCCATCCGCGATCGAGGGCTTCCTTGAAGTCCGCCTGCGCGGCTTCGGCGAGCCGCATCGGGACGCCGTTCTCGGCGGCGAGCTCGAGGGAGAGACGAAGATCCTTGTCCGCGAGAGCCAGTGCGAACGATGCGGGCTCGTAGGCGCCCTGCAGGTAGCGGTCACCGATGCGGTCGAATGTGCGCGCACGACCGATTGCTCCCTGGCGCATGGCGTGCCAGAGTGCGTCCGGCTCGACACCGGCTGCGACTCCCATCGTCATGACCTCAGCGATGGCTGCTCGGATACTGATGCTGGCGCAGTTGTGGACGAGCTTGGCAACGTTGCCGGCACCGATCTCTCCGACGTAGAGGACTTTGTCCCCGATGGTGTCCAGGATGCTGCCGTGCTGCTCGAACGCGGCCTTGTCGCCGCCGATGTATATGGCGAGCTTGCCCGACTTCGCGCCTTTGGGCCCGCCGCTGACGGGCGCGTCGAACAGTTCGATGTCGGCCTCACGGCAGGCGACGTCGACCTCGCGGACGACGCTCGGCGAGTTGGTGGTCAGGTCGTACCAGACGGCGCCGCGACGGAGACTGCTCAGCAAACCGTTCTCACCGAGACCCACTTCCTTCATCTGCACCGGGCCGGGAAGAGACGTGAACACGACGTCGACTGCACGACCGAGGTCGGCGATGGACTCGGCCCACGTGGCACCCGCGTCGACGTACTCGGCTCCGCGTGCAGCGTCGAGGTCGAACACGGTCAGGTCGTGACCCGCTCGCAGCAGATTGTGCGCCATTCCGGACCCCATACCTCCGAGGCCGATGAAACCTACCTTCATGCGCTGCATCCCTTTCGTCCACCGAAGCAGCCTCGGATGCGATGCATCGAACTGTTCGGGGAGTGCGTATATAAGAACGTCTGTTCCTCATCGGGAACATCACTGACACTAATGTGGCTGCGATCACCCGTCAAGGTGTCGGGTCCGACACGTCACGACGAACACCGGGGTTCGTCAGCTCGAACGAAGGCCGGTCTCCCGAATCCCGCACCGGCTCCGAACACGCTGTGCGACTGCATGGTCGAGAAGCTGCTTCCCGTGGTATCGGCGGTCTTCGCCGCGGAACGACGCGACGCGCCCCACACCGAAGGTGCGGGGCGCGTCGTGGCTGTGCGATGACGTGGCCGTCGAGGGGCTGCGTCAGCGAGCGTCTAAGGGGATGCCAACGTGCTGACGTCGAGCACCATGCGATATCTGACGTCTCCTGCGTGCACGCGGTCGTAGGCACCGTCGATCTCGTCGGCGCCCACGGTCTCTATTTCCGCCATGATGGAGTGCTTCGCGCAGAAGTCCAGCATCTCCTGCGTCTCCGCGATACCGCCGACGAGCGTGCCCGCGAGCGAACGGCGGTTGTAGAACAGGGAAAACACATCCAGGCTGATGGGCTTCTTCGGCACCCCGAGCTGAACGAAGGTGCCGTCCAGCGCGAGCAGGGGTAAGAACGCGTCGAGATCCAGATTCGCGGGCACGGTAGAGATGATCAGATCGAACGTGCCGGCGAGCTCGGTGAAGATCGAAGCGTCGGTCGAGAGTCGGAAGTCGTCGGCACCGCGGCGGATCGCGTCGTCGCGCTTGTCTGTCGTGAGGTCCAGGACAGTGGTGTGCGCCCCGAGTGCTGCGGAGATCGAGACTCCCACGTGTCCCAGTCCCCCGAACCCGATGATCGCGACCCGTGTGTCGGGTCCCGCTTTCCAGTGTCGCAGCGGTGAATACATGGTGATACCGGCGCAGAGCAACGGAGCCGCCTTGTCCAGCGGGATGCTGTCGGGGATCCGCACGACATAGCCCTCGTCGACGACGATCTTCTCGCTGTACCCGCCGAGGGTGATCTTGCCGTCTCGTCCTATCGAGTTGTACGTCCGGACGTGATCTTTGCGGCAGTAGGGCTCCATACCCGCACGGCAGTAGTCGCATTCGCGGCATGAGTCGACGATGCAGCCCACACCTACGCGGTCGCCCACTGCGAACGTGGTGACGTCGGACCCGATCGCGGACACGACTCCGGCGATCTCGTGTCCCGGCACCAGCGGATAGTTCGTGGTCCCGAATTCGCTTCGGGCCCGACTCACATCGGTGTGACAGATCCCCGAGAACGCGATGTCGATCACCACGTCTCGGGGCCCGGGATCTCGGCGTTCGATCACGACCGCTTCGAACGGTGCCCCTGGAGCCGACGTCGAGCGTGCGTTGACTGTGAACATCGCTCAGCCGACCGACTTGTACTCGAGGTACTCCTCGATGCCGTAACGGCCGAACTCCCGCCCGATACCCGACAGTTTGAACCCACCGTGGGGGGCGTGCGGGTTGATTGCCGAACCGTTGATACGAATACGCCCGGCGCGCAATCTCTTCGCCAGGCTCTTCGCGCGATCGTAGTCACCCGCCCAGATGGCACCGGCCAATCCGTAATCGGTGTCGTTGGCGATGCGGAAGGCGTCGTCCTCGTCGTCGAACGGAACGATGACGATGACCGGTCCGAAAATCTCCTCGCGCGCGATGCGGGAGTGGTTGTCACCGGAGAAGACGGTCGGTCGAACGAAGAAGCCTGTATCGAGGCCCTCGGGTGCCTCGGGGCCGCCGGTCAGCATGCGAACGCCTTCGGACAGTCCTGACTCGATGTATCCGCGAATACGGTCCCGCTGATTGACGTTCGCCACCGGGCCGAGCGTGGTGGCCGGGTCATATGGATCTCCCAGAACGAAGCTCTCGGCCTTCTTGACGGCGAGCTCTTCGGCTTCGGCGAGCCGTGACCGCGGGACCAGCATGCGCGAAAGACCGCCGCACACCTGACCGGAGTTACGGAACGCATCGTCGATGCCGTCGCTGACGGCCGCCGCCAGATCGGCGTCCTCGAGGATGACGTTGGCGGACTTGCCACCGAGTTCCAGCGCGACCTTCTTGACCGAGCGCGACGCCAACTCCATCACGCGGGTTCCCGCGCGGACCGATCCGGTCAGCGAGATCATGTCGACGAGCGGATGCGTCACCAGGGCTTCACCGACGACCGGTCCGTCACCTGAGACGAGGTTGAAGACGCCGTTCGGGAGTCCTGCCTCGGCGACCATCTCCGCGAAGATGAAGGAGCTCAGCGGCGCAACTTCGGTGCCCTTCAGCACCACGGTGCATCCGGCCGCGATGGCGGCGCCGGCCTTCATGCAGATCATGCGCATCGGACCGTTCCAGGGCGTGATCGCGGCGACCACACCGGCAGCGTCCCGGGTGACCGTGGTGTCGCCGACCTCTTCGTTCCAGACGATGGTCGGCAGATTCTCGGCGATACTCTCGAGGTCCTGAACTGCTCCGGCCGCCTGCGATACCGCAGCGATGGATGCGGGCTGCCCGATCTCGCTGACGATCGCAGCCGTGATCTCGTCGGCGCGTTCTCCGGCCAGCTTTGCAAGCTTCTGCAGCACGGCGATGCGTTCGTCGACCGTGCTCTGCGACCAGGCGGGGAAGGCCGCGGCGGCGGCCCTGACCGCCTTGTCGACGTCCTCCGCTGTACCCGCGGGAATGGTTGCCACCGGCTCCTCGGTCACGGGATTGATGACTGTGAGGACATCGGTCCCCGTCGACGGCACCCAGGCGCCGTCGATGTAGATCTGATCGCGCTCGATCACCACACACACTCCTCGATCACTGAACGGCGGTCGGTGCTCCGACTGCGCCACTTGTTCTGATATGCGTACAGACGTGCGTTATTTAGAACACCGCCGAGAATAGCTGTGACCGGCGTCGCACGTCAAGAATCGACGTGCCCCGCCGGTCACGGTTGAGAAAAGCAGGGGCGGGTCAGGCCTCCGGGATGTCGCGTCCGAACTTCTCGAGGGTCACGTCCTCGGGCTCCGGCCCACCACGGACACCGGTGTCGAGCGCATCGATCGCAGCGATTTCGTCGGCTGTGAGCTCGAAGTCGAAGACGTCGAAGTTCTCGGCGATCCGCGACGGCGTCACCGACTTCGGAATGACCTGACGCCCCTCCTGGATGTGCCAGCGCAGCATTACTTGAGCGGCGGACTTGCCGTGCGCCTCGGCGATACGAACGATCGACGCGTCCTCGAGGGTCGAACCGTGCGATCCGTCGCGGTAGTGGGTGATGCCGCCGATGGGCGACCACGCCTGCGACAGGATGCCGCGCGCGGCATCGTCTGCGAGCAGTGCGGGCTGGCGGAAGTACGGGTGAACTTCGATCTGATTGACGGCAGGGACGACAGACGACGCGTCGGCCAAGCGAGCAAGGTGCTCGGGCATGAAGTTACTGACTCCGATGGCGCGGACCTTGCCATCGGCCAACAGCGTCTCCAATGCGCGGTAGGCCTCCAGGGTGCGGTCGAATGCGGTCGGCAGCGCCTGGTGCAGGATCAGCAAGTCGATCTGATCGACTCCGAGCTTGCCCGCGCTCTTATCGAACGCGTGCAGGGTGGAGTCGTATCCGTAGTCACTGATCCAGATCTTGGTCTCGAGGAAGATCTCGGAACGGCTCAGATCGGACTCCGCAATCGCCTGCCCGACGCCCTTCTCGTTCGCGTACGCCGCGGCAGTGTCGATGTGGCGGTACCCCACCTTCAACGCGGCGGACACCGCCGTTGCAGTCTCGTCCGGAGGAGTCTGGAAGACGCCGTATCCCAGTACGGGTATCTCGACTCCGTTGTTCAAAGTGAATGTGTTGTTGGTCATGACCTCGAGCCTAAGCACGCCCGCACGCCCGCGGGAGTCACTGGTGATCCAGGCACCCGCAGTACCCCGACCGGACAGACAGACAGTCGACGCCCGGGAGGCACTGCCGGTACCTGGATCGACAGGTCCTTCCCCGTACCCCCGAGCCGGCGTTGACTGCAGAGACGAATCGGGTTCGTCGAGCGCAACAGGGAGTGACAGTTGATCAGCAGTGACCGCACGACGACTCGTACGGGAAGGACCACCCTCCCGCGGTCGACCGCATTCGCGGTCGCCTCGGCGTCTCTGATGCTCATCTTTCTCTCGTCCGGCACTCCGGTACCGCTGTACAACACGCTGCGCGTCGAGGACGGGCTCACCGACGGCGACCTCGCACTGACGACCGTGACCTATCTGTGCGTGACCGCGGCGTCCCTGTTGATCCTCGGCCGGCTCTCGAACCATCTAGGACGACGCCCGATGGCCATCGTGGCCATGCTCTCCTCGATCGCAGGCTGCGTGAT
Source organism: Rhodococcus sp. NFXS4 (assembly GCF_058139645.1). Taxonomy (NCBI): domain Bacteria; kingdom Bacillati; phylum Actinomycetota; class Actinomycetes; order Mycobacteriales; family Nocardiaceae; genus Rhodococcus; species Rhodococcus sp. NFXS4. The sequence goes on from NZ_CP192221.1 coordinate 3,904,734, forward strand.
TCTCACCCAGGTCCACACCCTTCCCCTCCTGCTCGCGGGGCGCGCTCTCCAGGGTCTGGCGTGTGGAGTCGCCTCGAGCGCCGTCGGCGCCATGGTGATCGACCTCGCCCCGACTCGGCGGCGGCCCTGGCTTCCCGCGGTGATCACCAGCAGCGCTCCGCCGTTCGCGATACCCGTCGGGGCCCTGGCCTCCGGAGCGCTCATCGAGTACGGGCCGGCGCCGCGTCAACTCGGCTTCACGATCATCGCTGTGGCGCTGTCGATCTGTACCGCGTTGATGATCTTGTGTCCGGAGCCCGTGTCCGCTCGACCGGGTGCACTTCGGTCACTCGTCCCCAGGGTGCATGTTCCAGCCGGGGCAGGACGCGCGGTTCTCGCCGCCGGCGCTGCACTGGTCGCGACGTGGTCCTTCAGTAGCTTCTATCAAGCCTTCGCCCCCGGACTGTCCGCGGACTACCTCGGTACCACCAGCGCCCTGATGATCGCTGTGGTGTTCGCGTCCGTCGTCATCCTGTCGCCACTCGGCGGGATCTGCACGGGGCGTTGGCAACCTGTGTCGGCTCAGCGAGCAGGCCTCGTATTGTTCATCGCCGGGGCGATAGTCGCGGTCCTCGCGCTGCACTCCGCCGCCATCGTGCCCTTCCTGATCGCGAGCGCCGTCGCCGGTCTTGCGCAGGGCGCCGCGAACAGTGGTGGCATGCGCGGCGTGCTGGCCGGCCTTCCGGCAGCCGACCGTGCGGGAACACTGTCCACCCTGTACCTCATCTCCTACACCGGAGGGGCCGTTCCCGGACTCGTCGCCGGGCGGCTGACGGACGCATTCACGTTGCCCGACATCGGAATTGGCTACGTCGCGGTCGTGATCGTGGCCTCGGCAATCGCAGTTCTGGCCGGACTCGGCCGGGGTCGACCACGCTCAGGCCGCGGCGATTCCCGCCGCGGGGGCCTTGCGCATGTTGCGCGAGAAGCCGATCCCGACGAGCAGTAGCGCAGCGACGACGGCGATGAACCATCCCGTGCGATGCAGACCGGCATCGTCCACCACGTCCCCGGCGGTGATCTGCAGCGTGACCACCGCGAGGTTGGCGCCGATGAACGCGGCGGTGCGATACATGCCGATCGCCGTACCGACCTCCGCGACAGTGGTCACCGAGTTCACCAGGCTCTGATTGCCGATGTTGTTGAAGCCGTTGGGGATACCCAGCACGAGAGCCACCAGGGCCAGGACCACCAACGGCGCGGTGCTGCTCTCCACCAGCGCGATCAACACACCCCCGACGCACAGGGCGGACGTGCCGATCAGCAACGTGGCCTTCGGCCCGTAGCGCCGATAGGTGCGCGCACCGACGACCGTGGCGAACACACTCATCCCGGCCACGGGCAGCATGGTCAGGCCTGCCTCGATCGCACTCATCCCCCGCGCATACTGCAACCACTGCGGGATCCCGAAGAAGATGAGATAGAAGCACGAATACGTGACGAGCGTCCGCCCCAGGGTGGCGCTGAGTGCACGGTTGCCGGCAAGCGCACGGACGTCGATGAACGGTTCGGACGCCCGCCGCTCCCACAGGACGAAAAGCACGAGGAAAACCACCGCCACGGGGAGCAGCCACCACGTCGGCCGTGCGCGCAACGACACCAGCCACAGCATCGTCGACGTGATCGACAGCAGGAAGAGGGTGATACCGAGGACGTCGAGTGCATGGAGCGTTCCGCGCGCGGTCAGACGCTCGACCGGTGACGCCCCGAGGTCCGCACGCAGGACCGCGATCGCACTGAGTGCCGCGACGGGCAGGTTGACCCACAGGATGGACTGCCACCCGAACAGGCCCACCAGCAGACCACCCAGAGTCGGGCCCAGAGCCGCGACGGACTGGCCACACATCACGAGCGTGGTCAGCGCGGTGCGTGATTGACGGCGATACCGCTCGGCGTAGACGCGGACCATGGTCATCGCATTGGGCATGTGCACCGAGATCCCCATCGCCAGAACGACGTAGGAAGCGATCAGGGCGGGCACGCTGGGCGCGAACATGCCCGCCAGAGATCCCAGAGCGACCAACACCAGACCACCGACGAACACCCGCCGGGCCCCCAACAGCACACCGAGCCTGCCCGCCATCGGTGCACACACCGCCGTGGTGATGTACATCGCCGAGATAATCCACGACACCCCGGAGGCCGACCCGAACTGCGCAGCTATGCCTACTATCGCCACCGCGATCATCGACGAGTTCAGCGGTTGGAGAACCGTACCGGACGCTGCCGCGAACCGGACGCGCGCCGGGATCGCATCTGTGTGCGCATCCGGGGCGACGGTGGCCGTCACGCTGACACCAGGGGGCTTTCGACGCCCGCCGAGTCGCTCGCCGATCCCGAAATCCTCCGGAGAAGCGCGCCGGCGAGGAACAACAGCTCCTTCTCCACGTCGGTACAGTCGCGGTCCATCACGCCGATGAGCCACTCGCGTCGCCTGTCGCGGTCGGCTTCGAGCTTGTTCCGACCCGACGAGGTTATCGAGATGAGCTGTGCGCGAGCATCGTCGGGATCCACCTCACGAGACACCAGGCCGTTCCCCTCCAGGAAGGCCACGGTGCGCGCAACCGTCTGCGGGGTGACGCGTTCGAGGTCCGCCAGCGTTCGAGCGCTGATCGGACCCACCCGATCCAGGTGCGCCAGAGCCTGCAGCTGCGTGGGAGTCAGGAGGTGACCACCACCTTTGCTTCGGATGACGCGGTTGAACATGACGATGTCTTCTCGCAGTTGGTCGACACGACTGTCCATGCCGCACCCCTTTCCTGATAGCCAGCAATGCTGTCTATCTTACCGCGCGTCCGACACCGTGTCCGCAAGCCCTGAGGGGAGATGCACCGCAGCCGACCAGGTGACCCGATACGGGAGTCAGCCGTGGATCGACTGGTACTCCAGGTAGTCCTCGATCCCGTGACGGCCCATCTCCCGCCCGACGCCGGACAGTTTGAGACCGCCGTGCGGTGCGCGCATGTCGATCGGCGCACCGTTGATGCGGACACGCCCGGTCCTGATACGAGCCGCAACGGCACGCGCCTTCTCCGGGTCACCGGCCCAGACCCCGCCGGCGAGCCCGTACACCGAGTCGTTGGCGATGCGAATCGCGTCGGCCTCGTCGTCGAACGGGATGATGACCACGACCGGACCGAACACTTCCTCGCGTGCGATGCGGTCCGAATTCGTGCCGGTGAAGACGGTGGGTCGAACGTAGAAACCGGTGTCGCCGACTCCGTCGGGTCGATCGAGTCCGCCGGTGACCAACCGCACGCCCTCGTCGATCGCGCGACCGATGTGGCTTCGCACCCGGTCGTACTGCGCGCGGTTGGCGAGCGGTCCGAGTTGCGTCGCGGGATCTCTGGGGTTCCCCACCACGAACGACTCCGCCTTCTGCGCGGCCACTCGCTCGGCGTCCTCGACACGGTCGCGTGGAACCAGGATCCGCGTCAACGCACCACAGGCCTGACCGGAATTACGGAACGCATCCTCGATGCCGCCGGCGATCGCCTTCTCCAAGTCCGCGTCGGAAAGGATGATGTTGGCGGACTTGCCGCCCAGTTCGAGTGCGAGCCTTTTGACCGACTTCGAGGCCAGTTCCATGACGCGGCTGCCCGCACGTACGGAGCCGGTCAGGGACACCATGTCGATGTCGGGATGCAGCGTGATGGCCTCACCCACCTCGGGTCCGGTGCCCGTCACGATGTTGAACACTCCGGGGGGAAGGCCGGCCTCCTCGGTGTATCGCGCGAGCAGGAACGGTGTCAGCGGTGCGACCTCGCTCGACTTGAGAACCACGGTGCACCCGGCTGCGATCGCCGCGCCCGCCTTCAGACAGACCGATCTGATGGGGCCGTTCCAGGCTGTGATCGCCCCGACGACACCGACGGGGAGACGACGGACCGTGGCGGTACCCACCTTCTCCTCCCACGCCACCGTGGGTAGTGCATCGGCGAAATTGCGCAGGTCTGCGATCGTTGTCCGCGTCGACGCCTTCTGCGCCCAGGACCGTGGCTGGCCGATCTCGGCCACGATCGACTCGGTCACCTCGTCGCCGTTGCGCTCGATGATGTCTGCGAGAGAGCGGAGTACGTCCACCCGGTCGGAGACCGACGTCGTCGACCAGGTGTCGAACGCATCGACGGCAGCAGCGGCAGCGATGTCGACGTCGTCGGCTGTTCCTCGCGCGACCTGCCCGATGAGCTCCTCGGTCGCCGGATCGACGACGTCGATGACGTCGGTGGCCGTCGAGTCGACCCACTTGCCGTCGGCATAGAACTGCTCGTGACGAATCATTGTGTTCCACTCTCCGTGATGGTCGGGTCGATGACGGGTTTGATCGCGCTGAGGTCCTGCATGGCGCGGAGTGCGTCCGTTACCTGATGCAGTCCGTATCGGCCGGTGAGCATGCGATCGAAGTCGAATTGATCTTGTGCCGACGACAGGAACTTCATCGCCTGCCAGTAGTGCGATTCCGAGGCCGACATGGACCCGATGATGTCGAGGTGGTTGCGCATGATCTTGGACGGCTGGATCTCCGCGAGGTGGGGACCTACCTGACCGCCGATCAGAAACCGGCCACCGCGGCGCACCATGTCGAGGCCTTCGGTGAAGGCGGTGCGCCCACCCGACCATTCTTGAACGATCTCCGCACCGTGGCCTCCGGTCAGGTCGCGCACTGCCTCGACCCGCTCCTGCGGCGTCGACGCTCTCTCGACCGACACGACGTCGTGAGCACCCCAGGACGTGGCAAGGTCGAGCCGAGAATCCGGCGCGCCGACCACGATGATGCGCCCGGCACCGGAGCGAGTGGCGAGCGCAGTGGCGAACAACCCCAGCGGGCCCGCACCCTGGATGACGACGGTCTGCCACGGCTGAATACGCCCCAACCGTTCGTAGGCGTTGAACACTGTTCGGAGAGCGCAGCTTCCGGCCGACGCCCACTCGGACTTCACGTCGTCCGGAACGAGCACCTTCCGCGACGAGGGATACACGTAGGTGTACTCGGAGAAGGACCCCACCAGATAGGGATACTGATCGCAGTTGTCGCCGTAGTGCTTGCGATTCGCGCACAGGCTGGGTTGGTTCGCGACGGCGCAGAAGTAGCACGAACCGCACCGTCCTGGTCCGAAAACGATGCGGTCTCCGACCGCCACGTCGCCGCCGCCGACGAGGGGAACCGGTCCCTCTCCGAGCGCGACGACACGGCCGGTCATCTCGTGGCCGGGGATCACGGGAGGAACGATGGGACGGATACCGCCGGCACTCAGCGAGCCGTCCCACACGTGAACGTCACTGCCGCACACCGTTGCCGCCTCGATGCGGACCAGTGCTGCGCCCGGCTCGAGGGTCGGAATCGGCACGTCTCGCACTTCGAGGTCACCGAGGAAGTCTGTGATGACCGCCGCCCGGCTGAACTCGGGGATGTCGTACTTCGGCATAAATGCCTTTCGTGGGTTGGGATCTCGCGATCAGAGAGTCGGAGGGTTCACGATTTCGTCGTCTGTGTGTCTACGGTCGGCGTGCGAACGGTGAGGAATCGGACAGATCTCGTTGCCGCGTCTCGGGAAGGGCGAGTGCGCTGACGAGACTGGCGAGGCAGAGAACCGCCACGAATACACCGAAGGTGAACGCACCGAACGATCGTGTGATGACGCCACCGAGGAGCGGCGGTACGGCACCGCCGAGGACGAGGCCGATGTTGTAGGAGAAGGCGGAAGCCGAGTATCGGTACTCGGTGCGGAACAACTCGGTCAACATGACGTTGAGTGCGCCGATCTCGAGGCCGGCCAGGAACATGGTGACGCAGAGAAGGACGAGGTAGATGCTGCCGGACGCCGATTCCAGAACGGTGAACACCACCAGCGCCCAGAGTGTCGCAGCTCCGGTGGCCGCGACGATGACGGGTTTTCGACCCACCCGGTCGGAGGTGGTGGCTCCCACCACCACGCCTGCGGCCCAGAACAAGCCGCCCACCAGTCCGGCTGCAAGAACGATACTTCTGGTCAGACCGAGTTGTGTCGTACCGACATTGGCGAAATAGGTCGCTCCCAGATACGTGAGAGCCGCCTGCATGATGGAGATGCCGGCCACCAGAACCATGTGGCGGGGCTGATGACGCCACGCCATGAAGAACGGCACCGTGGTTCGTCCGCATCCGGGAGTCGTCTCCGCTCGGACCTCAGCCTCGAACACCGGGCTTTCCTCGATCTTCAGACGGATGTACAAGCCGACGACGATCAGAATCGAACTCGCGAGGAACGGGATACGCCACCCGAAGGACGCGAACTGTTCGTCGGTCATGCTGACCGCGACGATCAGCAGGGTCGCATTCGCAAGGACGATGGAGAACCCGCCGCCCAGCGAGGTGAACATCGTCCAGAAGCCCCGCTTAGCGATAGGGGCGCTCTCGGTGCTGAACAGCGCCGCGCCGGCTAGTTCACCGCCTGCGGCAATGCCCTGGACGATGCGCATGAGCACGATGAGAATCGGTGCCGCGACGCCGATCTGGTCGGCTGTCGGCATCGCGCCGACCACGACAGTTGCGCCGCCCATGAGCAGCAGGGTCGTGACCAACATGCGTTTGCGGCCGAGGCGGTCACCGAAGTGCCCGAAAATCAACGCACCGACGGGCCGAGCCACGAATGCGACACCGAGCGTGCCGAAGGCAGCGACGGTTCCGGCTGCAGTTCCGAGAGCCGGGAAGAACACGTTCGCGAACACCAGGGACGCGGTCACCGCGTACAAGGTCAGGTCGTAGAACTCGATGACGGTGCCGGTGAACCCGGCCAGGGCGATCTTGCGCATCTGTCGATCGGACCGCGCAGGTGGGGCGGTGGGTGTCGAGACGGATGTGATGCGGTCGGGCGTTGTCATCGTCCGAACCGGCCCTTCCGGAGGACCTCGGGGTCATGGCTGGGTAGTGGCGTCCACCCTGACTTCTTCAGGAACGCCAAGCTGGCGCGGTAGGCGTCGAGATCGGAGAACCGGCCCGACGGCAACGATTCATCGAAGTTGCGGTAGGTGTCGACGCAATCACCGGTGATCACGAACGTGCCGGCCGCGGTGTCGACGCGAACCCCCTGAGAACCGGGTGAGTGGCCCGGTAGAGGCACGACACCGAGTCCGGGGGCGATCTCGTGGGCCCCGTCGACGGTACGAATGCGGTCCTCTGCGAGCGAGAAGATCGGCGGATTGTCGGCGTGGAAGCCGTACGCCGGCATGTGTGCCGCACACGGCTCGTGTGCGTACGCCAATTCTTGTTCTTGCACGATGATGTCGGCATTCTCGAACACGTCGTTGTTCGAGCAGTGGTCCCAGTGCAGATGGGTGTTGATCACCAGATCCACCTCGGCCGGGTTCACGTCGACCCGATCCAGCGCGTTGTGTATGCGATTCGCTTCGGGAACCTCGTAGCCGAACGGGGTCATCCGCAGGATGATCTCCTCGTCCGCGGGGCCCCCGGTGTCCACGATCACCGTTCGTCCACCCGATCGCAGGACGTACATGATGAGCGGCATGTCTTGTGTGCGGCCGGAGGTGTCCTGGTAGTAGATGTGTTCGACGGGGATGTCGGGCAGCAGTCCGAGTTCGACGGCCTCGATGGTCCATCCTGGTGCGTTCATGAATCCGTGTCTCCTGGTCTGACGGTGATCACGCGAAGATCGACCGTTCCACGACGGCGAAGTCGTGGCTCGGGATGACGTCGCAGTCGAGTTTCTCGATCTTGCGAAGGCTTGCGTCGTACGCGACGAGGTCGGTGAACAAGCCGACGGGAATGTGGTCCGCGTCGGCGTCGCCTTCCCAGTTCTCGTACAGGTAGATGCAGTCGCCGGCAATCAGATAGCGCGTCGAGTCGGTTTCGACGAGAACGCCCTGTGATCCCGGAGTGTGGCCTGGTAGCGCGATCAGGGTGACTCCGGGAGCGATCTCCGTGTCGCCGTCAACCGTGGTGATGTGCTGTTCGGCGCGCTTCCACGACGGCTCGGTATCCGCCGAGATCTCGAAGTGTCTGCAGTGCCATTGAAGGGGGTTCCGTGCGTAATCCAACTCGGCCTGCTGAACCATGACGCGGGCATTGGGAAACAGGTGGTTGTTCGAGCTGTGGTCCCAGTGCAGGTGAGTGTTGACGACGGTCTCGACATCTCCGACGTCGACACCTGCTGCGCGCAGAACCTCTGCCGGCTCCTCGTCCGGGGTCTGTTCCATCGTGATCCTGTGGTCGTCCCACGCACGTCCGAGGTCGGCGCCGGTGTCGACGACGATGGGCGAGTCACCGCCTTCGATGACGTACATGATGAGGGGTAGATCCTGCGTCTGGCCGTATCCGCGGAGGTAGGTGAAGGACGGCTTCGGCAGTCCGAAGACGCGCCCGACACAGAAGGCTCGGATGGTCAAAGACATTGTGTCCTCTGCTGTTCGGTCGTCGAGAGCGGTGTTCGCCGCTCCGTTCGGTGTTCCGTCGTGTGGGTCAGGGTCTCGCGGTCCGGTTGATTCCGACACCCGGTGGCACGTCGTCGAGTGCGCGGCTGCGCGTCTCGCGCAGGACAAGGGTGCACACCAGAGCGATGACGGCATACGTCGCCAGGAACAGTCCGAACACCGTGCCGCCGTACGTGCTGATGAGTGTCGCCGCGACCAGGGGCGGTACCGCGCCGCCCAGAATGGCCGCGAGGCTGTAGGCGAGACCGGCGGCGGTGGCCCGGTAGCGGGTCCGGAACAGTTCCGACAGGAACGATCCGCACACGCCCCAGCCGTGGCCCGCGATGAAGAAGGTGACGGTGATGGCCAACCAGAAGGCACTCGACGAGCCGGTGTCCAACAGAGGGAACAGGATCAACGCCCACGGTACGGCGATGAGATTGACCACGATCAGGACCGGACGTCGACCGAAACGATCGGACAGTATCGCCCCGGAAATCATGGCGGCGCCGTTCACAACGTTGCCGAAGATGCCCGCCGCAAGTACCCCGGACCGGTTCAGATCCAGTGTGGCCGTCCCGTAGTTGATCAGGTAAGCGATGCCGATGTATCCGAAGGCGAAGGACGAGACGAACGCGCCGGCGCCCAGAAGAATCTCGCGCCACTGGTTCGTCACGGCGTCCTTGAACGGGAGACTGCTTCGACCTTGCTTCTCCATCTCGTCGACGAAGACCGGGCTCTCCTCCAGTTTCAGCCGCACCCAGAGGCCCACCGCGAGAAGGGCGATGCTGAGGATGAAGGGCACTCGCCAGCCCCAGGCCAGGAAGGTCTCGTTGCTCATCAGCAGTCCGGTGAGGAAGAACGTCGACAACGCGAGGATGTTGGCGACAGCGCCGCCGAGATTGGTGAACATCGACCAGAAGCCGCGGCGATCACTGGGGGCGTTCTCGGACGTGAAGAGTGCTGCGCCGGCCCACTCGCCGCCTGCAGCGAACCCCTGGGCGATACGTAGGACGATGAGCACGATGGGAGCGACGATTCCTGCGGTCGCTGCGGTCGGAAGTAGACCGATGACGACGGTCGAGACACCCATCAGCATCATCGTTGCGATCAAGGTCTTCTTGCGACCCAGGCGGTCTCCGAAATGGCCGAACAGAACGCTGCCGAACGGCCGGGCCACGAAAGCGACGCCGAGGGTCGCGAACGACACGATCGTTCCTGCGTACGTTCCCAACGCCGGGAAGAACGCGTTCGCGAACACCAGAGCCGCTGCGGTGCCGAAGATTCCGAAGTCGTAGAACTCGATGACCGTGCCCATGAAGCTGGCGAAGGCCACCCGCGACATCTTGTTCTTCTTGGGTGCCTCCACCTCGACCGGTGCCGGTGACACCTCGAGGTCACGAACCGCTCGCGATGGCGAGGAAAACTCCGTCAACGGAAACTCCTTGGGGGTGACTGGCCGGGACTGTGCAAACCCGCGCAGTGATCGCATATGCGTACGATGTATCTGAAATAAGAACTATCGCAATGTAGCGCGCATCACACCGATGGTCAACAGTGTCGACACAGCACAATGGGGCCGATCGGAACGCGACGTTCCGACCGGCCCCACTGCGCGAGAAGCCCTGCTGTGACAGCTGTATATCGGTTGTTACTCGCCCATGATGCCGGTGAGGCTTCGAACGTCGTCCACGTCCTCGAGGGCCCGCGCCGTCGACACCAGTTCATCGAACGCTCGGGCTCCCATACGGGGTTCGAGCATCGGTTCCCATTTGTCCCGCAACAGATCCCACGTGATGTTCTGCTCGCGGAACCTGTGGCCGCGAGGGTGCTCGACGAGACGCGACACCTCGATGGAGCGGGTACGCAGGGTCACCCGCGCGCCTCTTCCGTGCGGCTGATCGCGTTCGAGTTGGTCGTCGACGACGACTGTCACCAGATCACGGAGCCGAGCCACTCGCGGGTCCTCGAGCAAGGCAGCCGAGTGCGCTTCGGCGAAGCCGAGCCGACCGGCCACGATCGCGACGGACAGCATGTCCTGCATGCAGATGGTCGGCATGTTCCGAGAATCGACCACACTGGCGGCGAACGCAGGCATGCCGACACACACAGAGGTCACGTCGTCCGCGACCAGTGCGCTGTCGCGAATCAGCCCAAGCGCAGCTTCGACCGCGGAGTGGATGGGATAGCCGGCCGCGTAGAACTTGAAGTTCGCGCCGAGTACCGCATAGTCGTCACCGAGCCCGTCGGTGAGCCGGGATTCCCGCCCGGGTTCACCCCATGTATCGATTATCCCCCCGGGTGACCCGAAGATGTCGTCGATCCCTTCCAGTCCGGCAGCGGCTTGCAGCGCCCCTGCGACACCGGCGGTCGCGGGCTGACCACCCTTGGTGATGGACTTGCTGATGTGCCGGCGTTCGCCGAAGAACGCGGTCGGACTGACGGCCTGCCCCACCGCGAGAGCCACCGCGTGCATGGTGGAGTCGGTTCCGAGGCCGAGCAGTTTCGCGGACGCGACCGCCGCGCCGATGGAGTGCAGGCATCCGCCGTACAGGCCGTGTCGGGACCGCATCCACGACAGACCCCCGACAGTCGAGATCGACCGGGCGCCGGCCTCGAAACCGGCCGCGACCGCGCTGACGAGACGCGCACCGGACGCGCTCTGGCGTTCGGCCACCGCGACGGCTGCGGGAACGATGACCGTCGCCGGGTGCCCGGTGGCCCGATAGTCGAAAGTCGCGTGCGCGCAATCGAGTTCAGCGGCATGCCCGGCGGTGCCGTTGACGTAGGCGGCGGACACCGCTGACATCGTGTGTTTCGAGCGCACGATGCTCGACTCGCGGGAGGAACCGAGGGACTCGGCATAGCGCAGCGCCAAGCGGCCCGAGGGCAACTCCGCACCGACGTAGGCACATCCGAGTTGGTCGAGGACGAGCATCTTCGTATGCTCGACGACGGATGCTGGAAGGTCGTCGCATCGCTCACCGGTCAGGTGATCGACCATCCGGTATCCGCCGGAGTCCGGTGTCGTCGTACCGGTCACCGAGCAACGGCACTGACAGTGCGATCGGCCGCTTCGACCAGCATCCGTGTGACCGGCTCGGTGTGCGTGACCATCGAGTCGTGGCTCGCCACCAGGGTCCACAGCTCGAAGTGCGGGTCCTCCGCCCGGCTGCGTTCGAGGGGCCGCGTCGCATCGATGTGCGCTTCCCCTGCGGCGTTCTGGCAGAGAATGAACACCGTCGGTGTCTCCCATATCCGCGTGACCTGTCCGAGCTTGTCGGTGTAGGTCTTGAACGGTTGCGCCGTGATTCGCGGGTTGACCCAGGCGAGGTCGTCGGGATCGGTGATCCCCCAGTACGAGGCATCCGATGCCGGGACGAGCCAGCCGTCGCCCTCCCTCTCCACAGTTCCGCGGATGCGTTCCTCTCTACCGGCAGGTTGCAGATCGAGGACCGACTCCCCCGACCTGGGCATGACGGCATCGAGAAAGACGACGGACTTCACACGGGCGCCGATCTTCTCCATTGCTCCCGACCCGACCATGCCGCCGTAACTGTGCATGACCAATACGACGTCGGAGAGGTCCTCGTATTCGAAGAGCGCGACCAAGTCCTGAACGTGGGTGTCGAGTCCGACCTCCGGTGTTGCCAGATGCGCGCGGTCGCCGAGTCCGGTGAGTGTCGGCGTGTGCACCTCGTGCCCTCGGGCCCTGAGGCCGTCGGCGACGCGTTTCCAGGACCAACCGCCGTGGCGACCTCCGTGGACCAGAACGAATGTCGGCTTCGTGATCGATGTACTCAACTTCTTGTGTCTACCTTTCGTGATTGCGGGCGCACCGCGTCGGGAGGCGCGCTCGATGTCTGCTGAGTCGGTGGTCACCCCTGTGCGGCGCCGTACACGACGTCCTCGTACGCGACGTCGTCGTACGCCTGCACTCCTTCGGGGTCGTTCTCCACCCAGAAGTCGTACGACGACCGGGGGAAGATGGTCGATTCGGGTACCCCGCCGGCCGACTCGGCCCAGACGAGGTCCCATACCCCCGGGTCCATCGCAGAGAAATAGTTCTGTTGCAGAAGCGGACCGAGGGTGTCGCGGTCGGTTCTCAGCGACTCCAGCGATTGGTCCATGGCGTCCCGGAACTTGTCGACGGTGTCGGTGTTCTCCTCGACCCAGTCGGTGCGGCCGACCATGACGACGACGGGCAAGTCCGCCGTGGCCTCGACGTCGCCGCGCGGGCCGGACAACCAGACCTCGGCCCCGCTGTTCACGGTGGCCTGCTCGACGATGCCGCTCGAGGTGGCGATGGCGTCGAACTGATCCTGACCGATTCCGGTGACCAGAGCGTTGGCGTCCTGAACCCCGATGAGGTTCACGTCGTCGTCCGGGTCGAGTCCGAAGCTCGACAGTTCCTGCCGCAGAAGAATCTGATACGTCGATCCCACCGGATTGGTGCCGATGGTCAACCCTCGCAACGCTTGCATGCGCTCCTCGACAGGAGCATCGGGCGTGACACCGAGGCGTTCGACGACATCCGGTCGCATCAGCATGACCTGCAGATTGTTCGACGTGGAGCCCAGAATGGTGAGGGGGGCTCCCTCGCGCATGGCCGCCAGAATCGAGGCAGGCCCCGCCAGCGCGAGATCGGCGTCCCCGGCGAGCACTGCTTCGACACTCAGCGTGCTCGATGCACCGGCCATGTCGAACTGGATGTCGAGGCCGTGCTCGGCGCCGATGTCCTGCGCATCCATCGCGAGTGCCCCCGCGGTCGTGATGGAGGGTACGGATGTGGAGACGTTGATCTGTGTCGTGCCGTCGGGCGACGACTGTTCACTGCTCTCCCCACATCCTGCTGCCGCCAGACACACCGCGGCGGACAGGATCACGATCCGGCGGACCTGGCTGATCTGTGTCATGTGTGCTTCTTTCCTGGTGGGTGCGCGGACTGCGCCGAGACGAGGTGGTCGTGCCGATCGGGCCGACGTCAGTGCTCGGCTGCTTCTTTCCACATGAGAGCGCGGCGCGAGATCATGAAGACGATGCGGTCGAGGGCGAAACTGATCGCGGCGAGCACGACGACGGACGCGAAGGTGCCGGCGGCGTTGAATTGCGCAGCGTTCGACGACAGCATGTATCCGAGTCCCTCACTGCCCGTCAGGAATTCGGCCACCACCACGCCGACCAGTGCATGCGGCACCGCCAGTTTGAGACTGGCCACGACCCACACCAACGCGGACGGGATGCGCACACGCATCACGAGGTCCCACTGAGATGCGCCCGCGATACGGACCTGGTCGATGAATTCCTGCTTGACGTCCTTGATGCCGAAGTACACGTTGTAGAAGATTAGGAAGAAGACGACAATCGCCGACACACCGACCGCGAGCGACCTGCCGATGCCGAGCCAGAGGATGAGTAGCGGAACCAGGGCGACCACGGGAATTCCGTACGCAGCCGCGACGAACGGTTCGAGAACCATCGAGACGGTCTTCGACATCGCAAAGAGGTAACCCAGCACCAGAGCGCTGATACCGCCGATGAGGAAGCCCTGCGCGGCCGGCATCATGGTCGCCATGATGTTGGTCCAGAGACTGCCGTCGACGATCCAATCCCGGATCTCGCCCGCGACCTCGGTCGGTTCGGGAAGGTAGAAGGTGTCGACGACGGTGCCGGCGACGAGAGACCACAGCAGCAGGAACGCGACCACAGCGCCCAGCCGAGACGACGTCTGGATCCACGACTTCCGTTGTCGATTCTTCTTGCCCAGCTGACGCGCCTTGGCCACTGCGGCGACCGCGTCGTCCCGGTCCGGGGTGACGACTTCGTCGATGTTCATACTCATGGCGTGATTCCTCGCGCTTTCTGAAGTGACCGATGCAGCACCTGACCGATTTCTCGGAATCCTTCGTCGAAGCGCAGGGTCTCGGGGTCTCGGTCGGGCCCCAGCTCGATCGGAATGTCGTCGATGATGTGTCCCGGCGAGCCGCCGATGACGACCACCCGTTCGGACAGCAATGCCGCCTCTTCGAGATCGTGGGTGACGAACAGGACCGCAACGCCGGTGTCGCGCACCGCTGCTCGCAGATCCGTCTGCAGCTGAGCCCGCATCTGCGCGTCGAGCGCTGCGAACGGTTCGTCCATCAACAGCAGCCTGGGCTTGTAGATCATGGCGCGCGCGAGCAGTCCGCGCTTCTTCATTCCGCCCGACAGTTGAGCCGGGTACCGATGACCGGCATGGTCGAGGCCGAAGTTCGCCAGGAGCTCGTCCACACGATCCTTGATCTCGCTCTTGGCGACCTTGCGCATCTTCAGGGGGAGACCGATGTTGGCAGCCAGAGAAAGCCACGGAAGCATGGTGTCCTCCTGCGTCACGTAGCCGACCTGGCGATTGACGCTGGTGATCTTCTGCCCGCCGAAGAAGATCTCTCCACGAGTCGGCTTCAATGTCCCCGCAGTCATGTTGAGCAAGGTCGACTTGCCGCAACCGGAGGGTCCGAGGAGGGTGACGAATTCTCCGGTGTCGACCCGAAGTGACGTGTCCGAGAGGACGTCCGTGTCTCCTGTGAACGACACTGCCACCTTCTCCACCCGCAGCAGGTCGGTACCGCCGACGTCCCGAGCATCCGGCGCTGGTGCGTGCCTAGTCTTGAGCAGGGCCATAAGTCACATCCTCGTAGTTGACGTCTTGGTAGGAATCGGCGCCTTCGGGGTCGTTGTCGACCCAGAAGTCGTAGGAGGAACGTGGAAAGGTCGGCGCGTCGGGATAACCCCCGGCGGACTCACCCCACGCCAGGTCCCACACCCCTTGATCGAGCGCCGGGAAGTATCCGGACTTGAGAATGGGATCGAGGGCGTCTCGGTCGGTAGTCAACGCCTGGAGAGCATCGCCCATCGCAGCGCGGAAATCGTCGGCGGTGTCGGGGTTCTGTTCCACCCAATCGGTGCGGGCGACGATGGCGAGGACGGGAACGTCGGCGGTGGCCTCCACGTCGCCTCGCGGACCGGACAGCCACACCTCCGCACCGCTGTTCACTATCGCCTGTTCGACGAGCCCACTGGCAGTCGCGATGACGTCGAACTGGCCCTGGGCCAGACCCGTGACCAACGCGTTCGGATCCTGGATACCGACCATCGTGACGTCCTGGTCAGGGTTCAGCCCGAATCTGCTCAGCTCGTTCCGTAGGAGGGTCTGGTAGGTCGAGCCGGAAGGATTGGTTCCGATCGTCAGACCCCGCAGAGCCTCCATACGTTCCGCGACAGGCGCATCGGGTGCGACTCCCAGCCGGTCGACGACGTCGGGTCGCATCACCATCACCTGTTGGTTGTTGGCGATCGACCCGAGGATCGTAAGTGGTGCACCCTCACGGATCGCCGCGAGTGCCGACGGTGGGCCGGCGAGCGCGATGTCTGCGTCCCGTGAGAGCACCGCCTCGATGCTCAGCGTGCTGGAGGCACCGGCCTGATCGAGCTGGACGTCCAACCCGTGCTCGGCGTCCAGATCCTGCGCTTCCATCACCAACGCACTGGCGTTGGTGAAGGTCGCCACGGACATCTTCACGTCGACAGGCGTGACGCCCTCTTCGGTCGACCGTTCCTCGCCACCACACGCGCTGAGCGTCAGGCCCACGGCCAGTGCGACTGCAGCCACCCGACGCACCCTCGACGCACCGGGGCCGGCAGCTGTCCCTGTCACGCGATCAGCCCTGCGCAGCATCGTAAGTCACATCCTCGTAGTCGACATCGCTGTACGCCTCGACCCCTTCGGGATCGTTGTCGACCCAGAAGTCGTAGGAGGACCGGGGGAAGGTCGGCGCATCGGGGTAACCGCCCGCCGACTCTCCCCATGCCAGGTCCCAGACCCCTTGATCTGTCGCGGGGAAGTACTTCTCCTTCAGAAGCGGCCCGAGGACATCGCGATCGGTCTCGAGTGCGTCGAGGGAGTCGGCCATGGCGTCGCGGAATCTGTCCACGGTGTCGGCGTTCTCGGTGACCCAGTCAGTCCGCCCCACCATGGCGAGAACCGGAACGTCCGCTGTGGCCTCGATGTCACCGCGCGGTCCCGAGAGCCACACCACTGCAACGCTGTTGACGATCGCCTGCTCGATGACGCCGCTGGATGTCGCGACGGCGTCGAACTGCCCCTGGGCGATGCCGGTGATCAGGGCGTTCGAGTCCTGGATGCCGATCAAGTCGACGTCGTCGTCCGGGTTCATGCCGTAGCGAGTCAGTTCGTTCCGAAGAAGCGTCTGATACGTCGAACCTGACGGGTTGGTGCCGATCGTCAGTCCCCGCAGGGCGCGAATCCTCTCCTCGATCGGGGCGTCGGGGGTGATGCCCAGGCGGTCGATGACGTCCTGCCTGATCACCAGGACCTGCAGGTTGTTCGCGGTCGAGCCGAGGATGGTCAGTGGCGCGCCTTCTCGCATCGCGGCGAGGATCGACGGGGGGCCGGCCAGTGCGAGGTCCGCGTCGCGCGACAGGACTGCCTCGATGCTGAGCGTGCTGGACGCTCCGGCCATGTCGTACTGCACGTCGAGCTGATGGGCAGCGTCGAGGTTCTGTGCATCCATGGCGAGCGCACCGGCGATCGTGATGGTCGGTACCGATGTGTTCACGCGCAGTGAGGTGACACCGTCCGCCGTGGTCGGCTCGTCGCCACTCCCGCAGGCGGCGAGCGCCAAGCTCAGTGAGAGGGCAATGACCGCCGCGCGGCGGCGCTGCTTGGTGGGTCTCATTGTCTGTGTGCTTCTCCTTGGTGAGCCGAACGCGGAGCGGCGAGCGCCTGAGACAGTGTTCGTAATTACGATCACTTGGTTGTGATTACGGACATACGGAAGTTAGCATGTGATCGCGACCACGTCCAGAGCGTCGGATTCGGCCTTCGGGCCGGCCCATGCTCGGGGTAATCGACCACGCAGGAAAGAGCGAGTGTGTTGACGACGAACGATCCTTACGAGGTGTACGCACTCCGGTACTCCTCGAGACCGACCGTGGCGAGCGCGAAGTTCTACCGCTACGAGCTCTATCGGGAACCCGACCGGAACTTCGACACCGCCTACTACTTCTGGCTCGTCCGCAACTCCGTTCGCACCGTGCTGGTGGACTGCGGGTATTCGCCGGAGGCAGCGAACACTCGAGATCGACGGATCGACACAGATCCCGTGGAGCTACTTGCTCGACTCGGGGTCGGACCCGAGGATGTCGACCATGTGGTGTTGTCCCACATGCACTTCGACCACATCGGAAACATCGGACTGTTTCCCCGTGCCACGTTCTCCATCGCACGGGCCGAGCTGGATTTCTGGACCGGGCCGTACAGCGAGCGAACGTGCATCGGCTGGCAGGTCGAACGGGACGAGGTGCGCGCAGTCGTCGAACTGCAGCAGTCCGGTCGGCTTCAGATCGTCGAATCCTCACCGGCAGAGCTGTTTCCGGGCATCACTCTGAACGTGATGCCGGGGCACACCCCGGGGCAGATCGTCACCCACGTCGATGCCGGTAGCGCGGAGATCGTTCTCGCATCCGATGCTCTGCACTTCTACGATTCGTTACGACACGATCGCCCTTTCCAGATCTTCCTGGATCTGGCCGGGATGTACGAGTCCTATGACCGCCTACGCGAGCTCGACTCGAAGCCGGAGACAACGATCATCGCCGGCCACGATCCGGAGGTGATGTCCATGTTCGAGCACGTCGCGGAGAACATCGCCGATCTCACACGACCGAGAGACGTTGCTGCAGAACTTGTTTGAAGTCGGCGGTGCGGGCCGCGCTCAGGAGGCGTCGGTGCTGAGGCCGAGGATTTCGAATCGGTCGACGTCTTCAGCGTCAGCAGCGGCCACCTGACGGAACCCGGCGAGTGCGTCGGACCCCAGGACGAGCAGCTTCGGCGGGTCGGAGTGTTCGGCGGCGCGCGCGATGGCCGCGGCAGCCTTCGCGGGGTCACCGCGCTGCGGCCCAAGTGCGGCGTCGCCCATTCGGCCGAGCGGACGGTCGTAGTCGTCGATACGCACGGCGGACCGGGCGCTCGACGAACCGCGAAAATTGGTTTTCATCGATCCGGGCTCCACCACCATCACACGGACCCCGAGGTGCGCGACCTCCTTGGCGAGAGAACCGGACACTGCTTCGAGCGCCGCCTTCGCTGCCGAGTAGTAACCGCCCCCGGGCAACGTGATGCGTGCACCGATCGACGAGATGTTGATGATCAGACCACTCCTGCGCGCACGCATCGAGGGCAGAAGCGCCTTCATCACTGTGACAGGACCGTGAAAGTTGGTCGCGAACAACGTCTCCACGGAGGAGTCCTCGCCCTCCTCGACGGCGGCGGTGTATCCGTAGCCGGCGTTGTTCACCAGAACGTCGATGGCCCCGAAGCGCTCCTCCCCCGCTGCAATGGCGTCTGTGATCGACGACGGGTTCGTCACATCCAGGGATGCGAGCACGACGGCGCTCGGATAGCGGTCTCCGAGTTCGCTCAGTGTCGAGGCGTCCCTCGCCGTGGCGACGACCTGCTCGCCGGAGGCTAGAACGTGTTCGGCGAGCGCGCGTCCGAGACCACCTGACGCACCCGTGATCAGCCAGGTCCTCATGCGTCGTCGAAATCGGTCGTGGCGCTCAGTGTGGCCCAACGATCGATCTCCGCCGTGCGTTCGTCGTACTCCTGACGCACGATCTTCACGGCGTCCGAGCCGAGCAGCAACCTGAACGGCAGTGTGTCCTGCTGCAACGTGGAGATGATGACCTCGGCAGCTCGGTCGGGATCTCCCGGTTGCGAACCGTGCGTGCGGTCGTTCTCCTTACGGCGCTTGCCCGCCGTCTCCGCGTAGTCGTCGATCACCGTTCGGGATTGCAGCAGTGATCGCCCGGAGAAGTCGGTGCGAAATGCGCCCGGCTCGATCACCATGACGCGGATGCCAAGGGGAGCCACTTCACGGTTGAGAGCATCGGACATGCCCTCGAGAGCGGCTTTCGTCGCCGTGTAGTAGCCGGAGGCCGGATTGGAGCGGGGTGCCCCGATCGACGACACGTTGACGATGGTGCCCGACCGCCGCGAGCGCATCTGTGGAAGCACTTGCTTGATCAGATCCACAGGTCCGAAGAAATTCGTCGCGAACAACTCGTCCACCTCGTCCCGCGACGCCTCTTCCACGGCAGCGCGATACCCGTGACCAGCGTTGTTCACCAACACGTCGACGGAGCCGAAACGGTCGGTCGCTTCCCGCACCGCCGCGACGACCTGATCATGGTCGGTGACGTCCAACGACACCGTGAGCACGGTTTCGGGGTATCCGGATTCGAGGTCGCTCAGATTGTCGACGTCGCGCGCTGTGACGACCGCGTTGTCGCCCTTCGCCAGGACTGCGCGCGCCAGCGCAGCGCCCAGACCGCTCGATGCTCCCGTGATGAACCAGGTCGTCACTGTCTTCTCCTTCATGAGGGCTTACCGGTCCTAGCTCTCGTGGCTGTCGTCGTCGAACCTGCTACCGATGGCATCCAACTCGCGGCGCACTGTCCGGGGTTCGTCCGCCAGCGGCATGGTGTCGCGGTCGAGAACGGCGTCCACGGCATCTTTCGGATCGGCCGTCAGGGCTGCGAAGATCGGATCGAGATCCGACTGCTTCGGACCGGTCTCGGCGACCAGCTCGAGCGTCTTTCTTTTCGCGGAGTCGGATGTCAGTGACGCGACGAGCACGTGGGCGATCGCCGCTCGTGCGACGACACCGTCGGTGGGATCTCCCGCCCACCTGGTATCGCCTTGCACCATCACCAGCCTGTTCTCCGCGGGTCCGTTGTAGTCGAACCAGCCGGGACGAACGACGGTGTAGGGCAGACCGCTCGCCCGGACCAGTCGTTCACCGCGTCGCTTCCAGTCGTGACCGGACGTGCGCTTCGTGACTCCGACCGTCGACATCAGAGCGATGCGGACGGGCGACTCCACCGCATGCAGGACATTGCGCACAGCACCGTAGTCGACGATTTCTGCCTCATGAGCTCCACCGTGGCTCCCGTGTGTGAACACGACACCGGTCACGCCTGCGACGGCGTCTCGAACACCGTCCGCAGACGTGAGATCGCCGACCACGACGCGGGTTCCCGGCGGGAACGACTCCGCGGAAGCCGCTCTCCGCACCAGCGCTCTGGTCTCGTACCCGGCACGCAGCGCCTCCGCCACCACCAGCCTGCCGATGCTTCCGGTCGCGCCGACCACGAGCACCGTTGTCATGTCTTTTCTCATGGAGATCAGTCCTTCCGGGTCTTTCGACGACCTCTCCACCGACGGTACGGACGGCGTCCGGGGCTCGGGAGGCACTGTTGTTACCTGCTTCGGCGGGCATCGAAATGATGTGAACACGAGGGGAAGTCACACAGCCCACATCAGATCACTGGACGAGAATGCGGTCGTCTTCACCTGATGAGGGGTACTGACAGTCACTCCCGGACACACCGATAGTCGCCGTAGCGTCGGCCGAGCACGACCAATCGACCAATGACATCGGAGTACTCGTGAGCTCATCACCAGTCGATCGCAGCCGCCGTCGATTCATCATCGGAGCAGCAGGGCTCGCCGCTGCTCCTGTAGTCGCCGGCATGGCGGGTTGCTCCGCCGATGACAGCAGTGCGGCGCGACCCGCTGCAGCCGACGTCGGCGACGCCGTCCTGACCGCGACGCGAGTGACCGGTCGTCGAACGCTCGGATCGCTCGAAGTATCGACGGTGGGCTTGGGGTGCCAAACCATGACCGGCGCGCTGTACGGCCCGGTGTCCAGTCGGGCGAACATGGTCACCCTGGTCCGCAGCGCCGCCGATCACGGTGTGACGTTCTTCGACACCGCCGAGGCATACGGCCCGTTCGAATCGGAGCGAATCGTGGGCGAAGCGCTGGCGCCAATCCGTGACGACGTCGTCATCGCGTCCAAGTTCGGGTGGGACATCGACCCGGACACCGGCCGACAGATCGGAGGACTCAACAGTCGACCCGACCACATTCGTCGTGTCGTGGACGGCATGTTGGAGCGATTGCGCACCGATCGCATCGACCTGCTCTACCAGCACCGTGTCGATCCCACCGTTCCCATCGAGGACGTGGCCGGGACCGTGCGCGATCTCATCGCCGAGGGCAAGGTGTTGCACTTCGGCATGTCGGAGCCTGGTCCGGAGACCGTGCGCCGGGCACATGCCGTACAACCGCTCACCGCGATCCAGAACGAATACTCCCTGGTGGCCAGGGATCCAGAGCAGGTCATCCTGCCTCTGTGCGACGAACTCGGCATCGGTTTCGTCTGCTGGGCGCCACTGGGAGCGGGTTTCACCCCGGGGACGATGACACCGTGGACCCGCTTCAGCCCCGGCGACTTCCGAGCCGCCATTCCGCGCCACAGCCCGGACAACCTCGCTTCCAACATGCCGCTGATACAACTTCTCGAAGAGTGGGGAATCCGCAAGGGGGCGACCCCGGCCCAGATCTCGTTGGCCTGGTTGACAGCTCGCAGACCCTGGGTCGTTCCGATTCCCAGTACGACCCGTATGTCGCATCTGCTCGACAACATGGGATCCGAGGACGTTGTTCTCGACAGCAACGAGTGGCGCGAGTTCGACGACGAGTTGTCCGGCATCGCCATCAGCGGTGCACGGTTGCCGTCCGGGGTCCTCGCGCTTTCCGGTGTCGAAGCGACCACGCAGTGAAGTCCGGAAGGACGGGGTTCGGATGGATCCCCTGACGAGCAGCATGTCCGCGCTCGCCCTCGTGTGCGCACCTCTGCTGCTCACCGCCGCTGCGCTCGTGCTCACCGCCGAGTCGGGCGTGCTCGCCGGCCTGATACTTCCCGGCAGCAGCACCGTACTTCTCGTCGGTGCCCTGGTGGGCAGCGGACGCCTGCCGTTGATCCCCTCGATGATCGTCCTGGTCCTCGCCTCCACACTCGGAGCGCACTACGGATTCAGGACGAGTCGGCGTCGCGCCACTGATCGCGAACCGACGCGTTTCCTCTCTCTCACAACGCGAGTGGAACCGATGCGTCGGCGAGCGCAGCGACTCTTCACGTCGAATGCCGCCGTCGGAACCGTCCTCGCGCACATGGTCGGTGGCACTCGGACGGTTGGTCCGCGCATGGCCGCCCGCTCGCGTATGTCGTACCGCACGTTCGCGGTACTCAACGCGGGCGCGGCAACATTCTGGGTCGGCGCGCTCATTGCAGCAGGGGCGCTCGTCGGGAACACACCGAGTATTGCGCCGTGGTTCGTCGGCGCCGCTATCGTCGCCGCCCTGGTCGCAGCTGTCGTTCAGCGCCGCAGAAAAGGCACAGTCGGTGAACCGTCACCATCCGTCGTGGGCTGCGGGACGAAGACCATCGAAGAAACATCTACTACTCCACTCGGGGGATGAGCATGACAAGAATCGGCGACTCGGATCTGGACGTCTTTCCACTGATGCTGGGTGCGAACACCTTTGGTTGGACCGCTGACGAAGCCGCATCGCACCGCATCCTCGATGCCTTCGTCGACGGCGGCGGTGATGCGATCGACACCGCTGACTCGTATTCTGCTTTCGCACCGGGCAATTCAGGTGGCGAGTCCGAGACCATCATCGGCTCGTGGTTGTCAGCGCGGGGCAGGCGCGACGACATCGTCCTGGCGACGAAGGTCAGTCAGCACCCGGACTTCCTCGGTCTCGCTCCCGACAACATTCGCGCCGCGGCTGACGCGTCGTTGGCCCGTTTGCAGACCGACCACATCGATCTGTACTACGCCCACCGCGACCGGCCCGACGACGACACCCCACTCGCGGACACCCTGGCCGCCTTCGACGAGCTGATCAAGGCCGGCAAAGTCCGCTACCTCGGTATCTCCAACTTCTCGCCCGCGCGCGTCCGAGAGTGGGTCGACGTCGCTCGCGAAGAAGGGTTCGATCTGCCGATTGCGTTGCAGCCGCACTACAACCTCGTGCACCGTCGCTCGTACGAACCGGAGCTGCGCGACATCGCCGGACTCCACCATCTCGGCGTCTTCCCGTACTTCGCGTTGGCGTCAGGCTTTCTGACCGGAAAGTACCGGAGCAGGGAAGACATCGCGAACACCCCCAGAGAGCAATTCACCGAGGGCTACTTCAGCGACGCGGCCCTCGATGTCGTGACCGCTCTGGACGACATCGCGCGCACTCACGACACTTCCATCGCCACGATCGCCCTGGCGTGGTTGCAGGGTCGGCCCGGCGTCGTCGCACCGATCGCCAGTGTCAGCCGCGTAGATCAACTCGAGGGAGTGATGTCTGCGTCGTCGATTCAGCTCACGAGCGAGGAGAGCCACACCCTCGACGACTTGTCCGACAAGGTCGGGAAGTAGACGCAGCACCTGAACCCGCGGGCCTCGGAGGTCGTTGCCCGAGCCGGGCCCTGTCAGTACCTGGAACAGTGGACACTGCCGCGAACGGCGTCGAGAGAGTCGACTGAGGTCATGCCGCTCTCGAACCACACAACGACCCGATCCCCGGTCGCCGCCGCCACACCGACGGCGATCCTCGCGATCGTCCTGATCAGCTACTTCATGGTGCTGCTGGACAACTCTGTCATCTTCACCGGACTCCCCAGCATTCGCGCGGACCTGGATCTGTCACCGACAGCGCTGTCCTGGGTGCAGGACGCGTACACCCTGGTGTTCGGTGGACTGCTGCTGCTCGCCTCCCGTGTCGCCGACATCGTCGGACGCCGCCGACTGTTCGTGGCCGGCCTGGCGCTCTTCGGAACGGCGTCGCTACTCATCGGATTCGCGCCGTCGGGCCCATGGATGATTGCCGGCCGCGCGATCCAGGGCATCGGGGCTGCGATCGTCGCACCGACCTCGCTCGCGCTGATCACCGCCTACTTCGACGGAAAGGCCCGGGCCCGCGCGGTGGCCTGGTATTCCGCGACGGCCGGCATCGGCGCCAGCGCAGGTCTGCTGATCGGCGGTGCACTCACCCAGTGGATTTCCTGGCGCGCCGCGTTCCTCGTCAACGTTCCCATCGCGGTGGCGATGATCATCGCTGCGCGCACCGTCCTCACGGAATCTCCGCGCCAGCGCGGCCGATTCGACCTCGTGGGCGCTCTCAGCGTCACATCGGGTGTGAGCGCGGCCGTGTTCGGCATCATCGAGTCCGGCGAATACGGGTGGAGCAGTTCCCGCGTCGTCGTGCCCTTGATCGTCTCCGCTGTGCTCATCACCGGGTTCGTCGTCAACGAGGCGCGTGTCGAGCAGCCCATCATGCCGTTGCGACTGTTCGCCAGCCGTGTCCGCAGCGGTGCGTACGCCACCAGGCTGGGTCATCTCGGTGCGATGATGGGTTTCTTCTACTTCACTACTCAGTATCTGCAGGACGGACTCGGCTTCACGCCGTTTCAGGCCGGGCTCGGCTTCCTTCCCATGACGATCGTCAACTTCGTTGTTGCACTGGCGGTCCCCCGTCTCGGTGCCCGAATCCCGAACGCGACGCTGCTCGTCGCCGGAGTCGCCCTGACCCTTCTCGGAATGGGATGGCTCAGCACCATCACCGTCGGGGGCGACTACCTCACGGGCGTCGCGCTCCCGATGCTTCTCATCGGGGCCGGCCAGGGCCTTGCCTTCGCGCCGCTGACGAACGCCGGCATCGCCGGCGTTGCCCCCGCCGATGCCGGCGCCGCGTCCGGACTGCTCAACACCGCCCATCAACTCGGCATGGCGCTCGGTCTGGGCATCCTCGTCACCATCTCCGCCCACGCAGGAGACGGCAGAATCGGCGCTGCAGCCGTCGCCGAACGCGCCTCAGTTGCGCTGGCCGGCGCCACCGTCATCCTCGCTGCCACGCTCGCCGTCGTTCTCGCCGTGATCGTCCCCGCCGAGCGAGCACGCGCCCGCGTGCTGACCGACCAATCCACGAAAGGTCCTCAGCCCCTGAGCCGGGACTCGAATGGTGCCCCGGTCGGCTAAGTGCCCGGAGACCCCTCGACCCGAGGCAATGAGACCCATTTTCCGCGTTTCCGTGGCGACAACGCACATACCGTCCACCATCAACGGGCGCGAATGTGTCGTCCGATTAGCAGCCGGTCGCGGCCTACCCACCTGGTGGGTGTCGCAAATTCTGCGGGTGTCGTTTGTAGGGTCGGCTGATGGATCACGTCGTGTGGTGGCAGGTGTACCCGCTCGGTTTCGTCGGCGCGGAACCGTCGAGCATCACTGCATCCGAGCACCGATTCGGTCACATCGTGACGTGGCTCGATCATCTGATCGAACTCGGCTGCAACGGGTTGTCGCTGGGCCCGGTGTTCGCCTCGTCGACCCACGGGTACGACACCGTCGACCATTTTCGCGTCGACTCTCGCCTGGGGGATGAAGACGATCTCGCGCGACTCATCCGCGAAGCACATGCGCGCGGAATCAGCGTCATGCTCGATGGCGTGTTCAACCATGTCGGCCGGGACCATCCCAGGTTTCGCGGAGCACTCGCGGCGGGGCCCGATTCCGAGGACGGCCGGTGGTTCCTGTGGGAAGGCGGCCAACCAGTGAATTTCGAGGGTCACGACATACTTGTGACCCTCGACCACACCAATCCGGCTGTTCACGATCACGTCGTCGACATCCTGACCTACTGGATCGACCGCGGCGTCGATGCGTGGCGATTCGACGCCGCGTACGCGATCCCACCGGAGTTCTTCGCGACGATTCTGCCTCGGGTTCGAGAGCGGGCGCCCGAGAGCTGGTTCATCGGCGAAGTGATACATGGGGACTATTCCCGGTTCGTCAGCGCATCCACTGTCGATTCTGTGACCCAGTACCAATTGTGGAAGTCGATCTGGAGTTCTCTGAACGACGGCAACTTCTACGAGCTCGCGCACGCGGTGTCGACCAACAACAGCATGCTCGACACCTTCGTCCCGGGCACGTTCGTCGGCAACCACGACGTCACGCGTATCGCAAGCACATTGAACGACAGCCGACACATTGCGATTGCGACGGCGCTTCTCCTCTTCCTCGCCGGAGTGCCGAGCATCTATTACGGCGACGAGCACGCATACCGCGGCATCAAGGAGGACCGGATGGGAGGCGACGACGCGATACGCCCCCGATTCCCCACTTCGCCTTCACAACTGGCACCAGATGGCCTGCCGACCTATCACCTGCACCAAGAACTGATCGGGCTGCGACGTCGCTACTCCTGGCTGTACCGATCGCACAGCGAGGTCTCTGCTCTGAGTAATACGACCATCGCCCTCACCTCTCGTGGTCAGGGTGAGGAACTGACCTTGCTGATCGATCTGAACCGCATCGACCTCCCTCCCGTTCCCTATGGGCACAGCCGCGAGGGCGGGACGGTCTTGGCGAGCGCGGCGGGTTGGTCGATCACGCAGACCGCGTGATCGACCCAGCGTCTCGAAGGGAGTTGCCGGCGCAACCGATAGCTCTCTCCACTTCCGCTCACCCGCGCGGCGCCTACCACTCGAGCGAGACGAGGATTCGCGTGGACGCGATGGAGGTCTGTCAGCACCCACCGCCGACATCACGGAGGCGCTGCCGCAACCAGTCCCTCGAACCACGCTTCTGTCATTCTCAGATCGCCAGAAATGGGTGTGGTAGCGACGGTCAGTGGGATCCACGGAACTCCGCTGCGATGCGCTGTCAGTCGTCGAGTACTCCTGGATCAAGAGTGCGCAGCATGAGGTCTTGAGCGACGCCGGTGATGGGTTTGGACTCGGCGTACGCATGCGCACGCAGCCGGACCGCCGCATCGTCGATCGGGATGCGTAGCCGAGCTGCCAGCATCCCGATGGCTGTGTGGACCTCGGCGCGCGAGAACATCGCTGTCACGCCGTGTTCGGGTTCTGTGTTCTCACCCGTTGAATCCGTGTCGGCGACCTCCGCCACCAGCGCAGGCCCGATCATCGCCGCGATCGTCGCAGCGGTGGTGTACTGCGCGACTGTCAGCTCCCCCGGCTCGGTGCGATAGAGCTCCAGTGACCCGACCGCAGCATCACCTGCCGTCAGCGGGAACGCGAAAACCGAGCGCACCGCGAGCTCCTCCACCACCGCCGACGCGAACGCCGGCCACCGCACCGACGCGCTGCGGTCCAGCAGATCCGGCACCATGTGCGACTCGCAGATGCGGAACGCATCCAGACACGGACCCTCCCCGATGGTGAACTGCAACTCGTCGATACGAGTCGCCGCGGAATCGGTGCTGTGGATCAGCTCCCGGACCAGCGGGTCCCCCGCGATGACCGCAACGGCGGCCCCGTCGACACCCGCCGCGTCGACCGCCATCTCCGCCAGCAACGCCGCCGACGACGTGCCAGCCGTACCGCCGTCGTACTCGTCTCGCATTCGACGTCTCTCCTCGTGAGCCCGATACTGCGCAGACCACGCCGAGCGTCTCACGCACCGAACACTTCTGGTTCCCGCTGACGGTGGGGACAAACACCTCTGACTGCATCGCTCAGATGACGCGGAACTGTCTGTCTCACAACGGTTAAGACTATCTCTGTACCCGCTAAGCCGACGTGACAGAGAACCGGTTGCGGATGGTTCACGAGGACCACTGAGCCCCGGCCCTGCCCGATGCTCGTCGATCGACGAGGGTCCGGCGATCGAACGACGCACCGTCCACTGACGTCCGCACACGTCCACGCCCTCAGCAACCGGACGTGAAGCGAGTGGTTCCCGTCCACGAAAGTTCGCGGGCGTCCGCAGACTGTCGTGGACTCTTCGGCGCTGGGGTCCACCTACAGCCACCCACGTCCACCCGAGTCCATCGAACGAGTTACGAATGAGTTGTGACAACTCGTGACATCGAGACCTTTTTCGGAGCTTTTCGCAGGTGACCGGACGGCCCTGGACCGTGGCGGACCTGCATGGACGTACAGGGGGAAGTCGTGAAACGAGAGGTCAGATCAGACTATTTCGAAGCATTTGTGCTGGTCAGAGGCATATCGAGAGCCTCCTTTCGGGATTGAACCGAAGACCGCTCGCTTACAAGGCTTCGACGACCCGATCAGGTGGATCCACCTGGACTCACGAAACCCGTCCTGAACTGCTCCCTTGTCCACTGGCGTCCGCCTCGGTCCACCTCCGTCCATCCCGACTTGTGACACTCTCGTGACACCGAGAGTGCGTATCTCGACCGAGTTGGTCTCGTATCAACCTGCACTCCATTGGATCTCGCCGATGTGGGTGACGGCATCTCGACAACAGCACTCCCGCGATGGGACCATCGGTGACGACGGCCTATGGCCGACAGAGTAGATACCGCGGTGGTGGACTACGTCAGCGCACGTGCGGAGTCACCGATGACCGCAGGATGCCGGGGCGCGTCGGCACCAGCACCCGAGCGATATCCGCCAGCGGGACAGGAGTGTCGATCACCTCGGCCCACGGGTACCTTCCGTCCGTCGCGTCGAGGAATGCCACGGCCTGTGAGAGGTGACGGGGTTCGTAGTTGTGCACTCCGGTGATGGCCCACCAGTTCCGGACGACAGCCTCGGGGTCGACGGAGATCGGCGGGCCAGGAGTCACCGATCCGGCCAGAACGAACCGGCCGCCGACGTCGAGCCGGTCGAGTGCGGACTGCAGGGCCGCCGCTGCCCCGGTGAAGTCGACAATCACGTCCGCATCGCCGCCGTCGTCGTCGATCCCTCCGAAGCGTCGAGACATGTTCTGTCGCACCGGGTCGCGGTCGATCACGCGGACGGTCTCCGACCCACGCTCGACGGAGGCAGCGGCCGCAGTGACGCCGAGCATCCCGGCGCCCAGGACGAGGACTCGCTTGCCGACGAGATTCCCCGCTGCTTCCAGCGCTGCCATGACCGTCGCGGTCGCGCAGGCTGCCGGAGCGGCAACGGCGTCGGGCATCGACTCAGGGACCGGGACCACCGCCGTTCCGCGGGGCAGGACGATGTGCTGGGCGTACGAGCCGCTCAGCACCCACTCCCCCGTCGCCGGCTCGTGTCCCACCTTGCGGACGCGCATGCACTTGGCGGTGAAACCCGACGTGCAGCGCACGCAGTGTCCACAGGGCACGGTCACCGACCAGACGACACGATCACCCACCGACAGCGCGGCACCGTCGGCGCTGATCGCTCGTGCCCCGTCGCCGAAGGCGACGATCCGGCCTACCGCCTCGTGCCCGAGGATGGAGGGGCACGGGGCCGGTCGTCGCCCGGACACCGTGTGCAGGTCGCTTCCACACACGGTGGCGAGGTCGACACGCACCAGGACCTCGCCGGGCGCCAGCTCGGGAATCTCGAGTGTGCGGACGTCGATTCCGTCCGGTGTCCACAGCGCCGCTCGCGTCAGGCGAGGAGTGATCTGATCCATCCGGAGATCCTTTCCACGGTGTAGACGACGACGAAGATGACCAGGACGATCGCACCCGCGACATCGAAGTTGAGAGTGCGGATCGACTCGAAGAGCAGGAAGCCGATACCGCCGGCGCCGACGATGCCGAGGATGGTGGAGGTGCGGATGTTGACGTCGAGGAGGTACAGGCTCGAGCCGATCATCGACGGGATCGCCTGCGGGATCACTGCATTCACGATCCGATTCCACCACCCTCCTCCGACGGAGGAGATCGCCTCGAGTGGACCGGGGTCGATCTCCTCGACGGCGTCCGCAACGAGCTTGCCCAGGAATCCGATCGACCCGATGGCCAGAGCGCAGGTACCGGCGACCGGACCGAGTCCGAGCGCCGCGACGAACACGACGGCGAGAATGAGTTCGGGAACCGCGCGCACCAGCAGGATCCACGTTCGCGCCGCCCAATACACCGCGGGGTGTGGAGTGACGTTGCGGGCGGCGAGGACACCGACGGGGATGGACAGTACGACGCCGATGGCGGTGGCGACGACGCCGATGGCCACGGTCTGCACGGCGGCATCCACGAGATCGATACCGAGCGAGGAGAAGTCGGGCGGGATCATGCGGCCGAACACGTCCATCGACGGTCCGATCCACGTCAGCAGCGACCGGGGGTCGAGCTCGAGGACGACGAACGATGCGATGGTCGCCCCCACCAGTACCGCGCCGGAGCCGATCTTCATCGCTCGGTCGCGACGCGGGCCCGCCTTCGACGGGACGAGCAGCATGCGTCTGATCGCGATGGCCGCCAGCTCCATCGCGGCGATGATCACCAGGATGACGAGAACGATGCCGAGGGCGCGGGGGTAGATCAACCCGCGTAACGCGTCCTGCAGCGCGAAGCCGATTCCGCCGGCGCCGACGAATCCGAGCACCACGGACATGCGCAGGTTGATGTCGATGCGGTAGACGAAAGCTCCGATCCAGGCGGGAACCACCTGCGGCACCACGGCATTAATCATCTCGCGGATGTACCCGACCCCGGTCGCGCGCAGTGCTTCGCGAGGACCGTCGTCGGCTTCCTCGATGGCGTCGGCGAACAGTTTGCCGAGCATGCCGATCGAGTGCAACGCCAGGGCGAGGATGCCCGGCAGCACGCCGATGCCGAGTGCCCGGACGAACAGGACGGCGAACAACAGGTCGGGCATCGCACGGCAGAAGGTGATGATCGCCCGCGCCGCGGTGTACACGATCGGATGGGGGGTGGTGTTCCGGGCTGCGAGAAAGGCAAGGGGGACAGAGACGATGGCGGCCAGGACGGTGCCGAGGACCGCCATCAGGAGCGTGTCGAGAGCGAGAGAGACGATACGTTCGGAGTCGTCGAGGCGCGGGGGCAGCATGCGCGCGATGAGGCGTCGTACGTCGTCGAGTCCGTCGATGAGCGCGGCGGGCGCGAACTCGATGTATTCGGCGGAGAGCACGGTGAGAACGACCGCGATCGCGGCGAGTGACGGCAGGAGCCACCGCCGCCGCGGCCGGGTCGGTGGCGGTTCGGTTCTCGGTGTCGCGGTGACGGTCATGACGGGAACGCCGCCGACCTGACGTCCCCGGGCGGGGCGATGCGCTGGTAGATCGGCATGATGTCCTCGCGCATCAGACCCGCGGCCGGGCGGTCGAGAACGACCTCTCCGTCACGCAGGCCGACGAGGCGGTGAGCCCAGCCGAGTGCGAGGTCGACCTGGTGCAGGGTGCACACCACGGTCAGTTTCTCCTCGGTGCACACGCGTTGCAGGAGGTCCATGACCACGCCTGCGTTCTCCGGGTCGAGTGAGGCGACGGGTTCGTCGGCCAGGACGATGCTCGGTCGCTGCATCAGGGTGCGCGCGATGGCGACGCGCTGCTGCTGCCCGCCGGAGAGGGTGTCCGCTCGGCGCTCGGCGAAGTCGGCGAGACCGACACGGTCGAGGCACCGCAGGGCTTCCGCTCGCATCGCCTTGGGGTACGTCGCCGCGCCGTATCGAGGCACGGTCAGACGTCCCAGGCCTCCGACGAGGACGTTCTCGAGGCAGGACAGGCGGCCGACGAGATTGAAGTGCTGGAAGACGAAACCGACGTCCTTACGGACCTCGCGTGCCGATCGGCGGGACGCCAGGTCCACGCGAGAACCCAGTGTGGTGATGGCGCCGGACGTGATCGGGTGGAGTCCGTTGATGCATCGCAGCAGCGTCGACTTGCCGGATCCCGAGAGCCCGAGAAGCACGAGCATCTCGCCGCGGAGGACGTCGAGGTTGACGTTGTGCAGTGCGGTGGTGGTGCCGAAGGTCTTGGTGACATCGCGTGCACTGACGACGATGTCCTTACGGTCGATCATCGCGTTCATGGTCAGCCCTGGCACTTCTGGGAGCCGGTGACCTCGCACACGTGGCGGACGCCGTCGTAGTCGCTGTCGTCGGCCGGGACGACACCCCATGCGTCCTCGTCGGTGATGCGGCACTCTTCAGCGCAGATACCGTCGGCGACGAAGGCATCGGAATTCATGCCCTCGCTGAACACCTCCTCCAGCTTGGCGATGGCATCGGTACCCAGGTCGTTGTTCGCCGCGAAGAGTGATCCCGCGATCGTCTCCGACTTCCACACCGTCTTCAGCTCGCCGGGAGCCAGTTCGCCGTTGTCGATCATCGTTCGGTCGACCATGGTGTCGAAGGCGAACCCGGCGTCGCAGTCGCCTGCCTTGACGGCCAGCGCGGAGGCGTCGTGTCCGCCCGCGTAGATCGGTGTCACGCCGGCGGAGATGTCGGCCTCGGAGCCGGAGGCGATGACTCCCTCCTCGATCAGTCCCGCCGACGGGTAGAGAAAGCCGGAGGTGGAGCTGGGGTCGACGAAACAGACCTTCTTGCCTGCGAAATCGGCGAGCGAGTCGACAGAGGGGTTGTCCGCGCGGGTGATTCCGTAGGACTGGTATCCGGGGGGTGTGCCCTCGTCCTGCACCACGGCACCGAGGGGAGTCATCTCGGCGCCATTGATGCCGGCGACCACGTAGGCGAAAGGTCCGAAGAAGGCCAGGTCGACGTTGCCGGCGATCAGCCCTTCGACGACGCCCGCGTAGTCGGAGGCCTGGACGAACTCGACGGTGGAGCCGGTCTCGCGCTGCAACCGCTCGATGACGGGGTCGTAGCTCGCACGCAGGTCCGTGGAGTTCTCAGCGGGGATCGCCGCGAGCGTGATCGTTTCCGGGAACCCCTGGTCGGTCATCGTGTCGGCGGTGGAACTCGAGCAGCTCGCAGCAACGAGTGCGGTGGCGGAGAGAAGCGCTGCGGCAGTTGCGGTTCGGCGGGAGGCGAGAGTGGGCATGGCGTGGTGTCCGTTCGGTGAGGTGGGCCGGAGAGTCGGGTCAGGGCAGGAGCAGAGCGGGGAGGTCGGCGACGCTGGCGAGCACGTGTGTCGGTCCGGCGGCGCGCAGCTGCGCCTCCGAGTGGGCGCCGGTGAGTACACCGACGAGGACGGATGCTCCTGCGCGCCTGCCGGAGTCGATGTCGTTGGAGGTGTCTCCGACGACGGCGACGGCGGCCATGTCGCTGACCCCGGTGCGCAGGGCTGCAGTGAGGACGAGGTCGGGGAACGGTCGACCGCGGCCGGCATCGCCGGGTGCGAGGTAGGCATCGGCGAGGTCGTGCCAGTGCAGGGTGTCGAGGATGCGGTGTTGCGTGGCCGGCGAGAAGCCGGTGGTGAGCACGACCTTGATTCCGGCACCGCGTAGAGCTGTCACGGTCTCTGCGGCTCCTGCGACGGCCCGCACCCCGGTGTCGATGCGAGCGTCGTAGGCCGATTCGAAAGCGTTGTTCGCCGCTCGGGCGCGGTCCTCGTCGCCGAAGAGGGCTCGGAAGACCTCGATCTTCGACTGGCCCATGGTGTCGAGGACATACCGGCGGGCATCGGCACGTTCGGTGCCCGTGTCCTGGAGTCCGACGGCGGTCGCGGCGGCGTCGAACGCTGCCAGGACGAGACCGTCATCGGTCACCGTGGTGCCGGCCATGTCCAGCACGACGAGTTCGACGACGGGTGAACGGGTGGGAGAAGGAGCGGGCGAGTTCGGCATGGGACAGACCCTGCCGGTTGGTATAGACCAGAAGAGGGTCAGCCCGTGAACAGCTGATGAACGTGCGTCGACCATCTGGTCTAGACCTATTTTTGCTATGGTGTCGCCATGGTCGTCGACACCGAACCTCGGATGCTCAAACATCAGGTCGTGCGCAGGAGCCTCGATTCCCTGCTCGACGGGCTCTCACCCGGTGACCCGTTCCCCTCAGAGCGGGACCTGGCCGAGGCACACGACGTCTCGCGAGAGACACTGCGCCAGGCCATCCGAGAGTTGTTGGTGGCGGGCAGAATCGAGCGTCGAGGTCGCGCGACGGTGGTGGCAGCTCCCAAGGTCGTCCTCCCTCTCGCCGTCGGCTCCTACACCGAAGCCGCACGAGCGAAGGGCATGAGCGCCACGCGCCTGCTCGTCGGCTGGAGCACCTACGGAGCAGACGACACCCTCGCTGAGATGCTCCACGTCGACCCCGGCGCGCCCGTGGTGGAACTCGAACGCGTCTTTACCACGGACGACACCCGCGTCGGTCTCGAGACGACCCGGATTCCCGCCGCGCGCGTTCCCGGGCTGATGAACAGCTTCGATCACCGCTCCTCCCTCTACTCGGAGCTCGCCGTCCGCGGCATCGCCTTCGGACGGGTCGTCGACACCATCGAGACAGTGCTCCCCGACGCCCGCGAGGCGGCACTGCTGACGGTGGACACCCGCACCCCGATGTTCCTGCTCAACCGCACCTCCTACGACGACCTCGGGGTGCCGATCGAACAACGGCGCTCGCTCTACCGCGGCGACCGGATGACCTTCACCGCCGTCATGGACGCCTGACACCAACCAACTCCCGAGCGACAGCACTGCCCCTCGGGCCGGTATATATACAACAGGTAAATTCGACGAACCTGTATTGACAAGTTGCGGTCCAGGGTCGACAGTTTGTTCATGCACAAGCACACGAACTACGACGTCGTGATCGTCGGCGCAGGCATCATCGGTCTCGCGCACGCCTATCATGCCCACCAGCGCGGTCTCCGAGTCGCTGTCGTCGACCATGCCACCGCGGTCGTCGGCGCATCGGTCCAGAATTTCGGACATGCCTGCATCACAGCGCAATCGGGCGAGGCGCTGCGCTACGCCGGAGCCGGACGCACGCACTGGTTGGACCTCTCACGCAAGGCCGGCTTCTGGTCGTCCGAGTCGGGCACCCATTGCGTGGCCCGGCATGACGACGAACTGGCGGTCCTCCGACAGTTCGCCGAAGTTCGGGGACCGGAGCAGGCACAGCTGCTCGATCGCGACGAGGTCCTGAACAGACTCCCCATCTCTGCCGATGGTGTCACCGGCGGGTTGTTCATGCCGCTCGATCTCCAGGTGGACCCGCGCCGCGCCGCACCGTCGATCGCCCGTTGGCTCGAGAACTCCGGTGTCGACTTCCATTGGCGCACGGCAGCAACGTCATTCGACCCCGGAGTCGTTCGCACCACTCGCGGCGATCTGTACGCCGACACCGTGTTCGTCACCGTCAATTACGACATCGACCGACTCTTCCCCGAGTACGCCGAACGGGGCGGTCTCCTGCGGTGTCGCCTGCACATGATGCGAGCCCGCATCGAACTGTCGACGCCGCTGCCGACTCCCCTGTTCACCGGCTGGTCCCTCCTGCGGTACTCGGGTTTCGAGGGGCTTCCCGCCGTCGTCGACGTCGCCACTAGGTTGGCAGAGGAGTTTCCCGACTACCTCGGGCTCGACCTGCACCAGATGTACACCCCCCAGCCGGACGGCACGATCCTGATCGGGGACACCCACATTCGTGAGACGTCGGCATCTCCGTTTCAGAGCGAAGCAGGGTTCGAGGCCCTCGTCACGGAGGCGAAAGCCATGTTCGGTGTCGACCGGATCGAGGTCACCGAACGCTGGCAGGGTGTCTACAGCTCAGCACCCGATTCGGAATTCCTTCTGGTCGAACCGATCTCGGGTGTCCACGTCGTCACCGTCACCACCGGAATCGGTATGACCACCAGCTTGGGGCTGGCCGAATCCAGCCTCACTCGCGCGCTCGAACAGAACGCGTCAACCCAGATAGGAGTCGATGCATGACCACCACGTCCGACACTCAGCCGATCAGCCTCGTCGTGTTCGACATGGCCGGAACCACCGTCGAGGACCGAGGACTGGTGCAACAGTCCTTCGCGGCCGCCGACGAACACGCCGGACTCTCCCACGACGAGCAGGACAGAGCTCGTATGCTCACCTACGTCACCGACACCATGGGCCAGTCCAAGATCGACGTGTTCAGACACCTCAGCGGAGGCAACGAAGAGCAGGCTCAGTCGGCGAACAAAGCGTTCGAGGACCGCTACGGGCAGCTCGTTCGCGACGGTCACTGCAGCGCGATCCCGGGTGCAGCGGACCTGCTGCACGATCTTCGATCCGACGGCATCAAGACAGCCTTGACCACCGGGTTCGCGCACGAGACCCAGTACGCCATCCTCGATGCCCTCGGTTGGCGAGACATCGCCGACGTCGTCCTGTGCCCCGGCGACGGGATGCGTGGACGCCCCTTCCCCGACATGCCGCTGACCGCGCTGCTCCGCACGAGCGCCCCGTCCGTCCAGGCCATGCTCGTCGTCGGCGACACCACGTCCGACATCACCAGCGGCCTCCGATCAGGAGCACGAGTGGTCGTCGGAGTCCTGACGGGTGCTCACGACGCCGACCAACTCCGCGCGGCGGGTGCGACACACATCCTCGACAGCGTTGCCGACCTGCCCAGCCTCATCGACGCGGTGAACTGAGCCCGCCCGGCACATCTCGAACCCGCACCACCCTCGCCACACCGCCTCGTCGTCCGAGTGGGCAGCCGCATCGACGCCTCATGCTCGCGGATCTCCCGCTCGTCGCGCAGTTCTCAGCGCGACGAGCGAGGACAACTTTCCTCGATGTTCTTCTTCGCACGACGCTGCGAGTGCTCTCGCGCGTCCGAATCAAGGTGCACAAGATGACGAAAGCCCTGACCTCGACCCCCGAGAAGATCGCCCGTTACGAACGCTGGCGATTCCAGATCTTCGCGATCACCTGGGTCGCCTACGCCGGCTTCTATTTCACACGACAAGCCTTCTCGGTCGCCAAACTCGGAATCCTCGAAGATCCCGTTCTGTCCACGACCCTGACCAAGTCCACGCTCGCCAACCTCGACGCCGTCTACCTCGCCGCCTACGCCCTCGGGCAATTCGTCTGGGGCTCGGTCTCCGATCGATACGGCCCCAGAATCGTCGTCCTCGGCGGCCTGGCCATTTCCGCCGTCGCCACCCTGTTCATGGGACTGCTGCCCGCGCTGGTCTTCCTGCTTCCCTTGATGATCGTGCAAGGGCTGTCACAGTCGACCGGGTGGTCCGGCACCTTGAAGAACATGTCGCAATTCTTCTCCATCAGCGAACGGGGCCGCGTCCTCGGTCTGTGGAGCACCAACTACGCCTTCGGCGGACTGGTCGCTGCACCCGTTCTGGGCTGGTTCGCCTACAGCATCTTCGACAGCTGGCGGGCGGCCTTCACCACCGGTTCCGTCGTGGTGGCGGTCATCTTCGTCCTCGTCCTGATCTTCCAGCGAAACAGCCCGACGGACGTCGGTCTACCGGCGATCGAGGACTACCGACCGAACACCGAGATCGCCCCGCTCGCATCCGAATCCGCCGTCGCCGTGCCCACACAGTCGGTGCGCGAGACATTCTCCGTCGTGATCAGAGACAGAATGGTCATGACACTCGGTGCAGCCTATTTTCTCCTCAAACCGGCGCGCTACGCGATCCTCCTGTGGGGCCCGGTCATCGTTGCCGAACGCCTGCAGAACGCCGACAACTTCGTCGCCATCACCGTTCCGATCGCCTTCGGAGTCGCAGGAGTCGCTGCACCGATCCTGATCGGCCGGATCTCCGACAAAGTATTCAAAGCCCGCCGCATTCCCGCATGCGTGCTGAGCCTCGTCGCCTTGACCGTGATTCTGGCGTTGTTCACTCCTCTCACCGCCGCCGGCAACGTGTGGATCATGGTGGCCGTGCTCGCTGTCATCGGGCTCACTGTCTACGGAGCGGACGCCATGATCTCGTGTGTGTCCGCCGTGGACTTCGGAACGTCCAAACATGCAGGGGCCGCAGCGGGAATCATCAACGGCTGCGGTTCGATCGGAGCGATCTTCGGTGGACTACTGCCCGGCTACCTCGACACGACGACGCTGTTCTACGGCTTCGCGGGCGCCGCGTTCCTCGCGATGCTTCTGCTCCTCCCGCACTGGAATCGGATGCCCGCGGCCGACTGACGGCCACCTGCGCTGTCAGGAACCGGGGTTGTCCGGCGCGATCATGCGCGGATCGACCGTCCGCGAATTGACGATGCTGAAGACGACCTGGTCGGAACGGTAGCGATCGTCCGCGAATTCGAACGCGATTCCGTTCTCGTCTCGGGAGGTCCGGCGTTCACGCAGCAACGGACTGCCCACCGCGATGCCGAGGCTGTCGGCGTCCACCGCATCGGCCGAGACAGCATCGAGCAGGTGCGACATCGACTCGAACCTCACACCGAGGCCGGTCAGGTAGTCGGTGATCGAGCCCGAGTCGGTGTCGAAATCGAACAACAGCGAACCCACGGAATCGACGAACACGCTTCGTTCGATCATCGTGGGTTCGCTGTCGAGATAACGGACACGAACAACTTCGACCACGAAATCGTCGATGTCGATCCCCAGCGTCTGGGCAGCGACTGCTGACGCCCGCCGACGCGACACCTCCAGCGTCTTGCTCCCCGATCTGCGCCCAGTGCGCCGTGCCCACTGAGAGAACGGAGTGAACGTGTCCAGGGTCTGCGCAGAATGATCGGAGCGCACCACGGCCGGACGACCTCGAGAAAGGTGGACCGCCCCCTCTGCGGCGAGCGACGCCAACGCCTGTCGCACCGGCCCGCGAGAGACTCCGTACTCGGCGCAGAGCGCACTCTCGCTCGGAAGAGACTGCCCCACCGCATAGTCGCCACTCGCGATCAATGCACGAAGTCGCCGAGCGACGAACTCGTGCCTCGCCTCGGCCACGCTCGATCACATCCCCCCACTCGACAGGTACGGCCCCAATCGTAAGCCGCAGCTCGGCGACGTCCCGCACGACGGTCGCCGCCCGACCGCGGGTGGTGTGCGAACAACCGGAAAGGCCGGCTTCCGCCCCGCCACCACGAGCACACCCCGGCGCCGTCGTATCGACATGCCATTCAGCTGGACGGTACGGCCGCCGTATGCGCTCGATCGAACTCCACCACCGATCACGACCCACGGAATGCGTCACCATCTGAAATAGTGATGAAACCCCACGAATCGGAGATAACGTTGGTACTCCACACGGAAACCCTGAGCATGCCTGAGCACCTACCCGATCTCCTGGCCAACCTCGCCGCCGCCAAGGGACAGGACACCCCCGATGTCATTGCGGCGCGCGAGGAGATCTCGCGACTTCGGCACGGCCGCCCGACAACCGTGACCGCGCAGGGCCATTCATGACATCGACCGCTCCGGATCATCACCGGACACGTGTTCCGGCAGAGCACCGCGTTCTCGGCCTCGATCGGCGCACGCTGCTACCCGCACTGGTCGTGACCGGGGTGTTCCTGCTGCTGACCGTCGTGGTGCCCCGAATCGACACCTTCATTCGCTGGGACGACTCCGTCCGCGCCGGCGAACGATTCGCGCTCGCGGACACCATCGACATCACGCCCATCACCGGGTGGAGCGTCGAGAGCGGCTTCCGCCTCGACGAGGAGAGCACGATCCAGCAGACCGGTGAACTGACCGTCACCGGAGACGGAGTTTCCGTGGACGTGTTCCCCGGTTCCTTCGACGGGACCCCGGCAGAACTGCTCGAGCAGACGGACAAGGTCACCACCCTCGCGAACGACCCCACGTTCCGCGTTGTCGGCGACGTGACCACGCTCACCACCGCCAGTGGGGAAACCGGTGTGATGCAGCCATATTCGAGTGTCATCAGTGACGGACTGGCCGCCGCGTTCGTCATCGACGGCACCGGCCTTCGGGTCCGCGTGTACGGCCCGCCCGCTCAGATGATCGCCTCCGCCGCGGACGTCGAGGACATGCTCGCCAGCATCCGCACAACCGACAGGAACAACTCGTGAGAGACACCGACACCGATTCCTCGACGGACTCGGCGCACACCGACTCGATCGAACGCCGGCGCCGTGCCGTGGAGGTGTCCGGGTGGGGCGAACGGTTCCACTTCCTGCAACCGCACAACGCGTCGTTCTGGGTGTACATCGTGCTCACTGCCATCGGTGTGCACCAGACATGGGCCTACTTCGCACCCGAAGCCTCCTTCTACGCCGGCGGTTACGCCGCCGCCGCCATCCTGTGCCTGCTGTGCGGTGTCGCCTGGTTCTTCTGGTTGCGCCACATCGACCGCTGGGAGAGGCAACCCGGTTCGCTGGTGGTAGCAGCGATCGTGTGGGGCGCGATCCCCGGCACCTTCGGGTTCGCTATGACCGCGAACACGGCGATGCTGAGCATCTACCCCAAGCTCTTCGGCCAGGAATGGGCAGCGAACTGGGGTGCCGGCGCGACGGCACCGATCACCGAGGAGGCCGCGAAGCTCTGCGGGTTCCTGCTGCTGATGAGTCTGGCACCGCGTCTGATCCGCACCGCCAACGACGGTCTCATCGTCGGCGCGTTCATCGGACTGGGATTCGGGGTCTTCGAAGATTTCCTCTACGCCGTCAATTCCGCGGCGACGAACTTCGGGACCGACCCCGCCGGTAACGCGGCACACATGGCACTCACCAGAATCGGCGCCAGTTTCGTCTCCCACCCCCTGTTCAGCGCCCTCGTCTGCAGCGGTGCCGTCTACCTCATCGGGACCGCGGCGCAACCCCGCAGAATCGGACTCGGGTCGATGTTCGTGGCCGCTGGAGTGTTCCTGCATTTCACCTGGGACGATGCCGTCGGACTCGGAGCCGGCAACGGATTCGTCATGTTCGGTGTCATGATCGCCTCGGTCATCCTCGCCTTAACCATGCTGACGATCGCGTTCCGCCGCGCGGCACCACGTGAACACCGATTCGTTCGCGACATCCTCGCCCCCGAGCTCGACCGCCAGTTCCTGACGGACGCGGACATCGACGAAGTCCTCGATCCCGACGTACGCAAGGCTCGCCGCAAGAGTGCACCGAACCGAGCAGCGCGCCGCGCGGACGCCCACCTGCGCACCGCGATACTCGACCTGGCCCACGACGTCGCCCGGGACGACGGAGCCGACACCCACGCTGTGCGGCACTCCCGGTCGGAGGTTCGGCGACTTCGTACCGTCGCAGACCTGGCCCGCACCCCGTAAGACCGGTGAGCGGGAAACCGCTGCCGCAACGAGCACGTCGTCGGTCTCGTTCAGCCGTTGACCGAGATCCGATGTCCCGCAGCGGTCATCGCGATCACGGCGTCGTCCCGGCGACCCGCCGGGACCAGGACGAGATCTCCGTCGAAGGTGGAGACGACGAAGACCGGGCACCCGATGTCCGCCAACGGGGTCGTCATCGCGGCGACGACCCCCGTGGTCCCGAAAGCGATCGCCCCCTCGGTGTGAAACGGCAGTGACAGCTCGATCACGCCGCCCGACCTCCGGCCCAAGTCCACACGAGAAGCCGCGACGTACGCCTGCCTCCCGGCCTGAGCATCCGGCATCACCGGTCGACATGCCATGCCTGTAGATGCCGTGCGTCATTCAACCGAATGACGCAGCGGCAGTGGGGTGCCTGATCGAACTCCATCATCGCGATGACGACCCCACACAATGCTTCATCATCTGAAATAGTGATCTCACCCAAACATCGGAGATCACGTTGGTTTCTCACACAGAAGCATCGATAAGACCCGAACATCCGCATCGCCGTCGGCCACCCGCCGATCACCGCTTCCTCGGCCTCGACACCCGCGTGTTCCCGCACGCCCTGGTGATCCTCGCCGTCTGGCTGCTCTGGGTCATCGCCGTCCCGGCCCTCGACTCCGCTGTGTCGCAGGAGAACCCCGTGCGCTCCGGTGATCGGCTCTCGATCACCGACAGCGTGACGATGACACCGGCCTCCGAATGGAACATCGCGAGCGGATTCCGAGTCGACGAGCGCGCGACCGACGACTCCCTGCCGAGCATCGAACTGACTCGGGGCAACATCTTCCTGACCGTGCGCGCCGACTCCTTCGACGGGACACCCGACGACCTGCTCACCCAGGTCGACACTGTCAGCGCCTCCGTCAGCGGGAACTCGGTCCTCGGCCTGTCCGGAGCGCGTACCCCGTTCGTCACCGACACCGGTCTGACCGGTGTGCAGGTCACCTTCACCACTCCCAGTGCCGCCGGGTCGCTCACCGCTTTCGTCGTCGACGGCACCGGTCTCGACGTCGAGGTGTCCGGTCCGCCGGCGCAGATCACCGACCGCTCTCCCGAGATCACCGCCATGATTGCCAGCATCACCGCCGAGAATCGAGCAGCCCAGTGAGCACCGACACCGTCAGCGCCCGCAGCCGTGCCCTCGAGACGACCGCGTGGGGCGAGAAGTTCCATTTCGTGCAGCCCCGCAACATCGTGTTCTGGATCTACCTGTGGCTCTGCGCCGCAGGGCTTGTGAAGGGGTGGCAGGAATTCTCCCCGTTCGCCGGTTACTTCGGTCGCGCGCTGCTCATCGCCGGCGTCGTCGGCGCCGTCAGCGTTGCGGTGTGGACGTGGTGGTTCCGGCACATCGACCGCTACGAACGCCAGCCACTGGCTCTGGTGATCACAGCCTTCGTCTGGGGCGCCACCGCCGCCCCCTTGGCCATCGCCCTCACCGCCAACGGCGCCATGGGATCGCTGTACGCGAAGTTCTTCGGTCAGGTCTTCGCGCAGGACTGGCATGCGGGACTGACCGCCCCGTTCGTGGAGGAGACCGCCAAGGGAGTCGGGATCGTCGTCCTCCTCGCCCTGGCACCGCGTCTGGTGCGTACCCCTGTCGACGGTCTGCTGCTGGGCGCGTTCCTCGG
Organism: Rhodococcus sp. NFXS4; assembly: GCF_058139645.1. Lineage (NCBI taxonomy): Bacteria > Bacillati > Actinomycetota > Actinomycetes > Mycobacteriales > Nocardiaceae > Rhodococcus > Rhodococcus sp. NFXS4. Next base: position 3,947,612 of record NZ_CP192221.1, read on the forward strand.
CCTGGGGTTCCAGACCAGTGAGGATCTGCTGTACTCCATCGCCGGAGCCACCGAAGGGTTCGGAGCACACCAGACCGACGGACTGATCGAATCCATCGGTACCCGGATCTTCTCCGACATCGTCTCCCACCCCCTCTTCACTGCCCTGTTCAGCGCCGGGGTGATCTACCTGATCGGCACACAAGCGCAACCGAGACGCATCGTTCGAGGCCTGGCACTGATGCTCGCACCGGTCGTGGTGCACGGAATCTGGGATTCGATGGTCGCCCTGTCCGGTGGCAGCCAGGTCCTGGCGGGCGTGCTCCTGATCGGCGACTTCGTGTTCGCCTTCACCGCGCTGTGGATCGCGTTCGTGTGGGCGCACCCACGCGAGGCACAGTTCGTCCGTGAAGTCCTCGCGCCCGAAGTCGAGTCCGGGGTCCTCACCGACGAGGAGATCACCGCCGCCGGTGGATGGCGCCAACGACGCCACTACGTCAAGGCCGGAACCGACCGTGCCGACCGGCGTCGACGCGGGCACATCCTCGCTGCGGCTCTCGATCTCCTGGCCGACCTCGCCGCCGACAAGGGACACGACACCCCCGACGTGATCGCCGCACGCGAGGAGATCACCCGCATCCGCGGCGGCGCGCTGCACTCCGACACGCACCCGTCGACCGCGCCGTGACGCAACGCCCTTCTCACGCGCGGACGGTTCTCGGCTTCTGCGACCGCCAGGTGCGCAGCCCGAGATGATCCCGCGCACGGGGGACACGTCGCCACGGGGAACAACTCTGCGCGATGTACCGCCGCCGCCCACGTCGAGGATGTGGGCGGCGGCGGTGATCGCCGTCGGGATCACCGCCATCGGCGTGGCGTTGGCCCTCACCCCTGGTGACCACTTCTTTCGCGGTGAGTTCGAGTGGTCGTATCTCCTGACACCGGTTGTCGGTGCGTACACCTGTTCCCTGGCAGCAACCCGGACCCGAGGTATCGACCGCCGGTTCTGGTCCCTCATGACAGCGTCGATGGCGATCTGGCCCGTCGGGCAGCTGCTGTTCATCATCACCTCGGCCGCAGGCGCCTACACGTTCCCCTCCTGGGTCGAGATCCCCGTCGTCGTCTCCAACACGATCACCGTCGTCGCGCTGGTGCTCTATCCCCGGCACGGGGCGGCATTCACCGCGCGCAACGTCCTCGACGCCTTGATGGTCAGCCTGTCCGTCGGCCTGATCACCTGGCACCTCTGGCTGCGTCCACTGGTCGAGAACCTGGACGGCGCAGACGAACTGCGCAGCGTCGCCGGGTTGTACTTCCCTCTCGTCGGTGCCCTGCAGCTGACGCTCGGCATCGTTGCGCTGGGTCGTGCCAAGTACCGCGATCAGCTCCCGCTGACCGTCATCGTGCTGGGTCTCGTCCTGTTGGCAGCCGGCGGGATCTGGTACGCGCAATGGCAGTCCGACGGTTCCACATCCACGTCCGGCTTCGCCTTCAACATGCTCGGCAACCTGTGCACGACCCTGGCTCCGCTCCTCGTCTTTCGATCAGCCGACCGATCCCGACGGGCACGGGCAGTGCTGTATCCGACATCCATCGTCCCGTACATCCCCGCCGCTGCCGCCGTCGTCATGTCGGTGGTCACCGTGCACCGGGGCACCGCGCAGTCTGCCGAACTCCTCGTCGTCCTGGTGGTGATTCTGATGCTCTCCGCTCGCCAGTACGCCGTTCTGTGGCAGAACACCCAGCTCCGCCGAACCATCGAGGACACCGAGCGACAGATGCGCCACCGGGCGCACCACGACGCACTGACCTCGCTGGCCAATCGGGCTCACCTGCGAGAGAGGCTCGATCACCTGACCGAGGCACGCGAGCAATCCACGGCCACGGTGTCGCTTCTGTTCATCGATCTCGACGACTACAAGATCATCAACGACACACTCGGACACCGAATCGGTGACCAGGTGCTCGTCGACTTCGCCGCGCGCCTACGGAACGGCATCCGCCGGGCCGACACGATCGCACGCCTGGGCGGCGACGAGTTCGTCGTCCTGCTCGACGACGTCGACGAAGCCGCGAGCATCGTCGCCACACGAGTGATCGAACTCCTCGACGAACCCTTCACCCACGACGGCCACACCGTCACCGTCTCCGGCAGCATCGGCGTCGTCACGCACGGGCCATCGGACCCTCCCACGACATCGGAGGAGATGCTCGCCCGAGGGGACACCGCGATGCTGCGAGCCAAACGATCCGGGAAACGCACCATCGTCGAGTTCGACTCCGGGATGGCCCTGGTCGACCTCGACGACACACACCTGCGTGCGGCGCTCACCACCGCGATCGAACGCAGCACGCTCGGTATCGCTCTGCAACCCATCGTCGAAACTGCCACCGGACGGATCCGGGGAACCGAAGCGCTGCTACGCCTCTCACGCGGAAGCGCAGTCGCCGACCCACTGTCGGTCGTCGCCGCCGCGAGCCGGGGAGGCATGCTCCCGGAACTCACCTCCGCCGTCCTGCAGCACACTGCGCGGCGCACCTCCCCCGGCGACGACGACTCTCCGCATCCCGGCACCATCCACGTCAACGTCCTCCCGATCGAACTCGACACCGCGCACCTCGAAGCGTCACTGAGATCCGTGTTCGACACCGGCCTGCTCAGATCCGACGAACTGGTTCTCGAGATCGCCGAGAACGCCATCGCAGCGCACCACGACGACGTCCGCCGCGGCATCGCGAAGATGCATGCTCTCGGCGTGCGGATCGCGCTCGACGACTTCGGCAGCACCGACACCAGCCTGTCGACTCTGGCTGCGCTCGACGTCGACATCGTCAAACTCGCACCGACACTCGTCGACGCACTCGATCGACTGCCCAGGATGACCACCGTCATCAGCTCTCTGGTGCAGATGGCCGACAGCCTGGGCGCCGTGGTCATCGCAGAAGGTGTCGAACGGCCCGGGCAGCTCGACATGCTGCGCCACCTCGGAGTGCCCCTCGCCCAGGGGTACCTGCTCGGTGCTCCCCACCTCGACACCGCGCGGTCCGCTACCGCGATCTGACGCCACAACACACCTCTGGGCAGGCGTCGGCCCTGGCCTTCGTCGGGCGGCCCGGCCCCCATCACGAGGCTGTCGAGAACGAACGGCTCATCCCGTCGATGAAGGTATGAACACGTCCATGCCGCCGGCGATCGACGTGAAGCGAGTGGTGTCCGTCCACAGAAGTCCTTGCAAGTCCGCGACGGTAGTGGCCATTCCTGCGCTGAAGTCCACCCACGGCCACTGACGTCCACCCGCGTCCATCGAACGAGTTACGAACGAGTTGTGACAACTCGTGACATCGAGCCGAGATTCGGCAGTTCTCGCAGGTGGCCGGATGGCCCTGGACCGTGGCGGACCTGCATGGACGTACCGGGGGGAAGTCGTGAAACGAGAGGTCTGATCGACCTATTTCGAAGCATTTATGCAGGTCAGAGGCATATCGAGAGCCTCCTTTCGGGATTGAACCGAAGACCGCTCGCTTACGAAGTCAGTAGCGCTGCACTTCTTTGTCGACAGGACCCTGCAGTGGGTTACGAAACGAAATCGGACCGTTTACGGACCTGCAGGGACAAGTCTTGAGGCTTCAGAGTGACTGTCTCGTTTACCCTTAGTGAGTAGTCGGGGTCCTCGATTAAGTCGACTCGCCCGACTATGAGTGCGAGTGCAACGAGCACCTCGTGGTAGGCAAACTGCCGGCCGATACAGCCGCGCAGTCCGGTCCCGAACGGCTTGTACAGATCAGCGAGGTTGGCCGGAACGCGACTGCGCTCGAAGCGGTCCGGGTCGAATCGCTCGGGATCGGCACCCCACGCCGCATTGCGGTGCAGTTGTAGCAACACCACGAACACCCACTCCCCTCTCTCGAAGGGGTGCTCCCCCACCATCGTGTCTCGACGAGCCTTCCGGTAGTAACCGGGCGCCACCGGCCACAGGCGCAACGTCTCGTCGACCACTCGCCGCAGGTATCGCAGCTTGCCCACGTGATCGAACTGGAGATCACCGTCGGGGCAGACCGTTGAGAGCTCCTTCCGGATTCGCTCGACCACGTCCGGATGGGTCGACAAGAAGTGCAGAGCGAACGCCATCACACCGGCTGACGTCTCCTGGCCCGCCACCAGGAAGGTGAGTATCTGATTGCGAATGTTCTGATCGGACAACCGCTCCCCCGTCGCCGGGTCCGCGGTGCTCAGCATCAGATCGAGAAGGTCACCGCTCCCTGGGACGTCTCGCTCGCGCCGCGTCGCGACGATGTCATCCACGAGTCGCTGTGCCACGTCGATGTCGTCTCGGTGCTGGTTGCGATCACGCCTGTAGATCGTCGCCTCGAGAGCGGGATGGGAGTAGGCGGCCCGGTTGATGTACTTCAGTGCACGAGAGATCCGCACCACCAACTCGTGCGGTGCTGCGTCGTCGAAGGATCCGAAGTCGTAGCCGAAGGCCACCTCGCCGATCACTCCGAGAGCGAGCTTGTTCATATCCACCGGTACGTCGATCCACGCTTTCGGACCTCGGGCGGTCCACGAGGACAGCAGCTGCTCCGTCTTGCCCACCATCGTGTCGTGATATCGGCGCATCGACGACTGGGAGAACGCCGGTGCCAGAATCGCGTGGGCGGTAGCCCAGGACGGTTCCGAGTTGTACGCAGTGAACAGCCCGTCACCGGCTACTTGTCGGAGGTTGCCCATGGGTACACCGAGGAACTTGGCCCACGTCGTCTCGTCGTTGACCGCCGCAACCTCGACCGGTCCGGACACGTACGTCACGCGGGTCCCGAACACGTTGCGCTCGTAGATCGATCCGTACTTCTGTGCGTCTCGCATCGCCCATTGGCTGGACTCGGTGACGTGGAGGTCCAGGATGTCGCCGACCACCGGAAGTCGCCGCGGTGGATGCGGCAGCACGCGGTCGGACGCTCGTACAGGTCTCACGGTGTTGTCGTTCATTGGTGCTCCCCCTGCGTTGTTGCGATAAGTCTCGGCTCGGTCGGCCAGTGACGACCGATGGCGGCCAGCACTCGAACTTCTTGCTTCAAGTCGACCGACGGCTCGATCGGCACTTTGATGAACGCTCCTGCCGGCTCGTCGGCGCGTCGTCTGTGTGCTGCGAGGTAGAAAACTTCTGCGGCAGACCTGTTGTCGACCGGTCCCTCCGCAGGGAGGTCTCCAACGTAGCGGCCCAGCAGACTCAGCGAATCCCTGATCTCCACGCACATGCGATGAGCTCGATGCACGGGCGACGACTGCGGAGACGGGTGACGGAGGACAACCTCCGGACAGGTCTGAACGAGGTCGGACCACATCGGCGTCAGAGAGCGGACCGACCGGGTCCAGCTGTCGACGCCCAGCGACTCGGTGACCGCTCGCCAGAGAGGTAACGCCGCGCACATTGTTGCCACTGCCAGCAAGTAGCTGAAGCTGACCTCGTTCAGCGTCACCCGCAAGGCCACGAAGTCCCGAGCGATTCCGATTGCGGCGAACACTCCCATCAGCAAGATCGAGACGGCCTCCTCGAAACCCCACAAGGCCACGATCGCGAACAGCCAGAACACCATCGCCACTTGTGTTGGCAGCTGACCGCGGCGCAACTCCCCCACAGAAACACGCAGGTAGAGATACGGCATGAACGCTGCCCACGCAGAGAACAGCGCGAAGTACACCGCCGTTCGCCAACCCTGTTGGACATCGATGTACTCGCCAGAGCCCCGCGCCGAGGAACCGACGACGATCATCAGCGCTCCGCTGGCAAGTGCAAGCATCATCACTGTGGTCGTCGAGGCGTGTCCCTCAGGTCGTCGCCAGCGGAGGGCGATAGCGATCAGCGGTGCAAGCGCCAGAAGTAGCGCCACGGTACCGAGTTGCTGCATCAGCGGCACGTCGATCACGGTGCCGGTCGCTGACGCCACCGCCGACTGAATCGCCCCTTCGCGAGCGAGACCAGACGAAATACCCAGCGCCAAAGCAATATTGACGAGACGAGAGGTGGCAGTCCGGCTCGCAAACACAAGCCTGGCGAGGAGGATGCCGACGCTCCACAGCAGCAGTGGGTATGACACCAGCATCGGCACCGAAGACGTCACGTCAGACCCAGAAAGTCGTGCATCGCGGAGGAACGCCTGTAGCGCGACACTGCCGCCGACATGAGCAGATCAGCGAAGGTCTCGGCTTCGCCTTCCTGATCGTCATCGAAGTTTGACCTTTTCATGACCGATTCGAGCGCATCGAAGTCGACGTCGGGGCAGAGCTCGCGGAGCGTGGCGTCTGCACCTGTCGAGCCCCCGTGACCCAGCACCATGTGTCCGACTTCGTGCATGATCGTCTGGTCGACGTGGTAACTCGATGAGTCCGCGTGACAGACGATTTCGTCGTGATCGTCGAACTGCAGCCACAGTCCGCATGGCAAGCCCTGCAGCGTCACCGCGTCGACGGGGACCAGCGCAATCGGCCGACCTCTGTGGGCTGACAGGCTTTCGAGGAAGGCCGTTCTGTCCCACGGACTTGGAACCAAGAGTTCTATGGCGCGGGCTGCCCCGATCACATCATGTGCTGAAAATGTCATTTCCCCCCCAGGAATCGTGAACCAGTAGCTACTACGGACCGGCCTCGCGCGCGCGGCGCAGGTCGCCCAAGAGATCCGTGAGATGCTCGATGCGCATACGTTCATCACCTGTTCGGAGCCTCATGCCGGTGATCCCTCCATGGAGCACCTCTTCGATCAAACTGAGCTGACTATGGATGCTCGGCGCTGCCGAATCGTCGAGCAAGTAACTGCTGCTCGACGGGAACACGGTCGCAATCGCCTCGAGCATGTCTCGTGTGGCAGTACGTGTCCCCTCACGGAGAGCGGAGATGTCTCGTGCGGCAACCTGCCTGCCCAGGGCAACACTGACGTCCGATGCCACAGACTCAGGGCTCCGTTCAGAGCCGTCCTCAGTGCGCCAGATCTTGAAGAGCAGGTCTAGTCGAGCGTTGACTGGCACCGCCTCCTGCGCCGCAGTTCCCGTCATTTCTGCCCCCTGTTCAAACGCATTTCGAACCGGGCCACTGTCTCCGCCGGCACATCGACGTCACGACCGGCGAGCCAGCGTCTGTACTGACGCTCCTCGCGCTCCACCTCGTCGGTGGACTCATTCGGCTCGTCGAGTAGTTGCCCGAACATCGCGTAGATCGGCGACAGCGAACCGTTCTGACGCCTGTTCTCCTCGAACAAGCGCGTGACGTACTCGCCGTAGATTGGACGCAGGGCAACTCCCATACGTCGCGACAGAGCACTCAGTTCGACGAGATCCGGGCGGTCGCGCGCCATCGCGTCCAGTTCTCGGGAGATGGACAACAGGTCGAGAACGACTCGCACGGACACGACCACCGTGTCGGGGCCCAGAACGGCGTCCCTGTCGGTCGACGACTTGCTCCGCGGTTCGCCACCTCGGAGGACATCGGCGGCGCTCCCTGGCTGCCATTCGAGACCGGTGTCCAGCTTGCCGAGTGTCCCGGCTGACACGGTCCGCCCACTCCCCTCCTCGATGTCCTTGAGAGTCGGCACCGATGGCCCGCCCCGCTCGCGGACCTGCGGACGCGACAGACCCAGCTGCGTACGGCGTTTCCACGCGTACTCGGCCAAACGTCCATAACCGTCCACGCTCGAAACAGTAAGGGGTCCGAACCTGGACCGGCAAGAAAAGCCAAGACCAACTCGGCTGCCTGGAGATCTCACAACAGCTCGTCGATCTTTGGGAAATACTCGCTTATCTAGCTTTCTTTGCGTTTTTATTGCTATCTTTAATCTGCAACGACGACGGGGGTAAGCGACATGGCATCAGACAGCGATAGAGCGACCGGGCCTGGGTGTGCTGAGACTGTCGTCGACGTGGTCACGGGCGACCGCTTCCGCTGCTCGTTGGTCGAACACCTCGACCGCGAGCACGAATCCTGGTCGGACGACGGACTCGTCGTCGCGCGGTGGGTAGCACCGAGACCGCTCACCCTGTGCGAGCCGGACTTCGCGGCGAGATGAGAGCCGCGATCAGAACAGCCGAACTCATCGGCACGCCACCGTGTCATCCCGAGTTCGATCATCGGAACGGGCGGGCATTCCCATGCCTCGATGTGTCTGTACCACGGATCAACTAGGCAAGGCATCGCACAACCGCTCGGTATGCGTCGAACAGGAAGGAGGGTGAGTCACGTGCGTCAAAGTCTGACGGGTTGCTTTTGCCTTCGCCTTCGGACGAAGTTCCCGCGGTCTGTCGATGCGCCCGCGGGTGTTGCACTGGGCCCGATTCACGGCCCGGATTTCGGTATGCCGACCTGTGTGCTTCGACCGTTGCTTCCTCAGCCGCTACAGAGCGTTGATGAGCCGGGGACCCGCCATGCCCACGTCACGAACTCACTCGTGCGCAGGAGCCGCCCGCTCCTGACGGTCGCTCACTGCCGACAACGGGCAGGTCCCCGTTGCACTTTCGATGCCCCAGGTGCGTCCACGACGCCAATCACAGCCGCACCTGGGGGTTCACCAACCCACGAACGAACTACTTACCGAGGCTTTCGTAGGTCCGCAGACAGTTACGAGCGTATGCGGTCACAGCGAAACCGCAATCGACTCGGAGGTTCGCATCATGACGTCGCCACGTCGATCCGGACGTCATCGCTCCGCTGACACACCGCTCTGCGACGCACTCAGCCAACAGTCGGGCATCAACGACTTCCTGGTGTGCACGCGCCCGATCCACTCCGCGGCCGCCGACCACGTGTGCATCGGTGACGACGGATCCGTGCTCGCAGCATGGCCGTCCGATCATCGCCCACGCGCACTGCTTGCGATTCAAGCGCGCGCTTCCTAAGTGCTCGCCGCCTGAATGTATTGACGCGCGGCTTGAGCGCACATCTCTGCGCGGCGGCAGCGCACCCCCTATTCGCACCCGACGATCCCGGACAGGGCCTGAGCGGGAACCGAGTATCCAAAGGAGCTGCAAATATTGTCCGAGATCAGAGGATCGCGAATCCGAAAATTTCTCGCTGCGTTGGTGGCGGTGCCGGTGATCGCGACTGCAACAACGACAGTCGCCCCGGCTCAACCAATTCCGGCGAGCTGGCTGGACCAGCTCGTCACCGATTGCCCTGCATTGTTCACGCTGGCAGTTCAGGGCACCGGTCAGTCGTCTTCGGACGCGCCGGTGAAAGCGGACACCGGGATGCTAGGCACAGTCCTCGGACCCGCCCTGGACGCGGCGAGGGTGTTCGGTGCGTCCCTCGATCGCGCGTACGTGCCGTACCCGGCCGGTTTCGGTGGTGCGGTGCCGGGCGGAAAGCAGCCCTATGCGGCGTCGGTGGAGGAAGCGGCTGCGAACCTTGAAGCGGCCGCTGCCCGCATCACAGCCGACTGCCCAGCAACAAAAATTGGCGTCGTCGGCTACAGCCAGGGCGCGCACGCGGCGTCGAACTTCCTCGAAGCGGTTGGCAAGGGCTTCGGCACAATCCCGGCCGAGAAGGTGGCGGTCGCAGCGTTGTTCGGTTCGCCCACCCGTTCTGCCGGATCGGCAGTGTTCCCCGGCAGCAGCTCCGATGATCCGACGCCGCCGCCCGGGACAAGCGGCGCTCATGTCGAACAGCTTCCGTCGGTGTCTGCCGCCGCCCCGGCCGGGGCCGGCATCGGCCCGGTCGCGGACCTCGCCCCGAACTACGGTGCGCTCACAGGCCGAGTCGCATCGCTGTGTCAGTCAGGTGATCTAGCGTGCGATGCCCCGGTGAACGCCCCTATCGCCCGCGCCGTGGTGAACGTCGCCGGGCAGGCCGACATGGGCGGAGACCCGTTTGCCGCTGTGCAGTCCATCGGCCTCGCGCTCGCATCGACATCGTTCGGCGTGGCGGTCGACGTAATGAACGAGGATGTCTCGGTTCCGAAGAATTCCCTCGAGAACTTGTCGATTACTCCGAAAAAGACGCTGTCCGAGCGGCTCGCCGAAGCGTCCGACCCGCGGGCGACACCGCCGACCGGGCGGGAAGCGATCGCTGCGCTCACCAAGGTCGGTCTGGTCGCCATGAACTCCGTTATCTCGGTGGCCAAGAAAGTCATCACCCCGCAGACAATCGCCGAGGTCTCTGCCGTCGGGCTGGCCAATCCTGCTGCGGCGTTCGGCGTCATCGCTGCCAAGACAGCGAAGGCGGTCATCGACCTGGTCCCGCCTGCCACCACTCGCCGCGTGGTGCAGCAGAGCTTCGACGTCGTCAAGAACGAGGTCATTGCCAACAAAGACCTCTTCGACCTCGCCGCACTGACCTCCTACGCCGGGACCTCCGCCGCACATGGGGCGTACGCGTCCGCAGTCGTCACCGCCAGCGGAGATTCCGCAACCCGGTTTGTCTCGGACTGGCTCGCCGCGGCGGCCGCCGACCTCGCGACCACCGACACGGACAACGTGGGCAGCACCACCAGCCCCGTCACCGCCACGTCGTTCGCGCCACGCCCCACCAGCTCGACGATTCCGGCAACGAGCACCGACAGCTCCATATCCATCAGTCCCACCACATCGACGACCACTGCCGGATCGGCGCAGTAGCACCCGCACACGACATCGCACATCTCCGCTTTGAACCACCACAACCGCATCGGAAAGGACACCCACCTCATGGGTAAGCACAAAATCCCCACCCGTTCTCTGGCCAGGGTCGCCGCGACCGTCACGGCCGCATCGGCGATGGCCGTCTTCTGCCACGGGGCTGCCTCCGCAGCCGGTGACGCCCCGACCACCCAGGGCGGAGTCACCACCGCCCCGCCCGCAACGCAAGGCCCGCTCACCTCCAATGCACCGACCACTCAGGGCGAACTCACCACTCCGGCACCTGCGCCGCAGCCCCCCGCCGAACGTGTGTACTGGACACCGCCCCCAGCGCAGTACGAGAACACGCAGTGGCGGAATTGGGACGCCTACTACGAGCAGGAAGACATTCCCGCCCCGACAACATCCGGAACCACCACCGACTCCTCGCCCGCGCCGACGCCGTCGTCGCCTGCTCCTCTCGACATCACGCAGCTTCACGGCCCGGTACCGGTCGAACCGACCGCGCCGACCGCAGCCCCCGCGAAGATCGTCAAGGTCGGCGACTTCTACGACGACCAGCCGAACTGGATGTCCGACAACGTCCGTGACCGCACCAACAACTCCACCGCCGTCATCGAGGCACAGGTGACCGACTTCTGGCGCTCGATCGGCGTACCCACCGACCGAGCCCAGCGCCTGGCCGCCTCACAGCTCGCCCTCACCGCGGCAGGCGCAGGAGCCGGAGCGTTCGCGGTCGGAGTGCCCTCAGCGGTCGCCGGTTCACTCCTCGGCGGGACCATCGGAGGAATCGGCGGCGCCGCAGCCGGCACCCTCATCCCGATCGCACCCGGTATCGCCCCGATCACCAGCGGAGTCGTCGGCACCGCAGGGGGCGCTGCACTCGGCGCCGCAGGGGCCGGGCTCGCCGGTGGCGCACTCGGCGCGCTCGGCGGCGGCGCGGCCGGGTTCGTCGCCGGAACCGCCTACGGCGCAGGTGACCTCGGTGAACCGACGAAGGTCGAGATCCCCGAGTGCGACCAGCCGGTCATCACCGACCAGGCCGAACAGATCATTGCCGCCGCAGAGAACATCCCTGGCGGGGCCGAGACGGTCGCGTTGTGGACCGAGCCGTCGACCCCCGCCGACGACGCCCGTGCGTTCGTCGCCGCTCAGCTGGGCGGCGACCAGGTGATCGCCGCCGTAGACCAGGCGGCCGAGAACTTCGCCGCCTCCGAGTTCGCTCCGTCCGCGGATGTGATCGGCGATGCCATCGCCGCCGCGTTCGCACCGACTGTCCCTGCCTGACCTGAACCATCCACCGAATCGCGGCGGTGAGGGAGACCGTCGCACTTCCTGTCCGGCCGGCCGCATCCGGCCGGGCGGGAGTACCGGCACCCTCACCGCCGCTCAACCCCACCACCACGCCGCACAGCACGGAAGGGACACCCCGACGAATGGCGACCGACGATCACCACCCCGGCTCGACCTCCCTGTTCCCCGATCCGCAGGAGAGCTTCGACCGCACCATCCCGGCGCCCAATCCGGTCGCCCCCTCCGTCACGGACGGCTCTCTCCCCGACCTTTCCGCCTGGCCGAACGGTGAAGACGACTTCCTCACCGGCGCCGACGGGTTCGTCGACGACACCGACGAGCACGAGTTCGACGCCGACACCGCGTCCACCGTCGCGAGCGACGACACACTCGCGGGCACGTCGGCGCCGCAGCCGATGTCGATCCTCGACGGCGGCCCGCCTCCGCAGTGGGTCCGCACGCACATCCCGGCCGACCTTCTCGTCCCGACCGCTCCCCCCCGCAGATTCCGACGGACCCGCAACACAGCACCACCGGCGGACCCTGCCATCGACTTCACCCACCTCGACGCTGCGCCCGAGCCCGAGCCGGTGACCCCGGCCGGCATCCGTACGGGCAGCGCAGCGGCCCGCCGCCGCCGCGGCTCCATCGCGGTCGCCGCGGCCGCCGCGGTCGTTCTGCTCTCTGCCGCAGGCGCCGCCGCCGCACTCACCTTCGGCGACGACAACGGGCCATCGTTGGCAACGCCGGACACGACCGAGCAGAACGACACAACTGGCACGTCCAGCACCGCCGTCACGCCGGATACCGCTACCGCCGCGGAGGTGCGGTGGTGCACCGAACAGGCCACCGCCGACGCGGTGACCACCAGCGCGGCCGGGGACCGCTCTTCTGCGGCCGGAGTCATCGCCGCGTTCGAGCACGCCTACTACGTGCAGCGCTCCGGAACCGCGGTCGCAGCACTGATGGTGTCCCCGGCACCACCGGACCGCATCCAGGACGCAATCGACCAGACCCCGGACGGTACCGAGCACTGCGTCACGGTCACCCCCGCAGACGTCCCGGACGTCTTCGCCGTCGCCCTCACCCTGCGCACCCCGATCGGGTCCGAATCGGCCATCGCCTCCCGCATCACCATCGCCCGCACCGATCAGAGTTACGCCATCTCGTCCATCGAGGAGATCCGATGAGCACCGTCGTCCCACTGCGCCCGGGTACGGCCACCACCGACCCCGCCGCACTGTCCGTACTGGTCGGGTCTGGACACGGCGGCGCCGGTGCCACGAGCACCGCCCTCGGCATCGCCGCAGCCTTAGCAACGCCGATATTCCGCATCGTCGCCGTCGACGCCGTCACCGACGGTGGAAACCTGTTCACACGCGCCGCCGCCGCACCCTTGAGCGCCCCCGCGCTCGTCGCCGGGCTGCCCGCACCGGCCGCGGACACCACCACCGGCGCGGTGATCCTCGGCGCCGCACCGGACCGGACCGACCCTGCACTCATCGACTTACTGATCGCCTCGCGCGGAGCCGCACGAGTTTTCGACGCCGGCACTGCCGTCGACACCTCTCGCTTCCTCGGTGTGCGCCGCAGCTCCGCTGTGGTGCTGTGTTCAGTCGTGCGGGCCGAACCACTGACCCGACTCCGCGATGCCCTCGGACGCATCGACGCCGTCCACGGGCGCAGTGAACTGGCCCGCACCGTCATCGTGCTCACCCACACCCTCCCCGACCCGGTACTCGACCTCGCCCCCGTCATCGACGGACTGCGCCGCGCCGTCGGCGCGGTGATCGAAGTGCCGTTCGACCCCGCCGCCGCAGCACCAGGACTGTTCGACCACCGCGCTCTCGCGCCGACGTCGCTGGCGGCGTACGCGCAGATCGCGGCCGCAGCCCTCACCGCCGTCCCCGCACACACCACCGAGCAGCAGCGACGACAGGAGAACGCATGACCACCCGACAGGCCGTGTCCCCAGCAGTGTGGTTGCTCGGAGCGACTCGCGAATGCGGAGTCAGCACCATCGAACGGTTCCTCGCGTTCACCGGAGACGCCGAGGGCCGTTGGCCCGACGGCGACGACCGAGAGAACACCTCCCCGTACGTCGTTCTCGTCGCCCGAAGCACCTACAAGAGCCTCTCGGCGGCTCAGAACCTCGCCCTCGCCCACCGGGACGGACGCGTCGGACTCGGTGCCGAACTCCTGGGGCTGGTGACCGTCGCCGCCGCTCCGACGACCGACAAGCCGATACGCCAGCACCGTCAGGTGGTGGCGGCAGCGTTCGAGCGCCACTGGTCGGTCAACTGGCACCGGTCACTGTTGTCCGCCGACACCGATCGGCTCCCTTGGTGGCATCCCCTCGACGCTGACGCCGCCGCACCGGCCGCGGGAGTTCCCGCCGACATACACACCCTCGGGATCGAGCTGACCAACACCATCCACGACCGCATACCGACCCTTTTCACCGGAGCCGGCCGATGATCACCGCCGACATGCTCGCCGCCGACACAGTCGGTCCACACCTGTTCCCTCTGCCCTCGTCGATCACCACCGCCGCGATCTACGTCCTCGCCGTGGTGATGACCGGCGCCGTGGCCACCACCGCATTCGCCGTGACCCGGATCTTTCTGGCCTGGAACAACAACGTCCTTCCCTCTGACGCCACGAGAACCACGGCCCGCGGCGCGATCGGCGTCGCGATCACCTCGGCTCTCGTGCTCATCGTCATCGTTCTGAACCGCTGACTCCCCACCCACGTAACGCCCACTGCATCGAGGAGAACCCATCATGTTGCTCGCCACCGCCCACGACACCGCTGTTCTGGCAATCGAATTCAACATCACCCCCGAAGTGCCCCCCGGCGCCAACGGGTTCCTTCGCATCCTGAACTGGCTGCTGTGGGGAGTACTTCTCGCGTGCGTCGCCGCCATCGTCCTGTCCGGCGGAAAGATGGCCTGGGAGAAGTGGAACCAGGGCGCCACTCAGGCACCCAAGATGCTCCTCGGCGCACTCGCCGGCGCTGTCATCGCCGGCGGCGCGAACGGCATCCTCAACGCCGTCACTGCCTGATGAGCCCCCGGCGCCTCGCACACATCGGGCACCACCGCTCATGACCACGGCCGTGTACGCGCTGCCCGAACAGGTCACCGCCGACATCAGCACCGCCCTCGGCTGGGTCCTCGGCCTGGTGGCCGCGCTGTGCGTGGCCAAGATCATCTTCGTCGGCGCCCGCATGGCCTGGGATCACAAGCACACCCCCGGGCTGGAATCGCCCGTCGCCGCCGAGTTCGCCGCCGCCGTCATCGGCTGGATCCTCGCTGCGTCCGCAGCCGGTGGCATCGCCCTCGCCTTGCTCGACGGCGGCTCCGACACCGCCCCCACCACCGATCCCGGCGGCAACCTCGTCGAGCAGATCGAACAGGTCAATCCCCCTCGGGAAGGACGACAACCGTGAACCACCGCCACCACGCCCACCGTGCTGTTCGTGCGGTGGCCGCCACCGCAGTGGTACTCGCCGCTGTGGCCTGCGGCTCCGGCTCCAACGCACCGCCCTCCGGTCCGACGACACCGACCGTCGACCCTGCGCGGGCACCGGCGATCGCATCGTGGACGACGGTCGGCGGCGTCGCGGTGCCGCTCGGCTCGATCGACGGCCCGACATCGGACCCGGGGCGCCCGTTTACCGGTTACTCCCACACCCCGCAGGGTGCGGCACTCGCAGCGATCGCCCAGTCCGTGCAGCTCTCGACGGCGGCCGACGATCGGTGGACGACGGTGCTGGCCGCCGTGACCGTCCCCGGTCCCGGCCGCGACACCTACGCCGCGAACCGGGCGCTGGTGACCGTCAGCGGCACCGACCCCGCTACCGCTCCCGAGATCCTCGGCTACACGATCACCGATTACACCGACACAGCCGCTGATGTCTCTGTGGTGCAACGCTTCCCCGACTCCTCACTGGCCGCGTCGAACACCACCGTGCGCTACACCGGCAGCGACTGGAAGCTGTCGCTGGACACCGGCGGCGCGGTCACCGCTCTCGGTGCCGAGCCGGCCGACATGGTCGCACTTGACGGGGCCGACAGATGACCGAGCCGTACAACGCACCCGAACCCCAGCCTGCGCCGGTCACCGACACCGAACCGGAAGGCAAGAAGATCGGCACCCTCGGATGGGTCGGCGCCGGGTTCGCGGTCCTGTTCCTCGTCGCCGGCCTGGTCGTCTCACTGGTCGTCCTCGTCCGCGGCGACGACTCACCGCTGGTCCAGCTCGACGACCCGACGGGTGCGCCGGCCGCGGCTCCGGACCCATCTGCCGGTCAGTTCGAACCGGACCCGGTCTTCGACCCGCTCGGCCGGGTGTCCTACGTTCCCCGCGACCCCGCTGGGGTTGTGCTCGATCAGGCGGCCCCGCCCGCGAGCCGACCGGACACCGCCGCCCCGTCCGGGGTGATCCTCGAACGCATCCACGGCAACATGACGCTGCCGTTCTCCACCTCCGACGGGCCCACCGCCATCGACGACTCCGGTGTGGCAACGGGTTTCGCCCACACCCCGCAAGGGGCGGCCTTGGCTGCCTCGCACTACCTGGCGTACTACTACGGCGGAAACGACCGGGTCGACATGCTCGCTGCCTCCGGTCAGGTCGACGACCCGGAGTCGGACCTGCGGGTGAAGAAGATGGCCAACGATCTGCGCGGCGAAGTGTGGCAGGCCGACGGCGCTCCGGCCGCGGCGTTTCCTTCGGTGCGGGTCGACTACGCGGACCCGCTGGCGCGGGTGTGGTTCGGCTACAGCGCCACCACCGACGCCCGCACCACCTACAGCCGTATCCGCCTCGACGTCCTCTGGCGCGAGGACCGGGGCTGGGTGCTCCAGGCCCGCCGCGCGAAGGATGAGCAGGGCCCGACCGCGCTCGGCACCCGCGACGAGATTCCCTTCGAGTCGGGGTGGATGACATGGTGGTGACCCGGGCGCTACGCGCTGTCGTGCGCGGCGGCGCAGCGGCGTTCATGACCCTGCTCGTGCTGCTGGGCGGGACCGGTATCGCGGCCGCACAGGATCCACAACCGGCACCCTCGGAGGACGACAGCTCGATCGTCGAGGACGCACTCGGAGCAGCTCAGTGCGCCACCCCCGGTGGTCTCACCGGTGCCGTGGCGACTGAGGTACTCGGCGCAGTGACCGGCTCCGCAGTCGGTGACACCTGTGTCGACGACGTCGCGGAGGTGTCGGAGGCGCCCATCGACGCCGTCGAGAACGCCGCCAACGGTGTGTTCGAGAAGGCCGGCCTCACGTTCGGCGAGGCCGGATCGAGCGCCCTGAAGTTTGCACTGGGATGGTTCATCTCGATTCCCGGTCAGGACGCTGCCGCGTATCAGACCGTGCTGTCGAAGGTCGGGCAGTACACCTACGACATCCAGACCGCCGCGCTGATCCTGTCGATCATCCTGCTCGGCGGCAAACTCGCTCTCGCCAGGTCGGGCATGATCCGGCAGGTCTCCGAGGAGGGGCTGCGCCAGCTCGCCCGAGCCACCGTCGTGGCCGGGTCCATCGGGTTCTTCGTCGTCGTGGGCACTCGCATCTCCGACGGTGTCGCCACCTGGTTTCTCGATTCCACCGTCGGTGACGACCCGGCGAAGCTCGTCGAGGCGATGGTGCGCCTGGCGAGCTTCACCAGCCCGGGAGGAACTGCGCTGCTGTTCGCGATCGGCATCATCGGCCTGCTGGGTGGATTGATGATGGCGTTCCTACTGCTCATGCGCAACGGGATGCTCGTCGTCGTGTCGGCGTTCCTACCGATCGTCGCGGCCGCGGGTGGCACCCGCGTCGGAGCCGG
Organism: Rhodococcus sp. NFXS4; assembly: GCF_058139645.1. Lineage (NCBI taxonomy): Bacteria > Bacillati > Actinomycetota > Actinomycetes > Mycobacteriales > Nocardiaceae > Rhodococcus > Rhodococcus sp. NFXS4. Next base: position 3,965,312 of record NZ_CP192221.1, read on the forward strand.
CGCCTACGACAAGTTGATCTCCTGGACGCTGGCGTTCCTGCTGTTCAAGCCGGTCGCGGCGTTCGTCATCGGGATCTCGGCGATGCTCTTCGCCCAGTCCGCCCCGTCACAGGACAACGACGGCGGCGCGATGGGTGCCGTCGTGGGAGCGATGCTCCTCGCCTGCACGGCATTCGTGCTGCCGTCACTGATGAAACTGCTGATGCCACAGACCGCCGGGGGCGCAGGAGGTCTCGCCGCGGCCGCGGGCCTGGCTGCGGGAGCGGTCAAGCTCGGCACGATGGGCTCCGGTGGAGGCGGAGGCAGTGCGGAAGGGCTCTCCGCGACGCCTCCTGTCACGCAAGGCGCGGACAGCGGCGGTGGTGACGACGGGTGGGCCCCGTCCGCCTCCTCCGGCCCGGTGCCGGACTCGTTCGGCGTCGGCCCTTCCGGAGCCGGTACCCCCTCCGCGTCGGACTCCTCCGGCCCCACCGGTTCGGGTCCGAGCAGTGCCGGTCCGACCCCGGCGGGTACGTCGAACGCCGACAGCGGCGCTCAGGCCGCCGGACGTGGCAGCGACTCCGCGTCGGCGGCCGCCGATTCGAGCGGGAGCTCCGATGTCCCACCGTCGTTCGGCACCGGCGCCCTGGGCGCGTTGGGCTCCGCGTCCGGCGCCGCTGGGTCCACCGACAGTGCCGCGGACTCGGCGCTCGGCCGCTACGACACCACTTCCGAACCCGATGGGAATGCCTGATGAGCACTCAGAATCGACCCCCCACCTACGGTGCGTGGCGCCGCCCGCAGTCCGGTGGAGCGTTCGGCGCAAGCTTCGCTGCCACCCTGTTGTCGATGGGCGCCGCCGTGGTGGTGATCCTGACGTTCGCGATCACCCGATCCTTGGTGGTAACCGGGCTGGTCATCGCCGTCTCGGCGGTGGTGCTGATTCCGATGCTGATGAACGACGACGGCCTCTCGGGCACCCGCCGGTTCAGTGGGTGGCGTAGCTCGATCATGTCCGCCCGCCGCGGTGAGGACGTCTACTCCTCCGGGGCGTTCTCCCGCGTCCCCGGCGGGCTCCTCCGGTTGCCGGGGGTGCTCGCGGGAACCGAGCTCTACGAGTCGATCGACTCGGACGGCCGCCCGTTCGCGATGATCCACATGCCCGACAAGCACCTCTACACAGTCCCACTGGCCGCGGAACCGCAGGGCGGAGAGAACTTCGACCAGGTCCACCTCGACCGGGCAGTGGCGAACTGGGGTCAGCAGTTGACCTCGTTCACCACCACCTCCGACATCCCGCTGGTGGTCGCGGTGCTCGACACCGTCCCCGACACCGGAACGGTGCTGATGGAGACCGTGCGCGCCAGGGTTCGCCGCGACGCACCGCTGCTGGCGCGCCAATCGATGTACGAGACGGCGACCGGCACCTCCACGCGCGGAATCCGCATGGCCGCACGGCTGTCGGTCACCTTCGAGGCGCAGACCGCCGACCGACGCCGCGACCCTGCGGAGCAAGCGGTGGAGATCGCCACCCGCCTGGGAGACATCACCCGCGCCGCCGCCGCGGCCGGAGTGATCTGCACTCCCATGACTGCCGACGAGATCACCGGCACCGTCCGCCGCTCCTACGATCCCGCCGCTCTCGAAGCAGTGGAGGCGGCGCTGTACTCCGGTGAGGGAACCGGTCAGGCGTGGGCGGACGCCGGACCTCGGACACATTTCCGCAAGCCCGACCGGTACTTCCACGAGAGCGCGGTGTCGGTGACCTGGGAGATGCGCGTCGCCCCGAAACGCGCTGTCCCGGAACGGGTACTCGAACGCCTGATCCGACCGCACCCGGAACTGCCTCACAAGCGGGTGGCGATCGTCTACCGGCCCCACAAGGCCGCCGAGGGCGCCGATGTCGCCGACAGCGACTTCCGGAACGCCGCCGCCCGCCGCACCGGCCGCACCGGCCTGCAGAAGCAAGCAGACATCAACGACGAACGCGCCGCGAACCTGGTCCAACAGGAGCAGGCTCTCGGGCACGGCCTGACCCGGTTCGCGGTCCTCGTCACCGTCACCGAACCCGACGGAGACACCGCCGTCATTCCCCGCATGAACGCGATCCTGCGGGACATCTCCACCCAGGCGCTTCTCGAGATGCGTGTGTCGAAGCACTGGCAGGACGCCGCGTTCGCAGTGTGCCTGGGCGTCGGGGTCTCCGCACCCGATCACACCTCACTGCCCCGCCTCGCCGACGGCTGACCCGCGCCCCACTCGCCCGCTCGTAGTCCCCGCCGACGAAAGGTCCACTCCCGGTGTCCGATACCACTCCCCGCCGTCGTGGCCGCGCCGCTCCCGCCAAACACAGCGACCCGGCCGCGAAGTTCCACATCCTGACCGAGGACGCACGCTCAGCCCTCGAAACACGCCTCGCCGCAGCGAATCCCGCTGTTGCACTCTGGTTGCGAGCGCGGCTCAACCGGGACGACAACCATCGACGCAACCGAGCGCGTGCGATGGCACTGCTCGGTGACGGGTCCGCGGCGACCGCCTACGACAACGTCGACGGCCGCGGGTTCAGAGGTGCGGGCGGCGGCCGGATGTCGACGGTGCTGCCACCGGTGGAGTACCGCGGCTCCACCCGCCAGGTAGCAGGTCTCTACCCGTGGATCTTCGGCGCCTCCGCACCCATGATCGGCCCGATCCTCGGACCGCACCTCAAGACCGGCGCCCCGGTCGGGTTCTCCCCACTCGCCGCGAAGGAACGCGGCACCATCAGTGCGCCGTCGTGCACCATCATCGCCCTCAACGGCATGGGCAAGTCCACGCTGCTGCGCCGAATGGCACTGGGCGACATCGCCGCCGGCATCCGGGTCATCTGGCCCGGCGACGTCAAGCCGGACGGCCGCAAGCTCACCGAAGCGGTGTGCGACACCGGCGTCAACGAAGTCGGGTACGGCACCGGATCACTGAACCCGCTCGACCCCGGGCCGATCGGCGTGGCCCTCGCCCGCTACGGCGCACACATGGAGCTCGACGTGCTGCGTCGCTACGAGTTCGCCCTGCACTTCCGGCAGGTGAACCTCATGATCGCCCTCTGCGAGATCGTGCGCCGCTCCCCCCTTCGCGACTTCGAGGAAGCCGTCGTCGACTCCGGCCTCCGCCAGCTCTACACCCCCGTCGCCGACGGTGGGCGCGGCCACGACATCGACGACCCCGCCCGGATCTCTGACCTGCTCCGCCTCGTCGAGGCCGGGTCGGAGGAACTCCTCGCAGACGTCGTCGCCGACGATCCGGACGAATACCGGGCGCAGGTCAAGCCGCTGCTGCGCACGCTGCGGGCACTGACCAAAGGCCGGTTCGGGGAGACCTTCGACAACGCCACCACCGTCCGCATCGACGTCGACAACCCCTCGACGTGCCTGGACATGTCCGCCGTCCCCGAAGGCGACGCCCTGATGCGGGCTGCGGTGCTGATCGCAGGGTGGTCCGAGTCGTTCGCCGCCGTCGACGCCGCGCATCTGCGGGCGATCACCGGAAACGGACCGCACCTGGCGTTCTCCATCGTGATGGACGAGTTGTGGCAGGTCCTCTCGTGCGGCCCGACGATGGTCGACCGGCTCGACGGCGCCGAGCGCCTGCAACGACGCACCGGCGTCGGCATCATCAAGGTCACCCACTCCATCGTCGAACTCGACAAGGCCGGCGCGATCGGCACGTTCGAACGCTCCCGCGCCCGCATCATCGGACCCGTCCCCCGCTCGGAGATCGCCCGACTCTCGCAGGTCATGCAGTTCACCGAGCAGGAGAAGACGATGCTCACCAACTGGTCGGACTCCGCCGACCTCGGCACCTCCGCCACCTCGCTCACCGCCACCCGGGTCCGGTGCACGCACTGCAATCGCTCCCTGTACTTCCTCGCCGGCGGCGACGATGAGGTGTGGGTGCACCAGGACAGCGACGCCGCCGCGTGCGAGGCACTGTCCCCGTTCGACAAGGTTCCCGACGGCGCCGTGGTCGCGGAGCCGGCCAAGCAGAACACCCAACGGCCCAGCGGCATGGGTCACTTCCTGCTCAAACTCGGTGAAGGCGGCCGCCCCGGAGTGCCGTTCCGGGTGTGGGTCACCCCGTCGGAAAAAGCGTCCGGCATCCACAACACCGACGCAAAGCTCGACGCGGCCGCCGACGAGCAGCGCCGAGCGGCGGCCACGCGATGAGCACCCACACCGGTGACGCCGCCGAGAACGCACGCCGCAAGTACAACGTCGTCGACGACGACACCCGCGCCGCCGCAATCGCCTCCGTCTGCGCCGCCATTGACAGCGGCACCTCGTTCACCGCCGCGTGTCGAGCGGTCGCTATCAACCTCGACGTCGCCGACACCACCGTCCGAGGGTGGGTCAACAACTCCGGGCAGCGACCACGCGGCGACATCGACGAGATCCACGAGCTGCGCCGCGCGCTCGCCGTCGCCGCCGACCTCAACCACCGACTGAGCCGATCCGCCCGCGCCGGAACGTCACTGGCATGAACACCAAGTCCTCGATGACCTCGGTCCTCGCCGCCGCGGTGGCAGCACTTCTCGGACTGGCGGTCCTCGCCGCGATGATGGGCCAGGAGGAAGAGGAACGGGCCGCCGCCGACTGCCTCCCCGGCAGCTCACAGATCGGGGTTGCACCCGGCAATAAGCTCGCCCCACCCGGGTCGTTCATCAAACCGGTGGACCCCGCACAGGTGACGCTGACCAGCGGATTCGGCCCACGATGGGGGACAGTGCACCAGGGCATCGACCTCGCCGGTCCGATCGGCACCCCGATCTACGCCGCGGCCGACGGCGTCGTCCACGACGCCGGCCCAGCCACCGGCTTCGGGCAGTGGGTGGTCCTGGACCACCAGCTCGGCGGAAAGACCATCTCCACCGTCTACGGGCACATCGACTCCTTCTCGGTCGCCGTCGGACAACCCGTTCGCGCAGGCCAAGCCATCGCCACCCTCGGCAACCGCGGTGAATCCACCGGCCCACACCTGCATTTCGAGATCTGGGACGGCGGCCGGACCGGCGGCACCGCCGTCGACCCCGCGGCGCAGTACGAAGCCGCCCCTGCACCCGGCCAGAGCTCGCCCATTCCACCCGCAGCTCCCGCCCCCGCACCGCCGGTGGGCCGGCTCGCGGGCGCTCCCGGCGGCGCCGACCTCTCCGCCGTCACGCCCGCCTCGCTGGGGTCGGAGTCCAATCTGCAGGTCGGCACCAAACGCGTGATGCGGGCGCTGGCGCTGAAATTCGGCGACCGACTCGACTCGCTCGGCGGCTGGCGCGCCGACGGCGGCGCCGCGACCGATCACCCCGAAGGCCGCGCTGTCGACGCGCTGATCCCCGACTACTCCTCCGGCGACGGAGTCGCACTCGGCGACGAAGTCCTGAACTACGTCATGGGCAACGCCGAGTTCTTCCACCTCGAGTACGCCATCTGGCGGCAAACCATTCACTTCCCCAGCCAGGAACCCCGGCTGATGGAGGACCGCGGGTCCGACAACGACAACCACTTCAACCACGTCCACATCACCGTCGACGCCTCCGGTTTCGACGACGCCGCCGCCGACTGGGGCTCACTGCCCGGCGGAGGCGGCGCGGCAGCGGCCACCCCGCCGAACTGCACAGTCGCCGGCGGGGTGCTCGGCGACGAGCTGGCAGGGGGCTCGGTGCCACCGGAGTTCGAACCGTGGATCCGCAAGGCCGGAAACATCTGCCCGCAGATCAAGTCCTCACTCCTCGCGGCTCAGCTCGACGCGGAGAACGGGTTCGCCGCGGGCGCCGGGGCTCCGGTGTCGAACACCGGCGCACAGGGGCCGGCTCAGTTCATGCCCGGTACGTGGGCCACCTACGGCAAGGACTACGACGGCAACGGCGCCGTCGACGTCAACTCGATCGGCGATGCGGTGATGGCTCAAGGCCACTACATGTGCACCGTCGCCGGAATCATCGACGCCGCGATCGCCGACGGACGAGTTGGCGCCCCGAACGGCCCGAACGAGCTGTACCTCGCGGGCTACAACGCCGGCGAAGGCGCTGTCCTCTCCTCCGGAGGCTTCCCCACCGGCTCGACCGACTACATCGTCCAGACCCGCCCGTACGCCGACAAGATCATCGCCGCCGAACCCACCTACCGGAAGCAGAACTCATGACCACGACCACATCGCGGCGGCGAACCACCCGCCGGATCGGTTGCGCCGCATTCGTACTGGGTGCCGCTCTGCTGGCGGGGTGCGCCACCGACGAGCCGGACCCGATACCCGAGGGCACCGACGCCTACGTGCTGATCGACCCTCTCGATCCCCGAACTCTCGGACCCGAACCGGCCGCGGCGGCCGCAATGAACGCGATCCTGTCCTGGCAACCGGCCACCGACGCATCCAAGGCGGATGCCCTATTGCGCGCTCGACCCTGGCTCGGCGGCGACCTCGCCGCCCTCGTCGACGCACCGGATACCACCGCCCCTAACGGAATCCGACCCGACCGGGAATGGGACGCCTGGGCGCGCTCCGGTGACACGCTCACCGCCACCTGCGCGCCCGCCGCCGATACGCCGAACTCCCCGGACGGGATGCGGACGGTGATCGTCGACGTCAGCTGTCGGCAACAAGTCCTGCACGCCTCCGGCTCCGTCACACCTCGCGCACCCGAGATCTGGCGGACCACCGTCACCGCCACTCCGGACGGATGGCACGTCACCGACTTCAGCTACCGCACATGACTTTCCACCCACTACACCCGATCACAGGACGAAGGGATCACCCATGAGCACCACCGTCAAGGACCCCACCAACGACGCCGCCGCCCTGAAATTGGTGGCAGCCGCTGCGGGGGCGGCAATCGTCGTCGGTGTGGGCGCCTCGGCTTCGCTGCGCTGGGGCTCCGCCCTGTCCGATGTTCGACAGGAGATTCCCGTCAATCCCGCCGATGTCATCAGCCAGCTCTATACCGGCGACCTCGTGTGGTCGACCTGGGCGACGGTGATCGCGGTGTTCTTCACACTGCTTCTGCTGGTCCTGGTGGGGGTCATCTCCGTAGCGGTGACGCGGCTGCGTGCCGGCCGCACACGCGTGGACGGTATCGCCGCGCATCTCGCTTCGCTCAAGGACGTACGGTCGCTGACCGCGCAGGCCTGCCGGGAGACTGCCGACAATCTCGGCACTCCCATCGAGAAAGGTTCTGTTCTTGGCGTTCCGCTGGGATTGATGGTGGGAACGAACGTCCCGCTCTACGCCGACATCGAGTCCACTCACATCGACATCTGGGGACCTCGGTCGGGCAAGACGACCTCACGCGTCATTCCCGCCGTTCTCGGCGCCCTCGGGTCCGTTCTGACGACCAGTAACAAGCGCGATGTCGTCGACACCACCCGAGCGTTCCGCGCCGACATCGGCACGGTGCGGGTGTTCGATCCGCAGAAGCTCGCGAACGAGGACCCGGCCTTCTTCTGGGACCCGCTGTCCTGGGTGCGCTCGGATACCCCCACCACCATGCGCGTCACCACCGACGACTCCGACGTCGTGGACCACAGCCGCTTCGAGGACGACACCGCAGACTCCTCGGTGCAGGAGCTCAAGGCCGCGGCCCTGGCCAAACAGTTCGCCGACAGTGACGACGGCCAGCTCGCGAAGAAGGACTCGTTCTTCGATCCGGAGGGTGAGGATCTGCTCGCGTCCCTGTTCCTCGCCGCCGCCGTGTCGCGGCGCCCCATCACTCAGACCTACCGGTGGGTGACGGACGTCCGCAACCTCGAATCGATCGATCTACTACGCGACGCCGGATACGAGCTGATCGCAGACGGTCTCTACGCCCACTACAACGCCACCGACAAGCAACGCAGCGGCGTCTTCACCACCGCCAAGAAGATGATCAACTGCCTCAAGTTCCGCTCTCGGCACGCCTGGATCGAACGCTCCGCCGCCGGCGATACCCGCCCCGAGTTCGATCCCGCGGCGTTCGCCCGCTCGACCACCGACACCCTCTACGTGTTGTCCAAGGAGGGCACCGGGTCAGTCCGGCCCATTGTCACCGCCCTCACCGTGGCGGTGTGCGATGAGATCCTTGCCCATGCCGCCACCATCAGGGGCGGACGCCTGCGCACCCCGTTCCTGTTCGCCCTCGACGAGGTCGCCAACGTCACCCGGTGGACCGAATTGCCGAGCCTCTACAGCCATTTCGGCTCCCGCGGCATCATCATCATGTCGATCTTTCAGTCGTGGTCGCAAGGAGTCCGTTGCTGGGGCCAGGACGGTATGAGCGCCCTCTGGGGAGCGGCGAACGTCAAGGTCTACGGCGGCGGTGTCGCAGTAGACGACGGCTCGTTCCTGCGCAACATGTCCACCGCACTCGGCGATCACTACGAGTTGACCGGATCGGTCTCCACCGGCCGCGGCGGTTCGTCACAGTCCCAGCAGCGCAGCAAGATCCGCACGATCGACGAAGCGGACCTCGAAGCCCTGCCCCGCGGCCGAGCGATCATTCGATCCTCCGGCAACCGCCCGGTGCTGGTGAAAACGGTTCCGTGGATGAAGGGCCCTCATGCGAAGGCGGTCCGAGCAGCCGACGCCGCCTGCGACAAGGCCGGAAGTGGCGCGGGTATCACCGCCGACGTCACGCACGTGGGCGAAGCGGCTCCGCTGTGACCGACGACGACTTCGATCCCCACGCAACCACGTCAGAACCCGACATCGACCTCGACGCGGACACTGCGGATGCCGGCAGGGACGAGACACACACCGACCTGTCGACGAGCATGCAGGAGTACGTCGACGCCGAGGTCGACCGCCGTATCCGCGCAGAGGTTCGCACCATCGCCGGCGCCGCCTTCACGGAAGCGTTGACACCGGAATTGTTCGAGCAGCTGAGATCGGCCACCGCCCGCACTCTGGCGGCCATTCTCGCAGCCCGAGCGCACGCCGCCGACCAGGAGGCTGCGGCGGCCGAATCCGCGGCGGTAGTGCAGGTGTATCCGACGTTGCTGGCGTTCGTCGATGCCGTGATCCGCCCGCACTACCGCCGCGCCGTCGACAGTCCCGAGCACAACTGGTGCACCCAGTGGTGGCTGCACGGAGAGGCGTTCCGGCGCCTCGACGCCCTCTGGCGGGCGTGGGAGCACCTCCGTAAGGACCCGCAGACCGGGATGAGCGTGTGGTGGAGGGACCACGCCGACCACCACATGGGCAAACTCCTCGATCCGAGCGGCACCTTCGCCAAGTGCAGCGTCCGACACGGCCATAAGGACACCCTCCCCCCGCTGCCTGCCGACGCTCCCAACGCAGCTCTGTTCGACATCCCCTCCGACCCCTCCACCGCCACCGCCAAAGCTGAAGGAGCCTCCTGATGACTCAACCCGACGACACCGTGGGAACCGACCTGTCTCGCTCCCTGCGCACCGCACTGCAAGCCGCGTTGTTCCTGGGCGAAGCGTTCGCCCGCGACCGTGAGACTCGTCTCCGCGACGCTGCCCGGGTCAGCGAGGCCAACGCGCGGGCTCTGCGTGCGAGGTATCAGGCCGAGCGTCGATCTGCCGAGGCCCAGCTCCGGGGTGTGCATTCCTCGAAGTGGTGGGACGCCGCCACCGCCGGCGTTTTCGCCGACACCTACCGCACCGCTCACGCCTGGCGTCAGGAATCGCCGCTGGCCGAGAGCACCGTCGCGGTCCTCGACGAACAACTTGCCACCCGACACCGCATCGACACCGGTGCGCTCGGTGCCGACCCTGCCGCCGTCGCCGCCGAGGTCGGGCGCGTCCTGGCAGCCCGCGAAGAGAACGCCACCGCCGCCCAGCCGTACAGCGAACGCGGATTCACCGTGCTCGCGGACCGCCCTTTCGGGCGTGGCTTCATTCCGACCTGGGATCTGCGGCAGGCGGATGGCACCGCCGTCGAGCAAGCGACGATCGACAACGATCCGAAGTACTGGGCGATGCATCTCGGACGCGACGACAACGGCGACCTGATGCCGGAGTTCTTCTGCACCGACCCAGCTGCCGCGGGGTTGGAGCGTCCCGTACCGCCGCTGTATCTCGTGCACGAGGACTGGTGGTGGGAGATGGCGGCGGAGCATCAGGTAGTCGAAGCGCACGAGCAACTGGTCTGTGAGGGCGCCGCAGCCGGTGTCGCGCGCGTCCGTGACGAGATCTCGCGCCGGTACGGCGTCGATGCTCGCCCGCTGGCGGGACTACCCGACGAGCTGCACGCGCAACTCACCGCCGTGGTCGCCGACCGCGCGACCGCGGCCACACGCACCGAGCAGACCGTCGACGCGCAGAGGACTGCCGCCGCTGTCGCCGTCGCCACCGATGCCCGCAGCACCACCGTTTCCGCCGTCACCCATGAGACGTCGAAGACCTCGCCGCAGGAGGTCGAGTTGGCGGCCGCTGTCGATTGGGCCAAGCACGCCATCCCCCGCGATGCCGAACGGTACGTCTACGGCACGGGCCAGAGGAAGGACGCGGCCCGTGAGACCGTGACGGCGGCGTGGGAGCTCGCCCAGGCCAAGGAGTGGGCGAACGACCAGGCACCGACGCTGGCGGTGGCGCTCGCCGACACCGAGAAGAAGCCCAGCCGCGAGGACTACCTCGCGGCCCGCGACGCGCTCGTCGGTGAGTGGGACAGCGCCGGCCGGCCCACCACGGAACTGGCGGCGACGATGCCTGTTGGCGGGGACACCCGGCCGGTGGCGCGAGCGTACGACTCGGAGGAACGCCGAACCGACCTTCGCGCCCACCTCGAGGCCGCCGGCGTCGAACCCGACGCCGTCACCGCACGCCTGGCAGCCGATCGCGACAACGCCCATCCCATCGGCGGAACCAGCACTGCACCTGCCGCAACGAAAGCATCGAAGGGAGATCGCAGCGGTGGCCGCGGAGTCAGACAAGAACGTGGCGACCGCTGACTTCGTAAGCGCACAGTCGCGGGTCGCCGCGCCGAGCGCTCGGCACGAGGCCACGATCACTGTGGACGACCACGCCCCACGGGGAGGGTTGGCTACCACCGGATCACCAGCAGCAGCCTGTAGCGGCTGACGGGCGCCGTTCAATCCTCAGTGACCGCGGCCGGAATCCGGCCGCGGTCACTGATCTCGTACCCCGCCCGGTACCTTCCCTCCAGGACGCGCACGTTCGCCAGACTGGGCCGAAAATATAGCCTTACCTTGTGTTCACTTTGATCGGAGTACGTCCGCGCGGCTCATCGTGATTGATGTTCGAATTCTCTACCAGCGAGACTTGCTTGCCTGGATTGATGCGAGACGTCAGTCGGCAGCTGTGTGGGGGACGGACGAGCCGGTGGTTCGTGATGCGGAATCACGGGAGTTCGCGTCCATCGTGAGTGATCCTCTGCGGGTCGCAGCGGGGGCATTTGTCGGACGCCGAATGGTCGGGTACGTGATGACGGATTTCGGGCGGTGTGAGCCGGACGGCGTCGTCGAGTCGGAGGCGAGTGCGGACCCGACTGGTACGAATGTGATGCCCGCGCTACTTTCGTTCGCCCTCGGTTGTTCAGCCGAGCATTGCAGTCGAACGCGGTCGCGCGCCGACGCCGTTCATCGAGTGACGGTGCCTGCTTACGATGAGTCTGCGCGATTTGCGCTGCAAGCCGCGGGTTTTCGCCACCGCGCCACTGCGTGTGTGATGACGGCGAACATCGGACTCGGCCCACAGGACGCCACCAGTGGGCATGACATAGACCTGCGACCCTTCAGTAGGAATCGGGATCCCGGCAGTCAGATCGCGTTGCACAATTCGGTGTTCACCGACGTTCCCGGTTCGCCGACATGGAACGGTCGAGACTGGTCACTGTTCGTCGACGAGAAACCGGAATTCGTCTCCGAATGGTCCTTTCTCGCGTTCAGTGACAGCTTGCTGGTGGGTTACATACACATGGAGAAGTGGGTCGACGACACACCGGCGCCGCCGAACAGGTCCTACGGGTGGGTGTCCCGAGTGGGTGTCTCTCGGCGACATCGCCGACGGGGAATTGCGGGATCCTTGCTCACCGAGGCAATGCAAGCCTGCGCCGGCTCTGGGATCACCGAGGTTCGCCTGGAGGTCGACTTGATGAATCCGACTGCGCCAGTCGCGTTGTACAACAGGTTGGGGTTCGTGGAGGTGCAACGGCGAGCCCAATACGAATCCCCGGTGACGGCTCGCTCTCACGGCGCGGTGCCGCGGGAGAACTGACCACCCGCGCTTGCATCGTGCGGTGGTCCCGCAGTGTGGTGCTCCGTCTCCGTCTCCGTCACCAGCTCGGCGACCGGGCACCGACAGTTCGACGGTGACCGGTCACTTTGCGGTGACGCACTTTTCGGGTGCTACTGACCGATCCCCGTCGGACTCTCCGGACGGCTGAGGTCGTCCAGACGCTTGGTGAGGTTCTCGCCTTCGATGTCGATGTCGGGGACGATTCTGTCCATCCACTTCGGGATGTGCCAGATGCGGTCGCCGACGATCGCCATGACGGCGGGAACGATCAGCATGCGGACGAGGAAGGCGTCTGCGAGGACACCGACAGCCAGGGCAAATCCGATGGTCTTGAGTGTGACGTCCGAACTCGTGGCGAAGCCGGCGAAGACCCCGACCATGATGACGGCGGCGGCGACGACAACCCGGCCGCTGCTGACGAAGCCGGCGATGATCGCTTCACGAGCTGATCCTCCGTGTACGTACGCCTCGCGCATTCGAGTCACGAGGAACACTTCGTAGTCCATCGCGAGTCCGAACAGGATGCCGGTGAGCAGGATCGGCAGGAGGAAGAGCACCGGCGATCTGACGTCGATACCCAGCACGTCACCGAGCCACCCCCATTGGAACACCGCGACGGTCGCCCCGAGGGACACCCCGAGGGACAGCAGGAATCCGAGCGCAGCTTTCAACGGAACCCACAGCGAGCGGAACACGGCGATGAGAAGAACGATCGCCAGCAGTACGACGACGGCGAGATACACGGGGAAGACTTCGGCGAGTTCCTCTGAGATGTCGACGCCGACCGCCGTCGAGCCCGTGACGAGAGCGCGTGCGCCGGTGTCCTGCGGCAGGTTCGACAACCCGCTGCGTATATCGCTCACCAGGTCCTTCGTCGCCTGCTCGGACGGACCCGATGTGGGAATGATGTTCACGTTCGCGAACTGCACTGCCTCGAGTTGACTTTGCAGGGCCACATCGGCCCCCGGCGCCGCGGCGTCCACGGCGGGTAGGACCGCTGAAATGTGGGAATCGGGCTGCGCTGCAAGATCGCGCAGTCTGTCGGTCGCCTGCGTCACGGCATCGACCGGGTCCGCGGCGTCGGCGGTGTCGATCACCACCACCAGTGGCCCGTTCGCGCCCGGACCGAAATTGTCCGCGATCAGATCGTAGGCCACCCGGCTGTCCGTCCCTGCCGGCTTCGTCCCGTCGTCGGGGAGGGCCAACTCGATGGACGTGAGTGGGAGGGAAGCGGCAGCGGCGAGCGCGACTCCGCCGATTACCACCACCCACTTGCGCCGAATCAAGAAGCTCGCCCACCGACTCGAGATGGAGGTGCGCTTCTCTTGCTTGTCGGCGCCGTCGCCGGCCTTGACTTTACCTGCTGCGCGAGCACCGGCGAACCCGAGGAGCGCGGGAAGCAGGGTGAGCGCGATGACGACGGCAATGGCAACGGTGAACGCGGCCGCGAGTCCCATCTGTGAGAGGAACCCGATTCGACAGATCACCAACGCCACGAGCGCGATGATGACCGTCAGTCCGGCGAACACCACCGCCGATCCGGCCGTGCCCACTGCACGACCAGCGGACACGGAGAACGAATGGCCGCGCCGCACCTCCTGCTGGAACCTCGACATGATGAACAGGGCGTAGTCGATACCCACGGCGAGGCCCAACATCGCACCCAGCGCGGGGGTGACGGAACTCAGTTCCGTGAACCCGCTCAACATGGTGATCCCCGTCAAGCCGAACGCGACACCGATTAAAGCCGTGATGAGCGGCATACCGGCAGCGACGAGCGACCCCAGAGTGAAAGTCAGCACCACGAAGGCGACGACGATCCCGATGATCTCCGCCAAGGGCAACTCTGATTCGGCGGCCAGCGCATCCCCACCGATTGCCACCTCGAGCCCCGCGTCCTCTGCAGATCGCGCGACTGCCTCGAGGGCATCGGTATCGGCTTCGGCCAGTTCCGCCCCGGGCACCGTGTAGGTCACTGTGGAGTATCCGACTCGCTGCCCAGCCGAGATGGTCCCTGTCGTGAACGGATCCGAGACAGACTGCACGGCGTCCGACCGCAGCAGCGACAACGCGTCCTTCACGGTCGCTTGATTGCGGACATCGATCAGCGTCTGACCCTCGGGTGCTTCGAACACCACCCGAGCAGTAGCGCCGTCCGGTGCTGCCTGCGGGCTCCGCTCTTCGATCAAGGTGAATGCCTCGGTCGACTCCACGCCCGACAGTTCGAACTTGCTGCTCAGCTCACCGGACAGCGTGCCCGCTCCGAGGCCCCCCAACGCCAGCAGAACGAGCCAGACAGCGACCACGATTCTTCGGTGGTCGAACGACCACCGTCCCAGTCGAAACAGGTGCCAGGCCATGCTCGATCACTCCCCCTACTGTTGTGGACCCCATAGTCCGGTTAGAGTCAGGCTACCTCAAGTGGACTCAAGGGTCCACATGTGGTTCGGGGTGATGGCCCACACTGGACCGAGCGCGCATCGATGCATCCCTGTACAGATCTACGGAAAGGAGTGCTCCATGGCACCCACCACCCGGCACGGAGCCGCCGAGTCGGACGGTGACGGGGTGTGGGCGGGCAAGCGTGCCGACGCGCGCCGCAACCACGAACGCATCCTGCACGCGGCCATCGAGGTCTTCACAGAGCGCGGGCTCAACGCGACCATTCCCGAGATCGCGGAGCGCGCCGGCGTCGGTAAAGCAACCGTGTACCGCAGCTACGCCACAAAGGCCAGTCTGGTCGAGGCGCTGGCACAACTTCACGTCGAGTGGTTCGAGCAACTCTTGACCGTGGCCGAAGTCACCGCCGAGACAGACGCGTGGCAGGCGATGCGGCTCTTCCTCCGGTCCGCCTCGGACCGGTTCGTCAACGACCGACTGATGGTAGACGTGCTCGCGGGGGTCGAGGTGATCGTCGACGAAACGGACACGGCTCGACGAGCCGACAGAATCGTGACGCTCGCCCGCGAACAGGGCTCGTTCCGCAGCGACGCGACCGGCGTGGATCTGCGAATCCTCTTCGCCGGTTGCGTGCGCACCTTGGTCGACCTCGATGTCCGAGATCTCGACGTGTGGTACCGATATGTCGACCTGGTCCTGGCGGCGATGCGTCCGTGATGTCGACGGCCGCGCAGGTCGATCGGCCGGACCCGTGCAATGCGGGACGACTACGCCCTCGCCCTCGAAAGATCGGGAAACACTCAGACACCCACGAGTGGGTGCCCATCCAAATGTGTCCATCCGAGGTACGTAGTGTTCGCCGATGAACCCCACCGCACCCCAGCTCGTCGCGTCTTACCTCGATGCACTCGAACGCGCCGACCTCACTGCGTTATTGCAACTGTTCGCACCCACTGCTGTGGTGCATTCACCGCTCTACGGCCCCCGACCAGCGCGAGAGTTCTATCAAGCACTCTTCGCCGACACGGGGAGTGCGAAGCTCAGCCTTCGAGGTGTGACGGAGGGGCACGGTGTCGACGGCACGCCACTGGTGTCGTTCTGGTTCCACTTCGACTGGCGATTCCCGTCAGGTGCTGCCGCCCCGTTCGACGTGGTCGACCTTGCCGAACTCGCCGACGACGGCCGCATCGCGGCGCTTCGAATCGTCTACGACACAGTCGATGTCCGCGCGGTCTTCGAGCAGGAGACGGGCACATCCTGGCGGTCCGGGGGCCACGGGTGAAAATCGAGAGCACTTGCATCTTGGTGCCGTGACGCAACGAGGCGCAACTGACGAACGGCAAGGCAGAACATCATTCGCCCGCACTCCGAGGCTTCCGCGAGGCTCCGCGGTGCCGCACTGATGGGAACCGACGTGAATCCGTGGCATCTTGTGTGACCGCATCCGGCACCGCATCCGGCACCGCCTTCGCTACGCGGCGTCCTTCACGCGCACCATCCACAGCACGTCGAACGAGCAGTTGCTGCTGCTCGCCGCTATATGTTGGGGTAGGCAAGGTGAGACGGAGTCTGGCAAGGTCCAATGACCGGTCACCTCTCGAGCCTCTCATCTCGACCGTTGGCTTCGCGGCCGCTGTTTCGATCCGACGTAGCCGTTGCTGGGCGAGTCGGGCCGGGGCGGGCACCTGCTGCCGGGATTCCGACGTTGTCGGCGAAGTGCCCCTTCAGGACGTCCTTGAGGTCGTCGGAGATGTCGTCCCGCTCGTCGATCTGTGCGTCGTACGCGTCCCGCCGCTGCTGCATCGTCAACGGCTTCGCACGTTCCGTCGTGACCACAGAGACTGCCGCGGAGTCAGTCCGCGCGTCGCGCTGCAGTCTGGAGTGCACCGCAGTTAGTTGTGTCGTCGCCACCGCTTCGAGGGCGCGCGCACGGACGAGATCGCCGCTGGCACGGTGGGCACCTGCGATCGCTTCGACAGTCTTCGTCAACTGCCGCAGCAACAGCAATGCTGCCGCCACCGCGTCGTCGGTCGTCATCTGCAATAGGATCAGTGCGGCGCCGCTGGCGGTCACGGTCTTCGCAGGCGGTGTCGCGCGTTTGTGCGCGGGAATTTGCGACGACTCGGTCAACGTTCGCGACGCTGCAGCCAGAGGACCGGGTGTCGGCTCCACCCGCGCGGACCACGCAGCGAACACTCCCGCGGTGCGGCCGGCTGCGCGCGCCCACTGTGCGGTGTCCTCGACCGGGATCGACGCCAGGTAGGTGTTCCACTTGCCGATGTCCTGCGCCGCACGCGCCACCAACGCGGGATCGATCGTCGCACGCTCGCGGCCCGCCGTGATCGTCACCGCGGAACCGCGACGAGCGGCGGACCACTCCGCTGCCGCGTCTTGCGGTGCGGTCCCGGTGGTGTCCCACTCGTCGCGCAGTCGAGGCAGCGTCAGGTCTTTCGCCAGGCGGCCGCCGCCGTACCAGACGGGCTTGGTGCCAGCGGCTCGCGCGGCGGCTGTAGGCGTGGTGGCGACCGAGTACCCGATCACGGTGCCGGTGGTTCCGGTGTCGTAGCGGGGGCGCAGGAGCATCTTGTGTGCGCGCAGTCGACGCACGAACTCGGCCTCGGTCTTCGACGCTGTGGCGCACGCACGCACTGTGCGTTCCAGTAGTGCCCGCGACGTCTCCGTTGCCCCGGCACGGGTGGCGCGAGCTGCTTCCGCCGGCTTGGTGCCGCGGGTGCCGCGGTCGTTCTCCCGAGACGTCAACACCACCAGACCATGGGTGCGTTCGAGGGTGTTGCACGCGGCCTGTGCGCGCGTGAAGTCGTTGAAGGTGTCGACCTTCGTGCCGTCCTCGCGGACCGCGGATGCGGCGATGTGGATGTGGTCGCCACCCGCGGTGGTCTTGCCGTGCCGGATCGCCACCCACCGCGCAGACGGGCGGGGAGAGTCCGGGTCGTCGAAGCCCATCTCGCGCATGAAGTCGCCCGCGATGGCGCCCCACTTCTCGTCCGACAACTCCCCCTCGTCGGGATTGAGCGAGAGCGAGCAGTGCCAGACGTTGCGGTCACTCGTTGCATCAGCGAGCGCGACCGACCGGGGCGTGCCATCGTCGATTGCTGCGTTCATCCGGCGGCGGTTCGTGTACGAGACCTCGGTGCCGAACACGACCCGAGCTGTGTCGATCTCGTGCGCCAGCTCGATCGCCTCGGCGTGTGACAGCTCTCCGGTCGGTGCACGCAGAATGACGCTTTCGTGGCCGGCGACGATGTGCGGGTTCTCGTGCTCGTTCGACCGTCCGGGACCGGCGAGGTACGACACCAGTCCCGTCATCTTCGCGCCGCGCGTGATGTTCGGGATCACGTGCCGGTCAGCTCCCGCGGCAGAGTGCGGATCCGGTCGAAGACCCGGAGCACCGACGCTAGCGTCGCCTCCGTCTCCGGCGCCAACTCCCCCGTCGCGTTGGCGACCTTCGCGAGCTGGTTGACGTTGCGCCCGAGCGCCGCGATGAGCTTGGTGACAGCGAACAACTCCGTCAGATCCTCACGCGAGACCGATGCCCGCGGCGCCTTGAGCGCCGAGTCCGCCAGCAACCGCGCCACCGTCACACCCTGCACCCGAGCAGCGGCCTGCACGGCGAGTTCCTGCTCGTCGGTCAGCTTCACCACATGCCGGTGCACCCGGCCGCCGACGACGTTGGACTGGCGGCTGCGCAGCCAGTCCGCTCTGCTCTCGCTCACCACCCGCTCCTCACGTCTCGAACCGTCCCGAATGCCCAGCGCAGCGACCCCGACCGGGGACCCACACGCCCAGTGTGGCAGGGGTCCGCCGAAACCGCCATGTTTAGGGCACCCAAGTAATAGCTTGCTCCGCCTGGGGCACGACGGTGGGCCGAGGAGCGCGCAGAGCGGGTCGCCGTGGAAGACGCTCAGGACGAGCGCAGCGAGTTCCGCACCGGGCCGCGAGAGCTGCGCGGCCCGCGGTTGTCCCCGGTGGTGGGTCCGACCCCGACTGTGGGTGCCTGAGATCGAGCACAGCGACCGGGAAATCTCGGACATCCACACGAGGAACACGGTCGGTCCACGGCTGGGGCCAACCGTGTGCACGGAACTCTCGGCAATGATGAAGCGGTGAAACTCGCGCGCTTGGTCGGTGGCGGAACGTTGGCCTGGATACTCGCAGTCGCAGCAACGTTCCACTACTTCTTGTGGTTGCAGACCGACCAGCCGTATCACGCGTGGGATTTCATAGTCTCTGCCGATCGAAGCGCGTTTTTCGATGCCGCCAGGACCACAGCCACACTGCTTGGAGTTGCGGGACTCGGCGCCGCAGCTCTGATCGCCTACCGCAGACAATCCACCGCGGAGGACACGTTGCGTGACGAACGAGTCAAGGCATTGCACGAGCGATATACGACCGCCGCGGAGCAACTGGGAGACCAGTCGAGCGCAACCCGGCTCGCCGGGGTTTATGCACTGGCGTCACTGGCCGATGATTGGGGGCTGGGTGCGAATCACACGCGTGAGCAACAGGTGTGTGTCGACCTGCTTTGTGCCTACCTCCGCGCAAAAACCCACAGACTTGATCCTCAGGAACGCGACGTGCGTGCTGCCATCGTGACGTCTATTCAGCAGAGGACCCAGTACGGCGCTGCGCCTAGAACCGAGAGGAACGGCGAATGGCGCGGTCGCTACTTCAACCTCAAAGGCGTGAAGCTAAATCTCCAGCAGCTGGACGGGATTCATCTTGTCAATGCCGAGTTACGCAACACAAGGTTTCGCGGGACTGAACTGAACGGGGCGGTGCTGTCGATGGAGCTGAGCCGGCCCAACAAATTCAACGAAGACCTGGAGGACTCGATGCGCCACAAGAACGCCGCGGCCCCCAGTCCGCGCCAGCTCGGAAAGATCGCCAGCGCGAATATGCACGCCACCAGTTTCGATGCGGCGCACATGAGGGCAGCCGACTTGGTCGGCTGTAGTCCCCTCTACACATCGTTCGCTGGAGCTGACTTGACTAGGGCATGTCTGCGGCAGACGACACTCGGTACATGCAACCTGACTGATGCCATTCTGGTCGGCGCCGATCTGACCGGCGCCAGGCTCTACTTCCCCGACGAATCTGTTCCTGATGCGCCAACGAAAGGATTCGAGACTGACGGCGCAGCCTTCATCCGAGCTGATCTGACCGGCGCGATCTTCCGTTATGCGGACGCGACGTACGCCGACTTCACAGAGGCCACGCTCACTGGCGCCGACTTCACCGGGGCGTCAGGACTTCCCTTTTCGAACCTCGCCGACATCAAGTACGACGCCACCACCACGTGGCCAGACGGTTTCAGTCCACCGCCCAGTCGCTAACCAGCTCAAGTCGAGCGTGTCGACCGGGTGGACGTGCAAGCGCACCACCTCCTACAGTCGTTGGTGATCGGGACGCCGTGCGGGCCGCCCCGGTCAGTCCCCCTCCATGGGTGAGTCGAGCAGACGCGTGCGCAGCACGCGGATCGCGGTGACTCACCCGGACTGACCGCTCCCGGAAGGCACGCATCATGTCTGTCACCACTGTCACTCCTGTCGACCCGTCCGCCGTGCGCGCCGCCGCCGAGGCCGCGCTGAACGACCGCCTCGCCCACATCGACGCCATCGTCACCGCGCAGAACGACCGCGCCGCCGCCGCCGAAGATGTCCGCGCGGCGCAAGCACGGGAAGCTGCGCTCGCGGCCGCTGAGACCGCAGCGTTCCGCACCGCAGTTGCTGGCGGGTGGACCGTCGCCGAACTCCGAAAGGCGGGCCTGTCCGTCCCGGACTCCGTCGCCCGCCCCAGCAAGCGCGCCGCCCGCACCACCGGCGGCCGCGGACGTAGCACCGACACCGCGTCCGGCCGGCCTCGGGACACCAGCACTCCCGCCGACGACACGGCGGCCGGCACCGAGCAGACCGCTGTCGACGAGTCGAGCGCGGCATGAGCGGCGGCATCGAAGCCACGGTGTGGCGGCGCACCCCCGCCGGGGAACCCGGCCGCACACCGTTGGCGCACGGGGTGTTCGTCGACGACGTCGGCGCGCACGAGTTCATCCGCCACCAGGTGCAGACGCTCCCCGACCGTGGGGTCGACGACGTGATGATCCAACTCGTCACCATCGACGGCAACGGCCCGGGACGACCGACCCGCAACATCGTCGGGTCCACCGAATCGGTACTCGCGGATCTCGACCACCCCGACCAGGCAGCGCACGCGATCTCCTCCGTCCTCACCCGCATCGCGCAGACCCGCAGCGTGGACGTCGCCGCCGTGTTGGAGCTGGCCGCGTCGGCGGCGGCGAACGTCGGCGGCACCGACACGTTGTTGGCGGCGTCGCCGCAGTCCGAGTCGGCGCAGCACGTCGCCGCACTGGCGGCGTTCGGGACCGACCCGCAGTTGCCGTTGGCGAAGCGGACGGCGCCGGTGGTGCTCTACCTCGAGACCCGCGACCAACAGCTCTCCGACTACGGGATCCAGGAACTGTGGCACAGGGACCGAACGAGCATCCGGGCGGCGATGCGGCCGGCCGACCTACCGTCCTCGGCGGTGACCGAGCTCGGTGCCGAGCTTGTCGCCGTCGACCGGCTCTACGCCGCGGACACCGACGCCTACCTCGCCGCCTGGACCGCGGCGGCGACGAAGAAGGCGCGGAGGATGGGCCTGCGGGAATCGGTGCCGGTGGTGGTGTCGACGGAGGAGACGGAGTTCTTCGACGACGGGGATCTCGAACCGATCTACGACCACGCGTTCGCGCTCGCCCCGTTGCCCGGGTGCGGGTACGTCCCCGATACGTTCCCGCACCGGACGCCGGACGGCGGTATCGACGTCGAGGCGTTCATCACCGCCGAACACACCGCCGGCCGGGGGTACCGCGACCGCGTGCGCGGGCAGGGCGGCACCGGCGGTCAGGTGGCGTCGTGATGTGCCGGCGACGGTCCGGTGCGACTCAAAGGTTCTTGTAGGCGTCGAGGGTGCCGTGCACACGGATCTCCAGAACCACCCCTGCTCCGTACCTGTCCGGAAAGAACAAGTGTCCTTTCGCATCGGCGAATTTGAAGTAGGCGATGGACGATCCCTCGAGTACGTGTGCCCGACAGTCAACGGTGAGGTCGACGAGCTCTCCGGGGTCGGTGTCGGGCACAGGTGTGGCTCGCGGTGAGTGCACCTGCCCGACAGATCCGGTGGAGCCTTGCCGTTGGAGGTACCGATCAGACCACGGCACCTCTCCCGCGTTGCGGACGCGCCAGATCTTCGTGAATTTCTGTAACGGCGTCATGAGCGTGCCGTCAGGGATCGTTACGTCACAGACGAACTCGGACGCATCACCGGGAATTGGGCGAATCGGTTGGTCGCCACCCGTGTTGCCCCTGCTCGCCGCGCTGGTCTGATGAAGCTGTTTCTCGCGATCGTCCGCCACGATGTCTTCGTAGAGTGCATGCAGGAGTCCGTCGGCATCCAGGGTGCGGTCCCACTCGACAACGACACGCTCACTCGGCACCGTCAGCCCCCGCTCTGCGTGGCTGATCGTCGGTTGCGAACAGTCGAGAAGTTGAGCAGCTTGCCGTTGCGTCGCGCAGCCCTTGGCCCGCCGTAACAGGTACAGCTGATGCCCGAACCGCTGTCTCGACGTCAGGTGTAGCCGTGGCTCTTTCGGACGTCCGCTGCGTGCTGCGTTCATCGAGTCCCCCACCCCGCGATATTGCCTATCGCCTATCAATTGTCCCCGGGCTGATGCTAATTGCACCAACACGACGGGGGGCCGAGACGCCGGCCATCCGCGAGGTTCACAGAGGGGTCTCATCATGAGAAAGTTGAGAATCGGCTTGGCAGCGGTGGCAATCGCCGCGTCGTCGATATTCGGTTTGGCAAGTCCCGCGTCTGCTGCTCCGACGAGCGGTGATCCGCTATCGACGGGCTGCGCGAACGGGGCGCAGACAGTGTGGGAAAGCTACGTCTTCGGTGGTGGCACCGTACAGGTCCGCTACAGCCCGAGCTGCGGGACCAACTGGGTCAAGGTGACGGGGGCAACGAACAGGGCGAGCGAAGCCGGAATCTGGTCCAACCGGACCGGCTGGCAGTACTCGCCCTCCTACGGCCGCAGCCCCGACGCCTATTGGACCCCGATGGTGTGGGCGCCAGGCGGCGAATGCGTGAAGTTCTACGCCAAGCTCCAGTTGAGCACGAACGGGTCGCTGTATCAGACCGGCACCAAGACGCTCTGCTAGATACATCGACGAGGCCCCGGATGGCACGCCATCCGGGGCCTCGTCGTATTTGCGTAACCAGTCCGAAACGGGTTTCCACCGAGCCCGGAGAACTCGAGGAACAGAGGGGCGCTCACGTGGTCGGACCCCTCAAAACAGAGCGTGTTGCGCCTCGTCGACAGCCCGGTCGCGAGCGGCGCACCAGAGGGTGTGTAGGTGCCGGGCGACGCGGGGGTGCATCTCGAGGGTGTCGGCGAGGGTGTTCCAGTCGGTGCCATGTGCGTGTTCGGTGTCGAGCCACCGGCCTGCGTCGTCACCGTCGGCGGTGAGCGTCCCGTCGGCGGTGAGGTACCGGTCCGGCCCCGCGGCGTCGAGCTCGTCGCTGTTCATGCGTGCGCTCCTCCGGCTCGGAAGGTGTTGAGCCGCTTCCACGCTGCGCGCTGTGCGGTGCCGAGTTCGACCATGTAGTCGAACAGTTCGTCTTCGGGGCCTTGTTCGGCGGCCTGGATGAGTCGTTGTCCGGTGATGTGGAAGGACCGCCGGTAGGACTGGGAGAGCACGATGTCGGCGTAGTGCACGGCGGCGGAGGATCCGGTGGTGTCGGCGGTGACGACGTCCGCGAGTGCTCGGCGCAGCGGTGCGTCCTTCTGCCCTCCCCCGGCTCGGTGCAGGACGGCGGCGACGGAGGCGGGGTCGTGCGGCTGTCCGCTGGTGATGAGGTCGGCGATGACGGTGAACAGTTCCGCGTAGGCGGGCTCGGCGAAGTCGGCCGGCACGAGGGCGTCGGTGACCCGGGCGGCGGAGGCGGTGTCTGTGGACCACATGAGCGCGCAGAGGGTCAGCGATTCCGGGTCGGTCCGCGGGTCGAGGCCGGCGCTGGTGTCGGCGCCGGGGTCCGCGGCGTCGGGTGCGAGGTCGAGGACCGGGTCGGTCGGGTTTTGTTCGGGTTCGGGGACTGCCCGTAGTGCGCTCATGACGTCTGGCCTTACCGGGTGTCGGTGGAGTCGGCGGCCGGGTGGGTGGTCCAGGGTCCGGGGATGACGACGGCACTGGTGGTTTCGGCGGCGCGGTCCGCTTCGATCTGGGC
This sequence comes from Rhodococcus sp. NFXS4, assembly GCF_058139645.1. Classification (NCBI taxonomy): domain Bacteria; kingdom Bacillati; phylum Actinomycetota; class Actinomycetes; order Mycobacteriales; family Nocardiaceae; genus Rhodococcus; species Rhodococcus sp. NFXS4. The sequence goes on from NZ_CP192221.1 coordinate 3,989,215, forward strand.
GGCGATGAAGTCGTGGTCGGGCTGGTAATCGAACGCGAGGTGCGCCATGGGAGTCTCCTTCGGTCGGTGGTGGACTGTGCCGTTCGGTCAGGCGGCGGCGACGAGCTGCTCGATGCGGCTCGTCCGATGTCCTGACCAGTGGGTGTCGGGTCCGGCGACCACGACGGGTGCGGCAAGGTATCCGAGGGCGAGGACGTAGTCGCGGGCTTCGGTGTCGATGCTGATGTCGACGGCGGTGTAGTCGAGGCCGGCCTTGTCGAGTGCCCGGAACGTGGCCCGGCACTGCTGGCAGTTGGGCTTGGTGTAGACGGTGATTCCGGACACGGCTCGCGCCTTTCGACTATTCGGTGGAGTGATTCTATTCTATTTCACGACCGGGCTTGTTTCCACCGCTGTACGGTATTTATTCGGTAACGATAGACGGGTCGTTTCTACTGCGCTGCAAGCGATATGACGGTGTTCGTGAATGTCATTCGGTCCCGTTTCGGCGGGTTATTTGATTGCACTTTCTCACCGGCGGCAATGTTTTTTCGTGGCGTTCGTCTAGGATCGCGGGATGACGTATTCGCGTGTGGAGTCGGATTTGGTGGCGATGGCGTTGGATCGGAGTGCACCGTCAGATCTGGCGGTCGAGGCGATGGTGTCGGGGGTGCCTGTCGAGGAGACGCTGCCCCGTGCCGCTGCCCCGGGCGCTGTGGAACTGGTGTGGGTGCCGGAGGACATGCCCGACCTGTGATCGCGGTGGCCGGCCCCGCTCGGTGGCGAGAGGTTCGCTCGGTGGTGGGTGCGTCGAGGTCGGTGTGAGGGCTCGATGCCCGATCGCCGGCTACCCCCGCCGGTGGCCGGGCGTCCCCCCTCGCTGCGGGAGCCGCCCGGCCCGTGCTCTATTCCCGGTCGGGTGCCCCGGGCAGGTGCGCGCCGGTGGTGGCGCGGACAGTCTCGGCGTCGACGTCGAGGGTCCGGATCTCGGTGGGGCTCATGGCGGCGTCTTGTGCCTGACGGAGTAGGCGGAGCAGTGACGGGGTGGCGATGCCTGCGCTGGTCGCTTCGTTTTCTGCCGCGTCGTAGGCGATGTTCGCGGCCGCTCCGTCTCCGGCGCGGTGGCAGAGCCACCCGGCGATGCTGAGTGCCTGGATGCGGGCTTCTGCGCGGGTGTGGCGGGCGATGGTGGCCATGACGGTGTGCGCGGATGTGCTGCCGTAGAGCGGGAGCCGGAACATCGCGTCGCGGACGGGCAGTGCGGTGATGACGGCGGCGGTGCGGGCGATGAGGTCGGTGTCGGGCAGCTCGTCGGCGTAGACGACTGCGGCCAGGTCCTCGAGTACCTGCGCGGCGTCGGCGTGCTCGGCCGGGTGGATCTCCTCGGCCTGGGCGTAGCGGTTGCCGATCGCGGTGCGGCTGCCTTCGATGGCCGTTCCGGCTTCGACGGTGGTGGCGGCCAGTTCGGAGGCGATGGGGTCGACGTCGAACGTGGCGAGGGTGTCGAGGTCCTGGGCGGTGGCCGGTTCGGCGAGGGTGGGGACCCAGTAGGTGCCGATCACGTCGACGGCGGTGGCGAGGATTCCGGCGACGACCAGGTTCTCGACGGCGGCCGCTTTCTTGCCGGGTCGGTCTGCGATGGTGACGATGACGACCGCCTCGATGTGGTGGCGACGCAGGACGTCGGTCATCGTGTGGGCCTGGGCGGCGACGTCGATGCGGTCGAACCGGGCGGCGAAGGTGAGGATCTTGCCGGTGAACGCGAGCACGACGATGGACTCGGTGGGGACGTGCCGCAGGGCTGCGGGGATGGCGGCGATGACCTGGGCTGCGCTGGTGAGGGTGATGCGGGGTTGCGTCATGATGGTGAACCTTTCGGGTGGTGTGTGGCTGGGGGACGGTCAGGATCGGAGTGCGCGGCGTGCGCTGCGGCGGTCGTAGCGGGCGCTGGCTCGTTTGACGGTGCGGCGGATCTTGGGGGCGCCCTGCTTGTTAACGAGGATGTCGATCTCGTCTGCGGTGGACGGGTGCTGTGCGCGCATGACTGGTGCTTCCTCTCTGGGACTCATGTGGCTCGGTTCTTGTCCCTCACCACGTTCTTTCGCCGTCATCTGGCGTGGCGCAGAGGAGGCGGTGCGAGTGACCGGCGCCAGCATTCGAGGCGGAAAGTTCTCAGCCGGAGGCGTTTTCGGGGAAGTTTTCGGACCCCGCAGGGGCCGGAGCGCAGCGGAGGTCGGGTGTTGGCGGTAAGGGAGGGAGTGCCGCAGCATCGGAGTAGCCAGATGTGTCGAAAGAACGAATGCTCTTCCAGGGTGCGGAGCGCAGCGGAGCTCCATTCAGGTGGACGCCCGCAGGGTGGCCCACGCCCGGACGGTCACGGCCGGCCTGCGACCGAGGACTGCCGGCCACTCCCCGGAGCTGCCACCTTCCACTGGCGCGGCCGGGTGGCGATTGTGCGGGAGCGACGGAGCCGGACCACGTCCCGCGGGTCGCGGTAGCCCGGCATTCCATGTTCTCGACGTCGCTTCGCGTTACGGACGACGGCACAGCGACAACGATGCGCACCACTGCATGACTGTGGCCGCGAGGCTTGTAATGAAGCAAGGCGAAGTGTCAGAACTCAAGGCATAGTCACACCTCTGGGCGATGCACCGAATAAAGCATTTTTATTGGCCATTACCCGGTTACTGAGCTGACGCGTGTCCGTTTTCGTGCTTATGCCCTATTGCTCAGTTGGTTCATTGTTCAGCGAATAACGATGCCAAGCGACTCCCATGGGGGTACGTTTTTGTTGTTGCCCCATTTCAATCATGCAGTTATTTGCATACTTCTACGTCTGCGTACGCGTCCATTCGTTGGCATTTGAGGTGCTTGCCTGGTGGTTCGGACGAAGTGTGAGAAGTGCTGCGATGCCGATCCTCAAGAGAGTCGTATGTTCAAGAGATCTTCGATCGCGCTGGTCAGCGCGTCGACTGTGTTTGCCGTCGTGATGGCGGCGTCGACTGCGCAGGCGCAGCCGGCGGAGCTTCAAGATCAGCAGGTGGTCGCGGCCGTGGATGAGGCGACCGAGGCAGCAGGTCAGCCGTCGGGTGTCGGTCTCGCCGCATCGGGCGCTTCGGTGGCTGTGGCAGGTGAAGCGTCGGCGACGGCGACGAGTTCCAGTGGTTCTTCGGTCACCATCAGTCCTGTCGATTCGAGTGGTACGCGCGTCGTTGCGGATCAAGCGGTGTCCGATATCGGCGCAGCTACAGTAGTTTCCGAGGCGGTCGGGCCGTCCGAGGTGCGTCAATCGGTCGTGATCCCGAATGCGGAAGCACCCACTTCGTACGCGTTCGACCTCACGGTCCCAGAGGGGTTGTCGACGCGATTGGCAGCTGATGGGGCAGTCGAGATCTTCGCCTCGGCGGAGGGTGTCGATGTGGTCGCGGGGAGGATCGCTGCGCCGTGGGCGAAGGACGCCAACGGGGTGGATGTGGAGACCAGTTACTCGCTCGAGGGCATGACGATCACTCAGACTGTTGCGCCTGGCGCGGGTGTTGCGTATCCCGTGACAGCTGACCCTAGGTTGACGTACGGAACCAGCGTGTACCTGAATCTGTACGGGTACGAAGCCAATGCTGTCGCTTTCGCGTTCAATGCTGCCGCGATCGGTGGCATCGTTGTCGGGTGCTCGGCGGCATTCCGAAGTGGTGTCAAAGCCTTGGGCGCACCGGGCAGGATTGCTGATGCAGTTCTCGGCCTTGCTGCACTTTTGGTGGAGCAGCAGCAGTCGCCGCGATCTACAATGCGTTGACGAGCCAGCCGAACTTCGATCCGAATTCGTGCTACCAGAAGGATTTGTTCAAAACGAACGAGGGTTTCTACACCGTTGCTGCGTCCAACTGCGGCTGATCTGTGAGGATGGATGTCATGACTGAGTCGTTACCACCGATGAACTCCGTGAGACGGGGGGAGTCGGTTCCGGAAGCTCGCCGGTCCCCGATCTTTTTGATCTGCGGTGGGTTGATCGGTCTCGGACTGGCGGGCAGTGTCTTCTTGTGGTCGTCGGTGGGGCTGTGGCCGCTGGTGGTGGCGTGTGTCGTGGTTGCTGTTATCGCCCTGGTCAGTGTGATGCTCCGACGTTCCCGATCTCGACGAGCTGGAGGCTCGGGCGCGACCTGATCGCGGCCCAATTTGAATGTGTGGACCCAGTGAGGGGCCGTCTCGTATGAGGCGGCCCCTCACTGCGTCTGCATTCAAAGCTCCTGCGGTCAGCCCGCCGCGATCCGGTTGTCCATGGGTTCTTGGTGGACTAGCGATGGGTGGCACGGTGCGAGCGGAGCGAGCTCATTGCTCGTCGGTGTTCGCGGGGACGAGGCCGGCGCGGAGGATGCGGAAGGGGTAGGCGCCGGGTGCGTCTGCGTGGGTTTCGCTGGGGGTGATGGTGGAGTGGGTGTCGTCAAGTTCGGTGATCTCGAAGGTGGTGACGCCGTGGGCGTGGAGTTTGACGCGGTCGCCTGTTTGCACAGCCGGTGATCTTATCGCCGGGGACCGACAGGTCTTCGTCCATGAGGCCGGCGTCGGCGAGCAGGTGCGCGGTCAGGGCCGTGGTGTGTCGGGTCGGTGGCCGGGGCTGCTGCTGAGGTCGAAGTTCCCGGTGTGGGGGCTGGCTGCAGGCCGGGTGGCGAGCGCGGCGGCGACCTGCTTTTCGAGGCGGGGGTTGGGTCGGTCGGGGCAGTAGGTGGCGGCGTCGCAGGAGCTGGCGATGCGCATGACGGCGGGGTCGGGTTTGTGGGCTTCGCCGGTGTCTGCGGTGCGCCGTTCGGCGTCGGCGGCGGCGTGTTCTCGCAGGCGGCGGGCGTTCTCTGACCAGTAGACGCGGGTCATGGCGCTCCCCGGTGTTGTTCTGTGGTGGTGATGCGGGGCCGAGTGCTTCCCGGGTCGAACCGTCGGTTCGACCGCCACTCAGCCCCGCACCGCCAGGCTAGCAAGTATCGAACATGTGTTCTAGTTCGGATCGGGGGCGCTCTGAAGTCTGGTGAGGGCGGTGGTGCGGTACCAGTCGCGGAGTCGCCCGGGGGCGATGGTGAGGTGGCGGTGCGCTCGTAGGACGGCGGTGACGTGGTCGTGTGCGGCCCGCAGAGCGGGATCCTCGGGACCGTGGCCGTCGCCGGCGAGGACGAGGCCGGCACGGTCGTCGTCGTGGTTCATGCCGGGTTGGACGCACTCGGTTGTCCGGTGGTTCCCGCGGCGCACCGCGCGCCGACACACCGGCCCGGTCGCGGTATCGGATGGTGTGATTGTGGGACGGTGAGCAGGCATTTGTCGACCATTTAATTGAGGAAAGACGGGTACACCGCACCGTGGCCAAGAATCTGATCGTCGAGCTGACCGATGACATCGACGGGAGCGTCATCGCCGACGGCGCCGGGGAGTCGATCGAGTTCTCCGTCGACGGCGTCGATTACGCCATCGACCTGAAGGACAAGAACGCGAAAGAGTTCCGCAAGACGCTCGGCTACTACATCGAGCACGCGGCGAAGGTCGGCGGCCGTAAGCGCAGTGGGCACACCTCTGCTGTCCGCGCCGCCGCTGAGGCCGCCTCGAAGAAGTCGTCGAAGCGTGATCCGGAGCAGACGCGGGCGATTCGTGAGTGGGCCAACGGCAACGGGTACGAGGTCAGTGCCCGGGGCCGGATTCCGGCTGCGGTCGTAGAGGCGTTCGACGCCGCCCACTGACCGGTCCGCCCCTACCTCTCGTAGCGCAGCCCTGGCGGGTCGCCTGATGGTCTGGTCGAGGTAACTCAACATCTTCGGCCGTACCGGGGGCGTGCGGTCCAGTTCGGTCACGAGCTGGACCTCGAGGTCCGCGCGGGTTTCGCGGACCTGGTGGGGCTGCCGCGTCAGCGTCCGCAGGAACGGCCCGTGCCGTGGGCGGTGCGGGTGCCCCTGGTTGTGGGGGCACCCGCACCGTCTCGTCACTCGGCGGTGGCGTCTCCGGTGTCGTCGGTGAGTGCCTGGTGGGCCTGCTCGGCGGTGATAGTCGCGGCTGCGGCCTGCTCGACGGGGGTCAGGTCGTGGCCGTGGGAGTTGAGGAATCCGAGGTAGTTGTCGAGGTTCCCGTAGTGGGTGCGTCGCCAGGAATCATGGCCCTTGCCGCTCATCCGGGCCTCGTAGGCGGCGAGCACTTGGGCGAGGGTGAGCACCTGGGCGCGGGCGTCACTGGCCTTGTCGACTACCGGGGCTATCGCGGCTCTGGCTGCCTTGTCGTCGGAGCCGGGGTATCCGGCCTCGGGGCCGGTCGGCTTCGGCACGGCGATGCCGAGCACCTGCGCGAGGTACTGCGGGGCCTTGTTCTCCGTCAGCAGTGTCGGCTCGTCGACCAGCGTCTCGGCGATCCACTTCCCGGCACCCTTCGGCAGGGTCTTGCGTGCGAGGAACTTGACCAGCCACTCCACCCGGGCGGTCGTGGCGGCGGCGGACGCCTTGTTCAGGTCGATGGTCCGTCGACGCTCTGCCCGAGCCTGCTCCTTCATGGCGAGTTCGGCGGCGGCTGCCGCCTGCGCCCTGGCCTGTGCCTGCGCGTCGGGGTCACCGGCCTCGGCGGGTGCGGACAGCGCGGCGGCGAGCACCGCGTTCGGCTGTACCCCTGCGGCGGTGGGGTCGGCGGTGAAGTACTCCGGCACCCACACCGTGCCCTCGGTGAGCGTTCCGTGGTGCACGAACCCGTCGGCGGGGACAGCGTCGGGGTCGCCCTCGGTGGCCCAGTCGATCCGCTCCGCGTCGATCACCTCACCGGTCTCGGCGACAGTGAACTGCTCGGCGGCGGTCACCCATACCGACCAGTGCTGCGGCGCGGTGTCGATGTGCTCGGCGGTGATCTCCTCGCCGCCGTCGACGGTCACCAGGTCCTCGGCGCGGATCAGGTCGCTGCCGAACAGCGGCTCGGCGGTCAGGACGGTGAACCCGCGTGCGGCGTAGGGGACACCGGCCTCGGCGCGGGCGATACGCTCGGCCTTCTCCCGTGCCAGCCGGGCGGCGGTGTAGGAGAACCCGTAGCGGCCACGCTCGAGCAGTTCCTCGACCGCGTCGGTGTCGCCGTCGGCGTCGAACTCCGCGAGGATCGCGGCCTGCTCGAGGGTGAGCTGCCCGGCCTCGACGGCGGCGCGTGCGGTGTCCGACCGCCCGGCGGCGGCGGCGGTCTTGACCTGCTCGCGGGGCATCTGCACGGCCTTGCCGACCTTCGTCGCGGACACTCCCAGATCGAGCATGTCCGCGACGGCCTTCACCCGCTGGGAGACCGTCAGCCCGATACGGCGGTCGTTCGCGACGACCTGCCGCGACAGACGGGCGATCTCGGCCTGCTTCGCCGTGACCCCGTCGGCGGTGGCGGTGATCATCACCGGGACGGTGTCGGCTTCGGCGTCGATCGCGGCGAGGGTGCGCACCTGCCCGTCGATGACGATCACCTGATCGCCGTCGCGTCGGGCCAGGATCGGCAGCAGCACACCGTGCTCGCGGATCGACTCGACCACGTCCCGGAACTCGTCGGAGTCGGTGTCGACGTCGTCGCGGACGTTCGGGCCGAGCACCAGCACGGTCGGTGCGAGGCGAGCGAACTCCTCCCCCGCCGTGGCGTCGACGGTGGCGCTCTCGGAACTGGATTCGGCTGCAGGGGTGGCGGTGTCGATGGTTGCGGTCATGATGGTGTCTCTCCCTGATATGGTTTTCGGTGAGACACCGGGCAGGTAACAGCTGTCCGGTGTTTTTCTGTCTGGTGGTGGTGCTCATCGGGTGGTGCGCTCCCCGACTCGGTGGTCCCCGGCTCCTCGCGGCGCCGGTCATCGGTTCACCCGGGGCGCGGCGTTCTCGGCCTCGGCGATCTCCTGTTCGGTGGCTCCGGCTTCGCGTGCGGTGCACGCCCAGTAGGCGACGCGCTCGCGGTGCGCGGCCTCGGTGGAGGCCTCGGGGTCGACCGCTGCCTTCTGCGCCCTGGCGGTGTAGGCGGTGATCTGGGTGAGCGCGTGGGTGCGGATGGTCGCCGCCGCCGCCCCTACTGCGGCGCGGGTCGCGGTCTGAAAATCGGCGGTTGTGGTCATGGCTGCGTGCTCCTCGGTGGGTGTGGGGTGGTCAGAGCGGGCGTTCGACGCCGTGGACGAGGTCGCCTTCGATGAAGGTGAATCCGTCGCCTGCGCTGTCACGCATGGCGAAGTAGTAGTCGGCGCGCATCCAGACGAGCGTGAAATGCCCGGCGTCGGTGAGCGTTCCGAGGAGGTCGCGGTCGGCTCCGTTGGGGAAGAACGCCACCCCGGCGGACGGGGCGAAGTGCCGGTTGAGTGCGGCGATGAGTTCTCCGGTGGTGGTTGCTCCGGCGGCGTCGTCGAGCGCGTTGTCGTAGGTGGTCCAGTAGGTGTCGGTGCTGCTCATGGTGAGTGGCCCCCTCCTGACTCGGGCGGCTCGGACCTTTGCTGGCCCTCCCCGCGTTCTTTCGCCGTCATCTGGCGTGGCGCAGAGGAGGCGGCGCACGGGAACGGCGTCCTGCACCCGATACGAAAAGTTCTCAGCCGGAGGCGCTGTGAGAAGTTTCCGGACCCCGCAGGGGCCGGAGCGCAGCGGAGGTCGGGTGTTGGTAAGACGGGCCCGGGTGACGCAGCATTCGGAGTAGCCAGATGTGTCGAAAGAACGAATGCTCTTTTCGCGGTGCGGAGCGCAGCGGAGCTCCACTAGGCGGACGCCCGCAGGGTGGCCCACGCCCGGCCGGTCGCGGCCGGCCTGCGAACGGGAACCGCCGGCTACTCCCCCGCGGCTGCCACCTTCCACCCGTTCGGCTCGGTGGTGATTGTGCGGGAGCGACGGAGTTCGGCCACGTTCCGTGGGTCGCGGCAGTGTTGTGCCGTTGTCACGGTTGTGAGGTGTCATCAGGCGTTTTTGCATTATTTGTGCAGTTCGCTGGTGTACTTCGCGGTGGTGGCCGGGACTTCCTCGGCAGGCTCGGGGCCGTGATCGTTGGGAGTCGTGTGGTGCGTAGGAGTGTTGTTCGTGCTGTTGTGGGGGCTGCTGCTGTGGTCCCGTTGTGTCTGGTGGGTGCGGGGTCGGCGTCGGCTGCCCCGAACGATGTGACGTTCACGGCGGTGGAGGTCGACCCGGGAGACGGGTCGGGGGCGATTCAGGTCTCGGTGACGGCCAACGTCGTCACTGTCTTCGTCCCGCCCGTCTGCACCTTCTCGATCGACGGGGTGTCGACGCAGTACTCGAGCGGCGGCATTATCTTCATCAACGGGGGCGGTTTGTCTCCAGGACAGCGCGTCTTGAGTTTCCCGGTGGGGCCGTTGGTCAATGGGTTGTATGCGGTGGACGTGTCGTGCCCGGGCATCGGTGAGACGTATTCGGTGACGAATCTGCCGGTGATCGTGGGTGCGTTCGGCGGCGGCGGCGCCACCGGGCCCGCCGGGCCTGCCGGGCCTGCCGGGCCTGCCGGGCCTGCCGGACCTCCCGGATCTGATGGCGCTCCGGGCACACCCGGACCGGCCGGACCTGCCGGGCCTGCCGGACCTCCCGGATCTGATGGCGCTCCGGGCACACCCGGACCTGCCGGGCCTGCCGGCACACCGGGCATTCCCGGTGCTACCGGGCCTGCGGGACCTGCGGGACCTGCCGGGCCTGCTGGGCCTGCCGGTGGTTTCGGGAACATCTTCGGAAGCTGATCTGCGGTAGGTCGTTGGTGGCCCGTGCCCGTCAGGGCACGGGCCACCGCTGGTGTCAGGGTGGCCGGCGGAGCGCAGCGGAGCTCCATTTCGGCGTCCCGCAGGGGCGTTCCTCAGTCAGAGCCCGATCATGACGAGAGCCCGCACCCCTTCGTGGGGATACGGGCTCTCTGTCGTGTGTGTGAGGGTCAGGGCTGTTCGGGGGGCACCGTAGTCGGTTTGCCTGCGGCGACGTCGCGGAGCCACTGCGGGACAGGCTTGTTGTCGTACTCGAGTAGTTTGATCGACGCTTCGGCGGCTGCGGATCGGACTTTCATCGAGCGGCCACCGCTCACGGTGCGGCGTTCGGTGGTGGTCATCGCGGATCCTCCCTCTCGGTCTCAGGTCCATTGTCCCCTGTGTCGTCCGGTTCCGCCAGGTCGTCACCGGCGGTGTGCTGCGAGATCGCCTGCAGGGTGTCGCGGTCGGTGGCGGCGATGAACGGTGTCGTCGCGACGGTGCCGAACACTTTCCATCCGAGGGCGGCTTCGTCGTCGTCCTTGCTGACGGTGCGTTCCAGGCACCAGGTGATGCGTTGCCAGGACTGGGCGCGGTTGTCGGCGCGGGTGCGTTGACGGACGGTGAAGGCGACCCCGACGACGGCGAGCGTGCCGACGATCAGGGTCACCCACGATTGAGCGGGCATGACGGTCCTTCCGGTGGTGGGTGGTGCTGGTCAGGCGGCGGTGTCACTGCTGCCGGTGTCGCTGTCGGCCTGCGGGTCGAGGGCGTCGGCGAGCTCGTGGACGGTGGCGAGGACGGCGCGGGCGGTGTCGGTGACGGTGTCGAGGTTGCCGTCGGCCCATCCGGCGACGTAGCCGACGCTGTAGGCGGCGGTGTCGAGTCCGAGGATCCCGGCGAGGACGTACGCGACGGATTCGGCTTCGACCTCCATCCGGCCTCGGTGCAGGTCACGCCGGTCCTCCACGGTGTCGGCGGTGTGCATGAGGGCGTGGGCTGCTTCGTGGATCATCGTCTTCGCTGCCTGCGCGGGTGCGAGGCGGGCGTCGACGACGATACGGCGACTCCCGTCGACGGTGGTGTACCCGTTGGTCTCCCCGTCGATGAGGTCGCGGGTGACGGTCCAGCCGCGCGCGGTCATGAGGGCGTGGACACGGTCGTAGATGGCGGCGGGGTCGTCGCCGGTGAGCCGGTGGGCGATCTGCTCGGCCCGGGTGGCCGTCGATGGGGTCGGTCTGGTCGTGGGCGAAGACGGACAGAATCGGGAAGGTGGGGACCTTGCGGGTGGTCTCGTCGCCGGTGGCCTGGTCGGTTTCGGTGACGGTGCGGCTGCTGTAGCCGTAGATGCGGATCGCTTTCTCACCCTTGCGGACTTGCCGTCCCTGGGCCTGCCACGCCCGGAATCCGGCGACCTGCGTTGCCGTCGGCCGCTGAGCCAGGATCAGCATGACGTTGTTGAACAAGGGTGCGGAATCGCATTCGCTGCACGATCCGGTGCGTGCAGGAATCGAGTCCGAGTGAGACAGCGCACCTTTCCGCAGCCGACCGAGGGGCGTATGGTCTGATCTACATACCCCCTAGGGGTATGTAAGAAGCCGGACACGGCGGGTAGCCGTCAGCAGAGATGCGGTAGGACCACAGCACGTCCGGGCACGCCGACCGACCAAGTCATTGCACAGCACCACATTCGAGATCGAGGAGTTGACATGATCGAGTCATCACCGACCACCGTTCGGACGGACACTTCGCACGATCACGACCATCACGGCATGGCCGGCGGCCCCGGCGGCCACGGCGGCCACGGCGGCCACGGCGGCCACGGCGGCCACGGCGGCCACGGCGATCATGCAGGGCAGTTCCGCAGGTTGTTCTGGGTGATGGCGGTCCTGGCGGTTCCGGTGATCACGGCGTCGGACATGTTCGCGATGATCCTCGGGTACTCACTGCCGGACAGCTCCTGGATCGGGTGGGTGTCCCCCGTGCTGGGCACGGTCATGTTCGTGTGGGGTGGCTCCCCGTTTCTCACGGGCGCGGTCGGCGAGATCCGCGGTCGCACACCAGGAATGATGCTCCTGATCGCGTTGGCTATCACCGTCGCGTTCGTCTCCTCCCTCGGTGCGAGCGTCGGTCTGCTCGATCACCAGCTCGATTTCTGGTGGGAGCTGGCACTGCTGATCGTGATCATGCTGCTGGGGCACTGGATCGAGATGCGATCGCTCGCGCAGACGACGTCGGCACTGGACTCTCTGGCCGCGTTGCTGCCCGACACCGCCGAGCGGGTCGACGCCGATGGTGAGGTGACCGTCGTGGATCCGGCGCAACTGCAGGTCGGGGACGTGGTGGTCGTGCGCCCCGGCGGCCGGGTGCCTGCTGATGGTGTCGTCGTCTCCGGGGCGGCGAGCATGGACGAGTCGATGATCACCGGCGAGTCCCGGACCGTGCGCCGCAGCGAGAGCGAGACCGTCATCGCCGGCACCGTCGCCACCGATTCGGGCCTGCGCGTGCGTGTGTCCGCGATCGGCGAGGACACCACACTGGCCGGGATCCGCCGACTGGTCAGCGACGCGCAGAACTCGACGTCGCGAGCACAGCGGATCGCGGACATCGCTGCGGCGTGGCTGTTCTGGTTCGCCCTCGGCGCCGCCGTTCTCACCGCCGCCGCGTGGACTCTCCTCGGCTCCCCCGACGACGCGGTGATCCGCACGATCACCGTCCTGGTCATCGCCTGCCCTCACGCGCTGGGGTTGGCGATTCCGCTGGTGGTGTCCATCGCGACCGAACGTGCCGCCCGCGGCGGCGTGTTGATCAAGGACCGCCTCGCGTTGGAGTCGATGCGCACCGTCGACACCGTGCTGTTCGACAAGACCGGCACCCTCACGCGCGGGGAACCCGCCGTCACCGACGTCGAAGCGGTCGACGGGCGCACCGTCGAGGAGGTTCTGGCGCTGGCTGCGGCCGCGGAAGCGGACTCCGAGCATCCGTTGGCACGCGCGATCGTCGCCGCCGCCGATAGCCGTCGGCTCGATATCCGATCTGCGCAGGACTTCCGGTCCTCCCCCGCGGTCGGGGTGTCCGCGGTCGTCGACGGCGCCGCCGTGCGGGTGGGTGGTCCGGCGATGCTCGAGCAGGAGCACCGGTCCGAGCTCGGTGTGGCGAATCGGTGGCGGCAGGACGGGGCGATCATCTTGCATGTCCTCGGCGACGGCGCCGTGATCGGAGCGCTGAAACTGGCCGACGAGATCCGTCCCGAGTCCCGCGCCGCGGTGGCCGACCTGCACGCCCGTGGGGTGCAGGTGGTCATGATCACCGGCGACGCCGACGCGGTCGCCGCCTCGGTTGCCGGTGAGCTGGGTATCGACCGCTACTTCGCCGGGGTGCGCCCCGAGGACAAAGCGCAGCGGGTGGCGGACCTGCAGGACGAAGGCAGGAAGGTCGCGATGGTCGGTGACGGTGTCAACGACGCCCCCGCCCTCGCCCGCGCCGACGTCGGCATCGCCATCGGTGCAGGCACCGATGTCGCGATCGCGTCCGCCGGGGTGATCCTCGCCAGTGACGACCCCCGCTCGGTGCTGTCGGTGGTCGACCTCTCCCGCGCTGCGTACCGGAAGATGACGCAGAACCTGTGGTGGGCCGCCGGATACAACCTGCTCTCCGTGCCGCTGGCCGCCGGTGTGCTCGCACCCATCGGGTTCGTCCTGCCGATGTCCGTCGGAGCGATACTGATGTCCCTGTCGACGATCATCGTCGCCGCCAACGCCCAACTGCTCCGCCGACTCGACCTCCGGCCCGGCACTGCTACCCCGCAGGACTGACCTGCACCCCTCCGACACGACGCAGCCCCGCATCGACATCGATGCGGGGCTGCGTCGTTCGTCGAACAGGACCCGAAACTGCGGTTCCGGCCGGGTTCTCGGTCAGCCCAGGAGCTGCTGCATACGCGAGATCTCGGCGTTCTGCGTCTCGACGATGGTGCGGGCCATCGCGACCGCGTCAGCATTGGAGCCGTCAGCGATCTCCTTCTCCGCCATCGTGACCGCGCCCTGGTGGTGGGCGATCATCATCGTCAGCCACTGCCGGTCGAAGTCAGCACCCGACGCGGACATCAGCGAGTCCATGTCCTGCGCGGTCATCATCCCGCTGCCCGATCCGTGATCCATACCTTCCATCGAGCTCGCGTCCGACGACGGCGCCGGCTGACCCCACTGCGCCAACCACGACGTCAATTGCTCCATCTCGGGTTTCTGGGCGGCGGCAATCTCCCCGGCCAGGGCGACGATCTCCGGGTTCGTCGTGCGCCCGTCGACCATGGTGGCCATCTCGACGGCCTGCGCGTGATGCGGATACATCATCGACGCGAACATGACATCGGCGTCGGTGAACGTCGCCGCGGGATCCGCGGACTGCGCCGACGAAGACTCCATCGAGGTGGACGAGCCCATCGAGTGGCCCTCCATCGACGTGTCCGATCCGTCGTCGCTACACCCTGCGAGGAGAGTGATGCCGACCGCCGCGGCGGCGAGGACAGTGGTCGTTTTTCTGTTGATACGCATGGAAGTACTCCTGAGGTGTGTCGAACGAAAGACGAGGTGGATCTGCCTGCGATCCGCCGGAGCGCCATGGCCCCGGACTCCCCGTCACACCCGAAGAAGTACCGACTTGTCCAGCGAGCGCACAGCCCACGGGGGCGCACGACCTGCCCGAGCCACGATCGCGACAACGCGGTCGGACACGGTGTCGAGTACTGGCATGAGCTCGGCGGTCCCGGTCGGCACCGACATCGCAGGGAAAGACGTGACCGTCCCGATGCACGGATGCACCATGTCGTGGCCGCTCGGGCACGGCATATGCGCCGCCGCCGTCTCGACGTCGACGGTGTGTGTGTCAGCAGAGTGGTGGGCGACCACGCTGCTCACCGGCCCTGGTGCGGACATCGCGTCGTGGGCCGCGGCGGTGGGAACGGGCAGGGTCGTGTGCATCAGCACCACGCCGAGCGCGATCAGCACCGTCCGCAGCACCGAGAGCGCAGACGACGCCGACGATCGTCGCCGAGCACCGTCAGACACGTTGCCACCGTACCAAGACATACCCCCTACGGGTATCACCGCCAGCCCGAGTGCAGATCCTGCCGGCCGTGGCCACCACGTGATCGCGGCTCATCCGGACCCGCGAGGGGCACACTCGTCTCCATGAAGGTGGAGATCCTGTATTTCGACGATTGCCCGAACTGGAGAGAAGCGGCCGACCGAGTCCGCGAGGCGGCTACCGTGATCGGGCTCCCGGACATAAAGATCGAGTTCCGGCCGATCACCTCGGCCGCCGAGGCCGCCGGGTCTGCGTTCGCCGGCTCACCCACCATCCTCGTCGACGGCGTCGACGCCTTCGACGATGCGGTTCAGCTCACCGAACTCGCGTGCCGCATCTACCGGACCGAAGCCGGCGCAGCCGGCCTTCCGACCGTCGATCACGTGGCTGCGTCCCTGCGCAGGAGGGTCGCGTAACCACCGGCCCGACCCACCACTGCTGAACCGTCGGACGGACGGACGGCGCCGCGGGTGCGGCGAGGCCTCGACCCGTTCCTCGTGCTGCTCGTCGGCGTTAAGGTTGCCCATGGGTATGTCCAGAGCGGTCCCCGCGCTGCCGGTACGACACATCGAGACAGCGATCGCCGTCTACACCCGCTCCTTCGGCTTCACGGCGCAGTACTCCGATCCCACCTTCGCCAAGCTCACTCGAGACGACGTCGAGATCCACCTGTGGGCCGCCGACGACGACAGCTGGAACAGCCGACCCGACACCGCACCCTGGCCGGTGTGCAGCGGAGCGGAGACCTTCCTCGCCGGAACGGCCAGCTGCCGCATCACCGTCGACGAGATCACAGAACTGTACGACGAACTCTCGCGCGCGGGCGTCCTGCACCCGGCAGACGCCGGCCACCCCGTCGCGACGGACTGGGGAACGACGGAGTTCGCGACCGTCGACGGCGACGGAAACCTGATCACGTTCTCCACGAAAGCTATTCGGGCCCAAAGCCCAGTCGTCGACGGTGACGGAAACGCTGTCACCACTTCCTGACCGGCGGAGCCACCGATCGCCACGAATCCCCTCGACACCATCATGGCCCTTGCATTGGATGCATGATACGTTCATGCGATGTCGGCCAAGGACACCGTCGGGTCCGGCGCTTCTCGCGCCGAGGGGTCGGCTGCTCACCTGATGCGGGACGGCCTGTCGCTGCTCGCGCCCGAGGAGACCGTGCTCGCGGCGATGATCGAAGGTTGGGAGCAACAGCAGCGCTCGCGGATGCTCGCGAACCTGACCATCGAGCGGCGGACACAGATCGTGCGCCGGTTGGTGGTCTTCACCAACGACTACCCGTGGCGGTGGTCGTCGGCGGACGTCGAGGAGTGGACGACGCATCTGGTGGAGTCGGGGTCCGCGCATTCGACGGTGCGGCTGTATCAGATGGCGGCATCGCTGTTCTGCAGCTACATCTCCGACGTCCGCTACCGGTGGCACGAGGTCTGTGAGCGGCACTTCGGGGTGCACCCGGTGCAGATCTTCCACGAGTGGAACATGGTCGTGCACCGCAGCGACTACGAAGGGCGGCCGGGGAATCGGCCGCTGACCCGCGACGAGTTGCAGGCGTTCTTCGACTATTGCGACACCCGGGTGAGCCGGGTCGGTGCCTCCGGCCGCAAGGGATGGTTGGCGAGCTATCGCGACGCGACGTTGTTCAAGGTGATCTACGCCTGGGGTCTGCGTCGCCGGGAGGCCTCGATGCTCGACATCGTCGACTGGACCGCCAACCCGGCGGCCGCAGAGTTCGGCCGCTACGGGGCGCTGTCGGTGCGACACGGCAAAGCCCACTCCGGCGGGCCACCGCGGCGGCGCACGGTCCTGACCACCATGGAGTGGGCCGCCGAGGCCGTCGACGAGTGGGTCACCGAGATCCGGCCCCTCTACGACTCCGACCAACTCGCCCTCTGGCCCACCGAGCGCAGCGCACGGGTGGGAGCGGTGTCGATCTCGCAACGGTTCGCCGAGTACCGCGACGCCGTCGGTCTCGAGAAACACCTCGGCCCGCATTGTCTGCGCCACTCGTATGCGACACATCTGCTTGAGGACGGCTTCGATCACCTCTTCGTCCAGCAACAACTCGGACACTCCTGGGGATCGACCACCGCGATCTACACCAGCGTCGGCACCGACTACAAGAACAACGCCCTACGACGAGCACTGAGCCGGGCGTTCACCACCGCGAGCACCGACGGGGAGAACTGATGCCGCACCCGCAGCTGAACTACCAGTGGCACTTGCGCCGCCTCCTGGCCGACCAGGGCATCTTCGTGACCACCGGACTCGGACCTCTCCTCGCAGAACGGGGCATCACCCTCTCCGAAGCGCAAGTGTATCGCCTGGTTACCGGGACACCCGAACGTCTGAGCCTGCGCACCCTGATGGCACTGTGCGACATCCTCACCTGCACCCCCAACGACCTGATCGAACCGATCGCCGAACCCGCCAGCGGGACCGCGACCGGAACATCGACACACCGCCCCGACACCGCGGCCGCGACCACCCGCGCCAAGACCCGCACACCCCGACGCGCTGACATCCGGCGACGGTGATCGCAGGACGGTGTCGCATCTGCACCACCGCCGAGGTTCGCGGCAAGACGGTGTGCGACCGCTGCAGAAAACGCGCTACGCAGCACCGCGGTGCGTGCGCCGACTGCACAAAGCCGGACAAACTGTTGGACGACGACGACACCTGTCGGTGGTGCCGCCAGAAGGCGCCTCGCACCTGCACCTGTTGCCACGCAATAGGAGCAGCTCTCACCAGCGTCGAAGGCGACACCCTGTGTCACCGGTGCACACTGACCCGCCGCCTCGACGCGATCATCCCTCCTCATGCTGACAGCCCGCTCGCACCGCTGCGGCAGCCGCTCCTGCACGCCGAACCCGTCACCACCCGTCGGTGGCTGATCCGCGCCACACCCCTGCTGCTCTCCATCCAGGACGGCAGCACAGCCCTCACACACACCTCGTTCGACACCCTCCCGCACCCGAAGTCGGTCGAGCACCTGCGCTCGCTCCTCGTCGCCACCGGCATCCTCGGTCCCGATCTCGACCGAAGCCTGCGCCGCCTCGAAGCCCAACTCCCCCAACTACTGAGCAGCCTGACCCCGAACCACCGCGCACTCCTGACCAGGTGGACACAATGGGCTGTTCTCCCCAAACTGCGAGCGACGACCGAAAAACGAGAAGGCCATGTCGGCGCCCAGAACGCTCGCTCACAGATCCGCCAAACGGCACTGTTCCTCGACCTCCTACAGCAGCGCTCGACAGAGCTCGGCGACTGCACACAACACGACATCGACACCTGGTTCAGTGCGCCCGGAGCGGTCCGCTGGCGGGTGCGGTCCTTCCTGACGTGGGCCCGACGCAACAGACACCTGCCCCGCACACTCACCCTCCCCTCGAGCTACCGAGGCCGAGCGGAAGTCCCCACCGGCGACGACGAGAGGTGGCAGATCAGTCGACGCCTCGTCCACGACGAGTCGCTGGACCCCGCCGACAGGCTCGCCGGCGCTCTGATCGCGCTGTTCGCCCAACCGCTGACCCGTATCGCCGGACTCACCACTGCCCACGTCACCGAAACCGACGCCGGAGTCGAACTGCGACTCGGCAACGCCGACACGCTCCTCCTACCGGACCCGTTCGCCCAGATCGCACTGCAACTACCCCGACCACGACGCGCAGGAACCGCAGAGCAGATACCTCAGACGTGGCTCTTCCCCGGTCACCGTGCTGACATGCCACTCACGGCGACCGCACTCGGTAACCGGTTGCGTCACATCGGTATCAGTCCGCAGGCCTTGAGACTGTCCGCCATCGCCCACCTCACCCGAGAGCTCCCACCGAGCGCACTCGCCACGATGCTGGGCCTGAACGCACACACCGTCGCGCAGCACACGCTCCGAGCCGGCGGCCAATGGGCGAACTACGCCGCCGACCGCCACTCCTGAGTCCCGCTATTCGGATGATCGAATACGGCAACCCTGCCAGTGGAGTACGAATGGAACGCGGCCATGTGGTCGAGGTAGGCGCGCCAGGACGCTGAATCTACCAGCGCAGCAACCTGCTCGGTGATCGAGTTGTGCAGGCGTTCGGCCAACTCCCGGCGGGCTTGGGCCTTGTCCTCGGCGGACTTGGTGCTGGTGCGGGCGGCGCGGCGTGTGGTCATGGTGATCGGTCCCTCTCTCCCAGTGTTCTTTCGCCGTCATCTGGCGTGGGGAGAGAAGGGCGGTGCCCGGGAACGGTGTTCAGCACCCGAGGCGAAAAGTTCTCAGCCGTAGGCGCATTCGGAGAAGTTTTCGGACCCGTCGGGGCCGGAGCGCAGCGGAGGTCGGGTGTTGGTGAGACGGGCACGGGTGACGCACGATCTTCAGAAGCCAGATGGTCGAAAGAACAACGCTTTTCGACAGAACGGAGCGCAGCGGAGTTCCGACTAGTGGACGCCCGCAGGGTGGCCTACGCCCGGCCGCGCGCGGACCGGGGACCGCCGGCCACTCCCCCGCGGCTGCCACCTTTCTCGCGTGAGCCCGCCCGCTCGGTGCCGCAGCAAGGGGAGTCGACTGGACGCGCGGCGCACTCGGACATGGTTTAGCGTTGACGCGTGGTTACAGACAACATGCCCGTGGCCGGGTCGGGTCGATCGTTCTGCCCCCGCAATTCTGGGGGTTCGGTCGGCGAACGGCTTGTTGTTCAGACCGAGCGAGCCGAGTCCGCGTGAGGATCGCAGTCTTCGCGCTGGGCACTCGTGGTGACGTTCAACCGTTCGTCCAGATCGCTCGTGATCTGGAAACGTCCGGGCACGACGTGCGGTTCGCCACGCCGCCGGGCATGGGCGCCCTGACTCGAATGCTCGATCACGCCTCGATCACCGAATACGGGCCGGACGTGAGCCGCTTCCTCAATTCCGATCGAGGTCAGCGCATCATCCTCTCCGGCCGCACGTCGTGGTTGATGCGCGAATTGTTCGCGCTCAACAACCAGCACGCTGCCGAGATCGCGAACACCGTCGACGAACTCTCGCGCGACTCCGATGTCATCATCGGCGGGTCCTTGTCGGAGGAGAAGACAGCCGCCGCCGCCGTCCGGCACGGCGCCGCGCTCCACAGCATCCACTTCGCGCCGTTCACCAAGAACTCCGCGGTGCCCCACTCGTTGTTCGACGTTCGCGATCTGGGCACGTTCGGCAACCGACGAACCTACGACCTGTTCACCGCGCTGCGTACCGCGGCGTCGATCGACGACGTGGTGCGTGCCGATGACATCGCATGGTCGGATCGGTTGTCTCCGCGGCTGATTCGAGCTGCTGCGATGACGACCACCGATGCCTACAGTCGGCATCTCATCCCGGACCGCGCGCGAGGCGGGGACTCGCGCATCGATCCCGTCGGGTTCATCCACCTGTCCGAGAACCTCCGGGGCCGCTTGTCGGCAGGCGACGACACCGACGCCGCGATCGAGTGGATCGACGGCGAGCGCACCGACGTCGTCTACGTGGGATTCGGCAGCATGCCGGTCGGTGACCCCGCCCGGTTGCTGTCACTGCTGTCGATGCTCGCCGAGGGACTCGACATCCGCATCGTGTGGTGTACCGGATGGTCCGCTGCGAGCTCACGCGCGGGCGATCCGCGGGTCCTGGTCGTCCACGAAGTCGATCACAGTCGCCTGATGGCGCGGTGCGCCGCCGTGGTCCATCACGGCGGCGCCGGAACGACAGCAGAGGCGGCCCGAGCAGGTAAACCGCAGGTGATCATGCCGTTCTTCTGGGACCAGCCGTTCTGGGGCCGCATGGTCGTCGATAGAAGTGTCGGAACGTGCGTGCGCTACACCCGAGCGACCCCCCGCACCGTCCTCGCTGCCGTGCGGACCGCACTCTCGACCGCGATTCGCGCGAACGCACACTCACTGGCGCACCGGATGCGGGACGAGAACGGACGCGCCGCCGCCGGCACCGCCGTCGGTGACACGCGAACGGTATCGGAGCGCGCCTGATCACAAATGCCTATCGGACCGGGCGTGCGCAGCTCCGGTTCCGGGAGTGGGCACCGACTTGCTCGGTGCGGGGCCGATGACGCTGGCCGATATCAGTTCGGCTGTTCACTCTTCGTCGAGGAGCGCGAGGGTACGACGGAGAAGCTCGTCGGCGCGGTCCTCGATGTCGTCGAACACCAGCGCCACATCGGCGAGCGAGGTGTGTGCGGCGCGCCGGGCAGCGACACCGGCCGCGTGCGTGTCATCGAGACGCATGTCCGTCGATTCCCGGTTCTCGGCCTCCGGCTCGGCGTGACCGGCGCCGACGACACCGGCGCCTCCGGTCGATCGTCGACCGGGGCCGGAACGCACGGCAACAATCCGATGCGGCGGGGCGGTGCCGGCCAGGTGCGCGGACAGCACCTGCGCCACCGCCGCCGGGGACATCGCGGTCGGCGGTAGAGGCACTGCGCCCCACCGGTCGATCGGCATCACCACCGGGCCGGACGTCGACCCACCGGACGCTTTCTGGTCGTCCTGGAACGTTCCTGTGGCCATGTGCTGCTGCAACACACGTGTCGACGGGTGTCGGTTCACCACGTCCAGTACTTGTTCCCAGTGCCGCCACACCCGCCGGAACGGAATCGGAGCGGCGGCGCCGCCGGTGTCCGTCAGGTGCAGGTGGTGGCGCGCACCGATGTC
This sequence comes from Rhodococcus sp. NFXS4, assembly GCF_058139645.1. Classification (NCBI taxonomy): domain Bacteria; kingdom Bacillati; phylum Actinomycetota; class Actinomycetes; order Mycobacteriales; family Nocardiaceae; genus Rhodococcus; species Rhodococcus sp. NFXS4. The sequence continues at coordinate 4,010,623 of NZ_CP192221.1, forward strand.
CAGACCGTCACCGGTCACGGTGACGTCGCGGCGGTCGAGCGCGGAGATGTCGGTGGGTCGTAGTCCGCCGGCGTACAGGGCGAGGATCACCGCGTCGCGGCGACCGAACATGCCGTGCGGCCACCCGGAGGCGGGGAGGGCGGCGATGGTCGGTGCCGCAGCGGATCGGCGTTCGGCGATCCGGTCGGTGCGGGATCGGTGCAGCTGCAGACGGATCGCCGTCACGGTTCCCGGCGGAGGATGCCCGGCGTCGCGGTGTGCGCGGTTGATCACCGCGACCCGCCGACGCAGCGCGGCGGCGCCGGCGGGATTCTCTTCGAGGAACGCGGCCAGCGTCACCGGTGACGCCGGGAGGGCGGGCTGTTCGACAGCGTCGCACCAGTCGGTGAACAGTGCCCACTCGTTGCGGTACCCGCGCGGTACCGACTGAGGGCCACCCATGCCTGTGAACGGTAGTCCCGCACTCCGACACCCGTTGTGGCACCGGAGAGGTCAGAAGATGGGCAGCTGCGCCGGGTCTACTCGTGTCCGGCGCCCACGCCGGGGGACGCCGGTGGCGGCAACATCGCGGCGGGGCGGCGATGGTTGGGGGGCAGCAGGATCGGATACGCCTGCGCGTGCGGCGATCATCGCGCGCACCGCGGCGCGGCTGTCGCCGCGCACGGCGCGGGTGACTGCATCGGGTGTGTCGAACTGGGCCCGCCACCGGGCGGACCCCGGCGGCGGGGCGCCGAGGACGGTGTCGGTGAGCCTGTCGAGGAGAACATCGATCCGGTCGTGGAGCACCTGCACCGCATCCGCGACAGCTGCTTCGGCCACCACAGGTGACCTTTGCTGCCCATCGACGGATCTCGCCATGACGTCACCGTACTCACCGTCACCGACTCGGACCGCGACGTGATGCAACGGGGCTGCCCGTGACTCGTGATGTACATGAAGCGATCACGAATCCACGAAGGGTGCTGCGCCGCGGCGACGCACCCTGGCTGGGCGTCTGCACCACGTGCCGGTGTGTCCGTCGAAAACGAGCCCGTCAGGTGTGACGCGGCGGGTGTCGCGCTCGCCGCGCCCGGTGCGTACGGCGGGGTCGTTCAGGTCGAGCACGGTGCCGCCCTGGCTGTACGCACGTCCCGCCCAGACCATTCCCGCGAGTTCGACCACGGCAGCGCCCCGCGGGGCAGCGCTGCTGCGGGTCAGGTCGGCGACCCGCGCCCGGCAGGCCTCGAGCAGTGGACACCGGGCGAGGCAGTCGCGTGCCGCGCCCCGGATCTTGTCGACGTAGGACTGGTCGGTGTCCCAGCGCTGCGGTCACGCTGGCACGGGGTGCGACTGTCGTTCCCGGCGACATCGCTGATGTGTACCAGGGGCTCTGGGAACACTCGGGTCGACGCGTGCGCTGTCATCGACGTCCACTCTGCCGCAGGACGTCCAGGATGTCCCGCTTTCGGCCGCCGGTATCCCCAGGGGGCCATGCCGGTGTCGGTTCGCCGGGTCGTCGGGGAACGTGTGGAGCTGACGGTTAGTTCCACACGTCGAGCGCGTCACCATCACGACGCGTCCCTGAGGCCGCTGGAGCTAGCTAGCTGGGATAGCCCGCGCACCTCGACAGCACGGGACTTAGGACTTGGGACTTGGGACTTGGGACTTGGGACTTGGGACTTAGGACTTGGGACGAACGGTGTCGAGTGGTGGGTTCGGGTCAACCGCGCGTGGGGTAGTGCCCGTCGGGTGCGTTGCTGACGACGAGCGTGCGGCTGCGCAGGGCCGCCGGGAGCAGCGTGCGCCACCGCAGCGCTTCGTCGAGGTCGGCGCTGGTCCACAGCGCGGTGACGAGCTCTGGGCCGCCTGCCGCGCGCGGTGACCGCAGCTCGACGGTGTACACGTAAGGCAACGGGTCGTCGATCTGCATCAACGGCTCCCACAGAGCGCGCGGCAGGATCGCACCGTCGGGGCTTTCCACGTAGCGGACCTCACCGCCCCACCCCGCGGTGTAGGCCCGCGCGGCCTCCATCACCGCGGACAGCGTCACCGCCGCCCGCACGATCACCGTGTCCCGGTCGTCGATCAGCCACACCAGGAACGGACCGACATCCGCCGAGGCGTCGCCCCCGGTCGGTGGGGTCGACTCCGCGCGGACGAGACCGAGGAGATCGCAGGACCGCGGCATGGGGTGAGCGGGCTGAAACATCAGGCGTCGGTCGATTCTGTCGGCGAACGAGACCGAGGACGCCGGTGCCCGTGACAGGAGCCGACACGGTGGACGGCGTGTCCTCCGATCACTTCGAGCGACCGCCCGACCGTCGAGCTCCTGCACCGAGTATCAAGCATCATCGATGGTTCCGCTGTCGATGATGCCGGTATCAGTCGAGTGAATGACATTGCCCGCCGCGACCCCACTTGTACCGTGTGCCCGAGTTAGCCTGTCCGTCGAGACCGGTCGGTCTTGCCGACGAAAGGGTTTCTCGATGACGTTCCTCCGTACCGCGGCCGGAGCTGCGGCCGCTCTGTGCGCCGTCGCCGCGCTGGCCGCCGGCTGCTCCTCCGACGAGGACGCCGCGACGACCACGAGCACATCGGCCGGCACGACCACGACAGTCGTCCGCACGACCGCGACAACACAATCGACCACCCCCGCGGCGTCGTCTCCCGTGTCCAGCACCGCACCGGCGGTGCCGACGGAGACCGAACTGACGTACGTCGAACCGATCCCGATGCCCGACCCGATCCCCTCGTTCGACCCCGAGCCGGTGGCCCCGCTCCCCCTCGTGCCGGCACCGGCACCGGCACCGAGCGCGTCCTACGCGAACTGCTCAGCAGTCAAGGCCGCCGGCGCCGCACCCATATACAAGGGCGACCCCGGATACAGCACCGACCTCGACCGCGACCGCGACGGCGTCGCCTGCGAGAACTGACCATCCGTCCTCACCGCCGATCCGCACCACTGACCGCACCGACAGAACCGAAGTCACCGATAGCCGCCAAATACGAAATCTTCCTCGACCCGTCGGGCAATTACCGTTTTTGCCTCGATCGAGAACGGCGTCAGGCCGCGGCCGCCGTCGTGCGGGCCCACGGCTTCGCGGCCGAGCAGACATACACACGACGCGACGGCGACAGCCACTGCGCCTCCACCTCATCGACGTCGACGTCGCTCACGCAGCAGCCTCGGGGGGCGAGCCGCACGGGGGTTTGACGAAGTGAACGAAATGTCGACCCACGACGGAGGTCACACCGACCAGCATCAACCCTCGTGCCGCAGCGAGGGGTGCCAGTGCGTCGGCGTCGATTCGCGCCCAGTCGTACCAAGGCCCCACCATGCCGCCGCCTTCGACGCGGAGGCACTCGGCGACGAATCCTGTTCCCGGCGCGTCCACTTCGACGAGAACAGTTCCGCCCGCGCAGGCGATGTCGTGCGCGCGACCGACGACACGGCCGGGATCACCGCCGATGCCGATGTTCCCGTCGACGAGAAGCACCGTGTCCCAGTGCCCTTCGCGGGGAACGGTGTCGAAGATGTCGGCCAGCTCGGCCTCGGCGCCGCGTTCACGGACCAGGGCGACAGCGGCCGGGGACGTGTCCACGCCCATCGCCGACGCTCCCCGGCGACGTAGTTCCTCGACCAACCGGCCCGGCCCGCACGCGAGGTCGATCGTGCGCCCCCGGCAGAGTGCGAGCAACGTCTCGTCCACGACGCGGTCGTCGACGTCTGCGTGCTCGCCGCCGAGCCACCGCCCGACCGGCAGGGCGTTCCGAGATCCGTTGCGGTGGCGCACCCACCATGCCGCATTCGTCTCTGCGGAGCGGAAGAGAGCGTCGAAACAGTTCGGGTCCTCACCCACCGACGTCGTTGTCACACGTGCCCCTTCTTGACGCATTCGACCCCGACGCCGACATCCTGTGAAGTGCGCTCGACCCCAGCAGGAATGGTTCCCGATGCCCGTTCAGAGGCGGCGGCAAACCTCGAACGTGTGGGCCCGGCTGCGCGTGGTCGCCGGCGGAAGGTGCCGGCACACGAGCGGCCCACATCGGTGTCGATGTGGGCCGCCCGTGAGGTCTGGTTCGTTACTGCGTGTTGACGGTGATCGTGGCGACTCCCACGAGCAGCCCCGGGGTGACGGCGTCAGTCTTGAACGTCTCGTTCAGCAGGCCGGCGGCGGTCTCGGAGATATGCACGGTCGTGCCCTGCAGGATCGCGGTGTTGTTCGGGCCGGTGGCCAGCGGCTCGAGCGTGCGGCCGTCGAGATCGAACAGCACGGCGTCGGTAGCGGCGCTCTCTCCGTTGACGGTCACATCACCCATGAGCAGTGAGGTGCCCGGATCGATGACGAAGTTCGTCAGCTCCACCGTGGTGCCGCCGGCGGTCAGCGACAATCCGCTGCCCTCGTGGTCGATGGAGCCCTGCACGTACGGATCGACCGTGCCCGGCGTCCAGTACTTGACGTTGCCGCCGGTGATCGGGAATCGAAGTGACCCGTCCGCCAGGGTCGCCGTGCCCACGGTTCCCGGGGTCAACCCGAGCGTGGTCAGAGCGTCCGTGAAGCCGGTATCGAGCGCAACGGCGGTGTCCACGCCGGTCAGAGCATCGACCTGCGCGGCGGGTTCGGGCTGAGTGGACGTCGATGCGGCAGCGGACGACGAACTGGACGTCGCCGTCGATCCACCGTCGTCGCTGGACGAGCAGGCGGCCAGCGGGACGAGGGACATCACGCCGATCGCGGTAGCGGCCACGGACTTACGAATGGTGAACATTGCAGCTCCTTGTCGTCGATGATGGTTACTCCACATTCGCCGCGACACGGCCCATGGATGGTGTTCGACCGCAATCGATTCCGAAGTCGACTGCGCGGCAACGGTAGTGAATCAGTGCCGTATCAACCGTGACACGATGCAGCGCAACACTTCTCGCGCTCTATCAGCGCGCCGTGCGCCCTGTCTGCGCGCCGTGCGCTTCGGTCCGGTCATGATTGCGGGACGCCCCACGTGACGGTCGCCTCGCCGCCGCGAGCACCCGCACCAGGAACACCGCGACGCTGATCGTGACCATGGCCGCCACGACCCACAGCCACCGCTCGAGATACGGGTCACGGCCCAGGCCCGTGGCCGCCACGATGGCAGTGTCGTCGGTGTTCAGGATGCCCGGGAAGAACACCAGCAGCGTCAGCGCGGCGCCGAGGGCCGGCACCCGGATGTGCTGCCGCACCGAAACCTGTCGAACCGTCCAGTTGCGAGTCGGCCGCGTCGCCCGATCCGCCAGCGAGTACAGCGGATACAGAACGAGGTCGTGCAGGATCGCCGCACCGATGAACCACACGGCGATCGACTGCCACCACCTGTCCGGGTTCCACAGTGCGTCCACCCCGAGAGTCAGGACGGCGGCACCCGCGAGGACGAAGGACACGACCATGACGGCCGCGTGAGCGGCGCCTGCCCCGTAGAGCCGCCTCATCGATCGGCCCTGCCTGCGAAGTCGATACGCGACACCCACTTGGTGTTGTGGACACCGGGAAGGCCGGGGACGATCACCCGTGCGGGGTAGCCGTGGTCGAGCGACAGCGCCGCACCGTTGACGGTCAACGCGAGAAGCGAGTCCGGATGCCACACCTGGTTCTGTGCCAGCGTCGCCTGCGCGAACGCACCTCCTTGTTCCAGCGAGGCCACTGTGGCGGTGCCGTCGGTCACGCCGGTGAGCCCGGCGAGGTCTCGCAGCCGTACCCCGGTCCACTCCTGCGTCGTCGACCACCCCTCGACGCACGCGATCGGTAGTACTGCAGTGTGCTGCTCCATCGCCTCCAATGCCGCTCGGTCGAGAACGACACGTGTCGTTCCCGACAACTCCACTCGCCACGACTCCCCGGTGGACGCCGGATCGATTCCCGCTGCGACCGCCGTGCGATTGATCTGGAAGTCGTTCGGCCCGTCGCCGTAGGAGCGGCCGCGGGGCAGCAGCAGAGCGGTGGATCGCAGTGGCCCGTCGATGGTCTGACCGATGGAGAGGACTGCCAGGAGGCCGCTTCCACTCGCCACGAGGGCGAGGGCGCCGCGCCGGGAGATGCCGTCCGGCGCCTTCTGCTCGTGCTCCGGTTCCGCGCCGGCCGCTCGGTTGCGCTCCCGGAGCACCTCGGACAGCGACGTCTGTCGCAACGTCCTCCACATGACCGGAACCTTGACGGCCACGTGCGCGAGGAATCCGGCAATGAACACCCATGCCCCGAAGTAGTGGGCCGTGTAGAAGTCGAAGCCGAAGACGTAGTCGTACTGGATGTTGAGCACACCGGTGACGATCTCGAACAGCACACCACCGACGAGCATCAACAGGCTGAGCCGCTCGAGCGCCTGCGCCGGGGATCGGACCGGCGGCCATTGCACCAGCTTCGGCATCACCGACCACAGCTTCGCGAGCACCAACGGAATGATGACGATGCCGAGCGTGACGTGCAGGCCCTGGTTCACCCGGTAGATCCACGACGGATCGGTCGGCCAGTCGAACTGGGGCAATCTCAGCCACCCCACGTCGCCCGGGCGGGCCTGCCCGAACTGCGGCCCGTACGCGATGTAGGACAGCAGCCCGGTCACAGTGATCACCGGCAGTGCCACCAGAAGGACGGCACCGAACACCGACGTCAACCAGGGACCGCGAATCGCACTTCGGAACTCAGGCAGCTGAGGCAACAGAACCCTTTCGACTACCCCGACGGCAGATGCTCACCACCATGGCACGGCGATCACCGAGACGCAGGTGGGCTCCCCAGCCCCGCCGCAAGCAGAACGGTGATCAGCCGGCGACGTGGCCGATGCCGCTGTCACTGTCGCCCTCACCGTTGCATACCGCACAGCCCCGAACAACCCCTCCGATCACAGGGTCGGGCAGACCCCACCCCCCAGCGTCGTCAGGTAAACGGAGACGGTTCGACTCTCGTGTGCGCGGTCATCAGAATGGTGCCCAATGCGGCGCGGGAGGCGTCGTCGCCGAACGGGGTCGCGGCGATGTCGCGCAGGATCTGCTCGCACAACCGTCGGACGGAAACGTTCGTCTCCTGCGACCGCCACTTGATCAGCTCGAACGCCTTCTCGTCGCTGACGTCCATCACCGCCATCACGATGCCTTTGCACTGCTCGATCGCAGCCCGCGAGTCGATCGCCGCCTTGAATCCGTCCACTTGCAGTTGCGCGTCGGCGGCGCGTCGCGCCGCAGCGAGGACGGATCCGGTGACGGTGACGTAGATGCGCAGCGCCGCTTCGTCGAGCCGACTGAATCCATGATCGCCGTGACTGTAGAGATTCAATGCGCCGTAATGGTCATCGTCGACGGCCACCGGGGCGGAGAGGAAGCTGCGGATCCCACTGTCGGCGTTGTTCTTCCAGAACTCGGGGAACCGGTTCGCGGCCGACGTACCGTTCAGGCGCACCATCGTCCGGGTGGCGGCAGCCTCCAGGCAGGGGCCCTCATGGGTCCGGTACTGGGCCTTGTCCACGGTGAGGACGACGTCGTCGGTGAACGACGTGGTCAACGGTTTGCCGCGGCGGATCACCGTCACCCCCGCTGCGTCGGCGCCGGCCACGGTGGCGACCAGGTCGCGGCACATCCGGTCCAGGGTGGCGTCGACCTCGGACAGCGACGTCAAGAACGCCGTCATCTGATCCACCGCGTCCGCGACGGTGACCATGACGTCGTCCGCGTCCGCCGCGCTGCCCTCGGTGTGGTGGTGCGTGTCGTCCATGAGAGGGAGCTCCCGTTCTCGGGTGGGGTCACCGAGGACGAAGCCCGAGCTCGGGGCCGGGTGTGGTCTCACCGCGCTGGCGCAGACGACGGTAGCACCGGAAACCGACCGGACTATCGGGACACGAGGACATCACTTCCGGTGTCGGCGGAACCCGGTTTTGAGCGGGGTTCGGGGGACACTGTCGCGACGCGTCCCGTGCGGTCAGGCGTCGTCGAACGTGCGCGGGTCCAGAGTGCGATGCACCACGCTCCGAGCGACCGCGGTGACGGGCTCCGACTGCGCGTAGGCGTATCCGCGCAGTCGGGCCGCCGCGTCGTCGACCGGGATCCCCAGCCGGGCGGCGAGCATCCCGATGGCCGTGTGCACCTCCGATCGGGAGAACTCGGCGCTGAGGTACTCGCCCGCACCGGCGGTATCGGATCCCGGTGCAGCATCTGCTGCCGCCTGGTCGCTGCTCGCCTCGGCGATCAGTGCCGGACCGATCATCGCCGCGATTCCCGCTGCCGCCGCGTGCTGCTCGAGACTCAACGGCCCCGCGGCGACACGGTAGAGCTCGAGCGACCCCAACGGCACCCCGTCGACCGACAGCGGGAACGCGTACACCGCCCGCACCTCGAGTTCTTCCACGACCGCCGAGGCGAACACCGGCCACCGCACCGCCGCGGGGGCATCGCTCAGGTCGGGCACCGTGTGCGGCTCCTGGCTCCGGAACGCATCCAGACACGGCCCCTCGCCGATCGTGAACTGCAACTCGTCGATCCGCGTGGCCACCGAATCGGTGCTGTAGACCAACTCACGCGTCAACGGGGACCCCGAGATCACTGCGACACCGGCGCCGTCGACGCCAGCCGCGTCCACCACCATCTCCGCCAGCAACGCCGCCGACAGCCCACCGCCACCACCGCCGCCCCCCATTGCCGTTGCTGTGGTCGTCGTGCTCGTCGTGCATCCGCTCCGACCCGGTCCTTTCTGCGCTCGACGAGGCGGCGACCACGCCGGACGGTGAACGCCGAGGGGCAGGAATGCCCGCTGTCGCCCGCGTCAAACGGGTGACCGCGCTGTCGTCCTCGTCGACGACGGGCGACGGCGCCTCCGCGGTCGGGGTCCTGGTGCGAGTGCCGGACCGCGGAAGCCGGTCGGGGGCGTTGCTGACCACCAGGGTGCGGGCGCGCAACGCCTCCGGCATCGCAGCCCGCCACCGCAGCGCATCCGCGAGCACCGTCGTCGTCCACAACGCCGACACCACATCACGCAGATCCGAACGAGGCGAACGGAACTCGACGGTGTACACGTACGGCAACGGTTCACGCGCCGCCACCAGCGACACCCACCGGTCCTCCTCGACGATGACCCCGTCGGCGTCCTCGACGAACAACACCACCGCACCCCACGCCGCGCAGTACGCCCGCGCCACCTCGACAGCGCCGGCGAGACCGTCCGCCGCCCGCACGATGACGGTGTCCCGATCGTCGACCAACCAGACCAGGAACCGCTCCCCCGCACCTGCGGGTCCGTGGACACCGGTCGGCTCGAATGCCCCGACGTCGACGAAGTCGCACGAACGAGGAACGTGCGGGACGCGGTCGGTCATGGCCCACCGTTGCACATTCGCACCAGCACCGACGAGGTCCGGCCCAAACACACCGATCGCGGTGGGGAACGCCGAAGCTGCCGCGCCGGTCGCCCGCCCATCGAGACACCTCGCCGACAGAGCCAGGGAAGCTGTGCGCCCTCCGATCCGGGGCCGCTGAGACGGAATGGTTCCACCGAGACTGAACCGGCCCACGGCCGGACAGTCAGCTCCGCATCAGGTGAGCGGGATGCCCTCCCGGCGACGCGTATCTCGTGACGCCGCAGACGTAGCGGCGTTCCTACGGAATGGGACCGGCTTGACCGACGCTGCGTAAGAGTGCGCGTTGGACGAGCACGGGTGGTCACGGGTATCGGTGTGTGCGGCAGATGCTCGCTGCCACGGCGGAGACGTCGAGGTGGCAGCGCTCGGCGTGGGCGGTGATCCGCGCATCTGCTGTGTCGATGTCGACGTCGTCGACGGCCATCACGATGCCCGTGGCCATCGCCCGAGTACGTCGGCGGTCGAGGACGGACCGCACCCAGCGGGCCCGCCGGCTGGGCAGGTCCTCGTCGCGCGTTCGGCGGTGGTCGTTCGGCACCATGGAGCACACTCCTGACGTCGCGCCCTTCGCGGAGAGGAAGGGACACGACCGAGATCGGATAGAAGAATCCGATCGGCAGGGGTTGTACCGAACACGGGCCACCCTACGCCTGACAGCTGTGACAAGGTGACGTTCACCAATGGGCGCGTGGCCGCCCACGTACAGCGGCAATGAGGGAGGTTCCCGTGCTCGACGACCCGGACACGCACACCGACACCGGGGACGGCTCCCGGTCGCTCGGGCACGCGATGGCGGAGATGGCCCGAGTGATCCAGGAGGACCACGACAGCGTCGACGAAACCCTCTCCGCGATCACCGTGCAGGCCGCGCACCTGATCCCCGGCGCCGACCACGCCGGCATCACCCTGGTGACGAAGAACCACAAGGTCGACTCCCGCGCCGCCACCGACGACCTTCCCCGCATCATCGACGAGCTGCAGGAACGGTGCCGGGAAGGACCGTGCCTGGACACGGTGTGGAAGCACCACAGCGTGCGCGTGGTCGACATGGCCAGCGAGGACCGGTGGCCGACCTTCTCCCCCGCCGCCGCGGACCAGGGAGTTCAGTCGATGCTGACCTTCCGCCTCTACACACACCGCGACCACCTCGGCGCACTGAATCTGTACTCCGACACCGCGCACGGGTTCGACGACACCGACGACGACGTCGGCATCATGCTCGCCACCCACGCCGCGATAGCCCTCGTCGCCGCCGAACGCGAAAAGAAACTCGAATCCGCGCTGGCCACCAGAGATGTCATCGGACAAGCCAAAGGCATCGTCATGGAACGCTACGACCTACGTGCCGACGCCGCGTTCGCGATGCTGGTGCGCCTGTCGCAGGAGTGGCACACACCGGTCACCGACCTCGCCGAGCGCATCGCACGACGCGACCAAGACTGACCGGAACTTCTGTTAACGCACCGTCACGGCTGCTCGATCGAGGGACCGACAACAGGTGGTTGCGGACTGCGCGCTCAGACAGTTTGTCTACCCGTTGGCTGCCCACTTCTCGCGTCTCGCACGACTGCCCACCGCTGCAATCTTCTTCACCTCGGCAGCGGTCACTATTTGATCCGCCATCGTAACAATGCCGTTTGGGTAAATCTGCGACCGTCGCAGAATCTCGTATGCAACCTGGGCCGGCATCTTGTTGGGGGCTCCCGCATCACCGAACTCGTGTAGCAGACTTCCACTGAAAGGGTCGTCTGCGTGCTTGTAAACGCGTGCGACCTCTTCTAATCTCAATGCCCAATCCGCCGGTTGTGCTGATATCACCCGACTAGAAACAAGCCATTCCAGCAAGAGGTTCGCCACAAAAGCATTACAACTCAGATATTTATCGTCTAACCGGGCCGATACTTCAACCTGGACGATTTCAACCATTCGAATTGCAAGGAGGCACATTGTCCTACCAGATTTAGACGCAGAAAGAAGATCGCGCCCCTTCTTAGTGGGTATCGTGAGCCCTCGCGAGCGATTGACTCTGTGCGCAATAGCAGCAAATTGGTCCCCAGACATTGATTCGACCAGACGGTCTATCGCAGGAACATTAGCCAGCAGTACGGACGGTGTTGCGTACTTCGCAATAAGCAAAATCGCAACTCGAGCCTGCAAAGGGTCGGTACCCAAAGAACTCAATAAATTCGCCCACCAGGTTTTCTCAGCTTTGCGGTTTCGCGCTTCGAGTACAAATTTTATCGGCTCGCAGTACTCCGGATTTATTGAGAGAGCACCTTGGATCCTCTGTGCCCCTTCCACAGAAAGACTGGCGCTAACCCAGGACAGCCACGTGCGCCCTAAGGCGCGGTCGTAAGAATCAATAATAGAAGACCATGTCTTGAGTGAAGCTGCAAGCGTTTCGGTTCGCTCGTGGAAACCACCCATTGCGCTGCCGGGCGCGATCCTGACGATGTCCGCAACCATCGCTCGAAGCGCATCATTACGCGGGTAGTCAGACTCATCGGACGAACTAAAATCGAGGAAGAACGCCGCCTCGGATCCATTGATAACAAGTCCACTTGTGAAAAGCCACATAACTCTAGAGAGGGGCGTGCCATCGAACCCCGCTAGTTCGACTCGACCGTCCGCCAGGGCAAGGGCATATTCCATCTCGTCCTGAGTAGACGCTACCAGGGCACTATTTCCGGATGCCGCCATCGCGTGCCAACGCAGTGGCCACCGACTTCGAACTATCCTCGCATCCTCGGCAGTCAATTGCGTTAGCACCTGCGCATTCCTCGCGAGTTCAAACCACGATGAGATCACTTCATCCGAGCACTGCTCAGGAGGCTGCACATTTTTCCAATACGCGTACCGTTTTGCTTCTGGCACTGCCCATATCCACACCAGTCCAGCCTCCGCACGCCCGGCCGCGCTTTCTATCGTGCGTGTCCTGTTTCCGAGTTGTTCTGCAATAACGTCCTGACCACAATCCGCGGGAAGCCGTAGCTCTACGGTTGTCGTCGGCGAAAACCGCGACCGAAACGCGTAACGGAGTGTCAGCTCATCTACTGCTACGTTCGCAACCCTTGCAGTAACACGAGGCGCCTGACTAAACACCCGGTCAGCTAACAGTGACGTCGCCACAACGCGAGGGAACGACCCGCGTGAGCCAAATTCCCGACCGAGCGAATCTTCCACTTGCTCAGCCAATCCTGAAAGCTCTCCAACTGAATAGCATCCAGAATAGAAACGCGTCACGTTGAGCCAGTACGGACTTGGAGCCATCGCAGCGAAAATGTCCGGTTTCGTACCGTGACGTGGGCGACCAACCGGACTGTACGGCGCGGTGTTGTAAAGGTGACGGGCTGCAAAATACTCTCGCAAAGGCTGAACCTCGAACTCGAACGTGCCTTCCATGCGACTTACTAGTGCCACAATTCGTTGCACAACACCGTTCAGCAGGTCGTCCACGATTTTCGGATCGTAATCTTGTGCTTCGAGAAACTTCGTAATCAGCACTTTCAGCTCTTGCTGCCCAACGCGCCCGCTTGTTTGTTTATTTTCAGACGCACTGTGAATGTTCCAGGCCAAATATCCATGCAGATTGATAAGAAGCTGTCGATGATCTTTAACAACTCGATGCTTGTCGGCTTCTCTGTTGAAAAATACGTCGACGTAGCTGTCATAAAGATGGGTCCGATGGTCCGGCAGCGCTTGTCCACGAACGTGAACAAGATTAAGCAGAATCGTGAGCTGCATCGCATTGCGTGCAAGCTCTTTGATGTGCGAACTCTGCAGCTTGTCTTGCAGAATTGCTTTGATCTCGTCTGTATCGTGAGCACTTATTTTACGGGCAGCACTCCATCGGTCCGTGTACTCGTAAATTAGGTCCGACGTAATCGAATCAAGTGATAGGTAGTCCCAATCCTCCGAGGCAAATCGAGGCATATTTGGAACAGCAGCTGGGCGACTTGTTACAATAAATTGCACATGTGGCGAGTGCGCCAACATCCGGTTCGCCGTGGCACTGACAGCGTCCACGACCAATTTGCGCTCACTTATCGATGCGACCTCATCCAAACCGTCGAGGAAGATCAGCGCTGGAGTAGCGGACAGAAATAGGGCAAGATCGTCGACAGAGAAAGCTTGCCCGCCCGAAAGATATGTAATGTGTGCAGCGATGAATGACTCCAGGCCTAGAGTGACACCTCGGTCTACTGCTTCATGAGTCATTGGATTTACACCCTGCAACCAGGACGACAAATCGCGTAAGTCAATTTTGAATGGCACTTTGACAGGAACGAGTCGGTGTTTTGCGGGTAGCTGTTGCAATCGTTCGACCTTATTCAGGAATTTCATCCTGTACGTCTGACACACATATTGTGCAAGCGTAGACTTGCCTTGCCCTGGCCCACCTTCGATAATCGTTCGGTGCAAATTCCGCTGCGCTTTGGGATGCAGTAGCAGCGAAGCGCCACCGATTGCAGCACTGCGAGACACGGTAAATGTTTCCGAAAATTCTTCCAGAGCGATTTCACGGATCATACGATAAACAGACCGATCGTCGCGTCGACGCGGATTGGCCATCGGTCGATATGTTATTGGTACATCGATAAACAAGGCGAGCAAATCGCTTGCTTGCAGGTCCGCCTGTTTAAACTTTACATATTCATCACCTTCATATTGTGCCGTCAAATAGCCAGAGATAGCAATTAAGCGTCGCCGAAACTGTTCGCCCAGTTGACTTTCAACTAGATAACGCAAAAGATCATTAGATGTGATAATCTCGGAAAATTGCCATTTTATATCGTAAGCATTATTCAACCGTCCATCTATATCTGAGCGCCACCAGACTTTGCCGGGGATCGGTAATGTTGCGTCGATGTAAGTTTGCATTCGGTCGATTTCACCTACATCGAGCGCAGAGCTAGCTGTTAAATTTGTGCACAGTATATATTTTTCGGCCCCGCGGTTCTTTAATTTCTCAATTTTCGGTAACTCTTTTTCGATGGCTTTTTGAATTAACTTAAAGGAGTCGTCTCCTTTCAATCTGTCGCGCCGGAACTTGACTTGAAAGACTACAGCTCCGTCGGCCAACGAGTACCCGTCGCGACCTCCATCTCCTTGACCAGTTGGGTAACATTGCGTGTCCGGATAAGAAGCCACGATCAGCGCCTGGCAGAAATCTTGAAAACGGTCCGGCGTGAAGCGTTCGTAGTCGTATTGCATGGCAATCCTTACATCTTGGAGTACCCCTGCGTGGGTGCTCCTGTTAGGCCTGCGGTTCAACTGCTCGAGTTAGATGGCGTTCAACTCCACAGCGAAACGCACCTGTAGGTAACCTACAGCCCGATCTCGGTCACCGCGTTGCCCATTAGCGGCGTGTTTTCGCGCGCGTATTGTTCGAGCATGGAGGGTGTGGTGTGGCCGGTTTGCCGCATGATGGCGTGCGCATCCGCGCCGTTACGGAAGGCCTGAGTGACGAACCCGGACCGCAGGGAGTGCCCGCCGAGCTGGGACACAACGGTGGCGTCGTAGCCGGCTCGTTCGGCGCGTCGTCGGATGGTCTTGTGGATTGCGGCACCGGACAGTGGCGTAGTTCCGAGGTTGCCGTTCTTGGCGATGGCCCGGAACAGCGGTGCCCTTGCGGCGGTGCGAGGCACTCCCCCGCGGCATACATGCTGATCGAACGGCTCGCGTTCGCGAAGTAGACGGATGACGGAGGCACGACCGCCGGCGTTGAACGCTGCCACCACCTGCACCCATCGCACGTACGCGCAGGGTGGGCAGGTGACGTGAGAGTCGGTGGTCGGGAGTGCCCGTATGACGCCGCGGCCTTCTTGGTCGGTCTTGGTCTTGCGTAGTCGGATGTGAAGTCCGTCTTCGCGGTGCAGTGTGACGTCGCGGCATTCGAGGTCGGCGAGCTCGGAGCGGCGGAACGCTCCGGCGAACCCGAGGAGTAGCAGCGCGGTGTCTCGGCGTTCGTACACGTCGTCGGCCCACCCGTCGCAGTGGCCGCGGGCGGTGTCGACGAGGTGCCGAACGTCGGACACCAGCAGGGGTGCGCGTTGGGTGCGGGGACGATCGCCGGCGGTGGCGTACTGGCGGCGGATGCCTGCAAGCGCAGCCGTGACGAGGTGGTGCTTCGTGGGCGAGGCGTGTCCGGTGGTCTGGTGAAAGTGGTTGATCGCTGATGCCCACGCCGACAGGGTGCTGGCGGCGTAGGCCTTCTCCCCCGCCGCGGTGACGGTATCGGCGGCGTCGACGAGGTACGCCGCGACCGTGACGGGATGCGCCGGCAGCGCGGCGTGCCCGTTACGGACGCACCAGTCGGTGAAACGGCGCCACCCGGATGCGTAGGCGCGGCGGGTGCCGGCCGACCGGGACGACTCCACCGCAGCGGCGATGCGTTCGGCCACCGCCACGGGGATCGCCGGCGCTGCCGTGCCCTCCGAGAGACCTGAGGCGGCCGTCATAGGGCGTACGGGGGCTGTTTCGGCAGGTCCGGACTCCATATCCGCAGCCTAAACCCTTCGTCCGACATGGTCGCGGGCCAAAACTGTGCTGAACTGCTGTTTCGCGGCACATGGTGCGTTAAGTGAAATTAATGAGCCCAAAAACAGGCGTTGCCATAGCGAGCTACCGAACGCGCGGCCCCCGCTGAAGCGGCCCACTTCGCTGTGCGAACGGCTGGCCTTCGTTGTGGGTGGCCTCCAGATAATCGACGTACCGTTCCACCGCCTCTGCAGCAAGGTCGGATGGGCCGCGCGGCGCTCCTGGCGTTGCCATCAGGGCCTCGGCCGCATTCAGGAGTCGCTCACTGGTCTCGACGTAGAAGTAGAACGTCCGCTTGGTTTTGGTGGGCTTGTCCCCCACCGGCGGTGCTGGAGCTGCGGCAGCCGTACCTGACACCACCTCGGACACCGGGTCGAGCGGGCTCGAGTTGCCCAAGCTGCTCTTCAGACGCTCAGGACGCACCATGGCCGACTCCCTCCATGAGCAGCCCCGATGTACGCCGGTAGATGCTCGCCAAGTTTCGGGCGTCCGTGGTCCCCCAATCCAGCAAACTGGTCTGCGCCTCGGAGGAGTCCTTCAACACGACCCGCTTAGGTACAGGGTCGCCGATGATCGTGATGCACTCGGAGATCTCCGCCAGCTGTTCACGACCAGCGATGGTGTGGCGTTCGTGAAGGTTGATGATCGCGCCCACCAGCTCCAGCGTCGGGTTGTAGCTGCGACGCACCACGTCGATGGTGCGTCGTAACCGTGCCAGCCCGTTCGCGGAGAACAGCGCGGACTGACTGACCACGAGCGCTCGCCGGGCTGCCACCAGGCCGTTGATTGTTAACAGGTCCAGACTCGGCGGGCAGTCGATCACCACCAGTCCATACTTCGGAGCGAGTGACTCCAGCGCATCGCGAAGTCGCCGTTCGCGTCCTGCGCCGCCGAGAATCAGCTCATCCCGCACGAAGGCGAGGGATTCCGAGTTCGGGTCGGTGGCGACCAGGTCCACTCCGTTCCAGATGGACGGCGCCACGACGTCTGCGAGGGTGGCGGCTGACCGGTCCGACAACGCGTCCGCCATCCCTGCGTCGCCAGGTGCCGGCTCACCGGCACTAAGCACGGTGCTCAGGTTTCCCTGAGGGTCCATATCCAGTGCCAGGACTCGGTGGCCGGCGCGACGAGCGGCATCCACGATGTGGAAGGTGGTCGTCGTCTTGCCTACGCCACCCTTTTGGTTGCAAAAGGCGATCACGTTGTGTGGCATGTGTGTCCTCTCATGTGTCGGGATTTCGAAGAAAGAGACTTCCCGTACCCGCAAGACCTGCAATACGGGTGAAGGAAGAAAAGTAAGCGATGGCTGTATCGGAGAAGTGGCGGCGCATACCCCCATACATGCCACCCCAGTGAAGAGTCCGATACCGGTAATGACTGACTGGGACGTGACACCCGCACGGGACGTAATACCAGCAATGCCACCATCACTGGGGTAGTGGTCGATGGTGACAACACCGCCGATACTGCAATCACTGGTAACTCTCACTGTCGTCAACGAACCCGCGCCGGAGTCGACCGTTGGCCGGATCCACAGATTCGGTCTCCGAGCAGTGAACCTGAAAACTGTTGGTATGGAGGGTGGTCCCGTCTACTTCATAGGACTACGTGCTGCTACACCCGGACCCCCCAGGGGTGACCCCCAATGTCCGCACCCACGTTGTCCGCTCCACGCCCTCTGGCCCCGCACCCGGATGGGCGCGTGGCTTTCGGTATCGCCACGTCATCAATGATCAGTCGACGGCATGGTGCCCGGGGCCGGTCTCCGGGGATCGCTACAGGGTGCACAGTCAACGGCGGCAGGCTGGTTATCGTCGGGCTCTGCCAGAGAACGACGGACGCGGGCATAAAAGGCGCCCAGCGTTCAGCACCATCAGCCGAATAGCTGATGTGCGGCTCGTCCCGTCAATAATCATCATTGAAGGACGAGCAGGAATGACCTAAGGTCGAATGCAAGAACCTCCGATCTGATGTGAGGCGGTTTGGACGCCCTCGGCCTCGGTGCTGGTAACACCGAGATGCGCCGGGGGCGTCGTTTTGTTCAGGCAGTACCTCAGCTCACGCGACATCCGTCGACAAAGATGCCTGAGCCTCAAGGCGCTCGATGTACTCGTCGATCGCGGTATCCGGTATGAGGCGGCGCTTGCCTACCTTGATGCTTTTGATCTCACCGGATGCGAGCTTGTTGAAGAAGTTGGACCGGCCCAAGCCGGTGCGGTCCATACCCTCTTGCACGCTGAACAGCTGTCTCGTCATGACACCCTCCGCTGCGTTGATTCACCACATCCGTTCCGCTGAATACGGCGCGTCCACGTGGTTCCACCACAAACTAGCGGACGCGTGTAATCACCGCAAGAGAACTACCAGAAGGCGGTAGAGTGCGTGTTCATGACGCAAAGCTGGGCCCAAGCGATCGTGGATCGAACGGGGGCCGAGGTCCGCCGGCTCCGGACGTCGGCGACCCCGCCGATGTCCGGGCAGGCACTCTCCGACCGCACTGCCGAGCTCGGCCACCACATATCGAGGGCGGTGATCTCCGACCTGGAGACAGGGCGGCGGAGGGGGCTCGATGTCGCTGATCTCCTCGCACTGGCCGCAGCGCTCGAAGTGGCGCCCGCCCAGCTGCTGTTCCCTGATCTTCCCCGTGGAACTGTGGACGTGCTCCCTGGTGTTCCCCAGGAATCCCATGACGCCGTCAGGTGGGTGGGAGGAGAAAGCGGCCTGTTGATGCTCGAGGATTCGGGATGGTCCGACGAAGCAACCGGGCAGCCGGTTGCGGTGTTCGTGCGCCGGCAGTTCGATGCCCGCGGAGACCGTACGACGCTTACTCACGAATGGCACCGCTCGATCACCGCGATGCGTAGCGCGCGCAAGCAGCTGCAGAAGGCACTCGAGAACAACGAGTCGTCCGACCAGATCGAAGCCCTGGAGATCATTTACGAGAACGCGCTCAAGCAGACCGCAGCGCATCGGGACACCATGGCCGGACTCGGCATGACCGTCGGAGATGGACTCCCCCGTGGCTGATCGCTCATCAAGTACGCCACCGACGCGAATCCTGGGATCAAAGAGAAGACTCGCTGCCAGTTCGGCTCAGTCGGTCGATGGCTAGAAACCAACTACCTCCGCAGATCCGCAAGATCTCGGTCACCGATCGCCGTACGGGGAAAGACGTCGTCCGATACCAGGTCACCGTCGACGCTGGAACGCGAGAGGTACCGCGCCTGCGACCTGACGGTTCCACATATCTCCATACGACGCGATCACAGTCCCGGCGGCGATTCGATACCGAAAAAGACGCTCGCGCATACTTGGCCCGCGTGACCGACGAGGTCAACCGTGGTGTTCACGTATCCGGTAGCGCACTGTCCGTTGACGAGGTCTGCGAGGCATGGCTCGCCGGGCGGCGGGTGCGACCCACGACGAAGAATGCCTATCGTCATGCGCTCGAACCGCTGAGACAGTTTCACGGAGCAATGCCGGTACAGCGGTTGACCAAGGGCCACCTCGACTCGCTGGTGACGGCACTGGCCGCCGGCGGAACACCGATGACACCTCATTCGGTGCGTCGACCGTGGAGTCCGCAGTCTCTTAATCCGATGCTGAACATCATCTCGGCGGTGCTGACCGACCTCGTGAAACAAGGCCTGCTGGTGAGGAATATCGCGGTGTTGGTGGACCGACTGCCGCGCACGCAGCCACAGATGCGGACGTTCTCCGTGGACGAGATGCGGAAGATGTTGGCCTTCGCGCAGACCGATCGAGTGGGACACGCGTGGAACCTGGCTTTGTCCGGCCTGCGCCGCGGTGAGATCTGCGGTCTTCGGTGGTGCGACGTCGACCTGACCGCCGGCATCATGTCGATCCGCAACAACCGAGTGTCTGTCGCCGGTCAGGCTGTGGACGGACTGACCAAGACGGAACGGTCGAACCGCGAACTTCCTCTGACCCCGGTGCTGACCGCCGCCCTGATCGCCGCCCGTGGGCGTCAGGACCTCGAGAGCGCCGCTGCCGGTGCGAACTATGGACCGGGCACCCATATCGTGTGCGACGTACTCGGCCGCGCTTACCACCCCGACACGTTGTCCAACTTCTGGCAGACGGCGTGCAAGCGCGCCGGACTGCCTCAGATCAGGCTGCACGACGCGCGCCACACCTGCGCGACGTTGATGCACCTGCAGAACGTTCCCATTGCCGTCATCTCGGCGTGGCTGGGCCACGCGGATTCCGCCTTCACCATGCGCACATACGCTCACGCCCCGAACGACTCCCTCAAGATCGCGGCGCAGAGCCTCCAGACAATGTCAGACCTTCACGGAAACTGACCACGTCCGCAGGCCCGGATTTCGACCCTCTCTGGAGCAGTTCCGAGCGACTTGTGACAACTCGTGACATCGGGGCCTTATCGCCCATTTTCGCGAAGTGGGCGGAATCGCGAAACCGCAGATCACGGCACCTAAAGCTGGAGCCTCCTGTCAGGATTGAACTGACGACCTTTCGCTTACAAGGCGAGTGCTCTACCACTGAGCTAAGGAGGCGTGCCCGGCGAACCGAGCGGCACCATCATAACGAGAGCCCCTCCTGCCGGCGCCCGCCCACCCCGTCGGTTCCGGGGTCGGCGACGCTGACCCTGTTCCCGCCCTGTCGCTTCGCCTGGTACATGGCGGCGTCGGCGCGATCGAGCAGGCTGTTGAGCATCACGGCGGTGTCGCCGCGGGCCTGCGACAGGGGCAGGGAGGCCACCCCGATGGATGCGGAGATCGGTGTCGCGTCGTCGTCTCGATGGATGGCGTGCAGCAACGCGCGGGCGACGGCCGGTCCCCTCGACTCGTCGCCGGCGACGACGACGAGGAACTCCTCGCCGCCGATGCGCGCGGAGACGGCGTCGAAGGACACCCGACCGATCCGGGCGGCGGCGCTGCGGAGGACGTCGTCGCCGATGGTGTGGCCGAAGCGGTCGTTGACGGACTTGAAGGCGTCGAGATCGAGGCAGACGGCGGACACGACGGTGGCGCCGTCGGCGGGTGCGAGTCGCGCGCTGCGGAGCATCGACTCGACGTCGACGAGCAACCCGCGTCTGTTCCGGAGACCGGTCAGCTGGTCGTAGAACGCGCGCGCCGCGTCGTCACGCAGTGCGGTGAAGAACAGGTGATTGAGCGACGACGCGGCGAAGAGGACCACGAGGACGGTGACCAGGGTCGACACGGCAGCGGACACCTCCACCGACGTGGTGGTCACCAG
This sequence comes from Rhodococcus sp. NFXS4, assembly GCF_058139645.1. Lineage (NCBI taxonomy): Bacteria > Bacillati > Actinomycetota > Actinomycetes > Mycobacteriales > Nocardiaceae > Rhodococcus > Rhodococcus sp. NFXS4. The sequence continues at coordinate 4,031,758 of NZ_CP192221.1, forward strand.
TCGGAGGAACAGCAGCCCGGCGACGCCGATGGCCCAGGCCTCGTGGCAGACGAAGACGCGCACGCCGTGGAACGCATTGGCGTAGTTCCCCACCGTCACCAACAGCGCGGCGGAGATGACGACGATCTGGGACGGCGGTAACGCGAACAGCACCGCGGCGATGGTGACGTCGCCGATGATGACGAAGCGCAGCGACCACGTCCGGGACAGGAAGTGGCCGCGCCCCCACATCAGACCGAGCGCGATGGAGACGACGGTGGCCACGGCGAACACCCACCCGGATGCGCCGAGTCCGGCGTCACGGGCTGTGATCAGATCCGCGACCGTCTTCACTGCGAGCAGGAAGCAGGCCACGCTGATGAAGTACGGCGCCGACCTCAGGTAGGCGTGGGTCCGGTGGTAATTGGCGACCCACGCGTAGTCGATGTCGGACGACCACCATTCGCGGAGAACACGCACTCGAGCCAGCCTTGCATCGAAACGGACAACAGTGTCGACGGTGGTCCCCACACCGTCGTCGACCGCAATGGTAGGCACACGATCCCCGGTCGACACGGTCATTGCGGGAACAGAGCCCGAAAAAGACCGACCGAACGAGGTATAGGACGGTTTCCGGTCGTCAGAGGCAGTGCACGTCGACGCCCGTCGCGACGGCTGCGCGATGCCCACCGCACCGTTTCGCCTCGTACATGGCTCGATCAGCAGAGGCGAGGACCGTGTCCAGAAGGTCCCGAGTATCGACGCGGCCGTCCGGCAGGGGAACGGTGGCCACACCGATGGACGCAGTGACGGGGGTGGGATCGTCGGGGCGGTGAATGGCGTCGAGAAGGGCGCTCGCCATCTGCGGCCCGGGGTCACCCACACCGACGACCACGAGGGCGAACTCCTCCCCGCCCGTCCGCGCGCTGACGGCGTCCCCGGCGACCGCGGCGATCCGACCGGCCGCGCGTCTGAGCACCTCGTCGCCGGCCGCGTGGCCGTGCCGATCGTTGATCGACTTGAACGCGTCGAGATCGATGCACAGGATCGACACCGCGACCGGCGTGCCGACGGCGTCATGGATCTGCTTCTCCACGTCGACGAGCAGGCCCAGACGATTACGCAGCCCGGTGAGCTGATCGTGATAGGCCCGCACCGCGTCGTCGCGAAGCTGGGTGAAGAAGACGTGGTTCAGCGTGGATCCGCCGTACACGACGAACGCGACGACCACAGCGGTCGCGGCCACGACGACCAGGCTCTCGGACCCCACGGCGAGCGCTCGCAGCACCAGCGCCGTCGTCGCCCCGAGGACGAGGATGCTGTGCACGAGGTACACGCGCAGGCCGTGGAACGCACTCGCATAGTTGCCGACAGCGAGCAACAGCACGCTCTGCACGACGATCACCGACGACGGCGGCAGCATCACCAGAGGGTCCAGGACGACGATGTCGGCGATCGCAACGAACGCGACCGATCCGCACCGGCGCGGCATTCGTCCGCGGACCCACCACAGCGCGAGAGCGGCGGTGACGGCTGCGCACACCAGAAGGATCGGCGGACGGAACCGGTCGCCTCGGACGGTGGCCAGATCCGCACCGGTCTTCACGAGAAGCAGGACGCATGCGAACGCTATGAGGTACGGCGCTCGCCGGATCGCGGTGCCGTGGCGGTGGTACGCCACGACGCTCTCGTAGTCGACGTCGGCCGCCGAGATTCCGGGGAGCACGCGCACGGTGTGGCCGTCCTTGCAGGGTCGGACGTCGTCGCCCCCCGACGGTCGACGTGGTTCCAGCACTGTGCCACGAGTGGGCGCATCCGGACGCCGAAAACGGTGTGCGGGCGTGAGCCGCCTCGGTCAGGGAACACCCGGGTGGACCCGGTACCTTCGTCGGGACAACCGGACACCAGAGCGGACCGAGAGAAGGAATGACCTACCTGCAGGGCTTCGCGTCGACGTTACGACGCATGACAGGCGAGCGACGCGCCATCGTCGACACCCCGGCGGGTGCACCCAGTCCGCTCCAGCCCATCGACCTCACCGACGACGCCAGCGTGTCGGAGGTGCTCGACCTCGCGGTGCGTGTCGGTGAGGTGACCCTGGCCGCCGGGACCGGTGCCATCGACACCGCCAATCAGGTGCAGTTCATCGCCTCGACGTACGGCCTCGCCCGGTGCGACGTGGACGTCACCTACAACTCGATCGTCATCAGCGCCTACCGCGGCCCGACACTCCCCCCGGCCAGCACGATGCGCATCGTGCACTACCGGTCCATGGACTTCACGCGCCTGGCCGACGTGGACGCTCTCGCCCGCAAGATCCGCCTTGAGGTGCCGACACCGGCGGTCGCGTTGGCGGAGCTGAAGGAGGTCACCCGGGCACCGCACCCCTACAACCGGTGGATCGCCACCCTGGCGTGGGCGGGCATGGCCGCGGCGATCTCGGTGCTGCTCGGCGGCGGTGTGCTGGTGGCCGCCGTGAGCTTCCTGTCGACGATGGTGATCGACCGCGTCGGCCGAGTGCTGAACCGTGCCGGTCTGCCCTTCTTCTTCCAGCAGGTTGTCGGCGGTTTCATCGCGTCGGCGCCCGCCATCACGCTGTACAACTTCCAGGAACAACTGGGCATCTCGATCCTGCCGTCCCAGGTCATCGCGGCCGGCGTGACAGTGCTGTTGTCGGGGCTCTCGCTGGTCGGCTCGGTGCAGGACGCCATCACGGGCGCCCCGATCACCGCCGCGGCCCGCTTCTTCGAGCTGCTGATGATGACGGGCGGCATCATCGCGGGCGTGGCGACGACCCTGCGACTGGCGGCGCTGCTGGGCGCCGAGCTGCCGGTCATGAGCAACGTCGCGCCTCCGGACCTCGCCCAGGTGCCCACCAAGGTGCTGGCCGGCGCCTTCGCGGCCCTCTTCTACGCACTGGCCTGCTACGCGGAGCGCCGAGGTCTCACGGCGGCGTTCGCCGGTGGTTTCGCCGGTGCGCTGGTATTCCTCATCGCGCAGCAGGTCGGCTTCGGGCCGGTGCTCTCGTCCGCGATCGCCGCGACGGTGGTCGGCTTCGCCGGTGGTCTCATGGCTCGTCGCGCCCTGATTCCGCCGCTGATCGTCGCGGTCGCCGGTATCACCCCGCTGTTGCCGGGTCTGTCGGTGTACCGCGGCCTTTTCGCCCTGCTCAACGATCAGACGTTGCTGGGCCTCAGCGCACTGCTGGCGGCGGTGGGCACGGGCGGCGCACTGGCCGGCGGCGTCACGCTGGGCGAATGGGGTGCGCGCACACTGCGCCGCCCCCGCATAGTCGAACGCACCGAGTCCCTGCGTCGACCCATCATGAGACTGGGCCGCGCGGACTCGGTGCGCTCGAAGCTTCCGGTCAGGTCGCGGAGACGGTCCGCGGCGCGCTGGAAGTAGAGATCAGGAGGGATTCTCGACGCGGTGACGACCCGCGGCGTCCTCTTCCATGGCCTCGCGGAGACTGCGGGGACGCATGTCGGTCCAGTTCTTCTCGACGTACTCCAGGCACGCTGCCCGGCTCTCCTCGCCGAACACGACGCGCCATCCCTGGGGCACCTCGGCGAAGGTGGGCCACAACGAGTGCTGATCCTCGTCGTTGACCAACACGTAGAAGCGTCCGTCTTCGTCGTCGAACGGGTTGGTGCTCATCTTGCCTCGCTCACTGCAAACGTCGATGCCGGGCGTTCCCGGCGGGCCTTGTCGGTCTCGGCGCGGGTCGCCGCGCCTGTGGAACCGGTGTCGACCCTAGCAAGGACCGCGCCACCGGCACGCCTCGCAACGATGGAGTTCAGGATTTCTCCGGATCTGATCGCGACATTCGAGAGCAACGACGACGTGATGCCGTGCGTGGTCTCGGTGCCGCCCTGCAGGTAGACACCGGGTGCACCGGCGGTGTCGGCCTCCGGTGTCGCCAGCAGGCGATAGTCGCGTGTGACGACGCGGGGGCCGCCGTCCTCGGGCGCCAGTTCGCCGAGGAGCGGGCGCAGAGGCGCGGGCCGGAAGCCGGTCGCGAGCACGAGCGCGTCGCAGTCGAGGGTGTCGGCGATGCCGTCGATGCTGTCCCGGATGGTCACCTCGATGCCGTCGGCCGTCTCGACCACGCCGTCGATGGTGGACGCGCGGCGCATGAACAGCCGGCGGTGACCGCTGACGCGCTCCGCGTACTCCGCGCGGTAGAGCTCCTCGATCAGCTCGATGTCGACGACCGAGTAGTTGGTGCTGCGGTGCAGCGCGATGAGCCGCTCCCGCTCGAGGGCCGGTGCCCGGTGCAGTTCGTCGACCGCGGACGGATCGAAGATGCGGTTGGCGTAGGGGCTGTCGTCGGCGGGGCTGTAGCCGTACCGCGTGAAGACACTGTGGACCTCGGCGTGCGGGTAGTGACCGTGCAGGTACTGCACCACCTCGGCTGCCGACTGGCCGGCGCCCAGCACCACGAACCGTCCGTGGGTCGGCTTCGGCAGCTCGGCCATACGTGGCAGGAAGTCGTGGTTGTGGAAGCACCGTGCGGACAGCGATGCCCACTCGGGGACCCGCTGGGTCAACCCGGCGCCGACGGAGACGTTGCGGGTGCGCACGACTGTGCCGTCGTCGCACCGGACGGTCAGGACGTCGCCGTCCTGCGTGATGTCCGTGACCGACGTGCCGAAGCGGACGTCGGCGTCGACCCGGTCGGCAGCCCAGGACAGGTAGTCGTGGAACTCGTGCCGCGTCGGGAAGAACGTCTGGTGATTGACGAAGTCCACGAGCCGGTCGCGTTCGTACAGATAGTTGAAGAAGGTGAACCCGCTCCGCGGATTGCGGAACGTGACCAGGTCCTTCGGGAACGCGATCTGCATCGTCGCGCCGTCGAGCAGCATGCCGGGATGCCACCCGAAGCTCTCCTGACGTTCCACGAACACCGCCCGGACGCGCTCGTGCTCCGCGCACGTCTCGTTGTGTTCCTCGATCGCGATCGCCAGCGCGAGATTCGCAGGTCCGAAACCGACACCCACGACGTCGAGTACTTCTGGACTGCTCATGCTTCTCCCACCCGTTCCGTCCCGGATCGGATCGTCGCGTGGACGTCGGGACCGTCGGTCAGCTTAGCCTAGCCTTTGCTGGTCCACTAGCCCTCGACGGCCGATCGCAGGTGCAGAGTGAGCCGTTCCACGAACCGACCGATCGCCCCGCGATCGGCACCCGCAGCGAACTGCAGCTGCGCGAAAAGTGCAGCGTCGTGGTCCGATTCGCTCTCGTGGACACTCAGCGTCAGGTCGGCCCACGGTCGACCGACGGGTACCGGCAGGAGTGCCGGGCCGACGTCGCCGAGATCTGCGACGTGGTGGTGCACCACCAGGAACTGCGGACGGTGCATCTCGGGCACGCCGGCGCCCTCGACGATGTCGACATAGGAAGGACCGGAACGGCTCAGCGCCGCGACGGTCTCCGCCTGCACCCGACGAGCCACCGTCGCCAGATCGGATCCTGTTCGCGTGCGGATCGGCACGACGTCGGCGAACGCACCCACCATGGCGTGCGTGCTCTCGTCGTCGCGGCCGGCGACCATCGTGGCGATCGCCAGGTCCTCACCTGCACCGAGGTCGGTGAGAGCGAGCGCGAAGGCAGCGTGCAGAACCGACACGAGACCCGCACCCTCGATGCTGCGCAGTGCTCGCACCACGTCGACATCGATGTCGATCGCGACGGCGTCGGACCCCGACTCTCCCAGCGCGATCGGAAGACCCACCCGACTCGGCACACCGTCCAGGGTCTCGCGCCATGACGCGATCGCCGAGTCGTCGGCGTCCCGTCGGGCGACGGCCCAGCGCGCGACGTCGCTGTACCGCAGCGGTAGCGGCGTGAATTCCGGCGCCTCGGCACCGGAGCGCGCCTGCGCAGCGTGCATCAGATCGGTGAGCAACGGGACGACCGACCACTCGTCCACGGCCCAGTAGTGCATGACCAGGAGAACTACTGTTTCCCTGGAATCGTTCTGTAGCAGCATGATTCGCAGACCGGGTCGCTGCGTGAGATCCAGGGGTTCCTGTGCGATCTCGTAGGCGCGGCGGCGGATGTCGTCTGTCCCGACGTCGACGGTCTCGAGCGCCGCCGGATCGCCGAGGGCGGACCCCTCGCCCGGCACCAGAACCGAGTGCAGCGGTTCGTGCCGCTCTGCGACATCGCGGACCGCGGCGGCGAGCACCGCCGCGTCCACGTCGGGCAGCTCGAGAACCAGTGCGTGGTCGGCCTGCACCACGTGCCCGTTCTGCAGCCTGGTCTCCTGCATCGGACTCAGCGGCACGACATCCGGCCTGTCCGCGTGCGTGGTCAGGTGCGGTCCCTCGTGTCCACCGCGATCGGCGAGTCGCTCCGCCAAGGCGCGGACGGTCGACGCCTCGAACACGTCGCGCACCGAGATGTCGACGTCGAGTTCGGCGCGGACGGCCGACACCCACTGCATCGCGGCCATCGAATGACCGCCGAGAGCGAAGAAGTCGTCGTCCGTCCCCAGCTCGTCCAGGCCCAGAACTGCTGCGGCACTACGCACCAGCGCACGCTCGACGTCCGTGGTGGGAGCGCGACCGCCGACCACCGACGACCACTCCGGCTGCGGCAACGCCGCTCGGTCCAACTTGCCGTTGGGTGTCAACGGCAACGTCCCGTCGACCACCACGACGAGAGTGGGCACCATGTAGTCCGGCAGCACCGTCGCCGCGTGCGTCCGCACCGCGTCGCCCGTGAGATCGTCACGCCCGGTGACGTATCCGACGAGGCGACTCACCCCGGACGACTCGTGCACGACGACCGCGGTCTGATCGACACCGTCGAACGACGCCATCGCGGCCATGATCTCGCCCGGCTCGATCCGGAACCCCCGCACCTTGATCTGATCGTCGACGCGGCCGAGAAAGTCGAGATTGCCGTCGGCACGCCAGCGTGCCCGGTCGCCGGTGCGGTACATCCTGCCGCCGGGAGCGGCGACATCGGGCACGAAGCGGTGGGCACTGAGCCCAGGCTGCCCGAGGTACCCGCGCGCCAACCCGCGGCCGGCGATGTACAGCTCCCCCGACACCCCGACCGGGACGGGCCGCAGCCGATCGTCGAGCACGTACGCCCGCTCGTTGGGGTCGGGTACGCCGATGGGCACGGACGACGTCCAGCCCGGACGGGCCTGCCACAGGGTGTTGTTGACCGTCGCCTCGGTCAGTCCGTACGCCGCGAGCAGGTTCAGATGCTCGGACCAGGCGGAGATCACCGCGGGCGGCACCGTCTCGGTACCGACGAGCACGGTGCACCCCTCGGGCAGTGCGCATCCCGGCGGGAGCGCCGCCATGAGCGACGGCGGGATGATCGCGTGGGTCACCCCGTGCTCGGCGCAGAAGTCGGTGAGCTCGGGACCCGCCACACGCGAGTCGTCGGGCACGATCACCAGTCGCGATCCGGTGCACAGGGCCATGGCGAGTTCGAAGACCGCGACGTCGAAGCCGACGGACGCGAACTGCAGGACCACCGATCCGGTGGTGAGTCGCATGCGGTCCTCCGCCGTGGCCACGAGTGACGAGATGCCCTCGTGCGGCACCACGACACCCTTGGGGCGGCCGGTCGAACCGGACGTGTAGATGACGTACGCCGCGAGTTCGAGCGAGGCGGGTCGCACGAGCTCGACACCGGTCGACGGCGGGATGTCCTCCACGAGGACGTGTTCGGCCGCGGACGGCACCTGCGCGGTGGCCGTGGCCGACGTCAGGGCGAGGGTCGCCCCGGAATCGGTGACCATGTACTCGAGCCGGTCCGCAGGATGCTTCAGGTCGAGCGGGAGATACGCCGCGCCCACCGCGAGCACTGCCATGGTTGCCGCGATGGTCCACACCGACCGGGGCACCGCGACGGCAACGACGGCCTCGGGACCGACGCCGCGCCGCTGCAACTCCGCAGCGATGTCGAGGACGTGCTCGTGCAGATCCGCGTACGTCCACGTCGTGGTCTCGTCGACCACAGCGATCGCGTCCGGAGTGGTCTCGACCCACCGCAGGTACGACTCGAACAGCGACTCCTCGGGCACCGCACGGGCGGTGTCGTTGAAGCGCCGGAGGACGTCGTCACGCTCGGAGGGCAGGAAGATGTCGACGTCGTCGACCACCGCCGTGGCGTCGGTCGCCAGTGCGTCGAGCACCGCGAGCTGACGTGCTGTGACGGCCTCGGCGGTCGACGCGTCGAACAGATCCTCGGCGTACTCGAGCTCGAGCACCAGGCGGTCCGAGGTGAGATCCTCGGTGTAGTTGAACACCAGGTCGAACTTCGCCGGTGTCATCAGCGCCGCGTCACCGTCGCCAAGCGGACCGGTGTGATGGCTGATCATGACCTGGAACAGCGGGTTCCGCGACATGCTGCGCTCGGGAGCGACCCGCGCGACCACCGCGTCGAACGGCACATCCGCGTGCGCGAAGGCCTCGAGGTCGACGCTGCGCGCCTCCTCCACCGCCCGCTGCAGCGTGGAGCGGCCGTCGACCGCGGTGCGCAGAACCAGCGTGTTGACGAAGAACCCGACGAGCTGGTCGAGCCCCTCCTCACCGCGCCCGGCCACCGGGGCGCCGAGCACGATGTCGTCGGACCCGGTGATCCGGTGCAGCAGCACCGCAGACGCCGCGTGCAGGGTCATGAAGACACTCGCGTCGAGACTCCGCGCGAGTGTCCGCAGGGCGCGCACGGTCTCGGGATCGACGGTGCGACGCACCACCGATCCGCGATGACTCGGCCGCGGCGGACGCGGCCGGTCGGTCGCGAGTTCGATCTCGTCGGGAGCGCCGGCCAGGGCGGACTGCCAGTACGCGAGCTGACGCCCCGCGAGCGACTCCGGATCTGCGGCGTCGCCGAGCAGGTCGGCCTGCCACAGCGTGTAGTCCGCGTACTGCACGGGCAGCGGAGGACGGGCATCCGTGTCACCGGACAGTCGCGCGGCGTAGGCCGCCATCAGGTCGGCCAGCAGTGGCCGGTCCGACCACTCGTCGGTCGTGATGTGGTGCAGGACGAGCACGACGACGCACGACATGTCCTCGTTCCGGATCAGCGCCGCGCGGACAGGAATCTCCCGGCGCAGATCGAACGGCCGCGCCGTCATCTCAGCGACCACGGCGGCGGCAGCGCCTTCGTGAACCGAGTACTCCGGTGACGCGTCCGTCAGAACGTGCTGCGCCAAAACGCCGTCCGCATCGCCGAAGACGGTGCGGAGCGACTCGTGCCGTTCGACGACGTCGGCGAGGGCGAGCCGGAACGCATCCTCGTCCACCTGCTCGGGGAGCGGCAGGACGATCGGAAAGTTGTAGGCGGCCGAGTCCGGATCCAGCTGATGCAGAAGCCAGAGCCGTTGCTGCGCAGCCGACATGGGCACGACATCCGGCCGGTCGTACCGACGCAGAGCCGGCCGAGCGTCGTCGCCTCGCGATCCGACTAGCGCGGCGAGACCCGCCACGGTCGGCGCGGCGAACAGATCGCGCACACTCAGCTCGGTGCCGAGCGCGGTCCGTGCACGGCCGACGACGCGAGTCGCCAGAAGTGAATGGCCACCGAGATCGAAGAAGTCGTCGTGGATCCCGGTGCCGCGGCGGCCGAGCACGTCGTCGAACACGTTGCACAGCAGCCGTTCGACCTCGGTCCGCGGCGGCACAGCGTCGACGGCACTCTCGTCCGGCGCCGGCAGTGCGGCGACGTCGAGCTTGCCGTTGACGGTCATAGGGAAGGACGAGACGAGCACGACGGTGGGCACCATGTAGTCCGGCAGGACCACGGCGCAGGCCGCCCGTACCGATTCGGCATCCGCATCGGTGTCGACGTAGGCGATCAACCGGGCCAGCCCGCCCGGCCCGGTCGAGGTGACGACCGCGGCGCGGCGGACGCCGGCCACCGACGACACGACCGAGGCGACCTCACCGAGTTCCACCCGGTGACCGCGGATCTTGACCTGATCGTCGGTGCGGCCGAGGTAGTCGATCAGTCCCGTTCCGACGCGGCGACGCACGAGGTCACCCGTGCGGTACATGCGCTCCCCCGTCCCGAAGGGGTCGGCGACGAAGCGGTCCGCCGTGAGGCCGAACCGTCCCGCGTAGCCACGGGCGAGTCCGGCTCCGGCGATGTACAACTCGCCGGCCACGCCGTCCGGTACGGGCCGCAGCCAGCCGTCCAGCACGTGCGCCTCGGTGGCGCGGATGGGCAACCCGACCGTCGGCGTCTCGCTCTCGTCGGTACCCGCGCCGAGGGTGTTGATCGTGTACTCGGTGGGGCCGTACAGGTTGTAGCCGAGCACGCCGTCGGTGGATCGCAGTGCGGACCACACGTCGTCGCCGACGGCTTCACCGCCCAGCAGAACGAGTGCCGGTCGATGCCCGTCGAGCAGACCTGTCTCGAGGAGGAGGGATGCGTACGTGGGGGTCACATTGATGACGTCGATGCACTCCTCGTCGATGTAGCGGACCAGGGCATCGGCGTCGCGGCGCAGCACCTCGTCGGCGACGTGCACCTCGTGACCCTCGACGAGCCACAGGAGTTCTTCCCACGACATGTCGAACGCGAACGACACCGTGTGCGCGATCCGCAGTGTCCGACCGTGTGCCGCATCCACCACCGGGTCGAAGATCGCGGACCGGTGGTTCAGCTGCATGTTGGTCAGTCCGCGGTACGGCGTGACGACGCCCTTGGGCGTCCCGGTCGACCCGGACGTGTAGATGACGTAGGCCGGGTGATCGAGCCGATGCGGCGTTCCGGGCGCGAACGCCCCCAGTTCGGCTGCGGTGAGCGGTGACTCGTCGCGGATTGGCTCGAGCACGACGATGCCGTCACGTCCGCTCAGTCGGCGACCGACCGCATCCGTGGTCACGGTGCACAGCGGACGAGCGTCGTCGAGCAGAGCATGGATGCGAGCATCGGGATGATCGAGTTCGAGGGGCAGATAGGCCGCGCCGGTGCGCAACACGGCGAACAGCGCGACCACCATGTCGAGACTGCGAGGCAACGCGAGAGCCACCACGGTCTCCGGTCCCGCACCGCGGCCCAGCAGGACGCGCGCCAGACCTTCCACCCGGCCGGCCAACCCGGCGTAGGTGAGGTGCTCGGACCCGGCGACGAGTGCGATCGCGTCGGGATCCTTCTGCGCTGTGCGGAGCAGCATCTCGGTCACGGTGAGATCGGGAACCTCGTCGACCTGTCGGTCGAAGCGTGGCAGCGCCGGCAGAACAGAGCGCGACCCCTCGGTCGCGAATCCGGCCACCAGGCGGGTGAACTCGTCCGCGATCAGGTCGACGCGCTCGACGTCGATCGCCTCCGGCCGGTACTCGACCGTCACGGCGATCCGAGCGCCCGGCGTGACGACGACGGTGAGCGGATAGTTCGTGTGGTCGATGCTGTCGGTGCCCGCGACACCGTGCGCCGCGTTCAGGGACGCCGCCGAGTCCTCGGAGACGAAGTTCTGCACCACGCAGAGCGTGTCGAACAGAGTGCGGTGCGGCGACACCTCGATGATCTCGGCGAGACCGAGGTGATCGAACTCCATCGCCTCCACGCGGTCGCCCTGGACACGGCGGACCAGGGCGTCGACGTTCTCGCGGGGATCGAGCACGGTACGGACGGGCACCGTCGACAGGAACATCCCTGGTGCGGTGTCGAGTCCCTCGACCTCGGGCGGTCGGCCCGCGACCGTGATGCCGAAGACCACGTCGGTGCGGCCGGTGGCCGACGAGATCGCCAGTGCCAGAGCGGCGGTGACCACGGCGTTGAGCGTGACACCGCGCTGACGGGTGGCGGCGACGAGCGCGGCCGTCGTCTGCGCGTCGAGCTCGTCGCGTCGACGCAACGGGATACCGACCGGCGGCGCGGCGCGGTGCGCCACCAGCGTCGGCTCGTCGAGACCGGCCATCGCCGTCGCCCACGCGGTGCGGGCCGCGACGCGGTCGCGTTCCGCGAGCCACGTCAGGTACCGCTCGAACGCGGTGTCCGCCGGCGCGGGCAGCCCCGGATTCTCGTAGCGGGCGAGCAACTCTCCCACCACCACACCGTTGGACCAGCCGTCCCAGACGAGGAACTGCCGGTTGATCACCAGGCGATCGCGCCCACCGTCGAGATGCAGCACGAGCACCCGCCACAGCGGTGGTGTCGACAGGTCGAACGGGGTGTCGCGGTCCTCCTGCATCCACCGCTCGGCCTCGTCGTCGTCTCCGGCGTGTGCCTCGCGGACGGGCACCTCGCACGACGACGACACGACCTGCATCGGCACACCGGCGGCCGTCTGCGTGAACCCTGCGCGCAGCTGTGGGTGGCGGCGCTGCAGCCCGGCGAGGGCACTACGCAGCCGATCGAGATCGAGGCGGTGATCGAAGTCCAGCGCGAACTGCGCCGTGTAGATGTCGCGCTCCCCCGCGGACAGACTCTCGAAGACCAGCCCCTCCTGCAGAGGAGTCAACGGCCACACGGTCTCGACGGATCCCTGTGCGGTCAGCGCCGTCAGCTCGTCGGGAGTGAGGTCGACGAGAGGGACGTCCGACGGCGTGAGGATCGGCGGCCCGTCCTGTGTGCGGGCGGCCTCCGCGAGATCTCCGAGCGCCGTGCGGAACTCGTCGGTGAGCGAGGTGACCGCCTCGGACGACAGGTGCGCGGACGACCAGGCGAACTGGGCCGAGAGAGTCGGCTGTGCACCGTCCGTCACGTGCGCGTTGATCACCAGACGGTAGGGACCGCCCATGTCGGCATCGGGATCGGTACGCACGGTCTCCGGAGCCCTGTCGAACGGGGCCGACCCGGCGGCCGGCACCCGGCCCAGGTAGTTCAGCAGGATCTGCGACTGCTCACCGCGCGCGAGAAGGGCTGCGGTGCGGGCATTCCCGTAGCGCAGGAGCCCGTATCCGAGGCCACCGTCGGGCGCCGCACGCAGGGCCTCCTTCGTCTCCGCGAGCACCGTGACGGGATCGGTTCCCGGCCGCAGCCGGACCGGAGCGATGGACGTGAACCACCCCGTGGTGCGCGAGAGATCCGCCGCGTCCGACCGACCGTGGCGCTCGAGGTCGACCAGTACGTCGCGGTCGACAGACCACCGGGTGAGGGCGAGCCGGAGCGCTGCGGCGACGACGTCGGTGACGTCGCCGCGCACGAGAGAGGGCACACTGCCGAGCACCTCGGCGGTGACCTCGGACGACACGTCGACGGTGCGGACGTCGCCCTGACCGACCACGGCGTGGTCGGTGTCTCTCGGTGTGAGCGCGCCGCCCGGCGCGGTGACGGCGGTCCAGTGGTCCAGTTCCGCGAGACGAGCGGGGCTGTGGGCGCTCTCGTCGAGCAGGCGCCCGTACTCCCGCAACGAGGTCCGCACGCGGTCCAACGTCGGGGTCTGGCCGCTGTCGTGCGCGATCCACGCCAGTGCGAGGTCCTCGACGAGGATGCCCCACGAGACCCCGTCGACGACGAGGTGATGCGCGACGAGCAGTAGCCGGCCGGGCCCGGAGCCACGGTCGAACCACACGACCTCGAGCACGGCGCCGGCCTCGGGAGCCAGACGGTCGGTGGCGGCATCGGATTCGCGCGCGACGAGGTCGGCGAACGCAGACTCGTCGAGATCGACCGCGTGGACGCGGTGCACGGTGACCGAGGCGTCGGGGCGCACCGCGGTGGTCCAGACACCGCGGAGGTGACGGGTCAGGACGAGGCGCAGGCTGTCGTGATGCTGGACCAGCGCATCGACGGTGCGCTGCGGCGTTGTCTTGTCGACCGGAGCCGGAACCACCAGCAGCAGTGACTGGTTGAACCGATCGGTGCTACCGGACCACTCGGACAGCCGGTGCACCACGGGGAGCGGGCGCACCTCCCCGACACCGGACTCCGCGACCGTGGCGGCCTGCGGAGACTCGACCCGTGCGACGTCCGCGAGCGCACGCGGAGTGCGCTTCTCGAAGACGTCGCGGGCGCTGATCTCGAGACCGCTGCCCCGCGCCAGGTTCACGAGCCGGATGGCCAGGATGCTGTCGCCGCCGCGGGCGAAGAAGTCGTCGTCCTCACCGACCGCCGCTCCACCGAGAACGGTGTGGAAGTGGGTGCACAGCAGCGCGACCGGACCCGACTCCGTCTCCGTGGTGGTCGGAGTGTCCGCACGTAGGGCGGCCAGCAGCGCTGCCCGGTCGAGCTTGCCGCTGGGGCCGGTCGGCAGATCAGCCACCACGGACAGCGTCGTCGGCACCATGTGCCCGGGCAGACGGTCGGCCAGGTACGACCGCAGTGCGGCCTCGTCCACCGACCCCACCACGAACGCGGCGATCTGCGCGGTCCCGCGGTCGGTGCGCACCACCGTGGCGGCCCGGTCGACGGACGGATGCGAGCGCAGCGCCGCGTCGATCTCACCGAGCTCGATACGGAAGCCCCGCACTTTGACCTGGGTGTCGGCGCGACCGAGGTAGTCCAGCGCCCCGTCGCGCCACCGCACGATGTCGCCGGTGCGGTAGAGCCTCTCCCCGTCCGGCCCGGCGACGAACCTGGTGGAGGTGAGACCGGGGCGGCGAAGATACCCGCGCGCCAGCTGCGGACCCGCCAGGTACAGCTCGCCCGGCACGTCCGGTCCCACCGGCGACAGCCACCCGTCGAGTACGCGGAACCCGACGGCGGGCAGCGCAGATCCGATGGGCACCGCGTCGCCGGGGTGGTTCTGCACGCCCTGTGCGGCGGTGACGTCGACGGCCGCCTCGGTCGGGCCGTAGAGGTTGTCCAGGCGCACGTGTGGAAGCAGCTCGCCGACGCGGCGCGCGGACTCTGCGGACAGTGCCTCACCGCTGCAGACGATCACGCGCAGCGACGTGCACGTCGCGACGTCCGGATCGGTGAGGAACGCGTCGAGCATCGAGGGGACGAAGTGCACCCAGGTGATCTGCTGCGCGCGGATCACCTCGACGAGACGGGCGGTATCGCGGTGCGCATCCGGGTCCGCGAGCACGAGCGTCGCTCCGGACACCAGCGGTCCGAAGAACTCGCTGACCGAGACGTCGAAACTGGAGGGCGTCTTCTGCAGCACTCGGGTGCCCACGGCGAGCGGAGTGTGATCGCGCATCCACTCGAGGCGGGGCACGATGGCGCTGTGCGGCACCACCACTCCCTTGGGACGGCCGGTCGATCCCGAGGTGTAGATGACGTACGCGGCGTCGGCTGGGGCGGGCCCGGGTGCTGCCGTCGGCTCGGCCTCGAACGGTGCGAGATCGCCGTCGATCACCGCGGCGGGATGCGCGTCCTCGATCATGAAGGCCAGACGCTCGGCCGGGTACCCCGGATCGAGCGGCAGGTACGCCGCGCCCGACCGGACGACCGCGAGCAGTGCGACCACCAGATCGATCGAGCGCGGAAGTGCCACCGCCACCACCGATCCCGGACCGGCGCCACGCTCGCGAAGACCGGCGGCGACCCGCTCGGCGCGCAAGTGCAGCTCGGCGTAGGTGAGGGACTCCTCGCCGTGGACGAGGGCGACGCCGTTCGGGGTGGTCCGGCGCTGCACCTCGAGGAGATCCACCAGGGTGGTCGAACTGTCGGACGAGGGCGCGTCGACGACCGCCGGACGGTCCGTCGGCATCACGGCGGACACCAGGGTGTCGGCCGGTGCGGTCGCGACGGCGACGACGGTGTCCAGCATCGACTGCGCCGTCGCTGCCGAGACCAGCGCCGCGTCGTACTTCAGCTCCAGCGTCAACCGATCACCCGGAATCACCATGAGCGTCAACGGGTACGGCGAGTTCTCCTCGACCCGAATACCCGTCAACGCGATGGTGCCGGACGGATCGGCGATGGCGGTGTCGCCCAACGGGTAGTTCTCCACCACGACCAGCGAGTCGAACAACGAGTCCACGCCCGCGACACGACGCAGCGTCGGCACGCCGACATGGTGGTGATCGAGCAGATCGGCCTGCTCCTGCTGCCAGCGCTGTACCGCGGAGGCGACGGTGTCGTCCGCTCGCAGTCTCCATCGTGCCGGGATGGTGTCGATGAAGAGCCCCACCATGGACTCGATACCGGCGACCGGTGCCGACCGTCCGGACACCGTCGACCCGAACACGACGTCGCGTCGACCGGTGGCGCGTGCGAGCGCGAGACCCCAGGCTCCGTGCAGCAGGGAACCCTGCGTCACCGCGGCATCGCGCGCACGTCCCGACACCACGGCGGTGACGTCGGAGGAGAGGTCGACCCGCACGGATGCGGTACCGCTGCCGGCGGCGCCGAACGCCGGGACGGGTACCGACTCGCGGACACCCTCGAGTGCGGCGCGCCAGACCCGCGCCGACGCGTCGATGTCGCGCTCGGCGAGGTGGCGGACCCACGCCGCGGGCGCGGTGACCGCCGGAAGAGCCGGGGTGTCCCCGTAGTGAGCGAGCATCTCGCGCAGCATGATCGGGATCGACCACCCGTCCGCGACGATGTGGTGGATCGACTGCACGAGGGACGAGCGGGTCTCGTCGTGGCGGACGAGGGTGTAGCGCACCAGCGGAGCGGTGCCCAGATCCATGCCGGCACCGGCGTGCTCGGCCAGCACCTCGTCGACGGTCCTGTCGGACACGGTGAACGGGACATCGACGGTGCGGTGCACCACCTGGACCACGCGCCCGTCGGCGAGGGGTCGGAAGCTGGTGCGCAGCGATGCGTGTCGAGCCACCACGTGCTCGAGCGCGGTGCGGAGCACGGCACTGTCGACCGGGCCACCGATGTCCACCACCTGGCCCACGACGTACGGGTCCGTGTCTCCGAAAGTGCTGCGGAAGTAGATGCCGTCCTGCACCGCGGTGAGGGGCAGGACGTCCTCGACGTCGTCCGGGAGCGCCGCGACGTCGTCCGCGCCGAGAGCGGCGAGCGGGAAGTCAGCGGGGGTACGGCGGGCGCTCGACGCAGATGCGGCGACGCGGTCGAGTGCGGCGGTCCACGCATCCACGATGCTGTCGTCCACCACACCGGGCACCCAGCGCAGGGTCGAGACGAGCTGTCCCCCGGTCTCGATCACGTCGATCGTCAGCGCGTGCGCCGCAGGCTGATCAGGATCGGAGCCGCCGGTGACGGACACCCCCACGTCGGTACTGCGGCCGAGGTAGTTGAACAGGACGCTCGGCGCCGCGGCCTCCGCCAGGGCGGGCTCGCGGCGCAGGTACCGCAACGCGCCGTACCCGACGCCCGACGCGGGTGCCGAGCGCAGCGAGTCCCGAATCTGCAGCAGGACATCGGCGTCCGAGCCCGGACCGGTCGGTAGCGCGACGGGACGGACGGTGGTGAACCACCCGACGGTGCGCGTCAGATCGACCCCAGCAGCCTCGACCCCCGCAGCCTCGACGACCTCGACGTCCCGGCCGTGTCCCTCCACGTCCACGACCACCGACGGCGCCGAGTACCCGTCCCACGACGCGAGGGTGCGGGCGAGTGCTGCGAGGAGCACCTCGGTGGGCCCGGTGCGGTAGGCGGTCGCGACGTCGGTCAGCAGAGCCGCCGTGACGTCGGCGGGGGTGGTGACCGTGTGCGTCGCCGACAGTCGATCGGCCGCGGCGAGTGTGCGAGCACCGACAGTGTCGCTCGAGGTCGTCAGAACCTCACGCCACCAGGGTAGTTCGTGGTCGAAGTGGCCGGCGTCCGCAGCATCGGCGATCAGGCTCGCCCAGCGGCGGATCGACGTGGTGACCGGTGGCAGCGTGGGCGTGCGGCCCTCGGTCAGCGCACCCAGTGCCGTCAGTAGATCCCCGAGCAGGATGCGCCACGACACCCCGTCGACGACGAGATGGTGCACCGACAGAATCAGCGTGTCGGCCTCGAGAGACACGGCCACCATGCCGCCCGGCCGCGTCGGATCGAGGCGGGCCACGGTGTCCGCGACGGAGCCCGTGCCGAACTCGGGGGACACGGTGTCGGCGGGCACGGTAAGACCCTCGCTCCACACGGCACGCAGCGCCGGATGGTGGGCGACGACGAGCTCGACGGCCGCACACACAAGAGCCGGGTCGGTGCCCGGAGGCAGTGCCACGGAGGCGGTCTGGTGGAACGCGGCGCCGATGCCGCCGTGCTCGAGTGTCCGCGCGACGATGGGCGTGGCCACCACCTCGCCGACAGGATCGTCATCGACGGTCACCAGCTCCGCCGGAGCCGCGCCGGCGATCGCCTCGGCGGTACGCAGGGTGAAGACGTCGCGCGGGCCGATCGCCAGCCCTCGTTCGCGGGCCTGCGCGACCACCGTGATCGCCACGATGCTGTCGCCGCCCAGGGCGAAGAAGTCGTCCGTGACACCCACATTCTCCACACCGAGCGCCGACGCCATCACCTCGCACAGCACGCGCTCCCGCTCGGTCCGCGGGGCCACGGCGTCGCCGCGCACCTGCTCCGGATCGGGCAGAGCCCGCCGATCGACCTTGCCGTTCGCGGTGGTGGGGAAGGCATCGAGCACCACGTAGGTGGACGGCACCATGTACTCGGGGAGGACGCGTGCACAGTGCGTGCGCAGCACCTCGGGTGTCAGCGCGGCGCCGTCCGGCACGATCCAGGCGGCGAGAAACGCCGCGCCCGCGCCGGTTCGGCGCACGTCGACGGCGGCGCGTCGCACACCGGGGCACGAGCCGAGCGCGGCTTCCACCTCCTCGAGCTCGAGGCGCATGCCGCGGATCTTGACCTGGTTGTCCACCCGGCCGAGGAAGTCGAGGGTGCCGTCCTCCGCCCAGCGGGCGCGGTCGCCGGTGCGGTACAGCCGGGCGCCGGCGGGGCCGAACGGATCGGCCACGAAACGCGACGCGGTCATGTCCGGTGCGCCCACGTAGCCACGACCGAGGAGGAACCCGCCCGCGTAGAGCTCTCCCCCGACGCCGACCGGCACCGGGCGCAGCAACGAATCGAGCACGTAGAGGCGCGTGTTCGGGTTGGGGCGGCCGATCGACGTGGCGATGCGAGGAGCGTCGCCCGTGTAGATCACATGGGACACACCGATGGTGGCCTCCGCGGGCCCGTACCCGTGGTACAGCGTGGTGCCGAGTCGAGAGCGGAAGCGCGCGAACAACTCCGGAGTGAGCACCTCACCGCCGCACCACACGTGCCGCAGGCCGGACAACGATCCGTCCGTGTCGAGGGCCAGCAGAGCGTCGAGCATGGACGACACCAGGTAGACGAAGGTGACGTGGCGACGCGAGATGACATCCAGCAGGTACAGACCGTCCCGCTCGCCTCCCGGTTCGGC
This sequence comes from Rhodococcus sp. NFXS4, assembly GCF_058139645.1. NCBI lineage: Bacteria > Bacillati > Actinomycetota > Actinomycetes > Mycobacteriales > Nocardiaceae > Rhodococcus > Rhodococcus sp. NFXS4. The sequence goes on from NZ_CP192221.1 coordinate 4,050,929, forward strand.
GATCACGAGGGTGCCACCCGACAGCAACGGGAGCAGGATCTCGTTCACCGAGATGTCGAAGGACAACGGCGCCTTGAACAACGACGCGTCGCCCGGTCCGAAACCGAGCACCCGATCGCGCTGCCACACCATGCGGGCACAGATGGCCTCGTGGCGGATCATGGCACCCTTGGGCGTCCCGGTACTGCCGGAGGTGAAGATGACGTAGGCGAGCTGCGAGCCGTGCACCACGATGTCCGGTGCGGACGTCGGCCTGTCCCCGAACTGCCAGTCGTCGAGATCGACCGTCCACCGGCCCTTCTCGTGGCCCGCACCGGTGAGAACGACGCGGGTGTCCGCATCCTGCTGCACCCGCTCGCGGCGATCCGCCGGCCAGTCCGGATCGAGCGGGACGAACGCACCGCCCGCCACCATCGCGGCCAGCACTCCCACGACCATCTCGATCGAGCGCGGCATCGACACGGCCACGACACCCTCACGGGGCAGGCCCGCGTCGAGAAGTGCATGAGCGAGCTGGTGCACCCGCTGCGAGAGCTCGGTGAACGTGAGCGTCCGCTCGCCCAGTACCACGGCCACCGCATCGGGGGTGGCGGCGACCTGCGCCTCGAACAGAGCGGGCACCGACGTCGACACGGACGGTTCCGCGGTGTCGTTGAAGGTGTGCAGCAGGCGATCGAGATCGGGCTCCGACATCGTCGACAGGGATGACAGCGTCCGATCAGGCTGCGCGAGAACCTGATCGAGCACCCACTCGAAGCGGTCCCGGTGGCCGATCAGCGCGTCGTGGGCGCCGGGGCGCGAGCGCAGGTCGAACACCAGCGGCTCGTCGTCCCGGCCGCCGGTGACGGTGACGTCGATATCGCGCACCGGTCCGGTCTGGAGGCTGTGCATGTGCGCCGGCGAACCGCCGATGTCGATGCCGTGCTCCACCATGAGGACGTTGATGCCCGGCCCGTGCACCATGCGGTCGCCGGAGTCCCGCAGCTCCCGAGCGATGTCCTCCCCGCGGAAGCGCCCGTGCCGGACCGCGCCGATCGATGCCCGCTGCAGTTCCCGCGCGACGTCGGCCACCGTCATCGACGGCGAGAGTCGCAGTCGCACGGGAAGGATGGTCGACGCCATGAACGGCGTCGTCCGCGCACGACGGCCCACGCGGGCGGTCGACGGCAGTGAGACGACGAGATCGTGACGGCCGGTGACCGCGGACAGGTACGCGATCCACACCGCCGGCGCGAGGCGGGTGCGTCGGACGTCCTCCGTCTCGGCGACGTCGTACAGCGGGGCGAGTCGGTCGATCGGCACCGAGACCCGCTCGGTGACCGCGGACCCCGTGTCGGGCACGTCGGGCAGCAGCACCGGCGGCTCGGGGGCGTCGGCCATCTGGTCGAGCCAGTAGTCGCGGTCGCGACGGAAACCCTCGGACGCGCGGTACTCCGCATCGGCCACCACCAGCGGCTCGAGAGCCCACGCACCTCCGTTCGAACGACCGGCCTCCGGCCTGCCCGCGGTCGCGACTCCCCGCTCGGGATCCGCATAGCGCGCGCGGACCTCGTTGAAGATGATCGACATGCCGAAGCCGTCGACGATGCCGTGGTGATACCGCTGATGCCAGAGCACGTGCTCGTCCCCGAGGCGGAGAAGCGCCGTCGCGAAGAGATCGCGGGCGCCGCTGGTGTCCGCCGACGCGATGTCGGCCGCGATCCAGGCCTTCGCCTCCGCCATCGGGTCGGCAGCCGTGCGTAGGTCGACGACCCCGACCGACCACTCGTCGTCACTGCGGTACTGCACGGGCTCGGGACCGGAGAAGTCGAATCGCACGTGCAGCGCGTCCGCGTCGGCGATGACCGACCGGATGACGTCACACGCACGGTCGAGGTCGAGCGGGCCGGTGATCTCGACGAGCAGCGAGATGACGAAGTCGGTGCGGTCACCCAGCAGGTGCTGCGCGGTCCAGACCTCCGTCTGAGCAGCGGTCAACGGCAGCACAGCGGTGGTGACGACAGATCCCCGAGACATGAACGTAGGCTAACCTAACGCTCGCCCGGCGTTACTCACGGAGGAACGTGAGAATCGCCTGATTGACCTCGTCGGGCTTCTCCAGGTATCCGTAGTGCCCCGCGTCGGCGATCTCCACGTAGCGACCGCCCGGAACCAGATCGGCCACCTCGCGCGAGAGGTAGGCGGGAATCATCCGGTCGTCGGCGAAGCCCATCGCCAGGCACGGCACCGTGATGTCGCGGTAGGCGGACCGGCGGTCGAACGACTCGTCCAGAGAGAGCTGGGCACGCTGGCCCGGGGTCAGCGGCTGCACGGAGAACTCGAACAGGTCGAGCCAGTCCCGTGCCTTCGCGGGGTCGGCGAGCGACGCGGGAGAGAGGTTCAGGGCCGCCGTCACTGCGGCCGCGTACTTCGGCGGCAGCGTCGCCGAGCTGTCCGCCAGCTCGCGCTCGCCGGCGCCGAGCACCTTCTGGAACTCGTCGAGCCGGGCGTGACCGGCCGCGAAGATCGCTCGCGACACCAGGTCGGGCCTGGTCAAGGCCAGTTCCTGCGCCACGCGCGCACCCATCGACGTGCCCACGACGGCTGCCTTCTCGTCGGGGCCGGACCGCAGGTACTCGATGAGCGCCGCGGTGTCGGCGACCAGATCGTCCATCGTCATGCCGCCCGCGCACTCGTCGGTCGGGGCGATGCCGCGGTTGTCGAACGTGCACACCCGGAATCCCGCGGCCGTGAGCGCCGGCACCTGATGCAGCTGCCACACCCGGCCGGGGCTGCCCGTCCCCATGACCATCACGACGAGCGGACCCTTGCCCGTCACGGTGTAGTTGAGGCGGATGCCGTTGATGGTGCCGATGGGCATGGCGGATGTCCTTCTTCCGATACGACAGCTGTTCGGGGCAGACGCTACCGGTCACGGTGCGCGTCCGGTTTTGCCGGGAACGAGCGCGAACTCGTAGAGTTCAGGGACGCGAGTGCGCCCCACCGGGCTGCACCACCACATCGTTCGACCCCAGGAGACCCGCATGGCCACCGAGCCCGCCGAGACCGACATCGCCGACGAAGAGATCGAGACCCTGTCCGACGAGACCGCCCGCATGGCGCGTCGCGTCGTCGCCGCCTATGCGACGGACGCCGACGAGTGCCGCATGCTGCTGTCCATGCTGGGGATCAACCCGCCCGTCCGCGCCTGAGTGCCGCTCGCTCCTGCACTCCGATTGGCGTTCGGCGAGTGGGGTAAGCATGTGCTGACACCGTCGCGGCAGGCTGCCGGCCTCACCGCGCGCCCCGACGTCGAGACAGAGGATCAGCAGTGACCGCATCAGGTTCGGACTTCGTCGTCGTCGCCAACAGGTTGCCTGTCGACCTCGACACGGCGCCCGACGGTTCCCGAGTCTGGAAGCGCAGCCCCGGTGGTCTCGTCACCGCGCTCGAGCCGATCCTGCGGAGCAACAACGGCGCCTGGGTCGGATGGGCCGGTGTCCCCGACGTCGACGTCGACCCGTTCGAGGACGACGGCCTCGAGTTGGTCCCGGTCCCGCTCTCGCAGCAGGAGGTCGCCGACTACTACGAGGGCTTCTCCAACGCCACCCTGTGGCCGCTCTATCACGACGTAATCGTCCGGCCCGTCTACGACCGGAGCTGGTGGGACGCCTACGTCGAGGTGAACCGACGCTTCGCCGAGGCCACGTCCAAGGCGGCCGCCGAGAACGCCACCGTGTGGATCCAGGACTACCAACTCCAGCTGGTCCCGAAGATGCTGCGCATGCTGCGCCCCGATCTGACGATCGGCTTCTTCCTGCACATCCCGTTCCCGCCCGTCGAGCTGTTCATGCAGATGCCGTGGCGCACCGAGATCGTCGAGGGCCTGCTGGGCGCGGATCTCATCGGCTTCCATCTGCCGGGCGGCGCGCAGAACTTCCTCTACCTCGCACGGCGTCTCGCCGGCCAGCCGACCTCGCGCGGCAACATCGGAGTCCGCTCCAAACTCGGTGTGGTGCAGGTGGGTTTCCGGTCCGTGCGCGTGGGCGCCTTCCCCATCTCCATCGACTCGGGCGATCTCGACGAGAAGTCGCGGCGTAAGCCGGTGCGCGATCGTGCACGAGAGATGCGCGAAGAGCTGGGCAATCCGAAGACGATCATGCTGGGCGTCGACCGACTCGACTACACCAAGGGCATCGACGTCCGTCTCGAGGCGTTCCTGGAACTGCTGACCGAGGGCCGGGTGGATCCCGAGGACGTCGTGATGATCCAGCTGGCCACACCGAGCCGCGAGCGCGTCGAGAGCTACAAGCAGATGCGCGGTGAGATCGAGGGCATGGTCGGGCGCATCAACGGCGAGTTCAGCCGCGTCGGGCATCCGGTGGTGCACTACCTGCACCGCCCCATTCCGCGCGAGGAGCTCATCGCCTACTACGTGGCCGCCGACGTCATGCTGGTGACGCCCATCCGCGACGGCATGAACCTCGTCGCCAAGGAGTACGTGGCGTGCCGCAGCGACCTGGGCGGTTCCCTCGTGCTCAGCGAGTTCACCGGCGCCGCAGCCGAACTGCGCCAGGCGTACCAGTGCAACCCGCACGATCTGAACAGCGTCAAGGACGCGATGATGGCCGCGATCGAGCAGACGCCGGAATCGGGCCGACGCCACATCCGGGCGATGCGGCGGCAGGTCCTCGCGCACGACGTCGATCGCTGGGCGCGGTCGTTCCTCGCCGCGCTGGGACGCACCGGCGACGAGGAGCCCAACCAGATGATCTCCAACCGGGACATCGGTCAGGCGACGATGTGATGCGCGAAGACCGGTGACCGTGGTCGAAGCGCAAGTGGTGCAGTGCCATCGGCTGCGCCGTGATCTTCTGATCGTCCGCCTCGTCGGCGAGCTGGTTCCGTTCGCCGCGGGGCAGTCCGTCGCCGTGACGGTGCCCACCTCGCCGCACCTGCCTCGTCGGTACTCCCCCGCCCTACCCCCGTCGCGAGACGGCAAGTACGAGTTCCACATTCGCGAGGTACCGGCAGGCTGGGTCAGTCGCAGCATCGTCCGCGAGACCCGTGAGGGCGACATCTGGACTCTCGACGACCCGGCGGGCGACCTCCGTGTCGACGACACCGACGACGACGTCGTGATGGTCGCGGGCGGAACGGGTCTCGCACCGATGCGCGCACTGCTGCTGGGCCTGGCACGTCGGCCACGACCTCCGCGGGTGCGGCTCTACGTGGGAGGCAGGCACCCCCGCGATCTCTACGCCGCCGACATGCTGTCCCTGATGGCGCGATCATCGCCATGGCTCACGGTGATCCCGGTGGTGGACGAGCCCGTGGACCCGCCGTACCGCGACGAGTTCTTCGATGCCGCCGAGGCCGTGCGGCTGCAGACGGCACCCGACTCCGGCTTCGCACCTCACGAGTACCTCGTCGGCCGCGTCGGCGAGGTGGTGGCGCGGCGCGGGCCGTACCTGTCGCAGCGCGTGCTGGTGTGCGGATCACCGGCGATGTCGAGCTTCACGACGCGTGCCCTGGTGACGACGGGAACCCCGGCGGAGAACATCCGCACGGGGTGACGGTCAGGTCTGCTTCGGGTTGCGCGGCGTCCACACGACGAGCGCGTTACTGCGTTGCACCGGAACGAGATCGCGTCGGTACCCGGCGTGAACCTTGGCCAGCTCGGTCGCCATCTCGGTGACGCGGGCCTGCAGCGCCTCCACCTGATTGGTGAGTTCGATGATGCGCTTGATACCCGCCAGATTGACGCCCTCGTCCTGCGAGAGACGCTGCACCTCGCGAAGCAGCGCGACGTCGCGCGGAGAGTACCGTCGCCCACCGCCGGTGGTGCGGAACGGCGTCACCAGTCCGAGACGGTCGTAGGTGCGCAGTGTCTGGGCGTGCATGCCGGCGAGCTCGGCGGCGACGGAGATGACGAAGATCCGGGCATCCGGGTCCGCGCCTGCGTCGCGCGCATCCTGCGGATCGCTGGACGTCCGAGTCATCTCATCTCTCCTCTCGCATCAGAACCGTCAGGCTCCGGGCCACCCGGAGCGGGGATCGAAACCACTCGCCTTCTCCGCCGCAGCGTAGGCCTCGAGGGCATCGCGTGCCGCGTCGTCCAATTCGGACGGCACGGCCACCTTCACCGTGACCAACAGGTCACCGATCTTCGACTTCTTGGGAATGCCGCGACCCTTCACCCGGAAGGTGCGGCCGTCGACCGTTCCCGCCGGAACCTTCAGACCGACTCGGCCGTCGAGCGTCGGCACCGACAGCGTCGTGCCGAGCACCAGTTCGCTGTACGCGACGGGAACCGTGAGGGTGAGATCGTCACCCGTGCGGCCGAACACGGCGTCACTCTTCACGTGCACGGTCACCAGCAGATCGCCGGCGGCAGCGCCGCGCAGACCGGCCTCGCCTCGTCCGGCCACTCGGACACGTTGCCCGTCACTGACACCGGCGGGAACCCGCACCGTCACCGACCGGGTGCGGTTCTGCACGCCGGTGCCGCGGCAGTCGGTGCACGGATCGTCGATGATCGAGCCGGTGCCCCGGCAGTCGTCGCACGGCTCGCTGAAGCCGAACGCGCCCTGGTTGCGGCTGACCACACCGGCACCGTTGCACCGCGGGCAGACCCGCGGGCTCGTGCCGGGCTTCGCGCCGCTCCCGTGGCAGGTGGTGCACGACGACGGGCTCGTGATGGACAGCGGGACAGACGTTCCCACCGCCGCGTCACGGAAGTCGAGTGTCACCTCGGCCGCGAGATCACTCCCACGCCGGGGACGTGACGACGCGGCCTGGGTACGACCACCGGCCGCGCCACGGTTGAACAACCCGCCGAACAGATCACCGAGATCGGCTCCGCCACCGGCACCTCCGAAGAGGTCACCGACGTCGAACCCGCCGGCCGTACCCCCGCCGCCGAAGTTGGTTCCGCCGCCCGGCGAGAACCCGCCCCGGCCGAAACCACCACTGGCGAACAGTGATCGGGCCTCGTCGTACTCCTTGCGCTTCGCGGGGTCGGAGAGCACCGCATTGGCCTCGCTGACCGCCTTGAAGCGCTCCTCCGCTTTCGCGTCCCCCGGATTGGAGTCCGGATGGTTGTCGCGCGCGAGCTTGCGGTACGCCTTCTTGATCTCGTCCTGCGACGCGGAGGAGGAGACGCCCAGCTCCTTGTAGAAGTCCTTCTCTATCCACTCCCGTTGGCTCACCGGTCGCCTCCTCCTCTCACATCACATCTTCGTTGTGGTCGAACTATGCCTGGTCGGATGCCACGTCGGCGCCCGAACCGTCGACGACGGCGACCATGGCGGTGCGCAGAACTCGATCACGCACCTTGTACCCCTTGCGGAACACGCTGCCGACGACAGGATCGGTGCCGTCACCCTCGTGCTGCACGGCCTCGTGCAGCGCAGGGTCGAACGCGTCGCCCTCGTCACCGAAGGCGACGAGACCCTGTGCGGTGATGACGGATTCGAGCTTGTCCGCCACCGACTTCAGCGGCCCCGTCTCGAGGTCACCGTGCTTGCGCGCCCGATCGAGATCGTCGAGCACACCCAGCAACTCGGCCAACACCGACGCCTTGGCGTTGTCGATGTCCACCTGCTTGTCCCGAGCGACGCGTCGCCGGTAGTTGGCGAACTCGGCGCTGAGGCGCTGCAGGTCGGCCGTCCGCTCGGACAGCTCGTCCCTCTCGGGTGCAGTCTCGGAATCCACGGAACCCTCGGACATCTCTGCCTCGAGAACCTCTGCTTCGTCCTCCACGTCACCGGGCTGGGGCGCCGTGGCGGAGCCCGCGAGGGACTCCTCCACGGCGGGGTCGACGTCGGGTGCGTCTACCTTCCCGGTGTCCTCAGCACTCACTTCTTGTCCGTGTCGACCGGCTCGTCCACGACCTCGGCGTCGACGACATCGTCGCTACCGTCGGTCGGGGCGGCGCCGTCGGCACCTGCTCCGTCGGCTGCTGCCGACTCGTACAGTGCCTGACCCAGAGCCTGCGACTCCGTGCTCAGCTTCTCCACCGCTGCCTTGATGGCAGCGATGTCGGTGCCGTTCAGAGCAGTGCGAGCCTCGGCGATGGCCGACTCGACCTTCTCCTTGGTCTCCGCAGGAACCTTGTCCTCGTTGTCCTTGACGAACTTCTCCGTCTGGTAGACGAGCGACTCGGCCTGGTTGCGGGTCTCGGCCTCCTCGCGACGGGTCTTGTCCTCCTCGGCGTGAGCCTCGGCGTCCTTGACCATGCGCTCGATCTCCTCCTTGGAGAGGCCGGAGCCCTCCTGGATCTTGATCGTGTTCTCCTTGCCGGTGCCCTTGTCCTTCGCCGTCACGTGCACGATGCCGTTGGCGTCGATGTCGAACGTGACCTCGATCTGGGGCACACCGCGCGGTGCGGGAGGCAGCTCCGTCAGCTCGAACGAGCCGAGAAGCTTGTTGTGCGACGCGATCTCGCGCTCACCCTGGAAAACCTGGATCTGCACCGACGGCTGATTGTCGTCCGCCGTGGTGAAGGTCTCGGACCGCTTGGTGGGGATGGTGGTGTTGCGCTCGATGAGCTTGGTCATCACGCCACCCTTGGTCTCGATACCGAGGGACAGCGGCGTGACGTCGAGGAGCAGAACGTCCTTGACCTCACCCTTGAGCACACCGGCCTGCAGTGCGGCGCCGACGGCCACGACCTCGTCCGGGTTGACGCCCTTGTTGGGCTCGCGTCCACCGGAGAGCTCCTTGACCAGCTCGGAGACTGCCGGCATACGGGTGGAGCCACCGACGAGCACGACGTGGTCGATGTCCTTGACCGCGATGCCCGAGTCCTTGACCACGGCCTGGAACGGCGCGCGGGTGCGGTCGAGCAGGTCGGCGGTGATCTTCTGGAACTCGGAGCGGCTGAGCTGCTCGTCGAGGAAGAGCGGGTTCTTGTCCGAGTCCACCGTGATGTACGGCAGGTTGATGGACGTGCTCTGGCTCGAGGACAGCTCGATCTTGGCCTTCTCCGCAGCCTCACGCAGGCGCTGGAGAGCCATCTTGTCCTTGGTCAGATCGATGCCGTTCTGAGCCTTGAACTTGTCGACGAGCCAGGTGACGATGCGCTCGTCCCAGTCGTCGCCACCGAGGTGGTTGTCGCCGGACGTGGCGCGGACCTCGACGACACCGTCGCCGATCTCGAGCAGGGACACGTCGAACGTGCCGCCACCGAGGTCGAACACGAGGATGGTCTGTTCCTTCTCGCCCTTGTCCAGGCCGTACGCCAGAGCGGCGGCGGTGGGCTCGTTGACGATGCGCAGGACGTTGAGGCCGGCGATCTGGCCGGCTTCCTTCGTGGCCTGACGCTGTGCGTCCTCGAAGTACGCGGGCACCGTGATGACCGCGTCGGTGATCTCTTCGCCCAGGTACGCCTCGGCGTCACGCTTGAGCTTCATGAGCGTGCGCGCGCTGATCTCCTGCGACGTGTACTTCTTGTCGTCGATGCCGACGGTCCAGTCAGTGCCGATGTGGCGCTTGACGGAGCGAATGGTCCGGTCGACGTTCGTGACGGCCTGGTTCTTCGCGGACTGGCCGACGAGAACCTCTCCGTTCTTGGCGAACGCGACGATGGACGGGGTGGTGCGTGCACCCTCGGAGTTGGCCACCACGACCGGTTCGCCGCCCTCCAGGACGGACACGACCGAGTTGGTGGTCCCGAGGTCGATTCCGACCGCACGAGCCATGTGAAGACCTCCTGATAGATGCTGCTGTGATCGTTCGAGCGTCTGCCTGAGCGAACTGCGCTCAAGTCTGCCTGTCGGATTCTCGCCCCGTCAAGTCGTACTTGAGTGACCCACGCTCAATGGCAGTCGTACGGCTCAACGGAGGGGTGTACGAGTTTGTTCCCGGAGTGGTCGGCCGGCTGTGGTCCGCGTGTCTGGACCCACCCGATCGCGAGGCTTTCTGCGGATCGGCAGCATTCGACGCGAAAATGTGGCAAAACCTGCACTCGGCCGTGCCTCAGCATCCACAGGTCGACCGGATCGACGGGATCCCGCCTCCGGCAGCAAGTTGAGGGCACTCACGCATGGTCGGCGCGTGTGAACCCACCCGATCGCGAGGCTTTCTGCAGATCCGCGGAATTCGACGCGAGAGTGTGGCTGAACACGCACGTCCGACGGTTAGGGTCCACGGCATGTCACCGGTTCCCGGCACGACCCTGACGGCACGCGGCCTCACCCGAACCTTCGGCGGACACACTGCCGTCGCGCACGCCGACGTGACGCTCGCTCCCGGCACGGTCACCGGCCTTGTCGGACCCAACGGCGCCGGCAAGACGACACTGCTGCTGATGCTCGCCGGCCTCCTGGCTCCCGACTCCGGGACCCTCGAGCTGGATGGGTCTCCGGTCGAGACGGTCGCACTCCGGCGGGCCGTGGGGTGGATGCCGGATGTGTTCGGCACCTGGGACAGCCTCACCGCGACCGAGATCCTGTCGACGTTCGGACGGCTGCACGGCCTGTCGTCGAAGGACGCCCGTTCCCGCGCCGCCGAACTGCTGCAGCAGGTCCACCTCGACGATCGCGCCGACCGACCCGCGCACGAGTTGTCCCGCGGCCAGAAGCAGCGGCTCGGGTTCGCCCGCGCTCTGGTCCACCGACCGCGCATCCTGCTGCTCGACGAGCCGGCGTCCGGCATGGACCCGCGCTCGCGAGTCGAACTGCGCGACGAGGTCCGCCGGCTCGCCGACAACGGATGCGCAGTGCTGGTGTCGAGCCACATCCTCACCGAACTGTCGGAGATGGTGGACGACGTGCTTGTGATGACGGACGGGCGCACGCGGGAGTCGGCACCCGCCACCGAACGATCCTGGCGACTACGCGCGGTGGGCCGGCCTGCATCGTCGGCCGACATCCTGCACTTCCCCGACGAGGAGGCCGCGGCGCGACACCTGCGCACGGTCGTCGACTCGGGGGTGCTCGTCGCCGAGTTCGCCCGCGTCGACTCGGAACTCGAGGACGCGTACCTCGCACTCGACGCGGACAGGACCTGACATGGCGGCACGGATGGGCAGCTGGTGGTCCGTGATCGGTGTCCTCATCGGCCTCGAACTCCGGCAGCGACTGCGCACCACCCGGTGGCGCATCACCCTGGCCGTCACGTTCACGGTCATGTCGCTGGCCGTGTTCGGATCGATGTATCTGGCACTGTCCGTCGACGAGGCCGATGCGAACTACGACGGCTGGGCGCGCAATCTCTACGCGGTCGTGCTGGGAGTCGAGCTGTTCCTCGGCGTGGTCCTCGCCCCCACCCTGACGGCGACGTCGATCAACGGTGACCGCAAGGACGCGACGCTCGCCGTGGTGCAGGCGACGCCGATCAGCCACTGGCAGTTGGCCGTAGGCAAACTTCTCGGGTCGTGGGTGTCCTGCCTTGCCCTCGTCGCCGTGGCGTCGCCGTACCTGGTGTGGGGCATCGTCGCCGCTCCGTACGGCGTCGGCGTATCTGTGCTGGGCGTGATCGTTCTGTGCCTGATCTTCCTGTGTTACTGCGGGATCGGGCTCGGGTACTCGGCGCTCACCGCACGGCCGGCGGGATCGGCCGTCCTGACGCAGGCCACCGTGTTCTTCCTGGTGTTGGGCCTCCCGGCACTGTTCGGGCTGCTCTACTCGACCACGGCGGAGGACCACGAGGTGGTGGGCGCCGAGTACACGTACGTGGACGATTCGTTCGACACCGTTCCGGACTGTCGCGACGTGGCCACGGTGCGCTCCTACGAGCACACCGAGCGTATCTGGTGGCTGTTGGCGCCCAACCCGTTTCTCATTCTCCCGGATGTGGTGGCCGCACATGACAATCCGAGCGTACGTGTCTGGACGTCGGACGAGCGGCCACCCGATCCCAGCGTGGCGCGCCCGATAGCCGAGACGCTCTCGACGGCGCGCACGGGCCCGTACCTGACGGAGCCGACCTGCGCGGACACCGTGTCGACCTACCGCGTGAGCGCCTCGAACCGCAGCTTCTACGACGAGCAGGTCGCGTTCGAATCCGGAAAGGTCGGCGACAGTTGGTACCTCGGGCTGGCCGTCAATGTCATCCTGGGAGCTCTCGGACTCACGGTCGCCGCGCGCCGACTCCGCGTTCCGGCCCGCACCTTGCCGAGGGGCGTGCGGATCGCCTGAGGCGCTCAGCTCAGCCGTCCACCCCCGTCGACGTGGAGGGTGGTTCCGGTGACGAAGGTGTTGGTCAGGGCGAGCAGCACCGCTGCCGACACGTCCTCCGGGCGGCCCACGCGCCGTGCGGGATTGGAGGCAGCCGTCGCGTCGAACATCTTCTGCTTCCCGTCTCCCATGCCGTCCCACGCACCCGAGTCGACGATGCCGGGCGACACGGCGTTGACCCGCAACGGTGCCAGTTCGACGGCCAACGCTTCCGCGAGGAATGCGACAGCACCGTTGGTCGTGGCCATGACGGCGAGGCCCGGCGCCGGCTTCCATGCGGCGACACCGGAGAAGAACACGAACGAGCCGCCGTCCCGCAGCGTGGGCGCGAAGTGCTTGGCCAGCAGGATCGGTCCGACGACCTTGGCTGCGAACGCGCCCTCGACGGCGGCGCGGTCGAGGTCTGCGACCGGGCCGTTGGCGTGGTTCGCCGCGAGCGACACGACGTGATCGAGAGGTCCGAGCGTGGTGACGGCGGCGGCGATGGACGATTCGTCGTCGAGGTCGAGGTGCACCGCCGATGCGCCCGAGCCGAGCTCGGCGACCCTGTCGGCCAGGGCCTCCGGGCGTCGACTGCCGAGGAAGACCTCCGCGCCGGCGGCGAGCGCGTCCTCGGCGATGCGCCGCGCGATGCCCGACGAGCCGCCGACGAGAAGGATGCGGGTGTTCTGCAGGGTGTTCATGACGGTGTGTCCCTTCCGCGGCCTTGTCTCTCGCGGCCACGGAAGGTTCAGCGCACCGGGCCCGCAGCATCATCCCATCGCGCTATCGATAGTTCCAAGACTTGCCATTCATAATCTCTATGGCCACAGCGTGGCGGCATAATCGACCACCATGACGTTCGACGAGGTGGCCGACGAGCTGTACGGGCTGGACCCGTCCGACTTCGTCGCCACCCGCACGGAACGGCAGAAGCAGGCGCGTTCCGACGGCGACAAGGACCTGGCCAAGCAGATCGGTGCGCTGCGCAAACCGACGATCGTCGGGTGGGTGCTGAACGTGACGGTGCGCGACGCGGAGGACGACGTCACAGACCTGCTCGACCTCGGCGAAGCACTTCGTGAGGCGCAGCAACATCTGCGGGAAGGCCGGAGGCCGGCCGGTCGACCGTCGGGCGCCACCCTCCGCACGCTGACGAAGCAGCGGCAGCGCGCCGTGCGTGCACTGGCGAACCGCGCCGCGAAGATCGCAGAAGACCGCGGTCACCCGATCGGCGAGGACGTCGGGCGCGAGGTGACCCAGAGCCTGAATGCGGCGCTGTCCGATGCGGACATCGCCGACGAGGTGCGGCGCGGCCGGATGCTGGGGGCCGCCGAGTACAGCGGGTTCGGCCCGATGGGGCTGGTGTCCGTCGATCCCGAACCCGCCGAAGACGACAAACCTGCGCAAGAACCCGAACCCGACGACACCGCCGAACGGGAGAAGCAAGAGCAGCGAGCCCGCGCACAGGCCGAACTCGACGACGCCGAGGCTGCGCTGCAGGATGCGACCGAGGCGCTGGAGCACGCCGACCATCGCGTCGACGAGCTGCAGGAGTCGGTCGACGCCCTCACCGAGCAACTCGAGAAGGCCCGCGAGGACCTGGAGGCGGCGCAGGACGCGCGTTCCGAGGCGGCGTCGGAGAAGGACGCGTCGACCTCGAGGGTCCGGAACGCGACGAAGCGCCTCGATAGACTGTGATCGAGGCGCTTCGGCGGTGACGGGTCAGGCGCAGTTGCCCGCTGTGGGGACGTCGCGGAACCGGGCGTCGAGCCAATTGGTGCCGGCGCCCAGTCCGATGAAGTCGGGCAGGACGTGGCCGAGCGCGAGCCCGGGGAGGAAGAACGGCAGCTGCTGCGTGTTCAGCTGGACGTTCGAGCCCTTTCCACACCAGGTTGCGGCGAGATCGACTGCCTGGCCGTGCGGCACGATGTCGTCGCCCGTGCCGGTGTCGATGTAGACCGGCGTGGTGGGTGTGCGGTTACCGATCTTGTTCTCGGCGAGAACCGTCTGCGCCTCGGGAATGCGCTTCAGGTAGTCCGACAGCGACTCGCCGGTGGTGATCCACTCGTTGGTGCGGTGGAAGCCCACGGTGAGTGCACTTTCCACGACGCACTGATTCTCGAGTGCCGCCAGCGCAGCCTTGCCGGCCGGGTTGGTCGACGCGTCGATGATCGGTCCCAACTCGGGGTTGGACCGGCGCAGACCGTTCAGGGTGTAGCCGATGACACCGGTGAGGATGGTGCCGTCGACCTGGGCCAGCGTCGCTGCCAGATCGGCGACGGGAGCACCGGCGTAGGTGCCCTTGATGTCCAGCTCCGGTGCGTACTCGGGAGCGAGCTCCACGGCTGCTGCCACGGCGCCGCCGCCCTGGGAGTAACCCCAGAGGCCGACCGGGGATTCGGGTCCGACCTTGGTGTTGCCGAGTTGCTGCGCGGCGCGCGCCGCGTCGAGCACCGCGTGCGCTTCGGCGGCGCGGTTGACGTAGGTGTGCGCACCCGGCGTGCCCAGACCGTCGTAGTCGGTGATGACGACGCCGTAGCCGCGGGCCAGCAACGCGTAGGTGGAGAGCAGCTCGTACTCGACCATGAGTCCGAGCACGGGGGTGTAGGTGAGGACGTTGTTCAACTGGTGCGACGGCGCGCACTGGTCGCCCTGGCCGTGGGTGCCGGGGGCGATCACCACGAGCGGGCGCGGACCGGGGCCGGTCCACTCGGCCGACGGGTCGATGTACGTCCCGGTGACGGCCACCGGCGCGTCGTTGGCGTCCTGCGACCGGTACATCAGGCGCGTCGCGGTGCCAGGAATCGGTCCCTGCGGCAAGGGGAGCGACAGTGCGAGATTCGACGGCCCGGTACGGATGAGGTCACCGTCGTTCCCGGCGGGAAGCGGCGAGGGCGGCGTGTAGAAGCTCGAGGCCGGGCCGGGGGGTTCGGCGGTCGCCGTGGGCACCACCGCGCCGAACAGACCGAGACACATCACCAGACCGACGCCGGCAGACCGCAGTTTCCGCACATTCATCCCATCGACAACGGGGCCCTGGCGGGCCCACTACCGCCCTGACCGTAAGTGATGGGGCCCACTTCCGAGAAGCCGGTGTGACCCCGACCGCGGACTTCGTGCTCGATCACTTTCCGAGCCCGAGCGGACGGGGCCGGACCACAACAGGGTCGGGCGGAAACAGACCCTCTAGCCTGAAGCCATGAACGCGTCGGACAGTGTCGAAGGCTCGCAACCCCCGAAGCCGCCCCGCCCGTCGGTGCACGTGACGCCCATGCGGGAGCCGGTTCCCGACGAGCGCCCACGCGCCGTCGATGCCGCCGTGATCCTGTGGAGTCTGTGCCTCGTCGTCCTGGCGGCCACCGGCGCGCTGCTGGGACTCGACCACCAGGGACTACGGTCGCGCCTCGCCGACGTCCTCTCGGCCGACGCCCCCGGCACCTCGGCGGAGGACATCGACTCGACGGTCCTCATCACGCTCGTCGCCGGTGCTGCCGTCGGCGCCGTTGTTCTCCTGGTGGGACTGGCCGGCATCCTGCAGATCCGCGGCCGACGCCCCACCGGACGATCCACGCTGACCCTGGTCGGCATCGTCGCCGCCGCGGGATCGATCGCGTTCTGGATCGCGACCTCCGATGCGCTGGAGCAGCCCACGACGTATGCGCCGTTCGTCGTCGCGGCCCTCGCTCTGCTGGGCACCGCTCCGCTGTTCGTCCCCGCCGTCGGGCGATGGCTCGCGGCCGCTCCCGTCCGGCGCTGATCTCAGCGGCGGTCGAGCTCCGCGAGGATGCCCTCGGCGCTGCGCGCGGCGATGTCGCACGCCCGCGCCGTGAACCGGTCGAGCAGCGGATGGGACGCGCGGGAGCGCCAACTGCGGACCGCGTCGAAGGCCGTCTTGCGCTGCAGTTCCACCGAGTCGTCGGGATCGAGCCCCAACCGCGTCGTCGTCTCGGTGCCCTGCGCACCCACCAGTCGAGCGAGCTCCGCCTTCTCCGGCTCGGGCAGCCGCACCTCGCGTGCCCGTAGCTGACCGAGCAGACGCAGTTCCTTGAACCCGTGGACGTCGGCGAGGGTGGATCCCACCTCGTCGATGATGGCGCGCGATCCCGCGGCCGGTGAGGCGCGCAGCACGCGATCGAGAGCGACGAGGGCCGAGTGCGCCTTGAGCTGGTCGGCTCGCTCGCCGAACTGAACGTCGATGATGTGCCGTAGCTCCTCGAGTCCACTGCGCTCGACGAGTTCCCGTGCAAGCGAGGGCGAATCGCGCGTGCCCATGCGGATGAGCGTGACGGCCATCCGGATGCCGAAGAGCCCGAAACGGTCGACGAGCCCGGCGCGCGTCTCCGCATCGACGGGGAGTGGCATGTCCGGGCGGGAGAAGCGGTCCGCCGACAGCATCGCCAGTTGGAGGTCGTCGGGCGGAGCGTCGGCCAACGCGACGAGCGCGCCGAACTCGCTCTGCCGCAACGTCCGTGCCCCGAGGGCGAGCAGGCCGGCGACGGGCACGACGGCCTGGCACAGACCGGTCTTCTCGAGCTCCACCGCAAAGCGGGACGCCACTTCCTTGGCCGACATCATCGCGTCCATGCGACCGGCGCCCACCTCGTCGGCACGCGAGACGACGCCGACCACGCCGAGGGGGCCGGAGTCGCCACCGACCGCGTCGTTGATGCGGGTGAGGAACGACGTGTCGGACGCGCTCAGGGTGCGCAGGAGATAGACCACGGCGTCGGCGCCGGACGCGGAGTCCTCGGGCGTCAACATCGACAACGTCCGCTCGGACACGTCCAGGGACAGCGACGACGTGCCGGGGGTGTCGATGATGGTGTTGCGGGCCAGGGTTCGCGCCGGCCACTCGACGTCGAGGCGGTCCACGCGGTCCGCGGTGAGATCGCCGAAGTCGAACGACAGTCGACCACCCCGTCGCAACACCGGGATGCTCATCGAGCGGTCCCCGTCGTACCGGGCCGTCACCGAGGGAGACGTCCCGCGGCGGTACCACGTGACCACGCGGGTGCACTCGGTTGCGTCGGTGGGGGCGATGTCCTGTCCGACGAGCGCGTTGAGGAGCGTCGACTTGCCGGCCTTGAGTGATCCGGCGAGCGCGACGCGCAGCGGCTCGTCGAGCCGGTCCGCGCAGACGCGCAACGCATCCCGGACGTCCGGCTCCCGCACGTACTCCGCCTGCGCCGCCGCGACGAGTTCCCGCGCACGGTCGAGCGTGACACTCACGAGCCGGTACCGATCTGCGTGCGGTCCGCACGAGCCGCCTCGACGACCTTGTCTGCCTCGGCGGCCTCGACGGCCTCGGGGTCGAGCTTCTGCGCAATGCTGCGCAGTGCAGAGATCTTCTTCAGTGACTGCTCCAGTTCGGCTGTGCGCGCGGCACGCTCGGACGAGGCGCCGGTCGCCGCCTCCTGCGCGGCCCGCAGCGAGTCGCTCACCGAGCGCACCGTCTGATCGGCCATGTCGGTGAAGTGGTCACGGAGCTGGCGCTGGACGAGCCGCAGGCGGTCCTTGGACTCCTTGCCCACCTGGAAGCTGACGTCGTCGGTGAACTTGCGGATGGCGACCTTCGCGTCGGCCCGCCGCTTGAGCACCCGCGCCTCCTTGTCGTCCTTGTAGGCCTTGCTGCCCAACAGGACTCCGGCGCCGAGCGAGATCGGATTGAGCAGCGCCAGTCCCATCATCGTCGTGATGAGTCCGAACATGAGCACGCCGCCGTAGGAGCCGCGCATGCCCACGAGCACCTTCGAGGTGATGCCCATCCGGCCGGACTCGAGGTCCCCCAGTGAGGTCACCGGGTCCATGACGCCGTCGACGTTCGCGATGTTCATCGCCGGGATGTGCGCATCGGCCGTCTCGGCGAAGTGCCGAGCGACCGTCTCGGCGAGCCACAGGGACCGCTCGTGCGCCCAGACGAAGTTGTCCCCCACGGCGGAGGCGATCTGGTCCTCGAGCCACTCACCGATGCGCGGCCAGTCCTTGCCCGGGTCTCCCCCGTCGACCGCCTCCTCCGCCTCACGGGTGATGACGCGCAGCCGGTCTCGCAGGTCGTGGTCGATGTCGGCGGCCAGATCGGTGATGCCGTCGTTGAGTGTCTGCTGCCACCGACTGCTGCGCTTCTGCATGTCCTCGGCGTTGGCCCGCGCCTGTTGCAGACCGGCCACCGCCGCGGCGGCGGTCTCCGGATCGCGAAGCGCCGCGAGTTCACTGCCCAGGGCGAGGGCGAGATGCTCGGACACCGAGCGGACGTCGAGAGCGACGGCCTTGCGAGTGGTGGCGTCGGCACGCTGCACCACACCGCGGAGGAAGTCGTAGAGAGCCGGGAAGCCGGCCTCCTTGTCGAGCGAATCGTCCTTCAGCCGCAGCGCGTGCGAGCGGAGCATCGACGAGATCGGCATCAGCGGAACGTCGATGCCCTGCCGCGCGAGGTGCCCGCGATCGGCCTCGACGATGCGCCGCCAGTGCGGGTACAGGTCGGTCTTGGTCACCAGGCACGCGACCGCCGGGCACAGAGTCACCACCTGGCGCAGGAAGGCCACCTCGGGCTCGGTGAACTCCTGACTCGAATCGGACAGCACCAGAACGGCATCCGCCGACGTGATCAGACCCAGGGTGCTGTTGGCGTGCGGGTTACCGTGGCCGCCGACGCCGGGGGTGTCGATGACGACGAGCCCGTCCTTCAGCAGCGGGCTGGGCACGGAGATCTCGAGGCGCAGGATCTCGCGACCCTCCGCGCGCGGGTCGGTCGGTGTGACGGCATGGATGTCCGCCATGGGGATGTCGATGCGCACCGGGTCGGCGCCGATCTCGCCGACCACCAGCTCCGCCCGCTCGGTCTCCGCGTACGCGACCATCGTGGGCACCGCGGTGGTCTCGTCGTCGCCCACCGAACACACGTCGAGGCCCAGCAGCGAGTTCACGAACTGGCTCTTGCCCTGCTTGAGCGGTCCGACCACGACGATGCGCAGGCGCGGATCGAGCACCCGCTCACGCGCCGCCGTCAACCGGTCGAGAAGGTCGCGGCGACCGGCACCGGACGCCACCTCGCCCATCCGGGACAGGAGCTCGGCCAGTTGCGTCGCCTGCGTCGGCGCGGGGGTCTTCCCGGCGCCGGTCTGCACGGCGGGTGGTGCGTCGTTCTGCATGTGGTCCCGATCTGTCTGCGGTGGCAACGGGTCGAGCGCGTCTGTGAGCATTCACCATCTGCGGCGGTGTGACCCTCACGGTAAGCGCCGACGACCCCGTACGCATAAGCGCGTACGGGGTCGTCGGTGTTACAGAGCGCGGGTGATCAGTTGGCGTCTCCCGCGTCGGCCGCGTTGTCATCGGCCACAGCGCCGGTGTCGAGGCCGTCGTCCGCGGAGCTCAGTCCACCGCCGAGGGTGTTCGACAGGCCGTCGGTCAGGCCACCGGTGAGTCCGCCGCCGAGCCCGGAGACGGTGTCGGTGAGGCCGTCGCCGACTCCGTCGACCGCCGCCGCGGGGCCGTCGAAGGCACCCTCGGCGTCGACGTCCTGCCAGGAGGTGGCCTCGCCGGCGATGTCGCCGCCGAGTCCGCCGTCCGTGGTCACTGCGCCGAGCGCGTCGCCGGTGACGTCGGTGACCGCGCTCAGGCCCAGTCCGTCGGTCGCTCCGGTGACGCCGCCGAGCACGGCGTCGGTGGAGTTCTGGAACTGGCCCACCGCGTCGGCGGTGGCGTCGATGCCGCCGTCGAGTGCGCCGGTGAACTCGGACGTGTTGTCCAGTCCGCCGGTGACCTCGCCGTCGGGCGAGATCTCAAAGCCGCCGAAGACGCCGCCCGCGCCGGTCGCAGCGCCGGTCAGGCCGCCCTGCAGCTCCGAGCCCAGCTCGAGCCCGCCCTGCGTGACGCTGTTCAGGCCCAGCCCGAGGCCGCTGGCGAGGCCGCCGCCCAGGCTCGCCACCGCACCGGTGACCGCGTCGGGATCGGTGACCGCGCCGCCGACACCGGTGAGGGTGCCGTCCAGTCCGCCGGCGACCGCACCCACGGCGCCGAGGCCACCGGTCAGGGTGGTCAGTGCGCTGAGGCTGCCGTCGAGGCCGGTGTTCGCGTCGAGCAGTCCGCTGATCGGCAGACCCTCGGCGTCGAGCGCGCCGCCGGCGGAGACCGCCGTGTCGAGTGCGGCGTCGAGCATCGTGGTGAGGTCACCCGTGGCTCCGAGTGCCGTTCCCAGAGACGCCACCGGATCGCCGCCGCCGGCGATGTCGAGCAGAGCGCCGAAGGCTCCGCCGAGCTCCGCACCCGCCGTGCCGCCGACGCCGAAAGCTGCGGTCAGCGTCGCGGGCAGGTCGCCCAGGGCGCCGGTGTCCACGCCGCCGACGAGGCCGAGCGCCCCGTTGAGCGCGGTGCCGAACTGGCCGACCGGGTCGGTCTCCAGGTCGAGGACACCGCCGACGTTCAGTGCGTCGCCGAGTGCGGCGGAGACGATGCCGCCGAGGTCACCCTCGAGCAGTCCGTTCGCATCCAGATCGGCGAGCACCGTGCCGCCGAGCACCGTGCCCAGTGCGGTTCCCAGTCCTGCTGCGGCTGCGCCGCCCAGTCCCAGTGCCGCGGCCAGGCTGCCCGTGAGGTCCGGCAGGTCCGTGTCGGGCAGGCCGACTCCCGCGACCAGGCCGAGGCCGGTCGAGACAGCGCCGCCGAGCAGGCCGGCGAGGTCGGCGTCCAGATCGAGATCCGGAGCCGCACCGAGCACCGTGCCGAGCGCGGCGTCGAGGTCCAGCCCACCGGCCAGCAGTGCACCGAGCTGGGCCTGCAGATCGGCGGTCAGGGAGCCCCCGAGAGCGGCACCGAGGGTGGCGCCGACCGTGGCGGCGACGTCGCCGCCGGCGGCCAGAGCACCGCCGAGTGCAGCGCCGACCGTGGCGGCGAGATCTCCGCCGACCAGGCCGTCGAGATCGAGCGCCCCGCCGAGTCCGAGCGCCGTGTTCAGGGCGCCGGCCAGGGTGGCCGCACCCTCACCGGTGATGCCGAGAGCGGCGGTGACGGCGGCACCCAGATCGGCACCCGCGGTCAGGTCGGTGACGCCGGCGAGGACGCCGCCGAGGGCGAGTCCGAGTTCACCGGCAGCGTCGCCACCGAGGCCGAGAGCCACGCCGAGGGCGGTGGACAGCTGCGCCGCCACATCGCCGCCGAGCAGTGCCTGCAGGTCACCGGTGAGCAGCCCGCCGGCGCCGAGGGCAGCGCCGAGCGAACCGGCGAGCGCACCGACGATGTCGGTGTCCAGTGCGCCGGTCAGGCCGCCCAGCAGGTCGGCGTCGAGCAGACCGCCGACGGCTCCGAGCCCGTCCAGATCTGCGAGCCCGTCGAGATCGACCAGCCCGCCGAGTCCGAGTGCGCCGCCGAGGACCGTGCCGAGTGCGGCGTCCAGATCGACGCCGCCGCCCAGCAGACCTGCGAGCTGTGCGCCGAGGTCGCCCGACAGGGCGGTCCCGAGCACGCCGCCGAGGGCGGCGCCCACGTTCGCGGCCAGCGGGCCACCGGCCGACAGTGCTGCGCTGAGCGCGGCTCCGACGGTGGCGGCGACGTCCGCGTCGGCACCGAGGATCGCGGTGAGGTCGAGACCGCCCGCAGCTCCCAGCATCGCGTCGAGTGCGCCCGACAGCGTGGCGGCGGCATCGCCGGTGACACCGAGTGCACCGGCGAGGACCAGTCCGAGATCGGCGCCGGCCGTGAGGTCGGTGGCCGCACCGACGAGCCCGCCCAGTGCCAGGCCGAGGTCGCCACCCAGTGCGCCGCCGGCGCCCAGAGCGCCGGAGAGTGCGGCACCCAGAACGGCGGTGAGGTCGCCGCCGAGCAGTGCGGTGAGGTCGACGTCGGTCAGGCCGCCGACGTTCAGTGCGGCGGCGAGCGTGGTGCCGAGCGTGCCTACCAGGCCGGCGGCCGCGTCGGCACCGATGCCGAAGACCCCGTCGAGGTCGAGAGCGCCGCCCAGGACGGCGGTCAGTGCGGTACCGAGATCGGCGCCGCCTGCCAGCAGTCCGGTGAGCTGGGCGCCGAGGTCGGCGCCGAGCACGGCAGCGAGGGTGGTGCCGAGTGTCGCGCCCAGTCCTGCGGCGACGTCGCCACCGGCGGCGAGTGCGCCCGAGAGCGCAGCCGTGATGTCGGCGCCTCCGACCACACCGAGTGCGGCGTCGAGCGCGCCGGCGAGCTGCGCGGTGAGTCCACCGGTCAGGTCGCCGTCGAGGCCGAGGGCCGCGGTGAGCGCCGCCGCGAGGTCGGCGCCGAGGACGCCGTCCAGGTCCAGACCCGCGGTGACCGTGCCGAGCACGTCGCCCAGGGCCAGGCCCACGTTCGCCGCCACGTCGCCGCCGGCCGCGAGAGCCGTCGCGAGTGCGGCGGAGAGCTGCGCGGCGAGGCCGCCGGTCAGTAGGCCCGCGAGATCGGCGTCGAGCAGACCGCCCGCACCGAGCACGGCTGCGAGCGAGGTGCCGAGCGTGGCGACGAGGTCGCCGCCGAGGCCGAGGGCACCGGACGGATCGAGGACACCGCCCAGCAGGGTGGTGAGGCCGGCACCGAGGTCCAGACCACCGGCGAGCAGGCCGACGAGCTCGGCGCCGAGGTCGCCGGACAGGACACCGCCGAGGGCCGCGCCGAGCGTGGCACCGAGGTTGGCTGCCACCGCGCCGCCGGCGGCGAGAGCGCCGGAGAGTGCGGTACCGAGGGTGGCCGCGAGGTCCAGGTCGCCGAGGACGCTGAGGTCGTTCAGCACGTTCAGGTCGCCCAGCACGCCGAGTCCGCCGAGCAGGTCGAGATCGCCGGCCAGGCCGAGGACACCGTCGAGAGCGGCACCGAGCTGAGCGGTGAGGCCCGCTGCGAGTCCACCGGTGAGTCCTGCGCCGACACCGAGTGCGCCGGTGAGGGCTGCGGCGAGGGTGGCACCGAGTCCGGCCACCGCGTCGACGTCGAGACCGCCCGCGACGTCCACGAGTCCGGCGAGCACGCCGCCGAGGGCGAGTCCGAGGTCGCCGCCCAGGTCGCCGCCGACGGCGAGAGCGCCGGCCAGCGCGGCAGCGAGCTGAGCACCGAGATCGGCACCGAGCAGTGCGGTCAGATCGCCACCGAGCAGGCCGCCCGCGCCGAGGAGAGCCTCGAGGGAACCGCCGAGCATGGCCAGGACACCGGCACCGAGGCCGAGTGCGCCGTCGACGTCGAGCAGGGCACCGAGGTCGGCGAGAGCGCCGATGTCCAGGAGGCCGCCGAGGCCGAGAGCGCCGTCGAGGATGGTGGCCAGTGCCGCACCGAGGTCCAGCTCACCGGCCAGCAGTCCGACCAGCTGAGCACCGAGGTCGGCCCCCAGGACGCCGCCGAGGGCGGCACCGAAGGCCGCGCCGAGCGTGCCGGCGACGGTACCGCCGGCGACCAGCACGCCGCTGAGGGCAGTGGAGAGAGTGGCGCCGAGCGTGGCCGCGATGTCGGCTCCGCCGGCCAGGGCGGCCGCGAGGTCCAGTCCACCGGCCAACTCCAGAACACCGTCGAGCGCGGCGCCGAGCTGCGCACCGATACCGCCGCCGAGGCCGAGCAGACCGGCGAGGGTCGCGCCGAGGGTGCCGCCGACGCCGAGAAGAGCGTCGAGGTCGAGTGCGCCGGACAGGCCGGTGACGGCTCCGAGGAGCGCGCCGAGGGAGGCGCCGAACTCACCGGCGACGTCTCCGCCGGCAGCGAGGGCTGCGCCGAGAGCCGCGGAGAGCTCGGTGGTCAGCGTGCCTGCGAGCGCGGCGACGACGTTCGCGTCGAGGATGGTGGTCAGCGTCGCGCCGAGATCACCGGCGACGTCGACGGCAGCGGCGAGTGCACCCGAGAGAGCAGCGGTGATGTCGGTGGTCACACCGAGCGCGCCACCGACGACGACACCGAGCGATCCGGCGACATCGAGTCCGGCGGTGAGGGCGGCGGCCAGATCGGCGCCGAGCGAGCCACCGGCGGTGACCGCTGCGCCGAGCACGCCACCGAGTGCGGCGCCGACATTCGCGCCGAGCACACCGCCCACCGAGAGTGCGTTGGAGAGAACGCCGGACAGACCGACGACGGCGTCGAGGTCGAGACCGGCGACGGTGCCGAGCACGGCGTCGAGGGCGGCCGTGAGCTGGGCTCCGGCACCCACGCCGAGGCCGAGCGCTGCGGTGAGCGCACCGGCCAGGGTGGCGCTGAGGTCGACCAGCGTGTCGAGGTCGAGGACGCCGCCGAGGGCGAGGAAGGCGTCGAACGCCGCGCCCAGTGCGGCACCGAACTCGGCGGCGAGGTCGCCACCGAGGGAGAGTCCGTTGGCCAGGACGAGGGCGAGGACCGTGGTGAACTGGCCCGCGATGTCGAGGTCGCCCAGGTCGATGAGGCTGAGGTCGAGTCCGCCGAGCAGGTCGATGTCGCCGATCCCGCCGAGGTCCAGCGAGGCGAGGTTCAGGCCGCTGAGGTCGAGCGAGGCCAGGTTCAGGCCGCTCAGATCCAGGTCACCGAGGTTCAGGTTGCCGATGTTGCCGATGCTGCCGATCGCCAGGCCGCCACCGATGAGGGTCGGGCTGAAGGTGAAGCCGCCCAGGTCGAAGCCCCCGAAGTTGTTGTTGCTGAAATTTCCGTTGTTGTTGTTGTTTCCGAAGTTCACCGCGTTGCTGCCGAACGTGGGGCCGCCGACGGCGACGTTGTTGCCGCCGAAGACGGTGCTGTTGTTCACGCTGCCCGCATTCACGACGGTCGAGTTCACGGCGTTGGAGGAGCTGCCCGCGTTCACGATCGAGGCGAGACGCGATCCGCCGGCGAACAGTCCGGACTCGGCGACCATGGGCGCCACGGCCACGATGTCGGCGTGGCACACGTCGGGCAGGCCGGCAGCGTCCAGCGAGGCCTGGGGGTTCGCGCAGTAGGCGGCGGCGGCCTTGTCGTCGCGAAGAAGGCTGAGGATGAAGTCGAGTACGGCGTTCGTGGCCATCGGGATCTCCTGGGTGTGTGTGAACCGGTGTCGGCAGACGGTGTGTGTGCAGGCGTCGAGGTGGTCGGGCCGACTGTCTCGGCACGTTGAGATCAAAACTAGGTCGACTAGTGAGGTGTCCCAACGGGGCGCAGCCCCCTTCCTGCACCCCGGGGGTCGCCCCGGGGCAGATCGGGGTGACTAGGGGGCATAGGGGATAGGACCGCTCTACTCTTGTGACCTGTAACGAAACGGACCATCGGGACGACAGTGCCGGTGGACAGCTACGGCGTCACGGCGACGTGCCCGACAGCAGGTCCGACACAGCCTTGACGAGCACGAATATCGACGAGCACGGAAACGGAGTCGGCGCCATGGCAACGGATCAGGGACGGTCATCAGGTCTGGGACTGGACGTCGGCTCGAGCACCTCGACGGCGGTCGCCGTGGACGGTCCGGGACACCTCGGTGACGCCGTCACCATCGTGCGGTCCACCGCACTGTCGGTCACGCCCGACCGTGAACCCGCCCTGGCCGCGCCGGGCACCGTCGACACCACGGCCCTGACCGGCTTCGCCGGCCGCGTCGGCGATCCGGTCGCGCTGGTCACCGAGGACGGACGCAGCTACACCGGCGACGAGCTCTACGCGACGACGCTGGACTGCCTCGTCCGGGAGGCACGCACGGCCGGCGCCGACGACGACGCCGCGATCGTGGTGACCTACCCGACGTCGTGGCCCGAGTACACGGTGGATCGGCTTCGCAACGCGGCTGCCCGCCACGGCCTCACCGACGTCACCTTCGTTCCCGACGCTCTCGCCGCGACGGCATGGATGCAGCAGTCGCCGGACGCGGTGGCGGACGGCGTCGTGCTGGTCGCGGACCTGGGTGCGAGCGCCCTGACCGTGTCGGTCGTGCGCACAGGTGCCGATTCGGCGATCCTCGGACGCGGTGCGCGCAGCGAGGACGTCAGCGGCGCCCACATCGACCAGGTCGTGTTGGCCCACGTGCTCGACAACGTCGACTCCTCGTCGCTCGATCCCTTCGATCCCGCGACGGTCGAGGCCCTCACGACCCTGCGCACGCACTGCGCGACGGCCAAGGAAGCACTGTCCTCCGACACCGAGACGGTCGTGCCGGTGCACCTGCCCGGCATCGACACCGACGTGCGACTGGTGCGGTCGGAGATCGAGGAACTACTGCGCGAGACGTTCGACGACGTCACCCGGGTACTCGGCGAGGCGCTGCGCACCGCGGGTGTCGACGGCGACGCGGTGGACCGCGTGCTGCTGGTCGGCGGCGGCGCGTCGATCCCCATGCTCACCGAGACCGTGTCCTCCGCGCTGCGCAAGCCGGTGACCGTCGGCGAACAGCCCGCGGCCACCGCCGCGACCGGAGCCGCACTGCTCGCCGCCGACATCGCTTCTGCCGGCGCAGAACTGAACCGCCCGGGCGCAGCGGCACTCGCTGCCGTCGCCGCCGGTTCCACCGTCGACGACGACGAGACCGACCTGCTCCCTCCGGTCACCGAGCGCCCCGCCTCGGCCCGAACCTCCACGCCCGCACCGGTGTCGCGCTCTGCACACGCCAAGGACGCCCCGTCGCGCGGTAAGCGCACCGCCGTCATCGGCGGCGTCGCCGCTGCCGTGATCCTGCTGGCCGCTGGTGGCCTCTCCGTCGGCACCGGCCTCGTCGGCGGATCGTCGGAGAACACCGGCCCCTCCACCAGCAGCGCGGTGGCCCCGGCCGCCGCGGACGGTTCCGTGAGCGCGACCCCGACCACCGCCGCCGCCGGCGTCGACCCCGTGACGGGACAGCCGCGCACCACCGGAGCCGCCGGAGCGCCGACCAGCGGCGCCGCAGCAGCACCGGGGGCTGCGGTTCCCGGCGCGACCGCGCCCGGCTCGACCGGATCGGCCGCGGTACCGGGCGCCACCGCGCCGAACGCTGCTGTGCCGAACGCACCGGCGCCGCAGTTCACCGCTCCGAGCGTCCCGACGGCCCAGGTGCCCCAGGCTCCGGCCTACACAGCACCCTCGCTGCCGCAGTACACACCGCCGAACGTCATCGGCGGCGTCACGGACGGCCTCGGCGGTGTCGTCGGAGGCGTGGGTGACACCTTGGGCGGTGTCGGCGCCGGTCTGGGCGGTGCAGTCGGAACGCTGACGAGTCCCCTCGGACTGTGACTTCGCCCGACGAGCGATCGGCCCTCGACGCTCTGCTGTCCGCGCACGATCACACCGCCCTCGTGGTGGTGACGCTCGCGTCGGTCGGTGTGGCCCCGGATCCGTATCTCGTCGCCGATGTCGCCGACGTCCCGATGCCCGACGCCGCCGCCGCCGTGGAGCGCACCCGGGGCTGCGGGGTCCTGTCCGACGAGGGCCTGCTGTCGGACTCCGCGCGCGGTGCCCTGCGCGTGGTGATGGGCGAGCACGGAATGCTCGGCGTGCTGCGTCGCCTGGCACGGGTGCACCTCGACAGTGGCGGTCTCGGTGGTGATCTCGCGGTCTCGCTCGCGGATGCGGGTCTGCGCGATCCCGATCTCGCACAGCACCTGGTCGGATTGGCCTCCGCCGCAGACCGTCTCGCCGCACGACGACTCTGGGACGCGGCCTCCGCGGCGGGCGCGCAGGGCACCGACATCTCCGTGCCCTACGCCGACGCCCTGCTCGCGAGCGGAGATCTCGACACTGCGGCGCTCACGGTGGACGCGGTGCTGTCCGCCGAGGCGCCGTCACCCGACGGAGTACGCGGAGCCGTTCGCGTCGCGTCCACGGTCGCACTGATGCGCGGCACCGCGTCGCACGCCGCCGACCTCTACCGGTGGCTCGGGCCGGACCGCATCGGACCGGATGCGGCGTACGCGGTGACGACGCTTCTCGCCGTGGGGGACGCCGACTGCGCCGCGACGTTCGTCCGCGCGCACGGCGGCCTCCGCCCCGTCCCGCCCACGTCGGCGAACGCCCGCTCGACGCTGGTGGCCCGCGGGCTCCTCGACTCACTGACCGAACCCGCCACCGTGGCAACGGGTTCGCTGCTGCGCGCCGCCTCGATGGCCGACACCGCGGTGGGCGCCCGGGCCGAGCCGGAACATCCCGCGGTGATCGCGGCACTGATCGCTCTGCACACCGGCGACCCCGCCACGGCCCGAGCGGTGCTGACCGAGACCATCGCCGCGGATCCGGGGTGCGCGGTGTCCACGCGGTGCCGTCTGCTGCTCGCCTGGTCGGCCCTCGTGGCCGGCGACACGGGTGTCGATCCCACCTCGGGCGTCGACCCGGCCACGCTCCCCCAACGGGACGCCCTGTCCTACTTCGCACTTCGCGTCGCCACCGCCCGCCGACGCGGAGATACCGGCGCCCTCATGTCCGCGTGGCAGGAGGCCCGGCGCACCGTCGCGGAGGCCGAGCCCGATCTCTTCTCCCTCATCCCGCTCGGTGAACTGTGGCTCGCCGCAGTGCGTCTCGGGGACACGGCACGCATCGCGCACTCCGTCTCCGCGGCCACCGCACTGGTCGCCTCGCTCGGCGAACCACCGACCTGGGCGGCCACGTGGCACTGGTACGGCGTACAGGCCGCCATCCTCGGCGGCGCCCCGGCCGACCTGCTTCCCCACGCTCGTGCGCTCGGCTCGTTCGCCGACCGCAGTCCCCACGCCGCAGCACTCGCCTCCGCCGGCAAGGCATGGCTCCGCGTCCTGCAGGGCGAGCCCGACGTCGCCGAGGTCGAGACGTCCGCTCGCACCCTGGAGAAGTTCGGGCACGCCTGGGACGCGGCACGGCTCGCCAGTGACGCCGCCCTGCGCGTCGCCGACACCCGCGACGCCACCGCCCTGCTGCAGATCGCCCGCGACATCGGTGCCGTCGCGGCGACGGCCGAGCCCACCGAGCCCGGTTCCGCGTCGCTGGGGGCGCTGACCGAGCGTGAGGCGGAGGTGGCGCATCATCTCGTACTGGGCCTGACGTACCGCGAGATCGGCGCCCAGATGTACATCTCGGCCAAGACGGTCGAGCACCACGTCGCACGGATCCGTCGACGTCTGGGAGCGCAGTCGCGCTCGCAGATGCTGTCGATGCTCCGCGCGGCCGGCTACGCACAGGACAAGGAACGACGGGTACACGCATGAACACCGGGCACGACGCCGCACCGATCACCCGAGCCACCGGGATCCACATCACCGATCTGACGTCGACGGCCGTCGTGGTGTCGACGACCTCGGGTGAACTGGTCCGCGTGCCGGTGACGGCCGAGACGGTTCTCTATCTCCTGCCCGACGGCACGACGACCCTGCACCGGCCCGACGCGCTGACGGCGGACATCGACGTCGTCGATCGCTTCATGGCTCGCGTCGGTGACCCGTCCGGCGTGGTCTCGTCCCGCGGTGTGCCCATGCGCGCCGAGGACCTCGTCGCGACCATGATGTTTTTGCTACTCAGCGAGACCGTCGACGCCGGCGAGGACGTCCGCGCCCTCACCGCCGGCGCTGCCCATCCCGCCGACTGGTCACCCGAGCGCATCGCCGCGCTGCGGGACGCGCTCGACTTCGTCGGACTCACCGCGCTGACGCTGCATCCCGAGTCGGCCGATCCCCACGCCACCCTCGGCGCGTCGGAGGAACGGCTGGCCGCCGCCGCGGCCGCCGCACGTGCCGCCGCCGGGCTCGCGCCGACGACGGGGGCACCGCTGCTCGCGACCGCTGCCGCCTCGACAGCCACCGACAGCGGTGCATCGAGGTCGACACCGCGCGGCCCCCTCGCCCTCCTCGTGGCGGCCGCAGTCGCGACCCTGCTGATCGTGGGCGGCGGTATCGCCTACCTCGCGTCCGATCGGACGGTCAGCACCGCGGTTCCGGCCGTCGAGGACGCCGCCGGTGTCACCGCGCGGCCGACGACGACTCGTCCCGCCCCGTCCACCAGCATCGGCTTCCCGACCGTCGTCCCCGGCGCACCCGCGCCCGTCGAGGCCACACGTGCACCTGCTCGAATCACCACGACGGTGCCCCCGCGCGCACCGGACCTCGAGCCGGCACCCGCGCCCGCTCCTGCCCCGGCGCCGGCACCCGAACCGGCACCCGAGCCCGTGCCCAGCGACCCGCCCGTCGTCGAGGAGCCAGTCGACCCCGCGGAGGGAACGGACTCGGACCCCGACGTTCCGGATACTCCGGACACTCCTGCCGAGCCCGGGTCACCCGCGCCGTCACCCGACACCACGCCGGTCGGCTAGATCCCCCCTGTGCAGGGGCGGAGCTCAACCGGTATCCCATGACCGTGACGACCGGTACGGTGATCGGACGGGTGCTCGCGGTCGACGTGGCACCGTGTCCGCAACTCGCCGAGGGGGTCGAGTCCGAATGAGCGCGCGCAGCCAGGGGTTCGACGGCCCCCGGGTCGACAAGACGATCCACCTCGTCATGGCGTTGACCGACGCCGAGACGGCCGTGTCGGTCGACATCGACGGTGGCACCGAGCTGTTCGAGTGCCCGACGGCGGTGGGCCTGGACTCCGACGGACGCATCCGCCTCGACGACTCCGACCAGGGAGTTCGCGGATTCCTGTACGCGGTGGGAGACCCCCGCGGACTCGGTCTGGCCGGCGGCCGCGTGGTGCGCGCCGAGGACCTCGTCGCCGGATTCGTCCACGCTCTGACGGGCATGCTGTCGGAGCTCTACTCTCTGCCCGCCGACGCGCGATGCATGCTGCTCCACCCTGCAGGACTGTCCGCCGACTCGATCGCCGCACTACGAGACGCCCTCGACTACGTCGGTCTGCAGGACTGCTCGCTGGCTCCCGCGACGTCGGAGAACCCGGCGGTGGCCGTGCGCGCCGCACCCTCGCATCGGTCGTCGCCGGCCACCACGGCGGCCTCGGACAAGGCATTCGCGGCGATGGTGTCGGACTCGGCCACCGGCAGGACGCGCCGCAGTCGGACTCACAAGAGAACACCCACGCGCGCAGCCGTCTCGGTCGCCGCGGTGGCGCTCGCGTTCCTCGCCGTCGGCGGCGCCGTGGGCACCCACGACCTCGACTCCAGCTCGGTCGCGCCCCTGAACTCGCAGCAGGCCATCACGCCCGCCGCTCCCGTCGTGACGTCGTCGTTGGACAGCACCACGACGTCCGCCGCGCCGCTGCCCGTCCAGGAGCAGGCACCGGCTCCGGTGCAGGAGGCCCCGGCTCCGGAGATCGACACGCCCGACCCCGTCGTGCCACCCGCACCTCCTGCCGCCGCGGTGGAACCGAGCACCGGTCTCGGGCTCCCGACGGACCGGTTCCCGTTCGCGCCACCGGACATCGACTTTCCCGATTTCCCGTCGTTCCCCGAGGTGACCGTGCCGACGCCGCCGACCGTGGCGAGCAGTACACCCGCACCCACGACCACGTCGACCGCTCCCACGACCACGTCCACGGCGCCGTCCGTCGCGATTCCACGGCTCGGCCCGATGCTGTCTGTGAACCGTCCCTGACGCTCGTCGGGCGCCGGAAACGCTCAGGATGATGCCCTATGCTCGTGCGCTGGCATCGGTACCTCTGCAAACCATGTGCGGACCCGACGGGCCACGGACTGTCACCACTGCGAAGGGAACTTCTTGCGTAACTCGGCGGCCACAGCGGCCACGGGCCAGAGTCACTCCGAGTCGAGCGGCGCATCTCGCAGCGCACGGGTGATGGGGGTGGTGGGCGCGTCGCTGTTGACGCTGAGCCTCGGCACCGCCACTGCCGGCGCAGCACCCGCGTCGTCGGCTCCCGAGCAACTGTCCGCGGATCGCCTCCCGTCCGAGTTGGTCGACGCCGTGCAGCGCGATCTGCACATGTCGCCGCAGGAGTACCTCGATCGCGCTGCCGAGGCGCAGAAGCTTCGTACCTACGCCGACGACTTCCGTCAGCAGCGCCCGGCGGACTTCGCGGGTGCCTGGATCGGCGACGACGGCGTTCCCGTCGTCGCGGTCACCACCTCGGAGGCCGCGAGCCAGGTGGCGGAGGACGGCTACCGCAGCCGCCAGTCCCCCGTGTCGGCGGACACGCTCGAGCAGTCCCTCGACGACTTCGGTCGCTGGGTGTCGGGTCTGCCCCGCGAGGTCTCGTCACAGATCAATTCGGCGGCTGTCGACGTGCTCGGCGGACGGGTGATCGTCGACATCGCCAACAGTCCGATCGGGCGCGCATTGAATCTGCCGACCGCCATCGCCAACCTCCAGGTGCAGCTGTCCCCACCCGCTCCCGGTCCGACGCCTCCGCCTGCCGTGATGGGCGGCGACGACTACGTGACGTCCGCCGGCGACATCACCACCGCGCCGCTCGAGGACATCGAGATCTGCTCGTTCGGGTTCAGCGCCACCGACAGGGCCGGCACGCCGGTCAGTCTGTCTGCGGGACACTGTGATCCGGGCAACTCCGCCTCGGTGTACCTGCCCAATCGTGACGACATCCGCGCCAGTACTCCCGTCGGCGACTTCACCACGTCGAATGTCGGCGGCAGCGACGGACTCGACTACTCCGTCATCGCGCTGAACGACGCCGGCGTGGCCGCCGGGCTCGACCAGCCCACCGTGCGGGGAGCCAATGGCACCGCCCTCACGATCACCGGAACGGCCTCGCCCGTCATCGGTGCCCCGGTGTGCAAGTCCGGTCAGGCGTCGTCCTTTACGTGTGGTCTCGTCGCGGCGGACCGCGTCGAGACGCAGCTCTTCCTGGGCGACGGCGACAGCCGCACGGTGCGCGGATTCGCCAGTACCGCCTGCACTCTCGCGGGTGACAGCGGCGGCGCCATCGTCACCGGAACACTCGCGCTCGGCATCACCAGCGGATCCAACAGCGGCGCAGCTCCGAGCTGCGGCGAGGCCAACCTGGCGCTCGCTCGGTACGGCGGAACCGCCAGCCTGGGCATCCCCGTCGACGCCGTCACCGCGGCCACCGGAACGACCGTCCGCACGTCGTGAGATAGCACAACGTTCGGTCTCCTTGGTGCGGTAATGTCACCCGTCGAGGCAGGGTGCCTCCGCACCTCGATCGTGCGTCGTCGACACACGGAAGGCCCGACATGGGATACCTCCAGCTCGCTCTCACCGTCTTCGGATACATCATCGGGATCGTCACCAACGCCGGCGCCTTCGGAAGCTGACCTCCCCTTCACCACACTGTCGCGGCCCCGTCGTCTTCGGACGACGGGGCCGCTTCCGTGAGTATCGAGGAATCAAAAAGACACGGGCACATCACTTTTCGGCGTCCGTCACGTAACGCACTCTGGTCACAGTGGTATCGTGGGACACGCGCAGTCCACTCCGTCACCAACGTCGGTGACGTCCGAGTGTCGACCGTTCCGTTAATCCCACGAGGCGGTGTACCGCTGTGCTGCGCTGCGTTCGATACCCGATGACCTTCGGCCGTTCCCCGAAGGAGGTATCGCTGTGACCGACATCGCCGATTCGTCACTCCCCCGCGAGACTCAATCCCCCGCCGCGATCTACACGGCGGCAAAGATGTCGTCTGCTCGGGCGGCCCTGAGTTCCGTTGCCCGCGATCCCCGACTTGCCGACGCTTCCGTGCTGTTGGGCGCGCTGTCGGTGGTGGCCTTCTGGAGCTTCGGCTTCGGCGTTCTGCTGGGCATCGCCGCGCTCGTCGCCGGCGTCCTGGCCACCCGCGTTCCCGATTCCGATCGCGCAGACACCGTCATCGGACTGCTCACCGGAGCCGTCGGTGTGATCGCGGGTGGCATCTTCCTCGCCGCCGCCGTTCCCTGGCTCTGAACCACTCCGCCTGGAACGAAAGAAGGCCGCCACCCGATGGGTGGCGGCCTTCGTCGTGTTCCGAGTCTTACAAGGCGAACTTGGAGGTTCCCGGAGCAGCGTTGTACGTGTTGAGCAGATCGATACCGGCGACGACCAGGGTCGGTCCACCCGCGACGATCGTGCCGATGACGCCACCGACACCGGCGCCCGGCACGATGCCGATCGCGGGGACGATGATGCCGCCGATGACTGCACCGATGATGGTGCCGGTCAGTCCGCCGATGGAGGTGGCGAGACCGAGCTGCGAAGCGAAGGACTGCTCGGCAGCGGTGTTCTCGGCGGGCGATGCCACCGTGTTCTCGAGCGCGTTCGGGGCGAGGCCCATCGGTGCTGCGAGGTTCGGGATGAGCTTCACGGTGCGGCCCTCGTCGGTGTACTCGACACCGTAGGGGAACTCGACGCCGTTGAGGTTGAACGACAGCGGAAGGCTCAGGATCGTGTTGCCCTCCTCGTCCACCAGGTCGACGGTCTTGCCGTCGTCGGACGCACGGAACATGCCGGCGTCGACGGTGGTGACGACGCCACCGGCCTCGACGCGCGATGCCCAGTTCAGCTCGGAGTTCTCCGCGGGAGCACTCTCGGTGGTCGTCGCGGAGGGGGTGGTGGTGGCCGGCTGCGCGTACGCAGTACCGGTGGCCACGCCCAGGGAGGCGATCGCGATCGCAGAGGTTGCGACGAGTCGACGCAGTGTCATCTAGATGTTCCGTTCGTTCAGGTTCGTGGTGTCGGACCCCGACACGAGCACTGTAGCGGTTGACAGGGACACAACCGAATATAAGGTCCGTTTTCAGTACTCGATCCGGGAATTGTCCGTGTGAACAGCCACGATGTGACCTCACCCACGGACGAGGTTGCTCGTGAAGGGTAACAAAATGGTCGCGATGAGGGGCGACTTCCTCGGCTGCCCGAAGTTACCCACGAGGCAAGTTAGGAATACCTGTGCGCGAGGCCTGTCGCTGTGCCGTAATACGGTAGGGCTCATCGCCTGTGCAGGACGGACCAGCCCTCCGTCCGACCTGCGGTGATGTCGACCGAAATGCTAAGTTACCGATCGGTAGGACCCTTGTGGTTACCGGCTGGTAACTTCGAGTGGGACAGATGCATCCGGGCTGACCGTCGGACCGCCCCCTGTGGCCGGCCGGAAGCGTAGGGCGACGGAATGGCCGTCGCCGAAGAAAGGCAGCGTCATGAATGCCCTGACGATCACCCTCGGCACCGTCGGTGCCCTGCTCAGCATCGTGTGTTGGGCCTACTTCTTCCGCGGTGCCGCGATGATGGTGCGATCCATCGCGCTGGGACAGCCGGACAGGACACGTCTGCGACCGTTCGTTCCGCGGTTCAAGCAGATGTGCATCGAGTTCGCTGCGCACACCCGGATGAACAAGTTCCGCTCCGTCGGCTGGGCGCACTGGTTGGTGATGGTCGGCTTCATGCTCGGCGCCATCCTGTGGTTCGAGGCCTACGGGCAGACGTTCAATCCCGAGTTCCACTGGCCACTCATCGGTGACCTCGCGATCTACCACCTCATGGACGAGATCCTGGGCCTGGGCACCGTCATCGGCATCGTGACGCTGATGATCATCCGGCAGCGGAACCACCCTCGCTCCCCCGAGCGCCTCTCCCGCTTCTCCGGCTCCAACTTCCGTGCCGCCTACTTCGTCGAGTTCGTGGTGCTGCTCGAGGGCCTCGGCATGATCTTCGTGAAGGCCGGCAAGATCGCCACCTACGGGCACGCCAACCCGTGGACCGACTTCTTCACCATGAACCTGGCCAAGCTGCTCCCCGCGAGCGCGGTCCTGGTCTCGATCTTCGCCTTCGTCAAGCTCATGTCCGGCATGGTCTGGCTGCTGATCGTCGGCCGCAACATCACGTGGGGTGTCGCATGGCACCGGTTCAGCGCGTTCTTCAACATCTACTTCAAGCGTGAGGACGACGGCGGAGTCGCGCTCGGCGCGGCCAAGCCGATGATGTCCGGCGGCAAGGTCCTCGAGATGGAGGAGGCCGACCCCGACGTCGACGCGTTCGGTGCCGGCAAGATCGAGGACTTCACCTGGAAGGGCTGGCTCGACTTCACCACGTGCACCGAGTGCGGCCGCTGCCAGTCGCAGTGTCCGGCGTGGAACACGGGCAAGCCGCTCTCACCCAAGCTGCTCATCACCTCGCTCCGCGACCACGGCAACGCCAAGGCGCCGTACCTGCTCGCCGGTGGCCGCAAGGACATGGCGGGCGACGAGGTCGGCCTGGTCGACGCGGACGGCAAGCCGGACGAGGCCAAGCTCGCGAAGATCCCGCAGGCCGCCCGTGACGAGGCCGAGCGCCCGCTGGTCGGCGAGACCACCCTCGACGGCGGTCTCGGCGGAATCATCGATCCCGAGGTGCTGTGGAGCTGCACCAACTGCGGCGCCTGCGTCGAGCAGTGCCCCGTCGACATCGAGCACGTCGACCACATTCTCGACATGCGTCGCTACCAGGTGCTCATCGAGTCGGAGTTCCCCTCCGAGCTGGCCGGCCTGTTCAAGAACCTGGAGAACAAGGGCAACCCCTGGGGCCAGAACGCCAAGGACCGCACCAACTGGATCTCGGAGCTCGACTTCGACGTGCCGGTCTTCGGCCAGGACGCCGACAGCTTCGAGGACTTCGAGTACCTCTTCTGGGTCGGCTGCGCCGGCGCCTACGAGGACCGCGCGAAGAAGACCACCAAGGCCGTCGCGGAACTGCTCGCCACCGCCGGCGTGAAGTTCATGGTGCTCGGCGCCGAGGAGACCTGCACCGGCGACTCCGCTCGCCGCGCGGGCAACGAGTTCCTGTTCCAGCAGCTCGCGATGCAGAACATCGAGACCCTGAACTCCGTGTTCGAGGGTGTCGACGAGAGCCGTCGCAAGATCGTCGTCACGTGCGCGCACTGCTTCAACGCACTCGGCAACGAGTACCCGCAGGTGGGCGGCAAGTACGAGGTCGTGCACCACACCCAGCTGCTCAACCGCCTCGTGCGGGCCAAGAAGTTGGTGCCGGTGGCGTCGGTGCAAGAGGACGTCACGTACCACGACCCGTGCTTCCTGGGACGCCACAACAAGGTGTACGACGCACCCCGCGAGCTCATGGCGGCGTCGGGCTCCACACTCAAGGAGATGCCGCGTCACGGCGAGCGCTCCATGTGCTGCGGCGCCGGTGGTGCTCGCATGTGGATGGAAGAGAAGATCGGCAAGCGGATCAACATCGACCGCGTCGACGAAGCGCTCGACACCCTGGGTGGCAGCACCACCGCGACGCAGAAGATCGCGACCGGCTGCCCCTTCTGCCGGGTCATGCTCAACGACGGTGTCACCGCACGCCAGGAGGCCGGTGGCAACGACAACGTCGAGGTCATCGACGTCTCGCAGATGCTGCTCAGCTCGATCACGCGCCTGGACTCCGCACAGCTCGGCGAGAACATCAAGGTGGTGCCGCGGGCCAAGCCCGTGGTCGTCCCTGCCGAGGAGCCCGTCGACACCCCCAAGGCCGAGTCCGTCGCCACCGAGGACGTCGCCGCCGCAGAGGAGAAGGGTCGCGTCGAAGAGATCGAGACGGCCGCAGCGGGTGGCGATCCCGCTGCCCCCGCGCCCGGCAAGGGTCTGAAGATGAAGGGCCTGGCCAAGGCTCCGGGCGCCAAGGCACCCGGTGCGAAGGCTCCGGCCAAGCCCGCCGAGTCGCCCAACGCCGACGGTGACGACGCAGCCGACGCGTCCAAGCCGAAGGGCCTGGGGATGGCCGGCAAGGCGAAGGCACCGGGCGGCAAGGGGCTGCAGCTCAAGGGTCGTCCTCCGGGCGCGAAGGCACCGGGATCTGCCTCAGCTGCTCCGGCCGAGAAGCCGGAACCGACCGACGCTCCCGCCGAGACGGCCAGTGAGGCATCCGAGTCGTTGCCGACGGTCAAGCCCAAGGGTCTCGCCGTGAAGTCCGGGTTCAAGAAGCCCGGCGCCACGGCACCGGGGTCGGCAGCTCCCGCTCCCGAGGCTTCTGCTCCCGCCGAGACTTCTGCTGCGGCGCCGGCCGAGGCACCGGCACAGGCGGCCGAGTCGATGCCGACCGTCAAGCCCAAGGGTCTCGCCGTGAAGTCCGGGTTCAAGAAGCCCGGCGCCAAGGCACCGGGTTCCGCGGCCGCACCGGCGGCTGAGGCACCGGCCGAGGCTTCTGCTCCTGCCGAGGCTTCTGCTGAGGCACCGTCCGAGGCTCCCGCCGAGGCACCGGCACAGGCGACCGAGTCGATGCCGACCGTCAAGGCCAAGGGTCTCGCCGTGAAGTCCGGGTTCAAGAAGCCGGGCGCCAAGGCACCGGGTTCCGCGGCACCCGCCGCAGCGCCCGAGCCGGAGGCAACTGCCGAGTCGGAGGCACCGGAGTCGGCGGCACCCGCAGAGCAGGCCACCGAGGAGACGGCCGCTCCTACGCCGGAGTCGAACGGTGCTGCCGAGTCGAACGGTGCTGCGGAGTCGAACGGTGCTGCCGAGTCGAACGGCGCCGCGGAGCCCGCAGACACCCCGGCGCCACCGCAGCCGAAGGCCGGTGGGCTCGGGTTCAAGTCGGGAGCGAAGGCGCCGGGCAAGAGGTCCTGACCGAACACCCGTTGCAGTAGCCGAACACCCTCTCCAGCGTGCTGGGGAGGGTGTTCGCGTTGTGTGCGGTGTGCGGGCTCGGCACCACGGGCCCCGCACCGCAGAAGGCACCACAGGCCCCGCACCGCAGAAGGCAGCACCCGGCACGCGGCTCCGCTCCCCCAGAGCCACACACCACTTGCCGCCTCAGACACCCTGTCCGGCGTGCTGCGAGGGGTGTACGCGTCACGGACTCTGTGCAGCTCACGCATCCACAGGCCTCGGGCCATCCCCAGCGCGGAACCTGAGCCCCGCCCGAGCACCACCGGTGCGGCAACGATCGGGGCATGGCTCGCATCATCACGCGCTCTCAGGCATTGACCGACGGATTCACCGACTCCGAGCTCCGCCGACTCTGCCGCGACGGCACCCTCACCCGCCTGTGCCGCGGGGCCTACGCGGGTGCGCGTGACGTCGAGAACCTGACCGACACCGATCGGCACCTCCTCGTCGTGCGGGCAACCATGGCGCGCGCGACCGCCCCCGACACCGTGTCGAGCCACGCGAGTGCCGCCCTGCTGCACGGGATCACGCTGTGGGACGTGCCGCTGGGCACCGTCCACCTGACGCGGAACCGCAGAACAGGGGGTCGCCGCGGACAGCTCCGCACAGTGCACGCGTCGCCCTACGACCCGGACGAGATCACCGAGGTGGAGGGCCTCCGCGTGACCACTGTGGCCCGCACGATCGCGGACCTGGCCTGCAGCCTCCCGTTCGAGCAGGCCGTCTGCGCGGCGGACGATGCCGCGCGTCGGCTCGGGGTACTCGGCACGGAGGTGGCGGCGGTGCTCGCCCGACGGCCGACCCGCAACGGCCACGCTCGCGCGCTGCGGGTGGCTCGGTTCATGAACGCTGGAGCGGAGAGCGTCGGCGAGTCACGGAGCCGCGTACTGCTCCACGAGTCGGGCTTCGTCGTCGAGGTGCAGCGAATGGTGCACTGCGCGAACCGATCTCATCGCGTGGACTTCTTCCTGCCCGGGTCGAACGTGGTGGGCGAGTTCGACGGACGCGTCAAGTACGGCCGACTCGTGCCCACGGGTGACACTCCCGCTGACGTGCTGTGGCGCGAGAAGCTCAGGGAGGACGAGATCCGAGACACGGGGTACGAGATGGCGCGCTGGACGTGGGGTGATCTGGAGTTCCCCGAGTCGATCATCGGGCGGATCCGCCGCGCCGAGGCGCGATCCGCACGCCGACCATGACATCCACACCCCCTCCAGCCTGCGGAACGGGTTGCAGCTCAACGCAACCGGTGCACGACGCCACCAGCAGCACCCGAAGACACACCGCCCCTACCGCACCCCCTCCAACTGCCCGACGATGTGCTCCGCGATACCCAGCGCCGCGGTGGCGGCGGGTGAGGGCGCGTTGAGCACGTGCACCTGGCCGGGCCGCTGTTCGTAGTAGAAGTCGTCGACCAGTGCACCGCTGCGGTGGATCGCCTGCGCCCGCACTCCCGCATGGGTGGGGACGAGGCTGTCCGAGGGCAGGTCCGGCACCAGCTCGCGCAGACTGGCGAGGAAGCGCGCGGACGACACCGACCGGGCCACCTCCTGCGCCCCGGTACGCCAGTAACGCCGACCGAGTCGCCACAGCCCGGGCCATG
This sequence comes from Rhodococcus sp. NFXS4, assembly GCF_058139645.1. Taxonomy (NCBI): domain Bacteria; kingdom Bacillati; phylum Actinomycetota; class Actinomycetes; order Mycobacteriales; family Nocardiaceae; genus Rhodococcus; species Rhodococcus sp. NFXS4. The sequence goes on from NZ_CP192221.1 coordinate 4,091,007, forward strand.
TCAGCGCGTCGGCCACGTCGCGCGGCGCGATGTCGCGCCACCGATAGCCTTCGCGCGCCAGTGCGAGAACGGCATTCGGTCCGGCATGAACGGTGCCGTCGATCATGCGGGTGAGGTGGACGCCCAGGAACGGCAGCGTCGGGTCGGGCACCGGATAGATGAGCCCGCGCACCAGGTGGCTGTACTGCGGTGCCAGTTCGAAGTACTCGCCGCGGAACGGCAGGATGCGGACGGCCGGGGTGACTCCGGCCATGCGGGCGATGCGGTCGCTGTGCAGTCCGGCGCAGTTCACCAGCAGGTCGGCAGCGATCAGCGTCTCCGACTGCCCTGTGCGACAGCGCACCTCGACCGATCCACTGATCGCGACGACCTCGGCGCCCAGCACCACGTCACTGCCGGCGTCCTCGATCTCGCGTCGCAGCGTGGCACACACCGCCCGGTAGTCGACGATGCCGGTGGACTCCACCCGCAGCGCCGCCACCGCGCGCACCGCGGGTTCGTACTCTCGAGCCTCGTCCGCGGTGATCATCCGGCACGGCACCCCGTTGACGGCGCCGCGCTCGGCCAGGGCTCGCAGTGCCGGTACCTGCGCCTCGGTGGTGGCGACCACGAGCTTGCCGCAGACGTCGACGGGCAGGTCGTGCTCGCGGGCGAAGTCCCGCATCGACACGGACCCGGACACGGCGAGCGTGGCCTTGAGGCTGCCGGGCGCGTAGTAGAGACCCGAATGGATGACACCGGAATTGTTGCCCGTCTGATGCGTCGCGGTGTCCGACTCCTTGTCCAGCACCGTCACCCGGTACCCGCGGCGTATCAGCGCCCGCCCCGTCGCGAGGCCCACGATGCCGGCCCCGACCACCACCACGTGCCCACCGTGCATGTCAGGACTCGACGATCGCCTTGATCGCGGCGAGCGTGCGGGGAATCCCGTCGAGTGCGGCGGTACGGCGGATCTCGATCTCCTCCTGCGCGCGATCGCCGAACTTCGTGTGGAAGTACTCGATCCCCTGCTCGGTGAACAGCCACGATTCGGTGAGCTGCGTCGAGTTCTCGTCGATCGCCTCGAGGGTGTAACCCCACCGCACGAACGAGTCGCCGACGAGCCAGGCGAACTCGGTGCCCGGGATGGCGACGGCGACGGTCGAGACCGTCTCCCAGGTGCGGTCGGCGGTGACGTTGCGCCCGGTGAAGGTGGACCCGACCACGTCGGCGCTGCCGCCGTCGTTCCACCAGCACTCCTGGCAGATCGGGCTCCACTCCCCGGTCCGGGTGACGTCGGAGACGAGGGCGTACACGGCGTCGGGCGACGCGGCGATCACGATGGAGTCGGAATGCTCGAGTGCGGTCATGCCTCGAGTATGCCGCCGAGCGGCGCCGTGAAGGTGGTTCGTCGCCGAAGTTCCTGCTCCGCCACCCGGATCGCCAACTGCAGGCGCTCCTCACGGCTCCCCGTCAACAACACCCAGGACCTGCCGGTGCGCGTGAGCGCGTCGAGGAACCACCCGGTCATGTCCGCCCGCACTTGTTCACCGTCACGAATACCGTCCTGCACGAACGGAACTCCGTGATGATCCGTCACCAGATACACGGCGGGGCGATCGTCGGCGACGGCGTGGTGTGACTCGGGGCCGAGGTAACGCCGCTCCCACACCGTCGTCGCGAACGCGTCGGTATCGCAGATCAGCACAGGCGATCCGCGCCGCGCTGCCGCGTCCTCGTGGGCAGTCTGGGTGCGCGCGATGCGGGCGAAGTCGTCACCGGTCCACACGATGTCGTCGACCGATCCGACCTCCGCGACCTTGTCGAGGGTGTCCTGCCGGCCGAACTCGTGGACGCACTCGGTGTCCGGCCACCGTTGTCGAAAGTGTGCAGCCAGCGCGCCCGCGACGGTGGTGGTGCCCGTCGACTCCGAACCCACCACGACGATGCGCGTCGCCAGACCGGCTCTGGCGGGCGCGTCGAGGCAGCGCCACGAGGCGGCGAGGTCGCGACGACACGCGGTCCCGGACACCGGGAAGGTGCTGCGCGGCAGATCGAACGGCACGTGTCGAGCGTCGAACCACCGCGACAGTTCCTCGCCGTACGGCTCGCTGGTGACCACCACGTCGACGGGCTCGTTCCCGACGGCCGCGCGCATGCACGCCACCTGGGCCGCCCACACGGCCCGTGAGGTGTGGTCGATCGGTGCGTCGCAGACGATGCCGGTGATCGTGACCGTCTTCTCGCCTGCGTGCGACTCGGTCATCCACGCCACACGGTCTCGCAGAGACACCGACTCCACGGTGGCTGCCATCACCACGACGGTCACCCGGTCGGCCACCGTGGCGGCGAACCGGACCATCGCGTGGTGACCGACGTGCGGCGGATAGAACTTGCCGATGATCAGCGCGTGCCTCATGCCGGCACCTCGACGGCGGCGGGGGTCATCGACCGTGTCCACGCTCGCAGCCCGGCAACGCACAGCGCGATGAATCCCAGATAGAGAACACCGGTCAGCACCAGGTCCTTGTAGAGGTAGAGCGGCACGTACACGACGTCCGCGGCGATCCACAGGAACCAGGACTCACGACGCTTCGTCACCTGGCCCCACGTCGCCAGCAGTGACAGCACGGTCGTCACCGCGTCCCAGAACGGCACGACCGACGTCGTCGCGGTGTCGAGGAACCACGTCATGGCCAGCGTGGCCGTCACGCCGACGGCGCCGAGCCACCACCATTCCCGACGGCTGGTGGACGTGACCACCAGCGGACCCTGCGTGCCGCCGCCGACCCACAGGACCCATCCGGACACGGCGAGAGCGATGTAGACGAACTGCAGCGCCGCGTCGGCGAACAGCCCGGCGCCGAAGAACAGCAGGACGAACGCCAGATTGTTGGCGATACCGATGGGCCAGTTCCACACCGACTGCCGTGCGACCAGGACGACGCAGGTGGCGCCCGTGACGAATCCGACGACCTCGACCCACGACGTGGGTGCCCCGAAGGACACGAACGCGGTGGATCCGAGCCACTCGATCAGGGTCATGACGCCTCCTTAGCGTGATTATGCGCTAAGCATGGCGCAGAAGTGCTCGAAGTGCAACTCGACCCCTCGTCAGGCCACCGGCTCGAGCAACTGCGGCCCGTTGTTGCGCACGCTGTTGACGGCCGTGCTCACCTCGTACGGAGACAGGTGCGGCTCGGGCATCGACTGGACCAGGTCCGCCACCGCGCCGAGATCGGTCAGCGTCGGGTCCAACCAGGCATCGCGCATGTCCGCCGGCACCACGACGGGTGACCGGTCGTGGATGTGCCCCAGCGCGTCGGTGGCCGTCGTGGTGAGCACAGTCGTGGTCCACACCCACTTGCCCGGATCATCCTCGGGCAGTGCGGGATCCGGCCACAGCTCGTACAGTCCCGCCATCGCGAGAACACCGTCCGTGTGCAGGAAGTGCGGGATCTTCTTCCCCTCGCGCTTCTCCCACTCGTAGTACCCGTCGGCGGGAACGAGGCAGCGCCGCTTCGCCGCGGCCTTGCGGAACGCCGGCTTCTCGGTGATGGTCTCGGACCGCGCGTTGATCAGCCTGCTCGCGATCTTTCGATCCTTCGCCCACGACGGGATCAGACCCCATCGGACCGTCCGCAGCTGGCGCGCTTCCTCCCCACGCTCGAGCACGATGCGCACCGGATCCGTGGGCGCCACGTTGTAGGACGGTTCCGGCGCCTCCCCCAGCGCCACGGCGGCATCGAAGATGGACGACAGGTCGTCGTCGGACCGGGTACTGGCGTAGCGACCGCACATCCCTCGATTCTGCCCCGCTCGGGTAGCGACATGCCAGGCGGTCTGGTTAGTGTCGGAAAGTACCGCAACCGACGAGGGGGATCGCATGTCGACCGTGGACGAGACACCCGGCGCGCTGCAGTCGTGGGGGCTGAGCAAGCAGTACGACGGGAGCGCACCGGCCGTGCGCGACCTGTCGTTGTTCGTGCCGGCCGGCACGCTGTACGGGCTGGTGGGACCCAACGGAGCAGGCAAGACCACGTTCCTGTCGATGGCGACGGGCATCGTGCGACCGTCCGCCGGGCAGGTGTGGATCGACGGTCACGACGTGTGGGCCGACCCGGTCGCCGCCCGCGGGCGCGTCGGACTGCTTCCCGACGGGCCGTCCCTCCCCGAGGCCCTGCCCGGTCGGCGCGCACTGCACTACGTCGGAGTGCTGCACGGTCTCGATCCGGCGGTGGCGCACGAACGCTGCGAGGAACTGCTCGCGGTGCTGGACATCGCCGAGGCCGGTGACCGCGCGGTCTCCACGTACAGCGCCGGAATGAAGAAGAAGATCGGCCTGGCCGCGGCGATGATCCACTCGCCGCGGCTCCTCGTGCTCGACGAGCCGCTGGAGGCGGTGGACCCCATGTCCGCCCGCACCATTCGGCACCTTCTCGAGAGTTTCGTCGCGCGGGGCGGCACCGCGATGGTGTCGAGTCACTCCATGCCGCTCATCGAGCAGATGTGCTCGCACGTGGCCATTCTCGCCCGCGGCTCTCTGCTGGCCGCCGGCACGATCGACGACGTGCGTGCCGGCGGCACCCTCGAGGGCGCGCTGTTCGACGCGGTCGGCGGCGGTGACCAGGCGGCCGAGTTGCCATGGCTGGGCTCATGATCAGCGCGCCGGTCCGCACACTGTTGTCGTTGGATCGCGAGATACGCAGAGCAGCAACCGGATCGGGTGCCCGCATCGCGATCGTGATCACCGCGATCGCGTCGCTCGGGGCGATGTACGCGGTCACGCTGAGCGCACAGCCCTCGGCGCGTGCCACGCTCGCCGCACTGTGCGCCGTGGTGGTGGTAGTCCTCACCGTCGTCGCTCCCCTGCTGACCGGAGTGGGCGATCGCGGACTCGTCCCGGCACACGTGCGCCACCTACCGGTGCGTGCCGACGATCTCCGGAGAGCCCTCGCCCTCATCGGTGCGCGCAGCGGGGTGACCGTCTTCCTCGTCGTCGGACTCGCCCTCACGCCCGTCGCGGTTCCGGACGTCTCGCCCGTGGCACGCATCGTGACCGCCGTGATCGCCCTGCTCACCGTCGGTGTCGCGCTCGCCGTGTCCCGTGTCGCCGTCCTCCGCCTGGATGCGGCATCGCGCACTCCCCGCGGCCGCATCCTCTCGACGATCGGTGGCACCGTCGTCGCCGCGGCCGCGTACGCGGCCTTCCTCCTGCTCGGCAACGTCTCGACGTCGTTCGCCGACAACACCTTCCTGCGCACCGCGGTGCGCGTCCTGCCGACGGGATGGGCGGCGGTGTCGAGCGAGGCAGTCGACGACGGGAGGTGGTGGGTGCCCGTCCTCGTCGCCGTCGCGCTCGCCGGACTCGGCGCACTGGTGGTGCGGTGGTGGACCTCGGCGGTGTCGGCCGCGCTCGACAGCACGCCGCCCCGCTCCCGGACCGACCGCCGTCGGACGACGACGTTCCGTGCGCGTGGACCTATGATCACGGCCATCGCCGCCGAGAGCAGGTTGCTGCTGGTCGATCCGCGCCGAGTGGGACTGCTGACGATGCCGGGGGTGTTCTTGCTCGTCGGAGTCGTGCTCATGGCCACCTCGACCGACATCTACGGCCTGCAGTACGGCGCACCGATCGTGATCCTGCTGACGAGCAGCATGTTCGCCAACTCGTACGGCCTCGACGGCGCAGCGGCGTGGCGCGTCACGTCGGTGCCGGGTGTGGCGCGACGCGTCATCGACGCGCGTCTCGTCATCGCGGCGGTGGTGGCCGTGGTGTTCGGCGCCGTCGGGACTGTCCTCGGTCGCCTCGTCGGCGATCCGTCGCCGCGCACTCTCCCCGTGGCGGCCGCCGTCGTCGTGGCCGCGTCCCTGGCCACCGCCGCGGCCGGCGCCGTGCAGTCGGCGGCCAGCCCGTACGTCGTCGCAGGACAGACCGCGGGGAGCGCGTTCAATTCCCGCGGGTCGATGACCGGCCGTGCGATCGGGTGGACGCTCGCTGTGATGGCCGGGGGTGCCCTCCTGTGCCTGCCGGGCGTCCTGATCGCGCTGGCCCTCCCGGGCGTCCTCGTCTGGCTCGCGCCCGTCGTCTCCCTGCTGCTCGGCGGATGCATCGTGGCGGTGGCCCGGCGTCGAGCCGTCGCTCTGGTGACCAGCCGCGGCCCGGAGATCTTCGCAACCGTCAGCGCCTGATCACGATCCCGTGCACGATGTGGTCCGGGGAGCCGAGAGCGAGGAACACACAGGCATGACCATGCACGAACCGTCGACGCACGTCGTTCGCAAGACCAGCACCACCCTCGCCGACGGTCGAGAGTTGCTGTACTTCGACGACTCCGAGCCCTGGGTGTCCGGGGAGAAGACGCGGGACCTGGTGGACACGCGTCCCCTCCCCGCGTCGGAGTCGTTGTCGCAGATGCGACTCGACGTGCTCACCGGCGACTGGGTGGTCATCGCCGCGCAGCGGATGGACCGCACGTTTCTCCCACCGCCCGACGCGTCCCCGCTCGCGCCGAGCCGCCCGGGACGCCCACCCACCGAGATCCCCGCTGCCGACTACGACGTCGTGGTCTTCGAGAATCGCTTCCCCTCCCTCGCGCAGTCGGCAGCGGCGCAGCACCTTTCGTCGCACGTCGACGGCGAGGAGCTCTGGCCGCTCGCTGCCGGCACGGGCCGGTGCGAGGTGGTGTGTTTCGCCAGCGACCCCGACGCCTCCTTCGCCTCGCTCGACCTGCACCGGGTGCGCACCATCGTCGACGTGTGGGCCGACCGCACCGAGGCACTGTCCGCCCTCCCGGGGGTGCGCCAGGTGGTCTGCTTCGAGAACCGGGGGCGGGAGATCGGGGTGACCCTCACTCACCCGCACGGGCAGATCTACGCCTACCCGTACCTGCCGCAGAGGACCGACGCGATGATCCGGCAGTCCCGGCTGCACCGGGACCGCACCGGTCGCTCACTGCTGTCCGACGTACTGGACACCGAGCTGCGGTCCGGCCGCCGCATCGTCGTCGACACCGAGTACTGGGTGGCCTACGTGCCGGCGGCCGCCCGCTGGCCCGTCGAGGTGCACCTCGCCCCGCGCCGCGCCGTTCCCGATCTCGCTGCGTTGTCGACGGCCGAACGCGACGCGTTGGCCGGTGTGTATCGCGCTCTGCTGCGTGCCGTCGACGACTTCTTCGAGGGCGTCGACGAGGTGCCGTACATCGCAGCGTGGCATCAGGCTCCCGTCGGTGCGGACCGTGATCTGGGGCGTCTGCACCTGCAGCTGTTCTCGATGATGCGATCGCCGGGACGGATGAAGTTCCTGGCCGGATCCGAGTCCGCCATGGGCGCGTGGATCAACGACACCACGCCCGAGGCCATCGCGGACAGGTTCCGGGAGGTGCTCGCGTGACCGCGTGGCTGCCGGTCGTCGACGAGGCCGAGCTCGCCGACGGTGCCGTCGAACGGTTCCGCACGACCTTCGGCGGCGAGCCGGACGGCGTCTGGATCGCGCCGGGACGGGTGAACCTGATCGGCGAGCACGTGGACTACGCGGGCGGGCTCGTCCTTCCCTTCGCGTTGCCCTACGTCACCGCGGTCGCGGCCCGCCGACGCGACGACGCAGTACTGCGGGCGGCGTCGACAGGCTCCGACATGCACTGGGGTATCGCACTGTCGGCCATCGCTCCCGGCAGCCCGGACGGGTGGGGCGCGTACGTCGCCGGCGTCTCGTGGGCGCTGGGGCTCACGATGGGCGCGGACATCGCGGTGCACTCGTCCGTCCCCGTGGGCTCCGGCCTGTCCAGCTCGGCTGCTCTCGAATGTGCTGTGGCGGTGGCACTCCGGGACCTGTTCGATCTCGACACCGACCGGCGGGCACTGATCGACGCGTGCATCCGCGCCGAGAACGAGATCGCCGGCGCATCGACGGGCGGGATGGATCAGTCGATCGCGATGCTCGCGGAACCGGGCCACGCGCTGCTGCTGGACTGTCTCGACTTCTCCTCCCGACAGATTCCGCTCGATCTCCCGGACGCGGAGATCCTCGTCATCGACACGAACGCACCGCATCGGCTGGTCGACGGTCAGTACGGCCGGCGGCGCGCGTCGATCGAGAAGGCGTGCGCCGACCTCGGCGTGTCGACGCTGCGCGGTCTCGACCCGGAGGCGGCGGCGTCCGCGATGACCGACCAGGTGTCGGCGGCACGCGTCCGGCACGTCACCAGCGAGATCGTCCGCGTGGAGCAGGCGGCCGAACTCCTGAACGCCACACCCGATCTCGCGGCGTTGGGGGCGCTGCTGACCGCATCGCACCGATCACTGCGTGACGACTACGAGGTGAGCTCGCCCGAACTGGACTCCGCCGTCCGGGCATCGCTGGACGCCGGCGCGTTCGGCGCCCGGATGACCGGCGGCGGGTTCGGCGGTTCGGCCATCGCCCTGGTCGACCGGACGCGCACCGAGGCGATCGCGGACGCGGTCACCGAGGCGGCATCGGCAGCCGGGCTGCCCACCCCCACCTTCCTCACCGCCACCCCGTCCAGGGCAGCGCACCGTCAGCGCTGAGAACGCCGACCCGAGACGACGAGTAGCGCCGCACCCAGAACCAGACCGACACCCCCGACGGACCACAGCAGCACAGGTCCGCGGTCGTTGAGCCACATCAGCTTGGTGGCCGACTCGCGGGCGCGGTCGAGCTGCTCCTTCTGCCCGTCCTCGTCGAGCCCGAGGGTCGCCTTGAACACGGTGACCTCCGGAACGGCAGGGTCGCGCGCGAAGTACTGGTAGGGCTGCTCACGACCGCCGACGAGACTGCCGCTGCGCGGCTCGACGTAGATGTCGCGAACGGTGGAGTAGTACCGCTTCATGGTGATCGACTGCTCACCGAGCCCCTCGAGCCCCCACTTCGACGCGGGCAACGTCACGGAGTTGATCGGCGACTGCGTCGTCTCGGAGAGATCGGCACCGGTGACCTGCGTGCGGAAGTGGTAGATCGGGAGCCCGTCCATCGAGATCTCCTCGACGAACTCGGCAGGGAAGCTCGTCCAGGCCGTCGCGTCGTAGACCGAGTACGTGATCGGCTGGGTGTCGAACGGGAAGCGCTGCTGATATCCGGTCCGCGGCACCGGGATGGCGGGCTTGCCGACGGTGGTCTGCAACGACGCCACCGGATCGACGGGCTGCGACGTGCGTCGATCGACGGTGACCCGGTCGACCGACGCGGTCAGCAGACCGGCATCGCCCTCCCGGTCCGCACGGCGCACGGTCGCGCCGGACTGGAACGTCACGCGATCCGCGTCGCTCGGATCCTCGGTGGTGATGAAGCGCTGCACCACCAGCGGGACCCCGGTGGCCACGGACAGCGGGCCGGGACGCGTGATGGACGTCGCGTCGAGCACGTCGCCGCCGGTTCCCGGATCGGTGACCGCGACCGTCGTGGTGCGGATGTCCAGGGGCGTCACCGCGAGTCGATGCTCGACGTAGGTGGGCAGCATGATCGCCCCCACCACGGCCGCACTGCCGATAGCGAGCAGGACACACGAGCTGCCGCGCAGGAGGGTCGGTCGCGCCACGTCGGTCACCTGCTCCCGTACTGCACGTCGCCGAGCACCGAGGCCGACGGATCGGCGGTGACCACCGGCTCCGGCCGGACGGTCTCCTCGGCGGACCACGTCAGGCCCACTACCGCGCCGGCGGACAACACCCCACCCACGAGCAGGCTGGCCACAGCCGGCACCACGACACTTCTCACAGCCACGTCCCCCACATCCGATCCTCGACGTCCAACTGTGTCATTTCGGACACCGCCCGAGGCCGTCCCGACGTTGTGAACAGTCCACGATCTGGGCGCGGACCTCTGGAGGCTCCCGTTTCACCCGGTCGGGTCGCGGGTACAACCCGGCTCATGAACGAAACCCGGCACACGAGCGATACGGGCGGCCCCGCGCCGGCCGCGGCCGATCTGTCCACCGTGCAATTGGTCGAGCGCCTGACCCAGCAGGTGAGCACGCTGGTGCGCACCGAGGTGAGCAGCGCACTCGACGAGGTCAAGTCGAAGGGCACCAAGCTCGGGGTCGGCATCGGTGTCTCCGGCGCCGGCGCCCTGCTGCTGTTCCTGGGCCTCGCGACCCTCGTCGCCACCGCCGTCCTCGGCCTGGCGACGGTCCTCGACCCGTGGCTCGCGGCACTGATCGTCGCCGTCGTCCTGCTGATCGTCGGCGGCATCCTCGCCAAGGTCGGCGCGACCAAGGCGAAGAATGCCGTTCCGCCTGCACCTGCCGCCACCGTCGCCAGCGTCCAGCGCGACGTCGAGACCGTCCAGAACGCCCGAAAGGCTCACTCATGACCGACCCGAAGGACGCGTCCGAACCGCGTCACGCCCTGCGTACCGAGGCCGATGCCGAGCCGCCGTCCGTCGAGCAGCAGCGCGAGGAGCTGGCCGAGACCGTCGAGGCGCTCGCGGCCAAGGTCGACGTGCCCGCTCGCGTCTCCGCCGCGGCCCACGAGTCGACGGAGAAGGTGCAGGAGGTAGCTCAGCAGGGCGTCGCCAAGGCACAGGAGGGTGTCGCGCAGGTGAAGGAGAACCCGCAGGTCGCGGGCATCTCGCTCGCCGGTGCGGTCGCCGCCGTGGTCCTCGTGGCCCTGGTCCGCCGTCGCCGTGCGCGCACGGCGCTGCGCCGACAGACCGTCCTCGACATCCTGGCCGGCCGATGACCAGCACGTCGAAGGCGTTCTACAAGCCGCTCTCCCTGGCCACGAGCATCGTCGGTGGACTGGTCGCCGGGCAGATCTTCAACCAGATCTACAAGCGCGTCGGCAAGAACGACGCCGAGATGCCCGATCCGAAGGACCTCTCACGCACCAACCGTGAGGTCCTGATCGCCGCAGCGCTGCACGGCGTCGTGTACGGGCTGGTCAAGGCCGGGGTCGACCGCGCCGGCGCCAAGGGATTTCGCGCACTCGCCAAGGAAGACCCCAAGTGACGATCATCAGAAGGAGCCTTTCGTGACCGAGAACCAGGGTGCAGCCTCCGAGGCGCGCAGCGACTTCGTCGACAAGATCAAGGGCCGGGCCAAGGAAGTGGCCGGCGCCGTGACCAACAACGACGAACTCGCCGATCGCGGACGGCTCGAGCAGGCGGAGGTGGAACGCCGCCGCGAGGCCGAGGCCACCGAGACCGCCGCCGCCCTCGAGATCGAGGAGGCGCAGCAGGACATCGCGGAGACGGAGGCCGAGGCGGACGTCGCACGGCAGTCCGTCGAGGACCGCACCGACGCGTCCGAGGCTGCGGCACAGAACGACCGGCTCCGTGCGCACACGACGGCGGAGGCCGACGCGATGCGTGACGCCGAGCAGGGTCGCGTCGCCGCCGAGGCACAGTCGGAGCGGCGCATCGCCGAGGCCACCAGCGAGCGGCAGCAGGAGGAGGCCCGTGCGGCCGACGACATCTCCGCTGCGCGAAGCGAATACGACGAGAAGCTCGACGAGGCCGACGCACTGGAGCAGGAGGCGGCGCAGGCACGTGAGCGCGCCGCCCGGGCCGAGCGCGAGGCCGCGTCGACCGGCACCGAGGAGACCAAGTGAGCCTGTCCCTGCCCCGCCGGATCCTGCGACTGCAGTACTCGATCGCACGACTTCCGTTGCAGGCGTTCGAGTCCACCGTGATCAGTCGGCTCGACGCCGAGGGTCCGGTCCGTGCGACGTATCAGCAGATCGTCGGAAGCATCGACGCCACCGCGGGTGCCGTCCTGGGTGACGAGGACCTCGCGCGGCGCGGCCAGAAGATGCGCAGCGCGGCCGCGGATCTCGAGAAGGCCACCCGTCTCGAGGCGCAGGCCCGCGAGAAGCGTGCACAGGCGACGCGCGAGACGCAGAACAGGGTCGACGAGGCGACGACGCGGGCGAAGAAGGCTCGCGAGACCGCCGAGGAGAAGGCGACCGACGCGGCCGACCAGGAGATCGAGAACAAGGTGGCCGCGGGCAAGAAGGCCGCCGCACGACTCGAGGACCGCAAGTCGCGCGCCGACGACATCGCTGACAAGCGGATCTCGGCGGCCGAGGCCGAGCGTGAAGCGAAGCTGTCGGAGGTCGAACGCCGCGAGGCCGAGGCCAAGGCTCCGCGCACCGAGGAGATCGAGGACGCGGCGGAGAAGCTCGAGGACGCCGCCGAGAAGCGCGACGACGCCGAACGCCTGGCGGACGTCGCGGAGGCGTCGAAGGACAGCTGACACCGCCCGTCGACTCACCGTCTGCCCCCGACAGTCACTGGACTGCTCGGGGGCAGACCACTCGACGGGGCCGACAGTGAGACGATGGCGGACGTGAGCACATCAGACACGACGCCGCGCCAGGCCGGCCAGCGCACGCTGCGCCCGCTCGAGCAGTCCGTCAAGCTGCAGAACGTCCTCTACGAGATCCGTGGACCCGTGCACGCCCACGCCGCCCGTCTCGAGGCCGAGGGCCACCGCATTCTGAAGCTCAACATCGGCAACCCGGCGCCGTTCGGCTTCGAGGCACCCGACGTGATCGTGCGCGACATGATCGCCGCGCTCCCCACGGCTCAGGGGTACTCCGAGTCCAAGGGCATCATGTCGGCCCGCCGCGCCATCGTCACTCGCTACGAGCTGGTCGACGGCTTCCCGTTCCTCGACGTCGACGACATCTATCTCGGCAACGGCGTGTCCGAGCTGATCACGATGACGATGCAGGCGCTGCTCGACGACGGCGACGAGGTCCTCATCCCGGCGCCCGACTACCCGCTGTGGACGGCGATGACGACGCTGTCCGGTGGCAAGGCGGTGCACTACCGCTGCGACGAGGAGAACGACTGGAACCCCGACCTCGCGGACATCGAGTCGAAGATCACCGATCGCACCAAGGCGCTCCTGGTCATCAACCCGAACAACCCGACGGGTGCGGTGTACTCCAAAGAGGTGCTGCGGGGGATCGCGGCGCTGGCACGCAAGCACAGCCTGTTGCTGCTGGCCGACGAGATCTACGACAAGATCCTCTACGACGGCGCCCAGCACGTGTCCATGGCGACGATGGCGCCGGACCTGCTGTGCCTCACCTTCAACGGCCTCTCCAAGGCCTACCGGGTGGCCGGATACCGCGCGGGCTGGCTCGCGATCACCGGACCCAAGGACCACGCCGCGGGCTTCCTGGAGGGCATCAATCTGCTGGCGTCCACTCGCCTGTGCCCCAATGTGCCTGCGCAGCATGCCATTCAGGTCGCACTCGGTGGCCACCAGAGCATCGGGGACCTCATCCTGCCGGGTGGGCGGCTGCTCGAACAGCGTGACGTCGCGTGGGAGGGACTCAATGCCATTCCCGGCGTGAGCTGCGTCAAGCCGCGCGGTGCGCTGTACGCCTTCCCGCGCCTCGATCCCGAGGTGCACGAGATCCACAGCGACGAGAAGCTGGTGCAGGACCTGCTGCTGCAGGAGAAGATCCTGGTGGTGCAGGGAACCGGCTTCAACTGGCCCGACCACGATCACCTGCGCATCGTCACGCTGCCGTGGGCCCGCGATCTGCGCACGGCGATCGAACGGTTCGGCAATTTCCTGTCGTCGTACCGACAGTGACCGTCAGGGCGTTCGTCGAGGCGCTGCCCAAGGTGGAGCTGCACGTCCACCTCGAGGGGTCGATGTGGCCGAGCACGCTGAAGGCGCTGGCCGACAAGCATCAGGTCGAGGCCATCCCGCGCACGGAGGACGCGCTGCGGGAGTGGTTCGAGTTCCGCGACTTCCCGCACTTCATCGAGGTGTACCTGACGTCGATCGGCGTGCTGCGCGATCCCGAGGACTTCGCGCGGCTCGCGTACGACAGCCTCACCGCGCTGGCGACGCACGCCGTGCGGTACACCGAGATGCACATCAGTCTCTTCGGGCACCTCATGCGTGGGGTGGACGCGGCGGCGGTGTTCGAGGGTGTCGAGGAGGGCCGGCTGCGTGCTGAGGCCGAGACCGGCATCGTCGCGCGCTGGATCCCCGATTTCCCCGGTGACTTCGGTACCGATGCGGCAAACCGCACCCTGGACGCCGTGCTGGCGCATCGCGTCGACTCGATCGTCGGATTCGGCATCGGGGGCATCGAGGTGCCGCGGGCGGAGTTCGCCGACGTGTTCGCGCGGGCGAGCGCGGCGGGACTGCACTCGCTCCCCCACTCCGGCGAGACCGGCGGGCCGGACAGCATCTGGTCGGCGCTGCGCGATCTGGGGGCCGAACGCATCGGCCACGCCATCGCCGCGCTCGGCGACCCCGAGCTCGTCGCGCACCTGATCGAGCACCGGATCCCGCTCGACGTGTCCCCCACCTCCAACATCCGGACCCGCGTCGTCGAGTCGCTCGACGTGCACCCGCTGCCGGCCATGATCGACGCGGGGCTGACGGTGACGCTCAACAGCGACGACCCGTCGATGTTCGGCACCGACCTCACCACCGAGTACCTCGCCGCGCACGGCATGGGACTGGACGCGTCGGCCCTGCGCTCGCTCGCCCTCGCAGGGGTGGACGCGTCGTACGCGGACGCGGACCTGAAGGAGCAGTTGCGGGCGGAGATCGCGGCGGTCGAACTCCCGGAGGTCTAGGGGCGCTGCACGCCCCCCAGCCACCCACACCCCTCCCCGCAGGCTGCAGGGGGTGTGCGCCTCACGGAACCCGCGCAGCACGGCGTGCCGGTATTCCCGCGGGCGTTCCAGGTTCCCGCGGATGCTGCAACACCTACGAGAACCCGGAACCCCTACGGGAGCGCCGGCACACTCCCTGACCTGCACTTGGTGTGACGCGCAGTGCCATACACCGCGCTGTGTGACACAACACAACGTCTCGGGCACATTTTTCAACCCCGTGATGATCGAACCGTGCGCTCGCGGGTATGTTCGTACATGAGCCCTTCGGGGTTCCGAAAGCGCCGAACGGCCCCCCACCCCCCCGGTGGGCCGCTCGGTCGGTGGCGGGGGACACCCCCCCTGCTTCCCCGCCACCCGCTTTCGTCCCGCGCCGCTCGCGCCCCCATTTACTTCTCCGCGCCACCGATAGTGTTGGCGTCGTGACACACGGCCACGGACACAGCTCCGGTCCCGCCCCCATCGGGAAGATCGCCGCGAGACTGGTGCTCGGCATCCTCGCCGTCGTCGGCATCGCCGCGATCGTGGGCGTGGTGCTGCTGTGGCCCAGCGATCGCACCGTCGAGGTCCCCGCGCCGTTCCAGAGCGCGGCCGGCGGCGTCGTGGCCACCGAGTACGGCACCGTGGTGTCGCAGGACATCGGTCCGTGCGGCAGTTCGTCCAACGGTCGCGTCTTCAGCGGCGCCCCCACTCCGCCCACCGTCTCGGGCTTCGAGTGCAACCGGAGCATCGTCTCGATCGACACCGGCGTGAACGAGGGCACCCGCACCCTGCTCGAGGTGACGCCCGGGCCGGGCACCCCCGATCTGCGCGTCGGCGAGGAGATCCGCCTCGTCCGCGGCACCGACGACAGCGGGACCGCGATCTACGGGTTCGACGACTACTCCCGCACCACGCCGCTGCTGCTGGTGGTCGCGGTCTTCGCCGTCGTCATCTGCGTGGTCGCGCGGTGGCGCGGGCTGCGCGCGCTGCTCGGACTCGGTCTCGCGCTCGGAGTGCTGGTGGGTTTCGTGCTCCCCGCGATCCTCGACGGCCGGTCCGCCATCCTCGTCGCCTTGGTCGGCGGCACCGTGATCCTCTACGGCGTGCTGTATCTGGCGCACGGGCCCAATCTGCGGACCAGTTCGGCGTTGCTCGGCACCGTGGTGTCGATGGGCGTCGCTGCGGGACTGTCCGAAGCGGCCATCAGGCTGACCCGGGTGACCGGTCTGTCGGAGGAACAGAACACCGACGTGCAGGCCTATCTCGACCACGTCAGCATCACCGGGTTGCTGCTCGCCGGGTTCATCATCGGATCGCTCGGCGTGCTGAACGACGTGACGATCACCCAGGCGTCGGCAGCCTTCGAACTCGCGGCACTCGATCCCGACGCCACCCGGCGGTCGATCTTCACGTCCGCGATGCGCGTCGGGCGGGACCACATCGCCAGCACCGTGTACACGCTCGTCCTTGCCTATGCGGGTGGTGCGCTGCCGCTGCTGCTGCTCTTCAGTGTCGCCGGCCGCTCGTTCGGCAACGTCCTGACCGGAGACGCGGTGGCCATCGAGATCGTCCGCTCGTGCGTGGGCGGCACGGCGCTCGCGCTCTCCGTTCCGCTCACCACCGCGATCGCCGTGATGCTCGCCCGGCCGCCCCGCGGACGCGCCCCCGTGAGCGGTCGGCACTCCGCGCGCTGACGCCCCAGCACAGCACCTCCGGTCGTCTCACGGTATGTATTTGTCACAAAAACATTCTCGTGTATTGTTTTCACTGGGTTCGGGAACCTACGCGTCTGTTCATCGCAGAGGCAAGGCACATCGACACATGTGAGGAACATCGAATGAACACACTGACCGTCGAGGACATCGACCGCATCCGTGAGGTTCTGGGCAAGTACGGCAAGCTGCCCGTCACCATCGCGTCCGTGGGCAACGAGGACGATCTGTACGACGCCGGCCTCACCTCGCACGCCAGTGTGAACGTGATGATCGCGCTCGAGGACGAGTTCGATGTCGAGTTCCCCGACCGCCTGCTCCAGAAGTCCACCTTCGCCAGCGTCGCGTCCATCGCCGACGCCGTCGCCGAGCTGGCCTGATCACCATGACGACACTCGAGGATTTCCCCGCCGGCGCCCTCGTCGACTCCACCCCCTCTCCGCTGCCCCTGGACGAGGTACTCGCGGTGGTGCGTTCGCACGCCGATGCCATCGACCGGGAAGCCCGCTTCCCCACCGAGTCGGTCGACGCGCTGCGTGCCGGCGGCCTGCTGTCCGCGTCCATCCCCTCGTCGCTCGGCGGCGGCGGCTACACGCTCAGTGAGCTGGCAGCCGTGTCGCGCGCGCTCGGTGGCGAGTGCGCGTCGACGGCCATGATCTTCGCGATGCACCACACCCAGGTGATGAGCCTGTCGCGTCACGGCCTGACGTCGGATGCCATTCGCTCTCTTCTGCGTCGCATCGTCGACGAGCAGCTCCTCGTGGCGTCGGCCACCACCGAGATCAACATCGGTGGCGACGTCCGCACCAGCGGGTGCGCGGTGGAGTACGACGGCGACCGCTACACGCTCACGAAGAACGCCCCCGTCATCTCGTACGGCGAGTACTCGGACGTCGTCCTGGCGACAGCACGGCGCTCGGTCGACAGTGCTCCGAGCGACCAGGTCCTCGTCGCCTGTCAGCGAGCGGACCTCACGCTCGAGAAGACCGGCACCTGGGACACCATGGGCTTCCGCGGCACCTGCAGCCCCGGCTTCATGCTGCACGCCTCCGGAGACGCCCAGTGGGTGCTCCCCGACAGTTACGGTGACATCTCGGCTCGCACGATGCTGCCGACCGCCCACGTCCTGTGGGGCGGCGCCTGGCTGGGTATCGCCGACGCCGCTGTGCGGAAGGCTCGCAAGTCGGTGCAGAAAGCCGCGCGCAAGACTCCGGGTGTCACTCCTCCGGCCGCCGCACGTCTGGCCGAACTGCTCGTCGTGCACCAGCAGCTCACCGACACCGTGTTCCGCGCGGGCGACACCTTCGACGCGATCGCCGACGACGCCGAGGCCCTCGGCGCGATCGGTTTCGCACTGCAGATCAACAACGTCAAGGTCACCGCATCGAACCTGCTCATCGACATCGTCGCGCGCGCACTACTGATCTGCGGCATCGCCGGCTACCGCGAGGACAGTGAACTGCGCATGAGCCGCCACCTCCGCGACTCGCACGGTTCCGCGATCATGGTGAGCAACGAGCGCATCCTCGGCCACAACGCCCAGCTCTCGCTCGTCTACAAGGGGATCTGACCATGACCTCCACACTCGACCGCGACGTGGTCTCCGATCTCGATCTGGCCCGTGCCGATTTCCGCGATCAGCTCGTCGGCGCCGGTCTCCTCGTCCCCAGCTCCCTCGACGGTCTGTACGGCCGCTCGGGCGAGTTCGAGGACATCATCGATCTCATCGACTCCAAGGTGAAGGCCGCAGGCGCCGCCGCACACGGAAATACGCTGCGCCGCTTCCGATTCCCGCCGGTGTTCCCGCGCGATGCATTCGAGAAGACCGACTACATCGCCTCGTTCCCCAACCTCACCGGCGCCATCACCACCTTCTCCGGCGACAACAAGGCCCACGCCGAGCTGCTCGCGGCACGGTCCGAGGGCAGGGACTGGGACCACTGGCTCGAGTCCGCCGGCACCATGCTGGTGTCGGCCGCGTGCCACCCGTCCTACTCCATGCTCACCGGTCAGCTTCCCGACGGCGGCACCATGCTCGACGTCTACGGGTACTGCTTCCGGCACGAGCCCGCCGTGGATCCTGCTCGCATGCAGGCGTTCCGGATGCACGAGTTCGTCCAGGTCGGCACCCCCGACCAGGCCGTCGAACACCGCGAGTCGTGGATCGAGCGCGGCATGACGGTGCTGGCCGACCTCGGGCTCGACGCCTCCCCCGTCATCGCCAACGACCCGTTCTTCGGTCGCGCGGGACGCATGCTGGCCGCGAACCAGCGCAACGAGAACCTCAAGACCGAGCTCGTGGTCCGCCTCTACGGCGACCTGGACGACGGCACCGCGGTGGTCTCGTGCAACTGCCACCGCGACCACTTCGGTCAGACCTTCGACATTCGCACCGCGGACGGCAACGAGGCCCACAGTGCCTGTGTCGGTTTCGGTATGGAGCGCATCGCCCTCGCGATGGTGCGCACACACGGCCTGGACACCTCGCGGTGGCCGGGCAGCCTCCGCCTCTCCTGACGGAGCTCGGGGGGGCTCACTGACCGGTTCGGGCCTGGGTTGAGGGAGGTCCGAACCGACGGAGGCGAGAGCGCGTCACCGATTCTCGATGCGCGCTCTCGCCTCCGCATTGAGTGCACGCACGTGACCGGACGGTGCCTTGTCACCGGACCCGGACGGCGTGAGCGGAATGCGCCGTGTCGTTCCCGGCGCCAACGAGAACCAATTGTCCTGCGGCAGCCATCCGTCCATGTCCAGGCACACGTACTGTGCCGCGAAACGTGTGCTCACCTCCACGTGTCGCCGGCCGGCATCGTCGATGTCCGCGGTCGCTGCGAGTCCGATGTCGTTCTGCCGCGGCACCATCGGACCACCCACGAGATGCACACTCTCTGCGACGAGCCCTGTCGTGCCGTCGGAGAGGGTCGCACGGATCGCGTCGAAGGTGCGCGCTCCGAAGCGATGTACATGGGTGGCGTCGGTGAAACGACCCACCATCTCGTCTGCGCTCACGACGACACTCCCGCGCGCCGGAACCGTGATCTCGCGGTGCCCCTCCGCTGCCACGACCCCGCTGCGAGTGTGCGCCGAGACGGACAACGTGAGGGCACGCGCAGACTCGCTGTCGTTCACGGCCTCGAGTCGCAGCCCGTCCATCCCCTCGTCCGTCATCAGGATGGTCACCGGCCGGGCCGCGCGCGCCAGAGCCCACCACGGGGCCTTGGGACGACCGGCCACGTCCGTCAGTCCCCATCCCGCGCCGGGCGCAGTGTCGCGGTAAGTCAGTACGAGGGCCCCGTGGCACTGCGACGCCGAGCCGCGCCAGAACTCGTACGCGGCGCTCACCGCCTCACAGATCGCCGCACGCCCGAAGTCCAGGTACAACTCCGGATCGTCGCGACGAATCGAGGCGGGATCCACACCGAACACCGTGCGCACGTAGTGGTCTCGCACATCCTCGAAGTCCCACGACGATCCACGGTCGCGCGGGACCGCGGCCTTCCAGACCGGATGATGCCCGGCGACGGCCGCTGATCCGAACATGTCGTCGACTGCACGACGCTCGGGTGGCACGGAGAACGCGAGTGATTCGGCGGCGAAGCGCACCCCCGCCCGGCGCAGATCCGACAGCGGTTGCAGGTAGCCACCGACGCCGAAGTAGTGCGCCACGCCGCTTCCCACGTGGGTGGCCAGCGGACCCCCGTACGGAGTGGACGGCACGTACGCCAGCTCCGGTCGCTCGTCCGTCACGATGCCGGGAACCACGTCGTCCAGTAGCACCATGACGAAGTCCGGGGCCTCGAGACCCACCATCGTCGGCTGCTGATGCGTCTCGCTGCCGCCGCTGAGCACCGCCAGTGACGGATGATGCGAGGTCGACCGGAGGAGGTGTCGCACTTCCTCCGTCACCAGTTCGGTGAACTCGTCCGTCTCCGGTGGGTCGATGGTGGTCACCATCAGGTCCTGCCACACCAGGATGCCGCGGCGTGAACACGCGTCGAAGAAGGCGTCGTCCTCGTAGACCATCGTGCCCGTGCAGCGGAGCATGTTCAGCCCTGCCGCCACCACGGAGTCCAGGGCGGCCTCGAGCGTCGTGGGATCGTTCTGCAGACTGCGGACATCGAGCGGCACCCAGCACGCGCCACGACAGAAGACCGCCACACCGTTGACCGTCAGCTCCCCGGATCCGACATCGAAGGCGACTGAGCGGAAACCTGTGCGACACAGCATCTCACCGTCGACCCGCACCTCGTACAGATGCGACTCACCGTGCGTGTGCGGCCACCACGGTGTCACCCCGTCGACCGGGAACGTCGTGTCGACCGCTCCGTCGGCACCTGCAGTGACCGATCCGGTCGTGTCCGCGACGGACACCGAGAACTGTTCGCCTGGTCGTGCTGTTCCGCGTACGCGGAGGACGGCGCCGTCCTGAACGAGGGTGCCGGTCACCCGTAACGCTCGTCGGTCGGGGTCGGTGACGTGGACCGCTCGCCACGGCCCGACCGGTGCGGGCGCACCCACGAACACGGGCGCCCGTCCGAGCGCCGACGTCCTGATCCAGCGCAGAGACTGCCGGTCCAGCATCGACGATCGCCACCGGGCACGGGGCCGCCGTGGAGTGCTCACAGCGTCGAGAGCTCGGAACGCCAGATCGAGGCGCACGGATCGAGCTGCCTCACAGCGGATCTCGACGTCCACCGGTACGAACATCGACTCGCTCCGGACATGGAGCTCGCCGTCCACCCACACCTCGGCACGCGTCGCGAGACCGTCGAACGTGATCAGGGTCGTTCCGGCCGGGAGGTCGACGGTCGTGCCGTACCACCAGTCGCGAGCGTCGAGCACCGCGTCGACCTCGGGCCCCAGAGCGGATGCGACCGTACCCGGGACCACGGCGGGAGTGGGATCGCCGAGCACGGCGGACGGTGCCTCGAACGCACCTGCGGCCGAGCCGATCACGGTCCAGGAGCTCGACGCGACAGGGTCGTACCGCACCTCAGGCATGTAGTGCGGAGGCCAGCGTGTCGGTGGCGTACTGCCACGACTGCGCCATCTCGTGCAGCGCGCCGGTCACGTCCACCGCGCGTCCCCGAGCGGCGCGCGCCATCTTGAACTGCACCGACTTCGCCCCGGTGGCGACGTCGAGGAACGGAGCCACGGCGGCATCGCTGCCGGCCACGCCTCGGGACTCGAGGTACCGAGCGAGGTCGGCGCCGAGTTCTGCCGTGAATCCGCACTGGCGCAGGGTTCCGAACGACCAGAGGTGGAACTGCTCGGGACCGGCCTGCTGGATCCACGGAATGTCCGCCTGCACGCGGTCACCGAGAGCCGCGACAGGATTCCGGCGGGGCCGACGCGCGACGTGGGACCGTGCGACCGCGAGATCGATGTCGTCGTGAGTGGCGCCGAGTGCCAAGCGATCCCGGTCGATGCCGATGCGTTCGATGTAGGGCGGCAACGGAACCGGGGCATCGAGCGACAGGACGCGACGGAAGTCCTCGCCCTGCACGACGTGGTAACCACTGTTGTGGAAGTACTCCATGCGCTCCACATCGGTGTCGACGACGACCGGAACGATGGTCGTCTTGGAACTCTCGATGTGATAGTTGATGCCGTCCGTGTCCGGCAGGAAGTAGGAGTCCACCTCCACCGTGCAGAGGACACCGTCCTCGAGGTTCTCGACGATGTGCTGCCAGAACGGCTTCCAGACATTCATTTCATCGATGCGAATTCCGAGGAGAGCGCGCATGTCCTCGGGCTGAAACTTGACGAAGTCCCACTGCCGACCGTCGAAGTCCGTACTCAGGACCACGGCCATGGCAGGAATCGGATCCGCCTTCAGCGCGTGCACCAGCTCGATCCACAGATCGACGTAACAGTTGGTCTGAGACCAGATCCGATCACCGCGATGAACGGGATGCGGAACGTGCTGCGCTGAGTCCGCGCCCAACGAGGCGGACATCGAGGAAGGCGTGGTGCTACCGGTCATCGGCGATCTCCTGAGGTGGTCGCTGCACTCTAGCCGCTCAGAACCCCGGAATGGGCAGCTGATCGAAGATCGGCGGGACCGTGAGTTCGAAGGGATTCGTACGTGTGGTCGGCGTCGGGACCTGCACCGCGGCGCTCGGGGCGGCCGATTCCGTGGTGGGGTCGAAAGGCTGGTCGACGGTGGGGATCCGCGTGAAGGTCCGCGGCGGGACGTACGCGGGCTCCTCCTCGTCGTCGATCAGGGGCTGTGTGGTCGTCGGCTCGGTGGTGGTCGTGGTGATGCGCGGAGCGGGCGTGGTCGTGGTGGGCTCCGTCGTCGTCGTGGTGACGGCCGGAACGGCGTCCGCGACAGTGGCGGGCGCGGCCTCGACCTCGACGCCTGGGCGAACCACGGCCCACAGCACACCGCTGGCCACGGCGAGAACGGTCAGCACCATCGCGGCGGCGCGGGGAAGGCGCATCGAGGACGGCGTCGAAGGCGGCGTCTCCCCACCCTCGGCCGGCGGATCCAGGTTTCCGATCGGAGACGCGGGGCGGTCGGCGACGGCGTGGAACGGACGGGTCGGCGAATCGTAAGGGCTGCCCGCAGGTGCCGACGGGACCGTGGAGATTACGTCGTCGACGATGTGGGCGAGTTCGATGGCCTCGGTATCGACGCTGTCCGATTCCGATCGAGAGAACGGCAACGGCTCGAGGACTCCGTCGACCGTGTCGGTCTCCTCGCGCGACGACCCCGGGGTGGGGGGCTGCTCGAGCGACGACGACTGCCGTGCCGTTCCGGGCTCGATCGTCGGTGCATCCTCGCCCAACCACCCGGCGACGCTCAGCTCGGTGGTGTCGTCGGGTGACGGACCGAGCCCCGCCAGCAACCCGGCTCCCTTGGCGACCACCGCCTCGGGCTCGTCCGGGACGACGACCGGAACGCCGACACGGCTCTCGAGGGCAGCGCGCAGAGCCGGCATACGCGCGGTCCCGCCGATCAACACGACGACGTCGACCGGGCGTCCGCACCGGTACGCAGCGTCCGTCACCATGTCGGCGCATGCCGCGATCGTCGCGCCCGAGAGTGCGTTCAGCTGGTCTCGGCTCATCAGTTCGATCGCACCGCCGGACGCACGCGCGAGCACGCTCGTCGACAGAGATTCCTTCACCGATCGAGCGAAGGTGACCAACTCCCGTTCAGCGTCCTCGGATCCGGGGCGATCGACGATCTGGGCGTCGAGCAGATGATCGACCACGATCCGATCCAGGGCTCGCCCGGCACCAGCGGAGGATCGTTCCGTCTCGGTGCGACGTCCGGCCTCGGTGTCGACGATGGTGACCGACGTGCCCGTCGCGCCGGCGTCCACGAGTGCGAGAGTCCGGTAACCGTCGGCCAGCCAAGCGAACTCGACGAAAGCGAGTGCCGCGCGCGTGTCGTCCACCACGGCGACGGTCGAGTCCTCGACCGCAGCGGACACCTCGGCCAGCCGACTTTCGGGAACCGCGACCGTGGCACGCACGCAGTCGCCCTCCGTCGGCAGAGAGCGAACAGCGTCTCGGACGTCACTCGCCGTCGGGCGTTCGACCGTGTCGACGACCCTCATTTCGAACGCGACCGTCCCGGCCTCTATCGCATCGGAATCCGTCCGCACGAGACGAAGCGCGGCGGCTCCCACACTGATCCCGTACACGGCAGTCATGCCTCAGCCTTTCCCTGTCACGAGATCGTGGTCCCTGCTCGGCCGACTTTCGACTGTGAACACCCCGCGGTTTCGGCCCGACAGTACCAATCCGGGCATGGGAGGACCAGCGCGGACCGGCGACGACGTGCCGTGCGGCACCTGATTGCCGGTGGCGTCCGCGGAATAATGAAAGAAACATCGTCGTTCGGTATGTTTGATTGACGATAGAATACCGTCAGACTGCTTGGTCCAGGAGCGAAGGGCATACCGATGACTCGACACGCGTTCACCACGCACGAACCCGTGCGATCGTCGACCGACCACGTTTCCCGCCCTGTCGGCCTCACCGCGGTGCAGGCGACCTCGGTGCGACAGGCGAGCAGTCAGGCCGTCCGGACCGTCGACACGTGGTTCGGCCCACCCGAGAGCTCCCTGTTCGGCAGCATGCACATTCCTGTATCGGGGACGGCGCGCGGCGCGGTCGTCATCTGCTCGCCCATCGCGCGCGAGCACATTCCTACCTATCGCGGACTACGCCAACTCGCTCAGCTTCTCGGTCGAGCCGGCTTCCTCGTCCTACGATTCGACTACCGAGGGCTGGGCGATTCGGCGGGAATGCAGTCCGACCCCGAAGCGATGGACGGGTGGCTCGACAGCGTGCGCGAAGCTGTCGACCACGTTCGGTCCTGTGTCGACGCCCCGGTGTCCGTCGTCGGAGTTCGGGCGGGAGCTCTCCTGGCATCTCAGGTCCTCCGGGACATCGAGCCACTCGCCTCCCTCGTCCTTCTGGACCCGGTGATCTCCGGCCGGCGCTACGTGCGGGAGCAGAGGGCTCAGTACAGCGTCATGGTCGGCGAGGACGTCGCTGCGGACGGGCGAGTCTCCTTCATCGGTGGGTCGTTCGCGCAGGACACCGTCGATCGACTCTCGTCCATGTCGCTCGACGGCGGCGTCGCCGCCGCCGCGGCACCTCGTGTTCTCGCCGTGGTCCGGGAGGCGGACAGGACAGGAAAGGCGGTGACCGGACTCCTCGCTGCATCGGGAGCGAGCTGCATCACCTCCTCTCGACTCGAGACCTTCGTCAACCCGCCCAGTTTCGTGTTCTCGGTTCCCACCACCGTCTTCTCCGAGATCGCGGAGTGGGTCTCCGTCGGAGCATCGAATGTTCGTGCCCCCGTCGACGTGGCGGTCCGACACGACGCCGCAGTGGGGCTCACCGCGGACGGTGCGCCGGTGATCGAGACGATCGGGTACCGGGGACCGGACCGTCTCCTGTCCTTCGCCACTCACGCGGTGGGCCACCGCGCGGAGGACGGGGTGGTCGTTCTGCACCAGACTGCCGCCGAGCACCGAATCGGTCCCGCTCGACTCTGGGTGGAGGGCGGTAGGTTGCTCGCGTCCCGCGGAGTGGGCGCGTTGCGCTACGACCGTCGCGGAACGGGCGACAGCGGTGACGTCGCGTCGGAGGAGTCGACGGCACCCACGTCGGCCGACGCGCGCGACGACGTCCGGCACGTGGCCGAGAGCGTGGAAGCACCGGCGCAGGCCACGGTGCACGCCGGCATCTGTTCCGGTTCGTGGCACTCTGCCTTCGCTGCCCGTGAGAACGGCGCCGCCGCGGTGGTCATGATGAACATGGCGAAGTGGTCGTTCCGCAACACGAGGGTGCCCATCAAGGCGGCACACGTCGACGCGCTGGATTCCGCGATGGTGACGAGACTGTTCCACCTCGCCCGCGCAGTGCGGAACAGGGTGCATGCCGTGCGTGACACGCTGCCGGACCCGGGCTGGCGAGCGCTCGGTGCCATGGGGCTGGTCAACGCACCCGAGGTCGTGCTCGGACCACTCGCCGCCGGCGGTGCGCGAACGGTCACGCTGTTGTCGCCCGAGGACACGGCGCTCTTCGAGGCCAGTCGCGGTCGTTCTGCTCTGCAGCGGCTCCGCCGACGCGGGCTGCGACCCGAGGTGGCGATCTTCGATCGTGGGGACCACTCGCTCTATCACCGTGATCTCCGAGAGACCATGTTCGAGCATCTTCTGACCGTCGTCGGCGACACCGTCGGCGGCGCTTCCCCCACCCCTTTCACCTCCGCGGCGCCGCTGGGCGCCGAGAAACTCTGATATGACACCCCGTTCCCACCGGACCCTCATGGTTCTCGCGCTCGCGATGCTCACCGCGACGACGGCCGCCTGCTCGTCCGAGGCGCCGGCCGCACCAGCAGCGCCTGTGCAACAACCACTCCCGACCCTGGACGGCGACACCGCCGCCCAACGGGGAACAGTGATCTCCTCCGAGCCGGTGGAGGACATCGATCCGTCGATCACGGCAGTGGGCGCAACGGCCATCCGCATCGTCTACTGGTCGACATCGGGCCTCGACGGCCGACCGACCGCGGTGTCGGGAATCGTCTTCACGCCGGATGCACCCGCTCCGAACGGATCGCGCCCCGTGGTCTCCTTCGGACACGGCACGACGGGCGTCACGGCGGACTGTGCACCGTCCGCCTATCCAGATCTTCTGGGATACGCGTCCACCATCGTCCCTCTCATGAAGCTGGGTTACGTGGCCGTCATGACGGACTACCAAGGGCTCGGATATCAGGGGCCGGGGTCCTCCCCCGTTCACCCCTACCTCGAACCGAACACGAGTGCGTACAACATGATCGACGGCGTGCGCGCAGCACGCGCAGAGACACCGGTGGCGTCCGACAAATGGGCTGCGATGGGTGTGTCGCAGGGCGGCCAGGCAGCGTGGTCAGCGGCCGAACTCGCCGACTTCTACGCCCCCGAACTGTCGTTCGTCGGCGCCGTCGCTCTCGCTCCCGCCCTGGACCTCACCGAGCAGGGAACCCTCGCGTCGTCACGCTTCATGACGCGTGACCAGCAGGTCGGGTTCCCCTTCCTCGTCTCGGGCCTCACCGCTGCCGTGCCGGACGCAGTGCCGGCGGACTATCTCCATGGCGTACTCGCACAGGATTCGTCCTCCTGGACGGCATGCATGGCCGACACCGCCGCTCTCGCCCGCCGCGCGGACAAGATCCAGTACATCAACCCGTCGGACACGGTTCCGTCGACGGCAGAGGCGGCCGATCGCCTCGAGAACTGGCTCGGCGAGATCGAACTGCCGAGGCGATCAGCAGCCGGTCCCATCCTCGTCGTCAACGGCGATCAGGACGAGACCGTCAAGCCACAGTGGGTGGCCGGTGCGATCGACAAGGCCTGTGCGATGGGCTACTCCGTGGATCACATCGTCCGTCAGGGCCAGGGTCACGACAATCTCGATCCCGGCGCGGAGACGGCGATCTGGTTCGAAGCACGGTTCCGCGGCGAACCGCCGGCAGCGGACGTGTGTGCCTGACCTCACTTGTAGCTGCTGGTCACGGTGTAGTCCAGCGCTTGCACGTACGGCTTCGACGTCACGGTCTGGGCTGACGACACCGATTGCACCGACACACCGTTTCGCCTCATGACCACGCGCACGTTTCCGGGCGCGAGGGGCGCGGTGCAGACTCCGACCCCACCTGGAACGGTGCACGTGGTGGTCGTGGTTCCGACCGTGATCGTGAGCTGGGCGGGTGAGTTGAGGAATGTCACGGCTTCCACCGTGTCTCTCGCCGGACTACTCCCCTGCCGCAGTGTCATCAAGCGTGTCTCGGGGAACGACGGCTTGGCTGCCGCGAACTGCGTGCGGTGCGACACGTAGAGACCGATACGCTTCACCGTCGGATAGCTCCCGTACTTGAAACGGACCACATAGTAGGAGCTGATGTCGAGTGGGCCCCAGGCGTGCCGCACCGACGGTGCGAAAGTGGCCCCCTCGCTGTAGTCGTTCCACGTGGTGAGCTGAACCCACTCGCTGTTCGTGGAGATGGCGATGTCCCAGGTGTTCCGGAGATTCGTCGTGTTCTGCGCTTCGTCGTAGATGCTCTGATTCGGCCGACTGTCCTGGAAGGACACCGGTTGCATCCAGATCTTGCCGAGCGAGCGGACTCTGTTGGCGATCGCCACCGGGGAGTACGGATTCGTGTTCGCCGTGGGGTTGAACGCAGGGTTGCGGCCACCCCAGTTCGACATGCCGTAACTGATCGATGCGAAGGCGTCGATGTTGGACGGGGCGTCGAGAAAGGTCGGAACGAACGCCACGGTGATGCCGTACCGGTTCCGCATCGACGTGAGGAAGCTCGACCACCAACTCGCCGGCTTGCGCTCGGCGTAGAACGGCGACACCACGAGGCGGCCGTCCGAAAGCTTGTACGTTCCCGGCAGTTTCGCGTATTGAGCCAACTCGTCGGCCATTCCGTCGGGCGTGAGTGCTCCGAGCTCACCGTTCATGTCGGGCATCAGCACCACGGAGAACTTCCCGCCCGTCTGACCCGCCACGTCGATCAGCTGACGCGTCACGGGTGCGATCGGATTGGCGCTCGACGACCTGACCAGGATGTCGACGGTGAATCCGTCGATTCCCCGACTGCGCGCGTCATTGACTTCCTGCCGGAGGTCTTGAATCTTCCAGTCGCTCCCCGCGAGGGGCGCACGCGGAAGCGGACGATCGCGGAGAAATCCGCCGTAGGCGGCATGCTTGTTGTTCTCACCATTGGGATTCAAATACTGCGTCGCGTAATAGTCCGACGCGGGCTGAGCATTGTCCAGCGACAACGGATAAGGCGGGAAATAATGCGCAAACACTTTCTTCGGACTGGCAGTGGTCGGCATGTCGACGGGAATCGCGGGTGCCGCTGCGTATGCCGTCTCGACCACCTCCTGCTCCGAGGTTCGGACGCTCTCACTCGGGGCCACCACGAGTACCGACACGAGTACCGCTGTGACCACCAGGGGAACGGTGAGCCGCAGCGTCGACATCCACCGGACGGCCGAGCCACCGGCAGAGACATTCCGGTCGGTCTCGTCACGCATCGTCGGAACCTGCGTCGAACAACCACGCCACTGTGCTCATGAAATGCAACTTAGCGCGCAGGAGCGCTGCGCATTAATGACACGCACAAATTCGAAAAAGGCGTCAGTTCTTTTTTTCACCGCCTGCACGAGACGGCCATGCGGAAACTAGCGCCGACTGGATACCGCGACGTAGTCAAGGGACTGCACGTCGGGCGAAGATTCGACGACGAACGGCGAATCCACACGAGCGACGTCATTTCCGTCGCGGTCGACGGTGACGGACACGTCGCCCGGAGCGAGGGCCGCTGTGCAGACCCCCACGCCCGCGGGGACCGTACAGGTCGTCTCCCCCGCGGATGTTCGGATGGTCACCGACGCTTCGGATGTCGCGAACACGAGAGCTTCCACCTCGTCCGACGCCGGCGTACCACCGGAACGCAGGACCATCGGTGCCGCCTCGGCCGATCGAGTCGGTGCGCCGACCAGCTGCGTGCGATGGGTGAGGTAGACGGTGTCGCGCACGATCGCAGGCGGATCACCTGACTTGAACCACCACAGCCAGTACTCGGAGATGTCGAGGAACGACCACCCGTGCCGCACGCTCGGCGCGAACGACGTGCCTTCGCTGTAATCGTTCCAGGTCACCAGTTGCACCCACTCGGCGTCACCGGCCATCGCGTTCTGCCAGGTCGCGCGGAGGTTCTCGGTGTTGGACGCTTCGTCGAAGATCGATTGGCTCGGCCGAACGTCCTGCACGGACACGGGTGCCATCCACAGTTTGCCCAGTCTGTGCGCTTCCGCGGCCTGACCCAAGGGAGACTGCGGGCCGGCGTCGTCGGACGGATTGAAGGCAGGGTTTCTGGCACCCCACGACGACAATCCGTACGAGACTGACGAATACGCGGCGAGATCGGTGCTCGAGTCCACGAACACCGGAACGAGTGCGACCTTCTGACCGTGTCGGGTCGCCATCGCCGCGCCGAAGTCTTCCCACCACCGCGGCGACTTCGCCTCCGCCCGGAACGGACTGATCACGATGGAACCGTCGACTCGGAAGGCCGACGGATACAGCGCGAGCGCCGCCATCTCGTCCGCCAGCTCCACAGGAGAGAGGTCGGCCAGCACCCCCGACATGTCGGGCATCAGCATGATCGAGAACGCCGGGTCGACCGCATTCGCCGCCGCGAGCAATGCAGCGGGTCGAGAGGCCACCGAGAACGACCCGGTCTCCATCGGCGCGAGTACATCGACCGAGAAGCCGTCTATTCCCGCCGAAACGGCCTGTCGCACTTCGTCCTGGAGATCCTGATTCACCCAGTCGGCCTCGGGACGGGGTGCTCGCGGCAACGGTCGGTCCCGGAGGAAACCGCCGACGTCCGCATACTTCCCGTCCTCACCGGCCGGATCGAGATAGTGCGTCGCGTAGTAGTCCTCGGCGGGGTCGACATTGTCCAACGAGATCGGGTACGGCGGAAAGTAGTGAGCGAAGACCTTCTTGGGGGAATCTCGCTCGGCGGGGACGTCGAACGGCAGGGTCTGATCCGGTGTCGCGTCCGGCGCACCGACCACGGTCGCGCCGTCGAGCCCGGCCGGGCCGTCGACCGAGATCGCCGTCGAGCATGCCGACGACGACGCGGACAGGACGATAAGGGCGACGACGAGAAGACGCCGTCCGACCGGACGACGCCGTCCGGACACGAGGGAGCCGAGTGTCACCGCGATCTACCGCGTGCCCGCCCGGAAGCGGCGACCGGCTGACCGTTCGCTGCGCGGGATCGAGGTGCTCCACGACGCGTGATCTGCCGAGTGGTCGTGGTCTCGTCCTCGCTGCCGTTCTCGTCACGGGTGTCGTCCGGTCCGTCGCCGAGGGTGTCCGACGGCGCCTCGTCGCTCGACGGCGCGGAGACAGCGACATCCTGTTCGCCCGACGTGCTGACGACGTCCTTGTCGACGACATCTGCGGACCTGGGCGCGGGTGCCTCGGACGCCGCCGGGAGCGCTGCGCGGGGGAACGGGCGAGACGGGACGTGGCGCCGCACCGGGGCCGCCGGCGCCCACTCCATCGCGGACGGCACAGCACCGGCCTCCTCGGCGGTGACAGCCGGGAACGGATCGGTGATCGCGTCCTCGACCTCGCGATTCGCCGAGAAGCGGTCGTGATCGGAGACCCAGCGATCGTCGTCGCGGCGCTCCCGCGCCACCCCGTCGGCCGAACGGCGGACGTCGTCACGTACGACGTCGTCACGGCCGAACACACGATCGGCCGGGGTGTGGTGGTCGACCTCCGTTCGCCGGGTACGGCTCACAGCGACCGGCGACTGTTCCGGAATCGAGGTGTGAGAAGGGGCGACTCGTGTCGGCGCGTTCGACACGGTCGTCGCGGACGAACCCGTCTTCGCGACCAGCACCGTCCCGTACAGGGTGCCACCCGTCGACCGCAGGGCGCGCGCGGCAGTGGAGACCTGCGCGGCGGTCGATGCACCCTCCCGGACGACCACCACAGTTCCGTCCACGTCGTGCGACAGCACCGCAGCATCGGCATAGGCATCGGCGGCAGCGGCAGCGACGACGACGTGGTCGTAGGTGCGTGCGAGTTCGGCGAGAACGGTGCGCATCAGATTCGCGGCGATGTCCTCGCCGGGAGTGGACGACGCCGAACCGGCAGCGAGGAAGGACAGGCGTCCACCGGCAACGGTGGTCACCGCGTCCTCGACCATGATCGCACCCGCGAGCACATCGGTCAGACCGACGGCAGCATCCGGTGCTCCGACGTACCGGTGCAGTGACGCCTCGCGCAGATCTGCATCGACGAGTACCACCGTCCTCCCCGTCTCGGTGAGCAGAAGCGCCAGTGTCGCCGCCACCTCACGCGACGCCGCGGAATCACCGACACCGGTGACGACGAGCGACTCCTTCTGCTTGTCCGCGTCGACGAACTGCACGGTCGTCCGCAGCTTGCGCGCACTCTCGGTGTACCCGTCCGTCGAGTTCTCGGGCAGGCTGATGAGCGTCGAGCCGCGGGCCGAGTCGGCAGGCAATCGTCCCAGGACCGGTGCGCCCGCGGCCTCGGACAGCGCGTCGACAGACCTCACTCGCTTGTCGAGGCGGCGGCGCAGCCACACGACAGCGCCGGCGAGGGCACCGCCCGCCACGACGCCTGCAGCGAGATTCGTCGTGCTGCTCGGACTCGTCGGGGCAGCAGGGGCCTCGGCTGCCGTGATGACGGTGACCAACGAGCTGGGCTGGCCGCCGCCGGTCGGGTTCTCCAACTGGCCGACGAACTGCGCGAAGTTCGACGCGTAGGCGTTGGCGATGTCGGCGGCTCGCGTGGGACTGCCGTCCACCACGTCCACCTGCAGGAGCACGGTCTTCTCGACTGCGGCCGCGGTGACCTTGGACGCCAGCTCGCTCGGCGTCAGACCGAGCGAGAGGTCGTCGTTCACCTTGACGGCGAGGTCGTCGCCCGTGAACAACTGCGCGTACGTTCCTGCGCGCTGCTGGGAGAACAGGTCACCCTGATAGGCACCGGCCGAATCGCCCGCGGCGGGTGAACCGATGAAGAGCACCGTGCTCGCCGTGTAGGACTTCGGCATGGTGGCGGTGAGCATCAGCGCGAGTATCGCGCCGACGACTGCACCCAGCGGCACAGCCCAGACGAGCGTATTCACGCGAAGCTTCTTGATGAGTGTGCTCATCGGGTCACCGTTCCTGTCTGCACCGCGGTCGGCGCGTCCTGGTCGTCGTGCGGAGCGAGGTAGCCGAATCGTGCTCGGGTACCTCGGGAATGAGTGAGAACAGTGCCGGCGACATCCACGCCGACCGCTCGCATGTCTGCGACCGAGCGCACCAGATCGTCGATGGACGTCCTGCCGGCGGCGGCCGTCAACACCGTCGTGTCCGCGAGGCGAGCGACGGTGCGGGCATCGTCGAAGCGGCCGGCGTCGGGCGAGTCGACGAGAACGACGTCGTAGCGCGAGCGGAGGTCGTCCAGCAGTTCCGCGAAGCGTCGGTTCTCGAGAAGTCGTGCAGGTTCGGCCGGGTGCACCCCGCTCACGAGATGCGCGACACCGTCGACGGAGGTGAGTGCACGTGCGAGAGAGAGCTCCCCCAACACCACTCCGCTCACACCGCCGCTCGCGGCTTCCGGTCCCGTACTGCGGAAATCGGCGTCGACAATCACCGCCGATCGTCCTGCTCGTCTGTACGCGGCGCCCAGTCCCGCGACGGTGGCGGTACGTCCGACTCCGGATCCCGGTCCGGAGACCACCAGGACACCGGACGGCGCACGCCGCGCCAGGTAGTCGAGGTCGTACCGGAACTCGTCGAACGCCGCCTCGTCGGTGACGTGGGGAATGGTGGCGAGAACGGGGCGACCGGTCGCGGCGACGATCGTCTCGGCGTCGTCCACGGTTCGCCGTGACCGCTCGCGCACGACCATCGCCGACAGACCCAGGAGCAGACCCACCGTGACACCGGCGACGAGCGTGAGTGCCGTGTGGGGAGACGACGGTTCCGTCGGCACCGTCGCGCTGCCCACGGCCACGGGCTGCACGGTGGCCACGCGGAGGCCGGCTGGGGTCTCGAGAGTCTCGATGTCCTCCGTGAGTTGCTCCGCGGCTGCGACGGCCATGTCTCGCGCGGTGTCGGGTGACGCGTCACCGGCGGTGACGTCGAGCAGAACGGTGTCGGGGACCACCCGTACATCGAGATGCGCGGCGACCGCCGACGGCGACACCGAACCTCCGAGTCGTTCCGACACGCGCTGAGAGAAGTTCATGTCCTCGATCAGACGCACGTAGGTCTGCGCACGTTGCCGGGTGAACTCGTCACCCTGGTAGGGACTGGAATCCGAATTGCCCAGGGTCGTCGGACCGCCCCACCCGGGCGTACCGAGGAAGAGCTGCGACGTGGAGCGGTAGACGGTGTCGGACGTCAGGAGGATTCCGACGGCGACCAGGAGCCCGAGAAGCACTCCGGCGACGACGGTCGTCCAGCGCTTACCGACGGTGGCGGAGAACGAAGCGATGTTCACTGGGGTCCTTCCGGTGCGGTGAGGTCGCCGAGGCCGAGTTCGCGGAGATCGCGCTCGAGCACGCCCGCGAGATACGCGTTGCCGACCGCGTTGGGATGCACCCTGTCCTCGATCTGCATCGAGGGAATGTCGACGTTCGCGTACCACCCACGCGCGACAGGATCGAGGACCTGCCCGCCGACCTTCGCCGCGATCGCGTCGATGCCGGCGACGAGTTCGTCGTAGTTGTCGTACTTCTCGGGGGACATGAACGTGGGCACGATGATCACGATCCTCGCGTCCGGCCAGCCTTCGCGAAGATCCGAGACGTAGTCGTCGATCGCCCCGATGAGGACGTCGAACGGCACCTCGAGATCGTTTCGTCCGGCGTCGACGATGATCGCATCCGCGTCGAAGGTGGCCTTGTCGAAGTCGAGTCGGGCCGGAAGCCGGCTGGTGACGCCCTGGTACTCGGCGGCGCCGTCGTCGAGGAACCCGGTGCTGCCCTCGGCGTCCACGTTGCAGGCCCAGCCCATGCGCAGGCAGACGATGCGGGCGTAGGACGCGTTGTCGATCCTGCCCACACCCGCGGTGTAGCTGTCGCCCACCCAGAGCGCGGTCGTCGCTCGGCTCGGCACGAGGGAGGCCGACGTCGACGTCGACGTCGCACTCGATTCGGTCCCGGACGGTTCAGCGGCGCCACGTGCGAAGAGCACGCCCGCCGCGGCCACGGTGACGATGGCGAGAAGTACGACGGCTCGGACGTCGCCGCGCCGAAGGGCCGACCGCGTCATGCCTTGTTCCTTCCGGTTCCGGTGACGAACAGGGCACACGCGATGATGACGAGAAGGTATGACATCGCCTGCAGCAGTGAGCCTCTGAGTAGAATGATGGCGTAGAACGGCAGAATGCAGGCCAGCACCGTCGGTGCGCGTGCCGTACGTAGCGAGATCTCGATACGGCGATCCTGCAGTCCCGCGACGAGGCCGAACAGCAGCATCCCGATCACGAGAATCGGGAACCCTCCGTTGATGTACAACTCGGCCCAGAGTGGCGCCGACAGATTGTCCACGGGGTAGTTCCGACTCTGCGCCAGGAGCACGCCCGTGTCGGGTGCCTTGTCGGCCCAGACGGACCGCGGCACCCAGAAGAAGAGCACGCCCAGGGCCTGGTCGCCTCCGGTGTCGCCGTTGTTCTGGACGTACAGCACCGTGTTGTTGATCTGCGCGAAAGCATCGTAATCCGGAGACGTCAACGACTCCAACGGATTCGATGTCTTGAACTGGGCGGACGAACTGTAGCGGAAGGCATCGGCCAGGGGGAAGACGAGCACGAGCGCGGCCACTGCCAGGATCGCGACGACGCGGAACCGGGCGCGGGTGGCGAACAGTCCGAACAGCGCTGCGACCGCGAGCGCCCCGGTGCCGAACAGGTAGCGCGCGTTGGAGATGGGATTGAGAGTGACGCACAGAGTCGCGCCCAGCAGGATGATGATCGGGAGGAACGCCCGTTCCTTCACCGTCATCGTGTCGTAGTACTTGACCACGGCGATGAACGCGACCAGCAGCGACATCATGGCGCCCGCGGCGATGATGACCGCGGTGGTCGACTGTCCGAGCGATCCTTCCGCCTGCTCGGTCACGGCGGTGCGGCTCGTGAACAAGGTGCCGAGGCCGATCCGGCTGATGTAGTACGCGTTGAGAGCGAGCGCGACGACCGCCAGGGCCACCGCACGAAGCGGGTCGATACGTCCGGCTCCGCGCTCCCCGGTCACGATGGGCGGGAGCTTGGGCCACACCAGTCGCGCGACCACGAGACCGACGCAGAAGAAGACCAGGCCGGTGACGACGATGACCATGGCCTTGATGTCCAGGGACGGATCGAGACGCGGCGTGGTGGGCGGGTTCTGCTCCAGTCGCAACTGCGCAAGAGGGGCCAGCCCCAGGAAGACGTAGGTGAACATCCAGAAGGACATCTCGATGAGGCGGCGACGGCCCTCACCGATGATCCAGGCGTAGCGGACTCCGGCGATCGTGGTCACGGCGAGGGCGCCCATCCACACCGGGCGATGCGGAGTGGGCGTGAAGCCGATGACGACGACGGGCACCAGAACGACCATGGACGCCGCCACCCAGCACACCAGGAGCGGAGCACCGAGCCGGCCGCTCGACATCGTGGCGACGGCGGGGCGCAGTCGGCGCGTGGACGGGGCGGTCATGACCGCGACTCCGCGTAACCGCGGGCGGCCAGTGCGGTCGCAGGCACGGGGCGACGCTCTGCGGCGACCTGTCGAAGTTGCTTCCGGTACACCTCGACGACCAGACACACGGCCATCACGGTGGCCGACAGAGCGAGCCCGATCGCCACGCCGGCGGCAGTGCGGAAGATCGCCGCTGCGCCCGTGCAGATGACGATGCCGAGCAGGCTCTGCACGATGCGGTACTTCAAGAGTTCGGCGGACGCTCCACGCGACCGATAGAAGTTGTAGACGCCGGCGATCCAGCAGATCGCGGCGTATTCCAACCCGAGGAACGGCAGCACCTGTGTCGCCTCGGCCCACGAATCACCCAGCAACAGGCGACCCAGGAACGAGGGGACGAACGGTGCCAGGAATCCGATGGTGGCGGCGAGGGCGGACGTGATCCACGCGGCGTAGCTCAGAGTGCGCCAGATCTGCTTGGCGCTGTGCCCTGCCCGCACGGCCTCGGGAATGACGATGAGAGGCAACGAACTGATGAGGACAGCGAACGGCCCGAGGACGGTGACCGCGCCGCGCAGTGATGCGGCGGCGACGGTGCCGATGAAGATGGTGGAGACCGACACGATGAGGATCGCGGCGATCTGATCCACACCGCTCTCGAACGCGAAACGCGTTCGGTGCTGCCAGAATTCGACCCACCACGTCCGGAGGCCACGGAACGTCGGGCGAATACCTGTGCGCCAGGCGAGCTGCAGAAGCGCGAGTCCACCTGCGATGGACCAGAACCAGATCATCTCGGGGATGACCAGAGCGGTCGGCGAGATCCACGTCGTGACGAGTACTGCACCAGCACCCACTGCCCAGATCGCGTCGCTGACGAACGCCGATTCCGGTTCCCCCAGGGCCATGGAGACGAACCGCAGGACATCCTGGGCGAGCACGAGTGGAACGGCTGTCGCGTAGGCGATTCCGACCTGGGGCTCGTCGAGGGCGATGGACACCACGAGGGCGACGACACCGACCACCACACCGAACAGGAGCGCCGAACCGAGACCGCGAGACCCTTCGCGCAGAATGTCCTCACGCGACTCGCCACTCATGAGCAACAACGGTGTGCCCAGGGCACCTCGGACGAGTCCGATGGCAGCAGTGACGATCGAGAAGACGAGGACCGCGGCACCGAATGCCTGGACCGAGGACGGACCGGCCATCGCGAAGAGAATCACAGCGTTGCTGACGCTGGAGAGGACCTGGTCCCCTGCGCTGGCGATCACCCGAAACTTGAGCCCAGCCATGTTGACACCGCCCCTCGACGTGTTGGACGACGAATCACCGACTGATGACCCGCCTACACCCCGACGATGCGTACCGGCAACCTGATCACTGCCTCGAAAGAAGACTACAGGATTGTTTATGGCTATGCATAACTGCCCTCGGTCGGCACAGCCGTGATCGGCGAACTCGACGACGCGTGGTCGCGCCGGTCGAAGGACCAGGACCACGTGACCCGACACCCCACTCGAGCAGCATTGACGACCAGGGCTGCGAGCACGCGATCTCGATCGACGAGTCCACCGCGATGCGACACTGTCAGATCCGCGGTTCCGCCGAAGTCCCGCGCGTTGAACGCGAGCACACCCAGATCCGGCGTCTGCAACCCCGTGACGTGGACGGCATCCCCGTCGGACCGGACGACGGACTGGCCCGCGGGCACGCGGTAGTAGGACATCGAGGTGGCCAGGGTGGCGCTCGACACGGACGGCCGCGACGTCGTCATCCGCGCGCCGAGTCCGAACAGCCTCGAGGCTGCCGCACGCACCACCGGTTCCGCCACACGCAACCGAGCGGCGATCGAGGCCGCGCAGCCGCTCGGGTCGTCACGGGACCAGTCCGCGACGAACGGCACATGACTCACCGCGTTGCCGCCCGTGCCGGACAGGGCGGGCGAGTAGGAGCGCAGATCCGCGATGACGTGGTTCATGACGCCCGCCGGAAGTGCGAGGTCTCGGAGGATCGAGCAGTACAGCAGAACCGACGGGATCTTGGGCGCCGACACCGTCTCGATCGTCACGCAGATCGCGAAGACCGCGTTCGGATCTGCCGGTCGCGTCACGGAACTCGGGGACATCACCGCATCGGTCGACCGCCCTCGCACGATGGTTCGCGCCGCCGTGGCCACTGCTCGCGGGCGTGACGCAGCGACCTGAGCCGCGGCGCCGAGGAGGCGGAGACCGGTGAGCGCACGTTCGTCCGTGAGAGGCGGCGGAATGGGGAGCGTTCGACCACCGATCGCGAGAGACAACCGTCGCACCTTCGGAAAGAAGACCGTCTCGTCTCCGAAGAGGTGGCTGTAGACGACGCGGACGTGCCGGGCGCCGATCACCACGTGCACTGTCGCGTGGTCGAAGGCTCCGTCGGCGTCCGGACGGTCGCCCCGCCGCACGAAGTCAGCGATCGCGCTCTCGCGGAAGCCGTCCCGGGTCAGCGTCAGCTCACCGGCGTCGAGCGCGTCGTGGACGGCATCCGTCAGGGGCAGAACGTCGAAGTCACCGGTGGCGACCATCCATCGCACCGCCGGCTGGTGGCCGGGAGCGAAACACGCCTCCGCCCACGCCCTGCCGACACTCGTCACGGCACCGAGGTCGACGTCTCCGTACAGCGTCTCGACCTGGCAGCAGAATTTGCCGGCCCACGGATCGGCGGTCATCGCGCACACCGAGGCGTGCCGTGCGCCCCACTCCGAGATGTCATGACGATTCCCCTGTCCTTCACGTGACGGACCACATATCAGGCAGCGGGCCGTGTTGCGCCCGCGTTCCCGAACCGACGGGTCTGATGGAAACACTTTAACAACTGAGTACGGCGGTTTCACAGTTGTCCTGAAACCGATAATCTGGTTCAATGGCTCGAAACCGACTCGGGGACGGTTTCGCAAGCAACCTAGACCCGGAGGTGCAGTATCAGTTCGCCGCAGCGGGAGTGGACAGCACTCCCCGACATCCGTACCGAGCCGCGAGACGGCGCCGAGGCCTTCGAGGCCCAGCCCCTGCGCGTCACGATTCTGGGTATCAACTACGCGCCCGAGACGACGGGAATCGCGCCTTACACCACCGCGCTCGCGGAGGGCCTCGCATCGCGCGGACACCGGATCGATGTCGTCACCGGCATGCCCCACTATCCCGAGTGGCGGATCGCGGACGGGTACGACCAGTCCTCGTCCGACGAACAGATCAACGGCGTCGACGTGCACCGTCGACGCCACCTCGTTCCGGATCCGCCCACCCCCAAGGGCCGCGTCAAGATGGAGGCGAGCTTCGGAGCCCGCTCCGTGCGAAGCGGCTGGAACAGCCCCGACGTACTGCTCTGTGTCAGTCCCACTCTCATCTCGACCGCCATGGCGATCACCCGTGCGCGCCTCTCGCCGCGTCGGCCCGCTGTCGGTGTGTGGGTCCAGGATCTGTACAGCCTCGGCGTCGTCGAGACCGGCGCGATGGACGGCCGCGGAGCACGCGCCGCCGCCCGCTTCGAGTCCGAGATCCTCCGTGCCGCGGACGGCGTGTCGGTGATCCACGACCGTTTCCGCGACCACGTCACCAGCAACCTGCAGGTCGATCCGGCCAAGGTCGAGGTGATTCGCAACTGGACTCACATCCAGCCGATGGGCACCATCGACAAGGAGGCCGTACGCCGGTCGTTCGGGTGGGCCGAGGACGAGACCATCGTCCTGCACTCCGGCAACATGGGCGCGAAGCAAGGACTCGAGAACGTCGTCGAGGCCGCGCGGTTGGCGGACGCGGAGAGCCGACGTGTTCGATTCGTCCTCATGGGTGACGGCAATCAGCGCCCCCAGCTCGAGGCCGCCGCCGTCGGCGTCTCACGTCTCCAGTTCGTTCGGCCGCTCCCGGACCTCGAGTTCCGGTCCGCACTCGCCGCCGCCGACGTGCTCCTCGTCAACGAGAAGCCGGGCGTGGCCGAGATGGCCGTTCCCAGCAAACTGACGTCCTATTTCACCAGCGGCAATCCTGTTCTCGCCGCGACCGACCCCACGAGCACGACGGCGCACGAGATCCGTGCGTCGGGGGCCGGAGTTCACATCGGGTCGGGGGACCCCCGAGAGCTTCTCGACACCGCTCTCGCGATCGGCTCGGACGACGTGTCGTCCCGCCGGTTCGGAGACGCCGGGCGCAGGTACTGCACCCGCGTGCTCTCCGAGGACTACGCCATCGACCGCTACGAGGGGTGGCTTCGTCGGCTCGCAGCCGCACGCCGCTCCCCGGCCCGCACCGAAAGTGTTATCAGCTCATGACGAAGATCGGAACCGGAAAGCGCGCCCTCATCACGGGCATCACCGGAC
Source organism: Rhodococcus sp. NFXS4 (assembly GCF_058139645.1). Classification (NCBI taxonomy): domain Bacteria; kingdom Bacillati; phylum Actinomycetota; class Actinomycetes; order Mycobacteriales; family Nocardiaceae; genus Rhodococcus; species Rhodococcus sp. NFXS4. The sequence goes on from NZ_CP192221.1 coordinate 4,131,398, forward strand.
AGGACGGCTCCTACCTGGCCGAGCTCCTGCTCGCCAAGGGATACGAGGTGCACGGAGTCGTGCGTCGCTCGTCCTCCTTCAACACCTCTCGCATCGATCACATCTACGCCGACCCGCACAACCCGGACGCGAAGATGTTCCTGCACTACGGCGACCTCAGCGACGGTGCCCGCCTCGTGACGTTGCTCATGCAGATCCGTCCCGACGAGGTCTACAACCTGGGTGCGCAGTCCCACGTGCGCGTGAGCTTCGACGAGCCCGAACACACCGGTGACACCACGGGTATCGGCTCCATCAGACTGCTCGAGGCAGTGCGTCTGGCAGGCCTGGACTGCCGCTTCTACCAGGCATCGAGCTCCGAGATGTTCGGTGCCACACCGCCTCCGCAGGACGAGACCACGCCGTTCCATCCGCGCTCGCCCTACGGTGCCGCGAAGGTCTACTCCTACTGGGTCACGCGGAACTATCGCGAGGCCTACGGGATGTTCGCTGTCAACGGCATTCTGTTCAATCACGAGTCACCCCGCCGCGGGGAAACTTTCGTGACGCGCAAGATCACCCGCGCAGCAGCTCGCATCGCCGCCGGCATGGAGAACGAGCTCTACCTCGGCAACCTCGACGCCATCCGTGACTGGGGTTACGCACCCGAGTACGTCGAGGGAATGTGGCGCATGCTGCAGGCCGACACTCCTGACGACTACGTCCTGGCGACCGGCGGTAACTTCTCGGTCCGTGACTTCCTCGTCGCCGCGTTCGAGCAGGTCGGTCTCGACTGGGAGCAGCACGTCAGGTTCGACGAGCGCTACCTTCGACCCTCCGAGGTCGACGCCCTCATCGGTGACGCGAGCAAGGCGGAACGCGACCTGGGCTGGAAGGCCACGGTGCACACCCCCGAACTGGCCCGCATCATGGTCGATGCGGATGTCGCAGCACTCACGCACGAGGGCAAGCCGTGGATCGATCGCCCGTCCCTCCCGGACTGGAACAGGTCGTGACCACCGGACCGAGCAGTGTCGTGCCCGGTCCGCTCGATCGCGACGAACCGCTCTACATCGCCGGCCACCGCGGTCTGGTCGGATCGGCTCTCTGGCGCCGTTTCGAAGGTGAGGGTTTCACGTCGCTGATCGGACGGACGTCGTCCGAGCTCGATCTTCGTGAGCGCGACCAGGTGTTCGAGTTCTTCTCCGCGACTCGTCCTCGCACAGTCGTTCTCGCTGCCGCGAAAGTCGGCGGCATCCTCGCCAACGACACGTTCCCGGTGGACTTCCTCTCCGAGAACCTGCGCATCCAGGTCAACGTCCTCGACGCAGCGCTGGCCCACGACGTCGAACGGGTTCTGTTTCTCGGTTCCTCGTGCATCTACCCGCGATCGGCGCCACAGCCGATTCGCGAAGGATATCTGCTCACCGGCACGCTGGAACCGACCAACGATGCGTACGCCATCGCCAAGATCGCGGGCATCCTTCAGGTGCAGTCGGTGCGCAAGCAGTACGGGTTGCCGTGGATCTCCGCCATGCCGACCAACCTCTACGGCCCGGGAGACAACTTTTCGCGTTCCGGATCGCACGTCATGCCCGCACTGGTGCGTCGTTTCGAGGAGGCAGTCGCCGCGGGGGCCGAACAGGTCACGAACTGGGGCAGCGGGAGGCCGCGTCGCGAGTTCCTGCACGTGGACGACATGGCATCGGCCTGTCTCCACCTGCTCGAGCACTTCGACGGACCGCAGCAGGTGAACGTCGGCACGGGCGTCGATCACACCATCGCCGAGATCTCGGACCTGGTAGCGGCCGCGGTCGGGTACAACGGTGACGTGAACTGGGACACTTCGAAGCCGGACGGCACACCGCGCAAGCTGCTGGACGTCACGACTCTCACGGAGTCGGGGTGGGCGCCGTCCGTTGGACTCGCCGACGGAATCGCCGGCGTCGTCGACTGGTACCGCACCGCGGGCCGTGCCGACGCCGTGCGGTCGTGAGTGCGGCACCTCTGCGTCGATCGTTGGCCGGCTTCACCGGCCGAGGCTACGACAAGGGCGCAGGACCGCTGAAGCAGATTCTCTGGCTGGCCGTGTCCGGGACGGTACTGACGCGATGGTGGTGCCCCGGTTCGGTCCGGGTCCGCGTTCTCCGGGCGTTCGGTGCCACCATCGCCGACGGAGTGTTGATCCGGCACCGCGTTCGCATTCACTGGCCGTGGAAGCTGACGGTGGGGCGCGATTCATGGATCGGCGAGGACGTCTGGATCCTGAACCTCGAGCCCGTCACGGTGGGTTCCGACGTCTGCATCTCGCAGGGCGTGTTGCTGTGTACCGGTAGTCACGACCGCCGGTCTCCTACCTTCGAGTTCGACAACGCGCCGATCGAGATCGGCGACGGGGCGTGGATCGCCGCGCGAGCCACGGTGTTACGCGGAGTCACCATCGGATCCGACGCCGTCGTCGGGGCCACGGCTCTGGTCACCGCGGACGTCGCAGCGGACGCTGTCGTCCTGGCACCGAACGCGGTGATGCGACCGTGAGGATTCTTCACGTCGTCACACTGATCTCACCGGACGGCGCCTACGGCGGGCCGGTGCGAGTGGCGGTCAACCAGGCACGCGAGCTCAGGGCACTAGGCCACGACGTCACCATCGCCGCCGGCACCCGCGGCTTCGACGTGGCACCCACCGAGCAGGACGGCGTGCCGGTCCGCCTCTTTCCGGTCCGTGCGGTACTGCCGGGCGCGGGCTTCGCGGGCCTGTCGTCCCCAGCCATGGTGACGTGGTTCCTGCGCCACGGCCGAGACTACGACGTGGTCCATGTGCACCTGGCGCGGGACCTCGTCACGCTGCCGATCGCGCGCATCGCTGTCGGCCGATCGCAGCGGCTGTTCACACAGACTCACGGCATGATCGACCCGACCGACAAGATGTTGGCGCGGCCGATCGATGCTCTGCTCACGCGTCCGGTACTGCGCCGCGCCTCCGGGGTGTTTCACCTGACGGATCACGAGAAGCGCGACGTCGAGGCGGTGGCGAACACCGACCTCGACTTCATCCGTCTCGCCAATGGTGTTCCCGCCGCGGAACGTCGACGGGAATCCGGTGAGGCCCCGCCGCATGTGCTCTTCCTCGCTCGACTTCAGGCTCGTAAACGCCCCGTCGATTTCGTGAACGCGGCAGTCGCCGTCCTGGCTGAGGGCCACACCGCTCGCTTCACCCTGGTCGGACCAGATGAGGGTGAAGGCGATGCGGTCGCCGCGCGCATCACCGACGCCGGCGTGAGCGCTTCCGTCGAGTGGCGCGGTCCGCTGCCACCACACGAGACGCTGGAGACCATGCGCACGGCCGACCTCTACGTGTTGCCGTCCGTGGACGAGCCCTACCCGATGTCGGTTCTCGAGGCCATGTCCGTCGGCGTACCCGTGATCGTCACCGACACCTGTGGTCTCGCCCCCCTGATCGCCGAGAACGCGTGCGGCGCAGTGACGAACGGCACTGTTTCCGAGCTCACCGCGGCGATGTCCGCGCTGCTTGCGGACCCCCCGACGCTCCGCACAGCGGGCGAGAACGCCTTCCGGACGGTCCGGGAGACCTCCGGCATGGCCTCCGTCGCTCAGACGCTCGACGCCGCGTACTCACGCGACGGCGCACCCGCACCCTCGCCGTAGACTGACCGGGTGCTGCAGAGGAAGTCGCCCCGGCGCCGTCGCCGTCGGGTGGCGCTCACCGTTGTCGGCGCCGTCGCCGTGGCCACCGCCGTCGGCTGGGAGCCTTACGTGAGCCCGCGCGTCGATCAGCCCACTGCCGCGGACGCCATCGTCGTTCTCGGAGGCGCCCACGACGGACGTGAGGAATTCGGCCTCGAGTTGGCAGAGGACGGCTATGCGCCGCAGGTGGTGTTCTCGGATCCGTACACCGCACGAGGTGTCGGTTCCTACGGCGATCCCGACTACATGAGCGATCTGTGCAACGGCACCTACGACTTCACGGTCACCTGTTTCGTTCCGGACCCGTCGACCACCCGCGGTGAGGGACGAGAGATCCGCCGGCTCGCGGAGGAGCAGAATTGGAAACATGTTCTGGTCGTGACGTTCCGGCCCCACGTGTCGCGCAGTCGGTACATCCTCGACAAGTGCTGGGACGGTGACCTGACCGTGCTCGAGAGCCCGACCGAGCTCCCCTGGTGGGCGTGGACGTGGCAGTACGTCTATCAGACAGCGGGATTCGCACGCGCGGTGTTCGAGGACTGCTGACAGCCCTTCGCACACGGAGTCAGTACGCGCCTTCGCTGCCGAACACCGCACGCACGGTCTTCACGATGATCAGCATGTCCTGTGTCATGGACCAGTTCTCCACGTACGAGAGATCCAGGCGCACAGATTCTTCCCACGTGAGGTCGGATCGACCACTCACCTGCCACAGGCCGGTCACACCGGGACGCACCAGCAGACGCCGACGCACGTTTCCGTCGTACGTCTCCACCTCACGGCGCAACGGCGGACGCGGACCGACGACGCTCATCTCGCGACGGAGCACGTTCACGAACTGCGGCAACTCGTCGAGGCTGTAGCGGCGTAGAACTCGGCCGACACGCGTCACTCGCGGGTCGTGCTTCATCTTGAACAGCACTCCCCCCTCGCTCTCGTTGCGCGCGAGCAGGGTGGCCAGATGCTTGTCGGCGTCCACCACCATGGTGCGGAACTTGATCATCTGGAAGGGGTTGCCGTCCAGTCCCATTCGCTCCGACTTGTAGAAGATGGGGCCGCGAGTGTCGATCTTCACGGCGAGCGCGATGGCGAGCAGAACGGGCGACACGAGCAGGAGCGCGAGAGCCGAGAAACACATGTCGAAGGCGGTCTTGGTGAAGCGGGTGGCTCCCTGATAGCGCGGCTTCTGAACATGGAGGAGTGGAAGGTCGGCGACCGGCTGGAGGGTGAGCCGCGGACCTGCGATGTCGGCGACGCCGGGCGCCACGACCAGATCGACGCCGAACGGGTCGAGTTCCCAGAGCAGGCGCTTCATTCCTTCGGCACCCAGATGCTCGGTCGCGGTGACCGCGATGACGTCGGCGCCGGTGGAATGCATGGCAGCGATGACGGCGTGCTCGTCACCGAGTACCGGAATGCGGTGACCGTCGACGTCGAGGGACCCGGCTCCATTGCTGGACGTGGCCACACCGTGCCCGGGCACACAGGCACCCACGACCCGGCAGCCACTCGACTCGTCCCGCTCGAAGGACGCCGCCATGGATGTGGCGGCGCGGTGCGAACCGACCACGAGCACCGAGGTCGTGAACAGTCCCGACGCCTTGTGTCGTCGTGCCCACCCCCGCCAGACGTGCCGACCGATCAGCAGGCCGACGGCGCCGAAGGGAAGGGCGATGGCCAGGTAGCCGCGCGCGAAGTCGATGCGGAACAGCAGAGACAGGATCGCGACGACGCCGAAGAGTCGCATGGTCGCCGAGAGGATGCGTCGATACTCCTCTGCCCCGGTCCCGATGATCTGCGTCGACCTGGCTCCGAAGATCACCAGGAAGGCGGACCAACCGACCACCAGAAGCAGTGACACCGTGACGTAGTCGATGTCGACGGACGCGGCCATGAGCGACGAGTTCTCCCCGAACCGCACCACGTGTGCGAGCGCGACGGAGAGGACGATGACCGCCAGATCGGTCAGGGCCACACGGCGCCGGTAGACGGCTTGCCAGTGTGCCCGTGACGACGGTGCGACCCGAGGGAAAGGCACGGTGACGCGAGAGTAGTTCGGCTCGTCGGTCGTTCTCGACACGGCAGGACGAGGGATCGACACACCTCTGACACTGCTTCGTTCGTCAACGCTGGTCACGCACGACACCGCCTCTGGCTCGAGTTCCGCCGCCGACGCGCCCCGCAGCGCAGCCACCGGTCGGAAGAAGACCGGATACCGAAGATCATATCACGCAAGATACTTTCGGTTTGTTTTCAGGCCTCAGAGAAACCGACCGAGAGGTGTGACTCGGAGTCAGAACCCGGGAATCAGACCCGGCGGGATCTGGATGCCGGGCGGCAGCTGCACACCGGGGAGACCCGGGATGGTCGGCGGAGCGGGCGCGGGAGCAGGCGCCACGTCGGGAACCTCGGCGGCCGGAGCGGGCGCCTCCACCGGAGCCGGAGCGACCGGGGGAACGGTGGTGGTGGTCGGCGGCACCGTGGTGGTGGTCCGTGTGGTGGTCGCCGTCGTCGTGGACGGTGCGTCCGAACTCGACGTTCCCGCCTGATCGGCCGGGGTGACGTCGGCGGTGGACTGCGACGGCGTCGCGCCGTACCCGAGCGCGAGCCCGACGGCAGCTATCACCGCGAGACCGACGGCCGCGATGAGCGGCAGCCGTGGGCGTGACGAACGCTGTTCCGGCGCTGCGGAACCGGACCCGGAGAGCCACGAGGGAGTCTCCGCCGCACGCGGATCCGCCACGTCGGGGCGATGCTCCGAGTCGCGAGCCGCATGGTCGATGTCGCGCGCAGAGTGCTCACGGCTCTCCACGTCGCTGTAGGCCATGGTCTCCGCGGACGGTGCGCTGAGCGCCTTCTCCGGCGCCGGTGCGTCCGGCGTGCGCGGCTCGACCGGCCCGGCGACCACGGGAGCGGACACCAGCGGTGCCGCGACGGTCGGAGCGGGAGCAGCGGGACGAGGGGCGGCCATCGGGACGGGACCGGAGTTCGACTGGCCGTCCACGGGAGTCGCGGACAGTGCCGCACCCTTCGCGGCGACCAGCTCGGGCTCCGCGGGCGTGATGGTGGGCAGACCGACCCAGCCCGCGAGCGTCGCCCGGACCAGGGGTATGCGGGATCCGCCGCCGATCATGACGAGAGCATCGACGGGGCGGCCGGCGCGCGTGATGACGTCGCGCGTGAGCCGCGCGGACTGCTCGATGGGGACGGCGACCATCGACTCGAACGCCTCGCGGGACAGCAGGATGAGCCCGCCGATACCCGGCAGGCACACGGCGCCGCTCGAGGAGAGCTGTTCCTTGGCCACGCGGCACCGGAGCTCGAACTCGCGTCCGTCCACGTCGTCCAGGCCACTCTGCTGGCGGCCGATCTGGTTGTCGCGGATGGTGGCGTCGAACATGTTGCCGCTGACGGCGAAGCTGCGCTCGGAGGCGAGCACCTGCCCGTTGTCGAGGTCGACGACGGTGACGCTGAGACCCGAGCTGCCCAGGTCGTACAACCCGACGACGTGGAGCCCGTCGAGATCACCCGTGGACCGCAGGAACTGCACGGCCGCATGCACTTCGGGGACGAGGCGGTAGTTGACGATGTGCTGGCGGGCCATGGCCCGGGCGACGGCGCCGGCCTGGGCGTCGTCGCGGTAGGCGACGCCGGTGGCGGAGATCGACTCGGGGTCGGCGGGGTCGGCGAGGATGACACCGATGGACTCGGCCGCGAGCTGCTCGGCCTGGTCGAACGTCGTGTCGATGGCGCGGTGACGGAAGGCGGCCTCGACGCCGGCGCGCAGCCCCTGAACGGGCCTGGCCAAGCGCACGGCACTGGTGCCCACCGACACTCCCAGTACTGTCATGAGCCGCCTTGTCCGGACCGATGTACCGCACGACGAGCGCGTGCGATCACAGAGTGTAACCAGGCTGCGCCATCGCCGTCACATCGGCTGTTACGACCTTGCAAACGGGGCAGGCGTCCACTTTGTCCGGAGGGTGGTCACGCGTAGGGCATGCGGGCGGTCTCCGGATCGCCGAACGTGACCGCTCGCTCGCGTCTGGTTCCCGAAGCGAGGGTCGCGGCCCAGTTGATCAAGGTGCCGGCACGGTTGCGTCGACCCGAGAGGAACGCGATGTGGATCGCGCCCCATGCGGCCCACCCGGCGAAGCCCGAGAGCTGGATCGGGCCCGCCTGCAGCAGCGCGTGCCGACGAGCGATGTAGGCCGCGCTACCGAGATCGTGGTACTTGAACGGCGACGACGCGCGCGTCCCGTTCTCGATGGTCTTCGCGATCATCGCGCCCGCGTGGCGGCCACCCTGCATGGCGACCTCCGCGACTCCGGGCAGGTCGTCGAGAGCGGCCACGTCGCCCACGACGTACACGGTGGGGTGCCCCGCGACCGAGAGGTCCTTCTCCACCGGGATGCGTCCGCCACGCGCCTGCGTGACGCCCAGTGCCGACGCCAGAGTGCCGGCGAACGGCACCGCCTCGACGCCCGCGGTCCACAGCACCGTGTGGGTGTCGTAGGTCGTCTTCTGCTTGTCCGACTTGCGAGTGACCTCGATGTGGTCGGCCGTCACGTCGGTCACGTGGACCCCGAGGTGGGTCTCCACCCCGATGTGGTCGAGGGTCTTCTGAGCCTTCGCCGACAGCGTGGCGTCGAACGACTCGAGGACGCGGTCACCACCGTGGAACAGCAGCACCCGCGCCTCGCTCGGGTCGATCGAGCGGAACTCGTCCTCGAGGGCACCGACGGCGAGCTCACGGATCTGCCCGGCGATCTCCACGCCGGTGGGGCCGCCGCCGGACACCGCGAACGTGAGCCACGGCCGACGCTCCTCGGGAGTGGGCAGCGACTCGGCCATCTCGAACGCGCTGATGAGCTTGCGGCGGATCGCGAGCGCGTCGTCGACGGTCTTCATGCCGGGCGCGTACTTCGCGAACTCCTCGTTGCCGTGATAGCTCTGCCGCATGCCGGCGGCGAACACGAGGTAGTCGAAGGGCAGCTCGAACGTCGACCCGTCGATACGCGACGCGGTGAGCCGGCGCTTCTCGAGATCGATGCCCGACGCCTCCCCGAGCGCGACGTGGGTGTTCTTCTGTCGACGCAGGAGGTGCCGCAGCGGCGAGGTGATGGATCCCTCGGACAGCAGGCCGGTGGCGCACTGGTAGAGCAGCGGTTGGAAGACGTGCGAGGTGCCGCGGTCGATCACGGTGACGTCGCCGTCGATGTGGCGCAGTCGCCGGGCGGCGTACAGCCCACCGAATCCGCCGCCGACGACGACGACACTCGGGCGCTGTCGTGAGAGTTCATCAGCCATGCTCGAAATCCTGCCACGCGAGGCCTCGGTGCTGTAACGAAGCGGGGCGTCGTCACGAACCTGTGAGTAGGTTTACCTTTCACCATTCTTCCCAGCCGAGAGTTGCCAGTCGATGTTCCGTGTTGTGGGCGAGTGGTGGAGTCGACCGTTCGACTACTCCGCGATGCCCGGCTACATGGCGCAGCGCGGACTGCAGCGGCCCTACCGCCGCATGATGGCCGCAGTGGTGCTCATGGTGGTGCTCGCCGGGTCCCTGCTGCTCTTCACCAGCGGGGCACCCCCCTCACCTGCCGCCCGCGCGGTGTTCATCGCCTGCCTGGTCACGGGCGCCGTGTCGGCGCTGCTGTGGCTCCGCGGGACGTGGCCGACTCGTCGGCAATCCCTCGTCTTCCTGTTCGGCGACGACGTGGCGCTGGTGGTGGGGCTGTCGATGTTGGCCGACGTGCAGGCCTCGTTCACCGTGTCCGTGGTGTTCGCCCTGCTCGGCATCTACTGCGGCTACTTCCACTCGATCCGCACGCTCGTGGCGCACATCGCGCTGACGGTGGCCGTGTCGCTCTACTTCTTCGGCTCGGCCGCCGCGGAGGGCGACAGCGACGTGGCGTACCTGTCCGTCCTGCTGGTCGTGCAGCTGGCACTGTTCCTTCTCGCACCGCTGCTCTCGCAGATCCCGCTGTCGAACCTGCGGGACGACGCGTACCAGTCGGGCACCGATCCACTGACCGGGGCGCTGAACCGCCGGGGGCTGAGCGCGGTGGTGCACGCGCCATTGCTGGCGGCGGCACGTCACGACGAGGTGGTGGCGATGATGGTGATCGACCTCGACAGGTTCAAGTCGGTCAACGACCGCGTGGGCCACGAGGGCGGCGACGAGGTGTTGCGACGGGTCTCCGAACGGTTGCAGACCAGTACGACCACCTGGGCGTACGTCGCCCGTCTCGGCGGCGAGGAGTTCTGCGTCGTCGGGATCGTGTCGTGGGCGGAGATGCGGAACCGTCTCGACGACGTCCACGCCGCCGTCCGGTGCGACGCCGACGAGGTACCGGTCACGGCGAGTGCCGGAGTGGCGTGGATCCCCGGCAGCCGGTGGACCCGCGACGCCGACGACGTCGAGTTGCTGATCCGCCGCGCCGACCGTCTGATGTACGAGGCGAAGCGCGCGGGAGGGGACAGCCTGCGGTTCGACGACCAGGCGTACACCACGACGGACAACGCGCGCACCTGACACCGGGGCGGACCTACACTCCGCTCATGCATGTCCTCTACGTCTGCACGGGCAACATCTGCCGCTCCCCCACCGCGGAACGCTTGACCGCCGCGTTCGCCCGTGACCTCAACCTGGACGTGACCACCGACAGCGCCGGCACTCGTGCCGTGATCGGGCACGGTGTCCAGGCCGAGGCGGCCCGCGTTCTCGAGTCCCTGGGCGGAGATCCCACCGGTTTCGTGGCCCGCAGACTCACCCCGACCATCGCGTCCGGGGCGGATCTGGTGCTGACGATGACCTCGCGGCACCGTGACGAGGTGCTGACGGTGGCGCCGCGCAACCTCCGCCGCACGTTCACGTTGCTCGAGGCGGCGGAGTTCGCGCGGCGCACCGGTGTGATCGACACGTCCGCGTGGGTCTCCGAGCGAGCAGCGAACCCGGTGACGCAGCTCGACATCATGGATCCCATCGGTCAGTCGACCGACGTGTACGAGCGGGTGGGCGACGCCATCTCGGAGGCGCTCGGTCCGCTGTTCGAGATCTGGGGCGCTCGCTGATCGAAGTTCGGACTGCCACCCGCCGTCTCCCCGGCTACGGTATGACTCGGCTCGAGGACACGGGCGGAAACGGAGCGCGGAGACCATGCGTGAGAGAGCTGCCGTCGCCGTCGTGATGGGCATCGCCGCGGCCGCCCTGGCCGGCGGGCTCACCGTCGCTGCCGCCGGCGGGGTGTTCGACGCGGACGTCCGACGGGTCTCTCCCCCACCCATCGACGGCACGGTCGCCGTCGTGGGCAGCCTGACCTACGCGCCCACCATCGAGGTGCCGCCGTCCCCGACGTGGCAGATCGCGCCCGTCACCACACCCCGGCCCACCACCACGCCCCCGCCGACCACCACCGCGGCCACGACGGCCGACGAGCCGACCACCACGACGAGGCGCACCCGCACGTCCACGACGACCACCATCGACGCGGACGACGCCGAGTCCGGGGACACAGATTCGGGGGACAACTGACGGTGCCGTGTCCCCCGGTCACGAACGTGGTGCACACCCGGAATACTTCCGCCACGGACGCCGTTACTCTCACCGACGGTGTTCGATCCCAATGCCCCGGGTACCAACCATCAGCCGCTTCGAGCGGCCACCTGCCGAGAGGCGCACTGGCGGGCACCGTCGCCTATGACAAAGCCGCAGACCCCTGGTCTGCGGCTTTCGTCGTTCACACGGTGCGGGTTCGAGCACCCGCCTCTGTCAGGACTGATACGGACGGCGAGGCGGCGGACGCATCGTCGACCGACTCGGAACCTGCTCGGCCTCGTACCCGATCCCGTTGCCGTTGCCGTTCGCGTTCTCGGCCTGACGTCGAGCCGCTCGACCGCCATGGCTCCGAGTCGGCTCGTAGCGAGGCGCGGGGTAGGCCTCGGGGGCGGGTGCCGGGGTGGGCTCCGGTGCGGGTTCGGGGACCACGACCGGTGCTGCCGGCCGCACCGCGGCGGACGGAGCGTCCTGACGAGCGACCGTGGTGTCGGTCTCGTAGTAGTGGCGGTAGTCGTAGTCCCGCTTGCCGCGCGACGGAGCCATCGTGAGGATGACACCCAGGATCGGGGCACCCACCTGCGTCAGATTGCCCAGCGCACGGGTGAGTTCGTCCCTCTTGGTGTGGCCGTGGCGTGTCACCACGATGGCGCCGTCGGCATGCGCGGTGATGACGGATGCGTCGGTGACGGGGAGCAGCGGCGGTGCGTCGACGACGACGTAGTCGAAGTTCGCGCGGAGCGTGTCCATGACGGTGCGCGCCGCCTCGGAGCCGAGCAGCTCGGACGGGTTGGGCGGCAACGGCCCCGAGGCGAGGACGTCGACACCGTGAAACTTGGTCGGCTGCAGCACTTCCTGTACATCCGCCTGTCCCGACAGCACGGTGGAGAAGCCAACGGACCCGACAAGGCCGAGGTACTTCGAGACACGGGGACGACGGAGATCGCCCTCGATGAGCGCCACGTGGTGGCCGGCCTCGGCGAGGACGAGCGCGAGGTTGACGGCCGTGGTCGTCTTGCCCTCGGCGGGCACGGCGGACGTCACGACGATGACGCGCGGCGGGGAGTCCACCTCGAGGAACTGGAGGTTGGTGCGCAGTTCACGGAACGCCTCGGCGGTGCCGGAGGACGACTCGGCGAACGAGAGCGCCGCCTCCTCCTTGATGGTCTTGTCGAAGGGCACGACGCCGACGACGGGAACGCCCGAGAGATCGGCGAGGGCGGTGCGGTCCTTGATGGTGTTGTCGAGCCGGTCGCGGATCACCGCGAGCGCGATGCCGAGCAGCAGGCCGACGGCGACACCGAGAGCGAGGTTGCGCGTGGTCTTCGGTGACACGGGACCCGCAGGAACCTGGGCAGGTTCGACGACGCTGACCTTCGCCAGGGCAGCTCCGCCACCGGGGGGCGTCTCGAGATCGTCGACGAAGCCGACGAAGGTCGCGCCGATGCCGTTCGCGAGGTCGCGAGCGGTGGTGGGATTCGCGTCGGAGACACACGTGTCGATCAGCACGGTGTCGGGCGAGGACGTCGTGCGGACCTTCGACGCCAGCGTCGACGGGCTCATGGAGAGGCCGAGGCTGTCGATGGTGCGCTGCGCGACGCTCTCGCCGCCGAGGAGCTGCGTGTAGGAGGCGACGCGCTGCTGCGAGGCCAGGTTGCCCTGGTACACCTCGGTCACCGAGGACGACGACGAGCCGGTGGAGACGTAGAGGCGGGTGCACGCCTCGTACACGGGCGTGGACACGAGTGAGAACACCAGCGACGCCGCTGCGGCGATCACCGTGGTCAGAACAATCACGATCCACCGCGCGCGGAGAATTCTCACGTAATCAGATATCTCCACCGAGACGACTCCTCACATCGATGACGGCCGGACCGAGCACCCGGACCACACATCTGGGGCAAACTTCTGGACTCACCTTAACCATGTCGTGACCATCGGGCATCTCGAGAACGGGGCGAAAGCTTCGCTCCGGTTTTTACGCGATAAATGTGAGAAACACCGATTTCCGAAATCACGATCGAGTTCGTGAGCACTGCATACTTCGGCCTGCTCCGCTCGCCGTGTGGCACAGTTCACCACGTGACCAAGCTCGACCGCACCGATGCTCGCCTGTTGCTCGCGCTCTGCGACATCCCTCGCGCCACCGGAGTCCACCTCGCCTCGGTCCTCGGACTGGCTCGAAACACGGTTCAGGCCAGACTCTCTCGTTGGGACGACTCACATACTCTCGCGCCGATGGACCGGCTCGTCTCCCCTCGGGACCTGGGTTATCCCCTCCGCGCGTACGTGGGCGCAGTGACGGACCAACACCGCCTCGAGGCGGTCATCGATCGACTGCGGGACATCGCCGAGGTGACCGAGGTGGTCGGTGTCTCGGGCGGAGCGGATCTACAGATCGGCGTCTCCGCCGCGGACGCCGACGATCTGTATCGCGTCGCCGGGCTCATTCTCGCGGTTCCCGGAGTCGAACGCACGACGGTTTCCGTCGTGATGCGCGAAGCGATTCCCTATCGCACACGCCCGCTGATCGAGCGACTCGCGCGAGAGAACGACAATTCCTGATTTCCGCTCCTGTTACGTGCGCGCAAAACAAGGATTCAGCCCGACGGAAGCATGCAACCGCCCCTCGACGCAGGTTCCACGCTGATACCGTCCGACAGGTGATACGCCCAGGTTCCGGCGGCCGCAGTCGTGGTCGGTCCCGGGCACCCTTGACCGACGTCGTGCGTCGCCGTATCGCTGTGCTGATCCCGACGTTCGCCGTCCCCGGCATCCTGACGATGTTCAGCGCCGCCGGCCCGGCCGCCGGTGCCCCGCGTATCGCAGCCATCGCCGTCCTGCTGTCCACTCTTCCCGTGGCCGCAATCGTCGCCACCGCTCGCAAGTCGTTCACCTGGTGGCGCCGGGCGCGCACCCAGCGCGCCGTCGCTCTGGCCTTCACCGTCTACGCCGACGTGGGGACGTCGACCTTCCTCCTGCTGTGCAGCAGTCACGCTCTGGGTCTCGCCGGGTGCGCCCTGTTCGCGGTCATCAGCTCGTACGTCGCCTTCTTCGGCGGACGCGCCACCGTGGTGGTGCACCTGGTGCTGACCACCGTCGTGATCGGCTGGATGACAGCACTGGTCCTGCGCGAGCAACCGATCGGCGCCATGGCCACCATCGCCGCGGCGACGAGCATCTGGCTGGCGGTCAACGCGACCATGTCCATCGTCAGCACCACCTCGATGTCCCTGCACCGGCACCTCGAGCGTCAGATCGACAGCGCCCGGACCGACCCGCTGACTGGACTGCTCAACCTGCGCGGCCTGGAGGTGCAAGCGAAGCGGCAGCTCCGCGGACGGTCACAGGTGGGATTCCTGCTCGTCGACCTCGATCACTTCAAGTGGGTCAACGATCATCACGGGCACATCGCGGGCGACGGGGTGCTCGCGCTCGCCGCGCAGCGCCTGCGCGATCACCTGGGTGACCGGGCAGTGGTCGCCCGACGCGGCGGCGAGGAGTTCCTCGTGGTGCTCGACGCGCAGTCCACCGGTCTGCACGCTCTCGCCGAATCGATCCGGCTCGCGCTGTCCGACGCGTCCGACCTCATCCCGGTGACGGTGAGCATCGGGGTCTCGTGTCTCGACACCACGCGAATGACGGCGGCCCCGATCGCGTCGACCATCAACCACGGCATGCACCTCGCGGACATCGCCATGTATCGAGCGAAGGCGGCGGGCCGCAACACCGTGGTGGTCTACACGGACTGACGCCCGCACGGTTTGCCGTCCTCCTCCTCGGGTAGCTCGCACGCGAGCCATCACCCGACGACGAGAGGACCGTCCCATGGCCGTCAATCCGATCGAACTGCAGAAGCACCTGGCCGGCGCCGACTACCCGGCGTCGCCGAAAGACCTGGCCGATCTCGCGAAGAGCAACGGCGCGGACGACGACGTGGTCGACGCACTGTCGTCCATGCCCGACGACAGCTACGACGGACCCGACGCCGTCAGCGCCGCCATCACCAAGAAGTAGGTCAGGAGTCGAAGCGCCGGGGCGGCACCGGACTCGTCGGCAGGTAGATCAGCTCCGATGATCCGATGTCCGCCGGCGCGACGTTCTGCGCGGCGATGATCGCGGCGGCGTGCTCGCTGTCCGTGGTGCCGTGCGCCCGCGCCAGGCGGGACAGCCGAGTGCGTGCCGCCGACGTGGAGTCGTCGAAGAATTCGGCCAACACACCGGTCGCACCCGAGATGGTGGCCGCGCCGCTGAGCACTGCCTTCACGGCGGCCGACGCGTCGACGCGTCGTATCTCCGACGCTCCGGTGGTGAGGGCCAACGCCGTCAGGTCGGCGAGCATCTGCCCCAGCTCGTCCGGACGCTGGGTCCCCCACGGCTCGGCGGTGTAGACGGCCAGGGCGCCGAGTCCGACGCCCAGGGCGACGACCGGATACGCCCGCACGGCGCCGACGCCGCTCTCCTCGGCGAGTGCGCGGTACTGCTCCCACCGGCTGCTTCCCGCCGCCGAGGCGTCGCCGATCATGGCCACGGCCGTTTCCCGGGCACTGGTGCGGACGGGGCCGGACGTGAAGAGCCGCTCGTCGGCGGCCGCACTGCCGACACTGGCGGTGGCCACGGCATGCAGGGCATCGCCGTCCAGCAGGGAGATGACAGCGATGTGTGCGTCGAACCCGGCGAGTGCGGTGCCCGCGATGCGCTCGAGGAGGGCGGGCAGGTCGAAGCGAGTGACCAGCGTGGCGGTGATGTCGGCGAGGGCGAGCCGAGTGGGCGTCGTGTTCACCGGGGACCTCCGTTGTCTCGTTCGTCTCTCATGCTGATCCGACGGGCCACGACGTCAGCGGCGACCTCGGTGACGCTGCGCCCTCGCGCGAAGGCGTGCGCGCGCAGACGGTCCATCGCCACATCGGTGGTCACGGCCAGTTGCACCGCGATCATGCCCGCCGCCACGTAGACGTCGGCGCGGCTGTACGGGCCGGCGCCCTCGATGGCGGCGACGTCCTCCGATGCCAGAGCATCCTCCGGGGTGGCCGCCGCGTCGTCGGTGTCGTCCGGGTTCACGTAGTGCCCGAGCACCGTACGCGCGATCGCGACGGCGCACATGCGGGCCGCGTCGTGCTCGACGTCGGTCAGGTCCACGGGCGTCGAGCGGTAGAGCTCCAGGACGCCGAACGACGACGCGCCACCCAGCAGCGGGTAGGCGTACATCCCGCGAGCGCCCAGCGTGGCCGCGCCCTGTCCGAAGATGGGCCAGCGGGCCGCGGAATCGGGCGAGCGGATGTCGCCCACCCGTACCGGTTCTGCGGAGCGATGCGCGTCGATGCACGGGCCTTCGCCGACGGTGAACTGCAGTTCGTCGAGCTGCTGCGAGAGGGCGTCGGTGGCGAAGACGAGTTCGCGCACGTCGTGCGAGGTGCCGAGAAGCGCGACCGCGGCCCCGTCGACACCCGTCAGCCGCACCGACGTCTCGGTGACGTGGCGGATACCGGTGAACGAGGATGCACCGTCACGTGAGGACGCACGACGATCGTCGTCAGGGGTGGGGTCGTCGGGCATGGAATCCACGAGCGAACCTCCTCCGGACGCCCGGTGCGCCTCGCACCCAGTGTCCCACGCGCTGTGTCCCGGACGCGGAATGCGCCTCCTACTTTCCGATCCCGCTGCGCAGCAGCTTCCACGGGACGGCGGCGGACTCGAGCTGCACCGCGAGGCTCATCTTGGAGGTGCCGTCGACGCGCTCCTCGAAGCGGATGGGCACCTCGGCGATGCGCAGACCGTGCTTGATGACGCGGTAGTTCATCTCCACCTGGAAGGCGTAGCCGTTGCTGCCGACGGACGCGACGTCGATGGTGCGCAGCGTCGATGCGCGCCAGGCCTTGAAGCCGGCCGTCGCGTCCTTGACCTTCAACCGCAGGATTGCGTTGACGTACAGGTTGGCCCACTTCGACAGCGCCTTGCGGTGCCACGGCCAGTCCTCGGCGACGGCGCCGCCCGGCACGTAGCGCGATCCGAGCACCACGGCGGCGTCCGACTCCTCGAGGCGCTGCACCATGCGTGGAATGGCCTCGCACGGGTGGGAGAGATCGGCGTCCATCTGCACGACGATGTCCGCCCCCTCCTCCAGCGCGCGAAGGATGCCGGCGACGTACGCGCGGCCCAGCCCGTCCTTGGTGGTGCGATGCAGAACACTCACCGGGATGGCGGCGGAGGTGGTGAGCCCGTCCGCCACGTCGCCCGTTCCGTCCGGCGATCCGTCGTCGACCACGAGGACGCCGAGGTTCTTCATCTGCAGGTCGGTGAGCATTCCGACCAGCTTGGGAAGGTTCTCGCGCTCGTTGTACGTGGGTACGACGACGGTGATGCGGGGGTCAGCGGAGGCTTCGGACACTGTGGAATGGTGATCGATCGGCCGGTAGATCGCAAGAACCGGACATCCGCGTCGTCACCATGTGGCGTCGACCGGGGAACCGAGGGACCTGTCCCCATACGTCCGACCCCGTCCACCGTCCCGTTTCGCGCTGTAGAGAAGGTGATCGGCGCGATCGAGGCAGTCGTGGATGTCCTCGTCGACACCCAGCATCGCCCAGCCGGCGGAGAACGTCTGTTCTTCCGGCATGACAGCGATCAGCCGGGTCAGGATCGCGGTGACGCCGTCGGGGCCGCCACCGGGGACCGCCATCGCGAACTCCTCGCCGCCCCAACGAGCCAGCACGACATCAGGACCGAGCATCCGTGTCGCGGCGTCGGCAAATCCGACCAGCTGCTGCACGCGCTCACGCCATCCTCGACGGTTCAGCAAGCCGGTGAGGCCGTCGGTCATCACAGCTTGCGCGAGGGCGTCTTCCTTGGTGCGACGGTCGGTGATGTCGTGGATCACCGCCATCGTCCAGACGGTTCCGTCGGCGGTGACGACACTGGTCGTCGACACCCATCCCCACCGGATCTCACCGTCGGGGCGCAGGTACCGCTTCTCCACCCGCAAGATTTCGCCTCGCCGGTCGGCGTCGGCCGTGAGCTGCTCCATGCCGACATGCTGGGCGATGTCGTCAGGATGAGTGAACCCGCGTGAGGACAGTCCCGCGATGTCGTCCCACGAGCGACCGACAAGACGGCAGTAGGCATCGTTGGCCAGCACCAGCAAGCCGTACTCGTCCGCCAGCGCCATGGGAACGGTGCTGGCGTCGAACATCGCCTGGTACGTGCCCTCGTCCACCTGCCGAGAACTCATGTCACGAGCGTACGCAGGTCAGAGCCGTCGTCAGGTCCTCATCGCCCGGACGGCCGCCAGAGCGGTCGCGCCGACGAAGCCCCAGATCGCGACCGGTGCGCCACCGGTGACCATCAGCATCAGCGTGGTGCAGAAAAGAAGGACCGACAGGGCCGCCCAGATCCGCGCGTCGACGCGAGACGACCTCACTTACGACCCTTGCCCTTGTGTCCGCGCGTGACCTGATCGGGGTCGGCCACCGCTCGACCCGTGACCACCCGGTCGTCACACGACGTCTCTCCGCCTCCGATCTCGCCCACCAGTCCGCCGATGGCGGCGCCGACCGCGACACCGAGAGGACCCCCGCCGGCGCCGAGCATTCCACCCACGCTCGCTCCGCCCATGGCGCCGGTGAGCATCCCGGAAGAGCACTCGTCGACGGCTGTCTCGAACGACTCGACGACATCCAGTAACGGATTCGACGTGGTCGATGCACTCGCAGTTCCCGCCCCCGCAACCGCTGTCGCGACCGCTACGAGCGTGGTGCCGACAATGCGCCTTGTGATCAAGATGTCCCCCGACGTCGTGGGGAACCGACCGTCGGTCCCCCTGCGACATCAAGCAGAACAGCGGGGTGGGCGGGAGTCCATGACGCGGGCGCACGAACTGTGTTGCCGTACATGCACGCACGGCAACCTGCACTTAAGATGACAGCGTGCAACGGTGGAAAGCGGGAAGTGTCGCCGTCGTACTCTTCGCTGCTTCGTGCACCCCGGCGATATCGCCCGATCCCGCCCCGCCACCGGTGCCGGTGTTCGACGCCGACCTACCAGCCGTGACCGCCGCTTTCTTGGACGCTGATTCCGCAACGGTGCCCTCACCCGCCGACGCGATGACCTCGATCACCGATGCCGGGTTCGAGGCCGTGCGCGTCACGGTCCGATGGTCATCGGTCGAACCGGTCCGAGGTGAATTCGATTGGGAGCGCGTCGACGCCACGATTCACGCCGCTCGCGAGCGCGGCCTTGCCGTACTCGGTGTCGTCACGTGGGCTCCGTCGTGGGCAGTGCCGCCCGACTATCGGGCCACGGCCCATCCCGCTCCGTCGGATCCCGCAGTGTTCGCGCAGTTCGCTTCGCTTGCAGCGGAACGGTTTCGGGGTTCCGTACAAGCATGGGAGGTGTGGAACGAACCCAATATTTCTGCAGCTTTCGGCCCGAACGTGGATCCGGAGAGATACTGCCGCATCCTCACGGCCACACACGACGCCATCGAACGCGCCGATCCGGATGCGACCGTCGTCGCCGGAGGATTGTCTCCGGCGGTCGACTCGACGTCGACCCTCGCGCCCGCCACCTTCGTTCGCGCGTTGTATCTCTGTGCAGCAGGGTCTTTCGACGCGGTTGCGATGCACCCTTACAGCACGCCGAAACTGTTGAGTGACACCACCGCGTCGGGATCCGCTGCCGATATCGCTGCCGTACGAGCGGTCATGGTGGAGAACGGTGATGACGATGCACGTATCTGGTTCACCGAGTTCGGCGCACCGACCGCAGCGTCGTCACCTGGTGTGTCCGACGCTCGACAGGCCGAGATCATCGGTGACGGGGTCGCGTACCTTCGATCCCTCGACTTCGCCGGCCCCACCTTCGTCTTCGATTTCCAAGATCTGGACAGTGGCCAGGCGAACCCCGAATACAACTACGGCATCCTGCGTTCGGACGGCGATCCGAAGCCGAGCGCGTCCCTGCCTACCCGGTGACCGACGACGGTGTGGAGATGTCCACCGGCCTTGCCGCGACGAGGGTTGCTCCGGGTGGGACATCACGAGTGACCACCACATTGGGCCCGATCCACGCACCGTCACCGATGGTGATGCCACCGGCAACGACCGCCCCGGTCGCCACCGTCACATCGTCTCCGATCGTGGGCCGCCCATTGCTGGAGTGCCCGATCGTCACGTTCTGGTTCACCCAGAAGTTCCGACCGATGGAGACTGCGTCGACGATCGTCGATCCTCCGTGGTGCACGAACAGTCCAGGACCGATCGGCCCCGGAACGAGGACGAGTCCGGTCTTACCGGGGTACAGACGTCGAAGTAACCGCCTGACGATGAACGGGGCGGCCGCCAACCTCAGATGGACCACCGACCGGAACTCGGGGAGAGCGCCGACGAGGTACGCGAAACGATCCCGAGCGGTCAACCCGAGCAGGGAGGGTACGGCCACGCTGACGATCGCACGATCGACATCCGATGCCACCACGTCCCCGGGCGCATACGCGTCGACCGCAGCCCAGAGAGCAGCCGAGTAGATCCGGGCGGCGACGAGGAGCGCGCGCTTGTCCTCCGTGTAGACCATGTCGCTACCGCCTTTCCGACTGTGTCGTCCGCATTCCGAGTAGGCCGTCCGCCCACTCACCGATACGAGATACTCCGACCGAGCGCGACAGAGCGCTCTCTGCGAACCCTTTGCCCGACAGACCCATTCGAGCACTACCCGGTATGTCGCTCGCCATGTCGATCACGGCGGCGAGCAACGATTCGGGATTCCCCGGGTCGATCCTTCTCCCGGCGCCGGACAACTCGATCTGCGCACTGGTGACCGAGTCTGCAGATGTAGCAGCCAGGACGGGTGTGCCGCTGGCGAAGTAGGTCGTCAGTTTGCTCGGCACCGCCATGTCCGTGAGGGTCGGCAGTTCGTTGACCAGGAGAACGTCGGCCGCCGCCAGCGACGCGCGGAATTGGTCGTCGGGAAGCGGCCGAAGAAATGTCATCGTGTCCACGCCGTCCCCGCTCCGTTCCAGCGCCTCTCGTTGATTCCCGTCGCCGACCAGGTAGAAGTGCACATTCCGTCCGCGGTCCCGCGCCACGCGCGCAGCATCCACGACGGTGTGCAGACCTTGCTTGACGCCCATGTTGCCGGCGTGCACTGCGATCACGGCGTCCTGCGACCATCCGAGCATGCGTCGTGCCTCGACGCGCGACGGCCGGTCGACGTGGCGTTGGTGGTTCCAGTTGGGTACGACGGACACGCGCTCTCTGTGCACGCCGAGACTGTCGACGACGTGCTCGGCGAAACGTTCGTGAATCACCGCCACACCGTCCGCGGCACGGAACACAGCGCCCTCCACAGCCGAGATCGCCGCCGCCGCCGTCGTCCCGCCCGAGCCGGTCTGCACGATCCCACGCCCGTAGAGGTCCTGCACCCAGACACCTATCCGCGGGCGCGCGCTCCGGGTACGCAGATACGCGACCACGCAGGCCGATGTCAGCAGTGCTGGTGTCACGCAGATGACCAGATCTGCGCCCGACAGGTCGGCATCCGACGCTCCACGGACGTCGTTCATCACCAGTCGGCGTCCCACGGACAGTTCCAGCCGACTGCGCCCGGTGAGCGACGGGCGCGCCGGAACGTGATGTCTGACGCGGGTCACCTGGACGCCGTTGATCACTTCGCGAATACGGGGGCTGCCGTATCTCGGGTCCGCTGCCCACCGCGGGTAGTGCGGAAAACCGGTACACACGCGGACGTCGTGGCCGGAGGACGTCAGGTGCTCTGCTGCGTCGGCGGTGTACGGCGCGATACCCGTCACCTCCGGCCGGTAATTGACTCCGACGAGTGCGATGCGCACGGTCACCCCCGGCGTTCTCTGATGTCGAACCGGCCGCGCCGCCGCTCCCACAAGTCGTCTGTGGACGCCATGCGGCGAGCGGGATTCCCCGCGACGACGGTGTCCGGTTCGACGTCGCACGTCACGACCGAACCCGCCCCGACGATGGCTCCGGCCCCGATGGTCACTCCGGGAAGCACTACCGTGCCGAGCCCGACGAAAGCCTGCTCACCGATGACGATGGGTGACGCACTGAACAACTCCTGATTCTCGGGGAGCATGCCACGGCGCTCCGACACCCGATCGAGCGAGAAGTCGTGCGTCAGCAGGACGACGTTCTCCGACAGCACACATCGGTTGCCCAGGCGAATAGCTCCCGGCCCGAACATGTCGAAACGCACGCTCGGCGATATCCACAGCGGACGCCCGTCGTGTTCGACTCCGGCCCGATCCATCAATCGCACAACGAGTTTCATGTACGCGGACTGGTGGAACTTCGCGAGTCCGCGAAACAAGGGGAGAACTGTCAGCGGGAAAGCCATCACACCACCTCCGGGCGTCGTGCGAGCAGAGCCGGGGCTCGGCCGAGCCCCGGCAGTAGTTGACATACGCACACCGACACTGCGGTGACGATCACGACGGCCGGCGCACCACCACTCGGCGCGATCAGGATCGCTGCGGCCGAGGTCGTGAGCGCCATCGCTACAAGGCACCACGCTTGCCATCGCGCCTCACTGGCCTGGATGAGCAGGACACCGGTGGGGAGATGTGCGACCTGGACGACCAGGAGGACGGCGAATGCTGTTGCCAGGCTTACAGACACCTCGATCTCGGAACCCGACAGGACACGGGCGGCGAACGGTGCGAGCGCAACGAACGGGACGGACGCCAGCACTGCGGACACGGCGAACAACGCGACGCACTTCTTCCACAGTGCAACGAGTTCGGGTACCGACGTGCGGGAGGCGAAGATGGGCCACAAGGCGGCTCCCGCGGTGGAGAAGACGGCCCAGACCACACCGTAGAGCTGGGCAGCGAGTGCATACGCGGACAACTCCATCGGTGTCGACAGATGAGCGAGGACCACTCGCTGTGACTGCAGTCCGAAGGGAACGCCGACGCTGATGACGAAGAGCCAGAACGACCCCTGCAGAAGCGTCCGTGTGCTCGGCCGCCGTGTCGACCGATCCTCGGCGCCGATACCCAGGATGGACCGACGTCCCAACAGACGGAAGACCCAGACCGTGCCTGCCACATTCACCAGGAACGCACCGAGCAGTGGTGGCACGACAAACCAGATGCCTCGTACCCCGGCAGCGTAAGCCGACGCGACGAGGAGCAGTCCGGTCACGGACATACACATCGTCACTACCACCGAGTGGTGATTCCGTCCGGAACCGATCAGCAATCTCAGGTTCAGTGCGGCGGGAACGGTCCACGCCCACACGATGACGGCGACCGTGATCGCCCACCGATCCTGGGGCCCTGTACGGATACCGAGGAGCGAACCCCACGCGTCGAGGGCAGCGATGACGCACGCCAGGAGGGTCAGTCCGACTGCGATGAGAGCGAGCACCGAGTACGCCCGGCGGACGACGGCATGAGCATGTGCGTCGTCAGGCAGGTTCGTGCTCTTCGACACCGCAGTGGTGACCACCGCGCCGATGCCGAGGTCTGCGAAGGGCAGCAGCAGGCCCACTGTCGTGATCAGTGACACCAGTCCGTAGACCGCCTCACCTGTGGACCGAACGACGATCGCGGTCGACACGAGTCCACAGACCGCGATGACCGGTGTCCCGGCTATACGGAACCCCGTGCTGTACACCAGGGATCGGCGCTCGGATTCCAGCAGGCCTGCCGATCCGGTTCCGGATCGTGCACTGGTCATGTCAGATCTCCGACGCCGTGCGCGGCGGGGAGGAACGCGAGAGGCTCGCACGATTCGCCGTGATGGCCGATCGAGCCGCCAGCCCGACTCGCGCGCGCGCTTCCACGACCCGGGACACCAGTCGCGATGCACGGCGTCCCCCGATGGGATACCACTCGACGGTGTCCCACATACGACGTACGTCCGCGTAGTGCTCGCGCAGTCCACGCACCGTCCCCGCCCCGGTCGTATCGAAGTCGCAGAGGACGTCGTCGACCACCAGCGGTGGGGTGTGCAGCGACGCGGCGAGCATCAGGAGTTGATCGGCCGCGATTCCGAACTGTTCGTCGTACGAGCCGACAGAGGCGAGGACATCGCGCCCGAAGAAACTGGCCTGATGGGGAATCGGGCGCGTGCCCAGGGCGAATGCGGTTCGGTCGAACGAGGTCGTGCGCCACACGTCGTGTCCACTGTGGGGAGGTATCAACCGCGCCGATCCGAAGCCCCAGCAGGAGCGGGCTCGAGCGACCGACCCCAGGGCGGACGCGATCTCGGACAACACACCGGGATGCGAGAACGTGTCCGACGAGTGCAGGAACCAGACGACGTCTCCACTCGCGAGCGCCGATCCGATGTTCATGGCCGGGTAGCGACCACCGTCGGGCTCGGACCTCCACTGCCGAACGGCACTGTGCCGCAACATAGCCGCGACCCCCGCACCGCTTCCCCCGTCCACGACGATGTGCTCGACGTGGGGGTAGTCCTGCTCCGCGGTACTGGCGATGGTGCGACGAAGACCGTCCTCGTCCTGGTAACTGATCGTGACGACACTGAACGTGACAGCGTCGCCGGGAGGTCCGGTCACCCGACCCGCCTGCCCATCGGTGCGACGACGACGGCCAACTTCGCCATCGCGTACAGGTACGCCATGGGCCCTGGACGGCCGTGTGTCATCCCGTGTCCGATGGCCGAGACGACACCGCTGGCCGAATGTGCCGACGCCGCGGCTGTCACTGCGCTGGTCAGGAAGTAATCCCCTCGGGTCCGGGCCGAACTGGAGCCCAGATACGTGTCACCCCAGTCGATGTAGTCGGCTGTGCGGTCGTCGAAGGAGCGCGACACCGAGTCCGATGTCACGGTGTAGATGGTGTAGCACTCCGCGATCTGTCGAATCACCAGGTCGTCGAACTTCCCCTGGAGTGTCATCAACCACGTGGGTTCGTCGTGCACCGCGTCTCCGACCGAGTCCAGCGGCACCTCGAGCGCAACGTTTCGGGGGAAGCACAAAGTGGACGACTGCAGCATTCCGTCGCCGAAGAACAACGTGGAGCGGCGGAACAGATAGTCGGCCACCGGTTGCGCCGGTCCGATCACCGTTCTGGGCCACACCTTCTCGCGGCGACCGACGCCTCGAACTGCTGCACGGCACGCGACGATCCACCGATCCGAGCCGGTAGCGAGTCCCTCTGCAACTTGACGTTCCAACTTGTACGGATGCCACAGATCGTCGTCGTCCAACAGCGCGACGATGTCTCCCCGGGCCGCCCGAACCCCGACCTGCCGAGACGCGGAAGCGCCGATGCGTTCGGGAACGGTCACGAGGCGGATTGCCGGATGGTCCGGCAAGTCCAACGCGACACGGTCGTCGTCGGCGATGAC
The DNA here is from genome assembly GCF_058139645.1 of Rhodococcus sp. NFXS4. Classification (NCBI taxonomy): domain Bacteria; kingdom Bacillati; phylum Actinomycetota; class Actinomycetes; order Mycobacteriales; family Nocardiaceae; genus Rhodococcus; species Rhodococcus sp. NFXS4. Next base: position 4,156,984 of record NZ_CP192221.1, read on the forward strand.
GACGATGACCTCGTCGGGCGGGCAGGTCTGGTCGAGAGCGGACTCCACCGCGCGACGGACGGTAGGGCGACCGATGGTCGGAACTATCACGCTGACGGTCACTGTGACTCCTCGAGTAGTCGATGCCGGCCCGTGTAAGCGGGCTCCACCGGTGTGGGTGCATGCGGGCGCGCGGGCCGCCTAGGCGATGGTCGCGACGAGGAGTGGGGCGGGGCGGACACCCGAACTCGGCGGCGATGAATGGTGAGACGGACAGCGACGCAAGCGACGACGGCGCATACCGCGGCGAGGTTGTAACTCCACGGTGAGAACGCCAGGTCCCATGCCGCCTGGAAGCCGACCGTGATGACGAGAGGCATCCACCGTCCGGCCTCGAGTGGTCCAGACGCGAGAAGCATGGCGGCGAAGAGCAACCAGACCGGAAAGAGGACGGCCAGCACGCCGCCTTCGGCCCATGATCCGAGAATGATCGAGTGGAGCGACACGGAACCGTTGGGGAGTCGCCAGAGATATTCGATGGGGTAACTACGGGCGAATCCGAGTTCACTCGCGAAGCGACGCGCGGCGGCGAAGGTCGTGGAGTCGATCTGGTCGGCGTTGCCCCATCCCAGCAGTGGTCGCGCCGCGATGGCAGTCAGTGACAGCGGCGGCTCGGTCCGCCCCGCCAGAAGCGGTGAGACATGCGCAGTGGCCTGCAGCTCGACTTTCTCCTGGAGCTTCGAACCGAGAGTGCCGTTCGCACCCAGGGACGTGACGACCAGCGAGAATGCGATACCCGCCACTGCAAGTGCAGCGGCCGTTCGGACTTGCGACATCGGGCCTCGTCGACCGCGGCAGAGCACCACGACAGCGGCCAGAACGCAGATCAAGGCGTGGGAACGGTAGTTGAGCAGGACGCTCGCCCCGGCGAGACCGGTGAGGGCCAGGACGGACCACCACGGTCTCATCGTTTTCGATGCGATCACGTAGAGAACCAGAACTGTCATCGGAGGTGCAAGGCCGTACTTCCAGATGTCGGCCAGCGATCCACCGGTGGTGAGATCGGTACCGAGGACGACGTAGAAGCCGACGGTTCCCAGACTGATACCGGCCAGAAGCGCCAGGATCTCGTCCAGGGACGACGCCAACACCGATATGCCCACGATGTACAACGCCACTGCGGGAAATACCAACATCGTCTGGTTGGTGGGACTGGTGCCATTGACTGCTGCGGACGTTGCATAGCCGACGCTACCCAAGCCGACAAGCACGATCGGAACGAAGGATCGCGGTGTCGGCCACCGCATCAGATACATACCGGAAATGGCGATGCACACCACGGAGAAACCCGTCGCACTGATATTGACCAGCGGCCACACGGCGGTACTACCCAGCATGATCAACACGCCACGGGAGCGAGCAGCGACTCGGAGCGTCGCCGGCCCCGAGACGGGCAAGGGCACGTCACTCACTCGGCCGACACGTGTCCGGCTGGCCGATTGCGCTGTGCCGGTGGTTATCGTCTCGACGCCGGACAGTTCGACGACGGGCATCGGGGTGGCAGTCGCGGTGTCCGTTGCGGTCATTTCGTGCACCCCCCGTTGTCCGATCCTCCTGGGCGGACACAGCCGACCTGCCGAGAAACATACCTCCGCAAAGGGTCTGGGGTGCAGGTGAATCAGAAAGGCGTCTTCCATTAACAGGCAACGCAAACAATGGTATTGGGCTGTTTCCCGCGGGGTCGCCCGGCTTACCGAGTAAGAGCGTGAGCGACGCGATTCGACACCGATCGAATGTCCGATAAATCAGCGGTCGTGCGTCACCTCAGGACCTCCGCCCTGCAAACCGCCCGGTTTTGCTATCGGTGTGAATCACACCTGCAGCGGGGGTCCGACGACTTTCTTGGCGACTGCGGGAACCCCCGCGTACAGGGTGTTCGCCTCGCAGTCTCTGGTGACGACGCTGCCGGTCGCGATGACAGCCCCGTCCCCTATCGTCACTCCCGGAAGGACCGTGACATTGGAGCCGATCCAGACGCCACGACCGATGACGATCGGTTCGTTGCGGGCCGCTCCGAAGCGCGTGAGGCCTGTGCCGATGTCGTGGCCACAGGTGACCAGCATCGAGCGGTACCCCAATCCTGATCCGGCACCGATGGAAATGGGTGCACCGAGGTCGAGGAAGCACCCGTAATTGAGGATGCACCGAGGTCCCATCGTCAGACCGGACCAGCTCCCGAAGAAGCATCCCGGGTTGATGATGGCGCTGGAATGCACGTCGTGTCCGGTGACCCGAAGACCCTGCACGCGAGCGCGACGAGGAACCAGCGGACTCGCCAGGACTGTGTTCAGGTAGAAGTCTCGGGGCAGAGGAGCGACTTCGTCGGAGAAAACCGCTGAAATGGCGGAACGGGACGGTAGACCGGTCATGGCGACACTTCTCTCGAGTTCGATGGTCGGCAGTTCACGGCCGATCATGCAGCATGAGAGCGCGTTTCGAGGACCGACCGCACCGGCCGTCGGTACATCGACTCACTCGCGAATGGTGTCCATGTGCTCACGGAACCAGTCGACGGTCGCGCTGATGCCCTCTTCGAGACCCACCGTGGGTGACCAACCGCTCGCCGTCAGAGTCGAGACATCCAACAGCTTTCGGGGAGTTCCGTCCGGCTTCGTCGTATCCCACTCGATGTCGCCGGTGTAGCCGACGGCGTCCGCCACGATCGCGGCAATCTCTTCGATCGTGTGATCCACACCCGTGCCGACGTTCACCTGTTGAGGCCCGTCGAAGTGCTCGAGCAGGTGCAGGCACGCGGATGCCATGTCGTCCACGTGGAGGAATTCCCGACGGGGGCTACCGGTCCCCCAGTTGGTCACTGCGGCGGCATCATTGCGCCGCGCTTCGTCGTACCGTCGGATCATTGCCGGCAGCACGTGCGAGCCCTTCGGTGAGAAGTTGTCACCCGGTCCGTAGAGATTGGTGGGCATCGCCGAGATCCACGGGAGACCGTGCTGCCGCCTCACAGCTTGGATCTGCAGGATGCCGGCGATCTTGGCGATGGCGTACGCGTCGTTCGTCGGTTCCAGCAGCCCGGTCAGCAGAGAATCCTCGCGGATCGGCTGATCGGCGAACTTGGGGTAGATGCAGGACGACCCCAGGAAGAGCACCCTCTGCACCTTGTGCTCGAGCGCGGCGTCGAGAACGTTCACCTGGATCTGCAGGTTCTCGCTGAGGAAGTCGACCGGGTACGTGCTGTTCGCCATGATGCCGCCGACCTTGGCGGCAGCGAGGATCACCACGTCCGGCGTCGACTCGGCGAAGAAGTCGAACACCGCCTGACGGTTCTTCAGATCCAGCTCGGACGACGTCCGGCCGACGAGGTCGGTGAATCCCTGGTCCTCGAAGTGGCGCCAGAGTGACGATCCCACCAGCCCCCGATGACCGGCTATGTACACCGTCGAAGAACGATCGAGGGCGGTCGGCACGAAGTCGAGCGGCTCTTCAGGCATACGTCGTCACTTCCAGTCGGGGAGCGCAGGTGAGTCGATCCACGGCCGCCCCTCGTGCTCCAGAGCGGCAATGTCTGCGTCCACCATGATCTTGGCCAGTTCGGGCGTGTGCACCGAGGCTTTCCACCCCAGCTTACTTTCGGCCTTGCTCGCATCTCCCACGAGCGCGTCCACCTCGGTGGGCCGGAGGTAGCGCTCGTCGAACTTGACGTGCTTCTCCCAGTCCAAGCCGGCATGTTCGAACGCGGTGGTGAGGAAGTCGCGCACGCTGTAGTTGCCGCCGGTGGCGAGCACGAAGTCCTCCGGCTCGTCCGCCTGCAGCATCCGCCACATGCCCTCGACGTACTCGGGTGCGTAGCCCCAGTCGCGGATGGCATCGAGGTTGCCCATGTAGAGGTACTTCTCGGTTCCCGCCTTGATGCGGGCGACCGCACGCGTGATCTTCCGGGTGACGAACGTTTCGCCTCGACGAGGCGACTCGTGGTTGAACAGGATGCCGTTGACGGCGAACAAGCCGTACGCCTCGCGGTAGTTGCGCGTCACCCAGTAGGAGTAGACCTTCGCCGCTCCGTAGGGCGACCGCGGGTAGAACAGCGTGTCCTCGTTCTGCGGCGGCGGCGACGCACCGAACATCTCCGAGCTCGACGCTTGATAGAAGCGGCACTGCACGCCGGCCAGACGGACCGCTTCGAGGAGGCGGATGGAACCGATGCCCGTGGTGTCGCCCGTGTGCTCGGGCTCGTCGAAGCTCACCCGCACGTGGGACTGAGCGCCCAAGTTGTACACCTCGTCCGGGCGAATCTCCGACATCAAGGTCACCAGCCGGGCACCGTCGCTCAAATCACCGTAATGAAGGAACAATTTGGCGTCCGGATCGTGAGGATCCACATAAAGGTGGTTGATTCTCGAGGTATTGAAACTAGACGACCGCCGAATGAGCCCATGGACGACGTAACCCTTGCTCAGCAGCAGCTCCGCGAGGTAGGAACCGTCTTGGCCGGTGATTCCTGTAATAAGAGCAGTTTTCACAACGGTTCTCCTACTGATTCAAGCGGCATAAGACACATAATCTTAATCACGACAGCAACTCTACGGCGACTCGAGCGGCGAAAACCTGTTGCGCACCGCCGTTTCCGAGCGGCTAGCGTGCACCGCGCCTCGAGTAGCGACCCACAACAAGCCAGACTAATATCACGTCACACAGTAACGAGGTCATCGATAATCGAACGTGCAGGTCGATTGCGCGTCAGGGGGTTCGACAGTGTCCACAGCGAAAAGCAATACAGATACAGCCACAGCGCGAGTCTCCGTCGGCTCCGTTCCTTTCGAGGTGACCTCGCTCACAAAAGCCACCTCAACGGTGATGACCCTCGCACGTAACCAGGCTGCACAACCTATTCGCCTAGCTAACGCATACTGCGTCGCCGCAGCCAACAGTGACGACACGTACATGGATGTTCTTCGAGGTCCCGGTATGAACTTTCCCGACGGGTCCCCGGTGGTGTGGTTCATGCGACGGACCAAAGCAGGGGGACAACGTCCGGGACGAGTCCGGGGACCCTCACTCTTCGCTCAGTGCTTGGACGAAGGCCGAGAGCACGGCGTGAAGCACTTCTTCGTCGGGACGACAACTTCCACTCTCGAGCTGCTGCAGTCTGAGGCGCAACGCAGGTATCCCGGAATAGAGATTACTGGCACCCACGCTCCCAAGTTCGCACCGGTCAGTAACGAGATGATCCGAGAGATCGCCGACGAAGTGAACGCTCGGGAGTCTGACATCGTGTGGATTGCGATGGGAACGCCCAAGCAGGACTTCGTAGCGGCAGCCCTCGCTCCCCTCGTCCACAAGCCCTGCATCGGAGTAGGCGCGGCATTCGACTTCATCGCCGGGACAAGCAAGGAAGCACCGATCTGGGTTCAAAAGAGCAACTTCGAGTGGCTCTACCGATTCGCTTCGGAGCCCAAGCGACTTTGGCGAAGGTACCTGTTCGGCAACCTTCGATTCCTCAAATCCGCAATTTGGACTACTCGGAATCACAGAGACGCACCGTAGCAGTCCACAACGCCTCCGGCAGAAACAGCTGGCCTCCGTTTTGCTAGCGGCCAGACATTCAGAATTCGTTCCGCACCAAGAGCACCGTCGACGGCTTCTCAGAAGTTCGACTTCATAGCCTCAAAAAGTTCACCGAATCCGCCAACAACGACCTCCCACGTCGTAATATCGCGCCTCTTACTGAACTCGGACGAGCCCTTACTGCCATTTGAGACTCCGGGACGGAGTTGGTCACAGCCTCAATCGCGTTAGTCATCGAGTTGTGGGCCAGTTGCGAAAGCTCGGCGGCACGACCGGATCCAGCCGCGCTACTCCTTGCGGACAACGCGCTTGCTACAGCGGCATCGGCATCGGCGATCGGCACACCAACAGGCATAACTTCGCCCCACGTTTCCGCGTACCGTACTAATTTTTCCAACTCCAGACCCACACGTGGCACATCGAACGCCGATGAAATTATCAACCCATGAAGTGACGTGCCCACCCATAAACCGCACCCGGCAATAGACTCTGCTTTTTGTTGCGCAGAACCGACTTCGGGCATCGAGATCCTGCGGCCCGGCGACATCTTTTCGAAAAGACGCTTCACTTCCAAATATAATGCATCGCTGTCGTGCCCTCGCGCTGACCCAGCGCTGAAAAATTGCAGATCGAAGTTTTTCAACTCTTTTGAACCGCTAAGAACAGATGCAACAGTTTCGACCCCCAATTGCTCCAAAACTTTCGCCTTCATCTGAATCAGCGCCCTATTGCGACGAACGTCTGGACGGAATGTCGGACTTGTCAGAAGCGTATGGATGAAGTCAGGGGCTAGAACATGCGAGATCTGATTCTTCGCGAGGAGATCACTCGACTGTCGGTCGCGCACCGAAACGTAGCTACATTCCCTTACTGCCTGCCACGCTTCGAAGCGCCTCGTACCGACTAAACCGCTCAGACCGCTCAACCCCACAGAGTTCAACGCCGCCGCAGCCTCGTGCGTCGAGGAGTCGCGCGACATGCGCGGCAGGTAAGGCGAGCAGAAAACACTTAACTCAGTGCTCGAACGGACTATCTTTAATTTGCGCAGACGGCCGGCTTTCAGAAACTCACGATACAACTCGTCGGTACAGGACATGGTGTAGGCGGAGGTCGCACTCGTACCGCCGACCTCTCCGCCAACCACGATCACGCCGCGAGCAGGACATTCTCTCAAAGCGTCAGTGTATGGAACCAACGCGTAGGTGGATGCGTCGAAACAGTCGTTATCGAAGGGAACTGTGGCCAGCGAATTATGGTCTACGAGGTACTGCTGCGCCCGTTCTAGAAATAGCAGATCACCAAAATTGTCTCGCTCGTACGCGCCGACAAGAAGTAGGCGATCGTTCATGGCTTGATCCTCAATATTCGAAGTGTTCGGCGCCGGCTGTGTTCTGCTCACTCCTTGCGAGCGGGTAACACACTGCGTTCGTAAACGGAGATCAGTGCTGTCGATACTGACTCCGCAGAGAACCTGGATCTCCAACTGTCCATTGCTGCCACGGAATACTTTTCGAGCTCAGGCTCGGGAGTCGCCGCGAGAGCGGATACCGCACCTGCCCATCGCCGGAAGCCACCTGACCCGACGACAGCCGCATACTCCATGGTGGACACCACCTCCGGGAGGCCACCCCTGTCGCTCACGAGTGGAAGACTCCCAACTGACATCGCTTCAGCTGCCACACGACCGAATGGTTCGTCCCATTGGGAGGGTACCAGCGTGAAGCGGCTGTCTGCCATGACACCAAGCGCCACTGCATTATCTACGAGGCCCAGATCAACAAGATTTCTTGTTGATTTCGCTGCCGCTTCCACATCCGGCCGCAGTTCTCCAGTGCCAGCTATCGCAAATTTCAAATCGCTATTCTGCTTAGCGACTTCGAGGAAAAGAGATACCCCCTTCTCGTGTGTCAGCCTACCGACATAGCAAGCGTCGAATTGCCTCTCGCACATGGATGTATACGGTACTGAGGCATCGTTTACCACGGCGTTATGTACAATCTGCACAGGGACGCTCGGATGCAAATTGCTCTCAATACGACGGTGTGCAGCATCGCTAATGCATATGTAAAAAGATGGCGGATGACGCCGTTCCGCAAGGTTGTCCCAGAGGCTGTACGCAGTTGCACCGATCGACTGCGCCCTACTGTCGCGGTAGCAACTGTGAACGATACCTGGAAGACGACCGCACACCGACTGGCATTCCAAACATTCCACGCCGTTCCTTGTGTAGGTGCCCGCGATACAACCTTTGCGGTAATTCCGAATCGTTCGGACCCACGGGGTGTTCGAATGCCGCAACGCGTCGATTCCACTCGCACCAATCCGGGGGAAGAGATTCTGTGCATGTACCACATCGGGCTTGAAATTATCGATAGCATCGGCTATCGAGGACCGCATTACACGATTCGGAAATGTCTCGCGCACTTTTTGGGTTGTCGGCGCGCCGACTAGTTGTTCATTCGTCACTGTCATCAATTCTACGTTCACGCCATGTGCTACCAAGGCCGTGACCTCCGCCGAAACCGAGTTCCGTTCTCCGCCGTGTTCAAGGTAATCATTGAACAGCATAAGAACCTTCATACGTTTTCTACCTCGAGTCCGTAAGCAAGACGAAGCACCGACCGCAGATTGTCCATAGTGTGTGTTTCCTCGACAACGCGGCTCGTCTCGGAACACGACTGCAGAGCTTCAGCGAAACGCTTTTCGAGAGTCGACACAGGCTGTGGTTGTACGACCACAGCGCACGACCCAGCAAGCGTTGATACTCCCCCATAGGGGAGGCACACGACCGGCGTCCCGAACGCCGCCGCCTCAGCTGCCGCCCACGGTGCCGAGTCATGGAGACTTGGAAGCGCTAGCGCGGTTGCCTTGGCCATGAGGGCCAGAGTCTCAGTGCGCGACAGTGCGCCCAAGAATTCGACCCGGCCATTTCCAGCAGCCATTGACCTGTATCGATCCAAGTCTGTATCGGGGCCAGCAACCACCAGCCTCCAGGGTGGTGGCAGCCGATCGAAGGCTGAGAGGAGCAGCGGCAACCCCTTCCAGTCCACTCCTCTCGCAGCCCACAAGATGGTTCTGTCGAGCCGCGATTCAGGCTTGACGAGTGCACTGTAATCCATGACAAAATTCGGGACAGTCAGAACGTACTTGAAACCAGATGAGTTAAAAGATTGCTTCGCGTCCTCGTTTAAAGCGAGCGCACAATCCGTGCTGGCCGAGAGTCTTCTATGAACATACTTCCTGAACAGCTTGGTGAGTTTTTCTCGCTTCGCACCATTGGACTTGGCCGAACCAGCAACGATTTCGCTGACATCGACTGGGGCGTACGTCGAACCTCCGGCGGGACCCCACACCCAGCGTTCGTTAGAGCGCTTGCGTATAAAACAGAGAGGATTGACAAACCAATCGGACGCGTAGGTTGCATGATGTACCACGTTGAATCTCGTGATTCTACGCAGATGAGATGCCCGGAAGGCTGCCATCAGAATCCAGGCTACATAACGAAAGTATATTGGCAATTTTGGCGGCAGAACAGGCAACGCAATAACGGTAACATTGTGTCGGACGAACCGAGGGACGACTCTATCAACTTCCCGTCGAGTGATCACGACGACCTCGTCGACAAATTCAGCAATTGCATCGACGATTGTCGCACCCGCTCCTGGCTCACTTCCCTTAGACCAGTCGCAGGCGTACGCAAACACGAGCACTCGTGTCATGACTCACCCCCCATGATTCGCACAAATTGCGCTACAGTTGCGAAGATTCTCGTGCTGGAATTATTGATGTGCTGTTGCTTTCTCTATTGATCGTCGACACGCCTTTTCGAAATCATTGCCCACCGATTCTACTGAGAACAGGGCTAGACCCCTCGATCGCATAGCAGCACCGTTCTCAGAACGGACCGAAGGATCACACAGAGCAGTGATTTTTGAAGCAATCGAATGAGCATCGCCAGCAACGGAAATGATTCCTGAAGCCCCCACAGCCCAATCCAGAGGAGCTACATTGCTGACGACTACCGCTCGACCACACAGCATCGCGTCCACCAGCTTGGCGGGAAGCTGACCGGTAGAGAATCCGACAGGCAGCGACGGGATCACTACAATGTCGGACTCCTGAACAATTTTCAATCCATCGTCGAGCGTACTGCTGCCGATCCAGGATTCCCAGGGCTGCGCGTCGGGCGGTGCTTCGGCGGTCACTACCAACCGGACCTTGTTTCCCTGACACAGCGCCACCGCCTGCCTCAGCTCATTAATTCCTTTGTGTGCTCGGGCGGTACCAACAAAAGCAACTGTCGGAGTCGTGCTTGTGTGATCGGCGCCAACGCCTGGATCAACACGGGAATGGGCAACAATTTGGCCTCCGTACTGGTCTTTCAACACCGGGTTGCTGACCGTCACCGTGCCGCGACGTTGTATGGCATCTGCGGACCGAACTCGTAGCCAGAATCGAAAGTGCCGGGCCCTCCACGCGATTCCACGGAAATACGGGCGCATCGCCAACCGCGCCTCGAGGTCGGGATCATCTATGTCGATAACAAGCGGAAAGCGACGCACCTGAAACGCATCTAGCGCGACACCGAGCGACTGAGGCAATGGCTTCACAGCGACGACTACGTCGAAATTTCGCGACAACTCAGCGAGATGCACTCGACGTTGTTGCCTCTTCACGTAAGAATAGGAGATACAAGCCTCGGCGAAGTCAGTCCCTGCAAGTGGCTCCCAAACTTTATCCCCATTGTAAGAGACCACAGAAGCCTGCCAACCCGCTGCAATAGTGTTGAGCCAAAGAGAGTACGTGCGTCCCGTAGAATTGTCGGACAATATAGGAGTGACAAAAAGAACCTTCATCGCGGCGCTCACGCTGTTTTTCCGTACTGCCATCTGTCCCGATGCATTGTCGAGCGGTCTGATAGTCCCAGAGCGAGGGCAAACGCCATCGTTATGTACCCGAACGGCGACTCCATGATCACGCCTCCTAAACCTACAGCAAGAATAGCTACTGATAGGCCTCGTCCTATAGCGACGTTTCTCGGGACATTGAGGCCGCCGCGGAAGATTGCAACAATGCTGAGTATCAAAGCTACGAGCACCAGAGAAACACCCACTGCGCCCAAAAATGCGTACCACGTTACGGCGTAGTTGTGAGCGGCTCGTACTTGCTCGTTGCCCGACAGGTAACGGATCGCACCACTGTCCCGAATTGGTTGCGATCCAAAGCCAGAACCTAATAGGGCGAATCCCCCATCCGGCCCACCCGTGTACCGATATATCAATTCCCAGGCGTCGAGACGTGCCTGCCAGGTGTTTTGCCCTGTTTGGTAGGTCGCACTATCGCTTGGAAGTAATTTCGTCAGCCCGACCGCCCACGCCGGTGGCCTAGACGCGAACAGCACAACAACGAGCAGTGCGACCGCTGCGATTACGAACAGTGCCGCGAAGCGCACAGGTCCCTTTGAGCGGTCGTGGAACGGTTTACTACAAGCGGACGCGATCAATACGACCAGCAGCGCCCCTATTAGCCCCGCACGGCTACCGCTGGACAGAATCGCTGCCAGATTAGCTGCCACCAATAACATTTTGCTGGCGCCCGTCCAACGTCGCTCGTAACTGATCACCGCAATAGAAAGGCCACAGATGAGAAGGTCGAAGTCACCGCGCGTCGTGAATGCCTCGATACCGCCGATGAGAGGAAGCGGAACTGTGGGCAACAGACCCAAGATTGCAGGCACGACCCAGAGTGTGTGGAGAACGCAGGCGAGTCTGAGGTACGAGAACACCCGATCTCGACCCAGCAAATTAACCGCAGCTGCAAATATTGGAGTCATGCTCAGGTACACAAACGGAACGGCGTCGCGGATTGTGGTGATTGAGAAGTTGCTAACCGTGGCAACTCCAGCCAATACTGCGGGCACGTACATGAGCGACGCGTATCGAACCATCCGACCAGCGGCGTCTTGAACCCCTGCAGTGTGGTATGTGCCATACGCGAAGAACGCAACGCCGGCAAAAACAGCCAGGTCAGCCCAGTAAACAGGTAGACCTGGGATTTTCAGATAACTGCCCCATCTGCCGAAAGCGACCGCGATCATCGCCCCTAACACGAGGAGCTTTGCCCCACGCAAGGCAAGACGGTGATCTCGCTCTGTGTCCGTGACTCCGCGTCGTGCGTCGGTTCTCACGGAGAGGCTCACACTGTCCATGCCTTATCTCCCTCGTACGACTGCAGCGATGCCTCCGACGGCCTGGCCAACAACCATGCACGGACATGAACCACTCCGACCACTCTGCTGCGCGGCTCAGGTTACGTGCTCGGAACCGCGTCGGCGACTCGAGGCTGGCAGTCAGCGCTGGGACAGCGACCACTGCAATGCATAACGTTGAAAACCCTCTGTCTCCGTGAGCTTCGCTGAACTTCGAAGTGCACCCACACGTTGGGCTGCGGCATAATGCGCGGGTGAAGAGTCTACGAACTGGGTTCAGTCGAGAGGGTGGTCCACGACCGGCATCACATCGCCTGTGGCTCCTGGTGTTCGTAACCGTTTTCGCGTCCGCAACTGTGGCCGTCGCCGCTTGGGTCTCACCGAAACCGGCAGTCGAACCGGCGACTGCCGGATCTGGCGATGCCGCCGGCGCTCAGTACAACCACTTGAGGGTCGCTGTCCTGGGTGATGCTTACGCAATCGGCGAGGGATTGCCGCCGCGCAGGGGTGCCTGGCCAGCTATTCTCCGCAACCGACTGTGTTGGACGTTATCGGTGACCGCGACAACGGAATCCGGTTTCGTCGCTCAGAATCAAGGCTCGACCAACAGGACGTACCTGGATGGATCTGGTTCCGCTGTTCTTACGTCGCCCGACTTAGTCATCGTGCAAGGCAGCAGCAACGACACCGACCCCGACGCGGTTGCTGCCGCATCTGCCGAACTCTTCAGCGAGCTGCGCGAGAAGCTTCCGGACGCGTCACTGATCGCGATCGCACCAGTGTCGCCTCCGTCTCGCGACGTTGCCGTGGCCATGAACGTAACCACGGCGCTGAGGGCCTCGGCCGAACAATTTTCCGTCCCCTTAGTCGAGCCGATTCGCGATGGTTGGTTCACGGACCCCGTGGTCAACTTTCTTCCGGACGGGATCAATTTGTCACTCGATGGCCAGCAAACCTACGCCGCGCGACTGAAACTCGAACTGGACAAATTGGGCATCCCAAGGATGTACTCCTGCGAGCCAATCGAGGGTCAGTGAGTAGGCCTTCTATTGATTCGTGCTCAAGCGCCCACCCAGCACACGATATGCAAAATTTCGCGAATTCGTGGGTGCGGACTGCGTTTGATCTGAGCAGCTGCCGGCTTACGAATTGAGTCCGACGGGTAAGCGACCGCACCGCAAATTAATTGCCGCGACCGCCGGACTCGCGGATAGCGGCTTCGCGGCTGGTGCTAATTTTATTGCGGGCCTTTATGCGATTAATAGACTGAGCACCGACTCACTCGCCGTTTATAGCTTGATGTTCAGCGGCTGGGTCACCATGCAGTTACTGCCTGCGCAGGTTGCCTACCTACCCTCTCGTCTCAGCTGCAATATGAAGCAAAACCGTGTCGTTCCGAGATTCTGGGGGGATTTGTATAAAGGCAGCCCAACCACTGTCGTTGCATGCGTCGGTGTCGCCTGCGCTGGACTACCTTTGTTCGACTCGGTCGATACTGACGAATATTTGTTCGGCGCACTAGCGGTGGTGGCCCTAACTGTTACATCTCCGTTCCAAGACCACGTCAGACGTGCGCTCCACATCTCAGAGTTGCACGTGGCTGCATCGATAGTTTCCGTCACCACCCTGGTTGTGTCAGCAGTGACCATTGGGGCAACAAGCTTGCAATACAGCGACGGATATTTGTTCTTACCTTTCGCGGCACTGGCTCTCGGCAACATAGCCGGCGTTATAGTCGGAGTCGCCCTTACCCGGCATCAAACCATCAATGCTTATTCTCCGGCGCGACTCAGGACCCGAATCGCGTACTTGGGACCCGACTTTCTTGCCCAGTCAGCCGGGTACCTGGTCTCCGTTCTCGCGTCGCAAATCCTAGGCGTTTCCGCGCTTGCCGCTTTGGAGACCGCTCGGGTCGCGGCTTCACCGGTCATCGTTGTGGTGACGGGCCTCGCTACTTCTCTGGTCCCCACCGCCGTACGCAGTTTCAGTAGAAACGACCCAATCTACAAAAGGCAACTTCTGAGTATATCCGCCGCAGCAGTCAGCCTCGGCGCCGTGTACAGCTTGATCGTCTATTTTTCCGGGTCACGACTAGAGTATTTATTCGGTCGTAGCTTCGACGTGCATCTCGGATCTTCCCGATCGTTCGTCGCAACTGTTGACTCCGCTGCAATGGGCGCTTCAACTGTCTTATTCACTGCAGGTCAAACGACACGGTGGACCTTGGTTGCCTTAGTTGGTTCTTTGGTGACACTCGCCATGGTCGTACCAGGAGCATTACTTTTCGGTGCGTATGGAGTCGTCCTGGCCCAAGGATTAGGAGCAGGTGTGAAATCCATAACAGGCATCACCTTTGCCGTTCGCGCCCGCGCGCCACGTGCAGGCACGGCGGTCTGAAACCAAGACCCATTGCCCTGTGCGCAGGCGGTGCTCTCTCGAACCCCTACCAGCAAGTGCTGGACGTGGCTATTCCATCGTTTGAACGATACTCGGAGATTTGTTTTTCCTCGTGACCAGATCAAATGCTCAGAATTGGTTGCACACGAACCGACGCGGGTTGTCATCATCGCGATCATCGGCAATCCCTCCGACGAATCGATGCCCGTGCCAAGCCCATTGCTGGCCAGCTCGGTTCGGTGAGAAGGGGGCCGTCTCGCTGCCGGCTCTGCTTCACCTGCGCGTCGCCCACGGCCTGCTCAGAGCAGGCCTCCAGAAATTGGCCGCGAACGCGCCGACCAAGGACGTCGACTTTTGGGCGGGCCGCAGTTCACCGCTGGCCCGAACCGGGTAGCCCATTCCGTCTGGCGGTCTCAAAATTGATAGGCTTGTTTTCTGGTAGTAGTCCTCTAATCCGAACAGTGGCTCGCGGGCGGGCCGGCTCACGCGCGCGGGCGCGGGCGCGGCGCAAGCCTCGGCCACCACGATGGCGTGTAGCAAAGTGCCGACCACGACTTCGCTGGATCGAGTGCACCGACGGACCTCCGCGAATGCTGCCCGTGGTGACCTTGCGTCCGAAGCTTAGCGGTACAGATCGATCAGCGTTGTGGAGTAGCGATGACGCTGAGGTGGCGCGTCGCCAATCGCTCCGCAGCCTCGGTCGGTCACAGGTCCGCGACCACACCAGACCTCTGGTTACCAAACATCTCAGGAAAACCTCGACGCCCGCTCGCCTAGACACCTCTCGGCTAACTGCCCTGCCCTGCACGTACGTCCACGCGGGCCCAGTCCGCGTCGTCGCAGTTGATCTTTTTCGGCCGCTTCTCAAGTCAGGCCGCATGAGCGAAGTGCGGTCGAGCAAGGACTGCTCCCGGAGAACACGAGCCTCATCCTCAATGTCCGCATTGTGAATGGCACGGCCCATGACGACGCCGATGACCAGGGCTGCGACAACCCAGACGGCGCCGATGCCGTAGACGATCCACCACATCGCACGAGTGTGACACCGAAATCCGGAAATGTGACCATAAATGGCAATGAAACCATTGAGAACGTTTCTCGGCGGGGTTCGAAGCGCCACCACGGGCGTCTTCGGTACGCGATCCGCACCACAGAACCTGTCATTCGATCGGAGGACGGGGTCGACGACGCTTCCGCGCACCCGGCCTGTTCAGGCGTGTTTCGAGTTCTTCGACGCCGAGGACGAGTCGGATGAGATCGCGGGATGACTTGCAGTAGAAACAGCGGATGACCATACTTTCCGCACGGTCAGACGACGTTCGCGCATTGTTGCGCCCGATAAACCGACGCTCGGACAAGTCAGTTCCGTCGGTGTCAGCTTCGTCGCTTTTCTCGTGTTGCTGTTTCTCTGCATCAGCCACGGCCTTCTCTGAATTCGGCCCACTTGCGCGCATGTAGGCAACTCGAACACACGTTCGATTTATGTCGGTGGGTCGCGGTACTGTGAGGCATGTTTTCGGGGGGAAACGCAGGGGATGGTCGTCGTGACGACGGCTCCATCGGCGACCCCGTTCTCGCCCAGCTCGTCGCTGCGCAGGAGGAGCTGACGCGCCGCATCGCGGCCTACGACACTCAGCACATCGGGACGGCCGACCGTCTCGCCCTTCTGGTGCGGGACGAGAAGGTGACGCGGTCGCGGCAGGCGCAGGCGCACGTGTGGCTGGCCGAGCTCGTCCAGCAGCGCGGCTTCGAGGAGACCGGAGCGCACAACGCCGATGCGCTGGCCCAACTCCTCACCATCGATCGCGCAGCCGCTGTGGCGCGACTGTCCGTGGCCGCCCAGCTCGGCAACAGGACCACCCTGCTCGGCGACGTCATGGAACCCGAGCTGCCCGCCACCGCCGCGGCGCTGCGCGAGGGTGCCATCGACCCGGCCCACGTGAAGGTGATCCGGAAGTTCGACAAGAATCTCCCCGCTGCTGTGGATGCCGATACCCGCGCCCACGCGGAGCGTCACCTGGCCGACGCGGCGCGCGAGGTGCGTCCCGCGGAGCTCACGGCGCTCGCCGAGCGCATCACCGCGCACATCGTCGAGGAAGGCGAGTTCGAGCTCCCGCCGGAGCGCGTCCGCAAGCGCGGCATCTTCATGGGCAAGCAGGACAGCGACGGGATGCGCAGCGGCAGGTTCGTTCTCGATCCCGAGACCGCGGCGTACTTCGACGCCTACAACAGCAAGTACGCGGCGCTCGGAGTGGGCAATCCCGAGGACACACGCGCGCCCGTCATCGGAGAACCGGACGACGAGACCCGCCAGCGCGACACCCGGACCACACCGCAACGACGGCACGACGCCCTCAAGCTGCTACTACGCGACACACTGTCCTCCGACGATCTCGGCAAGCACCGCGGTGTGCCGGTCAAGGTCATCATCGTCGCCCGTCTCGAGGACCTGATCCGAGGCACCGGACTGGCCACCACCGCAACGGGTTCCACCATGCCGATCCGCGACGTCATCCGCATGGGGTCGCACGCCGATCACTACCTCGCTGTCTTCGGCGACGACGACGGCAGACCACTCCACTTCGGCCGCACCCGCCGCATCGCCAGTGAGGACCAGCGCCTCGTCCTCATGGCCACCGATCGTGGGTGCACCGCACCGGGATGCGATCGCCCCGCCGTCGCCACGCAGGCGCACCACATCCACGAATGGCAGGACGGCGGGCCCACCGACATCGAGTCGCTCACCTTCGTGTGCGACATGCACCATCCGATGGTCCACGACGGAGTGCTCGGATGGTCCACCACCACAGCGCCACCAGGCCATCCCTACGCCGGGCGCACTCTGTGGCACCCGCCTGCCCTCATCGACCCGTCGAGGACGGGCCGGGTGAACCACTATCACCACCCACAAGACTATCTGTGGGAGGACGACGAGCCGGCGGCATGAGTCATCTCGATGAGCCGCAACGCATCCCACGGCGCGAAGCCCTTCGCGTCGTTGTCGAAGTAGACGTACACGTCTCGCTTCGCAGCGCGCCACTCACCGAGGCGCTCGGCCCACCGGCCGAGCGCCTCGTCGGAGTACCCACTCGTGTACAGCTCCGTGTCGCCGTGCAGCCGGACGTAGACCACGTCGCTGGTCACCTCGGTGAGCATCGGGAACTTCCCGGCCGAGTCGGCCACGACGCACCCGATGTCGTGTGCCCGCATCAGCTCGTAGGCCTCGGGTGAGTCGAAGCTTGGATGCCGCACCTCGAGACAGTGCCGCAGAGGCCGGTCCTCGTCGACGTCCAGGAACACGCGGTCGACGGCGAGCTTGTCGTCGTGCTTCTCCCCCAGCCGAGCGGCCTCCGTCGTCGACCGCGGCAGCAGCGCGAAGAAGTCGGCCATCCTCGTGGCGTCGAAACGGAATGTGGCCGGCAGCTGCCACAGGATCGGCCCGAGCCGTGGCCCCAGCGCGAGAACACCCGACGCGAAGAAGTTGCCCAGCGCCGCGTCCACCCCCACCAGCTTCTTCATGTGGGTGACGAAGCGCGGCCCCTTCACCGCGAACACGAAGCCCTCGGGTGTCTCCGCACGCCAGCGCTGGTAACTCGACGGCCGCTGCAGGGAGTAGAACGAGCCGTTGATCTCGATGGAGGTCAGTGCACGGGAGGCGTACTCGAGCTCACGGCGCTGCGCCAGCCCCGCGGGGTAGAAGTCGCCCCGCCAGCCCGCGTAGCGCCAGCCGGAGATGCCGATGCGCAGTTCCATCGGCTACCTCCCGTCCTCTCGGCCTCCGTCAGCAGGTACCCGCACACCGAGCTGCGACACATGGGCCTGGTGCGATCACGGTCGCGGTGGCCAGGCGGCCCAGCCGTCAGGCAGTGCACGGAGAATGGGATCCGCAGCGTCGAGACGCGCTGCGGGGATACCGTCGGAACCGGTCCGCCCCGAGCTCGCGCCGTCGGGAAAGGTGAATGAGTACCCGACCATCGGACGGAACCCGCGCTTCACACTCTCCCGATAGCTGCCGTTCACGACCGCGAACACCTGACGCTCGAGGCCGTCGGCTTCGTCCTGCCAGGTCGAGTCGCACGCGTCGCACCCGCAGCTCGGGAAGTAGAAATCGTGCAGCAGACCAGCGTGCATCCCGATCCCGGGGTAGGACGTGAAGATCAGTGTCAGTGTCGCGCAGTCGGGATCGCTCGGTCGGATTCGAACTGCACGAGTCGTATCGCGATGCGGCCGAACCAACTCCGCAATCGCCTCTGGGCCCTCGTCGATCTCGACGTCGTAGGTGTCGCGTAGGTGCTCGATGAGGGCATCCGCGATCACATGAAGTGGCGCATAGCGTTCGGGGTGTTCGGTCACGGAATACGCACTCTCCGGCGGAGAGTCGGCCCACAGGTTTCCGTACTCGATCTTCCGGCCGTCGGAGTCGCGGAACACCTGCTCGTCGATCGTCGGTCGTACATACGAACTCACGTCAGTCATCCTGTCTCGCTGCGAGCAGTCCGATCGGCGCTACTGCCCGGTCGGTGCGGGGATCGCACCACACCGCGACACCCGTCTCGTGGAGCGAGAGGGTCCACCGAAGTCGGTCGAGGTCCAGGTGCGCACCGGACCGGTGCCAGTGCAGGTCCGACCCCACTGCGACACACGCGTCGACCATCTGGGTGGGCGCACCCATTCCGGAGTCGGGGAGCAGCGGAAACGTCCATTCGTCGACGTACTCGAGATCGGGGCCCCACATCGGTCCAGTGTGGCAAGCATTCCGGTGCTCGAAAAACTGTTTTTCACGATCCCCTCGACACCGTACGGTTCGGTGCATGGACGAGGTCGTGACCCGACGGAAGAACCAACCACCGCCCCGTCATGTGGTCTTCGACGATCTCGCGCATCCGGGTCGAGAGACCAGACGACCGTGGTTGCACCTGCTCGACGACGAGACGCTTCCGCGCGTCATCGAGTCAGAGCCGCCGTCGCTGATCGTGTGGTCGTCGCTCTGGCCGGCGAGACCCGATGCCCTCATTCGATTCGACCTGGCCGACGATGGCGCTGGGACGAACCTCCGGTGGACATTGCTCCTCGACCCACCGCGCCCGGACGACGACACCGTTCGCAGCTTGCGTAAGCGCATCGACAGGCTGATCAATGGCAACCTTCGCCATACCTACGGGCAGTGACCGACCGGTGCGGTGAATGGGAGCGTGCGAGAGCCACCATGACGCCAGGGATCAGGGACTGTCCAGCACCCGCTCGAGTGGCACGTTCGGGATCGTAATCCCCCGCGACGCGCCGAGACCCGTGATCTGCAGCCAGATGGTGTCGGCGAGGAAGGCGGCGAACGTGTCGAGATCGACCGAATCTTCCTGTGCGCGCCACGTTCTCACGGCGCCGACACAGCCGGAGATGAGGCTCGACACCCACGGTCCGACCAGGCGCAGGTCGTCGTCGCCCAGATCGGCGTCGACGAGGGCGAGGAATCCGCCGACGGCCACCTCGATCTTCTCGGCGACGCGGGCGATGGTGCTCTGCAGCGGTGATTCGGACGATCCGGTGACGTTCTGCTCGATGACGTACGTCCAGGTGGGGTGGGCCACAACCCAGCGCACGTACGAGTCGACCACCCGTTGCACCACCGAGCGTGGCAGACCCTCGAGTGTCACCGACGCCGTCAGGGTGTGTTCCAGCTGCTCGCAGATGGTGCGCTGGATGGCGACGTCGAGGTCAGCCCTGTCGGCGAAGTAGCGGTAGATGCCGGTGCGATGGATGCGCGCCTCGTCGGCGATCTGCTGCGCCGTGACCCACTCCCCCGGATGCACGCCCCGCTCGAGCACGTCGAGGGCAGCGGCGATCACCTGACGGCGGCGGTCGGCGTTGTGCTGATCCCACCGTCGCCTCCGGCCGTCACCGGAGGTGGTGCGCTCGGTGCTCATCGCACCGAAGCATCTCACGTACGCAGCAGTCTCCGCGGTGCCCTGACGATCACACGTGCCGCGACGGCCTCCTGGTCGAGCCGATCGACGATCTTCACGCGCGGCCGACCGATCCGTCGACCGAGAGCGAGCTCCTCAGCATCCAGCCTGCGCCATGCCGCCAGATCACCCGCTTGCGGGATCGTCGCTGCAATCAGGTCGTCAGGTGTGTGGTGCGGCTCGGTGATGTCGGAGTCCAGGTGGTCGAGCACTGCCTCCACAGTCTCCTGCGCGCAGGTCTTGTTCGTGCCGATGAAGCCGCGCGGACCGCGCTTGATCCACCCGACGACGAACACACCCGGCGCCACCCGCCCGCGATCGTTCGGCACGGTGCCCGTGCGCTCGTCGAACGGGAGCCCGGGCAGACCGACACCGCGGAAGCCGACCGACCGCACCACCAAGCCGGCGTCGAGGACGTACTCGTCTGACGTCGGGACGGCGACGACGGCACCGTCAGCACCCTCGACCAGGTCGTTCCGAGCGACGCGGACGCCGGTCACCCGGCCGTCCCGGCCCAGGATCTCCACCGGAGACACCGCGAACGTGAGCACGATGCGACGCCGCGTGGCGTCCGTCGATCGCGGCCGAGCAGCCAGCTCCGCGAGCAGGCGACTCCGCTGATCGTCACCTTGCAGCTGCGCGGGATCCGCCTCGACGACGACGTCGACGTCGGTGAGCGCGGCGAGCCCCATCAGCTCGGGCACGGTGAAGGCCGCGTCGGCCGGTCCGCGTCGGCCGAGAATCTGCACCTCTCGGATCCGAGAACCCCGGAGCTGGTCGAGAGCGTGCGGCGCGATGTCCGTTCTCTCCGAGAGCCATTCGGTGTCGCGGGTGAGCATGCGCGTGACGTCGAGGGCGACGTTGCCGTTGCCGACGACGACGGCGCGCTGGTGATCGAGCGTGACGGCGGCGTCCCGATGGTCGGGATGGCCGTTGTACCAGCCGACGACGTCTGTGGCCGCCACGGAGCCCGTCAGATTCTCACCGGGAATGCCGAGCGTGCGGTCGGACGAGGCACCGACGGCGAACACCACCGCGTGGTAGACCGACTGCAGTTGCGCCACAGTGACAGTCGTTCCCACCTCGGCACCCAGCACGTAGCGGAAGCCGGGCTCGTTCTCGATCGCCTCGAAGAGGTCGGTGACCTTCTTGGTGGTCGCGTGGTCGGGTGCGACGCCGTGCCGCACCAGGCCGTGCGGAGTGTGGAGCTTGTCGTAGACGTCGACCGACGCCACCTCGGGATGCTTGAGCAGCTCGTCCGCGGTGTACAGCCCGGCCGGCCCGGCACCGATCACCGCGACGCGGAACGGGCCACCGCGGCGCAGACGGCGTTGCGGCGCAACGAGAGCCAGCGGAGTGCGGTCCGCGTGCGGAGACCGCTCGAAGTACTCCGCGTTGAGGGCCGCGTACGGAGCCGTCTCGATGGTCAGCTTCGTGTCGGGGACGATCGCGCCCACCGGGCACGCCGTCACACAGGCACTGCATCCCACGCATGTCGCCGGGTCGATGAACAGCATGTCGGTGGTTCCGAACCCGGGCTCACCCGGCGCGGGGTGGATGCAGTTGACCGGGCACGCGAGGACGCAGGACGCGTCGGCGCAGCACGTCCCGGTGACGACGTGGGGCATCGAATCAGGCCGCGGCGGAGGCGGGTTCGCTGCGGAACCGCGAGGGGCGCCCGTCGATACGCAGACTCGTCCACAGACGCTTAGAGACCCGGTTCATCAGGCCCATGTCTTCGGACAGCTTGCGGACGTCACCGAACATGTCGCGCAACGTCTTCGCGGAGGCCTCGTTGTCCCACCACACCTCACGCACCACCTCGGGCGGGATTCCGAGCTCGCGCTGCACCTGCTTGCTGGGCTTCATGATGACGTCGCACAGCACGCGCATGATGATCGGCGTCGCGATGGACATCGCGAACCGCTGACGTCGGGACAGCTTCGGCGCGCGGTGCTCCAGGTACTGGTGCGCGAAGCCGATGTGTCGCGCCTCCTCGGCGACGTGGATCTGCATGATGCGAGTCATCAACGGGTGCTGCGATGCACCGGCGCGGAGGATCGACTTCTGGGCGTGGTCGATGGGCTCCTCACCGGCCAGCACTCCGACGAAGAAGCCGAACGGGAGCGGGCCCGCGAAGAGGGGAAGGAGAGGGCCGGCCTTGCGGAACCACCTCGGGCCACCGGGCACGGCGACACCGATCCGGTTCACCAGCTCCTGGAACATCTGGGTGTGGTGGCACTCCTCCGTCGCCTCGTGCGTGGAGTAGCGGAACTCCGGCGAGCCGTTCGGGAGCCGCAGCGCGTAGTTCATGATGCCGGCGATGAGCACCTGCTCGAACTGCAGACCCACCTTGAGGATATTGGCCTGCCGGTACATGCCGACCGCGATCTGCCGATCCAGAGGGAGCGACCGGTACCACTCGGTGTTGCCCAGCGGATCGGCTGCCGGGAGCACCCAGCGGGGATCGCCGGCCACGATCGCGTAGTGCGGATCGTCCCAGGGGATGTCGAGGAAGGCATCGAAGTGCTGGTGAACGGACGCTTCGGACAGGGTGCGCAGCGTCTGCTCGTACTCGGAGCGCGTGTCGGATGTGATCGTCATGGCGTGAACCTCCGTGAGTGCCGGGCCGACTTGGTGCGACAGGCTGTTGCAGTAAAAGTTACTGCAACTCGGTGTACCACGCAAGCAGTGAGCCGTCGCGAATTGGTACAACGAACGTTGTCATCATGGCCGGAATCAGGCCATTCTCGGTTGTTGCATTCACTCGGCATCTATTCTTCGATCATCGGGTACCGTTTGCCCGTCCTTGCGAACCGCAGCTCCGAATATCGGGAACTCGACCTGTCCTTCTCCTCACTGCCGCATCGTTCGTCGGGGGTCGACGCGGCTCGACGAACGAGAGTGTGTGTTGCCCGTACGTCCGATCCCGACCGCTGACCACGCCGCGGCACGCCTCGAGTACCCGAGCGTGCCTGCGATGCGTCTCGTCGTGTTGACGCTGGTCATCATCGTGGGCCTGGCCGGGATCACCTGGGGTCTGTCACCGCAGTTCGACAGGACGTCCTTCGTCATCGTCGCCGTGGCGGCGCTGACCACTCTTCCGTCCGCGTTGCTCATCTACCTCTACGGGCGGAACCTCCGCTACTCGATCCCTTTCGTCGTCTACGCCGACATCGGCATCACCGTCGTTCTGTTCGCCTCCCGCTCGCCGTTCGACGCCCTTCCCGGCGTTGTCCTACTGATGCTGGTGTCGTTGTTCGCGGGTGTGTACGTCTCCGGGCGGATCCTGGCGGCCCAACTGGCCTTCGCCGCAGCGATCCTCGTCGTGCTGTCTGTGCTCTCGGTACACGACGGAGTCCCCGGCTGGCTCGTTCTGTCTCGAGCGCTCACCCTGCTCACCGCGGTCATCGTGCCGATCCTGCTCAAGATGCACGTCGACTTCCTCACCGACAAGCTCGAGAACAGCCGACGCGACAGCGTCAGCGGCCTGCTCAACCGTCGCGGCCTCGACGGCGCCGTCGCCCGGTTCGATGTCCCCCGCGGAGTCGAGCAGACCCTGGGCACGGCCGTTGTCCATCTCCGCGACTTCGTGCAGATCGAGCGACGCCTCGGCCGCGCCACGAGCCACGACCTGGTCGCCGAGACATCGAGTCTCCTCACGGACGCGTTTCCCGACGCCATCGTGGCCCGGACCCAACCGGGCGAATTCGCCTGTGTCTGGCTCGGTTCCGCGGACGACGTGGCCGAGCGGCTCGCCGCGGCGCGCGCACTGGTGGAGTCGACCCGCCTGCGCAGCGCCACCGTCAGCATGACGTGCACCAGTTCCACCGTGCCGGTCGACTACCGCACCACGGTGACCGTCGCGCTCGGCAAGACCCTCACCGCCGCCGCGTTCCTGCAGTACGGCGACGCCGTGGCTCCGCGCAGCAACCACCACGTCGCCGAGCTGATCGCTGACGGCGGGCCCGCCATCGTCTTCCAACCCGTGTTGTCGGTGTCGACGGGTCGCGTCATGGGCTACGAAGCGTTGTCCCGCTTCCCTTCCGGGCACGGCACCACCCAGAGCTGGTTCCTCGACGCGGCCGCCGACGGCCTGCAGATCCCGCTGGAGCTCGCCGCTGTCCGACGCGCCGTCGCGGCGTCCCGAGACCTCCCGACCGACGTCTTCCTCGCCGTCAACGTCTCGGCGACCACCATCGTCGCCACCGACCTGGTGCCGATCCTCGACGAGGCCGCCGAGTGCCGACGCGTCGTCGTCGAGATCACCGAGCACGACCTGGTCAGCGACTACACCGCACTCGGCGCCGCCCTCGATCATCTGCGCGACGAGGGCCTGTCCATCTCCGTCGACGACGTCGGGGCCGGCTACTCCGGTCTCCGTCAGCTCGTCGAGATCAAGCCCGACGTCCTCAAGCTCGACGCCTCGATCGTCCGCGGCATCGACACCGACCCCATGCGCCGCGCCGCCGCCAGCGCCCTCACCACCTTCGCGGCGGCCATCGGTGCGGAATGCGTGTACGAGGGCATCGAGACGCCGCAGGAGCTGGAGTCGGCGCGCAGCCTCGGTGCCGACATGGTGCAAGGGTTCCTGCTGGGGCGCCCCACCTCCACTCCGATCCTGAGCCGTCAGGACGGCATGAACGCCCTCTGAGCGGGTATGGCCGGGCCATGACGACACCAGGTTCCGACTTCGTTCCCCGCACCGCCGTCGTGACCGGCGGCGACTCCGGCATCGGCCGCGCGGTGGCCGTCGCATTGGCCGGCGGCGGCCTCGACGTCGGGGTGACCTACAACCGCGACCGCGAGGGCGCCGAGGCCACCGTCGGGGAGATCCGCGCGCTCGGGTGCAGCGGGTTCAGTGCCCACATGGACCTGACCGACCTCCCGGGCGCCCCGTTCGCCGTCGACTCGCTGGCCAGTGAGCTCGGCGGGATCGACGTGCTGGTGAACTGCTCCGGCACGGGGACCGCCACCTCATTCCTCGACCTGGACTTCGACTCGTGGCGCACGGTGCTGTCGGTGGACGTCGACGGCGCGTTCCTGTGTGGACAGCACGCCGCACGGCTGATGGTGGAGCAGGGCCACGGCGGGCGCATCGTCAATGTCACCAGCGTGCACGAACACCTGCCCAAGGTCGGTGCGGCACCGTACTGCGCCGCGAAGGCCGGTCTCGGCGGACTGACGCAGGTGATGGCGATCGAGCTCGCGCAGTTCGGCATCACGGTGAACTCGGTTGCGCCGGGCGAAATCTCGACACCGATGACCGGTCAGACCGACGAGAACCCCGAGAGCAACCCCCGGCCGGGTGTCCCGCTCGGGCGTACCGGCGACGCACGGGAGATCGCCTCCGTCGTCGCGTTCCTCGCCGGCCCGACGTCGTCGTACATGACGGGCGCCTCCCTCGTCGTGGACGGCGGCATGGCCCTGATGGGGCCGCAGGCCGTCCAGTTCGTGAAGGACGACGCCTGGCGGAGCGTGTGACGTCCGATGGCCCTGCACTGCAGGGCCATCGGGGTCGTCAGGTGCCCTTGACGTTCATGATCTGGCGGAGCTCGTGGAGCACCGTGACCAGATCGCGAGCATCCTCCATCACCACGTCGATGGACTTGTAGGCATCGGGGATCTCGTCGATGAACTCGGCCGAATCCCGGTACTCGATCCCCACCATCCGCTCACGCAGGTCGTCCTGCGTGTAGCGCTTGCGCGCCTCGGCCCGGGAGAACCGCCGACCCGCACCGTGCGGAGCCGAGTGCAGACCGCTCGCGCTGCCCTTGCCCTCGACGACGTACGACCGCGTTCCCATGCTGCCCGGAATGATGGCCCGCACACCCTCGGCCGCGTGAACTGCGCCCTTACGGGTGAGCCACACGTCCTTGCCGGCATGCTTCTCCGGCCGGGTGTAGTTGTGGTGACAGTTGATTCGATCCGACTCGACACTCGTGTCGGTACCGGCCCGATGCACGAACTGGTGCAGGAACCGATCCATCATCTCGGCCCGGTTGAGGTACGCGAACCGCTGCGCCCACGTCAGATCCGCGATGTACCGATCGAACTCGGGCGTGCCCTGGGCCAGGTACGCGAGGTCACGGTCGGGCAGCTGGATCCACCACTTCTCGCACGTCTTCTGCGCGATCGCGATGTGCTTCTTGGCGATCTTGTTGCCCACCCCTCGCGAACCCGAGTGCAGGAACAGCCACACCCGGTCCCGCTCGTCGAGACACAGCTCGATGAAGTGGTTGCCACCACCGAGAGACCCCAGCTGCTGACGCCACTTCGGCGAGTGCGACAGGTCCACCCCGCTCTTCTCGGCCAGTTCCTCGAGCTCCGCGATCTTGGCAGCGGTGAACTCGAAGCGGTCGAGGTGCCCGTTGTAGTTGCCGGGCGAGAGGGGGATGACGCGCTCGACGTCCTGACGCAGCTGCGCCAGGTCGAGGTCCGTGATGTCGCTGTGAGTCAGCGTCGTCTCGACGCCGATCATCCCGCACCCGATGTCGACGCCGACCGCGGCGGGGATGACCGCGCGCAGTGTCGGAATGACCGTGCCCACAGCGCTTCCCATTCCAGGGTGCGCATCGGGCATCAGGGCGACGTGGGGGTGGATGAACGGCATGGCCGCGGTGCGACGCGCCTGCTCCAACGTGGCGTCCTCGATGGCCGAGGCCCAGTTGAGCAGCCGCGTTCCCGCGCCTGTCGGTGGCATGGTGATCTCCTTCGTCGTGTTCGGTGAGGTCCGAACGGTACGTGGAGTCGACGACCATCGCGACGTATTTAGTTGTGTGCCTGTTAGGCTCGCCGTTCGAGTCGCACGAACACGTCCTTCATCTCGCGTGTTCCGAGGTCGGGGCGATCGATGTCCACCACGTGGAAGGTGAGGGCGTCACCGCGAGGCACGACGAGGTCCGGAAGCGTGGGATCGCTGAAGCCGATGCGGATCTCGTCCCCCACGACGTGCAGGGTGTCGACCAACGAACTGCGCCGCATCACGACACCCGAGACGTCCTCGGTACCGTGGTCGACGAAGCGCGGTCGGCCGTCGTCCAGAGTCAACAGAGTGGCGGCCGGACCCGTGAAGGAGAGCACCGCACCCGGCGCGGGCACCACGGCCACAGGACGTCTGTCTCGGGATCGAAACTTCACTGTCGTCACCTCGGCTGGCTGAGCGGCGACGCCCTCGGCGCCACGTCCATGACACCAGAGCCGTGAATGGATGTCAGTACTTTCGGCCACTATCTCAGCAGTTTGTCAGCCCCGTGCCGGTTTGTGGCGCTCACTATGGTGAGCAGGTGACCCCGGCATCCCCCTACGACGCGATCGCGCCCGACTACGCCGCGGCGTTCGCGGACGAGCTCGGCTCGCGCCCCTTCGACCGCGGATTCCTGTCGTCGTTCGCTCGCTCGGTGCGGTCCTCGCGCGGCACGACGGTGCTCGACGCCGGGTGCGGGCCCGGCCAGGCGGCACGCGAGCTCGCGAGTGCCGGCCTCGATGTCCTGGGCCTCGACGCGTCGAAGGGCATGATCACCGCAGCATCGGGGCCGGCCTCCTGGGTGGTGGGCGACATGACCGCGCTCCCCCTGGCCGACGGTTCTGTTCACGGCGTGTGCGCCTGGTACTCGATCGTGCACACCCCCACCGCCGATCTGCCCGCTCTGTTCTCCGAGTTCCGCCGCGTCACCGTCCCGGACGGCTGGCTGCTGCTGGCATTCCAGACCGCCGCACCCACCCGCGAGCTGCGCACTGCGTTCGGGCGGGACGTGCACCTCGACTATCTCCGCCACGACGTCGACGAGGTGCAGTCGCTGCTCATCGACAGCGGGTACGTGCTGCACCGGGACGCCGTGCGCTCCGCTCACGGCACGGAGACTGCGGCGCAGGCGTTCGTCGTCGCGCGGGCACGCGATCACCTCGTGGAGCCGCCGCCGCGAGGGTGTTGATCAGACGTGCACCGACGCAGCTCGATCGGACCGCCGGCGCTTCTCGCCGAGTATTCCGACCCAGACCAGGTTCCACCGTCCGAAGACCAGTTGGAACATGATGGGCAGCCCCACACCCGCCACCATTCCGATGACGAACAGCGCCACATCGGCGTCGATCCCCATTGCTCGCGCGAATATTCGGGAGGCCGCCGAACCGAAGACGTGTAGTAGGTAGATGCCGAACGAGAACCCTCCCACCCACGCCAGGGGAGCCCAGTCGACCAGCCGACGTGCCGAATAGATCAAGACCACTCCGGTAACCCCCACTGCGAGTTCCAGAACGCGGTCGACTCGCGGCGCGAGGTTCCATTCGTTCACGGTGCCGATCGTCCTGGCGCTGTAGACAGCCAGGAACGCGAGGAGGGTGACACCCACGGCGACCCGCCTGCCCTTCTCGACGCCGTAACGGTGCAGTCCGTAGCCGATGAGGAAGAAGGGCAGCAACCGGAAGTACCCGTTGACGGAGAACACATCGGCACTCGACGGAACTCGAACGGCGACGAAGACGACCAGCGCCGACACAGTCGCGATCGCCCATCCGGCACGGGTTCGGGTCACCCCACACGCATCGAGCGCCGCCACCGTCAAGAAGATCAAGAACATCGACTGCAGGAACCACAGATGTCCGTAGTGGAAAGGGAACACGAAGAACCACGCCAACTCGTTCAGTTCCGGCCTCGAGTTGGTGCCCGGCACGGAGATCTGCAGAACGAACAGCAGTAGACCCACTGTCACCAGGGGAATCAGGAGTCGGCGCGCCTTTCCTCGCGCCAGGGAGGGGTAGTCGGCGAAAGACCGGATCGGGCGCATGGCATAGACATGACCGGAGATCACGGTGAACAGGGGCATCCGGATGTCCTCGAGAGCGACATAGAACCATCGCCAGATCGAATCGTCCGCGACATTCATTCCGCGCCCGCCACTCGAACCGATGACATGGCCCGCCACCATCAGAAGAACCGCCACGCCGCGCAACGTCTGAATCGAACGATCCTTCGGGCGAGCGTGTTCGGCCATGACCAGATCATGCAGTAGGAACCCGTCCTTCGCAGCACCCTCCGCCACACGACCGGTATCTGCGTCTCTCGAGAAGGCACTGATCGGTCTCGTCTTTCAGGCCGGCTGCGTTCTTCGTCGAAGAAGGATCACCGCGAAGGCCGGCACACCCACGAGCGCCGTCACGACCCCCACCGGAATCTCCTGCGGTGCGAAGACGCTGCGCGCCAGGGTGTCCGCCCACACCATGAACACGGCACCGATCGCCATGGACACCGGCAGCACGCGGTGATGGGCGGTGCCGACGAGGATGCGAGCCGCGTGCGGGATGACCAGCCCGACGAATCCGATGGCTCCCGCCGACGCCACGATGGTCGCGGTCATCAGTGCAGTGACTCCGAGCAGGACGACGGACAGGCGGAGCATCGAGACACCGAGCGCGCGGGCCGTGTCCGATCCCAGCGTGACCGCGTCGAGCGACGGCGCCGCCACCACGCACGCCACCGCCCCGATCCCGACGGCGCCGGCGCACACCGCGACATCGCTCCACCCGGCACCGGCGAGCGAGCCCAGCAGCCAGAACAGCACCCCGCGCGTCTGCTCGGCGTCGGCGGAGGACAGCACGATGAACGAGGTGAGGGCCGAGAACAACTGCGTACCGGCCACTCCCGCCAAGATCACCGGCCCAGTTCCACCGCCGGCGCCGGTGGCCAGCATCATCACCAGCACGAAGGACACGAGAGCACCGACGAAGGCGCCGGTCGACAGCGACAGTGCGCCCGCACCCACACCGAGCACCGCCACCGACACCGCGCCCGTCGAGGCACCGGACGAGATGCCGAGAACGAACGGATCCGCCAAGCGGTTACGCAGCAGCGACTGCATGATCGCGCCACACAGCGCCAGGCCGCACCCGCAGATCGCCGCGAGAAGTGCACGGGGAAGCCGTAGTTCCCAGACGATGCCGTCCTGGATGCGGCTGACGTCCGCCGGCGGGCCACCGAGATGCGCGACGACGACGGCGACCACGTCGGGCACCGTCACGTTCGCCGGGCCCAGCGCGATGGACACCGCCACCGACGCGACGACCGCCAGCAGCGTGGCCACGACCGCCAATGCCGGTCGCACCCTCACCCGTTCGACCACTCCTGCAGTGCCGCAGCCACTTTCTCGATACCGTCGATGGTCCGGATCGACGGATTGAGGTCGGCACCGTTCACGACGACGTAGCGCTTGTCGATCACCGCCTGCATGCGACTCGTCACCGGGTTGCTCTCGAGGAATGCGATCTTGCTCGCCAGCGCGTCACCGTCGATGCTGCGCCGGCTGAGGTCGGCCAGCACGAGTGCGGAGGGGTTGCGGTCGGCGACACTCTCCCAACTCACCTGCGGCCATTCGTCCTTCGTGTCCGCGAAGACGTTGCGCACGCCCACCGCGTTCGAGATGACACCGGACGCTCCGCAGCACCCGGCCATGTAGGGGGCAGTGGTGTCGGCGAACCAGTACGCGAGCGACGCCTCCGACACCGGCGTGGATGCCGCGTCGTAGCGCGTTCGCAGCTCGTCGACGAGAGCATCCCCTCGGTCGCGGACATCGAAGATCGCCGCGAGATCGCGCACCTCCTCGAACACCGTCTCGATGCTCAGTGGCTCGTCCCGGGCACCGTCAGCGTTGACGCTGGTGGCCGACTTGCCGATGCAGTCCGTCGGCGACAGGTAGGTCGGGACGCCGAGGGCATCGAACCGGTCGCGGTCCGCGACTCCACCCTCTCCCAGCGTTCCGCCGAACGACGCGGTGACCAGATCGGGCTCGGTGTCCAGCACCACCTCGAGCGAGGGCTTGTTGTCCGCCAGCCGAGGAACCCGCGCGTTGGCGTCCGCGAGGTCGGCCCGTACCGGGTCGGTCCAGGTGGCGGTACCGACCATCCGATCTTCCAGCCCGAGGGACAGCAGGATCTCGGTGGATCCCTGGTTGAGGGAGACGGCGCGCTGCGGCGGCGCGTCGATGGTGACGGTGCGGCCGCAGTTCTCGAGGGTGACGGGATAGGTGCTTCCGGCCTCGGCCGCAGCCGTCGTGGTCGGGCCGGTGGAGCATCCTGTGGCGAGGAGGCCGACTGTCGTGACGACAGCGGCGATCGCGAGGCGTGGGGTCATGTTCGGTTGTGCCGTCCTGCTGGGAGCCCGTGCGCGGAGCTTCGAGGGTGGTGCCGGACAGCAAGCGATCGGACTTCGAGCCGAAGCTCGTCACCGTTGCGCGCCAGTCCCGGAATCGCACCGGGTTCCCTCGCTGAACGACTGTTCGAGGGTCACTCTATTCCGCGCGGCTCCATCCGCACCACGTACCCGTCCTCGCCGAACTGCGCGAGGTCCGGCCGATCGATGTCCACGACGTAAAACGTGACGTCCTCGTCCGCACCCACGACCATGTCCGGAACCGACCTGTCGGAGAACTCGATGCGAAACCGGTCCTCCTCGGGCCACAACGTGTCGACCAGAACGCTCCGCCGAGCCTTCTGGCCTGCGACATCGACGTACCCGATGTCGACGAACCGCGGTCTGGAGTCCGCGAGCTCGATCAGGAGAGAGACAGGGCCGGTGAAGGTGAGCACGGCACCGGGAGCCGGAACGACCATGGGTGCCGAGTGGGAGCGACCGAATCCAGGGAGTCTCACACCCGGCTTTCGTCACACATGTCGGCGAGGATTGTCGGGATTTATCACAATCCGATCTCGGTCCCCATCACCTCGTGGGAGCGAGTGGCGCGTCACCGTCGACGTCGTGTGCGTGCTCGACGTCTTCCTCGACGTCGGCCACATGAATGGCATGGCCGACTCGGACGCCGAGAGCGACCGACACCACCATCCAGACGGCCACGAAGCCGATGACGAACCACCACATGTCACGAAGTGTTCCACCGATACCGGCGACCGAACCGCCTGCGAGGACGCGACATGGTCACGGTATCCGCTCAGTTCACATACGGAATGTTCACGAAGCTGGGGTTCGCGGGGTCGAGTTGCACGTGCTGAGGTGCCAGCGCGGAGTCGACGAGCATCGGCCCCAGGGGCAGGTAGCGCGGCACGCTGGCGGCGTAGACGTCGATGCGGATCCGGTGGCCCGGCGCGATCACGGCATCCGTGGGGAGCAGGTTGATGTCCACCGTGGTCGGGACGCCGGGCACGAGCGGCTGCCGGCTCGCGAGCGTGAGCGCCGGCTTCGCGTCGACGTAGTCGCCGTTGGCCGAGCGGGTGCTCTTCGCCTCGTCGATCTGGCGCAGCGATGCGGTGAGAGCGCCGTGGCTGATCGGGGTGGACGTGCCGTCCGGCGCGACGTCGTTCATCGTCGCGGCCCAGAAGCCGTCGGGCCGATCGAGCACCGTGTTGAGATGCAGGTTGGTGGCACCCGAGATCTGAGTGGGCTTCTCGGCCGGCGCGCTGGTGAAGGTCAGCGCCTCGGCCTCGTTGAACTGGGAGTCCTTCGTGCACACGGACCCCAGGATCGCCGCCGCACCCGCAGTACCGACCGCGGCGTCGCGGGAACAGACCCCGCGAAGGCCCGGCGCGACGGTGAGGCGCGCGGTGTCAAACGTCGGCGACGAGGACAGCGAGCCGTCGTGGAGGCTGTGCCCGGCGGTGCCGCTGGGGGCGGCGGAGAGGTAGGTGCGCTGAGACTGCGCTCCGGCACGGGGGAACTGATCGGTGGTGGTCCACCCGCCGCCCTGCTGGAACAGCGTCACGGGGCCGTACCTCTCGACACCGTTGTCGACGCCCTTGAGCCAGTGGTCGAACCACGCGCGTTCGAGTGCATCGAGCCGCGGCGGGTTGCCCGGGCGTCCGAAACCCGCGCCCGGATTGACGTGGTACCCGTCGCCCATGATCAGCTGCTTGCGTCCGGGCGCGACCGGAATGTCGTTGTAGATGCGCGGCTCACTGTTGGTGAAGATGTCGTGCCAGCCGCCGTAGACCATGGTGGGCACCTCGATCTGCGACAGATCCGCCGAACGGTCGGCGTAGAACTCGCCGTCCTGCGCGACACCGAGTGTCTCGGGCCGGATGTCGGCAATGGTCGGCGCCGTGAAGGCGTTGGCGAGTTCGGGGATCAGGATCGCCGGATCGGCCAATCGATCGGCGAGCCACCGAATGTCGAACTGCCCCTGCAGGATCGACTGCACGTTCGGGACGAACTTCAGCACGTTGACCAACGTGAGCCACAGCGGCATGAACCCGACACCCAACGCGCCGCCGGTACCCACGATGTCGCGCAGCAGGTCGTTGCCGGGCTCGACCGGGAAGATGGCCTTGAGCGCCGGCGGACGCAGCGCCGCGGCCTGCACGGAGTTGATGGCCGAGTAGGAGATGCCCGACATGCCGACCTGACCGTCGGACCAGGACTGCCGTGACGTCCAGTCGATGATCTCCGCCGAATCCTGTTGCTCGCGTGGACCCAACACGTCCCACGTGCCCTGCGAGAACCCGGTGCCGCGGGCGTCGACGACCACCTGGGCGTAGCCGTTCTGGACGAGGTTCCGGTTGACGGCGAAGATGCGCAGGCCCCCGCCGTCGACCGCCTGCGTGAGATCGGTGATGCCGTCGAACGGCGTACCGGCGAAGTTCAGGCTCGCCAGGAAGTCGAGCACCGGCTCGCTCACTCCGGGGATCTGCTGGACCGAGTCGATCAGGTTGCCCACGAGCTTGGTGTACGGCGTGATGTTCAGGACGGTCGGGAGGTCGGTCTCCACCGGGCGACCGGACGCATCGGCGGGCCGGTAGATGTTGGCCTGCAACACTGTTCCGTCACTCATCGTGATGGGGACGTCCCAGTCGATGGCCACCTGCGGGTACTGCGGCGGCGCATCGGCCGCGGCGGTCCAGGCGACGGCGTCCGCGCCGCCGGTGGGATCCGCCGCGGCCGGCACCGCGGTACAGGATGCGACGAGGAGGGCGACGAGAACGCCCGAGATGACCGTGGAACGACGCCGCACACGAGCCCCCATGCCCTGATCGGCACCCTCCCCTGTGATGGGCGCCACTAACCTACCGGACGGTAACCTACGGTCACGGAAAGGTCAACGACCATTCATGCGCCGAACAACAAGAAGAGACCGAGGAAGGTGTACAGCACCATCACCAACATCAGTGCCAGTTCGCCGAGCAGCGCATCCTTCTTCGGTAGGAGCCGCAGAGCCGCGTCGTGCGCCAGTGTCACTCCGACGATGTGCCCGATCACCACGCACAGCACCGTGATCGATGCGACCACCGACGGGTGCGAGGACAACGCGTAGTTCACCGGCGCGTCCGCGATGCCGAGCGGATTCCATCCTCGGTCGAACGGATCGTACAACGTGAAGACGCTCTGCTGACCTTTCTCCACGAGATAGGTGAGATAATGGGCGAAGAAGTACCCGACGACGATCGGGATCAGCGAGTGCGCCAGCAAGCCGGGCAACTGCGCGCGACGCTCCCTCGTCACACCGCCGGTGGTGCGCGCCGCGAGCCAGAACACGGTGCCCACCAGTGCGACACACGCCAGCACGCCGGCCGTGCGGATCAGCACCGGGTCACCGAGGTCACGCGCGAACGACTTCCAACTCGGCGTCTGCGCCAGCGAGTCGAACGCGGTGGAGCCGAGCAACGTGGCCGTCACGGCGACGGTTCCGCGTCGTACAGGGAGGGTGGCGGCGCCGTCGAGCGGGTTGCGCACCACGAGGGCGCGAGACTCCCTGTCGCGCGCCAGGATCGACAACCGCGCCACGGTGTCGCTGAACACCTCGAACGGATCCGCGCGCGCGAACCATTCCTCGCCGAAGATCAGGGCGCCGCCGAGCAGGACCACCACGTACAGCAGACACCAGGTACGCACGGCGGCGACCGAACCGGGATCACTCGACGCCAGTTCGAGCCACACGAAGGCCAACAGGCCCAGCACCGCCGGGACCACCCCGATGCCGTCGGGCAGGGTCCGCGGCCGGCCGTGCGGCAGAACGCGATACAGCGCGCGGACCGGGGACACGATGCGCCACACCGGCCCGAAGACCAGCGATGCCGGAACCAGCCCGACCCACACCAGCACGTAGAACACGCCGAGCAGCGCGTTGGATGCATCCTGCGGACCCAGCACCGACGCCGCACCGACCCACACGGCCAGCGCCACCGACGCGGTGCCGACGACGCCCCGGAACGCGGCAGCGTCCACGAGTCGCGCCAGCGGCGTCCGGACCAGGTGTCGATCGGGCGTCAGACGCGGAGTCTTCCATGCCAACAACAGGACCGCGAAGGACGCTGCCAACGCCCAGGCGCCCCCGATGAGGGCGTACGTCACCGGGATCGGCAGGTCGGTCGACCCGCCGAGACCGTGCGCGAGGAGCTCGCTGCTCACGACCGGACGAGCACCGTCGCCACGGTGACGTCGACCTCGTGCAACTCGATGTCGACCGAGCCCGGCACGTCGACCGTGAAGCGGAACTGCTGATCGTCACCTACCGCCACCGGGAAGCTGTGCTCCGGAACGGAATGCACGTGGATCTCGTCCTCCGCGTCGCTGGACACGGTCACGAGGATCTCCTCGCCGACCCTGCCCTCGAGACGCTGGTCGACCGGGGTGACCTCACCGCCCGCGATGGAGACGTCGAGCGTGGTGGTGGGCGTGATGCGTGGGACGTCGGACGCCGCTACGGACGTGGCCGGTGTCGAGGAGACCTGTTCGGGCGTCGCCTCGGTCTCCGGCTCCGCCTGCGAGCACCCCGCCAGCAGCAAGCCCGCCGCAGCCAGAACAACCCCAGCGCGCATACCGATTGCCGACCGGCCTCCGGCCTTCCCGCTCACTCCGTGCCCTCCCTCTCGTTCGCATCCTTCAGGTCGTTCTCGGCGTTCTCCGCCCGCTCGGCCCGCCGGTCGCGCACGACGATGACGATCACCACGAGAGCGATGAGCACTGCGGGGATGACGGCCGGAAGTGCCAGCACGACAGAGTGATCCGCGAGGTAGATCACGTTCGGATCGGGCGTCATACGCGACTGCGCTCCTTGCTGCCCTTCGTCGCGGTGTTGCCGGGGGTCGCCAGGCTGATGCGCGCGGCGCCCCAGGACAGCGACCAGATGAGGGCCAGCGAGCAGGCCAACACCACGAGGCACGCCGCCGTGAACAGCCACGCCGGGTGGTCGAACGAGCGCTCACGCTGCAGCAGCTTGGTCTCGTACTGGAATTCGCGGGTGAACTCGGTGGTCGCGGGGACCTCCTCGGCGCCGATGCCCTCGTCCGCCGCCATGAAGATGGGCGCACCGGCCATGGTGCGGCCGTCCTGGATGCGCAGGAACGTCTTCCACGTCCCGTCGACCGGCATGGCACGCGTGGAGCGGTACTCACCCGGGCCGGTGCGCTCGAGGTTGTCGACGACGAGTCCGTGCAGCGAGTCGCCTGCGCCCTGCCAGGCGAGGATGGAGACCCACTCGGGATCGTCGGACACCAGATCGCTCGGGTCGATGCTCACCGTGGCGGTGACCATGCGGAAGCCGTCCTCGCGGGGAGCGTCGGTGAGACTCACGGTCGCGCTCGCGCCCTGCGGAACGTCGATCATCAGGCCGTTCGCGACGCTGCCGCCGAGCACCAGCACCATCGCGACGACGACGGAACGCCGGACGGCGGGACGCGGGAGTCCGTCACCGCTGAGCGCCTGTGCGAACAGACCCGCGGTGAGACCGACGACGAGGCCGGCCGGGATGCAGGTGGCAAGCGCCTCGACCCACATGCTGTTCGGCCACGGGTAGAGGAAGACGGCGTCGACCCACATGGACTCCAGGTACAGGCCGACGGTGCCCACGGCGACACCGGTGACGGCACCGAACAGGAGGCGGCGGTGGACGAGAGTGGTCAGACCCATGATCTCGACGACCACGGCCATGCCCAGGTAGAGCGTGAACACGCTGTGCGGCTCACCGAGGACGGGACCGACGATCAGCGCGGTGACCTCGCGGATCACCGCGGCGAACGCGACGGCGAACAGAGCGGATCCGCGGCCCACCATGAGGCGGGCGGCGATGAGCGCGAAGGCGCCGGCAGCCGTCATGAGCAGCGGCTGGAAGACGAGGCGGAACTGCTCGACGCCGAAGTCGTACTCGATCTGGAAGACGGACAGGCCGATGACGAGACCACCGAAGGCGGAGCTGCGCATGAACCAGGTGATGATCGAGCGCTTGCGCGAGTCGACGGCCTGCGCCGGGTCCGCCTTCGTCTCGCCGTCGGGCTCACCGGCGGTGGCGGCGGTGGTCACGGCGGTGGAGGCCATCGCGACGCGACCCTCGTGCTCGAGCAGCAGCACGCCGACGAGCGAGAGCCCGGCCCCGCCGATGAGCATGAGGTGCGTCGGTCCCCACAGCGTCACGTCCTGGCCGAACATGCGGTGCCAGATGTCGTCGAGCGGGAAGCCGATGAGCGCGTACAGGCCCGAGCCGGCGATGAGCAGCCCGCCGGTGGGGGCATACCAGGTCCGGGTGATCTTGATGGCTGCCGGACCGGGCTTCTCGTCGCGCGGCAGGATGATCGCCAGCGCACCGGCGATGAACAGGAAGAACAGGCCCACCAGGATGAAGTAGTGCGCCGGGTTGGCCAACGGGCCCTCGTCGCGACCACGTCCGATGTGCAGGCTGACGTCCCAGATGAAGCCGAAGAACGCGGTGAGGATCGTCGAGATGAACATGACGAGCGGCAGTGCCACCCACCCGGGGCGGTGCAGCTTCTCGCCCGCGTAGTCCGCGAGGCGCTGCAGCCACGTGATGCGCCTCGTCCGGTGCATCACGGCCAGATACAGCAGGAACAGCGAGATGACACCGGCTGCCGCGGTCATGCCGAAGACCTGATCGAGCGCGGCGCCGCCACCGGCCGGCGCCTGTGCGATCAGGTTACTCGAGGTAACACCTACATTGTTCACGCATCGGATTATGTCTGTAACCGGGCGTCGACACCAGAGCTACCCGAAAGTAATTTCTCGGGCACTCTCACGTGCCGCGCGCGGCGGTCGTCGCTGCTCTATCGTCTGCGCATGGACGTCGAACTCCGGCACAACCCCTCCAACACCGTCGCCCGATGCCGCCTCGCGCCACGGGAATCGCTGAACACCGAGGGCGGGGCGATGCTCGCGTGTTCGGCCGGTGTGGACATCCGCAGCAGCACCCCGGGCGGATTCCTCGGCGGACTCAAACGCAGCGCGCTGAGCGCCGGATCCTTCTACGTCACCACGTACACGGCACCGGACCAGGGCGGCTGGGTCGACCTGGCCGGCAAGCTCCCCGGCGACGTCATCACCGTCGACGTCGCCGACGGGCAGGAGTGGTTCGTGGGCCACGGTTCCTGGCTCGGCAACTCCCCCGACGTCACCGTCGACCCGCAGTTCGGCGGAATGAAGCAGATGTTCGGCGGCCAGGGCGCCTTCGGCTACAAGGCGTCGGGACGCGGGCACGTGCTGCTGGGTGTGTACGGCGCCATCGACGTCATGGACCTCGGTCCCGGGGAACGCGTCACCATCGACACCGGTCACGTGGTGGCGTACCACCTCGCGATGACGTTCGACGTGCGTCGAGCGGTGCAGGGGAAGACGATGCAGACGCTGAAGTCCGGCGAGGGGCTGGTATTCGACTTCACCGGTCCGGGCCGCGTCCTGCTGCAGACCAGGAACCCTCGCGAACTCGAACGGCTCATCGACGAGAACCGGCCACGCTCGAGCTGATCGTGGAACTCAGACCCCGGAATCCGGGGTTTAGACTCCACGATTCGCGGTGTAGGCCCGCCAGCCGCCGAACTCGGTGATGTCGGTGCCCGCCTCCGCCGCATCGGCGGCGCACATGAAACCGACCACGTCCCGACCGTCGGACAGCGTCACCGATCCCAGGCCCATCGGTGCGGGCAGCCCGGCCAGGAACGTGCCGAGGTGCGCCGGGGCCATCCGATACAGCTCGCCCGCGATGGAGGCGCTGCCGCCGCGCACCAGTCCGGGCTTGGGCGGCGTGGTGCCCAGATCGACCAGGCGGTAGTCGGCGGAGGTGCTCACCTCACCGACGAACCGCGCACCACGCTCGACCAGCTGACCGTTCAGCGGGAACCCTCGCAGGTGCGCGCCGACGACGAGCACGTCCACGCCGTCCTCCACGAGTACCGCCGTGTCCTGATCCGCCACCGCGGCGCCGATGTCGAGCAGTACCTGATCGGTGAACGCGGGGCCCACGACCATGACGCCGAAGGGATCCCCCGCCGTCGTGCGCGCACCCGGCACCGCGACGGCCGCCATGTCGAGGAGGTTGCAGAAGTTGGTGAACGTGCCGAGCCTGCGGTTGATGCCGAGCGGATCCGCCTGTACCGCAGCGATGGTGGGGTGCTCGGTGGTCGTCGGCAGCACCAGGCCGTCGAGCCCGTCGAGAATCGACGCCGCGTGCGCCTTCGCCGCCAGCAGCGTCGAGAGGTCGTCGACGTACGCGTGCGCTGCCGGATCCTTCGCGCCCAGCATGATGCGGGAGACGGTCGGGTCGGCGTGCTCGGGCGATGTCGACAGAAACTCGCCGACCGCCGCGTAGCGCTGCGCCACGATCGCCCCGTCGTACAACAGCACGGCCGCGTCCAGCAGCACAGAGATGTCGACGATCTCGTGGTCGATCCCCACAGCGTCCAGTCCCGACACCGTGCGCTCGAACGCCTCCGCGTACTCAGGGCACAGCGCGCGGAGATCCTCGGTGCGCGGAACGGCGACACGGGGGCGCGGCGGGGCCGACAACGGCACCGTCGCGGGCCACGCACGACTCCGCGGATCCGCCGAGTCCGCACCGATCATGATCGCCATGGCTGCTGTGGCCGTGGTGATGTCGGCGGCGAAGACCGTCACTGCGTCGTAGTCCACGCACGCCGGGACGACGCCGGTGTTCGGCACCAGTCCCAGCGTCGGCTTCATGCCCACCAGGGACGCGAAGGCCGCAGGAACTCGGCCCGACCCTGCCGTGTCCGTTCCGAGGGCGATGTCCACGATGCCCAGCGCGACCGCGGTCGCGGAGCCGGAACTCGAGCCGCCGGAGATCTTCTCGGGGTCGTGCGCGTGCCGCACCGCGCCGTACGGGCTGCGCGTTCCCACGAGTCCGGTGGCGAACTGGTCGAGATTGGTCTTGCCCAGCACCAGAGCGCCGGCGGCGCGGAGTCGCGCGACCACGGTCGCATCGGCGTCCGGGGTACGGGCGAACTCGGGGCACGCCGCCGTCGTCGAGAGACCCGCGACGTCGATGTTGTCCTTGACCGCGAGCACGGTCCCGTACAGCGGCAGGCTCTCGTCCAGACCGGCGGCCTCCGAGAGGACGTCCGCCTCGTCGCGCAGCGTGATCCACACCTCGGGGCGGTCGACCTCGGCAATACGCTCGTACGCGAGCAACACTCGGTCGGTGGCGGTCGTCATCATGCTCCCTGTGCTGGGGTGAGGGCGAACTCGCCGGCCGCGGACCAGGCATCGCGTTCTATGCCGAACGCCTCGGCCTGCTTCTTGCGGAACTCGGCGATGGAGCTGTCGTTCTCGGCCAGGAACTCGTCGTGGTCGGCCAGAGAGAAGGTGCCGTCGGTGATCTCGACACCCGCTCCGCGCCCGGCCGCGAGATCGGCGCGTATGTCGGCGAGTTCCTCGGTGCTGACGGGGTACCAGGAGATGCGGTCGAAGAAACGCAGCAGCCAGGGCGTGCCCTCTTCGAAACCCTTGACTGCGGACGGGTGTCGGTGGTTCCAGACCTGGGTGGTGCGGCCGACGAACTGGTAGCCGCCGGGTCCCTCCATGCCGTAGATGCACAGATACGCGCCGCCGATCCCCACGGCGTTCTCCGGTGTCCACGTGCGGGCCGGGTTGTACTTCGTCGTGACGAGGCGGTGCCGTGGATCCAGCGGAGTCGCCACCGGTGCACCGAGATACACGTCGCCCAGGCCCAGCACCATGTACTCGGCGTCGAAGACCGTGTCGTACACGTCGTCGACGGACTCGAGCCCGTTCATCCGGCGGATGAACTCGATGTTCCACGGGCACCACGGCGCGTCGGAGCGTACCCCGTGCATGTAGCGCTGGATCGCCTCGCGCGTGGACGGGTCGTCCCACGAGAGCGGCAGCCGCACCTGCCGACTGGGCACCGTGAGCTCGGAGGTGTCCGGCAGCGCGTCCTCGGCCTCGAGCAGCAGATCCAGGAGTTTCGAGGTCGGCAGCACATCGGGGTCGACCTTCACCTGCAACGACCGGATACCGGGCGTCAGATCGACCAACCCGGCGGGAGCGATGGCCTCGACGGCCTCGTGCAGGGCGTGCGCACGGGCCCGCAGCGCGAGGTCGAGGGACATCTCGCCGTACTCGACCAGGATGTTGTCGTCACCGGAGCGTCGATAGGTGACCGGCGTGGCACCGTCGCGGCGCGCGATGACACCGTCGTCACCGTCGCCGCCGCGCGAGAACACCACGGGCAGGCCGGCGCGCCGGCCGACGCCCAGCGTGTTCTTCGAGGCGGCCGCAGCGGCCTCGAGCGCGACGAAGCGCACCGTGTCGCCGGGGCGCAGCTGACCGAGCTTCCAGCGATCGGCCGCGACCACCGTCACCGGGCACACGAAACCGCCCAGGCTCGGGCCGTCGGGACCGAGCAGGATGGGGGTGTCGCCCGTGAAGTCCAGCGCCCCGACCGAATACGCGTTGTCGTGGATGTTCGACGGGTGCAGACCCGCCTCTCCCCCGTCGGTGCGCGCCCAGTCCGGGCGGGGTCCGACCAGCCGCACGCCGGTGCGATCGGAGTTGAAGTGCACCTCGTAGTCGGTGCCGAGAATGGTGTCCATGTCGGAGCGGGTGAAGAACTCGGGTGCTCCGTGCGGGCCCTCCGTGACGGCGAGCTGCCACGAGTGCGTCAGCGCCGGAACGTGTTCCATCGGCACGGGTGCGGGCGTGCCGGTCGCGCGATCCGCCGGGGCGAGGTCGTCGCCCGCCTGCAGCACACGGCCGTCGAGCCCGCCGAACGTCCCGAGCGTGAAGGTCGACGCACTGCCGAGGTACTCCTCGGCCAGGACGCTGCCGCGGATCGCGACGTACATCCGCAGACCGGCCCCGGACACCGCACCCACGTCCAGCACCCCGCCCGCGGGCACCGTGATCGGCGTCCAGCGCTCGGCGGGTTCGCCGTTCACCGTGACGGGTGC
Source organism: Rhodococcus sp. NFXS4 (assembly GCF_058139645.1). Lineage (NCBI taxonomy): Bacteria > Bacillati > Actinomycetota > Actinomycetes > Mycobacteriales > Nocardiaceae > Rhodococcus > Rhodococcus sp. NFXS4. The sequence goes on from NZ_CP192221.1 coordinate 4,199,260, forward strand.
GTCCGCACCGGTGACGCACACGACGGTCTCGTCGTCGAAACGCAGTGCGGGACCGCTCATCGTGGTCTCGAGCGCCGGCGCTCCCTCCGGGTTGCCGACGGCGACGTTGGCCAACCGCAGCGACAGGTCGTCCATCGGCCCCGACGGGGGTACTCCCACCTTCCAGTACCCCACCCGGCCGGGCCAGTCCTGAATGGTGGTGAGCATGCCTGGGCGCTCGACGCGGATGCTCATGCGGGCCGCGTCACGATCAGACGAACCGGTGTCGGGTCGAAACCGTTGCACGGGTTGTTGATCTGCGGGCAATTCGAGATCAGGACCAGCGAGTCGATCTCCGCGCGCAGCGCGATCCGCTTGCCCGGCGCGGACAGTCCGTCGACGATGCCCAGGCTGCCGTCCGCGTCGACCGGGACGTTCATGAAGAAGTTGATGTTGGAGACGATGTCGCGCTTGCCCAGACCCCACCGCGACCCCTCGAGCACGAAGTTCTCGACACACGCGTGCTGGTGCTTGGTGTGGTGGCCGTAGCGCAGCGTGTTCGATTCCTGCGAGCACGCACCGCCGATCGTGTCGTGATTGCCCACCTCGTCGGCGACGATGGTCATCATCGGCCGGGACTCGCTGTCGCGCAGCACCGTTCCCGTGGTGAGGTAGACGTTGCCCTGGCCCACCATGGTGGCCGGTGCGCTGTAGCGGACGGTGTGGTCGTCGGCGCCGTAGACCAGGGTGTCGACGGCCTGGTTGCCCTCCAGGTCGAGGATGGTGAGGACGTCACCGGCGCGCACGACGGCGGACCACGGGCCACGGGCAGGTGCGACCTCGTCGAGGATCACCCGGCCGGCCACCAGCGCCAGTTCCTGTACTGCTGCGGTCATTTCGAGCCTCCTGCTGCGTACGTGTCCTCCGTGTTGGCGACGGCACGGAGGTATTCGGGGTCGGTGTTCGGCAGCGCCTCGAGATCCTGCGGCGACGGCCAGGCCAGCACCTCGAGCGACGTGGTGTCGAAGGTGGGCGACGGATCGATCGGGTGCGCCGTGTTGGCGATGCTCACGATCACCGGCAGGTGCAGGATCAGGTCGACCTCGCGGCCGGCACCCGCGGAACCCGTGCTGCGGAGCGCCCCGTCGGGATCGACGGTGACGCCGTGGAAGAAGCTGAGTGTCGGCGGCACGTCGCGGGGACCGAGGCCGTTCTTCAGGGCGGCCAGGATCAGCAACTCGCGGCCCGCGGGCGACGCCGAGTACGCGCTGCCGTCACCGTACTTCGCGGTGTTGGTGAGCAGCGTCGACGTACCGCACAGTGCGTCGTGGTGTCCGGACGAGTCGGCCAGCACGGTGGCGAGCACCCGCCCCTGGTCGGACAGCAGCGGATGACCCACCCCCATGTACGCCTGCCACGGCACCTTGACGGTGTCAGCGGTGTTCAGGCGTTCCCACGGTGCGTCGGCACGGTGCAGCAGGACGTGCGCGCAGGCCGCTCCGTCGATGTCGCGCAACCGGACTCGGGTTCCGCGCTGGAGCACCTTCGTCGTGTACCGCCCGCCGGGAACGGTCTCGGCCCAGACGAGCGACGCGGCATCGGTTCCGGGAACCTCGTGCGGCCACAGGGAGGGTGGGACCACCGGCATCGAGTCGGTGATCTCCCGAGCCTGCGACCGGGCGTGCTCGCGGGCGGCTGTGGTGGTGGCGGTCATGCGGACACTCCTGTGGTGACGGGGTTGGGGTGGGCCTTGCCGCGCGGGAAGCACAGCGCACCGACGGCGACGACGGCCAGCACGGTGAGGGGCGCGGCCCAGCGCAGCAGCGGGAAATCGCCGGAGGGGTCGTAGATCTCGGGGCGCGGCCAGGACAGGTTGACCACCATGGCAGCGCCGTAGACGACGGCGAGAAGGTTGACGGGCAGGCCGAGTCGGCCGAGGGTGAACAGCGGCTTGCCCTCGGAGTCGACCTTCGGTGCGCCGGTGGTGTTGTGCGGCCAACCCTTCAGCCGCTGGAGGAGCAGCGGCACGGTGACCATCATGTAGGCGAGGTAGATCAGCACGATGCACACGCTGGCGAGGGTGGAGAAGATCGCCGAGTTGCCGACGTTGACCACGAGCACCAGAACGCAGCCCAGCCCGATGACGACGGCCGGGGCGATGGGCGTGCCCGTGGTCTTGTTGACCGATCCGAGAACACGGGACGCGGGAAGCCGGCCGTCACGGGCCATCGAGAACATGAGCCGGGACGCGGCAGTCTGAATGGCCAACGTGCAGATGAGGATCGCGATGGCCACGTCGATCAGGAGCACGGTGCCCCACGGGGACGAGAGCACGGAGTTCAGCACGTACGGCAGGCCCTGCGTCGCGAGTTCACCGTCGGTGAGGCTGGGTGCCGCCATGAGCGCACCGATGATCATGAGCCCGCCGCCCAGCGCGGAGACGGACAGCGCGAGACGGATGGTGCGCGGTGCGACCCGACGGGGATTCTTCGTCTCCTCGGCCAGTTCGCCGGCGGAGCCGAATCCCACCATGACGTAGGCGGCCATGAGTCCCGAGACGATCCACGCCCCGATGTAGCCGGAATCGACGGGCACGCCGCCGGTGTCGAACACGACGTCCGGTCCGCGCTGAGCATGAGTGAAGAACACGCCGATCACCGCGATGACACCGACGATCTCGCAGGTCACGCCGATCGAGTTGATGCGCGCCATGGCATTGACACCGATGGAGTTGATGGTCGTGGTGATCACCAGCAGCGCGGTGCCCAGCACGACGGCGTTGGTGGCGCCGTCCGACGAGGTCAGTGCGGTGTCGGTGCCGACGATCTGGAAGCCGCTCCAGACGTTCGGCAGCACCACCTGCAGTGCGATGGCGGCGGCGGAGGCCGTCACGATCTGCGCGATGATCATGAACCATCCGGCGAACCATCCGGTGATCTCACCGCCGACGCGGCGTGACCACTGGTAGATGGCCCCGGAGATGGGGTAGCGCGCGGCCAGTTCGGCGAAGCACAGCGCCACCATGAACTGGCCGACGAACACCACCGGCCACGCCCAGAAGAACGCCGGGCCGGCGAAGCTGAAGCCCAGGCCGAACAGCTGGAAGATCGTCGTCAGGATCGAAACGAACGAGAAGCCCGCCGCGAAGGACGCGAACTTCCCCAGCTTGCGATGCAGCTGTTGTTCGTACCCGAACTCGAGGAGATCGTCGGAGTCGCCGTTCGCGTGACGGTCCGACGGGGGTGGGAGCACGGCCTGGCTCATGGGTGTTCTCCATCGACGGGAGGGGTGTATCTGTCGAGTGATAGTTAATCGGACGCAGCGGCCGCGGTGGTGTCCGTGATGTATCGAGATGTTGCGAGTGCGTTACGAGCTCAGGGCGCGCAGGAAGAGGGGGAGGAAGGGGCGTGCGGACGGTGCGCCGGCCTGGCGGAACGGTGCCGAGTCCTGCGATGCGGCGATCCAGTCCCGCCGCTCGACGTCGGTCAGATCCAGCCGGAACCCGGTCGGCGCGACGAGCAGATGCAGCAGCATGGTCGCGGCCCGTCCGTTGCCCTCACGGAAGGGATGCACCTGATTGAGGTCGGCGTAGGTGCGGCTCAGGAGGTACGCGAGCTCCCCCCGGTCGGCGGCCGCCCAGTCGGCGCTCAGGATGGTCTCGTGCACGCCCATGAGGCCGTCCCACACGACGGAGCACCTCGCGAACGCGGTGCCGTTCTTCGACAGTTCCACGGTGCGCACGTCGCCTGCCCACACGTAGACGTCCTGGAAGACGTAGCGGTGCACGCTCAGCAGGCGGTGCACACCGACGGCGCTCCCGAGGTCGGCCCGTCCGGTGTGACAGCGGACCAGACGGAGTGCGGTGAGGATGCTCTCCGCGCGGTGCAACGCGGCCGCGTCGACGATGCCCAGCACGTTGCGCAGCGTCGTCGACCCGGGCAGCAGGTACGGGGTGTGCCGCGGACGCAGCGCCGCCCAGCGTGATTCACGCTTCGGTCCGTCGCCGACGAGCCCCTCGCGCACCGACGGCAGCACCGTCTCGCCGCAACACTCGGCGACGAGGAGTGCGAGGTCCGCCGGCGTGGGACGCCATCCCTCGAGCCGTTCGGCGGCGACGGCCTGATCGACGGCGTGACACTGCTCCGGGGTGAGCCCGGCGAACGTGTCGGGATGTTCCTCGGACGGCCTCATCGAGCCAGGTACGCCGAGGCGCGTTGCACGCCCGCCACTTCCCGCGCAGCCGCGTCGAGCAGGCTCCGGTCGAGGGGCGTGAGGTCCGACGGGCGCACCAGGTCGTCGACGGGGCGGCCGTCGCGCAGTGCCTCGCACTGGTGCCGCAGCCGGATGCGCTGGACGACGTCGAACGATTCCGCGAGCACCGCGGCGTCGTCCTCGGACAGCACCTGCGCGCGAGCACCGTGCTCGAGCCGAGCCGGCGTACCCACGGCGTCGTGCCCGGCGGAGACACCGGCCCAGCGCGCGATGTCCACGATGGGAGTCAGGATCCCCGCCTTCACGTCCATCGTGTCCGCACGACGGAAGAGCTTGTCCCGCAGCGTCACCCGCGCCTTGATCGTCGTCGCCTCACGCAACATCAGCAGTCGCGAGTGAGCGGCGTCGGCCAGCGCGGCGCGCGCGGACTCCGCCGGTGTCCATCCGCCAGGCACCACCGGACGCGTATCGAGCGCGAGCGAGAGCATCACCACACCGGTGTCCTCGTACGGATCGGCCACCCAGCCCGCCACCGCGTCGGACCACTCGTCGACCGTCCGCACGAAGCGGGGCGACGCGGCACTCGCATGATGGGGATCGGCTGCGAGACCGCAGCGTTCGAGTACGGCGTGCACGTCCGACCCCATCGGGGACGGGCCGCCCACCCGCGCCGTCTCGACATCGGACGACGGGACCGATTCGCGCCGAGCGACGCTTCCGGAGACGAGCCAGGTGGACGCGTCGTCGCCCAGCAGTTCGGCGGCCCGGCGCACGGTGGCCGTCACCACGGACGATCGCACTGCCGTCACGTCGGCCGACGGGACGCGGGAATCGTTCAGCGACAACGTCACCGAGGCAAGCCGCCCGCACGCCTCGACCAGATCGTCGACACTCGCCGAGCGCTCCACCGCGGTGCGCAGCGCTGTGCCCGCACGCAGCGCCGGCGAGAGCAGGTCCTGTTCGAGGGCGATGCCGAGCACGCCCCCACTCGCGTCCAGCACCACCAGTCGGCGGACACCCGCAGCGAGCGCGACGGCCGCCGCCTCCGCGACGGGCACCTCGGCGTCGACAGTGACGGCAGGAACGGACGCGACGGCCGACACCGGTGCCGCGGTGCTCAGGCCCGCGGCGATCACGCGTCGGCGCAGGTCGCCGTCGGTCACCACTCCCCACGCCGAGCCCGGACACTGCACGACGAGGGTGCTCGACCTCGCCCGGGTCATCGCGTCGGCTGCCTCCGCGACGGTGATGTCGGCTCGACCGATCGGGACACCGCGACGCGTCAGCGCGCTCACCGGGGAACGCCGACGCGAGGAGGTCACCCGGCCACGTTAACCCCGACGGCCCCACTGTTCCCGGTGCACGGCGTCGGACAGGGGCCGACGCGGACGCCACCCGAACCTCTCGAGGTCCGGAACCTCCTGGAACTGCGTCACCGGACCGACGCACAGCCACGCGACGGGACGCACGGCGTCGTCGCCGGTCAGGCCGATGATGTCCCGCAGCACCGCCTCGTCGTAGAACGACACCCACCCGACGCCGACACCCTCGGACACCGCTGCGAGCCACAGGTTCTCGATGGCGAGGGCCACGGAGAGCAGGCCCGTGTCCCGCACCGTGGCCCGGCCCAGGACGTGCTCACCACCGCGGGAGTCGTCGTACGTCACGACGACGCCGGTGCCACTGGTCTCGATCCCCTCGACGCGGATCGGCTCGAAGGTCTCGGCGCGGTCGGCGGGCAGTGATGCCGCGAAGTCGGCGCGGCACTGCGCCACGTGCGCGGCGAATCGCCCCAGCGTCTCGGGGTGTCGGACGACCACGAAGTCCCACGGCTGGGTGTTCCCGACACTGGGTGCGCGGTGGGCGGCGGCGAGAAGACGGGTGAGGACGGCGTCGTCGACCACCTCACCGCTGAATTCGCTACGGACGTCCCGACGTGCGGCGATGGCGTCGTGGACGGACAAATGCTCGGTGCTCATGTGGTGACCGTGCCAGAACACGCCTAGTGTCGACACCACTCGGTGCGTCCGAGTCTCGAGACAACGGGGGGGTCGATTCATCGTGGGTTCGACGCCCGGCACCACGCCACCGCCCGGTAGGGGTCAGCTCACCCGCACCGTCATCCTGCGCGCGGGCATCGCCTTCATCGACGACAACGGTGCTCGGGATCTGACGATGCGCCGACTCGGCGGGCGTCTCGGCGTCGAGGCGATGGCGCTCTACCACTACTTCGGTGGCAAGGAAGAACTGCTCGACGGCATCGTCGACCAGGTCATCGACGATCTGGGCAGCGACCCGCAGGTGCTGATGAAGGGCGCCTCGAGCTGGCAGGACTACCTACAGCGGCTGGCGCACGGCGTGCGACGGATGGCGCTCGAACATCCCGAGGTGTTCCCGCTCATCGCGACCCGGCCGAACAGCGCGCCGTGGGTGCGGCCCCCACTCCGCAGCGTGCGGTGGCTCGAGAACTTCCTCTCCAGCCTGAAGGAATGGGGATTCGACGACGCGGCCGCGGCTGCCGCGTACCGCTCGTACACGAGTTTCCTGCTCGGACAGCTGTTGCTCGAGGTCTCGGCGCAGGGAGTCTCGATCGGTCCGACGGACCCCAACGATCCCGACGATCCCCGCGCCACCGCTCAGCCCGGAGACGACGTCGACCCGACGGAGTTCCCCACCGTGGTGCGGATGAGGGCGGAACTGGCGCGCGATCTCGGCCTGCCCGAGTTCGAGAAAGCGCTCGAGGCTCTGCTCGACCGACTCGCCGCCACCCTGCCTCAGGTGGACGGGTAGCGCAGCTTGGCTCCCGCCTCGACGATGTCCGCGGCAAGCTTGTGCAGCGGTCGGTTGTTGTTCTGCGACAGCTTCGAGAGCATCTCGAACGCCTGGACCGAGTCCACCTCGAACCGCTCCATCAGCATGCCCTTGGCCTGACCGATGATGTCGCGGGACGCGAGACCGGACCGGAACTGCGCTTCCTTCTGCAGACTCTGCACCGCGATGGCGGCGTGCGCCGCGATCGCCGTCGCCACGGTCAGGCTGTCCTCGTCGAACGCCGCGGTCGACGACGAGTACAGCGAGAGCACTCCCAGCGTGCGCTCGTGCATCGCCAGCGGTACGGCGGCCAGCGCGCGGACACCGACGGCGTCGGCCACCTCCGCCAGACCGGGCCAACGATGCACCGGACCGGCGACGACGGCAGCGAGGTCCACGTCCGCCTCGGAGGACCGATGCAGGAGATCGACGGTCGGTCCGTCCCCCGGTCGCCTCTGCACCCGGTCGAGTGCGGCCGCGATGTCGCTGCTCCTGCGGCTGGGCTCCGCAGGCCCCGACACCTCGGCCGCGAGCCGCACCGACGCGTGATCCGCGGCGTCGATCAGATCGACCGACACCGCGAGGACGTGATCGAGAACCTCGTCGATCGTCCGGACCTGGCGCGACCCGGCGAACTCGCGCGCCAGCTCGGCCAGAGTGCGCACCAGATCGAGGTGCTCGGAGCTCGGCGGCCGACCGTCGTTGCTCATGTGTGGTGCTGATCCCTTCGGTTCTCTCATCATCCGTCGTCACTCGGTCGTCGCAGACCGGACGACAAAAGGCGACACCCACCAGTGCCGACGCCTACTGCTGGACGCCGGGCGGGGTATCGCCTTCCGCGCAACTATAACCGGACAGCCCGACAGCGGTACGGTGGTCTCGCACTCCGCGTACGAGTCGTCGAGTGATGAATCGGCGAAGGCGGGAGATGCGGGCATGACCGACAGCGCGGACACCACGGACGAACGACGAGCGTTGGCCCTGTTGGCGGAGGCCCTGACAGACCTGGACAGTGCGCTCGCCGTCTCCCACACGGCCGACGGCGCGCTCGACACGATCTGCGCGCGCGTCGTGACGGCGATTCCCGACGCCGACGCAGCGGGCGTCACGGTCTTCCGCCGTGGCAGGCCGCAGACCGCGGCGAGCACCGAGACGTTCGTCCTCGAGGTGGACCAGGCCCAGTACCGCAGCGAGCAGGGACCGTGCATCGAGTCGGCGTTGACCCACGAGGTGGTGCGTGCCGATCTCGACGACGTGTCCCAGCGCTGGCCCGTGTTCGCGAAGGCGATCGATCACCTCGACGTCGCGAGTTTCCTGTCCGCGCCCGTCACCGCGGGTGGTGCCCACATCGGCGCCCTCAATCTCTACAGCCACACCGACCACCGGTTCGATTCCGTCGACGAGTCGGCGATGCGGGTGTTCGTGCAGGCCGCCCAGTCGGCCCTGACCGGAGCGGAGAACTCCGAGCACGCCGCGAGACAGGTCGAGACCTATGCCGCCGCGATGGAGTCCCGGGCCGCGATCGAACAGGCCAAGGGCGCCCTGATGCTGGGACTCAACGTGTCGGCCGACAAGGCCTTCGACCTGCTGCTCTGGCGCTCGCAGACCACGAACATCAAGGTACGGACTCTCGCCGAGCAACTGGTCCGCGACATCGGCTCGCTCGGCGATGCACCGGACGCTCTGTCCACCGAACTCGGCAAGCTACTGATGACAGCGCACACGCGCGTGCCGTCGGGTCAGGTCACTCCGGCCGAGTAGTGCGCCCCGACCGCGTCGACGGGTCTTCGCCTCGGGTCAGCGGCGGCACGTGTTCCACAGCACCCGCCACCGTCGCGAGCAGTCCGCTGGTGCGCTGCAGCAACTGCACCGCCGACGGCGTGGTCACCCGCCTCGACACCACGTCCAGTGCGTCCCGCGACCGGTCGAGCACCGTGAGCGGCAGCGCGGCGACGACGTTGCCCGGTGGGCGGCGGGCCACCACCGGATGCGGCCTCGTCGGGGCCGTGCGCCGCACCGCGATCCACGCCAGGCCGAGCCGACGGAGCTGCGCGTCGTCCATCGCACGGCGCAGCATCGGGAACAGCCGGTCCTCCTCGTCGCGCACGTCCTCACGCAGCAGGACGACGATGCGATCGAGCAGCGCGCTCCCCTCGTCGGTGCCGTGGCCCTTCTCCTCGAGCGTGGAGAACAGCTCGTTGATCTCCTGATGCTCGCGCTCGATCTCGAGGGTCAGCGACTCGCCGTCCGGCACCCACTTCCGGATGGCGGGCCACAGCACCGACTCCTCGGCGAACGCGTGCGGGAAGACGAGCCGACAGATGCGGTTCAGCACGTCCGCACGATCTGCGGCCGGCGTCTCGCCGAGCTCGTGGAGCAACTGGTCGAGCTCGATGTGGTCGTCGCGTTGCCGGGTCAACACGCTGGTGCGGCCGCCGAGCTCGGCGACGGAAGCCGTGGCGATGGACGGCAGTTGATCTGTCACAGCTGATCCTTCAGGTCGGTCGGCTCAGGTTCGGGGCTCGAGAGACAGCTCGACTCCGTAGGTGTTCAGAGTCGGGGGAAGTGGTCGCGACGGTGCGAGCGCAGGGTTCGTGAGAGCCACCCCGGACCGAGCGAGAATCGACGCCAGCATCGACGACGCGGTGAACGACACGAGATTCTGACCGGGGCACACCACCGGCCCGGCACTGAACGGCACCAGCTGGGGGTACTGCTCCGCGGTGCCGTCGAGCCAGATGTCGGGCGCGAACCGATCGGCGAAGGGCAGCGCGTCCGCGTCCCGGTGGAACCCGGACGCCAGAATGGCGAACGCCGTGCCGGCTCGGACCACTCGGGTGCTCGAAGAACTTTCCCACTCCGTGTCGACGGTCGAGTCCCGCAGGATCGCCGGCGTCGTCGGCCACAGACGAATCGACTCGAGGATGCACGCCCGCAGGAACGGCAGTGCTTGCGGACGGCCGACGTCACCCGCGCTCGCCTCCTCGACGGCCCGCCGCTCGTGGTCGGGATGCGAGGCCAGCAGCGCGAGCGCCCGCAGCGTCGCCATACCGGCCGCGTCGAACGCGAAGAGCCATTGCGGCATCTGAGCCACCGGGTTCACCGCACCGCCCACCCGACTGTGCGCGACGACGGCGGCGAGCGAGTTCGGCTCCGCCGCATCGACATACGAGTACAGGTCGTCGATGAAGCGATCCCGCGCACGGCGTCGCTGCGGTACGAAGTACGACCAGTTACCGTTCCCGCGCAGGGAGCGCAGACGGTCGGTCACCGTCTCGTCGTCGCGCGCGGACGCACCCAGCACGACCCGGCGCACCACCCGCCACCACAGCTGCAGGAACTCGTCCGCCGACACCGGGCGCGGCGCTCCCGCACCGGGACCGGACAGCAGAGTGTCGACCTCCTCGTCCACCACGGCCACGAACGCCGACGCGAGATGGTGCAGCGGCTGAGGGGTGTCCAGGACCTGCTCGTTGAACGCACGACGCTCGTCGCGCAGCCGGCCACGGGAGATGAGCACCCCGTGCGGCTGGAACGGTCCCAGCGCGCCGATCTTCTCCCGGTTCGCCGCCGTGAAGTCCTCCGGGGAGTCGACGAGGATGCGCCGGACATCGGCAGGGTCGAGCACGACGGCGATGGTGCGACCGGGCAGAGCCAACTGCACGGGCGCGGAGCCGTACCGGAGTCGCAGCTCCCGCATCGCGGCCAGCGTGGCCGCATCGGCGTCGACCTTCTCGGCCAGCGCCATGGCCGCCGGACGACGAAGGATCACCCCCGAGGTGATCGAGGGTCCCATCAGCCGCGCCGCGTAGGCGAGAGCCCGTGGGCCGGTGACGGCCGGCGCGACGGCAGGGCGGTCGTCGGTCGAGGTGTCGGTCATGGACCTGCGGTACCCCGGCAGGGGGCCGTGAAACGAGCCGGTCAGCTCAGGGCATCGATCACCGCACGCGCCCGATCTGCGAGCGAGGTCCGTGAGCGGCGGGCGTCGGTGACGAGCAGGTCGGTCGCGGGGCCGATGTCGAGACCGTGGGTCTCGGCGAGCACACCGATGGCCTGATCGATCACGGCGGCGTCCTCGAGGACCTGCTGTCGACGCGTCGCCTCGACCGACAGGCGCACGTCGTCCTCGGTGTCGACGCTGACGGCCAACGCCGCCAGATCCGCGACGGCCTGAACAAACGCCGCCGCGTGACCCGGTGCCCGCCACGGCCCCGACGTGTGGACCACGACGGCGCCGATGACCCGGTTCGCGATCCGAGCCGGGTAGGCACGCATACCGCCGATGCCGGCCGCACGCGCCTCGCGGGCGTGGTCCTGCCAGCGCCCCGGAGCGTTCTCCAGATCGTCGAGCAGCACGGCCGCGCCGGTGCGCACGCACATCGCCACCGGTCCGCCCACGGACAGCGATCGGTCGAGCAACCCGGTCGAGGCCGCAGCGACCAGGTCGAGGTCGACCGACCCGGACCCGTCGAACACCACCGACACCGCGGCGGCCCGCAGGGCCTCGCGGGTGCGGGTGGCGAGGAGGTGGAGCAGATAGGGGGCGTCGACCCCGGCGGCCAGATGGCCCGTCAACTCGGCGAGGACGACGACGGGCGACGGCACGTCGGTGTCACCGACGGGGCCGGTGCCGGGCGGATCGAAAGTGGGCGGGAAAGTCACGACGGCTGTCCTTTCGTCGTCGAGTCCGACGCGGTGTCGTCGGTGGAGAAGCGCACCTTGCGCTCGACCACCTCGCGGGCGATGTCGTCGACGGGGCGTCGGGCCGAGTACGCCGCGGCGCGCAGCCGGGCGAGCGCCTCGGTCGGCGACACCCGCATCTGCACCGTGATCATGCCGACGGCCAGATTGACGTAGGGCCGGGTGCGATGGTCGCCCAGCGGCGAGTCGTCCGAGGCGTCGCCGAGCGACTGTCCCGCGCCGAGGCCGGGCGCGAAGGCTTCCAGCAGGCTGATGGCTGCCGCGTCCGCGGTCAGCTGGGCGACAGCGGCGAACTCGTCGCTGAGTTCACCGACGGATGCGCGATACAGCTCGAGCACGCCGAACACGGTGTTGCCGCCGCGCAGCGGGAAGGCGAACAGAGCGGCCGCGCCCCCGTCCGACGCGTCGGCGGCGAATCCGGGCCAGTGCTCCTCCGCCTCGCTGTCGAGATCGGCGACGAACACGGTCCGGCCACGGTGGAAGGCGTCGACGCAGGGACCCTGACCGGTGGTGAACTGCAGTTCGTCGAGGTACTGCGACACGGCGTCGGTGGCGTAGACCAACTCGCGCGTGGTGCCGCTCATGACGGTGATGGCGGCGCCGTCCACCTCGACCAACTGCACGACACTGCGGCACAGATCGGCGATGTCGGTGATGGACAACGGTGCGTGCGCGTCGTCGTCACCACCCGATCGCGTCGTCATGACCTGCACTCACTCCTCGTCGATCGACGTCCACACCGTTGTCCGCGACCCGAGGAATGCCCCGTATGCCGCGAGTCAACCGTAGCGACAAGTCTGGACCGCGCGGGCGACCGGCGTAGAGTTTTCCCGCACCGTTGCACTCGTGAACGGGCGAACAGGCGAACGACCGAGAACACGGAGACCCATGACGAGCGACCCGGAGCAGTCGTTGCATGAACGCATCCGTGCGGCCGCATACGAGCTCGTACTGCTCGAGCGACTCGGGGCCGTGGTCACCGAGCGCATCCGGCTGTCCCTCGATGCGCGCGCCGCGATCGATCTCGCCGTGGGTGCACTGATGGTGCGGCACGGATGCGAGGCACCTACCGCGGTCGCGCGACTGGCATCGACGGCGTCGTCGCGGTCCGCCACGATGCCCGAGATCGCCGCCGAGGTGCTCGCGACCATCCGATGAGCGGTCGACTCAGTACGCGCCGTCGCTGCCGACGACGGCCTTGAGGGTCTTCAGCACGATGAGCAGATCACCTGTCATGGACCAGTTCTCGACGTAGCTCAGGTCGAGGCGCACCGATTCCTCCCAGGACAGGTCGGAGCGGCCACTCACCTGCCACAGGCCCGTCAGACCGGGTTTGACCAGCAGCCTGCGGCGCACGTCGCCGTCGTAGGTCTCCACCTCGCGGCGCAGCGGCGGCCGCGGGCCCACGATCGACATCTCGCGGCGCAGCACGTTGAAGAACTGCGGCAGCTCGTCGATGCTCAGCCGCCGCATCACGCGGCCGACCTTGGTGACACGCGGATCCTCGCGCATCTTGAACAGGACGCCGCCCTCGCTGTCGTTGAGCGCCAACAACTCCGACACCCGAGCGTCCGCGTCCTGCACCATCGAGCGGAACTTGATCATCTGGAACGGTGTGCCGTCGAGGCCCATGCGCTCGGATCGGTAGAACACCGGACCCTTGCTGGTGGCCTTGACGAGAAGGGCGGCGAGGAGGAACAGCGGGGCCACGGCGACGAGGGCGACCACGGCGAACACCATGTCGAACGCCGTCTTCCCGAAGCGGCTCGCACCGTTGTACTGCGGCTTCTCCACGTGGATGAGCGGGAGGCCGGCGACCGGCCGCATGTGCAGGCGCGGGCCGGCGACGTCGACGACGCCGGGAGCCACGACCAGATCGACGTTCTTCTTCTCGAGGTCCCAGACCATGCGGCGGATGCCCTCGTGGCCGATGTGGTCCGTCGCGGTGACGGCGACGGTGTCCGCGCCCGTGGCCTCGATGGCATCGAGCACGTCGTTCTCGTTGCCGAGGACGGGAATCTCGAGACCGTCGACGGACAGCTGATCCTCGGTGACCGACTGGGTGCGCGGCAGGCACACCCCGACCACGGCGTATCCGGCACTCCCGTCGCGGTTGAACGACCGCGCCATGGAGAGGGCCGAGCTGTGACTGCCGACGATGACGACCGACGTCTGATAGTCGCCGCGACGACGTCCGCGAGCCACGTGCTTGCGGAAGAGCCACCGCGAGACCAGGAGCCCGATCAGCCCGACCGGCAGTGCGATGGCCAGGTAGCCACGCGCCAGTTCGAAGCGGAAGAGCAACGAGATGATGGCCACGAGCCCGAAGAGGCGGAAGGTGGCGGACAGCAGACGCCTGTACTCCTCGGCTCCCCCGCCGAGCACACGCGGCGAGCGGGTGCGGAAGATCGCGAGGAATGCGATCCACGTCAGCGCGAGGGTGACCGAGACCAACGTGTAGTTGAACGCCGCGCGCGGCACCTCGAGATCCGGCCGACCGAAGCGCACCACCTGTGCGCAGGCGACGGCGGCGACGACGACGAGCACGTCGGTCACCCGGAGCCGGTCCATGTACGCGCGCTCCCAGTCGCGTCGCGAGGTCGCCCTCCGCGATCGCCGAGCCCGCGGCAGTGCGACGTCGCGGCGCTCGGCCGACTCGCTCTCCGCCGGGCTGGGAGCAGACACGTGTACCTCGTTCCGTTCGACTGGATCCGCCTGGGACTCGACCGCTGATACGTGTACCAGGGCAGTCGGTAGCTTATTGCCTTCCCGCAAGGCTCGCTCAGACAACCACAGTGCGGTGAATCACACGGTGAGTTCACACAGATTTAGCGTGTTCGAACGACACGATTTCAGAGGACCCTCAGGCCATTTGTTTGCGGCCGCTCACGAAGAAGACGATCCGCGACGCGACATCGATGATCTGGTCGGCGTAGCGCTCGAAATACCGTCCCAGCAGTGCGATGTCCACGGCATTCATCACGTCGTGCCCGTGATCGTCCGCCGACACGGTGTCCACGACCGTTGTCTTGAGAGAATCGACCCGATCGTTCTGTGAACTCAGACAATCGATACGTCCGAGATCACTCGTACGCAGTGCGTCGACTATTCGACCGGACATGTCGAGACACAATTCGCTCATCTCGCGAAACTGCGGCATCAGATGATCGGGAACGATCGGCTCGGGAAAGCGACGGCGTGCGGCTTCGGCGATGTGCACCGCGAGGCCGACCATCCGTGAGAGGTCACTGCTGATGCGCACGGCCGAGAACACTCGCCGGAGATCTGCCGCGACGGGTGCCTGCAGCGCCAGTACGGTGACGGCCTGATCCTCGCAGCGGGCACCGAGTTCTCCGAGTGCCTCGCCGCGGGCGATGACGGACTCCGCAGCCTGCAGGTCGCCGTCCAGCAGAGCGATGCTGGCGTCGCGCATGGCGGTCTCCGCCGCCTGCGCGAGAGCGCACAGATCGTCGTTCAATCCCTCGAGTTGAGCTGTGTACGCGTTGCGCATGATGTCCCCGATCCTGGCCGTCCCGCCGACGCATCCCGAAGTACGCGACGTTGGGGGGTACCCACGAGCGCGCCCCTTAATCGAGCAGAGAGCGAACATCGCGCGCGGGCACCGCACGAGAGTAGAGAAATCCTTGGACGCGAGTGCACCCAGTATGGCGGGCGGCCGCGACCTGGTGGTCGCTTTCGATTCCCTCGACGACCAGGGCACGGCCGGTGTCGACCGCGAATCCGGCCAGTGCGCGGACCAACGAGTCGCCCGCGGCTGTACCGAGCGTGCGCGCGATGCCCGCGTCGATCTTGAATCCGTCGACGGGGAAGTCGACGAGGCGTTCGAGCGACGAGAAGCCGATGCCGATGTCGTCGAGCAGCACCCGGAACCCGACGGCCTGCAGGGCGCTGACGAACTCGTGTGCCCGTGCCGGTCGAGCATGCGACACGGTCTCGGTCAGTTCGAAGACCACGCGCGCCGCCGGTACCGCGGACGCGGCGACGATCTCGATCAGGTGGTGCACCGCGTCGGGGGCCGCGAGATGCCGCGCGGACAGGTTGACGTGCAGGTCCATCTCGGGAGCGACGGCCATCCACCGCTCGAAGTCGACGAGCGCGCGGACGAGCACCGCGTGGTCGACGTCGATCTCGAGGTCGCTGCCCTCGATGGTGGGCAGGAAGTCCGCGGGGCTCACCATCGAGGGCGCAGTGGTGCCGTCGCCCGGACGCGTCCAGCGGGCGAGAGCCTCGACCGCCGTGACGGCGCCGGACGACACGTCCACGATCGGCTGATACCAGGGAGTGATCTCGCCCCGCTCGATCGCGGCCGCGACAGCGCGGACGCACCCGGCGCTCTTCGAGCGGCCGTGACCACGCAGCGCCTCGAGATGGGTTTCGACCACCCGACCGAACTCGGTGAGAGTGGTGACCGTGTACTCGTTCGCGGGGTGCGGCTCGGCGTCCAGCACGCAGAGGGTGCCGATGATCAGCCCCTCGCGTCCGCGTAGCGGAACCCCGACGTAGGACCCGAGCGACAGAGCGTGCAGAGCCTGAGCGGTGGCCGCGCGGACCGGATCGTTCGAGAACCGGTCGAGGCCGGAGTTCGAGACCGCGACGGGCCCCGCGGACGCGACGACGTGCTGACAGGCGGTGACGGAGCGCGGCAGTGTGTGCGGGAACGGTCCCCCGTGCTGAGCACGGGTGTACTGGACGTCCTCGTCGAGGATGTTGAGCTGCGCGGCGGAGAATCCCAGCGTGGTCGCCGCGAGAGCTGTGAGGGTCTGCAGCGTGGAGTCCGTGGCCGTGAAGTCGACATAGTGCCGCGCCGACTCACTCTGGCGCCGGAGTGCGCTCCTCTGCATGACGTGTCCGTTCTACGAGGCCACCGTCGGATGGTTCCGACGTGGCGTGTCCCGACACCGTGACCCCCCGGATCGTCAGTGATTCGTACCTGTTCCAGCCCCGTATCGGTCACGGGCGGGAAAAGGTTTCGTCCATTCCACAGCCGAGTCATCGTACAAGCCGTCAAACAGGCACGACGCCGGGTATCGGAGGTTCCGCCGTAGTATCACCGAATGACAGCGGACGGGCCCCTGACCGGGTCGGACTGGAACGCACGCGAGCGGCACGAGACCGAGACCGAGCGCCTCGATCGCAACTGGTCGAACCTCCTGCAGGAGCTGCGCGTGGTGCAGACCGGTATCCAGTTGCTCACCGGCTTCCTGCTCACCCTCCCGTTCCAGGCCCGGTTTCCGGAACTCGAGACGTACGAGCAGGCCGTGTACCTCGTGACGCTCGGAGCATCGGTCACCGCCACCATCCTTCTGGTCGCGCCGGTGGCTCTGCACAGGATCCTGTTCCGTCGCCGGGCACTGCGTCAGCTCGTCGACCACGCGAACCGGTTCGCTCTCGCCGGCTTCGTCCTGCTCGGCATCGCGATGTCCGGCGTACCGCTGCTCATCTTCGACCTGGTGGTGGGTCCCACCGCGGGCATCATCGCGTGCGCAGTGGCGGCCACCCTGTTCGTCTCGGTCTGCCTCGTACTGCCCGTCTCGCTGCGCCGCCGGCTCGGTCCGGTGAACGATCGGTCCGATTCGACCGAGTGATCTCGACCATGGATGTGCAAAATCTGCGCGCAGTGGGTACAGGGCTACCATGATCACCGACGTCGCCGACGACATGCCGGTCACCGACCGTGGTGACGCGACCCGCGATCTGATCCTGCAGGACATCCCCGCTGAGCCTCGGGCGCTGACCGGTGTGCGTACGACGGTGCTCGCGTGGCTGCGCGACCGCGGCCTCGACGAGGACCTGTGCCAGGACATCACCCTGGCCACGTACGAGGCACTGGCCAACAGCGTCGAGCACGCCTACGAGCGCTCCGCGGACACCGTGGTGCGCACCGTCGGACTCGAGGTGCGTACTCCGCGGGCCGGCGAGGTGACCATCGACGTGACCGATCGGGGATCCTGGGTCGACAACGGCAACGATCCGCGCCGAGGTCGAGGGCTTCCCCTCATCCATGCGCTCGCGCACGAGGCGTCGGTGGATTCGTCGGAGGACGGCACGACCGTCCGGATGCGGTGGAACGCGGCCTGACGGTCAGACCAGTGCGTGCCGCGACTGCGTCGTCACCGCGGGCACCGGTTCCGGCCGCGTCGGTACCACCGGCAGCGGCGCGCTGAACGGAGACTCCGACCGTCGTGCGGCGAGAAGGGCAGCCCCCGTCGCGGCGATGGACTGCGGATCCTGCGGCATCACCAGAGCGGAACCCCACTCGCGCGCGAACACACCGCGCAGCAGAGGGAGGTTCGCCGGTCCGCCGGCCAGCACCACGGCGTCGACACGATGCGCACCCCGGCGCACCACATCGCTCACCCAGTCGGCAGCCTCGGTGACGTAGTCCAGCATCAGCCGGTCCACCGTCGTCCGCCAGACGTTCACGGTGCCCCCGACGAACGGTCCGCCGACGCGCACGACGCGGTGCAGGGCGATCATCTCCATCGCCCACTCGACGCCCTCGGTCAGTAGCTGAGAGTCGTTCGGCGACAGCGGTTCCGCTGTGCCGTAGGCAGCCAGGAGGTGCTCGCGGACACTGTCCGCGAAGGCACTGCCCCGGTAGCGGTCGGTCCACGTCGCGTCCTTGACGAAGCCCGTGGCCACGTCGACGACGGACACCGACGTACCGCTCTTCCCCATGTCGACGACGGCGATCGTGGATCCCGACTCGACCAGGCCGCGCATTCTCAGATACATCAGCTGGGCGCCGAGTTCCGAAGCGAGACGGACACATCCGCCGGTGTGCACGGACAGGGAGATGGTTCCCACGCGGGACCGGGGCTCGTCCGGAACCACCAGCACGGCGGTCTCACGATCGGCGCCGTGGCGCGCACAGACCGAATCCACCACGTCGACAGCGGCTTCCAGTCGATCGCGACCGCGTGCCACCGTGACGGACTCGGTACCGAGCAACGCACGGCCCATGGGATCCATCACCGCGGCTCGTATCGCCGACGCTCCGAGGGAAATTCCTACCACTGCTCGCATGACCCGCCCCGTTCCTGGTGTTCCGCGACGAAGCCTAGGCGCTCGAACAGGGAAAAGGTCGGTTCTCAGTGGCTATTGGCAAAGTTTGGTTGGTTTCACTAGGAACCGGGACGTCACTCGACCGACGCGGTACCGGACGTGTCCGGCGTCGGGTCGGGCTCGGACGGCTCGGTAGGCGGCTCGGAATCCGTCGGCGGCTCGGACGACGAGCCTCCCGTCGATCCGGGTGTCTCGCCGCCGCCGGAACCACCGCCCGTACCGGTGCCGGGGTCGGTACCACCCGTGCCGGTTCCGCCGCCGCTGGTCGATCCGCCACCGGTGGAGCCTCCGCTGGTCGAACCACCGCTGGTCGAACCACCGCTGGTCGAGCCTCCACTCGTCGAACCACCGCTCGTGGAACCACTCGTCGTCGATCCACCGCTCGTGGAACCGCCGCTCGTCGATCCGCCGCTGGACGGCGCCGCCGACGAGGTTCCCGGTCGCGTGGTCGCGGCACCGGGTGCGGCGGGCACCGACACGGCTCCGCTCTGCTGCGTGACACCGGGGCGGATGCCGGTGAGTGCGTCCGCGGCCGTGGTGCCGCCGGGCACGGGTGCCGGAACGGCCGTGGAGCTCGATCCGGCGGGCGCTGCGGGATTGGGGGCGATACCGGTGCCCGCCTCGGCCGAGTCGGTGGCCGACGTGGACAGGGGTTCCGCGACACCGGCGGCCTCGGGAGCCCGCGGTCCCGTCACGGCCCAGACCGCGAACGATCCGGCCAGGACGGCGGCAGCGACTCCCGCACCCACGACGGCGAACCCTCGGCGCGTCTCGCGTGAGGACGCGTCGACCGGCTCGGGCAGCACCACCGGGATCGGACCGGTGATCGCGTCGCCGGCGTCGTGGTAGGCCCACAGCGCGACGGCGACCGCCGGTTCGAGGGACGGATCGACGTCCACCGCGTCGACGACGACCACGTCGCGAACGTGACCGTCGCGCAGCGCGGACTCGACGGGCTCACGCAGATGCGGCGACTCGAGGACGACGGCGGCACCGGTGAGCAGCAGATCGGCGCGGGCAGCCCGGAGCCGCATGACACCGATGGACGTCGCGACCGCCGCGGCCACCTCGGCCGGCGACCCGGTCTGCATCGGGATGGTGCGCTCGTCGACCGGACCGAGCCGAGGCAGCTCGACGTCGACGAGAGCCGCCGTCACCTCGTCGCTCGTCGCCGAGATTCCCAGCACGATGTGCATGTCGTCGTCGTCCGCCTGTTCGTTCTCGATGATGCGTGGTCTCGTACGGTCCCGCCCGGCAACGTCAGGGCGTCGTGGTGGCCTGCGCGCTGGTTGCCGTGGGCGTGGTCGTCCGAGTCGTCGTGGTCGTCGGCGACGGAGCCGCAGATGTCGTCGTCGTGCTGGTGTTCGAGTTCGGCCGCCGTGTCGTGGTGGGCGCCGGCGTCTCCTCCGGCTCGTCCTGTACCGCGGTGGAGGGTGCCGGGGCGAGCGTCGGGCGCTGGGAGATCGAGGTCGACGGGGTGACACTCGACGGTGCTGCGACGGGCGTCTCCGTGGACGGTGCCGGCGCGGCGGTGGCGCTCGACGACGCCGCCGAGGGCGAGGCCGGCGCCGCGTCGACGCGCGCGGCAGTGCTGGGCACGGTGGTGGCAGTGGGCGTGGCGTCGACGGACGACGTGACGACGACGCGATCCGTCGCCTGCACGGCCTCGGTCTCCGACCGTCCCGACGCACCGGCGGCCGCGCCGAGGGTGACCGCGGCGACGAGCGCCGTGGTTCCCACCACGACACCGGCACGGGACCGACGCCGCCGCGTGGAGCGGGCGCGTCGAGGCGCACCGGTGACGACGCGCGGCGTGGGCAGCGGTGATCGAGCGGTCTCCGGCTCCGGTGCCACCTCGGGTTCCGGGGTGGGAACCGGCTCCGCCGCTGGGGTGTGAGCCGGCTCCGCCACCGTGGTGAAGGCGGCCGTGACCTCGTCGTCCGCCGGCGGCGCGGCGACGACGGGCAGCGGCACGGCGTCCACGGCGGGGGGCACGACGGTGGAGAGATGTGCGGCGCCCATCGCCGCGAAGAACTGCGGCCAGCGCGGCGTGATGACGGGGACCGCGACGCGGGCGGCGATGTCGCGGCGCACCGACGGGATGTGCGCGCCGCCGCCGACCAGGAGCACTGCGTCGGCTCCCCGGGCCACGGCGTCGTCCACGAGGTCGAGGAGCATCGCGGTGGGCTGGGCGATGAGAAGTTCGAAGTCGGTGCGGCGCAGGCGAACCGAGTCGGTGACGAACGGCCCCGACAGGTCGACCGCACGCTCGTCGGACAACATCTCCTTGGCCGCGAGACTGTCTCGGGCCAGGGTGCGCACGGCCGCGGGGCTCATCTTCTCGGCAGCACCGAAGGTGGTGGACAGGTGATCGGCGACCGCGGCGTCGATCGCGTCACCGGACAGCTCGGTGATGCCCACGCTCGAGTACAGGTCACCGGTCTGTGTGTCCAGGACGTGCACGCGCGTGCCGACCCGACCGAGGTCGACGATCGCGAGGGTGCGAGCCGCGTCGACGCAGCCCTCCATCCGTGCGGCGGCCAGCAGCGCGTCGCACTCGGCGACGAGTCGGACTCCGCCGGGACCGTAGGTGCTCTCGGGGTCTCCCCCCACGGCGATCACCGGCGCGTCCGGACCCACGCACAGATCCGCGGCCATCTCGAACGCTGTCGCAGCGGCCGCGGACAGAGGATGGTCGGATCCGGTGGCGAGCGAGCGCACCTCGACGACCCGGCCCTCCGGGTCCATCACGACTCCGCGCACGCACCCGGTGCTCATGGAGACACCGAACGTTTCCGTCTCGGTTCGCATCATGGATCACCACCATCGGCTGTCGGAGTTTCAGACAGACCGATAGTAGAGCGTCAAACCGGGCATAGCAACGTATACGACGGCGAAAACCGACCGTAGGTCTACTGGAGAAAGTTCAAATAAGCCTTCGACGGGGTCGGGCCGCGCTGTCCCTGATACTTCGATCCCAGCGCTGAGCTGCCATAAGGATTGATCGCCGGACTGGAGAGACGGAACAAGCAGAGCTGCCCGATCTTCATGCCCGGCCACAACGTGATGGGCAGATTGGCGACATTCGAGAGCTCCAGCGTGATGTGTCCGCTGAAGCCCGGATCGATGAAACCCGCCGTCGAGTGTGTGAGAAGTCCCAGCCGGCCCAGACTCGACTTGCCCTCCAGTCGCCCCGCGAGATCGTTCGGCAGGGTCGTCAGCTCGAGCGTCGACCCGAGCACGAACTCGCCCGGATGCAGAACGAACGGCTCCCCCTCGGCGGGCTCCACCAAGGTGGTCAGCTCGTCCTGCTGCAGCTTCGGGTCGATGTGGGTGTAGCGCGAGTTGTCGAACACCCGGAACAGCCCGTCCAGGCGCACGTCCACACTCGACGGCTGCACCATCGCCTCGTCGAACGGTTCGATGCCGAGCGTTCCGGCATCCACCTCGGCCTTGATGTCGCGATCGGAGAGCAGCACGCACAGAGACTATCGACCGAGCCCGCCGAGGCCACCCGGGCGCCCTGCTAATCTTCAGGGGCAGTTCCACCGGCCGATGTAGTTCAATGGCAGAACATCAGCTTCCCAAGCTGAATACGCGGGTTCGATTCCCGTCATCGGCTCCACGTCTCCCCTCGCCGCCGGGCGATGGTGGAACCCAGACCCCGGAATCCGGGGCCTACATTCCACAGTTCACACTCGCGGTCGTCCCACTGTGTCCAGCGACACGCGTCGTTCCTGGTCAGGCTGGGTACACCTCCGCGCACACCCCCTCTCCCCCGGAAACGAGCACCTCCATGACCGAACGCGTCGTCTCCGCACGCCTCGATGTCGACATCACGGCCGCCAGCACCCTGGAGTTCCAGATCGCCGTGGCCCCGCATCCCGGCGCGCAGGTCGCCGAGACCCTCTCGTTCATCCTGGACGGGGAGACGGTCGAGGCCCGCGAGGTCAGCGGAGCCCACGGCAACCGGATCCACGTCCTCGAGGCGCCGGTGGGCAACCTGCAGGTCTACTACGACGCGACCGTCACCGGGAACGCGGAGCCGTCCCCCGTCACGGATCTCGATCGCTCGGTCTACCTCCGTCCGAGCCGGTACGCGGAGGCCGACAAGTTCTTCGGTTTCGCTGCCACCGAGTTCGGCAGCGAGTCGGACGACGCGGTCCTGTTGTCGGAGGTCTCCGACTGGGTCGGCCGTCGACTGCACTACGTCCCGGGGAGCAGCGATCCCATCGACGGTGCGGCGGACACGCTGCTCGCCGGTGCCGGCGTGTGCCGTGACTACGCGCACCTGGTCGTCGCGATGCTGCGCGCGCTGAACGTTCCAGCTCGTCTGGTCGCCGTCTACGCACCCGGATGCGACCCGATGGACTTCCACGCCGTCGCGGAGGCCCTGGTGAACGACACCTGGCACGTCGTCGACGCGACGTGTCTCGCACCTCGATCGACGCTGGTCCGGATCGCGACCGGACGCGATGCGGCCGACACCGCGTTCCTCGACAACCACAAGGGTTCGATCACGCTGAACAGCTCCACGGTCACGGCCGTGGCGACCGACGGCCTGCCGAAGGACGACATCCACGAGCTGGTCTCCCTCACCTGATCCGGCGCAAGCGTCGGTCGCCTCCTGCGTCGTCGGGTTACTGTGACTCGACGAATCAGGAAGCGAGACGCACATGAGCATCGAACGAGATGCAGCGTTCACGGGTGGGCGAGGGACGGCGGCGGACCGGAGCACTGACTCCGACGATGCCGTCGAACGGCTGACGACGACGCCGAACAAGGACCCGTTCTACCGCTCCCCCGCCCGGTTCGAGAAGGCCGAGCTGGGGACCGTGCTGCGGTCGCGCCGTGTCGAGATCGCCCTGTTCGGCACCATCCGCCAGCGCGTGTCGGCATGGCAGCTGCTCTACCGGTCGTCCGACATGCACGGCGAACCGCGCACGGGTGTCACCACGGTCCTGCTGCCGGCCGGCGCGGTTCCGGGTCGGAGCAGGCCGCTGCTGTCCTACCAGTGCGCCATCGACGCCGTCTCGGACCGCTGCTTCCCGTCGTACGCGCTGCGGGACGGAGCACACGCCCACGGCGCCGTGCCCCAGTTCGAGCTGCTCATCATCCTGTACGCGCTGCGCCGCGGGTGGGCGCTGTCCCTGCCGGATCACGAGGGCATGGACGGCCGCTGGGGTGCACCGATCGAACCCGGATACTGCACTCTCGACGGCATCCGCGCCGCCCTGTCCTTCGCACCTCTGGAGCTCGACGACTCGGCGCCCGTCGCACTGTGGGGGTACTCGGGCGGCGGCCTGGCCACGTCGTGGGCCGCCGAGGCCGCCGACGAGTACGCGCCGGAGCTGAACGTCGTCGGTGCCGCGCTGGGCTCGCCCGTCGGTGATCCGGCGTCGGCGTTCTCCCGCCTCAACGGCACGATCTTCGCCGCGTTGCCCACCATGGTGGTCGAGGGTCTGCGCCGCACCTACCCCGATCTGGACCGGACGATCCGCGATCACGTCGCGCAGCCCGGCATGACCATTCTGTCCTCACTCGAGCGCAAGACCACGGTGCACGCCGTTCTGACGCTGCTGATGCACGACCTCGAGCGCTACACCGACATCCCGCTCGCCGACGTCATGGCGACCCCCGAGCTGGTGCAGATCTTCCAGGACATCCAGCCGGGCAAGTCCGCACCGAGCTTCCCGCTCCTCATCATGCAGGCGGTGCACGACCCCATCATCGCCGTCGACGACGTGGACGGGCAGGTGGAGCGGTACCGCACCGCCGGCGCCCACGTGACGTACGTGCGCGACCGGCTCAGCGAGCACCTGTCGCTGCACCCCATCGCCGCACCCGCCACGCTGAACTGGCTCGCCGATCGCATCGCCGACCGCCCGGTGCCCCCGAACACCACCGAGACCGTGTGGTCCTCGGCCCTGTCGGTGTCAGGTGTCCGAGGGCTGCTCGGGCTCACCGCCTCGACCGGTCGCGCTCTGCTCGGCCGGGTCCGCTAGCCGGTCGTCGCCGGAGTCGCGGCGCGTCGGCTCGATCCCGAAGTCGGGTGGCCCCGACGCCTCCGCGAAACCGGAGGGCTCCGAGTGCTTCTCGTCGGACGTCGACATGATCATGCCCCGAGCTTGTCGACCATGTCGTTCAGCGCGGTGGCCGCCGTCTCGAGTCGCTCGGGTGACCTGTCGTCTCCCAGTTGCTCGACGAGTGCCGCCTTGGTGGTCACCAGAACGGCACCCGAATCGTCGTCGGTCATCGTCAGTTCGCCGTCCCGCATCACCAGCAGCGTTCCGTCGGGTGCGTCGAGCACGCCGCGCACCGTGTCGCTCGTCATCGTCATCGTGTCGATCCTCCTGTCAGGGTGTTGCCTCGTGACCGCGCTTGCCGTGCGTGCGCCGGTCCTCCTTCATCTCCGCCTCGAAGACGTGACGGCGGCCGTCCATCAGGTCGTCGCGGATCCGGCGTTCGTGCTCACGCGCGGTGGTCCAGTACCCGTCGTCGAAGTCCTCGACCATCTGGAACGTCCACCGACCCTCGATGACGTTGCGGCCGATCACCTCTCGCTCCAGTGCGTCCGCTGCGTCACCGTGCCCGGCGTCGCGGAGCTCGTCCGCGGCTGAGCCGAACTGGAGATCGGCGTGGCCCATCAGCTGGTGGAACGTGTACAGGTGGCCGCGGGCGCGTTCCACCCACTCGAGGGCCTCCGAGACCGAACCGACGGCGGACACCGTGGCATCGTCGGACCCGTCCGGACGGTGGTGGTCCGTCAGCATCTTCTCGCGATCATCGCTCATACCTGCCGGTTACCCGTCCGGCAGTCACGACACACACCCCAGAAGAAGACGTCGACGCCGTCGATGTCGAAGTCGTCGTCCTCCGGCTCGGGAGCGCGTCGACGCACATCGGAGGTGAGGGCCGTGTCGAACACTCGGCGGCACTGCCGGCACATCAGATGGTGGTGGTCGTCGCCGTCGACCCGAAGTTCGTACAGCGCGGGCGAATTGGCGGGCTCGATCCGGCGCAGGAGATCCACCGACACGAGTGCGTCGAGGTTGCCGTAGACGGTCTGCCGCGACATCCCCTGGCTCTTCAGCGTGCGGGCCACGTAGCCGGCGTCGACGTGTGGGTGCCGCGCCACGACGTTCAGCACGCGAAGGCGCGGACGGGTCACGCGCAGCCCGCGCTCACGCAGTACCCGACGCCACTGCTCTTCCGACGAGACGACCGTCGGCTGTTCCCTGGTGTCCACGACGCCGGGGTGCCCCCGCAGGGCGCCGTGAAACGTCCGGGCCGTGTCAGTCGTCGCGACCCCGGTCCTCGGTGGTGGACGCACGGATCTTGCGGCGATGGCTGGTGTCGCAGAAGGGGTAGTTCTTGCTGCGTCGACACGCGCAGAGCGCCACCATGAAGCGGTCGGAGCGCACGCGGGTGCCGTCCTCCATCTCCACGTCGACGGGCCCCTCCACCATCACCGGCCCGCCCGGAACAACACGGACGAGCCGTGCTGCGGGAGCAGCGTCAGGCGCGTCGGGCACGGACGACCACCAGTTCCTCGGAGCGCCGACCCGGCTGCAGGGCGCCCGTGGCCTCGAGCCACTCGGCGCGCGCGTGCATGACGGGACCGAACGCGATCCGACGGCGAGCCACCACGTCGACCGTGGTGCCGGACCGCATCAGACGCTCGATCGTGCGGTCCACACCGGCGAACTCGGACTGCACGATCAGCATGGTGCCGCCCGGAGTGAGGAGATCGAACGCGTTGTCGCACAACGGGTCCAGGACGATGCGACCGTCGGCGCCGGCGTCCCACGCACGGTGCACACCGCGCCCCTCCGGCGCGGTCGGCGACGGCACGTACGGCGGATTGGAGACCACGAGGTCGAACGGCGCCTCGGCGAGGGCGTCGATGAGCGTGCCCTGTCGCGCATCGACCTCGACACCGATGCGCTCGGCGTTGTCCAGGGCGCACGCGACGGCGCGAGCATCCAGGTCGTAGGCGAGCACCTCACGTGCACCGAGACACGCAGCCTGGAGCGCGAGCACTCCGGTACCCGTACACAGATCGAGGGCACGCGCACCCAGGGGCGACGCCGCCACCGGCATGACCTCGCAGAGCAGTCTCGAATCGTCCTGGGGGGCGTAGACACCGGGGTGTGCACGCACCATGCTGATCGTGTCGCGATGAATCGTCGTCACACGAGAACCTTCCGTCGGCGCAGATGCGCTGGCAGCATCTGCCGCCTTTCTTCAGGAATGGCATTCCCGAACGGACGCGATTCAAACGCGGGACCGGCGCGTCACCACCTCCGAGCGATGATGGAGACGATGCGCGGAATCTCCTCGTCGGCAAGCGGTTCGACCCCGATGACCACCTGGCGGGTGAGCAGACCGTCCACGGACATGGCGAACAGTTCCGCCGACGCCACGGTCGCGGGGTAGCCCGCCTCGCTCATCTTGGACGACACCAGGCCGACGAACGCGGCCAACTGGGCGTCGAACGCCGCCTTGAGTTCGGGCCGCACCAGACCCTCGCCGAGAAGGTGGTGCCGTGCGACGACGCGGCCGCGATGCTCCTCGCTGCACATGTCGCGGACGAACCCGACGACGGCGTCGACCACGGCGTCGTGATGCCAGGTGTCGAGTGCGAAGTGCCGACCGGCGACCTCGAGATCTCTCCGGAACACCTCGTCGAGCGCCAGCGAGAGCAGGGTGGCTCGATCGGGCGCGTGATAGTTGACGGCGCCGGCACCGAGACCGGTGGCCTGATCGACCGCACGATGAGTGAACCCACGGGGACCGCGTTCGGCGAGTACCTGCACCGCGGCGGCAGAGATGAGTGAGCGCCGACTTCTGGGCTTCTCCACCGTCTCACCATCACTCATTGGTGAGATGTTACGGCCCTGACGTGCCGGTACCACCATCACCGGTCACGGTCGGCTCACGATGATCGCGCCGGCGGAACGGGCTGATCGAGCCCGCTCCACCGTCCCCCGACTGCCGCGTCACGATCATGACAGGCGTTGAGGGTACACCCGTCTCGGCACGTCCGCTCGTGCTTGACACCGGGGTCGCCGGCGTCTTTTCTGTACAGATGTTGAGGAATCGGGCCATGAGTTGTCGCGGGATGTTGGGAGCGGCCGCCGTCGCCGCGGGAGCGGTCACGGTGGGGATCGCCCCGCGCGTCCGCGCAGCGCCGACACTCCCCTCGGCGGCCTGCGCCGTTCGCTATCCCGGCTACCGCGGCGCCGACTTCGCGCTCCCGTACGCCCGCTACATGCAGGCCCGGACCGCCCCCGCGCCGCAGATCGTGGCCGACGCCTTCGCCGGCCCGGCGCTACCGGCGGGAGCAGTGCCTCGGTTCGAGGACATCACGCGCGATCTCGGCCCGACCGGGACGTCCGCCGTGGAGACCGGGTACGGCCAGGGCGCCGACGGAGTGGTCTTCGTGGCGGTGCGCACCGTCATGCCGAGAGTCACTGCGGCCATGTGGGACTGGTGGTTCGGGTGGCACTCCAGCGAGGCCGCGCGCTACAAGTTGTGGCATCCCGACGCGCACCAGTTCGCTGCCCTGGACACCGACCTCACCACCGCCGACCTCACGGACCGGCAGAAGTACATCGGCAACATCACCTACGTCGACGAGTACGTGGGGCCGAAACTGCAGCAGCTCGGGATCAACTTCCGAGACCCGGTGGCGCACGGGTTCACCGTGCCGTCGGATCAGACCATCGTCTTCGGCCGCGTCGGGAGCAGCATCGCCCCCGTGGACCTGGGGTGGCTCGCCCACCAGGTCCGCCCGATCGAGGGCGGCGCCGAGATGCGCAGCCGGTTCCACCTGAACCTCCGCGGCCTGCACGTACCGAACGTGACGCAGGCCGCGTGTGCGGTGGCCCGTGGTGCGTCGGTCGATCCGACCGATCTGCAGCTGAGCCTCGACCTCGGTCGTGACCTGCTGATGCACTGCGGGCAGGAGATGAACCACCTCGCGGCGTTCCTCCCCGAACTGCACGCCGAGTTCTCGTGACCCGGCACCTCAGCGAGCCGACTCCGACCCCTTCTCCACCAAGTGGACCGACAACCGGCTGATCGGGGTGTTGGAGTCCTGGGACAGCCTGGTCAGCAGGGTGAAGGCCTGCTGGGCGTCGACGCCGAAACGCTCCATGATCATGCCCTTGGCCTGCCCGATGACGTCCCGGGACGCCAGGGCCGAATGCAGTTGATCCTCGACCCGACCCGCTGTCAGAGCGATCGCGGCGTGGGTGGCGAGCGCCTCCCCGACCATGATCGCGTCGTCGGTGAAGGCTCGGGGCTCGAACGCGAACAGGTTCAGGGCACCGAAGGTGTCGCGGTGGGTGAAGAGCTGGAAGGAGAGCGAGCTCCGCACGCCCTCCGCCACGGCGATCGGCGCATACTTCGGCCACCGGGTGTCGGTGGTCAGATCGTCGGCCCGCACCACCGCGGTGGTGGTCGCCGCGTCCAGGCACGGGCCCTCCCCGAACTCGATCTGAGCTGCGTCGAGCCGCGGCGGAAGGGACGACGTGGGCCCGTGCGAGGTGAACGACGACCTGCCCGAGATCGCCACCACGTCGGCGGCGTCCGTTCCGGGAACCAGATCGAGGGCCGCCTCGGTGACCCTGCGCAACGTGTCGTCGAGATCGGTGTGCGCCGTCAGGTCGCGAGCGAATGCCGCCAGCGCCGACGCGATGTCCGACGGCTCCCGTTCTCGAGACGCGTTCATCCGACCTCCTCGAGCAGCAGCGGGCATGACACTCGGCACAGATTGACCGCGACCGGGGACGGGTAAACCAGGACCACTCACTCGAAAGGCATGTCTTGCGCATCCTGGTCACCGGGTCCACCGGCTACATCGGCTCACGTCTCGTTCCCATCCTGCTGGGCGACGGTCACGACGTGCTCGCCGCCATGCGCGACGACAGCAAGGCGTCCTCCTTCAGCTGGGAGGACGACGTGACGCCGGTCCACTTCGACATCACCGACGAGAAGTCCATCGACGCCGCGCTCGAGGGTGCGGACGCGGTCGTCTACCTCGTGCACTCGATGGACGACGGCGACTTCGTGACCAAGGATCGCGAGGCCGCGCAGGCCGTCGCGCGCGCCGCGGAGAAGCACGGCGTGGGCCGCATCGTCTACCTGTCCGGCCACGTGCCCGACGACGACGAGGACCTCTCCGACCACATCACGTCCCGCCTGCAGGTCGAGGAGGTCTTCCTCAACTCGTCCGTCCCGGCGACGGTGTTCCGGGCGGCCATCATCCTCGGGTCCGGCTCCACCTCGTTCGAGCTCGTACGCAGGATGGTCGAACGGCTCCCGGTCACCCCCGTGCCGAGCTGGATGGTGAAGAAGGTGCAGCCGATCGCGACGACCGACGTCCTGCACATCATCGCCGCCGCTCTCGGTGACGAGCCCATTCCGGGGTCGTACGACATCGGCGGGACCGAGGTGCTCACCTACCCCGAGTTGCTCACCCGCTACGCGACCATCGCCGAACTGTCGCGGCCCCAGTTCCGCGTGCCGCTGGTTCCCACACCGATCGTCGGGCGAGCCGTCGCCTCCATCACACAGATGCCGCCCGGCACCGTGATCTCGTTGGTGGACAGCCTGCATCACGACATGATCGTCCGTCGCGGCAACGCGGCCACGGACACGTTCGCGCACGCCGTCGACTCTCTCGTGGGTATCGACGAGTCCATCAGGCGGTCGCTGACGGTCAGCTCGCACGACGGCACCGACGCCGAGGGCACCACCGACCCGCAGTCCGCGGCGGACACCGACCCCTCGTGGGCCGGCGGCGTCGTGTCGATCGGCCGAGACGGACGGGTGCGTCACGACGTGTCCGGACGATTCTCGCGAGCGCTGTTGCACCCGCGTTCCTGAGGCGGGACCAGGATTCCCGGTCGGGTACGCGGGTACCCGACCGGCATGACTTCTTCGAACGGCTCGATCGACCAGTACTCCAAGAGAGACCCGCGTACCGCCTACGCGACGCCGGATCGCGAGGGGCAGCAACCGATCTCGCATCCCGGGCTGACCGAGGACATGCGGACCACCCCCGACCACGGGGAGTCCACCTACCGCGGATCAGGGCGGCTCACCGGCCGGAAGGCACTGATCACCGGAGCGGACAGCGGCATCGGCCGCGCCGTCGCCCTGGCGTTCGCGCGCGAGGGCGCCGACGTCGTGCTGTCGTACCTCGAGTCCGAGGAGCCCGATGCGCTCGAGACGGTGCGGCTCGTCGAGGAGGCCGGCCGCCGGGCCGTCAGCGTCCCCGGTGACATCCGCGACGAGGCGCACTGCGACGCCCTGATCGACACCGCGGTGCGCGTACTGGGCGGTCTCGACATTCTCGTGAACAACGCGGCGTTCCAGATGGCCCAGAGCGGCGGTATCGCCGACATCACCACCGAGCAGTTCGACCGCGTACTGAAGACCAACCTGTACGCGTTGTTCTGGTTGTCCAAGAAGGCTGTGGCCGTGATGGATCCGGGCTCGACCATCGTCAACACCTCCTCCGTCCAGGGCGTGAGCGCCTCACCCGAACTGCTCGACTACGCCACCACCAAGGCCGGCATCATCAATTTCTCCAAGGGGCTCGCGAGCGACGTCGCCCGACAGGGCATCCGCGTGAACGTCGTGGCACCCGGACCCATCTGGACACCGCTGATCCCGGCCACGATGCCGTCGGACAGTGTCGACGGTTTCGGCGACCAGGTGCCGCTCGGACGTCCGGGACAGCCCGCGGAACTCGCACCCGCGTACGTGTTCCTCGCCTCGGGCGAGTCCAGCTACATCACCGGGCAGGTCATCGGCGTGACCGGCGGTTCCCCGATCACCTGAGCATTCCCGCATCCGCACGACACGAAAGGCACATCATGAGAGCAGTGACCTGGCACGGCAAGCGCGACGTCCGCGTCGACAACGTCCCGGATCCGACGATCCAGGATCCGACGGACGCCATCATCGAGGTGACGTCCACCAACATCTGCGGCTCCGATCTGCACCTCTACGAGGTGCTCGGGCCGTTCATGAACGTCGGTGACATCCTCGGCCACGAACCGATGGGCATCGTGCGCGAGGTCGGCAGCGCCGTGTCGACGCTGGCGGTGGGCGACCGCATCGTCGTCCCGTTCCAGATCTCGTGCGGCTCGTGCTTCATGTGCGATCAGTCGCTGTACACCCAGTGCGAGACCACCCAGGTACGCGAGACCGGTATGGGCGCAGCACTGTTCGGCTACTCCGAGCTCTACGGATCAGTGCCGGGCGGCCAGGCGCAGTACCTGAGGGTGCCGCACGCCGACTTCACCCACATCAAGGTCCCGGAGGGCCCGAGCGACGAGCGATTCGTCTACCTGTCCGACGTACTGCCCACCGCGTGGCAGGCCGTGCAGTACGCGGGGGTGCCCGAGGGCGGCTCGCTGACCGTGCTGGGCCTCGGTCCGATCGGCGACATGGCGGCACGCATCGGCACCCATCTCGGATACCGCGTCATCGGCGTCGACCGCGTACCCGAGCGGCTCGAGCGTGCTCGCGCTCGCGGCATCGAGACGGTGGATCTCCGGGCCCACGGCGGGCAGGTCGGAGACGTCGTCCGCGAACTGACCGACGGCCGCGGTACCGACTCGGTCGTCGACGCGGTCGGAATGGAGGCCCACGGCTCACCGGTGGCGAAGGCCGCGCAGCAGGTGGCGGGTCTGCTCCCGGACGCCCTCGCGAAACCGTTCATGGAAAAGGCCGGAGTGGACCGCCTCGACGCGGTCTACTCGGCGGTCGACATCGTCCGCCGGGGCGGCACGATCTCACTGTCCGGCGTGTACGGCGGCGCGGCGGATCCGATGCCGATGATGACCATGTTCGACAAGCAGATCCAACTGCGCATGGGCCAGGCGAACGTCAAGAGGTGGGTCGACGACATCATGCCGTTGCTGACGGACGACGATCCGTTGGGCGTGGACGATTTCGCGACCCACACCCTGCCGTTGACGCAGGCGCCGCACGCCTACGAGATCTTCCAGAAGAAGCAGGACGGAGCCGTGAAGATCATCCTGCGTCCGTGACGAGCGGGTCAGCTCGCGAGCGGCTCCGGTTCCACCGAAGCCACGACCGGCACGAGACGGGTGAGGCCTAGGACACCGAGAGTGCGCCGCACCCGAGGTGACGGCGAGATCACGACGTCGATCGCGGTCGGGGCGTCCGACAGGACGTCCTCGATCGCGGTCACGCCGGCCGAGCTGAAGAACCGGACGTCGGTGAGGTCGACCGTGACGGGGCCGTCCGAGACGGCCGCTCGGAGGCAGCGGGTCAGGTCGCGCGCGGTGACGAGGTCGACGTCGCCACGGACGGCGACGATGCGGCGGCCGTCGTGGCCTGTGTGGACGACGACGTCGAACGGGCTGGAGGAGTGGTGGGAAGGAGCAACCGTGGTCATCATGTTCCTTCTGCGGCGCTGCTCGGACGCGGTGTCTCGCACCGGTACCGAGGGTGTAGCGAAGGGCCCTGGGCTGGACCGCCTTGCAGACAACTCTGATCGATCGACATCGCGATTCGGCGAACCGGAACATCACGATGAGGTCACGGCGGGTAACGGAATGATCACGGCGCCGGGCTCGCCGACCGGGTTCATCAGACTGTCCTCATGAACCCCCGCCCTCTCGCCCGGTTCTCGGACTCGGTCGCCACGTTCACGGGACGCTCTTCTTCCGACTACGGCGCGCTGCATCGCTGGTCGGTCGACGAGCCGGAACAGTTCTGGGCCGGCGTCGGCACCTTCTTCGACGTGCCGCTCACCGGTCACGAGTCCGTCCTGTCCCCCTCGGAGGACCCCCGCGTGTTCAGCGGGCGGCAGTGGTTCCGGGGTGCCCGCCTGAATTACGTGGATCGTGTACTGGCGTGGTGCGACCGGTCACCCGAGTCCGTGGCGATCATCGACGACACCGAGCCGGGCGGGCTCGGCACCCGCACATCGTCCTACGCGGAACTGGCCGAGCAGATCTCCTCGATCGCCGCCGCGCTGCACCGCCTCGGCGTGCGGAGCGGCGACCGGGTGGCCGGTTACGTCCCGAACACGACCGAGGCCGCCGTCGCGTTCCTCGCCACCGCCGCACTCGGCGCCGTCTGGACCTCGTGCGGGCAGGACTACTCCGCGGCCGCCGCGGTGGACCGGCTCGGACAGCTCGAACCGACGGTGTTGGTGACCGCCGACGGCTACCGCTTCGCCGGTCTGGACCGCGACCGCCGGGACCAGGTGGCGGTACTGCAGGCCTCGATTCCCTCCCTGCGCGCGGTGATCGCCTTCTCCCGACTCGGCACCGACGTACCCGGAGCCGTCCGATGGGACGATCTGCTCGACGAGGGGCGCGGTGGCCCACGGGTGCTCCCCGAGCCTGTCCCGTTCGACCACCCACTGTGGGTGCTGTTCTCCTCCGGCACCACCGGGCGCCCCAAGGGCATCGTTCACGGACACGGCGGTGTTCTGCTCGAGCACCTCAAATCTGCTGCGCTGCAGTCGGACATGACCGAGGACGACGTGTTCCTCTGGTACACCTCACCCAGCTGGATGATGTGGAACTACCTGCTGGCCGGGCTGCTCGTGGGCTCGACCGTCGTCTGCTACGACGGCAGCCCCGGCCATCCGGACGCCGGCGCACTGTGGGAGCTCGCGGCGCGGCACCGCGTGACCGTGCTCGGCACCAGTCCCGGGTACCTCCTGCACTGCGAGAGTGTCGGGGTCGAACCGGCTCGGGCACAGGACCTCTCGGCACTGCGCATTCTCGGGGTCACCGGGTCGGTCCTCCCCGCCGCGGCGCACGGCTGGGTGGCGGAGCACGTGGGGCGGTCGGTGCACCTCGCGCCGGTGTCGGGCGGCACGGACGTCGTCAGCGGATTCGTGGGAGCGCCCACCGGGGTGCCCGTGGTCCCCGGCGAGATTCCTGCCGTGAATCTCGGTGTCGCTCTGGAGGCGTGGAGCGACGACGGGACCCCGCTGGTGGACGAACCGGGTGAGATGGTCATCGTCGCGCCGATGCCGTCCATGCCCGTCGGGTTCTGGAAGGACCCGAGCGGTGACCGCTACGCCGACGCGTACTTCTCCACGTTCCCCGGCGTCTGGCGGCACGGCGACTCGATCACCGTGACCAGCAGGGGCAGCATGGTGATCCACGGACGATCGGACGCCACGCTCAACCGCAACGGTGTGCGCATGGGCAGCGCCGACATCTACGGCGTGGTCGAGCGTCTGCCCGGCATCGCAGAGAGTCTCGTCGTGGGTCTCGAACGCCCGGACGGCAGCTACTGGATGCCGCTGTTCGTCGTCACGTCCGACGACGTGGAGCTCGATGACGATTTGCGCGAACGCATCTCGGCGGCGCTGCGGAGGGAGGCCTCGCCGCGTCACGTCCCGGACGACATCATCGAGATCCGCGCCGTGCCGCACACGCGGACCGGCAAGAAGCTCGAGATCCCGGTCAAGAAGATCCTGTCGGGTGCGGACCCGTCGACGGTGGCCGATCCGGAGTCGGTCGACGACCCCGACGCGCTGCGCTGGTTCGCGGCGCTGGCGCCGGGGTCCTGACCTGTCGGCTCAGCTCATCGTGGCGCGCAGCGCGTCGACGGCCGAGACCGGCTCACGCTCGAGCAGTCGAGTCAGATCGCCCGACTCGGTGTCGAGGTCGCCGCGGGCGATGCCCGCGTCGGCGCTCGCCAGCATCTGCGCGACGGGCGCGGGCAGTCCCGCACCCTCGAGCGCGCCGATGTGCTCGTCGGTGCTCAGATCCTGGTACTCCACCGGCGCGCCGATGATCTCGGAGATCGCACCCGCCAGACCCTCGTACGTCAGACGCTCGCCGCCCAGCTCGTACACGGCGCCCGCCTGGTCGTCGGCGATCAGGACCGCGGCCGCGGCCGCCGCGTAGTCGGCCCGAGCAGCACCGGCCACGACACCCGACCCGCCGCTCCCGATGATGGCGCCGGTGTGCTGTGCCTGGCCGATCGACGCCGCGTAGTTCTCCCAGTACCACCCGTTGCGCAGCAGCACGGACGGCACGGAGGACGACGCGAGGCGCTCCTCGGTGGCGACGTGCTCGGGCGCGAGACTGATGCCGCTCGTCGGCGCCTTCAGCACACTGGTGTACGCGATGAGCGAGACACCGGCCGCCTCGGCGGCCTCGATGACGTTGGTGTGCTGCGGGATTCGCTTCCCGGGCTCGGAACCCGACACGAGCAGGAGCTTGTCCACCCCGTCGAGAGCGGCGCGCAACGCAGCGGGATCCGCGTAGTCGGCGACGCGGACGACGACACCGCGCGCCGCCAGGTCGGCGGCCTTGGCCTCGTCGCGCACCACGGCCACGATGTCGCCCGCGGCGACCCCGTGATCGAGGAGCGATCGAATCACTGCGCTGCCGAGTTGTCCGGTCGCGCCGGTCACCGCTGTCGTGGTCATGAGCATGTCTCCCTGGAGAGTGAGCGTCGTCCGGCGCACCACGAGGGTGTGCCGCTGCGACCGATCCGGCCGTCGGCACCACTATGCACTTACTATTCGTGCAGTGCAACATTCCTCGTAACCACTTACGGACCAGCTGGTAGGATGGCGCTCGTGCCCGACACCGACCCGACACTCGAAGCCGACGTGTTCTCTCGCCACTGCTCGTCCCGCGACACGATGCAGGACATCACCAGTCGCTGGGGCCTGCTGGCGCTCGCCGCGCTGTACGAGGGGCCGTACCGGTTCGGGGCTCTGCGGCGGCGCGTGGACGGGGTCAGCGAGAGGATGCTGTCGCAGACACTGCAGCGGCTGGAGCGTGACGGGCTGATCACCCGCACCGTGCTCGAACAGATTCCGCCGAAGGTGGAGTACGCACTCACCGACCTCGGGCGCGAGACGGCGACCCGGCTCGTCGGCCTCATCGAGTTCGTCGAATCGACACTTCCGACCGTGACGGCCGCGCGCGCCGAGTACGACGCGCGCGGCACGGACGGGGTCTAGCTGGTTCCGCGGCCCGTCTCGGACTGCAGCTTGTCGATCATCTCGGACGCCTGCGCCTTGGTCAGGTCCGACGGCACCTCTTCGCCGGCCTCGCGGGCCAGCGTCTCGAGGTAGCTCAACTGGGGGCCGGTGGGCGGCTCGTCGCCGGTGACCCAGTCGGACGGATCCTTCTCCGCGCTCTGGTCGACGTCAGCATTGCCTGTCTTGGTGGTGTCATTCACATCGCTCATACGTTCGACTGTACCCACGAGTACCTCCGCGCAAACCGACGCGAATCGGCGAGCGGGCAGCCGCCGAGCGGGCCGATCGAGATTCATTCCGGTTTACTCCGTAAGAAACCGATCCAAGTCTCGCGTTTCACAGAATGTTTTCAGTTCGAGGTGCTACAAACGGAATCGTGATAGTCGTCGTGGTCGTCGGAGTGGTGTGGCTGCTGGTCGCCGCGGGTGCCGCAGTGCTGCTCGGACGCGCCGCATCGCGCGCGGACCACGAGGAACTCGGCTCCGAGCTCCAGTGGGACATGGCCGAACTCGATCACGAGGTCTTCGGCTCCCGCTGACTGTCCGGCCATTCTCCGTCGGCCGCCCCACTTCACAGCACGACGGCGGAATAATCCCCGTCGGTCGGTTTCAGGGATTGGTACGCGAACGCAATTCGGTCGATCGCAGCCTCCAATCGATCGGCACCCTCCGTGTACGGCAGGCGCACGTGGCGCTCGAACGCCCCCTCCACCCCGAACCGCGGCCCCGCCGCCAGCGCCACCCCGTGCGCAGGCGCGATCGCGGCGAGAGCCGTGGACGCCGCGGCAGGCATCTGAACCCACAACGACAGGCCGCCCGGCGCCGGGTCGTACGACCAGTCCGGCAGGTGCCGCGCCAGAGCCGCCGTCAGTGCATCCCGGTTACCACGGAGTTCCGCGCGGCGGGGAACCAAGATCTCCTCGTGCCGCTCGATCAGTGCCGCGCACGCGAGCTGATCCATGATCGGCGTGCCGATGTCGACGGCGGCCCGCGATGTCGCCAAGCGAGAGATCAGCGACGGCGACGCCCTGATCCAGCCGACCCGCAGACCACCCCAATACGCCTTCGACGCGGACCCCACGGTGACGACGGTGCCGGGATGCCCCACCGCCGCGACCGGAGCGGGCGGCGCCTCGTCCAGCCACAGGTCGGCCATCGACTCGTCCACCACCAGCGTGGTGCCGGTCCGGCGGGCGTTCGACGCCAGTTCCGCGCGGCCGGCGACATCGAGCAGAGCACCCGTCGGATTGTGGAAGTCGGGCAGCACGTACGCCATTCGGGCCCCCGTCTGTACCGTCGCGTCACGAATCGCGTCGAGGTCCCACCGCCGCGACGAGCGCGCCGATCCAGGGGGCGAGTACTCCCGCGGCCTCAATGGAACGGGCACCGCGCGCGCCGCAGTTCGTCGAATCGCCTCCAGCGCATTGGGATACGTCGGGTGATCGACCACCACCCGGTCACCTGGCGACACCAGCACCTCGAGCAGCAGCCGCCAGGCCTGCTGCGCGCCGGACGTCACCATGATCTGGTCCGGCGACGTGGGCAGCCCCCGCTCGTCGTACCGGCGAGCCAGGGCCTGCCGCAGTGTGGCGAGCCCGACCGGCTCGATACCGTGACCCGTGTAGTAGGCCGGAAGTGCCTCCAGCGCAGCGGCGTACGCCTGTGTCACCTCGTCGGACGGAGCGGTGACGGCGGCATGGGTCAGATCGATCACCGACGCGGCCGCGCGGGCCGGCCGCCCCGCCAGGGTGGTCCGCGGCAGTGCGACCGTGCTGCGGGAACCCTGCCTGCTCAACAGGTACCCCTCGTCACGCAGTGCCGCGTACGTGTTGGTGACGGTGGTGCGGGACAGCGACAGGGCTCCCGCCAGATCGCGCTCGCTGGGCAGGGCGACGCCCAGGGGGATGCGGCCGTCGTGCACCAGGAGCCGGATCCCGTCGGCGAGTGCCCGGTAGACCGGTCGGTGCCGCCCCGACGGCCGCCAGTGCCCGAGGTCCCGCGAGAGAGTCGACGCACCGATCACGCGAGTCACCATGAGGTCCAGTATCCACCTCGGTGGACGCCGGCATGCAGTCCAGTTCAGGCGGTGCGGACGGATCCCATGAGGAATGCCCCGGTACCCGGGAGCCATCCGACGGTGCCGTTCTCGAACACGTTGTAGCGGCCGTGGCCCGTCGGAGTGCGCTTCTCGTCGGTGAGCGGGTAGCCGAGCGATCCACTCGGGCCGCCGTGCGCGAGGTACCAGGCGAGGATGTCGCCGTGCACCTCGTGCGCGCCGCCCTCGGGGAGCGCGAAGACCATGGCGTGCTGGAACTCGAGCATCCCACCGCCGCGCGGCCCCAGCATCAGCTCACCGACACGGTCACCGATCCACGAGTGCTCGAAGCTGAAACGCTCGAACTGGCACTGGAAGACCTCGAGCCCGACGTAGGTGCTGTCCATAGCGGTCCTCCACTGACCTGCTCTCGCCGAGAGGGGGATCCGTTTTGTTCCACCTCATAGCGAACCTGAGCCACAGTATGAGCCATCCTGGCGTTATCGTCACGCCATTTGTGATATCTCGACCGTGTCAGGACAGGATGTCGCGCCGCACGATGGTCTGGTCACGGCCCGGACCGACGCCGATGTACGACATGTACGACCCCGAGAGCTCCTCGAGACGCAGCACGTACCTCTGGGCATTGACGGGCAACTCCTCGAAGGTCCGCGCCCCCGAGATGTCCTCCCACCACCCGGGCATCTCCTCGTAGATCGGCTTCGCGTGATGGAACCCGGTCTGCGTCATCGGCATGTCGTCGTGACGCACGCCGTCCACGTCGTACGCGACGCAGATCGGGATGGTGTCGAGCGAGGACAGTACGTCGAGCTTGGTGAGGAAGTAGTCGGTGATGCCGTTGACGCGCGTGGCGTACCGCGCGATGACGGCGTCGAACCAGCCGGTGCGCCGGGCGCGGCCGGTGGTGACACCCACCTCGCCGCCCTGCTTGGCCAGGTACTCGCCCGACTCGTCGAACAGCTCCGTCGGGAACGGGCCGGAGCCGACGCGCGTGGTGTACGCCTTCAGGATGCCGAGGACGGTGGTGATCCGACCCGGGCCGACGCCCGAACCCACGGCCGCGCCGCCCGCCGTCGGGTTGGACGACGTGACGAACGGATAGGTGCCGTGATCGACGTCGAGGAGCGTGCCCTGCGAACCCTCGAGCAGCACCGTCTCGCCGCGCTCGAGCGCCTGGTTCAACGCGAGCCGGGTGTCGGCGATGCGGTGCTTGAAGCCCTCGGCCTGGCCGAGCACCTCCTCCACCACCTTCTCCGACTCGAGGGCGCGCCGGTTGTAGATCTTGGCGAGCACCTGGTTCTTGAATTCCAGTGCGGCCTCGACCTTCTGGGTCAGGATCTTCTCGTCCAGGACATCCGCCGCGCGCACTCCGACGCGGGCGATCTTGTCCTGGTAGCACGGGCCGATGCCGCGTCCGGTGGTGCCGATCTTGCGGGCACCGAGGAAACGTTCGGTGACCTTGTCGATGGCCACGTGGTACGGCATGATCAGGTGCGCATCGGCGCTGAGCAGCAGTTTCGACGTGTCCACGTCGCGCTTCTCGAGGCCGTCGAGTTCGGTGAGCAGCACACCTGGATCCACGACGACGCCGTTGCCGATCACGTTGTTCACACCGGGCGAGAGGATGCCCGACGGGATGAGGTGAAGCGCGAACTTGTCGCCGTTCGGCAGCACCACGGTGTGGCCGGCGTTGTTGCCACCCTGGTAGCGCACCACCCACTGCAGTCGCTCGCCGAACAGATCCGTGGCCTTGCCCTTGCCCTCGTCGCCCCACTGGGCGCCGATGAGGACGATTGCCGGCATGTGTTGCTCCATCACTCGGGTGGACAGCCGGACCATCCCGGGCTGTGGCACGTGTCGGAACGCACTTCGTGACGTGCGGAACGCGCACCGACCATGACCGGTGACACAGTGTACCGCCCGAGACGACACGTGCCGCTCACAGCCGACCGCACACCGTACTGCCTGGTCTTCTGTCGCGGCGGCACGGTCAAAGCGACGCGAAATCGAGACCGGGCAAGCGCCTTCCCGGGGTCCACGACGACCGTGTCCTGATTAGGGTGGGGCAGACCCGTCCGGCTGAGAAGGAATTCGCGTGACTCCGTTCGTCTTGCAGTGCGGCAGGCCCTTGCTGCCCATCGCGCTGTCCTCGCTACCGCTCACCGCGGTACCCGAGGTGCCGTCGAAGGAGGAGTGCGACGCCCTGCTCGCCGAACTCGACGCGGTACACGACCCCCGGCTGATCGTGCTCGGCACCGACGCCTCGCTCGCCGCCGTCCTCACCCGGTTGATGCGGCGCGACCGACTCGACATCGAGCTCGCCTACGTCGCCGAGACCGCCAGCGAGGCCAGCCACCTCTTCCGCGTCGGCACCGGATCGCGCGCCGCCAAGGTCGCGCTGTCCGGCACCGCCTCCCCCACTCCCCTCATCCGTGACGACGCCGGATCGGCCGTCGTCGGACTCGCCACCGTCTCGGGGCCGTCGGGCCACCTCGTCGGCGAGGCC
Organism: Rhodococcus sp. NFXS4; assembly: GCF_058139645.1. Lineage (NCBI taxonomy): Bacteria > Bacillati > Actinomycetota > Actinomycetes > Mycobacteriales > Nocardiaceae > Rhodococcus > Rhodococcus sp. NFXS4. The sequence goes on from NZ_CP192221.1 coordinate 4,240,626, forward strand.
TACGTCGACGACACCAAGCTCTTCTCCGGTGAGGTGCCGGGCATCGAGGTCACCCCGACGCTCGAGATGCCGGGACTCCGAGCTCGGGTGCAGGGCAAGCGCGGACTGTTCCGCCGCCGCTGGATCACCGGCCGGGCGATGCAACTCGGAGCCACGGCGGCGCGTCTGACGAAGGACGGCATCGACATCCCCCGCGAGACCACCCGGTCCACCATCTACCGCCACGACAAGCAGTGGTTGCTCGTACGTTAGCGCCGACTGATACTGCTGCTCAGCATCTTTCGTAGTTCTTCCGCGTCCCGTGGTCGCGATCCCGGTTCGAGCATGCCGTCCCGGACGAGGTCCGCCGCGAGCGCCAACGGCCACGGTGTCCGCAACCTGGCCCGTCCCAGCAGGTCGGTGTCCGACAGCAACGTCACCGGATCCCCCTGCACCACAGCGCCGTCCACGACCACGGCGACCGAGTGCGACCACTCCAGCGCCAGGGCCACGTCGTGTGTCGACAGCACCACGGTCGTGTGGTGATTCTCCAGGCGGTGCAGCGCGGCGAACATCTCGTCGACGCCCTGCGGATCGAGCCCGGCCGTCGGTTCGTCGAGCAACAGGATGCACGGCCGCATGGCCACGGCGCCGGCCGTCGCGACGCGCTTGCGCTCACCGTAGGACAGCTGGTGCGTCGGCCGCGACCGCAGATGGTCGATGCCCATCACCTCGAGCGCCGCCTCCGTGCGCTCGCGCACCTCGTCGGGCCCCAGGCCGAGGTTCACCGGACCGTAGGCGACGTCTCGGTACACGTCGACCGAGAACAACTGATCGTCCGGATCCTGCAGCACCAGTTGCACTTCCTGGCGATGTGCCCGCAGGCCCGACCGGCTGTGGCGCAGTGCGACGTCGTCGATCTCCACCCGTCCGCCGTCGGGAACGATCGCTCCGGACAGGCACCGCAGCAGGGTCGTCTTGCCCGAGCCGTTGGCGCCCAGGAGCGCCACCCTGGCCGCGGCGGGAACGCTCAGGCTCGCTCCGGCCAGCACCGGCGGCCCGCCCTGATACCGCACCTCGAGGTCGCGGGCGGTGAGCGTGCGGTGGCTCATGCGCGATGTCCCAACAGGGACAGCGCCACCACGGCTCCCAGCACCGCCACGACGGTCACCAGGAAGCTCGGCGAACTGCGCTGCCGGTCGACCGGATCCGCCGAGACCGCGTCGCCGAACTCGCGACCCGCCAGCCCCGCCTCGAGCCGCGAGGCCCGGTCCCACGACTTGATCAGCACAGCGGCCGTCAGCAGACCCGCGGAATGCAGTGACCGGCGCGGCGACGAGTAGCCGAGGCGGGCGGTCTGCGACTGGCGGATCGTGCGTACCGACGACAGCAGCACGAACAGGAAGCGGTACATCACGGCGGCGACGTCGATGCATGCCTGCGGTACCCGCAGCCGTCGCAGCCCGGACAGGATGTCGATCATCGGTGTCGTGACGGCCAGCAGGAGCACGGCCGACGTCCCGGCGATCGCGTGACCGGACACCTCCAGCGCTCGTCGCGCGCTGTCGGCCGTGACCCCGACACTCCAGTCCGGCGTGGCGGTCACCGTGACGGCGACGGAGACGGCGCCGAGGGCGATGAAGGCCGCCGGTGCGGTGAGCGCACGCAGCACCGGCCGGAGCGGTGTGCGGGCAGCCCCGACGGCCGCACCGAGCGCGACCACCGTGACGATCAGCGCGCCGGGCCACGGCGGGAGCAGCAGCGCGCACAGCACGAGGCCCAGCGAGAGTACTGCCTTGTCCCCCACCGCGCGCGTGCGCCACGGACTGGCCCAGGCCGCGTCGTCGACCGCGAGACCCTGCACCTACGTCCGTTCGAGTTCGGTGCGGAGCGCGTCGAGCTTGCGCCGACCGCGCAGCGCCGCCAGCACGTACCCGAGGACGAGTCCACCCAGCGCGGCCTGCAGCGCGAAGAGTCCCGACTCCACCTCGCCCGACGTCGGCGAGAACACCGACTCGAACCACGGCACGTAGTCCGGGTGGTCCTCCTCGATCTGCGACGTGGCGGCCGAATCGGTACCGACGAACCGCTCCTCGTCGCCGCTGCGTCCCGCGTCGAGCATCAGCGCGGCGCCGACGATGAGGACGATCCCGAGGACGAGCAGCAGGTTGATCACGACGTTCCTACGCATCGACGGCACCCTTCTCGCGGCGGAGCACTCCGAGGTCCCGCAGCTCCGGCGTCGCCACGGTCCGCAGGACGCGGAACACCAGCACACCCAGCAGGCCCTCCGCGATGGCGAGCGGAATCTGGGTGACAGCGAAGATGGACAGGAACTTGGTGACGGCTCCGAGTACGCCGCTCTGCGGATCCGGGAACGCGAGCGCGATCTGCACCGACGTCGTGCAGTACGTCGACAGGTCGGCCAGCATCATCGCGAAGAACACCGACAGCGACAGACCACCGCCCAGCCGGCCGGTGACACGGAACGCGGCGTACCCCACCCACGGGCCGACGATCGCCATGGAGAACGCGTTGGCGCCCAGCGTCGTCAGGCCGCCGTGCGCGAGCAGCAACGCCTGGAAGAGCAACACCACCGTGCCGAGGAACGCCATGACCGGCGGCTTGAACAACACCGCCCCCAGCCCAGTTCCGGTGGGATGACTCGAGCTGCCCGTGACGGACGGCAGCTTGATGGCGGAGAGAACGAAGGTGAAGGCACCGGCAGCACCCAGCAGCAGACGGCTGCGGGGGTTCTCCCGGACCTGGACGACGACGGCGCGAGCGCCGTGAACGACGAACGGCGCCGCGGCGCACGTCCAGACTGCCGCGTGAACGGGTGGCAGAAAACCCTCGGCGATGTGCACGAGTGGAACTCCTCAGATTGCGCGTCCGATTCGAGTCTCACGTGCCGGATCGGCGATCTGACTCACGGACGACGAGGCCCGCTCACAGTGGCGCGACCGTTCCGGATTCTCACCGGATTCCCCTCGCCAGCACGTCGCAGGTACTGACCTGCCATGTCATGGTCGCACAGGTGTTCCGATGCCTGTCACCATCCCGACCGGCCTGCTACCAGGTGAGCTCGTCGCGGCAGGTGGCACCGTGCACCGCGGGCTCGACCTGCACGGTGGCGTGGTCCAGGCCGTAGGCCGAGAGCACTTCCTTCCCGCGGGCCAGCATCACCGATCCGGAACCGTCCGACGTGATGTGCACCGTGGCGACGTCCATGCCGGTGGTGAGGGTCCAGACGTGCAGGTCGTGGACGTCGACGACTCCGGGCAGCGCCCGCAGATCGGCCTCGAGCGCACCGATGTCCACCGACGACGGGCTGGCCTGCGTGAGGATGCGCAACGACTGGCCGGCGAGCGAGAGTGCCCGCGGCACCACCCACAGCGAGATGGCGATACCCACGACGATGTCCGCCCACGTCCAGTCGAACGCCAGGAGCAGCACACCGGCGACGAGCACCCCGACGCTGCCCACGGTGTCCGCGAGCACCTCGAGATAGGCCCCGCGTACCGCGATGGAGTCCTTCGCGTCGGCGCGGATGAGCAGCATGACGACGATGTTGGCGACGAGTCCCGCGGCGGCCGTCAGCACCATCGCGAGGCCCGGGATGTCCGGCTGGTCCCCGATGCGGCGGATCGCCTCGACGAAGATGAAGACCGCGACTCCGAGCAGCAGCACCGCGTTGGCGACAGCGGTGAGCACCTCGGCCCGGTGCCACCCGAATGTCCGTGCGGCAGAATTCGATCCGCGCCGGGCCATCGTGAGCGCGACGAGGCCCATCGACATGCCGATGATGTCGGTGAGCATGTGCCCGGCATCGGCGAGCAGGCCCAGCGAGTTGATGATGAGGCCGACGGTCAGCTCGAGGGCGAAGAACGCGACGAGCACGAACCACGCGATCCCCATGCGTCGCAGCCGCCCGGTGCCGGCCTCACCAGCCGCCGGTGTGTGCGCATGTCCGTGCCCCGCTCCCATGATCGAGACCATACATGCGAATGTGTGCATATGGTGAGTCACGCTTCCCGCGGGGCTTCCGTACTCGAGGAGGGGTTGCAGCCTCCGCGGGAACACGGAACGGCTGCGGGAACCCAGAGACCTCCGGCGTCAGCGGAACGCGATGGCCATCCCGGCCGCGAGCAGACGCCGTAGCCGTTCGGGATGACGCAGGTCGTCCCACGTCCACCGCACCACATGGCAGCCGAGCGCGCGGAGGGCGTCCTCGCGCAGCTTCTCGTCGATCACCGACTGCGCTCCGCCGCGATACTTCGTCAGCCCGTCGAACTCGCCCACCAGCCGACCGTCCCAGTCGAAATCGGTGCGGGCCACGATGCGACCACGATCGTCGAGGAAGCGATGCTGCAGCCTCGGCGAGGGAATCTCGGGCCACTGCATCATCAGGGCTCGGCTCCACGATTCGCCGATGCTCTCGGTGAGAGGGCTCGCGAGGTCCACCGCGCGGCGGGCGGTGGCGATGCCGCGACGGCGCCCGAGCCGTGCGAGGCACTCCTGCAGATCCGGCGCCTCCGTGCGGAGTGCGGACTCGACAGCGCACAGCGCACGATCGAGTCCCACCGTGCACGCGATGTCGAGCGCCGTCCGCGTCGGCGTCGTGACCTGCACACCGTCGACGGTGGTGACGTCCAGCGGGGACAGCGGCACCCGGTGCTCGGCGACCCTCCTCGTCGACGCACCACCTCCTCGACCGTCGACGCTCACGTGCACCCGGTCTCGGTCGGGAGCGAGAAGGGGGAGCCGATGCAGCGCCGCCGCGGACTCGTGACTGGCGACGGCCACCGCGGTGCGTCCCGCCATGACTCCGAGCACGCGCAGGCGGTAGCGCTCGTCTGGTGATGCCGACGCCCACTCCGAGCCGGGGCCGTAGGAACCGCGGCTCACGCGGACCAGTTCGCCGCGCCTCACCAGACCGCGCAGCGCCGCATCTGTCACGTCACCGGTCGCGCGGCGGTGCAGGTCCATGGCGGTGAGTGTCGATCACGCGCGGACGGGGACACGCCTTCCTGGCGCCCGCCTGTGGAGCACCCTCGTCCTGTGTACCGGCAGCTCCCGCAGGGCTTCCGTACTCGAGGAGGGGTTGCAGCGTCCGCGGGAACATGGAACGGCAGCGGGAACCTAGTAGTCGAGCTCCGGCGGCACGGCGGGGTGGTCGACGGTCGGGGGCAACGTCGCCAGCGCGGAGATCCGCGAGAGCCCCGCCACCTGGAGCAGGTCGACGACGATGGACCGTATCTGCGCGAGCACCACCACCGCGGACAGGCCGGCGTCCTGCATGAGCTCCGCCTTCGCACCGACTGCCACGTGCCGGAGAACCCGCGCTGCCTCGGCTCGGTCGGGTTGCTCGCCGGGATCCGCGAGCATCATCTTCCGCACCACCTCGGTGGCCTGCGCGAGCTTCTCGACGAGGTCGACCAGTCGGGGGTCGAGAATCTCGTCGTCGCGCACCAGGGACAGGGAGCGCCTGGCGAGAACCCGGATGTTGCGCACCGCGTTGTCCAGCGGATCCGCCGTCGCGGCGAGCTCGGCCAAGCGCTGCTTGCTGTTCCAGTACAGCGGGGAGATGCGGCTGATCTCGCGCCCGCCCTTGAGATCGGTGCGCATCGCGTCGATGGCCGGTTGTGTGGCGCGCGCAGCCTTCAGCGCCTTGGCGATCGGTTCCGCGTCGTTGGCCAGGAGACCGTCCGCGACGAGTTGCAGTACCCGGCCCGACGTGGCGATGACGGTGGCCGCGTCCTTGCGTGCGCGGCGCACGGGGTGCGTCGGCACGACGGCGACGACGGCGAGTCCCACCAGACCGCCGATCAACGCGTCGACCATGCGGTTGAGTCCGCCGGCGTTGCCCGGCGGGATGAGCGTCGCCACCAGCACGGCCGACGATCCCGCCTGCATCGCGATGATGGCGCCGCTGTCGAGGAAGACGGCGGTCGACATCGCGAGCGCGACGACCAGGGCGATCTGCCACGGGCCGGTCCCGATGAGGGCGATGATCGCGTCACCGACACCGATACCGACCGTGACGCCGACGACGAGTTCGGCCGAGCGTCGCATCCGCGCCCCGAGGGACACACCGAGCGAGACGACGGCCGCGATCGGTGCGAAGAAGGGCGTGACGTGCCCGACGACGTCCGTCGCCACGAACCACGCTATGCCCGCGGCGAGCGCGCACTGGATGATCGGCAACCCGGAGACACTCAGTCGCCGCAGCGAGGCGTCGATCCGCGCGGAGCCGCGGGTGCGCAGGCCGAGATGCGGGGCCGTGAATCGTGGGTAGCTCCCGAATCGGCCCATGAAGCTGGTGCTAGCCGACGCCGAGTTCGTCCGCGGCGCGCGGATCGCAGTCCTCGAGCAGGTCGAGGCAGCGGGCGTACTCGTCCGTCTCCCCGATCGACTGCGCGGCGCGGGCCAGGACGGCCACGCAGCGCAGGAAGCCGCGGTTGGGCTCGTGGCTGTACGGCACGGGTCCGAAGCCCTTCCAGCCGTTGCGACGCAGCTGGTCGAGACCGCGGTGGTAGCCGGTGCGTGCGTAGGCGTACGCGGTGATGGTGCGGCCGTCGGACAGGGCGGCCTCGGCGAGGTAGGCCCACGCGATCGACGCGGTGGGGTGCGCCGCGGCCACCTCCTCGGGGGCCGTGTGGTTCAGGAGAGCGGACTCGGCCTCGTCGTCGCCGGGCAGCAGGGTGGGCTGGGGACCGAGGAGATCACCGAAGGAAGTCATGAAGACAGTCTCCCACGGAGCGCGCGGGAGACGTCGGGCGCTGGATAAGGTGCACGCGTGTCCCCGGATAACTCGCGCCCCGCCGCACCGCGCCGCATCGAACCCAGCGCCGCACCGAAGAAGGTGTCGACGCGCTCCGGTGGACGGCGGCGCGGACCGTGGATCGCGGCGGCCCTCGTGGCCCTGCTGGCGATCGCGGGTGTCGTGGCGTTCGCACTGCTGCGGGGCGGCACGAGCGTCACGGGTCCGAGCGACGACGAGAAGATCCGCACCTCGATCGACACCTTCACCGCGGCGTTGCGTGACGGCGACCTGACCGCTCTGCGCGGCGTCACGTGCGGCGCGCTGGCGTCCTTCTACGGCGGCATCTCCGAGGCCGACTTCGCCGCGACGCACGACGCCGCCGTCGCATCCGGAACGGTGCCGGTGGTACAGAGCGTCGACACCATTCAGATCACCGAAGCGGAACCGCCGGATCAGACGACGGCGATCGCACAGGTCACCGCGCGCACCGAGGGCGCGGAGCCCTCGGCGCGCACGTTCGACCTCGCGCTGGACGGCGAGACCTGGAAGGTCTGCGCCTGACCGCGCTCGTGCGCCTCTTGCGCATCCGGGGATGCGCAAGAGGCGCACGGGGGTCAGCCCGCTGACACACTCCGACCGGCGGACTTCAGGTCGTTGCACGCCTCGACGACGCGCGCCGTCATACCGGCCTCGGCCTTCTTGAGGTAGCTGCGCGGGTCGTAGGCCTTCTTGTTGCCCACCTCGCCGTCGACCTTCAGCACGCCGTCGTAGTTGCTGAAGAAGTGGCCGGCGATGGGCCGACTGAACGCGTACTGGGTGTCGGTGTCGACGTTCATCTTCACGACGCCGTACTCGAGGGCCTCCTCGATCTCGCTCTTGGCCGAGCCCGAGCCGCCGTGGAAGACGAAGTCGAAGGGCTTGGAGCCGGCAGCGAGTCCGAGCTTCTCGGTGGCGACGCGCTGGCCGTCCGCGAGCACCGACGGCTTGAGCTTGACGTTGCCCGGCTTGTAGACGCCGTGGACGTTGCCGAACGTCGCGGCCAACAGGTAGCGCGATCCGGCATCGCCGGCACCGAGCGCCTCGACCGTCTTCAGGAAGTCCTCGTTCGAGGTGTACAGCTTGTCGTTGATCTCCGCCTCGACGCCGTCCTCCTCGCCGCCGACCACGCCGATCTCGATCTCCAGGATGATGCGCGCCGCGGCGGCCCGGGCCAGCAGATCCTTGGCGATCTCGAGGTTCTCGTCGATCGGCACCGCGGAGCCGTCCCACATGTGCGACTGGAAGAGGGGGTTCTTCCCGGCGTCGACGCGCTCCTGCGACACCGCGAGGAGCGGACGCACGTAGGTGTCCAGCTTGTCCTTGGGGCAGTGGTCGGTGTGCAGCGCGATGGTGACGTCGTACTTCGCGGCGACGACGTGGGCGAACTCGGCGAGCGCGACGGCGCCGGTGACCATGTCCTTCACACCGAGGCCGGACGCGAACTCCGCGCCACCGGTGGAGAACTGGATGATGCCGTCGCTGCCCGCGTCGGCGAAGCCCTTGATGGCCGCGTTGACGGACTCGGATCCCACGCAGTTGATGGCGGGAAAAGCGAACTTGTGTTCCTTGGCGCGGCCGAGCATCTCGGCGTACACCTCGGGAGTTGCGATCGGCACGAAGAAACCTCCACGGTGAGCGAACGGGGCACCCGATCAGGTGCGGTCACTAGCAGTATGTCAACCGAGGTGACGCCGGTCGCGCCCTGCCCGATCTACTCGCCGGTAGTTGCTGAGAGTTGCTCGTGAGTTGTACTACCCGCCACTCGGCGTGCGGGTATCGGCTGCTCTCGCCGGTACTGTGGGCGCTTGTGACTACCGTGGCCGCCTCCGTGACCGACCTCGCCCTGCTGCCGGGGTTCCTCGATCCCGTCAACCTGCTGAACTCGTTCGGCACCTGGGTCCTGGTCGGTCTGCTGCTGGTGGTGTTCATCGAGTCGGGCCTGCTGTTCCCGCTGCTCCCGGGCGATTCGCTGCTGTTCACGGCCGGTCTGATCGCCGCGTCGAAGAGCGCGGAGATCGAGCCGTTCGCGCCGCTGTGGGTGCTGTTGGTGACCATTCCGATCGCCGCGGTGCTGGGTGATCAGGCCGGGTATCTCATCGGCAAGAAGGCCGGCACGGGCCTGTTCACGGACGACGCCCGCTTCCTGAAGAAGCGCTACATCGACGAGTCGCACGCGTTCTTCGAGAAGCACGGTCCCATCACCATCTTCCTGGCGCGCTTCGTGCCCATCGTGCGTACGTTCGCGCCGGTCGTGGCCGGCGCCTCGGGCATGCGCTATCGCACGTTCATCACCTACAACGTCGTCGGCGGCATCGTCTGGGGCTCGGGCGTCACGCTGCTCGGCTACCTGCTGGGCCAGATCGCCGTCATCCGCGACAACGTCGACATCATCTTCCTGCTCATCGTCGCCGTCTCCGTCCTGCCCATCGCCTGGGAGGTCGGCAAGCGGATCGTCTCCTCGCGCCGCACCCCGCTCGGTGAGGCCGTCGACGCGTTCGACGGCAAGCTCGACGGCAAGGTCGAGCCGTCCAAGTGGTCCGAGCCGGCCCAGAGGTCGGACACTGCTCAGCGGTCGGAACCAGCTCAGTGGTCCGAGCCCGTCCAGCGCACCGAGCCCGCTCCGCGCGACTCGTCCTCGTAGATCGGTCCCCCGTTCATGCTTCTCGCCGGTAGCACCGTGCTCGCCGAAGGCGGCGCGATGGGATTCCTCGAATCGGCCGGGCCCACCCTGGTCTGGCTCATCGTGGTGTCCTTCGTGTTCCTCGAGTGCGCCGTCATCGTGGGCCTCTTCCTTCCCGGCGACTCGCTGCTGATCACCGCCGGTATCGGACTGGCCGCCCACGCGTCGGGCACCTCGCACGTGTGGGCGCTGTCCGCGGGCGCGTTCCTGGCCGCCATCGCCGGTAATCAGGTGGGGTACATGATCGGTAAACGCACCGGTCATCGCCTCGTGGCGCGCAAGAACGGCAAGTACGTCAACACCGCGAATCTGGAGAAGGTCAACCGACTTCTCGAGAAACACGGCTTCTGGGCGGTGCTCGTCGCGCGCTGGATCCCGTGGGTGCGGACCCTGTGCCCGATGGTCGCCGGTGCCGGTGGGATGAACCACCGCCGCTACACCATCGCCAGCACGCTGGGTGCGCTCATCTGGGCACCCGTGCTGCTGCTGATCGGGTTCTACTTCGGAGCGGTGCTCGACAAGGTGTCGTGGCTGTTCCCCACCGTGCTCACGCTGATGATCGTCTCGATCGTGGTCGGCACCATCTTCGGTCTGTACCAGTACCGCAAGGAGATGAAGAAGCCGGTGGAGACCACTGAAGTGCACGATCTCTGACGTGCACGATCTCTGACGGCTGACGTTCAGCCGAGGCTGTGCGCCGCCTCCATCAACATCCAGCCGCCGAGCTGGACGGAGAAGTCGCGCTCCGGCACGGACGACGACGTGACGGTGCCGGCGCTGAACCGGGCGATCGACGCACCGAACGAGGGCAGCTTGGCGATGGCGGACCAGTCGCTGCCGAACAGCGGCAGGCCCTCGATGGACAGGCAGTTGTCCCACGCGGCCTCCGCCGACGCCAGCACGATGTCGGCGGCGACCGAGCGCGCCTCGTGGTCCTCGTCGTCGTCTCCGGGCAGCGACGTCGCCACCAGTGCGAGGTACCGGGCGAGGATCCCGTTGAACAGGCCGCCGTCCCCTCCCCCGCCGCCGATGATCACGCCGTCCTTCGTGAGGTGCTGCTGCACGGCGGCGACGAGTCGATGCACGCGCTCGCGGTGCTTGTCGTCACCGAGGCTGATCGCGAGTTCGGTCTCGGCCCCGAGCACGACACCCTGGCAGTAGGAGTAGATCGGCGACTCGACGCGGCCGTCGGCGTGGATGCCGTCGAGCACGAGATGGGTCGTCGGATCGACGAGAGTCGCGTCGATCCAGTCGGCCATGGCCTGGGCGCGCCACAGCTTGCCGGTCCGTGCGAGCAGCACCGCCGCCGGGCCGTTGGCCGGCACGTTGAAGAAGTCGCTCTTCCTGGACCAGCGGATACCGCCCCCGTGCGCCGGATCCCAGGCGTCGAACAGTTCCGACTCCAGGGCCGCGATCGCGGTGCGATTGTCGACGAGGTGCAGACGCTGCGCTCGCTCGAGGGACAGCCCCAGCCACGCCATGTCGTCGTAGTACGAGTTGGTCCAGCCGGTGAGGTTGCGCAGCCGGTGGGTGCGCGCGATCCGGGCCAGCCGTCGTCGGCGGCGCGCCGACGGCGCCCGCTCCTCGGCGTCGACCACACAGTCGATGAGGTGCGCCTGCCACCAGTAGTGCCAGCGGAAGAACAACCGCTCCCGTCGGACCGGCGGCCACGCCACGACACCCAGAGCCGTCCCCGGCAGTCCCCACAGACGGCGGACGTGGCGAGAGAAGACGGCCTCCTCGGCGGCGTCCGCCCTGGAGGACCACGTGTCGTGCATGATTCGATCCTGCCAGTACCCCTCGGCTCGGGAGCCGTCGGGCACGGTCACCAGGCCAGGTCGGGATCCGCGTGCTGCCGGATCCAGGCGTGCATCGTGATCCCGGCTGCGACACCGGCATTGATACTGCGGGTGGAGCCGAACTGCGCGATGGACACCGTCATCGACGCGGCGGCGCGCGCGTCGTCGGTCACGCCCGGGCCCTCCTGACCGAAGAGCAGCAGCGCATTCCGCGGGAGAACGGCAGTCTCGAGCGGGACGGACCCGGGCACGTTGTCGACGGCCACCACCGTCAGGCCCGCCTCCGCCGCGTACGCCGTCAGCGCCTCGACGGTCTCGTGATGCTCGATGTGTTGGTAGCGATCGGTGACCATCGCACCGCGACGGTTCCAACGCCGACGCCCGACGATGTGCACCGCGGCGGCGCCGAACGCGTTGGCCGTGCGGACGACCGTCCCGATGTTGGCGTCGTGCGCGAAGTTCTCGATGGCCACGTGCATCGGATGCCGGCGCGTGTCCAGGTCCGCGACGATCGCCTCGCGCGTCCAGTACCGGTACGCGTCGACGACGTTGCGCCGATCCCCCTCGTCGAGGAGTTCCGGGTCGTAGCGGGGATCGGTGGGCCGCGGCCCGTCACGCTCGACGTCCCAGGCGGGTACGCCGCGCGGGTGCTCACCCCACTCGGTGGCACCCGCCTCGTCGCTGCGGTCGTTCTCGGTCAACTCAGGAATGGGACAGACGGCGGTTGACCTCGCGGGTCAGCCAGACTGGGGAGAACCGCGAGCCCATGGACAGCGCCTTGGACGGGAGCCCCACCGGGAAGTGCACCTTGTGGTAGATCCGCTTGGCGGGCTGCGTCGACTTGAAGATCGCGTCGGCGACGTCCTGCGCGGTCAACTTGATGCCCAGCGAACCGGTGGTACCGGTCTGGATCCCCTTGGTCATGGCGGTCTGCACGAAGAGCGGCCACATGGCCTTCACGGCGATGTCGTGCTTGTGCCACTCGAGGTCGAGCGCCTCGGTGAGCCCGCGCACCGCGAACTTGGTCGCGCCGTACGTGGCGAGCTCGGGCTGGCCGTAGATGGCGGAGGCGGAGCACAGGTTCACCACCTGGGCGCCGCGCGTCTTCTTCAGGTACGGGAACGCTTCCAGCAGCCCGTTCAGCACGCCGCCGACGTTGATGTCGAACTGCTTGCGGTGCGTCTCGATGGCCTGCTCGGCGAACTGGCCCGCGATGAGGATGCCCGCGTTGTTGATGAGCACGTCGAGTCGCCCGCCCGCCGCCTCGTCGAACTCCTTCAGGCGCTCGGTGAACTGCGCGGTGTCGGTGACGTCGAGGATTCCCGTCGTCGACGTCGAGCCCTTCGCCGCGATCTCCTTCGCGAGAGAGGCCAGTCCCGTCTCGTCGATGTCGTACGCACCGACGTGGTACCCGGCGGCGGCGAACGTGAGTGCGGTGGCCCGCCCGATGCCGGCTGCTGCGCCGGTGATGAAGACAGTAGGTTGAGACATGTCTGAAGAGTAAAGGGTCGGGCTGAGCTGCAACAGAGCGGTGAGCCGAAAACTTACCGCCGAGTAGCTTCCGGTGCCCTCGGAGGCGGTCACGGGAGGGATCCGAGTCGATGGACCACGAGAGAGTGGGTCGGGCGGTGGCCGTGGTCACCGCCATCTACGTCGTCGTGCTGGCGGTCTGGGCGCTCGTGCTCCTGCCCAAGGCCCCGGACGGCACCGTTCCGTATCAGATCGCTGCGCTGGTCGCGGGCTTCGGCGCGGCACTGGGACTCGCGATGATGGCTGCCGGGCGCCCGACCGCCGACGAACGCCGCATGCGCGACCACGGGCTCGAGGGGTGGGCCGTCGTCGACGAGGTACGGGAGATCGGAGCCGAGACGGAGGTCGACCTCACGATCACCGTGCCGGGGTCGGGGTCCTACCCGGGCACCGTCCGACGCACGGGGTCCGTTCGGTACGAGGTCGGCGCGACCGTTCCCGTCGTCGTCGATCCCGACGACCGGACGCGGATCCGGTTGTGACACCGACCGACTCGACCCGGCACCACACCGTTCTCGACACCCCGGTGGGTCCTCTCACCGTCGTGCGCACCGGGACGGCGCTGTCGGGCGTCTACTTTCCCGGTCACCGTCCGGCACCGGCTCCCGGCCGGATCGGCACCGCCCGGGCGGACGGGTTCGACGAGATCCGCGATCAGTTGGCGGAGTACTTCGGCGGCCGGCGGCGCCGCTTCGATCTCGAGCTGGCCCCGGTGGGCACCGAATTCCAGAACGAGGTGTGGGCCGCGCTCCGCACGATCCCCTACGGCGAGACGTGGACGTACTCCGCTCTGGCCGTCGCCGTCGGCCGGCCCACCTCGGTGCGAGCGGTGGCGTCGGCCAACGCCCGGAACCCGTTGTCGATCGTCGTGCCGTGCCACCGCGTCATCGGAATGTCCGGCAGCCTCACGGGTTTCGCCGGCGGCGTCGAGCGCAAACGCCTGCTGCTCGATCTCGAGTCGGGAACCCCGACGCTGTTCTCGTGAGGGAGTCGACGAGCGCGTACTGAGCGCCGATGTAGGTCGCGAGTACCGCGACCTCGAGGACGTCGCGCAGGCGCGCGTCGGCCGTGGTCCGCCGCACGAGCACCATGCCGTCGGAGACGGTGAACAGCGTCGATCCGACGACGGCACGGGTGTCGCCGTCCGCACCGAGAACGGACATGGCACCGAGGGCGACGCCGTAGGCCATGGAGATCGGTGCAATGGTCGGGGCGCGTCTCGTGGCCAGCACGGCGCCGCCCGCCCATCCCGCCGCTCGAAGCAGAGCATGGTGCGGCCGCGCGCGAGAACCGTTGCGATGCAACAGTACCGACCAGCACCCCTGCATGACGGCGAACGACGACGCCCCCGCAGTGAACCGGCGATCGTCGTCCGGATCGATCATCGCGACGTCGCCGAGCGTCGCCGCCGAGAGCCCCGCAGCCAGCAGTGGCGAGCGGTGGGCGCCGGACCGCACCGCGAGAATCGGCATGAGGAGCGGCTTGCACACCGCCTGCACGACGGGTCGATGCGTGGCGGCACCGACGATGGTGCCCGCCGCAGCGACGGCGTAGGCCAGGGTCGTGGCCCTGCGGACCAGCGTGGCGGACGACCCGGACGGCATGCGGACACCGTAGCCGACCCCACACTGGATTTCGATAGTTCGCTTATGTAACGTTAAGGGAGTGCAGACCACGGCGATGCGAACCGACGAACTGCGGACACTGCTGTCCGAACTGGTCACCACGACCTCGCGTTTCACCCGGCTCGCGGCCTCGGTCGCGCCCGCGGAGCATCCCCGTACGTGGTCGCGCGCGCTCTCCCTGCTCGACGAGTACGGCGCGATCCGGATCAGCGAGTTCGCCCGCCTCGACCGATGCTCGCAACCCTCGGCGACAGCCCTGCTGCGCACGCTCCACGAGAACGGTCTCGTCGACCGCATGACGGATCCGACCGACTCCCGCGCCGTGGTCGTGTCGATCTCGGACCGCGGACGCACCTGGCTCGCCGACTCGCGTCGCGCCATCGGCGACGGACTGCTCCGCCACCTGGGCGAGCCGGATCCCGACCAACTCCGACGCATCGTCGAGGGCCTCGACGACCTGCGCTCGGTACTCAAGAACACAGCACGAAAGGAACACCCGTGACGACGATCGAGGAGAAGAAGGACGCGTCCCAGCCGAGCCTTCTGCAGCAACCGAAGGCCGTGTGGGCAGTGGCGTTCGCCAGTGTCATCGCCTTCATGGGGATCGGCCTCGTCGATCCCATTCTCAAGCCCATCGGCGAACAGTTGAACGCGACACCGTCGCAGGTGTCTCTCCTGTTCACGTCCTACATGCTGGTGACGGGCGTGGCGATGCTCGTCACGGGCGTCGTCTCGTCGCGCTTCGGCCCGAAGAAGACACTGCTGGCCGGTCTCGCGATCATCATCGTGTTCGCCGCGCTCGCAGGCTCGTCGAGCACCATCACCCAGATCGTCGGGTTCCGCGCCGGCTGGGGACTGGGCAATGCACTCTTCATCGCGACCGCCCTGGCGACGATCGTCGGCGCCGCGAGCGGTGGCGTCGCGCGGGCCATCATCCTGTACGAGGCCGCACTGGGCATCGGCATCGCCACCGGCCCGCTGGTCGGCGGCGTCCTGGGCAGCATCAGCTGGCGGGGCCCGTTCTTCGGCGTCGCCGTCCTGATGGCCGTGGCCGTCGTGCTGCTCGTCGTCATGCTGCCGGAGGGCGAGAAGCCCACGCACCGAACCTCTCTCGCGGACCCCTTCCGCGCACTGCGGCACCGCGGGCTGCTCACGGTCGGCATCACGGCACTGCTGTACAACTACGGATTCTTCACCCTGCTCGCCTACACGCCGTTCCCGCTCGACCTCGGCACCTACGCGATCGGCTTCATCTTCTTCGGCTGGGGACTCGCGCTCGCGGTGGCCTCGGTGTTCCTCGCACCGCGCCTGCAGCGCCGGTTCGGGACGCTGAACATGATGATGCTCGCGCTGCTCCTCTTCGCCGCCGACCTCGCCGCGATGGCTCTGTTCACGGAGAGCAAGCCGGTTCTGATCGTGTGCGTCGTCCTTGCCGGACTGTTCCTCGGCGTCAACAACACCCTCATCACCGAGACCGTCATGATCTCGGCGCCGGTCGAACGGTCCACCGCCTCGGCGGCCTACAGCTTCGTGCGGTTCGCCGGCGGCGCTGCCGCCCCGTACCTCGCCGGCAAGCTCGGTGAATCCAATGTGCACGTGCCGTTCTGGGTGGGCGCCGCCTGCACCTTCCTGGCCATCGGCGTCCTGGCGACCGGCCGGAAGGTCCTCGCACACGTCGACGATCACGACCCGGCACCGCACAGCGTCGACGAGGCGACAGCACTGACCGTGGGCGACTGACCAGGGAAAACTGAATCACACCAGTCACATTCACCGCATGAACACCATCTGCACCAAAGGTCACACTTCGATGACGAAGTAACTCTGAAGTAAAGGTCTAGGCGGACCGGAAGGTACGTTCTGTTCGGTCGGGGGACGCGTACACCATTCTTCACCGCTTCTCGGATACGGCAGGAATGCCGTCTTCGGTATCGAAAGGCCATTCATGTCGGACAAGTCCATCACCCGTGCCCGCAGGACGCGGCTCGCTGCAGCAGGCGCCGTGCTCGCCGTGTCGCTGGCTGTCGCCGCACCCGCCGTGGCCGTCGCCCAGCAGGATCAGCCGGACAGCTCGGAGAGCAGCGAGTCCTCCACGAGCACCACCACCGAGGCTCCCGCCACGTCGAGCACCGAGCAGGCTCCCTCGGCGACGGATGCGCCGCCGGTCACCACCGTGCCCACCACCGCTCCCCCGGCCCGGCCGCTGCCGCAGGTCACCGGTTCCGTCGTTGTCGACGACGAGGGCAACTCCTCCATCAAGGTCGACATCGACGCGAAGCTGACCGAGGACGAGAAGAAGGCACTGCAGGTGGCCAAGGACGCCACCAAGGCCGCCGTCGACGCCATCAAGAAGGCGCAGGCATTCCTCGACGACGCCATCGCCGCAGCGCAGGGCGGCGACGCCGCTGCCGAGGCCGAGGTCGACGAAGCGAAGGCCGAGCTCGAGGCATCCAAGGCCGAGGAATCGGCGTCGGTCGCCGAGCAGGAGAGCATCGTCGCCGCCGGTGTCGCCGCCAAGGCGCAGGAAGAGGCGGACGCCGCCAAGGCTGCAGCGGACGAGGAGAAGAGCAAGGCGGACGCCGCTCAGGCCGAGGCCGACGCTGCGAAGGACAAGGCCGACGAGCTCGAGGGCGACGCTGCCGCGGATCCGACCGAGGCAGAGGCCGCGCGTGCGGACGCCGATGCGAAGGCCGAGGCCGCAGCCGCCGCGCGCACCGCCGCGGAGGAGGCCACGAAGGCTGCCGAGGAGTCGTTGAAGGCCGTCGGTGACGCGTTCGCGACGCTCGACGCCGCCAAGGTCACCACGGCGATCCAGGCCGCGTACGCGAAGGCGTCGACGCTCTTCGCCGCTGTCGTCAAGGCAGCGACGACGCAGGTGGCCGCCACGGTCGCCGAGGAGAACGCGAAGCGGCTCGAAGCAGCCGGTGACGCCGAGGCGGCAGCAGCAGCCGAGGCCGCCGCAGCAGCGAAGGCCGAGGCCGACGCAGCTGCGAAGGATGCCGCGGACAAGAAGGCCGCCGACGAGGCTGCCGCGGAGAACGCCGCCAAGGAGACCGTCACGGTCGAGGTCGGCGACGAGAAGAAGGAGGACGTCGAGGTCGCCACCATCGACTCCACCACGGTCGAGGTCACCGCCTCCGGAATCCGTCTCATCGGCTTCTACGTCGACGGCCCGACGCGCACGTTCAAGGTGGTCGACTACTTCACCGACGACGAGGAGGGCAACGTCATCGTCGCCGGCGAACTGCCGGAGATCGGTCTCGTGTCGTCCGAGTCGAGCCTCTCGGGGTCGGATCAGGCGAGTGCCTCGAACGACGAGGGCGGACTGCCCGTCGCCGCGATCGGCACCGGCGTGGCCGTCGTCGCCGTCGCGGGTGTCGGTGCGTTCGCACTCTCGCGTCGCAAGGGCACTCGCTCCTGACGACCGAGCGCGTGGGTGCGGGGGCTCTCTCGGCCCCGCACCCACGCGCTCTCGGCGTTTTGGGATGATGAAGACATGCCGACACTCGCCTACGTCATCGCCGGATCCGAAGCCACGGGAGGCGCCGGCCTGCAGGCCGACCTCAAGACGTTCGAGCGGCTCGGGGTCTACGGCGTCGGCACCATCACCTGCATCGTCTCGTTCGATCCGAAGGCCGGGTGGGGCCACCGTTTCGTCCCCATCGCGGGACCGGTGATCGCCGACCAGATCGAGGCGGCGACGGCTGCCCACTCACTGGACGTCGTGAAGATCGGCATGCTCGGCACACCCGAGACCGTTGCCACCGTCGCCGAGTCGCTCCGTCAGCAGCCGTGGCGACACGTCGTCGTGGATCCCGTCCTCATCTGCAAGGGCCAGGAGCCGGGGGCGGCGCTGGACACGGACAACGCCCTGCGCGCCGAAATCCTCCCGCTCGCGACCGTCGTCACGCCCAATCTCTTCGAGGCGCAGACCCTGTCGGGAATGGACTCGATCGAGTCCGTCGACGATCTGTCGGAGGCCGCCCGCCGCATCGCGGACCTCGGACCGCGCTACGTGGTGGTCAAGGGCGGCGCGGGTCTGCCCGGCGACGAGGCCGTCGACGTCCTGTTCGACGGTACCGACGTCTCGGTGTTCCGTGCGCCGAAGATCGGCGAGGAGCGCGTCTCCGGAGCCGGCTGCATCTTCGCCGCCGCCATCACCGCCGAGCTGGCGAAGGGTTCCTCGGTCCAGGACGCGGTGGCCACGGCCAAGGACTTCGCGCACGCCGGCATCGTCGGCCGCGTGACGACGAACGCGCCCTTCACCGCCGTCGGCTGGCAGTAGAGCTCAGAGGTTCAGGTCGCCCAGACCGAGGAGGGACCGGTACTCGAGACCCTCGGCCGCGATGACCGCGTCGGCGCCGGTGGCGCGGTCCACCACCGTAGCGACGCCCACCACGACGGCACCGGCGTCACGCAGAGCCGCGACGGCCGTGAGCGGGGAGTTGCCGGTGGTGGTGGTGTCCTCGACGACCAGGACCCGTTTGCCCACGATGTCCGGGCCCTCGATCTGGCGCTGCATGCCGTGGGCCTTGGCCGCCTTGCGGACGACGAACGCGTCGATGGGACGGCCCGGCGCGTGCATCACCGCCAACGCGACGGGGTCGGCACCCATGGTGAGTCCGCCAACGGCGTCGAAATCCCAGTCCGACACCAGTTCTCGCATGAGCTGCCCGATGAGCGCACCGGCGCGGTGGTGCAGGGTCGCACGGCGGAGGTCGACGTAGTAGTCGGCTTCCGTGCCCGACGACAGCGTCACCTTCCCGTGCACGACGGCCAACTCGCGGACCAGTTCTGCCAGTTCGGACTTCTCGGTAGCTGCCACGAGCAGTGAATCTATCGGGTGCGCTCAGGCGGCGTGCTGCGGCGCCCGCAACCACGCCGTGTCGGCGTCCGCGGTCTCGGCGAACACAGCGGGCGCCCGGACGCCCAACAGCCGGACGACGGGTCCGGACAGCGGCGAGTCGGCGAGCGAGGCCAACGACGAGGCCTGCGTGTTGTACACGCGGACGGCCCCGGCGACGCGATGCTCGATGCGATCGAGTTCCGTTGCGGGCGAGCTGAAGTCCCACCCGAGAGGCCCACTGGCCCGACCGTCGAAGAGCACCTCGTGCAGCGCGACCGACAGCGCGTTCTCGGCGCCGGCCCGGGCCCCGAGCTCGGCGCGCCGATCCCGCATCATGGCCGACAGCGACCGCGCTCCGACGAGTTGGTTCACGGCGGCGCGGTCGAGATCGGCGTCGACGGCAGCGCGCACGAGATCGGGGATCACGGCCCGTCGTCGATCGAGCTCGATCTCGAGCAGGTTCAGTCCGGCAGCGACGGAGTCGGCCGACCGACGTGTCCGCCGGACGACCGACACGATCCAGCCGATACCGATGATCATCACGAACGCCACCAGGGCCACAACAGTCACACCAGAAACATAGCGCCGTCGAGTATGAACGTCGACCCGAGGTCGAGGGTTCGTCCCGGCCGTTGGAGCTTACGTGCGACCGCGCGCGCTGCCGACCAGGGAGACCACGCGGCGAGCGATGGTACGGGGCACCAGACGCGATACCGAAGTCAGTGACTTGTACTGAAGCCCAGGCACACTCAGCACGGTGTTCTTCTCCAGGTCGGCGAGCGAGGCGTCGACGACCTGGTCCACGGAGAGGTACATGAACGACGGAATCGACGACATCTCGATGCCGGCGCGCTCGTGGAACTCGGTCCGCACGAAGCCCGGGCACAGAGCCTGGATGCGGACGCCGGTGCCGGCGAGACCGCCCGCGAGACCCTCGCTGAACGAGACGACGTACGCCTTCGACGCGGAGTACGTGGAACCGCGACCCGACATCAGGCCGGCGACGCTGGCGACGTTGATCACCGAGCCCTTCGCACCCGCGATCATCGACGGCAGCGCCGCGCGGGTGAACTGCATGACGGCGGTGACGTTGACGTCGAGCTGCGACTGCAGCAGCGCGGGATCCGCCGTCCAGAACTCGCCGGACGTGCCGAAGCCGGCGTTGTTGATCAGGACCTGCACGCCCTCCTGCAGTCGGGCGACCACGGCAGCGCGGCCCTCCTCGGTCGCGAGGTCCGCGCCCAGGATCTCCGACGAGGTGCCGTACGACGCGCGTAGCTCGTCGGCCAGTGCCTCGAGCCTGACGGTGTCGCGGGCGACCAGGACGAGGTCGTGGCCACTGGCGGCGAGACGGCGGGCGAACCCGCCGCCGATGCCGGACGTCGGACCGGTGACGAGTGCGATGGGCCGCGGTGTTGGAGTCGACATGCGCACGAGACTAACGGGTGAGGTTCCTCACGGCAGCACGTGGCTGATGAAACGATCAGTCGTCGCGTCCGGGTGCTGCGCGGCGCCGCGAGGGCGGCAACACGTGCAGAAGGCCGGACAGGCGGGTGACGGCGTCGATCGCGGCGTCCCAGTCGCGTCCCGAACTGCCCACCGGAACGGTGCCCAGCGTCCACGGACCCTCGCTCCACAGCAGCTGCACCACATCGGGCACCGAGTGCGTGAATGCGACCATGCGCTGGTCACAGACTCGCCGTGCCACGTCGAGGTCGGTCGCGAAGATGATGCGCGGACCCAGCGAGCCGAGGAGCTGCATGTCGGCCTCCTTCGGCGGCGGCGTCGTGCGGGACCGCAGATCGAGGTCGACGTCGGATCCCACCTCGCGGCGCACCGCCACGACGGTCGCGGCGTCCTCGAGGTCGAACAGGACGAACTCCTCGCCGCGTCGCACACCCTCGACCACGTCGACGGCACCGAGGAACTCCTGGTTCGCCATGGCCGCGCGCGAGAAGGTCGACGGCAGGTCGGGATCGGCGGGAACGTAGTGGTAGCCCTGCGCTTTCGCCCAGATCTGACGCACCCGGCCCTGCTGTCCGCGGCGGGCGCGATCGATGTACAGCAGTGCCACCGCACCGAGGAGTGCGATCAGAGCAAGGCCGAACCACATCGCTGTCATCGCTCTCCACTGTACTTTTCCCGAGGCACGGCGCCGTCGTCGGCCCATCGTGTCATTACCCGCCGGTATACCCGTGGGTAGCGCATCGCCACAGGTCAGTGACCGATCACGACCCTTTCAGGCGTTGGTGAGATGTACTCGCCAGTACGCTCGTGGACCGTCACACTGGCTCGGAAGACACTTTCCCTTCGAGACGGCGGAGCGCATGTTCACACGCATAGCAGTAGTCAACCGAGGCGAAGCAGCTGTTCGCCTCATCCGAGCGGTACGCGAGCTGAACAACGAATCGCGGTCCGCCGAGCCTCTGCGCGTCATCGCTCTGCACACCGACGCCGAGCGGAAGGCGATGTTCGTCCGCCAGGCCGACGAGGCCGTCACGCTCCGCAAGACGGGCGTGCAGAACCCGTACCTCGACTACGTAGAACTCGAGCGCGCACTCGTCGAGGCTCGCGCCGACGCCGTGTGGGTCGGCTGGGGCTTCGTCGCCGAGGACCCGACCTTCGCCGACATCTGCGCTCGCCTGGGCATCACGTTCATCGGCCCGTCCGCTGCCTCGATGCGCCTGCTCGGCGACAAGGTCGAGGCCAAGATCCTCGCCGAGAAGGTGGGCGTCCCGGTCGCGCCGTGGAGCGGTGGTCCCGTCGAGACCCGCGCCGATGCACGTCGGCACGCCGCCGCCATCGGTTATCCCCTGATCATCAAGGCGCGCAGCGGCGGTGGCGGTCGCGGTATCCGCAAGGTCTTCGCCGAGGACGAGCTCGAGCTCGCACTCGAGCGCACCCAGGGTGAGGCCGAGCGCTCGTTCGGCGACCCTGTCGTCTTCCTCGAGCGGCTCGTCACCGAGGCGCGCCATGTCGAGGTCCAGGTCATCGCCGACACCCACGGCAACGTGTGGGCACCCGGCGTCCGCGACTGCTCGATCCAGCGTCGCAACCAGAAGGTCATCGAGGAGTCCAGTTCGGCCGTTCTGACCCGGGAGCAGGCCGACGAGCTGCGCGCCGCCTCCGCGGAGCTGGTCCGCGCCGCCGGGTATCACGGCGCCGGCACGGTGGAGTACCTCTACCAGCCCGAGCAGAAGATCTTCACGTTCCTCGAGGTCAACACGCGCCTGCAGGTCGAGCACCCCATCACCGAGGTGACGACGGGCCTCGACCTGGTCAAGCTGCAGATCCTCGTCGCGGGCGGCCACGTGCTCGAGGGCGACTGCCCGACCGAGTTCGGTCACGCCGTCGAGGCACGACTCAACGCCGAGGACGCCGACAACGGTTTCGCACCGGCGCCCGGCACCGTCCGGTTGCTGAAGTTCCCGCTCGGATCGGGCCTGCGCGTCGACACGGGCATCGCCCAGGGCGACGTCATCCCGCCCGACTACGACTCCATGGTCGCGAAGGTGATCGCCTGGGGCCGTGACCGTTCCGAGGCCCTCGCCCGGCTGCGCACGGCGCTTCGCGAGACCACCGTCGTCATCGACGGCGGCACCACCACGAAGTCGTTCCTGCTCGACCTGCTCGACCGCGAGGAGCTCATCGACGCCACTGCCGACACCGGCTGGCTCGACCGCACCGGCGCGGGCACCGCGGAGGGCCCCACCCGCGTCGCCGACGTCGCACTGATCGCCGCGGCCGTCGACGCCTACGACGCGGACGAGGCCCGTGAGCGCGCCAAGTTCCTGCTGTCCGCCCGCGGCGGCCGTCCCCGCGCCAGCCACGACATCGGCCGCACGGTCGAGCTCAACTACCAGGGCCAGGGCTACCGCCTGACCGTCGGCCAGGTGGGACCGCACCGCTACCTGGTCGCGGTCGACGACCACGAGATCACCATCGACATCGAGCGGCTCGGCACCTTCGAGCGTCGCGCCGAGATCGACGGCACCCGCTACTCCGTCGTCACCGTGCCCGGCCCCGCCGGGTATCTCGTCGAGGTCGACGGCGTGAGCCACCAGATCAGCCAGGACGAGGCCGGCCTGGTGCGCGCACCTGCCCCCGCCGTCGTCGTCGCCGTGCCGGTCGCCGTGGGCGACGAGGTCGAGGCGGGACAGACGCTCGTGGTCCTCGAGGCCATGAAGATGGAGACCGCGGTGCGCGCCGCCTCTGCCGGTCGGGTGAGCGAGGTGCTCGCCGTCGTCAACGCACAGGTCGACAACGGCGCGGCGTTGCTGCGCGTCGACCCGATCGGTGAGACGGCCGCCGCCTCCACCACCGCCCGGGTCGAGTTCCGCTCGCCGTGCGGCGACGCCGACCGCGACGACCGCATCGACGCACTGGCCCGTCTCGACGAACTGCGGGCTCTCCTCAGCGGATTCGACGTCAGCGCGTCCCGTGCGCTCGCCACCATCGCCGAGTACGACGCTCTGCGCGGGGCACTCCCGCGCAAGGACGGCGAGCTGGTCCGCGCCGAGCTGGACCTGCTCACCACCTTCGCCGACATGTGCGAGCTGACGCGTAACCGTCCGACCATGGACGAAGAGGGCACCGACGAGCGCGTCCACAGTCCGCGCGAGCACTTCCACGCGTTCCTGCAGTCGCTCGACGCCGACGTCCAGGGCCTGCCGGACGAGTTCCGCGACAAGCTGGCTCGCGCACTGCGGCACTACGACAAGAACGATCTCGATCGCGGCACCGATCTCGAGGAGGCCGTCTACCGACTCTTCCTGGCGCAGCAGCGCATCGAGAACCAGGTGCCGGCCATCGCGGCGCTCCTCGATCGGTGGATCGCCGACCCGTCGGTCGCCCCCGACGCGGACAGCGCCGTCGGCGAGGTGCTCGACCGCCTCGTCGTCGCGACCCAGGTGCGGTACCCGGTGATCGGCGACGTCGCCCGCAACCTCCGTTTCCAGTTGTTCGACGAGCCGCAGATCCGCAAGGCGCGGGAGCAGGTCTACGACGGTGTCCGCGGGAGTCTGCAGTACCTGGCCGAGCGGCCCGACGCCGACGATCACCAGGAGCGCATCGACGCCCTGGTCGCCACGGAGGAGCCGCTCGTGGAGCTGCTCTCCCAGCGCATGTCCGACCCGGGCGCCCTGCTCGAGGTGATCACCCGCCAGTACTACGAGATCCGTGACTTCGAGGACGTGAAGGCCTTCGATCGCGAAGGGCAGCACTATGTCTCGGGCACCTTCACCCTCGTCGGCGGCAAGGTCAACCTGCTCTCGACGATGACCGATCGCGCCGGCCTCTCGTCGACGCTGGTGGCGCTCACCGAGACCGCGGGGCCGGCACCCGAGAACCTCGCGGTGGACCTGTACCTCTCGTGGCCGACCGCTCCCGAGGACGGCGACCAGGTGGTCGAGGAACTCCGCACCGAGATCGCCGCACACCCGGCGACCACGTCGTGGCGTCGCGTCACGGTCACCGTCTTCGGACGCGGCACCGGCATTTCGCGCCAGGTGACGTTCCGGCCGCAGGCAGGCGTTCTGACGGAGGACGTCTCGCTCCGCGACCTGCATCCGCTCACCGGTCAGCGACTGGACCTGTGGCGCCTCAAGAACTTCGACGGCACCCGCATCCCCTCCGCACCCGGCACGTACCTGTTCGATCTGGTGGCGAAGGACAACCCCAAGGACGAGCGACTGGTCGCCCTGGCCGAGATCCGCGACGCCGCAGTGCAGTTCGACGCCCAGGGCAACGTGGTCTCGGTTCCCGCCATCGAGCGCACGCTCTCCGCGTGCCTCGACGGCATCCGCCGCGCCCAGGCTCGCCGCGGCAACCGCCGCCTCGACCACAATCGCGTCGTCCTCTACGTGTGGCCGGTGCTGAACCTGCCGCTCGACAAGCTGCGCATCGTGGCCCGGCATCTCGCGCCGCTCACCGTGGCCGCCGGTCTCGAGGAGATCACCATGATGGCCCGCGTCGTGGTGCGTCCCGGCGCGGAGCCCACCATGCAGGCCCTGCGCTTCTCGTACCGACCCGGCACCGGAGTGGTCACCAAGATCACCGACCCGCCCACCGAGCCCATGCGCCCGCTCGACACGTACACGCAGAACGTGCAGCGCTCGCAGGCACGCGGCACCGTCTACCCGTACGAGCTGATCCCCGTGCTGACCAAGCGCGACGGTTCCTTCGTCGAGTACGACCTGGACGAGTCCGGTGCGCTGCAGCCCATCTCGCGTCCGTACGGTCAGAACACCGCGGGCATCATCGTGGGCCTGGTGTCCACGCCGACGGCGCTCCACCCGGAGGGCATGACCCGCGTCGCCCTGTTCGGCGATCCGACCAAGGCGTTGGGCACGGTGGCCGAGGCCGAGTGTGCGCGCGTCGTCGCCGCGATCGACCTGGCCGAGGAGATGAACGTCCCGGTCGAGTGGTTCGCGCTCTCCTCCGGCGCGACCATCTCCATGGGCAGCGGCACGGAGAACATGGACTGGGTGTCGCGGGCTCTGCGCCGCATCATCACCTTCACGCAGGCCGGTCACGAGATCAACGTGATCGTCGCGGGCATCAACGTCGGCGCGCAGCCGTACTGGAACGCCGAGGCCACGATGCTCATGCACACCAAGGGCATCCTGGTGATGACGCCGGAGAGCGCGATGGTGCTCACCGGCAAGCAGTCCCTGGACTACTCCGGTGGCGTCTCCGCGGAGGACAACTTCGGCATCGGTGGCTACGACCGCGTCATGGGCCCCAACGGGCAGGCGCAGTACTGGGCTCCGAACCTCGGAGCTGCGTGCGACGTCCTCTTCGCCCACTACGATCATGCGTATCGCGCACCGGGAGAACGCTTCCCGCGCCGCACCACGACCGTCGACCCGGTCGACCGCGACGTGCGGACCTACCCGCACGTCCACCCGTCGAGCGACTTCAAGACCGTCGGCGACATCTTCTCCTCGGCCACCAACCCCGAGCGCAAGAAGCCGTTCGACATCCGCACCGTCATGCGCGCCGTGGTCGATCAGGACCACGCCGTGCTCGAGCGATGGGCCGACATGGCCGACGCGGACACGTCCGTCGTCTTCGACGCCCACCTCGCCGGTTACCCGGTGTCGGTGATCGGCATCGAATCGCGTGCCATCTCGCGCAAGGGATGGTTCCCGTCCGACGGCCCCGACCAGTGGACGTCGGGAACGCTGTTCCCCCGCTCGTCCAAGAAGACGGCCCGTGCGATCAACGCAGCCAGCGGCAACCGCCCGCTGGTGGTGCTGGCCAACCTGTCCGGCTTCGACGGGTCACCGGAGTCGCTGCGCAACCTGCAGCTCGAGTACGGCGCCGAGATCGGCCGTGCCATCGTCAACTTCGACGGACCGATCGTGTTCTGCGTGGTCTCCCGGTATCACGGCGGCGCGTTCGTGGTGTTCTCCGGAGCGCTCAACGAGAACATGGAGGTGCTGGCCGTCGAGGGATCGTTCGCGTCCGTCCTCGGTGGTGCACCGGCCGCGGCCGTCGTCTTCACGCGAGACGTCAACAAGCGCACCGCATCCGACCCGTCCGTCCGCGATCTGGAGGCACGCATGAACTCCTCCGAGGACGACACGGAGCGGGCCCGGTTGCAGGTGGAGCTGTCGGCCACCCGCACCGCGGTGCGCTCGGAGAAGCTCGGTGAGGTGGCGTCCGAGTTCGAGGCGGTGCACAACATCGAGCGAGCGCGGACCGTCGGTTCGGTGCACCACATAGTGGCGGCCGCCGAACTGCGCCCGCAGATCGTCGCGGCGATCGAGCGCGGAATGGCCCGCCAGGCCTGACCTGATCGACAGAGAGACACCCTCCCCCGCGTCTGCGGGGGAGGGTGTCTCTCGTTCGGTGGCGTCGGTCGACGCCCCGGCGTCAGTTGAAGCCGATACCGGCGCTGACGATGACCTCGGCGGTGATGGACCCGTCGGCCAGCGGGGTGCCCTGCACCACGATCGAGGTGCCGGGCGCGAGGTCCACGACCGTGGCGGCGCCGAGCGCGAGGATCTGCGTGTTCGCGTTCGTCACCACGGTGACGGTGGACCCGCCGATCCCGTCCATGACGATGGTGGTGCCGTCGTTCGAGATGATCGTGCCCACGGAGGCCCCCTGGGACCCCAGCGCCTCCCCCACTCCCCCGGGAATCTGCTCCAGACCCGGCAGCGAGCCGAGCGGCGGGACACTCGTCGACGGCGGCGCCGTGGTCGTGGGCGGGGCGGAGCGCGGCGTGATGGCCGGCGCCGCGGTGCGCGAGGACGACGTCGAGTCGTACAGCAGATAGGCCCCGGTGCCGATGAGTGCGATCACGACGAGCGCCGCCACGACGATGAGTGCGGTCTTCGGACCGCGCGGGGGCTTGCTGTCGCCGTTCTCGAGGAAGGGCGCCTCGCCGTACTGGTTCTGCTGGTACTGGTTCTGCTGGTACGGGGGCTGCTGGTACGGGGGCTGCTGGTACTGGGGCTGCTGGTACTGGGGCTGCTGGTACTGGGGATAGCCCTGTGTCGGGTAGCCCTGCTGCTGCGGATAACCCTGCTGTGTCGGGTAGCCCTGAGTCGGATACTGCTGCTGCTGGGGGTAGCCCTGCTCGTACGGCGGTTGCTGGGCGTACCAGTCGCCTGCCGGGAGCGCCTCGGTCGGGTTGTAGCCGGACTGCCCGTAGGCCTGGCCCGGATCCGACGTGTGACCGGGAGTGCCGAGGTACTCCGTCGGCTGGTCGCGGTCGCGAGCCGAGTCGTCGTTGTCGCGCGGTCCGGTCGGCGTCGTCATGACCTCAGGATAGTCCCCGAAAAGACCGGGCAAATCGGACGAGATGTGCCGTGCGCCGGGCACCGAACCGACCGTTGTGATCGACTCGGAAGGTTCGCATCTCACGAGGAGAACTGACATGTCGATCGACAACAAGGACGCGGACCCAGTCAGCGCGACCGGACAACCCGGCGCTCTGGGAACCAGCCTGAAACCACGTCACATCACCATGATCTCGATCGCCGGTGTCATCGGCGCCGGACTGTTCGTCGGATCCGCGACCGCGATCAACCTGGCCGGCCCCGCCGTGCTGTTGTCGTATCTGTTCGCCGGCATCCTCGTCGTCCTGGTGATGCGCATGCTCGGGGAGATGGCGACCGCCAACCCCGACACCGGATCGTTCTCCACGTATGCGACCCGCGCGCTCGGCCACTGGGCCGGGTTCTCCGTCGGGTGGCTCTACTGGTGGTTCTGGGTGCTGGTCATCCCGGTCGAGGCCACGGCCGGTGCGCTGATCATGTCGTCGTGGATCGGCGGTGACCAGTGGATCTGGGCGCTCGCCATCACGCTGATCCTCACCGTCACCAACCTGCTGAGCGTGGGCAACTACGGCGAGTTCGAGTTCTGGTTCGCTCTCATCAAGGTGGTCGCGATCATCGGGTTCATCGCGCTCGGCGTGCTCGCGATCCTGGGTCTGCTGCCGGGCAGCGACGTCAGCGGGGTGTCGCACCTGTGGTCGGACGGCGGGTTCATGCCCTTCGGTTTCGGTGCGGTCATCGCCGCCATGCTCACGACGATGTTCTCGTTCATGGGCACCGAGATCGTCACCATCGCCGCCGCGGAGTCGCCCGATCCGAAGAAGGGCATCACCCGCGCGGTCAACTCGGTGATCTGGCGCATCATGATCTTCTACCTCGGCTCGATCTTCATCGTCGTCGCCCTGGTGCCGGCCGCGGAGCTCGACGCCGAGACCGGCTCGTACCAGTTCGTGTTGGGGCAGATGAACATTCCGCACGCTGACCGCATCATGGACGTCGTCATCCTCACCGCCGTCGCATCGTGCCTGAATTCCGCGCTGTACACGGCGAGCCGCATGTTGTTCTCGCTGTCCGAGCGTGGGGACGCCCCCGCGGCGGTACGCAAGGTGTCGAGCCGCGGCGTGCCCTACGTCGCCGTACTGGCCTCCACCGCACTCGGATTCGTGGCCGTCGTCGGCAACTACGCGCTGCCGGAGAAACTGTTCGGGTACCTGCTCGCGACCACCGGTGCCGTGGCTCTCTTCGTGTACCTCGCCATCGCGGCCAGCCAGTTGGTGTTGCGGCGCACGCTCGACCGGGAGGGTCGCCGACCTCCGGTGCGCATGTGGCTGTATCCGTGGCTGACGTATCTGGCGATCGGCTTCATCGTCGTCGTCCTCGTGATGATGGTGATCATGCCGGAGCAGCGGACGGCCATCGGCTTCTCCGCGGTGCTGGCAGCGGTCACCGTCGTGGCCGGTGTCCTGCGTCAGCGACGCGTGACCGCCGCCGAATCCGCGCGCGTCTGACAGCCCCGCCACCGTCGTTCAGAACGGTGGCGGGTCGTCGATCGCTGCGGCTTCTCGAGCTCGGCGGTTGCGTGCCCGTTCGGCGCGTCGCCGCGCATGAACGGCCGCAAGGCGAGTGCGTCGTCTCGTCGGTGGCGACTCGGTCCCGGGCGGCGGGTGCACCACCGGGTCGCCGAAGGTGACGTCGGCCAGTTCCGGGTGGAGGTCGTATCCGTTGTGAGCCGGACCGGGAACGGTGCGACCCTCCGGGGTGGTGACGGTCGAGAGGACTCTGCCGGGTAGCTCCGGATCGGGGTACTGATCGTCGAGGAAGTCGGTGAACGTCTTCAGAGTGTGGTGAAAGCGGCACTTGCCGTTGAGATTCACCGCCGTGGTCTGTCCACCGGCGGCCGGGTCGTCGTGGTCGTACTCGGTGACGTGGTCGAGGTCCGCCGTCACCGCCGGGTTGTTGCATCCAGGCCACGTGCAGTACTGGTCGCGGGCACGGACGAACGTCTCGAGTGCCGCGCTGGGCCGATACGGGTCGGCCGGCTGATGGGCTGCGGGCGTCGCGTCCATCCGTCGACGCACGGCATCGGAACGGTTCGCCAGATCCCGCAGGTGGTCGGGCGAGATGACACCGTGACCGTGCAGGAAGCCGGAGCGGCCGGACGTGTCGGGGGCTGCACCTTCCGGGCTCGTTGCAGCTGGGGTGGCCGCATCCAGGGTGGCCGCGTCACCGACCACGTGCACGACGACGGTGGTCGCGCTGATCGAGTCGGGGTCGGTCTCCGTGTGTGTGCACGTGGGATCGCCGCAGTGACAACCGAATCCGGTGCCGGTGACGAGCGCGAACAGCGCGTCGGACGCGCGAGCATTGCGGCTGCGCGGATCGCGCGAGCAGACGTTCGCAGCAAGAGCCTCGACACGGGTTGCGACGAGCAACGCGTCCTCGGCCGCCAGGGTGGCACCGACGGCCGCCATGCCGTCGGGAGCGTTCTCGACCCAGAAGGAGCGATTCTCCTTGGCCTTGATGCGCCTCTCGCGCACTGCATCAGGATCATGACGATGAACGATGCAGTCGACCATGTCCCGCAGCCGGGTGTCGGACCACGAACGGCGACGCCGAAGGGCGGCAGCGATCTCGGCGTCGACCTCGTCGGCGTAGTCGCGGCCGTCCACCAGATCGGTACGAGTGACGATGGTGTGCAGGTGTTTCGGCGCGAGCAGCCCGTCCCGCAGACACTCTGCGACACGCGGCAGGCGATCGCGCAGCACAAGGGCGCGAAAGAGAATGCCGTCGGCGGCACCCTGACTGACGGACAGCACGGTGGCGATGCGGGCGGCGCACTGCGTCGCCGCGTCCAGGCGTCGGCGGTCCGAGGCCTCGACCGGCGCGACGATCAGGGCGTGGAGGTGCGCGGCCGCCCGGTAGCGAGTCCACTCCAGGAAGCCGAGGCCGGCGGTCGCGTGAACGACGGTGTCCAGAGCCTCCTCGATCGACGCATCGGTCAGAGCCACCGGAAGGCCCATGGCCTCCGGATTCTGCTGCGCCCATCCCGACTCGAACATGTGTGCGAAGGTAACAGGAGCCACCGACACCGTCAGGAATGTCGACGAGCGAGGTCTGCCGCGAGTTCAGCGACACGTGTCCGCGCCTCGCGCGGCTCCACCACCTCGAGATGATCGGCGAACTGCAGCAGTTGCCGTACCCCCTCGATGGTCGAGTATCTGATCGACATCTGCGTCCAGCCGTCTCCGGCGGGCTCGCTCGCGGTGATGCGCGATCCGAGCACACGGTGGGCGAGATCCGTTCTGTTCGAACGGAGACGAGCCGTGACGATCACGTCGCCAGGCGCCTCCACCGCCGCGGACAGCTCGGACCACACACCGCGCAGGCCGACGGAACGATGGTGACTCGACTCGGCCGTGACCTCGTACCCGTCCAACCGCGCCAGTGCGAACAGCCGTCCGCGCCCACCGACGTCGGCGACCAGATACCACCGTCCGGCCTTCGCGGCGAGACCGTACGGATCGACCACCACCGCTTCTGCCTCGAGCGCTCCGCTTCGCCTGTAGCGCAGAAGGAGTCGGCGGCCGGAACGAAGGTCTAGTGCCAGATCCCCGACGTTCACGACGTCACGACCGGGTGCGAACCAGCTCGTGTTGTCGACGACGACCAGCTCCGCGAGACTGCGGCTCGCCGCCTCGACGCCTGCTCGACGCGCCGCGATCTTGCGCATCGCCATATCGTGCGTCCCGGTCACACCGAGTCGCTCACGCTGCTCCTCGTCGAGACCGGCGAGCGTCACCGCGTCCATCTCTGCCGGCTCGAGGTACGACGCATTGAGTCGTGCCCCCGGCAACAGCACGATCCCGCCGTGCCGTCCGCGCTCGGCGTACACCGGCACCCCGGCGGCCGACAGGGCATCGACATCGCGCAGCACGGTGCGCCGACTCACCTCGAGACGTTCCGCGAGTTCACCCGTGGTGATGCGGTGCCGGGTCTGCAGCAGCAGTAGAAGGGCGAGAAGTCGGGAGGACGTCATGACAGGAATTGTGCGCCGAATAGGTGACAGCTTCTGGCAGGTATGGCGCGCTTCATGGAGTCCGTCATCCACCTCACTCACACAGGAGCGTCCTCGTGCCCGCACCCAATCTGTTTCTCGTCTACGTCACCGACATCGACCGCGCGACCGACTTCTACAGTCGGCTGTTCGACATCGAGGCGACCTTCCGCAGCCCCCGCTACGTCGCCTTCGACGCGGGCGGAACCGTCACGTTCGCTCTGTGGAGCGGGCGCCCCGACCATGCGCACTCGGCCACTCCGCGGACGTCCGAGATCGGGGTGATGCTGCCCGGCCCGGCGTCGAGGATCGACGACGTGTTCCGGGACTGGTCCACGACGGCCGGACTCGTCGTCGTCGAATCGCCCCACGACGACGTGTTCGGTCGGACGTTCGTGGTCGCCGACCCGGACGGCAACCTCGTCCGAGTCGCCCCCGTCGACTGACCCGAGCGTGACGGCCACCACACTCGATTGACCGTGACGCAGCGACACAGTTACCTTCTGTCCACCTTCTATGCGTTATCGCATAGAACCGACGGAGCGGGGTTCCATGGCACTGCATCAGGCACCACCCACCACCTCGCTGTCAGGGCGAGGCCGCGCGCTGGCGCTCCTCGTCATCTGCGCGGCCGAGTTGCTGGTGGTCCTCGACAACACCATCGTCAACGTCGCGCTGCCGTCCATCGGCGTCGAGCTCCAGACCTCGATGTCCGGCCTGCAGTGGGTGGTCGATGCCTACACACTGACGTTCGCCGGCTTCCTGTTGGCGCTCGGGCACTTCGGCGATCGGTACGGACGCCGCCGCGTCATGATCATCGGCCTGCTCGGGGTGGCGGCACTGTCGGTGGTGGGGGCGCTGTCGGGTGACCTCGGTCAGGTCATCACGGCACGCGCCGTCATGGGCGTCTTCGCGGCGGCAGTGTTCCCGGCGACGCTGGCCATGATCATCACCATCTTCACCGACCCCCGCGAGAAGGCACTGGCCATCGCCGCCTGGACGGCCATGGCCGGTTTCGCCATCGCGATCGGTCCGACCGCGGGTGGCTATCTGCTGGAACACTTCTCGTGGCACTCGGTCTTCTGGATCAACGTGCCCGTGGCACTCGTCGTGGCCCTCGCCGCTCGGGTTCTGGTCCCGGAGTCGCGCGCCGAGCACGTCGGCCGCTTCGACGTCGTCGGACTTGTGTCCTCACTGGTGGCGATCACGGCACTGGTGTGGACGATCATCGAGGCCCCGCATCGCGGATGGCTGTCGTCCACCTCGCTCGCCGGCTACGCGCTCTCCGCCGTGGCGATCGCCGGCTTCCTCGCGTGGGAGAAGCGCACAGCCGCTCCGGTTCTCGATCTGACTCTGTTCGCGAACCGTCGCTTCTCGCTCCCGGCCCTGTCGATCGCCGTCGGCTACTTCTCCATGTTCGGCTTCCTGTTCATGATCACCCAGTACTTCCAGGGCGTCCGCGAGTACTCACCGCTCGAGTTCGGCCTGCACTCACTGCCGTTCGCGGTGGCCGTGGGTGTGGGCGCACCGATCGCCACGCTGATCGCTCAGCGCTTCGGTGCCACCGCCGTCATCGTGCTGGGTCTGCTCATCGTCAGCACGGGGATGGCCATCGCCGGCCAGACCACCGTGGACACGCCCTACGTCGGCCCGGTATTGCTGTCGATGGTCCTCATGGGGCTGGGACTGGCCGTCGTCCAGGGACCCGCGACCGACTCCATCATGTCCGCGGTCGACCTGGACGGCGCAGGCGCCGGGTCGGCGGTCAACGACACGACACGCGAGATCGGCGGCACACTCGGTGTGGCGGTACTGGGTTCGATCGTCGCCTCGGTCTACTCCGCGCGGGTCACCCCCTTGGTCGATGCGGTGCCCTCGTCGCTGATGACGGACGGCGAGAAGGGTTTCGCGTCCGAAACCGTCATCGCGGTGATCGAGATGGCGAAGCGTCCCACGCCGTCGCTGTTCGAACAGCAGAAGGCGGAACTGATTCTGGCGATGAAGTCCGCAAGCCTCGAGGGATTCCAGTTCGCCTCGTACGTCACGGTGTCCGCGTGCCTGGCGTGCGCCGTGGCCGTCGCGATCTGCATGCCGTGGAAGCCCGCCGCCGACTCGGTTCTGGCCGCAGCACGAACTCGCCGCCGGTAGTCTGACGTCGGAGCGTGCTGATTCCCAGCGCACTCCGGCGCCGCAGACCGTCGAAACGAGTCGTCGTGAGATCACAGCGGATCAGTCCTGATCCGGTTCTGTCGTTTCTCGCGTTGACGCCGAGACCAGCAGAACGATCTCGCGCCGTCATCGCGGGCATCACGGTGCTCGTCGGCGTCGCCGGCCTGCTGCTCCTGCCCTCCGACGCCCTCCGACCGGGCGGCGCGGTGTGGATACTTCTGTTCTCCGCCACGACCGTTCCCGTCGCGGTCGCCTGGTTCACGACCACGCGTCCGAGGCACTTCGAGACCGCCTACGTCGTCTACGCCGACGTGGGCGTGCTCACCGTCGTGACGATGTACGACTCCGCGTTCCTGTCGATGCCGGCATGCGCCGTACTGGTGCTGGTCTCCCTGTTCGCAGCGGCGTTCACCGACACCCTCACCCTCACATTGCATGTCGCCTTCTCCTGCGGCCTGCTCGTCGTGCTCGCCGCCGTCTCGGTCGAGCAGGGCACGGAGATCTGGCTCGTGCTGTCACGCACGCTCGCGCTGATGAGCATGTTCGCCACGCCCTTCGTCATCCGCATGTACGTCTCCTACCTCCGCCGACAGGTCGAGGCCTCGCAACGCGATCCACTCACGGGGTTGCTGACGCGACGCGGGCTCTACAACCGGGTGACGTCGCAATCGCAGTCCGTGCAGAGTCGCCGCACCGCTCTCGGCGTCTTCGTCGAGATCGCCGACTTCGCGGACGTCGAGCAGCGTTTCGGCCGCGGCTCGGGCCGGGAGGTGCTCGAGGAGATCGCCGAGCGGCTCACCACCGAGGCTCCGGCGGACGCCGTCGCGGCACGGTTGAGCACCTCGCAGTTCCTGTGTGTGCTTCTCGTCGGCCCGGACGGTTCCGCCGATCGCGCGATGCGGGATCTGGCCACCGGACTCGAGAGCACCCCTCTGCGCAGCGCACCGGTCACGGTCCTGACGGGCTCGGTGGCGGAGACCGTCGACCCGCATGCCGACGTGGGCACCACGCTGCACCACCTGATGACGCGTGCGGAGGCGACGATGCAGCGTCGCCACGCCAGTCGGGCGTCCGCGTCGGCGGACCTGCGCGACCGTATCGCGGCGCTCATCGCGTCGGGCGGCCCAAGCATCGTCTTCCAGCCCGTCTGCACCACCGACACGGGAGCCGTCGTCGGCTACGAGGCGTTGTCGCGATTCCCCGACGGGTACGGCTCTCCGCAGACGTGGTTCACCGACGCGTCGACCGTCGGCCTGCGCGTGGACCTCGAACTCAGTGCCATCCACGCGGCGATCACCGCGTCCAGCGTGCTGCCATCGGGTGCCTTCGTGGCGGTCAACACCTCGGCGGACACCATCCTGTCCAGCGATCTCGCCGCGGACCTGATCGGGCGCGGAGACAGGGGCAGACGCTGGATCGTGGAGGTGACCGAACACGACCGCATCGACGACTACGACGGGATGGGCGTCGCCGTCGAGATGTTGCGCTCGGCGGGCGTCCTCATCTCGGTGGACGACGTGGGAACCGGCTACTCGGGTCTGCGCCAACTGGTGGAACTACGTCCCGGCGTGGTCAAACTCGACGCCTCGATCGTGCGCGGCATCGACACCGACCCCATGCGTCGTGCCGCCGCCGTCAGCATCGTCACGTTCTCGCGGGAGATCGGTGCCGTCTGCATCTTCGAGGGCGTGGAGACCGCCGAGGAACTCGCCACGGCGCGCGAGGTGGGAGCGGATCTGGTGCAGGGATACCTGCTCGGCCGCCCCGCACCCGCCTCGGAACTGCTCGTGAGGGACACCCCCCACCCGACTTCTTGATGACAATGATTATCATCAAGGCATGGCCCCTCTGCTCCCCGTCACCGTCCTGTCCGGCTTCCTCGGCGCCGGCAAGACCACCATCCTGGAACACGTGCTCGCGAACCGGCAGGGTCTCAGGGTCGCGGTCATCGTGAACGACATGAGCGAGATCAACATCGACGCGAGGCTCATCGACGGGTCGGTCACCGGGTCGACCACGCTGGTCCGCACCGAGGAGCGGCTGGTCGAACTCACCAACGGCTGCATCTGCTGCACGCTTCGCGACGACCTCATCGAGGCCGTGGGCACGCTGGCGTCGGCAGGCGACATCGACTACCTGCTGATCGAATCGACAGGTGTCTCCGAGCCCCTGCCCGTCGCGGCATCGTTCGACTGGGTCTTCGAGCCCCGAGAGTTGGAGCCGCAGAGCGACGCGCCCGTCAGCCTCGGCACCCTGGCCCGCCTGGACACGATGGTGACGGTAGTGGACGCCTCCACCTTCCTCACGGAGATCTCCCGCGGCGACACACTCGACGACCGCGAGCTCGATGTCGCCGAGGGTGACGAGCGATCCATCTCGGACCTCCTCGTGGACCAGGTGGAGTTCGCCGACATCGTGCTGATCAGCAAGACGGACCTCGTCTCCGACGCTCTCGCCGGAGCCACCGACGCCGCCGTGCGACGGCTCAATCCCCGCGCCGAGGTCGTGCGCACGATCAAAGGGGCCATCGACCCCGCCCGAATCCTCGACACCGGTCTCTACGACCCCGAGGCCGCGCTACTCGCCCCGGGCTGGGACGACGAGCTCACCGGCACCCACGTGCCGGAGAGCGAGGAGTTCGGCATCTCGAGCTTCGTCTACACCGCCGACCGGCCGTTCCACCCCACGCGCCTGAACCGAACACTCGACCGGTTGCACGATGTGTTGCGAAGCAAAGGTTTCTGCTGGATCGCGTCGCGACCGGACCGGGCGGCGGTGTGGTCGCAAGCGGGCCCGAACCTCACCATCGACGGTGCGCAACCGTGGTCGGAGATCGACGTTCCGGCCGGCCAGGAGATCGTCGTCATCGGAGTACGACTACGCCCGGACATGGTTCGTGACCTTCTCGACACCGCACTGCTGACAGACGCGGAGGTGACAGCGGGTCCGGACGCCTGGAGGGGCTATCCGGACCCGTTGCCCGAGTGGACGATCGATGTTCACGTGCACGGTTGACGCGTCGATCTCAACTCAGCTCGAGCGTCGCGCCGTCCTCCGACGTGTCCACCGTGACCGTGTCACCGTCGACGACCTTGCCCGCCAGCAACAGCTTGGCCAACTGATCGCCGATGGCCTGCTGGATGAGCCGACGCAGCGGCCGGGCGCCGTACTGCGGGTCGTAACCCCGTACGGCCAACCAGAACCGGGCCGACGGCGTGACGTCCAGCGTGAGTCGACGAGCCGACAGGCGGCGCTGTAGTTGCAGCAGCTGGATGTCGACGATGGACTGCAATTGCTCCTCGCTCAGGGCGTCGAAGACGACCACGTCGTCGAGCCTGTTCACGAACTCCGGCTTGAACGCGCTGCGCACCGCCGCCATCACATGGTCCCTGTCGCCACCCGCACCGAGATTCGAGGTGAGGATCAGGATCGTGTTGCGAAAGTCCACCGTTCGGCCCTGACCGTCGGTCAGACGGCCCTCGTCGAGCACGGCGAGCAGGATGTCGAACACGTCCGGGTGCGCCTTCTCGACCTCGTCGAACAGCACCACCGTGTACGGCCGACGACGCACGGCCTCGGTCAGCTGACCACCGGCCTCGTACCCGACGTATCCGGGCGGGGCACCGACCAGCCGAGCCACCGAGTGCTTCTCGCTGTACTCGCTCATGTCGATACGGATCATGGCGCGCTCGTCGTCGAACAGGAAGTCCGCCAACGACTTCGCGAGTTCCGTCTTGCCGACGCCCGTCGGTCCGAGGAACAGGAACGACCCGGTGGGCCGGTTCGGATCGGACACCCCGGCACGAGCGCGGCGCACCGCGTCGGACACGGCCTGGACCGCGTCGTCCTGACCGACGACACGCTTGCCCAGCTCGTCCTCCATGCGGAGGAGCTTCGCCGTCTCACCCTCGAGCATCCGGCCCGCGGGGATACCGGTCCACGCCGCGACCACGTCGGCGACGTCGTCCGGACCGACCTCCTCCTTCAACATCACGTCACCCTGGGGAACGGTGGCCGCGGTCTTCTCCGCGAGCTCCTTCTCCAGCGACGGGATGCGTCCGTAGCGCAGCTCCGCGGCCTTGCCCAGATCACCGTCGCGCTCGGCCCGCTCGGACTCGCCGCGCAGCGCTTCGAGCTGCTCCTTGAGGTCGCGCACCGAATCGATGGCGTTCTTCTCGTTCTGCCAGCGCGTGCTCAGTTCGGCCAGCTTCTCCTTGCTGTCCGCCAGCTCACCGCGCAGCTTCTCGAGACGGGTCTTCGACGCGTCGTCGGTCTCCTTGGCCAGCGCCATCTCCTCGATCTCGAGTCGGCGCACGACACGCTCGATCTCGTCGATCTCGACCGGACGCGAGTCGA
Source organism: Rhodococcus sp. NFXS4 (assembly GCF_058139645.1). Lineage (NCBI taxonomy): Bacteria > Bacillati > Actinomycetota > Actinomycetes > Mycobacteriales > Nocardiaceae > Rhodococcus > Rhodococcus sp. NFXS4. Next base: position 4,279,255 of record NZ_CP192221.1, read on the forward strand.
TCTCCATGCGGAGGCGGGACGCGGCCTCGTCGACGAGGTCGATGGCCTTGTCCGGCAGGAACCGTGAGGTGATGTAGCGATCCGACAGTGTGGCGGCGGCGACCAGGGCGGAGTCTGTGATGCGCACACCGTGGTGCACCTCGTACCGCTCCTTGAGGCCGCGCAGGATGCCGACCGCGTCGTCCACGGACGGCTCACCGACCAGCACCTGCTGGAACCGGCGCTCGAGTGCGGCGTCCTTCTCGATGTACTTGCGGTACTCGTCGAGCGTCGTGGCGCCCACCAACCGCAGCTCACCACGCGCGAGCATCGGCTTGATCATGTTGCCCGCGTCCATGGCGGACTCGCCCGTCGCGCCCGCACCGACGATGGTGTGCAGCTCGTCGATGAACGTGATGACCTGGCCGGCCGAGTTCTTGATGTCGTCGAGCACGGCCTTGAGCCGCTCCTCGAACTCACCGCGGTACTTGGCGCCCGCGACCATCGATCCCAGGTCGAGCGACACGACGGTCTTGCCGCGCAAGCTCTCCGGGACGTCGCCGGCGACGATGCGTTGCGCGAGGCCCTCGACGATCGCGGTCTTGCCGACGCCGGGCTCACCGATGAGCACCGGGTTGTTCTTGGTACGGCGCGAGAGCACCTGCACCACACGACGGATCTCGGTGTCGCGACCGATGACCGGATCGAGCTTGCCGCTGCGTGCGGCCTCGGTGAGGTCGGTCGAGTACTTCTCCAGAGCCTGGTACGTCGCCTCCGGGTCCGGGCTCGTGACGCGGGCACTGCCACGCACGGTGGTGAACGCCTCGCGCAGCGCCGCCGGTGTCGCCCCGTTCCTCTGGAGCAGCGTCGCGACATCGGAATCGCCCGTCGAGAGTCCGACCACCAGGTGCTCGGTCGGGACGTACTCGTCGTCGAGTTCGGTGGCCAGCTGTTGAGCGGCGGTGATCGCGCCCAGCGCGTCACGTCCGAGCTGCGGCTGGGTGGTGGAGCCGGTGGCCGACGGCATGCGGTCCACCAGAGTCTGCGCCTGCGAGCGGATCGCGCTCGGGTCGACGCCGACAGCCTTCAGCAACGGCGCGGCGATGCCGTCCGTCTGGTCGAGCAGTGCGACGAGCAGGTGAGCCGGCCGGATGTCCGGGTTGCCCGCTGCGGATGCCGACTGCAGTGCAGCGGTCAACGCTGCCTGGGTCTTCGTGGTGGGAGTGAACGAGTCCACCGGTCACCTTCCTTCGGGTCGAACGGGTGTGTCGACGAGAACAACCTTAGTTGACTTGAGTCTATTCCGCTCAAGTTTGTTGACGCCGCATCACGCAGGAGGGCGCCGCCCAGCGCGCTGGCCGTGACCGGACACGACCACTACTCTCGGACACACCACTCGCGCACGAACCCGTCACCCGCCACGACCATCGAAGGTGCCCATTGCTGGACCCGCAGGCCCTGGCGCGAGTGCGCGCCGGAGTTGCCTCCGCGCTGTCCGACGACGGCGCGGACACCGTGGCCGGCGCCTTCTACGCTCGGCTGTTCGCCGAGTACCCCGATTTCCGCGGCTTCTTCCCCGCCGCCATGGATCAGCAGCGGCACCGCCTGCTGCGCGCCGTCGACCACGTCGTCCGGCACCTCGACGACCGCGACTTCCTGCCCTTCCTGCATCAACTCGGGCGTGACCACCGCAAGCACGGCCTGACCGGCGCGCACTTCCTCGCCGCCCAGAACGCGCTGGTCGACGCGTTCCGCACCACGGCGGACCCGGACGTCTGGACAGACGAGACCGACGCGGCGTGGCGCCGCGTGGTGTCGATGATCTGCAACTCGATGGCCGTCGGGGCCGACACCGAGGACCTGCCGCCGTACTGGGGAGCGACGGTGGTCGAGCACCATCGCGTGCTCGACGACCTCGCGATCGTGCGCCTGCAGACGGACGCCGACATTCCCTTCGCCGCCGGCCAGTATCTCAGCGTGCAGATCCCGCAGCGTCCACGTATGTGGCGGTACCTCTCCCCCGCGATCGCACCCAACGACTACCGCGGCATCGAGTTCCACGTCCGGCGAGTGTCGGCCGGCTGGGTGAGTCCGGCCATCGTCTCGGAGACCACAGTGGGCGACCGCTGGCTGCTCGGGCCGCCGCTGGGCGGACTCAGTGTGGACACGTCGCCGGGCAGCGAGGACGTGCTCATGATCGCGGGTGGCACCGGCATCGCCCCCCTGCGTGCGCAGCTGATGGACATGGCGATGCGGAGCCGTAATCCGCGGGTGCATCTGTTCGTGGGCGGCGAGTATCCGAGCGACCTCTACGACCTGGACACGCTGTGGAACCTGGCACGCACCAACCCGTGGCTCACCATCGTGCCGGTCGTGGAGCAGCCCGAGGAGCCGTGGTGGCGGCCCGGTCCGGCACGCGAGTTCCCACCGGGCATGAACCACACCATGGTGGGCAAGCTCGGGCAGGTGGTCACGCGGTTCGGATCGTGGGCCGATCGGCAGATCCAGGTGTGTGGGTCACCGTCGATGGTGCGCACCACTCTGTACGCACTGCGCAAGGTGGGGACGCCGATGCAGAACGTCCAGCACGATCCCCTGGGTCAGTGAGGGTGCGCGTGCGCCAGGCGGCGTAGCGGAGGCACCGTCTGTGGCGGCTGCTTGCGGGGCGGGAGCACGCTCAGCAACCGGGTGGTCGACGCGGTGACCTCGGCCACGGCGGTCTCGAAGGCGTCCCGGTTCGCGTCCGACAGTGTGCGGAGTCCGCTGACCTTGCGCACGTACTGACGCGCGGCCGCCTCGATCTCCTCGTCCGTCGCCGCAGGCTCGAGGCCGCGCAGTTCGGTGATGTTTCGGCACATGCGAATCACGGTAGACCGGGCACCGTCCGAGGGGAACACCCGAAGAGCTTTACGCTGTACAGGCACCGCGTCGGATAATGTCCACCAATTCAAGCTTCGTGCAGTTTTCGATCACCGTGAATTCATCTGTTCAACCGATTGCGCGCTGATCGGAAAGCGCATTTCCCAGCATCCGCTCGGGCGCCGACAAACCACCCCAGACGCCGTACGGCTCACCGGCGGCCACCGCGTAATCACGGCACCGCATCAGCACGGGGCACTGCTCGCAGACCCGTTTGGCCTGCTCCTCGCGGGCTGTTCTCTTATGTCCCCGTTCACCTTCCGGATGGAAGAAGACGGCAGAATCCATACCGCGGCACAATCCGTTCAACTGCCACTCCCACGTCGTGGCAATCGGCTCGGGTAACTGGACGGGCTTCGACATGACGCTCCTCGTTGTTCGCCTCGTATGCGACGTCACGCTCTCAGTATTACATTACGAACAATCGTCCAAAAAGTTAATGCGAATAGTCGTGACACACGATTTCCAGTCATCGCGAGTCACAGACACCCTCGCGGCCGCTCCTCGGACCTCTCTCCCCGATGAGGCGAGCAGGGCCCCCGTCGCCTAGGTTTGACCGAGTGAGAAGCCCCGGTCACCGTCCAGGTCGTGCGCTGTGAGCGCTGTGGACCTCCCCCTCGACCTTCGCCGCGCCCTCGTCGGCGTCGCGCGGGTGCCGAGACTGCTGGTCGCCTCCGACTACGACGGCACCATGGCGCCGTTCGTCTCCGACCCGCAGAAGGCGTTCCCGCTGCCCGAATCGGTCCGCGCACTCCGCGCTCTCGCCGGTCTCGACGGCACCCAGGCTGCTGTGATCTCGGGGCGCGCGCTGCGTGACCTGGCGATCCTCTCCCGCCTGCCCGTCGAGGTCCAGCTCGTGGGCAGCCACGGGTCCGAGTTCGACGCCGGCTTCGTCACCGAGCTCGGCGGCGAGGCGACGGCACTGCTCGAGCGCGTGGTCGCCGAGCTCCGCACGGTCGCGTCCCGCGGCGCGAACATCAGCGTCGAGACCAAGCCCGCCAGCGCCGCTCTGCATGTGCGCAACGCCGACCCCGAGGCCGGACAGCGCGCCCTCGACGAGGTCCGTGCGGGCGCAGCCACCTGGGACGGCGTGCAGGTCACCGAGGGCAAGTCCGTGATCGAGCTCGCCGTCATCGCGACCGACAAGGGCCAGGCCCTCGACATCCTGCGGCACCAGGGCGGCGCCTCCGCCGCCGTCTTCTTCGGCGACGACGTCACCGACGAGAAGGCGTTCCGACGGCTGCACGGGCCGGACATCGGCGTCAAGGTCGGCGACGGTGAGTCGCTCGCCGGCTACCGCGTCGACACCCTCGAGCAGGTGGCCGCGGCGCTCGCGTTCCTGTTGGAGGAGCGCCGCACCTGGCTCTCCGGTGCGGACGCCCCGCGCATCGAGCGTCTCACCATGATGGCGAGCCCACGATCGGTGGCACTCCTGACGCCCGAGGCCGGCCTTACGTGGCTGTGTCACCCCGAACCCGACTCCGCCGCCGTCTTCGCACACCTGCTCGGCGGCGACGAGGCGGGCCACTTCACCGTCGGCCCGCTGCGTCCGTCCCTCCCGCTGAGCCAGCAGTACATCGACAGCACCATGACGGTGCAGACCCGCTGGGCCAGCCTGCAGGTCGACGACTACCTCGCGCACGACGTGCCGAGCGATCGCACCGACTTCACCCGCGTGATCACCGGCAAGGCCAAGGCCGTGGTCACGTTCGCGCCGCGCCCCGAGTTCGGGCAGGCACGCGTCCGGCTCGAGGCCGAGGACGACGGCCTCCGCGTGTTCGGCACCAACGACCCGATGGTGCTGCGCGCGCCGGGCATCACCTGGACCGTCACCAGCGAGCACGGCCAGGAGACCGCGCGGGCGGAGATCGATCCGTCCACCGGTCCCGTGATCCTCGAATTGCGCTGCGGGACGTCGGATCTGGGCCCGTCCGAGGTGCCCGAAGCCGAGCGTCGCGCCGAGGCCGAGTCCTACTGGCACGACTGGGCGGCCGGATTGACCCTCCCCCAGCTCAAGCCCGATCTGATGAAGCGGTCCGCGCTCACCCTGCGCGGCCTGGTGCACGCCGACTCCGGGTCGATCATGGCCGCGGCCACGACGTCGCTGCCCGAGGAGATCGGCGGTGTCCGCAACTGGGACTACCGCTACTGCTGGCTGCGCGACGCGGCCCTGACTGCGTCCGCGCTGGTGTCCCTGGGCTCGCTGTCCGAGGCGGAGAACTACCTGCACTGGGTGCACGACGTGCTCGAGACCGTCCCCGGACCGGAACGCCTGCACCCGCTCTACACGCTGTGGGGGCAGTCGCTGCCGCCCGAGGCCGTCATCGACGCCCTGCCCGGGTACGCGGGATCCCGCCCCGTGCGGGTGGGCAACGCGGCCAACCAGCAGGTGCAGCTCGACGTCTTCGGACCCATCGTCGATCTCATCGCGACACTGGCACGCGCCCGCACCGCGAGCGGCGTCACCGCGAACGCCGAGGTGCTCACCGATCAGGACTGGGACCTGGTGTGCGCCATGGTCGACGCCGTCGAGCGACGCTGGTCCGAGCCGGACAACGGCATCTGGGAGATCCGCGGCAACCCACGCCACCACGTCTACTCCAAGGTGATGTGCTGGCTCACCGTCGATCGCGCCATCACCCTGGCCGAGGCGTACGGCCGCGAGGCGCAACTCGGCTGGAGCACGTTGCGTGACGTCATCCGTCGTCAGGTGCTCGACAAGGGCTGGAGCGATGAGGCGCAGTCCTTCACGGCCGCGTACGGCGGAACCGATCTCGATGCGGCCACCCTGCACATCGGCCTGTCCGGTCTCATCGATCCGAGCGACCCGCGCTTCGCGGCGACGGTCACCGCGACCGAGGCAGAGTTGCGCAGCGGCGCCACGGTGTACCGCTACCACCACGACGACGGCCTCCCCGGCGGCGAGGGCGGGTTCCACCTGTGCGCGGCCTGGCTCGTCGAGGCGTATCTTCTGATCGGGCAGCGACTTCCGGCCGAAGCGCTCTTCACCCAGCTCGTCGCCGCGGCAGGCCCGACGGGCCTGCTGAGCGAGGAGTACGACCCCGTGGCCGAGCGCTCGCTGGGCAACCACCCGCAGGCCTACAGCCACCTCGGCCTGCTGCGCTGCGCCCAGCTGCTGGCCCGCTAGCCGGTCCGCACCGGGCCGAGCGTCACCCCGGCGAGCAGATGCGTCGGGAGGTGCTCGGTCCGGTCCACCCCGGAATGGCTGACGCCCAGCACGATCTCACCGACGAGCCGACCCTTCTCGAGGACCGGCTGCTGCACCGACGTCAGGCCGATGCGGCGCGCCTCGTCGACCCCGTCGAAACCGGTGACCGACATCTGTTCGGGTACTGAGACACCCTGCGCGGCACAGTGATCGAGCGCACCCAGAGCCAGCACGTCGGACGTGCACACCAGCGCGGTGGTGTCCGGCGCCGCCCGGAGCGCCTCGGCGGCCGCCGACCGTCCGGCCTCCCGCGTGTGGTCGAAGCGCTCGACGATCACGATGTCGGGATCGACGCCGGCCGCGATCATCGCGTCGCGGATGCCGGCGAGACGCTCGCGCTGGACATGGAAGGTGATGCCGCTCCGGCGTTCCGGATCGACGAGTCCGTCGTGCCGGTCGCGGCGCAGCCGCATGCAGACCACGCTGATGCGAGTGTGGCCCCTCGCGAGCACCTCCTCGGCCATCCGTCGCATCGCCACCCTGTCGTCGATTCCGACGAGCGAGGTGTCCTCCGCGTCCCGAGGCTGGTCGCACACGACCGTCGGCAGATGACGGTCACGGACCGCCGTCAGGTGCGGATCGTCGTCGGACACCGAGTAGACGACGAATGCGTCGACCCCCGCCTGCTGCACGACGGCCGCGGCGTCCTCCGGCGTCGAGGCGGGCCCCGCGGGAATGAGCAGCAGACCGCGTCCGGCCCGCTCGCACGACTCGGCGAGGCCGGTGAGGAACTGCACGGCGGCGGGATCGGAGAACGAGTAGCTGAGCGCCTCGGTGAGGACGAGCCCCACCGCACCGGCGCGCCGGGTGCGCAGCGAGCGGGCGACCGGGTCGGGCCCCGGATAACCGCGGGCCCTGGCCGCGTCGAGCACACGTTCCCGCATCTCGGGTGAGAGCTGGTCCGGGCGGTTGTAGGCGTTGGACACGGTGGTGCGCGAGACGTTCAGTTCGGCGGCCAGCGACGCGAGCGTGGCCATCCGTCGCGGTTCCGTCGACCTCGCCATGAAGAGACGGTATCCGGTCGGGGTCGCGCACGTCGGCTCCGGCACGGTTTCGCCGTCGGGGTGGTGGGGCGGTAAGGTCACGACAACGGTTTCCATTAACGATAACGTTCGACCGACCCAGGAGCACCCCTCGTGTACGCACCCGCCCGAATTCCCCTCCGCACGCTCGTCACCGCCCTGGGTATGACCGCCCTGACGGCGACCGCCCTGGTGGGATGCAGCTCCGACGACACCGCGACGGCCGAGTCCGGTCGGCCCACCGTCGTCGCGTCGACGAACGTGTGGGGCTCGGTCGCCGAGGCCGTCGTCGGAGACCGAGCGGACGTCACGGCGATCATCTCCGATCCGTCCGCGGATCCGCACTCCTACGAGGCCAGCCCCGGCGACGCCGCGGCACTGTCCGAGGCCTCGCTCGTCGTGTACAACGGCGGCGGCTACGACGAGTTCGTCGACGACGTGCTCGGCTCCGCGGGCGACGTGCCCTCCGTCGACGCGTACTCGCTGCTCGAGGGACACGCGGACGACGCCGACCATGCCGACGAGGCGGGTGCCCACGACCATTCGGGCGAGACCAACGAGCACGTCTGGTACGACCCGGAGATCGCGGCGGCCACCGCCGAGGCGATCGCCACCGAACTCGGTAAGGTCGACCCCGACAACGCGGCGTACTACACCGAGAACGCCGAGGCGTTCCACGACGACATCCACGAGATCACCGACATCACGGATCGCATCGCCCAGCAGAAGCCTGGCGCACCCGTCGCTCAGACGGAGCCGATCGCGCACTACCTGCTGGAAGGAGCCGGGGTGGACGACAAGACCCCCGAGGACTTCGAGGACTCGATCGAGGAGGGCAACGATCCCTCGCCCGCCGCCGTCGCCGCGACGCGTGACCTGTTCACCGGCAAGGGCGTCGACGTACTGGTCTACAACATTCAGACGGAGGACGCCGTGACCGAGGACGTGCGCCGCATCGCCGAGGAGAACGGCATCCGCGTCGTCGAGGTCACCGAGACCCTGCCCGCAGGGCAGGACTACGTCTCCTGGCAGCGCACGGCAGCGCAGGATCTCGCCGACGCGCTGGGGGTCGTGTGACCGCTGTCCGACTGACCGGAGCCACCCTCGCCTACGGCGACCGGGTGCTCTGGTCCGATCTCGACCTCGAGGTCGCACCGGGCGAGTTCGTCGCCGTGCTGGGCCCGAACGGCTCCGGCAAGACGTCGCTCCTCAAGGTGCTGCTCGGGCAGGCCCACCTCACCGCCGGCACCGCGACCATCGCCGGCGGTCGATCCTCCGTCGGCTACATCCCCCAGCAGAAGGCCATCGACGAGGGTGTTCCGCTGCGCGGGCGCGACTTCGTCGGCCTCGGGTGGGACGGACACCGCTGGGGCATCGGCTTCCGTGGGCGCCAGGCTCGTCGCGAGGCCGTCGACATCGCCGTCGCCTCGGTCGGTGCGGAAGCGTTCGCCGACGCGCCGCTGGGGCAGATGAGCGGCGGTGAGCAGCAGCGGCTACGCGTCGCGCAGGCACTCGTCGGCGATCCGGACGTGCTGCTCTGCGACGAACCGCTGCTGAGCCTCGACCTCGCCAACCAGCAGGTCGTCGCGCACCTGATCGACCAGCGTCGGCGCTCGCACCGCACCTCGGTGGTGTTCGTGACGCACGAGCTCAACCCGATCCTGCCGATCGTCGACCGGGTGGTCTACCTCGTCGACGGCAAGTTCCGCATCGGCACCACCGAGGAGGTGATGACCTCCGAGGTGCTCTCCGAGCTGTACGACACCGACGTCGAGGTCCTGCGCGTCCGCGGGCGGCTGGTGGTCGTCGGTACCGGAGACGCCATGGACGCCCTCGGGAGCGCCGGCGGCATGCACCACGTGGACGAGTCGGAGTAGGCATGGACAAGGTTCTCGACGCCCTGAGCAAGGCATTCGACTTCGGTACGACGGCCGATCTCCTCACCTACGACTTCGTGCAGCAGGCGCTGATCGCCGCGGCGATCCTCGGTGTGCTCGCCGGGGCGCTCGGCCCCCTCATCGTCAGTCGACAGTGGTCGTTCGCCGTCCACGGCTCGTCGGAGCTGTCCCTCACCGGTGCGTCCGCGGCCCTGCTGGTGGGGTTGGCCGTCGGGGTCGGCGCCATCCTGGGATCCGTCATCGCGGCGGTCCTGTTCGCCCTGCTGGGCCGTCGTGCGCGCGAACGCGACTCCGTCATCGGCGTCATCATGAGCTTCGGGCTCGGCCTGTCGGTGCTCTTCCTGTGGGCGTATCCCGGCCGCACCGGCACCAGCTTCTCGCTGCTGGTCGGGCAGATCGTCGGTGTCGGCAGCACGGGTCTCGGCCTGCTGCTCGCGGTGGCGCTCGTCGTCATCGTCGTGCTCTTCGTGGTCTACCGGCCCCTGCTGTTCGCCAGCACCGATCCCGAGGGCGCCGAGGCGCGCGGCGTACCGATGCGACTGCTGTCCATCGTGTTCGCGATCCTCGTCGGTGTCGCGTGTGCGCTCGGCGTCCAGATCGTCGGCGCCCTGCTGGTGCTCTCGCTCCTCATCACGCCCGCGGCAGCGGCGTCCCGCGTCACCGCCAACCCCGTCACGGCGACGTGGCTCTCGATTCTCTTCGCCGAGGTCGCGGCCGTGGGCGGCATCCTGCTCTCGCTCGCTCCCGGGGTGCCGGTCTCGACCTTCGTCACCACCATCTCGTTCGTCATCTACCTCGTCTGCCGGGCGGTCGGTCGACGCACACCGTCCCGCACCGTCGTCCACGCCTGACCGTTACCCTCGTGTGGATGGTCGATCTGAACTCCGATCTCGGCGAGGGCTTCGGCACCTGGACGCTCGGTGACGACGCGGCGATGCTGCGTGTGGTCACCAGCGCCAACATCGCGTGCGGCTTCCATGCGGGTGATCCGGCCACGCTGCTGCGGACGTGCGCCGACGCCGTCCGGTCCGACGTGCGTATCGGCGCCCAGGTGGGGTACCGGGACCTCGTCGGCTTCGGCAGGCGCTTCCTCGACATCACCGCGGAGGACCTGCGCGCCGACGTGATCTACCAGATCGGGGCTCTCGACGGCCTGGCGCGCTCCGTCGGCGGACGCGTGCGGTACGTCAAACCACATGGAGCGCTGTACAACACGATCGTGCACCACCGAGTACAGGCACAGGCGGTCGTCGACGCCGTCGCCGCGTACGACCCCGGCCTGCCCGTCCTGGGGCTGCCCGGCTCGGCATTCCTCGAGATCGCCGCGCGGGCGGGCCTGCGGACCGTCACCGAGGCGTTCGCCGATCGCGGCTACACGGCAGCGGGAACCCTCGTCTCCCGCCGCGACCCCGGTGCGGTCCTGTCCGACGTCGACGCCGTGGCACGACGCGTGCTGCGGATGGTCACCGAGGGCGTCGTGGACTCCGTCGACGGGGTGACGGTGCCGGTGAACGCCGACTCGGTGTGCCTGCACGGCGACACCCCCGCCGCGGTGGACATGGCCCTGGCCGTGCGTGCGGTGTTGTCCCGCAACGGCGTCACCCTGACCCCGTTCGTGTCGTGAGGATCGCCCCGGCGGGCGACCGCGCCCTGCTGGTCGATCTCGACGACGTCCGCACAGTCGCGGCGCACCACGCCGGGTGGGCCGTCGGGCACCCGGGAATCGCCGAGATGATCCCCGCCGCCGCCACCGTGCTGGTGATCCTCACCGAGGACGCGGAACCCGCACGGGTGACGGCGTGGCTCCGCGAGACGCCACCGGCGCAGGTGCTCGGCCGCTCCGGTGAGACGATCACGATCGACGTCCGATACGACGGGCCCGATCTCGACGAGGTCTGTGCGACAACGGGACTGGACATCGTCGCCGTGCACACCGGTCAGATGTGGACCGCCGCGTTCTGCGGCTTCTCCCCCGGCTTCGCGTACCTGGTCGGATCCGATCCGTTGTCGATCCCGCGCCGCGCCGATCCGCGCACCTCGGTGCCGGCGGGATCCGTGGCGCTGGCCGGCGAGTACACCGGGGTGTACCCGACCTCGTCGCCCGGCGGGTGGCAGATCATCGGCAGCACCGACGCGGCGCTGTGGGACGTGAACCGGGACGACCCCGCGCTGCTCGCGCCCGGCACGCGCGTGCAGTTCCGCGCGGTGACGTGATGCTCGAGGTACTGGCGACCGGGCCGCTCACCACGGTGCAGGACCGCGGACGCACCGGGTGGTCCTCGCTGGGCGTCGGCACGTCCGGCGCTGCCGATCGACGCTCGCACGACGCAGCGAATCGGTTGGTGGGGAACATGATCGACGCCGCGACGCTCGAGGTGACGCTCGGCGGACTGGTGCTGCGCGCACGCACCGAGGTGGTTCTGGCGGTCACGGGGGCTCCGACCCCGTTCACGGTGGACGGCGTACCGCAGGGGCACGGCGCCGTGGTCGTGGTGGGGTCGGGCGCCGAGATCCGCCTCGACTGGGCACCGGTGGGACTGCGCACGTACGTCGCCGTCCGCGGCGGCATCGACGTGCCCCGGGTTCTCGGGAGCCGATCGACCGACTCCCTGTCCGGTATCGGACCCGAGCGAGTGGCGCCCGGCGCCGTGCTGCCGATCGGTCACGACGCCGAGGACTGGCCCGGGGTCGACGTGAATCCTTACCCGTTCGAGCACCGTACGACCCTGCGGGTGATTCCCGGCCCGCGCGCGGACCGGTTCACCGACGACGCGCTCGACCTGCTGCTCGCCCAACCTTGGACGGTGCGGACGGATTCGGACCGCGTCGGCATGAAACTCCAGGGCGCCGAGCCACTGTCGCGATCGCGGGAGGACGAACTCCCGAGCGAGGGCATGGTGACCGGCGCACTGCAGGTACCGCCGTCGGGACTGCCCGTGTTGTTCCTCGTCGACCATCCGGTGACCGGCGGCTACCCGGTGATCGCCGTCGTGGTGTCGGCGGACCTCGGATCCGCGGCGCAGTGTGCGCCGGGACAGACGATCCGCTTCAGTGTCTGATCATCGGGAGACAGGAACGGCGATCTCGTTGCGGCGGCGGAACGACACCGTCCAGGGCGGGTCGTAGAACCAGGACATCGGCTCGCCGGTCGTGTCGATGCCGCGGGACTTCAGGATCTCCAGCAGCTCCGTGGTGCGCTCGGCCACGGCCCGCGCACCGCGGTCACCGCTGAACCGCAGCACCGCCACCGTCTCGGCCGGCACCTCCACCAGGCGCACCCGATCGTCCTTCGGCGCCGGCAGAGTGTCCATCGTCCATCGCGACGGCATGAAGAACCGGACGACCCATCCCTCGTCGCTCGCGGCGCGCGACACGGGTGCGGTCATCGCGATGGTCTGCCCGCGCGACGCCGACTGCCCAACGGGAGCCGTCATCGCGATCCTGTCGGATCCCTGATTGCCCCCGAAGATGTACCCGGCCAGCCGGCGGAAGCCTTCGTTACGGGCGCGTTCCTCGTCGGCGTCCACGACGGTCTCCGCCGCGATCCGGGGTTCGTATCGGCGAATCTCGACCGCCCCCGTGAGCGACTCGGTGGTGTGGGGTGGTTCCTCGGTACCCACCCGAACCCCCACGATTCCCAGTGCGGCCTCGGCCACCTGTGTCACCGTCGTCCTCAGCCGTTCGATCATGACTCGACGGTACGCGCGGACGAGCCCCACCCCGGTCGCGCTCGACCTAGGGGCCCTGGCGCCACCACGCGACGACGTAGAGCACCATCGCCGTCACCAGACCCGCCACCACCCACAGCACCACGGTGTAGTCGACCCACGACCCGATCGGCGGAGCGCCGGGGAACAGGTTGCGGATGGGCAGCACCGCGAAGAGCGTCACCGCGAACCACGTCATGATCGGCGGCAGGAACTGCTTGCGGCGGCGCAGCGTCTGGATCGACACGAACAGCGTGCACGACGGCAGGACGACGAGCACGACACAGATCGCGACGTCGAAGATCGTGGTACCCACCGTGCGCGCGACGCGGATGTCGAAGGCCTGCGCCGACGAGGAGTCGATGTCGACGGCCTCCACCGCCCAGGACGTGAGCGAGTCGGTCACCACGATCTCGGCGGGTACGGGCTGCCGGTCCGCGCCGGTGCCGGAGAACACCCGCACCTGGATCGACGACGCGTCGTACGTGTCGAACGGCCATCGCCTGATGTCGCCGTCCGCGTACAGGGAGACCGGGAGCGGGCCCACACGGGTCCCACTGGGGAACGTCAGGGTGCCGGCGCTCGCGGTCGGCGTCACGTCGACGATCAGGTCGTCGACCAGGTTGCCGTCGGCATCGGTCAACTCGGTCCCCGGATACACGGACACGCGGGCGTCGAGCGAGAAGTTCTCACCGGAGACGGTGTCCACGTCGAGGTAGACGAGCGCGGCGTCGGGTGCGGACTCACGGAGGTCGGGGCCGTTCGGCGGGCTCCCCAGCGCGTAGGTGAGCACCACCGCGACGTACGCGGCGATCACCACGGCCACCAGGACCACACCGCGCACTCTGCGACCCGCCGCTGTCATGGACAGATGATGACAGGACTCAGGTCTGCGCGTGCGGTTCCACGACGTCGTACTCCGCGCAGAGGAACGCGCCGTTGCGCGCGAAGTCCACGAGTCGGAGATCGAACCGACGCGGGAACAGCGGCCTGCCGGCACCGAGGGTGACCGGCGCGATCGAGACGACGATCCGATCCAGGTGGCCGGCCTCGGCGAACTGTGCTGCCAGATCACCGCCCCCCACGATCCAGACGTCCTTGCCGCCGGCGGACTCCTCGATCGCCGGCCAGAGGTCGGCGACGTCTCCGGCAGCGAATCGAACGTCGTGCTCGGAGTCCGCGAAGTCTCGATGGGTCACCACCCACGCCGGCATGTCGTACGTCCACGCCTCCCCGGTCGACGCGTTGTGGTCGAGGACCCAGGCGTAGGTCGTGGCTCCCATGACGATCGCGCCGATGTCCGCGATGAAGTCGCCGTAGTTCATCGGGCCGTGCTCGTCGATCTCCTGACGGAAGAGCCACTCGAGAGAGTCGTTCTCGTCGGCGAGGTAGCCGTCGAGGGTGCTGGCGGTGAAGTAAGTGCTCCGGGTCACAGGGCGATTCTGCACCCGACCACCGACACCGATCGAGCTTGCGGCCGGGCACGTTGCGGGGGGTGTGCACACCCTCTCCGGTGAGCGCACACCCCTCACTGCCAGCTGCAGAGGGTGTGCGGTTCAGGCAAGGGGTGTGCGCACCCCATCCGACCCAGACTGGCGCTCAGCTGCCGGCCCCGTTCATCGAGTCGGTCCGCGTCCACTGAGCCGGGTTCAGCCCCGGCGCTGCCGCGCGATGCCCGCGAGCACGACTCCCGCTGCGACGGACGCGTTGAGCGACTCCACCGGACCGGCCATGGGGATCGACAGGATGCTGTCGCAGTTGTCGCGGACGAGGCGGGACAGACCCTTGCCCTCGGACCCGACGACCACCACGATCGGCCCGGTGCCGTCGAAGTCGTCCAGCGAAGTGTCACCGTCGGCGTCGAGACCGACCACCATCACACCCTTGTCGGCCCAGTCCTTCAGCGTCCGAGTCAGATTGGTCGCACGGGCGACGGGGAGACGCGCTGCCGCTCCGGCACTGGTGCGCCACGCGACGGCCGTGACACTCGCGCTGCGTCGCTGCGGGATGACCACGCCGTGTCCACCGAATGCTGCGACCGACCGGACGACGGCACCGAGGTTGCGGGGGTCGGTGATGTTGTCGAGAGCGACCAGCAGCGGCGGCTCCTGACGCTGGCGCGCCTGCGAGAGGAGATCGTCGGGGTGGGCGTACCGGTACGGCGGCACCTGGAGCGCGATGCCCTGGTGCATGCCGTTGGCACTCATCCGATCGAGATCGGTGCGGGAGACTTCCAGGATCGAGATGCCCTTGTCCGCGGCGATCTGGACGCTCTCCTTCAGCCGATCGTCGGCCTCGGTGCCCGACGCGACGTACAGCGCCGTCGCCGGCACTCCCGCGCGCAGGCACTCCAGCACCGGGTTGCGGCCCAGCACGTTCTCCGGACCGTCCTCGGTCTTGCGGACCGGCGGACGGCCGCGACCCGAACCGGACGCGTCCCGGCTGGTCGGCCGTGCGCGCCGGGCGTGCTTGGTGCGCTCGGCCGCCGGCGGGGTCGCGCCGCGGCCCTCGAGGCCCTTGCTGCGCTTGCCGCCGGACCCGACGGTCTGGCCCTTCTTGGTGCCGGTCTTGCGCACCGCTCCGCGTCGACTCGAATTGCCTGCCATTACTTCTCCGTGCCTTCCGGCTGTGCGATCGACCATTCCGGGCCGTTCGGGGTGTCGGTGACCTCCACGCCCGCGCGGGCGAGGCGGTCACGAATACGGTCGGCCGTCGGCCAGTCCTTGCCTGCCTTGGCGGCGCTGCGCAGCTCGAGGTCGTCCGCGATGAGCAGATCGAGCGCCGCCCGTTCCGCCGACGCGTCGGCGGAGCCGGACGCCCAGTGCGGATCGAGGGGATCCACGCCGAGGATCGACGTCATGGCGCGGACGGACGACGCGGCCTCGACGGCCTCGTCCAGCTTCCCCGCGGCCAACGCACTGTTGCCCTCGCGGCGGAGTCCGTGGATCTCGGCGAGCGCCTTGGGCACCGAGAGATCGTCGTCGAGCGCCTCGGCGAACGCGGGCGTCCAGGTACCGATCGGCACCTCGCCCGCGCGCTCCGCGGTCTTCGTCACGAACGCCTCGATGCTCCGGTACGCCGATGCCGCTTCCTGCAGTGCCTCGGCCGAGTACTCGAGCATCGACCGGTAGTGCGCGCTGCCGAGGTAGTAGCGCAGTTCCTGCGGACGCACGGTCTCGAGCATCGTCGGGATGGAGACGACGTTGCCGAGCGACTTCGACATCTTCTCGCCGCTCATGGTGACCCAACCGTTGTGCAGCCAGTACTGCGCGAAACCGTCCCCCGCGGCGCGGGACTGGGCCAGCTCGTTCTCGTGGTGCGGGAACACCAGATCCAGTCCACCGCAATGGATGTCGAACGCGGACCCGAGGTAGGTCTCCGCCATCGCGGAGCACTCGATGTGCCACCCGGGCCGGCCGGGTCCCCACGGGGTGGGCCACGACGGCTCGCCGGGCTTGGCCGTCTTCCACAGCGTGAAGTCGCGCGGATCGCGCTTGCCCGCACCGACGCTCTCACCCTGGTGGACGTCGTCGAGCCTGTGCCCGGACAGAGCGCCGTACTCGCCCCAGCTCCGCACGTCGAAGTAGACGTCGCCGGCGGCCGCGTACGCGTGACCCGCGTCGATCAACCGACCGATCAGCTCGACCATCTGCGTGATGTGACCCGTGGCGCGCGGTTCGGCCGACGGGGGAAGCACACCGAGGGCGTCGTAGGCCGCGGTGAAGGAGCGCTCGTACGTCGCCGCCCACTCCCACCACGGACGGCCGGCGTCGGCGGCCTTGTTCAGGATCTTGTCGTCGATGTCGGTGACGTTGCGGACGAAGGCGACGTCGTAGCCGGCGGCCGTCAGCCACCGCCGAAGGACGTCGAACGCGACGCCGCTGCGCACGTGACCGATGTGGGGATGTCCCTGGACCGTGGCCCCGCACAGATACACCGAGGCGTGTCCGGGGGCCAGCGGAGTGAACTCACGCACGGCCCTGGTCGCGGTGTCGTAGAAGCGCAGGGTCACGACGGCCGATCCTACCGGGGATTCGACTCGCCCTGTACCACGCGAGCGTCGTCCGGGACCGCACTCTCCAGCACGAGAGCGGTGGCGATCGCGGCCACACCCTCGCCGCGGCCGGTCAGGCCGAGCCCGTCGGTCGTGGTGGCCGAGACGGAGACGGGCGCCCCCAGGATGTTCGTGAGCAGTGTCTGCGCCTCCACCCGACGTGGGCCGACGCGCGGACGATTGCCGATGACCTGGACCGCGGCGTTGCCCACGCGCATCGACTGCTGCGCGAGCAGTTCGCGCACGTGCATGAGCATGGTGGCGCCGCTGACGCCGTCCCATTCGGGGCGACCCGTGCCGAACACCGAGCCCAGATCTCCCAGACCGGCCGCGGACAGCAGCGCGTCGCAGAGTGCGTGCGCCGCGACGTCGCCGTCGGAATGCCCGGCACAGCCGTCGGCGTCCTCGAACAACAGTCCGGCGATCCAGCACTCACGCCCCACCTCGACGGGGTGGACGTCGGAACCGATCCCTACGCGCATGGTCTCCCTCTCACGACTGTGTCCGGCGGGCGACGAGTGCGCGAGCCAGGACCAGATCCATCGGGGTGGTGATCTTGAAGGCCTCGGCGTCGCCGACGACCGTGTGCACGTCGACTCCCAGACGTTCGACCAGGCCGGCGTCGTCGGTGGCCGTCTCGGGAAAGGAATCGTAGGCACGCCTCAGGGTCACCCCGTCGAATCCCTGCGGCGTCTGCACCGAGCGCAGCGTGGCCCGGTCGACCGTTCCGGTGACCACACCGGCGGCATCGACGGACTTCATCGTGTCGACGACGGGCAGCACCGGCACCACGGCCGACGCACCGGCGCCGACCGCCTCGACGACGCGGGTGATCAGGCTCGGCGGCGTCAGGCAGCGTGCGGCGTCGTGCACGAGCACGATGTCCGCCGCACCGGCCACTGCCAGGCCGGCCCGCACCGAATCGGTGCGCTCGGCTCCGCCGACGACGACGTCCACCGGCAGGACGCAGGACTCGACCAGACGAGAGGTCGTGTCCTGCAGAATGTTCGGGACCACCACCACGACACGAGAAAGGGCGCCGGAGGCCGACAGGCCGTCCAGCGCCCACTCGAGCAGAGTGCGTCCCGCGAGTTCCACGAACGCCTTGGGCATGTTCTCCCCGAGGCGTACGCCCGATCCGGCTGCCGGAACGAGCGCGACGACGTCCGTCACACGCGCGTCAGGACGCCGCGGCCAGAACCTCGTCCAGCATGGAGTCCGCCCTGACTTCGTCGGTTCCCTCGGCGAGTGCGAGCTCGCCGACCAGGATCTGACGTGCCTTCGCCAGCATGCGCTTCTCACCAGCGGACAGGCCGCGGTCCTGCTCACGACGCCACAGATCGCGCACGACCTCGGCCACCTTGTTCACGTCACCCGACGCGAGCTTCTCCAGGTTGGCCTTGTACCGGCGCGACCAGTTGGTGGGCTCCTCGGTGTGCGGCGCGCGGAGAACCTGGAACACCTTGTCCAGACCCTCCTGGCCGACGACGTCCCGGACACCCACGTACTCGGCGTTGTCGGCAGGAACTCGAACGGTGAGATCACCCTGGGCTACCTTGAGAACGAGGTATTCCTTGGCCTCGCCCTTGATGGTGCGTGTCTCGATATTTTCGATCAGCGCCGCTCCGTGGTGCGGGTAAACGACGGTGTCTCCGACCTTGAAAAT
This sequence comes from Rhodococcus sp. NFXS4, assembly GCF_058139645.1. Lineage (NCBI taxonomy): Bacteria > Bacillati > Actinomycetota > Actinomycetes > Mycobacteriales > Nocardiaceae > Rhodococcus > Rhodococcus sp. NFXS4. The sequence continues at coordinate 4,297,729 of NZ_CP192221.1, forward strand.
CATGTGTTCGGTGCCCCTTTCGATATGGCCAGTTTAACACGCCTCCGATCCGGGGTCGTTCCAACGGTGCAGGTCAGGGGCACAGGGCTGGTGGGGACGCTCTTGACAGGGGGCGGGATACATGTATCGAGCAGGCTGTTCGGCCCGCTCCGGCACCGACTGGCGTCACCCGATCCACACGTCCGGACGGCGAACTACTACGCTGCGTGGTGGTGGCCGCCCGTCGGCACAACTCTCGATGACGACCAGTGGAGGACGACCAGTGACCGCATCTACCGCCCGGATCCGGCCGGCCCGAGTCGCGACCGGCGTCGCGCTCGCTCTCGGCACGGTGATCAGCCTCTCCGCGTGCAGCGCCGGGCAGATCTCCCAGACGGCGACGCAGGTCGCCGCGGTCAACGGTAACGGCGCGGACCAGGGCACCGTCTCCCTGCGCAACGTGCACGTCGCCTACCCCTCCTCCGACGAGTTCGTGCTCGAGCCCGGTGGCCGCGCGGAGCTGATCTTCACGGCGATCAACACCAGCGAGACCACACCGGACCGCATCACCGGCATCGAGACCGAGGGTGCCGCCGAGGTCGTCGTCACCGGTGCCACCGGTGGCACCTCCATCGAGATCCCGGCTCAGGCGTCCGTCGCGTCCGGAGTGCCCGCGGACCAGGACCCCACCGCCCCCGAGGGGTCGCAGTCCATCACCGCCGTGATGGAAGACCTCTCCGAGAACGTGCGCCCCGGACTCACCGTCCCGGTCACCTTCACGTTCCAGCAGGCCGGCGACGTCACCGTCAGCGTGCCCGTCGATCCGGGCCCCGTCACCCCGCGCCTCGACGAAGAGGCCAACGGCTGACGGTCCCCCGTCGGCCGAGCATTCCTGTCGGTAGACACCTCTAGTCTTCGCGAGTGGCCAAGACTCGTACCAGTTATCGCTGTTCGGCCTGTCAGCACACCGTGGCCAAGTGGGTCGGCCGCTGCCCCGAGTGCGAGACGTGGGGCTCGATGGACGAGGTCACTCTCCTCGCCTCCGTGTCGTCCCGCGCGGGTGCGAGCGCCGTTCGGGCGGGCGGCGCGTCGATGATCCCGACGTCGCCGGCACTTCCGCTCACACAGGTCTCCAGCACGTCCTCCATCGCCCGTCCCACCGGGGTCGACGAGCTCGACCGCGTGCTCGGCGGCGGCATCGTGCCCGGCTCGGTGGTGCTGCTCGCGGGTGAACCGGGCGTCGGCAAGTCCACCCTCCTGCTCGAGGTGGTCAAGCAGTGGGCCGAGCGCAGCCCGCAGGACATCGCGCTCTACGTCACGGGTGAGGAGTCGGCGGGGCAGGTGCGTCTGCGCGCCGACCGGACGGGCGCCGTGCACGAGCGCGTGTTCCTCGCCGCGGAGAACGACCTGGCCACCATCTTCGGCCACGTCGACCAGGTCGCGCCCACCCTCGTCGTCGTCGACTCCGTGCAGACCATGCAGGCGTCCGACGTGGACGGCGTCATCGGCGGCGTCACCCAGGTCCGTGCCATCACCTCGGCGCTGACGTCCCTCGCCAAGGGCAGCGGCACGGCCGTCATCCTCGTCGGCCACGTCACGAAGGACGGCGCGGTCGCCGGGCCGCGCTCGCTCGAGCACCTCGTCGACGTCGTCCTGCACTTCGAGGGCGACAAGCACTCCACCCTGCGCATGGTCCGGGGCGTCAAGAACCGCTTCGGCGCCGCCGACGAGGTGGGCTGCTTCGAACTGCGCGAGGGCGGCATCCACGGCGTCAGCGATCCGTCCGGCCTGTTCCTGCACCACCGCGCCGACTCGGTCCCCGGCACTGCCGTCACCGTCACGATGGACGGCAAGCGGGCCCTGCTCGCGGAGGTCCAGGCGCTCGTCGCGCCGTCGCACATGCCCACGCCCCGCCGGGCCGTCAGCGGTCTGGACGCCGCCCGGGTGTCGATGATCCTCGCGGTCCTCGAACGTCGCTGCGGCGTGCAGCTCAGCAGCCGGGAGGTCTACGCCGCCACCATCGGCGGTATGCGGACCACCGAGCCCGTCGTCGATCTCGCGTTGGCACTCGCGGTCGCCTCCGCCGCCCGTGACACCGCCCTGCCCCCGGGAATGGTGGTGCTCGGCGAGGTGGGGCTGGCCGGAGAGGTCCGGCGCGTGGTCGGCGTCGACCGGCGCCTCGCCGAGGCCGCGCGGCTGGGGTTCACCTCCGCGATCGTCCCGTCCGACCAGCGTCGCGGCGTGAAGGACGACACGGCCGGAGATCCACCGGGCATGCGGGTCGTCCGGGTCACCGACGTCGCCGGCGCGATGCAGGGAGCCTTCGAGCGACGACGGAAGTAGACCACTCGACCCGCGGACGGAACGCCGGTGCGGTGAGTACCGGTACCCTGACTCTGCACCACCGGCAACCGGGAACGACGTGGGAGGGGGACCAGTGACCGACACCGTGACGACTCCGGACATCTCCCTCGGCTTCCCGGTACCCCAGTCGTCCCTGCGTGACGCCATCGCCGACCTCGCCCCGGGCACCACGTTGCGCGACGGTCTCGAGCGCATCCTGCGTGGCCGCACCGGCGGACTGATCGTCCTCGGGTACGACGAACAGGTCGAGAGCATCTGCGACGGCGGCTTCGATCTCGATGTCGAGTTCGCCCCCACCCGGCTCCGCGAACTGTCCAAGATGGACGGCGCCGTCGTGTTGTCCACCGACGGTTCGCGCATCGTCCGCGCCAACGTGCAGCTCGTCCCCGACCACACCATCCCCACGGTCGAGTCCGGTACCCGCCACCGGGCCGCCGAGCGCACCGCGATCCACACCGGCTATCCCGTGGTGTCCGTCAGCCAGTCGATGAGCATCCTCAGCGTCTACGTCGGCGGAACCCGGCACGTCATCGAGGGTTCCGCGACCATCCTGTCCCGCGCCAACCAGGCCGTGGCCACCCTCGAGCGGTACAAGGCGCGCCTCGACGAAGTCAGCCGCCAACTGTCCGTGACGGAGATCGAGGACTCGGTGACGTTGCGCGACGCGCTCACCGTCGCGCAGCGTCTCGAGATGGTCCGGCGCGTGTCCGTCGAGATCGAACAGAACGTTCTCGAGCTCGGTATCGACGGGCGCCAGCTCGCCCTGCAGCTCGAAGAACTGGTGGGCGACAACGACTCTGCGCGCCAACTCGTCGTCCGCGACTACCTCGCCGGCACCGACACACCCACCACCGCGGCCGTCGAACGCTCCCTCGCGGCACTCGACCGGCTCACCGACGTCGACCTGCTCGACCTCACGGTGATCGCTCGTGCCTTCGGCTATCCCGGCACCATCGAGGCGCTCGACGCACCGATGAGTCCCCGCGGGTACCGGTTGCTCACCCGCGTTCCGCGGCTGCAGTTCACGCAGATCCACCGACTGGTCGGGCACTTCGGCACCCTGCAGACACTGCTGGCCGCCACCGCAGCCGACCTGCAGTCCGTCGAGGGCATCGGTGGGCTGTGGGCCCGGCACATCAGAGAAGGCCTGTCCCGCATGGCCGAGGCCAGCATCTCGGGGCCGTTCGACTAATCGGCCGGCCTCCGGCCTTCCCGTTCGATTGATCGGCCGGCCTCCGGCCTTCCCGTTCGATTGATCGGCCGGCCTCCGGCCTTCCCGTTCGATTGATCGGCCGGCCTCCGGCCTTCCCGTTCGACTAATCGGCCGGCCTCCGGCCTTCCCGTTCGACTAATCGGCCGGCCTCCGGCCTTCCCGTTCGACTAATCGGCCGGCCTCCGGCCTTCCCGTTCGACTAATCGGCCGGTCTTCCCGGAGGGGTTTCGTGTTCGCGCTGCGACTGCAGCACCTGCCGGAACGCGGAACTGCCGCGGGAACCGACCTCGCTGACGCGGAACGGACGTGCGCTACGTGATGTTGAACGTCTCCGGCGCGCTGCGCAGCTGGCCGAGCTGGCCGACCACGCTGTATCCGCCGGGGCCCACCGGGTTCCGCGGCGCCGCGCACCCGGGCTCGGAGGTGGTCGCGGACCACTTCACGGCGAACGGCGCCTGCTCACCGGGCTGCAGCGTGCGGATGTCGGGAGTCGTGGTGGGGAAGCAGTCGACGTTCGACCAGAGTCGCTGCCCCTCCAGCGTGTAGACCAGCACCTGCTGCAGACCCGAACCCAGATCGCGCTCGCATGCCGAGGTTCCGATGTTGGTGACGACGACGGTGAACGCCGGCTCCTGCCCCGCGGGGTAGGACGGCTGATCGGGCGAGGCCTTCACGGCGAGAGACTGATCCGCGCACTGACCGGGAGCGACGGGCGGAGAGGACGTCGTGGCGGACGTGGACGTCGCCGACGACGAGGACGCGGCGTCTCCGCCTCCGCCGCCACCACCGGAACCTCCTGCCGGAGCGGAGCCTCCGGTCGCGGACGCGTCGGGGCGGTACGTCGTGGCAGCGGACGGTGCGAGCGAGGCGGACGCCGCGGTGGACTCGGAATCCTGCGACCCGCCACCGGCGAGAGACACCACCAGCCACACCACGAGTCCGATGACCACCACTGCGCCACCGATCGCGAGCGCGCGGCGTCGCCAGTAGATCTCGGGAGGCAAGGGTCCGTTCGGCTCGAGCACAGGTCAACCGTATGTGCCGACGCGGTGACCGAGCGGCACCTACTACGGCGTGTCGCTCGCCGTCGCTGACGAGGTGAGCAGATCACTCGCATCGGTGCGGTCGGTCGACCCCATCTCGACGTGTCCGATGTCGCCCAGCGCGCCCTGGAACTCCACCTTGCCCTCGGCCAGCTTGTACGTCAGGCCGACGATGGCGAGTTTTCCCGCGGCGACGCGCTTCTCGAGGATCGACGACCGATCGATCAGCAGCTTTCCGGTCTCGAGGACGTGGCGCGCCTCGACGTCGTCGGCGCGCGTGTACCCCAGCCGGTGGGCGTTGAGGACGGACGGCGTGACCCGCTCGACGATGTCGCGGATGAAGCCACCGGGGACGGTGCCCTCGTCCAGCGCGTTGATGGTCGCCTTGACGGCGCCACAGCTGTCGTGGCCGAGAATGACGATCAGGGGCGCTTCGAGGACCTCGGCGCCGAACTCCAGGGAACCCAGAACAGCCGAGTCGACGACCTGGCCGGCCGTGCGGACGACGAACATGTCGCCGAGGCCCTGGTCGAAGATGATCTCGGCTGCCACCCGGGAATCGGAGCACCCGAAGACGATCGCGGTGGGGTGTTGACCGTCGACGAGCGACGCGCGGTGATCCACCCCCTGGCTGGGATGCTCCGGGCGGCCGTCGACGAAACGGCGATTACCCTCGACGAGTGCGTTCCATGCTGAGCGGGGACTCGAATTAGGCATGGACTCATTGTTACCGAAACATGAGTCACCCGCCGGTGGCGGCCCCGACTTCCGGGAAGGATCACAGACATGGACAGCGAGGTTCTGGTCTCGTGGTACCGACGCGAGGCCAGGGATCTGCCGTGGCGCCGTAGCGGTGTCAGCGGGTGGCAGATCCTGATGAGCGAGGTGATGCTGCAGCAGACTCCGGTGGCGCGGGTCGCTCCGATCTGGGTCGAGTGGGTACAGCGTTGGCCGGTGCCGTCCGCCATGGCCGCGTCATCGCGGGCCGACGTCCTGCGGGCCTGGGGCAAGCTCGGCTATCCCCGTCGCGCCGCACGCCTGCACGACTGCGCCGCCGTCCTCGCCGAGCACCACGGCGACGAGACGCCGTCGGATGTCGAGACGCTGCTGACCCTGCCGGGTGTCGGGGCGTACACCGCGCGCGCCGTCGCCTGCTTCGCCTACGGGCAGCGGGTCCCCGTCGTCGACACCAACGTGCGGCGCGTCGTCGCCCGTGCGGTCCACGGCCGCGCCGAGCCCGGAAACCCCAGCACCACACGAGATCTCGCAGACACCGAGGCCTTGCTGCCCGAGGACGTCGCCACCGCGGCCACTCTGTCGGCGGCACTGATGGAGCTCGGCGCCGTCATCTGCACCGCACGCAATCCCGCCTGCGCGGACTGCCCGCTCCCGTCGTGCGCGTGGGTCGAGGCCGGTCGGCCGGCGCACGACGGACCGCCGAGGAAGGTGCAGAAGTTCGCCGGAACCGATCGGCAGGTGCGCGGAAAACTGATGGACGTACTGCGCTCCACGATGGGTCCGGTGGAGAAGTCCGAGCTCGATCTGGTGTGGACGACCGATCCCGGCCAACGTGACCGTGCCCTGAACTCGCTACTGGTCGACGGGCTCGTCGAGCAGACGTCCGCCGGCGCCTTCGCGCTCGCCGGGGAGGGCTCGTAGGAACGACTCGACAGCGCGCCGGTACTCCCCCGGCCGATCGTCGTGCACCAGATGCCCGGCGCCGGCGACCACCTCGTACGTCGAGTCATGATGCAGTGCAGCCATTCTCGCCATCTGACCCGCTGGAGTGACCGTGTGCTCCGCCTCGAGCAGCAGCGCGGGAGCACTCACTGCTCGCCACTCGTCCCAGAAGTCGCGTCGTCCCCATTCGTCCGAGATCGCCGCGAACGTGTCCACGTCTCCGTGCAGGTGCAGCCCGTCCGGCGTCCGCTCGAAGGAGTCGAGGAAGTACTGCCCCGCGACGTCACCGAAGTACGCCAGAACCGCGGCCTCGCCGGGGAACGGCTGGGGCCACGCACGGATGACGGCGGCCCACCCGTCGGAGGTGCGACCGCGGAAGTCGGGAGCCATGTCCTCGACGACGATCCCGCGCACCCGATCCGGTTCGCGCGCCGCGAGGCACCACGCGTGGAGCGCGCCCATGGAGTGACCGATCAGGATCACGGACTCGAACGGCGCCAGCGCCTCGCGCAGCTCGTCGACGAACGCCTCGGTGGTGAGGGTCGCCGGAGCAGCACGCCCGTGTCCCGCCGCCCGGGCGGCGAGGACGTGGCCGTGCTCCCGCAACCAGGGCACCTGCCGCCGCCACGTGTCCGGGCCGCCCATCAGGCCGTGCAGCAGCACGAGGGGCACTCCGGAGCCGCCGTGGTCGTCCAGCATCGCTCGACCGTAGCCGTCGCAGGTAGCCTCGGGTCCATGCCAGTGGTCAAGATCAACGCCATCGAGGTGCCCGAGGGCGCCGGCCCCGAACTCGAGAAGCGCTTCGCCGCCCGCGCCGGATCGGTCGACGGCTCACCCGGTTTCCTCGGTTTCCAGCTGCTCCGCCCGGTCAAGGGCGAGAGCCGCTACTTCGTCGTCACGCAGTGGGAGGACGAGGAGTCGTTCCAGGCCTGGTCGGGTGGACCGGCTCGCGAGGCCCATTCCGGTGAGCGGGCGAAGCCGGTCGCCTCGGGTGCCTCGTTGCTGGAGTTCGACGTCGTCCTGGACGTTCCGGCCCGTCGAGACGGACCGGCCGACCGGTAAACCCGGACATGGCTGTAGGTAAGGTCGGTTCTTCACGGCAGTTCGAGCCACAGCAGTTCGAGCGGGAACGAGGTCGGCGACACATGCCCACGTCACGCAGGTACGCCATTCTGGCCGCTGCCGTCACCGCGACTCTCACGCTCGCCGGATGCTCCGCAGGCGTCGATCCGCTGCTCGAGTCGGGAGCCGCGCGCGGCGACGGATCCACGACGGAACCCGCCGACACGACCGCTGCCCCGGCCGCCGGCGCGCCGATCACGGCGGTCACCGACACCGTCCTCGGTTGGATCACGACGCCGGACCCCACCACGCTCGACCCGGCCGCTATCGACTCCTTCGCGGCGCCCGAGCTGGCGCAGGCACTGGCTCAGGTCGGCGGGCTGCTCGGTCCCGTCGCGCAGATCCTGGCGAGTGGCCCCCTCACCGTGGGCGAACGGACCGAGGACGGCCTCGAGTCCACCGTGCAACTGAGCACCGGCCGGAACGCGCCCGTGACGCTGCGACTGCGCGCCACCGAGGACGGCCTGCTGTCCGGGATCCAGGCTCTGCCCGACACCGAGGGCGTCGACTCCTTCGCCTCGTCGGACGCTGCGCTCACCGCTCTCGGTGCCCGCACGTCCTACGTCGCCTCCCGCGTCACCGACGGCACCTGTACTCCCGTCCACAGCCTGAACGCGGACGACTCCCTGCCGCTCGCCTCCGTCGCGAAGCTGTACGTGCTCGGCGCGGTCGCGCGGGCCGTCGACAACGGGACGCTGTCGTGGGACGAGCAGTTGACCGTCACCGACGCACGCAAGTCGGCCCCGTCGGGACAGTTGCAGTTCGCTCCCGAGGGAACACCGGTGACGGTGCGCGAGGCGACCGACGCGATGATCGCGATCAGCGACAACACGGCCACCGATCTGCTGATGGATCGCATCGGACGGGACGCGGTCGAGTCCGAGGTCACCATCATGGGCGCCGCGAATCCTGCGGCGCTGACGCCCTTTCCGACGACACGCGAGTTCTTCGTGCTCGGGTGGGGACGGCCGGACCTGCGGGCGCAGTGGCGCGACGCCGACACGCAGACCCGCCGCGACATCCTGGCCGGTATCGAGAATCGCACCATCGACAGCGAACCCGTCGATCCGGTGACCGCCGACCTCGACTACCAGGGCATCGCGACGAGGCCTGGTACGCCGGACGGAGTCGAGTGGTTCGGCAGCGCGAACGACATCTGCCGCGCGTACGCGGCGTTGATCACGGGTCCGCAGAGCGACGTCGTGCGCCAGGTCCTCGCGCTGAACCCCGGCGCCGAGGTCGATCCCGCTCGCTGGCAGTACGTGGGCTACAAGAACGGCAACGCCGCGGGCGACGTGGCGGGGTCCTGGCTCTTGACCGACGCTCGGGGACAGGACTGGGTGGTGGCCACCCAACTGCAGTCCGACGAGGCGATCGGCCCCCTGGACAACGCCTACGCGTTCGCCGTCGTCCAGGGGACGTTCGAGCTGTTGCGTTAGCTCTCGAGAGCGGCGTCGAGCGTGATCTCGACGCCTGTCAGGGCCTTGCTCACCGGGCAGGTCTCCTTGGCGTTCTGCGCTGCCTTCGCGAAGCCGTCGGCGTCCAGACCGTCGACCTCACCGCGCACCGTGATCGTGATGCCGGTCAGCTTGAAGCCGACCTCGTCCGGTCCGAGCGACACCTCGGCGGTGACGTCGAGGCTCTGCGGAGTGCCACCGGCCTCGGCGATGACGGCCGAGAGCTGCATGGCGTAGCAGGACGAGTGCGCTGCGGCGATGAGCTCCTCGGGGCTGGTGGTGCCGCCCGCGTCGTCCGCCGCACGCTTGGGGAACGACACGTCGTACGTGCCGACCTTCGAACTGGAGAGCTCGACCTGTCCCGAGCCTTCCTCGAGTGAACCGTTCCATGCTGTCCGTGCTGTACGAGTAGGCATCAGCCATCCTTGTCGCTGGGGAACTCTTGACTCGTTCAGAGTATCCAGCGGCTGTCGACTTCGAACCGATGCCAGGTCAGACGCTCGGGTCGACGGCAATCACCGCAAGGAAGTTGCCGGACGGGTCGGTGAACCACGCGATGTCCGGGCCGTTCCCCCGCATGACACCCTTGTCGTCCTGCGGTGCCCCGTCGTATCGGACGAACTCGACACCTCGCGCTGTGAGGCCGGCGACCGTGGCGTCGATGTCACGCGTCGGGATGTTCAGCACGGTGTGCGTGGCCGGTACGTGATCCGGCTTGGGGTAGGCGAGCATGCTGGTGCGTCGGTCGATGCGAATCCAGGAAGTACCCATCTCGGACGGCAGTACGCGCATGCCCAGGACATTGCGGTAGAAGCGCGTGGTGTCCTCCATGTCTCGGACCGCGATGCCGGAGAACGGCGTCGTCGGAGCGCCCATCTGCGCTTCCATCTCGTCCCGCAGACGGACCAGCTGGATCCAGTTGCCGTCGGGATCCTTCGCGGTGGCGAACAGGTCCCCGTCGCGGCTCTCGAGGGGACTCACCCACTCGCCGCCGAGCGCGTCGATTCGACCGGCGACCGCCTCCGGGTCGTCCGGTTCCACGTTCAGGACGACGCGCGCACCCTCTCGATTCGGGCCCGTCACGTCGTCACGCTTGTCGAACATGACGAAGAAGCCGTCGAGGTCGATCACGGTGTACGGGCCCATCGACATCGGCGGCGCCTCGAACACCTCCCCGTACCACCGGGCGAGCGCTTCGGGATCGGGGCTGGACAGGAGCATCGAGTTCACGGTTGCAGTAGCCATACCGGTACAGACCGGGCGGTGCGGCCGAACTCATCGCGAGAGACACCACGAACGCAGAACGGGCGAGACCCGTGAGGGTCCCGCCCGTTGCCGTGCGTACGTACTACTCGGAGCTCTCGCCCGACTTCGCCAGGTCGACGGTCAACTCGTCGGGAAGGCTGATCGGCTTCTTCTCGCCGCGGAAGGTGAAGACTGCGTCCTCGCCCTGTCCTTCGCCGTCCCAGTTGTCGACGTCGACCAGCACGATCTGACCCGGCTCGATCTCGCCGAACAGGATCTTCTCGGACAGCTGGTCCTCGATCTCGCGCTGGATGGTGCGACGCAGCGGACGCGCACCCAACACCGGGTCGAATCCACGCTTCGCCAGGAGCGCCTTGCCCTTGTCCGTGACCTCGATGGCCATGTCCTTGTTCTTGAGCGCAACCTCCACTCGCGCCAGCATGAGATCGACCATCTGGATGATCTCGTCCTTGGTGAGCTGGTGGAAGACGACGATGTCGTCGATGCGGTTCAGGAACTCGGGGCGGAAGTGCTTCTTCAGCTCGTCGTGCACCTTGAGCTTCATGCGCTCGTAGTTGGAGCCACTGCCCTCACCCGAGGAGAAGCCCAGCCCGACGGCCTTGGAGATGTCCGACGTACCGAGGTTCGAGGTGAAGATCAGCACGGTGTTCTTGAAGTCGACCGTACGACCCTGACCGTCGGTGAGACGGCCGTCCTCGAGCACCTGCAGGAGCGTGTTGTAGATCTCCTGGTGAGCCTTCTCGATCTCGTCGAACAGCACCACGGAGAACGGCTTGCGGCGCACCTTCTCGGTGAGCTGGCCACCTTCTTCGTAGCCCACGTATCCGGGGGGCGCACCGAACAGACGCGATGCGGTGAACCGGTCGTGGAATTCGCCCATGTCGATCTGGATGAGCGCGTCGTCCTCGCCGAACAGGAAGTTCGCCAGAGCTTTCGACAGCTCCGTCTTACCCACACCGGACGGGCCGGCGAAGATGAACGAGCCGGACGGACGCTTCGGGTCCTTCAGTCCTGCGCGGGTACGGCGGATGGCCTTCGAGACCGCCTTGACCGCCTCGACCTGGCCGATGATGCGCTTGTGGAGTTCGTCCTCCATGCGCAGGAGACGCGTGGTCTCCTCCTCGGTCAGCTTGAACACGGGGATGCCGGTCCAGTTGCCCAGGACCTCGGCGATCTCGTTGTCGTCGACCTCGGCGATGACGTCGAGGTCTCCGCTACGCCACTGCTTCTCGCGCTCGGCGCGCTGCGCGACGAGCTGCTTCTCCTTGTCGCGCAGGTTGGCGGCCTTCTCGAAGTCCTGCGCGTCGATCGCGGACTCCTTCTCCCGACGAGCATCGGCGATCTTGTCGTCGAAGTCGCGCAGGTCCGGCGGCGCCGTCATCCGACGGATGCGCATGCGCGCGCCCGCCTCGTCGATGAGGTCGATCGCCTTGTCCGGCAGGAAGCGGTCGTTGATGTACCGGTCGGCCAGGGTCGCGGCCGCCACGAGCGCGCTGTCGGTGATCGAGACGCGGTGATGCGCCTCGTACCGGTCGCGCAGACCCTTGAGGATCTCGATCGTGTGATCGACCGACGGCTCGCCGACCTGCACCGGCTGGAAGCGACGCTCGAGGGCCGCGTCCTTCTCGATGTACTTGCGGTACTCGTCGAGCGTGGTGGCACCGATGGTCTGGAGCTCACCACGAGCGAGCTTCGGCTTCAGGATGGAGGCCGCGTCGATCGCGCCCTCGGCAGCACCGGCTCCGACGAGCGTGTGCAGCTCGTCGATGAACAGGATGATGTCGCCGCGGGTGTTGATCTCCTTGAGCACCTTCTTCAGGCGCTCCTCGAAGTCACCGCGGTACCGGCTGCCGGCGACGAGCGAGCCCAGGTCCAGCGTGTAGAGCTGCTTGTCCTTGAGCGTCTCGGGAACCTCGCCGTTGACGATCGCCTGCGCGAGGCCCTCGACGACGGCGGTCTTGCCGACGCCGGGCTCACCGATGAGCACCGGGTTGTTCTTGGTACGGCGGCTCAGCACCTGCATGACGCGCTCGATCTCCTTCGCGCGTCCGATCACCGGGTCGAGCTTGCCCTCGAGTGCGGCCTGCGTGAGGTTGCGGCCGAACTGGTCGAGCACCAGCGACGTGGACGGTGTGCCCGCCTCGCCGCGGCTGCTGCCGGACTCGCTGGGCTCCTTGCCCTGGTATCCGGACAGGAGCTGGATGACCTGCTGGCGCACGCGGTTGAGATCGGCGCCGAGCTTGACCAGCACCTGCGCAGCCACACCCTCGCCCTCACGGATGAGGCCGAGCAGGATGTGCTCAGTGCCGATGTAGTTGTGTCCGAGCTGCAGCGCCTCACGCAGGCTGAGCTCGAGGACCTTCTTGGCACGCGGAGTGAACGGGATGTGCCCGGACGGTGCCTGCTGGCCCTGGCCGATGATCTCCTCGACCTGGCTGCGTACACCTTCGAGGGAGATCCCGAGCGACTCCAGAGACTTCGCCGCCACGCCTTCACCCTCGTGGATGAGACCCAGCAGGATGTGCTCCGTGCCGATGTAGTTGTGGTTGAGCATCCGGGCCTCTTCTTGGGCCAGGACGACGACGCGCCGTGCGCGGTCGGTGAACCTCTCGAACATCGCTCTCCCTCACACTGATGACGGGGCAGGCGTCGGACCCTCTAGTCCGAACCTCGAGCCCGACTCTCACTCTAGTTGCCGTGACCTTCGAGTGCCGCTCCGCCGGGGAAGTTCATCCGACGGCGAACGGTGGCTCCCACGCCCTCGGCGCGTCCATCGGGACGACACCGGCACCCTTGTATGCAGTCACAACGCACTGCACCGGAGATTCGTTACCACGAGCGACAGCGGATTCACCGTTCCCGCCTTCGCCCGCAGTGAACGGCCTACTCCTGATCGTCACCCGCGGCAATGGGTCGGCGTGATGAGACGTGACGGACATTCCGCCCATCCATTGGAGTCATTGTCATTCAATCGAATGACAATGACTCCGACAGACAGGACAGAATCACGAAGAAAGTTCCCAGGCCCGCACGATCTCGGACGATATGCGGCCCCGCGCGCTGATCTCGAAACCTTGCGTGCGCGCCCATTCCCGTATTGCAGCACTGCGCGCCCGATCGGCCGCTCCGCGTGTCCGCGTGCCCCCGGACGAGCTCGCGGCCGACCCTCCCCCGGTCGTCCGCGTCGACACCCGCCGCGCGTGCTGGATCCACTGATCCATGACTTTCCGCAGCTCATCGGCGTTCGAGTTGGACAGATCCAACTCGAACCATGTGCCGTCCAACCCGATCGACACCGTCTCGTCAGCCGGCACGTTGTCGACGTCGTCGACCAGCGTGACCGTCACCTTCTTGACCATTCGACGCATTCCCCCCTCCGAACACAGCGACACTTTTCGCCGAGCAGGATCGATAATAGCGCGCATTACCGAGGCCTTGCAGCGTACCGAGTGGAATGTTCCATTCGGGCGTCAGCCGCGGTCGGGACGCACCAATGGAAAGAGGATGGTCTCGCGAATACCCAGCCCTGTGAGCGCCATCAGAAGGCGGTCGATGCCCATTCCCGTACCCGTTGTGGGCGGCATCGCGTACTCCATGGCGGTGAGGAAGTCCTCGTCGAGGACCATGGCCTCGTCGTCGCCGGCCGACGCCAGCCGGGCCTGATCGACGAAGCGCTCGCGCTGCACGACGGGATCGACGAGCTCCGAGTAGCCGGTGGCGAGCTCGAAGCCCCGCACGTAAAGGTCCCACTTCTCCACCACACCGGGGATGCTGCGATGGGCCCGGACCAGAGGCGACGTCTCCACGGGGAAGTTGCGGACGAACGTCGGAGTGTGGAGCTGGTCCCCGCAGCTGTGCTCCCACAGCTCCTCGACCAGCTTGCCGTGGCCCCACCCCTTGTCCGTCGGCACGGCGAGACCCACCCGATCGGCCAGCGCACGCAGGTCGTCCGGGCTCGTCTCCGGTGTCACCTCGATACCGACGGCGGCCGACAACGACGGGTACATCTCGATGGTGGTCCACTCGCCCGCGAAGTCGTACGCGGAACCGTCCGCGAGGGTGACCTGGAGCGACCCGTACACGGCCTGGACGACTTCCTGCACGAGCTCGCGCGTCATCACCGCGGAGTCGTCGTACGTGCCGTAGGCCTCGTACGTCTCGAGCATCGCGAACTCCGGGGAGTGCGTGGAGTCGATGCCCTCGTTGCGGAAGTTGCGGTTGATCTCGAAGACCCGGTCGATACCGCCCACGACCGCCCGCTTGAGGAACAGTTCGGGAGCGATGCGGAGGAACAGGTCGATGTCGAGCGCGTTCGAGTGCGTCGTGAACGGTCGGGCGGCGGCGCCACCGTGCAGCGTCTGGAGCATCGGGGTCTCGATCTCCAGGAATCCGCGGCGCTCGAGCCCGTCACGCAGTGCGCGCAGCGCGGCGACGCGGCGGCGGGCGTTCTCCCGCGCCTCGGGACGCACGATGAGGTCGACGTACCGCTGGCGGACGCGGGACTCCTCGTTCATCTCCTTGTGGGCGACGGGCAGGGGCCGCAGCGACTTGGACGCCATCTGCCACTCGTCCGCCATGACGCTCAGCTCGCCGCGTCGGGAGCTGATCACCTCGCCGTGCACGAAGATCATGTCGCCGAGATCGACGTCCGACTTCCACAGCGCCAGCGCGTCCTCGCCGACACCGGCGAGGGAGATCATGGCCTGGAGCTGCGTGCCGTCCCCGTCCTGCAGCGTCGCGAAGCAGAGTTTGCCGGTGTTGCGCAGGAAGATGACGCGACCGGCCACCCCCACCTGCTCGCCGGTGTGCGTGTCCGGCTCGAGCGCGGGATGCGCAGCCCGGACATCGGCCAGCGAGTGCGTCCTCGCGACCGACACCGGATACGCCTCGCGCCCGGACTCCAGCAGCCGGGCGCGCTTCTCGCGGCGGATGCGCACCTGTTCCGGGGTGTCGTCGGTGGGAACGGCGGCGGGGTCGGTGTCTGCTCGTGGTGTCTCGGTCACGACTGCCCAGCCTATAGAGAGGTCAGTGCGCGACGAGAGTGCGCCCTTCGCGCAGGCAGTGCCGTGCGCTCCCCACGACGCCGGTGAGCCCGGCGTCGACGATGGCGCGGTACCCACCGATGACGTCGGACGCTCGCGTGAGCCCCAGTTCCTGCAGCGCCGCGGCGGCCAGCGAGGAGGTGTAGCCCTCGGAGCACAGCACGATCCACTCGACGTCGTGATCCACCGCGATGGCCAGGCGTGCGCTGCTCGTGGGGTCGCACCGCCACTCGAGGACGTTGCGCTCGACGGCCAGTGCCCCCGGCATGGTCCCCTCCAGCGCGCGCTGTGCCTGGGGGCGGATGTCGACGAGCACCGCGCCGCGGGCGACGGCATCGGCCAGCTCGGAGACGTCCGTGCGGCGGTACGTGGACCGTGCGCGCTCGAGCATGTCGTCGATGCTCGATCGGGTGGTGGGTCGAGTCGTCATCACGCGTCTCCCTCGGGCAGGTCGGTCAGGACGGACCGGGTGCGGCGCAGAGCACCGCGCTCGCCGATCTCGTAGTAGGACATGGCCGTCAGCGGCGGCGAGTACGCGTGCACGCTCAGTGTCGGACCGCTCACGGTCACCGGGTCCGATGTCGGGGCCGGTGCGTGGGTGACGTCGTGGACCCACCCCAGCGGGAAGGACGCCTGATCACCCGCGTCCAGGCGGCGGTGATGCAGACCCTCACCGTTCCAACGGTATTCGCTGAGCGAGCCGCTCAGGACGGTCAGCGCGCCGAGCGATCCGGCGTGGTCGTGCAGTTCGGTGGACTTGTCCGGCACCCAGCTGATGAGCCACAGGTCGACCAGATCGTCCGAATGCAGACGGGCACACCACCGTTCACCGGCTGGGAACACTCCACCGGGCGGGAGGAGCGCATCATGGCGACCGTCGAGCACGTCCGCCGCACCTTGATCGGTGAGGCGCAGCAGATCGGCGGGACGCAGAGAGGTGGGGGCGACAGCAGGGAGCGAGAGCACGACAGGACTCCAGGGAGGTGTAATGACAGTCAGGGCAGGCGTCAGCCCCGACAACACTCCCGAGCACCCGTGCGATCAGTCACCCCGAAAGTGTGGCACACAGTTCGGCAGCGCGCCACCTCGACCGTCGTGGCCTCGATCAGCGGCGACGGGCCTGATTGCGCTCGTAGACCAGCCGCAGTCCCGCCAACGTGAGGTCCGGCTCGATGCGATCGATCGACGAGGAGTCGTCCATGACGAGCGACGCCGTGTCGCCGGTGGCCACCACGACGACGTCGTCGCCGTCGAAGCCGGGCACCTGGCGGCACACCCGGTCGACGATGCCGTCGACAAGGCCGGCGAACCCGAAGATCGCACCCGACTGCATGGCCTCGACGGTGTTCTTGCCGAGAACACCTCGGGGCCGGACCAGTTCGACCTTGCGCAGCGCCGCCGAGCGGGACGCGAGCGCGTCCATGGAGATCTCGAGTCCGGGTGCGATCGATCCGCCCAGGAACTCCCCCTTCGCCGACACGACGTCGACACACGTGGACGTCCCGAAGTCGACGATGATGCACGGGGCGTCGTACAGGTGGTGAGCCGCGAGGCTGTTGACGATGCGGTCGGCGCCCACCTCCTTCGGATTGTCCACCAGCAGAGGCACTCCCGTGCGTACACCGGGCTCGACGACCACGTGGGGAACGTGCGACCAGTACCGCCCCAGCATCGTCCGGATCTCGCGCAGCACCGACGGGACCGTCGACAGCGCCGCGACACCCGTGATGGTCTCCACGTCGGGACCGAGGAGACCGCGGAACGTCAACGCGAGCTCGTCCGCCGTCATCGACGCGTCCGTCCGCATCCGGCGTTGCCGCGTCAGCCGCGCGTGGTCACCGCTGCCGGTGAACACGCCCAACACGATGTTGGTGTTGCGGACGTCGACGGTGAGCAGCATCAGACCGAGACCGTGTCACGCGTGTCCGCGGTGAGTGTGCGCGGCGAGATCAGTCCGGAGCCGGCCGGGCTGTCCGCCGGATCGGTGCCCACCTGGACGGGGCGGTTGTCGGCGTCGACGAACACCACGTTCGGCGCGTACTCGGCGACCTCGGCCGGATCGAGGATGCCGTAGGCGATGATGATCACCAGATCACCCGGATGCACCAGATGCGCTGCGGCGCCGTTGATCCCGACCACTCCCGAACCACGCTGCCCCGCGATGACGTAGGTCTCGAGCCGAGCACCGTTGTCGATGTCCACGATGGTCACCTGCTCACCCTCGAGCAGCGCGGCGGCGTCGAGCAGGTCCTGATCGATGGTCACCGACCCCACGTAGTGCAGATCGGCGTGGGTCACGGTGGCGCGGTGGATCTTCGAGGTCATCATCGTGCGGAGCATGGTGGGTCCTTACCTGTCTGGAGCCGGGCGGAGTTGCGGGCAGCCCGGAGGCCGGTCGGTTGGAGCGGGCAGGCCGGAGGCCGGTCGGTTGGAGCGGAGTCAGGAGTGGCCGAGATGGCGTTGTCCGGCTGCGGATTCCGGATCGCGACCCTGGAATCCGGTACCGAGAGCGACGCCCACGTTGTCGAGCAGGCGCGTGGTGCCCACGCGGGCGGCGACCAGCAACCGGCCGTCTCCCTCCTCGGGTGCGTCACGGAGATCGGCTCCGCGTACCTCGAGGTAGTCGACGTCCACCTCCGGCACCGTGTCGAGCACCGACTGTGCCGCCGCCAGAACGGCATCCGAACCACCCTCGGCAGCATGGGTGCCGGCGATCAGCGCTGCCGACAGTGCCACCGCGAGGGACCGCTGGTGCTCGTCGAGGTACCGGTTGCGCGAGGACAGGGCGAGACCGTCGGACTCGCGAACGATGGGAACGCCGCGGATCTCGACGTCGATGTTCAGGTCGCGCACCATCTGGTCGATGAGGACCAGCTGCTGGTAGTCCTTCTCCCCGAAGTAGGCCGTGGTGGGTGCGACGATGCCGAGCACCTTCGCGACCACCGTCAGCATCCCGGCGAAATGGCCGGGCCGCGAAGCGCCTTCGAGTTCGGCACCGAGCGGACCGGGGTGCACCGTCGTCCGCGGACCGTGCGGGTACATGTCCTGCACACTCGGGACGAAGGCCAGTTCCACCCCGGCTGCGCGCAGCACGTCCAGGTCAGCGTCGAGGGTGCGCGGGTACGCGTCGAGATCCTCCCCCGCCCCGAACTGCAGCGGGTTGACGAAGATCGACACCACGACGACAGCGCCGCTCCGCTTCGCCATCTCCACGAGCTGGACGTGACCGGCGTGCAACGCACCCATGGTGGGCACGAGCGCGACTCGGCGTCCCGCCGAGCGCAGGGCTCGGGTGACCGACCGGACCACATCGGGTGCGTGATGCACCGTCAGTTCACCCGGTGTGTACGCGCCGTCGAGTGCACTCACGGCTGCCTCCTCATTCGTTGTCCCGCAGGACGTTCATCACGGTGTCGTCCGCGCCGGCCCGCTCGGCCGTACGCAGTGACATCGCGCGATAGCCCGCGGCGATCCGCGGGTCGAGATCGGTCAACGCGTCGAGATGCCTGGACACCGTCGCCCCGTCGCCGCGCGCCACCGGACCGGTCAACGCGCCCTGTCCGCTGCGCAGCACGTTGTCCAACGCCGCCGACAGCAGTGGCGCGAGAACCCGCTCCGCCACACCACCGGGACGCTGTTCCACCGGCTGTTGGCCGGGAAGTTCCTCGTGGGCCAACGCGTCCCGCAGCGCGTCCAGGGCGTCGACGACCAGAGTGACCAGGTGGTTCGACCCGTGGGCCAGCGCCGCGTGGTACAGCGTGCGCGCCTCCTCGGGCACACCCACGGGCTCGCCGCCGATCTCGAGCACCAGTCCCTGCGCGATCGCGAGGCCGATCTCGTCGGCCGCCGTGATGCCGAAGCATGCGGTCGCCAGACGGTCGGTGTCCTCGGGTTTGCCGCTGAAGGTCATCGCGGGGTGCACGGCCATCGTCACCACTCCTCGGCCCGCCAGCGGCGCGAGGATGCCGACACCGTTGGCGCCGGACGTGTGCAGCACGAGAGTTCCGGGCGACACCGCATCGGTGCGCGCCAACCCGCGGACCAGCGCGTCCAGTTCCTGATCCGGCACCGCCAGGATCAGCAGTTCACTGCGCCGCGCCACATCCGTGGCCGGCATGATCTCCGCGTCGGGGAGGCGGGTCTCGGCGCGACGCCGGGACGCGTCGGAGACGGCGGCGCAGCCGAACACGACGTGGCCGACGCGTTCGAGCGCCTCACCCAGCGCGGTACCGACCCGGCCTGCGGACACGACACCGACGGACAGGCGCGCCGGGGCGGGGTCGGACGTGACTCGATCGGGGGACAAGAAGGGTCCTCTCGGGGATACAGTTCCAGTCCCGCTCGGCGGGTACCGGACTCATCGACGCCCACACTAGTGTCCGGCGTCGACCGACCGCCATGCGACGCCGGTCACACCCGCGGCGCAGATCTCACTCGGCGGGGCGACTACTCGGCACGGCGGCGCCGGCGACCCGATCCTGTCGACGCGTCCGCGGTGCCCATCCCCGCGAGGATGTCCGCGACGGAGCGCCCACTCGAATGTGCTCCCGATCCTGCGTCGACCGGTGCGTCGGACTCGTCGTCCGGATCCGCAGCGCGTCGTCGACCGCCCGACTGCACGGGTGCGACGGGCGCGGGTTCCGGAAGCTCGGGCTCTTCCGGCTCGGGTTCGGGCTCGACGTCCAGGGTCGGCAGCGGATCGGGTTCCGGCAGCGGTTCCGGCTCGGGCTCGGGTTCCGGCTCGGGAAGGGGTTCCGGCTCGGGGGCGACGGGAATGCTGTCGGCGCGGTGACTCGACGGGTTCCACTCGGGGGTGCGCGGCGACTGCGGTGCGGGTGCCGGATGGAAGGTGCCGTCGTGATCGAACTCGCCGCCGATGACCGATGTCTCCGCCGTGACCGGGTCGTCGAAGGGAGTGGCGAATCCGGGCCGGGAGTAGGTCGGATCGGGGGCGAAGCTCGGCGGGCGGGTGCGCGATCCGGGAACGTACAGACCGGACGGCGCCGGCTCGTAGCCGCTGTAGGAGCGCTCGGCCAGCTCCCGCATCCGCATCGCCTCGCCGGCGATGGCAGCGCGGTCGTCCGGCAACTCGCCGTCGAACAGCATCTCGAGGCTGCGGCGCAGCGACGCGAGTTCGGCTCGGAGAGCACGCATCTCGTCTCCGTCGGCACCGATCTCGGCGCGCACCCGCGACTCGACGCCGAGCTCGTACTCGCGGCGCGCGGCGATCTCCCGCTCCAGCTGGAGCTCGTAGACGGTCTGCAGATCGCGCGCCTTCATCTGATCCACCGCGGCGTCGCGGCGGTACTTCGTCATCGCGAACGCGCCGAGAACGGCGGCCCACAGCGCTGCCACGATGCCCACGCGCAGCAGCGGAACGCTGTCGCTGAGGATCATCAGAACGCTGGCCACCACGCCCAGCAGAACCAGACCGGCGAGAGCCGTGTGGTTGCCGCCGCGTTTCGTGCGACGGTTCGCCTTGCTCCTGCCGGTGTCCGTCATGAATCCCAGGGTAACGGCTCGGGCGGCTGTCGCACTTCACCATGCACGGACAGGGTGTCCGAGGACGGCCGCGATCGGGTCAGTGGGCGGGCTCGTCGGCTCCGTCGTCCGGTGTCCGGCAGCAGTGCTCGAGCCACAGGGCAGCGGCCACGGCGACGATCCCGGCGACGAGGCCGATCAGCGCTCCCGGCGTGTCCTCCGACGCCGCGCGCACCGAGGACCGCAGGGGCAGCAGATGGATCAGCAGACCGGCCCACACTCCCGCCGCCGCTGCACCGACGAGGGCCGCGGCCTTCGCCAGCGCGACGGCGCGCGCGACCGTGATCGGATGCAGCTGGCCGGGCCCGGGGCCGATCCTCCGGGTGCGCAATCGGGACCGCACCAGCAGACCCACGACCACGAGGACGACCGCCACCGGATACAGCGACGCTCCGGCGAACGTCGAGATCGGCGGAACAGACCCGTAGAACGAGGAGGCAATGATCCAGGTGGCCACCACGGCGAACGCCGCGAGCGCGACGAGGTCGCGCACGCGCGTCGGGCTCACGTGGAGTCACCGCCGGCCCGCCCGCAGCGCACCGGGTCCCACAGCCGTGTCTCGGTGCGACGCACACCGGCACGTTCGGACTCCGGCAGCTCGGCCAGCAGGTCGCGCACCGATCGGCCACGCAGCACGGCGTCGGGATCGGCGTCCAGCCACGGTGCGAGGACGAAGGCGCGCTCGTGCGCCAGTGGGTGCGGAAGAATCAGCTCGGGGTCGTCGCTGACGACGTCGTCGCACACGACGATGTCCACGTCGACGGTCCGCGGTCCCCAGCGCTGCACCCGCTCGCGGTGAGCGGCCGTCTCCAGTTGCTGTCCCCGTCGCAACCAGCCCCGGCAGTCGGTGTTCTCGTCGTCCACGATCACGACGGCGTTGAGGAAGTCCTGCTGGTCGATGCCGCCCCACGGGGCGGTGGCGAACACGGTCGACACTGCGACGACGGCGTCACCGAGACCCTCGACCACGGCCCGCAACTGCTGTTCGCTGTCCCCGATGTTGCTCCCGATCGAGAGCACCGCGCGGGTCACGCAGACCTCGATCGGCTCACCACGACG
This sequence comes from Rhodococcus sp. NFXS4, assembly GCF_058139645.1. Classification (NCBI taxonomy): domain Bacteria; kingdom Bacillati; phylum Actinomycetota; class Actinomycetes; order Mycobacteriales; family Nocardiaceae; genus Rhodococcus; species Rhodococcus sp. NFXS4. The sequence goes on from NZ_CP192221.1 coordinate 4,319,495, forward strand.
GCCACGTCCGTGAAGGTCAGGGGGATCGGAGCCGACGGCTTGTGCAGGGTGACCTCGACGCGTTCCACGCGCGGATCCGTCAGGACACCGTCGGCGATCTCGCTCGCGACCGTCTCGATGAGATCGCGACTCGGCCCCGCGACGACCGCGGCGGCGGCCTCGGCCAACTCGCCGTAGTGCGCCGTCTTCGTCAGGTCGTCCGATGCCGCGGCCGGGGCAAGATCCATGTGGACGACGAGGTCGACGAGGAAGTCCTGCCCGTCGCGCTTCTCGTGGTCGAAGACACCGTGATTGCCGCGAACGGTCAATCCGCGCAGCTCGATGCGATCGGTCATGTCGTGCCTTTCGGTTCGGTCGGGCCGTGCCACTGCCGGTGCACGGCGAGAGCGTCGAGAGTGCCGACGGCGTCGTGGACGCGCACCCCCCAGACGCCCGCCACGGCGGACAGCACCGAGATCGCGGCCGTCGCAGCGTCGCGGCCGTGCGGAGGGCGAGGCTGCCCGTCGCGGGCGAGCAGAGTGCCGAGGAATCGTTTGCGGGACGCACCCACCAGCACGGGAATGCCCGTGTCGACGAGACGATCGAGTCGGCGGAGCAACGCCCAATTGTGCTCCGCGTTCTTGGCGAAGCCGAGCCCCGGATCGAGGACGATGCGGGAACTGTCCACCCCGGCGGCAACGGCCGCGTCGACCTGACGGAGCAGTCCGCTGCGCACGTCCTCGACGATGTCGCCGTAGTCGTGCTCCTCGGCGGCACCGGGTCGGTGGGTCCAGTCGACGGTGGAACGCCAGTGCATGAGCACCCAGGCGACACCGGCATCGGCGACGACACCCGCCATGTCGGGATCGGCGCGGCCACCGGAGACGTCGTTGACGATGGACACGCCCGCACCGATCGCCGCAGTCGCCACGGATGCCCGCATCGTGTCGACGCTGACGCACACGCCGTGGGCGACCAGCTCCGCGATCACCGGTGCGACGCGCTCCGCCTCGACGGACGGGTCGACGCGGTCGGCTCCCGGACGTGTCGACTCGCCCCCCACATCGACGATGTCGACACCCGCGGCGTGCAGTTCGAGGCCGTGCCGCACCGCGGCGTCGACGTCCAGGTAACGGCCGCCGTCCGAGAACGAGTCGGCCGTGACGTTGACGACGCCCATCACCACGGGCCCGTCCGCGTGCGAAAGCGTGAACACGAGCGGCGCCTATTTGCGAAGGATGAGATCCAGCGCCTCGGACCGGGACACCGCGCTGGACTGGAACACACCGCGCACGGCGGAGGTGGTTGTGCTGGCGCCCGGCTTACGGATTCCCCGCATCGCCATGCAGAGGTGCTCGGCCTCCATCACCACGATGACTCCGCGCGGTTCGAGCTTGCGCATCATCGCGTCGGCGACCTGCGAGGTGAGACGCTCCTGCACCTGCGGCCGCTTCGCGTACAGGTCGACGACCCGCGCCAGCTTCGACAGGCCCGTCACCCGGCCCGACTTGCCCGGGATGTAGCCGACGTGCGCGACGCCGTGGAAGGACACCAGGTGGTGCTCGCACGTCGAGTACATCGGGATGTCCCGCACGAGGACGAGCTCGCGGTGCGCCTCGTCGAATGTCGTTCCCAGCACCTCGTCAGGATCGACGAACAGTCCGCCGAACATCTCCCTGTATGCACGCGCCACTCGAGCGGGCGTGTCCTTCAGCCCCTCGCGCTCGGGGTCCTCACCCACCGCGAGCAGCAGCTCGCGAACGGCCGCCTCGGCGCGCTCCTGATCGAACGTCCGACCGGACACCACGGACACGGGCTCGTCGATCGACTGATCGGCTTGGTTGACGGACACGGGAGGGTCCCTTCGCTGACGGACGCGCTGCCGATGGATCAGAGCAGCCGGAGTGATGTGCGGGCGGGTGCGGCCGCACGGACGAGAGGGTCGGACGAGCGACTCTAGCGCGCGTCCGGGCCCTCCCACCGCTGGGTGTTCGGCGGCAGCTGGGGATCCTCGGCCTCGTCACGCGGAGGCTGGTACTGCCCCTCCGGGTTCTGCGGGTTGCGGTAACGCGGCTCGGGCTGAGCCGGCTCCCCCACACCCGAACCGGGGTACTGCCCGTACGGCTGCGGATCCTGGTACGGCTCCTGATAGGGCTGCGGTTCCCGGTAGGCCTGCGGTTCCCGATAGGGCTGCGGCTCCTGATAGGGCTGGGGTTCCTGGTATGGCTGCGGTTCCTGGTAGGGCTGGGGCTCGTCGTACCCGCGCGGTTCCTGGTACCCACGCGGACCCTGGTAGCCCTGCGGGTCACCCTGACCCTGAGGCTGCCCGTAACCCTGGGGCTGGCCGTAGCCCTGCGGCTGGCCATAGCCCTGCGGCTGGCCGTAGCCCTGCGGCTGGCCGTAACCCTGCGGCTCCGGGTACCGAGGTGCCTCGTTCTCGCGAGGAGGCCATCCCGGTGCGGACCAGCCGGCCGGTGCGCCGTAGTCGGGCATCGAGGAGCCGGAACGGCCGCCGCGATGTGCGCCACCCTGACCGTTCGGGGTCGACCCGTTCTGGCCCTGCCCGTTCTGACCGTGACCGTTCTGACCGTGCCCGTTCTGGGCGTGGCCGTTCTGGCCGTTCTGTGCCTGACCGTTCTGGGCCTGGCCGGCGTAGCTCGGCTCCTTGACGATCGAGACGGGGGGCCACGGCTCCCCGCGCTCGGTCGCGAGCTCGCGCGGCGTCTTCACCGGGGGCTTGGACGACGGAACTCGATCACCGAAGTCGTTGAACGCGGTGATGCGGGGACGCTTCTCGACGCCGGTGAAGATCTTCTCCAGATCCTTGCGCGTGAGTGTCTCGCGCTCGAGCAGCTCGGTGGCCAGGATGTCGAGGACGTCGCGGTAGTCGTTCAGGATGGCCCACGCCTCGGTGTGCGCGGCCTCGATGAGGTTGCGCACCTCCCCGTCGATCTCCCGGGCGACCTCGTGCGAGTAGTCGGACTGGACGCCCATCGAGCGGCCCAGGAACGGATCGCCCTGCTCCTGGCCGTACCGGACGGCGCCGAGCTTGCTGCTCATGCCGTACTCGGTGACCATGGCGCGAGCGATCTTGGTCGCCTGGTCGATGTCGGACGACGCTCCCGTGGTCGGCTCGTGGAAGACGAGCTCCTCGGCAGCGCGGCCGCCCATCGCCATGACGAGGCGCGCGATCATCTCGGAGCGCGTCATCAGGCCCTTGTCGTCCTCCGGCACCGTCATCGCGTGACCACCGGTGCGGCCGCGGGCGAGGATGGTGACCTTGTAGATCGGCTCGATGTCGGGCATCGCCCACGCGGCGAGGGTGTGACCACCCTCGTGGTACGCGGTGATCTTGCGCTCGTGCTCGCTGATGATGCGGCTCTTGCGTCGAGGTCCGCCGATGACGCGGTCCACCGACTCCTCGAGGGCGGCCTCGGTGACCACGGTGCCGTTCTCCCGCGCCGTGAGCAGTGCGGCCTCGTTGATGACGTTCGCGAGATCCGCGCCCGACATGCCGACGGTGCGCTTGGCCAGACCTTCGAGGTCGGCGTCCTGCGCGATCGGCTTGCCCTTCGAGTGCACCGCGAGAATCGCGCGGCGTCCTGCGAGGTCGGGGGCGCCGACCGGGATCTGCCTGTCGAAACGGCCCGGGCGCAGCAGGGCGGGATCGAGGATGTCGGGGCGGTTGGTCGCGGCGATGAGGATGACGCCGGTGCGCTCACCGAAGCCGTCCATCTCGACGAGCAGCTGGTTGAGCGTCTGCTCGCGCTCGTCGTGTCCGCCGCCCAGACCGGCCCCGCGCTGGCGACCGACGGCGTCGATCTCGTCGACGAAGATGATGCAGGGGCTGTTCTGCTTGGCCTGCTCGAACAGGTCGCGCACACGTGAGGCACCGACGCCGACGAACATCTCGACGAAGTCGGAACCGGAGATGGTGAAGAACGGCACGCCGGCCTCACCGGCGACGGCGCGGGCGAGCAGCGTCTTGCCGGTTCCGGGAGGGCCGTACAGCAGCACGCCGCGGGGGATCTTCGCGCCGAGTGCCTGGTAGCGGGCCGGGTTCTGCAGGAAGTCCTTGATCTCGTACAGCTCTTCGACCGCTTCGTTCGCGCCTGCCACGTCCGCGAACGTCGTCTTCGGCATGTCCTTGGTGAGCTGCTTGGCCTTGGACTTGCCGAAGCCCATGACACCGCCACGCCCGCCGCCCTGCATGCGCGACATCACGAAGATGAAGATGCCCAGCAGGATGATCATGGGGAGCAGGAACACCAGGATCGACGTGAACCAGCTGTCCTGCGTCACCTCGGTGTCGTAGCTCTCGGCACCCGACGCGGCGACCTTGTCGAAGATCTGCTGCGACGCGGCGTCCGGGTACTGCGAGATGATCTGCGTCTCGTTGCCGGTGGCGTCGTTGCCGCTCTTCAGCGTCAGACGAACCTGCTGCTCACGGTCGTCGATCTGCGCGGTCTGCACGTTCTGGTCGTCGAGCTGCGCGACGGCGACCGACGTGTCGACACTCTTCCACCCCCGCGTGTCGTCGCCGAAGTAGCTGAAGGCGAAGATCACCAACAGGATGCCGGCGACTATCGCCAGGTTGCGGAACAAAGTCTTGCGGTTCATACAGCGTCGCCCTCGATGGCAGTCGGACTCACAGGCAGGTGGTCATGGTTCGCGTCGGTCGGCCGGCAGCAGTTCTCGATCGTTGCCGGTTGCGCACCGGACAAGCCAGGTTACCGCGGATGCGGACGGCCGGGCGGCGCGCACATCTCGGTCAACGCGCCGACACGCGGTGAGGTTCCCGCGCCCAGCTGCGCGTGACGAGTGTTACCGGTCGGCCGCGGTGCGTGGCCAGGGCCGATGCTGTTCGATCTGTGCCGCGAGCGCCAGCAGTCGACGCTCGGACCCGGGAGGTCCCGCCAGCTGCACGGCCAGCGGAGTCCTCGACTCGGGATGGAGTCCCGCGGGCACACTCACGGCCGGCCACCCCAGCAAGTTCCACGGTGCCGCGAAGGGTGCGTAGCGAATGTTGGCCGCCATGTTGGCTGCCCACCCGCGCTCGCTCCACCGGTCCGCACGGATCGGCGGCGCGGCGAGTGCCGGCGTCAGCACCACGTCGACACTCTCGAAGTACGAGCGCATGCGTCGCGTGAGCGTCTCGGTCTGCGACGGCCGCACGAACCGTGCCGCTCGCCGACCCACCGCGATGTGGCGACGGGTTCGCTTCTGCAGCGCCGACACGTCGAGCCCGGCGGCGTCCGCGGCTCCGCCGGCCGTCCAGCGGGCGAGCTGCCCGAGTGGACTGGCAGGGTAGGGCAGCGCTGCCGTGCTGGTGCGGTGCCCGATCCGCTCGAGCTCCCTGGCGACGTCGAGTGCGGCCTGCCGGAAGTGGGGATCCACTCGCACGACGGGCGACGGCGACTCCACGGCGACCCCGATGCGCGTGGTCTCGGGAGCGTCGACGTAGGCGAGATCCGGATCGTCCGCCATGACCGAGAGCAGGAGCGCCGCGTCGGCGACGGTCGTGGTCAACGGACCGTTCTCCGACATGCCGAACCACGAGCCGTTGCCCAGTTCGGACGGGACGAGGCCGAGCCCCGGCTTGATGCCGACCAGTCCGCAGTTCGCGGCGGGGATCCGGATGGACCCCATGCCGTCGTTGCCGTGGGCGACGGGCACCATGCCCGAGGCGACCGCGGCGGCGGCGCCACCGGACGATCCGCCCGGGGTGAGGTCACGGTTCCACGGATTGCGGGCGATGCCGTCGGCACCGTCCGTCGCGCCCCACAGGCACAGCTCGGGAACCGAGGTGAGACCGACGACCACGGCGCCCGCGCCGCGCAGGCGAGCGACCACCGGGTGATCCGCGGCGGCGGGCGTGTCGGACGTCGCGAGCGAACCGTTGCGCATCGGGTAGCCCGTCACCGGGACGTTGTCCTTGATCGCCACCGGGACGCCGGCGAGCGGCAGGGCGCGCAGATCCGCTCGGACGGCGACCGCGTCTGCTTCCCGGAGCACCTCGTCGGGACGCACCACGACGAACGCGTGCAGGTCGTCGTTCCCAGCGGCGATGCGGTCCAATGCTTCTCGGGCTACCGCGGCAGGTTGGACCCGCCCGTTCCGGACGTCGTCCGCGATGGACGTGGCGGTGGGGCCGACCTGTTCGCGCGACATTCGATCAGCCTCCGTAGACCCGGGGTTCCAGCAGTCCGATGTAGGGAAGGTCGCGGTAACGCTCGTCGTAGTCGAGGCCGTAGCCCACGACGAACTCGTTCGGGATGTCGAAGCCGACGTTCGCGACGTCGACGTCCACCTTCACCGCGTCGGGCTTGCGGAGCAAGGTGACCACCTCGAGCGACGCGGGCTGGCGCGTGGCGAGGTTCTTCATCAACCACGACAGCGTCAGACCGGAGTCGATGATGTCCTCCACGATGAGGACGTGGCGGCCGTGGATGTCGCGGTCGAGGTCCTTCAGGATGCGGACGACGCCCGACGAGGACGTGGACGATCCGTACGAACTGACCGCCATGAACTCGAGCTGGCTCGGGATCGGCAGTGCGCGTGCGAAATCCGTCATGAACATGATGGCGCCCTTGAGAACTCCGACGAGCAGCAGATCACCCTCGGGAGCCCCCACCGGATAGCGAGCGGCGATCTCCTCGGCCAGCTCGGCGATACGCTTGTCGATCTCCTCTCGGGAGATCAGGATCGATGCGATGTCGCCCTCGTACACGGGTGTCCCTTCACTCGCTCGCGGCCCGGCCGGTCCACCGAACCAGGTCGAGCTTGCCACGTCGTCTCTCGACGACCAACCTCTCGACCGGGCCGCCCCCGGCCACCGCGACGCCGCCCTGCCCGCGCCACGCGCCGACGAGATCGTCCACGGCGCGCACCTGCGCCTCGTTGCGCAACGGCACTCCACAGTCGGCCAGCCACTCGCGGATCACCCGCCGACGGAGTGCACCCGGTACCTCCACGAGGGCGGACACCTCCAGCGCGTCGCCGACGCGGGCGGACACGGCGATGTCCGCGGCGAGTGCGTCGAGAACGGCGCCGTCCTCGCGCAGCTGGTCGGCGGTGCGCGCGAGCGCGGCGGCGACACCGCCGTGCAGGACGTCCTCCAGCAGCGGGAGCACCTCGCCGCGGAGTCGGACCCGAACGAAGGACGGGTCGAGGTTGTGCGGGTCGTCCCACGCGGCGAGACCCAGTTCGGCGCACGCGCCGACGGTGGACTCGCGGCGCACGGTCAACAGCGGCCGACCTCGCGGCGGGTCCCAGGCCGCCATCCCCCGCAGCGATCGGGACCCGGATCCGCGGCCGAGTCCGAGCAGGACGGTCTCGGCCTGGTCGTCCAGCGTGTGGCCCAGCAGGATCGGGCGGTCACCGCGGACCGCGTCGAGAGCGGCGTACCGGGCGCGCCGGGCCGCGGCCTCGGGTCCACCCGCCCCGGTCACCGACACGGTCCTCACCTCGGCGCGGGAACACCCGAGGTCTCGTGCCTGCTCGGCGGCCCTGTGCGCCACCTCGGCCGAACCCGCCTGCAGCGCGTGGTCGACGACCACGGCGTGCACCTGTGCGCCCTCGGCCACACAGGCGGCGGTGAGCGCCAGCGAGTCCGCACCACCCGACAGCCCGACGACGACGGCGCGCTCCGGGCAGTGCTCCCCGAACCAGGCGCGCACCGCCCGCCGCACCGTGAGCAGGTGCGGGCCCTCCGGCATCGGGCGTGCCCCGGTCATGCCGGGACGCCGGTCATCCCAGAACTCGCTGCGTCCACTTCTCCGGCGCCTCGATCTCGGAGAGCAGCGGCAACGTGTCCGCGTCGGTCCACACGGTGTTGAAACGCTCCATGCCGACCTGGCCGACGACGGCGTCGACGAACGCCTTGCCGCGGACGTACTGCGCCATCTTCGCGTCCATCCCGAGCAGCGCGCGGATCACGCGCTGCACCGGGTTCTGCTTCCGCGTGCGACGGGCGTCGAAGGCCTTGCGGATCGCCGAGACCGACGGCACCACCGCGGGACCCACCGCGTCCATCACGTGGTCGGCATGGCCTTCGAGCAGCGTTCCGAGCACCAGCAGACGATCGAGTGCCTCCTGCTGCGCGGGTGCCTGCGTCGCCCGGAGCAGACCGATGATGCCGCCGTCGCCGCCGTCCTGCCCGCGGGACCGCACCGCCGCCGCGAGGCGTCCCACGACGTCGGCCAGGGGCTCGTCCGCGCCGCCCTGCAGCGTGGTGACGTTGTCCTTCATGTAGCCCGCAAGCCACGGCGACGACGAGAACTGCACGCGGTGCGTCACCTCGTGCAGACACACCCACAGTCGGAAGTCGCTGGGCCGCAGGCGAAGCGATCGCTCCACGGAGACGATGTTGGGTGCCACGAGCAGCAGCGTTCCGTCCGGACCGGTGAAGGGGTCGTACTGCCCGAGAATGGCCGTCGACAGGAACGCCAGCATCGCGCCCGCCTGCACGCCGCCGGGCTTGCCGCCGAGGAACGAACTGTCGTCGCCGTCGGAATCACTGACCAGGTGCCGCATCGACTCGGACGCGGCGGCGATCCACTCCGGCCGATCGAGCACGCGCGCCGCCGGGACGGGCAGACCGTCGGCGAGGCCCGTGACCTCGCGCACGGGGCCCTCGGCGCGTACCGACGCGTCGGCCAGTTCGCGCAGCGCCGCGTCCGCGGTGTACCGCGACGTCTTCGGACCCCGTGGTGCGAGCCGGGCACCCGTCCGGGCCGCCAGACCCCAATCGATCACACCAGTGTCGGACATGCCCTCACCCCTGTTCTCTCTCGAAATCGACCGGTCAGGTGCAGCCGCAGGAGCGGAGCGTCGACGCGAGTGCGTCCAGGGCCGGACGACCGACCTCGGGCGGCCTGTCGTTGGACATCAACGCGAACGTCAACACCCGGCCGCTCTCGTCGGTCACGTATCCGGCCAACGCACTGGCGGTCGAGAGCGTTCCCGTCTTGGCGCGCAGCCACCCCGCGGCCGTGCGGTCACCCGACGCGTAGCGGGCGGCGAGCGTGCCCGTGGCACCGGCGACGGGCAGGTAGTCGAGCATCGGCCGCAGGTTCTCGGTGCCGGACCCGGCGGCCCGGGTGACGAGCGCGCCCAGCACCCGGGCAGGGATGAGATTGTCGACGGAGAGTCCGCTGGTGTCCTCGAGCGTGACTCCGGTGACGTCGACGCCGTTCTTCTGCAGTGTCTCCAGGACGGCGTCCGTGGCCCCGTCGAACGACGCGGGCCGGCCCACCTCCTCGGCGATCTCGCGACCGACGGCCTCCGCGAGCACGTTGTCCGAGAACCCCAGCATCTGCCCGAGCCGCTGCCGCAGAGGCGCGGACTGCACCGTCGCGAGGGATCCGGCACCGGACTGCGCGCGACCGTCCGTCACGACGGCCGGGTCCAGGCCGAGAGCACGCGCCAACGCCCTACCGGCGTCGAGACCGGGAGTGGCGCTGCGCGGCGACTCGTCGACCGTCGGCACCGAGCGACCCCCGTCGAGGGTGATCGGTTCGATGGGTGCGATGTATCCGGCGGCCACGTCGCCGGGGAACCAGCCCTGCGCCTGCTCCGGCCCCGAGTACGCGCCGCCGTCCACGGCGATGGACGTGACGGTCGTGCCGGACCTGCGGATCTGTTCGGCGAGGTCGTCGATGCGGGCTCCCCCGTCGTAGAACCCGGGTCGCCCGACCGGCTCCGCCGTGAGCGTGGGGTCGCCGTCACCGACGAGTACCACCTGACCGGCCGCGTCGCCCGCCACGACCTTGGTGGTCACGCGGTGGTCGGCGGGCAGCGCCATCATGGCGGCCGCGGCCGTGAGGATCTTGGTGGTCGACGCCGGCGTCATGGGGGTGTCCGCTTCGGCGCTCCACAGCACCTCACCGGTGATCGCGTCCGCGACGGATCCGGTGAAGCGGCCCAGATCGGGATTGCGCAGGGGTGCGGCGAGCACCGCCTCCAGGCCCGCCGGGCTCGGTTTCGGCGCGTCGGGTGAGACCGGAACCACCTGCGGGGCGGGCAGAACGGGCGACGGCTCGGGTGAGGTCGCCACGGGTGTCGAGTCCTCGGAGAGCGTGGGGGTGATCAGCGCGACGCCGACGATCGCCAGCACGAGCACCACGACCGAGGCTCCGATCAGCAGCACGCGCGTGCGTAACGGCGTGCCGGACGGCCGCTTCCCTGAGCTCACGTCTCTCCTCCACTCGCGGGTCCGTGGCCGTTCTCCGGCGATGCACCTCTCCTCGCACCCTATCGACGCGGCCGGTTACTGTCTGACCACCGGCGCGTCCTTCGATGCGCCCGACAGACGACTGCACGACAGTACGTGGCCGCCGAGCAGGTAGCCGGGCCACCGAGCAAAGGACAGTGGACGTGAAGTTCGACGTGACCATCGAGATCCCCAAGGGTCAGCGCAACAAGTACGAGGTCGACCACGAGTCCGGGCGAGTACGCCTGGACCGCTACCTCTACACGGCGATGGGCTACCCCGCGGACTACGGCTTCATCGAGAACACCCTCGGTGAGGACGGCGATCCGCTCGACGCGTTCGTCCTGCTGCCGGAGTCCGTGTTCCCCGGTGTCCTCGTCGAGGCCCGCCCCGTGGCGATGTTCAAGATGGTCGACGAGGCCGGCGGCGACGACAAGGTGCTGTGCGTCCCGGCGGGCGATCCGCGGTGGGACCACATCCAGGATCTCTCGGACGTCTCGCAGTTCGAGCTCGACGCGATCGAGCACTTCTTCCTGCACTACAAGGATCTCGAGCCGAACAAGCACGTCACCGGATCCAACTGGGTCGGCCGCGCCGAGGCCGAGGCGGAGTTCGAGGCATCGGTCGAGCGCCTGAAGAACCAGGGCGACCACTAGAGACCGTCGGAAACCCGGATGCGGTGCTGTCCGCTGATAGCATCGCATCCGCGGTCCCCCGGGCCGTGTCAGGACGAACGAGCCACGACGTAAGGGTGCGGTACCACCGATGAGTGACGCTGTGAGCGACCGGAGAAATCCCACGTCCGAGGCGGTCTCGACCACGACGCAGTTCCCGTCACTGCCGGTGACCGTCGTGCTCGACCGCATTCCGTTGGCCGTCCTCGCCGTCGAGCCCGGCGGCACGGTCGTCTTCGCCAACGAGGCCTTCGACGAACTGATGGGCTTCGACGAGGAGTCCCCCCGGTCGAACGAGACCCTCACACTGCAGGACATCTTCCCGGCCAACGAACCGCTCGGAGTCAACATCGCCGAGACGTTCCTGACCACCGTCGCCACCCGCGCCGACTCGCTCTGGCGCATGACGGACTCGAAGGGCGACATCCTCCAGGTCCGGGCGAGCAAGTCGATCCTGCGCCGCGCTGAGGACTCGGTGGTGCTCGTCGTCCTCGAGGACTTCACCGATCAGCTGTGGAACGACCCGAAGAGCGCCTTCCGCTGATCGGGCCGTTCCACCAGGGTCTCTACTACTTGCCCTGGAACGACGCGGGGCGCTTCTCGAACACCGAGGTGATGGCCTCCGTCAGATCCTCGGACGGCAGGAAAGCTGCGTTCCACGCGGCGACGTAGCGCAGCGAATCCTCCACTGCCGCAACGCGACCGTGGTCGAGAACCGCCTTGATCCCGTGCACCACGAGAGGCGGGTTCGCCGCGATCTCGGTGGCCGTGGCACGCGCTGCGGCGAGCACGGCCTCCGCGTCGTCGAACACGTCGTTGACCAGACCGATCTGCTGCGCCCGGGCACTGTCGATGTCTTTTCCGGTCAACGCGAGTTCGCGAAGATGACCGTCGCCGATGATCGCGGGCAGACGGGCGAACGACCCCATGTCCGCCACGATGGCGACCTTCACCTCGCGCACACTGAACTTCGCGTCCGCGCTGGCGTAGCGGATGTCGGCGGCCGAGATGAGATCGATCCCACCGCCGATGCACCACCCCTGCACGGCGGCCACCACGGGCTTGCGGCAGTCGGCCACCGCGTTGATCGACGCCTGCATGCGCTTGATCATGTCGTGGAACGTGCTGCGCGGACCGGCCTGTGCCTTGTCCCCCATGACCGCACCGAAATCGCCTGCCATGGCGGGCAGGTCGAGACCGTAGCTGAAGTTGCGGCCCGAGCCGGCGAGCACGATGGCGCGTACCTCGGGGTCCGCGTCGAGCGCGGAGAAGACGAGAGGCAGTTCCGACCAGAAGTCGGGACCCATCGCATTGCCCTTGTTCGGGCCGATGAGGGTCACCGTCGCGACATGGGCGTCTGTCGTCACCGTGAAGGCTTTCCACGCATCCGTGTGTGTCATCCGGTCAGGATAGCCAGCGCTCCCGCTCACCGGATGTCCCGGCGGCGTGGACTGACTATCCTGCGACCATGACGCGGATCCACCATCCCGCTGCGGCACACGTGTCGGACGTTCTGATCGCCCGAGGTCATCACGGCGTGATCGTGACGCAGTCCGAGCCGACGCACACGGCGCGTCAGGCCGCGGCGGTGAGCGGGGTTCCGCTCGGTGCCGTCTGCAAGTCGCTGGTGTTCCTGCTCGACGACGACCCGGTGTTGCTGCTGGTGTCGGGTGCACACAACGTGGACCTCGATGCCACCGGTCGACGTCTCGAGGGCACGCTGACCCGCGCACCGATCGACGTGGTCGAACACGCCACCGGGCAACCGGTGGGCGGGATCGCTCCCGTGGGCCACCCGACGAATCTGCCGACGTTCGTCGACACGGCGCTGGAACGCTTCGAACGGCTGTGGGCTGCAGCGGGTCACCCCGCGACCCTCTTCCGCACGACCTACCCCGAACTGCTGCGCATCACCGCCGGGCTCGCTGTGGACATGGGCCCCGAGACCCGCGAGGGCTGAGCCTCAGGACGCGCGCAGACGCCGAACCTCCAGGGCGGGCACCACCTCGGTGGTGATCGCCCGGACGACGGACTCCCGCGTCTGCTCCACCACCGGACGCAGGGTCACGCCGTCCGCCACGTCGACCGTCACGATGTCGGCGACAAGGCCTGCGAGACCCGACGCGGTCCCGACGTACTGCAGCGTGCCGGGGCGAGGCTTGCTGTCCGACGCCAGCACCTCGCGGCGGGCGGTCCGGGCGTCGGCGGCGATGTGCACGTCGATGTCCACCACGACACGAGCACCGGGGTGCTCGGCCTTGAGGGTCGCGTAGCGGCTCTGGGCCTCGGAGAGATCGGCGGCGGAGAACCGGACGACGTCCGGGGAGGTACCGGAGACGCCGTCGAGGAAGACGAGGGAGTCGGAAGACACCGTGGTCATGAGTTGTCCAGTCAGTCGTGGGTGCAGCGGTGGCTGTGAGGTGAAGTGAGTCGCACGATCACCGGACCGGACAGGCGCTCGAGGTCGCACGGCAGAGGTCGACGTGTCGTCGACCCCACAACCTGCTCCTCGTCATGATGCTGATGCTAACGATCCGGTGGTGACGCGATCCCGCAGTGAGAGGCACGTCACACGCACCGCCTCCACGAACCGGTCGACATCGTCGGCGGTGGTCCCCAGCCCGATGCTCGCCCGCACGGCACCGTCGGCCGCGCCTACCCGCGAGAGGAGGGGGTGGGCGCAGAACTTCCCGGCCCGCACCGCGATGCCGTGATCGTCGGCCAGTGTGGTGGCGAGTGCACCCGCGTCGACACCGTCGACGGTGAAGGACACGATGCCGACGATGTCGGCGGAGTCGCTCCACAGGCGGAGGACCGACACACCGGCCAGAGCGGTGAGCCCGCCGAGCAGGGCGTCCGTGCACTCCTGATCGTGAGTGGCGATGGCACCGTGGCCGATCGCGCCGATCTCGTCGCACGCCGCGGCGATCGCGACGGCGCCGAGGAGATTGGGTGTGCCGGCCTCGTGCCGCGCCGGGGACGGCGCCCAGTCGATGTCGACCGACGCACCGAGGACGGACACGTGCCGGGTGGCTCCACCGCCAGCGAGGTACGGCTCGGCCACATCGAGCCAGTCACGCCGTCCCACGAGCACTCCCGCTCCGAAGGGCGCGTACAGCTTGTGACCACTGAAAGCCAGGTAGTCGATGCCCGCCGCGGTGATGTCCACGGCGCGGTGCGGAACGAGTTGCGCCCCGTCGACGAGGATGCGGGCACCGTGTCGGTGCGCCAGATCCGCGAGTCGATCGAGGGGCAGGACCTCGCCCGTCACGTTGGAGGCACCCGTGACGGCAAGCAGCGCAGCAGGTCTCGACGCGAGTTCGTCGCCGAGCCGAATCAGAGTCTCCTCGACCGAGTCCGCCGATCGCACCACCCGGCGGTTCCGCCACGGCAGCAGATTCGCGTGATGCTCGATGTCCAGCACCACCGTGTCCCCGGGAACGCAGCCCGCCAGGAGATTCAGCGCGTCGGTGGTGTTCCGCGTGAACACGACCACGTCGTCGGGATCCGCGCCGCAGAAGCGGTGCACCGTGTTCCGGGCGGACTCGTACTCCCGGGTGCAGACCTGCGACTTGTGGCCGGCGCCGCGGTGCACACTCGCGCAGTGCGGCAACACCTCTCGTACTCGCTCGACCACCGCGTCGAGCGCGGGAGCGCTGGCCGCGTAGTCGAGATCGATGCTGCGAGTGGTGCGGCCGTCGGCACACGTCACCTGCTGGTCGCGGCCGTGCACGGATGCGATGGGGCGCTGCAGAACTGTGGTCATGATGAATCCCTCCGTCGAGGGATCGACGCACGGCACGAGGGCCGCGATCTGACGAGAGGCGTCGATCCGCGCTTGCCGCCTCCGTCGTCGGAGCGCGGCCAGGTCGTCACCCGGAGCACCCCACCGCGGAGGAGGGTTGCCGACCAGCGAGCCGGGGCTTGATGCTGGTACTCGTGACCTGGAAGCAGGATGGCAAACGGTCGCCCGAGTTGTCAACCGGTTCGCCGCACGCGCGCCGGGTCGGCGGAGTTGTTCACCAACCCGCAAACTGGGCGTGCAATAACGTGTCGTCACACCCGCCAGCGTTCCGTCGTCCCTGTTCGATGCGAGAGGCCGTTCGTCTTGTCACTGCAGACCCGTGTTCCCGAGGCCTACCTCCGTTCCTCCGTGGCGGCCCCGGTGCGCACCCTCGTCGACATCCTCGAGGACACCGCGCGGGCATTCCCTGATGCGCCGGCCATCGACGACGGCGACACCACCATCAGTTACAGCGAACTGCTCGACAACATCGACGAGGGCGCTCGGTGGCTGTCCCGACACGGCGTCTGCGCCGGCGATCGCGTCGGGGTCCGCATGCCGTCGGGCAGTTACTCGCTCTACGCGGCCATCCTGTCGGTCATCGCCGCCGGTGCGGCCTACGTCCCGGTGGACGTCGACGACCCGGACGAGCGGGCCGAGCTGGTGTTCTCGGAGGCCGGCGTCACCGCGATCATCGCGGACGGCGGCGTCACCCGAACCGACACCGCGGGGACCGGGCGCGCGGTCGGCCATCCCACACCCGACGACGACGCCTGGGTCATCTTCACCTCGGGCTCGACCGGCAAGCCCAAGGGCGTCGCGGTGAGCAATCGCAACGCGGCGGCGTTCGTGGACGCCGAGGCACGACTGTTCCTGCAGGACCGACCCATGGGCCCGGGCGATCGAGTGCTGGCGGGGCTCTCCGTGGCGTTCGACGCGTCGTGCGAGGAGATGTGGCTCGCCTGGCGCAGTGGCGCGTGCCTCGTTCCCGCGCCTCGCTCCCTCGTGCGCAGTGGCATGGACCTCGGCCCCTGGCTCGTCGCACGTGACATCAGCGTGGTGTCGACGGTGCCGACACTGGCGGCGCTGTGGCCTCGCGAAGCGCTCGAGGACGTCCGGTTGCTCATCTTCGGCGGCGAGGCCTGTCCGCCGGATCTCGCTGAGCGACTCGCTGTTCCGGGCCGCGAGGTCTGGAACACGTACGGCCCCACCGAGGCTACCGTCGTCGCCTGCGCCGCTCTCATGGACGGTGTCGGACCGGTGCGCATCGGGCTGCCGCTCGACGGATGGGACCTCGCCGTCGTGGGCCCGGACGAGGAGCCGGTCGCGGTGGGCGAGGTGGGTGAGCTCGTCATCGGTGGCGTCGGCCTCGCGCGTTACCTCGATCCGGTGAAGGACGCCGAGAAGTACGCTCCCATGGCGACTCTCGGATGGGACCGCGCCTACCGCAGCGGCGATCTCGTGCGGCTCGAGCTCGAGGGGCTGCTCTTCCAGGGCCGCGCCGACGATCAGGTGAAGGTCGGCGGGCGCCGCATCGAGCTCGGTGAGGTGGACAACGCCCTGCAGGCCCTCCCCGGCGTGAGCGGCGCAGCCGCCGCAGTGCGGACCACCGGCTCCGGAACACCCGTGCTGGTGGGCTATCTCGCCAGCACCGACCCGGACTTCGACCTCGTCCGCGCGCGCGAGCTCCTCGCGGAACAGCTTCCCGCCGCTATGGTTCCGCGTCTCGCACTCGTCGACGAACTGCCCACCCGCACCTCCGGCAAGGTCGACCGCGCGGCTCTGCCGTGGCCGCTGCCCAAGCGTGGTTCGAGTCCGGACGACACCTCTCTCGCCGGGACCGCCGGATGGGTGGCCGAGCTGTGGAGCGACGTGCTGGGCGCCGAGATCGGATCCCTGGACGCGGACTTCTTCGCTGCCGGTGGCGGATCGCTGTCGGCCGCACTGCTCGTGACTCGATTGCGCGAGCGTTTCCCCGAGATCACGGTCGCTCAGCTCTACGACCATCCGCGACTCGGCTCGCTCGTCGCGTTGCTCGACTCGCTCGTCCCCCCGCCGGTGACCGAGAAGCGCATCGTCGTCCCCACACCCCGGACGGCCCAGGTGGTGCAGGTCCTCGCGACCCTGCCGCTGACGACGCTGACCGGGCTGCAGTGGGTGACCTGGCTCGGCATCATGGCGAACACGTTCAGCTGGTTCGCTCCCCGCCCCTGGCTGCCGACGGTGTCCTGGTGGTGGCTCGCGCTCGGGTTCCTGCTGTTCGTGACGCCCGTGGGCCGGATGGCGATCTCCGTCGCCGGATCACGGCTCCTCATGCGCGGCGTCACGGAGGGCGCCCATCCGCGCGGCGGCAGCGTGCACCTCCGGCTGTGGACCGCCAACCGGTTGACCGACGCCAGCGGTGCCTCGAACCTGTCGGGCGCGCCGTGGATGGTCTACTACGCCCGCGCACTCGGTGCGACGGTCGGCCGCGACGTCGATCTGCACACCCTGCCTCCGGTGACCGGCATGCTGACTCTCGGTGACGGCTGCTCGCTCGAGCCCGAGGTCGATCTGTCCGGCTACTGGATCGACGGCGACGTCGTGCACATCGGCTCGATCGAGGTCGGCGCCGGCGCCACGGTGGGTGCGCGGTCGACCCTGCTCCCCGGAGCCAGGATCGGCCGCCGCGCCGAGATCACCGCGGGGTCGGCCGTCTCCGGCAAGGTCAAGGCCGGTCAGCAGTGGTCCGGCTCGCCCGCCGCGAAGGTCGGCAAGGCGATGCACCCGTGGCCCGACGAGGCGCCGCCGCGCGGTCGCGGCTGGGTGCCCGTCTACGGCGTGACGTCGCTGTTGCTGTCGGGACTTCCCCTCCTGTCCATTGCCGCGGGCCTGCTCCTCGTCGCTGTCGGAGTCGCGCACGCGACCACACTGCCCGGTGCGATCGGCCTCGGGCTGGCGCTGCTCGCTCCCGCCACCGCGGTGTCGTTGCTCGTCTTCGCAGCGGTCACGCTCGTGTCCGTGCGGTTGCTGTCGATCGGGCTGATTCCCGGCCACCACGCGGTACGCAGTCGCATCGGCTGGCAGGTGTGGGCCACCGAACGCCTGATGGACTCGGCCCGTACGTTCCTCTTCCCGCTCTACGCGAGTCTGCTCACTCCGGGATGGCTCCGGCTGCTCGGCGCGACCATCGGCAAGGACGTGGAGGCGTCGACGGTCCTGATGGTCCCGAAGTTCACGACAGTCGGCGACGGTGCGTTCCTGGCGGACGACACCATGATCGCCAGCTACGAGCTCGGCGGCGGCTGGATGCTGCTCGGCGAGGCCAAGGTGGGCAAGCGTGCGTTCCTCGGCAACTCCGGCATGGCGGCCGCGGGTCGACGCGTGCCGAAGAACGGCCTCGTCGCCGTGCTGTCGGCCGCACCCGCCAAGGCGAAGTCGGGATCGTCGTGGCTCGGCAGCCCGCCGGTGCGCCTGCGCCGAGCGCCCAACTCGTCCGACACCACCCGCACCTTCGACCCGCCGCGGCGACTCAAGATCGCCCGCGCCGTGGTCGAGACCTGTCGACTCGTGCCCGTCGTCGTGTCGTTCGGCATCGGGTTCGGCGTGCTCGCCGCCCTGACCTGGATCGCCGGAACGCTGGGCTACTGGGCCGCCGCCCTGCTCAGCGGCGCCGTGTTGCTGATCGCCGGCGCCGTCGCGGCCGGAATCTCCGCCGTCGCCAAGTGGTCGCTCGTCGGCCGCATCGGTGCGGTGGAGCACCCGCTGTGGAGTTCGTTCGTGTGGCGCAACGAAGTGGCCGACACGTTCGTCGAGGTCGTCGCCGCCCCGTGGTTCGCCCGCGCCGCCGAGGGAACCCCGGTGCTGAACCTGTGGCTGCGCTGGCTCGGCGCCCACATCGGGAAGGGAGTCTGGTGTGAGACCTACTGGCTGCCGGAGGCCGACCTCATCACCCTCGGCGACGGTGCCACCGTCAACAGAGGGTGCGTCGTGCAGACACATCTGTTCCATGATCGGATCATGAGCATGGACACGGTGAGTTTGGGGGCGGGAGCCACGCTGGGCCCGCATTGCGTCGCACTGCCCGCAGCGGGAATCGGGGCAGGTGCCACGGTCGGACCGGCCTCGCTGGTCATGCGCGGCGACACCGTCCCCGAGTCGAGCCGGTGGCAGGGCAACCCCATCGCACCCTGGACCGAGAAGTGATGCCGGACTCTCCCATCGACCCGTACCTGCCGCAGAACGGCAACCGCGGGTACTCGGTCGAGCGATACGCCCTCGACCTCGAGTACAAGGTGCAGTCGAACCGCCTGTCCGGCAAGGCCGTCGTGCATGCGGTGGCCACCCGGTCGATCACCAAGTTCTCACTCGACATGGGTCCGGCCCTCACCCCGTCCAAGGTGAGTGTCGCCGGAATGCGCGGTGTCCGGTTCACCCATCGGGGCGGCAAGCTGACGGTCACGCTGCAGCGTGCCATCGACGAGGGCGCCTCCTTCACGGCCACCGTCGCCTACAGCGGCAACCCCGCACCGATTCGCAGCGTGTGGGGTGAGGTCGGGTGGGAGGAGCTCACCGACGGCGCCCTCGTCGCGAGCCAACCCAACGGCGCCGCATCGTGGTTCCCGTGCGACGACCATCCCAGTTCCAAAGCGGCGTACACCATCTCGATCACTGCCGATTCCCCGTACCACGTCGTCTCGAACGGCACACTGACGCGGAAGTACGTGAAGTCCTCGCGCACCACCTGGGTGTACGACCAGCCCGAACCGATGGCTTCGTACCTCGCGACCGTGCAGATCGGCCAGTACGAGAAACACCGGGTCAGCGACTCTCCCGTGCCGATCGACGCGATCCTGCCGGCGCATCTGCGCCAGAACTTCGATCACGACTTCGGCCGTCAGCAGCAGATGATGGAGACGTTCGTCGAGTCGTTCGGCCCCTATCCGTTCGAGTCGTACTCCGTCGTCGTCACCGACGACGAGTTGGAGATCCCCGTCGAGGCACAGACGCTGTCAATCTTCGGCGCCAATCACTGTGACGGCGACCGCGAGTACGAGCGACTCGTCGCCCACGAACTGGCGCACCAGTGGTTCGGCAACAGCCTCACCATCGCGCGGTGGAGCGACATCTGGTTGCACGAGGGCTTCGCCTGCTACTCCGAGTGGATCTGGTCGGAGAGCTCGGGCGGACCGTCCGCGCACCAGGAGGCCACCCGCGCACACAGCCGCCTGTCGTCCCTGCCGCAGGACATCGTGCTGGGAGATCCAGGACCGGAGGACATGTTCGACGACCGCGTGTACAAGCGCGGAGCCCTTGCCCTGCACGCACTTCGGCGCACCATCGGCAACGCGGCGTTCTTCGATCTGATCCGCGAGTGGACCACGACCTTCCGCCACGCCACCGTGGCGACGTCGGACTTCGTCGGGTTGGCGAAGCAGTACGGCAGCACCGACGAGTTCTGGGAGTCCTGGCTCGAGAAGAAGCGGCTACCCCGACTGCCCTGACGGCAGGTGCGACCGCGTTCTCGTCGCGACGAGCACCAATGACACCGCTGCGAGAACCGCACCGGCCGTGAACAGTTCGGGGTAGGTGATCGCGTCGGGGAACTCCTGCACGAGCAGCGCCAGGATCGCCGGCACCGCGAAGCCGAGATAGGTCACCGAGTAGAACACCGCGGTGAGTCCGGCCAGATCACGCGGTCCCGCGATGCGCTGCACCTCCTGCAGGCCCGACACCATCGCCATGCCGTAGCCGCACCCGAGCACCGCGGCGGCGAGCAGCGCCATCGGGATCGTCAGCACGTCGGCGGCGACCGAGACCAGCACCATGCCGACGACGATGATGCCCAGCGCGACCAGGACGGCGCGCGCACTCGACGCGGTGTCGATGCGTCGGCCGACGGCCTGGATGGCGAAGCCGGACGACAGCGCGACCACGCCGAGCAGTGCGGAGAACGCGATGGGGAACGCGCCGGAGTGGTCGGCCATCAGACCGGGCAGCACTGCGTACGCGACGCTGGCCGCGCCGAAGACCCACGGCGCCATGGGAAGAACGACGGACACGAACCGACGGTGACCTGCCGACGGGATACGCAGATCGGACAGCAGCGAGGCGCCGTCCACCGCACGCGCTCGCGTCTCGGGCACCCCGAGCAGGGCCACGGTGGCCAGTGCTGCCAACGCGACGTGCACCAGGTACGGCAGCACCTCGGGCCACGGCGCCCACTGCGCGAGCACGCCGGCGACCCCTGCGCCCGTGGCGAATCCGCCCGTGAGCGACATGGCGGCACGGCGGGCACCCGAGCCGTCCGCGGACAGCTCCTTCAACCAACTGCCGCCGACGGCCATACCCAGCCCCAACGCGATGCCGCTGAGCACGCGGCCGGTCGCGAGGATCGGGGCCGAGTGCGCGCCGAGGGCGATGACGAGAGATCCCGCGGCGGCGACGGCCGGCGCGGGCACCATGAGCGGCCGCCGTCCGTAGCGATCCGAGAGCGGGCCCCCGATCAGCAGGGCCGGCACGATGCCGACGACGTAGGCGAAGAGGAACACGTCGACGACGACGGGTGAGAAGCCGTGACCCTCGCGGTACATCACGAGGAGCGGCGTGAATTCGTTGCCGCCCCAGGCGACGGCGAGCATGCCGAGCGCCACGGGCAGCCAGGTGCGGGTGGTGGTCGTGCGGTCGAGAACGGTCATGGTGGGTCCTTCAGCGGATTCCACGCGGCAGCGCGTGCGTGGCTGCCATGTGGAGGGAGAGGGCGTCGTCGTACGCGGCGCCGTCGCCCTGCTCGACGAGTGCGGTGAGACGGGCGTGGTCGCCGATGATCGACGCCAACACGTCCGGATTGCGCGCCACGGAGTTCGCGGTCATGCGGCGCTGCCGGTCGCGCAATCCTGAGTAGAAGGTCGACAGCAGCGGGTTGTCCCCGTGCGTGACGACGATGGTGTGGAAGTCTGCGTCCTCGGCAGCGAAGCCGAGGGAGTCGCCCGCCTCCGCGAGAACGCGCTGCCGGTCGAGGCTCTCCCGCATCTGTGCGGCAGCGGAGGCCCGGCTGCCCGGATCCTGTGCGAACGCCTCGAGCGATCCGGTCTCGACGAGTCGACGGGCGGCGACGAGATGGGTGGCCTCGTCGGGGGCGACGGGAACCACGAGGGCCCCGCGCTTGGGGTAGAGCCGCATCCATCCTTCGGCCGCGAGCCTGAGGAAGGCCTCGCGGACCGGGGTGCGGCTGGTGCCGGTGCGCTCGGCGATCTGCCCCTCGCTGATCAGCTCCCCGCCCGGCAGCTCGCCGGAGACGATGAGCTCCTTGACCGTCGCGTACGCCCGGTCGGACGACGTCTCGGTTGCATCTGTGTTGCGCACATCTTGTATCTAAGCAGTCGGTACACCGCGTTGCCAGGTGTGTGTGACGGGCATTACGCGGTACGCGCTGCTCGCCGCACCGCAGTTCGCCACCCGCACCCCTGATCGCGGGTGCACCGAACGATCCGAGGAGCGCGGCCGGGCGCAGCGCCCGGTTCTCTGCGCACCGTGGAAGGTGCGCGCGGCGACGAGCGGTGCGCCCGGCGAGGCTCGAGCGCACCGCAGTTCGCCACCCGCACCCCCGATCGCGGGTGCACCGAACGATCCGCGGAGCGCGGGCGCAGCGCCCGGTTCTCTGCGCACTGTGGAAGGTGCGCGCGGCGACGAGCGGTGCGCCCGGCGAGGCTCGAGCGCACCGCAGTTCGCCACCCGCACCTCCGATCGCGGGTGCGCCGAACGATCCGCGGAGCGCGGGAGCAGCGCTACAGAACCGCGGTGTCGAGATCCAGCGTCGTACGGTCCAGGTTCTCGAGCAGGTCGAACTGCGGGCCCGTCTTGGGGAGCTCGTACCGGAAGAAGTACTGCGCCGCGACACGCTTGCCGTCGTAGAAGGCGCCTTCCTTGTCGCCGATCGCGCGGAGCTGGTCGAGCCAGAGCCACGCGACGACCACGTGACCGGTCGCCTCGAGGTACGCGGACGAGTTGGCCAGCGCCACCTCGGCGTCGCCCTGACCCCACAGCGTGCCGGTGACGGCCACGAGGCGATCCACTGCCGCTCGCAGGGCGTCGGCGTACTCGCCCGACATCGCGTCGATGGTCTCCGTGATGGTCTCGACGAGGAGCTGGAGCCCTCGGCCGCCCTGCGCGACGACCTTGCGTCCGAGGAGGTCGAGGCCCTGGATGCCGTTCGTTCCCTCGTGGATGGGGTTGAGGCGGTTGTCGCGGTAGAACTGCTCGACGTTGTAGTCGCGGGTGTAGCCGTACCCGCCGTGCACCTGGATCGCGAGGTTGTTGGCCTCGAGGCACCACTGCGACGGCCACGCCTTGGCGATGGGGGTGAGCACGTCGAGGAGGAACCCGGCGCGATCCGCCGAGTCCTGCTCGCCGGTGATCTGCTCGTCGACCAGCCGGGAGCAGTACAGACCCAGGGCCAGACCGCCCTCGACGTAGGACTTCTGCGCGAGCAGCATGCGACGCACGTCGGAGTGGTCGATGATCGGCACCTGCGGGGCAGCCGGATCCTTGTCACCGACGGGCCGGCCCTGTGCACGGTCCCGGGCGTACGCCACCGAGTGCAGGTAGCCGGTGTAGCCCAGCGCGGTCGCGCCCATGCCGACGCCGATGCGCGCCTCGTTCATCATCTTGAACATGTACGACAGGCCCTTGTGCGGCTCGCCGACGAGATAGCCTGTGGCGCCGCCGTTCTCGCCGAACGCGAGGAGCGTGTTGGTGGTTCCGCGGTACCCCATCTTGTGGTTCAGGCCGACGAGGTTCACGTCGTTGCGCTCGCCCAGCGACCCGTCCGCGTTCACCAGCGTCTTGGGCACGACGAAGAGCGAGATGCCCTTCACGCCCGCCGGACCGCCGGGGATCTTGGCGAGGACGAGGTGCACGATGTTCTCACCGAGTTCGTGCTCGCCGCCCGAAATCCACATCTTGGTTCCGGTCACCGCGTAGGTGCCGTCACCCTGCTCGACGGCCTTGGTGGTGATGTAGGCGAGCGACGATCCGGCACCGGGCTCGGACAGGCACATGGTCCCGTGGAAACGGCCTTCGAGCATGGGCCGGACATAGGCGTCGACCAACTCCTCGCTGCCGTACTCGATGAGGAGATTGGCGTTGCCGATCGTGAGGAAGGGATAGGTCGCGGTGCCGGTGTTCGCAGCCTGGAACCACGCGAGCGACGCCTTCGACACCGTGGTCGGCAGCTGCATACCGCCGAGCGAGTCGTCGAACTGCCCGGAGATGAGGCCGGCGTCGTTGAACACCTTCAGCGCCTGCTCGACCTCGGGAATCAGGACGACCTTGCCGTCCTCGCCGACGTGCGGCTCGTTCGCGTCCGCCTTCTTGTTGTGCGGCGCGAAGTGCTTCACCGCGATCTGCTCGCTGAGCTCCATCACCGCGTCGAACGTCTCCCGGGAATGATCGGAGAAGCGCTTCCGCTCGGTCAACGACTCGACGTCGAGCCATTCGTAGAGGAGGAACTCGAGATCGCGACGAGACAGAACGAGGTGCGCGGGAACATCAGCAGCAGAGGACATGCTTCGAGACTAATACCGCCTAGTAGTTCTGTGTCTCGAGCTCGAGCAGAAGCTGCTTGGCGGCCTCACCGCCGGCGTAGCGACCGGGCGTTCCGTCCGACCGCACCACGCGATGACATGGGATGACCAGGGGCAGCGGATTGCGCGCGCAGGCCGATCCCACGGCGCGGACGGCCTTCGGGCTGGCCGTCTCCGCGGCCACGGCGGCGTAGCTCCGGGTCTCGCCGTAGGGGATGCGCTGGAGATGCGTCAGGACGTCGCGACGGAACCCTGCAGCGAGGCGCAGATCCAGGTCGACGTCGACGACGCGGGACGTCCCGGCGAAGAACGCGTCGAGCCCCCGGACCACCGGGTCGAGCCGGGCCGGCGCTCGGAGCACCCGCGGACTGATGCGGGTGGCCAGCGTCTGCAGGACCGTGTCGTGGTTCTCGACGTCGAAGGCCACGCGCACGACACCTCGCTCGGTGGCCGCCACGAGGAGCGTGCCGACGGGTGAGTCGAGGGTGCGGTACGCGACGTCGAGCAGTCCTTCCTCGGCGGCGCGGTGCGTCAGTCGCTCGTGGAGCGCGGTCAGTTCGGCGGCGGTGGTCACAGCAGCTCACTCCTCGTGGTCGTGCGGCGTAGCGTCGCGATGCCGTCGGCACAGGCACGCCGGGCGGCGGTGGTCGAATTACCCAGCAGCGCAGCGACGTCCGCATGAGGGAGCCCACCGATGTGGTGGTACGCGACGGCCAGTCGCTGAGTGTCGGGCAGGGCCGCGACCGCGGACCACAGGGCGTGGTTCTCGTCGGGCACCATCGTGGCGACGTCCGGAACGGAGTCGGTGGGCACGGGCCGGCGAGCTGCCGCGCGATGAACGTCGACGGCCTTGCGGTGCGCGATGGTCACCAGCCAGGCCTGCACGTTCGCGTCCTCGGGCAGGTCGGGGTACGCCCTGAGTGCGGCGAGGAAGGTCTCCGACCACGCGTCGTCGGCGTCGACGGGACCGACCACGGCGCGACAGACCCGCAGCACCACGGGGCCGTGGGTGGCCACGACGGTCTCGAACGGAAGCATCACGATCAGTAAACGCGTGAGGGCGGCGGAACGTGAGAATCGACGGGATCGCGAGGTGCACCGAGCTGCGTGCACACCCCCTGCGTCAACCGCACACCCCCTCCAGCCTGCGGCAACGGGTGTTCACCACACGCCGGCCGTGTGCACACCCCTTCCAGCCGGCCACCGCACCAGCGCGCGCACCCCGACACTCAGCAGGGGCTGGGGACCCGATCGGCGTAGGACCGGTCGAGCCCGCGCTGCACCATCCACAGTGCGCGGGGGTCGGTGGTCAGTTCCATGTGCCCGGCGGTGTTGCTCGGGCAGCCGTCCTGCACCCAGACGTTGTCCACGGTCGCGCCCGGGCCCGCGGCGAGGAAGGTGTTCTCGGGCGGCGTGGAGACGGTGTCCGCGCGGGTGGCGATCACGGTGTAGTCGACGCCCGGGACGGTGTCGCCGCCCGCGTTGAGCACGTCGAGGAACGACGAGCCGACCATCTGCTGGACGAACGACGGTCCGACGGCCGCGGCGGCGACCTCGCCGACCGGCAGTCCGAACTGCTGCGCGAGCGATCCGACGAGCTGCCCCGCCGAGAACGTGGTGCCGTGATTGGTGGCGCCGAGGGTGACGAGGGTGTGCACCGCGTCGGCTCCACCTTCGAACTTCAGGTACTGGCGCGCCACGACACCGCCCTGGGAGTGCCCGACGACGTCCACGTCGGCTGCGCCGGTGCGTGATCGGACGTCGTCGACGAAGGCACGCAGCTCTCGCGCGGACGTGGCGATGTCGTCGCCGCCGTAGGTCTGCAGCAGGTTCTCGCCGGGCTCGGCGCGGTAGCCGTACTCGAGAGTGAAGACGCAGTAGCCCTCCGCCTCGAGCTGCGGAGTGAGGGTGGACCAGGTGTCCGGACCGTCGACCCAGGTGCCGTGCACCAGCACGACGGGACGGGGATGCTCGGGTGAGCAGGAGCCGGCGGTGTCGGCCGCGGCCGGACCGGCGCCGAGAGGTGCGGTGCTCACGGCCACGGCGAGTGCCGTCGCCGCCGTCAGAAGTGCCCGTCTCATGCGCTGATCGTATCCGAGCGTGTTACTGGTGTGACGGATGGGACTCGTCAGTCGCCTTCCGGTCCGAGCGAGATACCGCGGCCGATCAACCACAGTTCGGGATCCACGTGCTTGTCCCCGACGACGGTCTCGAAGTGCAGGTGCGGCCCGGTCGAGTCGCCGCGGTTCCCCATCGTCGCGATCTGCTGCCCCGCCGCGACCCGCTGACCGGCCACCGCGACCAGGGTGTCCACGTGACCGTAGATGGACACGGTGCCGTCGTCGTGTCGCACGCGCACCCACAACCCGAAGCCGCTCGCAGGGCCGGCCTCGATCACCTGACCGTCCGCCACCGACAGGATCGGTGTGCCGATCGGGCCGGCGATGTCGATTCCGTTGTGCATCGTTCCCCACCGCGGGCCGAAACCGGACGTGTACGTGCCGCGAGCCGGTGAGGCGTAGCTACCGATGCGGGCGCCGATCATGGCCGGTGGCAGCTCGTACAGTCGGCGATCCTTCTCCTCGGCGCTCGCCGCCGTCGAGAGCACGGCGATGGCGGCCGCGTACTCCTCCTCCGCCGTGGCGCGGTTGACCTTCGCGATCTGGCGCAGCGGGCCCAGGTTGCGCTCCGGTTCCGCCAGGAAGCTCGGCCGCAGGTCCGCAGCGGGAGCGGCGACCGCCCCGACGGCCGGTTCCTCGGCCGTCGGCCGGGTCAGGTGGAACACGAGCACCGCGACGGCGAGCACGAGCACGATGGCCAGCGCCTGCGCCGAGACGGTCCGCACCGGAACGGTCGCAGGCGTCGTCACGGGCGGCCGATCGGCCGCCCGTGAGCGCGAGAGCAACTGAACCACCGGAGGAACGCTACCGCTCGGTAAGTCCTCCCGGACCGAGATTCACCGCGCCGGTCGACGCATCAGTCCCCGAGGCGGAGCGGGGCGATGCTCTCGAAGACGTCGCCCGGCCCGGGATTGTCCGTATGTGTCGATCCGCCGAGGTGGTTCATGACTCCCCACACCGCGTTGAGCGCGGTCTGGATGGCGCCCTCGGCCCATCCCGCCGTCCACGAGATGTCGTCGCCGGCGAGGAAGATCCCGCGATGCCGGGGGGCGAGCTCGTCCTGCACGAAGTGCGAGAACAGGCGTTCCTGATAGCGATAGTGGCCGGGCAGGTTGGCCTTGAAGGCACCCATGAAGTGTCGCTCGGTCTCCCACGACAGCGTCACCGGATCGGAGACGATGTGGCTGCGGAAGTCCACCCCGGGATAGATCTCCTCGAGCGATCCCAGCATCAGCGTCAACCGCTCGTCGGGTGAGAGCGGCAGCAGCTTCAGCGAGTCGTCGCTCCACGTGTACGACAGACAGATCACGCCGGGCCGATCGTCGCCGTGATCGAGGAGATACGTTCCCCGACTCAACCGGTCGGTGAGGGTCATGCTGACCAGTTCCCTCCCCGTCTCGGGGTCGACGTCCTTCCAGAACGGTCGGTCCACGAGCACGAACACCTTGGTCGACCCCATGTAGTGGGTGCGTTCGACGGCCGTCCAGTGATCGATGGGCAGCAGGTCGTCGTCGGTGTCGATGGTGTTGAGGAGCATCCAGCTCTGCGCGGTCACGACGACCGAGGCGAACTCGTCCGTCCGGCCCGAGGAGTCGGTCACCGCGAAGGTGTGGTCGCCGGTGGCGTCGTCGGTCCGTCGCCGGATCTCCGTGACACCCGGGCGGGGTGTGCCGCCGTGCAGCGACGCGACCGAGGTGCCCGCCGGCCAGTGCGCCGCGTCCGACACGGCCTCCGACCACAGACCACGTGGCAGGCGGCTGGATCCGCCGACGATGCCGCGGTGGTGATCGTCCGCCTCCGTGGCCACGACGCGCAGGATCTCGAGTATCGAGTTCGGGAAGTCGGTGTCCCAGCCACCGGTGCCGAAACCGACCTGGCCGAATAACTCTCGACGCGCGAACGACGCGAAGTGGGGGGATCCGACGAGGAACCCGTAGAACGTCGTGTCGTCGAGTCGCACCACGAGGTCGTTCCAGATGCGCTTCACCGCCGCCGCGTCCCGGGCGCGGATGGCGCGCTGGAGAGGGACGAGTTCGGACTGTTCCTCGAGCGTGCGCTGCCACGCCCTGGCCACCTCGGCGTACTCGTCGGGGAGATCGGTCAGCTGCCGCGCGTAGTGACTGGTGCCCTTGAGGTCGATGACGGTGCTGGGCGTCGCCTCGGCGAGCGGGTTGGGGAACGGGGTGGTCTCGATGCCGAGGTGGTCGAGGTAGTGGAACAGGGCGGTGGACGACGGCGGGAACCGCATCGCGCCCATCTCGGCGACCGTGTCCTCGTGCCCCTCGAACGGGACCGAGTGCATGCGGCCGCCGATCCACCCCGCCTCGTACACCACGGGTTCGAGTCCCATCCGCAGCAGCTCCCGGGCGGCGACGGTGCCGGCGAGACCGGCCCCGACGATGGCGACGCGGGTGCCGCGGCGCTCCGGAGGGACCGACCCGAGCCCGGCCGGGTGCGCGAGGAAATCGTCGTAGGCGAAGGGGAAGTCGGGGCCGAACATGGTGACCGGCTGCTCACGGTCCCCTGCTGATCGCTCGTGGACCGAGCTGTCGGGAGTGACGGGCGTGGTCATGGGGTCGTCTCGATTCTGGTTCTGTCGTGGCGGGAGGGCAGGGACGGCGTCAGAACCCACAGCACAGTGGTGTCGACCTCCGCGCGGAAGCTGTGCCGACGACGAGGATCGAAGGTGAGCGCGTCACCGTCGTCGAGTTGCACGGTGCGCTCGTCGAGCGTCAGGATCAGCCGACCGGTGAGCACCAGGACGAACCCCACCTCGGCCGGCAGTTCGTACGACTCGTCGCCGCTGCCTCCTCCGCGCTCGATCCTGCCGTGGATGACCTGCACGCGCTGTTCGCCCGCCGGGGTCAGCAGGTACTCCGTCTGGGCATGACCCCCGAGGGCGATCGGGGGGTACTCGCCGGCGCGGACGACGTCGCCGTGCGGAACGTCGTCGAACAGCGACCCCATGGGAATCTCGAGCGCGTCGCACCAGCGCACCAGGACGGCGACGGACGCGGACGCGCGGTCGTTCTCGACCTTGGACAGGTAGCCCTTGGTCACACCGACGGTCGACGCGAGCGCGTCGAGAGTGAGACGACGGGCGGCCCGGGCCTCCCGCAGCCGGTTTCCGATGGTGGACACGCCGCGATCATGCCCTGCTCCGCGTCAGGAAACAAGTGTTGACCAACCGCCTGAAGTGAGGAAACATCACTGCTCATGACCGACATCAGGGGACCTCTGGACGGCTCGCGATACCCGCGGTACATGGAACCGTCGACCTTCGCGCGGCTGCCGCGACTCGACGAGGTCTCCCGGGCGGACGTGAGCATCGTCGGAGTGCCCTTCGACTCGGGCGTGAGCTACCGGCCGGGCGCGCGCTTCGGTCCCGGCCACATCCGCGCGTCGTCCAAACTGCTCCGGCCGTACAACCCCGCGCTGGACGTGTCGCCGTTCGCGCACCGCCAGGTGGCCGATGCCGGCGACATCGCGGTCAATCCGTTCGACATCGCCGAGGCACTGACGACGGTCGAGCACGCGATCACCGATCTGCGCAAGGACGGCAGCACGGTCCTCACTCTCGGTGGCGACCACACCATCGCGCTGCCGATCCTGCGCGCGCTGCACCGCGACCACGGGCCGATCGCCGTGCTGCACTTCGACGCGCACCTCGACACGTGGGACACGTACTTCGGTGCACCCTTCACGCACGGGACACCGTTCCGACGGGCCAGCGAGGAGGGGCTGATCGACCTCGAGCGGTCGCAGCACATCGGGATCCGCGGTCCGCTGTACGGCAAGAAGGACCTCGAGGACGACGCCGTCCTGGGGTTTCAGATCATCCGGTCCGACGACTACGAGACGGACGGGGTGGCCTCGATCGTCGAGCGGATGCGCCGCCGTCTCGACACGGGCCCGGTCTACGTCTCCGTGGACATCGACGTCCTCGACCCGGCCCACGCCCCGGGTACCGGCACACCCGAGGCGGGCGGCATGACGTCGCGGGAACTGCTGAACACCCTGCGCGGGTTGGTGGGAGCGAACATCGTCGGTGCGGACATCGTCGAGGTCGCGCCCGCGTACGACCACGCGGAGATCACCGGAATCGCCGCGTCACACGTGGCCTACGAGCTGCTGTCGGTGCTCGCGCTGGGATCGTAGGCCCGCGCCGCGCCCTTCTCGGAGCGATGAGCCCGGACGCGCCACACGATCAGCGCGATCACCACCACCGCGACCACGATGATCGCCGCGTCCCGTCCCACCGTCTTCGCGACCTGTTCGTACGAGTTGCCGGCGACGAATCCGAGCACCACGAACCCCGTCCCCCAGACGAGCCCACCGAGTGCGTTGTACGCGAGGAACTTCGGGTACGGCATGCGCGACATTCCGGCCAACGCCGGCATCACCGCTCGGAAGAAGGCGACGAACCGGCCGAGGAAGACGGCCGTCCCGCCCTTGCGCGCCAACAGGTCCCGCGCCTTGTCCAGCTTGTCGCGACGCTTGTCCAGAATCTTCATGGCCAACAGTCGTGGGCCGAAGTGCTTGCCGATCTCGAAGCCCACCGAGTCACCCACCACGGCCGCGACGACCACGACCGCCGCCATCGCCACGACACTCACGTGGTCCTGACTCGCCGCGACACCGCCGATGACCGCGGCCGTCTCTCCCGGGATCACGAAACCGACGAAGATCGCGTCCTCGAGGAACACCAGCAGGAAGACGATGAGGAACACCCAGATCGGTGCGATGTCCAGCAGGCGCTCCATCACGGAAGTCATACGACCATGATGGCCCACAACCAGTGAATCGAGGTTCGATGTGGCTCCACGCAATCCGCACGCCATCGCGGACGGCATGATCGTGCGCAGTGTCACACGCCCGGATCGGGTCTTCCGGGTCAGCGGCGATCCCGGCGGGACTCGGGTCAATTTCGTGGCGCTGTCGCCGGGCACGCGCACCGTGGTGAACGGCAGCCCTCGCAACTACCGTCCCGAGACACCGGCCGAGGAGTTCGAGCGACTCGCGGACGCCGGGCGGGACGACGTGATCGAGGACGTCCGTCAGACCGAGCCGGCCGACGACGAATCGGCGGGTGCGAGCGCCGTGGCGGACGAGCCGACCGACGACGATTCCGTCGCCACACTGTGCGTACGCATGCAGGATGCCGTCGCGCGCGTCGCCGACGGCGAGTGCGACCCGGACGACGCCGCCGCGATCGTCAGCGCCGCGGCCGCGCTCAATGCCGCCGTGATCGAGGAGCACGCACGCCGCGGCTGAGCCCACGACACGAAGAACCCCACCGGTGCGCAGGCACACAGTGGGGGTCTCCGAGACATCGGCGGGCTTCTTCACTCGACGGCTCTGGCACTTCGTGATGTCCGGACAACACGAGTACCTGATGCTTGCGATACCCGCTGGCCACCGAACTCAACCGGAGTCGCTGCTGGTGTCCCCGCGTCGTGCGATGATTCTCAACCGTGGAGAGCAGGGACAGCGCCGTGGCGGCGACAGCGGACTCGGAGCGCGCGGAGGCGGACGAGTCGACGTCGCGTGCGGCGGAGTTGGTCACCGAGGTGGCCACCGGGTCGGTCGCTCCCCGTCGACTCGCGGCCATGCTGAGCGTGGTCGGCGGCAGCGTCCGCGACGACGACCATCTGGCGGTGCTGCTGAAGCGCACCGCGGAGATCGCACACGAGGCCGTCGACGGTGCGTCCAGCGTCGGTGTGAGCATCCTGTTCGGCGGCCTGACGTACACGGCCGTGCACACCGACGACCGCACGCTCGAGGTCGACCGCCATCAGTACGAGATCGGTGAGGGTCCGTGCCTCGAGGCCGCCCGGACCGGAGAGATCGTGCGCGTCGACGTCGATGCGGCGCAGCAGCGCTGGCCGGAGTTCGTACACGCTGCTCGCGAGGAGGGCGTGCGCTCGTTCCTCGCCGCGCCCCTGCACACCGCCGACATGAAGCTCGGATCGTTCAACCTGTACGGCACCGCCCCCGACGCGTTCGGGTCGATCGACGAGTCGATCCTCGAGCTGCTGACGTCCACCGTGTCCACGGCGATCGGCGACTACGCGCGCGTGCGGTCGGCCCGCGAGGTCGCGTCGGGCCTGCAGGACGCACTCGAGCACCGCGCCCCCATCGAGCAGGCCAAGGGCATTCTCATGGCGCTGCACGGCGTCGACAGCGACACCGCGTTCGGCATGCTGTCCGCGGAGTCACAGCGTGCCAACCGCAAGCTCCGTGACATCGCCCGCGACTTCGTGGAGAGCGTCTCGCGCGGCGAGTGATCAGCTCGCGCTCCAGCCGCCGTCCATCGTGTACGACGCGCCGGTGATCATCGACGCCTCGTCTCCGACGAGGAAGGACACCAGTGCGGCCACCTCCTCCGGCTCCACCATCCGCTTGATCGCACTCTCGGTCAGCAGCACCTTCTCGAGCACCTCGGACTCGTCGATGCCGTGGACGCGCGCCTGATCGGCGATCTGCTTCTCCACGAGGGGTGTTCGCACGTAGCCGGGGTTGACGCAGTTGCTGCGGACGCCCCGCTCGGCGCCTTCGAGAGCGGTGACCTTCGACAGTCCCTCCAGCGCGTGCTTCGCCGTGACGTACGCCGACTTGTTGGCCGATGCCCGGATGCCGTGCACGGACGACATGTTGACGATGCGTCCGTACCCGGACTCGTACATGTGCGGCAGAGCGGCACGCACCAGCAGGAACGGTGCCTCCACCATGAGTGTCAGGATGCGGCGGAACATCACCGGGTCGAAGTCCTCGATCGGCGACACGTGCTGGATTCCCGCGTTGTTCACCAGGATGTCGGTCTCGAGGGTGAGGTCCGCGAGCGCGTCGACGTCGGAGAGATCCACCTGCCACGCGTCTCCCCCGATCTCGTGTGCCAGCGCCGTGGCGGCGTCACCGTCGAGGTCGGCGACGGTGACCCGAGCGCCGTTCGCCGCGAGGGCGCGGGCGATCGCGGCCCCGATTCCGTTGGCACCACCGGTGATGAGAGCCGATCGTCCTGTGAGGTCCGTCATGGTCACGAGTCTGTGCCCGTCGCGCTCCGTCTTCAATGACGACCTGCGCACCCGCTTCCTGCACAAGTGCAGACTGGACCCATGACCGACGAACGACTCGAGTTTCAGCGCGTGATGCCGTTGCCCGCGGCGGACATCTTCGACGTGCTCTGCGATCCCGACGGCCACGTCGCCATCGACGGCTCGGGCATGTTGATGAGCGCGGACGGCGCACCCGTGACGTCCGCGGGAGACACCTTCGTCGTGCACATGGATCGCGAGGCACTCGGCGACCTCCCGATGGGTACCTACGACGTCGAGGTCACCATCGCGACCTTCGAGCGCGATCGGGACATCTCGTGGACGATCGTCGGCACGGTCCGACCGCCCATCGGTCACCGCTACGGGTACCGGCTCGCGCCGCACTCCTTCGACGACGGCACGGAGGGCACCCTCGTCACGTCCTACTACGACTGGTCCGACATCCATCCCGACTGGCGGGAGCGTGACATATTCCCCGTGGTGTCCGGATCGTCCCTGCGCGTGACCCTCGGCATTCTCGAGCGCACCGTGCGTCGCGGTTACCCTCGACCGCTGCGGGTATCCGACACGGTATGAATCTCACACCGCTGTTCCACCCGCTCGAGAAGGCGACGTTCCTCGATCCGGTCAGCGACCCCGTCGCCGGGAAGCTCCGATCCGCTCTCGAGGGGACGAAGGTCGACGGCCTCCTCCGTGGGACCTTCGTCGGCCACCCGATGCATCCCATCATGGCCTACTCCTCGGTCGGATTGTGGACCAGCGCAGTCTTTCTCGATGTCACCGGTGGAGACTCCGCGGCAGCGCGGCGCCTCATCGGTGCCGGACTGGTGACCGCCCCCACCGCACTGGTGACGGGGTGGGCGACGTGGTCGACGCTCAACGCGGAACAGCGACGAGTGGGTCTGATCCACGCGAGCACCAACGCCGTAGCCCTGGCTCTGTTCACGGCGTCGTATCGCCGGCGCGCGAAGGCAGCGGACGCGTCGTCGCCGCCGGACACCACGTCGAAGGCGCTCGCACTCGCCGGATTCGCCGTCGCCGGTCTGGGCGGCGCTCTCGGCGGTCATCTCGGGTACAACATGGGAGCGGGAGTCGCGGCACGGGCACTCCCGGCGGGCGTGTGAGTACCGACGAGGTGTTCGCCCAGTTGCGAGCACGCGGTGTCACGGCCGAGGGTGCACGGCGCTTCGCGGACGGCAGTGCCGAGAACCTCGATCCGGAGGCCCTCGCGGCACTCACCGAGGCGAACCTCACCGAGGCGCAGCTGCACGACTACGTCACGCAGGCGGCGGAGTGACCGTCCGATAGTGCTCGGCGATGTCGCCGGCGGTGGTGAACCAGACACCGTCGGCGTGCGACGTCAGGTGATCCAGCGCGCGACGAAAGCGTCTGAGCCGGTGCGGTTGCCCGGTGAGGAACGTGTGGGTGGAGATGGCCAACACGCGCGGTGCGCGCCGCGACTGCTCCTTCAGCTCGTCGAACGAGTCGACGACGATGTGCTCGAAATCCTCCGCTGACCCGTGGTGATGGACGAACACCGGAAGGTCGTTGACCTCGTGCGGGTACGGAACACTCAGTAGAGGTCCACCGCGCGTGGCCATCCACACCGGCTGGTCGTCGATCGGCCAGTCGAGCGTGTACTCGAATCCCTGCTCCGCCAACAGGTCCTCCGTCACCCGGCTCGGGTTCGCGCCGGGGCTCATCCAACCCCGAGGCGGCGAACCCTCGTGTGACTCGATCGCCCGTCGTACCGCCTCGATGGTGCGACGTTCCGCGTCCTCGTCCTGCTGGTTCGGCTGCTCGGCGTTGGTGCGGCCGTGGGCGACGACGTCCGCGCCGAGTGCGCGATACGCCGCCACCAGATCGGGAGCGTGCTCGTAGATCTCGGCGTTGACGAGCAGAGTCGGACGAATTCCGCTGTCGCGCAACGTGTCGGCCAACGCGAAGCCGCCCGCCCTGTTGCCGTACTCGCGCCAACCCCAGTTGTAGGTGTTCGGCTGGTCCATTCCCGGCGTCCATCCCAGCCCGGGAGCTCCGTCGTCGTACGGGAAGTGCTCGCAGTTGACGGCGACGTACACCGCGAGGGACGCGCCGCCCGGCCACGAGAACGACGGACGGGACGTGATGGGCGAGTACGGGAATCGGCCGTGCGAGGGCAGTGCCATCACTCGCCCCGACTCGTACGGATCGCGGCGCGGAGGCCGTCGAGATAGGGCTCCATGTCGGTCTCCGACGTCAGCGCCACCGCCTCGACAGGGTGGTGCCGCGCCTCGATCACCACACCGTGGTCGCCCACCGTCGCCGACGCCCACCACCGTTCCTGCCCGCCGTGCATCTCGAAGTCGGTGTCCGCGCCGTTCACCGGCACGACGACGCGACGCGCCTCCGTCGCCGCGATGGCCTCACGTCGCCGCTTGTACTCGGGCGACATCGGCGTCAGACCGATCGCCGACAGCATCGCCTTCAGCGCCGTGCGGTGCGCGTCCTTCGTGGTGGTGGTGACCTCGACGAAGGGACCGTCGATGTCGTCGCCGTCCCAGTCGACCTCACCGTGCCGCAGTGTCACGCTGGTCAGTACGTCGTTCTCCCGCGACCACGGGCCCATCACCCGCACCCCGTTCCACCCGTTCACCGTGTAGGTCGGGAAGGTGGTCGACTCGGCGCGGATCTGATCCTCGATCGCGCGTTGCTGGGTCCAGAACTCGTCGGGCGTGAGGTGGCCGGTGATCTCCATGCCTCCAGTGTGCCCACTTCGCCGTCGTGCGACTCTCACGCCGGAAGAAACACCCGGCCGCGATACGCCTCGCGCACCGTCCTCGTCGCCACCGTCGTCCACGCCGTCACCAGCACGGCGAACAGCACGACCGCCAGTGCCTCGACGACGGACGACTCCAGCGCGCGCCCCAACGCCGCCGCGCCGGTGACGCATGTTCCGACCGGGAAGGTGAACGACCACCATGCCAACGAGAAGCGCAGTCCTCGGCGCGCCGCGTGCACGGTCAGCGCCGTGGCCAGGGCGAACATCATCGCTCCGAAGCCGCCCATCACCATTCCGAAGAGGATTCCCGCCGCACGCAGGACCACCGCCACCTCGCTCCGGTCACCGGTGAACACCATCGCCGCATCGGCACCCAGGAGGTTGGCCGCGGTGACGGACTGGCCGACGACGCCGAGAGTGATCCATATAGTCGGTGCAGCCTGGACCGGGAGGACGGCGCCGTGCAGCAGTCGACCGAGAACCGCGGTCGTCACCATCAGCCCGGTCACGAGTGCCAATCCGAACAGCGCGTAGCAGCCGACGAGCATCGCGAGCCGCCACTGCCCGTCGGCGATGTGCGGGAGGAGAAGTGCACCGGTGGATGCCGAGACCATCGGCGGCACCACGGGCATCAGCCATGCCGGGAGCGCGACCGTGTCGGCACTGCGGCCGCGGGTGATCATCACGTACGGGACGACGACACTGGTCGCGAGCCCCAGCGCGGTACCCACCGTCCAGAGGACGACAAAGATCGAGGTGGCCAGGCTCTGCCCGATGATGTCCACGCCGAGGAGGCTCGTGCCGGCACCGACGGTGAGCAGGGCCATGGGCGGCGCGCCGTAGAACTGCATCATGACCGGGTGGGCCGCGTGGGCCTGCGCGACGCGGCGGTGCGCGAGCCAGTGCGCGGCGAACAGGGTCGACACGACGACGAGGACAGTCGAGGCGAGCAGCCACATGACGACGGCTGCCATGTGGAGCACGACATTCTGCACGGGCAGCGTTGCTGCGGCAGTGGCGACGATTCCGGTCCCCATCACCGATGCGAACCAGTTCGGCGTGATGTGCTCGATCACGCTGCCGGGCGAGTCGAGATCGCGGAGCAGCCCGTGCGATGTCGCGGTCCGGAAGGTCGTCATGCCTTCACAGTGCGCCGGGACGGCGACGATCAGTAGTGGTCGTGCTCTTGTCACCCCACAAACGCTGTTTGTGGCTACTGCCGGGCAATGTCGAGGAAGTCGCGACGTGGACCGCGCAGTGCTGCAGACAGGCTCCAGACCGCGCGCAGCTCACGCGTCATCGAAAGACCGGGAACGTCGATGCGCACCAACGCGCCACTCCGCAGCTCCCCCTCCACCGCGAGGGACGACACCACCGCCGGCGCATTCGCCGATATGGCAGCAGACTTGACAGCGGTGACGGAGTTGAGCTCGATGAGCGGCGGAACCGTCGGGCGGACGGCGCTCTCGTACGTGGTGCGGGTTCCCGACCCCGGCTCCCGTTGCACCAGAGCCGTCGTCTGCAGCAGCTCCATCGACGCCGCACGTCTGGTCGCCCACGGGTGGGACGGTCCCGTGACGATGATCAACTCGTCGTGCGCGACGACGGCGACCCCGAGCCCGGCCGGCACGTCGGGCCCTTCGACGAAGCCGATGTCCGCGCGCCCGTCCAGCACCTGCTCGGCGACCTCCGCCGAGTTCATCAGTCGCATCTGCACCTGGACGTCGGGCGACTGTCTGCGCATCGACAGCATCCACGCCGGCACGAGGTGCTCGGCGACGGTCATACTCGCGGCGATGGTGAGCGTCGCATTGCCCTCGCGCAGAAGCGATGTCACTCCTGTCGCGAACTTCTCGGCCGAGTCGAGGATGCCGCCCGCCCACTCCATGACCGCGACGCCCTCGGGGGTCAGGGCGACACCGCTCGTCCCGCGATCGAAGATGCGGACACCGATGTCCCGTTCCGCAGCACGCACTCGCGCGCTGACCGCCTGCTGACTCAACCCGTGTTCGCGGCCCGCTGCCGTCATGCTGCCCAACCGGGCGACGGACACCATCACATCGAGGGCTCCGAGGTCCGGTACCCGCGGCGACAATGGCATCCGCCCACCGTAGCGACTGCGCCGGTGGGCTCGGGGTCAGCTACCGAAGCCTGCTCGGATACCGACGAGCTGGTACGTGCCGAAGGCGAGGCCGGGCGCACAGTTCACGAGGATGATGTCGCCTCGTTCGCGGTACTCCGCCGCCGTCTCCTGGCAATTCTTCGCAGGCGGGAAGTAGAACTCACCGAAGGTCTGGAAATAGAGCGGGCCGATCGATGGTGCTGCAGACGCCGTCGCCCCGCCCGACAGGGCAATGGCAGCGGCTCCGGCGCCTGCCACGGTGGCACCGACGAGTGAACGGGTGATTCGACGAGACATGGTGGACCTCCTGGCTGGACGTACCGATCGGTCCGTTCACCGTAGGCCCGGCCACACGCCGTGTCCATGGGTCGAGCTGCGTGCCGCTTCCCGCGGGAGCTACGTCGTACCGCGCCGGTTGCAGAGCCCGCGGCAACACGAATCGACCGCGGGAACTCGTCGATCGAGTTCGCTGGCGATCAGCTCCCGAAAAGATCCGTGCGGATTCCGACGAGCTGGTAGCCGGGGTACGCGAGATTGGTGGCGCAGTCGACGAGGATGATGTCGCCTCGCTCGCGATACCGTTCCGCCGTGTTCTGACAGTTCTCGCTCGCCGGAATGACGAGCACGCCGAACGATTGCCAATAGATAGGGCCCTGCGCGGGTGCCGCCGACGCCGTTGCACCGCCCGACAAGGCAATGGCGACTGCTCCGGCGCCGGCGGTTGTGGCTCCGACGAGTGTGCGGGTGAGACGACGAGACATGGTGGACCTCCTGGCTGGACGCACCGTTCGGTCCGTTCACGGTAGACCCGGCCATTCGCCGTGTACAGAGGTCGAGCGACCCACGCACTACATCGTCATGGTGTACCTGACCTCGTTCTTCAGGATCTTTCCGACCTTCGACCGGGGCAGAAGATCCCAGACCTCGATGTTCTTCGGCGCCTTCACACTGCCGATGCGTTCTTTGACGAAGGCGATCAATGCGGCGGGATCCACCTCTTGCCCGGCGCGCAGTTCGACCGCGGCCACCACCCGTTCTCCCCATTTCTCGTCGGGAAGTCCCACCACGGCCGACTCCTTCACTGCAGGGTGAGCGAGCAGAGCCTGCTCGACTTCGGCCGAGTAGACGTTGAAGCCGCCCGTGATGATCATGTCCTTCGCGCGGTCCACGACATAGAGGAAGCCCTCGTCGTCGAGGTATCCGATGTCGCCCGTGTGGTGCCAACCGTGAGCGCACACCTCTGCCGTCGCCGCCGGATTGCCGTGATAGCCGTCCATGACCAGGGGACCGCGCACGACGATCTCGCCACGCTCACCGGTGCCGACGAGGTCGCCCTTCTCGGTCATGATCGCGACCGTGGTCAAGGGTGTCGGACGACCGGCCGAGGTGAGCCGTTCCGTCGCCACCGTGCCGTCCGGACGAAAGTGGTCCGCCGGCGCCAGGGTGGCGATCATGTTGGGCGCCTCGGTCTGTCCGAACAGCTGCCCCAGCACGGGCCCGATGCGCGCGAGCGCTTCCTCGAGCCGCGTCGGCGACATCGGCGCCGCCCCGTACCAGAGGCAGCGGAGAGACGACAGGTCCCGATGATCCAGATCCGGGTGGTCGAGCACGCCGTAGATCACCGTCGGAGGTAGGAACGCATGGGTGATGCGGTGCCGTTCGATCAGCGCCAGGAACTCCCCGATGTCGGGGGCCGCCATGATGACCACCTCGCCGCCGAGACTCAGGATCGGGAACGTCAGCACACCGGCGGAGTGCGTGAGCGGCGCCAGCGCGAGATACCGCGGACGCACACCGAAGGGATAGCTCATCAGCGCGAGCGCCGTCGAGGTCATCATGTTGTCCTCGGTCAGCCGCACCCCTTTCGGCTTTCCCGTGGTGCCGCCCGTTCCCGCCAGCATCGCGAGCCCGCGCGGCGGCCGCCTGTCCGCGTCGAGCTCGCCGCGGTGTTCGGCGAGCCACGACTCGAACGGGATCGACCACTCCGTGTCACCGTCGAGGCAGACCAGTCGCACGAGGTGCGGCAGATCGCCTCGGATCCGGTCGACCAGATCGGTGAATCGGCTCTGGAAGAACAGAGTTCGGCATCCGAAGAGATCGAACAGCTGGCGGTTCTCGTCGGCCTCGTTCCGCGGATTCACCGGGCACCACACCGCGCCGGCGCGCGAGATGCCGAACACGCACGTCAGCGCCAGCGGGTCGTTACCGGACAGGACGGCGACGCGATCGCCGGCCTCGACACCGTCGTGTTGCAGCGCCGCGGCGATCTCGACCGACCGGTCGTACACCTCACCGTAGGTGGAGGTGTCACCCCCGGCCGTGAGGCACGGTGCCCCACGGCCGAGCGAGACGCCCTTGTCCAGGTAGTCGGAGAGTCGCATCTCAGCGGTGCACGGAGACGATCGGGTCCAGGACCAGACCGAACGCCCGCAGCGTGCCGAGCAACTCGCGATGACCGAACGCCTCACAGCTGGAGGCGAATCCGACCTTGCGCGGAGCTCCCTGCAGAAGTGCGGCAGCCCCGTGTGCGTTGAGCAGCGCGGTCTGCTTGTAGTTGCAGTTACCGTGGATGACGCAGTGCGCGCGGCCCAGCGGACCCGATGCGTACACCGAGTCCAGCGAGGTGTTCAGGCGCGGATTCTCCCGGGGCGGCATCTCGCTGCGGATCGCGGACGACTGCTCGTCGATGATGCGGTACTTCTCCTCGTCCGACTTGCCCTCCATCTGTTCGAGCGCGGCGGCCACCAACAGCGGAACCGCCTTCATCAGAGGCGGATTGAAGACACCGCCGAGAGCCTTCGCGGTGGTGACCCGCGGGTCGTTCTTGAACCAGACCGGATGCGACGTGCCGCCCCACGGCAACGCCAGGCCGAGATCGTGCTGACCGGGAACGCTCACGGTGTAGAGCCCGGCGTCGGCGGGCCACTCGACGTACTCGTTCTCCTCCAGGTAGTACGCCTTGGAGAACGCGGCGTTGGTGAGGATGGTGTTGGTCGAGGCGACGGTGGGGTGCCCCTTCCAGAACACCTGGATGTCGAGGCTGTTCAGACCCGGGTTCTCCAGGCAGATGTTCGCGGCGATCTCACCGATGGAGTACATCTGCGCGAGGCCCGGCGTGAGAACCAGTCCCTGCGAGGCGAAGTCGGCGCTGTACTGCGCCTCGGCGTCGATCATCCAGTTCTGCTCGCCGTTGGTGTCGGTGTAGTGCGCACCGATGGCCAGGCAGGCCTGCGCCACCTCGTGGCCGTAGCGGGCGAACGGTCCCACGGTGTTGAGGACCACGGTCGCGCCGCGGAAGGCCTCGGTCAGCGCCTCCACGGTGTGCTCGACCTCGACGATCTCGTGCTCGACGGTGTCGATACCCGGCACGGCACTCACGGCGTCCTTCAGGCGGGCGTGATCGCGGCCGGCGGCCAGGAAGGGAATGTTGTACTCGCGCAGGTACTCACAGATGAGACGACCCGTGTAGCCGGACGCTCCGTAGACGACGACGCGCTTGTCAGTGGGCATGGTTGATCTCCTGGTTCGAAGTGGGGTGGTCGAGAGCCGTGATGGTGGGGCGGCAGGTCACATGCCCATGCCGCCGTCGACGGGGAGCCCCGCGCCGGTGATGAACTTCGCGGCGTCGGACGACAGGAACACCACGGCGTCCGCCATGTCGTCGACCTGGCCGAGTCGACCGAGGGGCGTCAGTTCCACGACGGTCTGCACTGCCGCCTCGACGGACGGGAACAGGCCGAGTTCCGCGGTGTCGACCGCGAGCTTGTTGCCCATCGCGGTCGGGGTCAGTGCCGGATAGATGCAGTTGACGCGCACGCCGTAGCCGAGCTTTCCCGATTCGGCGGCCGCGACCCGGGTCAGTCGGTCGATGCCCGATTTCGTGGCGGAGTAGAGGCTGATTCCGGGGAACGCGATGGTGGCGGCGACCGAGGCGATGTTGACCACCGATCCGCCCTTGCCGGCCTTGCCACCGGGGCGCATCGCGCGGAACGCGTGCTTCACGCCGAGTGCGGTGCCGATGACGTTGACCTGCAGCATCGCGGACGCCGCCTCGGCGTCGAGATCGGCGATGAGACTGGTGACCTCGATACCCGCGTTGTTGACGACGATGTCGAGGCCGCCCAGTGCGCCGATGGTCGACTCGACCGCCGCCTCCCAGGCCGCGTCGTCCGTGACGTCGAGCTGGACGAACTCCGCTTTCGCTCCTGTGGCCCGCAGCGCCTCGACCGTCTCCTGACCACCGGCGGCATTGATGTCGGCGATGGCGACGGACGCTCCTGCCGCCGCGAGAGCCTGCGCCATTCCCGCGCCGAGGCCCTGCGCACCGCCTGTGACCAGTGCCGTTCGTCCGGTCAGGTCGTAACTCGTCATGTCCGCTCTCCTTGTTCGAAGCGTTCTTCGCGTGGGATCACATCCGCTGTTCGATGTGATGCAGGCAACACTAGGGACATGTCTTGACAGTCGTCAAGAAAAATCTTGACGACTGTCAAGAGTTCGTCGATGCGGCGGTATGCTTTCCGGGTGACCCAGACCACCGACCCCCGACTTCGCGTCGAGGAGCGCTCTCGAGACAAGTTCGAGGCGCGTCGCAGCGAGCTCGCACTGGCGACTCTCGCGACGTTGGCGGAACTCGGTTACGCCCGCACCAGCCTCCGCGAGATCGCTCAGAACTCCGAGTACTCGCACGGCGTCCTGCACTACTACTTCTCCAACAAGCTCGATCTCATCGCGCATGCCGTGCGGCAGTACGAGGAGATCTGTGTGACGCGGTACGACGACGTCGTC
This sequence comes from Rhodococcus sp. NFXS4, assembly GCF_058139645.1. NCBI lineage: Bacteria > Bacillati > Actinomycetota > Actinomycetes > Mycobacteriales > Nocardiaceae > Rhodococcus > Rhodococcus sp. NFXS4. The sequence continues at coordinate 4,362,548 of NZ_CP192221.1, forward strand.
GCCGGGGCCGAGTCCGCCGAGCAGCTGCGACGCTCGTTCACCGAGACCTTCTTCGGCACCCTGCTCGCCGACGCGGCGATCCACCGCCTCTGGTACGACCTGCGCAATCAGAGCCTGTTCGATTCCTCCTTCCGCGCCGACGTCCTCGAGATCGAGTCCCGGCGCGAGGAGATGATCTGGCGCGTCGTCGCCCGGTACTGCGAACTCGTCGGAGCGGCGCCTGTTCTCACGCCGGCCACCGCCTACATCACCATCGACGGCATCTTCCAGCGCGCCCTGCTGAACCAGATCGCCGAGCGCCACCCCGACGTCGACGAGGGCCGGGCTCAACTCGACGCCGTCTTCGACATGGTGACCGGTGGCGTACCCTCCTCCCACTGACGACCGCGCCGCGGATCCGCTCGGCTATCTCGGCATCGTCCGATTACCCGGTGCCGCACGCGCTTTCCTCCCCGCACTGCTCGGCCGCCTGGCCTTCGCAATGGTCGGACTGGTCATCCTGTTGGCGGTGCAGCGTGCCACCGGATCGTTCGCGGTCGCGGGTTCCGCGACGGGTGCGTTCGGTGTCGCCAATGTGGTGGCGTCACCGTATCGGGCACGTCTCGTCGACCGCATCGGTCAGCGGCGAGCCCTCGTCTCGATGGCCGTCGGATTCGCCACGGCCCTGGGCACTCTGGCCGTTCTGACGTACGTCGATGCCCCGGCCTGGTCCCTGGTGCTCGGCAGTCTGGTCACCGGATTCTTCCCTCCCCCACTCGGTGCCTCGATGCGTGTCGTCTGGAGCTCGCTGACGCCGCCGGGGCCGACCCGCACCCGCGCCTACAGTCTCGATGCCGTGAGCGAGGAGTCGATGTTCACCATCGGTCCCCTCCTCGGCGCCACCCTCGTCACCGCCCTGTCCCCGTCGATCGCACTCGCCGCCACGGGATGCGTCGCCGTCGTCGGCACGGTCGGCATGACCACCAGCCGGCACTCGCGCGGACACGGCCCGCGCACGACAGGGACCACTCCCTCGTCGCGCCCACTCCGCCGGCCCGGCTTCGTCGGTGTCCTGACAGCGATGGCAGGGGTCGGGGCCGTCCTGGGAACCGTGGAGATCGCCGCCACAGCCTTCGCCGCGAAGCAGGGAGCCATCGGATCGGCCGGAACGCTTCTCGCGGCGCTCGGAGCCGGAAGTGTCTGCGGTGGACTGCTGTACGGGCGCCGGAGCTGGGCCGGCTCGCTGACCCGTCGACTTCTGACGACGGTCCTGATGATGGCCGTCCTCACCTCCCTGCTGTCGCTGGTCTCGACCACGGTGCCGCTGCACGTCGGACTGTTCCTGCTGGGCTTCTGCATCGCGCCCGCCCTGGTGACGGGGTACCTGCTGTCCGATCACCTCACCACCGCCGACGTGCGCACCGAGGCGTCGAGCTGGATCAACACCGCGGTGAACGCGGGCGCTGCTCTCGCCTCCGCGGGTATCGGCGTGGTGGTCGACTCCCGTTCTCCCGGTACAGGATTTCTGGTCGGTGGCGCCGCGGCGGCTCTCCTCCTCGTCCTGGCAGCGGTGACGAGGCCGCCCTCGTGACCGTCGTCGCCGTCACCGCCCGGCTCACTCTGCGCACCTTTTCCCCCGAGGACGAGCACCGGCTCGACTTCTACACCGATCCCGAGGTCTGCCGGTACCTCATGCACGAGCCGTGGACGGCGGAGGACGCACGGATCGCAGTGCAGAGACGGTGCGAGCGAACGAGTCTCGACACGGGGGCATTGAATGCTCTGGTCGAGCTGAACGGCCGGGTGATCGGCACCGTCTCCGCGTGGTTCGTCGCCGAGGACACCGTCGAACTCGGGTGGACCTTCGCGCGCGACGTCTCCGGCCACGGCTACGCCACTGAAGCGGTGCAGGCAGTGCTCGACGAGGTACTCGCTCTGGACCGAGTCCGGCGCGTCACCGCGGAGATGGACGCGCGCAACGCAGCCTCCGCACGTCTCGCCCAGCGCGTGGGATTACGCGACGAGGAACTGCGCCTGCAGGACTGCTGGTGCAAGGGTGAGTGGACGGACACGCTCGTGTACTCGCTGAGCCGCTGACCTCGACCGGCCTCCGGCCTTCCCGCTGACCGCACAGGTTCTCGTAGGTGTTGCAGCGTCCGCAGCAACCGGGAACGTCCGCGGGAACCCCGACCCGCGTGCGCCATACTCGAGGAATGGCCGACATCGACTCTCTCCCCGTGGCCGAGTTCGCCTTCCCCGGGCCGCTACGCGATGCCCTCGTGTCGGCGATAGGCGCAGGCCGCAAGACGGCGACCACCTCACTGCGGGTGGAGTATGAGAACGAGCCGCTGCCCCGAGTGGGCGAGCGTCACAGGGTGATCGACTCCGGCGGCGCCACTGCCTGCGTCATCGAGATCACCGATGTACGCGTCAGCGCTCTCGGCGACGTCGACGATACGCATGCCGTCGCGGAGGGTGAGGGTCACGCCGACATCGCCGCATGGCGTGCCGGGCACGAACGCTTCTGGCGATCCGACGAGATGGCGGACACGCTGGCCGGCCTCACCATCGACGACTCGACTCTCGTGGTCCTCGAACGGTTCCGGGTCGTCTGAGCCTTCGGCCTTCCCGCTGAGAAACGGCCGGCCTCCGGCCTTCCCGAGTCACGGCCGGCCTCCGGCCTTCCCGCTGAGAAACGGCCGGCCTCCGGCCTTCCCGCTGGCCTTTCGTGTTCCCGTAGGCGTTGCATCTACCGCGGGAACACGAAACGCCCGCGGGAACACGAGTCACGGCCGTCTTTCCCGCAGGTCACCGCGGAGGAAAGCCACCCGCACGCCCGAGGAACCCCGGCACGTCCTTGCCCAGCGCCGAGCCGAGCCAGGTCGCGGCGTCGACCAGCACGTCCATGCTCACTCCCGTCTCGACGCCGGAGCGGTCGAGCGCGTAGATCAGGTCCTCGGATGCGATGTTCCCGGTGGCGGCGGGTGCGAACGGGCACCCACCGAAGCCGCCGATGCTGGCGTCGAGGGCCTGCGCCCCCGTCTCCAGTGCGGTCAGCGCGTTGGCGTAACCGGTGTTGCGTGTGTTGTGGAAGTGCCAGCGCTGCGGGATGTTCGGAGCGTTCCGGGTGGCGAGCTCCGCCAGGCGACGAACCTGCGCCGGCACTCCCACGCCGATGGTGTCGGCGAGGGCGATCTCGGCCGGTGAGAATTCGGCGATCCGCGCGACGAGTTCGCCGACTCGCACCGGATCCACCTCACCGCTGAACGGGCACCCGAACGATGCGGCGATGGTGACCGTGCCCGGCACCCCCGCAGTACGCGCATCCGTGATGATGTCGTGCGCCGCCGCCACCGCCTCGTCGACGGAGCACCCCTGGTTGCGCTTGCTGAACTCCTCCGTCGCGACGACCACGACGTTGACCTCGTCGACGCCGGACGCCAGAGCGCGGTCGAGTCCACGTCGATTGAGCACCAACCCGATGTACGAGACGGAGCCGTCACGCGGGACGCCTGCCATGACCTCCTCGGCGCCGGCCATCTGCGGCACCCGCTTCGGGTTCACGAAGCTCACCGCCTCGATGCGCGTGGCACCCGAGGCGACGCTGCGCGTGATCAGTTCGATCTTGTCGTCGACGGAGAGGACAGCGTCCTCGTTCTGCAGTCCGTCACGGGGACCCACCTCGACAAGTTGCACCGCAGTCATGGGCCCATCCTGCGCCGACACGCTGTTGTATGCAATAGCGGATCGGAAACGAGAATTTAACGACGATTACCGGGACACGCCATCGTCATGGGCCTACATTGTGAACAATTCACCACCGACCACAGGGAGTCGCATCCATGGCGAGAGCCGTCGACCGCGTCTACGCGCACATCCGCGACAGCATCGTGTCCGGGACGTATGCGCCCGGTGCACGTCTCGGAGAGGTCGAGATCGCCGAACTCACCGAGACCAGCCGGACACCGGTGCGTGAGGCGCTGCGACAGCTCGAGATGGAGGGACTCGTCGAGGTTCTGCCGCATCGCGGGGCTCGGGTGTACCAGTGGACGGCGGACGACCTCGAGGAGATCTACGACCTGAGGATGACGCTCGAGGCCATGGCCGCGGCACGGGCGGCCTCACGTATCGGCGAGAAGGACATCGACCGACTCGCCGAGCTGTGCGACCTCATGGAAACCGCGGCCGGGGAGGGAGCAGATCAACGCCTGGACCTGATGGCGCAACTCAACAAGGAGTTCCACGCCATCGTGCGCACTGCCGCGGCCAGCACCCGCCTCATCTCGATGCTCGGAGCGGTGATCCAGCTGCCGTTGGTGATGCGCACCTTCCATCGCTATGCCCCCGTCGATCTCGCACGCAGTCACGCCCACCATCGCGACCTGGTCGCGGCTCTGCGCGCCGGCGACGAGACGTGGGCGGACTCGGTGATGCGCGCCCACGTCCGCGCCGCCAAACATGTTCTGCTCCAAGCCCTCACGACCGACGAGACGAAGGAGTCCTCATGAGCGAGGCCCCCACCGGCCCACTGTCCGATCTGCGTGTCGTGGAGATGGGTCAGCTTCTCGCCGGCCCCTTCTGCGGACAGTTGCTGGCCGACTTCGGCGCCGAGGTGATCAAACTCGAGCCGCCCGGCACCGGCGATCCGATGCGCCAGTGGGGTCGGGAGAAGCCGCACGGCAAGTCCCTGTGGTGGCCCGTCGTCGCGCGCGGCAAGAAGTCCGTGACCTGCAACCTGCGCAGCGCCGAGGGTCAGGACCTCGCCCGCCGGATCATCGCGGACGCCGACATCGTGGTGGAGAACTTCCGCCCCGGCACGATGGAGCGTTGGGGCCTCGGGTTCGACGCACTCCGGGAGATCAATCCGCGCCTCATCATGGCCAGGGTCACCGGGTACGGCCAGAACGGCCCCTACGCACCGCGGGCGGGCTTCGGGTCCATCGGCGAGGCCATGGGCGGAATCCGCTACGTCACCGGCAATCCCGAGATGCCGCCGTCTCGTACCGGCATCTCCCTCGGTGATTCACTCGCAGCCGTGTTCGCCACGATCGGCGTCCTCACCGCGCTGCATCACCGGGAGAACACCGGACGGGGGCAACTCGTCGACTCGGCCATCTACGAAGCGGTGCTCGCCATGATGGAATCCCTGCTGCCCGAGTGGGAGATCGGCGGGTACCAGCGTGAGCGGACCGGCTCCGTGCTGCCGAACATCGCGCCCAGCAACGTCTATCCCACCCTGGGCGGCGAGATGATCCTCGTCGCGGCCAACCAGGATTCGGTGTTCGGCCGATTGGTCACCGCGATGGACCGGACCGACCTGATCGAGGACGCCCGCTACCGCGACCACGAGGCGCGCGGGAAGAACATGACCGAGCTCGACGACATCGTCGGGGCCTGGACGTCCGCCCTCGACACCGACACCGTGCTCGACCTCCTGCACGAGGCGGGCGTTCCCGCCGGTCGCATCTACACGGCGCGGGACATGTTCGACGATCCGCACTTCGCCGCGCGCGAGGCCATCGTGCGTCTGGCGCACCCGGACTTCGGCGAGATCCCCATGGCGAACGTCGCACCGAAGCTCAGCGACAGTCCCGGCTCGGTCCGGCACGCCGGACCCGAACTGGGAGAACACAACTCCGACATCTACGGACGACTCCTCGGAGTCACGGAATCCGACCGGGCGGCGCTCGCGGAGCGCGGCATCATCTGACCTTCGCTCCTCTCACCCTCACAGCACGGGAGAACACCATGCGTTATCGACTCGGCGTCGACGTCGGCGGCACCTTCACCGACGTCTTGCTTCTCGAGGAGACGACCGGCACCACCTTCAGAGCCAAGACACCGTCCACCCCTGCGGACCAGTCGATCGGTGTGCTCAACGGCATCGCGAAGGTCTGCGCGGAGGCCGAGATCGAGCCGTCGGAGATCGGGCAGGTTCTGCACGGCACCACGGTCGCGACCAACGCCATCCTGCAGGGACGTGGTGCGCGCGTCGGGCTCGTCACCACGGACGGGTTTCGCCAGGTGCTGCAGATCGCGCGCTCCTTCGTCCCGGGCGGGCTCGCGGGGTGGATCATCTGGCCCAAGCCGGAACCGCTCGCGGCGCTCGAGAACACCGTCGAGGTGGTCGGGCGACTGGCTGCCGACGGGTCGGAGATCACTCCTCTCGACGAGGAGCAGGCCCGCGCGCAACTGCGTCGACTGGCCGGTGCGGGCATCGAGGCGCTGACCATCTCGTTGATCAACTCGTATGCGAACGACGCGCACGAGAAGCAGGTCGCGGCCTGGGCGGAGAGCGAACTGCCCGGCATTCCGGTCTCCATCTCGAGCCAGGTGCTTCCCGAGATGCGCGAATACGAGCGCACTCTGACGACGGTGGCCAACAGCTACGTGCAGCCGGAGGTCTCCCGCTACGTGCGGAACCTCGACCGGTCGCTGCAGGAGAAGGGCATCACGGCGCCGCTGTCGATCCTGCGCAGTGACGGTGGCCTGGTGCAGTCGGCCAAGGCGGCCGAGTCACCGGTGTCCCTGCTGCTGTCGGGCCCGGCGGGAGGCGTCACCGGCGCGGTGTGGTTCGCCGAGCAGGCCGGCTACTCCGACTTCCTGACCTTCGACATGGGCGGCACGTCGACGGACGTCGCACTGGTCCTCGGCGGTGAGCCGCGGATCGGTCGTGAGACAAAGGTCGGCGACCTCGCTGTGCGCGCCACCAGTGTGGACGTCCGGACGGTCGGCGCCGGCGGCGGGTCGATCGCCCATGTCCCCGAGCTCACGAAGGCGCTGCGGGTGGGTCCGCAGTCCGCGGGAGCCGACCCCGGGCCCGCGGCCTACGGCAACGGCGGCAGGGAGCCGACGGTGACCGACGCCAACGTCGTGCTGGGGTACCTGCCTGCCGCCCTCGCGGGCGGTGAGGTGAGCCTCGACGTCGACGCGAGCAGGACGGCAGTGGCGACCATCGCCGACGCCATCGGGCTCGGCAGTCCCGAGGAAGCGGCGTCGGGCATCGTCGACATCGTCAACGAGAACATGTTCGGCGCACTCCGACTGGTGAGCGTGCAGCAGGGCTACGACCCCCGCGACTTCGCACTGGTGTCGTTCGGTGGCGCAGGTCCGCTGCACGCCAACGCACTCGGGCGTCTCACCGGCGCGTGGCCTGTCATCGTCCCGCCGTCGCCCGGCGTCCTCTGCGCCTACGGAGACGCCACCACCTGCGTCCGCGACGAGAGCGCTCGCACGATGATCCGTGCGTTCTCCGACACCGACGACGCCGAGCTGCGCACCGCCCTGGCGGAACTCGCGACGTCCGCGGCCGCACGACTGTCGGCCGAGGGCGTGCCCGCGGATCAGCAGACGGCGAAGTACCAGGTGGATCTCCGGTACCAGGGCCAGGGCTTCGAGATCCCCGTGGATCTCGACGCGAGCGCACTCGAGTCCGGCGATCTGCTGTCCACTCTGGGAACGGCATTCGACACCGAGCACGAGCGTCTCTTCTCGTTCCTGTTGAAGAACGAACGCGAGGTCATCAACCTGCGCGTCACGGTCAGCGGGCCGCGACCGGACGTGGCCTTCCAGCCGCTCGAGGAGGGCGGTGCGGATCCGTCGGCCGCACTGGTGTCCACGAACGACGTGTGGATGGACGGCGAGTACGCGAAGGCCGGCATCTACGACCGGGCGAAGTTGCTGGCAGGCAACGTCGTCGAGGGACCCGCCGTGATCACCGAGATGGACTCGACCACGTTGGTCCTCTCCGGTCACGCCGCGACGGTCCATTCCAGCGCCAGCCTTCTCATCGCTCCCCGCTGATCCCCTCTCGCCCGGAACTCATCTCAGGAGACCTGATGGCCACGATCATCGAGACCTCGACCACGCCCTTCACCACGGTTCCCGTGGACCCGATCACGCTCGACATCATCGAGAACGCGCTCCGCAACGCCCGATACGAGATGGACGAGGTGCTCTTCCGTACCGCACTCTCACCCGGTATCCGCGAGCAGCACGACGAGTTCCCGCTCATCGCCGATCCGAGCGGGAAGATGGTCGTCGGGCAGTTCGGTCTGTCCGTGCCCGACTTCCTCGACAATTTCAACGGGACCGTCGGTGAGGGCGACATCCTCCTCACCTCCGATCCGTACGCGTGCGGTGCCGCCATCAGCCACGCCAACGACTGGCTCATCGTGCTGCCGATCTTCCACAGCGGCCGCGTCGTCGGATGGTCGTCGATGTTCGGCCACATGTCCGACGTCGGCGGAAAGACCCCGTCGTCGATGCCCACCGACGCGCACACCATCTTCGAGGAGGGCGTCATCATCCCGCCCTTCAAGCTGTACAGCGAGGGGCAGCTCAACGAGACCGCGCTCGACATCATCCTCAACCAGGTCCGCAAGCCCGACTGGAACAGAGCCGATCTCAACGGGCTCGTCGCCGCGTGTTCGACGGCGTCCCGGCGCATCGTCGAGTTGTGCGACAGATTCGGTGTCGACGTCTACCTGTCCGCCCTCGACGCACTGCTGGACCGCAACTACCAGGCGATGAAGGTGCTGCTCGCGATGCTCTTCGTCGACGGTGAGACCATCGAGTTCAACGACTTCATCTGCGACGACGGATGTGGTTACGGACCTTACGAACTCGCGATCACACTGACCCGGCACGGCGAGAAGATCCACCTCGACTTCAGCAAGGCGGCGCCGCAGGCGGTCGGCCCGATCAACTACTTCATCAACGAGAACCTCGTCCGGATGTTCTTCGGGATCTACGTCATCACCGTGGCGGATCCGCAGATCCTCTGGAACGACGGCTTCTATCCGCTGATCGACGTCACCATTCCCGAGGACTCGTTCTGGAAACCGCGCTATCCCGCGGCGCTCAACGGCCGCAACCACGGCATCGGGCGGGTGTTCGACCTCTTCGGTGGGCTCCTGGGCAAGAACAATCCCGACATCCTCAACGCCGCCGGGTTCTCGTCGTCACCCCACTTCATGTACTCGGGCCACTACGACGGCGGACCGCGGGACGGTGAGTGGTTCCAGCTGTACTCCATCGGTTTCGGTGGCATCCCCGGCCGACCGATGGGTGACGGTCCGGACGGACATTCGCTGTGGCCGTCGTTCGTCAACATCCCCTGCGAGTACCTGGAGTCGTACTACCCGCTGCGCATCGAGCGGTGGGAGACGGTCACCGACACGGGCGGCGCCGGTCTGCATCGCGGCGGCAACGGCGTGGACGTGGCCTACTACTTCGAGGAGCCGGGCACCATCGCGATCCACGATGATCGCTGGCTCACCTATCCGTGGGGTGTGAACGGCGGCAAACCCGGTGCACGCGGACGCAAGTGGCTGATCCGCGCGTCGGGTGAGACGGAGATCCTCCCCAGCAAGATTCACGACGTCGAGGTGTCGCGGGGCGATGTGCTGCACTTCGTGACGTGGGGTGGCGGCGGCTGGGGCGACCCGCTGACGCGCGATCCCGAGCTGGTGGCGCTCGAGGTGCGTCGCGGCCTCGTCAGCGCCGACGGCGCTCTGACCGGCTACGGCGTCGTCTGCGACGCGGACGGTGTCATCGATGCCGACGCATCCGCGGGCCGACGCGAGAGCATGGCAGCCGAGCGGGGCGAGATCGAGGTGTTCGACAAGGGTCCGACCCTCGAGGTCATCCTCGAACGGTGCGAGGAGGAGACCGGTCTGCCGGCGCCACGTCCGCCCGTCAACGTGCGGAAGGCGGTGCGCGCGTGACGGACACGCTCGGGTCGTATCGCGAGTCGGGTTTCGCCGGCGATCTCGGACCGGGGCGCAGCGCGGCGGTACTGGTGGTCGACGTCGTGCAGGCGTACCTCGTCGACGGGTCGCCCCTGCGCGCTCCCGTGGAGGACGCCGTCGCCGCTGCCGCGACTCTCGTCGCGGCAGCCCGCGACGCCGGGGTACCGGTCGTCTTCACTCGCGTGAGCTATCAGGCCGGCGGCGCCGACGGTGGGCTGTTCATGCGGAAGATCCCGGCGCTGAGCGTGTTCGAGGAGGGCTCGGAGCTCGGCGACTTCCCGTCGGCCCCGCGGCCCGCCGCGGGCGAGACCGTCGTGACGAAGCAGTACGCGAGTGCCTTCTTCGGCACGTCGCTCGCCGCGACCCTCACCGCACGCGGTATCGACACCCTCTACATCTGCGGCCTGACCACCAGTGGCTGCATCCGCGCCAGCGCCACCGACGCTCTGCAACACGGATTCCGGCCACTCGTGGTCGCGGACGCATGTGGTGATCGGGAGGCGGGGATGCACGAGTCGAACCTGCTCGACCTGCGTGCGAAGTACGCGGACGTTCTCACCCTCGACGAGGCGGTGGGGCACTGGGGACGGTCAGACGACGAGAGCGGTGCGTAACGAGGACGACGGCCCGGAGTCCTGGAACGCGCGACCGACGTCGGCCAGTGGGAGACACGGACCCACGAGGTCCGCGAGCAGCGTGGCGGCGGGTGTTCGTGCCAGGAAGGCGACCGCTTCCACGAGGTCGTCTCGTCGGTAGTTGTGGCTTCCCACCACGGTGATCAGTTCGCGCACCAGGCGTTCGGGATCGACGGACACGGGAGACGTCGGGAACACCGACCCGACCAGCGAGACTCGCCCGGCCATCGAGACGACGTCCAGTGCGGCACGCACCGACGACGGTGCCCCGGACATCTCGAACACGGCGTCGGCCCCGTTCGTCGCCGCGGCGTCCGCCAGATGTTCCGGGGCGCATCCGACGTCCGCGCCGAGCTCGCGTGCTGCCGCTCGTCGGTCCGCATCGGGATCGCACGCGACGATCGACGCGGCACCCCGGTCGCGGGCGTAGGCGATCGCCGTCAGGCCGAGCATCCCGCACCCGAGCACGACGACACGGTCACCCTCCCCCAGACCGACCCGACGGGCCGCATTGACGACGGTCGCGGTCGCACAGCCCGCCGGTGCGGCGAGTGCGGCGGGAAGGCGCTCGGGTACCACCACGGTGCCGGTTCCGGACACCAGATGAACGTGGGACGCGAAGCCGCCGTTCAACATCCATGTCTCGGTCATGCGCTCGTGTCCGTACTTACGTCCGTTCCGACACTTCTGCGGCACTCCGCCCGCACAGGGCCGGCACGCGCCGCATGCGGTCCCCACCGTCCAGACGATGCGGTCCCCGACGGCGACGCCGGCATCGCCGCGCACCTCGATCACGCGCCCGACCGACTCGTGGCCCAGCACCGTGGGCACCGGCGTTCGGCGATTCCCAGCGACGGTGTGGCGGTCGCTTCCGCACACGGTCGACATCTCCACCTCGACCAGAACGTCCCCGGGATCCAGTTCCGGCCGGGGCAGTTCGCGTATGGAGAATCCGTCACCCGACCAGACCGCGGCGATCGGAGTCACGCGCCCAACCGCTTGCGCACGGCGCCGCTCAGCAGATCGACGGCCACGACGAGGACCAGGACCATGAGGATGTACGTCATCATCTCGTCGAAGCGGAACAGTGAGATGGACTGATTGATCAGGAAGCCGATACCGCCGGCACCGACCAGTCCGAGCACGAGCGACGAACGGACGTTGACGTCCAAGCGGTACAGCAGAAGTCCCACGAACTGGGGAACGACGGTGGGGAGCACCACGTGCACCGCCACCTGGCTGCTCGATGCGCCGGAGACCCGCAGCGCGTCGATCGGGCCCTCGTCCATCTCCTCCATCGCCTCGGACCACAGCTTCGCCATCACTCCCGTGTTGTGCAGAATGATCGCGAGTACGCCCGCGAACGGACCGAGACCGACGGCGGTGACGAAGATCAGAGCGAACACGATGTCCGGCACGGCCCGCAGGAACGACATCACTCCCCGCGAGGCCTGGTAGACGACAGCGTTGCGGTTGGTGGTGCGCGCACCGAGCACCGCCAGTGCGACCGAGAACGGAATCGAGAACGTCGTCCCGACGAGTCCGATCGCCAGGGTCACCAGGCATGCCTCGATTCCGGGGCGCACCACCGTCGACCACGTGAAGTCCGGCGGCACAGCTGATTCGAGGAAGCGGACTATCCCTTCCCACCCACCGAGGAGTGCGGACACCGAGACATCGGTCTCCTCGACGGCCCAGGCGTGGAGCAAGATCAGTCCGACGACGACGGCAGCGGTGGCGAGCACCACCAGTCGGCGGCGGGGACGCGGCGGGACGGCCAGACGCCGGACAGTGAGGGTGGTCATCGATCCGAGTCCTTCTCGTCGAGTGCGATGGCGCCGGACCCGTACAGTGCCGCGACCGTGTCGTCGTCGAGGTCGTAGGCGGCGCAGGAGAATCCGACGCGACCCTGGTCCATTCCGACGATGCGATGACAGTGGCGGCGGGCGAGATCCGGTTGATGCAGGACGGCCGCGACAGCGATGCCGTCGGACGCGAGAGAGCGCAGGAGTTCCATGACCTGCATCGCCGACGCCGGATCCAACGCGGACACAGGCTCATCCGCCAGCAGCACAGGAGCGCGCTGGCACAGCGCGCGAGCGATGGCCACACGTTGCTGCTGGCCGCCGGACAGTCGATCGGCCCTGTCGTGGGCACGGTCGGCGAGACCCACTCGATCGAGACAGCCCATCGCCTCCTCCCGGAGCTCACGACCGAAGGCGAACGTCGACCACGATCGTCGCAGCGACAACCGCCCCAACGCGCCGGCGCAGACGTTGTCGAGCACTGATCGCCGCCCGACCAGGTGGATCTGCTGGAACACCATCGACGCGGTCGCGTCTCCCACGATGGTGACCGTTCCCGCGTCCATCTCGGTGAGACCGACGATGCACCGCAGCAGTGTGGACTTCCCGGATCCGTTGGAACCCAGGATGCCCACGACCTCGCCCGAGTGCACGTCGAGATCGATGCCGTGCAACACGGTCCGGTCACCGAACGAGGATCTGACGCCGCGCACCGTCAGTGCGGCAGCGCCGCCGGAACCCGCGGCGGCAGGCGGCACTGTCACCGCCGGCGCCGATGTCGAGGTGGGCGCGCTCATCCCGCGTCCTCGGACGTCAGACCCAGCGTCGTTGCGAGATCGAACAGCGGCTGATACGTGCTCTTGTCGACCGGGAGGAGTTGTCCTGCGGGTTCGACGTCGAGGAGTGCTCCGGCCTCGGCGACCGCATCGGCGGGCAGATCGAGCAACGCGTCCGCGACCGCCTTCTGGAATTCCTCACTCGTGCCGCCGGCGACCGTGATGGGGTCGTTCGGAATCGGATCGGATGCCCAGACCTGCCGGAATTGCGAGGTGTCGAACTGGCCCTCGCCCGTGGACGTCGCCAACTGCTGGGAGTTGATCTCCGCTGCGTCGACCTTGCCGTTCGCCAGGGCGAGGAGGGCCTCCGGATGACCACCCGCGTAGGTGATCGAGACGTCGGAATCCTGCATGCCAGTGTCGCGCAGCGCCATCCGCGGAAGCGCATCACCCGAGGTCGACCCCGGCTCGGACAACGCGAGACTGCGGCCACGCAGATCCTCGATCGACTGGATGTCGGAGTCCTTCGGAACCCAGACGCCGGCCGTGTAGGTCGACAACACCCCGTCGGCGGTTCCGAACGACGCCAGCGGCCGCGCATCCGCCTCCTGGCTGGCGAAGACGTACCCGAGCGGACCGAAGACTCCCAGCTCGAGCTGCCCGTTGCGCATCGCGAGCACCTCCGCCGAGTAGTTGTCCACCACGGTCACCTCGACCGGGCAGTTCAGCTTCTCCGACAGGGCTTCTCCGACCACCTGGAAGGCCGGGGTGAGTTTCGCCGGATCCTCGAAAGGCTCCACGCCGAAGCGGATGGTGCCACCGGGGCAGGTCGGTGACGCATCCACCGCGTCACCACCCGAACCGCAGGCGCCGAGAGCGAGAGTGGTGACCGCGGCCGTGATGACGGCGGCGGTCGAACGGGACACGCGCATGGGAAGGTCTCCTGGTCTGGGGGAAGCGTGGGTACGAGCGGGACGGGGTCAGAAGGAGTCGAGAACGGTCGGCGCCAGGCCGAATGCCGTGGTCATGCCGATGCCCGAGGTCACGGACACCACGCGTACGGCGGGCAACGGTGCAGCGGTGAGGAAGTCGGTGTCCGGACTACTGGCGTAGACACCCCGCCACCGCCGCAGGACGGTGAGGGGAGCGCCGAACAGGCGCGCGCCCTCACGGAGAAGAAGCTCGGCGTCCAACTCGTCGTCGAACGGGCTGTGTGTCCGGGCATGGTGGTGGGTGTCGCCGAGGACGACGGCGCCGTCCGGACGTTGGGTGAGCATGAGATTCATGACCACGTCGAGAAGTTCGGGCGAGTCCTCGGCGATCCGTCGCCGAACGAGTGCGGCGGACGGCATCGCCGACAGTCCGGCGTATCTCAGCATGGACAGGCCGGTCAGCACTGCCGGCTCGATCACGACACCGCCGGGTGCGGACACCTCCAGCATCTGAAGACGGCAGCGCTCCATTCCGATGCCCACCGCGATGTTAGGGAACAGTCGATCCACGTCGTGTCCGACGGCGTGAACCACTGCGTCGCAAACGATCTCGCCGTGTGGAGTGTGTATGGTCGCGCCGGCACCGCTCGACTCGATCGCCGTGACGTGCGTCGCCCAGCGGAACTGCACTCCCTCCGCGGCGAGCCAGGAGGCGAGGGCGGGAATCGCTTCACGAGGATCGACTCGAAGATCGTGAGTGAACCGCGCGGCACCGGTGACGCCGGGGCGGTCGAAGGGCCCGGCGCAGACACCCATGTCGACCTGCTCGGTCCCGCGTTCGGCAACGAACTCCTCGAGCACCGCGAGTTCGTCCGCCCCGCGAGCCACCACGAGCGTTCCGCACTCGCGGACTCCGAACCCGGCCTTGCTTCCCAGCGTCAGCCACCTCTCGCGCGCAGCGAGAGCGTAGGTCAGCGCGTCCCCTGCCTGTGCCGTCGTGCAGATGTGTCCGAAGTTCTGGATCGACGCCCCCACCGCGCGATCGTCTCGTTCGACGACCACGACCGACAGTCCCCGGAGCACCGCTTCCGCAGCGTGCGCCAATCCGACGATGCCGGCTCCGACGATGACGATGTCGGCACGGGACGGTGGAGGTGTCGATGGTTCTCGGGTCTCGGTCACGGCGACGACGTTGCTCCCCGAGCCCGGCTCGGTCAAGGAGTTCCCGCAACTTGTACATACATGTTTACCGACCGTTCATCCAGTTCATGGGTCCGTAGTCGTGGGCGATGCGGCATAGTCGTCATCGGTACGACCAGTTGTCCAGTCAGGTCGCCCATACCCCGATCCACCGGAGGGTGCGCACGATGTCTCTACCTCTGCACGGCCGTGTCGCCGATGCGCTGCGCGGTCAGATCACCGACGGAACGTTGCCCGTCGGTGCGCCGCTCCCGTCCGAGGCGCGCCTGTGCGCGCTGTTCGACGCGTCGCGGGGCACGGTCCGCGCCGCCCTCGCCGCACTCCGCCACGAGGGGCTCATCGCCGGCGGTCGCGGTCGTCCTCCCGTCGTGTGCGCGACCGCCGTCGCGCAACCGTTCGAGACGTTCATGTCCTTCACCGCCTGGGCCGACTCCATCGGCAGGGTTCCCGGCCAGCGCACCCTCGAGGTGGCACGCCGGGCCGCCGGACCCGTCGCCGCGGCCGCGCTCGGTCTCGATGCCGGCACCGTGGTCATCGACGTCCTGCGCCTGCGAACCCTCGACGGGGCACCCGCTCTTCTCGAGCGATCCAGTTTCGTGGAATCGGTCGGCCGCAGACTGTTCGACTTCGATCCCGATTCCGGGTCCATCTACGCCTACCTGATCGGCGAGGGGGTGGACCTGCACGGCGGCCGACACACCATCGACGCCGTGTCCGCCACCGACGTCGACGCCGCCCATCTCGACACCGATCCCGGAGCACCACTTCTCCGCGAGCGGCGCCGGGCGACGGACAGCTCGGGCACCCCCCTCGAGTACGCGGACGACCGGTATCGGCCGGACCGCGTCGCCTTCACCATCGACAACACGCAGTCCGCCGTGCACGGCGCGGCTCACGACCTACGCATCGTCAAGGAGAGCTCATGACAGCCCGCTCGTTCGACCTCGCCTGCCTCGACATGGCCGGCACCACCGTGGACGAGGGCGGGCTGGTGTACACCGTGCTCGCCGCGGCCGTGTCCGACGCGACGAACAGTTCCGTGTCCAACGAGCTTCTGTCCCGATGGAAGGGAACCGGAAAGCGCGAGGCCATCGTCGGTCTGCTCGACGGCCTCGGAGCGTCGACCGACGACCGGCACGTGGACGTCGTGTTCGACGACTTCACGACACGACTGACCGAGGCCTACCGGGAGACTCCCCCGTCGCCCGTCCCGGGTGTGCCCGACGCCCTACGGCAGTTGCGCGAGCGCGGAGTGAAAGTAGGGCTGCAGACCGGTTATTCGGCAGGGATCACGAAGGCGATCCTGGACGGGCTGGGGTGGACCGTCGGTACCGACCCCCGAGACACGGTCGACGCCGTGATCACCTCCGACACGGTGCCGGCGAGTCGCCCCGCTCCCTATCTGATCTTCCGGTGCATGGAGGCGACCGGCGTGGTCGACGTGCGCCGGGTGCTCGTCGCCGGTGACACCCCGAACGACGTTCTGGCAGGCCACCATGCGGGCGCCGGGTTCGTCGTCGGAGTGCTGAGTGGGTCGTTCGACGCCGCCGCTCTGTCCGCTGCGACGCACGTGCTGCCCAGCGTGGTCGGCGCAGTGGACCTGCTCTAGGCCGCTGCGGCAAATCACATCCACGGCACTTGTCGTTGCCACCACGGCATCGATCGCGGTCGCTCCGATCCGACTGTCGCCGAGCGTGAGCGAGTAGGGGAACCGTGCGACGACGCGCACGGGCATCGGGTCACCGTGGACCGGGCATACCGCCGCTCAGCACCGCCGCAAGGCTCGATCCCGTGGGATACCGACTGATCCACACCGCCTGGGCTGCGTGGTAGACGTCGGGCTTCCCGCCCCACACACTCGTCGCCACGGCGTTGTGCTCGTCGAGTTCGTGGTGCCACGATCCGCGCGCTCGGTCGACGTAGCAGTCGGCTGCGTGATCCCACCACGCGCGATAGTCGTTCTCGTACTGCCCTTCTCCGGTCCACCGCAGCAGGGTCGCGGCGGCGGCGATCGCCTCGCACAGCACCCAGTGCAATCGCTGGGTCACGACGGGCCGGCCCGTCCAGTCGGTCGTGTAGACGAAGCCGGGCGTCGACCCTTCCTGCCATCCGTCGGCAGCGGCGCGCCGATACAGCGATCGAGCGACGTCCACGTGGTCGTGGCCGCGCGCGCTGGTGGCCACGAGGGAGACCTGCAGCATCAGGCGCGACCACTCGAAACCGTGACCGACCGTCGCACCGTAGGGCTTGAACTGATCGGCCGGACTGTCGGAGTTGTACTCCAGCAGCGGTTCCCACTCGGTGGTGAAGTGTTCGGGGATGCGCCAGTCGTTGGCCTCGGACCACTCGATGACGCTGTCGCAGATGCGAGCGGCCCGCTCGCGCCACACCGTGGGGGCGCCGGCGTCCACTGCCGCGAGCATCGCCTCCACCATGTGCATGTTCGCGTTGATCCCGCGATAGTCGTCCAGTTCCGACCAGTCGGCGTTCCAGGTGTCCACGCACATGCCACTGCGGTCGTCCCAGAACCGGGCATCGACGACGGCGAGTGCCTCGGCGAGCAGTGCAGGTCCGCGAGGGTGACCCGCCGCGGTGGCCGTCGACGCCGCGAGAACGACGAAGGCGTGCGTGTAGGCCGATTTGGTCGCGTCGTCGGTCGACTCGACCCAGCCGTCGTGTCGGTCGTCGCGCAGCACCGTCAGGAGTCCGTCGAACAGTCGGTCGGCTCTGCGGCGAGAGCCCGGATGCCCGAGCAGCGCACCGTGGTACTGCACGTGCACCATGCGCGCGGTGATCCAGGTGAACACCGGCCGCGTCAGATCCGGCTCGCCCGTGTCGTCGAGCCACGCCGCGCCTCCCGACGGGTGATCGAGAGTGCGGCCGAAGTCGAGCAACCGGGCGGATTCGCCGTCGAGCCACGACCTGTGGGACGGAAGCGTCGGCCAGGAGGGACCCGCAGGCATCTCGTTCGAGGACACCGCGTCACCCTACGAGACCGTCGGCGCCTCCCGGCTCGGAACAGCGGCACCGGTGCTGACATGATCGGGTCCCGCATCGAACAGGAGTCCCTCTGATGGCAGCACCCACGCGCGTCCACGTCACCCACACGTTCACGTCCGCACCGGATGTCGTGTTCGCAGCCCTGTCGGAGCACGAGAACCTCGGCCCCCTGTTCGGAGCGAAGATCACGCGTGTTCGTGACGGAGACAGCTCGCGCAACGGTGTCGGCTCCACCCGCGCACTGAAGCTCGGCCCGCTGCCCGCCTTCCACGAGACGACGATCGTCTCCGAACCGAACACCCTCATCGAGTACAAGATCACCAAGGGCTCACCGCTGCGCGGACACTGGGGCACCCAGCGCCTGACCCCGACGACCGACGGCGGCACCGCTCTCGACTACACCATCGGGTTCGACGCGCCCGTTCCCGGCTTGGCTCTCGTGGTCGCGAAGGTTCTCACCTCGACCATCTCCGCCAAGATCGGCAACCTCGTTCCCTGACGAGGGTCAGAAGGTCTCGTTCCAGTCGCGAGCGAACATGAATGCACCGGCGGTGCCCCAGCAGGTCACGCCGAAGTCGACGTCGGACGAGCACACCACTCCGGACGTCGAGAGAACCTCGCCGTACTCGAGCACTCGAGGTGCCGGGCTCGTGTAGATGCCCTGCGTGGTGCACAGATGGTGTGAGCCGGCATCGTCGACACGGACCGCGTACTTGTCGTTCGGCGCATTTGTGCACATCGGGCCGTCGACCGGCTGCACACTCGTCACCGCTTGGCATCCGACCTGGCCCGCGGGTGAGCCACCGGCCCAGATCCCGCACTGCACGTTTCCGCTGGGCGTCGTGAAGTTCGTCAGGCCAGGGGCGGTCTGGAACAGGGCCGGGTCGACCGTTCCCGACTCGGGGCTCGGACGCGGCTGATTCCAGGGAAACAGGTCGGACACCTCCTCCGGGGTTCGCCGCGGCGGGGTGGCAGTGGACTCTCCCGACACCTCCGCACCGGGTGGAGGAGGCGTCGCAGTCTCCACCGCCGGTGTCGTGGTGGTCGGCTCCACCGTCGACGTGGCCACCGTGGTCCCCGCATCCGTCGCGGAATCCCCGCCGGAACACCCCATCAGAGCCGACGCACACAGTGCAGCGATCGGAACGACGAACGTCCGCATCGCCGTCATCGGGCCGGCACCTCGAAAGTGGGGCTCGGCGTGTGCGGGGTGTTCGTCCTGAACGTGACAGTGACCGGTCCTGCACCCGTGTCGATGTCGAGATAGGGGTTGGTCACGTTGGGGCCCTGGAAACGCCAGCTCGCCACTCGGTGTTCGGCGGTACCGCGAGCGCCGGTGTCGTGATTGTGCCAGTCCGCGTACATGGTCACGTAGCACTCGTAGTCGGCCAGCCCCACCCACGCGGGGCTGTACAGATGGGTCGTGAAGTCAGCGTGAATCTCGTCAGGGGTGTAGCCGCTGGTCACTCTGACATCGACCGTTCCGGCGAGGCACTGGGGAACCTCGGCGAGGGTGTGGATGCGCTGCTCCGGTGAGAAGTACATCGGTTGCGCACCGGCGTTCACGGTGCCACCCGCCGTGACGACTGCCGTCAGGGCGCCGGTGACGACGAGTGCGCGAGTGCTGATCGGATGCTTTTTCATGACCCTCCTCGAGTGGACTGCACGGCCCGTCGAACGTAACACTTTCCAGCACGGAAAGTGTTAGTGTTTCCGTCATGGAAAGCCATCAGTCACCAGATGATGCTCGCGCCCTGCTGAGTGAGATCCATGCCGACCGAGTCGTTCTCGCCGACCGTCTCGTGGCGCCGACATGGTTCTATCCGACCTTCGCGGCACTGACCGCCCTGTACGTCGGTACACCGTCGCTGCCCGACGGCCACGTGCGTTCGGTGTCGACGTCCGTTCTGGTCGCGGCCGCGATCGTGACGACGGTGCTCTATCCCCGCCTGACGGGGGTACGCCCGTCAGGCGTGGATGCCGTCGGGTGGTCTGTTCTCGGTGGGCTGCTGGTGACCGTGCTCGGATCGTTGGGCGTCTCCTACGGTCTGGTGGCATCTCTGTCCGCGTGGTGGGTCCTCGTGCCACAGGCGCTGTGTTTCGTGCTCGTGCTGTTCGGCGGCCGCCTGTTCGACCGCGAGTATCGCCGCCATCTGCACGCAGACGACGTCCGACGCCCGTCCGGCCGGGCGCACTCCGGACCACGGTCGTGACCGAGGATCGAGGCCCCGAACCACGATTCGATGCCGTCATCCACGCACCGGTCCGGCTGCGCATCTGCGGGCTTCTACGCCGAGTCGACGAGATCGATTTCGCCATCATCCGCGACACCCTCGAGATCAGCGATGCGTCTCTGTCCAAACATCTCCGAGCTCTGTCGGACGAGGGCTACGTGTCGACGAAGAAGACGACGTCACTCTCCCGCGGCGACTCGCGACTGGTGACGTGGGTCGAGCTGACCCGGGTCGGTCGCGATGCTTTCGACTCTCACATCGCAGAACTCGGACTCATCGCGCACGGTCGCCCGGAACAGTCGACGGCTCGGCAACCACTGTCGACGAGACTTCCCCACTTCGGACCGACACCCGAATTCGGCTGACGACCGCACGGCGCCGTCGCCTGATCCACGTCGTATCCACGTTGTTCATGCCGACGTCGACTCACCCGCCGTTCGAGTTCACCGGGGCTCGATATCAATGACCCGTCACCGTCGAACAGCGCAGCGGCACAGACAGAATTCGGGTCGCATCCTGTGCGCGGGGAGACCGGTGACGCAACGATCCGAGCGCCCGCCGACACGGGCACCCTGCTCGGCTCGGGCTCGCTCGCGCACGATTGACGTGAGGGCGACGACGGTGCACAGTGCGCGCATGACACTGCCGCGCGAGACCGCCGACCGTCACCGCGCCGTCGCCGCGACCTTCACCACGCTCGTCGAGTCCACGTCGGCCTGGGATGCCCCGGCGCCCGTGGACGGCTGGACCGTACGTGATGTGGTGGCGCACCTCGTCGAATGGTTTCCGGCGTTTCTGACGACGGCCACCGGGCTGAAACTCGATCGTGGGCGCTCACCACTCGAGGACCCGGTCGATGCCTGGCGTGTCCACAGCGACGCCGTGCAGAGAGTGCTGGACGGGCCGGACGCCGCGACCCCGTTCCACCATCCGATGATCGGCGAGATGCCACTTCCCGCGGCGGTCGGCCGGTTCTACGTAGGCGACGTCTTCATGCACTCGTGGGATCTCGCCGCGGCCGGCGGGCAGGACCTGTCACTCGACGCCGACTACTGCGCCGAACTGGTCGACGGCATGCGGCCGATCGAGGAGCTCATGCGGTCGTCCGGCCAGTACGGGCCGGCTGTCGCAGTACCCGACGACGCCGACGATCAGACGATGCTTCTCGGATTCATCGGGCGCGATCCGCATTTCCTCGGGCGCTGAGGCGCCCCGTCAGTCCTGCACTTCGTCTCGCTCGTGCTGCGTTCTCTGCTCGAGCTCGTCGTCGTCGAGATGGCTCGGTGTCTTGGCGTGAGCCCGGCGGTCCGGGTGCGCGTCCTCCGTGGGAACCAGGACGTCGTCGAGTGTGGGTTCGTCGTGTGGATCGGTCATGAGTGCGGCGTACCCGCAGATCCGTCCGTCACACGTCGGACGATCTCACCCCGCGACAGATCGACCGGCTCGACGGTCCAACTCGCGGCGCACCCGGGTGCACTCGTTGGAGACCGACACGACGTCGTCCGGTGGCGCGTCGCGGGCAATGGCGGAACGGCGGTCCGTCACCAGCCGCTCGTACCGTTCCTGCAACAGATCGGTGGACATTTCCGCATAGTTCATCGCCCGACTCAGCTCTGACCGCGAGGGTGACCCGGCAGGTCACACCACACTCTCGATCTCCACGATCAGGATCCATCACCGGAGGTCGACTCGGGCATGAATGGCAGATCCCCCACGGACGGTCCATTCACCCGTTCCATTGTGGCGCCACCCTCTCGCGACGCGGTTGACGTGGAGACCGGCCGCGCCTAATTTGTGTGAACCTTCACCCATATGGAACTGGAGCCCAGCGATGGCAGAGTCGATCGAGCAGCTGATGCACGCCAACCTCCTGCAGGTCTTCGGCGAACGGGACCCCGCGGCGAGGCGGGCCGCCATCGCGCGGACGTACACGGAGGACGTCGTCTTCTCCGATGCCGAGGCTCGGGTGCAGGGCCACGACGCACTCGATGCCAAGGTGCAGGCGATCCTCGACGACGCACCGGGATTCGTGTTCACCGCGGACGGCAGCGTTCACCTCATGCAGGACGCCGGCTACCTGGCGTGGGCACTCGGACCCGAGGGCTCCGATCCCGTCGTCCGCGGAGCCGATGTCGGCATCGTTCGCGACGGCCTCCTGGCACAGGTCTACACCGTCATCCTCACCTGAGGTCGGTGGCCGCCTCGATGCGGGCCGTCCGTCGTCGGCCGGGTACAACAGGACGATGACCGAGTACGACGTGGCATCCGCGTCTCCTTACGCCTTTCTCGGCGAGGAGGAGACACGGGCCTGGTACGCCTACATGAAGGTGCACCTGCGGCTGCGCTACGAGATGGATCACCAGCTGCGCGGCGATCACGGCATCTCCCTGGCCGACTACGACGTACTGGTGGCGCTGGTCAGCGATCCCGAGCGCACGCTCTCGGTGTCCGACCTCGCCACCCGCATCGGCTCCGAGCGCAGCAGGGTCTCGCATCAGCTCCGCAGCCTGAGCGCACGGGGACTCGTGACCCTGGCGACCGACCCCGACGACCGTCGAGTGACCCGAGTTGCACTGTCCGACAGAGGTGACGACACCCTCGCCGATGCCTCGCCGCGACACATCGACTTCGTGCGGTCCGTCTTCTTCGATGCCCTCACTCCCCCTCAGGTGCAGGAGATGTCGACGATGTTCGAGGGCATCTACGACCAGTTGATCCGACACGGGACACTGCCCCGGCCTGTCGACCGTCCGTGAGTCACCCGACGCCGATCAGTCGGAGTCGGTCGGGAACCCGGGAGAGCAACGACACATCCGATCTCACGGCGCTTCTCACGGGTTACCGACCCTCGAACACTTCCTGACACCGAGACTGGCGCGATTCACGAACTCCTGGTCGCCTGCTGCTCAGGAAACGGACCGCACGGCGCACGACGCGAGATACGCGGTGTCCGTTCATGCGAGCGTCGGGGCCCGCATGATGCAGAATCAGCCCATGACCACGGCGGAGTACGCATCTCCGCGACGAGCGCGCCCACCATTTCTCGATGTCGATCGGTCCGATCGTGCAGCGACCGAGGCGAAGGCCGCTGCGCTGGACCGAGACCTTCGCGACCGATGCGGTGTCCTGCTCGGCCTGATCGCCTCCGGGGACGACCGCGCGATGGTCGAACTGATGCTGGTCACTCGACCCGTGGTGTTCGCAGCGGCGTTGCGAGTTCTCGGAGACCGTGCGCGCGCCGAGGACACGGCTCAGGAGACGTACTTCCAGGTGTGGACCTCGGCCGGAACGTTCGACTCCGACCGAGGGACACCTCACGCCTGGTTGGCGACTCTCGCGCGCCGACGAGCGATCGACCGTTCGCGCTCCGACACGGCGTCGGCGAGGCGGGACACGGCGTACACCGCATCGCATTTCGACCGCGCTCACGACGGCGTCTGGGAAGCGGTGTGGACGAACGCCGACAACGATCTGCTGACGAAGGCGCTGATCGAACTGACCAGTCTGCAGAGAACCGCTGTCGACCTGGTCTACTTCCAGGGCCTGTCGTGCCGCGAAGCAGCCGAGCGGCTCGGCGTACCGCATGCCACCGTCAAGACCCGCGTGCGAGACGCCGTGCTGCGCTTGCGACTTCACCTCGCGTGCACCGCCTGAGCGAGCGCTCAGAGGGTGCAGCGAGTCCCTGCCTCGGGTGTGGCCAGCTCCACGAGATAGTCGGCCACGATGTCGTTCACGCAGGCATTCGCACCGGAGATCGCGACGGTGTGCTGCTCGCCGTCCACGGGGAGCAGCGTTCCGCCCAGAGTGTCCGCGAGGTTCACACCTCCTTCGTAGGGCGTGGACGGATCACCGGTGATCGAGATCGTCAGAGTGTCGGGAACGCCCTCGACATCCTGTGCGTAGGGAATTACGAGTGTCGGCTCGGCCGGCCAGAACTCGCACGGATCACGAGCCCCCTCCGGACCGAGTCCCGCGTCCGTGAACGGCGCGATCTCCTGAATCCTCCGTTTGAGCTCGACTTCCTCCTCCGGTGTGTTGCGGTCCTCGTCCATGCAATTGACGGCGTAGAGCGCTTCGCTGAAGTTGGGGTGGGTGCCGTCCTCGTCGCGGCCGCCGAACACGTCGAGGATCTTCAGCAACGTGTCTCCCTGTCCCGCAGTGACCTCGGCTATCCCTCGGATGATGACAGGCCACACCGTCGAGTCGTAGAGTCCCGCGACCACCGCTCCGTATGCAGCGTCGAAGTCGAGGCGCCGACCGCTCTCGGTGACGATGGGATTCTCGACGAGAGGCCTGACGATGTCCTGGAACCTCTCGACCGCCCTGCTCGGATCGGGGCCCAGCGGACAGTCCGGAGACGCCGCACAGGACGCGGCCATCTCGTCGAACGAGCGCTGGAAGCCGGTGAACTGGTCGACTCTGCGGTCGGCCGTGCTCTGAGCGGGGTCGATGGCGCCGTCCAGGACCATGGCGCGCACGTTCTGAGGGAACATCTCGGCGTACACCGCTCCCAGTCTCGTTCCGTAACTCTGACCGAGGTAGCTCAGTTTCTCGTCGCCGAGCACCTCTCGCAGAATGTCCATGTCCCGCGCGGCATCTCGAGTTCCGACCGCCGAGAGGACGTCGTCGCCGCCCGAGCGCTCGGCGCAGCGTTCGACCAGGCGACGCGAGTCGTCCTCCGTCAGCGTTCTCGAGCCGGTCAGCACCGTGGTGTACGCCTCGCCGGCGTCGTTCTCGGCATCGGTGAAACAGTCGATCGCCGGTGTCGACACACCGACCCCGCGAGGATCGAAGCCGATCAGGTCGAAGTGTTCGGTCACGCGACTGTCCGCCAAGGTCGTCGCACCCGCGGCGGCCATGCTCATTCCCGGCCCACCGGGCCCACCCGGATTGAGCAGCAGTGACCCGATTCGCTCACCCCGCGCGGGTGCCTTCAGCAGGGCGATCTGCGCCGTCCGACCGTCGGGATCGTCGTAGTCCAACGGCACGGTCACGTGAGCGCACTCGAAGGTCGGGTCGGCGGCGAACGCAGTGGCATCGGCCGATGTCACCGCGTACCCGTCGCACGATTCGAAGGCCACGTCCTGGTCGTGAACACTGCTCAGATCCGGCTCGGTCCGCGGTTGCGCACACCCGGCGAGCACCAGCGCAGTGACTGCCACGGTGACTCCTGCCGTTCTGCGGCTCACGACAGCGACCCGCTCGGTGCGTGGACGGAGGAGGGACTCGCGGAATGTTCGCGCCCACCAAGGTGCTGGGCGAGGAACCGCTCGACCTCGCGGTAGAACGCGATGGTGTTCTCGGGGTTGACGAACCCGTGTCCTTCGTCGTCGAAGACGAGGTAGTCGACGTGGACCCCACACGAGCGGAGGGTGGCGACGACGTTGTCGGACTCGGCTCTGGTGACACGAGGGTCGTTGGCTCCCTGCGCGATGAGCAGGGGCGCCGTGGACGCGTCGAGACGGCTGATCGGGGACCGCGCGAGCATGTCCGCTTCCTGCTCCGGGTCACTCGGGTCGCCGACGAACCGGTACCAGTTGTTGACCAGGCTGGCCCGGAGAAAGGACGGTTGTGTCCTCATGAAGTTGGCGAGGTCCGAGATGCCGACCAGATCGACCGCCGCGGTGAACACGTCGGGGGTGAAGGTCGCGCCGACCAACGCGGCGTACCCGCCGTACGAGCCGCCCATGATCGCGACGCGCTCACGATCGGCGTACCCCTGCTGTACGGCCCACTCCACCGCGTCGACCAGGTCGTCGTGCATCGCGCCCGCGAATTCCCCCACCGCGGCGTTGGTGTGAGCCTTCCCGTAGCCGGTGGAACCGCGGAAGTTGACCTGCAGCACGGCATACCCGCGGTTGGCGAGCATCTGCACTACGGAATCGAAGCCCCACGAGTCGCGATACCAGGGGCCGCCGTGCACGAACAGCACCAGCGGCAGCGCGGTCGGGTCGACGCCGAGAGGCAACGTCAGGAAGGACGGCAGCGCACGCCCGTCGCGCGCCTCGATGGTCACCGGTTCCATCGGCGCCATCGCGGTCGGCTCGAGATGCGGATACGGACGGAACAACTGGCGGCTAACACCCGTGGTGTGGTCGTAGAGATAGGTGACGGCGGGATCCCGATCGTGCACGAAACTGACGGTCCAGCGCAGTCCGCTCCGGTCCGAGGACAGTTCGCCGACATCGCCGTCCGAGAGCAGTTCGAGTGCGCGCAGGATCTCTCCGAAGCGCTCGTCGAGGACCCGTATCTCCTGGCGCTCGCCCAGGTATCGCACCCCGAGCAGGCCGCCGGTCTCGGCGTCGCAGATCAAGGGCGACGATGTCTGTTCGACAGCGCGGCGGGCTGCGTCGAGTTCCAACGTCGGGTGCGAGTCGACGACGGTCTCCTCGCCGGTGTCGAGGTCGAGGCGCACGAGGTGCGTCAGGTCGCGGCCGCGGGTCGAGCCCATCCACAAGCCTGTACCGTCCGGGGTCATCTGAGTCGGGGTGATCCCGATCGGGTAGTCCGTCGCGTCGATCGACGCGATCGGATTCCGTGTTCCCGACGGGGTGACCCGGGACAGGAGCAGGTGGCCGTCGTCGGTCATCTCCTGCTCGACGAGCGTGTCGTCCTCCGCGAGCATCAGCAACCGGTCCGTCCCGGCGCTGCGTCCGATCACGGTGATCTCACCCGTCGCGACGTCGATCCTGTGGAGGTCGAACTCGGCAGGGTTCCGCGCGTTGAGCATCACCGTGTAGCTGCCTGCACTCCCGTGCACGGGCAGGAGTTCGATTGCACGAGCGCCGGGGAACGGCGTGAGATCGACGGCGGGACTGCGGGGATCGTCGAGATCGACACGGAACACGTGGTGGTTCTCGTCGCCTCCGCTGTCCTGCAGGTACAGCAGCCACCGGGGGTCGTCGGTCCACTGGAAGTTCATGACGCTGCGGGTCTCGTCAGCGCTCACGCATCGTGCATCACCCACGGCGGAGAGATCCGGGGCGATGTCCTGCACCCAGACGTTGAGCCTGTTCCTCCACGGTGCGAGGAAGGCGATTCTGTTGCCTTCCGGAGAGATTCGGGCACCGACCGCGGCGGGCGGGCCGAAGAGGTCGTCGATCGCGATCAGATCGGGTGCAGTGGTCATGGGAGGTCCTTTCCTCTGGTGGGGCGGGTGTCGAGCTGTCTGTCAGTGGTGTCTCTCAACCGACGAAGTGCGTGGTCGAACGCCGGAACGCCCAGACGGTGACCACCACGGCGACCGCGAACAACGGCGCACCCATCGCGATTCTCGCGACGGCGAGCCAGCCGGTGGCGTCGGTGTCGTACAGCCAGTCCTGCACGAGGTACCGGGCACCGAAGAGCACCGCGAAGGTGAGAGTGGCGACGTCGTGGGCGCGGCGCACCGAGGAGTTCCGTCGCCATGCATATCGGTTGCCGTGCAGCGCGTTCCACAGCAGGCCGGTCACCGGTCTGCGGATCAACACCGATGCGAGTACCACGACGCCGGCCACCAGGCTGGTCCAGATGCCGAGAAGGAAGTAGCCGCTCGCACTGCCACTCATCGCCGCGACGGCGCCGGCGGCGAGAACGCCGACGAGACCGCCGCTCGCCCCGGCGATCGACTCACCACCTCGGACGCGATGGACGGTCAGTCCCAGTGCGACGAGCACCGCGGCGCCGATCGCGACCGGCAGCGTCCAGACGGCGTTCGCGACGACGAACACGATCACCGGTATCGCGGTGCGGATCATTCCGCTGGTGCCACCCAGACTGTCCACCACCCTCGCGCAGGCATCGGTGGTCGGTGCGTCCTGCGTGCTGTCGTGTGGCGGGTTCGTCATGTCGCCCTCCTTGCGCCTCGGTCGATCCGGTCGAATGCGTTCATCGACAACCAGACTCGTCGAGCTGACCGACCGCTGCCAGTGCCTGCGTGCACCGGATACGGTGACACTGTCATCGACCGGTCATGACAGATGTCACGGCGTCAGCCGGTGCTCACTGCGTCGCCCGAGGACACTGGGCGTCCTTCTCCGGCATGGTGCCGTCGACGAGATAGTCGGTGACCACCTCCTGCGCGCAGGGGTTGGTTCCGAGTGCGAAGACACCGTGCCCACTGCCGTCGACGGTGAGCAGCCGGGAACGATCTCCGAAGCGCTCGTCGAGCAGTTCACCGCCGCGCAAGGGCGTGACCGGATCACGTCGATGCTGCGCGATGAGGATGTTCGTCGGTCCGTCGGAGTCGATGGAGACCGGGGGCTCGGTCGGGGCATGGGCCCAGAACGCGCACGGCATGATGTTCGCCGCCGCTGCGCCGAACAGCGGGTAGTCGACCCTGTCGGTGGCGACGGCATTCTCGTAGGTGGTCACGTCGTGCGGCCACTCGACGTCGTTGCAGGTGACCGCCAGGAAGACGGACCACGAGTTGTCGCCGGCCGACGGCACCGGAGCCCCCTGCGGAAGGTCCCCACCCTGACCCGCCGCGAGGCCGTCCCGGTACGAGACCCACGCATCGGCCGCAGTCTCGTACGTCGCCGGGTTGTACAGCGTGACGAAGGTGGCGAGCCGGAACGAGCGACCGTCGACCCCGTTCACGGGCGTGGCATCGAGCCTGGAGGCGATGTCGAAGTACGTCGCCCGCACCTCGTCCTCGGTCGCACCGAGACCGTATCGGTCGTGACGCTCGGCCATCCACCGGGCGAGATCCGGGAAGGTGTCTTCCATTCCTCGGGAATAGCGCCGCATCCCGGCTCGATCGAGATGGGTGTCACCGATGTTGCTGTCCAACACGATTCGGTCGGTGCTCTCGGGGAACATCGACGCATAGGCCGCGCCCAGCGCCGAGCCGTAGGAGTAGCCGAGGAAGCTCGCGGTGTCCTCGCCGAGAGCAGCTCGGACGCGGTCGAGGTCCCGCGCCATGTTCGCGGTGCTCACGTGGCGCAGCAGGCCGTCGTCCTCGGCGGCGCACCGGCGCGCGACTTCTCTCGCAGTACGAACCTGCTCGTCGAAGGCAGCCTGGTCGTACGCGTACGGCGGGACTGCGCCGTAGTAGTGCAGGTCGTCGGTGAAGCCGCAGCTGATGGGACTGGAATGGCCCACCCCACGGGTGTCCATGCCGATGAGGTCGTAACTGTCCAGCACGGACTGCGGCATGCCCCGATTCACCAGGAACGTCGGTTGGTCGAGCCCCGTACCACCGGGGCCGCCCGGGTTGAGCAACAGCACCCCTCGCCGTTCCTCCGGCTTCTGGGAGGGCAGCCGAGAGATCATGACGTCGATCTGTCCAGCGTCGGGGTCGTCGTAGTCGATCGGCACGGGCACCGACGCGCACTGCAGGCGCGACGGTTCCTCCGCTGGGTCACCGACGTCGTCGGGACATGAGGCCCACTCGAGGTCGGGCATGAAATAGGGTTGCTGCACTGCAGTATCGGGCTGAGACGCGGTGGAGGTCGTCGAGCAGCCGACGAGAACGAGGCTGATCGCGGCCACCGCAGCAGTACGCGTGTCGTATCGGTTCACGGGATGTCCATTCGGTAGCAGGGGTGGCCGACGGCCGATCAGTTGCCGGCGGCGTCGAGCCAGTGATAACGCAGTCGCAGAGCGCGTTCCGTGCTGCCCACGGCGGCACCGACGGTGGAGGCGACCGTCGACCACGTCGGCAGATCGATCGGTGCGGCGATGACACCGACCGACTCGGCGATCGGCGGAATTCGAGACACCGTCTCGACGAGATACACCGCGAGCGACAGGACTCCGCTGAGAACGAGGGCGATCGAGACGACGCCGATGACCGAACTCGCCGCGGGGTGCCGCCTGTCGAATCGGGCCCGGCGCCCTTCGGCCGAGCGAGGGTCGGGGCTCAGCTGCCGCTCGCTCCCGTCAGCGGAGACGAGATGGCACCGCTTGACACCGAAACCACTCATCGCGACCTCGATGCGGCCGTCCTCGACGGGGAACGCGGCGGGCAGTGCCGACCGTGCTTCGCACAGACCGTCTCTGTACAGATCGGCCGTGACAGAACCGGAGGCCTGGTCCTGCCAGTGCCTGATGTCGACGGACCATTCCGGCTCATGGGGGCCCGACGGTGGGAGATGAAACAGCGCACGTCCCAGCAACTGCCACCATCGGAACGGCTGCAGTGCTCGCCCGTCGCCGGGTCGCACCCGACGAGCCGCGCGGCGGCGCCTGACTCGATCGAACATGATTCGCTCCTCTTCCGCCGGCCGTGCCACTAGCACGCTGTACTGTCGCGAACGATGGCCACGACGCTAGCACACCGTGCTAGCACATTGTGCTGGTCGCGTGATCGGTCCTGCTCAGAGCAGGAACGAGCGCAGAGGAACAGAGGGGACGCGATGCCGACACCGGAAGAACCCGGCCCGGACACGCGGGCGCGGATACTCATCGCTGCCTGCGAGATGATCGGTGAGGACCCGGCGTCGACACTCAGCGTGCGATCGGTCGCCGCGCGCGCCGGAGTGAGCATGGGTTCTCTCCGTCATCACTTCCCCACCCAGCGCGCACTGCGCGAGGCCGTTCTCGCCACGATCTACGACGTGGTGACACCGGACGCCGACGTCATCCACGACCGATCGATACCGGCTCGGGATCGCCTCGTGCGCTGCCTCGAGCAGGTCCTGGTGCCTGCCGTCGGTGCGCAGGCGCGGCGCGCGTTGATCAGCACCGTCGAGGCGTTCGCAGTACCCGAACCCACCGCAGACATCCGAGCCGCCTACGCGTCCTTCGCCGAGGAAGCGCAACGGAGAGTCGAGCAGTGGCTCGACATTCTCGCCGCCGAAGGTGCAGCGCCACAGGGTGATCAGTCGCTGAACGCCGCGTTCCTCAACACGGTTCTCGACGGCCTGTTCTGGGACCGGGCGATGCCCACCGATCCCGCCACGCTGCACCGAGCGACCGCCATTCTCCAGCATGCAGTGGATTCGGTCCTCACGCCGCCGTGACCACGTCGAGGATGTGGCTCGGGCTTCATCCTCACCGCGAGGAGGCGGATGGACGACCCGTGCTGCGCCGTCTCGACACCGCCCGGTGGTCGTGATATGCCTGGCGGCATCGTCGCCACCGCGCACGCATCGACCGACCGGAAGGTCCACCCATGACCGCCGACCTCGCCGCAGGCCCCGACACCCACTCGTCCTCAGCATGGGCGCCGCTGCGTGGCAGGGTGTATCGCACGCTGTTCATCGCTCAGCTGGTGTCGAACATCGGCCTGTGGATGCAGACGGTGGGATCACAGTGGTTCCTGGTGGAGCAGAACAGCAGCGCGACCGTGGTCGCCCTCGTGCAGACGGCCAGCCTGCTGCCCACCTTGTTCTTCGCCCTCCTCGCCGGCGGACTCGCCGATCTGCTCGATCGGCGCAGGTTGTTGATCGCGATCAGCACGTACACCGCCGTCGCCGCGACGGCCACCGCGGTGCTCGCCTTCACCGACGTGCTGACCCCGATGATGTTGCTGGCGATGACGTTCCTGCTGGGGTGCGGCTCTGCGCTGTCGTCTCCCGCATGGCAGGCCATCCAACCCGAACTGGTTCCGGCCGAACAGATCCCGGCAGCATCCGCCCTGGGCGGCGTGACCGTGAACGGTGCGCGCGCCGTCGGCCCGGCCATCGGCGGCGTGATCGTGGCTGCGGCCGGACCCGCCGCGGTGTTCGCCATCAACGCCCTGACGTTCGTCGTCATCATCGGCGCGCTCGTGTGGTGGCGTCGGCCCGCAGACGACCGGTCCGTCGACCGAGAGCGCCTCGGCAGGTCCATGCTGACCGGGCTGCACTACATGCAGTCCGCACCGATCGTGCGCCGGATCCTGCTGCGCTCGGCCCTGTTCGCCTTCCCGGCATCGGCGCTGTGGGCCCTGCTGCCCCTGGCCTCGTCGCGCCACCTGCACTTCGGCGCGTCGGGGTACGGGCTCGTCCTGGGAATGCTCGGTGTCGGCGCAGTGTCCGGCGTGGCGCTCTACCCGCGGTTGCGACAGTCGATGTCGGGCAACGCCGTGCTGGCACTGTCCGCGGTCACCTATGCCGTCGGCGTCGTCTCCGTGGCCTACCTCCCCGCCGGCGCGGCCGTCCCGTTGCTGCTGCTGTCGGGCGCCGCGTGGATCGCCACCCTGACCACACTCAACGCGGCGATTCAGCTCTCTCTCGCGCACTGGGTGAGAGCTCGGGGGATGTCGATCTACCTGTTGGTGTTCATGGGCTCCCAGGCGCTGGGCTCGTTCGTCTGGGGTCTGGTCGCGTCGCACGTCGGTTTCGCTGCGGCGCTACTGATCTCGGCGGTGCTGCTGGTGGTCACCGCCGCCAGCGTCACGGTCCTGCCTCTGCGCGCCGACACCGGCACGCTGCCGCGCGGGGTGTCGACGGCGTGGCCGACACCGATGGTGATGTTCGAACCCGAACCCGACGACGGCCCGGTCGTCGTCTCGGTGACGTACCGGGTGCGGCCCGACTCGACGACCGACTTCGACCGCGCCATGGCGGCCGTCGGGAAAGCCCGCCGCCGGACCGGCGGGTACTCCTGGGCACTGTTCAGGAACGGCGAGGACCCGTCTCTGCGTGTCGAGCAGTTCACCGCCCGGTCGTGGGGCGATCTCGAGCGGCAGCACCGTGAGCGCTGGACCGAGTCGGATCACCAGCGGATGACCGAGGCTCTGTCCTACACGGTGACCGGTACGACCGAGAAGGAGGAACACCTGTTCGGCGTACCGGCCGACCGGTAGTGCGAGACCCCGGCCGGACGTGACGACCCCCGGTCAGGCGAGCAGGAACGTTGTCGTCAGCCACTGATCGGAACCCACGAAACCTGGAGGTCGCCATGCCTTACATCACCACCACCGACGGAACCGAGATCTACTACACCGAGCAGGGCACCGGAAAGCCCGTGGTGCTGAGCCACGGATGGCCGCTGTCGTCGGATGCCTGGCAGGTCGAGCTCAAGCTGCTCGCCGACGCCGGCTACCGAGCCATCGCCCACGATCGCCGCGGACACGGCCGGTCGTCCAAGACCTACACCGGCAACGACATGGACACCTACGCCCGTGACCTCGCCGAGCTCGTCGAGGCTCTGGATCTGCAGGAACTGACGTTGATCGGCCACTCGACCGGCGGCGGCGAAGTCGTCCGCTACGCCGCCCAGCACGGCGGATCCCGCGTCGCCCGCATCATCACTGCCGGCGCCGTCCCGCCCATCATGCTGAAGTCGGAGTCCAACCCGGAGGGCACCCCGATCGAGGCACTGAACGACATCCGCGACGGCGTGCTGACCGACCGCTCGCAGTTCTACCAGGATCTCGCGCAGCCGTTCTTCGGCGCCAACCGTGACGGCGCCGCGGTCTCGCAAGGCGCGATCGACGACTTCTGGCGTCAGGGAATGCTCGTCAACCTCGCTGCCGCCTACGACTGCGTGAGAGCGTTCTCCGAGACCGACTTCACCGAGGATCTGAAGGCGCTGACGGTCCCGATCTTCATCGCCCAGGGTGACGACGACCAGATCGTCCCCATCGCGGCGGCGGCCCTGAAGTCCATCGACCTCGTCCGGGACGGCACGTTGAAGGTGTACCCGGGCGCACCGCACGGCATCTACGGCGACTACCAGAAGGCCCTGGACGCAGACATTCTCGACTTCCTCGCCCGATGACCACCCCCCTCGCCCTCGGGCCCGTCGGCAACGTCTTCTACTTCGTCGACGATCTCGAGGCCGCAGTCGAGTGGTACTCCGCCCGGCTGGGTCGCACACCGATCCAGCGGGGCGGGGCACTGGTGGCCTTCGACATCGACGGGGTGCGGCTCACGCTGCACGAGAACGACGACTACAACTCGTCCGGGCCGGAAGGAGTCTCCGCCTACTGGACCGTGACCGACGTGGATGCGATCGTCGCGGACTGGACAGCCCACGGAGCGGTTGCACACCGGGGACCCAAGACGGTCTTCACCGGTGAACGGCTGTGCCAGCTGATCGATCCGTTCGGCAATCTGTTCTCGGTGCGACAGGCTCCTGCGCAGACGAGTGTCGACGGCTAGGACAGGGGATCAGAGACCGGAAAAGCGGCCACGCGTATCGCGTGGCCGCTTTTTCTGAACTGTGTGGAGCCGCGAATCGAACTCTTGACCTTTTCATTACGAGAACGACGATAGACGTTCAGGCGGGTTCGCCTGGGGTTGCGAAACACCGCCTGAACTGCGACAACCGTCCGAGCCGGTTCACGACGGTTCATGGCCGTTCGTACCGACATGTGTCACTGTCGTGGCATCGAGAGGGTTCCCGAGCGCTGGGTTCGTACACGAACCGCCGGCAGATGAACGCAGCGGTCGATGACGGCACGCCCCGGTCGGTGGCGCTCGCCGACGCCACCAGTGACCGCAACGTCTGGCACTGCTCGCTGTCACTCAACCCCGACGAGGGGGAGTTGTCGGACGAGAAGTGGGGCGCCATCGCGGCGGACTTCATGCGTGAGATGGGCTTCGACGATCCGGACTCTCCTCGCCCGTCTGCGCGGTGGGTGGCGATCCGGCACGGCAAGACCACCGCGGGCGGTGACCACATCCACATCGCCGCATCCGCCGTCCGCGAGGACGGCACGAAGGTCGACACCTTGAACGACTTCAAACGCGCCCAGGCCGCGTGCAACACCCTCGAACGCACCCACGGACTGGTGGTGCTGACGTCTCGGGAGAACAACCGCGGCGCCCGCGGTATCAAGCCGGCGGAAGCAGCTCGCGCCACCCGAGCCGGTGCACCCGAGACGTCGCGAGCACTGCTGGAGCGCACAGTGCGGGCATGCGCCACAGCGTCGAAGACCGAAGCGGAGTTCGTGCGCCGCCTGCGCGCACAAAAGGTGCTTCTGCGCCCCCGCTACGACACCGGGACCACCGGCACCGCCGTCGGGTAATCGGTCGCTACGACTCCTACGGCCGCCGAACGAGCAGTAGGGACGAAGCCCGTCTGGTACGGCGGCGGACGGTTGGCGAAAGACCTGACGCTGCCGCGGCTGCGCGACGAGTGGGACACCAGCGGGACCGCACCGCAGGACGCGGCAGCAGAATGGTCCGCCGCCCGCCGGGGCGCCGCGGTGACCATCACCACCGGGCGCGAACGCACACCACTCGACCCGGAACTGTTGGCGCGAGCAGCAGAAGACATCGGCAAGTGGAACACCTACCTGACGTCGATCCCGGTCGAGGACACCGCGCAGTGGGCGCGCGCCGCCGGCCGTACCGCAGGAGTGTTCGCCGCGTGGTCCGCCCGTACTGAGCCGACACCGGGCCCGTTGGCGAAAGCCGCGGCCGCACTGTCGCAGTCCGCGCAGATACCGGCACACCAACGCACCACCCCGGACCCGGAACGTCGGCACGCGGGCGGTGCCGCGCTGATCGTGATGCAGACGGTGCTCACGACGCCCGGCGGTGCCGCCGCGAACGCACTGCTGCTGCGTCAAATGATGCGGACGATGGAAGCGTTCGCCGACGCCGAACGCGCCGTCGGCCACGCCCACCAGGCGCGCACTCTGACCTTCGTGCGGGAACGAGAACTGACGACGCTGCACGAACGACTACTCGTTCGAGTCGGTACCGACGACGCTCATGCTGATCTTGCGCCAATGTGGGAGACGCGGCGCATCGTTGTGCAGGCTGAGGTAGGTGAGATCGACAAGGTGGTACGGCGAGCTGCAGGCGAGAGCGTCCCCGATTCGCCGGCACCGGGCGCAAGCGGGACTTCTATCAATGGTCTGCCCGCGGAGGAACGAGACGAGTTGTTGGCGACGCTCGAACGGGAAAGGGCGATCGCGGTAGACGAACGGCACATGCGCCGGGGACGAGCGGGCGACGGGGCCCACGGCGCAAGTCCGGCGCAGCCTGATCGAGACCATGATCGGGGCGATCCGGAACGCTAGCGGCGTCGCCCGACTTGCGAAATATCTGTTGGTAGGTTGTTGATCACTCCCTAGAGTCCGCGCCTGCTCACCCCGAGAGTAGTCCCGCAACCGAAGATCCAGAACACCCCGGGGTGTACCGGTTCGAAGCACTCCCCCCGGGGCGCGAGATGCAGTGGACCCTCGGCGCCCATATCGAAGTGCTTGGCGAATCGGCGCCCACCCGCTTCGCTGTCACTGTTGATGCGCCCGGCCCGTACGGCGCAGTCGGAACCCTCGCCTACGCTCTCGAACTGGGCGACTACCGCGACGCAGCGATGACCGTGCCAGGGACTGCGTTGACGGTGTCTAAAGCCATCGAAGACAGCGCTGAATTACTCGACAAGAGCGTGCAAGCTGCTTCGGAGCGATTGTCGTCAGAGGGCGCCGAAGCCGAATCGGGATGGCCGGCCCGCCCGACGCGACGCGGGGGAGTCGAGGCCACCTCACGGCTTAACGGGAGCGCCCCCTGGCCGCTGCCTGTTGGATGGGTCCATGAGTGCGAGGGCGCCGGACTTCACGAGTGCGCGGGCGAAGGTCGAGCGAGCTGCTGAGCATCGAACGGCGATGGGCGCGGAGCACAAGGCACATCTGCCGCCGACGGGTCTGAGAACCGAGGTCGACGGGTCGCTCTGCAGTCTGATCTGCGACTATGAGTGCTCGCCGCGGCTTTCTTACATATTCGGCGACTGGCTCTCAAATGTGCGATCCGCTATCGACTACACATTCTTTGAAATTGCAGCGTACGAGACCGGTCAGAACCCGCCGACCCGTCAGCGCTCGCGTCAGTTCCCGATCACTCGTGACCGTACGGATTTCGGGCGGCTGCTCACTTCTAACACGAACCCCATGCATGGTTTCCGCCAGCCGGTGATCGACATGATTGAGCGAATGCAGCCGTACAACGGGAAGTACGGCGCGGCCGGGGACGCCCTCCTTTGGCTACACGACCTTGCTCGCATCGAACGGCACAGGGGAAGAGCCCGCATCGGTGGCCTCATCCGTAGGTTTAACGCAACTGTGCATCAACCCGACTCGTCGCTAATCGAAAGTCACCGGGTCAGCGACCCCACATCAACGCCGATGGTCATCGACGCTGACGGTGAGGTGGTTCTGGCTCAATTCCGGTGCGTGTCGTCGCAGGCCGCCGCGCGGGTGGCTGCCGCCGTCGTGGCGAGTGTCGACACGGCGTTGGAGGTGACCGATTGGTACCGGGCAGCACACGTCGGGGGACGTTCGGCAAACATCCGCAATGACAATCTCGAAGATCGGATGGAGTTCCTCGAAAAGATGTGGCCCTTGGTTCTTACGAAGTTCGAGCGAGATCCGTGACGCGAATGCACGTATTGGGCTTTCTGCGTTTAAGACGGCGCCGCCGCGGTTGTAGCAGATGGTTGTCGGGACAACCGCTGTTCGTGAAAGCAGACGGAGCAAGCGGTGCGCCTGGTCTCATCGTGGCCTAGGCCGCCTGCATACGCCCCAGTACGCGGAAGGGTCGACGCTGCTTCGGTCGACTATCGGCTCACGGGCCTGAGAAGCGTCCTTGAACAGCTATTGTGAGGCCGGCGAACCAGCCGAGCGACGGGCTGAATCGCGCGACCGCCAAGCCAGCAGATAGTTTCAGCCTATGCCAATCCGTCTGAGTGAGATTCGGTCCCATGAGGGAAGCCAGGCTCGGGCATGGGAGGAACTGGCGTATCAGTTGCGTCCACCCGTTGCTCCTGGGCACGTGGAGACTCGCAAGACGCGTGCCCCAGACGCCGGAGTCGAGTGGTACGAGGTCTATGCGGATGGGCATTCCGAAGGGTTCCAGGCAAAATTTCACGCCTCACTTGCCGACGCTCTGAGTGGGATGAAGGAATCCGTTGTTGCAGTCTGTGCGAAGCGGGCCGAGCTCACGAAACTAACTTTTGTAGTTCCCTATGACTTCACCGACAGCGGCGCAGGGCCGGCCAAGTCCGACCAAGACCGATGGGACGACGCCGTAGCAGGCTGGCAGCAGACCGTAGACGGTGCTGACCAAATTACGTTTCGAACGATCCGCGCTGGCGATGTCTTGGCACAGTTGGCAACGTCCAGGCACGGCGGGCGGCGTGCCTTCTGGTTCGGGAGCTTCGAACTCTCGCAAGCGTGGTTCGAGAAGCAAATTGAGGAATCTGTCGCTGTTGTCGGGGATAGATATACGCCGGCGGCCGACACAGACGTTTCTGTAAACGGCGCGATCGAGGCCGCTGCTGCCGGGGACCGGTTTCTCAGCTCCCTGCGTTCGCACCTTGACATTACAGTTTCCGCCGGTCGCCGGGACTCCGGAATGTGGGGGTCAACATCGGAGCAG
The DNA here is from genome assembly GCF_058139645.1 of Rhodococcus sp. NFXS4. NCBI lineage: Bacteria > Bacillati > Actinomycetota > Actinomycetes > Mycobacteriales > Nocardiaceae > Rhodococcus > Rhodococcus sp. NFXS4. Next base: position 4,401,097 of record NZ_CP192221.1, read on the forward strand.
GCCTTTCAGCTTCTTGACCGGATCGCGGAGCTTCGCGCTGGGGTGAACAAAACCGCAGCAGAACCGGGTTCACTTGTGTCGACCACTGACTTCGACATGGAGTCAGGTCGTGAGGCCGTCGACAAACTGATCGCATGTGCTGCCGAAGCCGCCGAACAACTCAACGAGTTCAGTGATCGTCGTATGCGGAGCGCAACAGAGAGGCTCTACGAACTGCGTGCACTGCTTGCTTCCAGGGCGGCCGCCGCGTATGCCTCCCGCACGCTGGCGTTAGTCGGTGGAGCTGGCAGCGGTAAAACCCACGCCTTGATGCGGGCAGCAGTTGCGCTGCAAATCGAGGGTTCACCAGTTGTCGCGATCGTTGGACAGAGACTCGGCGACGCCGCCTGGTGGCCGGAACTGAAAGCGGTTCTCGGTGTCGAAGCAGACTCTGCTGACGTGTTCCTGCAAGAGCTCGACTCGCTTGCGGAGGCAAGGGGGCGACGCGCTCTTATCCTTGTCGACGCGCTGAACGAATCTCAGGACCCGCGTAGATGGCGGACCGAGCTAAAAGCGCTGCTAGCTCGGACAACGGCGTATCCAAACGTTGCAGTTATCGTCTCTTACCGGAGCGACTACTCATCAATTATTCAACCGCCCGAGTCCTTACCAGTGGTTTCACACAGAGGTTTCGTTGGTAGCGAGGGGCAAGCGCTCTCGGCATACTGCCGAGTGTTCGAAATTCCGGTGCCGGTGAGGTCTTCCTTCGACCCAGCGTTTTCAAGCCCGCTATTCCTGCGAATGTTCTGCGAGGTACTCGCCTCGGACGGCCCTAGCGCCGCAGACACTCTCACCCGATCGACCTTGTTCGGTCGCTTCGCCACTGTCCGTGCGGAGCGCGTCATCGACGCGCTCCGCCTTGCCCCATCCAGCCGCGTGGTCACCGACGCTCTGGACGTGCTTGCCGACAAGCTCCTCGAAACGGGTGGTCGGCCTATCCCGCGGGCGGATATCGAAAGTGCCGTCGATGCCTTGCTCCCAGGCCGAAACTGGCCGGAAACACTGTTCGGTCGCATGCAAAGTGATGGCTTGATCGAGGTCCGCCCATCCTTCTCCGCCGGCGAGTCTGTGACTCTGCCGTTTCAAGCGTATTCGGAGCACGTTCTCGCCAACCGCCTTCTCGACTCTCTGGGTGATCTCAGTCAACTTGCTGGCAGCGTGCGCGACGCCCCCTGGCTCTGGCGGGCGCTAGCAGTGCTCTTGCCCGAACGCGTTTCTGTTGAGCTTCCTGACCTCCTCCCTGAGTGTGTTGCGAACCGCCGCCTTCAACAGGCCGTTCGCGACAGTCTCCTAGATCGAACGGCTGATGCGTTCGGAGAACGAGCCTTCGAACTCCTCGAGCAACAGATCGGTGGCGATCTCGATGAGCGGGTTGATGGTGTCGACGCCATGATCGCGCTGGGGCCCCGCTTGGGACACCCAGCCAACGCACGATGGCTCCACGAGAGACTCAAAGCCCTTGGCCTAGCCGAACGCGACGCTTCTTGGTCGATCGCGGCCTACACCGCCTACGAGTACTCGCCGTCACTGACGCGGCTGCAAGGCTGGGCTCAGAGCCTTCGCCAGGAGGTCGGGACTGATGAACCTGAACTTGCTGCCATCACACTAATGTGGTTGCTTACCTCACCAAACAGAATCCTGCGGGACAATGTCACCAGAACACTCACTAGCTTGTTGGTGAAGCGGCTCCCGGTTGCAGGCACGCTGATCACGTTGTCTAGTGAAATTGACGACCCGTACGTTCAAGAGCGAGTCCTCCTCTCGTGCTACGGCGCGCTCATGATCGCCGGAGATTCCGACCGTGACGGAAGTCAGGGAACGATCGAGGCCCTGTCAGCATGGTTCCGCACAGGCCTTCCCGTGCACGTCCTCGCACGGGACAGTGCCCGCGGTATGGCCGCCTGGGCCGAGGCCCGCGGAATTCTTACGGATGAACATAAGGTCGCGTTCGACCCGCCTTACGGATCTGCGCCTCCGGAGGAACCGCCGACGGCCGAAGCGCTGGAAGCGGCCTACGGATGCGTCAAGGACGCGGACGGCAATTACAAGGACTGGCGCGCCAACACGATCCTCATGTCCTGCCTTACGTGGATGGGCGACTTCAACAAATACGTTGTGAAAAGTGACGTCGGATCGTTCAGTCGATATCCGCTCACCGGACCGCGGCCCTCAGACAAGCACGATGACCCGCTCGGCACCGTCGAGGCAGATTGGGCGGGGCGGTGGATCGCGAACCGCGCTATCGCCCACGGTTGGACCGCTGAGCGTTTCGAGGAGTTCGAACGCGAATACCGAGCCGACAGCGGGCGGGAAGCTCACAAGCCTGAGCGCTTTGGGAAAAAGTACCAATGGATCGCGCTTCACGAATTGCTCGCGCGCCTGGCAGACAATTACCACCTTGCTCGAGAATCGTGGTCACCTGATCACGAGCGATATGAAGGGCCGTGGCCCTGGTATGGACGAGACCTAGATCCGAGTCTCCCGGCTCGCGGGGCTTCCGGTCCACCGCAACATCTCGTGTTGACACACGCATCAGGTGCGACCTGGGCGCTCCTCCCAAGCCCAGGCCTCGACGTTGCCGCGACGCCCGACAGTTGGGTCGCGGAAGTAGCGGACCTCGCTCCGGCGACGCAGGTGTTCATGCCGACAGATGGAGACGGACTCACCTGGATCGCGTTGCAGCGGTACTCGAGTTGGGACCGCGATAACGCGCAACGAACCGGCATGACCAAGCGCGAGCGTGACGTCTTCTACCTACAGTTCTCCTGGCTCGTGCCCAGAGGTGACGGTCAGTGTCTCCTAGATCTCTTCCGAGAACACGGCTTGTCAGGTCGATGGATGCACGACCGCAGTCGTACCCATGGACGCTACCTAGGAGAACTTGCTTGGTCACCTGTTGCCAAGGCGGAGGCCGCGATCGAGGAAGACGACCACTACCACCAGCGACTGGTCGGGGCCGGGCTCGCACCACGACCCGCGATCGAGAAGTACTTGTGGGAAGGGAGTGTGCTCGACTGTTCAATCGAAGAGAGCATCGATTTCTATGTGCCGACGGACGAGCTTCTCGGATCGGCCGCCTGGGACGGAGTATGTGCGCGATGGACAGAGGGGGGAGTGACCGTCGCCCGTGCTCTCGAAGTTCCCGACACCGAGAACGGCCAGGATGCGCTCTTAGCCGACTCAGGGTGGCTGCGCCAGCGGCTCGTGCAGCTCAACTGTGACCTTGTCATCGGCGTTCTGGGCGAGAGGCACGCACTCCCGATGGACGATGACAACTATCGAAAGATGGCGTACTCAGATTTCTGGTATGGGGCAGTCATCGCCCCCGAGCCTCGCTCAGACGAGCTCGTTGGGCCGATACTCGATGTCCGTCGATCGGTAGAAGACCCGCGGTAGCTGAGGCTGCCCGGCCGAGTATGCCTGGAAGCTCGATTCATGAAACCCCAAGGACCATCCAATTGGCGCGCTGTGCAGCGGCGTAGCGTTCGCAGGGTTCTGCAGCCTTCTCTGCGGTCGAGGACGGCGTCGTCGAAGAATGACATCCGCCCGGTCACGACTGCGCTCCACCGACGGGCGTCGCGACTAGAGCAAATTGAGAACCGCCAGAGGATGGCGTGGAAAACGAATAGACCTGCATTAGAGGAAGGGCCTTTCGGGAGCGTCGATCAGCACGCACGCGCAGAGCGCGACACCCAGAGGTGTAGACACCGCGTACGCGCTGGTGATGGACGCTCGACCGTGACCCTCATCGACGGTCGAACACTGAGATCGTAACGTATGCGGACGCTGTCCCCGCAAAGCCGGGCACGTATCGACCTGTATACGGACTCCACCATCGCCGGGGTCACTCGCTCGCAACCCGACATCATCCGGCCGCCTCAACGTCAATCCCGGCAAGCGAGCGGAACAGCAGCGACTGCTCCGTGCGATCAACCGCGTCGACCCCGCGATCACCGCACCCATAACCGGGTAACAGCACGATGCCGCAGTCGCATGATCTGGACCACAACGGCCGCAGGGAACGGCGACAAGTACGCCTTGCAAGACCCGCGTCTAGTGCTACAGAGGCGCCCTAAGAACTCAAACGTTCTCGCCAATCCAGTTATCCATATTCGTATTGATAAAATTGCCAGTATAGATAGTGCCGACCTCAATACTATAATGCTGGGTAAGCAGGCCAGTATTGTGCTCGTTGAGGTTCGCGCGGAAGTCGGACCCTACCCATATTGGACTCTCGCCATTGCGCCCGGCCTCGTGTGCGAGATGCGCAGCCCGATTGACGACGTCGCCCATGTAGATCACATCGTTGATGCCGCTGCCGTGATACCCGGCCTTGATCATTAACACCCGTCCCCAATCGACCCCAATGCCCACCCGCAGCGGCTCGATGTCTTTTTTTGCATAGTGCTTGTTCAGGAGCGTCAGTAAGGTGTTGGCCTTAGAGGCAACACTGAAGACGCCGTTGATGTTCGTCTTGAAGGGGGTGTTGTAGACCGCCCAGACGCAGTCGCCAACAATGTTTACTTCGCGAACATTTGAATGTCCGTTGAGGACGGCGACCATCTCCGAAATAAAAGCGCGGTAGATCTTCGCGAGGATTGGCCGTGTGTATTCGTCCGTCAATCCGGAAGAATCTCGGATATCAATGAATACTGCAGAACACCGGCCGTAGAAACCGTTCTTATACGTCAGCTTGTCACGGTTGGGGAGAGCGTCCGTCTTCTCGAACTGGCCCGCAGGCTGGTCAAGAAGGTCCTTGATGCGAGAGCTACTGGATACCCAATCGTATTCCTCGTAATTTCCGTCCACGTGCCCCTCCAGGTTGCCTACCGGCCCCACCGTCACGTAGCAGGGGACCCTCTCGGGGCCTAGTCAAGCATGGTGCAGAGACTGTCACGTGTTCCGGACCGATTCGCGGTCGACTACCCTCGCAACATGAACGATTCGGGTGATTGTGAGCAGGTCGCGGGGGCCGAGGGAAAAGTCGCTGACCCAACGGTTGCCGTGGCAGAGGCGTGGAAAACGGTGGGGTTGGTCAACGACTGGATCAAGCACGCCGAAACGAAAGCCACAGCAACGCTTGCTGCCGCAGGTGTCATGGGTGGTGTGCTGTACAACCTGGTCAAGTCGCAGACTATGTTCGACAAGCTCATGATGGTGGCAGCCCCGATTTGCGCGTTGCTAGTTCTCGGCTCCGCAGGGTTCGCAATCAGCGCTCTGTGGCCACGCCTTTTCAGGAAAGAGGACGCCACGAGTGCGCTCTACTTCGATCACATTGCGCGAAAGCATCCGAGTTCGGTGGGCGAATATACCGCTGAGCTTCGAGAGCTCGTCTCCGATCCCAATGATTTGCTGGACCAGCTCGGCCAGCAGATCTGGTCAAATTCGCGTGTCGCGAGTAAGAAGTATCGGGCGACTGGCTGGGCCTTGTTGTTGTTGTTCGTTGCAGGTGGCGCCTTGTCGCTCGTCGCGGTCGACCTCGCCATACGGTCTGTGAGCAACTAGCCTGCGGCTCGGAGTGCAAGCGCTTGAAGTGCATTTATGTCATAATACCTATTATCGGCAATGAATACCGTTGTCCTCTTGGTCGACAGGTGGCGGCGCGGCAACGAGGTGGCCGACCGCCGTCAACGGCCCGGCGCCGCGGCCTAAAGCTCTACAACAGGCGATCGCGCTCGGCGCGCAGCTCACAGTGCGCCTTGGCAGAGGGCAGGGTGTGATGCGAGCGTTCTTGCGAAGGCGTCACGGTCGGCGTTCTCCAGGAGGTGGTCGAGATGCCTCACAACCGTCACCGAACTCGCCCCGCGCGTCGCCCGACGCGACCACGAATGATCGTCGACGGCCATGCCGCGGTCGCTGGGGGCCGCCGCGTCTGCCCTCGCTCCCTCTCGATCGAGATAGCATCGGGGTATCAGTCGGCGTCATTCTTGCCGGTGAAGATCCTGACTTCCTCAATCGTTGTGGAACCTTCTTCCGTCTGCGGTTAGAAGATGGACAGTTGCGCCGGATCGAGCCGTGACCGTCGATGCCCCGATGTGCTGCCGGGCCGACGGCGGTGCGGCGCGGCAGCGGGATCCGACACCCCAGACCGCTCGGCGATGAGTGCTCGCAGCTCGGCGCGGCGGGTGCTCCGCACGGCGAGAGTGATCTCGTCCGAACTGCGAAATTGCTGGCGCCATTGCGGGCTACCCGGCGGCGGCACGCCCATCACGGAGTCGGTGACTCGATCGAGCAGCACGTCGCGCGCGATCTCGTGTGGAAGCGGCGGGCCGGCGAGCGTGCGGATACGCATACCCGTCATGGTGCACGGCCCCACCGACACCGGCTCACGCGTCGATCCCGCGGGCGGCTGCTTCCACCAGTAGCGAGTTCGGTGGATCGGTCGGGTGCCGGCGATGCGACACCCCATCAATGGTCCATGGACAGGGAGGAACGCGCACCGGGCGACGCAGGACTCGTTCCGCGAGAGAAACATCTACTCGTTCCGCGCTGTGCCGCTGAGCACCCGACGGGCTCCGTTCGGCTAACTCAGCCTATACGTGTCGAAGCGGTCGTAGTCCCGAGCACTTCCGACAGCATGGCGGTCAGGTCGGCGGCGGCGGTGTCGGTGAACGCCGACGGCACTTCCCCGTTATCCCTTCGCGACGCGGCCTGCTTGGTGGTGTCGGGCAGTAGCGGGGCTTCCTGAAACACTCGGACGCTCTAATCTAAATGCGTGGCGGTGGATTGGACCCCCTGTGAATTGATGAGCCTTGCTCGCTCAGTGGGTGTCAGCCCGCCCCAAACGCCGTGGGGCTCCCTGGTGCGTAGTGCATGTTCAAGGCAATCCTGACGGACGGGACAGACCTGGCACAACTTCTTGGCATCCTGAGTGATCGCGTCCCGGTTGCTTCGCGACCCTTCGGGGTAGAACGTTTCCATGTCATGCGGTTGACATGTGCTTCGATGCTGCCACTCCCAATGCTCGATTCGGGGTGGGGGCAGTCGGACAAGTGTTCTGCAGAATTGTTGAGTGTTGATCATGGGTTGCGACACTGGCGCGCCATGCTCCTTTGCGGTGGAAAACGCCCCTCAGAGGCAGCGGTCAGCGTTCGTTGTGGCGTCGTCCGCAGTCGACGAGGCGGGAAGCTCACGCCGAGCGTTGCTCGTGCAAGGGTGCGTGGCCATCAGACGTCGCCCACTCGATGAACTCTGATCATGTTCGTCAGACCCTCGGTGCCGGTGGGTACTCCTGCGATGATGACGACGACGTCACCGACGGTGCACAGGCCTCGGTCGATCAGTTCGCGATCGACTTGAGCGATAGTGGCGTCGGTGGTGTCGACATGATCGACAAGGTACGGATCTGTACCCCAGCTCAGTGCAAGGCAGTTTCGGATGCTCACGTGAGGGGTGAAGCCCAGCAGGGGAAGTGAGGGGTGCAGGCGTGCCAACCGTTTGACCGTGTCGCCCGACTGCGTGAATGCCACCAGCGCTCTAGCTTGTAATCGTTCGGCGATGTCACGAGCTGCATAGGACACAACCCCTGAGCGTGTCCTGGGCATGTGGGCGAATGCGGACGCTCTCGCCGGGTCCGTCTCTGCGGCACGGACAATGCGTGCCATGGTGCGCACCGTTTGCACCGCGTGCTGCCCCACAGACGTCTCTCCCGACAACATCACGGCGTCTGCCCCGTCGAGGACGGCGTTGGCGACGTCAGACGCCTCGGCGCGCGTGGGGCGCGCGTTGTCGATCATGGAGTCGAGCATCTGGGTAGCTACGATGACCGGCTTGGCGTTCTCACGGGCGAGTTCGATGGTGCGCTTCTGCGCCAAAGGTACGTCCTCGAGAGGGATCTCGACACCCAGGTCGCCGCGTGCGACCATCACCGCATCGAAGGCGGCGACGATGGCCTCGATATCTGCGAGGGCCTCGGGTTTCTCGATCTTGGCAATCACCGGGATCCTGCGGCCCACGCGGTCCATCACGGCATGGACCTGGTCGATGTCTGACGCCCTTCGAACGAACGACAACGCGACCATGTCGACGCCGAGGGCCAGGGCGAATTCCAGATCTCGAATGTCTTTGTCGGACATTGCAGGAACCGAGACATTCATTCCAGGAAGCGACAGCCCCTTGTTGTTACTGATAGGCCCGCCCTGGACGACACGGCACACCACATCGGGGCCTTCGACCTCCACGACACGCAGTTCCAACTTCCCGTCGTCGACGAGAACGGTGTCACCGGGCCGAGCGTCGGCGGCGAGTTCCCGGTAGGTCGTCGACACCCGCCTGCTGGTGCCTACGATGTCGTCGACCGTGATGCGAACAATCTCCCCGGACGACCATGTCGTCGGCCCGTCCGCGAACCGGCCCAGCCGAATCTTCGGTCCTTGGAGGTCGGCAAGGACAGCAACGGGGACGTCGCGGCGTTCGGCAGCGTCACGCACCATGAGGTAGCGAGCAGCATGCTCGGGATGATCACCATGGCTGAAATTCAGTCGTGCCACGTTCATTCCGCTGGCGATGAGTTCATCGATGATGCCGTCGGGATCCGTCGACGGACCCAGCGTGCAGACGATCTTCGTCTTCTGGGTGGGTCCGGTGTGAGAGGTGCTGGTGCCGGAGACGATATCTAGTCGGTCACTGAGGATGGTGCTCACGTTGTTTCCTTCCGGATGGTGCGCACTGCACCGTCAACCTGCCGTGGTCGCGGACGACCGGGGCAAGTGGGTGCATGGTGGGCTCGCTGCGCGCAGCGCGCTTGTGGTGTAGCGGTTCGTTCGTACCGTTGTCTCTAGAGGGCTTTGAGTTCCTCGATGACGGCGTTGACGGATTTCTTCGCGTCGCCGAAGAGCATCGACGTGCGGTCCGCCGTGAACAGCGGATTGTCGATGCCGGCGTACCCGGAGCTCATCGACCGCTTGAGCACGATCACCGACCGCGACTCGTCCACGTTCAGGATCGGCATCCCGTGGATCGGCGAACTCGGATCGTTGCGCGCCGCCGGGTTGGTGACGTCGTTCGCGCCGATGACGAGGGTGACATCGGTGCGGGAGAACTCCCCGTTGATGTCGTCCATCTCCTTCATCGCCTCGTACTCCACGTCCGCCTCGGCGAGCAACACGTTCATGTGACCCGGCATGCGCCCGGCCACCGGATGGATCGCGTACTTCACCTCCACGCCCTTGGACTCGAGGATCGACGCCATGTCCTTGACCGCGTGCTGGGCCTGCGCGACCGCGAGACCGTAGCCGGGCACCACGATGACCTGCGAGGCGTACGCCATCTGGATCGCCGCGTCCGCCGCCGAGGTGGACTTCACCGTGCCGCCGGCATCGTCCGGGCCACCGACCGCGGACGCGCCGCCGCCACCGAAGGACCCGAACACGATCGCCGGGATCGACCGGTTCATCGCCGTCGCCATCAGATTCGTGAGGATGGTGCCGGACGCGCCGACGATCATGCCCGCCACGATCATCGCGGTGTTGTTCAGCGCCAACCCCGCCGCCGCAGCCGACAGACCCGTCAACGCGTTCAGCAGCGAGATCACCACCGGCATATCCGCGCCGCCGATGGGGAACACCACGAACAGACCCATCAGTGCCGCCGCGACGAGCACCAGCACGATCCACCACTGCGAGGTGCCCTCACCCGGGGTGGCGCGCAGACCGATGTAGACCGACACCGCCACCGCGAGGAGCAGCAGCACGATGTTGGTGAGCTGGAAGATGCGGGCGTTCTTCACGAACGCCTTCTCGACCTTCTTGTTCAGCAGCTCCTGCAGCTTCAGGAACGCCACCAGCGAACCCCAGAACGACACCGACCCGATGACCGCCGCGAACAGTGACCCGATGACGATGTGCACCGTCGGCTCTTCACCGTGCTGGAACGCGGAGAAACCGTCGGTCTCGATGAACTCCGACCACGCGATCAATGCGACCGTGCCGCCGCCCACGCCGTTGAACAACGCCACCAGCTGCGGCATCGCCGTCATCTTCGTGCGCTTGGCCGGCGGGACACCCAGCAGGACACCGATGGCCAGACCGGCGGCGATGAGGATCCAGTTGATCGCCGCCGTGTCGCGGACCTCGATCAGAGTTGCCACCACGGCGATACCCATACCGACAGCGGCGATCCAGTTGCCGCGCACCGCCGTCTTCGGGCCGGTCAGACCCATCAGGCCGTAGATGAACATCGCGAACGCGACGATGTAGAGGATGTTGACGAGATTGTTCATCAGGAATCAGCACCCTTCTCGCCGGTTGCCGTCTCCACAGCAGCGGGCGCCTTCTTGCCCTTGAACATGCCGAGCATGCGGTCGGTGACCAGGAACCCACCGACGACGTTGAGCGTGCCGAAGATCAACGCGACGAACGCGATGATCCGCACGCCCCACGGCGCGTCCTCCGGCAACCTGCCCAAGACGATGAGGGCGCCGAGCACGACGATGCCGTGGATGGCGTTGGTGCCCGACATCAGCGGCGTGTGCAGCGTGTTCGGCACCTTGGAGATGACGGCGAAACCGACGAACCCGGCCAGGACCAGGATCGCGATGTTCGCGAGCAGGGACGTGTACATCAGTAACCTTCCCTCCAGGAGCCGGGTTCGTCGATCGAGTCATCGACGAAGAGGTCGACGTAGTGGTAGTAGCTGCCGTTGCCGGGTGGCGCCATCATGCGATCGATGATCGTGGTCAGGGGAACCACCAGCAGATCGTGCAGCAGGTGACCGATCACGATCTCACCTTCGATGTGGCTGCGGCGCGGGTGACGCAGGACTTCGCGAGGACCTCGTCGGTGAAATCGGGGGCGAGGGCACCGGCATCGTCGAGCATCAACTCGATCAGCGCCGAGATGTTCTTGGAATAGAGCTCACTCGCGTGCTCGGGCATCGTCGCCGGCAGATTCAGCGGCGAGGCGATGATGACGTCGTTCTTCACCACCGTGCGACCCGGCTCGGTGAGCTCGCAGTTGCCGCCAGTCTCCCCCGCCAGGTCGACGACGACACTGCCCGGCTTCATCCCGGCAGCCGCCGCAGCGGTCACCAGCTTCGGCGCCGGACGCCCCGGCACCAGAGCGGTGGTGATGACGACGTCGAACGTCGAGATCGCCTTCTCCAGCGCCGCCTGCTGCTGCGCACGCTCGTCCTCGGTGAGCTCACGGGCATACCCGCCCTCACCGGCCGCGTCGATCCCCAGATCCAGCCACTGCGCACCGACCGACCGCACCTGATCGGCCACCTCGGGACGCACGTCGTACCCGGTGGCGCGGCCACCGAGACGCTTCGCCGTCGCCAACGCCTGCAGCCCCGCCACACCCACACCGAGCACCAGCACCGTCGCCGGCTTCACCGTGCCCGCCGCGGTGGTCAGCATCGGGAAGAACCGCGTCGACTCCGACGCCGCGAGCAACACCGCCTTGTAGCCGGCGACGTTGGCCTGCGAGGACAACGCATCCATCACCTGCGCGCGGGAGATACGCGGAATCGCCTCGACGGCGAAAGCCTGCACGCCCGCAGCGGTCAACTCCGGAATGATCGTGTCCGCGTTGCGCGGCGCGAGGAAGCCGACGAGCGTCGACCCGCGACGCAGCTTGCGCACCTCCGCCGACGACGGCGGCGCCACCTTCGCCACGATGTCCGCGGCATACGGGTCACCGATGCTCGCGCCCGCATCGACGTACAGCTGATCGGGGATCAGAGCGCCGAGCCCGGCACCTGCCTCCACCACCACGCGTACGCCCTTGGCCGTGAGTGCGGAGACGACCCTCGGAACGAGCGCCACCCGGCGCTCCCCCTCGTTCGTCTCGCGCACGACGCCGACGAGCGGCCCTGCTTCTCGAGAATTTTCCACCGGATGTTCGACTTTCTGTGTTCGCGTTCTGGAAGGAAGTGACGCGGCTGCGGCATTCGCGCTGTCTCGTGACGTCATCGGTCGCGGTGAGGTGTTGCGCTTCGCGGACGTGTGCCTTTCCGAAAGCACCGCCTCGTAAGTCGTCCGAAGCAGTCGTGCCGGGACTACCCGATCGACCTGAGACCGTCTTTCACCGCCAAGAAAGTCTGCGCATCAGAGTATTTCGACGTTTTCCACGCGGGGATCGTTCAGGTCGTGCGGGCACATCTCGGACGGCCGGACCGAAACATGAATGCTCGACCGTCGCGTCGGGTCGATCGCTCATGAGTGTGTCCCGGCGTTGTTGTGCATCGCGAGCTTCGAGAGCGCGCACGAGGGTGACGATGATCGCGTCTTCGTAAGCCATCGGTAGGGCTCCTTCGTGGGTGGGAAGCGCAACTGGGACGCCCATACGCGCGACGACGTTGTAGCGCTACGACGTCGCGAGCACACCGCGGACGCCCGGCTCAGGAGCATCGAGTGCTGGTGAGCCGGGCGAGGTTCGGGGTCGCCGGGTCAGTTCCCGGACAGCTCGCGGAGGTAGTAGTCGATACCCTGACGGATCTCGCGCTGCGGATCCGGCGACATGTCGATCTCCGCGACCGCCCATCCGCTCCAGGCGTTCCGGTCGAGGATCTGCGTCCACCGATGCCAGTCGACGATCCCGTCTTCGGACCCCACGACGCGGAAGTACTTGATCATCTCGTCATGGCGGGCCATCGGGGGCCCGCTGAGTGTGTGTGGCGGTAGATGCAGTGCGCAGTCCTTCCAGTGCAGAACCGGGGCACGGGAGGAGTGCTTGTCGATGACAGCGAGTGGGTCACCGCCGTCGAGTGCAATGTGGCCGGCGTCGATGCACAGCTTCACCTTCGTGGGGTCGGTCCGAGCCATCAGAGCGTCGATGTCGGCTGTACGCGAAGCCAGCGAGTACGCGTCGGTGTGCACTGCGACGTGCAGGCCGGCGGCGGCGGCGACATCACCGATGCCGTCGAGCTGATCCGCGATCGCGTCGAGTAAGTCGACGTCAGCTGGCGCGTCGAACTTCTCAGCATCAGCCTCGACACCGGCGACGTCGGAGAACTCCGCCCGCGGGATCGTGCTCGTCACCAGAGTCGGGCAGCCCACTGTGCGCAGGAAGTCGGCGTGCGCCGCGGTGTCCTCGTGCAGTGCGCGCTCGGCGTCGCGCCGCGATTGTGCGTCGGGCGCATCGAGCACCGCCTTGAGCAGCACCGGCAGCACGTAGCTCGATGACATCGTCAGACCGCGGGTGTCGAGCTCCTTCTTGAACGCTGCCGCCGTTCCGTACGAGCGCAGCGCATTGACCCATCCGCCGGGGGCGGGTGCGAGCTCGATGCCACTCAGACCTGCATCGGCGGCGCCGTCGAGCATCCGATCGAAGTACGGCCTCGGGTCGGCGTCGACCTCACGCTCGAACGCGTCGTGCGGGAGGTTGGGCTCCATGCCCCAGAACGAGGATCCGAAGTAGGTGACGAGGTCCGTGCTCCACCGCAGCGTCAGGCTCATGCGGTGACCTCGTCGACCTTGACCCACTGGTGGCTGTCCGCGGAGCGCATGACCGCTTCGATGACTCGCTGTGTGCGCGTGGCGTCGGCGAAGCTCGGCGAACCGGGGCGTCCGTCGACGATGGCCCGAACGAATTTCTGCAGTTGCAGGGCGGCGTCGTCGACGTATCCCGAGCCCATGCCTCCGAGGGGGTACCAGTAGTCATCGTGGTTCTCGTTCAGCGTCACCGTACGGAAACCCTGCTGGTCGGCGGGGTCGCCGACGAGGCTGAGCTTGATTTGATCGGAATGGTTCCAATCGAATTCCACTGTGCCGCGGGTGCATTCGAGTTCGAAGAACATGCGGTTCTTGCGTCCGGACGCGTACACGGTGGCGGCGAACGAGCCGATCGCACCGTTGGTAAATTTCGTCATCCACAGCGCCGCGTCGTCGAGGTATTCACCTTCTCTGCGCTCTGCGTCAGGGAGCCAGGCGGAATCAGGGGCGGGATCTTTTGCGCCGATGATGGCGGTGACCGAGTCGATGTCGCCGACGAGGTAGGAGGCCAGGTCGATGATGTGGGAGCCGATGTCGCCGGTCACTCCGGATCCGCCGGCGCCCTTCTTCGCGCGCCACCCGCTCAGGACGCGCCCGAGTGCGCCGACGTCCTGCGTGTAGTGGGCGCGGAACTGCAGCGGATGGCCGAGGGTGCCGTCGTCGAGCATCCGCTTGACGAACGTCATGGCGGCGGCGTGCCGGTAGTTGAAGCCGACCTGACTGATGGTCGTGCTGGCTTCGGCTGCGGCCTGCATGAGTTCTGCATCGGCAAGATCGTTGCTGATGGGCTTCTCGACGAACACGTGCTTGCCGGCGGTGAGTGCTGCGATGGCGATCTCGGCGTGCGACGCCGGCGGGGTGACGATGTCGATTACATCGATGTCGTCGCGGGCGATGACCTCTCGCCAGTCAGCTGATCCTTCGTCCCAGTTGAGTCGTTTCGCCGCGGCGTCGGCTCGGTCCTGGTCTGCTTCGACCAGCACCGCCTTGCGGATGGTGGCCCCGGTGTCGGCAGTGATGGGCGCCAGTGCCCATCCGAGGCTGTGGGCATATCCCATGAATCCGCCGCCGCCGATGATGGCGACCCTGATCTCGGTCATGTCTGTCGTTCTCCTTCAGCGCACCTGCCGGTCGACGGGTCGGTGCGGAATCGAAAATGAATAGCTAGGGCTGTGACGTGGTCATACGGACGAAGCGGTGCCCGAGGCCTGTTCGGCCGCGCCTGCTGCGAATGCGGTGAGATCGGCCAAGTTCGGCATGGCCAGTGAGCACTGCGGCCGTGTGGCAACCAGCGCGCCGGCCGCGTTCGCGAGGTCGAGAGTGTCCTGGAGTGTCAGTCCGTGAAGCAGACCGTGGCACAGTGCGCCCCCGAACGCGTCTCCCGCGCCCAGACCGTTGACGACGTCGACGGGAATGGGCCGGGAGACTGCTCGTTCGGTGCGTGTGCGTGCCATGACGCCGTGGGGTCCCATCTTCACGATCGCCAGTTCGACACCTCGTTCGAGGAGTGCGTCCGCGGCGCGGTCGGGGTCGGACTCTCCGACCGCGACCCGGCACTCTTCGAGGTTTCCCACGGTGATGGTGACGTGGTCGAGTGCCTCGGACACAGCGGTGTGAGCGTGTTCTTCGTTGTCCCAGAACATCGATCGGTAATCCAGGTCGAGAACGGTGTTCGGTCGCCGACCGCGCGTGCGCCAGGCGGCGTAGTGCGCGGACCGGCTCGGTTCGCGGGACAGCCCGGTCGCCGTGGCCCAGAAGATCGGCGCTCTTTCGATGGCGTCGAGAGGGAGGTCACTCTCGACGAGGTACATGTCGGGTGCGGTGGGTTCACGGTAGATGTACAGCGGGAAGTCGTCGGGCGGGAAGACCTCGCAGAAGGTCAGGACGGACTTCATTCCGGGCACGGAAGTGATGCCGGTGTTGTCGACGCCGAGGCGTGCGATCTCGGTGCGGGCGTAGTCCCCGAAGGGATCGTCGCCGGTGCGGGTGACCAGACGCACCGAGTTTCCCAGCTGCGCCGCGGCGACTGCCACGTTGGTGGCGCTGCCGCCGATGGACTTGCTGAAGCTGCGGATGTCTGCCAGCCCGACACCGAACTGCTCGGGGTAGATGTCGATGCAGACTCGTCCGACGGCGACGACGTCGGGTACGGATGCGGCGGTGTTCGTGGTGCTCATGCGTGGCTCGCCCAGACTCGATCGGTGATCTTCTGCAGGTTCGCGGCTGCGTGAGCCCGCAGGTACTCCCCGGGCTCCGGTGACGCGGTGGCTTCGCTCCATACGGCCCGACCGGCGAGGAATCCGCTGGCGCCCCCGGTGACGGCGGCGGCTGCAGCGGCGGGGAAGTTCTCTCCGCTGACACCGGAGGACAGCACGACCCACGGGCACTGCAGCTGCTCTGTGATCGACCTGGCTGTGGCGGCGGCGAGCTCGCGGTCGAACTCGCTGGTGTAGACGACCTCCGTCTTGTACAGGTCCGGCTGGGTCACCGCCAGGTCCGAGGCCGCCATGATCAGCGCGTCGGCGAACCCCTCTGAGGTGGCTGTGTCGCCTTCTCTGGGGCGCACCACGCCTTCCAAGACACCCGGCAGGCCGATTTCTCGGCAGCGGGCCATGAAGGTGTGCGCGAGATCGATGGCTTCCGACCTGCGGGCGGGATGCCAGGGCAGGAGGAATTTCAGAGCCTTGGCGTGGAAGTGCTCGGCGGTCTCGGCGGTCACCGAGTCGTCGAGGACAGCGACGTCCACCGGGCCACCGGCCACACTGGAGGACAGGATGTCGGCGGCGAGGATGACCGGGCACCGTGAGTCGGTTGCGGCCTTCAAGCCGAAGTCCTGATCGAGCAGCACACCGCTCGCGGCATCACCGACGGCGTCGATGACGTCGGCCTTGAAGGAGATCAGGTCGGCGTCGGTGACGTCGGCGCCGCCACGTCCTGCACTGAGCATGTGGCGCAGCGATCCGCGCTGGTCGACCGCGACCATCGTGAACAGGCCGCGCGCATCTCTGAAGACGTCGATCGGAGAGGTGGGCTCGGACTCGCCGGCGACGGCGGTAGCAGGACTGGAAAGACTGTTCATCGGATGACCACCGGGTTGACGGGGGCGCCGCTGGCGCCGGAGATTTTCAAGGGGGCTGCGGTGTAGAGGAAGCTCCAGCGCCAGTCGGCGGCGCAGGCATCAGCGAGATCGTCGAGTTGGCAGAGCTCGGTGAAGGCAACTCCCAGGTTGCGCATCAGAGCGCAGTGCAGGGGAAGCTGCAGTCCGCCCGGGTAGAAGCTGAGCTCGTTGGCGATGGTGTCGGTGACGAGATTCGGGATCTCCATCTCCTGGAACCATTCGACGAGTTCGCGGCTGTAGACCAGGCCGGGCTCGTTCCAGTCGCCGTAGAACTCGTCGGCTGAGCTGCGGTAGTACGAGCCGATCCAGCCGGTCCGGATCATCAAGATGTCCCGCGGCTCGATCGTGACGTTCTGCGACGCGGCTACGCTGAGAAGGTCGTCGAGAGTGATCCGCTCGCCGCTGTCGAGTACGTCCTTGTCTCGTGCACGCGCCACGTCGATGAGGACCCCTCGTCCGACGACACCTTTCTCTGCGATCGGCAGCACCGATGCGCGTTCGAGTCTGCCGACCGTGGTGTCGGCGGAGTACCCGTTCCAGACCTGGTCGCCGTACCAGTAGTGCGCGAGCGCATCGTACTGCGACGACCCTTGGGTGAACATGTCGATTCTGTCGTCCGCCCAGTGGTGACCGTCCGACGGTTCCGGTTCCTCGCCGCGCGCGAAGTACCCCTCGTCCATCACCGGTGTGCGCACCGCCGGCTCGCGGCCCGGCCACACCGGGTCGGGATGGTTCGGATCCCCGATGGGGACCTGCAGAGTGAACACCTCGCCGGTCTTGACCGTGCTGATACCGCGCAGTGCCTGGGCGGCGTCGAGGTAGTTGAGGCTGCCGACCTCGTCGTCCGGGCCCCACTTGCCCCAGTTCTTCGGACTGTCGGGGCCGAGTAATTGTTCGATGGTGGTCGCGACGGTGTCGTCCGACATGGTGTTCTCCTTCGGTGCGTGTCGACGTCGGCAGATGAAAACCGGAACCGGTGTCCGAGCCCGCGACGGCTCGTTGGGGCTGGGCCGTCGCGGGCTGCGGCTTCGACTCAGTTCGACGACGCCGCTTGTTCGAGCAAACGCTGGATGTAGAGGGCGCGGTGAACGTCGACCTCGTGAGAGACGCCGGACTTGACGACTTCGGCGAACTCGCGTCGGATCACGTTGGGCGCCTCCGGGTCTCCGTCCTTGCCGACGAACTCACACTCGAGTTCGCCCTGCTCGGTGTAGACCTTGACGCCGGCGACGTCGGCGACGACGGGGCTGGTCAACGACAGTGCGGCCTGGCTGATCACGCCGTTCTCGTGAGTGGCGGTGAGGATGTACCAGCGCTGGGGGTCGCCCTCGCCGCGCACGGAGACGATGGGGCCGACAGCGGCGTCGAGGGTGTCGAGTACGTGCGGTCCGAGATCGAGGAGGCCGCCCTTCTCCACGCGCCACGGCGTTGCAAACGTTCCGCCCGGCAATGCCGCCTGGTTGACGTAGTAGCCGACGGCCCCGATCGGAGTCTGCGCGCGGGCTTGTTCGAGGAACGTCCTGATTCGCGGGCTGAAGCGGTTGGTGAACATGACCTGCGTGGCCACGCCGGCCTCGTCGATCGCCTGTGTCAGTTTTTCCGCCTGAGCGAGGTCTACGCCGAGGGGCTTCTCGAGCAGCATGGGCTTACCTGCTGCCGCTGCCTGCGCCGCGAGTTCCGCCTGAATGAAGGGGGGAACGGCGAACACCAACGCGTCGACCGCGTCGAGCAGGGCCTCGAACGAGGTCGCAACGGTGGAGCCGAATTCGTCGGCGATCTCCTGTGCGGCTTCGGGGCGGCGCGCCCAGACTGCCGTCAGCTCGGTCTCGCGGCCGCCGGTGATCATCGGCGCGTGGAAGATCTTCGCCCACGGTCCGGCTCCTACCAGTCCTACCTTTACTGCTGACATCTCGTGTTCTTCTTTCTGTTGCGGTGACGGGTGGTCATGAGGTGGCGACGTGCGTCGACCGTGGAGCTGCCACGCACGTCGCCGGGCCACGTCATCGTGCGGAGACGGGTGTCTCCGTGGTCGGGTCGGCGTCGGCGTTGTCGCCTTCCGCGCGCCCGAGGCAGGCGTACAGATCGGGTCGGTTGCGCTTCATGTACTGCGCGACGGCGCAGCCGGCCACGATGAAGACGACCGGAATAAGCAACAGCCACAGCCGTTCTCCGGGCGCTCCGCCGACCAGCAGGTCGAAACGGACCAGGGCGAAGACGACGACGACGAGCAGGATCGCAGCGGCGATCAGGGGAGCGACGGTCACGCGCCAGGCGGTCTCGGAGGCGGGTCGTCCGGTACGCGCGAAGTAGCGGAAGACCGCGATGCTGACCAGGGCCATGAGGGTCAGGACGCCGGCAGTTCCCAGGCCGCTGCCGGTACCGATGAGTAGGGTCTCGTCGGAGATCAGGAGCGCGCCGAGAATCAGCAGGACTCCGATGATCGCCGAGTTGACGGCGGAGGCGCGGTACGGGGACTTGTGGGTGGGATGCACGCCGGCGAGATATGTGGGCAGAGCGTGGTCGGCGCCCAGGTTCTGCAGGTATCGGGCGACGACGTTGTGGGTGGAGAGCACGGAGGCCAGCGCGGAGGTGGCGACGAGGACGAGAGTGATGTTGGCGAGGCTGCTACTGACGTAGGTGGCCATGGCGTTGTCGAACATGGTCGTTGGGGCGTCGAGTGCCAGGGTGGTGGCCTCGGGGCCGTAGGCGATGATCAGCGAGTACGCCGAGATTGCGTAGAAGCCGCCGATCAGGAAGACGGCCAGGTAGGTCGCACGGGGGATCGTCTTGCGGGGGTTGCGAACTTCGTCGCGGTAGAGCGCGGTGGCCTCGAAGCCGATGAAGTTGCCGAACGCGAAGAGCAGCGCGAGGCCCGTACCGCTGTTGAAGAAGGTCGTCGGGTCCAGCGGTGCGGCGGACAGGCCTTCCTCGCCGCCCTTGGCGAGCACGAAGACGTTGAAGATCGCGACGAGGATGATTTCGAGGACCATGACGGTGCCCAGCACCTTCGCGGACAGTTCGATCTGGAAGTGGCCCAGGGCGGTGATCAGCACCCATCCCGCCGCGGTGCAGATCCACCACGGAATCGACGGGCCGCCCAGAGCTTCGATGGCAGCGGAGATCATGGTGCCGGAGAAGGTGTAGATACCGACCGTGATCAGCATGTACGAGACGGTGGCGAGATAGGCCCCGCCGACTCCGGTGGTCTTGCCCAGGCCGAGGGTGATGTAGGCGTAGAAGGCGCCGGGCCGGCGGATGTGCCGGGTCATCGTGGTGTATCCGACGGCGAAGATGGCCAGACCCACGGTGGCGAAGACCCACGCGAGTGGCGCTGATTCGCCGACGAATCCGATCGCGAACGCGATGTAGCCGGAGACGGTGACGATGGGTGCGGAGAACGCGAGGACGCTGAGAACCAGCGATGTCGCGCCCAGATTGCCCGACAGGCGCGTCGACGATGTGGTCGACCCGGCGGTGGACGCCCCGGAAAGATTGGATGCTTCGGTCACGGTGAGATCCCTCGTAGGTGGAGTGGGAGCGAGTCTCGCAAGGTGATCTGTTGCACAGGTCACTCTGCGGTGACGGCGACGCTACCTAACGTTCGTAAGCTATGGAAGACTTTGAGCGAGATCAGTCACACGTTGTTTACAAACGACAGTGAATCACACCTCGACTTACTAACGATAGTTAGCTAGGGTAGTGTGCGTCACACTCGCCGGCTCCCTTCACGCCGGCCGCCACTCCCCCGTACTTCTCAGGAGATGCCATGTCCCTCGATCCAGGTTCGCCCGCCGGTGACCGCTCCGGGCAACCAGCGACGCCGCAGGGGACCGCCGGTCATGTGGCCATCGTCGGGTGCGGACCGTCCGGGTGCTACACAGCATTGGCACTGCGACGTGCGGCGCCCGACGTCCACATCACCATCTTCGACACCCGTCCCACGCCCTTCGGACTGCTCCGCTACGGCGTGGCGCCGGACCATCAGGGCATGAAGAACGTCAGTCGCCAGTTCGACCGACTGTTCGCATCCGACCACGTCGATTTCGTCGGCACCACGGCCATCGGAGGTGACCTCCCCCTCGAACTGCTCGAGGAACACTTCGACGTCGTCGTCCTGGCGACGGGACTGGCTACGGATCGCCCGTTGGAAGTTCCCGTCGACCCGGCAGCCCCCGTCCACGGCGCCGGCCAGCTCCTTCGATTCCTCAACGGTGACCCGGACAGCACCTTCCGGACCTCCGCTCCCCGGCCGCTGGGAAAGGAGGTCCTCATCGTGGGCACCGGAAACGTGGCCATGGACGTCGCCCGACTCCTGTGCAAAGCCGACGACGGTTTCCACAACTCGGACATCGACGACGAGGCGCGTGACACTCTCGGCACCGCAGACCTGAGACACCTGACACTGCTCTCCCGCGGGCCACGCGACCGAGTCCGGTGGGACGCCTCCATGTTCGCCGAACTGTGCGCACTCCCGGGCGTCACGGTGTACCTCGACGGTCAGCTCGACGAGCGCTCCGCCATCTCCGACACCAGCGGAGAGAACGGCCGCGACGTCCGAGTCGACGTGCGCTTCCGTGAGGTCCCGATCAGCGTGGACGCCGAGGGGCAACACTGCGTCGTCCGCACCCGCTTCAACGGTGATCTCGATGCGACGGGCGACGAGAGGGGCACATTCGTGCACCGCGCCGACACCGTGATCACCGCCATGGGATTCGTGGAGGGCGACACCCCGCGCGAATGGGCAGATCGAGACCGAGTCGTGCGGGTGGGCGGATGCGGCAGTGGATTCCTGGGCAATTTGGCCGAAAATCGCACCCTGGCAAAGGAAGCCGCTCGCGAGATCGCTGGCCGGTTGGGTCCAGACGTCGGCCGCACCGGGCTCGACGGTCTGCGACCACACCTCCCGCCCACCTCGACGACGTTCTACGACTGGACCCTGATCGACCACGCCGAAGTCGAACGCGCCCGACCCGGCCGCGTACGCCACAAGTTCACGACCTGGTCCGACATGGCCGACATCATCACCAATTCCAAGAAGTAAGCCTCCTCTCCCGCCAGCATCCGTCGGCGAGCAACGACCCACCACCGAAAGGACACCGACATGACTCTGATCCATGTCTGGTACGGCACCGAATCCGGCAACGCCGAGATGGTCGGCGACGAAATCGTCGCCACCCTCACCGGCGCCGGTATCGACACACGCCTGAGCGAACTACCCGACCTCACCGCCGCCGACGCCGCCGATGCGCAACTCGCCGTCGTCATCACCTCCACGTACGGCGAGGGTGGGCTCCCGGCCACAACCGAGCCGTTCTACGACACGCTCGCCAAGGAACGACCCGACCTGAGCGGACTCCGCGCTTCGCCGCTTTCGGTCTCGGAGACAGCAGCTACGAGAACTACAACAACGCGATCAAGACGGTGGCGAACCTGCTCACCGAACTAGGTGCGACCCAGATCGGCAGCATCGGTAGACACGACGCCACGACCGGCCTCGATCCGGTGCAGGTCGCACAGGACTGGGCGCACAACGATGCCCTCCCGATCCTGATCCCCGCCGCAGAAAGGACGCACGTTAACGCCACCGACACACACGACGACCTGTTCCCGTGGAGCAACAAGGACTTTCAGAACAATCCGCACCCGTGGTACGACAAAGCTCGACTGATGGGGCCCGTTCACCAGACGGACGAGCGCACCTTCGTCATCCTCGGCTACGACGAGGCGATGAAGTTCGTCAAGGAACCCAACATGAGCATCCGGGAGCCCGACTGGGTCGAGGAGAACCCGTGGCTCGCGTTCGGTCACACCGTGCTCTCGCTGGACCCGCCGGAGCACACCCGCGCCCGTCGACTCTTCTCACGCTGGTTCACCCCGAAGCTGATCAAGCAATGGGTCGAAGCGACTCGCACGTCGATGAACGAAATCCTGTCGACCTACGAGCCCGGCCAGACCATCGACGCGCACTACGACCTCGGCGTCCTTCCGACCCACACGACCATGGCCCAGGTTCTGGGCTTCCCCGACGGCGAGGTCGAACCGCTGTTTTGGGCGCTCTGGAACGCGATGCTCATCCAGGCGACCGACCCGGCCCCCGGAACTCGGGAGAAGTCCATCGAGAACCTCGATTACATGTTCGACACCACCGCCAAGCTGCTCAAGGACAAGGAGGCCAACCCCGGCACCGGTTTGGCCGACGAGCTCCTGGCGGCGAGCAAGCGCGGGGAGATCACCGAACGCGAAGTGCTCGAGAACATGGTGTTGTTCTACATGTCCGGCGCGCCGAACCCCGCATACCTCGTCGGAGCCGGATTCGAGATCTTCGCCGAGCGCCCCGATGTGCTGAAGGACTACCGCGACAAGCCGGAGGTCCGCGAGCGCATCGTCAACGAGATCGCGCGCCTCAACCCGGTCGAGCTGCTCCTGACCCGCTTCCCGACCGAAGACGTCGAGATCGCCGGCACGGTCATCCCCGCCGGGTCGATGGTGAAGTTCCCGATCGGTGCGGTCAATCGCGACCCGGCTGTCTTCGAGAACCCGCACGAGTTCGACTACACACGTCCCCTGGAGACCAGCCGGAATCTGACGTTCGGACTGGGAACTCACAGCTGCGCCGGACAGCTGATCGCGCGCGCGGAGATCGACGTCATCTTCACCATGACCGCGGAGCGGTTCAGCAGCGTCACGCTGACCGACACCCCGACGCGCGTGATCACCGACCGTCTCGTCGCCTACGACAAGATGCCCATCACCCTGAGCTGACCCCACACACCCTTCGGTGGTGGGTACGCACAACGTGCGCCCACCACCGAAGTTTCCAGGCGCGACAGCTCGTTTCGACCGCACCACGTCTCCCACGCCTCGGCACCACCTCGAAGGATGGTCATGCCCCACTCCGTCACCGACACCACAACACCCGCGTCGCACCCCACGGCGAGCGACACGTCCGGCCGGACCGACGCGCTGCACTCGGTACCCACCGGCCTCTACATCGACGGAGCGTGGCGCGAGTCCTCCGACGCCTCCACCATCGCAGTGGAGAACCCGGCCACCGGCCGGACGCTGCTGGACATCGCCTCCGCGACACCTACGGACGGCGCGGCGGCCCTGGATGCGGCGGTAGCCGCCGCGGACGACTGGGCACGCACATCACCGCGTCACCGGGGAGAGATCCTCCGCAGAGCCTTCGATCTGTTGACCGAACGCGCAGAGCACTTCGCCACCCTCATCACCCTCGAGATGGGCAAACCACTCGCCCAGGCACGCGGCGAAGTGGCCTACGGTGCGGAGTTCTTTCGCTGGTACTCCGAGGAATCGGTCCGCATCGACGGCCGCTGGTCGACCTCGCCCGACGGACACTCGCGCCTGATGACCATGCGCCAGCCCGTCGGACCCACACTGATGATCACCCCGTGGAACTTCCCGCTCGCGATGGGCACCCGCAAGATCGGCCCGGCCATCGCGGCCGGCTGCACCATGGTGATCAAACCGGCATCGCAGACTCCTCTGACGATGCTCGCGTTGGCTGAGCTGATGGCAGAGGTCGGCGTTCCCGCCGGCGTCCTGAACGTCATCCCCACCAGGACCAGCGGGGCTGTGATGACACCCCTGATCGCTGATTCGCGACTACGCAAGCTCACTTTCACCGGATCGACCCCTGTCGGCAAAGACCTCATCAGACAGTCCGCCGAGCAGGTGCTTCGCGTCTCGATGGAGCTCGGCGGTAACGCACCTTTCCTCGTTTTCGAAGACGCGGACATCGAGGCCGCAGTCGACGGCGCGATGCTCGCAAAGATGCGGAACATGGGTGAGGCGTGCACCGCCGCCAACCGCTTCCTCGTGCACCAGTCGGTCGCCGACGACTTCGCGGCCCTGCTCGCACAGAAGATGACCGCGGAACGACTCGGCGCCGGTATCGACGACGGAGTGACCGTGGGGCCGTTGATCGACGACAAGCAGCGCAGAAAAGTGGCGGAACTCGTCACCGATGCTGTCGACCGGGGTGCCGATCTCACCGTCGGCGGCGAGCGAATCGACGGTCCCGGCTACTTCTACACACCGACCGTCCTCACCAACGTGCAGCCCGGCAGCGCGGTGCTCCGGGAGGAGATCTTCGGGCCGGTGGCGCCGATCGCGACCTTCACCGACGACGACGACGCCATCGCACGTGCGAACGACACCGAATACGGTCTGGCCGCATACGCCTTCACCGCAAGCACGGCGCGCACCATCAAGGTCGCCGAATCGCTCGATTTCGGCATGATCGGCATCAACCAGGGCATCATCTCGAATGCCGCCGCACCGTTCGGCGGCATGAAACACTCCGGCTTCGGGCGTGAGGGCGGACCGGAGGGCATCGCCGAGTACGTCGAGACCAAGTACATCGGCATCAACCCCCTCGACGCCACCGTCCGCATCTCTCACACCGATGCCCGATGAGATGACGCCCCCCGCCGTGGCCGCACCTGAGCACTTTCCGTATCGGACTGCGACTACCATGACCACCGTGACCGGACAGGGGGCATCGACGATCGACTCGACGATGTCGCCTGTCCCTGCCACCGACTCGTTCCGCCAACAGGCGCTCACAGAGTTCGCACGACAATTCGACACCGCTCACCGTGACGACATGTCCCCGGCGAAACGTCGGGTCGTCGAAGCTTTTCTCAAACTCTGCGTGATCCACGGTATGGCGTCGGTCAGCATGCGCACCTTGGCGAAAGAACTCGAGATCAAAGCCCCCAGCATCTACACGCACTTCCCCGGTGGGCGAGACGAGATCATCACGGAGTCCCTGAGGTGGCACTTCCATCAGTTCTGCGGAGCCCTCGTCGACGCCGTCGTTCGTGCACCGGACGCCCCGTCGTTCTGGGATGCGATGGTCCGGCTGCATTTCACCCGCCAGGTACGCCTGCCCGAAAGCAACCTGTGGGATCTCATCGTCGCCACCGACCGCACGGCGCACATCCTCCCGACGGAATTGAGCGAGAAGGTCACGCACTGGGTGGATCTGTACGAATCGCTCTACGTCGCCGCTGCTCGTGACATGGGCATCGAGAACAGCGAACGCCGCGTCAAGATCGTCAATACTCTGCTCGAAGGCGCCACCCGCTGGTTCGGCACCGATGGCACGGACGACGAGGTTCGCCAGGGCGCCGACCAAGCCGTGTTGATGTCCCGCGACATTCTGGCGCTCCCCATCACCTGACAGCCGGCTCGAACCTACGCACCCGAAACGCTCGGCATCGCGAGGTCAACCCATATCATCGAGTAGCTAACTTCTGTTAGTTAGCCACCCATCGAGCGAACCACCACACCAGGAGCAACTGTGATCACTGTCAAACGAGCTTTCGACCACGTCGGACTGGCGGTCCCCAACCTCGAGGAAGCCGTCGCGTTCTTCGTCGACGCCCTCGGATTCGACGTCGTCATCGAGGCCGGCCCGTACAACGACTTCGGATACATCTGGCCCGGAGAGACCGCACCCGAAGCAGGAACACTGCGGCAAGCGAATCTGGTGCTGGGCGACTCCTTCAACCTCGAGCTGCTCGAATACACCAACCGCCAAGTTCGAATCCCCGACGCCGCACCCCGTCCTGCTGATCCCGGCGGATGGCACCTCTGCCTGCACGTCGACGACATCGAGACCGCAGGAGCCGAGCTGACCGCACGCGACGACACCGACGCGATCTCCGAGGTCATCCGTGAGGAAGACGACATGGACGGCCTCAGGTGGGCCTACTTCCGCACCACCTGGGGTCTTGTTCTCGAACTGATCCAGTGGCAGCCCGGCATGCCGTACGAGCGAAAGACGCCCCACCGCATGGCACTCCCCCGATTCGCCTGACACCTCGCGACCACCTTCGGGAAAGGTCGCATCCTCACCTAGGACCGTTGATCACATGAGCACTACCACGACAACAGCCGACAGACGATTGCTGCACGCACGAGTGGCAGTCTTCGGCGTCTTCGTCGCCTTCGGATTGGTCCTGGGCACCTGGGCCACTCACCTGCCGTCCGTGAAGGCGACCATCGACGCCTCGACGTCGAGCATGGGCATCATCCTGCTCATCCTCGGCGTGGGCGCATTGGCGGGCATGCAGGCCAGCGGATACGCGGTCGACAGGTGGGGAAGCGGCCGTGTCGCACTGGCCGGCGCGGCAGCCATGGCACTGGCCTTGCTGCCGCCTCTGCTGATGACGACGTGGTCCGCGGTCGCAGGCGCGGCCTTGATACTCGGTATTGCTGTGGGCATCGGCGAAGTAGGCATGAACGCCGCTGCGGTCGAGGTCGAGCGCGACTACGAGCGACCCATCATGGCGTCCTTCCACGGGATGTTCTCCGTCGGGAACGTGCTCGGCGCACTCTTCGGCGCGGCGGCTTTCGCGGTGGGGATCGGCACCACCGCAACAGCTCTGACCGTCTCTGCCCTTGCCTTGATCATGGCCGCCGCGGCCGCACCCACACTGCTCCGAAGAACGACAACTGCCTCCGCCACGACCGGACCGAAGGACGCGGGTGACCCGGGGTCCCCGACCGTACCGCGGCAACGAGTCCGCCTCGTCCTGCTGGGGACACTCGCGTTTCTCCTCTTGCTGACCGAGGGATCGGCCATGGACTGGAGCAGCCTCCACGCCCAGGAACACCTCGCCGGCTCACCGAGCTCCGGCGCACTGGCTCTGGCGTGCTTCGTGTCAGCGATGACGGTCGGCAGATTCACCGTCGACCGAGTGGCGGCGCGCACCGGCCCGGTGCGCGTCCTGCGTCTCGGGTCCGTGCTCGCGATCACCGGACTCGCGATCGTGGTGCTCTCGCCGATGCTGGCTGTGACCTGCGTGGGTTGGGTGATTCTCGGACTGGGGTTGTCGGGTTGTGTTCCTCAGGTCTTCACCGCCACCGGGAACACTCCGGGTGCGTCCGCCAAGGAACTCTCTCGTGTGGTGGGCGCCGGATATCTCGCGGTGCTCGCCGGCCCCGCCATCGTCGGCTGGCTCGCTGACATCGTGGGCCTGAACACCGCGTTCGTGCTCCCGATCATCGCCATGGTGGTCTGCGTCTGCGCAGCCAATGTTCTGGCTCCACCCGCCGACGCGACCACATAGACCGCGCGCCGCTCTGCCACCGAGGAGTTATCGTGTCCACCCGCATCGCACTCGAACGTCTCGACCTACGACACCGAATCACCACGACCGCCGAACTGCGCAAGGCCATGCCGCGCGGCGCTGTCGACGTCGACAGCGTTCTGGACCAGGTCCGGCCGGTAGTCGCCGCGGTGCGTGACCGCGGCGTCCCCGCAGCGCTCGAAATGTGTGCACGCTTCGACGGAGTACGTCCGGACCGCGTGCGGGTCCCGCAGGACGCGTTGGTGCAGGCGCTCGACACGCTTCCTGCCGACGTGCGCGACGCTCTCGAAGTAGCGATCGATCGCACCCGCCGAGTTCACGCTGATCAGCTCCCTACAGACAGCACCACCAAGGTCGCGCCGGGAGGAACCGTCACCGAACGGTGGGTACCGGTCCAGCGCGTCGGGCTGTACGTCCCCGGCGGCAGAGCCGTGTACCCGTCGTCGGTGGTGATGAACGTCGTACCCGCCCAGATCGCCGGCGTCAGATCGATCGTGGTGGCCTCACCCCCTCAAGCGGAGTTCGATGGTCTCCCCCACCCGACGATCCTCGCCGCGGCGCACCTGCTCGGTGTCGACGAAGTCTGGGCGGTCGGCGGCGCTCAAGGTGTCGCCCTACTCGCCTACGGCGGAACAGACACCGACGACGACGAATTGGCACCGGTGGATCTGATCACCGGCCCGGGAAACATCTACGTCACCGCGGCCAAGAGGTTGTGCCGCGGGCACGTGGGAATCGACGCAGAAGCCGGACCCACCGAGATCCTGGTACTCGCCGATGCGACGGCCGACCCCGTACACGTCGCGGCCGACCTCATCAGCCAAGCAGAACACGACACCATGGCAGCGAGTGTTCTGGTGACTGATGCAGTCGAACTCGCCGACGCGGTCGACGAGGCTGTGAATCGGCAACTGGCGCATACCAGGCACCGCGACCGAGTCACCAGCGCGTTGAGCGGCCGGCAGTCCGGAATCGTCCTCGTCGACGATGTCGACCACGGCCTCGTCGTGGTCGACACCTACGCCCCCGAGCATCTCTCGGTTCAGACCGAGAACGCACGAGAGGTCGCGGGACGCGTGTGCAATGCCGGGGCCATCTTTGTCGGTGCCTGGTCACCGGTGAGCCTGGGTGATTACTGCGCAGGGTCGAATCACGTACTCCCGACAGCAGCGTGCGCGCGGCACTCGTCGGGCTTGAATGTTCAGTCGTTCCTTCGAGGCATTCACGTCGTCGACTACTCCGAGCAAGCCCTGAGCGATGTGGCCAGACACGTCATCGCACTGGCCGACGCCGAGGACCTTCCAGCGCACGGAGACGCCGTTCGGATTCGTTTCGGCGCTCTCGACGATGCGGAGAATACGATCGCAGCCGGGTGAGCAGTGCCAACGAGGCGTAGTCGGCACCGATCACTTGCTGCGCCCCTGAGGGATTGAGGTGCGGCCGTCAACGGGACCGTAGCGCCGATATACCGGCTCCGCACTGATAGCGCGTGCGGTGAGACAACCCGCTCCGGCACCAACTGAGGTGCCGAATACTGCTGCCGGACACCACAAGGGTGTCCGGCAGCAGCAAAATGGAACCGTCCGAGTAAGAGTGGCCGCGACGCGCCGTTCAGGTCCTGCGCTGTCCCAGTCGGTCCAGCACGTTGAGGGTGATCCGCCGGGCTTCCTGGCATGCAGGGTTCACCGGCCGCGGCGACGTGTAGATCTCGGTGTAGTCCTCGAGGTCGATCAGCGTGTGAGCCCAGTCGGTGACCGGGGCGTTGAAGATCTGACCGGGACCCCTTCTGGCGTGCACGACGGTGACCATTCCTCCTGCGGAGGCGACGATGTCTCGCCCCTGAACTCCGACCGGCACCGAGTCGAGGTCCTGTGCGGTGATCTCCCAGTCACTGCAGTCCGCGTAGGCGACGATGGTGGTGTCAGCTGCTATCTCCGGATGCATCGGCACCGGCGTCGCGTCGTCCACCCATCGAACATCGAGACCGTCGCACTCGAAACCGACAATCTTCTGGGCTTCGCCGAAGACCGCACCCTTCCCCAAGTCGGTGCCCTCGAAGGCCCAGTGATCTGGAACAGTCACCGTGAACCCCTTGCGAGGCCGCGCTGGGCCGTAATAGTTCTCCCACCACCAGGCCGCCCCCACCGTGGGTACGCGTGCACCGTCCGCGTCGGTGGCGAATGCGCGCATCTCAGTGCCGATGGTGCTGATCGGAGAGCGGTTGACCGGGTCGGTCCAGAACTCGACAGTCACACCACTGTTGTCGTGATCGGGATTCTCTTCCGGCGCCCGGTACAGCGGATCGAGCGGTTCGCCTCCCGACAGATGCGAGGACCGCTTGTAGCACTCGTAGCTGGTGAGGTCGTCGGCGTAGCGGATCTGCCAGAAGCACAGGTTCCCGCCGAAATATGCGGCATTGCCCCCACCTGCCAGAAACGCGTCCACAGCATCCCGTTGCCGGCCCGACCAGTACTCGTCGTGACCGACGGTCAGCAGCAGGTCGTAGTCGTGCAGGTCGATTGCACCGGAGTGGATGTCGATCCCCGTGCAGTAGTCGATGTCGATCTTCTCCTGCCGCAGAAACTCCACGAACGGGACGGTGTACTGAAATGCGATCGGCGGAAACGTGTGGATGCGGCTGCGACCGGACAAGCCGATTCCCGGCCGCTGGAAGGACACGATCGGCGTCCTTAGTTCGTAACTGTCCTCACCGTAGATGTCACCGACGTCGCCGAGGTACAGGTTCTGGTCGTTCCACAGGTGATAGGCATTCCAGGTCGCGACGCCCAGCTGCAGGAGGATCCGGTGTTTCGGTGTCCCTGCTCTGACCACGAAGAGTGCGCAACACCCACCGGGGCCACCGGCGGCTCGCGGATTGGCCGAGCGCATCGAAAACGTTGCTGCTGCATGCGGTTCCGTGGTCAGGCGCGCCATATACAGGCCCGATTGCCAATCGTCAGGCACGGACGAGAGGACCTCCTGGGCGGGCCATCCGCATCCGTTCGCGTCGGCTCCGCCGACCGTGGGAGGGCCCGGCTGGGTGGCGGAATAGCGAACGGGATCGACGGAAGTTCGGTGGCACCACTCGACCTCCGGGTAGAACGTGGTGCCCTGATTGCCGACGATGCGGTAGATGTCGAGGTACCACTCGTCGAGGCCGCGCACTGCGGCGTGAACAGTCAGCGGGTCGCCCGGCGCGACACTCATGGAGTCGAAATAGCACGCCGCGCGTTCGTAGTCGTCGGTGTCTGTCATTGTTGCGTTCCTCTCGGGATCGTCAGTCGGCGGCAAGGGTGGTCACACGTCCCGACATGAGGTCGAGCAGTTCGTGTTCGGACAGGTCCTCGACGGGGCCGTCGTGCACTTTCCGGCCGCGGGAGAGGACGACGACCCGATTGCAGATCTTTTTCACCGAGGCGACATCGTGGGTCACCATCAGCACCGCTGATCCTTCGCGGGCGGTGGCCTGTGCCAACCTCAGCACGTTCTCGGTCTGGGAAACTCCCAGAGCGGCGGTCGGCTCGTCGAAGCACACGAGCCGGACGTTGTCGCCGACCGCGCGTGCGATCGCGACTGCTTGCCGCTGACCGCCCGAGAGGGCATCGACCTGTGTCAGCGGGGACATCGTCCTCGTCGCGAGCCTGTCGAGTTTTGTCGCAGTGTCCGCCATGGCTGCGCGGTCGTCCCGAAACTTGAGTCCGAACCTGCGCCTGGTGGGCTCTTTCCCCAGTGTCATGTTGTGGACGATGTTGAGGTTCGGGCACAACGCCAGGTCCTGGTAGACGGTCTCGATGCCGACCCTGCGTGCGTCGGCGGGCTCGGTGAACTCGACGGGTCGGCCGACCAGGACGAGAGAGCCGGTGGTCGGCTTCACAGCGCCGGAGATGACCTTGGTCAGGGTGCTCTTTCCGGCTCCGTTGTCGCCGAGCAGTGCGACGATCTCCCCGCTGCGCAGTGTCATCGACATGGGTTCGAGCGCCTGCATCGCCCCGTATGTCTTGGACACATTCTTGACTTCGAACACCACGTCGCCGGCCGAGCCGGTGTCCGGGGTCAGCGGACCCGAGTCGGGTGCCAGCGTTTGAGCGGTGTCGGACGGAGCGGCCGCTCCGGTCGGGCCGCGGGCAGCATTGCGCGCGCGTCGAGCGGCGCTGGCCTGATCTGCGGCCAAGGCGAGCAGCAGGATCGAGCCCTTTGCGACTTCCTGCCACCAGTACTGCAGACCTTCGAACACGAGCCCGGCGTTGAGGACTCCGATGGTGAGAACGCCGACGACGATGCCGATCGGTCTGCCGGCGCCGCCGTCGAACGCGACACCTCCCAGGATGACAGCGGTGAGCACGTCGAATGAGAAGTTGGCGCCGAGTGCGGGCGATGCACTGCCGAGCTGTGCCGTGGTGAGCACAGCAGCGAGTCCGATGAGCAGTCCGTTGGCGGCGTACACCAAAAGAACTGTTCGGCCGACTCGGACTCCGGAACGCTGCGCGGCCAGCTTGTCGCCGCCGACAGCGTAGAGACGCATCCCGCCGACCGTGCTTGTCAGATACACCCCGATCACGATGACGGTGATCACGGCGACGACGGTCGGGATCGGGATGGAGGCGAGGCTTCCGCGCCCGACAGCGAGGAAGTCGTCACCGAATCCGAAGATCGATCGGCTGTCGACGATGAACGCTGCACCTCCGTAGACCGACATCAGTCCGATCGTCACGATGAGCGGGCTGATCTTAAGAACGCGAACGAGTGCCCCGTTGGCGAGACCCAGACAGCCGCCCACCAGCAGTCCCGCCGCGACAGCTGCGAGCATCCCGGCGTGTACGGCCACCAGTGCGACGATCATCGACACCAGTGCGTACATCCCGCCGATTGACAGATCGATATGACCGCTGATCAGCAACATGGCCGATCCCATGGCAGCGATCGCGATGCTGGTGACGTTCAGCAGCGTTGTCTGTGCGTTGTCCATACTGAGGAACGAATCGTGCCGAATACTGAACAGCAGCACGAGAAGTGCCGCGACGATCAGCAGTCCCAATCTCCGCGTGTTCGGTCCCGGTGACACTGTTCTAGCGGACAGCGCGCCGTTGGCCAAAGGTGATCTCACGACGATCCTTCCTCTCTCACTGCTCGGTGCACGTGGTCGGAGTCCATGTGTCGGAGAACCACTGGTCTCGGGTGGCGTAGGAGATCGTTCCCTGGAATGTGAGGTACTTGGACAGGCGTGCCGGATCTTCGTACGTGCCCTTGAGGTCACTCATGTCCCGTTCGAACTCTTCGACTGCCCCTGGGGTGTCGAGTACGAGTGGCACGATGCACATTCCTTGCGGGATGGCGCGGCCGTCGACCCAGTCGGCGGCGTGCCGGGCCATCGAGTACGCCATGATGGCCGGCGAGGTACTGACGACCGCGCGGTAGGCGGTGTTCGTCGCGACGTCGGTCCTGGCTTCCTTGGATGCATTCGTGCCACCGATGAAGGTCTTCTCCAGATCGCGTCCGCTGGCCTGCATCGCTGCCAGGGCGCCGAGGCCGAAGTAGTCCTCGCCCAGGACGACGTCGATTTGTGGGTTCTTCTGCAGGAGCGTGGACATCGTCTCGTACCCGGCTTGACTGTCCTGGGTGGCGGGCTCAACGTCGGCGACGACCTCGACTCCGGGCATTTCGCTGAGAACGTCTCGAATGCCCTGGTAGCGCGGTCGTACGGACTCGACCGAGTCGATGTTGAGAATGGCGACCTTCGCTTGTCCGGCGAGTGTGTTCTCCACGAATCGTTTCGCGGACAGCGCGAGGGCCTTCCCCGTTTCGTACTGTGGGGCGTTGGCGGTCGACGTCGACGGCCCCAGGACCACGGTCTGGACGGCGATGCCCTGCTCGATGGCGGCCAGCAGCCCCGGTTCCTGCGCGGCCGGATCCAGCACGCTGGTCACGATCGATCCGACACCCGAGGTTCGGAACTGGTCGGTGATCTGGGTGTGTCGCTGTGGATCTCCGTCGCTGACGGCCGCTTGCAGCTCCATACCGGTGTCGGCTGCCCCCGCCCGGAGCCCGACGACGATATCGCTGTCGTACTCGTTCGTGGTCGTCTGCGGATTTCCGATGACACGGGGCAGATCGGTGGGCCCGCCGGACTGTGTGTCGGCGACGAACGGAGGAAGCGATGCCGGCGCCTCGAGTCCTCCTCCGTCGGAGTCCGCACCGGTTCCGGTACTGCACGACGCGACTGCGAGTACAGCTATGGACATCGACAGGGCGAAGAATGCTTTGCGCGCTCGGCGCCCGGTGACGGACTCGGGCGAACGGCGTGAAGATGTGGTCATGGCTCTCTTCTCGGTCGTGTGGTGGGACCTGGTGGCTCGAAGCCGAGCTGCATGTTGCGGTGTGGCAGAGGATGAGGCTTGGCTCGACATCGTCAGAGCACCTCGAGTCCGCGTTCTGCGGTCGCGGCGGTCAATCCCCCATCGACGGTCCATGCGGCACCGTTGACGAATGTCGCGAGATCGCTGACCAGAAACGCGATCACGTGTGCGATCTCGGTAGGAAGACCGATACGACCAGTCGGATAGATGGCAGACAGACGTGCTTCGACTTCGCTTTCGCTGTGTTGACCGATCCACGATGCGAGACCCATCTCGGTTCGAATGGACCCGGGACACACTGCGTTCACGCGTATCCGTCCGCGATACTCCAGCGCCGCGAGACGTGTCAGGTTCGCCACGGCTGCTTTCGACACCGCATAGACGCCCGTGCCGGTCTCGGCGCCGAAACTCATGATGGATCCCAGATTCACCACCGAACCCTCGTAGCCACGCGCTGCGAATTCCTGGGTGAAGAGCAGTGGCGCAAAGACGTTGACTTCGAACACTCGCCGCGTGTCTGCCTCGCTTGTGTCTGTGAATGTCCTCTGCAGTGCGATGCCGGCGTTGTTGACGAGAATCGCGTGCTCGGGTGTTGAGGCCAGCAGATCCAGCGCTCGGCCACGCACGGTCGAATCGGTCACATCACCTTCGATGAAGTCGTCGGCGTCGGTCGATGTCGGGGCGCCGAGGTCGAGGCCGACCACTGTTGCTCCCGCAGCCTTGAGTGCGGTCACCGTAGCGGCGCCGATGCCCGACGACGCACCGGTCACCAGGGCGTGTCGTCCACGGAGATCGATGGTCGGTGAATCGTGTTGTAGCGCAGTAGACATAGGTCTAGCCACCTCTCGGAGAGTTGTGTCAGGTCGGTCGGCGAATGCGCCAGTGAGTCAACGGAGAGTGCGTAGTCTCGCCGACAGTCGTTGACGGGCTTTGTTGTTGCGCAGCCGAAGCTGTCACGTCACATGGACCCTGCGATCGAGATAGTCCCGATGTCAGGGTGGGCGGCCTGAGTAGTGCGGACCATCGGCTGTGGTCTCGCACGGATACTGCTGGATCGGGCGGTTTCATCCCGGGATCAAACGCCTCAGGTTGCATCCGCAACGTTCGGCGCCCGCTGTGGCTAGTTCTCGATCGGGCAGTGCTCCGAAGTCATTCGTAACTCCAGTTCTGAGCGAACGGACGCGTGCTGAGACTGTTTCTGCGGGCACACGGCTTGTTGACCGACCCGTGGTCCAGCTCTTCTTGATCCGCTCGGTGCGCACTGAGCGGGTCGTTACCCGATGGGTTGCCGGGCAGGACAAAACGTAACACTGCGACGCAGATCATGAACTAACTTTCGTTAGCTTTTTCGCAGAATTTACACGTGGGCAGGAGACGGCCGGCTCGTCCGGCCTCCACACACTGGACCTTCTGCCGGGTCTGCGGATCAAGATGCGGTGCCACGGAGTGCCTCAGCGTAATGCGCGTTCCGTCCGGGCCGGCTGTGGCGACGTCGAGAGGATGGCGCGAACGGTGCGTAAGGCTGTCTCGGCGACATCACTGTGCTGCATGTCGGGATGTTGGCGAGTCCATGAAGTGACCCCGTCCAGGACGGTGATCGCGATATCGACGCCGAGGGTGACGTGACCTGCGAATCCTGCATCCAACGCCGCAGCCACCAACGTCTTCCTGTACACGTCGGATAGCTCCAGAACTTCGTCGCGCACACCTCGAGGCAACGTGTTGCTGATCCTGTCGGAGGCCAGGATGAGATCGAACATGTCGTTTTGAACGAGTCCGAACTGCTGGTCAGCATGGTTTCGGACGAGAGCATCGAAGAAGTCGTCAGGATCCGAGATGCTGTCGACCGCCCGCACCGCACTGTGGGCGAATTCGAAGCAATTCCAGCGCAGTGCTGCCGCAGCGATCTCGTCTCGACCGCCCGGGAAGTGGCTGTACAGACTAGGTGCCTTCATGCCCAGATCGGACGCCAAGCGCCGCAAGGTCACCCCGCCGTAACCATCCGTGACCACCAGTCTCATGAAGGATTGCAGGACCGCAAGCCGTGACTGGGACATCGATGCGGGCGCATCGTGGGAGCGAAGACGAAGCGTTGCCAATGCGGTCTCGCGTCGGGATGTGGGTCCCCCGACTTCTTCACTGAGGTCCTCCCCGCTGAGGATCGAGTCAGCACGGCGGCGATCGATCACTCCCGTAGCAACTGCCGCAGCGATGATCGACTGCAGCTCATCTGTATAGATCTGTGCGCTCGCGCAGTCCCTCAGTGTGCGGTCGACCGTGGTGACGGTGATGCCGGAACGTTCCGTGATGTCGGAAGACTGAAGATCGCACCGATGCAGGAGGTAGCGGTCCGAGTGAGCCGCGCGCGGGAAATCGTTCTTGGGAACTGTCAGGTGCACGCTTGTCGGGTCTTCCGCGCGTAGTCCGTGCAGGTGCAGGGCCGATCCGTGGGACACCACACCGCGATGTCGTGACCATGCGATCGCTTCCGAAAGGTTGTCGTGCTCAGTGGTGGGCGTACCGGGAACTCGGTAGACACCTCGACTTCGGTGTTCCAGTTGTCCGCGGGTTGTGAGCAGTCTCAGCTGAACGGGATCGATTCCAATTTCACGGGCTTGGTGCGTTGTCACGAACCCGTGGTGATCGACCGCGAGGTCGACGATCCGCTCCAGTATTGATGGCACTCATGAACAGTATCATTTGATACTGAGTTATCCGGCCTATCGACCGCCTCGGTCGATGGAGTGATCGACGTCTGGTCCTCGGTCCCCCGGCGTGGCCGTAGGCGCTGCCGACCTGCGCATAGAGTCGCTGGCGAGTGGGGCGGCGTTGGCGATGTCGGTGAGTAGGTGTGCGTCGATCGCTTCGGTGTCTAGGCCTGCGGTGGTGAGCTCGGCTCGGTGCCGTTCTCGGCGCTGCGCGGTGTCCCACTCGATGGTGCTCGCCGGGAGGTGGTGTGCTGACGACGTAGTCTGCGATTCCGACGTACCGTAAATTGATCGGTCGTCGTTCTGATGGACCTGGCGTTCGTGTGCGGCGCGGTCCGCGAGTTCGCGTTCGACGGCAGCTGCGACGACTGCGGTGTTCATGGTGTCGCGTAGCGCGGTGAGGTCGATGCCTTTGTCGGTGCGTAGGCGGTCCTCGATGGTGACCGCTGCCCGCTCGGCGACCGGGGATGCGTCCTTCCAGGTGTGCGCGATCCGGACGGCGTCGACGATCTGCGCATCCTGGGCGGTGGCCCACCACTGCCGGTCACCGGTTCGGCGCAGGAACGCCTCTGCGGAGCGTTGTTCGGCGTTCAGCCGCCCGGCCAGGGCTCGTGAGCGTGCCTCCGACGCGGCGGCCGCAGTGCGGAGATTCTGCTCGCGCCGGCGGGCGATGGCCTCGACGACCTGCATCGCGACTTGGATCGATGTGCGCAGGACCATGCCGGTCTGGCGGGAGAGCTGTTCGTGTTCGTCGTCGGCCATGATGGCTCCTCGGTACAGGGGGTTACGAGTGTCTGGCAGGTACGGGTGCCGTCAGGCGGACGACACAGGTGAATCGGCGGTGTGGAGTGCCAACAGTTCGGCGGGGATGGTGATGCTCGGCAGTGGGTGCACCTGCCGGTGGTCGGGGGTGCAGTCCTTGAATGTGCCGTCCGGGGACAGCAGTCTCGACATGTGGTGATCGGCGTGGTCCTTCCACCACACACTCATCCCGGTGGCCGGGTCGAGCCGTAGGTACTCCCATGCCCGCCAGAGTGCGTCGACGCGGGCGCGGGCTTCGGGGTGCAGGAACCAGCTGGGGCACCACCGCATCGCCGGGTGGTCGATGGTCTTGCGCCGGTAGGCGGGGGCGAGGAACTCGGCGAAGAACTGGTACGCGTTCGGGTAGTACGGGCCCCGAGTCTCGGGGTCGGCCTGCTCCCCCGCCGTGCCTGCCTCGTTGTCGGTGTGACTGTTCTGCAATTCGTCTCGGTCGTCGTCGGCTGATGATGCATCACCCGGCCAGGAGCCGTTCGTGTCAGTGTCGAGATCGAACTCGTCGCTCACGAGGCCACCGCCGCGTCCGACCGCGGCACTGCGACCGGATGCTTGGTCGGGGACCGGCGGAGCGACGCGTCCGCTGGATCAGGGTCGTCAACAGCGGGATGCGCGACAGGGTCCTTGCCGGCACGGACCCGGGCGTCGGCGACGGCGCCCGGAACGGCCCGGTATACCAGGGCATCGTCTCGATCATTGCGGGTGGGCATTTCGCGGCGCGCAGGATCGCCCGCCCCGCCGGCATCGCTTCGAGAGCGTCCGCGGGGAGGGTGCGGATCTTCTGCCGCTGCTGCGAGCTCGACCGCCCGGTCGAGTTGCTGGAGACGGTCTGACTCATCTCCCAGTGATCACCGAGGGCGGCGGAGGTGTTCTCAAGGAACCGGCCGTCGTCGGTGGATCCGCCGCCGCCGTAGACGCGGATCGTCGAGGCGCCCCACAGTTTCTTCATCCCGCCCTGACCGAAGCACTCCTCCCCTTGGGACCAGGACTGCAGGATGGTGGTGACGGTGATGCCGCGGGAGCCGAAGTGGCTGTACAGGTTCGGCAACTGACGCCACCGCACCACGTTGGCGGCTTCGTCAAGGGCGTAGGTCGCCGGCACCCGCAGCCGACCCGCCGGCAGCGATTCCTTCGCGGGGGTGGCGGTGGCCCGGTACACCAGGGCGTCGGTGACGGCGACCGTCAATGCGGTGACCAGGGCGCCGCACTCGTGGGCGGCGTCCTCCATCGACAGACAGAACAGGGTGGGGGCGTCCTCGGCGGAGAACGCTGTCGAAGAACGTTGCACGGATCCGGCCCGGCACGGCAGCAGTGCACCGCCACATCGGACCACCGTGAGTCCGCGCACGTCCGCACACCAACTAGTCCCGTTACGGATCGTGTCACCCTCGTGTCACCGAGACTGAAAGCGCAGGTCAGAGCCACCGGGACCGGCGACCTCAACAGTCCGGATGAAAAGGTCAGTTTTCGAATACTTGCTGGTCAGGGCAGTGCTGGCATGTACTCCAAGGACTCACGCCACTTCATTCAGGAGCATGCGAAGCTGAAAAAGCGGCTATGCGAGGCGCATAACCGCTGATCAGGGTACGTTGTGGAGCCGCCTAAGAGAATCGAACTCTTGACCTTTTCATTACGAGTGAAATGCTCTACCGACTGAGCTAAGGCGGCGTGGCTCCCTGAGGAGCCATCGCAAGTTTAACCGGTCCCCCCGCCCGAACCCAAAACGGGGGTCAGCGGGCCGCCGCGCCCAGTGTGGCGACCATCGCGTCGACCGCGAACTTGGGCTTGACGTTCATCTCCAGCGCTTCGCGGCACCGGAGGATCGCCTCGATGCACTGCAGCAACGACTCGGGAGTCGACACCGAGGCGAGGCCGCGGGCCTGGTCCTCCATGTCGGGGTGCGTCATCGTCGACGAGGCGCCGTACGACTGTGCGAGAGCGTCGCGGTACAGCCCGGCGAGGTCGATGAGTGCCCGGTCCAGCGAGTCTCGACCGGTACGAGTGCGCCTCGACTTCTGCCGCTGTTCCAGTTCCTTGAGCACGCCGGCGGATCCGCGCAGCGCGCCCGCTGCACCCTTGCCGGTGCCGCCGGCGCCGAGTGACGTCCGCAGTTCGTCGGTCTCCCGCTCGTCGCGGTCGGCGTTGATCTGCACCGCGTCGGACTCGGCGGCCTTCACCAGTTCCTCGACCACCGCGTACTGGGTGGCGGGGCGGAGCGCCGCCTTGGCGATGCCCAGTGCCCGCTGCCGTCGCTCGCGTGCCTCGGGGTCCGTCGCCAAGCGGCGCGCACGGCCCACGTGTCCGCCGCCCACCGAGGCGGCCCACGCGGCGGTCTTCTCGTCCAGGCCGTCGTTCTCCCGCAACACGCGCGCGATGTCGTCGGGCTTGGGCGTCACCAGAGCCACGTGCCGACAGCGCGAGCGGATGGTGACGGCGATGTCCTCCGGATCCACGGACGGTGCGCAGAGCAGGAAGATGGTGCGGGCCGGCGGCTCCTCGACCGCCTTGAGGAGCGCGTTGTAGGCGCGCTCACCCAGCCTGTCCGCGTCCTCGATGACCACGATCTGCCACGTCCCCGTGGTGGGGCGACGCGCTGCCATCTGCACCACCTCGCGCATCTCCTTGACCGAGATGCTGAGGCCCTGCGGCACGATGCGGCGCACGTCGCCGTGGGTGCCGTGCATGGTGGTGGTGCAGGCGTGGCAGTGGCCACACCCGATGACGTCCGGATCCGTGCACTGCAGCGCAGCCGCGAAGCAGACAGCGGCGATGGAGCGGCCGGACCCGGGAGGCCCGGTGAACAGCCACGAGTGCGTCATGCGGGAACCGATGTCACCCTCACGCGCAGCCGCCGCCGCGTCGGACAGCTCGGCGACCACCTCGTGCTGACCGACCAGCCGTTCGAACACTCCCGCCATGGGAGAAGATCTTAGTGCTCCTGTGCGACAGCCCCACCGCGACGCTTGGCCAGCAACGAGGACACCCCGGTCATCACGGCCACGACGATCGAGCCGACGACGAGACCGATCAGCGCGGATGCCAGCGTGTTGACGATCCAGGCCAGCACACCCCCGATACCGGCGACGTCGTGGACCGCGTCCTCCATGTGGTGGACGAACTCGTAGATCGGGTGGAAGCCCAGCTCGTCAATGCCGTTGAGCAGGATGTGGCCGCCGACCCACAGCATCGCCGCGGTGCCCACCACGGACAGCACCGCCATCACCTTGGGCATGCCCTTGACCAGGCCGCGCCCGACGGTCTGCGCGATGCCCGACGAGGTGTCGGCCAACCGGAGACCGATGTCGTCCATCTTCACGATGAGACCGACAACGCCGTAGACGAGGACGGTGATCACCACGGCGACGACGGCCAGGATGATCAGTCGGCTCCAGAAACCCTCGGCGGCGATGGTGTCGAGCGCGATGACCATGATCTCGGCGGACAGGATGAGGTCGGTGCGCACGGCTCCGGCGACGACGGTGTCCTCGTCGCGAGGTCCGTCCTCCTCGTGATCGTGAGCGCCGTGTCCGGAGATGGCGCCCCAGATCTTGTGCATCGCTTCGTAACTGAGGTAGGCACCGCCGACCATGAGGATCGGCGTCAGCAGCCACGGCAGGAACTGGCTCAGCAGCAGCGCGATCGGCAGGATGATGAGCAGCTTGTTGCGGAGCGACCCGAGGGCGATGCGCCGCACGATGGGGAGCTCGCGTTCGGCGGCGAGGCCGCGCACGTACTGCGGCGTCACGGCGGTGTCGTCGATGACCACACCGGCGGCCTTGGCCGTCGCCTTGCCTGTCGCGGCACCGACGTCGTCGATCGACGCCGCCGCCAGCCTGGCAAGCGCTGCCACGTCGTCGAGCAGGGCTACGAGTCCGCCGGCCATCAGTACTCCCGAAGTAGGTCAGTGGTTCGAGAGTGAGAGTACCGCTCCGGGGGTGGGCTCGGCCGCGCATCTCGCAGCAGTTCGCGCAGGCCCTGGACCGTCGCGAACTGCCGAGAGGTGCGCGTACATTCTCCATCCCCAGCCTGTGGATCACGGTCGACGACTCGACGCCCGCATCGCGCACCCTTCGATGCATGTGTCTGATCCCCCGAGCCGATCTCCGACGACGCGGCGTGTCCGACGGTGAGGTACGCGCTGCTGTCCGGTCCGGTTCGATCGTTCCCGTGCGCCGCGGCGTCTACGTCGATCCGGCGACGACCGACTTGTCCGACGACCGCACCCGCCGACTGCTCGAGCTACGCGCCGCCGTCCTCTCCTCCGACAGCGATCTGGTGGTGAGCCACAGCTCGGCAGCGCTGGTCCACGGCATCGACCTGTGGCCCGACATCGATCGTCGAGCACACCTGACGGCGAATCGATCCGGCGGTGGTCGGGCCGGCACGTCGCGCGTCGTGCACGCATCGCCACTGCACCCGGACGACGTGACGACGGTCGACGGGGTGCGTGTCACCTCGCTCGCCAGAACAGTCGTCGACCTCGCCTGTAGTCGGCCGTTCGAGTCCTCGGTCTGCTCAAAGGCGATGCTGCTCTGCGCCGAACATCGGCGGACGATCTGGCTGCGACGCTGGCCCGAGCGCACGGTCGTCGCGGGATCGACAGGGCGCGGCGGGCCATCGCCTTCATGGACGGTGGCGCCGAGAGCGTGGGTGAGTCTCGGAGCCGGGTCTACCTGCACCGGCACGGCCTCCCCGCTCCTGCGCTCCAATGCGACGTCCTCGACGAGAGCGGACGCTTCGTGGGACGGCCGGACTTCCTGTTCGACGGAGTGATCGGCGAGTTCGACGGGCTCGCGAAGTACCGCGAGTACGGGGATGCAGCGGATGTGGTGATCGCCGAGAAACTGCGCGAGGACCGGTTGCGCTCACTGGAGTGGCGGATCGAACGGTGGACGTGGAACGACCTGGCGACGTCGGCTCTCGCCGATCGTCTCCGGGCAGCGCTCACAGCAGCAGAAGGACGCGCACCCCTCGGCAGTACGCGCAGGCACGGGACGGTCGCGAACTGCGGGGAGGTGCGCGTCCAGGACGGCAATCGCGCCTAGAACTCCAACCCCATGTCACCCGCCACCACACCCATCGTCGACTGCCCGTCCAGAGCCTCGCGGAGGATGTCGGCGTGCCCGCTGTGGTGGGCGATCTCGCGCAACAGGTGCAGCAGTACGCGCCGCGCCGTCCACCAGATGCGCTCCGGCGCCCACGGTGCGGTGGGTTGCGGGATCAGGTCGTCGAGGTTGCCGAGCGCGGCGATGCACTGCTCC
Source organism: Rhodococcus sp. NFXS4 (assembly GCF_058139645.1). NCBI lineage: Bacteria > Bacillati > Actinomycetota > Actinomycetes > Mycobacteriales > Nocardiaceae > Rhodococcus > Rhodococcus sp. NFXS4. The sequence continues at coordinate 4,443,947 of NZ_CP192221.1, forward strand.
AGCGCTCGGCCGGCGGAGTCGAGTTCGGCCAGCACCTGTTCGATCGACTCGGGCACCTCGGGCTCGCCCGATCCCGAGAAGTCGACGGTCGAAGTCTCGTCGCGCTCCTCGAGCATGGTCACGTTCCCGCGGATCACCGACGCGACGTGCGCGATCAGCGAGGCGAGCGTGAACTCACTGACGGTCGTGCGCCGACGCGCCTGCTCATCGGTGATCCCCCGCGCCGTGATCGCGAGCATCCCGCGCTGATCGGCCAGGATGGTGACCAGATCGAGCTTCTCGCCCGTGACGTCGACCGACGGCCCCACGGATGTGTACGTCCCCGCCATGATGTGCCCCTCTCCTCGTGTGTGAGGAGAACGCTAGGGGCAATCGCGGACAGGTGCGGTCCTCAGGACTCGGCGGGCGGCGTCTTCTTCGCAGCGGTCTTCTTGGCGGCCGCCTTCTTCGCGGGAGCCTTCTTGGCCGGCGTCTTCTTCGCTGCCGCCTTCTTGGCGGGAGCCTTCTTCGCCGGCGCCTTCTTGGTGGCCTTCTTCTTCACGGGCCCGCGAGCGCGACGATCCGCGAGGAGTTCCATGGCCCGCTCGTCGGTGATGGTGCCCACCTCGTCGCCCTTGCGCAGGCTGGCGTTGGCCTCACCGTCGGTGACGTACGGACCGAAGCGGCCGTCCTTGATCACCATCGGCTGACCACTGACAGTGTCCACACCGAGTTCGCGCAGCGGCGGCGTGGCCGCACCCTGACGTCCGCGACGCTTGGGCTCGGAGTAGATCTTCAGAGCCTCCTCGAGGGAGACGGTGAAGATCTGGTCCTCGGTGGCCAGCGAGCGGGAGTCGGTGCCCTTCTTGAGGTAGGGACCGTAGCGCCCGTTCTGCGCCGTGATCTCTTCCTTGCTCTCGGGATCGACGCCCACCACGCGCGGCAACGACAGCAGCTTCAGCGCGTCGTCCAACGTGACCGTCGCGAGATCCATCGACTTGAGCAACGAACCCGTTCGCGGCTTCGGTGCGGTCGCTTTCTTGGCGGCCTTCTTGGCGGGAGCCTTCTTCGCCGCCTTGGTGGCCACGGCGGTGCCGCCGCCCCCATCGGACGAATGCTGTTCCACCGGAACGATGTCCGGGGTGGGCTCGGGCTCCTCGGGGATGACCTCGGTGACGTACGGCCCGAATCGTCCTTCCTTGGCGACGATCTCGTGACCCGACAGCGGGTCGACACCGAGCTTGCGACCCTCCTGCGGAGTCGCGAACAGCTTCTCGGCGAACTCGAGCGTCAGCTCGTCCGGCGGAAGGTCGTCGGGCAGGTTGGCGCGCTGCGAGATCGGATCCCCGTCGGGATCGTCCGGGTTCTGCACCATCCGTTCGAGGTACGGGCCGTAGCGACCGACGCGGACGTGTACGTCGCGACCTTCGGAGTCGTCGAACAGGTGGATCGAGTTGATGACGCGAGCGTCGATGTCCTCGAGGTTCTGGCCGACCATCTTCTTCAGTCCGCCGGACCGTGCGACCGACCCCTCCGTGCCGTTCTCACCGCCGAAGTAGAAGGCGGACAACCAGTCTCCACGTCGTTCGCGGCCACCGGCGATGGCGTCGAGGTCGTCCTCCATGCCTGCGGTGAAGTCGAAGTCGACCAACCTGCCGAAGTGCGCCTCCAGCAACGCGATCACGGAGAACGCCACCCACGACGGCACCAGGGCGCTGCCGCGCTTGTAGACGTATCCGCGGTCGAGGATGGTCTTGATGATCGACGAGTACGTCGACGGGCGACCGATGCCGAGTTCCTCGAGCGTCTTGATGAGCGACGCCTCGGTGAAGCGGGCCGGCGGGTTGGTGGTGTGACCGTCGGGATCGAGACCGGTGGCCGTGACCGCCTGTCCCTGCTCGAGAACCGGCAACCGGGACTCGGCGTCGTCGGACTGTCCCCCGGCCTGGTCGTCGACACTCTCGACGTAAGCCTTGAGGAAGCCGGCGAACGTGATGGTGCGTCCCGACGCGGCGAAGGTGCACTCCTCACCGGTACCCGCGGTGCCCGAGATGCGCAGCGACAGAGTGGTTCCGCGCGCATCCGCCATCTGGGATGCGACCGTGCGCTGCCAGATGAGTTCGTAGAGGCGGAACTCGTCGGTGTCCAGCGAGCTGTGCAGTTGGCCCGGTGTCGCGAAGGAATCACCGGCGGGGCGGATGGCCTCGTGCGCCTCCTGGGCGTTCTTGACCTTGCGGGTGTACTGCCGCGGAGTGTCGTGCACGTACTCCGGGCCGTACAACTCGGTGGCCTGGCGACGTGCGGCATCGATCGCTGACGCCGACAGGTTCGTCGAGTCGGTACGCATGTAGGTGATGTAGCCGTTCTCGTACAACCGCTGCGCGATACGCATGGTGCGCTCGGAGGACATACGGAGCTTGCGCCCGGCCTCCTGCTGCAGGGTCGAGGTCATGAACGGGGGGTACGGACGACGCGTGTACGGCTTGGACTCGACCGACGCGACGGTCAGATCGACACCGTCCAGAGCCTCGGACAACCGGCGTGCGCGCGCCTCGTCGAGAACGGTGACGCCCTCGGACTTGAGTTTGCCGTCGGCACCGAAGTCGCGTCCCGACGCGACACGAGAGCCGTCGACGTTGACCAGGCGCGCACCGAACGCCCGCGGCGTCGCCTCGGCGCCGGCGTCGAGCTGCGCCGAGATGTCCCAGTACTCGGCCGATCGGAACGCCATGCGCTCACGTTCGCGCTGCACGATGACACGTGTGGCCACCGACTGGACGCGGCCCGCCGACAGCTTCGGCATGACCTTCTTCCACAGCACCGGCGAGACCTCGTAGCCGTACAGGCGGTCGAGGATGCGGCGCGTCTCCTGGGCGTCGACGAGGTCGGTGTCCAGTTCGCGGGTGTCGGCGGCGGCGGCGAGGATGGCCGGCTCGGTGATCTCGTGGAAGACCATCCGTCGAACCGGAATCTTCGGCTTGAGCGTCTCGAGGAGATGCCACGCGATGGCCTCGCCCTCGCGGTCGGGGTCGGTGGCGAGGTAGAGCTCGTCGGCGTCCTTGAGCAGGCTCTTGAGCTCGGCGACCTTGCCCTTCTTCTCCGGGCTGACGACGTAGAGAGCCTCGAAGTCGTGGTCCACGTCGACACCGAGACGAGCCCAGGACTCGCCCTTGTACTTGGCCGGAACGTCTGCAGCACCACGCGGGAGATCTCGGATGTGCCCGACCGAGGCCTCGACCACGTAGTTCTTGCCCAGATAGGGCGCGATCTTCTTGGCCTTGGTGGGTGACTCGACGATCACGAGACGCCGAAGCCCGGACGCGCCGGACGACGAGTTCCCCGTGCTGTCTCCTGCTGCCACCTGCTGCCGAACCTTCCTGGTCCCCGCGAGAGGGAACCCGTTCACCTGCGTCGATACCCCGAACCGTTCGAAGCCGACACACTACAGAGTGACACACACGTGCAACTCGTATGTGACACCGCGGCCCATCGACCATCGGTGACCTCCGTCCGAGTCCCCCTCTTCCTCTACACGAGGACGGGCCACCCGCCCGCGGCGAGAGCGCCCGGTGGCGGCTCGCCGATGTTCTCGATGAGCCTGGTCACCCGACGTCGACCGGTGATCCGGAGTGCCGGCGTCCCTCCGTGGGTTCCCACCAGAGTCGGCGCCACACCGGCGCGCATCAACGACTGGGCGAGCACCGGATGCGTGTCGGGGGCGTGCGGATCGAGTCCGAGGACGAACCGGGCGCCGCCTGCCTCCTGCCGTCCCGCCGCGACCACCCAGGCCCGCAGGGCGCGCGGTCCGGGCACCCAACCCCCGGGCACCGCCTTCACCGCTCCCCGGACCCACTCCGCGGCGAGCGACGCCAGCTCGGGCACCGGCTCGGTCCGGACCAGTGGCCGTCCCTCGTCGGTCGTCGTGATCTCGGCGTCGAAGCCGCACGACTCGATCAGGTCGGCCACCGCGTGGGCACGCCAGGTGGCGTCGACGACGACGGAGATGCGCGTGCGCCCGGACACGATCACGGGCTGACCCTGCGCAGCCAGCAGCCCGGCGAGGTCGGCCGCGTCGGGCGGCGTCGACTCGGCGGAGAAGAAGGACAACTGGCTCACGATCGCGACAGTAAGCCACGAACGCCCCGCCGGCGTGGTGTCCGCGACGCAGTGTCACGGAAACGAGACGTCCCCCGCCACCTCGGAAGGCGACGGGGGACGTGTCGGTAGAGACTGTCCGATCGAGATCAGACGGCGCGGACGCCCGTGGCCTGGGGGCCCTTGGTGCCCTGTCCGACCTCGAACTCCACGCGCTGGTTCTCCTCGAGGGTGCGGAAGCCGCTGCCCTGGATCTCGGAGTAGTGGACGAAGACGTCAGCGGAGCCGTCCTCGGGTGCGATGAAGCCGAAGCCCTTTTCGGCGTTGAACCACTTCACAGTTCCCTGTGCCATGCTTGTCTATCCTTTTCTTGAACACCGGATGCGATGAACGGCACTTACAGTCCATCGGGCCGGTTCCGACCGCTGTGATGATCCCCCCCAAGAGTCACCCCGTGGGCAGAGCTTCACGCACCGCGCTCGCAACATTAGATCCTGCGAGCGTGAAAACGAACACAGAAGCTGCGACCGAGAACAGTGAACCACGTCGGACGGCGGCGCGACAGTCGACGAGACAACAACTTCGTAAATATCCTCGCGGGCTCTGTCCGCCCGTTCTTCTACGATCGACACGAGCACCGAGGGAGTGAGAGACAGTGAGCACGACGACCGACGCACCGGCCTCCTCGTTCGGCGGAATGCTGCTCGGACGAGCGCTGGCGGGAACGCCGCCGGGAGAGTCTCCGCTGACCCATGCGGCGGAGCTGCCGGGACGTGAGTCCCGGTACGCCGCATGGCCGCAGTGGCTCGAGCCCGCGGTCGTCGAGGTCTTCCAGGACTGCGGGATCCCGCAGCCGTGGACCCACCAGGCAGAGGCCGCGTCGCTCGCGTGGTCGGGCCGCAACGTGGTGGTCTCGACGGGCACGGCGTCGGGCAAGTCGCTGGCGTACCGGATGCCCGTGCTGTCCCGTCTGTCGACCGACGCGCGTGCCACCGCGCTCTACCTCGCGCCCACCAAGGCGCTGGGGGCAGACCAGCTTCGGGCTGCAGTGGACATGACGGACTCGCTCGCCGCGCGGGGCTTCCCGGACATCGCACCGAGTGCGTACGATGGCGACACACCCCTCGAGGTGCGCCAGTGGGCCCGGGCGAATTCACGGTGGATCTTCACCAACCCCGACATGCTGCACATCTCGCTGCTCAAGGGCCATCAGCGGTGGGCGCACTTCTTCCGCAACCTGGCGTACGTCGTCGTTGACGAATGTCATTCGTATCGAGGGGTGTTCGGCTCCAACGTCGCCCTGATCCTGCGACGACTCCGGCGCATCGCCGCGCGCTACGGCGCCGCGCCCGTCGTCGTTCTCGCCAGCGCCACCGCGTCGAATCCCGGGGCTGCTGCCAGTCGCCTGGTCGGTGCACCGTGCGAGGAGATCACCGAGGACGGATCTCCCCACGGTCCCCGGACCGTCGCCCTGTGGGAGCCACCGCTTCTGGACGTCACGGGTGAGAACGGGGCGCCGATCCGGCGCGCCGCCGGTTCCGAGGCCGCACGCATCATGGCCGACCTCGTCGTCGAGGGCGCCCGAACACTGACGTTCGTCCGTTCCCGACGCGGCGCGGAGCTGACGGCACTGGGTACCGCGCGGCTGCTCGCGGACGTCGATCCCGATCTGCCGCAGCGCATCGCGGCATACCGGGCCGGATACCTCGCCGACGACCGCCGCGAACTAGAGCGGTCGCTGTCCGACGGCACCCTGCTCGGCGTGGCCACCACCAACGCACTCGAGCTCGGCGTCGACATCGCGGGGCTCGACGCCGTCGTCGTCGCCGGCTTCCCGGGGACGGTCGCGTCGTTCTGGCAGCAGGCCGGCCGCTCCGGTCGCCGCGGCCAGGGATCGCTGGTGATCCTGGTGGGCCGGGACGACCCGCTCGACACGTACCTCGTGCACCATCCGGCCGCGTTGTTGGACAAGCCCATCGAGGCGACGGTCACCGATCCCACCAACCCCTACGTGCTGGGGCCACAGCTGCTCTGCGCGGCCATGGAACTCCCGCTGACCGACGACGAGGTGATCGAGCTCGGCGCTCAGGACGTCGCGCAGTCCCTCGCGGACCGGGGTCTGCTCCGCCGTCGGCCGCACGGGTGGTACATCACCGCGGACGCGACCCCCCATGTGGCGGTGGACATCCGGGGCGGTATCGGGTCGCAGATCGCGATCGTCGACGGCTCCACCGGACGCATGCTCGGCACCGTCGACGCCGGCCGCGCGCCCTCGACGACCCACCCCGGCGCTGTCCACATCCATCAGGGCGAGTCGTTCGTCGTGGACACGCTCGACTTCGAGGAAGGCCTCGCGGTGGTGCACCCCGAGGAGCCCGAGTGGACCACCTCGGCGCGCGAGATCACCGACATCGTGATCGAGGACGTGCACGAACAGCAGTCGTACGGGGAGGTCGACGTCGCGCTGGTGCAGGTCCAGGTGAGCCACCAGGTGGTCGGATACCTCCGCAGACTGCCGTCCGGAGAGATCCTCGACTCCGTGGAACTCGACATGCCGATGCAGGAACTCCACACGCGCGCAGTCATGTACACGATCACGCCGGAGTTGCTCGAGTCCGCCGGCGTGACCGCCGAACGTGTCCCCGGGTCGCTCCACGCGGCGGAGCACGCGGCCATCGGTCTGCTGCCCCTCGTCGCGACATGCGACCGATGGGACATCGGCGGCGTGTCGACGGCACTGCACGCCGACACCGGTCTGCCGACGGTCTTCGTCTACGACGGGTACGACGGTGGCGCCGGATTCGCCGACCGCGGCCACGCCGTCATCGGCACCTGGCTCTCCGCGACCCGCGAGGCCATCGCGTCGTGCGAGTGTGTCTCGGGGTGCCCGTCCTGCGTGCAGTCACCCAAGTGCGGCAACGGAAACGATCCGTTGGACAAGGACGGCGCCGTGCGCGTGCTCGACGCCGTCCTCGCCTGTCTGGAGGGTTAGGCAGACACGGTGGCCGGTTCGCCGAGCGCCACCGGTAGCGTGCGGAACCCGTGCAGCACACGGGTGTCCCGCTTGACGCCGGTGCCGGCGGACGACAGATGCGGGAAGCGGTCGAACAGCGTGCGCAGTCCCACCTCGCTCTCCGCGCGCGCGAGTGCGGCGCCGAGGCAGTAGTGGCGCCCACCCGAGAACGACAGGTGCTTGTTGGCGTTGGACCGACCGACGTCGAAAGTGTCGGCGTCGTCGAAGACCTGCGGGTCCCGATTACCGGCCGCGAGGACGCACACCACCAGATCGCCGGCCTCGAGGTCCATGCCTTCGAGGGTGACGGAACCCTTCGCGACGCGGGCCGTCATCTGCACCGGCGACTCGAGCCGCAGCATCTCGTCGACGGCCGTTCCCCACAGCGACGGATCGTCCTGCAGTCGCGCGAGCTGGTCGGGGTTGTTCATCAGCAGATTGATGCCGCTGCCGAGCAGGTTGACCGTCGTCTCGAACCCTGCCGCCAACACCAGACCCGCGGTGGCGCGGAGTTCCCGATCGTTCAGGTACACCCCGTCCTCGGACGCCGCGATGAGCTGACTCATCAGATCGTCGCCCGGGTTGTCGCGCAATCCCGCGATGTGGGTGGCGAGCCACCGGTCGAAGCCCTCGAGGCCCTGCTCGACCTCGCGGAACTGCGACCACGTCAGACCGACGTCGAGACTGGGCGCCGCGAGTTCGCCGAACTCGAGCACCTTGTCGCGGTCCGCCTCCGGCACGCCGAGGATGTCACCGATGACGGCGACCGGAAGCTTGGCGCAGTACGACGACACGATGTCGACCGTGCCGCCGCCCGCGGCCACGAGTTCGTCGAGAAGCGTGTCGGCCACCAGCTGCACGTTGTCGCGCATCGCGTTGACGGCGCGCGCGGTGAACACCGACGACACCAGCTTGCGGTAGCGGGTGTGCGAGGGCGGCTCGACCGACAGCAGCGACGGCGGCGCCAGCGGGTGCAGAGCGGCGGTTCGGGTGCGACGCTCGATCGCCCGCAGCGGCTTCGGGAGATTGCCGCCCACGACGACGGTGCGGTAGTCGTCCGAGCGCAGGAGGTCGAAGATCAGCCCGTGGTCGACGGTGAGGTAGGCGACGCGGCCCTTGACGATCTTTCCCCGGTCGCGAATCTCCTGGTAGACGACACCGGGGTTCGCGCGAGTCACCGGATCGGCGATGAGCTTGGCCTGCGGGTCACCGATCTTGATGCCGCGTTTGGCGAAGAAGCGCACCACTCCGTGCACCGCGAACCACCGCAGCCGCGATCGTGCCTCGTCCTTGACGTCCGCCACTCTCGACATTCCGATTCCCCCGATGCTCGGCCTGCGATAACCCGGTTGCGCGTTACCGCACGTCACACGTGTGACTCACCTCATGATGCGCCGGTCACGACGCCGGTGTCTACCGTCGTGTCATGACCCTGCGTCGGAGCGTCGCCTCCTTGTGGATCGCCACAGTCCTCTACTGGCCGATGCAGGTGATCGTCTCGCGTTCCTGGACCACCCCGTACAGCTGGCGTGACGACGTCATCAGCGCCCTCGGTGCGGCGACGTGCACCGACTACTGCTCGCCCGATCACGTCGTCATGAACGCGACGTTCGTGGCCGTGGGCGGCGCCACCGCAGCGGGCGCGGCGCTCCTGGTACGTCCCTCGGTGGGCATCGCCCGGACGGGGTGGATCCTCGTGGCGCTCTCCGGTCTCGCGACGTGCGCCGTCGGGTTCCTCCCGATGGACGTCGCACCGGTCCCCCACACCGTCGCGGCGCAGGTGCACTTCGGCCTGCAGCTCGCCGGAATGCTGTGTGTCGCGCGATCCGTCGGTCGAGTCGCCTCGCGATTCACCTACGCCTGCAGTGCGATCGCCGTGGTGGGCGGCATCGCCTTCCTCAGCCCCGGGAAATGGGGACTGGGCTCGGGTGTCACCGAGCGGCTCGCCCTCGACACCCTGAACGTGTGGACCATCGGCATGGGCGTGCTCCTGCTGGCGCGATCCTGGAATCCAGGCCCCGGAATCCGGGGTCGATAGTCCACGATCACCGGGACACCAGTTGCGTGTCTCTGTGAGGCGGGCTGCTGCACGAGCCGCCGTGGCCGCCAGTGTGAAGACCGGCCGCCCCGTCGCACCGGAAGTACGCAGGCTCGCCGAGTCGCGCTGACCGACATACCGAGGTGCTGGTTCACTCCTTCACCGGCCCCGCCCGCGCAGAGGCCACCGCATCCCTCTCCCCGAAGCGCAGCAGCGCGATCCGCACCCGCACCCGGACCTGCACGTCCCACTCCTCCACCGCGCATCCGTCCAGCACCGCATCCATCCGGGCAGCCGACGCCGTCGCCGCCGCGCACCCCGCCTCGGACCCCGACGTCAGTGCGGCGGCACCCGCCAGCGCAGCGAGGTCCGCCGCCGACTGCGCCTGATGACGGGCCGAGACGGCGGCACCCACCGAGACCACCGCCGCGGTCACCACCACCAGCGCCGCCGTGACGAACGCTCCCAGCACAGTCGCCGAACCGCGGTCATCCACCCGTCGGCTCCGCCGTCGCCACCGCACTCGCCGACACCGTCAACCCGGGCAGCGGCGACGACGCCTCCACCCGCACCGTCACCAGATCGCCGACGCGCGACACCGTCACCCGCGCACCGGGCGGGGCCACCGCCGTCGCCGACGTCACCGCGCTCTCGTCTCCGAGCGCCGAGAGCCGGGCACCCTCCCGCGCCGCGTCGATGCACCGGATGTGCTCGGTGACGGTGACCAGCGCACCGAGGCACAACACCAGGACGGCAACGATCGACGAGATCGCCAGCGCCGCCTCGACCGTCACCGCCCCGCTGTCGCCCGTGAGACCCGAGTCCCCCGTCAGACCTGCGTCTGCAGAGCCTTGTCGATGATGGACGTCAACGCGGTCACGATGCTGTCGCCCGTCACCACCGTGTAGAGCACGGCACCGAACGCCGCCGCCGCGATGGTGCCGATGGCGTACTCGGCCGTCGACATCCCGTCGTCCTCCCGCGCCACCGTCAGGATGCGCGCGCCCACCTCGGTCAGGAACTTGCTCATGTTCTCCCCCTTCGTGTTCCGAGGAGGACGTTCCCCCTCGGCGTTCTCGGGCGGGGGTCACATCACCCCGCCGTTCAGGACGGACCCGGCAAGCCCGATCACCACGGGCACGATGCCGAGGCAGACGAACGCGGGCAGGAAGCACAGCCCCAGCGGTCCGCTCACCATCACTCCGGCGCGTTCGCCCGCGGCAGCGGCAGCATCGTCGGCCCGCACGCGCAGATCGGCTGCCGCCTCGGCGGTCGCGTCGGCCATCGAGGTTCCCGACCGCGCCGAGCGGAGGATGACGCGTGCCACCGACTCGGTGTCGGGATGCGCCGCCAGCGCCGACCAGGCCGCATCGGGATCCGCTCCGAGAGTGAGCAACTGGGCGGCGCGGCGCAGTGCCGACGCCATGGGTTCGGGCGCGACGGAGGACACCGCCGAGGATGCGCTGCCGATGTCGAGTCCCCCACGGAGACAGGCGGACAGCAGGTCCAACGCGCCCGCGGTGGCGTGGTGGTCCGTCGGCGCCACCCCCACCGATGCGGAACCGTTCGCGCCCGGCACCCGGAGCCGGGCGCGCACACCGACGGCGGGCGGGAGCGCGAGCACCGCGGCGGCGAGGAGCACGAGAGTGATCGTCACGGTGCCACCTTCGCGACGATGGCGTCGGTCCAGAGCAGCCCGGCGCAGGCGAGGGCCACTCCGACGACCAGCATGATGCCGCCGGCGCCGCCTCCGGTGAGAACCGCGAGGGGCGCTGCGCCCATGGCCTGGCCGAGCAGGACGCCGACGGCGGGCAGCGCGGCGAGGACCATCGCCGTGGCGCGCGGGCCGGCCATGGACGCCTCGATGCGCCGGGCCGAGCGTCCGCGATCGCGCAGATCGGAGCGCACCGCGTCGAGCAGTGCCGCGAGACCCAGCCCGTGCACCTCGGCCACGCGCCACACGGCACCCACCCGATCCCACGCCGGCCCGTGTCCGCCGACACGCACGGCATCCGACATCGTGCCGCCCAGTTCCGCACGGGCCGCGGCCGCGGCGAAGACGGTGCCGACCGGCCCGGGGTGCTCGCGTGCAGCGGTGCGGCAGGCCGTGGCCGGGTGGGCTCCCACGCGGAGTTCGGCCACCATCGTCTCGAGCGCCGCCGCCAGTGTGTCCCCCGCGCGGCGACGGTCCAACCGCACAGCGCCTCGGGTGCGCCGCAGGGCGACCGTTCCCAGCACGACGGCCACCGCGGCACCCACCGCGACACCGAGGCCCAGCGCTGCCGCACCTGCCGCCACGGGTATCCAGGCAGGCGCCGGCACTCGCACGGACACGAGCCAGCGTCGGCGCACCGGTCCGAGGCGCCGGCGCGCGTCCGTGCAGGGCAGCACCAGCAGAGCCGCCGCGAGACCGACCGCCGCGAGCATCACGCGGACCCCTCCCGCCGACGCAGGATCGCGGTGAGAGCGTCGAGTCCTGGACCTCGTGCCCGCGTTCGCGACCAGGCGTCGACCACGGTGCACAGCCCGCGGTCGTCCCGTTCGAGCACGCCGATGGACGACAGCACACGCTGCCCGCTCGGCGTGCGGGCGGTGTGCAGCACCACCTGCACCGCGGCGGCGAACTGGCTGTGCAACGCCGCCCGGTCCATCCCACCGAGGGCCGCCAGCGCTTCGAGTCGTGCGGGTACCTCGTCGGGCGAGTTGGCGTGCACGGTGCCCGCACCGCCGTCGTGTCCGGTGTTGAGCGCGGTGAGCAGGTCGACGACCTCGGCACCGCGGACCTCGCCCACCACGATGCGATCGGGACGCATGCGCAGGGCCTGACGCACCAGATCGCGCACTCCCACCTGGCCCACTCCCTCCACATTCGCGGGCCGGGCGACGAGCCGCACCACGTGGGGGTGCGAGGGCGCCAGTTCGGCGGCATCCTCGACACAGATGATGCGCTCGGCCGCGTCCACCTCGCCGAGGAGTGCCGCCAGCAATGTCGTCTTGCCGGTTCCTGTGCCACCGACCACGAGGAAGGCCAGGCGTCCGGACACGATGCGGCGCAACAGACCTTCGGCGCCCTCGGCGAACGCGCCGGTCGCGGCGAGCGCTGCCAGACCCTGCGTCGCGGGACGGAGCACGCGGAGCGACAGGCACGTCCCGCCCTGCGCCACCGGCGCGAGAACGGCGTGCAGTCGCACTCCGAACGACCCGGGATCGATTCCGGGCAGACGACCGTCCACCCACGGCTGCGCATCGTCGAGCCGCCGCCCGGCCGACAGCGCCAGCCGCTGGGCGAGGCGGCGCACGGCGGCCTCGTCCCCGAACCCGACGCCGGCTCGCCGCAGACCCTGTCCCCGGTCCACCCACACGTCGTCGGGTCCGGTGACCAACACGTCGGTCACGCCGGGCTCGCGCAGGACGGCGTCGAGCACGCCGGCACCGCGGAACTCGGTGTCCAGGAGATGCAGTGCGCGCAGCAGATCCGCGTCACCGAGCACGCCGCCCGCCTCGGCCCGGAGCGCCTCCGCGATGAGGGCGGGCGTCGGATCCCGGTCGGCGTCGACGAGGCGCACCCGGACGCGATCGAGCAGATCCGTCGACACCCATCCCGTCATGTCGTGGGCGCCGAGGTGAGCAGCGCCAGGACGTCGCCGGCAGCTCGCGCCAGGGGAGATCGGCGGCCGAGGACCAGTCCACGCCCGTCGAGCATCGCGGCGAGTCGACGCTCGGGGCGCACGGAGGCGAGCAGGGGAAGACCCACCACGTCGGCCACCTCCGCGGCCGTCAGTCCGGACGGCGCGGGACCGCGGACCACCACTCCCACGTTGGCCGATGTCGAGGTGATCGACCGGGCGAGACACTGCGCCGCCACGGCCGACCGCACCGTCGCCGGGACCAGCACGACCACCAGATCTGCCGCCTGCACGGACATCTCGTGAATGGGGCCTGCGCGCGGTACGTCGCACACGACGACCTCGCCCGCCGTGACTCCGGCGTCGACGACGGCGCGCCAGGCCGCTGCCGTGATGGTGTTCGTCTGCTCGCGCCGGGTCGAGAGCACCGCCAGATCGCCGCGCCCGGGCAGCGCGTGATGCAGTGCGTCGGCCGTGACGGTTCCGCCGTCGATCACCAGTTCCGGCCAGCGCAGGCCCGGTGTGCCGTCGAGTCCCGTGACGAGGTCCATCCCGCCGCCCGCCGCGTCTCCGTCCATCAACACGGTGCGCCCGGACCGGGACGCGACGACGGCCGATGCCGCGGCGAACACGGACGCACCGGCGCCGCCGCAACCGCCCACCACCGTCACGACCACACCGCCACCGACGGGGACGCGTGCGGCCGCGGACAGCAACCCCATGAGATCGGCCTCCTGCGCCGGCAGCGCGAGCACACGGGAGGTGCCGAGCCGCGACGCGCTCTGCCAGGCCTCGACGTCCGCCGGTCCGTCGGTCACGACGACGACACCGGAATGCCTCGGAAGGTGTTCCCGCACTGCTCGTTCGGCAGCTGCCGTTCCCAGCACGACGATGTCCGAGGACTGCCACAGCGCGCGGTCCGGCAGCGCGCCGAGGTGCGACGACTCCCGACCCGCGGCGGCGGCGATGCGCCGGACGCGATCGGAGAGTGCGGCGTCGGGCACGATCACCAGGAGTGCTGAATCGAGGTCGGTCACGCCGTCGATCGTGCGGCGTCCGCGGTCGGTCCGCCAGGGCGACGAGCCGAACCTGTGGACAACTCGGTACCCGGGGACGGCGCCTGCACCAGCGCGGAGAAGGTGCTACCGCACCGGAAGTAGGGGACGACCCCCGCCAGGGGGGGAGGAGGCGGGGGTCGTCGGAGTTCAGCCCCGGGGGGTCGGGCTGAACACGCCCGGTTCGAGACCGGGTAGTCGAAATCTTACACCGCCGACCACCCGCACCGACACGGACGACCGTCGGTCCGTGGCGCCGTCGAAGCAGGTGGAGACACCGTGACCCGCGATCCACCTCCGGGCACCCTTAGGCTGACGGGGTGAGCACACCCCTCCGCCCGGACGCCCCCGGCCGCGTCGCCGCGTTCTTCGATCTGGACAAGACGATCATCGCCAAGTCCTCGACGCTGGCCTTCAGCAAGCCCTTCTTCGACGGGGGTCTCATCAACCGCCGGAGCGTGCTCAAGAGCAGCTACGCGCAGTTCCTGTTCCTGGTGTCGGGCGCGGATCACGACCAGATGGAACGGATGCGCATCCACATCGCCAACATGTGTACCGGCTGGGACGTCGAGCAGGTCCGAGCCATCGTCGCCGAGACGTTGCACGACATCGTCGATCCGCTGGTCTTCGCCGAGGCTGCCGACCTCATCGCCGACCACAAGCTGCGCGGCCACGACGTCGTCATCGTCTCGGCCTCCGGCGAGGAGGTCGTGGCGCCCATCGCGGAGGCTCTGGGCGTGGACCACGACATGGGTACCCGGATGGCCGTCGAGGACGGCAAGTACACGGGCGAGCTCTCGTTCTACTGCTACGGGCCCGGCAAGGTCACCGCCATGGAGGAGTTGGCCGAGCGCGAGGGATACGACCTGTCTCGGTCCTACGCCTACTCGGACTCGATCACCGATCTGCCGATGCTCGACGCGGTCGGACATCCCACCGCGGTGAACCCGGATCGAGGCCTGCGCCGCGAGGCGTCGGCCAGGGGATGGCCGATCCTCACGTTCTCCGACCCGGTCTCGCTGCGTGCCCGGTTCCAGGCCCCGTCGTCGGGCACGGTGGCCGGCATGGCCGCCGTCTCGTTCGGCGCCCTGGCCGCGGGCGCCGCGACGTACACGCTGCTGCGTCGGCGACGCTGAATCGATCGGGTTCGCGAAACCCTTGCTGTGGCGCGAGTCACAGAGTACAAATGGTCGTACGGGAAGACGGAAGGCCAAGAGCGGGCCGGAAGAGAAGGATCGCTCTCCCAGCCGGGCTTTCCCCAGCACGACCGATCAGTACCCACGCGTAGCGCGCCGCTATGATGGCACAAGCGTTGTGGGCCTGCGAAAGTCGCGCATCAGGGATGAGAACTTCGCACTGGTTGCGGACACGAGTCCCGGGCGCACGATTTCTCGCCGAGGCCTCGCGGAGTCCGCTCCGCCGCAACCCACTCTGCACGCCTGGTAACCGACGTTCGTGCTGACGGGCGACGTCGTCGAGGTGAGAACTCGGCAGCGTCGCCCGTTTCATGCGTCAGACAGAGTTGTCCGCGATGGTGGTCGCCTCGGCTGCTCCGGCCTCGAAGGTGCCGCAGCACAACAGCACCCAGCTCCCCACGCCCTGCTCGGTGCCGCGGGCGAAACCGTCGGCGCCGGTGCGGTACGCGGCGAGCCGCTTCGCCCAACTGATCTCCGGGACACCGAGATTGTGGGGGTCGAAGCCCGTGGACACGGCCACCAGCCGCGAGGCCGCCCGGGCCACGATGCCGTCGGCCGTGCCGAACGGCTTCAGCGCCAACAGTTCTCCGTGCACCACGGCGGCCAGCACCGGGGCGGGCGCCTTCGTGGCGCCGGTCACGAGATCCGCCAGGAACGCCAGGCGGTCGGCTGCGTCCGCACGGGGTCGTCCGAGATCGTCCTGTGTCGTCGCCAGGTCCGCGGCGGCCAGGAGGTGCAGCCGCGCGAGTGCCTGCAGCGGCGCCCGCTGCCAGACGCCCACCATGATCGGCAGGGAGTCGCCGTCGAGAGCCTGGGCCACCCGCAGCGCGCCGGCGAGCAGGGGCGGAGCGGCCTCACCGTCCTCGGGCATCGCCGTGGAGGAACCCTCCATCGCGGCGGAGGCCCGCGCGGCCCGGACCGCCGCCTCGGCTGCCGTCGCCTTCCATCCGCGCCGGTTGGCCTTGTGTCGGTGCACCTCGCCCAACGCGTTCCGCGCCCGCTCGGCGGCGTCGCGCACCCCCTCGAGCTCCAGGATCGGGCCGAGGGGATCTGTGGCTGAGCTGGTCATCCGGTCAGGCTATCGGTGGTCCTACGTCGCGGCGGATCCGGCGTTCCGCTCGGCAGCCATCAACTCGGCACGCTCGCGGCGCCGGACGGCCTGCTGCTCCGGGTCCGGAACGGGCACCGCGGCGAGCAGCCGCTTCGTGTACGGGTCGGCCGGCGAGCGCAGGATGGTGTCGGTCCGATCGAACTCCACCAGCTTGCCCGCACTCATGACCGCGATGCGGCGAGCCAGCACCTCGACCACGGCGAGGTCGTGGCTGATGAACAGGCATGCGAAGCCGTACTCCCGCTGCAGCTCCTGGAAGAGCTCGAGCACCTTGGCCTGTACGGACACGTCGAGCGCGGACGTCGGCTCGTCCGCGACGAGGAGGGTGGGTTCGAGAGCCAGGGCGCGGGCGATGCCGACACGCTGGCGCTGACCACCCGACAGCTGATGCGGGTAGCGGTTGCGCATGTCCCGCGACAGGTGCACCTGATCGAGCAACTCCTCGATCTTGGTGTTGCGCTGACCACGGTCCATCTCGGTGTGCAGCAGCATCGGCTCGCCGATCGACTGGCCGATGGGCCACCGCGGGTTCAGCGACGAACCCGGATCCTGGAACACGATGCCGACCTTGCTGCGCACCGGACGCAGGTCGCGGGTCGACATCGACGTGATGTCCGTTCCGGCGATGGACAACGACCCCGAATGCAGCTTGAGCAGGCCGACGGCTGCCTTGCCGATGGTCGACTTGCCCGATCCGGACTCACCGACCAGACCGACCACCTCGCCCGGCTCGATGGTGAGGCTGACACCGTCGACCGCGCGGAAGCCACCCGAGCGACGCGAACCCGGGTACTCGATGACGGCGTCGACGAGTTCGAGCGCGTACCGCACGTCGGGGGTGTCGTCGGTGCCCGCCTGCCCGGTCCGGGAACCGAGGTGGGGCACGGAGGCCAGGAGTTCGCGGGTGTAGGCGTGATCGGGACGATGGAAGATGTCGCCGGAGGTGCCCTGCTCGACGATGTCGCCACCGCGCATGACGAGGATGCGGTCGGCCATGTCGGCGACCACGCCCATGTCGTGGGTGATGAGCAGGATCGCCGCGTCGACCCGACCGCGGAGGTCGCGCATGAGCTGCAGTATCTCGGCCTGCACGGTCACGTCGAGTGCCGTGGTCGGCTCGTCCGCGATGAGCACGGACGGCTCGGATGCCAACGCCTGGGCGATCATCGCGCGCTGGCGCTGGCCACCGGACAACTGGTGGGGGTAGTACTTGACGCGCTTCTCCGGCTCCGGCATCTCGACGAGCCGCAGCAGCTCGATGACACGGTCCTTGGCCTGCGCCTTGCTGAGCTCGCTGTGCGCGCGGATGGCCTCGGTGATCTGCCACCCGATGGTGTAGACGGGGTTCAGAGCCGTCATCGGCTCCTGGAAGATCACGGCGATGTCCTTGCCGCGCACCGAGTTCAGCTCACGTTCCTTCAGGCCGATCAGTTCGCGACCGTTGAGCGTGATGCTGCCACTCACGCGGGCGTTGTCGGCCAGCAGGCCGGGCACCGCCATGGCGGTGGTGGACTTACCCGAGCCCGATTCGCCGACGATGGCGAGGATTTCACCGCGAGCGAGGTCGAACGAGACGTTCCGTACGGCTGTACGCCACGTCTTGTCGACTTCGAAGTCGATCGTCAGATCCGAGACTCCGAGAATCGGGCCGGTCTTGTCGTCACTCATGTCCGTCAGCTCCGTTTCGGGTCGAGCGCATCTCGCAGCGCATCGCCCATGAGGATGAAGGCCAGCACGGTCACCGACAGGAACCCTGCGGGGAAGAGCACCAGGTGCGGCGAGGTGGAGATGTAGTTCTGGCCGAGGTTGATCTGCAGGCCCCACGAGATCGCCGGCAACTGCAGCCCGATACCCAGGTAGGACAGCGTGGCCTCGGCCGCGATGAACGTGCCGACGGCGATGGTCGCGTACACGAGCACGGGTGCGAGGGCGTTGGGCAGGATGTGGCGGACCAGGATGCGGAACGTGCTCGCGCCCAGTGCCTGTGCGGCCTGCACGTACTCGCTCTGCTTGATCGAGATGACCGACGAGCGGACCAGTCGCATGGCCGTCATCCACCCGAAGGCGATGAGAGCCAGCGCCACCGTGGTGACGGTCCGCTCACTGGTGACGGTGAGCAGGACCAACGCGCCGAGCAGGAGCGGGATGCCGAAGAAGATGTCGGTGAAGCGGGCGAGCAGGCTGTCGAGCACGCCGCCGAAGTACCCGGCGAGCGCGCCGATCAGGACGCCGATGATCAGCACGCCGATGACGGCGAGCAGTCCGATGGTCAGCGAGATGCGGGCGCCGTAGATGACGTTGGCGTAATAGTCGCATCCCTGCAGGTCCGTTCCGAACCAGTGCTCGGAGCTCGGCGAGAGCCGGGTGTCCGACAGGTCGCAGGCGCGCGGATCGATCCCGCGAGCGAACAGCTGGGGCACCACGGCCATCAGGACTAGCACCGCGGTGATGACGGCACCGAACCAGAAGAAAACGCTGCGCCGCAGCTTCTTCCACGCGTTACCCCACAGGCTCGCCTGGCCGACCAGCTCCTGTGCCTCACCGGTCACGACGTTGCCCGGCTCGCCCTCGGCGGCGACATGCTGTGCATCGTTGGTCATAGCGCCTACTCGTATCGAATTCGGGGATCGAGGAGCGCGTAGAGCACGTCCACGACGAGGTTGAAGAAGATGTAGAAGAAGACCATCAGCGTGACGATGCCGACGACCACCGCGCCTTCCTGACGCTGCACGGCGTCGAAGATCGCGCGTCCGAGGCCCGGCAGGTTGAACACCGACTCGGTGACGATGGCGCCGCCCAGCAACGCACCGATGTCCGCGCCGATGAACGTCACGACGGGAATCATGCTGTTGCGCAGTGCGTGACGCAGGACGATGCGCCGGTACCCCACGCCCTTGGCGCGGGCGGTGCGGATGTAGTCCGCCGCCATGGCCTCCGACACCGCGGACCGCGTGAGACGCGCGACGTACGCCATGGACAGCGACGCCAGGACCAGGCCGGGCAGCAGGTAGCTGTACCACCCATCGTTGATACCCGCGATGGGGAACAGGTCGAACTTGTAGCCGAAGAGGTACTGGGCGACGAAGCCGAAGACGAACACGGGAACCGACACCAGCAGCGTCGTCGACACCAGCACGAGGTTGTCGAAGAAGGAGTTGCGGCGCAGACCGGAGAGCACACCGGCCGCGATGCCGATGACGGCCTCGAAGACGATGGCCACGATGGTCAGCCGCACCGTCACCGGAAGACGCTGGGAGATGGTGTCGAGCACCGGGCGCCCGGCGAAGTCGGTACCGAAGTCACCCTGCAGGAGCCCGCCGACGTACTTGACGTACTGCACCAGGAACGGGTCGTCGAGGTTGTACTGCGCACGCAACTGCGCGACGACGGCCGGGGCGAGCGGGCGATCGCCCGCGAGCGCGCGGATGGGATCACCGGGAAGGGCGTACACCATCGCGAAGATCAGGAACGAGGCGCCGATCAGGACCGGGATGGTCAACAGCAATCGGCGCGTGATGAAGCGACCCACTGGGTTCTCCTCTTCGGGGTCTCACGGTTCACGCGTCGGTGGGGCGCCCTGCGTCTGCACGGCGCCCCACCGAGTCGAGAGAGAGGTCAGCTGACCGTGACGTCCGCGACCTCAATGTCACCGAACAGGTCGATCTTGACGTTGTCGACCCGCTCGCTCCACACGGCCTGGTTCAGACCGTAGAAGAGCGGAGTGGCCGGCAGGTCGCGGAACAGGATGTCCTCGGCCCGCTGGTACTCGGTCGTCGCGGCGTCGATCGACTCCGCGTTGTTGCCCTGCGAGAGGGCGGCGTCGAACTCCGGGTTGGAGTAGAAGCTGACATTCGAACCCGCCGGCGGCAGTGCTGCCGAGCTGTAGACCGGCGACAGGAAGTTGTACAGCGACGGGTAGTCCATGATCCAGCCCGAACGGAACGGACCGGTCATGCCCTGTGCGTCCTGCAGCGGAAGATACTGCGCGAACTGCAGATCGCCGCGGAGCACGTAGTCGACTCCGAGGTTGGTGCGCAGCTGGTTGCCCACGGCGGTCATCCAGGTGTCGTGTGCCGCACCGGCGTTGAACCACAGCTCCACCGGCTGCGACCTGTCGAAGCCGGCCTGGTCGAGCAGCGTGTTGGCCTGAGCGGCGTTCAGCTCGCACTTGGTGCCGCAGGCATCGTCCCGGTAGCCGTCGACGACGGGCGAACCGAAGGAGGTGGCCGGCGTGCGGGTGTTGGTGAAGATGGCCTCGGTGATGGCCTGACGGTCGATCGCCATCGAGAACGCCTCACGCACACGGGGATCCGAGAAACGCGGGTCGTAGGTCGGGAACGCGAGCGAGGTGATGTCGGGGCGAGCGCGCTCGCCGTACCGGTCACCGAACTGGTCACGTGCGGTCGCCCAGGCATCCGGCGGCAGATCCAGCATGACGTCGAGGCCGCCGGCCTGAACGTCGGTGTAGCCGGTGCTCAGCTCCGTGTAGACCTTGAACTGCACGCCCTGCGACTGTGCCGGGTTCTCACCCTTGTAGTCGTCGTACTTGGTCAGGGTGATGCCCTGTCCCTCGACGAAGTCCTCGTCGGCCTTGAACGGGCCGTTGCCGATCGGGCGACGTCCGAAGGCGTCGGGATCGGTGAAGAACGCCTCGGGCAGCGGCGAGAACGCGCTGTAGCCCAGGGTCACCGGGTAGATCGCGAAGGGCTCCTTCAGAGCCACGCGAATCGTGGTGTCGTCCACGGCCTCGAGGCCGGTCATCGTGGTCGCGGTGGGCTCAGCGCCCTCGGCGGCCTGCAGATCGTCGTAGCCCTGGACGTTCTCGAAGAAGTACGAGGCACCGAAGGCGTTGGTGCTCAGCGCGGTGTAGTTCCACGCATCGACGTAGGACTTCGCGTCGACGGGCGTGCCGTCGTGGAACGTCCAGTCCGGCTTGAGCTTGATCGTCCAGTTCTGCTGGTCGTCGGACTCGACCGACTCGGCGACGCCGGTGTACTCGACCTCGCTGCTCTCGTCGTTGTAGTTCACCAACGGCGTGAACAGGGCCTTGAGGACCTGGTTGCCCTCACTCTCGGTGGTGTTACCGGGAACGAGCGGGTTCTCGGGCTGGCCGATGTACAGGCTGTAGGTGCCCTCGGCGCTCGAGGACCCACCCCCGCCACCACACGCCGCGAGCATGCCCACGGCGGCGATGGCCACCGAGACCACCGCGATCGTCTTCTTGACTCTCAACATGTCCTCCATCGAATCCGGCACGAACAGGGTCGACTGCACGCACCGTCCGCGGGTGGTCCGCGGGTGTCGGGTGGGCCACGGGCGATGACCGGCGTGACCCGGATATTTGCTTGACTTTAGACACACTCACAAAGGTCTGTCGTGCACTCCCCCGAAATCGGAACGACCCGGGTCCGCCCCGAAATACGGACGTAACCTGACAGGACTGGACCTCACCGGTCAGACAGCCTGATGAGAGGCGATTTTCGTGTCTCGTCACCATCCATCGCTGCTGCACACCGCCCGTCGCGCAGAACGCACCTCTCGCCGCACGTCCCGGGTCGCAGCCCTCTGCAACGGTGCGGCGCCGGTCACACGTGACTACCCTCACAGTCGCGACACACCGAACCGACACACCAGCTTTTCCGAGAGGGGCCAGGTACCACGATGACCGAGACCGTGACCGACGACGGCGCGACCAGGGACACGGAATCGGAGCACCCGGTGTCCTATCCCCCGAGTGACGACTTCGTCGCGCAGGCCAACGCCGGATCCGAGCTCTACCAGGCGGCGAAGGACGATCGCCTCGCGTTCTGGGCCGAGCAGGCGAACCGGTTGCACTGGCACACGCCGTTCGAGCAGGTGCTCGACTGGTCGGACGCCCCCGTCGCGAAGTGGTTCGTCGGCGGTGAACTGAACGTCGCCTACAACTGCGTCGACCGGCACGTGGTCGAGGGCCGCGGCGACCAGGTGGCGATCCACTGGGAGGGCGAGCCCGGGGACAGCCGCGAGATCACCTACTCCGACCTCCTCGCCGAGGTCAGCCGCGCCGCGAACGCCTTCACCGATCTCGGGCTCGTCTCGGGTGACCGCGTCGCCATCTACATGCCCATGGTCCCCGAGGCCATCGTCTCGATGCTCGCGTGCGCCCGCCTCGGACTGACCCACAGCGTCGTCTTCGCAGGCTTCTCGTCCTCCGCACTGCGCTCGCGCATCGACGACGCCGAGGCCAAGCTCGTCGTCACCACCGACGGCCAGTGGCGCCGCGGCAAGGCCGCGCCGCTCAAGGACTCGGTCGACGAGGCCGTGGACGGCGCCGCGTCGATCGAGCACGTCCTGGTGGTGAAGCGCACCGACATCGACGTGCAGTGGACCGAGGGCCGCGACCTCTGGTGGCACGACACCGTCGGATCCGCCTCCCCCGAGCACGAGGCGCAGGCGTTCGACTCCGAGCACCCACTCTTCATCCTCTACACCTCGGGAACCACCGGTAAGCCGAAGGGCATCATCCACACCTCCGGCGGCTACCTGACGCAGACCGCCTACACGCACCACTACGTCTTCGACCACAAGCAGGGCAAGGACGTCTACTGGTGCACGGCCGACATCGGCTGGGTCACCGGGCACAGCTACATCGTCTACGGCCCGCTGGCCAACGGCGCCACGCAGGTGGTCTACGAGGGCACGCCCAACTCTCCCGACGAGCACCGGCACTGGAACATCGTCGAGAAGTACGGCGTCACCATCTACTACACGGCGCCCACGCTCGTGCGCACGTTCATGAAGTGGGGACGACAGATCCCCGACGCACACGACCTCTCCTCGATCCGCCTGCTCGGCAGCGTCGGCGAACCCATCAACCCCGAGGCGTGGCGCTGGTTCCGCGACGTCATCGGCGCCGGCAGCGCTCCGATCGTCGACACCTGGTGGCAGACCGAGACCGGCGCGATCATGGTCTCGCCGCTGCCCGGCGTCACCGCCACCAAGCCGGGATCGGCCCAGACACCGCTCCCCGGCATCTCGGCCGCCATCGTGGACGACGACGCGAAGATGCTCGGGCCCGGCGGCAACGGGTACCTCGTACTCGACGAGCCGTGGCCGTCGATGCTGCGTGGCATCTGGGGCGACATGGAGCGCTACAAGGACACCTACTGGTCCCGCTACGCCACCGAGGGTTGGTACTTCGCCGGTGACGGTGCGCGCTTCGACGACGACGGCGACCTCTGGGTCCTCGGACGCGTCGACGACGTCATGAACGTCTCCGGTCACCGCATCTCCACCTCCGAGGTGGAGTCGGCTCTGGTGACCCACCCCGGCGTCGCCGAGGCAGCCGTCGTGGGCGCGGCGGACGAGACCACCGGCCAGGGCATCGTCGCCTTCGTCATCCTGCGCGAGGGCATCGAGAACACCGGCGACGCGCTGATCGCCGAGCTGAAGGCTCAGGTGTCGAAGGAGATCTCGCCGATCGCCAAGCCGCGACAGATCACGGTGGTCCCGGAGCTCCCCAAGACGCGCAGCGGAAAGATCATGCGCCGCCTGCTCCGCGACGTCGCCGAGGGCCGGGATCTGGGCGACACCTCGACCCTCGTCGATCCCGCCGTCTTCGACGCGATCGCCAAGGCCGGCCAGAAGTAACCACGCGTCACGCAGAGAGAGGGGCTCGTGCACCGAGTGCACGAGCCCCTCTCTGCTGTCGGCAGTCCGTCAGGACACGGTGTCGAGATCGCGTCCGCGCGTCTCCTTCATGACGACGAGTGCGAACAGCGTCAGTGCCGCGGCGACGGCCAGGTACACGCCCACCCACGCGACACCGTAGGAGTTCACCAGCCAGGTCGCGATGAACGGCGCCACGGCCGCTCCCAGGATGCTGGCCGTGTTGTAGGAAATACCCGATCCGGTGTAGCGCACGTTGGTCGGGAACAGCTCCGGCAGAACAGCACTCATCGGTCCGAAGGTCAGACCCATCAGCGCCAGGCCGACGCACATGAACAGCAGCATGCGACTCTCGGTGGCGGACTCGGGAGCAGCGAACCACTTGAACGACAGGCCGAACAGGATGATCGCGGTCGTGATGACGATCAGTGTGATGCGGCGGCCGAACCGATCCGCGAGCCAGCCGGAGACCGGGACGAACGCGGCGAAGAACAACACCGAGATGAGCTGCAGGCCCAGGAAGTCCGTGTAGGCGATGGTCACGGCGACACCGCTGTGATCGACCACCTTGCCGGTGCCGTAGCTGACCACCCACGTCGTCATGACGTAGAACAGCGTGTACGTCGCGAGCATGACGAACGTGCCGAGGATCAGCGGACGCCAACTGGTCTTGAAGACCTCCGCCACCGGTGTCTTGACGCGCTGGCCGTTGGCCACGGCGCGCTTGAACACCGGTGTCTCCTCGAGCTTGAGTCGCACGTAGAGGCCGATGATCACCATGATCGCGCTCAGCAGGAAGGGCACACGCCATCCCCACGTGAGGAAGGCGTGGTCCGATCCGGACGTCTTGGAGTCGTAGTCCATCGACAACGTCAGGATGAGGAAGATCCCGTTGGCCATCAGGAAGCCGATAGGGGCACCGAGCTGCGGCCACATCGCGGCCCAGGCCCGCTTGCCCTCCTTCGCGGTCTCGGTGGCGAGCAGTGCAGCGCCCGACCACTCGCCGCCCAGGCCGACACCCTGCGTGAAACGCATGAGCGCCAACAACATCGGGGCGATGATGCCCACGCTGTCGTACGTCGGCAGCAGTCCGATGAGGAAGGTCGCGACGCCCATGGTGAGCAGGGACCCGACCAGGGTCGCCTTCCGGCCGATGCGGTCACCGAAGTGTCCGAACAGCACCGAACCGATGGGCCGCGCGACGAAGGCGAGGCCGAACGTCGCGAACGACGCGAGCAGGGCCGTCGTGTCGTTGCCCGCGGGGAAGAACAGCCGGGGGAAGACGAGGACGGCGGCGGTGGCATAGATGTAGAAGTCGAAGAACTCGATGGAGGTTCCGACCATCGAGGCGATCACGATGCGACTGCGAGGTACGCCGTCCACTGCATCGAGATCGGAGTCCGGACCGGCGATGTTCGAACCGTCGGGGTTCGGAACGCGGTCCGCGGAAGTGCTTGTCACGGGTTTCTCCTGTTGGGAGGCGGGTTCGTCAGCAGGAAGTTACCCGACGCATCGTGACGTGAGGGCCGATACCGGCCACTCGGTTCGTGAGTGCTCACCACGCGGGGACCGACGTCCGGCGGGACCGGCCCCGTCCGGCGGCGATAGTGTGAGCCCCGAACGGGTAAGGACATAGGGTTGGCCGGTATCGCCGGACGATCACTGTCGAGCGCGACGAACATCTTCGAAGGGACTTGCACGTGAGCAGCAGCCGAGGCACCGACACGAGCGGTCGGACGACCGCTCCGGCCAGTATCTCCTCGATCCCGCTGACGGACGTCGACAGTCGCAGCAACCCCGCCACGGCCAGCATCGGCACCCTGGTCAAGGACGCGACGACACAGGTCTCCACGTTGGTCCGCGCCGAGGTCGAACTGGCCAAGGCCGAGGTGACCGGCGAGATCAAGAAGGGCCTGCAGGGCAGCGTCCTCTTCATCCTCGCGCTCGCGGTCCTGATCTTCAGCTCGTTCTTCTTCTTCTTCTTCCTCGCCGAGCTGCTCAACGTGTGGGTCACGCGGTGGCTCGCGTTCCTCATCGTCTTCCTGATCATGGTGGTCATCACGGCGCTGCTCGCGTTCCTCGGCTACCTCCGGGTGAAGAAGCTGCGCAAGCCCGAGAAGACCATCGACTCGCTGAAGGCGGCCTCCTCGGTGCTGCCGGGCCAGGGCGACGGCGCATCGCCGAAGAAGCAGCTGGACGCGCTCGACGTGCGCGCCCCGCTCTCGCGCTGACACCGCGCCCGCGTACCGACGACAGTGGCCGCACCCGACCCGTCGACCGTCCGATATCCCGGCCCGTGGCAGCACCGCGACATCCGCGCCAACGGCATCCGGTTCCACATCGCCGAGGCGGACACCTCGGCGTCCGCCGACCCGGGACGCCCTGATCCGAGTCGGCCGGCGCCGCTGGTCGTTCTCGTCCACGGCTTCGCCGACCTCTGGTGGTCGTGGCGCCACCAGCTGACCGCTCTCGGCGCCGCCGGCTATCACGCCGTGGCAGTGGATCTGCGGGGCTACGGCGACAGCGACAAGCCGCCTCGCGGCTACGACGGCTGGACCCTCGCCGGTGATATCTCCGGCCTCGTCCGCGCGCTCGGACACTCCGAGGCGGATCTGGTCGGGCACGCCGACGGCGGACTCGTGTGCTGGGCGACCGCAGCGCTGCACCCTCGCGCTGTTCGCTCGATCTCGCTGCTCGCCTCACCGCATCCGATCTCGTTGCGACGGGCCGCGATCCGGGACTCGGCGCAACGCGCGGCGCTGCTGCCGTCGTTCCTGCGCTACCAGGTTCCGCTCGCACCCGAAAAGACGCTCGTCGCCGACGACGGTGCCGAGGTGGAGCGACTCGTCCGTGCCCGGTCGTCCGCGCAGTGGCAGTCGTCCACGGAGTTCGGCGACGTCGTGTCGAGGATGCGGTCGGCCGTCCGCATCCCCGGTGTCGCACACAGCACGTTGGAGTATCAGCGCTGGGCGTTCCGCAGCCAGTTCCGTTCCGACGGTCGCCGCTTCCGCGCCGCGATCGACCGGACCGTCGATCTACCGGCGCTGCAGATCCTGGGATCTGCCGACCCGTACGTCCTGCCGACAACGGCGCGCCGCGACTCCCACTGGGCACCGCAGCTCGTGGAGCATCGCGTGACGGGATCGGGGCACTACGTGCACCAGGAACGCCCGGACGAGGTCACCGACGTTCTCCTGCGCCATCTTCGAGCGAGCGGTCAGCCCCTGTAGGGGTCGACGAGGGTGCTCTCGATGATCGCCTCGAGACCGACACGGACGCGTCCCGACGGAGGCGGTGTCCCGCGCCCGAACAACCGCACCACAGCGGCCACCGACGCGCCGCCCAGCGCCACGTCACTCCCCAACTGCGGCCACGTCGACAACGTCGTACCGATGTCCGGCAACGATGCCGCCATGCGCGGCGTGATGCGCTCCATCTCGAGGATGCGCCCCGCCAGTGGCGCCTTCTCCCGCGGCGTCATCCCCGCGACCGCCGCGGCGTCGACGTCGCCGAGCAACCCGTGGAAGTACGGTCGGTCGGGCTCGAGGTCGTAGCGCTCGATGTCGAGCACGCCCCCGTCGCTGGTCTCCATGATCACGGGAATCCCGCGGCGACGGCACTCCTGCCGCACCAACACCTTCGCGTCGATCGAGTCGCACTCCTCGACGACGATGTCGAGGTCGGCGAGAAAGGCGTCCGTGGTCGCCTCGTCGATCCCGGTCGGGAACGTCGTCACCTCGAGGTACGGATCCAGTTCGGCGATGCGGCGAGCCGCCAGCACCGCCTTGTTGACGCCGAGGTCGAACACCGACGCGGGCACACGGTTGAGGTTCGACAGGTCCAGATCGTCGAAGTCGGCCAACCGGAGCTCGCCGCACAGCCCTTCGAGAGCGAGGGTGTGCGCCACCGCGTGGCCGACGCTCAGACCCACGACGCCGACGCGCAGGCGCCGCGCTGCATTCTGCTCGTCCACGGTGATCTTGTTGCGGTTCCGGTCCAGGCGCAGCAACCGGAACCCGCGCGGACCGAGCACCCGCACGAGCGAGCGACGCCAGGGGTAGTGCACCCACCGGGTCGGCTCGTCCAGCAGCTCGGACGACGGAGTGGGCAGCAGTGCGTCGAGCGACTGGAGCTGCTCGGCGGTGGTGTCCAGGATCGCGTCGTCCCCGATCTCGGACATCAGTCGATCGAGAACCTCGTGATCGCCGAGGTCGGTCGGGTCCAGGA
The DNA here is from genome assembly GCF_058139645.1 of Rhodococcus sp. NFXS4. Lineage (NCBI taxonomy): Bacteria > Bacillati > Actinomycetota > Actinomycetes > Mycobacteriales > Nocardiaceae > Rhodococcus > Rhodococcus sp. NFXS4. The sequence goes on from NZ_CP192221.1 coordinate 4,471,934, forward strand.
CGCGATGCTCGCGCATGCTCACTCCTCTGCCCTCACGGGAGGGGTTCCGTCTTGTCGCGGCGCTGCACCGGCGTCAGGGTCGGTGACCACCGGACGACGTCCTCCATCGCGAACGCCACTCGATCGCGGCCCGCCGTCTTCGCCGCGTACAGCGCGCGGTCGGCCGCGTAGGTCAGTCGGTCGAGGGTGGCCTCGACGTCGTTACCGCCCCTCTCGTCGAACACCACGTTCGCCTGCGCCACTCCGATGCTGACGGTGACGTCGCACGCGGAGCGGACGCTCTCGAGCACCTTCTCCTCGAGCCCCGCGACGGACTTGCTGAGGCCGAGCACCAGGAACTCCTCCCCGCCCAGCCGGGCGACCACCGCGTCCTCGGGAACGTAGGCTGCTATCGCCTCGGCGACCGTGGTGAGCACGACGTCACCGGCCGCGTGACCGCGAGTGTCGTTGACGGACTTGAAGTGATCGACGTCGACGAGCGAGACGACGATGGCGTCGGACTTCTCCGATGCCTCCGCGAGCATGGCGCTCACCCGCGGCAACATGCCGCGGCGGTTGAGCAGGCCGGTGAGCGGATCGGTGTTCGCCAGGGTCTCGAGGCGGGCTGTCACCGATTCGAGCGAGCTGCGCATGGTGGCGATCAACACCGCCGGCACCACCACGGTGGTGACCGCGGCGCCGGCCGCGACGAACCGCACCGCGCCCTCGGAGCCGTTGATGCTCAGTGCCGTCGCCATGATCACCGCGGCGCCGGTGAGCGAGATCGTGACCTTGGGCGGCGATCCGGACGCCGCGATGGCGGGCACGACCGCCAGCATCGCCGTGACCGCGCGGGACCCCGACGGATCGGCGATCAGATAGGCGGAGATGGCGACGCCGACCATGCCACCCGACCCCAGCACCGTGAACTGCCGGTCGGACAGACGACCGGCACGCAGGGTGATGCCCACGGTGACCACGGTGAACGCCACGATGACGGCCAGGAGCGGCAGCGTGCCCGGCCGCAGGAACGTTGGCTGGAGAATCGCGATGACGAGCAGGGGCAGCGCCCCCGAGGCACTTGCCATGACCGCCTTCGATCGCGTGTCGAAGTAGTTGCCGGCCGCCGTCAGCTGCCGACCGCCGCGGCGGCCCATCCTCGCCTCGTCTCCCGTCGTCACCGTCACCCGTCACATCCCGTGTCCGCGCGTCGCAGACCGTCGGATGATTCCCCGGGAACCGTCGGACCAATCGGACACACGTCGCGCGCCCCTCGAACAACCCGTGTCGTGATCGCCACGTCACGGCGTCGACGTACCCCCATCGATGCTCCCCCCGTCGAGCCGGGGACGCGGAGTACGTCGTCTCCTCGCCACCTTCGTGATCACGGTACGCGGTGCGGGCGCTCCTCGGCGTGACAGCCGATGCATCCTCACCCGACGCAGGATCCCGTACCGGCAGGTTGCCCGTTCTGCAGCCCCGTTGCCACCTCGTCGGCGACTTCTGCTGCGGTCAACACGAATCCGGTATCGGAGTTGTCGACGGCGGCGCCGAAGACGACGCCGAGGACCGTGCCGTCGGTGGCCACCAGCGGTCCGCCGGAATTGCCCTGACGGATCGATCCGCGCACGGTGTAGACCTCCCGGTCCACCGTCCCGGTGCGGTAGATGTTCGGCCCGGTGAGGTTCAGTGTCTCGCGCACCCGCGCGGACGATGCCGTGTACGGGCCACCGCCGGGATACCCGAGCACCACCGCGTCGGTTCCCGATTCCGCGCGCCCCCTCGCGAACGGCAGGACGTCGGCGGTCAGATCCGGCACGTTCAGTACCGCGATGTCGACGGCGGGATCGAACAGGACGACCTCCGCGTCGAGCGGGCCGTCCGCGGTGTCGACGGCCACCGACGAGGTGCCGGCGACGACGTGCGCGTTGGTGATGACACGGCCCGGCCCGATGACGAAACCGGAGCCCTCGAGCGCCTTCTGGCAGCTCTCGGCGATACCGCGGATCCGCAGCACGCTGTCCTGGAGGTCCGCCGCGATCGGCGACGCCAGCACGCTGGGATCCGGCGGACCGACCTCGGCCACGGGAGTGCGGCCGAAGGGGCCGATGACGTCGGGGAGACCCGACGTGTCGAGCAGAGCCGAGAACTCGTTGGGGATCTCGCGGACCCACTCGGGCGCCACGTCGTCCACGGCGCCGAGGATCGACGATCCGCGCACGGCCGCGGCGATCTGCGGTTGCGACGCCGCGGTGAGCGGGACGGCCAGCAACCAGGCCGCGACGAGCACGGCCACCGCCTGCAGACCGGCACCGATGACGCTGTCCACCGAGCGCGCCGCCGGGCTGTGGATCCCGCTGCGCAACGCTCGTCCCAACACCATGCCCGCGATCTCGCCGACGATCACCATGACGACGATGAGGGCGACGCCGACGAGCACGCGCATCCGCCCCTCCTCGACGTGGTCGAGGACGCGCGGTGCGAGCAGGATGCCGGCGACGGCACCGAGGACGACACCGAAGAAGGCGAAGGCGGACGCGACCGCGCCCTGCCGCCACCCCGACGACGCGGCGAGCAACGCCACCAGTGCCACACCGATGTCGAGCCAGGTCGATCCCGTCACGGGTGCAACTCCTCACCGACGGCGGCGAGCGACGTCTCGAGGTCCCGGACGTCCTCGGTGTCCCAGGGGGCACCCCAGCCCGCCGTCTCGAGGACGCCGGACAGCACCCCGGCCGTGAAACCCCACACGAGCATTCCTCCCACTGCGAACGCCGGGCCCCGATAACCGAGGGGGTGGCGCACCACGAATCTGTTGACCGGATCGAGAAGATCGGTGAGCGGCACGGCGACGACACGCTCCGTCTCGGCGGTGTCCACGACGGACACCTCGCTCGGGACGCGCCAGTACGCGATCACCGGTGTCACCTCGAAGCCCGACGGGGGCACGAAGATGGAGTCGAGCACCGTGAGCGGCTCCACGCCGTCCGGGTCCACCCCGGTCTCCTCCTGCGCCTCCCGCAGAGCGGTGCCGACGGGTCCGTCGTCGCCGGGATCGGCTGCGCCGCCGGGAAAAGCGACCTGACCGCGATGTTGCCGCAGCGAGGACGCGCGTTGGGTCAGGAGCACGGTGGCGTCGGTGGGCAACTCCGCCGCGTCGGGCCGCCCGCCGAAGAGCACCAGCACCGCGGCCGGTCTGCCCGTCGCCCCGTCCGGTGCGTGGCGGGCGATCACCGGGTTGCTCGCGTCGTCGCGCACGGTGTGCACGGCGGCCAGACGGGACAGCCACGGCGGCGTGCCCGCGGGATCCGTCACGCCGAGACTCCGAGGTGGGTGCGCACGGCGTCCGCGATCTCGTCGACGGAGCGGAACGGCTGCGGGAGAACCGCGGCGACGGATCCGTCGGCGGCGAGCAGCACGCTGACGGGCAACACGGCCGGAGCTCCGACGGCAGCGGCGACGGCAGCGGACGGATCCTGCACGCCGGGTAGTCGGACGCCGTAGTCGGCCAGTCGGGTCAGGGCGTTGCCCTGGCGGGGATCCTCGTGCACCGTCACCACGGTAACGGCACCGCCCGCACGCTCGGCGTACTGCTGCAGATACGGCAGTTCCTCCGCGCACGGGCCGCACCAGTAGGCCCACAGGTTGAGCAGAGTCGGCGTGCCGGCGACGGCCGCACCGAGATCGACCGGCGCTCCGTCGGCCAGGCAGGTGGTGCGCAGACCCGCCAGTGGGCCGGCGGGCGCCGGGGCGCCGGCCGCCGGCACGGGGCACGCGGCGAGCGCGGCCTCGGCGCGCAAGGGGGCCAGCTCCGTGTCCGTCGCGTCGTCGGTGGGCGCCGCGCCGAAAGTGTCGCGGTAGTCGGCGAAGCTCGTCGGTCCCGTCGGATCGTCCCCGCGCGGCCAGATGGCGACGATGAGGGCGACGACCACCACGAGCGCGGCCAGGCTCCACCTCGCCGCGGACGACCTGCTCACGTCTCGATGCCGGCCAGGGCGAGGATGTGGTCCGTCTCCGGCCCCTTCACCAACGCCGCGGCCTTGACGGGGTCGGTCGGCCCCAGCCCGTACGACGGGCAGTCCTTCGCCAGCAGGCAGACACCGCACGCCGGCGTCCGCGAATGGCACACGCGGCGGCCGTGGAAGATCACGCGGTGGGACAGGATCGTCCACTCCTTGCGCGGGATCAGCGCACCGATGGCGTGCTCGACCTTGACCGGATCCTCCTCCTCGGTCCAGGCCCAGCGGCGGACGAGTCGGCCGAAGTGGGTGTCGACGGTGATGCCGGGAATGTCGAACGCATTGCCGAGGACCACGTTGGCCGTCTTGCGCCCGATACCGGGCAGCGTCACCAGCTCCTTCAGCGAGGCGGGAACCTCACCGTCGTACCGCTCGAGGAGCTCGCGGCCCAGCCCGATGAGGGAGTTGGCCTTGTTGCGGTAGAAGCCGGTGGACCGGATGTACTCCTCGAGCTCCGTCCGGTCGGCCTCCGCGTAGTCGCGCGCCGACCGGTACTTCGCGAAGAGTGCCGGCGTGGTCTCGTTGACCCTCTTGTCGGTGCACTGCGCGGAGAGGATGGTGGCCACCGCGAGCTCGAGCGGGGTGGTGAAGTCCAACTCGCAGTAGACGTGCGGAAAGACCACGCCGAGGTCGCGATTCATCCGGCGTGCCCGGCGCGTGAGCGCGAGGGCGGACTCGTCTCGTTTGCCCACGTGAGAGGGACCGGCGGCTGATTTCTGCACGCCACGACTCTACGGAACGCCCCCGACAGCACGCTCCGGTCGTGTCCGCACCGGTGACCCCGCCGTGTTCTTTTCGAGACGTCGACAGTGTTTACTCCTCGGTATGCAAGCACTCGCTGTGGTTCTGTTCCCGGTCTTGCTGATGCTGTTCGCCCTCGCCATGGAGCGCTTCGAGGCGCGGCTGAACCGCGCAGGAGTCCGCGAGCAGGAGGTTCAGGAATTCCTGGACGCCGCCAGTTCCGCCGAGGTCGCCACCCTGGCCGCAGAAGGCTTCCCGAACGCCCTCGCACGGTTCCGCACCCGACGTCGCCGCGGTGGCGACGTCATGGAGGAGGACGTCGCTCTTCTCGACGACAGGGCACGCCGCGCCAGCTGAGCACCCGCCGACACGGCCCCCGGTCCGACGCCGACGCGTCGAGGGTGGCTGTGATCACTCCTGTGGCCGCCCGGCGACGTAGACTCCGACCGGACACATGAAGACGACACATTCGTAGATCTGCCGATCTTTCAGGGCAAGGGAGTACACGTGGACGAGGTACTGGCACGAGCCGGCATCTTCCAGGGGGTCGAGCCGTCTGCGGTGTCGGCGCTGACCAAGCAGCTGCAACCGGTCGATTTCCCGCGTGGCCACGTGGTCTTCAACGAGGGTGAGCCCGGCGATCGGCTGTACATCATCGTCAGCGGCAAGGTGAAGCTCGGCCGCCGCTCCCCCGACGGTCGCGAGAACCTCCTGACCATCATGGGTCCGTCCGACATGTTCGGTGAGCTCTCGATCTTCGATCCCGGCCCCCGCACCTCCACCGCCACCACGGTCACCGAGGTGCGCGCGGTGAGCATGGATCGCGACGCCCTGAAGGCCTGGATCGATCAGCGCCCCGAGATCGCCGAGCAGCTGCTCCGGGTGCTCGCCCGCCGGTTGCGTCGTACCAACAACAGCCTGGCCGACCTCATCTTCACCGATGTTCCCGGCCGCGTCGCCAAGGCACTGCTGCAGCTCGCACAGCGTTTCGGCACCCAGGAGGCCGGCTCGTTGCGCGTCGTCCACGACCTCACGCAGGAGGAGATCGCTCAGCTCGTCGGCGCCTCTCGCGAGACCGTGAACAAGGCGCTCGCCGACTTCGCGCACCGCGGCTGGCTCCGCCTCGAGGGCAAGAGCGTGCTCATCTCCGACTCCGAGCGACTCGCCCGGCGCGCACGCTAACCGCGCAGATACGTCAGCTGGGCCTTGACCGACATCCGCGCCGCGGGCCACAGCTTCTTGTCGACGTCCGCGTAGACGTGACGCACCACCTTCAGAGGGGTGGCGTCGGGTCCGAGGACGTCGAGCGCCGCCCGCACCTGGTCGAGTCTCTGTTCGCGATGGGCCCGGTAGGCGCGCGCGAGCACCGCGGTGTCGGGCTGGTCCGGTCCGTGGCCGGGCAGCGCGACGCGTCCCTCACCGAGTTGTTCCAGTCGGTCGAGTGAGGCCAGGTAGTCACCGAGATCCCCGTCCTTCCCGTCCAGGACGGTCGATCCGGCACCGAGGATGGTGTCCCCGGTCAGCACCGCGTCGTCGAGGACCAGGCTGACGGAATCGGCGGTGTGGCCCGGTGTCGCCGCGACGGTGAGTTCCACCCCGGCGGCCGCGATCACCTCGCCGTCCACCAGCGGCGCGGCGTCACCTCGGAGGTACGTGGACGTGACCGCGCGCACCGGCGCGGACGTCGACCGGTGCAGCCGGGCGATACCGCCGGTGTGATCGTGATGGCGGTGGGTGATCAGGATCAGCGCCACGCGTCCCTGCGCCGCGATGCGGTCGACGTGCGACCGGGAGCGCGGGCCCGGATCGACCACGATGCACTGCTCGTGCCCCGGGGCTCGCAGAATCCACGTGTTCGTGCCGTCCAGCGTCATCTTCCCAGGGTTCTCGGCCAGGAGGACGGACGCGGTCGACGTCACGCGCCGCAGCCGTCCGTACGCGGGGTGCTTCTCCGATACCGTGGGATCCTTCTCCGCCATGCGACCACTGTGCCAGCCGACGGAGGTTCGGTGCCGACCGGGACAGAACCTAGGCTCGCACCATGAGAATCGGTCTGATCGGTGCCGGACCCTGGGCTCGTCAGGCCGCGGCACCCGCACTCACCGCGCATCCCGACGTCGAGTTCGCCGGCATCTGGGCCCGCCGTCCCGACGCCGCGGCACAGACGGCTCCCGAGGTGCCGTACGTCGACGACGTCGATGCACTGATCGACTCCGTCGACGCCGTCGCGTTCGCGGTACCCCCCGAGGTGCAGTTCGATCTCGCCCGTCGGGCGGCTGCCGCGGGTCGACATGTGTTGTTGGACAAGCCGATCGCCGGTTCTGCGGCGGATGCGGCCACTCTCGTGGCCGCGATCGACGAGGCCGGGGTCTCGTCGATGGTCACGCTGACGCGTCGCTTCGCACCCGAGACCCGAGCATTCCTCGACGCCGTGCGCGACACGGAGGTCGCGACCGTGACGGCGACCTGGCTGTCCGGCGCCCTGCTCGGCGGCGAGTACGCCGGCTCGACGTGGCGGCGGGAGGGCGGCGCCCTCATGGACGTCGGCCCGCACGTTCTCGATCTCGCGATGGAGGTGCTCGGACCGGTCGAGTCCGTGGCGTGGGCGAGGCGTGACGACGCGTCCGACACGTGGTCGCTGGCTCTGCAGCACGGGAGCACCGCCGGAGTCCGGACGAGCCTGGTGACGCTGTCCATGCGGACGCCTGTGCGCCCGTCGGTGCTGCGGGTCGGCGCGAGCGGACCGGGCGGCCTGGTCGAGTTGTCGGACCGCACCACGCCACCCGACCGGTGTTACGCGGTACTGCTCGACGAGTTCCTGGAGTCCGTCCGGACCGGCACCCGCCACGAGTGCTCGGCACATCGCGGACTCGCTCTGCAGCGCGTCATCGAGCAGTGCCGGACCCTCGTGGCGAGCGGTCGGTGACGCACACCCGTCAGGCGGGTGAGACCTCGACGATCATCTCCACCTCGACGGCTGCGCCCAGGGGCAGCTCGGCGACTCCGACAGCCGACCGAGCGTGGATGCCGGCGTCGCCGAACAGCTCCCCGAGCAGGTTCGACGCACCGTTGATCACGCCGGGCTGACCGGTGAATCCCGGTGCCGACGCGACGAATCCGACGACCTTGACGATGCGGACCACGGAGTCGATGCCGACCAGCGCGTCGATCGCGGCCAGTGCGTTCAACGCACAGACGCGGGCGGCGGCGGTCGCGTCCTCGGCCGACACCTCGGCCCCGACCTTGCCGGTGGCGGTCAGCGCGCCGTCCACCATGGGCAGCTGACCCGAGGTGAAGACGTGATCTCCCGACCGCACCGCGGGAACGTAGGACGCGACCGGCGGCACGACGGGCGGAAGGGTCAGCCCGAGCTCGGCGAGCTTCTCCGTCACACCCATGTCAGCTCTTCGGGCGCTTGAAGTAGGCGACCAGGTTCTCGCCGGTGGGGCCGGGCATGACCGTGACCAGCTCCCAGCCGTCGGCACCGAAGTTGTCGAGGATGGCCTTGGTGTTGTGGATCAGCAGGGGTGCGGTGAAGTATTCCCACGTCGTCGATGCGCTCATGGCAGGAGCCTATAGCGCACCGGGTCAGTAAGGTCGAGGACGTGTCGGAGACAGCAGGTGCGACGTCGCACCCCACCGGATCGTCCCCTCAGGCGGAGCGAGGATGGCCGCCCGAAGCGGACCGCGCTCGACTGCACTTCGTCTCGGGCAAGGGTGGGACGGGCAAGAGCACCGTCGCCGCCGCGCTCGCCCTGGCCCTCGCCGCAGGTGGGCGCAAGGTTCTACTGGTCGAGGTCGAGGGACGCCAGGGCATCGCCCAGCTCTTCGACGTCCCCCCGCTGAGCCCGGTGGACACCAAGGTGGCCTCCGCCGACGGCGGTGGTGAGGTGTACGCGCTGGCCATCGACATCGAGACCGCGTTCCTCGAGTACCTCGACATGTTCTACAACCTCGGCTTCGCCGGCCGGGCGATGCGGCGGGTGGGAGCCATCGAGTTCGCCACCACCATCGCCCCCGGTCTGCGCGACGTACTCCTCACCGGCAAGGTGAAGGAGCGTGCGGTCCGCACCGAGAAGAACGGTCGGCTGCTCTACGACGAGATCGTCGTCGACTCGCCGCCGACGGGGCGGATCGGGAGCTTCCTGGACGTGACGACGGCGATGCGCGACCTCGCCAAGACCGGCCCGGTGCGATCGCAGAGCGAGGGTGTGGTGAAGCTGCTCCACTCCGAGCAGACACTGGTGCACCTGGTGACGCTGCTCGAGGCGCTGCCGGTGCAGGAGACCGCCGATGCTGCTGCGGAACTCGCAGCGGCCGATCTCCGACTGGGCACCGTGGTCGTCAACCGCACCGAGGAGTCGTTCCTTCCGGCGGAGGCGCTCGCCGAGGCGGCCTCCGGGAACCTCGACGCCGCCGCGATCGAGAAGAAACTCGCCGATGCCGGAATCACGCTGTCGGAGGACGACTTCGCCGGCCTGCTGACCGAGTCCATCGAGCACGCGTCGAGGCTCGCGGCCCAGCGCGAGAGCGAACAGCGTCTCGGTGACCTCGCGGTGCCGCGCCTGACGCTCCCGGCTCTGGCCGACGGCATGGACCTCGGCGGACTGTACGAGCTCGCCCACCACCTCACGGAACAGGGAGTGCGATGAGCACCGTTCCCACTCTCGACATCGGGTCCATCCTGACCGATCCGTCGTCGCGGATCGTCGTGTGCTGCGGCTCCGGCGGTGTCGGCAAGACCACCACCGCGGCGTCGATGGCGTTGCGGGCAGCCGAGAACGGGCGCCGGGTCGTCGTGCTGACGATCGATCCCGCACGGCGCCTGGCCCAGGCTCTCGGCGTCGGCGAGCTGGACAACACTCCGCAGCCGGTCGCCCTCGGGCCCGGCGCCACCGGCGAACTGCACGCGATGATGCTCAACATGCGTCGGACGTTCGACGAGATGGTGATGGAGCACTCGACGCCGGAGAAGGCACAGCAGATCCTGAACAATTCCTTCTATCAGACTGTGGCGTCGTCCTTCTCGGGGACGCAGGAGTACATGGCAATGGAGAAGCTGGGGCAGCTCGCCGCCAGCGGTGACTGGGATCTCGTGGTCGTGGACACGCCGCCGTCGCGCAACGCGCTGGACTTCCTCGACGCCCCACAGCGTCTGGGGTCGTTCCTCGACGGTCGCATGATCAAGCTGCTGATGGCCCCGGGTCGCGGGCTGGGCCGAGTGGTCACCGGCGCCGTGGGTCTCGCGATGCGCGGCGTCTCGTCCATCGTCGGCAGCCAGATGCTCTCCGACGCTTCCGCTTTCGTGCAGTCGCTGGACTCGATGTTCGGTGGCTTCCGCGAACGTGCGCGCCACACGTACGACCTGCTGCGTCAGGACGGAACCCATTTCGTCGTCGTCGCGGCCGCGGAGCCCGACGCGCTGCGGGAGGCATCCTTCTTCGTCACCCGCCTGTCCGAGGACGGCATGCCGTTGGCCGGACTGGTGCTCAACCGCACGCACCCGACGCTGAGTTCGCTGCCGTCCGACCACGCCGTCACGGCCGCCGACCAGTTGGACGCCGAAGGCACCCCCGATGCCGCTCTGGCCGCGGGAGTGCTTCGCGTGCACGCGCATCGGGCCGTCACCGCGAAGCGCGAGATCGGACTGCTGCGTCGTTTCACCGCCGCTCACCCCCGTGTTCCCGTCGTGGGGGTGCCCTCGCTGCCGTTCGAGGTGTCCGATCTCGACGCACTGCGTGCCGTCGCCGATCAGTTGACCGGCACCGCCTGAGCCTCTGCGCTCAGGCGGTGAGCCGCAGGCCCGCGCCGGGGCCGCCGCTCTCGTCGATCGCACGCAGGATCGACACCAGGTCGGTGACGACGGCGGGGCCGATGCAGGGTGCCACGAGGTAGGCGTTCACCATGCCGACCACGGACGTTCCCCGCACCACCGGCGCACCGGAGTCCCCGGCATTCACGCACACCTGGGCGAACACCTGCTGGGAGTTCAGGATGTCACCGTAGGAGACTCCGCACGTCGCACCGGTCGTACGACCCTGCTTGCACACGGTCTCGGCCAGCCGTGCGGGATCCCCGACAGCCGTGATGGTGGTGCTGCCGACGGAGGCCACCGGGGCCACCCGCTCCGCGTCGAACTCGATGATCGCCGTGTCGTACGCGGGCAGAGCCGCGACGACGGAGCCCACATCTCCTGCGGCGGAATCGCTCTCGCTCGCCACGGTGTCGCCGACCCGCCCGCAGTGACCTGCGGTGAGCCCGATGGTGCGCCCGGCGGTGTCCGCACCGATCACGGTGAGACTGCACAGTGTCTCTCGTCCGTCCTGCGTCAGGACCAGCCCGGAACCCCCGCCCAGCTCCACGCGCTCGGCGGCGGAGGCCTGAGCCCCGCCGCCGAGAACGAGCGAGCAGAGGACGGCGAGACCGACCAGAAGTACTCGCATCGGTGTGACTACTTCTTCACTGCGGGCGGCGCCTCGAGCAGCGTGACGAACTGCTGCGCATTGGCCACGGCGGAACCGAGACCACCGATGGCGGTACCGGCGAGCGATCCACCGGCGCCGAGCAGCAGGGCGCCACCGATGCATCCGGCGATCGGGCCCGCACCGAAGAGGAGCGCGACGGGAGCGGAGACGACGCCGGCCGCGGCCGCACCGAGGAGGCAGCCGCCGACGAGACCGGTTGCGGCACCGAGGAATCCACCGACCGTGGCGGTGAGCGACAGGTTGTCCTTGACGCCGGCGACCGCGGCGGGCAGGTCCACCTGGTTCAGGCCCGGAATGTCGTAGACCGGCGCGGCGGGCGCAGCGGCGTCGACCGCGAGGGTCGCGGTGTTGCCCTCGACCTGAGCGGACACGGGATGCGCCAGTCCGTCGACGGCGAGAGCCAGCGGCACCGAATCGACGACGACACCCGAGTCGTCGCGGATGACCAGGTGGTTGTTCTCGTTGCTCAGGGTTCCCGAGTCGGTGGTCACGAGCAGCCCGGTGCCCGCGGCCACGGCGTTCCAGTGCACCTCGGGAGCAGCGGCGGGTGCCGGATCGGCGTACGCGGTCGCGGAGGCGGTGCCCAGCGACACGATCGTCATCGCGGCGACAACCGCGATCTTGTTCATCTTCATGCCCGTCGAGTCCTTTTCGCAGTGGGAGCGAATCCGCGCTGATCGTCGGATCCGTCAAGCGGCGAGTGCCGAGCAGGATTCAACGGTCACGGTGGGACGGTGTCAATCGACGTGCGAGACAACGGAAAGCGAACCGCGAGGGACGGGCCGACACACGGACCGGGCCCGGCCGGAGCACCGAACGCCGGGTCCGATTCGGTGCCGGGCACGACCGGCGCGGCGGCGGGCGAGCGGGCGCCCCCACGGTCCGCTTCGACGACGGCGCAGGTCAGAGCGTGGAAAGCCTTCCCGCGCGGGCGCGGCAGCCGAGCGACCGTGCGTCACGCTTCTTCCGATACGACCGATTCCGTTGTGACGCACACAGACTCGATGGAGGTCCGATTCGTCCGCGCTGTCGCGTGTGGTCGATCGACACGGGCGGGCGTGACAGACACCCCGCGCCCCGGACGGGTCCCGACGCGTCGTCGGGCGTTCACGAAGAGTTCATGCGGTGCGACGAGAGATCTCCCACCGCGAATCGGACATCGCGGTGGGAGATCACAGGAACCGTGGCCGGTCGCCCGGCGGCGGCATGGGTCAGACGGCCGACTGGTGGTGACGCTGGGTCTCGAAGAACTCGGCCCAGGAGTCCACCTCGGGGTGCTGCTTGATCAGGGCCCGGCGCTGACGCTCTGTCATGCCGCCCCAGACGCCGAACTCGACACGGTTGTCGAGGGCGTCCGCTCCGCACTGCATGAGCACGGGGCAGTGACGGCAGATCGTTGCGGCCTTGCGCTGCGCGGCGCCGCGGACGAACAGTTGATCGGGATCCACTCCCCGGCATCGCGCCTGCGATACCCATGCGATGCGCGCTTCGGCTTCCCCGATGTCGAGCGCTGCATTCGGCGTTCCTGTGTGCATTCGTTGACCCCTTACCGTCGGCGAACACCGTTTCCCTGGCGTTCCGGGCGTCCCACCCGCCGACGCAGCTCACGCTGCACAGCGAACTGAGGAGCACCCCACTAACTGATGTGATTGTTATCTGAATCACATCGTGTCCATCAATGTAGGGGAAAGGCCGCGCGGGAAGCAAGGTGGGGGATCACTTTTCTGGTACGCCCGTGCGATCGGTCACATCTGAGCAGGTCAGCCGTCCACATGTCCGGTACGGGCTGTGTCCCGGAGGAGCCACGTACTCTGTTGTTCGTGCCGATCGCCAAGACTGTCGCCAAACTCGCCGGGTGCTCCGCCCTGGCCGGCGCGCTGCTCGCCGGAGTCATGTTCCCGCTCGCCGGCGGGTTCGGATTCGCGTCCAACCGCGCCGCCGACACCGTGGACAACGTCTCCGCGGAACTCGTCGAGGGAACGGTGCCCGCCGTGTCCACGATGGTGGACTCCGCGGGCAACCCCATCGCGTGGCTCTACGAGCAACGACGCTTCGAGGTGCCGAGCGACCGCATCTCCAACGAGATGAAGCTCGCCATCGTCTCCATCGAGGACCGCCGGTTCGCCGAGCACGAGGGCGTCGACTGGCAGGGCACGGTGCGCGCCTTCCTGACCAACACCACCAGCGGACAGGTGGAGCAGGGCGCGTCCACCCTCGATCAGCAGTACGTGAAGAATTACCAACTGCTCGTCGTCGCCAAGACGGACGCCGAACGCCGCGCCGCCATCGAGACCACTCCCGCGCGCAAGATCCGCGAGATCCGCATGGCGCTGACGCTGGACAAGCAGCTGACCAAGGACGAGATCCTCACGCGCTACCTCAACCTGGTGCCGTTCGGTAACTCGTCCTACGGCATCCAGGACGCGGCACAGACGTACTTCGGCATCGACGCGAGCCAGCTGAGCCTGACGCAGGCGGCGATGCTCGCGGGCATGGTGCAGTCCAGCTCCGCCCTCAACCCGTACACCAACTACGACGGCGTGATGGCGCGACGGAACACCGTTCTCGACACGATGATCCAGAACATCCCGGACCGCGCGGCGGAGATCGAGGCCGCCAAGGCCGAGCCGCTGGGCGTGCTGCCGGAGCCCAACCAGTTGCCGCGCGGCTGCATCGCCGCCGGTGATCGTGGCTTCTTCTGTGACTACGCGCTGCAGTACCTGGCCGACGCCGGCATCAGCAAGGACCAGGTGGACAAGGGCGGTTATCTGATCAAGACCACTCTCGACCCGGCCGTGCAGTCCTCCACGAGCGCCGCCCTGTCCGGGAACAGCAGCCCGGATCTCGACGGTGTCGCGACGGTCATGAACGTCATCGCGCCGGGGCAGGACTCGCACCGCATCCTCGCAATGGGGTCGTCACGGCGCTACGGCCTGAACGGCGACGCCAACGAGACCGTCCAGCCGCAGCCGTACTCCCTGGTGGGCAGCGGTGCCGGGTCGATCTTCAAGATCTTCACCACCGCCGCCGCGATGGAGAAGGGCCTCGGCACGTCCGCGGTCCTGCAGGTGCCCAACCGCGTCGAGGTCAAGGGACTCGGCGACGGCGGTGCGCGTGGGTGCCCTCCCTCGACGTACTGCGTGACCAACGCCGGCAACTACCCGCAGTCGCTCTCGGTGACCGACGCGCTGGCACAGTCCCCCAACACCGCCTTCGTGAAGCTGATCGAGTCGGTCGGCGTCACCCCGACGGTCGACATGGCCGTCCGCCTGGGCCTGCGCTCGTACACGCTGCCCGGAACAGCCGGCCAGGGCACCGACCAGAGCCTCGCCGACTACCAGAAGGAGGCGAACCTCGGCTCCTTCACGCTCGGACCGACCTACGTCAATCCGCTGGAACTGTCCAACGTGGCCGCGACCCTCGCGTCCGGCGGCAAGTGGTGCCCGCCCAACCCGATCGACAGCGTCTTCGATCGCAGCGGCAAGCAGATCCCCGTCACGCAGCAGGCGTGCGAGCAGGTCGTGGAGCCGGGACTGGCGAACACACTGGCCAACGCGATGAGCAAGGACGATCAGCCCGGCGGCACGTCGGCGTCCGCCGCGAGCTCGGTGGGCTGGTCGCTGCCGATGTCCGGCAAGACCGGCACCACGGAATCGCACCGGTCCTCGGGGTTCCTCGGATTCACGAACCGGTACGCGGCCGCCGCCTACACCTACGGCGATTCCCCGACTCCCAGCGAGATCTGCTCGTTCCCGCTGCGCCCGTGTGGTTCGGGCAACCTGTTCGGCGGTAACGAGCCTGCACGGACCTGGTACGACGCGATGGATCCGGTGGCCACGAACTTCGGCGACGTCGGACTCCCGGCCGTCGACCAGAAGTACGTGCGCGGATCGGCCAACGGCCAGGTTCCCGACGTCACGGGCCTGACGCAGAACTCCGCGACCTCGCAGTTGCAGGCCGCAGGGTTCCGCGTGCAGGTGGCGACCACCGCGTCGTCGGAGGGTCGGGGCACCGTGGTCAGCACGTCACCCTCGGGTTCCGCCATTCCGGGATCGACGGTCACGATCTACATCAGCGACGGGTCCGTCCGGGCGGCACCGGCAGCCCCGGCGCCGGGGATCCAGCTTCCGGCGTTGCCGCCCGGGGTCACCCTGCCGGCGATCCCCGGGCTGACGGCACCGCCGCGCTAGCTGCGGCAGTGCCGTGCGGCGGCGAGTGCCCTACAGCCGAGCCTTGACCGCGGCCGAGATGCGGGAGCCGTCGGCCTTGCCGGCGGCGATCGCCGTGGCGGCCTTCATGACCTGTCCCATCTGTCGCATCGCCGGGCGCTCACCGAGTTCCTCGGCCACCTGCGCGATGGCCGTGTCGGCGACGTCGGCCAGTTCGGCGTCGGTCAGCGGCGTCGGCAGGTACTCGTCGATGATCTGCGCCTCGGCACGCTCGGTGGCGGCGAGTTCACCGCGCCCGTTCTGGGTGTAGATCTCGGCGGACTCGCCGCGCTTCTTCGATTCCTTGGCCAGCACGCGCAGCACGTCCTCGTCGGTGAGCTCGTGCGCTTCCTTACCCGACACCTTCTCGGTCTGTACCGCCGACAGCAGCATTCGCAGCGTCGCCGTCCGGAGCTTGTCCTTCGCCTTCATCGATGTCGTCAGATCCGCCCGCAGGCGCTTTTCCATGTCACAGTTCTCGGCCATGTCGGAAACGGTACTGTCGACGAGGTGTCCGGTACATCAGCGTTCCCCCGTCGCTCGGCGCACTCGCTTCCGAGTCTGCAGTCGGCCGCGCGTTCTCTCGCCACTCCCGGAGGGATCGCGGCTCTCGCCGCGGGATCGGCGGCGGTGGGGTTGACCTACGCCACGGCCATCGAGCGGAACGCCTTCGCGCTGCGGGAGACCACCATGCCGGTGCTCGCCCCGGGGTCGTCGACGCTGCGTGTCCTGCACATCAGCGACCTGCACATGATGCCGGACCAGAAACTCAAGCAGAACTGGGTGCGTGAGCTCGATCGGCTCGAACCCGATCTCGTCGTGAACACCGGCGACAACCTGTCCCACCAGCGGTCGGTGCCGGCCGTGGTGCAGTCGCTCGGGTCGCTCCTCGGTCGGCCAGGGCTGTTCGTGTTCGGCTCGAACGACTACTTCGCGCCCGTGCCCAAGAACCCCCTCAAGTACTTCTCGAAGAATCACAAGAAGGTGTTCGGGAACCCGCTGCCGTGGCAGGACCTGCGGGCGGCCTTCACCGAGCGCGGGTGGATGGACGTCACCCACGTCCGCCGCGAGCTCGAGGTGTCCGGCGTCCGGATCGCAACGGCCGGGGTGGACGATCCGCACCTGAAGCGTGATCGCTACGACACCATCGCCGGCGCGCCGAACCCCATCGCCGACGTGAGCATCGGCATCACCCACTCTCCCGAACCGCGCGTGCTCGATCGCTTCGCGGCGGACGGATACGACCTGGTGCTCGCGGGACACACCCACGGCGGCCAACTGTGCCTCCCGTTCTACGGCGCACTGGTGACCAACTGCGAGCTCGACCGCTCTCGCGTCAAGGGACCCTCGCGCTGGGGTGCCCACACCCGACTGCACGTCTCGGCCGGACTCGGGACGTCGCCGTATGCGCCGTACCGCTTCTGCTGCCGTCCCGAGGCCACCCTGATCACTCTCGTTCCGGCGAAGCGTCCGCCCAGGACCTCACCCGAACAGGGCGTTTCGCGTTCCGAAGCCATGGTGCGATAGAGTTGCAGAGCTGCCCTGACGGGGAGTGAACGGCCACGGGGTGTGGCGCAGCTTGGTAGCGCGCTTCGTTCGGGACGAAGAGGTCGTGGGTTCGAATCCCGCCACCCCGACTCGTGGTTGAGACACGAAGGAAGGCCCTGCACCGGGATGCCGGTACAGGGCCTTCCGTCATGTCGGGGTCAGGGCCAGGGGACCGTGGCCTGCAGAACGGCTTCCTGCAGCGCAGTCGTGCGGAGCTCCGTCACCTTCTGATACTCCGGATCGGCCACCATCTCGCTGAATGCCGTTCGCGACGGATAGCGGACAAGAAGCACCGCGTCCCAGCTCTGTCCGGTCTCCGCGACGAGCGGTGTCGAGCCGTCGCCCGCGAACAGGACCTCGCCCCCGTGGCGGGGGAGAAAGGTCTCGTCGAGCTCCCGCGCGTAGTCCGCGTACGAGTCCCGACCACCCTCCGCGAAGCGGAGGAGGTTGAGCATCACCACCGGTCCCCCGGGATCGTCTTCCAGGAAACGCTTCAGGTCTCTTCCACGAGGATCGATGGCCATGTCTCCAGTATGAGAGACACTCGCCGTCGGAACAGCCGAATCCCGGCGTCAGACCGGTGATGCCACGAGCAGCCGGACCGTCCCGATAGGGCCGTCGTCCTGCAGCCGACGCTTCGCGCGCTGGTACGCCACGCGCAGTCGCACGCTCGTCGTCAGATCCCCGAAGACGTCGGGTTGGGCCAGGAACGCACCGGGGCTGTCGTGGTCGGCACGCGCCAGTGCGCGGAGCTGATCCGCCGCCCGGTCGGGCAGCGCCACTCCCCCTTCGATGCATGCGCACCACGCCGCGAGCATCAGGGCTGCGTGATCGATCGACCGGTCGTCGCGCAGTCTGTCCCGCACGACGGGCAGGACGAACTTCGGGATGCGCGACGTCGCGTCGACCACCTGACGCGCCACCGTGTCCTGCACGGCCGGGCTGCCGAAGCGTGCGAGCAGATCGTCGATGTACGTGTCGAGGTCCACGCCGGGAACGAGTCCCACGGTGGGCGCCGCCTCGTGGCGCATGTAGGAGGCCACGAAGGCCCCGAGGTCGGGGTCGGCCATCACCTCGTGCACGAACGTCTTCCCGGCCAGCACACCGAGGTACCCGAGCATCTGATGGGAGGCGTTGAGGAGTCGGAGCTTCATCCGCTCGAACGGCACGACGTCCGTGACCACCTGGACGCCCACGTCCTCGAACGGTGGCCGCCCGTCGGAGAAGTCGTCCTCGAGAGCCCACTGCGCGAACGATTCGGACCGCACCGGCCAGGCGTCGTCGATGCCCGTCCTGCGGCGCACCGAGTCGATCACGGCCGGCGACGTCGCAGGGGTGATCCGGTCCACCATGGAGTTCGGGAACGCGACGGAGTCGTCGATCCAGTCGGCGAGCGCGCCGTCGTGGTGACGGGCGAACGACACCAGCGCGGCACGGGCCACGGCACCGTTTCCGACGATGTTGTCGCACGACATGACGGTGAACGGCGCGGTGCCCTCGTCGCGGCGACGGCGGAGTGCCACCGTGAGGAACCCGAGGACGCTGACCGGCGCGTCGAGAGACATCAGGTCGTGGCGCGTGGCGTCGTCCCGAGGATCGAAGGCACCGGTCGCGTCGTCGATGCCGTAGCCCGACTCGGTGATGGTGAGCGAGACGATGTGCGTGGTCGGTGCCGCGAGCGTCGCGACGACGAGATCCGGGTCGTCCGGCGCGTAGAGGTAGCGGGCGATGGACCCCACGATGCGGGTGTCCTTCGCGCCGTCCGGATGCACCGTGCTGAGGGTGTAGAGCTGGTCCTGGGCAGCGGCGGTGTCACGCGCCGCCGCGTCGGCGGGCATGACACCGACACCGCAGATCGCCCAGCCGAGGTGCCCCGCGGCGAGCAACCGGTCGACGTACATCGCCTCGTGCGCTCGATGGAAGGCGCCGACACCGATGTGGACGATGCCGCACACCAGGGTCGAGCCGTCCACTCGATGACGCGGAACCGTCACGCCCGCAGGCGGTGCGGTGAGGGCGTCCTGGATCGAGATGGTCACGGCAGCGGTGCCTTTCGAGTGGTACGACGTGGAACGCGGTGGCGCTCCCGTTCACCGGGATCGAGCCGGTGAGACAGAAGAGCGCCACCGCAGCTGGGGACGGCCGGTCAGCAGGCCGACTTGTACACGTACTGCGCGCCGTCGCCGTCGATCGTGTCCGCGGTGATGACGTGGAATCCGGTGGAGATGTCCTTCTCGGTGGGCTTGTCCTCGAGCGAGGCGACGGCCTGCTCGACGCCGTCGGTGCCGATGGTGGCCGGCTGCTGGGCGATGAGCGCCTGGACCGTTCCCTCGCGGAGCTGCTTCACCTGGGCGGGGCCGGCGTCGAAGCCGACGATCTTGACCTGCTCCTGCTTCCCGGTCTGGCGGACGCCGGTCGCGGTGCCCTCCGCGGCGAAGGTGTTGGTGGCGAAGACACCGACGATGTCGGGATCCTTGGCGATGGCGGCGGAGATCAGACGAGCGGCCTCGGCCGGATCGTTGTGGCTGTACTGCACTCCGAGGTACTGGAAGGCCGAGTTGCCCGCGGCCGCGTCCTCGAATCCCTTGACGCGGGCGTCGGTGGTGGAGACGCCGGGGTCGGTGGAGATGACGATGACCTTACCGCCGTTCGGGTTCAACCCCTCGATCGCGTTGAACGCCTCGGCGCCGCCGCCCTCGTTGTCCGACGAGATGGCCGACACGGCCTTCGACGGATCCTCGAGCGTCGTGTCGACGAGGACGACCTTGATTCCGGCCTGCGCGGCGGCGTCGAGCGGTGCCTGCATCGCGGACACGTCGGTGGGGGCGATGAGAATCGCGGCGGGACGAGAGGCGACGACCGAATCGACGATCGGCTTCTGCAGGGTCGGGTCGAACTTGGCGGGACCCTGGACGTCGACCGTGTAACCGGCGGCCTGAGCGGCGTCCTGGATGCCGCACTGCATGCTGATGTAGAACTCGTCGCCGCTGACGCCCTGGATGAACGCGAGCTTCTTCTCACCGCCGCCCGAGTCGGACGAACAGCCGGCGAGCACGAAGGTGGAGAGTGACGCGGCTGCCAGCGCAGCGGCGGCGACGGTCCGGGATGTACGCATGGGTGAGTGATCTTTCCGGTAGGCCGAGCGTGGTGAGTGGAGTGTGCGATGAGGCCGAGCGACGGTGGTACGTCAGGGGTTTCGAGCCCACAGTCGTTTCAGTGAAGACGTCGACGCCCCGCGGGTGGCGGCGGCTCGGCGGCGTTGATCGAAGTACACGGCGGCGATGAGCACGGCACCGACGGCGACCTGCTGCCAGAAGGGCTGCACACCGACGATGACGAAGCCGTTCTGGAGCACGGCGGGAATGAAGAGTCCGATGACGGTGCCGAACATGGTGCCCACACCGCCGAAGAGGCTGGTGCCGCCGATGACGACCGCGGCGATGACGTTGAGGTTGGTCTGCGACTGGCCGGCGATGGCCGTGGTGCCGTACTGCGAGAGCGACAGGATGCCCGCGAGACCGGCGAGCGTGCCGGACAGCGCGTAGACCTTGATCAGGTGCAGGTCGACCTTGATGCCGACGCGCCGGGCGGACTGCTCCTTGGACCCGACAGCGAAGGTGTGCAGGCCGAACCTTGTGCGGTGCAGCACGATACCGAACACGATGACGAACACCAGGGCGATGAAGGAGATGAGCGGGATGGTGGTCGCGGGCACGTTGCCGTAGCCGATCGTGTCGACCAGCACCGGCGGCACGTCGCGGATGTCGACACCACCGGTGATGACCTGGGCGAGACCCAGTGCGCCGCCGAGCGTACCCAGCGTCGCGATCAACGGAGGCACCTTCGCGATACCGATGAGGAACCCGTTGAGCAGCCCCCACGCCAGCCCGCAGGCGACGGCCACGAGGATGCCGATGACGGCCACACTCCAGCCCTCGCCGCCGACGGCCCGCATCACCTTCGCGGCGACGACGCCGGAGAAGACGAGGACAGAGCCGATGGAGAGATCGATACCGCTGGTGACGATGACGAACGTCATCCCGATGCCGAGGACGGCGAGGATCGAGACGTTCTGGATGATCTGCCGGATGTTGCCCCACTCGGGGAAACTGTTCGGCGCGAGAATCGAGAACAGGATGCTGATCGCCAGCAGCACGATGACGATCTGGAACACCTGGACACGGGCGAGGCCGGCGAGGCTGCTCCGCAGATCGAACGAGCTGCCGTTCGACGACGGTTCGGGGGCCGAGGATCCCGCTGATTTCGGCAAGGTCTGATTGCTCATCTCGCGGCTCCCACCGTCGCGCCGGTCATCGCGCCGACGAGTGCTTCCATGGTCGTGTTCTTGGCATCGAGCGTCGCGACGCGCTTGCCCAGGCGCAATACCTGGACGCGGTCGGCGACCTCCATGACGTGCGGCATCGAGTGGCTGATGAACACCACGGCGACGCCCTTGTCGGCCACTCGACGAATGGTGTCGAGCACGTTGCGGGTCTGGACCACGCCGAGTGCGGCGGTGGGTTCGTCGAGGAACACCACACCCTTGGCCCAGGCCACGGCGCGGGCGATGGCGATGGCCTGCTGCTGGCCACCGGACATGGCTCCGACCGGATCGGTGAGGCTGCGGACGGTGGCCCCCAGTTCGTCGAGCGCCGCACGCGACTGCGTGCGCATCTCGGCCGTGTTCAGGAAGCCGAGCTTGCCCAGCAGGCCCGCCGCGGGAATCTCGCGCCCCAGGAACATGTTCTGGGCCGCGTTGAGGTGCGGAGCGAGCGCCAGGTCCTGGAACACCGTCTCGATGCCCAGATCTGCTGCTGCGGTGGGGTTGTCCAGGTCGACGGTCACGCCGTCGTAGAGGATCTCGCCGGAGTCCAGCGCCAGGCTGCCGGACAGCGCCTTGACCATCGTCGACTTGCCGGCGCCGTTGTCGCCGATGAGTGCGACCACCTCGCCCGCGTAGATGTCGAAATCGGCGTCGTCGAGCGCGCGCACGTTCCCGAAGCTGCGGGAGAGCCCGCGTGCCTCGAGGACGGGCGTGGCGCCGTTGGGGTGGTTGCTCATGAGAGCTCCTCGGATGAGTCGGTGTCGCGTGATGAGTCGGTGTCGTGAGCGGGTGCGAGAAGCGGGTCGTTCGGCACCTCGATGATCAGGTCGGCGCGGCGGGCCACCGCGGCCACGATCTCCGCGTTGCGGAGGTCGACGTCGCGGGTCCACTGCTCGGCGTCCGCACGCGACTTGCCGTGGTGTCGGTGTCGGGCCACGAGTCGTTCCGCGCGCACCGTCGTCGGAACGTCGAGGTACCAGACCTCGTCGAGCTCCGAGCGCACCGCGTCCCACCCGCCGTCGTCGAGCAGGAGGTAATTGCCCTCGGTGATCACCATCGCGGTGTCGCGCTGCACGGGGACGGCGCCGGCGATCGCGGCCTCGATCGACCGCTCGAACCGCGGTGCGTAGATCGTCTCCGCCGTCTGGTTCCGCAGGCGGCGCAGGAGCGCGACGTATCCGTCGACGTCGAAGGTGTCGGGCGCACCCTTGCGTCCACGGCGCCCGAGCCGGATCAGCTCCTCGTCGGCGAGGTGGAACGCGTCCATCCCCACCAGCGTGGAGTCGGTACCGAGTTCCGCCTGAAGCAGTGCGCAGAAGGTCGACTTGCCCGCGCCCGGTGCACCGGTGACACCCAGCAGCCGGCGACCGCCGGATCCGTCGCGCAGCACGGACGCCAGGTGGCTCACCATCTCGGTGAGATCGGCCGGCGCGTAGCGCCGACGGTCCTCGCGGCCGTCCGGCGTGCCGGCGTCGTTCGAAGCTGCGTACATGTCCGTCCCTCGTCGAATCGCGGAACTCGATCGACCCGACCATCGTGGGGGCGGGTCGTCGTGCGGCCCGAGCCGCATCGCGATGCGGATCAGTGTGACCCACGCAACTCGCCGTGTCACGCGTTTCGCAAAAATTCATGTCACCGGTGACATGGGCGCCGATCGGTCGAGCCTCCCCCATTCGTGGAGGACACTCCCGAGAGAAGGATCAGCGCAGTTCAGCGATGTTTCTCGGCAATCGGGCGCAGAATTGCACACGGTGACGTACGGTCCGTGTCATCGATGTCATGGACCACCGCAACGGAGGTCATGACATCGATGACATCGCATCACCGCCACACCCACGACTCCCCAGAAGGCAGAACCGACATGTCGCAGAGTTCCCCGTCGAAGTTCAGCGGCCGCACGATCCTCGTCACCGGGGCCAGCGGCGGTATCGGCGCCGCCACAGTGCGGCGCCTCGTCGCCGACGGCGCCGACGTCATCGCGTCCGGACGGAACGAGGCCGCGCTCGCTGCTCTGCAGGAGGAGACCGGCGCACGTCCGCTGCCGTTCGACCTCACGTCGGAGGACAGCATCCGTGAGGCCCTGTCGGGCCTCAAGCTCTACGGCGTGGTCAACTGCGGCGGCTTCGGCGGCGAGATCGCCACCCCCCAGGACACCGACATCGACATCTTCGACAAGGTCATCTCCATCAACGCGCGCGGCAGCCTCCTCGTCATCAAGTACGCGGCTCCCGCGATGATCGCCGCCGGAGCCGGGGCCATCGTCAACGTCTCGAGCCAGGCATCGCTCGCAGCGCTCCCCGGACACATCTCGTACGGATCCTCGAAAGCGGCCCTGGACAACATCACTCGCGTCGCGGCACTGGAACTCGGGAAGCACGGCATCCGGGTCAACAGCGTCAATCCCACCGTCGTCATGACGGAGATGTCCGCCTTCTACTGGGGGCGCCCGGAGATCGAGGGCCCGTTCCTGTCGCAGATGCCGCTCGGTCGGTGGGCCACCGAGGCCGAGATCGCGGCCCCCATCGCGTTCCTGCTCAGCGACGACGCCTCGATGATCACCGGGGTGTCTCTTCCGGTCGACGGCGGGTACACCAGCCGCTGACCCGTCATACTGTCCCGGCACGTACGAAGAAGGTGGCCCGATGACCACGATGCAGGATGTCGCGACACTGGCCAACGTCAGCGCGAAGACGGTGTCCCGTGTCTACAACGACGATCCGCACGTCGATCCGGAGACTCGCGCTCGGGTCAACGCGGCGCTCGAATCGTTGAACTACGTTCCCAACACCATCGCGACGTCGTTCCGCGCCGGCCACACCGGTGCCATCGGGGTCGCCGTTCCGGACATCGACGATCCCTTCTTCGCGTCGATCGCGCGTGCGGTGGAGAACCGAGCCCGGCTGCACGACATGGCCGTCATCATGACCAGCCTCGGTCACGACGCGTCCCTCGAGAGCTCACTGGTGGAATCGCTCCTGCGCAGACAACTCAGCGGCCTGGTGATCGCGCCCATCGGTACCGATCACGCTTATCTCAAACGGTGGGCCGAGCGCACCCCCACCGTGTTCGTGGACCGCGCGCCCTCCGGGCTCACCGCCGACACGTTCGTCGACGACGATCACGGCGGTGCCTGGACGGCCACCACCCATCTTCTCGATCGGGGCCACCGCCGCATCGCTCTGGTCGGCGACGACATCTCCATCAGCACCGCGTTCAACCGCCTCTCCGGGTATCGAGATGCGCTGGAGAGCAACGGGATCGAGTACGACGACACGTTGGTCGTCACCGGAGTCCTCGGCCGCGATCAGGCACGGGAGGCGATGCGCACACTGCTCGACTCCTCCGCGCCGCCCACGGCGCTGTTCCTGTCCAACGCCCGCACCGCGATGGCGTGCGTGCCCGAACTGCAGAAGCGCGGAGCGACGCGCCCCGCGTACGTCGGCTTCGGCGACTTCCCGCTGGCCGACGCTCTGTGCCCGCCCGTCACCGTGATCGACCAGAACCCAGCCGAACTCGGGCTCCAAGCGATCGATCGCATTCTCGGACGCATCGAGAACCCGCGCCGGCGTTACCGCCGCCGTAACGTGCTCGGAGTCGAGCTGATCGAGAGGGAATCGTGCACGCTCCCCGACGGCGCCGCGTCACCGCAGTGACACGGTGACGCCTCCCTCGGCGAGGGTGACCGTCAGCTGATCCAGGGTGTCGACCTGCAGGTCCGCGTCCAGGTCGGCTCGGTCGTGCGTGCCTCCCACACCGATCACCGTGCAGCCCGCGGCCCGTGCCGACAGCACTCCGGCGGGCGCGTCCTCGACGACCAGGCAGCGGCTCGGATCGATCCCGAGCGTGCGCGCCGCGAGGAGATAGGGCTCCGGGTCCGGCTTGCCGTGTGCCACGTCCGCAGAGGTCACCATCGCGGTGGGTGCGGCCAGACCCGCCGCTGCGAGACGGGCGTGCGCCACGGGGGGTGCACCCGACGTCACGATCGCCACCCGCGAGGCGGGCAGTGCCGAGAACATCTCCAGCGCACCGGGGGTGGGGACCACGTCGGCCACGTCGCGGGTCTCCAGATCACCGAGCCGCAGCGCCGCTGCCGGCCCCTCCACGTCGCCGAGAAGCAGCGCCATCGACTCCGCCGCCGTCATTCCGTGCGCGATGTCCGCGACCGCGAATCCGTACTCGTCGCCGACCTGGGCCCAGCACCGCGCGACGGCCGCCGTGGAGTCGACGAGAGTGCCGTCGAGGTCGAACAGCATCGCGTCGAACGTCCGCCCGACGACACCACCCCGGTCCGCGGGCGGGGACACCAGTCCCAGCGCCCGGCGGACACGGAACAGTTGCTGCGCGGTGGTCAGAGACGCGTCGACGCGCAGATGTGGGACCGTGGGGCTCGAGTGCGGCGTGTCGGCGCGGTGGCGATCCCGGTCCAGACCGCGGTCCGCGCGGCGCCGGGCGAGCAACGCCTCGCTGCCGTCGACATGGACGACGACCACCGGCGCAGGGGCCACGGACTCGAGAAGAGCCGCCCACTCGTCACCACCCTGCAGTTCGCGGGTGAACGGCGCGACCATCACGGACCGCACGCCCACCGACGTCAGTTCTTCTGCGACGGAACGCATCACGGCATATCGACCGGCACGGATCAGGGGCGCCGCGTCGCCGGAGTCGTTCCAGTGTCCACTGCCCAGCAGCGGACTCAGCACGTCGAGCAGCGGCGCCGTCAGGGTGTCGAGGTCGAGCAACGGCGCTGCGAGATCACGGGCGACCGCTGCTCCGAGGGTCGACTTGCCACTGCCGGCGACCCCGGCGATCACCACGTGCGGGCCGCTGTTCCACGCGATCTCTTGACAGGAGGTGTGCACGATGACGATCATAGAAGACAACGTTGTCTCGCAGCAATGCCGGACCGTCACCCACCCTCGATCGAGAGTTCTCCCGTGACCCACCGCGCCAGCATCAAGGACGTCGCCGCACTGGCAGGCGTCAGCTTCAAGACTGTCTCGCGCGTGGTCAACGGTGTCGACACGGTGCTCCCCGAGCTGCGCGAGCGCGTCGAAGCGGCGGTGGCGGAACTGAACTACGTTCCCAACTCCGCCGCACGATCACTGAAGTCCGGATCCGGCACCACCATCGGCATCGTGGTCGACTCCATCGACGACATCTTCTTCGCCTCCCTGGTACGCGCGATCGAGGAGCGTGCGCTCGATCGCGGCATGGGAGTCATGGTCGGCAGCACCGGGTTCGATCCCGAGCGCGAACTGTCGCAACTCACCCGCCTCGCCGGTCAACACGTGCGCGGCATCGTGCTCGCCCCCGTCGGCGATCACTCGTCGTTCCTCACCCCGCGCCGCCACACCCTGCCGGTGGTGACCGTCGACCGCTCGATCCCGGGTTTCGACGCCGTCACCGTCGACGACTACTCGGCGGCTCGACGCGCCGTCCGGGTGCTGGTCGACGCGGGGCACCGGCGGATCGCCCTCGTCGGCCACGATGCGCGACTGCAGACGGCGCAACGTCGACGAGACGCGTACGTCGACGTCCTCACCGAGCACGGTCTCAGCGCCCCGGGCGACGGCATTCCCGAAGTGGCGCCGTCGCCGGACGCGGTGCGCCCGGTGGTGCTCGACCTGCTCGCCCTCCCTGAACCCCCCACGGCGCTGTTCGTCTCCAACGCCCGCCACGCCAGTGCCGTCGTGTCGGTCCTGCACGAGATCCACCGCACGGACGTGGCCATGGTGTCGTTCGGCAGCTTCGCTCTGGCCGACGCCGTCGATCCGCCCGTCACCTGCATCGACCAGAACCCGTACGAGATCGGAGCCGCGGCGTTCGACCGTCTGCTGCTGCGTTTCGACGATCCCACCCTCGACGCCGTGGCCGGCCTCGCCGACACGACTCTCGTCGAGCGCAGCTCGCATCTCGCTCCCCCGAATCGACAGTCCCCCAGCGCTGGAAAGCGGTACCGCCCGTGAGCATGTCCCTCGTCGCCGGTCTCGACCTCGGCAGCACCGGAATCAAGATCCTCGTCAGCGACTCCTCGGGTTCCGAGGTCCTGATCGAGCAACTCGCCACTCCCTGGACGCACGGGGCCGGCGGTACCACCGACATGGCGGCGGACGATCTCCTCGACACCGTGCGTCACCTGGTGGAGATCGTCGCGCGCCGACTGCCGGACGTCACCGGTGATCCGAACGCCCGGCTCGATGCCGTCGCCGTCTCGGGCATGGGCGAGACGGGCTTCCTCGTCGACGCAGGGCTGGAGGTCGTGGCGCCGTCGTTCGCGTGGTTCGACCCGCGCGGCGGGGAGCAGGTCGCCGCCCTGCCCGAGCCGCTGCGGGCCGCGTTCGCAGCGACCACGGGAATCCCTCTCGGGGTGCAGGTCTCGGTCGCGAAGATCCTGCATCTGCAGTCCGGCGGACTGGACCTCACCGGACTCCGATGGCTGGATCTGCCCGCGTTCGTCGTCGCCGCTCTCGGCGGACGGGCTGTCAGCGAGTACTCGCTGGCGTCGCGAACGGGGCTGCTCGACCAGGACACCGGCGCCCCCTGGCGGGACATGCTGGCGCACCTCGGTGTCGACGACACCTTCCTCCCGCCGCTCGTCGCTGCCGGCACCGCACTCGGATTCGCCTCGGCGCCATGGCTTCCCGAGCTCGTACGCGGGGCCGCCCTCACGGTCGCGGGCCACGACCACCTCGTGTCCGCGGTGTCCGGCGGCGACATCGCCGACGACACCTACCTCGTCTCGATGGGTACCGCGGAGGTGTTGTTGCGCGTCCTGGACACGCCACCGTCCGCGGCCAGTCGCGCGCGACTGGCCGAGCACCTGATCAACTCGGTCCGCCACGTCGTGCCCGGCAAGTACGTGCTGGTGGCCGGTGTGAAGTCGGGACTGCTCATGCGCCGCGCACTGCAGTTGTGCGACATCACCGATCGCGCCGGGCGGGACGGGCTGGACCAGCGCGTGCAGGCACTGCCGTCCGCGGGATCCGTCGCCGAGGGTGGTGTCACCGTCTCCGGTGCACGCAACGACGACGGTGTGCTCGCACTGACCATCCGGACCGACGGGGTGGACGCCGCCGAACTCTTCCGCGCCGTGCTGCTCCACGGGAACGACGAGGTGGCCCTGCTGGTCGCCGCGCTCGACCGTGAGGTCCCGCCCGCACGGCGCAGCATCCTCACCGGTGGCTGGGCGAGCATGGCCTGCGTCCGCGACGCCCGCGCCGCCGTCCTGCCCGACATCACCACCTCCGGCCGAACACAGGACACCGCCTACGGCGCAGCCCTGTTCGCCTCCAGACTGCTCGACTCGAGCGACCGAACCCCACCTCGCACCACCGACAGGAGCTCCGACATGAACGACCTCACCACACTGGAACGACGCGGCATGGCCGCCATCTCCACTGCGAACGGCAACATGCTGATCGTGGCCGGCGACCAGCGCAACGGCATGAAGGCCGTCATGAACGACGCCCCGGACGGTCCGGACTCCATCTCGAAGGATCAACTCGCCGATGCCAAGGGCGATCTCGTGAAGTACCTCGGCAACCACGCTCCCGCCATCCTGCTCGACCCGGAAGTGGCGCTCCCCCGCGTCGTCGACGAAGGCACGTTGTCGCGGGACACCGCGCTCGTGGTCGGGATGGACGCCTCGGGATTCGAGACCGTGGACGGCCTGAAGTTCACCCGCTTCGTCGACGGCGTCACCCCGCGCGTGGTGCGCGATCTGGGCGGCGATGTCGCGAAGATGTTGTGGTACATGCGCCCCGACCGTCAGACGGCGGACTCGCGGGTCGGCCAGGAGATCGCCGAACTGGTGAAGGCGTGCTCGGCCGAGGGTCTGCTGCTGATCGTCGAGATCCTCACGTACCGGCTCGAGGGCGAATCGGCCGTCGACTACGCGGAGCGCTTCCCGTCCCTCGTGGCCGAGTCCGCCCGCATCTCCGTCGAGTGCGGTGCCAAGGTGCTCAAGCTGCAGTACCCCGGATCGGCCGAAGCCTGTGCCGCCGTGACCGCCGCCGCGAACGGCGTGCCGTGGGCCGTCCTGTCCGCCGGTGTGGATCACGAGACGTTCATCGAGCAGGTGCGCACCGCCGTGGCGAACGGCGCCAGCGGCGCGATGGCGGGTCGCTCCCTCTGGAAGGACAGCATGGCCGTCTCGGCCGACACCCGCGAGCAGCTGCTGACGGACCGCGCGCTGCCGCGCCTGCGCGAGCTGGCCGAGGCCGTCGACAACCGCTGACCGACACGCGACACGCGATACCGGACCGTCGAGTCTGCCTATCATGACGGCATGACACGGTTCCGGTTCGCGGTCGCGTTCATCGCGGCGACAGCAGTGCTCGGTCTCGCCGGTTGCTCCGACAGCTCCGGTGACACACAGTTCGACGGGCTCACGGTCGGTCAACGCGTGTACGACCGCACCGGGGACTCGCTGGGTCCGGCCGACGTCGAGGCGCTGGAGCAGCGACTCGACGCGCTGCGCGCCGAGACCGGGGCCGACGTCGTCGCGTACGTCCGCGAGCTGGACGCCGACTCGGACGACACCCTCGATCAGGTGGAGGCACTGCAGCAGGCGTGGGTGTCGACGGCGGACGTCGATCAGGACGTCGCCGGTGCCATCCTGATCAACCGCGAGCCCGGTACCGACGACGAGGCTCGGGCCGGGATCTTCCTCGGTTCCACCTTCGACGACGGCAATGTTCCCCGCGACGAGCAGGAAGCGATCGTCGAGGACGCCCTGGTGCCGCCGCTGCGCGACGGTGACGTCGCGGGCAGTCTGACGAACGGCATCGACCGGCTCGAGTCCTCCATCCTGGTCGGGCCACCGGTGACGGCGCTCGACGAGTTCGCCGCCGGGCCGGGGTCGACATGGCTCCCGTGGACCGGTCTCGCCGTCGTGCTGGTCGGCTCCGCGGGCGCGGCGCAGATCTACCGTCGCCGTTCGCGGCCCACGGTGTCGGCGCAGCCTCCGACGACCTACCGACCCGATCACACCACCGATCCCGCGATCGTCACGGCTCTGGTCCATCGGAGCGCGCAGGCGAGTGCGGTGCCGGCCACGCTGCTGGCGCTCGCGGCGGCCGACGCAGTGGCTCTCGAGTCCGAGCCGGGTTCCGGGTCGAAGAAACGTGGCAAGGACACGCTCCGAGTCCGACTGCTCGACCGCGGCAAGGTACGCGGCGACGTGCAGGACGCCGTCTGGACCATGCTGTCCGAGAAGGCCGAGGGCGACGTGGTGGACAGCGCCGCGCTCACGACGCTCGCGCAGGGTCACGGCGCGACGAAGGCCGTCGTCGACGCGCACCTCGAGGCGAACGGGTGGGTGCGCCACGGCACGGCCGGACCACGCTGGGGTCTGGTCGGACTGGCACTTCTCGGCGGTGCAGTCATGGTGGGCGCAGGCGTGGTCGCTGCTTCCGGGGCCCCGATCATGCTGGTCGCCGCGATTCCCGGCGGGATCCTGCTGATCGCCGGCCTCGTCATGACGGTCGCCTACTCGCGATTCTCGGCTGCCGGTCTCGACACCGCTCGTCCCTGGGAGGCCTACCGTGACGGGTTGAAGCAGTCGGGAAAGGACGACGACTCCTCGCTCGATCTGGACCACGCACTGCCCGACATCGTCGCGCTGGGGCTCGGCTCCACGTTCACGAAGCGCCTCGAGGCGGCCACGGACGCGGACGGCGGAACGACGCTGCGTGCCTTCGCCTCACCGTCCGGATCACTGCACGCCTCGGACCCGGCACTGCTGAACTGGGTCGTCTTCTCCTCGGTGTTCACCTCGACCAACAGCAGCGCCGGCACGGTGTCCGGGGCCGGCGCGGGTGGCGGTGGCGGCGCTGCGGGGAGCACCTGAGACCATTCCGGGTGTGACCGACACTCCGTCATCACGTCCCGCGTATCGCAACGGCGCGGGCAGCAGCGCGCTGGTCGCGGGCATCGTCGCGCTGGTCTGCGCGTTCGTGCCCTTCGTGGGTGACATCGTCGCCGTGCCCACCGGCATCCTCGCGGTGGTGTGCGGATGGGTCGGTATCGGCCGGGACGAGGACGGCACGGCCACCAACGGCCGCGAGGCGATGATCGGAGCCGCGCTGGGCGGCGCCGCACTGTTCGTCGTCTTCGTGTCCTTCGCCGCCACCACCCTCTGAGCCGACGGAGTGCCGCCGTAACGGCGCGGAAACCGAGAAGACCGACGAACGACACGGGCAGGGCCGACACTGTGTCCCATGGTGTCGTTGTCGAGGTTCACTCGCGGTCGGGCGGGCACGCATCCGGTCGACCACATTCCCCCGCTGTCGGTGCTGGCTCCACTCGGCCTGCAGCACGTGCTCGCGATGTATGCGGGCGCGGTCGCCGTCCCTCTCATCGTCGGCAGCGCGCTGGTCGCTGCGGGGGAACTGCAGTCGAGCGACCTGCCGTACCTCATCACGGCCGACCTGTTCGTCGCCGGGATAGCGACACTGATCCAGGCGGTCGGGTTCTGGCGCTTCGGGGTACGACTACCGCTGATGCAGGGCTGCACCTTCGCCGCGGTGACACCGATGATCGCCATCGGCTCGCAGTACGGCGTCACCGCCATCTACGGTTCCGTGATCGCGTCCGGCGTGTTCATGATGGCGCTGGCGCCGGTGTTCGCGAAGCTGCTCCACCTGTTCCCGCCTCTGGTCACGGGCACGGTCATCCTGATCATCGGCCTGTCGCTGATGCCGGTGGCGGCCGGATGGTTCGGCGGCGGAACGGGATCCGAGGACTTCGGTGATCCGAAGTACATCGGGATGGGCGCACTCACGTTGCTGATCATCCTGCTGATCGAACGGTTCGCTCCCCCGGCCGCCAAGCGACTGAGCATCCTGCTCGGACTCGTCGCCGGCACCGTCATCGCGATCCCGCTGGGCATGACCGACTTCAGTGGTGTGCGGGAACAGGACTGGGTCGGCGTGACCACGCCGTTCCACTTCGGATTCCCGACGTTCGAGGTCAGCGCGATCATCACCATGTGCATCGTCGCGCTGGTCATCATGACCGAGACCACGGGCGACATCATCGCTGTCGGCGAGATCGTCGACAAGAAGGTTCCGCCTCGCTGTCTGGCCGACGGTCTGCGCGCCGACGGCCTGTCGACGATGCTCGGTGGCATCTTCAACACGTTCCCGTACACGGCGTTCGCGCAGAACGTGGGGCTGGTGGCGATCACGGGCGTCAAGACCCGCCATGTGGCCACGTTCGCCGGCGGCATCCTCATCCTGCTGGGGTTGCTGCCGAAACTCGGTGCCGTGGTGGAGGGTGTGCCGCTTCCCGTGCTCGGTGGCGCGGGCATCGCACTGTTCGGCATGGTGGCCGCGAGTGGCGTCCGCACGCTCGCGCAGGTGTCGTTCAACAACACGAACATCCTGGTGGTCGCCGTCGCGGTGGGCGTCGGACTGTTGCCCACGGTGTCGCCGGACCTCTACGACCGGTTCCCCGACTGGTTCCAGACCATCTTCCATTCCGGCATCAGCGCGGGTGCGCTGTGCGCGGTGGTCCTGAACATGCTGCTGAACTCGGAGTCGTTGCGCGACAAGCTGTCCACCGACACGGATCCGCCGGCCCACGACGCTGTGCGTGGACCGGCGCTCTGATCGATCCGTCGGTCAGGACGACGCTGCGCGGAGCTTCTCGAGCAGTGGCCCGGCGGCCTCGGCAAGGAAGCGCTCCTGGGCCTCGTCGCCGACCTGCACGAGTGCGATGTCGGTGAAACCGGCCTCCCAGTAGGGCGCCACCTTCTCGACGATCGCATCGAGATCCGGTCCGCAGGGGATGGTTCCGGCCACGTCCTCCGGCCGGACGAACTGTGTCGCACCCGCGAAACCGG
The DNA here is from genome assembly GCF_058139645.1 of Rhodococcus sp. NFXS4. NCBI lineage: Bacteria > Bacillati > Actinomycetota > Actinomycetes > Mycobacteriales > Nocardiaceae > Rhodococcus > Rhodococcus sp. NFXS4. Next base: position 4,505,083 of record NZ_CP192221.1, read on the forward strand.
CCGTCGTCGGCAGGTCCGCGTTCACGGCCCACCCACCCGCGAACCAGCGGAACTGGTCGTGCGCGAGCTCGGTGGCCGCCTTCTCGTCCGGACCCCAGCAGATGGGGATCTGACCGATCTTCTTCGACTCCCGGTTCAGGCCCGTGCCGATGTGCCTGGCCTTGTCCCAGCCCTCGACCAGCTCGGACTTCGGCTCCGTCGAGATCATGTGGTCGCCGAGCGGCGCGAACCGCTCGATCGACTTCGACCCCGAGACCGCGATGCCGATCTCGAGCGGGTGTTCGGGGGTGTCCCACAGGCGCGCCGAGTCGACGCGGTAGTGCTCGCCCTGCCACGTGATCAGTTCACCCGACTGAAGTTGCCGGATGATCTTGACCGCTTCCTCGAACATGTCCTGACGCTTGTCCACCGAGGGCCAACCCTCGCCGACGACGTGCTCGTTCAGGTTCTCGCCGCTTCCCAGGCCCAGCGTGAAACGGCCGTCGGCGAGGATCTGCAGCGTTGCCGCCTTCTGCGCGACGATCACCGGGTGGTACCTGATGATGGGGCAGGTCACGTACGTGTAGAGGCCGACTCGGGACGTCGCCTGCGCCACCGCGCCGAGCATCGTCCAGGCGTAGGACGCGTGTCCCTGCGACGACAACCAGGGTGAGTAGTGATCGCTGGACACCTCGAAGTCGAACCCGACGTCCTCCGCCTTCACGGCGTAGTCGACGAGCTGCTTCGGTCCGCTCTGCTCGGTCATGAGGGTGTAGCCGAAACGTGTCATGGGCGTGGGTCCTCTCTAGATGGTCGCGACGGAACCGGAGTCGACGCGGTAGTTCGAGCCGTTGACGAAGCTGGCGCGCTCCGAGCACAGGAACGTGATCACCGACGCCACTTCCTCCGGGGTACCCCGTCGGCCGAGTTCCATGAACGGCCGGTCCTCCTTCAGGAAGCTCTCGATGGCCTCGTCGCGGTCGGTGCCACGCTCGTCGGCTCGCTTGTCCATCATCGCGTCCGTCATCGGGGTGTGGATGAAGGCCGGAGACACCGCGTTCACCAGGACACCCTCGGACGCATACGTCTTCGACAGTCCCTTGACCAGTGAGAGGATGCCGGCCTTGGCCGCGCAGTAGGGCAGCTCGTCGATGTAGGGCTGCTCCGCGTCCTCGGACGCGAGCAACACGATGCGTCCCCATCCGCCCGCGCGGAGTTCGGGAAGGAAGGCGCGCACGACGCGCACCGGCCCGAGAAGGTCGACCTCGATCGTCGTCGACCACCCGTCGTCGTCGATCTCGTGGAACATGCCCTGTGCGCCGGTGATGCCGGCGCTCTGCACCAGGATGTCCACGGTGCCGAGCGCCTCGACCGCCTTCGCGTGCATCGCCTCGACGTCGGCGGGCTTTGTCACGTCTGCGGCGAACGCCGTGACGGCACCCTCCGGTCCGGTGAGCTCGGCAGCGCCGGCAGCCAGCTTGTCCTGGTCCTTGTCCGTGACGAAGACCCGGACACCCTCGTCGAGCAGCATCTGCGCCGTGCACCACCCGATTCCCGAGTCCGCGCCGGTGACGACAGCAGTTCTGCCCGTGATTCCGAGGTCCATGTGGTCCTACTTTCCTGTGTCGGAGGTCGTGTGGTCGTGGCCGCTGGCGAGCGTGAGCGCAGCGTTGATGAGAGCGAGATGGGAGAGCCCCTGCGGGAAGTTGCCCAGAAAGGTCGACGGTTCGTCCTCGGCCGACCGGTCGGGATCGATCATCTCGGCGAAGAGGCCGACATCGTTGCCGCTGGTGACCAGTCGATCCATGAGTGCGGTGGCCTCGTCGTCGCGGCCGAGCTTGGCGAGGGCGCCGACGACCCAGAACGAGCAGGCGACGAACGTACCCTCGACCATCTGCATGCCGGAGTAGCGGTAGAGGTGGTCGCCGGAACCGAGTTCGTCGCGCAGAGCGTCGACGGTCCTCGACATCCGCTCGTCGTCGACGCACCGACTGCCCGCGTGCAGCAACACGGAGGCGTCGAGTTCATCCGTGCCCGGGTACCAGACGTAGGCGCCGCGCGACTCGGACCAGCAGTTGTCGTCGATCCACTGAGCGATGTGGTCGCGCTCGGTCACCCACCTGTCCGCGATGCCGGGAATCATGCCCTGCTCGGAGAGGTGCACCGCGCGGTCGAGCGCGTGCCAGCAGCCCATCTTGGAGGATGTGTAGTGCCGGATCGTGGGCAGCTCCCACATCCCGGCGTCCTTGCGGCGCCAGATGTCACACGTCGTGTCGGCGATCTCCGCGAGAAGTCGACCGGTGGGCGCATCGAGTACGTTGCCCGCGTCGACGTAGAGGGACACGATGTCGAACAGGTCACCGAAGATCCCCTGCTGCAACTGAGTTGCCGCCTCGTTTCCGTTGATCACCGGACCGACCCCGCGCCACCCCGGCACGTCGGGATATGTCGAGCCGCCCGGGATCTCACCGTTCAGGGTGTAGAACACCTGCGTGATCTGCTCGTTGCTGCGGATGATGCGCAGCAGCCACGCCACCGCGGCGTGGACCTCCTCGCGCAGACCGAAGCGGATCAGCGCCTTGATCGTGTACGCGGTGTCACGCACCCACGCGTAGCGGTAGTCCCAGTTCTTGGCGCCGGCCCACCGCTCCGGCAGCGAGGTCGTCGCCGCCGCCGCGATGGCACCGGACGGGCTGTACAGCAACAGCTTCAGTGCGAGGGCGCTGCGATGGACCTCGTCGTGCCAGGGGCCCTCGTACCGGAACTCCTCGGACCACATCTGCCAGTTGGCGATCGTGCGATCGATGCCCGAATCGACGTCCTCCGGCACCGGGAGATACAACGGTTCCACCTCGGTACCGACCACGGCCACGAGGGAGCGCGAACCGACCGCGGTGGTGAATCGACCACTGATGGAACGAGATTCGAGCTCGATGTCGTCGGCATTGAGAGTGCGCACGCCCAGAGTGACACCGTCGACGCGCAGCACCGTACCGTGCACCGTCTCGTACGACCACGGCGACGCCGTTCCCAGACACGTCCCCGGAGCGACGGACCACTCCATGTCGACACTGCCCTCGACGCCCTCGACGCGCCGTGCGAGCTCGGTCCACGGAAGGCGTCCCGCCACACCGGTGTTCAGCGAGTCCGTGACGTTCACGACGCCCGACTCGGTGGTGAACGTCGTGACCAGGACATTGGTGCCGTCGGCGTACCGACGCGTGGTCGTGAACTCCTCCGCCGGGCGCATCGAGATGTAGCCGCCGGACTCGGCGTCGAGCAGTGCCGCGAACACCGGCGCGGTGTCGAGATTGGGAACGGGAAACCAGTCGATGCGCCCGTCGTCCGCGATGAGCGCGACGGTGCGGCCGTCGCCGATCGCCGCGTAGTTCTCGATCGGTGCGTAGCCGTTCTCTCTCATTCGAGGCGCGCGATCATCGAACTGTCGATGTGCGCCAACAGGTCTGCAGGATCGTCGTACACCGCGGTGGCGCCGGCCTCGGTCAACTCGGCACTCGAGACGCCGCCACTGCGCACTCCGATACACGGGACGCCCGCGGTGACGGATGCCTTCACGTCCCACACGGAATCCCCGACGAAGACGGCGCGCTCGGCACCGACGCCGGCACGGTCCAGCGCGATGTCGACGATGCGCGGCTCAGGCTTCGCCGTCTCGACGTCCTCCGACGACGTCAACTCCGAGACGATCTCCTCGACCCCGAGAAGTCCGCGAAGGATCGCGAGTTCGTTCTCCGGTGCCGAGGTGGCGAGTACGACCTGCAGCCCGCGGTCCGCTACCGCGCCGAGCAGGTCGAGCGCACCGGGCAGCGGAGAGAGCAGGGAGGACATCGCCTCGTAGTACTGCGTGTGTAGTTCCTTCGCGCGTTCCGCCGCGTCCTCGGGTGCGTCACCCGCCAACGACGAGAGCAGCTTCGTGCCGTCCATGCCGATCGAGCGGTGAATCCGCCACGAGTCCACAGCGATACCGGCGTCGGAGAAGGCACGAGCCCAGGCGTGGACATGGGCGTAGTTCGAATCGACGAGCGTGCCGTCGATGTCGAACAGAACGGCGGGAGAAGTCACCCCCCTCGACTACCCGGGGGTGGGGGACGACAAACGGCGGGAGGGCAGCGTCACGACCGGGTGGCCGCCTCCACCGGCACCGTCTCCCCCGTGAGCGTCCTCGGCGACCAGAGCCCGTCGGTCGTGGCAGCGGCGATGCCAGGTGGCGACAGCGCCACCGAAGTGAAGACGAGGGTGCTGCCGTCCGAACACGTGAAGGTGACCGCATCAGGACCGACGGAGCATTCGAGCCCGTCGGATGTCGTGATCGACGTGATGGGCCCCGCCCCGGAGAACACCGTGGCGGAGGCTGCAGCGGGAGTGGTGGTGGTGGTGGTGGTCGGCGCCGGAGACGTCGTGGTCGTTGCGGCGGTGCTCGACGATGCAGGAATCGTCGTCGCGTCGGTCGGTGACACCACCGAGGACGCCGACGGCTGAGCGCTGGTCGTCGTGACCGGTGTCGTCGCGGCCGCTGTCGTCGCGGCCGCTGTCGTCGCGGCCGCTGTCGTCGTGACCGGTGTCGTCGTGACCGGTGTCGTCGTGACCGGTGTCGTCTCAGCCGGTGGTTCCGCTGCGGCTACTCGCGCAGATGCGGCGGTGATCGACACGGGCCCGGTCGGTCCGCCTCCGCACGCCGCGTCGACCAGCACCAGGGTGAACCTGATGTCGAGAAGGATGCCCCCGAGCAGTCCCAGCCTCAGGATCCGGCCGTTCTCCAGCACGAGGCTCGAGCGCGCAGACGACGAGTTGTCGACGACACTGCGAAGTGTTCCCGACACGCCAGGCACCACGACGGTGGACCCGCTCTGGGGGAAATCGAACGACACCGTGCCGCCCGCAGGCGGAATCGCGACGGCGTTTCCGCCTCGAACGGTGATCGAACCCCGAGGGTTCAGCGTCGTCACGTTTGCCGCACTCGGAGGGGTTGCCGTGTAGGTCGGCCCGGAGGTGGTCAGGTCACAGGATGCGGCCGATGTCACAGGCGACGGCACCGAGACCACGTCTGTCGACCCCAGGCCGAGAAGCGACAGCAGTGACGCGTACAGCGTGTAGGACGACAGAGTTGCGCGCGCGTTCACTCTCTGCGACGGGACCGTCGTGCACGGTGCCGGCGTGTTCGGCGCCCATCCGTAGGCCGCGCACGACGAGCCTTGAATCGGTGTTCCCGGAGCAGCGCCTCGCGAAGTCAGCTCGTTGGCCAACCCGAGTACCCCGGCGCTGCTGTACGGCCCGGCCGTGGTGCTGGTGACTGTTCCCGGAGCCGCTTGCGATCGCGTCGCTGCCGGTCCGGGCCACGGCGGGTTCGTTCCGCCCGCGAGCAGATCGAATGCGAGACCCGACGCTGAACCGACGCGTCCGATCTCCGCGTACGCGCTTCCGGTGCTGGGCCATGATCCGATCGACACGGTGGCCGCTGCGTGGTCCCGCCCCTGCCAGGCGGCAACGGTGCCATCGGTGTTCGAGACCACCGACACGACCGTCAGCACAGCAGCGATCAGGACCAGTGCCACCGAGCGCGGGCGGCTCACGGTACCGGCCGCTTCGGCGTTCTCGGCCAGAACATCGCCACGACGAGAGCCGCCATCGAGATGGTCAGAAGCGCCAGAACCAGGGGACTCGAGAACCACACCACCACCTTCGCGAGGCCGGGCACCGACCACAGCACCTTGCGCACCTCGGTGACGTCGTATCCGGCCGGATCTTCGTACTCGTTGGCATCGCCCTTCAGCTCGAGGAACGTTGCGCCGTCGCGGCCGGGCGAGGTCTCGACCACACGGTGCGTGACAGGCAGCTCGCCGACCCGTGCGATCGTCACGACATCCCCGGGAACGACGGAGTCCGCAGGTACCTCCCGCACCACCGCGAGTGACCCCGTCGGCATCGTCGGTGCCATCGATCCCGTCTTGAACATGATCAACGAGATGTTCAGGGTGAACGACAGAACCACCAGCACGATGCAGACGACACCGCCGAGCGCGAGAACGTTGAGAACGGCGTCACCCAGGCGGGAGAAGGCCGAACGACGCCGAGGGGGCGCTGCGTGACGAGTCGACATGGTGTGAGCACTTTCTGGTGGCGCGAAGGGGTGATCGGACACGTGGACTCAGGCGGTACCGAGGAAGGTCCACGTGGCCCGAAGGGTCGACGACGCGGCCCCGGCGGTCCACACCGCGAGGGTGTCGGGCAGCGTCATCCTGAAGCACAGAGGCACAACGGTTCCCGTGGTCGTCGGCGATCCTGCCGGGAGTACGACGGCCCCGCTCGCCGAATCGGCGGACAACGGGACACCGCCCGTGACCGAGCCGACGACGAACGATGCCGTCGAGCCGAACGAGGTGCTGTCGCACGTGGGCGATCGAACGACTGCGTACTGCAACAACGATGCGAGGCCCGAGGGCACCGACGCCGTGCCGTCGACGGTCACGGCCACCGCCGGCGACCCGGCAACCGAACGCAACGAGATCGCGCCGTAGACCGACTGACCCGGGAGCAGCGGCGCAGCCGGAAGCAGAGAGAGCACGGCAGGCGCGGCCTCCGAGTGGGTCGCGAAGGGCGCCCCGAGCGTCGCCGACTCGAAGCCGAACGGTGTTGTGCTGAATGCCGATCCGCCCAGGACCCGGTCGGTCCACGACGCCGCGACGTCGGTGGCCGAGAGTGCCGCGACGGCGAGTCCTACGACCAGACCGATCACGGCACCGAGCCGAGCCCGTCGTCCGACGACGGCGTCGTGCGTCCGCGGTTCCGCCGCAGTGTGCCGAGATGGTGCGTGACGAGACATGGGGTGACGAGACATGGGGTGACGAGGAGCAGCCGATTACGGCGTCGGCACCACGGCCTCGGCCTGGAACTGCCAGGTGACCGTATTGGTGGTCTTACCGGCCGCCTGGTCCGCGGTCACGGTCGCAGGCAGGGTCACGGCGAAGCACAGAGGAAGAGCGGTGCCGGTCTTCGGCAGCGTGATGGCCTTGGAGGCGCTTCCCGTGCCGAGGGCACTGCCGACGGGGACGACACTCGCGCCTCCGGTGATCGTTCCGGCCGCGCAGTTCGCCGCGGTGACGCCGCTGACGACCTGATAGGTGAGAAGGGGTGTCAGCGCCCCAGTCGTCGGCGTGGCCCCTCGGAGGGTCACGGCCGCGTCGTATGCGCCGCCTGCACTGGTTCCCAAGCCGACGCGCAGGGCAACCGGCGCGTACACCGTCGTGCCGGGGCTCAGCGCGGAGAAGCCCGTCGTGTAGTTGAAAGTGCCCGCAGTCTCGGCGGTGTTGTATTCCTGCCACGCCCCACTGCCGGCGGCCGAGAAGTCACCCTGCACGTTCCAGTTCTCCGCTGTGAACTGCGCGGTGCCGAACACGTTGTCGCTCCATGCAGCCAATGTCACCGCCGCTCCCACGCCGAGAACCAGCCCGCCCGCGAGGAGCGCTCGAACCTTGCGGCGACGGACATCGCGCTGGTCACGCTCTGTCTCGACGGTGAGATCGGTGGTCATGGCAGGTCCCCGTTTCGCTTCGACGAGCCATTACCGCAATGGCTGCGAGCGAACTGTAGATCTATTCTCGAAACCACACATACCGAACGTTCTTCAATTTCCGCGAACCATTGATAGGTACTCGAGGTAACACAGACCGATCGGGCGATACGACGAGGCCGTTCGATGAACCGGGCCGGGACGTGAGCCTGTCGGCGTTGCCACCGCCGCTTCGGTGCCCGAAGCAGCGAGCCGGCAGAGAATTCTGACCACACGTTTCAAACGTGATCTACATCACACACGGCAACGCCCGCCGCACCCGCTGAGGGTGCGACGGGCGGCGTCGGAAATCGGAGCGGATCAGACCTTCGCGGCCTCGTCGGCCGGGTCGTCCACCGCGCCGGCGCCGGTCGTGGGGGCGGTCTCGCCCTGTCCGGAGCGCACACCCTCCTCGACCTTCTTGCCGATCTCGGGGTCGACGTTGCTCCAGTACTGGAACACCCGCTGCAGCACAGGCTCGGTGACACCGTTCAGCGCGTGGCCGACGATGTTGCCCACGAGACGCTCGCGGGCGTCGTCGTCCATGATCTCGCGCACGAGAATGCCGGCCTGGACGAAGTCGCCGTCCTCGGGATGCTGCACGTACCCGGTGCGCACGAATCGGGGCTCGAAGTCCCAGGCACCGTCGTCGCCGTACGCGTTCGTGTCGGCGGCGGGACCACCGTACGAGTTCGGGGCGTACACGGGCGTCTCCGCGGAGTTGTAGTGGATGTTCATCGCACCCTCCTTGGAGTAGGAGTTGATCTCCGCCTTCGCCCGATTGACCGGCAGCTGCGCGTAATTGGTGCCGATGCGGTACCGGTGCGCGTCCGCGTAGCTGAAGATGCGTCCGAGCAACATCTTGTCCGGGCTCGCACCGATGCCCGGAACGAGGTTGGACGGCTCGAACGAGCTCTGCTCGATCTGGGCGTGGAAGTTCTCCGGGTTCTTGTTCAAGGTCATCGTGCCGACCTCGATCAACGGGTAGTCCTTCTGCGACCAGACCTTGGTCAGATCGAACGGGTTGTACCTGTACGTCTCGGCATCGTCGTACGGCATGATCTGCACCTTGACGGTCCAGCTCGGGAAGTCGCCGTTGCGGATCGATCCGAACAGGTCCTGACGATGATGATCGGGCGACGTGCCCGCCAGCTCGTCGGCCTTGTCCTGTGTCAGGTAGTCGATGCCCTGATCCGTCTTGAAGTGGAACTTGACCCACGACTTGGTGCCGTCGGCAGCGATGAACTGGTACGTGTGCGAACCGAAACCGTCCATGTGGCGGAACGACTTCGGGATTCCGCGGTCACCCATCAGCCAGGTCACCTGGTGCGCCGACTCGGGCGACAGGGTCCAGAAGTCCCACTGCATGTTGTTGTCTCGGAGACCGGAGTCGGGCATGCGCTTCTGGCTGCGGATGAAGTCCTGGAACTTCAACGGATCGCGCACGAAGAACACCGGCGTGTTGTTGCCGACCATGTCCCAGTTGCCTTCGGTGGTGTAGAACTTCAGCGCGAAACCGCGGGGGTCGCGCCACGTGTCGGGGCTGCCCTGCTCGCCCGCGACGGTGGAGAAGCGCGCCAGCATCTCGGTCTTCGCGCCGGGCTGGAACACCGCCGCCCGCGTGTACTGCGAGATGTCACCGGTGACCTCGAACGTGCCGAAGGCGCCTGCACCCTTGGCGTGCACCACACGCTCCGGGACCCGCTCACGGTTGAACTGCGCCATCTTCTCGATGAGGTAGTGATCGTGCAGCAGGATCGGTCCCTGCGCACCCGCAGTGAGGGAGTGCTCGTCGCTGGGAACCGGGATACCGGCGTTGTTGGTCGTGGGCCTCGGCTGTGTCATGAGTCCAGTGCCTCCTGTTCGTGGCAGACGCGAAGCGTCGCGGTGTGACGCAGAACGTCCGTCGTACCCGCATACCCGGGCAGCGACTCGCGCACACGCAGAATGTCGATCCGTTCCAGTATGACCCCTTTTCTGGAATCAGTCCAGTTACGTTCGTGGTGTCATGGCGACGGGTACAGGAGGGGCAGTCCCCGCTCCCCCACGCCCAACTCCTGGATCGACCACTCGCGGGGGTCGATCGCGTACTGGGAATGGTTGGTCGCCAACACCGACGTGCCGCGGAAGGCCAACGATGCGGGAGTGACGAGAGGCACCGCCAGCGCCGCCCTCGCCTCGGGGGACGGGAGCGCGCCGACGACGCCACGTCCGGGCTCCACGATCTCGACGTCGTTGATGATCGGGTTCGCGACCGCCACGTAGACGCGGCCCGACTCCCCGATGGCGATGCCGTCACCCTGTGACGTCGTGGCGATCTCCTCGCGAGTACCCGGACCACCGTTCCCGTCGACGCCGAGGCGGAACAGCTTCCCGCGGAAGATCGACGGGTCCGCTGTCAGGGAGATCGTGACCACGAAGACGAGGCGGCCCTGCGCGTCGAACTGCATGCCGTTGACGCTGTACAGCGACGCGAAATCTGGACTCTGGTACCAGATCCGAGCCTCACCGCCGCCGGCCGGCACCTTCCAGATGGTGGCCTGGTTCAGATCGCTCACGTACAGATTGCCCGCCGCGTCGAACACCGGGTAGTTGGGCCACGCGGGTCGATCGACAGGGCTCGGCTCGCACGGGACGATCCCCCGACCACAGGACGGCAGATCGGGGAACGTCGCGTAGACCGACTGGGCTCCCGATGCAGGATCGAGTCGTACCGCACGCGCACCCGACCAGTCGAGCGCGTACACCCGGCCCGCACCGTCCAGCGCGATGCCGTTGACCCCGTGCTCGGCGTCCGGGGAATGCCCCACGAGATCGTAGGTGCCGATCAGTGCACCGGATCCGTCGTGATGCCAGACCGTTCCCGTCGATCGGGGCCGATTCGATCCCGTCCACACGCTGCCGTCGGACGGATCGACGGCGATGCCCTCCGGCTGTCCGGGCAGCGGAAGCTCGGAGAACGTTCGTGCGCCACCGGGCGCCGGCGACGGTTGTACGGCGGGATCCGCACTCCCCGTGGCACTCCCGAACACGGTCATGGCGGCCACTGCCACCACGGTGACCATGACTCTGGTCAGAGAGAACGTCGACACGTCAGGAGCCCCCCGGCACGAATTGCGCAGCACTGTGCTGCTCCGGTGGACACTACGGTCAGTCCGACCGTCCCCTCGTGTCCACTCGTCCAGGGCCGCGTAGCGGGCATTGTGCCAGGTCACACACATGTCGGAGATGGGGGATTCGTGTGGCACTCTTCGGTCGTCGAGATGGCAGCAGTTCTGGGGGGAATACAACAATGCACAGTCGTTCGAGCAGATCTGGTCTTCTGCGGCGGGCGGGACTCGTCGCCGCTGCGGCCGTCACCGCGGTCGCCTCCTTCACGGGCACCGCCTCGGCCGACCCGGGACCGGTAGCACCGTCGACCCTTCTCGGATCGATCAGCGACGGCCCCGGCCAGTTCCACGTCTTCCGCACGGTGGACAGCGGCAATCGGCCGACTGCCGAGGACACCGCGCGGTGCAACGCCCAGTACGGCGTTCCGGCCCAGTACCTCCTCGTCGAACGTCTCGACGCCCGTATGTACACGTTCCAGTCGGACCCCGCGTCCGGCGTGCTGACCGCCGAGACGGCGCGCAACGTCGGACCTATCTACGTGTGCGACGGGCTGGGGCTCGACGGAACCCAGATCCTCGACCAGTGGGGCACTCTCGATGCTCCCGGCCTCGGCCGTCTCGACATGCGCGGACCGTGCGGCTTCGAGCTCTACCCCGGATCGCCCGGACGCGGCGCCGTCGACTGCGTTCTCCGCATCCAGCCCAACGCGTCCGGTGTGAGCGCCGGTGTCGCCACCAGCAACTCGGTGGCCAACCCGTTGCGTCTGCCCGGTGGACGCACCGGATCGGTGTGGACGCTGTACTCGCTCGGCGAGGGCACCGCGCCCGTCGATTCGGCTCCGCCCGCCGGAATCCCGCAGCCGACGGGCCCGATCGCCTACAACGTGACACGCGAGGTGAACTCCCGATCGGTGGGATCGTCGCCGTCCTGTGCGGGAGGCGAGCGCACCACCGAACTGCACGCGGCGAGTGTGGATCCGGCCACGGGCGCGGCCTCGACCTCGCCCAGCGAGATCACGGCCGCGACGGCGCGTGTCTGCTACTCCCCGACGGCGCAGCCCGAATTCGGTGCTGCCCTGACCGTCACGTACGACAACCTGCCCGGTGGCCCGCTGACGGTCGAGGGACGCGGTCAGTGCCGCCAGAACTCGCTGCCCGGCATCGCCGACGTGCAGCAGAGTTGCGGCCTCACCCTCCCGCCGAACCCCGCACGCGGACTGGCCGGCGGACAGGTGACCATCAACGGACTGGTGCCGGCCGGTGACCCGGCAGGGTCCGCCAACTCGGCGATCTGGACCACCTCGCTGCTGGGACCCATCTCCGGCAAGTGACCGAACGGGACAGGCCCCGATCTCCGCGAGGAGGTCGGGGCCTGTGTCGTCTCGGGGTCGAGCCCGCGCGAGTCAGCGGTTCCGACCCACCACGGTGAGCGGGAGTCGCAGTGCGCCGGGTGCTTCGGCGGGAACCACGGGAGCGACGGGGCGGACCGGGGCGAGGGGTTCGTACCCTGTGCCGACCGGCGGACGCTGATCGTTTTCTCCCTTGTTCGGCCACAGGGCCATCGCCCGCTCAGCCTGGGCGGTGATGGTGAGCGACGGATTGACGCCGAGGTTCGCGCTCACGGCCGATCCGTCGACGACGTGCAGACCCTCGTGCCCGAACACCCGGTGGTACGCGTCGATGACGCCCCGTTCCGGCGTCGCACCGATGACACAACCACCGAGGAAGTGCGCGGTCATGGGAATGTCGAACACGTCCGCGAACGAGCCACCCGGGTCGCCGCCGATCTTGTCCGCGGCCTTCCTGATCGCGATGTGCCCCTCCGGAATCCACTTCGGCGGCGGGCTGCCACCTCCCGGGCGAGAGGTCAGACGCCGACCGAATCGACCTTTCCTGGAACCGAGTTCCAGCGAGTTGTCGTCGGTCTGCATGACGAGCGCGATGACGGTGCGTTCCGACCAGTTCTTCACCGACAGGCTGCGCACGGTGGCGGCCGGGTGGCGCAGCGCGACGCCCAGCGTCTTCAGCGGTCGCGGCAGCCTGCCGCCGCCGTCACTGAGAACGGTCTGCAACAGTCCGATGGCGTTGCTGCCCTTGCCGTATCGCACCGGCTCGATGTGCGTGTGATCGTTGGGGTGGAACGACGAGGTGATCGCCACGCCCTCCGTGTAGTCGATCTGCCGGTCACGCGCCGTCGCGGCCAGCACCGCTTCGGAGTTGGTGCGCACCACGGACCCGAGCTTGTCCGACAGGTGGGGCAGATCTCCGGTCTCCTTCATCGCCAGCATCAACTTCTGGGTCCCGTAGGTGCCGGCGGCGAAGACGACGTGGTCGGCCGTCATCACGGTCTCCTTGCGCCGCAGCTTCGCACCGGTGCGACGCGTCCGCACCTCGTATCCACCGCCCTCGCGGGGACGCACCGAGGTGACCGTGGTCAGCGGATGCACCATGGCACCGGCCTTCTCGGCGAGGTAGAGGTAGTTCTTCACCAGGGTGTTCTTGGCGCCGACACGGCAGCCCGTCATGCACGCACCGCACTCGGTGCAGCCTGTCCGGGTGGGTCCGACGCCACCGAAGAACGGGTCCGGGACGTCGCGACCCTTCTGCCCCGGCTGACCGAAGAACACGCCGACCGGTGTGGTGCTGAACGTGTCACCGACGCCCATCTCCTCGGCGATGTCGCGCATGACCTTGTCCGCGGGGGTGATGGTCGGGTTGTCCTCGACGCCCAGCATCCGACGCGCCTGCTTGTAGTACGGCGTCATCTCCGCTTCCCAGTCGGTGATGTCACCCCACTGCGGATCCTCGAAGAAGCGGCTCGGGGGCTGGTACAGAGTGTTCGCGTAGTTCAGCGATCCGCCGCCGACACCGGCTCCGGCCATCACCAGGACATTGGGGAGCAGGTGGATCCGCTGCAGTCCGTAGCACCCGATCATGGGCGCCCACAGATACTTCCGCAGTCGCCAGCTCGTCTTGGGCAGCTCGTCGTCCTCGAAACGACGACCGGATTCCAGGACACCGACTCGGTATCCCTTCTCGGTCAGACGCAGGGCGGAGACGCTGCCGCCGAAACCCGATCCGACGACGATGACGTCGTAGGTGTTCTTCATATTGCTGCCTTCTCCGACGGTGTACTTCCCACAGTTCGGCCGACGTCCGGCCCTCCGCGCGCCCGCATCGTGCGGTAGTTCTCGATGTCGAACGCGGCGGTCGCCTTGCGGAACTTCCACGTGAAGGTCGGCCACATGGCCGAGTTCCGTCCACTCGCGTCCAGGTACCAACTCGAACACCCACCGGTGTTCCACACCGTGCCGGCCAGGTCGGCGTCGAGAGACGCGTTCCACTCGTCGACCGCGGACGGACTCACGTCGACGGCATCGACGCTGCGACGCGTCATCTCGCGCAGAGCGGATTCGACGTACGCCGACTGGGACTCGAGCATGTAGACGATCGAGCTGTGTCCCAGGTTGGTGTTCGGCCCGTACATGAGGAACAGATTCGGGAAGCCGGCCATCGTCGTACCTCGGTAGGCGCGCGGGCTGCCGCCCCACCGCTCGGCGAGAGTTCGACCGTCGCTGCCGCGCAACAGATGTGCGACGGGCGGCTCGGTGGGGGTGAAGCCGGTACCGAAGACGATGGCGTCGACCTCGCGCTCGCGTCCCGCGGCGTCCACCACACCTGTCGGCGTGATCGAGGCCAGACCGCTGTCCACCAGTTCGACGTCCGGTCGCTGCAACGTGTCGTACCAGTCGTTGGACAACAGCATGCGCTTGCAGCCGATGGTGTAGCCCGGCGTGAGGCGCTTCCGGAGTCCGCCGTCGCGCACCTTCAGTCGGAGGAAACCCGTGGCTATCGTGTGCGCGATCGACAGAAGCTTGGGCCGCTTGGCCATCATCTCGACGTACATCTCGCGGTACGCGTAGATCGCACCGCGCTGCGCCTCGAGTGTCCACGGCGCGCGGCGGTAGAACCATCGCTCGATCGGACCGCGCGTGCGGTCCATGCGCGGGATCACCCACGCCGGGGTGCGCTGGAAGACGTGCAGTTGCGACGTGACCGGGGCGATCTCGGGAACGAACTGGATGGCCGACGCACCGGTGCCCACGACGGCGACACGCTTGCCGCGCAGGTCGTAGTCGTGGTCCCACGTCGCGGAGTGGAAGGTGTGGCCGGCGAATGTGTCGAGGCCCGGCACAGCGGGCAGCTTCGGCGTCGAGAGCGTTCCCGTGGCCGCGACCAACACTCGGCAGGTCAGATCACCCTTCTCCGTGGTGACGTCCCAGACGCAGCGTTCCTCGTCCCACTGCGCCCCGAGCAGCGCGCAACCCGTGACGAGACGGTCTCGGATCCCGAAGTCGTCGGCCACCCCGCGCAGGTACCGATGGATCTCCGGTCCACGAGCGAAGGTGTGGCTCCAGTCGGAGTGCGGGGCGAAGGAGAACGAGTACAGCGACGTCGGAACATCGCACGCGACACCGGGATACGTGTTGTCGCGCCAGGTCCCACCGACGTCGTCGGCACGCTCGATCACGAGCACGTCGGCGGACGGGTCCTCGCGGAGCACCCGCGCCGTCACACCCATACCGGCGAATCCCGATCCGACGACGAGAACATCGACGTGCGCGGGCAGTGTGGTCGTCACAGCTCCGTCACCGCCCGCTCCCACTCCGGCAACAATCGTGCACGCATCGCGTGTTCCTCCTCGGGGGTTCGGAAGATGGCCGACACGGCCATCCCTCGTGCGAGTTCGATACTCAGGTCGAAGGCAGCGGGAGACATGCTGTCCCCGTAGAGCTCTCGGCCGCCTTCCTGCAACACCTCGGTCACTCGACGCTCGAGTGGTTCCACCGCGGCGTGCAGTGCCGCATCCGTGCGGGCGGCGACCCACAGTTCGAGCGCCGCGTGGAACAACGGGCCGGAGAAGGCGTCGAGCAGGAGCGCCGGGCCGACGGGCCCACCGCGGTGGACCCCGACCAGCTCGTCGAGGCGTCGCTCGACGAGCCGCTCGACGGCCGCCACGACGAGCGCTTCCTTCGTCGGGAAGTGGTGGAGCTGAGCACCGCGGGACACACCGGCCCGACGTGCGATCTCCTGAGTGCTGGCGCGGGAGTATCCGACGTCCACCAACGTGTCGATGGCGGCGTCGAGAAGCTTGGCCCGCGTGCCGGCGGTGCGCTCCGCCTGCGTCCGGCGGGCGGGCTGGGCAGCCGGCTCGGTCACGGCGGTGGTCTCGGTCACATCTGCGACCATATCGGCTTTCTTACAAACAGTCCAGACTGAATGTAAGTGAGTTCGCCGGAGTTCAGGGCGGGCCGACCGTCACCGCCCGGACAGGACCTCGAGCATCGATTCCACCGCCGTCGGCCAGCCGTACTGCTCCGCCCTCGCCCTGGCCGTCGGCCGTCCGCCCGAGGGGAGCGCCAGGGTCGCGGCGATGCCCTCGGCGAAGTCGCGAGAGCGATTGGCCACTGCTGCGCCGCAGTCCGGGGTGACGATCTCGGCCAGCGCGGACGTTCCCGACACCACCGCGGGTGTGCCCGACGCCAGTGCCTCCAGGGCCGCCAGCCCGAACGTCTCGTGCGGTCCGGGAGCGACCGCGACGTCCGCCTCGGCGAGCAACCGCGCGACGCGCTCGCGGTCTGAGACGAACCCGGCGAAGTGCACGGGCAGACCCTCGGCGCGCCGCTCGAGCGCGGACCGCCGCGGACCGTCGCCCACCACCACCAGGCGTGCGTCGATGCCCTCGCGGCGCAGGTGTGCCAGGGCGTCGACGCTCCGCTCGGCGTGCTTCTCCACCGACAGCCGTCCACAGTGCACGAGCCGGATCATCCGTCCCTCGTTGCGATGGCGACGCGACGGGTGGAACAACTCGAGGTCCACCCCGAGTGCGATGCGGTGTGCGTCTGCGCCGATCCGGTCGAACTCCTCCTGCGCGAACGCGGTGGTGCACACCACCGCGTCGTGACCGAGGACGGATCGACTGTTGGCGACGTCCGCCGCCGCGCGCGCCACCGGGACGGGCAACACCTGTCCGAGCAGTCGGTCCAGCCTCTCGTGGGAGATCATCACGCTGCGAATCCCCCTGTGGCGCGCCCACGTTCCGAGGCCACGCAGGGTCAGACGGTCCGAGATCTCGAGCACGTCCGGTCGCAGACTCGCCGCGACGTCGGCCGTCACGGACGGCCTCGCCACCCGGTAGCCACCGGTCATCGGGAGCCGGGTGGACGGGACGGTGATGCGATGCACCCCGGTGGCGGACATCGTCTCGGAGTGGACGTCGCCGGGCACGATGACCGTCACCTCGTGGCCGCGAGCGACATAGCCGGCTCCGAGTTGGTCCACGGCCGTCCGCAGACCGCCCGAACGAGGTCCGTAGAAGTTGGCCACCTGCACGATGCGCATGCGGCCCAGTGTCGAGGTGAGCCGTGTACGGACGAGGACCGCGCCGAGAACGTCGCACGAACACTCACGTCGAGCATTCCCCGTCGTCGCACGACGGCGGCACGGGAACCCGGCACCGGCGCCGCACGTTGCCGTGGTGTCCGACCCGCGACGACACGTCACCGACGAAGAAGAGGTCCCACGATGACCAGCCCGGCCCGCAGGCTCACCCGTTCACGTCAGAGCAAGCTCATCGCCGGAGTGTGCGGCGGTCTCGCCGAGCGCTTCGGTCTGAGCGCAGGACTCGTGCGCCTGCTGTTCGTCCTCTCGTGCATCCTTCCGGGACCGCAGTTCGTGATCTACCTGGTCCTGTGGATCGCGATCCCCAAGTCGTCCTACTGATAGTTCGATCAGTTCGAGAGTGAGTGCACATCGGGCGCCGTTCCCGTGGCGGGTTCGTATTCCGATCACCGACAACATCTTTGACCAACGGTTGGAGAGGGTCTACTTGCGGCACGACTGACCTGCACCTACTGTCGAAGTCGATTCGTCGCACGTGCGGTGTCGTCACCTCGTCCACCGTGCGCTCACGTCGAAGTGCGAGGCGTTCGAGCCCCGGGGCGCCCGGCACCACACGGCCACTCTCGAGCAGGCTGTTCGCCACCACCCTGGCGCGCGGCCGGCAAGGACACGATGTCTTACCACGGCGGTTTCCCGCACCACGGTGATCCTTCGGGCCGCGGCGCTCGACCTCGTCCGGGCACTCTCCCCGGTCCCGATCGCGCCCGCGGTCGCTACACGTGGCGCTATCTCGACACCGACGACGCCGCCCGCCTGTGGGACGAGGTGACCGACTGGGTGTGGTGGCTGCGTGACCGCTACGAGCTGACCGAGCGCATCCCCCGCTGCTGGTACCGGCACGGACCGGTGGTCGAGGAGTTCACCGCCGTGTTCGCGTCCTGGAGCGAGGCCTACGGCGGCGAGAGCGGACTGTCCCGCTGGCATTCGCAGGACCTGTGGCCACTGATCGAGCGGCTCGAGGTGATCGCCGGATTCGAACAGTGTCAGGCCGACGGGTGCTCGCACGACTCCGGCTTCCTCCACGCTCCCGAGGGCACCGAGGCGGTCATGGAGCCGCTGGTCGACTCGTCGGGCCGCGATGCCGACGAGCCGGTGTCCACGGTCGATGCGATGGTGGTCGGTGTCGTCGACGAGAGCGTGATGCTCTCGGCCGTGGTCAGCGGCGAGGCGACAGCGCTCGACGCCGGTCTCCCCCACGGGCGCTACCGACTCGACGGACGCCTGTGGACCTGGAGTTCGATCCTGGGTGGGTACGTGCCGTCACGCGACACGCACCGCACCCTGCGCGCCCTCGAGAGCTGAGCGCCCGCCGAACCCGACCGGCCTCCGGCCTTCCCGCCGAACCCGACCGGCCTCCGGCCTTCCCGCCGAACCCGACCGGCCTCCGGCCTTCCCGCCGAACCCGACCGGCCTCCGGCCTTCCCGCCGAACCCGACCGGCTTCCGGCCTTCCCGCACTACCGAACGAAGAGTTCGGCGATCTGAATCGTGTTGAGGGCAGCACCCTTGCGCAGGTTGTCGCCGGACACGAACAGCGCGAGTCCGCGACCGTCCGGCACACCGGGATCCTGCCGGATGCGTCCGACGAGCGACTCGTCGGCGCCGGCCGCCTGCAGAGGCGTCGGCACGGCCACCACGCGCACGCCGGGAGCCGACGACAACAGTTCCGTCGCCCGTTCCACGGACAGCGGGTTCGCGAACTCCGCGTTGATCGACAGCGAGTGGCCGGTGAACACGGGAACGCGGACGCACGTGCCGCTCACCAGCAGGTCCGGCAGACCCAGGATCTTGCGGGACTCGTTGCGCAGCTTCTGGTCCTCGTCCGTCTCGCCGCTTCCGTCGTCGACGAGAGAGCCCGCGAGCGGCAGGACGTTGAACGCGATCGGCGCGGTGTAGACCGTCGGATCGGGGTACGCGACGGCGCTGCCGTCGTGCACCAGCTTCTCGGCGTCGGCCACCACGGCGCGCGCCTGCGTCGCCAGTTCCTCGACACCGGCGAGACCGCTGCCGGACACGGCCTGGTAGCTCGAGACGATGAGCCGCTGCAGCCTGGCCTCGTCGTGCAGCACCTTGAGCACCGGCATCGCCGCCATGGTGGTGCAGTTGGGGTTCGCGATGATGCCCTTGACGAGATTCTTCGTCGCCTCGGGGTTCACCTCGCTGACCACGAGCGGGACGTCGGGATCCTTGCGCCACGCGGAGGAGTTGTCGATGACGGTGACGCCGGCGGCGGCGAAGCGCGGCGCCTGCTCGCGGGACATGGTGGCGCCGGCCGAGAACAGCGCGATGTCGAGCCCGGTGGGATCCGCGGTGGACGCGTCCTCCACGGTGATCTCGCCGTCGCCCCACGGCAGGGTCTTGCCGGCGGACCGGGCGGACGCGAAGAAACGGATCGAGGCGACGGGAAACTTACGCTCCGCCAACAAGGTTCGCATGACGGCGCCGACCTGGCCGGTCGCGCCGACGACTCCGATGTGGAGGCCGGTGGAATTCGTGGTCATGGTGCTCCTACCTTCCGGTTCCGCCGTGCACGACGGCGATCTCGTCGCCGCCGAGGCCGAAGGCGGCGTGCAGCACGCGCACGGCCTCGTCGAGTTCGGAGTCCTTGGTCAGAACGGAGATACGGATCTCCGAGGTGCTGATGAGGTCGATGTTGATGCCCGCGTCGGCGAGCGCTTCACAGAACGTCGCGGTGACGCCGGGGTGCGACTTCATGCCGGCGCCGATGAGCGAGACCTTGCCGATGTGGTCGTCGTACAGCACCTTGGTGAAGCCGATCTCGCCCTGCAGCTTGGTCAGTTTCTCCACCGCGGTGGGTCCGTCGGCCTTGGGGCACGTGAACGTGATGTCGGTCTTGCCGGTGTCGATGCGCGAGACGTTCTGCAGCACCATGTCGATGTTGATCTCGGCGTCCGCGACGGCCCGGAAGACCTTGGCGGCGAAGCCCGGCTGATCGGACAGGCCGACGACCGTGACCTTCGCTTCGCTCCGGTCGTGCGCGACACCGGTCAGAATGGCTTCTTCCACTGGAATGTCCTCCATGGATCCGGACACGATGGTCCCTGGCTTGGTGGTGTACGACGAGCGGACGTGGACGGGAACGTTGTAGCGGCGGGCGTATTCCACGCACCGCAGCATCAGGACCTTGGCGCCGCACGCCGCCATCTCGAGCATCTCCTCGAAAGAAACCTTCTCGAGGTGACGGGCGTCGGGAACGATCCGTGGGTCGGCGGTGAAGATGCCGTCGACGTCGGTGTAGATCTCGCAGACGTCGGCGTTCAGTGCTGCCGCGAGCGCGACGGCGGTGGTGTCGGAGCCACCGCGCCCGAGCGTCGTCACGTCCTTGCTGTCCTGGCTGACGCCCTGGAAACCGGCGACGAGGACGATCGAGCCCTCGTCGAGTGCGTCGCGGACGCGCCCGGGCGTCACGTCGATGATCTTGGCGTTGCCGTGCACGCTGGTGGTGACGACGCCGGCCTGCGATCCCGTGAAGGACCGGGCCTCGGCGCCGAGGGAGTGGATGGCCATGGCGACGAGCGCGTTGGAGATGCGTTCGCCCGACGTGAGCAGCATGTCCATCTCCCGCGCGGGCGGCGCGGGGCACACCTGCTGCGCGAGGTCGAGCAGTTCGTCGGTGGTGTCTCCCATCGCGGAGACGACCACGACCACGTCGTGGCCCTTGCGCTTGGTCTCGACGATCCGTTCAGCGACGCGCCGGATCCGCTCGGCGGTCGCCACCGAGGATCCTCCGTACTTCTGAACGACGAGTGCCACGCTGGTGCTACCTCCCGAGTCGAGAACGTCCCGCTGGACATCCACTGGTGCGACGGGTGCCGCCGGAACGGTCAGCAGCCTACCGACCTGCGGGGGTCCGGGGGGAATCGCGTGCCTACCATCAGGTGGTGACAGCCCCGGACCCGTCCGCTCTACCGCCTCGTCCTCGGCGCCGACGACTCTTCGTCGCGGTGCCGTCGGTGGGGCCGCGCTGGCCCGGCGGCCTCCGCGCCGCGCTCGCGTTCGTTGTTCCGGCACTCGCGCTGCTCGCGCTCGGTTTTCCCACCGAGGCCCTGCTGACCGCGGCAGGCGGGTTCGCCGTCGTCTACGGCGAGGGCCGGCCGTTCCGGTCCCGCTGGTCGGTCGTCCTGTGGGCCGGTCTCGCGCTCGTGCTGTCCGCCACCGTCGGCGGCCTCGTGGGCCAGTACGGCGACCCGCGGAACTCCGTGGTGGGCGCCGTCCTCGTCGTCGTGGTGCTCACCGTCCTGGGCACCGTCGCGACCTTCGTGGTGGATGCGCTCCGTCTCGGACCGCCCGGTGCCTTCTTCTTCGTCCTGACCTGCGCGATCGCCACCATCGTCCCGCAGAGCGGGGTGACGGCGTGGGTCAACTCCGCCTGCGTCGCGCTCGGAGCGCTGTGGGCCCTGGTCGTGTCGATGGCACCGGCACTGCGCGACGCGTCGAAACCGGAACGCGACGCCGTGGCAGCCGCCGAGCGGAGCGTGACCGCTTTCGGTGAGGCGCGCACCGCGGGCGATCCCGCGGTCGGTGCCCGGCACCGCGCCGCCGTCGCGGTCGATCGCGCCTGGGCCGCGCTGCACGACGCCGGGATACCGGCTCGCCGGATCGACGATCCGCTGGTCCTGCGACTACGGGGAGTCCACTTCGACTTCGCGCGCATCATCGGGGACGCACCGCTCGATCCCGAGCACGCGTCGGACACCGTGCACGTCACGCCGGATCACACGCCCTCCGTCCCGATGTCGCGCCCGACGATCAGGTTCCGGCTGGTCCGGGCCCTGCACGTCGATTCCCACGCCACCACCACGGCGCTCCGCGTCTTTTGCGCATCCGCGGCCTCGGGCGCGATCGCCGTCGTCGCCGGGCTCGGGCGGCCCGACTGGGCTGTCATCGGTGCGGTCCTCGTGCTGCAACAGGGCCTCGACCGACCACGAGGTACCGTCCGCGCCCTGCACCGCCTGGTGGGCACGGCCGTCGGAGTGGTGCTCTTCGCCATCGTCTTCTCACTGTCACCGAGCGGGTTCGTGCTGGTCCTGCTGCTGATGGCACTGCAGTTCCTCATCGAACTGGTCATCGCTCGGAACTACGGCATCGCCGTCATGTTCATCACGCCCCTGGCGCTGCTCATCGGCGGCGCGTCCCATCTGGGTGCGCAGGCGTGGCCGCTCGCGACCGAACGTCTCGTCGAGACGTGCATCGGTGTGGTGTGCGCGCTGGCGTCGATGTGGGTGGTCGCTCGTCACGCTCATCGGCGGTGCCTGCTCTGGTGCGACGGGCGCGTTCTCGACGCCTGTCGCCGGACGGCGGATCTGCTGCGCACCGTGACACCCACCCATCCGGACGCCATGACCGCGCGGCGAGACGTGCAGTTCGAGCTCGTCGGGGCCGCCTTCGCCGCCGAGCACGCCGTCAGCGACGACCGGGAGTGGACGTCGGCGAGGTGGGAGTCGCACCTGCGAGTCGACGCGGCCGGGTACGACCTCCTGTCCGCCTGCTGGCGCACCGCAGACGGCGCCATGCTGGCGGAACCGGAGCGGTGGGCGGACGTGGCACAGCGCCCGTGAGACGTGCCGGTGTCGTCCGCGCGGGCGACGGAGTAGGGTGACCCGCATGTTCGGCGCCGGGTTCGCCCTCCTCCTTCGTCGCCGCGACGGGGTCTGATTCACAGACCGGCTCCCTGTCGCGGGTCTTTTCGGCGCCGGTCGTCCCCTTCCTCACAACGGAGATCATCGATGTCACCCGCCGACGCTTTCGTATCCGGCTCACGCACGGTCACTACCCCCACCAAGCCTGCGCCCGCCGATCAGCCCTCGTGGAACACCCAGAAGAACTCGTCGATGCCGACGTTCCGGTACCGGTCGTTCGCCGAGGAGGTCGAACCGCTCACCCTCCCCGACCGCACCTGGCCGGACAAGGTCATCGATCGCGCACCCCAGTGGTGCGCCGTGGACCTGCGTGACGGCAACCAGGCACTCATCGACCCGATGAGCCCCGCGCGCAAGCGCCGCATGTTCGAACTGCTGGTTCGTATGGGCTACAAGGAGATCGAGGTCGGTTTCCCGTCCGCGAGCCAGACCGACTTCGACTTCGTCCGCGAGATCATCGAGGACGGTGCGATTCCCGACGACGTCACCATCCAGGTGCTCACCCAGTGCCGGCCGGAACTGATCGAGCGCACGTTCGTCGCGTGCGAGGGCGCCCGCAGCGTCATCGTCCACTTCTACAACTCCACGTCGATCCTGCAGCGCCGCGTGGTCTTCCGCGCGGACCGCGACGCCATCGAGAGGATCGCGACCGACGGTGCCCGCAAGGTGCTCGAGGAGGCGACGAAGTTCCCCGACACGCACTGGCGCTACGAGTACTCGCCCGAGTCCTACACCGGCACGGAGCTCGAGTACGCCAAGAAGGTCTGTGACGCGGTCACCGAGATCATCGCTCCCACACCGGAGAACCCGATGATCCTGAACCTGCCCGCGACCGTCGAGATGGCGACCCCCAACGTCTACGCCGACTCCATCGAGTGGATGCACCGCAATCTCGAACGTCGCGACTCGATCGTGCTGAGCCTGCACCCGCACAACGACCGCGGGACCGGCGTCGCCGCAGCCGAACTGGGCTACCAGGCCGGCGCCGACCGCATCGAGGGTTGCCTCTTCGGCAACGGTGAGCGCACCGGCAACGTCTGCCTGGTCACGCTGGGCCTGAATCTCTTCACTCGCGGAGTCGACCCGCAGATCGACTTCTCCAACATCGACGAGATCCGGCGCACCGTCGAGTACTGCAACCAGCTGCCCGTCCACGAGCGCCACCCGTACGGCGGCGACCTGGTCTACACCGCGTTCTCCGGCAGCCACCAGGACGCCGTGAACAAGGGCCTCGACGCGATGAAAGTGTCTGCGGACGAACAGGATCAGGACGTCGACGACGTGCTGTGGCAGGTTCCGTACCTGCCCGTCGACCCCAAGGACGTCGGCCGCACGTACGAGGCCGTGATCCGCGTCAACTCGCAGTCCGGCAAGGGCGGCGTCGCTTACATCATGAAGTCGGACCACGGTCTGGTGCTGCCGCGCCGACTGCAGATCGAGTTCTCCTCGGCCGTGCAGCGCGTCACCGACGGCGAGGGCGGCGAAGTGTCGCCCAAGGCCATGTGGGACGTGTTCTCCGAGGAGTACCTGGCCCCGATCGTTCCCCTCGAGCGCATCCGGCAGCGCGTCACCGCGGCCGAGGAGGACGGCGGAATCGACTCGATCTCCGCGATCGTCAAGGTCGACGGCGCCGAGCAGGAGATCACGGGCGACGGCAACGGTCCACTCGCCGCCTTCGTCGACGCGCTGGGCTCCATCGGGTACGACGTCAGCGTCCTCGACTACTCCGAGCACGCCATGTCCGCCGGCGACGACGCCCAGGCCGCGGCCTACGTCGAGGCGGCCGTGCGGCTGCCCGGCGGCGGCGAGACCATCGTGTGGGGTGTCGGTATCGCCACCTCCATCACCACGGCATCACTGCGCGCCGTGGTCTCGGCCGTGAACCGGGCGGCACGATCCGGGGCGTAGCCCTCGTGCGCCTTCTGCGCATCCAGGGATACGCAAAAGGCGCACGGGTCACGCAGTGACCTCCGCGACCCGCGCCGCGAACGCGTCCACCACGGCCCGCACGGCCGGACGCTCCGCGGCGCGGGGTCGGGTCGCCAGGTCGTAGATGCGGGCCGCGCGCACCCCGGCCAACCGGCGCTGCGTGACACCCGGGTGCGTCGAGGCGTGGCGCGGCATCAGCGCGATCCCGTGGCCGTGGGCCACCAGCTCCTCCATGAGCCGGAAGTCGTTGATCCGCAGATTCACTCGCGGCGCCACCCCGGTGACCGTCGCGATGGAGAGCAGCACGTCGTCCACCGGGAACCCTCCGCGGACACTGATCCACCGCTCGTCCGCCAGATCCTCGATGTCGACGGCATCACGCTCCGCCAGCGGGTGCCCCGGCGGCAGCACCAGGTCGATGGGCTCGCGCATCAGCGAACGCACCTCCACCCGCTCGGACGCGATGCTCGGTGCGCGCTCGTCCCGATGCGTCAGCACCACGTCGTAGTCCGCGAGCAACGCCGGCACGGCCGACGCGGGCACGTCCTCGTCCCGGGCGTCGACATCCACACCCGCCTCGGTGAGCCGGTCCAGAACCCCCGGCAGCAACAGTGCGGCGCCCGAGGGGAAGAGCGCCAGTCGAACGGTTCCGCGTGCGCTGCCGCGGTACGACGCCATCTCCTCCGACGCCCGGTCGAGGGCGGCGAGCACGTCGTCGGCGTGAGGAAGCAGCGCGCGTCCCGCCGCGGTGAGCCGCACGCGGCGCCCGTCGGGTTCGAGCAGGGCGACTCCCGCCTCCCTCGCCAACACCTTGAGCTGCTGCGACACCGCGGACGGTGTCATCGACAGCGCGTCGGCGGCCGCGGCGACCGTGCCGCGGTCCGCCAGCGCCCGCAGGACGCGCAACCGGTCGACATTCATGTAGCAACGCTACAGCTACTGGTCACCACAATTCGATTGTTCTTAGCAGTCGCACCCGGAACACTCGAGGTCATGACCACTCGCGACCGCCTGCTCGGACTGATCGTCGTGGTGGTCTGGGGACTGAACTTCCTCGCCATCCGCGCCGGGCTCGACCAGTTCCCGCCGTTCTTCTTCGCTGCGCTGCGGTTCGCGGTGATTGCCGTTCCGGTCGTCCTCTTCGTCCGCCGACCGACCGTGCCGGTGCGCTGGCTCCTGCTGTACGGCACGGGTTTCGGCCTGCTGCAGTTCGCGTTCCTCTTCGCCGCGATGAACGCCGGCATGCCCACCGGCCTGGCCTCGCTGGTACTCCAGTCGTCGGCGCCGTTCACCGTCGTTCTCGGCGCGCTGCTGCTGCGGGAGAAGGTCGGGCCGCGCCAGTGGATCGGGATCGGCATCGCCGTCGGGGGCATGATTCTCATCGGGTGGGATCGTGCCCACAACGCCACCCTCCTGCCCGTGCTGCTGACGCTGTTGGCAGGCCTCAGCTGGGCCTTCGGCAATCTCGGAAACCGACTGGCGACTCGAGCATCTCGACCGGCCTCCGGCGTTCCCGTCGAGCCGATGCGACTCATGCTGTGGATGACGGTGGTTCCCCCGCTGCCGATGTTCGCGTTGTCGGCCGTCGTCGAGGGTCCGACCACGGGATGGACCGCCATCGGCGACGTGGTGTCGGCCGGGCAGTTCTCCGGGTTGATCGGGCTCGCCTACATCGTGGTCATCGGCACGATCGCCGGCTCGGGACTGTGGACCGTCCTGATCAGCCGCTACCCCGCCGGCGTCGTCGCGCCGTTCTCGTTGCTGGTCCCGGTCGTCGGCATCGGTGCGTCCTGGCTCGTGCTCGACGAGACGCCGAGCGTCCTCTCCCTCGTCGGTGCGGCCGTCGTGATCGGCGGCTGCACGTGGGGTCTGAGCCACTCGCCGCGATCCGCGACGACCACACCGACCGAGCCCCGGATCGTGACTCCCCCGTCCGGAGCCACCGTCGGTTAGGGTCCCCTCACCATCACTGTGACGGAGGCTCGGCAAGCGTGTTCGGAAAAAGAAGTACTGTCCTGGCGACCCTGCTCGCCGCGACGGCCCTCGTGGCCTCGGCGTGTTCGACCGATGCGACAGCCGAGGACGCCGCGGACAGCACCCGGACCGTGACCCATGCGCGCGGGGACACGGAGGTGCCCTCGTCGCCGTTGCGAGTCGTCACTCTCGAACCCGTCCAGCTCGACACGAGTGTCGCGCTCGGCGTCGTTCCGGTGGGCACGTCGGTGCTGAGCGAGGCGACGGGGGTGCCCCCGTATCTGGGCGACGAGGCGTCGCGCATCGAGACCGTCGGCACCGTCGCGGAGCCTCGCGTCGAGGCCATCGCGGCTCTGCAGCCGGATCTGATCCTGGGAACGGAGACGCGCCACTCGGAGCTGTACGAGCGGTTGTCCGCGATCGCTCCGACGGTGTTCATGGCGTCGCAGAGCGACCCGTGGCAGGACAACGTCCGCCTCGTCGGGCGCGCCCTCGGACGTGACGCCGAGCCGTTGCTGGGCGAGTACGACGCGCGGTGCGACGAGATCGCCGACAGGTTCGACACCGCCGGGTCGACGGCGCAGCTCATCCGGCCACGCAACGAGGAGCTCACGCTCTACGGACCGCTGTCCTTCGCGGGCAGCACCCTCGAGTGCGCCGGGTTCACCACGCCGCCCCGCCCGGAGTGGTCGAACGAGATCAGTGTCGACGTCTCCCCCGAACTGGCGACGGAGGCCCGCGCCGATCTCGTGGTCGTGACGTCGGCGACACCGGACGATCCGGCGTCGATGCCCACGCCCGTCACGTCGAACACGACGGCGTTCCCGAATCCGCACCTCGTCGACCAGTCGTACTGGATCACCGGCGTGGGACCTCGCGGCGGACAGGCCGTGCTCGACGACATCGAACGGATCCTCGGGGCGTCCTGAGTTCCTTCCCGTGTGGGAGGATCGGACACCATGATCGACAGCAGCAGACGGCACCTCGGAGCCCGCGGACGCCTGGCACTGTCGGCGGCCTCCGCGGCCGCGTGGGCCTCGCAGAAGGCCGGTCGCGGCAAGGGATCGATGATCGGCGGTCTCGTCGCGCTGAAGATCGACCCGGCCCTCATGTCGCGCCTGGGGGCGAATCGACGCACGGCCGTCATCACCGGTACCAACGGCAAGTCGACCACCACCCGGATGACCGCGGCGGCGCTCGCGACACTGGGCGAGGTGGCGACGCAGGCCGACGGCGCCAACATGGACGCGGGCATCGTCGCCGCGCTGAACTCACGGCGCACCGCGCCGCTGGCGGCCCTCGAGGTCGACGAGCTGCACGTCCCGCACGTGTGCGACGCCGTGAACCCCGAGGTCCTGGTGTTGCTGAACCTCAGCCGCGATCAGCTCGACCGCGTCGGCGAGATCAACATGATCGAGCGCAAGCTCCGCGCGGGAATCGTCGCCCATCCCGACACCGTCGTCGTCGCCAACTGCGACGACGTGCTGATGACGTCCGCGGCGTACGACGCTCCGCGGACCGTGTGGGTGGCCGCCGGCGGCGGGTGGGTCGGCGACTCGGTCAGCTGCCCCCGCACCGGGGAACCCATCGAGTGGAACGGCACGCACTGGCGCAGCACAGGTCTGCTGGAGGGCGGGCGGGAGTTCTCGCGGCCGGAGCCGCAGTGGTGGCTCGACGACGAGAACCTGTACGGCCCGGACGGTCTCGTGCTTCCCATGAGTTTGACGCTGCCCGGCCGGGCCAACCGCGGAAACGCGGCGCAGGCCGTCGCTGCCGCGGTCACGATGGGCGCCGACCCCGCGCAGGCCGTCGCCGCGGTGTCCGCGGTCGACGAGGTGGCGGGCCGCTACAGCTCGATCCAGTACGGATCCCACACCGTGCGCATGCTGCTGGCCAAGAACCCCGCCGGATGGCAGGAAGCACTGTCGATGATCGACCCGGCCGCCGACGGCCTGGTGATCGCCGTCAACGGCCAGGTGCCCGACGGCGAGGACCTGTCGTGGCTGTGGGACGTGCGGTTCGAGCACTTCGAGAACACCACGGTGGTGGCGGCCGGTGAACGTGCGACCGACCTGGGAGTTCGCCTGACGTACGCCGGAGCCGACCACACCGTGGTGCCGAACCCGTTGCGGGCCATCGCCTCCTGCCCACCCGGGCGCGTGGAGGTCCTGGCGAACTACACGGCCTTCCGTGACCTCGGCCGGGCACTGGCGCGCGAGACCGCGAAGGAGGCACCCGGTGTCTGATTTCCGTATCGGGCTCGTCCTGCCCGACGTCATGGGCACGTACGGCGACAGCGGCAACGCGCTCGTCCTGCGCCAGCGCATGCTGATGCGCGGACTCGACGCCGAGATCGTGTCGATCACCCTCGCCGATCCGGTGCCCGAGTCCCTCGACGTCTACGTGCTCGGCGGAGCGGAGGACTCGGCGCAGCGACTCGCGACGAAGCACCTCGCGCGCTACCCCGGACTGCAGCGCGCCGCCGAGCGCGGTGCACCGGTGCTCGCCATCTGCGCGGCGATCCAGGTGCTGGGCGAGTGGTACGAGACGAGCTCCGGCGAACGCGTCGACGGTGTGTCGATGCTGAACGTCACCACGGCGCCGCAGGCGACGCGGTCCATCGGCGAGGTCATCACCCGCCCGGTGTCGGACCGCCTCACCCAGACACTCACCGGCTTCGAGAACCATCGCGGCGGAACCACTCTCGGCCCCGACGCGGCCCCGTTCGCCCGAGTGGAGCACGGCATCGGCAACGGAGTGGGCGACGGCAACGAGGGGGTCGTCCAGGGATCGGTCATCGGGACGTACATGCACGGGCCGGCGCTGGCACGGAACCCGGAGCTGGCCGACCACCTGCTCGAGACCGCTCTCGGACACCCGCTCGAGCCGTTGCACCTGGCCGACGTCGAGCAACTGCGCACCGAGCGTCTGCGCCGCTAGACCGAGACCGGATCCTCGGCCGGCCTCCGCGCCGCCCGGCGCATCAGGAGCTGGGCGATGAGCGGTGCCGCCACGAGCATCGAGACCAGCCGGATGAGCTGCACGCACGCCACGAACGTGACATCGGACCCGGTGGACGCGGACACCGCGAGCACTGCCGCCAACCCGCCGGGGGTCGTCGCCAGGTAGCCGGTGAGCAGGCTGGTCCCGGTCCACGCGGACAGCGCCCATCCGAGCAGCGCACAGATCACGCCGATGCCGAGCACCAGCGCGAACGCGTAGGGGAAGAGTCGACCGATCAGGCGCAGGCTCGACATCGTGAACGCCAGTCCCGCTTGCCATCCGATGACCAGGAACGCGAGTGGCAGCACGATCATGGGAACCTCGATGCCCACGGGCCAGCCCAGCAGCGCGCAGGCGCCGGACACCATCAGCGGACCCAGCGTGGCCGGTGCAGGAAGCCGCGCGAGCCGCCCCACCGCGATGCCGACGAGAACAGCGCCGAGCAGGAACAGCAGACCCACCCACCACGGCAGCGCATTCTCGTCGGGTGCGGCCGCCGCGACCGAGTGGGTGTCGGCGTGGAACACGAACGTGACCACCAGAGGCATGGTCACCACCACCAGTGCCACCCGCAGGTACTGCACCACCGCGACCACACGTTCGTCGCCGCCGAGCTCTCTCGCTGTCGCGACGAGACCGGTGGCCCCGCCCGCGATCAGCGCCAGCATCCCGGTGGCCGCGGTGACGTCCTTGTTCAGTGCGAGCAGTGCACCGCAGCCGGCGCTGACGACGAGCGTCGCGACCCCGATGGCGACCGCAGGAAACCAGTTGTCCCCCAGTGCACTCAGCGTCTCGACATCCACCATGAGACCGATGGTGACGGCCAACGTTCCCTGCGCCGCCATGGATCCCGCGCGCGGGACGGCGCGCGGTCCCACTCCGGTGAGGGCGAAGACCACCGCCACCACCAGTGCCGCGAACAACGACGGCGCCGTCAGGCCGACGGCGTCGAGGGCGAACCATCCGGCCACGGACACGGCTGTGAGCGCCACCCAGCGGGTGGCGCTCACAGCGACGGTACGAACTCCGCTCACGACTTGACGAGCAGCACCGGTACCGGTGTTTCGAGAAGCAGGCGCTGGACGGCCTGTCCCATCAGGAACTTGCCGACGGCCGACCGATGCCGCGACCCGACGACCAGCAACTCGGCGTCCGCCTTGTCGATGAGCGCGAGCAGTGTGGTGGTCGCGTCCGGATCGGGCTGGGCCGCAGCGAGAGTCCACTGCGCCTCGGACTCTCCGAGCGCGGCGAGCGACGCGCGGATCGAGTCCTCGACCGCGGTGGTCTCCTTCGCCTCCGAGGAGGGATCTGCGGATCCGGAGAAGGCGTGGAGGACGACCAGTTCGGTTCCTGCGGACCGGGCCTGCTGGACTGCCGATCCGAGTGCCTTGCGGCCTTCCTCGGAACTGTTGTGCACGACGGCGACACTCATGTCGGTGACTCCTCTCTCTCGTGGATGCTGATCAGCCGAAGGGGATCTGGCCGAGGAGAACACCCACGGCGAGCATGGTGAGGGACACGACGGTCGCGCGCCACAGAACCTTGCGGTGATGGTCGGCGAGCGAGACGCCGGCCAGGGTGACCAGCAGCAGGATGGCGGGAACCAGCGGACTCTGCAGGTGCACCGGCTGTCCGGTGATGGAGGCGCGGGCCATCTCGACCGGCTCGATGCCGTACTGGGCGGCGGTCTCGGTGAGGACCGGGAGGATGCCGAAGTAGAAGGCGTCGTTGGTCATGAAGAACGTCAACGGGATCGACAGGATTCCGGTGATGACGGCCAGGAACGGACCCATCGCGTCGGGGATGACGCCGAGGAGCCACTCGGCCATGGCCTCGACCATTCCGGTACCGGAGAACACGCCGGTGAGGACGGCAGCTGCGAGCACCATGGCGACGACGGAGACGATCGAGGCGGAGTGGCGTGCGATGGCCTCGCCCTGCTCCTTGACCTTCGGGAAGTTGAACGTGAGCGCGATGGAGGCGGCGATCATGAACAGCACCGGGATGGGGAGGATGTCCATGACCAGGATCACGAGCAGCGTGACGGTCAGGATCGCGTTGAACCACAGCAGCTTCGGACGCAGAGTGTCGCGGTTGGGGTCCAGGCCGTCGATGAACTGGCCGGCCTTGCCGTCGTTCTCGTCGTCGCCGGTGGTGATGTCGGCGCTTCCGGTACTGCGACGGGTCTTGCCGTTTCCGGTTCCGGTGCCGTCGGTGCCGACGCCGGCGCCCACCAGCTCCGTGTCGTAGATCAGCGAGCCGAGGCGGCGACGCTCCATGAGGCCGAGGTGGATCGAGAAGAGCAGCACGATGATCAGGCCGGCGATCATCGACGGGACCATCGGGATGAAGACGTCGGAGGGCGAGATGCCCAGTGCGGACGCGGCGCGAACGGTCGGGCCACCCCACGGGATGATGTTCATGGTGCCGTTGGCGAGGCCGGCGACGACCGTCAGGATGACCGGTGAGACACCGAGTTTCAGGTAGAGCGGCAGCAGCGCGGACGTCACGATGATGAACGTGGTGGAGCCGTCACCGTCGAGGGACACGACCATGGCGAGCACCGCGGTGCCGACGACCAGCTTCATCGGATCGTTGCGCACCAGGCGGAGGATGCCGCGCACCAGCGGGTCGAACAGACCCACGTCGATCATGATGCCGAAGAAGATGATCGCGAAGAACAGCAGCGCTGCCGTGGGGGCGAGCGACTTGATGCCGTCCGTGATCATGTCGCCGATGCCGAGCCCAGCGCCGGCGAACAGGCCGAAGATGACCGGGACCAGGATGAGGGCGACCACCGGGGTCGCTCGTTTGGTCAGGATCAGGAACATGAAAGCGGCAACCATGAGGAAGCCGAGTATCACCAACATGGTTACTACTCCTCGTTGTTCGAATAGTGCAGGGTTCGATCAGTGCAGGGTGTGTCGAGGCAGGCTGCGGGCACAGGTGTGGCGCAGTACGGAGGTGTGCGGCGTCAGCCGTCGGTGGGTGGATCGATGGTCGAGCGGACCAGGTCGGCCTGCTCGCGGAGGAACGACGCGAAGTCGTCTCCGGTGAGCAGCGCGTCCCGCCACCCGTTCTGCGCCAGGATCTCCTGCCAGAGCGGCGACCCGACCAGTGCTGTGACGTCGGCGATCAGGCGGTCGACGCGCTCCGGTGGCAGTCCCGGCGGGGCGAGGATGCCGCGCCAGTTGTCGAAGTCGAGGTCGACTCCCTGCTCCCGCAGAGTGGGCGCGTCGATGCCGTCGACGCGCTCGGAGCTCGAGACGGCGAGCGCCCGGACCGTACCGGACGCGATCTGGTCCAGATATTCGCTGACGCCGGTGGTGGCGACGTCGACCTCGCCGGTCAACAGGGCCGGCAGCAACTCGCCGCCGCCGTCGAAGACGCGGTACTCGGATGCTCGCGGGTCGACACCGACGGTGCGGGCGAGCTGGGTCCGGAACAACCCGTCCGGCCCACCCTCCGCGGAGCCGCCGGCGAACTGCAGAGCCGCGGGATCCTGTCGCCAGGCGTTCGTGAGATCGTCCAGAGTCCGCAGCGGGGATGCTGCCGGCACCAGGACGACCTCGGGTTCGGTGACGAGTCGGGCGATCGGGGTGACGTCCGCGATCTCGTGATCGGACGGGGTGGTGGACAGTGCGCCCACCAGACCCAGCCCCATCACCAGCAGGAGTCGATCGTTGCCCTGTTCGAGAGCGAGACGATTGAGTCCCACGACACCACCCGATCCGGGTAGTACGAGGACGTCGTCCACCACGACGCCCTCCGCGGCCCAACCTCGGGCCAGACTGCGAGCGGTCAGGTCGTAACCGCCACCGGCGACCGACGGAGCGATGACGCGAAGTCCCGGCTCCTCCGCCCCGGTCACCATGGCCGACACCCCCGCACTGCACGCGGTCGCCGTGCAGAGCACCGCGAGCAACGCTGCGAGAGCGCTGATGCGGAGGCGTCGGTTCATGGGCACGGTCTCACTGTGTCGGATCCTGTGACTGTGGTCACCCTTTGGTGCACAAACGGGATTGTGTTCATTGTGAGCGTCCGTAGCGCACGCAGATGCACGAATTCCGCGCTCGCCCGGCGGTACGGTTCACCTCGTGATCGGGCGGCGACTGCGCATCTTCGGAACACGCCGCACCCTCTCGTCGCAACTGCTCGCACTGCAGCTTCTCATCATCGTCGCGGTGCTCGTCGTCATCAGCGGGTTGTCGCTGGCCCAGGCGTCGGCGACCTTCCAGCGCGAACAGGGTCTGCGCGTCCAGTCGGCTGCCGAGAACCTCGCCGCGAGTCCCACCGTGCGACAACTGCTCGCCTCCGCCCAGCCCCGAATCCGCACGGCGCTGCAGGGTGCGGTCGAGTCGGTGCGGGCCGTCTCAGGTCTGGACTACGCGCAACTGACGGACCCCGACGGCATCATCGTCGTCGCGACCGACCCGTCGCGGGTGGGACAGGAATCGGCGGCCGAGGGAGCGGGCGCGCGGACGGGCCGATCCTGGACCGGTCTCGCCGAGACGAGCGCCAACACCGCGGTGTCCCCCGACGCGTCCGTGCAGTCACAGGTCCCGGTGCTCGATGCCGACGGCCGCATCGTCGGTGTGGCGATCGTCGGCCGCGAGTACCCGTCGGTGTGGGAGCGCCTCGCGCAGGCGACCCCGGACCTCGTCATCTACCTTGCCGTGGCCTCCGTTCTGGGCGCCGTCGGGTCGATCCTGCTGGCCCGACGCGTCAAGCGGCAGACCATGGGAATGGAGGCCGGGGAGATCGTCGACCTGGTGCGCCAGCGGCAGGCGATGCTCGAGGGCCTCAAGGAGGCCGTGGTGGCGCTGGATCCGTCGGGTCGGGTGGTCCTGCTGAGCCGCAGCGCACACGACATGCTCGGCCTCGACGAGGACGGTGTGGGCCGGCGGGTGGAGGAGCTCGGACTCGACGACCGGGTCCTCGACGTCCTGCGTCACCCGAGCGACGACGGCGACCAGCTCGTCCTCACCGGAGATCGCATCCTCGTCTTCAACACGGTGCCGATCGAGGCGTCCGGACGGAAGGTGGCCACGGTGACCACGTTCCGTGACCGCACCGAACTGAGCGAGGTCCAGAGCAAACTCGACATCAGCCGCACCAGCTCGACGGCACTGCGGGAGCACATCCACGAGTTCGACAACCAGCTGCACACCATCTCGGGACTGGTCCAGCTCGGTGAGTACGACGAGGTGGAGCGGTACGTCGACGGCATCACCGAGCATCGTGAGCGCCTCACGTCCACCGTGACCGACCGCATCGACGATCTCGGGGTCGCGGCGCTGCTCATCGCCAAGATCGGCGCCGCCGCGGCCCGCTCGGTGACCGTGGCACTCGACGACGCCTCACACCTCCCGCGACTCGACGACGATGCCTCCCGAGACCTCTGCACCGTCGTCGGCAACCTCGTCGACAACGCTGTGGACGCAGTCCTCGAGAATCAGGCCGTGGACGCAGTCCTCGAGGGGCAGTCGGTGGACGCGGTGGTGCGCGTCCGGATCGTCGCGGACGCGGACGGGATCGAGGTCGAGGTGGCCGACAACGGCCCCGGCATCGGCACGGAGGATGCCGATCGCGTGTTCGAGCAGGGGTGGAGCACGAAGGGGACGTCGCTCGACGGGCACGGTTTCGGCCTCGCCCTCGTGCGTGTCGTGTGCCGCCGACGCGGCGGTGAGGTCGGCGTGAGTGACAGAGTCGAGGACGGTAGGCGGTGGACGGTCTTCCGGGCCGTCACCGGATCCGGGGGGAGGACGCGATGACACTCAGGGTGCTGGTGGTGGACGACGACTTCATGGTCGCGCGGGTGCACACCGGTTTCGTCACCAAGGTGGCCGGATTCGAGGTGTGCGGGGTGGCGCACACGGCGCAGGAAGCGCTGGAGAAGGTGGAGTCCACCCGTCCCGATCTGGTGCTGCTGGACGTCCATCTGCCCGGCGTCACCGGGCTCGATCTCATCGGCCCGTTCCGGGAGATCATCCCCGACCTCGACGTCCTGGTGATCACCAGCGAGCGCGAGGCCGAATCGGTGCGCAAGGCACTGCGCGCGGGCGCCGTGCACTACCTGATCAAGCCGTTCAAGTTCCAGGCACTGCAGGAGCGCCTCGAGCACTACCGCCGCACACGGGAGTCGCTGGCCGCGATCGACGAGGCGGAGCAGGACGCCGTCGACAAGGCGTTCGGCGTGCGCGGGACCGCGACGCGGCTCCCCAAGGGCCTGAGCGCCGAGACGCTGGCCATGGTCGAGCACCAACTGCGGGAGAATCCCGGCGAGACCTCGGCGAGCACGATGGCCGAGAGGACCGGGATGTCGCGGTCGAGCGCTCGCCGCTACCTGGAGTACCTCAGCGACGTCGACCGGGTGACCGTCTCGCTCGACTACGGCAACGTGGGGCGACCCGAGCGCCTCTATCGGCTCGAGCGCTAATTCATCACGTTGCGGCCGGACAGCGCACGGCCCAACGTGAGCTCGTCCGCGAACTCGAGGTCGCCGCCCATGGGCAGTCCGGAGGCCAGCCGGGTGACGGACAGGCCGGGGAAATCACGCATCATGCGCAGCAGGTAGGTGGCCGTCGCCTCCCCCTCGGTGTTGGGGTCGGTCGCGATGATCACCTCGGAGACGTCGACGCCGTCCTCCTGATTGCCGATGCGGGTGAGCAACTCCCGGATGCGCAGCTGATCGGGACCGACCCCGCTCAGCGGATCCAACGCGCCGCCCAGCACGTGGTATCTGCCCTTGAACTCGCGGGTGCGCTCGACGGCCTGCACGTCCTTGGGTTCCTCGACGACGCAGATCTTCGTCCGATCACGGCGCGGGTCCGCACAGATGCGGCACAGTTCCTTGTCGGAGACGGTGCCGCAGACGATGCAGAACTGCACCCCGTCGCGGACGCGCTGCAACGCCTTCTGCAGACGGTCGATCTCGGGCGCCTCGACCCCCAACAGATGAAAGGCGATGCGCTGCGCGCTCTTCGGTCCGACACCGGGAAGTTTGCCCAGCTCGTCGATCAGATCCTGGACCGGACCTTCGTACACGCTTCTCGACCCGGTTCTAGAAGCCGGGCAGGCCGGGGAGTCCGCCGCCGCCCAGGCCGGCGAGGGGACCGAGCTTCTGCGACGCGACCTCACCCGCGGCGCGGGACGCGTCGGCGATCGCACCGATGATGAGGTCCTGCAGGGTCTCGACGTCGTCGGGATCCACGACCTTGGGGTCGATGGTCAGACCGACCACCTCGCCGCTGCCCTTCACCGTCGCCACGACGAGACCGTTGCCGGCGCGACCGGTGACCTCCGTCGCGGCGATCTCCGCCTGGGCTGCCATCAACTGCTGCTGCATCTGCTGGGCCTGCTGCAGCAGCTGGGACATGTCGGGCTGTTCACCGGGTTGCACGGCGGGTGTCCTTCCGAAGTGGTGACGAGATCGTGTCGGTCGAGCGTAGCCGCGTGCCTCACTCCACCTGGCGCGAGAGGTTCTGCAGGAGCTGCGCCTGAATCTTCTTCAGTCCGAGGGGCGCGAACGTCTTCTCGAAGAAGCCGCCGACACCGCCGGCGCCCGTCCACTCCGTGGTGGTGGTGACCGACGACCCGCTACCGCTCGGGGCGACGAGGTACGTGGTCACCATCGACGAGTTGGCGTCCTTCTCCGTGACGGTCGCGCCGGACACCGACACGGTCGCGAGCACGTTCCGCGAGCGCTTCTCGGTCGCCTGCAGGACCCAGCGAGCGACGGTGCCGTCGCCCTGCCCACCCTCGACGACCGCGAAGTCGCGGTACTGCTCGGGCAGGATGCGCGGACGCACCGTCTCGTAGTCGGACAGTGCCGCGAGGACCTTGTCGGGAGCCGCACTGATGGTGAGGGAACTGCTCGCGCTGACCTTGGCCATGACGGGGAGAACTCCTGATGTCGGGGTGGGACGGACGGTGACATTCATTGTTTCACGTCCACGCCCGGGCGAATCGAGCGCAACGATCGTGTGAAGTTTCCTCGTCGGGAGGCACCTTCCATAGCGTTGCGAACAACCTCCGTATAGCGTTCTCGCGTGGCTCAGACAGTCGATGCGGCGCTCGGGGGAGCGCGGGAACCCGGCGGGGGCGGCAACCGTCCGCACGAGATCGGACAAGCGGGACATCGGGCGGGTGTGGAACGGCTTCTGGCCAGTTACCGTGCCATTCCCCGGGACGCGACCGTCCGCCTGGTGAAGAAGACCTCCAACCTCTTCCGGGCCAGGCCGAAGAACTCCGCCCCTGGACTCGACGTCTCCGGGTTGGGAGGCGTCATCTCGGTCGACCCCGACGCCATGACCGCCGACGTGCAGGGAATGTGCACCTACGAGGACCTCGTCGACGCCACCCTGGCGTATGGGCTCGCTCCCCTGGTGGTGCCGCAGCTCAAGACGATCACGCTCGGCGGCGCGGTCACCGGCCTCGGCATCGAGTCGACGTCGTTCCGCAGCGGCCTTCCGCACGAGTCCGTCCTCGAGATCGACATTCTCGCCGGATCGGGTGACGTCGTCACGGCCACTCCCGACAACGAGTACAGCGACCTCTTCCGAGGTTTCCCCAACTCCTACGGCACCCTCGGCTACTCGTCACGGTTGCGCATCGAACTCGAGCCCGTCCTTCCCTACGTCGCCCTGCGCCACGTCCGGTTCCACGACCTCGAGTCGGTGCAGACGGTCATGGCGCGCATCGTCGCGGAGCGGCAGTACGAGGGTGACCGCGTCGACTACCTCGACGGGGTGGTGTTCTCCGGGACCGAGGCCTATCTGACCCTGGGCCGGCAGACCGACGAGCCGGGACCGGTGAGCGACTACACCGACTCGGCGATCTTCTACCGGTCCATCCAGCACGACGGCACCGCACCGCGAACGGACCGCCTGACGGTGCGCGACTACCTGTGGCGGTGGGACACCGACTGGTTCTGGTGCTCGCGCGCCTTCGGTGCGCAGAACCCGCGCATCCGACGTCTCTGGCCGAAGAAGTATCTGCGCAGCAGCTTCTACTGGAAGCTGATCGCGCTCGACCAGAAGTACGACATCGCCGACCGTCTCGAGAAGCGCAAGGGCAACCCGATCCGCGAGCGCGTCGTGCAGGACATCGAGGTGCCGATCGAGAACACGGCCGCGTTCGTCTCGTGGTTCCTCGACGAGATCCCGATCGAGCCGTTGTGGCTGTGTCCCTTGCGACTTCGCGAACCCGACGGGTACGCCGACGCGCAGGACTCCGACGCCGGAGTACGCGGGTGGCCCCTCTATCCGCTCGAACCTCACCGCACCTACGTCAACGTCGGCTTCTGGTCGTCGGTGCCCGTGGTCCCCGGTGAACCCGACGGGGCCGCCAACCGTCGGATCGAGAAGAAGGTGACCGAGTTCGACGGTCACAAGTCCCTCTACTCGGACTCGTTCTACGACAGGGCCGAGTTCGATGCCCTCTACGGCGGTGACGGTTACCGCCGACTCAAAGAGAAGTACGACCCCGATTCGCGGTTGTTGGATCTGTATTCGAAGGCGGTGCATCGTCGATGACGACATTCAAGGATCAACGGAACCCCGGCCTGTCCGGCGGTTCCCCCAAACTCTCCATCGCCGAGATTCTCGAGCAGTTCACCGAAGGTGATCTGCCCGTTCGATTCTCGGCGTACGACGGCAGTACGGCCGGTGCCGAAGATTCCGAGTACGGGCTCAGGCTCACCTCACCCCGCGGCACCACCTACCTCGCGACCGCCCCCGGCGACCTGGGCATGGCTCGCGCCTACGTCTCGGGCGATCTGGAGATCGAGGGCGCCCACCCGGGTGACCCGTACGACGTGCTCCGGATGCTGGGCGACGACCTGCACTTCAAACGTCCGTCCGCGCGCGCACTGGCGACCGTCACCCGGTCTCTCGGATGGGAGTTGCTGCGTCCCATCGCTCCCCCGCCCCAGGAATCTCTCCCACGTTGGCGTCGTATCGCCGAGGGGTTGCGGCACAGCAAGACTCGGGACGCCGAGAGCATCCACCACCACTACGACGTGTCGAACACGTTCTACGAGTACGTGCTCGGCCCGTCGATGACCTACACCTGCGCCGCCTACCCGACTCTCGAGGCGTCGCTCGAGGAGGCGCAGGAGAACAAGTACCGCCTGGTGTTCGAGAAGCTGAACCTGAAGGCGGGCGATCGACTGCTCGACATCGGCTGCGGCTGGGGTTCGATGGTGCGCTACGCGGCCCGCCGCGGCGTCCACGTCATCGGCGCCACGCTCTCGCGCGAGCAGGCAGAGTGGGCGCAGAACGCCATCGCCGCCGACGGTCTGAGCGATCTCGCGGAGGTGCGTCACAGCGACTACCGCGACATCGTCGAGGGCGACTTCGACGCCGTGTCGTCGATCGGCCTCACCGAGCACATCGGCGTCTCGAACTACCCGGCGTACTTCGAGTTCATCAAGGGAAAGCTGCGCCCGGGTGGCCGCGTCCTGAACCACTGCATCACCCGCCCGGACAACCGCTCGTCGGCGCGGGCCGGCGGCTTCATCGACCGCTACGTCTTCCCCGACGGCGAGCTGACGGGATCCGGCCGCATCATCACCGAGATGCAGGACGTGGGCCTCGAGGTGCGTCACGAGGAGAACCTGCGCGAGCACTACGCGATGACGCTCCGGGACTGGTGCCGCAACCTCGTCGACAACTGGGACGCCTGCGTCGCGGAGGTCGGTGAGGGCACCGCGCGCGTGTGGGGCCTCTACATGGCGGGCTCACGCCTGGGCTTCGAGCGCAACGTGGTCCAGCTGCACCAGGTGCTCGCCGTCAAGCTCGACGAGAACAACGACGCGGGTCTTCCGTTGCGGCCCTGGTGGATCGGCTGATCCACTGACACGGACGCCGTCTCGGGTGTCGAATCACGGGGACTGTCGACACCCGAGTGGGTGCGACTCCACGAGAGGACACCCGAGATGGCGGATCAGTCGCAGCCCGGACGTGCACGGCGGGACAACTGGAACAACCAGGTACGACGACACGCACTGATGAATCCCGCGGGCGTGGCGCTGCGCTTCGGCGGGACGACGCACACCTGGCGCGGCCTCTGCGATCGTGTCGACGCACTCGCCGGCGGGTTGTCCCACCGTGGCGTGACGGCCGGGGACCGGGTGCTGATCCTCATGCTCAACCGGCCCGAGTACATCGAATCGGTGCTCGCCATCAATGCCGTCGGTGCGATCGCCGTGCCCGTCAACTTTCGGATGAGCGCC
The DNA here is from genome assembly GCF_058139645.1 of Rhodococcus sp. NFXS4. Lineage (NCBI taxonomy): Bacteria > Bacillati > Actinomycetota > Actinomycetes > Mycobacteriales > Nocardiaceae > Rhodococcus > Rhodococcus sp. NFXS4. The sequence goes on from NZ_CP192221.1 coordinate 4,546,002, forward strand.
CCGGAGATCACCTACCTCGCGCAGAACAGCGGCGCCGGCCTCATCGTCGTGGAGGACGCTCTGGCGCCGCTCGCCGCGGCGGTGGGCGTCGCGGACTCGATCGTGGTGGGCGGAGACGGGGACACCTACGAGGCTCTGATCCGCGAGGGCGCGCCCGCGCCGGACACCGACGTCCCGGACGACGCACCGGCTCTGATCATGTACACCTCGGGAACGACCGGCCGCCCCAAAGGTGCTGTGCTGTCCCATTCCAACATGCAGGCTCAGGCGCTGACCTGCATTCGCGCCCTGCAGATGTACGGAGTCGACGAGATCAACTTCTGTGCGTCACCGATGTTCCACATCGCCGCCCTGGGCAGCATCGCCCCCAGCCTCAAGCTCGGCATCCCGACCGTCGTCCACCCCGTCGGTGCGTTCGATCCGGCCGCGTTGCTCGACGTCCTCGAGGCCGAGGCGGTGACCACCCTGTTCCTCGTGCCGGTGCAGTGGCAGGCGGTCTGCTCGGAACAGGCGCGCCGCCCCAGGACGTTGTCGCTGCGAGTGATCTCGTGGGGTGCGGCGCCGGCGTCGGACACCGTCCTGCGGGCGATGTCGCAGACCTTCCCCGACGCCCTCACCGTGGCCGTCTTCGGTCAGACCGAGATGTCGCCGATCACCTGCGTCCTCGACGGCGGCGACGCACTCCGCAAACTCGGGTCCGTGGGACGCGTCGTCGCCACGGTGGAGGCTCGGGTCGTCGACGACGACATGGTCGACGTCCCGCGAGGTGACATCGGCGAGATCGTCTATCGCGGGCCGACGCTGATGCACGGGTACTGGGAGAACCCTGCCGCCACGTCGGACGCGTTCCACGGCGGCTGGTTCCATTCCGGCGACCTGGTGCGTCAGGACGAGGAGGGCTTCGTCTTCGTCGTCGACCGCAAGAAGGACATGATCATCTCCGGCGGCGAGAACATCTACTGCGCCGAGGTCGAGAACGTGCTGTTCTCCCACCCCCGAATCCTCGAAGCAGCAGTGATAGGCCGCCCGGACGACCGCTGGGGTGAGGTGCCCGTCGCCGTCGTCGCGCAGCGCGGCACCGACGAGCCGGACCTCACGCTTCCCGACCTCGTCGGCTGGCTGGACGGACGCCTCGCGCACTACAAGCACCCGCGCCACCTGGTGCTGGTGGAGGCGCTCCCCCGCAACGCCGGCGGCAAGGTCGTGAAGGTCGACCTGCGCAGGCGTTTCTCCGACTAGACCCGTCGGCGCCTGCTCACCACCACGATCGCCACTCCGACGATCAGGATGACGGGGCCGAGGATCGACCAGGTGGTCGTGTTGCTCATCGCACTGCCACCGATCACCCCGAATCCCTGGAGGCTGAACAGCAGGCCCATGACGGCGATCACGGCACCGATGACGGTGACAACGGGAGTCTTCACTTGTCGAACTTAGTCCCCTGATGCCGCGTCGGGCCCGTTCTCCTGACGAGACACATCGTCGCGACGGGACACACCACGGACGCCGCTCGACATGATGGACTGCTGTCCGTGACTTCTCTTCCCCGACGATTCTGTCCACCGGTCCTCGTCGCGTGCGTCGCACTCGCGTCGTCCGTCCTTCTCGTCCCTGCTCCCGCGTCCGCCGAGACGGCCGCGGGCACGGTGCTCTCCAGCACCGCGCTCGATCCCGCGCTGGCACCCGCCGGCGCCGCGGAGAGCTATGTGGTGCGCTACTCCACGCTGCGGACGGCCGAGCAGGCCGGGGAGTCGACGGGCACGGTGTTCGTGCCGACAGGCGATGCTCCCGCCGACGGATGGCCGGTCGTGTCCTACGCCCACGGCACCACCGGTGTCGCCGACTCGTGTGCACCGTCGGCGACGGGCACCGCGCAGTACGAGCGTCCGGCGATCGAGGCGTGGCTGGCCGCCGGCCACGCCGTGGTGGCCACCGACTATGCGGGCATGGGGACTCCGGGTGTGCACGCCTATCTGGACGGACCCGCCGCCGGTGCCAACGCGATCGACATCGTCCGCGCAGCACACACGATGCTCGGCGATCGGCTCTCGCCGGAATGGATCACCACCGGCTTGTCCCAGGGCGGCAACACGTCCTTCTTCACCGCCGCAGCGGCATCCACCCGCGCACCGGACCTCGACTTCCGCGGCGCCGTGTCCGTGGCCGGCCCGACGGGGCTCGACACCGTGCTCCCGCTGGTCGGTCCGGTTCTCCCGCCGGTCGTCCCCAGCGGCTTTCTCGGCTACGTCTTCTACACTCTCGCCGGACTGGCGGACCAGCGTCCGGAACTCGACGTCCGGCAGTACCTGACGCCGAAGGGCGTCGAGTATCTCGACGCTGCGACCACGCTGTGCGGCACCGAGTTCCGCGATTATCGGTCGGCGCACCCGGCCCAGTTCGGGGAGCTTCTCACGCGCCCGTTGACGCCGCTGGCCCCCGTGCTCGAGCAGATGCAGGCCGTCCCCGTCAGTGGCTACGACCGGCCGCTCCTCGTGACTCAGAGCCTCTCCGATCAGACAGTTCCGGCTCCGCTCACGTTCGTCCACACGGCCCGGATGACCGCTGCCGGTACGGACTTCCAGCTGGTCACCTTTCCGACGCCCGATCACATCGGCACCCTGATGGCCTCCATGCCCGCATCACTCGACTTCGCCGCGCGCGTCCTGAGCTGAGACGACGACAGCCCCACACCAGGAGGTGCGGGGCTGTCGTGTACTCGTGACTAGCGCAGAGACGCAGGCGGAGTGAACCGCTCGCCGTACTGCTTGGCCAGCTCCTCGGCACGGGCGACGAACGCCTCCTTGCCGATCGAGCCGTCCGCGGCCTCGTAGCCGACGACGTACTGGTGCACGCCACCGGTCCACGCCGGGAAGCCGATACCGAAGATCGAGCCGATGTTGGCGTCGGCCGTCGTGTTCAGCACGCCCTCGTCGAAGCACTTCTGCGTCTCGATCGCCTCGATGAAGAGCATGCGCTCCTTGAGGTCCTCGAACGACGACTCCGAGGTACCCGACTTGAAGGCGTCACGCAGACCCGACCAGAGGCCGGTGCGCTTGCCGTCGACGTACTCGTAGAAGCCGGCACCCTTGGCCTTCGACGGACGCTCGAACTCGTCGACCATCTTGTCGATGACCGCGCCCGCGGCATCCTCGGGAGGAGTTCCGCCGGCTGCGACGATCGCGTCGTAGGTCTCCTTGCGGATCTTCTGCATCAGCGTCAGCGTCAGCTCGTCGGAGAGCTGCAACGGCGGCGCCGGGTAGCCCGCCTGCAGACCGGCCTGCTCGATGGTCGCGGGCTCGACGCCCTCGCCCAGCATGGCGATGGCCTCGTTGATGAAGGTGCCGATCACGCGGGAGGTGAAGAAGCCACGGCTGTCGTTGACGACGATCGGAGTCTTCTTGATGGCCTGCACGAGGTCGAATGCCTTGGCCAGAGCGGCATCCGAGGTCTTGTCACCGCGGATGATCTCGACCAGCGGCATTTTGTCGACGGGCGAGAAGAAGTGGATTCCGATGAAGTCTTCCTGGCGCTTGACACCCGTCGCGAGACCGGTGATGGGCAGCGTCGAGGTGTTCGAGCCGAGCAGCGAATCGGGTGCGACGAGGTCCTCGATCTCCTGGAAGACCTTGTGCTTGAGGTCCTGCGACTCGAAGACCGCCTCGATGACGAGGTCTGCACCCTCGACGTCCTTCGGATCGGCAGTCGGGTGGATACGCGCCAGCAGCGCGTCCGACTTCTCCTGCGTGGTCTTGCCGCGTGAGAGCGCCTTGGCCTCGATGGCCTCGGAGTACGCCTTGCCCTTGTCTGCGGACGCCTGCTCGACGTCCTTGAGGACGACGTCGATTCCGGCCTTGGCACAGACGTAGGCGATGCCGGCGCCCATCATGCCGGCGCCGAGCACGGCGACCTTGGTGAACTGCGTCTGCTCGTAGCCGTCCGGGCGGGACTTGCCGGCATTGATCGCCTGCAGGTCGAAGAAGAACGCCTGGATCATGTTCTTCGACACCTGGCCGGTGACGAGCGACGTGAAGTAGCGCGACTCGATGGTGGACGCGTTGTCGAAGTCGACCTGCGCACCCTCCACCGCGGCGGACAGGATCGCGAGCGGTGCCGGCATCGGCGCGCCCTTGATCTGCTTGCGCAGGTTCGACGGGAACGCCGGAAGGATCTGCGCGAGCTTGGGATTGGACGGCGTGCCGCCGGGGATCTTGTAGCCCTTGACGTCCCAGGGGGCGACGCCGCCCTCGGGGTTGGCCTTGATCCATGCCTTCGCGGCGGGAACGAGTTCCTCGACGCTGCCGACGACCTCGTGCACCAGACCGAGCTCGAGCGCCTTGGCCGGGCGGAATCGCGTGCCCTGGGACAGCACCGACATGAAGCCGTTCTGGATACCCATCATGCGGGTGATGCGGGTGACGCCGCCGCCGCCGGGCAGCAGGCCCAGCGACACCTCGGGCAGGCCGAGCTGGACACCGGGAACGTCCGCGACGATGCGGTGGTGCGTCGCCAGCGTGATCTCCAGGCCGCCACCGAGTGCGGCGCCGTTGATCGCGGACACGACGGGCTTGCCGAGCGTCTCGAGCCGACGCAGCTGCGATTTGACCGTCTGCACCTCGTCGAAGATCTGCTGGGCGTCGGCGGGGCCGGCCTTGATCATGTTCTTGAGATCGCCACCGGCGAAGAAGGTCTTCTTCGCCGAGGTGACGACGACACCGGTGATGGAGTCCTTCTCGGCCTCGAGGCGGTCGACCGTGGCGCCCATCGAGGTCTTGTAGAGCTCGTTCATCGTGTTGGCGCCCTGGTTCGGGTCGTCCATCGTCAGGGTGACGATGCCGTCGGCATCCTGGTCCCACTGAATCATGTTGTCACTCATGCTGTTCCTCAGACTCGCTCGATGATGGTGGCCACGCCCATGCCGCCGCCGATGCACAGGGTGATCAGTGCGTAGCGGCCGTTCCGACGCTCGAGCTCGTCGAGCACGGTGCCGGTGATCATGGCGCCCGTGGCACCGAGGGGGTGGCCCATCGCGATGGCGCCACCGTTGACGTTGAGCTTCTCGCCCGGGATCTTCAGGTCGCGCTGGAAGCGCAGGACCACGGAGGCGAAGGCCTCGTTCAGCTCGAACAGGTCGATGTCGTCGACCGTCAGGCCGGCCGCGGCCAGCACCTTCTTCGACGCGGGCGTCGGCCCGGTCAGCATGATGGTGGTGTCGGCGCCGCTGGTGGCGGTCGCGACGACGCGAGCGCGCGGCGTCATGCCCATCGACTTGCCGGCGTCCTCGCTGCCGACGACGACCAGGGCCGCACCGTCGACGATGCCCGACGAGTTGCCGCCGGTGTGGACGTGATCGATCTTCTCGATCCAGTGGTACTTCTGCAGCGCGACGTCGTCGAACCCGCCCATCGCGGCGATGCCCTCGAAGGCCGGCTTGAGCTTGCCGAGCGACTCGACGGTGGTGCCGGGGCGCATGTGCTCGTCACTGTCGAGGATCAGCAGACCGTTCTGGTCCGTGACCGGCACGACGGACTTGGTGAAGTAGCCACCCGACCATGCGGCTGCAGCGCGCTCCTGGGACTGCGCGGCGTACGCGTCGACGTCCTCACGGGTGAAGCCCTCGATCGTCGCGATGAGGTCGGCGCCGATGCCCTGGGGGGCGAAGTAGGTGTCGTAGTTGGTCTGCGGGTCCATGGCCCACGCGCCGCCGTCCGATCCCATGGGAACGCGGGACATCGACTCCACGCCACCGGCGATGACGAGCTCGTCCCAGCCCGACCGCACCTTCTGCGCGGCGAGGTTGACGGCTTCGAGGCCGGACGCGCAGAAACGGTTGAGCTGGAAGCCGCCGACCGTGTCGGGCATCTTCGCGGCGAGCACCGCGGTACGGGCGATGTCGGCACCCTGATCTCCCACGGGCGAGACGACGCCCAGGATCAGATCGGAGATGCGATCCTCGTCCATGTCGGGGAAACGACGGCGGAGCTCGTCGATCAACCCGGTGACCAGCGAGATCGGCTTGACCGAGTGCAGCGACCCGTTCTTGCCCTTACCTCGCGGTGTTCTGATGGCTTCGTAGATGTATGCCTCTGTGGTCACTGAACACAGTTCCTTCCGACGTGAGACTCGGGCAGCACGGTGCACTGGAGACACCGGCGCCCACGAGGACAGACCTCGACGCCATTCACCCTAGGCATGGAGCCGCGCTGCCGAAAGGACCGAAACGAGCGCGCACTGTGACACTCCTGCCGGTGTTTCACACCGTCAGCAGCAGGTCAGACGTCTTTGAGCGGGGTGGCACCCAGCTCGGACTGCAGCAGCTCGAGCGCGACCTCGTCCGGATCGCGACGCGTCGACGGATCGACCGGCTCCTTCGCCTGCTTCATGAGCTCTTCCTGCTCCTCCGGGCTCTCCGGGGGAGGTGGACCGTCGTACGGCGAGGGACCCGGGTCGTCCGGATAGTCGGGCTCCTCGGGCGGCGGGGGGATGTCGTCGTCGGACGGGCGCGAGGGCGTCGACCGCGCCGGGGCGCTGCCGGACTGCGCCGGCCGTGCCGGCTCCGGGGTGGGCGCCGACCTGCTCGGGCGCGAGAACCGAGGGCCGGTGGACGCCGGGCGCTCGGCCGGGGTGGATGCCGGCGCCGGTGCCGCCGACCGGGCGGTGCCGTCGCCCGCCTCGCAGACCACGGTCCACTCGACGCCGAAGACGTCACGCAGCGCGTCCTTGATGACCTCGGCGTTGCGGGGCTCGACCAGCCTCTTGGCCAGCGGTACCGAGTCGTGCGCCAACACGATCGCCCCGTCCCCGACAGACTTCACGGTGGCGCCCGAGAGCATCACCTCGACGGTGCGGCTGCGCTCCCGCACCTTCGTCCGCACCTCGGACCAGACGGCGCGCACGTCCGCGGCATCCGGACCCTCCGCCGCGGCGGGACTCGGCGCGGCGGGCTCGGGTGCCCTCTCGGCGGGCTCGGGTGCCGTCGGTTCGGCGGCCGGGGGTTCCACGGCTACGGGGGTGGGCTCCGGGGTCGGCTCGGGTTCAGGGGTGGCCGGCTGTGCTGCGGGCGGCTGCGCTGCGACCGGTTCGGGGCGCGCAGGTTCGGGGCGCGCAGGTTCGGGGCGCGCAGGTTCGGGTGTGACCGGTTCCGGTGCAGCGACTCTGGCTGCGGGGGCGTCGACGACGGGCGCGGGAGCGGCGGCCGGCTCGGCCGCCCGCTCGGACGGACGGCGGTACGTCTGCTGCTGCGCCGCCTCGAGGCGGTCGTGCTGATGTTCGGCCTCGACCGCAGCGGCCTCGCCTGCGGGCAGGGTCACGTCGAGGCGCCGTTCGAGTCGCTCCAACCGTTGCAGCACAGCACTTTCCGCATCGGACGCCGCCGGCAGCAGCATCCGCGCACACATGACCTCCAGCAACAGCCGGGGAGCCGTGGCGCCGCGCATCTCACCGAGTCCGGCGTGCACCGTCTCCGCGAATCGGGCCAGCGTGGCCGGGCCGATGCGCTCCGCCTCGTCGCGCATCCGCTCGAGCATGTCGGCGGGGGCGTCGACGAGTCCGCGCTCCCCCGCATCGGGGACTGCACGCATGAGGATGAGGTCGCGGAGTCGATCGAGCAGGTCCACCGCGAACCGGCGGGGATCGTGGCCCGCGTCCATGACCTTCTCGACGGTGCCGAACAGAGCGGCACCGTCCTGGGCGGCCAGTGCGTCGACGGCCTCGTCGATCAGCGCGACGTCGGTGACGCCGAGCAGAGTGAGTGCGCGGGTGTACTGCACACCCTCGTCACCTGCACCGGCGAGCAGCTGGTCCAGCACGCTGAGGGTGTCGCGCGGGGAGCCACCACCGGCACGAATGACCAACGGGTACACCGCATCCTGCACGGTGACCTTCTCCTCCGCACAGATGCGCTCCATCAGACCGCGCATGGCGAGCGGAGGCAGTAACCGGAAGGGGTAGTGATGGGTGCGGCTGCGGATGGTCGGCAGCACCTTCTCCGGCTCCGTGGTCGCGAACACGAAGATCAGGTGCTCGGGCGGCTCCTCCACGATCTTGAGCAGCGCATTGAAGCCCGCCGTCGTGACCATGTGGGCCTCGTCCACGATGAAGACGCGGTAGCGCGATTCCGCAGGCGCGTAGAACGCGCGGTCACGCAGCTCACGGGTGTCGTCCACGCCGCCGTGGCTGGCCGCGTCGAGCTCGATGACGTCGAGGTTGCCCGGGCCGCCGGGAGCGAGCGCGACACACGAGCCGCACACTCCGCACGGCGTCGACGTCGGACCCTGGACGCAGTTGAGCGACCGCGCCAGGATGCGTGCGGACGACGTCTTGCCACACCCGCGAGGGCCGGAGAAGAGGTAGGCGTGATTGATGCGCTTCGAGTCCAGTGCGACGGACAGAGGCTCGGTGACATGCTCCTGCCCGACCACTTCCGCGAACGTCGCTGGACGGTACTTCCGGTACAGGGCCACGCGAGAGAGAGTACCGACGTCGACCGACAGAACGGTCGGCGGGAACCTACGATCCTGCGCTCTCCTTGGCGGCCCGCTTGGCCGCCTTCTTGAACTCGCGCACCTCGCCCAGACTGGTCGCGTCGACCACGTCGGCGATGGATCGTCGGGAGCCGTCGTCGCCGTACGATCCGGCGGCGTCGCGCCACCCGGCCGGCTCCACACCCATCTGCTTGCCCAGCAGAGCCAGGAAGATGCGCGCCTTCTGATCGCCGTACCCGGGCAGCGCCTTCAGTCGCTTCAGCACTTCTCTGCCGTCCGGGTCGCCGTCCGTCCAGATGGCGTCGGCGCGGCCGTCCCACTCGTCGACGATGTACGAGCACATCGACTGGATCCGCTTGCCCATCGACCCGGGGAACCGGTGCACCGCGGGTGGAGTGGAGCAGATCGCGAGGAAGTCGTCCTCCGGCATCTCGGCGATCGCGCGGACGTCGAGCGACCCGATGCGGTCCACCAGCTTCTTCGGACCGGCGAACGCCGACTCCATCGGTACCTGCTGATCGAGCAACATCCCGATCAGCAGCGCGAGCGGGTCGGAGGCGAGCAGGGCGTCGGCGTCGGGATCCCCCACCAAGTGCAGCGTCGTGGCCATGGCGTCATTCTTTCACGCGGACAGCGCAGCACGAATGCGCTGCGCCAGCCGACCGTCGACGAGGTCCGCCCACGTCCACCGCACGACGATCCACCCGGCGGCACGCAGAGCGTCCTCCCGAAGCTTCTCGGCGACCATCACGGTCTCGGTCGCCTCGCCTCCACCGGTGTACTTCACCATCCCGTCGAACTCCCCGATCACGTTGTCCCACAGGAAGTCGGGCCGATACACGCGTCCGTCGACGACGATCTCGACCTGCAGCCGAGGACGGGGGAGTCCGTGTCGGTCGAGGTAGACCCGGCTCCGCGACTCACCGACCGATTCGCTCGCACGATCGATGAAGTCGGCCACACGTCGCGCTCGGGCGATACCTGCGCGTCGACCACATCGCTGCAGAGCCGCCCGGATGTCGGCGTCATCAGCCGACGCGGCGTCCCCCGCACACACCGCAGCCTCGAACGACAGCGAACAGGCGAGGTCGACGACGGTACGCGCAAGCGTCGTCACACACATCAGGTCGTGCGTGGTCAGGTCGACCGGGCTGAGGGAATGGCTGTGGAGGTACCTGTCCGCGTCGACACGTCCGCGTCGTCCACTCGTCGCAGTGACATGGACTTTGTGCGGTGGCCCGCCGATCAACGGCAGCCCCCAGTGCACTGCGGCGGACTCGTGGCTGAGTACGAGATCGGACCCGCCTGCCGACAGCACGGCCCTGGCGCTGAGGAGGTGGCGCGCTTCCGCAGACAGGTCCGCCATGACGCGGGAACCGACGAAACACCCGCGGCGCACGGAGGAGATCGAACCGGACCGGAGTGCGCGGCGGATCTCGGAATCGCTGACACCGCGGTGCACCAGGTCGCGTCGGGTGATGAGTGGGTCGTCGGCCATGCGCTCATCGTGAACGATCTCGCCGACCAGTGAATTGATCTGTCCACAGGGCCGCTGATTGCTCCGGTTTCTGCAAGGTGCTCCGGTTGCAACCAGAGCAGGATGCGGGACACGGAGCACGTGCAGCCAACGTTGTCCACAGGCGGCCGAGGTATCAGAACCCGCTTCGGCTACTGCAACCTGCTCCGGCTACGACAGGAGCACCGTGCGGAGACCGGCCGAACTACGACCCGAGCAGCTTCTCCGTCGCGGCCAGCAGCACGCAGGTGGCCACGCCGTCCATCGCCGCGGACAACTCGTCGGTGGACGGGAAGCTGGGGGCGAGGCGGATGTTCCGGTCGTCGGGATCGCGCTTGTACGGGAAGGCGGAGCCGGCGCCGGTGAGGGCGATGCCGGCGTCCTTCGCCAGAGAAATGGTGCGCGCTGCGGTGCCGTCGAGCACGTCGAGGCTGATGAAGTACCCGCCCGCGGGCTCGGTCCACGACGCCACCTTCGACGCGCCCAGGCGATCGTCGAGGATCTCCTGTACCCGTGCGAACTTCGGCGCGAGGATCTCGCGGTGCTTCGCCATGTGTGCGCGCACACCGTCGGCATCACCGAAGAAACGCAGGTGGCGGAGCTGATTGAGCTTGTCGGGGCCGATGCTCTTCTTGCCGTAGTGGCCCAGGTACCAGTCGAGGTTCGCCGACGACGAACCGAGGAAGCTGACGCCGGCACCGGCGTAGGTGATCTTCGACGTGGACGCGAAGACGTACGGACGGTTCGCGTGACCGGCCTCCGCTGCCAGGCTCAGCACGTCGTACGCGGGCGGGAACTCGTCTGCCAGCGGATGCACCGCGTAGGCGTTGTCCCAGAACAGCCGATAGTCGGCGGCCGCGGTGGGCATCGTCGCGAGAGCGCGGGTGACCTCCTCCGAGTACACCGCGCCCGTGGGGTTCGCGTAGTTCGGCACGCACCACATGCCCTTGATCTGCGGATCGCCCGAGACCAGCCGCTCGACCTCGGCGACGTCGGGGCCGTCCTCGTTCATCGTCACCGGGATCATCTCGATGCCGTAGCTCTCGGTGATGGCGAAGTGCCGGTCGTAACCGGGGCTCGGGCACAGGAAGCGGACGACGGGTTCGGCCGACCACGGACGCACCGAGTCGACGGTGCCGTGCAGCAGCCCCCACACCACGAGGTCGTGCATGATCTCGAGGCTCGCGTTGTTTCCCGCGATCAGGTTCGCGGCCGGGATGTTCAGTAGCTCACCGAAGATGGCGCGCAGCTCGGGCAGACCCTGCAGTCCGCCGTAGTTGCGGCAGTCGGTGCCCTTGCCGTCCCGGTAGTCCTCACCGGGCAGGGTGAGCAGGCCGGCCGCGAGATCGAGCTGCTCGGGGGACGGCTTGCCGCGGGTGAGGTCCAGCGAGAGTCCGCGTGCTACCAGTGCCTCGTACTCGGCGGTGCGCTTCTCGTGCTCCGCGGCCAGCTCGTCGGGGTTCATCAGTCCGAGTTGAGCTTGGCCGGTCATGGCGAGGAGGGCCTTTCGAGGCGACTGCGCGTGGCGGGAAGTTAAGGGGACCCCGCGCACCCGGCAGAGCCCGTTGACCCTTGCTGCCTTCCGGCCCTGGGGGAGTTCACAGGATGCGCGCCGCGCGGGATCCGTGGACGAGTCTAGCCACATCCCCCGCGCACCACCGAACCGACCCGATTCGTCTCAACGGGGGTGTCGCCGGTAAGGTAGCCGACGGAGGATTCGCCTAGTGGCCTATGGCGCTCGCCTGGAACGCGGGTTGGGTTAACGCCCTCAGGGGTTCAAATCCCCTATCCTCCGCAGAGAAAGACCCCCGTGCACTGCACGGGGGTCTTCTTCGTTCTCACTCTCTGTCCAGCACCCAGGTCACGGGAGCCGGGTCGAGCCCTTCCACGACGCCGGCCGCCCATGCCTCGGCCGTCGACACGTCCTCGTGCTCGGCGGTGGCCAGGATGGAGTCGTCGCTGGTGTCTCTCACTCGATAGGTCGGCATGGCTCACGAATGCCACGCGGCGGCCGGGGACAAACTCAGAACAGTGCTTCCTGCATGGCGGGCAGCGCGGTGTCGAACTCGCCCCTCTCGATACGCCGCCCGCGCAGTCTCGACAGGTCGGCCACGTAGAGCGAGTCCGGGTCTTCGGACACCGTGGCGCCGACGGCGGAACCGATGCACCACTGCACGGTCAGGCCGTGCGCACCGACGGCAGTGTCCAGCGGATAGGCCGTGCGCCGACCCGTGAAGGCCGCCTCTCGGCCCGCGGGCGGCTCCCACTGCTCGTCGACGACACGGAAGTCGTCGTCGGAGAAGTCGGGACCGAGGTCAGCGAGCACCTCGCGCGCCAGTGTCGCCGCGTCGGCGTTCGATCGGTCGAGGCGGGCGAGGTCGATCGGGCGGGTCAACCCCGCCGCCTTGGCTGCGGCGCGCACGGCCTGGCGCAGACCGGCAGTGTCGGTCATCGCGTCCTCGAGGTGCCGCACCACGCGTCCGTCGACCGCCCGTGCGACGTAGCGTCCGACCACAGCGCCCTGCTCGGTGAGCCGTCCCCATTTCCGAGGATCCGCCGCCGTTCCCACCTTGTCCGTCCCGTCGGCGAAGGTCGCGACGTAGAGCCAGTGCGGTTGCATCACGACGCTCTCGAGCCCCTTCGACAGGAAGTCCTGCCGGTGGACTATGTGGACGAACCGGTACGGATCCGCCGCGACACAGGCGTCGCAGTGCACCCCGGAGGTGGCGCGCGCACCGTTCGGGCAGGCCACGGGACGGCCGTCCTCGGCGCGGCGACCGATGCACCAGAGCACACCCGGCGCGTCGAGCGCGCGGTATCGCAGTGCGGACGACAGCACCGGCCGGGACGTCACCTCGCCGGTGTCCGTGTCGGTGACTCCGAGCAGCGGCTCCCCGCGTGGCCACCCGACACCGCGCACGACCAGGGCCATCGCGACTCCTCTCCACCTGGCAGCATTCCCGGGATGAGCACACCCGGACCCGTCGGATCCCTCTACCGCCGAGTGACGACGCGCAGGGCCGGCGTGCTGCCTCCGCACCGCGCCACCCGACGTCTCTCGGCCTACGTCTACGGAAACGTCCTGGTGATGACCGTGGTGGTCGCCGCCAGTCCGTCGTCCATCGCGAACGGTACGGCGGCGTTGTTGGTGATCGGCACCACGCTCACCACCTTCCTCGCCCACATCTTCGCGGACGCCGTCGCGGCCGGCACCGTCGACGACGACACCGTCGACTGGCGCGAGGAGTTGCGGGACTCGCTGCCGATCGCCTCCTCGGGCGTCGCGCCGTCGTTGCTGCTGGCGCTGGCGTGGCTCGAGATCCTGCCCGGCGCACTCGCGCAGGGGCTCGCGGGTGGTCTGGTGACGTTGCGTATCGCGTCGATCCCGGTGGTCGCCGAGCGTCTGCGCGGCCGCGGACTGTCGTTTCGCCTGGTCCTGGCCGGTATCGCCACCGCAGTGCTGGCCGCGATCGTCGTGGCGGTGAAGGTGTATCTGACGCACTGATCGCGTCGTTCGCCACCGAAACCTCTTGTGACCGACACCGCCGCCGGGCAGTGAATGTCTGGGATCACATGCTCGCGGAACGGCTCCCCGCCGCCCACCAGCGTGCACACTGGAGCGGTAGTACAACGGAGGGATCTCCCATGGCGGCACTCGATACCGCACAGCCGGACATGCAGACACTCAGTCTGCACGGCAACGAACTGAAGTACCTGGACATCGGACACGGCCCCGCGGTCATCCTGATCCACGGACTGCTGGGCTCCCATCACAACTGGGAACCGCAGATCGACACCCTGTCGCAGCGGTACCGCGTCATCGTGCCGGACCTGTTCGGCCACGGTGAATCGGACAAGCCCGCCGGGGACTACTCCATCAGTTCCCACGCCGCGACGGTGCGCGACCTGCTGCACAGCCTGGACATCACGTCGGCGACGTTCGTGGGCCACTCGCTCGGCGGTGGCATCGCGATGCAGACGCTGTACCTGTTCCCCGAGTTGGTCGAGCGCATGGTGCTCATCGCCAGCGGCGGACTCGGCCCCGAGGTGAGCCCCCTCCTGCGTGCGGCCACCCTGCCGGGCAGCGAATTCGTTCTCCCGCTGATGGCGAACCGCACCGTGCGGGGCCTCACCGATCTCGCGATCGATCGGCTCGACAAGCTGGGACTCCCCCTGATGAGCGCCAGTTCCTCCGAGGCGTGGCGCAGCTTCGGGTCGGTCCAGGACGCCGGCACCCGCCGCGCGTTCCTCGCGACCGCCCGCTCCGTCATCAGCTTCCGCGGTCAGACCATCAGTGCGACACCGCACTTCGCCAACTTCCCCAACATCCAGGCGATGCTGGTCTGGGGTGCGCGCGACAGCATCATCCCCAACTCGCACACCGAGAACGCTCGGGCCGAGTTGCCGCACGGCCGCGTCGAGATCTTCGAGAGGGCAGGGCATTTCCCGCATCTCGACAATCCCGACCGCTTCGACCGCATCTTCACCGAGTTCATGCGTGACTGCGAGGCCGGTGCCTCGCGTCCGCACCTCGTCGCCGAGGCCTGACACACACACGAACGCGCCCTCTCCCGTGATGCGGGAGAGGGCGCGGTGCTGTGTGCGTGACTACTTCGTCGGGATACCGGCCTTCGCGAGCTCGGCCTCGGTGGCCAGGTTCTTCGCGTCGGCGATGTCGATGCTCTCGAGCGCGATGCCCTTGGTCTCACGAGCCACCACGACGGCGATCAGCGTGATGAGCGCGGAGGCGGCAAGGTACCAGGCGATCGGCACGGACGAGCCGTAGACGTCCAGCAGCTTCACCGCGATGATCGGCGCGAGCGACCCGGCGACGATCGACGTCACCTGATAGCCCAGGGACACACCGGAATACCGCATACGCGTCGGGAACATCTCGGACATGATCGCCGGCTGCGTGGCGTACATGAAGGCGTGGAACACCAGTCCGATGATGATCGCCAGCATGATGACGACGTTGTGGCCGCTGTTCATCATGGGGAAGGCGAAGAAGCCCCACGTGCCGGCGGTGACCGCACCGACGAGGTACACCGGACGGCGTCCGACGGTGTCCGCCAGGCGACCGACCAACGGGATCACCGCGAAGTGCACGGCGTGCGCGATGAGCATCCACCACAGAATGGTGCTGGTGTCGGTTCCCACCTCGACCTTGAGGTAGGTGATGGAGAAGGTGACCACCAGGTAGTACATGACGTTCTCGCCGAAGCGCAGGCCCATCGCGGTGAACACGCCACGCGGGTAACGCTTCACGACCTCGAAGACGCCGTACGACGCGGCCTTGATGACCTCGGCCTGCTTCTGCGCCTCGACGAAGATGGGTGCGTCGGTGACCTTGGTGCGGACGTAGTAGCCGACGAAGACGATGACGGCGGACAGCCAGAACGCGACACGCCAGCCCCAGCTGAGGAACGCGTCCTCCGAGAGCACGGTGGTGAGCACCAACAGGACGACCGTCGCGAGCAGGTTGCCGCCGGGGACACCGGCCTGCGGCCAACTGGCCCAGAAGCCGCGGCTCTTGTTGGGGCTGTGCTCGGCGACGAGAAGCACTGCGCCGCCCCACTCACCGCCCACCGCGAAGCCCTGGATGAAGCGCAGCGTCACCAGAAGTGCCGGCGCCCAGTACCCGATCTGGTTGAACGTCGGCAGGCAGCCCATGAGGAAGGTGGCGGCGCCGACCAGCACCAGCGAGAACTGCAGGAGCTTCTTACGTCCGTACTTGTCACCGAAGTGACCGAAGACGATGCCACCGAGCGGTCGTGCGACGAAGCCGACCGCGTACGTGACGAAGGCCGCCAGGATGGCGTCGAGTTCGCTGGTTCCCTCCGCGAACATGATCTTGCTGAACACGAGCGTCGCCGCCGTGCCGTAGAGGAAGAACTCGTACCACTCGACCACGGTGCCCGCCATGGATGCGGCGACCACCTTCCGCAGACCCGACGGTTCCTCGTCGCGATCCACCCTGTCGACAACCGACATGACATTCTCCTTGCTGAGTCTCCGGTGCCGGGACAGTGATCCACGGCACACGCTGAGTCGAGTATCGACGCAGATCACCGCGCCGCACAATGGCCGCGCGCGCACGACCGAACTGCAAAGATGCACACATGACCTCGTCCGGACGCTCCTCGGCGCACACGCCGCCCAGCGCGGACGATCTTCTCGTCCTCCTCGCCGTCGGGCGCAGCGGCCGCTTCACCGCCGCCGCGGACAGCCTCGGTGTCAATCACACGACGGTGTCTCGCCGCATCGCCTCACTGGAGAAATCACTCGGTGGCCGGGTACTGGTCCGCACCTCGGGCGGCTGGGAACTCACCGACCTGGGCCGACACGCACTCGCCGCGGCCGAGACGGTCGACAGCGTGGTGCGCGGCCTGGTGGACCCGGGCGGTGCGTCGCTGCGCGGTGTCGTCCGCATCTCCGCGACCGACGGATTCAGCGCCTACATCGCGGCGCCCGCCGCCGTCAGTGTGCAGGAACGGCACCCCGAGGTGTCCGTGGAACTGGTCGCCGCGACGCGACGCGCCTCGCAACAACGATCGGGAATGGACATCGAGATCGTCGTCGGCACGCCTCAGGTGCACCGCGCCGAGGCCGTGCACCTCGGCGAGTACTGCCTCGGTCTGTACGCCACTCCGGAGTACCTCGAGCACCACGACACCATCACCACCCGACGCGACCTCGCCGGCCATCCCCTCGTCTACTTCGTCGAGTCGATGCTCCACGTCGACGACCTGGATCTCGCGCGCTCGGTCGCCGTCGGCGACGCTCCCCCGTCGTCGGACGTCCCGGTGATGCGGAGTTCGGTGAGCTCGACCAACGTCTTCGTTCACGTCGAGGCCACGCGGGCGGGCGCCGGTATCGGCCTGCTGCCGTGCTTCATGGCCGACCGGCACCGCGATCTCGTGCGCATCCTGCGCTCGGAGGTGTCGGTCACCCTGGCCTACTGGCTGGTCGTGCGCGGCGAGACGCTGCGCCGCCCCGAGGTCGGGGTGGTGGTCGACGCGCTGCGGACGGAGGTCGCGTCCCGACGGGACGAGCTCATGGGTCGCGGCGAGTGAACGGCCGCTTCGCACCGAGCCCCTCCGGCGACCTCCACATCGGGAACCTCCGCACGGCTGTGCTCGCGTGGCTCCTCGCCCGCGGAACCGGACGCGGATTCGTCCTGCGCGTCGAGGACCTCGATCGCGTGCGACCGGGAGCCGAACACCGTCAGCTCGACGATCTCGCCGCCGTCGGCATCACCGTCGACGGGCCGGTGCTGCGGCAATCGGATCGCCGAGAGTCCTATGCCGCGGCCATCGCCTCCCTCGCCGCCGACGGCCGTGTCTACGAGTGTTTCTGCACCCGCCGCGAGATCCAGCAGGCCGCGTCCGCACCGCACGCTCCCGAGGGTGCGTACCCCGGAACCTGCCGGAACCTCACCGAGGCGCAACGCGCGTCCCGCCGCGCCGAGGGCCGACGCGCCGCGCTGCGGTTGCGTTCGGACACGCGGTCGTTCACCGTGACCGACGCCCTCGTCGGCGAGTTCACGGGCGTGGTCGACGACCTCGTCCTCCAGCGCACGGACGGCGTTCCCGCCTACAACCTCGCCGTCGTCGTCGACGACGGGTTCCAGAGCGTCGACCAGGTGGTTCGCGCGGACGACCTGCTCGCGTCGGCGCCGCGTCAGGCCTACCTCGCCGGTCTGCTCGGCGTGCAGATCCCGAAGTACGTGCACGTCCCGCTCGCTCTCGGACCGACGGGCAAGCGCCTCGCCAAGCGGGACGGCGCCGTCACCCTGCGCGACCGACTCGCCGCCGGGCAGACCGTGTCCGACGTCCGCGCCGAGATCGCGTCGTCGATCGGGGTTCCGTCCGAGCGCACGCACGAATCGCTGTCCGACCTGGCCTCGCACTGGTCCCTCGACCTGCTCCCGAGGGAGCCGTGGTTCGTGCTCGGTCACTGATCGAGACCCCGTTGCAACGGAACATCGCACACCGGTCGGGGCGTATCGGACGTAAGGTGGCCGCGAGAAGACTCCGACACGTCAACCCGTACGAGAAGGACATCATGACCACAGGCGGTTTCGACCCGAGCAAGGATCCGCAGAACCCCGGCAGCTACCCGCCGCCGCAGCAGGGTTCCTACCCGCCCCCGTCGCAGGGGTCCTACCCGCCGCCCTCGCAGGGCAGTTACCCCCCGCCCTCGCAGGGCAACTACCCGCCGCCGCAGGGCAACGTCCCGCCGCAGCAGGGTGGCTACCCCCAGCAGGGCGGCTACCCCCAGCAGGGTGGCTACCCGACGCCCCCGCAGTTCGACAACACCACCAACTACGGTGGCTCGAACTTCGGTGGAGTGCCCGGCGGCGGTCAGCCCGGTGGGCTCGGCATTCGACTGGGCGCGCGCATCATCGACGGGATCATCGTCGGCATCGTCGCGCTGATCCTCGCCGCGATCTTCGGTGCGACCGACAACATCCTCGTCACCGGACTCTTCTCCGGCGTCCTGACGTTCGCGTACTTCGTCGGCCTCGAGGTCAGCCAGGGCGCGACACTCGGCAAGAAGATCCTCGGACTCCAGGTGCACGGTCCCGCCGGCACGCCGCGGCCGACGCTGCAGCAGTCCGCGATCCGCAACGCGTTCACGCTGCTCAACATCATCCCGTTCCTCGGTAGCCTGCTCGCGTTCATCGCCGTGATCGTCATCGCCGTCACGGTCAACTCGAGCCCCACCAAGCAGGGCAAGCACGATCAGTTCGCCGGTGGCACCCAGGTGGTCAAGAAGTAGCCTCCGCACACACCGACATCGGGCGCGGATCCCTTCGGGGATTCGCGCCCGTCGTCGTCTCGGTGCTTGGATCGACCGGTGACTGCAACCAACTCCACCGCCACCGACGGCGACACTCCGTCTGGACAGGCCTCGTTCGCCCACATCAGCCGTGGCTACTACCCCGCCATCGTCGCGCTCTTCGTCGCGACACTGCTGATCTCGAACGTGGCCGCCAGCAAGGGTGTCGCCTTCTTCGCCGCGTCCGACGTCTCGCTCGGGCCCTTCCAGATCCTCCCCATCAACACCGACGGCGCGTTCTTCCTCTTCCCCCTCGCGTACATCCTCGGCGATGTCCTCAGCGAGGTGTACGGGCTCAAGGCGACGCGCCGCGCCATCTACCTGGGCTTCGGCTCTCTCCTGCTCACATCGGTCTGCTTCTGGATCGCCATCGAACTCCCCGCCGCGTCGTTCTACGAGAACCAGGCCGCACTCGAGACCGTCGTCGGCGTCGTGCCGCGCCTGGTCCTCGCCGGTCTCGCCGGTTACACCGTCGGACAGCTGTTGAACTCCATCGTGCTGGTGAAGATCAAGGAACGCACCAAGGAGAAGCACCTGTGGGCCCGCCTCATCGGGTCGACGGTGGTCGGCGAGTTCTTCGACACCCTGATCTTTTGCAGCATCGCGGCCGGCGTCATCGGCATCACGACGGGCGCCGACTTCGTGAACTACGTCATCGTCGGCTTCCTGTGGAAGACCCTCGTCGAGGTGCTCGTGCTCCCGATCACCTACGCCGTCATCGCGTACATCAAGAAGCGCGAGCCGACCTACTCCCCGGACTGACCCCCGCCCGCCCCCCGCGAGTACGTCGATACTGTCGTTGTCGAGCACGACATCACGACACTATGGGCGTACTCGCGGGGAGTTGCGGCTCAGGAATAGAAGCGCGCCAGCGTGTCCTTCTTGAACTCCTGGAACCGCCCGTCGCGGATGGAGGCGCGGATGTCGTCCACCAGCCGCACGGTGAACCGCTCGTTGTGAATGGTGGCGAGGGTCGAGGCCAGCATCTCCTTGGCCTTGAACAGGTGATGCATGTACGCCCGCGTGTAGTGCGCGCAGGTGTAGCAGTCGCACTCCTCGTCGATCGGCGTGAAGTCCCGACGGAACCGCGCGGTGTTGATGTTGAAGCGCCCGTCCGGTGTGTAGATCGCCGCGTTCCGGGCCACGCGTGACGGATTCACGCAGTCGAACGTGTCGGCACCGTTCTCGATGGCGACGAAGAAGTCGTCCGGCTCGCTGATCCCGAGCATGTGGCGCGGTTTGTGTTCGGGCAGTTCCTCGTTCACCCAGCGGACGATGGTGCCGAGGTTCTGCTTCTCCAGAGCGCCGCCGATGCCGTAGCCGTCGAATCCGCGCCCGGTCTCGCCGACGATGGTCTCGAGATCGTGTGCCGCCTTCCGACGAAGGTCCTCGTACTGCGCACCCTGCACCACACCGAACAGCGCCTGGTACGGCTTGTCGGCGCGCTCGGCCGTGAGGCGCTCGTGCTCGGCGATGCACCGCACCGCCCACGCCTGCGTGCGGTCCAGCGACTGTTCCTGGTACGCACGGGTGTTCATCAACGTGGTCAGCTCGTCGAACGCGAACATGATGTCCGCGCCGAGCTGGTGCTGGATCTGCATCGACACCTCGGGAGTGAAGCGGTGCCGCGATCCGTCGAGGTGGGACTTGAACGTCACGCCGTCGTCGTCGACGTGCGCGAGGCGCTCCTTGCCCTCGGCGATGACGTCGTCAGACTCCACCCGAGTGGCGTCCATCGAGATGACCTTCTTGAACCCGACGCCGAGCGACATCACCTGGAACCCGCCGCTGTCGGTGAACGTCGGGCCGTCCCAGTTCATGAACGTGCCGAGTCCCCCGGCCTCGTCCACGATGTCGGGCCCCGGCTGCAGGTACAGGTGGTAGGCGTTCGCCAGGACCGCCTGTGCGCCCAGCTCTTTCATCGACTCCGGCAGCACCGCCTTCACGGTGGCCTTGGTGCCGACGGCGATGAACGCGGGGGTCTCGATGTCGCCGTGCGGCGTCCGCAGGGTGCCGGTTCGACCGAGATGGTCCTCGATACGGGTCTCGACTGTGAAGAGGTCGGTCATGCCCCCATCGAACCAGACGCCAACTGCTGCTCCTGCAGGCCGGACGCACTGAGACGGTGGTAGGCGCCGCGCGCCGCGATGAGCTCGTCGTGCGTGCCCTTCTCCACGATGGACCCGTTCTCCATCACCAGGATCAGATCGGCGTCGCGGATCGTGGAGAGGCGGTGCGCGATCACGAAACTCGTGCGATCGCTGCGCAGGGCCGCGGTGGCCTTCTGCACCAGCAGCTCGGTACGGGTGTCGACGGAGCTGGTGGCCTCGTCGAGGATCAGCACGGCCGGGTCGGCGAGGAACGCGCGCGCGATGGTGATCAACTGCTTCTCGCCCGCACTGACGTTGCTGCCCTCCTCGTCGATGACGGTGTCGTACCCGTCGGGCAGCGAGTGCACGAAACGGTCGACGTAACTCACCCGCGCCGCCTCCATGATCGACTCCTCGGTGGCGCCACTGTTGCCGTACGCGATGTTGTCGCGGATGCTGCCGCCGAACAGCCAGGTGTCCTGCAGCACCATGCCGGTGCGCGATCGCAGCGTCGCCCGCGTCATGTCACGCGTGTCCACACCGTCGAGCGTGATCGAGCCGGAATCGATGTCGTAGAACCGCATCACGAGGTTCACGAGCGTCGTCTTGCCGGCGCCGGTGGGGCCGACGATCGCAACCATCTGGCCGGGTTCCGCCACGAAGGACAGCCCGTCGATGAGCGGACGCTCCGGTTCGTAGCGGAACGACACGTCCCGGAACTCGACGCGTCCACTGCGCGTGGTGGGGGTGACGGGTGCCGACGGATCGGCGCCCTCCTCCTCGGCGTCGAGGATCTCGAAGATGCGCTCCGCCGAGGCGACACCCGACTGGAGCAGGTTGACCATCGAGCCGATCTGCGTGAGCGGCTGCGTGAACTGGCGGGAGTACTGGATGAAGGCCTGCACCTCGCCCAGGCTCAGCGTGCCGGACGCGACGCGCAGTCCGCCCACCACGGCGATGGCGACGTAGTTGAGGTTGCCCAGGAACATGATGGCGGGCATGACGATTCCGGAGATGAACTGTGCCCGGAAGCTCGCCTGGTACAGCTCCTCGTTGCTCTCGTGGAACACCCGCGCCGTCTCGTGCTGGCGGCCGTAGGCCTTGACCAGCTCGTGGCCGGTGTAGGCCTCCTCGACCTGTGCGTTGAGCGCGCCGGTCTGCTTCCACTGCGCGATGAAGTGCGGCTGCGAGCGCTTGGCGATCATCGCCGTCACCACGATCGACAGCGGCACCGTCAGGATCGCGACCAGTGCGAGCAGCGGCGAGATCCACAGCATCATGCCCAGGATGCCGAAGACCGTGAGCACCGAGACCACGAGCTGGCTGAGTGTCTGCTGCAGGCTCTGCGAGACGTTGTCGATGTCGTTGGTGACTCGCGAGAGCACGTCGCCGCGCTTGTGGGAGTCGAAGTAGCGCAACGGCAACCGGTGGATCTTGTTCTCGACGTCGGTACGCAGACGCTTGATGACGCGTTGCAGCGCGATGTTCAGGATGTAGCCCTGCACCCAGGACAGCAGTGCGGACCCGATGTAGAGGATCAGGACGAGGACCAGGACCTTGCCGACGGCGTCGAAGTCGACTCCCCGACCGGGGACGACGTCCATGCTCGACACCATGTCGGCGCGTGTGCCCTCACCCGAGGCGCGGAGACCGTCGACGACCTGCTCCTTGGACAACGAGGGGTCGAGCGAACGGCCGACGATGCCGTCGAAGATGAGGTTGGTGGCTCGGCCCAGGATGTTCGGGGCGAGAACGGTGAGAACGACGCTGGCGACGGCGAACACGAGTACCACCGAGAGCAGCATGCGCTGCGGAAGGAGCCGGCGCAGCAGCCGCCTGACGGACGGTCCGAAGCTCATCGCCTTGGTGCCGGGAGCACCGGGACCGGGAGGACCGCCGGGCCGCGTCATGCGACACCTGCTGCGGTGCGCTGCGAGTCGACGATCTCGGCATAGGTAGGACACGTCTCGAGCAGCTCGTCGTGCGTACCGAGGCCGACCATCCTGCCGTCGTCGAGCACCACGATGCTGTCCGCGTCGCGGATGGTGGACACCCGCTGCGCGACGACGATGACGCAGGCGTCACGTGTGATGGGGCGCAGGGCCGCTCGGAGATTCGCGTCCGTCGTCAGGTCGAGAGCGGAGAACGCGTCGTCGAAGACGTAGATGCTCGGCCGCCGGATGATGGCGCGGGCGATGGCCAGTCGCTGACGCTGCCCACCGGAGACGGTGGTGCCGCCCTGGGCGACGGCGGTCTCGAGACCCTCGGGCATCTCGCGGACGAAGTCGGCGGCCTGCGCCACCTCGAGTGCGTCCCACATCTCGGCCTCCGTGGCGTCCTCCTTGCCGTAGCGAAGATTGGAAGCGATGGTGCCGGAGAACAGGAAGGGCCGCTGGGGGATCAGTCCGATCTCCGCTCGCAGCGCCTCCGGATCGAGTTCTCGCACATCGGTTCCGCCCACGCGCACCACTCCGTCGGTCGTGTCGATGAGACGCGGGATCAGGTTGATCAGCGTCGTCTTGCCCGAGCCGGTGCTGCCGATCACGGCCGTGGTGGTTCCGGCCGTCGCCCGGAACGACACGTCGCAGAGCACCGGGTGATCGGCCGCGGGATACGCGAAACCGGCCTTGTCGAACTCCACCGTCGACGGCGCCGAGGCGAAGACGACGGGCTTCGCGGAGGGCACGACGGACGAATTCGTGTCGAGCACCTCGGTGATGCGCTCGGCACACACGCTGGCGCGCGGGATCATCATCGCGATGAACGACGCCATGATCACCGACATCAGGATCTGCATGATGTAGCTCAGCAGGGCCGTCAGCGACCCGATCTCCATGCGTCCCTCGTCGACGGCGTGACCACCGAACCAGATCACCGCGACGCTGGTGACGTTGCTGATGAGCATGACCACCGGGAACATGAGCGCCATCAGACGACCGACCTGCAGTGCGGTGGCGGTGAGGGCGGTGTTCGCGTCGTCGAAACGCTCCACCTCGTACGGCTCGCGCACGAAGGCGCGTACCACGCGGATGCCCGTGATCTGCTCGCGCAGAACGCGGTTGACCGTGTCGATGCGCTTCTGCATGACCTTGAACGCCGGAACCATGCGGACCACGACGAAGCCCATGCTCAGCGCCAGCGCAGGAACGGCGATACCGAGGAGCCACGACAGTCCGAAGTCCTCGCGCAGAGCCATGACGATGCCGCCGACGCACATGATGGGCGCCATCACCAGGATGGTGCAGCCCATCAGAACCACCATCTGCACCTGCTGAACGTCGTTCGTGTTGCGGGTGATGAGCGACGGAGCGCCGAACGTCCCGACTTCGCGCGCCGAGAAAGTGCCGACGCGGTCGAGGAGCGCCCCGCGGATGTCGCGGCCGGCCGCCATGGCGGCGCGTGCTCCGAAGTAGACGCCGCCGATCGAGCACGCGATCTGCACGGCGGAGACGGCCAGCATGATCGAGCCGGTCGACAGGATGTACCCGGTGTCGCCGGTCGTCACGCCGTTGTCGATGATGTCGGCGTTGAGGCTGGGCAGGTACAGCGAGGCCACGGTGGCCACGAACTGCAGCACCACCACGCCTGTCAGTGCGCCGCGGTACGGCGCCAGATACCGGCGGAGAAGTGAGATCAACACGTCGTGCATCCTTCCTTCTCGACAGGACCCGTCGGACGACAGGCGTGGTGGGTGCAGTTCATCGACTCAGCTCCGGTTCGCCGGCTGCTGGGTCGCCGGTGCGGTCTCGTCCGTCCTGCGGACGAGTTTCTCACCTTCGATGTCCACGTTCGGCAGAATCTTGTCCAGCCACTTCGGCAGGTACCAGGCCTTGTCGCCGAGCAGCGCCATGACCGCGGGGATCAGGATCATGCGGACGATGAAGGCGTCGAAGAACACGGCGGCCGCGAGAGCGAAACCGATGGACTTGATGAACGAGTCCGGTTCCAGCATGAACGCCGCGAACACCGAGATCATGATGACCGCCGCGGCAGCGACGACGCGGGCGCCGTACTTGAAGCCCGTGACGATGGCATCGCTCGCGGTCGCCCCGTGGACGTACGCCTCCCTCATCCGGGACACCAGGAAGACCTGGTAGTCCATCGCGAGTCCGAAGACCACACCGATCAGGAAGATCGGCATGAAGCTCACGATGGGCTGCGGGTTGGAGATCAGTCCCAGTCCACCTTCCTGGAAGATGAAGACGGTGGCACCGAAGGTGGCGAGCACGCTGAGCAGGAAGCCGAGCGTCGCCGTCAGCGGCACCAGGATCGATCGGAACACCACCATGAGCAGCAGGAATGCCAATCCGACGACGACTGCGAGGTACGGGATCAGGGCCTTCTGGAGCCGATCCGACACATCGATCTCGAGCGCCGTCTGGCCGGTGACGCCGTAGGTGACGCCGTACTCGGATTCCAGACCACCCCGGGCGTCGCGCAGCGCGGTCACCAGGTTCTGCGTGTCCTCGCTGATCGGTGAGCTCTTGGGAGTCACCGACACCAGGGCGGTGTCGCCCGCCGGGTTGAGCCCGGCCTGCTGTGCGTTGGTCACGTCGGGTTCCGCCGCCGCCCTGTCGACGACGGCCTGGAAGGCCGCCGTCCGATCGGCCTCGGGGACGTTGCTCGCGTCCACGACCATCAGCAGCTGACCGTTGCGTCCCGGGCCGAAGCCCTGGTCGACCAGGTCGTACGCCTCACGAGCGGGGGTACCCGGTTCGGCGGTGGCCACCGACGGAAGCGCCAGACGCAGCGACGTCATGGGACCGGCGATGACACCGAGGATCACGACACCGACGATGAGCACCAGTGCGGGACGCTTGATCACCATGCGCACCCATCGCAAGCCGTTGGTCGGCTTGTCGTCGTGCTCGGGGTCCGGCACGGTGCGGATCTTGCCGGCGAACGCCTTCGCGCCGAAGAGTCCGAGGACGGCGGGCAGCATGGTCAGCGCGACGAGGACGGCGACGAAGACACCGAAGCCGGCGGCCAGACCCATCTGGGACAGGAACGGGATGCCGACGACGCGCAGTGCCACGAGCGCGATGAGCACCGTGGTGCCGGCGAAGACGACGGCGCTGCCGGCGGTTCCCACGGCGCGTGCCGCGGCTTCCTCACGGTCGTCCGTCTCGCTCAGCTCGTTACGGAACCGGGCGACGATGAACAGCGAGTAGTCGATGGCGACGGCCAGGCCGATCATGATGGCGAGAATCGGCGTGAACTGGGTGAGCTCGGCGAAGCCCGACGCGGTGGTGATGGTCAGACTGGTGACGCCGATGCCGACGATGGCCGTGATGAGCGGCAGTCCGGCGGCGACGAGCGATCCGAACATGACGACGAGGACGACGGCGGCGACGGCCAGGCCGATCAGCTCGGCGGTGCCGCCGGGCGGCTCGGCGGCCTGCATGGCGCTGCCACCGATCTCGACGGTGAGCCCCGCGTCACGGGCGGGCTGGGCGGCGTCGGTCAGCTCGGTGCGGATCTCGGCCGTGACATCGGTGACGGTGCCGGTGATGGGCACGTCGAGGATGCCGATGGTCTTGTCCGGTGAGAGCGGCGACACGGCCGCGGCGTTCGCGGCCGCGACGTCCGGCGCGAGACCGGCCTCCGCGTACTGATCGACGATCGCCTGGTTGCCGGCGATCGGATCGAGGAGCGGCATGGCACCCTCGGGCACCGGTCCGGCCGCGGGATCGGCCTTGGCCGTGTCCTTCACGGCGGCGATGCCGCGAATGTTCGCGATGACGCCGTCGATGGCCGCCGTGTTCTCGGGCGAGTCGAGCGTGGTGCCCGCGGGTGCCTGGAACACGTACTGCGCGGACGCCGACGTGAGCGGATCCTCGCCGCCTCCGAAGCGCTCCTTCTGCAGATCCAGCGCAGCCTGGGCGGGGGTTCCCGGGATGGAGAACGACGTGCTCGTCGGGCCGGACAACGTGGCCGCGCCGATACCGGCCAACACCAGGATGGCGAGCCAGATCGGCAGCACGATGCCTTTCCGACGGTACGAGAACCGTCCTATGCGATACAGGAAGGTGGCCATGAGAGTTCTCCTCGTTCGGGGGGGTGTCGTGCTGCGGGTGACGGACGGACGCGCGATCAGTCGGGCGGGAGCGGGGTGGAACCGGTGAGCGGCGCTCGGAAGCCCCGTTCGAGTTGTTGCATGGCGAGGCGGACCACCTCGCCGGCGGATTCTGCTGTGGTGGAGCCCTTCTCGGATGCCTCGGCGAAGAATCCGAGTGCGGCGCTGACGGTGGCGCCCACCGCGGCCTGGACCAACGAGGGGTACAGGTCCCGATCGGGATCGAGCCCCGTGCGCCGGGCCACGGCCTTCTTGAACGCCGCGGAGAGCGAGCGGTCGAACTCGAGCTTCTTCGCCAGCAGAGCCGGCGACTCCTCGACGAACCGCGCGACCGCGACAGTCTCGGTCAACTCGCGCTCGGGATCGTCGACGATCTCGAAGACGATGGCGCGCACCGTGTCCCAGAAGTCCTCGTCCTGCGGACGGTGTTCGATCAGGTCCACCCACTCGAACGCTGCCTGCTCGAGGTAGTACAGCGCCGCTTCTTCCTTGCTGGAGAAGTAGTTGTGGAACGTGCGCGTCGACACCCCCGCGTCGCGGGCGATCGCCTCGGCGGTCACGGTGTCGAAACCCTGTTGCCGCCCGAGACGGATCGCGGCAGCACTGAGCGCTGCACGGGTCTCCGCCTTCTTGCGGTCGCGTAGTCCGGAACTCACGAATCCCACAGTACGGAACTTGCACGGCTCGGCAAGTTTGCAGTGGTGTGCACTTTTGTGACGCTCACCACGCTCGCGCGGTGTTTCGAACCGTCAGGGAGTGAGCCAGCGCTTCACACGGGCGGTGATGAACGGCAGCAGGACGTACACCATGAGGGGTGTGCTCACGAGGGTGACGAGCAGGGTCCGGAGTACAAGACCCAGCGAGAGGTACTCGGAGACAAGGGTGTTGAGCAGAAGAGACAGGGGGAAGAACGCCGACCAGATGACGATGGCCTGCTTCCACCGAGGCGGCGGAGCGCCCACGACGCGGACCGCGTCGGTGAGCGTCGACTGCGGCTCGAACCACCCTTCGACCCCGGTGAGGCGATGCGTCACATGGTCGTCCGCCACACCCACACCACGCGCGACCCAGGCACGCCGGAAGGGCGACGAGAGCCACTCCTGCAGATGAGCGTCCGAATCGAATCGGTAGAGCACGTAGTACTCGTACGGATCGGTCGAGGAGCGCAGCCACCCGCCGCCCAGAAACCCGTCGAACGTGCGCAACACACTGATTCCGGCATCGGTCCAGGCGACGAAGTCCTGCTCACGGCCGGGCGTGATGCGCCGCGCCACCGAGGTCGTGACCGCAGTACTCGTGGACGTGGACCGATCGTCCCGGGGTTCAGTCATGTCAGGCGTTCGAGAGGAGTCAGTTCTTCTCGGAGAACAGCTGGGTGTAGACGGGCGGCGCCGCGTTGACGACGTCCCTGGCAGCGGACGTCGCGGGAGCCTCGACGGGCTCCGCGTCGGCGGTGACGGGTGCGAGAAAGATCAGTTCGGGTTCCATGGAAACCCCTTCATCAGTAGTTCGGTGGTGAGGAGAACGAGTCGTCCGTCACGAGGGGGAGAACGAGGCGCCGGTGAGAACCGCGGCGTGCTCGTGATCCGAACACTACGCCACGGCGCCGACCTGGCGCGGTACGACCACGCCCGGCCACGTCGACCGTCGTCTGTGGATGCACTGAGAGAAGACGACCGACACTCTCGGACTGTCGACGCCGTGCCCTGCCTGTGTCACACTTGTGACAGAGGCGTGACCTGAGCACTTCCCGCCCTCTCCGCGGTTCTCACCACTGCATCGACTGCCAGAACGACCGACAGCCACCGTGGCCAGACCGTCCACAGAACAGAGGCACCAGTGTCCGTCACCGCCGAACGCCCCAGAGATCGATTCGTCAGTTCGTACACCGAGCTGTCCGTCGCCGTGCGCGCCTCGGGGCTGATGTCCCGCCGCCGCGGTTTCTACTGGTCCCGCATCATCGGCACCGTGGCGGCCTTCGTCGCCGTCTGGGTCGGTGCGTTCCTCCTGGGCGACTCGTGGTGGCAGCTCGCGCTCGCCGTCGTCCTCGCCGTCGTGAGCACGCAGTTCGGCTTCCTCGGACACGACGGGGCCCACCGCCAGATGTTCGATTCGGCCAAGTGGAACGAGTGGACGGCCCGCATCCTGTCCGGCACGTTCGCAGGACTCTCGCTGCACTGGTGGCAGGGCAAGCACAGCAAGCACCACAACGCTCCGAACCAGATCGGCAAGGATCCCGACATCGGGAACGGGCCCATCGCCTTCGTCCCCGAGTACGTCGCGCAGCGCACCGGCTTCTACGGCGCGTTCACCCGCCGCCAGGGCTGGCTCTTCTTCCCGCTGCTCACCCTCGAAGGCGCCGCACTCCACGTCGCCAGCGTGCGCACGCTGATCGGCTCCAAGGAGATCAAGCACCGCAAGCTGGAGCTGTCGCTCATCGCGCTGCGGCTCACCATCGGGTTCGCACTGCCGTTCCTCGCGATGCCGGCGGGGCTCGCGGTCGGCTTCATCCTCGTGCACTTCGCCGTCTTCGGCGTTCTGCTGGGCGGCTCGTTCGCGCCCAACCACAAGGGGATGCCGCTGGTTCCGGCCAATGCGAAGATCGACTTCCTCCGCCGCCAGGTCCTCATGTCGCGCAACGTCGACGGCGGCCCCGTCACCGACTTCATGATGGGCGGCCTCAACTACCAGATCGAGCATCACCTGTTCCCCAGCATGCCGCGGCCGAACCTCAAGAAGGTGCGGCCCATGGTGCGCGAGCACTGCGCCAAGCACGGGGTGACCTACACCGAGACATCGCTCGTGAAGTCCTACGGCATCGTCGTCCGCTACCTCAACCAGGTGGGACTGTCGAAGCGCAACCCCTTCGACTGCCCGCTGGTACGCGAGTACCGCGCCTGAGCTCGGTGTGACCGCGGTCACGTAGACTGCGGCGGGTGATCGCCGATCTCTGGAACAGTCTGCCGACCGCGCTCCGCGACCCGGTCGCCCTCGCGGTGCCGGCATTCCTCGTTCTGCTCGCGCTCGAGTGGACCGCAGCAATCGTCCTCGAGAGCCACAGCGACGAGACCGCGGACGAACCCGGCCGACCGGCCCGTGGAAGCTACCTCCGCGCCGACGCCCGGGCCAGCATCGCGATGGGGCTGGTGTCCATCGCCACCACCACCGCATGGAAAACCCTGGCGCTGCTGGGCTATTCGCTGATCTTCGCGTATGTCGCACCGTGGCAGCTGCCCTCGGACCAGTGGTACACGTGGGTGATCCTGCTGCTCGGCGTCGACGTCCTCTTCTACTGGTATCACCGCATCGCGCACCGCACGCGCATCGTGTGGGCCACGCATCAGGCGCACCACTCGAGCGAGTACTTCAATTTCAGCACCGCACTACGGCAGAAGTGGAACAACAGCGGCGAGATCCTGATGTGGTTGCCGCTGCCCCTGCTCGGCGTCCCGCCCTGGATGGTGTTCACCGGGTTCGCGATCAACCTGGTCTACCAGTTCTGGGTGCACACCGAGCGCATCGACCGGATGCCGCGCTGGTTCGAGTTCGTCTTCAACACGCCGTCGCACCACCGCGTGCATCACGGCCGCGACAAGGAGTACCTGGACAAGAACTACGCCGGCATCCTCATCGTGTGGGACCGCCTGTTCGGGACCTACGCCGACGAGACGTTCCGACCGCACTACGGGCTGACGACTCCGGTGCAGACGTTCGACATCCTGAAGCTCCAGACACACGAGTACGCCGCCATCGCACGGGACGTGCGGACGGCGGCGACTCTTCGACAGAAACTCGGTTACATCGTCGGACCGCCCTGACACGACGACCGGCCTCCGGCCTACCCGGATGGACTCCCGCGGCCGCTACGGCTCAGGCCTTCCCGAGCGTCACCAGGAAATCGACGGAGCCGGTCGGATCCACGGTCACGAAGCCCAGCGACGGCGGCTCGATGCCGTAGTCGGTCCACGTCGCGGGAATGTTGCCCGAGGCGACGATGGTCTCGCCCGACCGGAGCACCTGCGTCTCGACGCTCACGTCGCGCGTCTGGCCCTTGAGGGTCAGTGTGCCGTCGAGGGTGACGGTCGCCGTGGTGCCGTCGGTGGGCACGGTGGACAGGTCCACCGGCGACGTCACCGTGAACGTGGCGGTGGGGTTGTTCGCGACATCGAAGATGTTGCCGCGGAACTGGTTGTCGCGCCGATCGCTGTCGGTGGTGATGGTCTCGGTGCGCACCACGATCTCACCGGCAGTGAGCTCCTGGTTCGCGATCGTGGCGCTTCCCGAGACGTCCGGCGTGGTGCCGACGACCGTGACGTCGGTACCGTTGAGCACCTCGGCGACGGTGTACCCGGCCGACGTCGGATTCGCTGCGTCACCGGGCGTGACGGTCCACTCACCGTCCAGATCGCCCGTCGCCGCCTCGGCACCGGAGGTGGACACCGACGCCGCCGGATCGCTGCTCTCGATCGACGAGTAGATGCGCGGTCCGACGACGAGCGCCACGATCGCCAGGACGACGACCACGGCTCCGGTGATCCACCATTTCTTCTTCATGGGACGAACTTTAGTTGTCGCTTCAACGTGCGGCCACCGCTGCGGCCTGGGAATCCCCTGTGAAAGCGTCCGTCACCACGTCGAGTGAACGACGTCCCGGAGGTAGCGGTCGTAGATGCTCTGCACGCCGGTATCGAACTCGGCCCCGAGAAGCGCGACGCGCCCCGCCTCGGCGTTGGCACGAGCCTGGTCCACGTTGCGGGCTCCCGGGATGACCGTCGAGATCTGCGGGTGCTGCCACAACCACGCGATGGCGGCGGCGGCGGGCGTCGTACCCTCCGGAGCCGCGTCCGCGACCAGGGCGGAGAAGTCACGAGCCGCCGCAAGGCCCGTGTCGAACGGAACGCCCGAGAACGTCTCGCCGACGTCGAAGGCCTCACCGTTGCGGTTGAAGTTGCGGTGATCGTTCTCGGGGAACGTCGTCGACTCGTCGTACTTCCCCGAGAGCAGGCCCGAGGCCAGCGGCACCCGCGCGATGATGCCGACTCCGGCATCGGCGGCGACGGACAGCACCTCGTCGACGGGCTTGAGCCGGAAGGCGTTGACGATGATCTGCACGGTGGCCACGTTCGGTCGGCGGATCGCCTCGAGCGCCTCCGCGACCGTCTCCACGCTGACGCCGTAGTGCGCGATCGCCTGCTCCTCGACGAGGGTGTCGAGGGCATCGAACACCTGGTCGTCGCCGTACACGGCAGAGGGCGGGCAGTGCAGCTGCACCAGTTCCAGGGTGTCGACACCGAGGTTGCCGCGCGACCGGTCCACCCACGTGCGGAAGTTCGCGAGCGTGTAGTTCTCCGGCACCTGGTCGACGCGTCGACCCATCTTGGTCGCCACGGTGACGGTGTCCCGCAGGCCGCGATCGGCCAGGAATCCGCCGATCACCCGCTCACTGCGCCCGTCGCCGTACACGTCGGCCGTGTCGAAGAAGGTGATGCCGCTGTCCACGGCGGCGTCGAGCACCGCCACGGCGTCCTGCTCGGACACGTCGCCCCAGTCGGCTCCCAACTGCCAGGTGCCGAGTCCGACGCACGACACCTGCCGTCCGGTGCGTCCCAGGGTGCGGTTCTCCATCGCGTTCATGTTTCTCATCTCGTCGGTGTACCCGAAGTTGGTGAACGACAAAGCCCCCCAGCTGCCGAGGCAGGTGGGGGGCTCATGGCGGTGGCGGAGGGATTTGAACCCTCGGACGGGGGTTACCCGTCACACGCTTTCGAGGCGTGCTCCTTAGGCCGCTCGGACACGCCACCGGCGGATACGTTACCGGATGGGTGGCGCGGAACCGAAATCGCGACGTCAGGAGTCACAACGCGGGTGACTCAGTGGCCGGTGAGCTTGTCCTTGATGTTGGACGCTGCATCCTTGACCTTCTCCGCGCCGTCCTTGAACGCTGCGGAAGTCTGATCGCCCTGGCCTTCGGCCTTCAGGTCCTGGTCGCCGGTGGCATCGCCCGCGGCTTCCTTGCCCTTGCCCTTGAGGTCTTCTGCCTTGTTGCCGATCTTGTCGTCGAGACCCATGTGGTGCTCCTTCGAAGCGGAAGAACATGTCATCCACCCCTCCGTTTCGGCGGGGCGGGCGACGCAACGTCGCGCCTGGTGTTCTACCGGGCAGTAATACCCCGTCGACGGATCGCGTCAAACGTCGTTCGCGGTTCGAAAGAAGTCCCGAACCAGACCGGCCGCGTCGCTCTCGAGGACGCCGCCGACCACCTCCGGTCGATGCGTCAGACGCCGATCCCGCACCACGTCCCACAGCGAGCCGACGGCGCCCGTCTTCGGTTCCCAGGCCCCGAACAGCAGCCCGTCGACTCGCGAGAGCACCGCCGCGCCCGCACACATCGTGCAGGGCTCCAGCGTGACGACGAGAGTGCATCCGGTGAGTCGCCAGCCGTCCCCGTGCCGTTCGGCGGCGGCGCGGAGCGCGAGCACCTCCGCGTGGGCGGTCGGGTCCCCGCGGCGTTCGCGTTCGTTGACCGCGGACGCGATCTCGTCACCGTCGGCGTTCACGACGACGGCACCCACGGGAACGTCGCCCGCCGGCGTGGTGCGGGCGACCTCCAGGGCGCGACGCATCCAGACGTCACGCAGGTGGAGAGGCACCACGGTCAGCGGGGCAGCTTGTCGAGCACCGCGGCGAACTCCGCGGCGAATCCCAGTCGCGCGGCGATCATGCCGAGTTGCTCGTCGGGGTAGAGGTCGGACTCGGCCAGGATGACGCCGAGGACCGGCTCGGGAAGACCCATGTCGCTCAGCAGATCCAGATCGCCCTCGTCCCAGGGCTCGACGTCGTCGAGCTCGTCCGGATCCAGATCGGGCACATCGACGTTCAGTCGGTCCAGGACGTCGGCCGCGATGTCGTAGTCGATCGCCGCGGTGGCGTCCGACAGCAGGACCCGCGTGCCCGACGGTGCCGGACGCAGCACGACGAAGAACTCGTCGTCGACATCGAGGAGCCCGAACACCGCACCGGCACTGCGGAGTTCACGAAGTTCGGTCTCGGCGGCACTGAGGCTCGTCAGGGCGTCCGCGGACAACGGTCGGCACGTCCACGTGCCCTCCTCGCGGACGACCGCGATGGCGAACCCCTCGAGATCGTCGTAGTCGTCGGAGCGGTTGTCACCTCGACCCTGGGACGAGGTACTGCCTCCGCGCTGTGCAGCCATGCGCGCAACCGTAGTCCCACACCGTCGCCCCGGCGTGCAGACCTCCCTGTTCAGGGGAAACAGCGGGAGATTTCGGTGTCGTGCACCCGGCGGACGGTGCCGATGTGGAAATCTTCCCCCGGTGAACACACCCGACCGTCCCGTCTGCGTCCTGGGCCTCGGCCTCATCGGGGGCTCGTTACTGCGCGCCGTGGTCGACTCGGGTCGCCCGGCGTGGGGTTGGAACCGATCGACCGGTGCCGTGGACGCCGCTCGCGCCGACGGGTACGACGTCACGGCGGACATCGCCTCCGCCCTCCAGCGTGCCGCCGAGGAGGACGCTCTCGTCGTCGTCGCGGTACCCATGCCGGCGGTCGACACCGTCCTGGAATCGGTGGCCGCGCACGCGCCGCACTGCGTGCTCACGGACGTCGTCAGTGTGAAGGCGGAGATGGCGGCCGCGGTCGCGCGTGCCGGACTCGGCGCTCGGTTCGTCGGCGGACATCCCATGGCCGGCACATCCGCCTCGGGGTGGCTCGCGGCCGACGTCGATCTCTTCCGCAACGCGGTCTGGGTCGTCACCGTGGACGACGACACCGACCCCGACGCCTGGCTCGCGGTCGCCGATCTCGCACTGTCCTCCGGATCCGTCGTCGTCCCGGCCCGAGCCGACGACCACGATCGCGCCGTCGCCCGCGTGTCCCATCTCCCGCATCTGCTGGCGGAAGCACTCGCCGCGGTGGGCGCGCAGGGCGGGGAGCTCACGTTGCGGCTGGCAGCCGGCTCGTTCCGCGACGGCACCCGTGTGGCAGGAACAGCTCCGGCACTTGTCAGCGCGATGTGTGATGCCAACGCGCCCGCCCTGGTCGACGCGCTCGACGAGGCGCTCGCCGCATTGCACAGCGCCAGGGACGCTCTCGTCGCCGACGCGTCGACCGAGACACTGGTGTCCGCGGGCCATGCGGCGCGGTTGCGCTACGACGAGCAGTTGCAGTGGTGGGAGATCACCGACGTCGTCGTCGGCTCGCCGTCCTGGCAGGGCGACCTCGTCGACGCCGGTCGCCGCGGCGGTGTGGTCCAGCGGCTGCCCCGGCGGGCGTGACGGTCGGCCCGTCAGATGCGCTCGGCGAGTCCCCGGTAGTCGGCGACGAACCCGTCCGAGTCGACGCTCACGGCCGACGTCCCGACGGGCGAGACCACCTCGAACTCGTGCGGACCGCGGCTGTAGGACAGTGTCTCCGCGCGGGCGGTGAGGACCGGCAGACCCACGTACACGACGGGCACCTGATGATCGGACGGGTTCGTCTGCAGGCCGAGACGACGGATGGCGAGCGTGTTGAAGAAGGGGCTCCACACCAGCTCGACGTCGAGTGCACCGCCGAACGAGCTGCGGGTGGGTGACCCGTCGTCGACGAGCCAGTAGCCCTCGGAGTCGCGACTGATGGAGACCTGCTTCTCCCCCGACGCGACGGCCGCGCGCACGGACAACCGCTTGGTCACTCCCGATTCGTCCGTGACCAGGTCGTACGACGCGGAGAACGCCGGGTGTTCGTCGCACTCGCCGCCGATGATCCGGCCGGCGGCCTTGATCCGCTTGCCGTTGAGCTGGACGCGCACCGACTCCATACGCGGGGCGCTGTGCGCGCGCCACGTCAGGATGGCCGGCCACGACGAGCCCGTCACGTCGGCGGACGACAGGGAATCGGCGGTGGGTGTGGTCACGCGTTCACGGTAGATCACACGAGCACGACAAGTACCGGAGCCGGGCGAATTGCCTGTGAATCCCCGTCCCCGTCAGCGACCGAGTGCCCCGTTCTCGCGAGATGAAACGGTCACGAGCAGGGTTTTCATCGACGGTGGGCGTGAGTCGGCGCACCACGCCCCCGTCTGCGGGCGCTGCTCACAGCGGTGTCGCCCTCTCGGTCGGACGCCGTGTCGGTGTTCTCGAGTAGCCTCACTCGAGATCGACGTCGGTGTCCGGAGCCGCCGTCGCACACGACGGTGAGCGGGGGTACGCGTGTCCAGCCAGGGTGCCATGGTCGGCCTGTTCGCCGGCATCGGCGGTCTGGAGCTGGGCCTGGCGCGCAGCGGATGGTCCACCACTCAGCTCTGCGAGATCGACGCCGGCGCGGGGGCGGTGCTGCGCTCGCGCTTCCCCGACGTGCCGCTGCACACCGACGTCGCGACGCTGCGGGCGCTCCCCGCCGGAACAGAGCTGGTCGCAGCCGGTTTCCCGTGCCAGGACCTCTCGCAGGCCGGTCGCACGGCGGGCATCACGGGCGCGCGATCGGGTCTGGTCGACGAGGTCTTCCGACTCGTCGCACGCAAGCGTGGTCCCCGGTGGCTGCTGATCGAGAACGTGCCCTTCATGTTGCAGCTCGGCCGCGGCGCGGCGATG
The DNA here is from genome assembly GCF_058139645.1 of Rhodococcus sp. NFXS4. Lineage (NCBI taxonomy): Bacteria > Bacillati > Actinomycetota > Actinomycetes > Mycobacteriales > Nocardiaceae > Rhodococcus > Rhodococcus sp. NFXS4. The sequence continues at coordinate 4,582,598 of NZ_CP192221.1, forward strand.
CGGCACATCACGCACGCGCTCGAGGATCTCGGTTACATGTGGGCGTATCGCGTCGTCGACGCTCGCTCGTTCGGCCTGCCCCAGCGGCGTCAGCGCGTCGTCATGCTCGCCTCACGTACGGACGACCCGCGTGAGGTGCTCTTCGGACCCGACGCGGGCATCCCCGAGGCCGGCGACGCCGACGTCCTCCCGTGCGGCTTCTACTGGACCGAGGGGGTGCGCGGCCTGGGCTGGGCGATCAACGCGGTGCCCACGCTCAAGGGCGGATCGACTCTCGGCATCGCCAGTCCCCCGGCCGTCCGGCTCCCGTCCGGCGAGCTGGTCACCCCGGGCATCTCGGACGCCGAGCGGCTGCAGGGTTTCGACGCCGGGTGGACCGCCCCCGCCGTCGAGTCCCCGGGTGTCCGGGCAGGGCATCGGTGGAAGCTGGTCGGCAATGCCGTGAGCGTGCGCATGGCGACCTGGGTCGGTGAGCAGCTGGCCACCCGCACTCCCTACGACGAGGGGTCCGACACCGAGCTCGTACCCGGCCAGAGCTGGCCGTCGGCCGCGTGGGGCCGTGACCGTCGCGCGTTCCGGGTACCCGCGAGCACCTGGCCGGTCCAGCACCCCTACGAGGATTTGAGCGGATTCCTGGAGGAGTCGAAGTTGTTGTCCGCCAGGGCCACTGCCGGGTTCCTCAAGCGCGCACGCTCGGGTCGGCTGCGCTTCGCCCCCGGCTTCCTCGACACGGTCGAGTCGCACCTGCACCGGATGACCGACGATCCCGTCGTCCCCGAACCCGTTCGCGTGGCCTGATGTTCCCGTTGACGTTCGCACTCGACTTCGCCGGCGACCGTCCCGCGCCCGATGCCGACCGCGGGGAGAAGAAGAACTACGCGCAGCGCCTGTCCAACAACCTCGCGCAGGTGGTCGCCGATGCGTTGAGGCCTCGGTATCCGTCCATCACGCCCGACGCGCACGGCCTGGGCCAGGAAGCGCAGGTGGACGTCGCGAAGGGACGCAAGCGGCTCGACGTCAAGGCACTCGATCCGACGCTCGGCCTCATCCTCTGCGTGTCCGTGAAGACCTACAGCTTCCAGGACTACAGCCCCACGTCCGGTCGGCTCGGCCGCTGGACCAAGAACATCGTGCGCAACGACCACGAACTGCGGGGTGAGGCGATGGTGCTGCACCAGCGCCAGCCGTACAGCGTGCTCGTCGCCGTGATGTTCGAGCCCTGGTCGACGTGCGAGGACGGCGATCCCATGAAGAGCAGCGACATCGGCAAGAGTTCGTTCGCGCACCACGTCACGACGCTGTCCAAGCGGTCGGGCCGCGGCAAGCGCCCCGTCGTCGGCATGCCGGGCCGAGCGTGGGTCGACCTCGGGGCCGAGGACACGCGCTACGACCTGTTCGAGAAGGTGTTCATCGGTCTCTACGAGCCGGACGGTCCGTACCGGGGTGAGGTGCGCTTCTTCGACGTCGACGACGCGCCGCCGCGCAACGGCCGTCCGTCGGACCGCACCACACTCTCGTTCGAGGAGTTCGTCGAGGTGGTGCACTCGGAAGTGGAGCGGCGCAACAGGTTCGCCCCCAGCTGGTCCGAGATCGACGACGACGAATGACGCCCGACGCTCGGGCGACGCCGCCGACGGACGCCGCGACCAGTGCCCGGTTCAAGAAACAGAAGCGGCGTGACACCAAGCCCGAGGTGGCCCTGCGGAAGGAACTGCACCGAGCGGGACTGCGGTACTTCGTCGACAAGGCCCCACTGAAGGGCATGCGACGACGGGCCGACGTGGTGTTCCCGCGTCGCCGAGTCGCGGTGTACGTCGACGGATGCTTCTGGCACAGCTGCCCGGAGCACGCCACCCACCCGCGCAACAACGCCCAGTGGTGGGCGGACAAGTTGGCTGCCAACGTCGCTCGGGACCGGGACACGGATCGTCGACTGGACGAGGCCGGCTGGACCGTCGTGCGCATCTGGGAGCACGAGGATCCAGCCGTGGCAGCGGAGCGGGTCACCGAGGCAGTGCGCCCCGGCGACTGACGTCAGCGCTCGTGGCGTCCCGGAGTGTCGTGCGGGCCGACGACAGGCGCATCGGCGTGTCCGAGACCGGTGGTGCGGTCCGTGACGTTCCGGTCCGTGACGTTCCGGTCCGTGACGTTCCGGTCCGTGACGTTCCGGTCTGCGGGATTCTGGTTCTGCTGTGCCGCGTTCGCGTCCTGTCGACGCGGGGTGCCGTCGTCGTGGACGGTCGGGTCCAGCTTGTTCGCCCGCTCCCACTCACGGTCCAGTTCGTCACGCCCGGTGGCGGCAGTGCCCTGGTGCTCCTGCGCGCGCTGCTGCGCGATGCGGGCCTCCGCTGCCGCGGCGTCCGCCTCGGCCTGCGCACGACGGGCGTCGGCCTCGGACTTCTGCGCGAGCGCCTCCGACCGCTCCACCTCCGCGCTGCGCTCGGCGGCCCGCTCCCGGATCTCACCGGCCTGCTCGACGCGCTTCTGCTTCGCCTTCTTCGACAGTGCGACGCCGACGGCGACGAGCAGCAACACCACCACGACCGCGATGACGATCCAGACAGCTGTGTTCATGACGGCTCCCGATGTTCGAGTGCGCGCACGGTTGCGCGCGGGACGGGGTACCCCTGGCGCCCGATTTCCACACGGGCCGCCTACCCTCGACCGCCATGACCACCGATGTCGCCTCTCGAGCCCTCGACGTACTGGTGATCGGCGGCGGTATCGCGGGTGCCTCGCTCGCCTGGGAACTCTCGTCCGATCGAACCGTGTGTCTCCTCGAAGGGGAGTCGACCCTGGCGATGCACTCGACCGGGCGGTCGGCTGCGATGTTCCTCGAGACCTACGGCAACCACGTCATCCGTGGCCTGACGACGGCGAGCAGGGCCTTCCTCGTGGACCCGCCGGACATGGTGCGCGGAACGGTCATGACTCCGCGCCCCTTCGTGCAGTTCGCACGTCCGGGTCGGGGCGACGCTCTCGCGGAGATGTTCACGACTCTGCGGACACTGTCTCCCGATGCCCGCCTGCTCGAGACCGCCGAGGCGGTGGACCGGGCGCCCCTCCTGCGGCCTGCGGCAGTCGAGGCGGCCGTCGTCGAACCGGGCGCACTCGACATGGACGTCGACGCGCTGCACCAGGGCTTCCTGCGCGGAGCACGCCGACGCGGATGCACCGTTCGTACCGGGGCGCGGGTCGTCGCGATCGACCGCGTCGGCGAGCAGTGGCGGGTCGATCTCTCGACCGGCGACACTCTCGTCGCCACGGTGGTGGTGAACGCGGCGGGTGCCTGGGCGGACGACCTGGCCGACCTCGCAGGCGTACCGAGGATCGGCCTGCAGCCGCGACGACGCACCATCGCCGTGATGGACGCGCCGCCCGAGATCGCCGACACCCACCACCCGCTGATCAGCGACATGGACGAGTCGTTCTACATCAAGCCGGAGGGTGTCCGTCTGCTCTGTTCCCCTGCCGACGAGACACCGTGCCCGCCCGGTGACGCGAAGCCCGACGATCTCGAGATCGCCCGCGCCCTGGACGAGATCACGGAGGCGACCGTGGTGACGAGCCGCCGTGTCCGGTCGTCGTGGGCCGGTCTGCGCTCCTTCGTCGCCGATCGCACACCGGTGGTGGGGTTCGACCCGAGCGTGGAGGGCTTCTTCTGGTGCGCGGGTCAGGGTGGGTACGGCATCCAGACGTGCGCGGCACTGGCGCGCGTCGGTGCGGCGCTGGTCCGCGGCGAGCCGTTACCGGCCGACGTGACCGACCGGGGCGTCACCGCGGAAGACCTGGCGCCGGGCCGGCTGCGCTGAGCCGCACGGGGCTAGAGCCACTTCTGTCTCCGGAACACGATGTACAGCGCGCACGACGCGAGCAGCATCGCGCCGACGGCTCCGGGATAGCCGAACGTCCAGCTCAGCTCCGGCATGTGCTCGAAGTTCATACCGTAGATGCCGGCGATGAGAGTCGGCGCGAAGAGGATGGCGCCCCAGGACGAGATCCGCTTGACCTGCTCGTTCTGTTCCAGACTCACCTGGGTCATCGCACGCATCTCGTCGTTCTGCCGCTGTCCCACCAGGGTGGTGTGCACCGACAGGGCGTTCTGCAGATTGGCGCGGAACGAGTCGACGCGCTCGGTGATGCGGATCGCGTGGTCGAGCACGTCGCGCAGGTTGCGCCGCAGCTCGATGTCCACGTTGTACTTCTCCGATCCGCGGCCGAGGGCCTCGATCATCGACACCAGCGGGTGGGTCGCGCGCTGGAACTCGATCACCTCGCGGGAGAGCTCGTAGATGCGACGGGAGACGTCGGGATCGCCGGTGAACAGCTGGTCGTCGATCTCGTCGATGTCGTTCTCCAGACCGGCGACGACCGGTTCGTACTCGTCGACCACCTGGTCGAGGATCGCGTACAGCACGGCCTCGGTTCCCAGTTCGAGCAGCTTCGGCGCACCTTCGAGCCGTTTACGGACCACGCCCAGGTCGGGTGACTCGGCATGGCGGATGGTGACGACGAAATCGGGACCGCAGAACACGTGGAGCTCGCCGAACTCCACCTTCTCGGTCTCGTCGATGTAGCGCGCGGGGTGCAGGACGACGAACAACTGATCGCCGTAGCGTTCGAGCTTGGGCCGCTGGTGCGCTTGGACGGCATCCTCGACCGCCAATCGGTGCAGCCCGAATTCGGTTGCCACCGAGTCGATCTCGGTCTTGTCGGGACGATACAGCCCGATCCACGCCATGCCGCCGCACGCCCGCAGGAGCTCGTACGTGCGATCCAGACTCTCCGGCTCGTCGGTACGCGCCCCGTGCACGTACACGGCGTTGTCCACGATCGGCACAGTTCACCCCTCGTCGTCGCACGTCCGCCGCCCGTCGGGCGGCTACCAGGACGCTCGCATCCAAACCTCGGACACGAATCTTCGTCCACCGCGACGACGGAAGCGAAACGGACTCGTTTCTGTCCACAATCGTCCGTTTACGGACGCGGATCCGCGCCGTGGCGATAGCGTGTGACCTGTGGCAGAACGCGGCGCACGACCCCAGGTTTCGGTACTCCGCCGAACCATGCTCAAGGCATTCAAACATCTGTCGAACCCGCTGAGGCCGGACGACTACTTCGAGATGATCAATCCGTTGTGGACCACCCAGGAGCTCCGCGGGAAGGTCGACCGGGTCGAGAGGGAAGGCACCGACGCGGTGTCGGTGTTCATCAGGCCCGGGTACGACTGGGGTGGGCACCAGCCCGGCCAGTACCTCCGACTGGGCGTGGTCATCGACGGCCGCTATCACTGGCGCGCCTACTCGATCACCTCCGACCCGCACGGCGACCACGGCCTGATCTCCGTCAGCCCCAAGCTGGTCCCCGAGGGCACGGTGTCCCCGTTCCTGGTGCAAGGGATCAAGCCGGGCGACATCGTGCGACTGAGCGAGATCGAGGGAGTCTTCACCCTCCCCGATCCCGTGCCCGCCAAACTGCTCTACATCAGCGCGGGCAGTGGCATCACACCGATCATGAGCATGTTGCGCGAACTCGACCACCTCGACGCCATGCACGACGTCGTGGTCATCCACTCCGTGCACAGTCGCGACCAGACGATGTTCTCCGAGACCCTCGAGCGCCTCGATCGCAAGCACTCGTCGCTGCGTCTCGACCTTCGGGTGACCGAGGAGCGAGGTCGAATGAAAGCCACCGATCTGGACGAGTTGTGCCCCGACTGGCGTGAGCGCGAGGCATTCTGCTCCGGTCCCGGCGACCTGTTGGACGATCTGCGCGACTACTGGAAATCCGAGGGTGACCCGGAGAAATTCCACTACGAAAGTTTCCAACCCGTCATCGGTGGCGGTGACGAAGAAGGAGAGGGCGGCACTGTCCGCTTCATCCGTAGCGACACCGACGTCGAATGCGACGGAGGCACACCCATTCTCGCGGCCGGGGAGGAAGCGGGGCTGGATCTCAAGTTCGGTTGCAGGATCGGCATCTGCCACACCTGCACCGGAACCCTGAAGAAGGGACGTTTGAGAGATCTACGTAATGGGGAAGTCTCCGAGCCTACGGGGCAGGCGGTACGCATCTGCGTGAACACCGCCGAGGGAGATATCGAAATCGATCTCTGACGAGACCGATTCACATGCAGTAACAGGGAGGGTTCGTCATGAGCATCGACACCGGGAAAAAGACCGAAGTGTCCATCGAAAGTCCGCTCGCACATCTCAGCGAAGAGACCATCGAACAGCTTGCCAAGGAATTCGACGCCATTCACGACGAGGTCTACGCCGACCTCGGTGAGCGCGATCGCAACTACATCACCACGGTCATCGCGGCGCAGCGCCAGCTCGCTGTCGCGGGGCGCGTGATCCTCTTCGGCTCCAAGAGCCGCACCGCCTGGGTGGCCGGAACGGCCTGCCTGGGTGTGGCCAAGATTCTCGAGAACATGGAGATCGGCCACAACGTCATGCACGGCCAGTGGGACTGGATGAACGATCCGGACATCCACTCGTCGGTGTGGGACTGGGACACCGCGTCCACCGCCGAGGCCTGGAAGCACTCGCACAACTACGTGCACCACACGTACACCAACATCCGCGGCAAGGACAAGGATCTCGGCTACGAGATCATGCGGATCGACCCGAACCAGCCGTGGTCGCCCGTCTACCTCGCGCAGCCGTTCTACAACCTGCTGCTGATGGCCTTCTTCGAGTGGGGCGTCGCGCTCCACGACCTCGACATCGAGGCCATCCGCAAGGGCGAGAAGCCCATGAAGGACCTGCTCACCGATCTGCGCGGTATCGGGACCAAGGCGCGCCGTCAGATCGTCAAGGACTACATCGGCTGGCCCGCGGTCAGCGCGCTCGCCTACGGCGCGGTGCAGGTCGTCTCGGGTGGACGCGTCTCGGGCGCCGGCAAGTCGAAGCTGGGTGCGCGGTTGCGCTCGCTGAGCTCGTCGAAGGCGACCAACTCCGTGGCCAAGGTTCTGGACAAGCACGGTGCCGGCATCGAACGCACCTTCGTCGCCACGGTGACGGCGGACTTCGTCGCCAACATCATCCGCAACCTGTGGTCGCACGGCATCATCTTCTGCGGTCACTTCCCGGACCAGGCGTACACGTTCAGCAAGGAAGAGACCGAGAACGAGACCCGCGGCGGCTGGTACGTCCGCCAGCTCGTCGGAGCGGCCAACATCGAGGGCTCGTCGCTGTTCCACCTGATGAGTGGCAACCTCAGTTACCAGGTCGAGCACCACCTGTACCCGGACATGCCCAGCACCCGGTACAAGGAAGTCGCGCCGAAGATCAAGGACATCTGCGAGCGCTACCAGCTTCCGTACAACTCGGGCCCCTTGATGAAGCAGTGGGGATCGGTGCAGCGCACCATCATTCGACTCGCCTTCCCCGGCGGCAAGATGGCCCCGAAGCCCGGACCGTACCGCGGCGAGCGCGTCGGGGGTTCCTCGTCGAAGCCCAGCGAGGCGGCTCGTTTCCGCAACCGCGTGCCGGCGGGTCATCCCGACTCGGGCCCCGAGCACAACGGTGGCGGCGTCGAGGCGAAGCTTCCTCCGCGCGGGGAGTGACGACGCGCTGCCGGTGACGGCAGCACTGATCTGACGAACGAGTGGTTTCGACCGGCGTTCTCTGGATACCCGAGTGAATCGGGCCGGAGACGCCGGTCGTTTCCCACTTCGGAGGTCGTTCGTGGCGCTCGACGGCCTGGACCCCGCCCTTCTGACGGGTGTGTTCGAGAACGCGCCCGAGCTGGTGTCCCTGTCCGCACGGGACGGCCGCATCCTCCACCTGAACCCGGCGGGCCTCGCGCTCGTCGGCGCACCGTCACTCGACGCCGTGCTCCGCCTGACCACGGCGAACTTCTTCTCCGACGTCGGTCTGCTCGCTGCGCCCGACGTGGAACGATCGCTGCACACCACCGGCCACTGGCAGGGTGTCGGCGAACTCCGGCGGCTCGACACCGGAGAACCCGTACCGGTCTCCATCTCGACGTTCCTGGTTCCCGCGGGTGAGCGCGACGAGCCGGTGATCGCGTCGATCATGCGTGATCGACGGCTGCGAACCAGTCACGAGAGCGCCCTCACCGACGTCCTGGAATCGGCCGCCCACCGGGCTCGCGAGCAGAGTGCTGTCGGCCTGTTGGGGCGGCTCGCGGTCGACGGTGATCTGACGACCATTCTGGACGCGACGACCAGCGCCGCCTCGTCGTTGATGGGTACGGAGTGCGCGTCGATCGCACGCCTCGACGACACCCGCACCGCGTTGCGCGTCGTCGCCTACAGCGGGGTGAGCGAGCGGCCCGAGGTGTTCGGAACCGGTACCCGCTCGGCTCCGGGCCTCGCCCTCTCCTCCGGCACGGTGGTCATCTGTTCCGACGCGCGGACCGAGTCGCGATTCGACACCACGACGATGCGCTCGCGCGGACTGCTCAGCACCGTCTGCGTCCCGTTCGACTCCACGCCTCGGCCCGGGGTGCTGGCCGTGCACAGCGCGGCTCCGCGGGAGTACACGGATCGGGACGTGACGTTCCTGCGGACGGCCACGGACATCCTGGTCGCGGCGATCCGGCGTATCGAGCTCGAGAACGAACTGCGGTACCGATCACTCCACGATCCGCTCACCGGTCTGGCCAATCGAGCGCTCGCGTACCGACGTATCGACGAGGCCGTGGCTCGCGCCGCGGACAGCGAGACCACCGTCGCGGTCCTGCTGGCCGACCTGGACGACTTCAAGACCGTCAACGACAGCCTCGGACACGTGAGTGGAGACGCGGCGCTGATCACCTTGGCGCGCAAGCTCGAGCGCACGGTGGCGGTCGGCGACACGGTGGCGAGGCTGGGCGGCGACGAATTTCTCGTCGTGTGCGACCACGTGGTGGACGAGGCCGACGCGCGGAGCCGGGCGGTGCGCATCTCGACAGCGCTGGCCACCGTCGATCCGCAGAGCGATCAGCCCATCCCGTTCAGTGCGAGCATCGGAATCGCCGTGGCCGGTGACGATGTGCCCTCCGCGCAGGAGATGGTGCGCCGCGCGGATCTGGCCATGTACCGCGCCAAGGGCACGGCTCCCGGGACCACGGACGTGTACGACGTGCGCGATCGCTACGAGGCCGATCGCGTGTTCCGACTCGCCGCAGACCTCCGACGATCTCTCGTGGACGGCGAACTGCGGCTCGTCTACCAGCCGATCGTCGACCTCGTGACGGGCGCCGTCGTCGCCGCCGAGGCCTTGGCTCGCTGGGATCATCCGACACTCGGCAGCGTCTCGCCTCGTGAGTTCGTCGCGGTGGCGGAGCGCACCGGCGTGGTCGGACACCTCGGCCTGTGGGCACTGCAGACCGCGTGCACGGATGCAGTGCGCTGGCCCGAGGACGTCTCGGTACGCGTGAACGTGAGCGCCCACCAGCTCAACGATCCGGACTTCGTGCAGTCGGTCCGACGCACTCTCGACGCGACCGGCCTGCCGGCGACGCGTCTCGGGTTGGAGATCACCGAGACCGTGTGGGTGAAGGAGAACGCCCGCGTGGCCACCACTCTCGAGGCGCTGCACGCGATGGGGGTGTCGTTCGCACTCGACGATCTGGGAACCGGCCACAGCAGCATCGCGTATCTGGACCGTTATCCGATCTTCGACTGTCTCAAGATCGACGGGTCGTACGTCAACGCGCTACCCGGTGCGAGACCACACGCCATCGTGGCCGCGATCGTGTTGTTGGGCACTGCATTCGGAGTGGACGTGGTGGGTGAAGGCATCGAGACCGCCGAGCAGGCCGAGGCGTATCGCGCATGCGGCGGTCGCCTCGCACAGGGCTTCCATCTGGCGCGCCCGATGCCCGCTGCGGCGATCGAACAACTCCTACGAGAGGATGTCCGATCGCCGCGGTGACGCGCTACTTGACGGCGCGTCGGACCCGGACCGCGCCCGAGATGGTCCAGGCGATGACGGCACCGACGACGGCGGCACCGAGGAGTGCGACACCCTGTGCCAGATCGAAGTTCCACACGACGAAGTTGATGGTCGTGTGCACGGTGTTCTGCAGGATGAAGATCACCAGTGCGATCGTGAGGAGCAGCGCGATCAGGAGAGACAGCTTCGAGACGAAGCCTCCGGCACGGCGACGTCCGGTGTGTGCGTGGGTGGTGGTGTCGGTCATGGTGGTGCCTTTCGCGATGTCGCCGGTCCTGGCCGGCGATCGAGTGAGCGGATGCTCGAAGGAGTGATGGTCCGCGGACCCGCGGAAGAAACATGTCCGTTCGGTCGGTTCGAGCGAGGTGTGCGTCGAACCCGACAGTGTCCGGACACACCACGGGCGGCGATGGACCCGCTGAGGGTCCGGCGCCGCCCGGGTGTGGAGTGGTGCAGTCTTACTTGAAGGTGTCCTTGACGTTCTCGCCGACCTTCTTCACGCCGGCCGAACCCTGGTCCTTCTTGCCCTCGGCCTCGAGGTCCTTGTTGTTGGTGGCGTCACCGACAACTTCCTTGGCCTTGCCGATGGCGTCTTCTGCTGCGTTCTTTGCCTTGTCGACGATTCCCATGATGAAACCTTTCGTTCGGAGCGACGGCGGGTGACCATCGCGTTCTGAAAGGTGAGTCGAGGCCCGGCGCGGAAAGCGCACGTCCATGCAGAGTGATCCCGGTCACAGCTATCCGCCGAGTGCGAACGCCACGAGAAAGCCGAGCGCGGTGGACATGCCCACCCACCATCCGCCGTCCTTGTAGGCCTCGGGCATCAGGGAGTCCGCGAGCACGGCGAGAGTGGCACCGCCCGCGAACGCCTGGACCGTCGAGATGCCGACCTCCGGGACGGCGTCGGACAACTGGTGGCCCAGTACGGTGACCACCACGAGCACGACCGCCGTGGCCGTCCACAGGGTCATCGCCCGAGCCGCGGAGAAGTCGTGTCGGTCCCGCATCAACGATGCACCACCGACAGCCTCCGGAACGTTGCCCACCGCGACCGCCACCAGCAGCACCAGCCCGCCACCGGACGTCAGGGAGACACCCAGCGCGGTGTTCTCCGGGACTCCGTCGAGGATCGTGCCGAGCATCAGTGCCCACCCGATCGCTGCGGGCCCGAGCTTGTTCTCGATCAGATGGCTGGCCACGACGTACACACCCGCGCCCAGGAACAGCGCCGCGCCCGCGACGAGGATGCCGGCCTGACGGAACGCCGGCTCGAACAGTTCCGACGACACGGCGGCGATCATCGTCCCGGCACCGAAGGCCATGAGACCGGCCAACACCCGTTTCGGCAGTGTCCACCGCAGCCCGATCGCCGCACCGATCACCAGGGGAAGCGCCGTGCCGATTCCGTACAGGGCGGCGGTCAGCATCTCGATCGTCTCGTCACCGGCGGGGAGTACCCCCGTCCGCGTCGTCGAGTCATCCGACGACCTGCTCTCACAGACCCAGCGCGGTGACCACTGCCAGCAGGACGACGACGACGGGCAGGACGACGAGCCGGCCTGCGGCACCGGGGAGCACGTCCCGGTTCATCCCGTCGACGAGTCGGGAATGGGCCCTCGTCGAGAAGGCGACGGTCGTCACGGGGAGCACGGCACACAACACTGCGAGTGCCACCAGCGGTGGATGATCTCGCACCGCACGCGCGACGATCAGGGCCGTGACCGCCATGGCCAGTGCGGTCCGCACCCGCGCGAGCGTGGTGCGCTCGGCCTGCAGGCCCGGTGCCTCCGTCACAGGTACAGCCCCACCGCGAACGCCACCACGGCGATCACCAGACCCCCCGCGAGCAGCGCCGCCGCAGCGGGGAGAGGCAGTGACGCCCGCCGGCGCATGGCCGTCTCGATACGGATCCAGCGCACGAACGACCCGACGGCCAGAACCGCCGCGAGAGTGAGCAGCCCCAGCACGAGGGTGGTTCTCAGCCACGGAGGCAGCAGATCCCCACCGAACGCCTCGAGTGCCGCGGCCGTGGCCACGAGGCCGAGTGACGTCCTGATCCACGCCAGGAACGTCCGCTCGTTCGCGAGCGTGAATCTCGGATCGGGGTCACTGCCGTCGCGCAGTCCGGTCGGCCACAGTCGCACGGCACCCACTCTCGTCGGCGACGGCCCGCAGGGCCACAGCGGGTGTCAGCGGTTGGGGTGCCAGCGCTCGTAGGCGCGGCGTTCCGCCTCGTCCCGCGCGACCTTCTTCGGGTTCTGCAGGTCCGGTGACAACCCGTGCGCTTTGAGACGACGGCGACGGTTGGGTTCCATGTACGCGGCGGCGTAGAACAGCGCGAGCAGTACCGCCAGCAGGATCATCGCGCCGCGCAGCCACAACTCACCGGGGAACAGCAGGAACGCCGCGAAGATGGGGAGAAACGGCACCATGCTGCGCAGCAGATGACGCGGAACCGCACGATCACCGATCAGGTCCTCACGCACCCAGGCCTGCATGGACAGGGGCAACGTGCGGCCGAACGAATAACCGATCCACTGCAGCGGCCCCGGGCGAGTCCTGCTCATCGTGTGCTCCTCCGCTCGGTCGACAGTGCACCGGCCGCGATGGCCGCGGTATTGATCCGGGTGAGCACCGCGTGAAGTTGTTCGAGCTCGCTCACGTCGACACCCAGAGATTCGATGACGGCGCCCGGTATGGACTCCGCCGAACCTCGCAACTGTCGCCCCTCGTCGGTCAGGTCGATCACCAGCCTGCGCTCGTCGGTGTCGCTCCGGCGCCGGGTCAGCAGACCGTCGGCGTCGAGCCGCTTGAGCAGCGGCGTCAGCGAGGCGGGTTCGAGTTGCAGAGCCGACGCGATCTCCCCCGCCGACATCGGTGCCCGCTCCCAGAGGGCGAGCATGACGAGGTACTGCGGGTGCGTCAGTCCGAGCGGTTCGAGAATCGGCCGGTAGACCGAGAGCACCGCGCGGTTGGTGACGGCCAGGGCGAAACACACCTGACGGTCGAGCGCGAGGGGGTCGGTGGTGGTCACGGGTCCATCGTACGCTGATAGTGAGAGTACGTACTGTTCGATAGCTCACGGTTGGCTGGGCGGGGTGCTGTCGGTCGGGGGGTGGGCGCTGTGGGCTATGCGGTAGGCGATGCACACCCCTTACTGCAGGTGAACATCCACTCCGGCCGGTTGAACGGGGTGCACGGCGCTGGGGCCTGTGCGGGTCGGGTGCGGCGCTGATTGCGGGCCCCCCGAGAGGGAGGCCACGATTCGGGCGGATGGGTTGGGCACCGGGCGATGTGCACCCCTTACTGCAGGTGAACACTCACTCCGGCCGACTGAACGGGGTGCACGGCGCTGGGGCCTGTGCGGGTCGAAGGACGGCGGTGATCGTGGACGGTCACCCCCGCAGAGCGGTGGCAGAAGTCCACGATTCGGGCGAACGGGTTGGGCACCGGGCGATGCGCACCCCTTCCTGCAGGTGAACACCCATTTCAGCCAGCTGAACGGGGTGCACGGCGCTGGAACCCGTGCGCGTGGTGCCGGCAACGCGTGCCGACACCACGCGAGACGATCAGGGTGTGGGGGCCTCGCACTCGGCCGGTGCGGGAGCACCCTCGGGCGCCGGAGCGCCCGGAGCTGCGCCCGGACCCTTACCTGCAGGCCCGTGACCGGCCGGACCACCATGGCCGGGGCCCGCCGGGCCACCGTCAGGACCGCAACCGGGCGCAGGCGGGGTCGGGGCGCCCTCGGGAGGAGTCGGAGCATCCTCACCCGCAGCAGGCGGAGTCGGTGCACCCTCGGGCGGGGTCGGACCACCCTCGCCCGCAGCAGGCGGGGTCGGTGCACCCTCGGGCGGGGTCGGACCACCCTCGCCCGCAGCAGGCGGGGTCGGAGCACCCTCGGGCGGGGTCGGCGCACCCTCGGGCGGAGTCGGTGCACCCTCAGGCGGAGTGGGAGCATCCTCCGGCGGAGCCGGAGGCGTCGCGCACGTCGCACCGGCGTCGGGTGCCGCAGCGTCGGGTGCGGGAGTCGCGGGCGCCGAGGCGTCGGGCGCCGCGCTCTCGGAGACCGGGGGCGCCTCGCCCGGGCCGTCGGCGGACGCGGTTCCCACCGCTCCGAGCAGCAGCCCACCGGCGAGCACTGCTCCGGCGATCAGTCGGCCTGTCCTGACACGCATGACTCTTGTCGACATTGTCGTCCTCATCTCTCGTCGGCACCGGGCGGCGCCGTTCGTGAGGTCGACACTCGATCGTGGACCTGAAGCCTGCCTGAAGTCGCGGCGATCAGGGCCTCGTCTTCAGCAAGTCTTCAGCTCGGGACCCGCATAGTGGTGTCGTGACCGAACGGCGACCCGCAGCGACCCCGAGAATCCTCGTGATCGAGGACAACGAGACGTTGCGGCTGTCCGTGTCCACCGCGATCGCGGACCTGGGTGCCGACGTCCGGTCCGACGCGGACGGTTCCGCGTTCGAGGCCGCGCTCGCGAACCATCGACCCCACCTCGTGGTCCTGGACATCATGCTTCCCGGCCGGGACGGACTCGAGCTCCTGCGGGTCGCGCGCCGCAGCAGCGACGCGGCGGTGCTGATGCTCACGGCGCGCGACTCGGTGTCCGACCGCGTCACCGGGCTCACCGCCGGTGCAGACGACTATCTGGTGAAACCGTTCGCGATGGCGGAGCTCCTCGCCCGCGTCACCGCGGTGCTCCGACGACACGGCGCGGTCGCCACCTCGATCGAATGCGGAGACGTGTCGGTGGACACCGAATCGGGCGACGCCAGTCGGGGCGGCAACGCACTCAACCTGACAGCCACGGAGTGGAAGCTGTTGTCCTACCTCGCAGCTCAGCGCGGGCGAACGGTGTCCAAGACCCAGATCCTGACGCAGGTGTGGGGGTACGACGCATACGACGAGAACCTCGTCGAGGTCCACATCAGCGCGCTGCGTCGCAAGCTCGAGGAGTTCGGCCCGCGCATCCTCCACACTCGGCGCGGCATCGGCTACGTGTTGGCCGCCGACACCGTGAGTCCGACAGCATGACGACCCCACCCCGTCGCGGTCTCCGCACCGGATCTCTGCGCCTGCGATTGCTGGTGTCGGTGATGTCGGTGGTGCTCGTCCTGCTCGTCGGCATCGTCGTGGCGACGACGGTGTTGCTGCAACGCCAGCTCGAGGCCTCGGCGGGAGACAGCCTCGCCGGCCGCACCGCCACCGCGCAGCAACTGCTGGACAACGGTGCCGATCCCACCGAGATCGTCTCCGCCACACAGGGAGAGAACGTGGCGGCGCAACTGGTGACGACGGACGGCCGTATCGTCGGCGACCTCGCGCTCCGAGCGACGACACCGCCGCCCGCACTACGCCCCCCGACGACGCCGGGAGACGGTCCCCCGCCGGGACCCCCACCGGGCCCGGAGGAGACGAGGCCGACGCGGGTCTCGACGACGACCCTGACCGACGGATCGGTTCTCACGGTCGCCGTCGACACGTCCTCGATCGACGCGGTGCAGCGGCAGCTGCTCGTGGTGCTGATTCCGTTGGTGCTCGTCGCGTCGGCGGTGGCGGCACTGCTCATGGCGGTGGTCGTCGGCGCATCGCTCCGACCGTTGCGCAGCATGACGGCACTGGCCCGCTCGATCACCCGGGGTAATCGCGGTGATCGACTCGCTCCCACCCGGTCGGACACCGAGCTGGGTGAGACCGCAACGGCATTCGACGAGATGCTCGACGAGCTCGAAGGAGCCGAGGCGCGCGAGCGTGCCACCGCCGATCGCACACGGCAGTTCGTCGACGATGCTGCTCACGATCTGAGAACGCCGGTCGCCGGGATCTCCGCCGCCGCCGAGACGCTGCTGCGGGGCGGCGTCGACACCGAGCGCGACGTGCGGGAACGACTGCTGGCGTCGATGATTCGTGAATCACGCCGCGCATCCCGGCTGATCGACGATCTGCTGATGTCGGCGCGCACCGACGACGACGTGGAGTTGGATCGGCATGACCACGACCTTCTCGCTCTGGCCCGTGCCGACGCCGACCGGGCGCGGCTGCTCGCACCGGACTCGACCGTCGTGGTGACCGGCGAGAGCGTGGTCGCGCCGGTCGACGCCGCACGACTCGCTCGAATCCTGGCCAACCTCACCGACAACGCGTTGCGCCACGGACCGCCGGACGGCGTCGTCACCGTCGACGTGCGCGACGCCGGTACCACCGCGACGATCCGGGTGTCCGACGAAGGACCGGGCATCGGCGCTCAGGATCGCGAGCGGATCTTCGACCGGATGGTGCGGCTGGACAGCGCTCGCACCTCGGAGGGATCGGGACTCGGCCTCACCATCGCCCGAACCTACGCGCGGGCCCACGGCGGCGACGTCGTGTACGACGGCACCGCCTTCGTCCTCAGTGTGCCTCGGTGACCGACTGCTCTGTGGGGGAACGGGTTCCGAGCACCACCCCGCCGAGGCCGATGATCGCGCTGACGAGCATGGTGACGGCCATCGGCACCGCGGTGCCTTCGCCGCCGAGTCCCACCAGCGGCGAGATGACCGCGGCGAGGCCGAACTGGGCCGCGCCCATGACGGCCGATCCCGTGCCCGCGGCCCGGCGCGCCTCTCCCAGTGCGAGAGTCGTCGCGTTGGCGATCACCAGACCCAGGCTGGCGACGGCGAACCACAGCAGTACCAGGGTCGCCCACAGGTAGGGCCCGACCACCGCGTCGACGACGAGCAGTGCCGAGAACGCGACCATCGAGACGAGACCGATGCGCAACAGCGCTTCCGGACGGACGCGGTCGACGAGCTTGGCGTTGGCACCACTGGTGACGACGATGCCGAGTGCGTTGGCCGTGAAGGCGATGGAGTACCACGTGGTCGAGAGCCCGTGCACCTCCTGCAGCACGAAGGGCGATGCAGAGATGTAGGCGAACATGACGCCGAAGCCGAAGGCGAACGCGCCCGCATAGCCCAGGAATCGCTTGTTGGACAGCACCTCCCGTGCGTCCGCGATCATGGTGGAGAGTCCGCCCGTGCTGCGGAGCTCGGCGGGATGACTCTCCGGCAGGAGTGCGAGCACACCCACGAACATCAGGACGGACACACCGGCGAGCACCCAGAAGACGCCGCGCCACCCTGTCAGACCGATGACCGCACCGCCGAGCAGCGGGGCGATGACGGGAGCGACTCCGTTGACCAGCACGAGGAGGCTGAACAGTTTCGCGGCCGCCGCGCCGCGTGCACGGTCACTGATGACGGCGCGGGAGAGAACGACGCCGGCGGCGCCGGTGAAGCCCTGGAAGAACCGGAACACGGTGAGCCACTCGACCGTCGGAGACCACGCGCACAGGATGGTCGCGATGATGGACACGAAAGTGCCCACGAGGAGCAAGGGGCGTCGACCGAAGCGGTCGGACAGCGGCCCGATCACCAGGTTGCCGATCGCGAGACCGACGAGGAACGTCGTGAGGGTCAGCTGGATCGCCGTGGCGCTGACACCGAACTCCTCGGCCATGCGGGGGAATGCCGGCAGATACATGTCGATGGACAGGGGCGCGACGGCGGCAAGGAGCGCCAGCATCGCGATCACGCCGGACGCCACCGGCCGCGCGGCGGTCGAGTCGACGGTGTCGCCGGACCGAGTGTCGACGCTCATCGGGTGGCCTCCGTATTGGATATAACTTTATACATACTCACATGAGTAGAATGTCAGTCATGGCGTCTGGAAGTCCAGTGAGCGAGTCCGATGTGATCGACATCGCCCGCGAGGTGCGGGCTCTCGTGTGGTCGCTGCGCCGATTCGGCGAACGACAGTCCGGACTGCCCGCCCTCCCCCATTCCGAACTCGAGGTTCTGCGTGTGGTGGTCAGCCACGAAGGGACCACCGTCTCGGACGT
The DNA here is from genome assembly GCF_058139645.1 of Rhodococcus sp. NFXS4. NCBI lineage: Bacteria > Bacillati > Actinomycetota > Actinomycetes > Mycobacteriales > Nocardiaceae > Rhodococcus > Rhodococcus sp. NFXS4. Next base: position 4,600,389 of record NZ_CP192221.1, read on the forward strand.
CGCCCGCATGCTGGGCCTGCACAGCAGCAACGTCAGCACGACGGTGCGACGTCTGATCGACAAGGGGCTGCTCGCGCGGGACACCGATCCCGGTGACAGACGGTCGAGTCGGCTGCATTCCACCGCCACGGCACGTCGACACGGTGAGATGATCGACGACGTGTGGATCGACGCCGTCGGACGCCGACTCGCGGCCATGTCAGCGGAGGATGCGGCTCTGCTCACCCGTGCCGCGCCGCTCCTCGCGCACCTCACGTCCATGCCGACCGAACCCTGACGACTCCGCGGGGCGACCGAACCGTCATAGTGACGCCATGCTGATGTCGCTCCGCCTGCTCCGACAGATGGCGCCGTGGCGCACGGGACGCGGGCCGGTACGGGTCGACCCGACCCGTACGTGGTTCCGCGTCGCACCGTCCGATCTGGACGTGCTGATGCACATGAACAACGGTCGATACCTGTCCGTACTCGACGCGGGTCGAGTCGACATGTTCGTGCGCGGTGGCCTGTGGCGAGCCCTGCGTGGACGCGGGTGGCATCCCGTCGTCGCGTCACAGACCATCACGTACGTCCGCTCCCTCACCCTGTGGACGAAGTTCTCGGTGTCCACCCGCTTCCTCGGTGTCGACGCGAAGAACGCCTATCTCGAACAGATCTTCGACGTCGACGGACGTGTCCACGCGACCGCGATCGTCGCCCTCAGGTTTCTCGACGACAGCGGATCCTCGGTACCGACCGACGACATCGTCGCCCTGTTCGACGGCGATGCAGCCCCACTTCGCCGCCCGGACGCAGAGATTCCGCTCGGCCGACGCACTCAGCATCTCGTGGTCGCCGCATTCGAGGACGTCTGACCCCTCCGGGCGCGCATGCTCTCCTATATGGTCTCCTTCGAACCGCATCTGCGGCGAAAGGAGCCGACATGGTCACGACGAGGATCGCAGTGCTGGGGTGCGCGGCGGTGGTGGCACTGTCGCTCACGGGGTGCTCCTCGCCCGGACCGGCCGAAGACGGCATCACCGTGTTCGCTGCCGCGTCGCTGAAGGCGTCGTTCACCGAGCTGGGTGAGCAGTTCGAGCAGACCCGCCCGGGTACCACCGTGACGTTCACGTTCGCGGGGTCGTCCGATCTGGTGTCCCAGTTGTCGCAGGGTGCGCCCGGGGACGTTCTGGCCTCGGCGGACACGATCACCATGGACAAGGCACGGGACGCCGAGTTGATCGACGGTGACCCGGTCACGTTCGCGACCAACACTCTGACGATCGTCACTCCGCCGGGCAACCCCGCCGGGATCGGCTCGTTCTCGGACCTGGCGACGTCCGGGGCCACGGTCGTCGTGTGCGCGCCGCAGGTTCCGTGCGGTGCCGCCACCGAGAAGATCGAGACGGCCGCCGGGGTGAGCCTCACCCCTGCCAGCGAGGAATCGTCCGTGACGGACGTTCTGGGCAAGGTCACGTCCGGTCAGGCCGATGCCGGCCTGGTCTACGTCACCGACGCGGCCGGCGCCGGTGACGCCGTCGTCACCGTGCCGTTCCCGGAGGCGTCGGGCGCGGTGAACTCCTATCCCATCGCCGCACTGGCCGACTCCGGCGCACCGGACATCGCGAGCGCCTTCGTCGACTTCGTCTCCGGTCCCGACGGACGGAAGGTGCTGGCCGACGCCGGGTTCGGCGCGCCCTGAGAGACCGCCGGTGCGCCGAGGATCCGCCGCCACGGGGGAATCATTCCCGCGCGGACGGGGTTGGCCGAACGAGACGTTCGTTGCACGACCGAAGGAGAAGCACGTGAAGATCGGCATCATCGGAGCAGGCGACATCGGCGGAACCCTGACCCGACGGCTGCGCGCCGTGGGCCACGAGGTTGCCGTCGCCAACTCTCGGGATCCGGAGACCCTCGCGGATCTGGCGTCCGAGACCGGCGCCACCGCGGTCTGGGCGAAGGACGCCGCGACCGACGCGGATCTCGTCATCGTCAGCATCCCGCAGAAGAACACGCCGGACCTCGCGTCCGGCATCCTCTCGGCCCGCAAGCCCGGTGCTCCGGTGATCGAGACGAACAACTACTACCCGCAGCAGCGGGACGGCAAGATCGACGCGATCGAGGACGGCACGCCGGAGAGCGTGTGGGTCTCGGAACTGCTGGGCGAGCCGGTCGTGAAGGCATTCAACGGAATCTGGTGGAAGCACCTCCTGAACAAGGGCGTCCCGGCCGGCACCGAGGGCCGCATCGCGCTGCCGATCGCCGGCGACGATGCCGACGCCAAGAAGATCGTGTCCGCCGTCATCGACGAGATCGGCTTCGACGTCGTCGACGCCGGATCGTTGGCCGACTCCTGGCGCCAGCAGCCGGGTACACCCGTGTACGGCAAGGACTTCGGAGTCGACGCGACGGTCGATGCGCTGGCGCAGGCGACCCCGGAACGCACCGCGGAGTGGAAGGCCTGACACCCCTCAGGTGGTGAGCACCGCGTCGTAGGCCCAGTAGGCGCCGAACAGCGCACCCGCCACCGCGGCGGCACCGAGTCCCGCACGGACTCGTGTCGCCGCGGTGCGGCAACACGCCGGCACGAGGATGCCCGCCAGCGCGGCTTCCACGAACCAGTGCGGACCGCCGACCACGACAGTCCCGTACACGGCCTCACCGAGCACGATCCCCGCCACAACCACCGTCCCGCTCACACGGCGGTCACGCCCGACAGCAGCACCGGCTGCGCCGCACACCGCCGCCGCACCGAGTCCGACGAGGACGAAGACCAGCACTTCCCGCACGGTGATCACGTTCGGCGACAGCAGGATCCACACAAGGACGAGCGCGAGCATCGACGCGACTCCGACTGCCACACCGCGTCCGTGCGGCGACCGGGCCGCCACCGCGAACGGCACCAAGCCCCACAGCGCACTCGTGTTCACGAGCGCATCCCACGGCGGCGGCACGATGGTGAACAGAACCACGAGGGCCACACCCGCAGCGGACCCGAGCGCGGCCGCCGCGACGAGACGTCGTGCGCCGATCAGCGCCCCGTCCACCGGGGTTCGCGCTTCTCCATGAACGCCATGATCCCCTCGACCGTGTCGGAGGACGTGGACAACTGCGCGAGCGCGCGGTCGGTCTCCTCCCATGCGGCCGCTTCGGACGGGATGCGCCCGTCGACGATGCCCCGGGCGATGACCTTGCTGGCGCGGATCGCGAGAGGCGCTCCCGCCGCGATGGTCTCCGCCAACCGAAGCGCCGTGTCGAGAACGGCGTCCGGTTCCACCACACGATTGACGAGTCCCCACCGCGCCGCGTCGTCCGCACTCATGGGCTCACCGGTGAGGATCAGTTCCATCGCGATCGCTCGCGGGATCGCGTCGACCAGCCGGAAGAGTCCGCCCGCTCCCGCGATCAGCCCGCGATGCACCTCGGGAAGCCCGAATCGTGCAGTGGTGGAGGCGATCACGACATCACCGGACAGCGCGATCTCGGTCCCACCGCCGAGTGCGTTCCCGGTGACCGCGACGACGATCGGCGTGGAGATCGGGTGCCTGGTGACTCCGGCGAAGCCCCAGTGCGCCGTCTCCGGAGGGGTCACGCCGTCGGGACCCCGCGTCCCGAGTGCCTTCAGATCGGCTCCGCCGCAGAAGGTGCCGGAGCCCGCCGCCGTGAGCACGACGGCACGGATCGACTCGTCGCCGTCCGCCAGTTCCCACGCCTCGCCCAGCAGGGTGTGCACCTCTGCGTTCACGCTGTTGGCCGCGGCGGGGCGGTTCAACGTCACCATCAGCACGTGTCCGCGGCGTTCCGTGAGAACCACGTCCTGATCGCTCATGCCCGTACTCCCCTGCCGTTCGCCGTGATCGAGTCGAGGGTGATGTCCAGGTTCCCGCCCTCGTCCACCACGTCGATCGTGAGGCCGACCGGTGAGACGTCGCGGTCGGTGACCACTCGATGAAGCGCCGCCGCGGCGTCCGCCCCGGTACGACCGGCGATGCGGTCACCCTCGGGTGTGCGGGCGATGACGAGCGCCTGTTCCGGTTCCCCGCCGCGCCCGAACATGACAGTCGCCGTCTCGATGATCGCGCGACCGCTGTGGCCGTGCGTCACGGGTACCGCTGTCGCCGACACGGTCACCGCATCGGGGTTCCCGATGTACCCGGCCTCGTGTTGATCGGTCGACAACAGGATGGTGTGCTGGTGGGTGAGGTAGCCGCCGTTCGCATGCACCATCGCGACCGCCGGAGCGCGTCCGCCGCGGGACTGTCGCAGCAGCCGGGTCGATTCCGCGACCGCGTGCAACGAGTAGCTGCTGAGCGGCCCACCGAAGAACGAGTGGCCGCCCAGGACCGTGGGAGTGGCATCCGACGACAGTCCCAGCTCGTCCATCAACAGGAGAGGGACGACGGGAAAGCAGCTGTAGGCATCGACGAAGGAGAGATCGGCACCCGCGACACCCGCCGCGGCGAGGGTGGTGCGCACCGCCGCGCGGAGCGCCGGTGAATGATCGAAGGTGCTGCGCGCCATGATGTCCGGGGCATCGGACGCACCGGCGCCGCCCCACAGGTACACGATGCGGTCCTCGTCCACCCCGGCCGCGCGCGCTGCCGCCAGCGAACACACCAGCACCGCGGCGGCCTGGTCGACGAACGGCATGGCGTTCATGGCGAGGGGATAGCAGTCGGACACCGCGCGGTTCGACGCGTCCACGCCGGCGATGTCGTCGGGCGATCGCTCGACCGGACTCCACGCGACCGGATGTCGCGCCGCGACAGCGGAGAACCGCGAGTACAGCTCTGCCGACGCCGTCAGTGACTCGCTGGGTCGCAGACCGAGACGGTCGGCCCGAGCGCGGTCGAACAGCGGATAGATCTGGACGGGGGCGAGGATGCCCGCTCGCTGCATCTCGGCGCTGCCGAGGTCGTCCGGTGCGAAGGTCGGCGGGCCGCCCGGTGCGACGGCCCAGCCGAGCTCGACGGGATCCGTTCCGGCTTTCGTCAGCGCTCGCACGGATGCCTGCGTCTCGCCGCCGACGACGAGTGCCACGGAGCTGCGACCGGCGGCGATGTCGTGCCCCACTCGGTCCATCAGGCGCGCGGGGTGGTGACCGCCGATGGTGCTGGTGGACCGCGTCGGCGCGGATGCCCCCAGCCGTGCTGCGATCAGAGCCGGGAGATCGTCGTAGTTCCAGCTCGTCGTGCGCACGGCGTGGATCGCGTCCACCGCGGCGCCGAGCGCCGACGTTCCGCTGTCGTCGAGCGCAGCACGGACCGCGCGCAGCACGAGCTCCATCGGCTCCACGGGGTCGGCCGCAGCGCCGGCGCTGCCGGACACGACATCGCCCACGCCCACGACGACCGGGATGCGGTCTGCTTCCTGTGACATGGGATCACCTTATTACAGACACCAGTTGTCTGTAATCTGATGGCATGGAGTCGACCGACGGCACGGCGCGACGGGGGCGGCCACGCGACCCCGCCATGGAATCGCGGGTGTACGACGCCGTCGTGGACGTGTACTGGCGCACCGGGTGGGCGGGATTCACCATCGATGCCGTCGCCAAGAGCGGTGGCGTGGGCCGCGCGGCGATCTACCGTCGGTGGCCCACCAAGGAGGCACTCCTCACCGGGGCTCTGGAGACCGTGCTCCCCCTCGTCGACCCCATCGACACCGGCACCCTGACAGGCGATCTCACGGAACTGGCTCGTCAACTCCTGCGGGGCTACCGAGACTCCTCGGGGCTCATCGCCGTGCGCGTGGCCCTCGACGCCCGCGTGTATCCCGATCTGCTCGAGGCGCTGACCGCCACCATCAGCACGAGCAGATTCGTCGCGACCCGAGACATCGTCCGCCGCGCCGTGTCCCGCGGCGAGTTACCGGAACACGTGCGGACCACACTGCTGCTCGAGATGCTCACGGGCGCCGTTCTGAGCCGAGTGTTGTTCGCACACGATGCGACCGAGGCGCCGTCCGCCGCCACCGCGGACGACACGTACATCGACGGACTGGTCGACGCGGTGCTGGCGAGCGTGCGCCGCTAGCGCGTCGACTCGGGAGCGGACGACTGCCCGCGCGCCCTGTCCTCGTACGCGCGACGCCGTTCCGCGTCCACGTCGCCGAGGAAGATCTGCTCGGATCCGAAACGGCGACTGACGAACTCACCGAGTCGGCGCGGCATGAAGCGCTGGCTGACGACGATCGCGCCGGCGGAGGCCGGGATGCGCACCTTGGGTCGCGGCTTCTCGACGAGCCGGACCACCGCCTGTGCGATGTCCTCGGGTTCGGCCTTCTTCATGAAGGGCACGTCTCTCGTTCCCGCTGTGAGTTCGGTGTTGACGAACCACGGCAGGACCAGGGAGAACTCGACGCCGGAGGATCGGTACTCCACCCTCGCCGCCTCGGTGAACGCGATGACCGCAGACTTGCTGGCGCAGTAGGTGGCCAGGCCTGGCGCCACCGTCTCGCCCGCCATCGAGGCGATGGAGACGACGTGTCCGCGCCGTCTCGGCACCATGCGGTGCAGCGCCGACTTGGTGCCGATGATGACGCCGTGCACGTTCACGTCCATGATCCGGCGTGCCACCGCGTCCGGCTCGTCCGTCAGCGCCCCGACCGGCATGATTCCGGCGTTGTTGACCAGGACGTCGACCGGGCCCAGCTCACGCTCGACGCGGTCGAGGAAGGCGTCGAAGGACGCCGGGTCCGTGACGTCCAGTGCTCCGTGCAGGTGCACCCGCGCGGACTCGGCCGCGGCGGCGAGGGCGTCCGCGTCCACGTCCCCGATCGCCACCCTGGCGCCGGCGGCGACCAGCGCGCGCGCCGTCGCGAGGCCGATTCCCCGTGCGCCACCGGTGATGGCGATGACTCGTCCCTGCAGTGATCCCGTCATCGTCTTATTACAGACACGCAGTGTCCGCAAAGTCAAGGGTCCGGAGTGCCGTCGCGGCCGCCCCGGCGATGCGAGGATCGATCCCGTGCAGAACCGTGACGACGACATCCGCCGGGTCCACCGAGTGCTCGACGACCTCCGCCTCGAGTCACTGGTGGACGTGCACACGCATTTCATGCCGCACAGCGTTCTGGCCAAGGTGTGGAACTACTTCGACTCCGTGGACGACCGCCTCGGTACCGCGTGGCCGATCGAGTACCGCGTGGACGAGGACGAACGCACCGACCTGCTGCGCAGGTACCGGGTAGGGACGTTCACGTCCCTGCTGTACCCGCACAAGCCCGGCATGGCGGAGTGGTTGAACGGGTGGGCCGCGGAGTTCGCGGACCGGACACCCGACTGTGTACGCACCGCCACCTTTCACCCCGAACCGGACGCTGCTCGGTACGTCCGTACCGCCGTCGAGGACGGGGTCGGAGTGATGAAATGCCATGTGCAGGTAGGGAACATCGACGTCCACGATCCGTACCTGGACGACGTGTGGGCGGTTCTCGACGACGCCGCCGTACCCGTCGTCATCCACTGCGGATCGGGACCCGAACCCGGTCGCCACACCGGACCGGACCCGATCCGCGCACTACTGCACCGCTTTCCGACACTCACCCTGCTGATCGCACACATGGGTATGCCCGAGTACGAGGACTTCCTCACCCTGGCCGAGACGTTCGACAACGTCGGGCTCGACACCACGATGGTGTTCACCGATTTCACCGAACAGCTCGCGCCCTACCCGCGATCGGCGTTGCCGCGCCTGCGCGACCTGCAGGACAAGATCGTGTTCGGCAGCGACTTCCCCAACATCCCCTACTCGTACGCGCACGCGGTCGAGAGCGTGGTCGGCCTCGGACTCGGTGACGACTGGTCCCGCGCTGTGCTGCACGACAACTGGGCCCGGTTCAGCCGCCGTACGGCACCATGACGACGATGATCCAGACGACACCGAAGCGGTCGGTGAGTTTGCCGTACAGCGGGGAGAACACCGACGGACCGAGTTCCACCTCGACGGTCGACCCCGCGGCGAGCGCCGTCCAGTAGCCGGTGATCGCGTCGGCGTCGGTGCTGCGCAACGAGAAGTAGAAGGCGTTGCGGCCCGCGTCCCGCACGAGGTCGTGCTGCACGTCGTAGGCCATCACGTGGAAGCCGTCCGGCGAGGAGACCTGGCCCCACACCACCTGGTCGGCCTGATCGGGGCTCGTGTCGCCGTACGGGACCACGACGAGATCGCCGCCGAACACCGAGTGGTAGTACTCGAGCGCGGCGCGCGCGTGGCCGTCGAAGTTCAGATGCAGGGTGCTGGTCACGGTCATGGGGTTCTCCTCGTGGGTGGTCTCTCGCGGGCGGCGATCACCGCCTGCAGACCCACTGTGTCGGTCGAAGCGGCCAGTTTCTGTCCGCTACTTCGGGCAGTATCGGCGGCATGCCCGCACCCTCGTCACGCATGCTCACGCTGCTGTCGTTGCTGCAGCACCGACGGGACTGGCCGGGCGAGGAACTGGCTCGGCGACTCGAGGTGAGTCCGCGCACCGTCCGGAGGGACGTCGACCGGCTCCGCGAGCTGGGGTACGCGGTGTCGTCCGTGAAGGGGCCCGACGGGGGCTATCGCCTGGACGCGGGCGCCGACCTTCCGCCTCTGCTCTTCGACGACGACCAGGCGGTGGCACTCGCCGTCGCCCTCGGCGGTGCCACGTCACTCGGCGTGGACGTGGCCGAGCCTGCCGCCCGAGCTCTCGCCACCGTGCGTCAGGTGCTCCCGAGCAGGTTGCGCCACAGACTCGACCGCGTGGCGACGACGCCTCCGCCCGAGTCCGCGCCCCTGGTCGACAGCCGAACACTGCTGGCGGTCGCCGGTGCGGTCGGCACCGAGGCACTGCGGTTCGCCTACACGTCCCCCTTGTCCGAACCCTCGTCGCGACACGTCGAGCCCTACGGCGTCGTGACCGCGCGGGCGCGGTGGTACCTGGTGGCATGGGATCTGGCGCGCGACGACTGGCGCATCTTCCGACTCGATCGCATGGAGCTGCGCCCACCGACCGGCCGACGCTTCACACCGCGGCCCGTCCCGGGCGGATCCGCCGGTCGCCTGCTCCAGGCGCGACTCCGCGGATCGGAGACGGGTACCTGGCCCTGCGTCGGCGAGGCGGTCGTCCGCCTGCCGGTCGAGGCGCTGCGGCCGTTCCTCACCGAGTCGGACGAGTCCGTGGAACACGTCGACGCAGAGCGGTGCCGCGTGACGGTCGGCTCGTGGTCGTGGGTCGCCGTGGCCGCGTCCCTCGCACGGTTCGACGCGGACCTCGAGGACGTCTCCCCGCCCGATCTCGTGACGGCGATGGCCACGGTCGCGGCACGTCTCGGCCTCGAACGAACCGACGCGCCCACGGCGGGCGCTCGATCTGCTACGACTGACTCGTGACGAGACTCGGCATCGTGTTCACCCCCGCCCACGACCCTGCCCGGCTCATCGCGGCCGCACGCGCCGCGGAAAAGGCGGGACTCCACGAGTTCTGGCTGTGGGAGGACTGTTTCAGCCACGGTGGGCTGACGACCGCGGCCACAGTGCTGGCGAGCACCGAGCGCATCCAGGTCGGCCTCGGACTCATGCCCGCGCCGCTGCGCAACGTCGCGCTGTGCGCCATGGAGGTCGCGTCGCTGCATCGACTGTTCCCCGGCCGGTTCCTCGCCGGTGCCGGACACGGCGTGCAGCACTGGATGGGGCAGGTCGGCGCCCGCGTCGCGTCTCCGATGACGCTGCTGGACGAGTACTCGACCGCTCTACAGGCGCTGCTGCGCGGGGAGGAGGTCACCGTCGACGGCCGGTACGTCACCCTCGATGCCGTGCAGCTGCAGTGGCCGGCGCCCGACGAACCGTTCTTTCTCGGCGGTACCGGTCCGAAGACGCTGCGCTACGCGGCATCCCACTCGGACGGCACCTTGTTCGCGGCCGCGATGTCGGACGACGAGCTGGCCGCCTCGTGTGCCGAGGTGAGCGCAGCGCGGCGCTCCGCCGACCACCGCGTCATCGCGCCTCGACTGGTGGCGGTGGGCGCCGGCGCGGACGACCGCATTCGCGACGAGGTCGCGCGCTGGGGCAAGTCCGATACGAGCGGGCTCGCGGTCACCGGCGGCGCGGCGGAGGTGGCGGACGAGGTCGCCCGCCTGGGGCACCTCGGCATCACGACGGTCGTCGCCCACCCCACCGACGACGAGCCCGATCTCGAGGGGTTGATCGAGGTGCTCGGTCAGACGGCTGCGGCACTCCGGTAGCCGGTCGCCACAGCCCTCCGCGATGACTTCCGCACCGCTCGGTGGTCCATCTCGTCACACACGACCGAGGAGTGACGCCATGGGAACGATCACCATCGAGATGTTCGCGACGCTCGACCTCGTCGGGCAAGCTCCCGGCGGACCCGACGAGGACCCGGACGGGTTCCCGTTCGGCGGCTGGCAGGCGCCGCTGATCGACGACGTCACCGGCGCGCAGATCGATGCGGCCTACCGCGGCACCGATGCGCTACTGCTCGGGCGACGGACGTACGACATCTTCGCGTCGTACTGGCCGCACCAGCAGGGCGGACCGGACGACGGCATCGCGAGTCTCTTCAACGGGATTCCCAAGTACGTCGCCTCGCGCGATCCGCGCACGCTCGACTGGGCCGGATCCTCGGTACTGGGCCCGGATCTACCGACCGCAGTGCGCGAGATCCGAGAGCGGCATCAGGACATCAAGGTCGTGGGCAGTCTGGACCTGGTGCAGACGCTGCTGCGGGAGCGGTTGTTCGACCGCCTCGACCTGTGGCTGCACCCCATCGTGCTGGGTGTCGGCAAGACGGTGTTCGACACCGGCGCTCTGCCGACGAGCCTCGCCCTCGTGGCCCCACCGCAGGCGAGCCCCGGTGGCACCGTGCTCCTGCAGTACGCGCTGACGGACGGCACGCCGACGACCGGTGACATGGGCGCTCCGGACCGGGGACTCTGACCGGCCCGTCGCGGGCGTCATACGAGATGCCTCATCCCCCGATCGGCTTCCCGAACAGACCCGCGACGATCTCGCCCACAGCATCGACCCAGACGGGATAGGTGCGCTCGTCCAGTGCCATGGACCCGACGTCGGCGGTACGGCAACCGGGCTCCACAGGTACACCGGCGAACCGATCACGCATCCACAGAACGGCACTCGGGAACGCGATCACCTCCAGCGACAGGTGTTCGCTGAAGTGGTCGCGGGTGTAGGTGACGTTCGCTCCGGGCCGACTGCAGTACGCGTCGACCATCCCGTTCACCGGCCCGACGGGAACCAACCAGTCCGGGTTCGAGTGGTAGACGTAGACCGGCATGGTCGGCGTCGTGCCACCGAGGTTCAGCGCGTCCAGGGACTTCTTCACCACCGGCTGCTCCAACGGATCCCCCTCGGTCCGCAGGAAACCCTTCAGGTTCAGGAACGGCAGGAGGGCAGAGGTGTACCCCACACACAGGTTGTCCTTGGCTGCGAAGAGGGCCCGACCCGCGGGATCGATGTGTTCGTCCACGAATCGCGCCAAGTCGGGGTCCTCACGGCTGGCGCCGATGATGCCGGCCGCAACGATGCCGGATCCGAGCGCGTTGTTCGCGTTGTTCACCAGGGCGGCGAGCTCGGCGGGGGTGCCGCCCTCCGTGGCGCCGACGATGCTCAGCTCCGGGGCGTAGGTCCCGGCGAGTTCGGCGGCGTGTCCGGTGGCGATCGCTCCGCCCGAGTAGCCGCTCATCCCGACCTTCGTGTCCACCCCGGACAGTCCCATCGGAGCGAAACTCTCCGCCGCCCGGATGCCGTCGAGCGTGATGCGTCCGGCGACCGGCCCGGCGGCGAACGCGTTGTTCGGCCCCTGATGGTCCGGAACCGACACCGCCCAGCCCTGGGCCAGCGCTGCCTGCACTTCGAGGAACTGCACGCCGGACGTCACGGCACCCGTCAGAGGCCACGGGATCGCACCCAGGCGCATGACGTACGACGGCGCGCAGTACGCGGCCAGTGAGTCCTCGGCCATCTGCACCGAGAGCAGCGGACGCGGAGCCGAGGCGGCGCCGCGCGGGGTGATGACGGTGGTCACCGCCGGGATCGGCTCGCCCCGGCCGTTGTTCGACCGGTACGACAACTGCCAGGCGTCGACCTGCGTCGGGATCAGATTCAGCGTGGCCAGGTCCACGGGACGCGCGGCGATGATCTCTCCCGGTGCGGCGGCGGCGACCACGGCGTCGGGCGGCAGGTAGAAGTCGGTGTCGAACTCAGGGATCGCAGGGAAGGTGGGCGCCGCGGACACGGGCGTGACCACCGTCGCGGACACAGCCACAGCGGCCACCACCACCGCGAGTGCGTACGAAGGACGGAACCGACGAGCGGACATCGATCTCACTCTTTCTCGCGCCGAGCCTCGACAGCAGTCGCATGTGCGCCCGGCAACAGTGTTCAGCACATCCAACATGTTGGACACGCGTGTCCATGATTGTGATCAGGACTGTAGAGCGTTGTGGGCTGGATAACAATCCCCGCTATCGATCGAGGTCAGGAACGAACGCGCCGAGGACGGCGATCATCGTCTGGACGATCCCGTCCACGCGTGGCCGGGGCGGCGGGGTGCGCGACCAGTCCGACACCAACTCGGTGAGCGCCCCGAGGAAGGCGGTGGCGGCGAGCCGGTGACCGCCCGGCGGGACGAAGTTGGCGCCGATCTCGGCACGGAGCGTCGCCTCGATGAACTCGGCCCAGGTCGCGCGGCGCCTGCTGCGGTGCTGCTCGACGTCGTCACTCACCCCGACCATCTCGAGGTACGAGATGCGTGCCCGACGTGGGTCCCGTCCCAACGACTCGATCAGCGCGGTCATCGCGGCGACGACGAGCGCTCGTCGGGTGCGGTCCGTCGCGTCGGCGAGCGCAGCGACGACCGCGGCGAGGGCATCGTCCTGCACGAGGTCGTACACGGCGACGAGCAGCGTCTCGCGATTGGCGAACTCGCTGTAGAACTGGCTGCGTGCCAGACCCGCGGCCGAGCAGATGTCGGCGACGGACGTCGCGGCGTACCCCTTGTCGCCGATCACCTCGATGCCGGCCTGCAGGAACCGTCGTCGCCGGTCGGCACGTCGATCCGTCATCGACCGTCCGCCGTAGACGCGATCCACGTCCTCTGCCACGTGAGAACCCTATCGAAGCGGCTCTCGTCGATCGTCAGCCCGCGAGGCGGACCGTCCGCGCGCGCACGGCGAGGAAGAACGGGATCGCAGATCCGATGCCCACGCCGAAGGTGAGGAGCACGGTGACCAGCCACCACCGGACGATGCCGAGTCGCCGCGCCTCCGGCAGTGCCCAGACGTGGAAAGCGACGACCACCAGGATCAGGTCGACCATCGCGAACCGTCCGGGCACGGTGGACCAGATCTTCCCGACGAAGAAGTCGGCGGCCGATCGTGTCCCGTGCTTCCGAACGTAGGGCAGGGCGATCGCGTTCTGCGCGACACCCGCCACTGCCGCGAGGGCCATGAGTCTGCGTTCGTCCGACGTCGTCACCGATGCTCCGTTCGTGGTGTGGATCTGATGAGTATCACCTGCCGGTGAAGGTGGCCTGCCGTCTCTCGACGAACGACAGCATCCCCTCGGCCGCATCGGACGTCGAGAACAGTGCCCGGATGTCGGGGAGCAGCTGCGCAGCCGCGGCCGCGTCCCCCTCGATCAGGCTGCGATGCGCGGACTCGAGCGTGGCCCGCACACCGAGTGGCGCAGCGGTCTCCGCGATGCGGTGAGCGAGCTCGATCGCGCGCTCGATCGTCGCCGCGGGATCCGCGCAGACCTCCTGCACGAGCCCGATGCGATGAGCCTCCTCGGCGTCGAACTCGTCGCCGGTGAGCATCCACCGCATCGCGTTCCCCCAGCCGGTCTCGCGAGGGAAGCGCAGGGTCGCCCCGCCGAAGGGATAGATACCGCGCTGAACTTCCATCTGGGAGAAACGAGTTCCGGCTGCGGCGACCCGGATGTCGGACGCCAGCAGCAATTCGATGCCGAGCGTCATGCACCAGCCGTGCACCGCCGTCACCACCGGAGTGGTCCACGTCCCGTCGAGGCGCCACGGATCTCGCCCACCCTCGGCGAACGGCAGGCGATCGCCCGTCAGGTGCTGGGCGACGTCCACGAGATCGAGACCGGCGGTGAAGTGCTCACCGTGGGCGAACAGCACGCCGGCACGGAGGTCGTCGTCCTCCTCCACCATTCCGTAGGCCGTCGACAGCTCGCGGATCATGTCGGTGGTGAAGGAGTTCCGCTTCGACGGCCTGTTCAGCCCGATGTGCAGGACGTGCCCACGCGGTTCGACAGTGATGGTCTGAAACTCGGTCACGACACACTCCCCCTGTGGCGGGCCGGAACCCGGTTATATGTTCCATCGCATAGTACACAGAGGTGCCGGACCCGTACATGCAGAAAGCCGGCACCAGGATGATCCTGGTACCGGCTCTCTGTGGTGCGCCCGAAGGGATTCGAACCCCTAACCTCCTGATCCGTAGTCAGGTGCTCTATCCGTTGAGCTACGGGCGCATGCTGTGGTGCTGTTCAGTTGTCCTCCGACCGAAGTCGAAAGTGGCGGAGGCGAGAGGATTTGAACCTCCGGACCCGGTGAAGGGTCAAGTCATTAGCAGTGACTCCCATTCGGCCGCTCTGGCACGCCTCCTGGACCTCTTTCGAGGGCACCGGTCCTTGCGAACCGCCGAGAAGGAAGATTACACACGCCCCGGAGTAGACGCAAAACGGCTGGTGGGGCGGTCTTATCGGAGATGACTGTCGAACCAGTCGAAGATGCGACGTTGGGCGTCGACGATCGCCTCCTCGCCGGCCGACTCCTCCGACACGGCGGATTCCTCGTCCGCACGATGCTCGACACCGGCGTAACTGACGACGAGCGTGGCGACGGACGCCTTCGACACGGCCTCCTGCAACTGCTCCACGTGCTCCACGGGAGTGCGGACGTCGTCGCGTCCGTAGAGACCGAGCCAGGGCGCCTTGAGGGATGCCGCCGCGTCGACGAGAGCGAGCGCATCCGTGGTCAGCGCCTCGACGATGCCGGGAGCCGCGACACTCACCGCCGCACCGATGGCTCGATCGGTGGCCACCAGGGCGGCTGCGGTTCCGGCGTCGTCGAATCCGATGACGCCGATGCAGTCCGTCGGGACGCCCCGGCTCTGCAGCCAGTCGACGGTGGCGTCGAAGTCCTCGAACAACGGCGTGCCGAACACCTCGTCGTCGCCCGCTGCCCGGTGGAACAGGTGCGGCGCCGCGACCAACCAGCCGTCGGCGGCGAGGGACCGCATGAACTCGAGCAGGGCCTGCGGGAGCTCGCGCGCCTCGTGCAACACCACGATGCCGCCGCGAGCCCTGCTGTCAGGCTCGAACGCGGTGAGCGGCACGCGATCGAGCGTGGCGGTGTCCGCACCCTCGTCGCGGGGGCGGATGGGCGCAGTGTCCTCGATGAGACCCGACATGGCTCCACGGTAATGGCACACAATGGCGAAAGCGAGGGTCGAGCGAGAGCCGCGACCACACTGTGTCCGACCGCCGCGCATAATCGGTGATCGTGACCCCACGCACGCGCCCCGACCTCGATGCCATCCCCGGTTACCTACCCGGTCGTTCGTTCCCGGGCGCGATCAAACTCGCCAGCAACGAGACCACGGCCGGCCCGCTGCCCAGCGTTCGCGAGGCCATCGCCGAGGCGGCGGCCGGAGTGAACCGCTATCCCGACAACCAGTCGACAGTCCTGGTCGAGGCGCTCGCGGACTTCCTCGACGTCCCGGCCACCACCATCGCCGTCGGCTGCGGATCGGTCGCGCTGTGCCAGGAGCTGGTCCAGGTCACCTGCAACGCCGGGGACGAGGTCGTCTTCGGCTGGCGCTCGTTCGAGGCCTACCCCATCGTCACGCTCGTCGCCGGCGCCACCGCCGTGCGTGTGCCGCTCACTCACGACGACGTGCACGACCTCGACGCGATGGCCGCAGCGGTGACGGACAAGACCCGTCTCATGTTCGTGTGCAACCCGAACAACCCGACGGGCACCGTGGTGGACCCCGCCGACCTCGAACGGTTCCTCGACGCGATCCCCGACCACATCGTCGTGGTGCTGGACGAGGCCTACTTCGAGTACACCGACCGCGCGATCGACGGCGTGGAGATCGGACGAACCCGGCCCAACGTCGTGGTGCTGCGGACGTTCTCGAAGGCCTACGGCCTCGCCGGACTGCGGGTGGGGTACGCCGTCGGAGCACCGTCGATCATCACGTCGATGAAGAAGGTGCACACCGCGTTCAGCGTGAGCAGTGTCGCGCAGAGTGGCGCCGTCGCGTCGCTGGCGGCCTCGGACGAACTCCTCGCACGTACGGTAGTCGTGACGGCCGAGCGGTCGCGCCTCCGTGACTCGTTGCGCGACATGGGGTTCCAGGTGCCCGAGTCGTCCGCGAACTTCGTGTGGATCCCGCTGGGGGCGGAGTCGGGAGACTTCTCCGCAGCGTCCACCGAGGCCGGTGTCATCGTGCGGGCGTACGGGGACGACGGCGTACGCGTGACCGTGGGCGACCCACACGAGAACGATGCGTTCCTCGCGTTCGCCGCGTCGGCTGCCGAGCAGTTCGCCGGGGCCACGGCCTCGCGATAGGACCCGTGTGCGCACGCGGTGCGTGAGGCGCACACCCTCTGCAGCCGGCGGGAGAGGGTGTGCGGTCGACGGAGAGGGTGTGCACACCCCCGACAACCGGGCGGGTCGACGCGCACCACTCGGGCACACGCCGAAAGATCTTCACGGCGGAGCACCAGAGACTGTGCACACCCCTTGCGTGAGGCGCACACCCTCCGCAGCCGGCGGGAGAGGGTGTGCGGTCGACGGAGAGGGTGTACGCCCCTGACAGCTACAAGCCGAGCGCCCTGGCCACGACGGGCCACGAGTTGTGCATCTCGTCCTGCCAGTAGCGCCAGGAGTGCGTGCCGTACGGCTTGAACACGATGGTCGCCGGGACCCCCGCCGCGCGCAGCGTGTCGGCGAAGCCGGTGGTGCAGATGTTCGCGGCGGCCTCGAGGGGGCCGCCGACGGTCAGCGCGTCGATGATCTCCTCACCGAAACCGCCACCCGCCTCGTACGGTCCGGGGAATCCGTTGCCCGTCGACAGGTACACCTGCTTGCCGCGGAGCGTCTCGACGCGGGTACTCGGATCGTTCTCGGCCCACAGCGGATCCGCGTTCGTGCCCCACATGTTGGTGGCGTCGCCCCCGGTGGACCCGACGGTGGCACGTACCGCGTTCTTCGTCTCGTTGGAGCGGTTGTCGTAGCAGCCGCTGAATCCGGCGATGCCCGTGTACAGATCGGGATGCTTGGTCAGCAGGTTCATCGCGCCCTGTGCGCCCATCGACAGACCCATCAGCGCGTTGACGCCGTTGCCGTCGAAGCGGGCATCGATCAACGGGGGCAGTTCCGACGTCAGGAACGTCTCCCACTTGTTGACTCCGAGCACGGGATCGGGCTGGGCCCAGTCGGCGTAGTAGGCACCGCGTCCCCCGACGGGAAGGACGATGTTGGCGGCCTTGTCCGAGAAGAACGAGACCGCGTCCGTCTTCTGCGTCCACGTGCTCTCCGTGTAGCCGGACTCCTCGCCCGCACTGACCCCGTCCAGCATGTACAGCGACGGACGCGGTACCGATCGATCGGCGGGCAGCAACACCTGCACCTGGATCTCGCGGTTCATCGACGAGGAGAACACCGACATGACGGCCCGGCGATCGGTCGCCATGGTCACCGAGACGACGCGAGTGGGTGACGACGCGTCCACGGCCGGCGTCGGAACGCCGGGCTGCGCACCCGCCACCGGCGCGGAGCCGAGAAGCGTCAGCGCGGTGAGGCACCCCGCGGCGAGCAGAGCGGGACGTCGCATCGACAGACCTTTCGTCCGATGTGGCTCGCGTGGAGCCACCGGTGAACAAAGAGACACGACGCGCGGAACGTCCCGCGCGCCCAGGGGAACGCGTACCAACTTACTTGCCGGTAGGTACGCCGCCTTCAGGTCCAAAAGACTGCTCGACGTCCTGTCTGCGGTCACAAGAACCGGCGACGAGGACACCGAGACCGGGAACCGTGCCGAAAGCGTACCGCGAGACGGTGGACGACACGTGAACCGGACTTGGAGGCATCACCCACGTGTGTGACATTTCATGAAGTGGGTCACCGTCAATTGTGTGAAAGCAAGATGGAACTAGGTGAAAACGCGACTTGTTTTGCCTCAACAGGCGTCATGCAGGGGTGTCATCGCAGGTCACAGCGGTTGGCCTGACAACGGGAACAGACACCGCAGTGGGCCTGAGCGCATACCGTGGCTCTCGAATAGGTATCTCGAAACAATCTCGGGACCCGTTAATGATTGTTACGGTACCCCGAGAACATGCACGACTGACATGAACTACACAGTCATGGGGGGATCGATGACCACACCGAAGACAGCTCCGAAGCCGCTTCCGGGACACATGGAAGCGGGCCTGATCGCCGGCACCCGTACAAACTCTCTGGCGATGAGCGATCTGCGAGGGGTGGCGCGTCATCTGGTCGATCACTTCCAGGCCAACACCCCCTGCGGAACGCTCCCCGGGGAGCTCCTGCACGGCGACGTCACCGAGGTCACCGTCAAGTGCCTGGGTCTCGCCGTCCGCATGCTCGAATCGGGCAAGACGCCGTCGGACAAGGACCTCGCCAACGTCCATGACGCGGCCGCTCGCTGGGCTCGCGAGGGGGTGCCCCTGCGCTCGATCCTGCGCGCCTATCACGACGGATTCCGCTTCGGTCTCACTCTCGTCAGCCGTGACGCCAAGGCTCAGAACATCGAGAACGTCACCGACAACTCGCTCGTCCTGGTGAGCCTCCTCGAGGCCGTCACCACCGAGGTGTCCATGGCGTACGTGGAGGAGTACCGCTCCGTCGCGTCCGAGCACCACACCGCCACGCACACACTGGTGACCACGTTGCTCAGCGGCGGTCAGAACGCCCTGTCCACCGCTCAGCAGTGCGGTATCGACCTCGCCGACGAGTACCTCGTCATCGCGCTGCACTTCCCGCAGCATCCCGACGAGGCGAACCCCGTCGTCGATCGCACCGTGTCCGCACGGCGCAAGCTGCGCCGCATCCAGGCGGAACTCGCGACCATGTGCGGCAAGTCGCCGCTGGCCCTGCTCAGCACCGACGGCGGCACCGTGCTCCTGCCCGCACCGCGCGAACGCGAGTGGGTGGACACCCTCGTCGAGCGACTCTCCCGCGCCGGCGAGATCCCGATCACCGCCACGATGACGTCGGCCGAGCGCGAGGACATCCCTGGTGCTGCCGAGCACGTCTACGAACTGCTCTCGCTCACACGGCAACTCGGCCGACCGGCCGGGATGTACCGCACCGAGGACCTGGTGCTCGAATACCAGCTCACCCGTCCGGGCCGCGGCCGGGAACAGCTGCTCCGCGCTCTCAAGCCCCTCGACGACGCGCCCGAACTGCTCGACACGCTGACGTCGTACATCGGTCACGAACTCAACCGCCAGCGCACCGCGCGACACCTGTTCGTGCACGCCAACACCGTCGACTACCGCCTCAAGCGCATCGGCCAGCTCACCGGCATCGATCCCAGCGTGCCCTCGGGACTGCGCTACCTGCAGGCCGCCATCGTGGCCCGCGGACTCGCCGCCGCGAAGCAGAAGTAACGCGGCACCGACCGACACGAACGCCCCCTCCGGACGGAGGGGGCGTTCGTCGTCGATCACAGCGCACTGGCGGAAGCGGAGGGATTTGAACCCCCGGACGCTTTCACACGTCTCTCGCTTTCAAGGCGAGTGCATTGGGCCGCTCTGCCACGCTTCCGCGATCGATACTAGTGGTCTCCCGTGAGCAGTCGTCGATCGACCTTCTCGAACACCTCGGCCATCGTCGCGAGTTCGTCGGCCGTGAGCAGATCGATCAGGCATCGCCGTACCGCGGCGACGTGCGACGGTGCCGCTGCCGCCAGGCGGGCGCGTCCGTCGTCCGTGATGACGGCCAGGACACCACGGCCATCCTCGTCGCAGGTGTCTCGAACGACCAAGCCCTGCTCCTGCATTCGGCGGATCTGGTGCGTGAGCCGGCTCCTCGACGAGAGCACGCCGTCGGCGAGCAGACTCATCCGCAGCGAACCGTCGGGAGCCTCGCTCAGTCGCACCAGGATGCGGTACTCGGCCAGGGTCAGACCTTCTCGCGTGTGCAGGTCGCGGTTCAGGGTGTCCATGAGGCGGTAGTCGGCATCGATGAACGCGCGCCACGCGCGGGCCTCCGCCTCGTTCAACCAGGCCACCGGCGGGGCCGCGGTCTGTGACTCCTCGGGACGCGCACTGTGAACGACCATGACGGAAGGCTAGACCGAGGTGACCCCCGCGCGTGCCGACCTGCGCATCTTCAGGACCGGTACAGAATCGACCCGTCCACCTCGGTGACCGACGACAGCCCGGCCAGTCCCATGGTGATGTCGAGGTCGCCCAGCAGGCACCGCAGCGCATGGACGACACCCTCCCGGCCCGCGAGTCCCAGGCCGTACACCCACGGCCGCCCGTAGAACACCGCGTCGGCGCCGAGGGCCAGCGCGACCACCACGTCGGCGCCGGAGCGGACACCGGAATCGAGCAGCACGGTCGCGTGATCCCCGACGGCCGCGGCGACGTGTTCGAGCGCGTCGAGCGCGGCGATCGAGTTGTCCACCTGTCGCCCACCGTGATTGGAGACGACGACGCCGTCGGCACCCGCGTCGACGACGGCACGGGCGTCGTCGGGGTGCAGGATCCCCTTGACCACGACGGGTAGATGCGTCCACTCACGCACCCGCGCGACGTCGGACGGGCGGAGCGTGTGGTTGCCGAACATGCCGACCCAGGTGAGCACCGCGATCTGCAGCGCCTCGGTACTCTCCTCGGGAGGCGACGCCAGGCGTGAGCGAAAGACCGGATCGGACAGGTAGTTCGCGATGCCCTCGGCGCGGAGGAAGGGCAGATGACCGAGCGTGAGATCGCGCGGACGCCACCCGATGCCGGGGGTGTCCGCCGTGACGACGATGACCTTCGCTCCCGCCGCGGTGGCACGACGCACCAGTGACTCCGCGACGCCGTCGTCCGACGGCCAGTACAGCTGGTACCACCAGTTCTCGCCGGACTCCGCCGCGACGTCCTCAAGTGGGGTGGACGACGCGGTGGACAGCACCGAGCCGATCCCCAGCTCGGCGGCGGCCGACCCGACGGCGGGTTCCGCCGCGGGGTGCACCATGCCGAGGACGCCGATGGGCGCGGTGAGCACCGGTGCGGCGAGGGTGGTCCCCAGCACGGTCACCGACAGGTCGCGGGCGTCCGGTGCGCTGGCCCCGCGCCACATCCGGGGAACGATCCTGCGGGAAGCGAACGCGTCGACGTTCCCACGCGCCGTGCGTTCCGTGGACGCACTCCCGGCGATGTACGCGAAGGCGGCCGCGGACAGCGTCTCGCGCGCCCGCTCCTCGAGACCGTCGGCCGTCATCGGCAGGTCGGGGGTCGTGCCGCCGAGCCCGGTCAGGTAGATCTCGTTCTGGAAGTTGCCGAAAGTGCTCACACGCAAACGCTAGCGAACGCGCACGCCCGGCAACACGATTTCACGCTGGTGAGCGTCACATGTCCGGCAGGATGGCGCCATGCCGGATCCCTATGTCGCCTCCCCCGACCGCTACGACACCGACCGCCCGACCGCGATGCCCTACCGCCGTACCGGTGAGAGCGGACTGAAGCTGCCCGCCATCTCGCTGGGGCTGTGGCACAACTTCGGTGACGACGTGCCGCTCGCCACCCAGCGCGCCGTCCTCCGCCGGGCGTTCGACCTCGGCATCACCCACTTCGATCTCGCCAACAACTACGGGCCGCCGTACGGCAGCGCGGAGATCAACTTCGGCCGCATCCTGCGGGAGGACTTCGGGCCGTACCGCGACGAGCTGGTGATCTCCACCAAAGCAGGCTGGGACATGTGGCCGGGCCCCTACGGCTTCGGCGGGTCGCGCAAGTACCTGCTGAGCTCACTGGACCGCTCACTCGAGCGCATGGGGCTCGACAGCGTCGACATCTTCTACAGCCACCGCCCCGACAAGGACACACCCGTCGAGGAGACCGCGGGCGCGCTGGTCAGTGCCGTCGAGCAGGGCAAGGCGCGCTACGTGGGCATCAGCTCGTACTCGGCGGCGCGCACCCGCCGGATGGCGGCACTGCTGTCCGATGCGGGAGTGCCACTGCTGATCCACCAGCCGAGTTACTCGATGCTCAATCGCTGGATCGAGTCCGATCTGCTGCCGGCCGTCGACGAGCTGGGAGTCGGCGTGATCGCGTTCTCCCCTCTCGCGCAGGGCATGCTGACCGACAAGTACCTCGGCGGCATCCCCGACGAGTCGCGCGCGGCACAGGGGAAGTCGTTCGATCCCGAGTGGCTGACCGAGGACATGCGCGGGCATCTGAACGCGCTGAACGACATCGCCGCGGCGCGGGGGCAGTCGCTCGCCCAGATGTCGTTGGCGTGGGCGCTGCGGGACCCGCGGGTCACGACGGTGCTGATCGGCGCCTCGTCCGTCGAACAGCTCGACGACAACGTGGGTGCACTCGCGCAACTCCGATTCGACGACGACGAACTGAGCCGCATCGACGAACACGCCAAGGAGTCCGGCATCAACCTGTGGGAAGAGCCGTCACGGATCTGATCCGACACCGGCACGACACCGGCACGACAGTGCCGTGACAGCGGGGCGGTGCACGCTGAGCGCATGCAACCAGCCATCGAAGCAGACAACCTCGTCAAGAACTTCGGCCGACAGCGCGCGGTGGACGGCGTCAGCCTGACCGTTCCCCGCGGCGCGGTCTACGGAGTTCTCGGACCCAACGGAGCGGGAAAGACCACCACGGTCCGCATGCTCGCCACCCTGCTGCGCCCGGACGGCGGCAGCGCACGGGTGTTCGGCCACGACGTCGTCGCGGAGCCCACGGCCGTGCGTTCCCTGGTCGGCGTGACGGGCCAGTACGCGTCGGTCGACGAAGACCTCACCGCAACGGAGAATCTCGTCGTGTTCTCCCGACTGCTCGGCCTCGGCCGTGCCGAGAGCCGACGACGTGCGAACGACCTTCTCGAGGAGTTCGCCCTCACCGAGGCCGCGTCGAAGCCGTTGAAGAATTTCTCCGGAGGAATGCGGCGGCGACTCGACCTGGCCGCGAGCCTCATCTCGACACCTCCGCTGCTGTTCCTGGACGAACCCACCACCGGCCTCGACCCTCGCACGCGCGTACAGATGTGGGACACCATCCGCCGACTCGTGTCCGAGGGCACGACGGTCCTGCTGACCACCCAGTACCTCGACGAGGCCGATCAGCTGTGCGACCGCATCGCCGTCATCGACCGGGGACGCGTCATCGCCGACGGCACGGCCGACAGTCTGAAGGCGTCGGTGGGAACGTCCACGATGACTCTGGTGATCGCCGACCCCGGACGCACCGAGGAGGCACGTGTCCTGGTCAGCACCCGCCTCGGTCTCGACGCGTCCGCGGCCACCGGATCGGGCCGCGTCACGGCGCCAATGAAGGATGCCTCGGCGACACCGGACATTCTGATCTCGTTGCGGGACATCGGGATCGACGTCGCCGAGATCACCGTCGCCAAACCCAGCCTCGACGAGGTCTTCATGTCCATCACCGGTCGGCCCGACTCCGCGGCCGCCACATCCGAGGAGAACGCCGCGTGACCACCACCCTGCCCAGCCCCACCTCGGCGCCCAGCTTCGTCGACGCCCCGGTCGAGCGGATCTCCGTCTCGATGTCCGCTCGCCACACCGTCACGATGGCGTATCGAGGTCTGCTCAAGCTGAAGCACAACCCGGAGCAACTGTTCGACGTCGTCTTCGTTCCGGTCGTCTTCACCTTGATGTTCACCTACATCTTCGGCGGTGCCATCTCCGGCGACATCGCGAGCTACCTGCCGGTCATCATTCCCGGAATCCTGGTCCAGACGGTCATCACCACGTCGATCGTCACCGGCACGCAACTCCGTGAGGACATGGACAAGGGCGTCTTCGACCGGTTCAAAGCCCTTCCGATCGCACGTATCTCACCGCTGGCGGGCGCACTGCTCGCCGACGTCGTCCGGTACGTCATCGCCACCGTCATCACGTTCTCCACAGGTTTCGCCATGGGCTACCGACCCGAGGGCGGTGCGGTAGGAGTTGCGCTCGCCGGCGGCCTGGTGATCGTGTGCGCATGGTCGATCAGCTGGATCTTCGCCTTGATGGGTGTCCTGATGAGCAAGGCGTCCGCCGTGCAGGGCGTGTCGATGTTGATCCTCTTCCCGTTGACCTTCCTGTCGAACGCCTTCGTCCCGGTGGACACCATGCCCGGATGGCTTCAGGCCTTCGTGAACGTGAACCCGGTTTCCCAAGTGGTCACCGCGGTGCGCGAACTCGCCGGAACCGGCCACGCCGGAATCCATGTGGTGTGGTCGCTGCTGGGCGCGGCGATCATCGTTCTGGTCGTCGCTCCACTCACCGTGCGCACCTACATGCGTAAGGCCTGATCCGTCAGCGCGGCCAGGATCGACTCCGCTGCGGCGGCCCGGGTGCGGGGCCGCCGCAGCAGGGCCGTCTCCACCGCGTCGATGCCGAGCACTCGGCGCGCCAGACCCAGATGCAGGTCGATCGTCATCGACGGGAAGTCCTGTCGCGCCGCGACGGACGTCGCAGCGGCCAGAAGAATCGGTCCTTCGTGCGATCGCCCGCAGGCGATCAGATACGACCCCACGGCGCAGGCCACGGCACCGAGCTGAGGAAGATCCCCTCGCGCCAGAGCACTGCGGGGAGCGCAGACGCGGGTGCGGATCCACCGAACCAGATCCTCCACCCTGCCATGATCGCCGTGCAGCACATGCGCATCCACGCAGGCGCAGGCCAACATCACGGCGTACGGATCTCCGATGTCGTCCCACCCCGACCGGCACTGCTCGGCGGCGTCCCGATACAGCGCCAGACCGGTGGACACATCTCCTCCACGCAGCATCGCCTCGGCCCGAGTTCCGAAAACCGTGGCTCGCGTCTGATGCCTCATCGCCTCGTCGGACGCGACCACCGCAAGCCCCGTGGTGATGCGATCGCCGTGCCCGAAATCCGACAGCAGAGCCAACCCGTCACCGACGCGGTCCGCGGCGACGAGAGACGCAGCGGCGAAGGTCCGCGTCTGAACACTCTCCTCGTACGCGTGGAGGCGCCAGAGCAACTGCGCCCCGTGGAGATAGAACTCGGCGGCCTGCTCGTGCCTCCCGGTCTGTCCGTGGATACTCCCCAGTGACTGAGCAGCCTGAGCCATGCCCCACAGATCGTCGGCATCGTGCGAGATGGACGCCGCGGCGCGAAGATCGCGTTCCGCGCCGTACAGGTCACCGCGGTTCTCCCGAAGCGATCCGCGCAACATCAGCGCGGTACCTCGAATCTCCGGGTCTGCAGATCTGACCGCCTCCGCGAGCACCCTCGCCAGCCCTGTGCCGTCGGCGCGGTGCAGGAGCAGCATCGCCGGGAACCGCAGGGCCGGAGATGTTCCCGGTCTGGCCCGCAGAACGCGTCGCAACGCGGTGCGCGCGCGGGCCGCCTGCCGGGGCGAGCCTCCGTATCCCAGGTGCGACGCCATGAAGACGTAGGCGAACACGACGATGTCGTCGGGGACACCGCGGGGATCGACATCGGTCGCATCGAGAAGGCGCACCGACCAATTGACGACTTCCGAGTGCGCACCCCGCACAGACCACAGGTAGGCAAGAGCGGGGAAGATCGTGAAGACGTCGGACCAGCGCTGTTCGACCGCCGCGATACGGAGCACTGCCAGCAGATTGTCGTGCTCGGCGTCGATCGCCGGAACGACCGCGTTGCGGTTGCCGTTCCGATGCAGTTCGAGGGCCTGCCGTGCGACGGACGAGGCCCACGCGACCATCGCGTCGGTGACCGCGTCGCGCTCGGCGGGGTCGCGTGCCAGGTGCTCCTCGCCGAATTCGCGGACGGTCTCGAGCATGTGGAATCTCATCCCGTCCGACTCGTCCACCGTGAGCAACGAGTGCTCCACCAGACCGTCCACCGCGTCGTCGATGCGGTCACCCGGCTCGAACTCGGCTACCGCCCGCGCAGCATGCGAGGTGATGCCGGCAGGAAAGCGGCACAACCGTCGGAGCGCACGGCGCTGACCGTCGTCGAGCAGTTGCCAACTCCAGTCGATGACGGCATGCAGCGTCCGATGCCGCTCCGGTCGAGTCCGATCCTTGCTGCGCAACAACGAGAATCGATCGGCCACCGCGTTGTCGATCTCCTCGATGCTCATCGACCGAGCACGCGCCGCGGCCAATTCGATGGCCAACGGCAGACCGTCGAGACGGGTGCACAACCGTGCGATCCTGTCCGGGTCGATCACGACGGTCGGTCGTACCGCCCGCGCACGGCCGATGAACAGATCGGTGGCCGGTGAACCGCCCGCATCGACGACCAACGGCGGAAGGGGGTAGATCGACTCAGCAGCGACACCCAGCGGCGTTCGAGACGTCGTCAGGATGCGCACCAGATCGCTCGCCCCGATCACTTCGTCCACCACGCCGGCCACATCGGTCGACACGTGTTCGCAGTTGTCCAGGATCATCAGCAGAGGACGCGATGCCAGCGCGTCCCGAAGCCGGTCACGCGCGGAATGGACAGGACCGATGGGCAAGGACCCCATCACGACGTCCGCCTCGTTCAGTCCCAGGGTTCCACTGATGGCGGCGACCACGTCGTCTCCACTCCGCAGAGGTGCCAACTCGACGACGACAACCGGAACCCGTTGTGTCGCACGACGACCGATCTCGTGAGCCAGGCGCGTCTTGCCACTTCCGCCGGGACCGGTGACGGTCACCAGTCGCGCCCTCGACAGCAGGCTCTCCACCGCCGCGATGTCGTCCGTCCGGCCCACGAGCTCGGTGGAGGCGTGACGGACTCCCACCACCGGGTAGCCCGACAGCGCGACCGGCTCGACCGGAACTGTCGCGCCGAGCAGATCGGCATGCAGTGCCGCGACGACCGGCGACGGATCTATGCCCCACCGATCTGCCAGCAGCTCACGGAGTTCGGCGAACACGGCGATCGCATCGGCCGTGCGACCCGCGGCGTGCAGCGCACTCATCATCGACGACGCCGCGGTCTCGTCGGCACGGTCGCGGTGCCAGCGTCGGCGTGCGATCTCGATCGCGGACGCGTGGTCACCGACATCCGACGACGCAGCCACGGCGATCGAGTCCAGCGTGTCGCGGATGTCTGCCGCAGCCTTCGCGACGTCGGCCGCCACGGTGCTGTCGCCCAGATCACCTCCGGGCTCGCCTCGCCACAGCGCGACCGCGTCGGCAACCGTGTCGAGTGCTTCCGCAGGTTCCAGGGACGATGCCGACGCGGCGAGCAGCTGGGCTCGCCACAGGTCGACGTCGTTCGAATCGAGTGAGAGGCGGTACCCGGCCGGTCCTGTCTCGATCATCGGTGCCACCGACCGCAGACGCGAGACCTGGGTCTGCACGGCGGACTTCGGCGACTCCGGTCCGCCGTCGGGCCAGAGTTCGTCGATGATCGTCGACACCGAGACGAACTTGCCGGGAGTCATCGCGAGAAGCGCCAGCAGTGTCCGCGCTCGCAGACCCGGCACACCCGAGAAGTGCGTACCGACGCGGATGCGGACGTCACCCAGCAGGCCCACCACCGGTTGTCCGATGCCGGGCCGCACGTCGTTCGCATCGTATCGTCCGGTCACCGAGTCGAATGGTATGACCTCGTCGCAACTCACGCCCCGCGGCATACCATCGACCCTGTGCATGCGATCACACTGACCGAATACGGCGACCCCGATGTCATGGTCTGGAGCGAGGTACCCGATCCCGTACCGGGGCCGGGAGAAGTCCTGATCTCCGTCGCGGCGTCCGCCGTCAACCGCGCCGATCTGCAGCAACGGCAGGGCAACTATCCGCCGCCCGCCGGCGCCTCCGACGTGCTCGGGCTCGAATGTTCGGGTGTGATCGCGGAGGTCGGCGACGACGTCACCGCATTGAAGGTCGGCGATCGGGTCTGCGCGCTGCTCGCGGGTGGCGGCTACGCCGAGCAGGTGGTGGTGCCGGCCGGACAGGTGCTGCCCGTTCCCGACGGGCTCGACCTGCACGTGGCCGCATCGCTGCCCGAGGTCGCGTGCACGGTGTGGTCCAACGTCGTCATGTACGCCGGCTTGTCCGCCGGGGACACGTTGTTGATCCACGGCGGTGGCAGCGGCATCGGCACGCACGCCATCCAGGTGGCGAAGGCCCTCGGCGCGCGCGTCGCGGTCACCGCCGGCTCGGCGGAGAAGCTCGAGATCTGCCGGTCGTTCGGCGCGGACATCCTCATCGACTACAAGACCTCGGACTTCACCGAGGAGTTACGGTCCGCGACGGACGGGCACGGAGCCGACGTCATTCTCGACAACATGGGCGCGAAGTACCTCTCTCCCAACATCTCTGCGCTCGCGATGGACGGCCGCCTGGTCACGATCGGCATGCAGGGCGGCCGGGTGGCCGAGTTCGACTTCGGCGCGCTGATGGCCAAGCGCGGCAGTGTGCACTGCGCCGGGTTGCGGGCGCGCCCCCTCACCGGCCAGGGCGGCAAGGCCGACATCGTGCGCCAGGTGCGCGAGCACGTGTGGCCGATGATCGCCGACGGTGCGGTCGTGCCCGTCGTGCACGCGGAGGTGCCGGTGTCGGACGCACCGCAGGCTCATCGCATGCTGGACGACCACGCCACGGTGGGCAAGGTGATCCTGCGCGTCCGCTGACGGGCGCGGATCAGGTCAGCGTCTCGAGAACCGTGACGAGCTGGTCGATCTCGTGCCGCGTCGTGTACGGCGCCAGCCCCACCGTGATCGCGCCACCGGCATCGGCGACACCCAGCGACTCGAGCAGGCGGCTGCCGCCGTGCAGGCCACCGACCACGTCGATCCTGTTGTCCGCCAGTCGCGCCGCCACCTTGTCGGAGTCGACGCCGTCCACGCTGATGCTCAGGCACGGGATGCGGCTGGACGCCTGACCGATGGCCATGACGTGCGGCAGTGCCGCCACACGTTCCTGCAGGTACGCGAAGAGCCGATCCTGATAGTCCTGCAGCGAGCCGATGGACATCTCGAGACGCTGTCGACGTGTCCCGCTCGCGTTCTCGTCGAGGGCGGCGAGACAGTCGACGGACGCGGTCATCCCCGCGAGCAGTGAGTAGTGCAGACCGGCGACCTCGAGCCGCGCCGGACCCTTCGCATCAGTGTCGAGCGCCTGCGACGGCAACCGGTCGAGCAGCTCGGGGTCTCGGAACACCAGCGCTCCGACGCGAGGCCCACCCCAGGCCGCGGCGTTGACGGCGACGACGTCCGCCCGGAGTTCCTCGATGTCGAGCACCGCGTAGGGGGCCGCACCCACCGCGTCGACGACCAGCAGCCCGCCGGCGTCGTGCACGAGGTCGGCGGCGACACGGACGTCGGGGGCCGACCCCACCACCGTCGACGCCGCGGTCAGCGCGACGAGCCGAGTGTTCGCCGCGATGAGTTCCCCGAACTGCCAACTGGGGAGCTCGCACGTCTCGATGTCCACCTCGGCCCACTGCACCTGGGCGCCGTACCGATTGGCGATGCGCAGCCACGGTGCCACGTTCGCCTCGTCGTCCAGCCGGGACAGGACGATGCCCGTACCGAGGCCGAGACGCGTGCTGAGGGCTTCCGCGAGAGCGGTCAGGAGGATGCCGTGGTCCGGACCGAGGACCACGCCCTCGGGGGTTCCACCGACCAGATCTGCGACGGCCTGCCGAGCGTCGTCGGCGACCTTCGCGCTGCGCTGCGCGTAGGGGTGCCGACCGATGTGCGTCGATGCGGTCCCACGGAAGGTGGTGGACACGGCCGTGGCCACCCGGTCGGGGATCTGCATGCCCAGCTGCGGATCGAGGTGGATCCAGCCGTCGCCGAGCGAGGGAAACAGCCCTCGTACGCGGGCGACGTCGTAGGTCATGCCGCACACTCTAGGCGCCGACGGCGACAGGGCGGGCACGCACGGGCACGCCCCGGACCCCACCCTGGTGAGCGACCCGGGTCAAGATGGAGACATGACGTCTTCACACGAGCAGAACTCGGACGGCGGCCGCGCGGACGACAGCGCCGACCACGTCGTCGTCATCGGTCCGGACGGGCAGCCGATCGCGCTCAGTCCCCGCGAGGCGGCGGCCGCCGCGGCCCGCGCGAACGTCACCGGGGCCGGCGACTCGTCGGACGGCGACGACCAGGAATCGCTGGCGGACATGGTCGAGCAACCCGCCAAGGTCATGCGCATCGGCACCATGATCAAGCAGCTCCTCGAGGAGGTGCGCGCGGCACCGCTGGACGACGCCAGCCGCACCCGCCTCAAGGAGATCCACACCTCCTCCATCCGTGAGCTCGAGCAGGGACTCGCGCCGGAGTTGCGCGACGAGCTCCAGCGCCTGGCGTTGCCCTTCGGCGAGGACGCGGTGCCGTCCGACGCCGAGCTCCGCATCGCCCAGGCACAGCTGGTGGGCTGGCTGGAGGGACTGTTCCACGGCATCCAGACGGCACTCTTCGCTCAGCAGATGGCAGCGCGCGCCCAGCTCGAGCAGATGCGCCAGGGTGCACTTCCGCCCGGTGTGTCCATCGGCGGCGGCGGTCAGGGCCAGCACGGGCAGGGCACCGGCCAGTACCTCTGACGGTTCTCGTCTGTAGGGTCGTCGGTCGTGGCAGCACCAGCGATCGACTCGAACACCGGGGACTCGAACTCCGGGGATGCACCCGCGTCCGATTCGCAGACGTTCCGCCGGGCCGTCCGCGATCTCCGGCAGGGCTACGCCCAGCGTGAGCTGTGGCTGAGCCTCGGATGGCAGGACATCAAGCAGCGGTACCGGCGTTCCGTCATCGGCCCGTTCTGGATCACCATCGCCACGGGTGTGCAGGCCGTCGCGATGGGTCTGCTGTACTCGGTCCTCCTCGACATCGACCTGAAGTCGTTCCTGCCCCACGTCACCGTCGGGCTCATCATCTGGAACCTCATCAGCGCGTCGATCCTCGAGGGCGCCGACGTCTTCGTGGCCAACGAGGGCCTGATCAAGCAACTGCCGTCGGCACTGAGCGTGCACATCTATCGGCTCGTGTGGCGCCAGGTGCTGCTCCTCGGCCACAACATGCTGATCTACCTGATCATGCTCGCGGTGTTCCGTCCCGAGCTGCACTGGACCATCGTCATGGCGATCCCGGCGTTCGGCCTGATCGTCGTCAACATGGTGTGGGTGTCACTGCTCTTCGGCATCATCGCCACCCGCTACCGCGACCTGGCCCCGATCCTCGGCAGCGTCGTCACGCTGCTGTTCTTCATGACGCCGATCGTGTGGACCACGGCGAATCTGCAGAAGATGGGCGGGGCCGCGGCGGACCGCGCGCGGCTGGTGGAGATCAATCCGCTGTTCCACTACCTCGACATCCTGCGCGCGCCCCTGATCGGCGAGGACCAGCAGGCGTACCACTGGTACATCGTGCTGGCGTTCACCGTGGTCGGCCTGGCCGTCACCATGGTGGCGATGCGTACGTTCCGGGCCCGCGTGCCCTACTGGGTCTGATCGGACGAGACACACATGACAGTCAGCATCGAGACGCACGGCGCGTGCGTCGACTTCCCCATCTTCGACGCCAAGACCCGGTCGCTGAAGAAGGCGTTCCTCGGCAAGGCCGGCGGCACCATCGGACGCAACAGCAGTGACGTCGTCGTCGTGGAGGCGCTGCGCGACATCACGCTCTCACTGAAGGAGGGCGACCGCGTCGGACTGGTCGGCCACAACGGTGCGGGCAAGTCGACGCTCCTGCGCCTGCTGGCGGGCATCTACGAACCCACCCGCGGCAGTGCCGTCGTGCGGGGTCGCGTCGCGCCGGTCTTCGACCTGGGCGTCGGCATGGACCCGGAGATCTCCGGCTACGAGAACATCATCATCCGGGGACTGTTCCTCGGCCAGACACGCAAGCAGATGATGTCGAAGATCGACGAGATCGCCGACTTCACCGAGCTCGGCGAGTACCTCGACATGCCGCTGCGCACCTACTCGACGGGCATGCGCGTGCGCATCGCCATGGGCGTCGTCACGAGCATCGACCCCGAGATCCTGCTGCTCGACGAGGGCATCGGCGCGGTCGACGCCGAGTTCATGAAGAAGGCGCGCACTCGTCTGCAGAAGCTCGTGCAGCGCTCGGGAATCCTCGTCTTCGCCTCGCACTCCAACGAGTTCCTCGCCCAGCTCTGCGATTCCGCGATGTGGATCGATCACGGCCACGTGCGGCAGCAGGGCGGCATCGAGGAGGTCGTGCGGTCGTACGAGGGCGACGACGCGGGAGACCACGTCGCGCACGTCATTCGTGAGCTGGAGGCCGCGGATCGTGGCCAGGCCGATCACGACCCGCATGCCTGAGTTCATCGTCGGCGTGGTGGTCACCCACCGGCGCCGCGAGCTGCTGGCCCAGTCCCTCGCCGTCCTGACGTCGCAGACCCGTCCGCTCGACCATCTGATCGTGGTGGACAACGCGAACGAGACCGCGGTCCGCGAGCTCGTCGAGAGCGCGGCCGTGCCGACCACCTACCTCGGGAGCAAGCACAACCTCGGTGGGGCCGGCGGCTTCGCGCTGGGGATGCTGCACGCGCTGTCCCTCGGTGCCGAGCGGGTGTGGCTAGCCGACGACGACGGCAGGCCGGAGGGGCCGGACGTCCTCGCCACGCTCCTCGACTGCGCGGTGCGCCACGGCCTCGACGAGGTCTCCCCCGTCGTGTGCGACATCGACGATCCCGATCACCTCGCGTTCCCGCTGCGACGCGGCACCGCGTGGCGACGGTGGCGGTCCGAACTCGGTGACGAGGAGTTGTTGCCGTCCTACGCGTCGTTGTTCAACGGTGCGCTGTTCTCGGCCGCTGCGATCGACGCCGTCGGTGTCCCCGACCTCCGGCTCTTCGTCCGCGGCGACGAGGTCGAGATCCACCGTCGCCTCACACGCTCGGGGCTGGCTTTCGGCACGTGCCTGCAGACCGCGTACCTGCATCCGAACGGCGCCGACGAGTTCAAGCCGATCCTCGGCGGCCGGATGCACACGCAGTATCCGGACGACGCCACCAAGCGCTACTTCACCTACCGCAACCGCGGATACCTGATGGCTCAACCCGGCATGCGCAAGCTTCTCCCGCAGGAATGGGTGCGCTTCGGGTGGTACTTCGTGGTCACACGACGGGACCTCCGCGGCCTGCGCGAGTGGTTGCGTCTGCGCAAGCTCGGCCGGGATGAGTACTTCCGCAAACCCTGAACTACGGTATGTCCCCATGACGAGTGGACGGTGCGGGTGATGCGGTGGAGCCGACGCGTCAGAGCCTCGGCGCGGGGCAAGGTCGTGCAGGCAGTCCAGGACGCCGTGGCACCCGAGGCCGACCGTCGTCACAGTGAGTTGATAGACCTGATCACGGGTCAGGCGAAGACGATCGCCGACCTCCAGGAATCCATCACCACGCTGGAGTTCCGGATGCGCCGCGACATCC
This sequence comes from Rhodococcus sp. NFXS4, assembly GCF_058139645.1. Classification (NCBI taxonomy): domain Bacteria; kingdom Bacillati; phylum Actinomycetota; class Actinomycetes; order Mycobacteriales; family Nocardiaceae; genus Rhodococcus; species Rhodococcus sp. NFXS4. Next base: position 4,633,968 of record NZ_CP192221.1, read on the forward strand.
CGTTCGCCTCGGACCTCGAGGCCACCGCCTCGAGTGCCGACTTCGTGGAGGACCACCTCCCGCGGACGCCGTCGTTCACCCGTCCCGACCTCACGTTGCGGCACGCCCTGGGTGCTGTGTCCATCGACGGCATGGCACTCGAGTTCGGGGTCGCCACCGGGACCACGCTGGCGATCATCGTCGACGAGTGGCGCCGCGCCGCCAACGTCGGAGTCATCGCCGGCTTCGACACCTTCGAGGGCCTGCCGGAGGACTGGCGCACCGGCTTCGAGGCCGGGACCTTCGCTCAGGACGCTCTACCGGACGTTCCGGGTGCGCACCTGGTGAAGGGCATGTTCCAGCAGACCCTCGGGCCGTTCCTGTCGAAGAACCGCGGCCCGGTCGCGTTCCTGCACCTCGACGCCGACCTGTACTCGTCGACCGACTTCGTCCTGCGTCGTCTCGAGTCACGGCTGGTGCCGGGCACCGTCATCGTGTTCGACGAGTTCTTCAACTTCCCCGGCTGGGCCCTGCACGAGTACAAGGCGTGGACCGAGTTCGTCCACCGCACCGGGGTGACGTTCGAGTACCTCGCCTACACGTCCAACAACGAGCAGGTGGCGGTCCGGCTCACCTGACCGATTCGGCTGCGGGATCGTCGATGTCGTACAGGCGGGCCCAGTTCTCGCGTGCGATGAGATCGGCACCGGCCGCGCGGTACTGCTCCTGCAGAGCAGGAGCCTCCCGCCGCAGACGCCGCATCACCTTGACGGCACGCACCATCAGCGCGACCCCGCGTGCCTTGTCCCGCTTGCGGATTCGAACGCCGCCCTGCGATGCGTCGGTGACCACGACGTGGTCGAACCTGGCGATGTGCCACCAGTGCGCGTCCTCGCGCGTGACGCCGACGAGACCGCCGATCGTGCGTCCGAGGAACTGGTCGACACCGCGCTTGGCCAACACCGCTCGCATCGCGCTCGGCTCCCCGCCCGCTCGCGAGACCCGCACCTCCGCGGAGGGCACCGGCGCGGTGGCCGCCGGGTGCATGATCGTCTCCGGGTACTCCTTGCGGTCGGCTCGGATACGAGCCATCGCCGCCATGCCGCCGTCGGCCAGATGGTCCGGCCCCGACAGCCAGTCCTCGATACCCTTCAACGTGGTGTGGGCGAGACCGTACTGCATTCCGACGACGTACTCGGCGATGTGGCGCAGGAACATTCGCGACAACACCGTCGTGTTCAGGTCGCTGTGCAGAGACCCGACGATCAGCGAGTTACGCGTACTGAAGTACCGCGCCCAGTCGTCGAAATCCTTCCAGTAGAAGTCGGCGTGCCACACGGCGGCGTTGGGCAGCGTCACGGTCGTGAACCCAGCACGACCGGCGCGTACGCCGTACTCCACGTCGTCCCACTGGAAGAACATGGGAAGTGGGAGGCCGATCTCCTCGACCACCTCGGACGGGATCAGGCACGTCCACCAGGCGTTGTAGCCGGCATCGACCCGGCGCTCCTGGTTCTTCTTGATCATGCTCTTGTTGGACAACGCCTTTCCGACGGTGCGGCCGTGCTGCAGGTGCAGGAAGTCCACCTCCTCCGCGCCGACGTTGAGGTAGTCGGGATTGAGCAGGAACAGCATCTGCGCGCCGACCAGGGTCGGCTGCGCCGTGACGTTGGCGAAGGCGCTCAGACGCAGCACCGTCTCCGGCTCACACAGGATGTCGTCGTCCATGAGGATGACGTCGACACCGCTCCGAGACGCGGTCACCTCGTACAGTCCGCGTGTGAAGCCGCCCGCACCACCGAGATTGGGCTGCCGGAGGTACACCAGGGTGTCGCCCATCCGCGCCCGCGCATCGGCGAACTCCGGCTGATCCTGCACGAGGTCGGTGCCCTGATCCACGACGTGCACGGTGTCGATCAGCGACAACACCACGTCGTCGGACGCCAGTGCGGCCACCGTGTGCGCACAGTCCGTGGCGCGGTTGAACGTGCAGATGGCAATGGCCACCGGACGTCTCGGCACCGTGGTGGCGTGGATCCACTCGAGGCAGTCGACGACGGCGGACTCGCCGAACGTCTCGAACTCCAGCCAGAGGGCACCCCCGTCGACGAACTTGTCGAGCGGAGCCTCGAATGTCAGCACGGCGTCGCTCCGCGTCTCCTGCACCGACACGATGCGGCGGTGACCGGCGATGTCCGAGGCCAGCAGTCGCACTCGGACACGGCCGCTCGTCGCGATGCGCAGAGACGCCGTGACCGCGCCGACCGTGGTCCACCGCTGCCAGTAGGACGCCGCGAAGCGCCCGAAGTACGTGTTGGTGTGAGCGAAAGAGTTCTTCGCGAGCGTCATGTCGTGGCGCCTGCGATCCCCGCTGCCCTTCTCGATCTGCACGTACAGATCGGGATTCACTCTGGTGGAGGGGCCGAGGAAGACGCCTCGCTGGAGGACCAACCTGTCGTGGCCGCTGTGCGGAATCGTCGCGGGCGCGGTCGACTGCATCGGTTGTCCAACTCCTGACAGTAGAGACAGGCGTGCTCGTCGCACCCCGTAACAAATGAGACCGGTCTGTGACCTACGATAACAACCGGGAGGGTTCCGTCGCGTCCATGACACTTGCGGGGAACGACGTGTCGGTCAGGAAGCGAGGACGGTGTGACGCACACGCCTGTCGTGACCTCGGTCGAGACGTCCCGTCGAGAGCGCTGGTCCTGGGGTCTCGGATCCGGTGTGGTGGTGGTGCTGGGATTCGTCGCGATCCTCGTGAGCGACCATCGCTTCTTCTACCTCGACGACACCGAGTCGGGCGCGGTGGGCAACTGGCTGGCTCTGGGCCGACTGCTGCGTGAAGGGCAGTTCCTCCCCCTCGTCACCACCCAGTGGATGGCCGGCAACTACCCGGTCGAGGGCCAGGGTGGGCTCTGGAATCCCGTGCAGATGATCGTCAACCTCATCTCACCGTCGGTGGACGACCTGGCACTGCTCGCTGCCGTCGTCAAGATCTTCTTCGCCGTGGTGCTGGCGATCGGCGTCTACCGCGTGGCTCTCGAGTACGGATCCAGGCCCTCCTGGGCGGCGGTCGCTGCGACTGCCACGCCGTTCGCGGGATTCACCCTCTTCTTCGAGCAGCCGTCCTGGGTGACATCGCTGATCGGCATGGCCTGGGTGATCAATGCCTGGGCGAGTGCCGTGCGCTATGCCCGCGGCACCTCCGGTCCGCTACCGGTCTTCGCGTTTCTCTACCTCGCCATCAGCGTGGGGTACGTCCACGCGGCCCTCATGGCCGGAGTCGCCGCGGGCGCGGTGATGATCGGCGAGTACCTGCGTGCGCGCGTCCTGATGCCGGTGATCCGACTCGGGGCCGTATCGATCGCCGCCGCCCTGTGCGGCGCCGTCACGTTCCTCCCCGGCGTCCTCACCTCGGGCGTCACCTGGCGCTCGGGCGCCGAGGGAACCCTCAACGACAACTTCCTCGTGGTCCCCTGGTCGGAGACCTTCAGCGCGAGCCTGCCGTCGGCGGTGACCAGCATGGAGTCGTGGAGTGGCGAGACCACCATGGCCCCGGTCACCTACATCGCCTGGTTCCTCGTCCCGGCTGTGGCATTCGTCGACTGGCGCCGTGTGCCGACGGTCGTGCGCGAACTGTCCGGTCCCCTCATCGTTCTCGGCGCCCTGCTCCTGTACACCGCGGGGCCGTCCGACATCGGGCCGATCCGTTGGCCCGGACGACTGCTGCCCTTCGTCGCTGCCGCCCTGCTCATCATCGCCGCAGTTCTGCTGAGCCGTTTCGGAACCCTGCGCGGTCTGCGCGGCCGACTGACCGCCGCCGGCGTCATCACGGGCGTCCTGCTGATCCGCGCGCTGTCGTCCGGACCGCAACTGGCCGGCCGACACCTGCTGTCCGTCCTCTTCGTCGTCGTTCTCGGCGGGCTCGTCGTCGCCGTCTTCCGCGCGCGCAGGGCGACCGCCGCCACCGCGCTGCTCATGGTGTCTGTCATTCCCGTGGCGCTGTACCAGATCCACAACTACCGGCCCGTTCTGAGCGAGTGGAACTTTCCGTCGTCTCAGCAGGAGGCGCGTGCGGAGTTCCCGGACTGGACCGGGACCACGCTGCAACTGGGCGATCGGGCCCTGTCCGACAGATCGCCCGAGGACGCCACGGATCGCTGGCGTGCGCAGGTGTACGGCAACTACGCCAAGGTGCTCGACCTGAACTACGTCAGCGCCTACACGCCGGTCGGCCACCAGGCGTTCTCGGAACTGTTGTGCGTCGCCTACGAGGGCACCACCTGCCCCGATGCGTACCGCAACGTGTTCCGTCCCGACGTCTACACCGGGCGGACCACGGCGGATCTGATGTTGCTCGACCGCGTCGTCGTCCAGAAGGCGCAGTACCCGATGTGGCGGCAGCTGCCGGTTCCTCCCGGATGGCGCTGGGTCGACGTCCCACGACCGCAGTCCGACCAGGTCGCCGTCCTCGAACGGGTCGACGGGCCGGTGTCGACGCAGGAGGGCACCGTGTCCGCGACGGTGAACGCCGACGTCGAGCCGGTGCGCTCGAGCGACGTCGACGAGAGCCTGCGGGTGAGCTCCGCCGCCGGCGGCAGCGTGGTCTTCGCCAGGCTCGCCTGGCCCGGATACACGGCCACGCTGAACGGACAGCCGTTGCAGACCAAGGGGCTGGGCGACACCTTCCTCTACGTCGACCTGCCCCCGGGTACCACCGACGCCGATCTCGAGCTGACTTTCCGCCCGCCCGGGTTTCGGCTCGGACTGGCTGCCTTGGGCGCTGGAATCGTCGTTCTGCTGGGCCTCGTCGTGCTCGACGTCCGACGACGGTTCTCCGCGCGACCGCAGTCGTCGGCCGCTCGCTCGTCGGCAACCGGCCCCTCTGCGTTATAGGGTCGGCTCTCGTGACTGACGATCAGCTTCCGCACCGGATCTCGGTCATCGTTCCCGTCTACCAGGGTGAGAGGACCCTCGGCCCGTTGACCGACGAGCTCGAGACCCTCACCCGGCCCTTTCTGACCCCCGGTCGCCGACTCGCGGTGGTCGAGGAGGTCCTGTTGGTGTTCGACCACGGCCCGGACGGATCCGCGGCCGTCATCCGAGACCTGGCGGACCGTCACTCGTTCGTCCGCGGAATCTGGCTCAGTCGCAACTTCGGGCAGCACCCCGCGACGCTCGCGGGCATGGCCTCGAGTGGCGGCGAGTGGATCGTCACGATGGACGAGGACGGGCAGCACGATCCCGCCGACATCGGCGGACTTCTCGACACCGCACTCGACGAGCAGGCCTCGGTCGTCTACGCCCGCGGTACCAACGCCGCCCCGCACGGACTGTGGCGAAACGCGACGAGCAAGGGTTCGAAGTGGCTCATCGCCAAGGCGTTGGCCGGTGAGAACACCGTGCAGTACAGCAGCTTCCGCATGGTCGTGGGCGAGGTCGGACGGTCGGTGGCCGCCTACGCCGGATCCGAGGCGTACCTCGACGTCGCACTCGGGTGGATCGCCGGCAGTGTGACCACCAGCCCGGTGACGCTGCGCGAGGAACAGGGACGGCGTTCCGGCTACAACCTGCGGACCCTGCTGTCCCACTTCTGGCGCATGGTCCTCTCCAGCGGCACCAAGGGATTGCGTCTGGTCAGCGTGCTGGGGGTGGTGTTCGCCGTTCTCGGCCTCGTCCTGGTCGCCTATCTCCTCGTCGTGTACACGTTCTTCGACCCGGACACCGAGGTCCGCGGCTGGGCGTCCACCATGGTCGTCCTGCTGTTCGGATTCGGGGCCACCCTGTTCTCTCTCGGCGTCGTCGCCGAGTACGTCGGCGTCAACGTGAAGACCGCGATGGGAAAGCCTCCCTATCTGATCGTGGGCGATCCGGCTGCCGGGCCACTGGGTCGGGCCGACCGGGTGTCCCCGAGCCCGGACGCCGAGAACCGGGACGCCGAGAACCCCGACCTCTCGTGACGACGTTGTCCTGGGTCGTCGGGAGTGGTGGACTTCTCGGCTCGGCCGTCTCCGCCGAACTCGCCCGTCGTGGGCACCGGGTGGTGACCGAGACGATCCCGTGGCTCGACGAGGACGCGGCGCGCACCGTGATCACCTCTCGCGCGCGAGCGGTGGCCACCTCCGACGCACGCCGCGTCAATGTCGTGTGGTGTGCGGGCGCAGGCGTCAACGGCACGCCGCGCGCGGCCTTCGACCGGGAGAACGACCTGTTCGCGCACGCGTTGGCACAGCTCGAGTCGTATGCGGTCCCGAGGCCGGAGCCTGTCACCGTCTTTCATGCGTCGTCCGCCGGTGGGGTCTACGCGGGCACGCCCGACGCACCGCACGACGAGTCGAGCGCGGTCGCGCCGCTGGGCGAGTACGGCCACGCGAAGCTACGCGCCGAGCAGAGAGCGGTGGACTTCGGTCGACGCACCGATGCGTCGGTGGTGGTCGGCCGCTTCGCCAACCTGTACGGACCGGGACAGAACCTGTCGAAGCCGCAGGGACTCATCTCCCACCTGTGCCGCGGGTACCTACTGGCATCACCCATCTCGATCTATGTGCCCATCGACACCCTGCGCGACTACCTCTACATCTCCGATGCGGCAGAGATGGTGGCGGACGCCCTGGACGTCGCCGCGCGGGAGCGCACGGAGCCCGTCACCAAGATCTTCGCCTCGGGGAATGCCGTCACCATCGGCGCCATTCTCGGCGCGTGCAGGTCCGTCTTCCGTCGGCGACCGCTCGTCGTCCAGGCCGCCTCCCCGTTGTCCTCGCTCCAGGGCCGTGACCTGCGTCTTCGATCCACCGTCTGGCCCGAGATCGATCGCAGGACTCACCGCACGCTGCCCGCCGGCATCGCCTCGACGCTGGAGTCCATCCGCTCCTCGCTCCTCGCCGGCCACCGCGGGTGACGAACCCGGAGCGGGTCCGCGAGTTTGTGCCACGGTGAACGCTGCTGAGACACTGCCGTGGTGACCGCCGATCAACCTGCCGACGACGACCGTGTCGTCGTGGACGCGCAGCCGGTCGGCCCGCTCCTCCGCCTGATGGGCAACCAAGGACTCGTCTTTCTCCTGGTGGGCGGCTTCAACACGGTGCTCGGCACCGTCTGGTTCATCGTCTGGCAGCTCGCGATCGGTGACACGCTCGGTTATCACGCCGCGATCGTGCTCGGGTACCTGTGCAACGTGCTGACTGCGTTCTGCACGAATCGCTACCTGGTCTTCCGGGTGCGGGGACACGTGCTTCGCGACTTCTGGCGGTTCGTCGTGGTCAACTCCGGGGCCTTCGCGGTGAACCTCGCCGCGATGACCGTCGCCGTCTCGGTACTCGGATTCGCACCCATCCCGTCCCAGCTGGTCATCACCTTGCTCACCGCCTGCATCAGCTTCTTCGGCTACCGCGACTTCTCGTTCAAGCGCTCGTCCTCGGTGAAAGGTTCCTGACATGGCACCCCGCGTGTCGATCGTGGTCCCGGCGTACAACAACGCCGACTTCATCGGCGAGACCATCGAGTCGATCCTGAGTCAGACCTACCGAGACTTCGAGCTGGTGATCGCCGATCACGCGTCGACCGACTCCACCCTCGACGTCATCGCCCGCTACGACGACGATCGCATCCGCGTCGAGCACACCGAGGCCGGCGGCGGCGCGAAACGCAACTGGGACAGAGTGAGTCGACTGGCCACGGGCGAGCTCATCAAACTCGTGTGCGGCGACGACACGATCACCGAGACGTCGATCGCCGACCAGGTCGCCGCGTTCGACGCGCACCCGTCGGCCGTCCTGGTGGCGTCGCAACGCACGCTCGTCGACGCCGCCGGCAAGACCATCATCGCCACGCGTGGCCTGGGAAAGTTGTCCGGCCTCGTCGACGGACGCACGGCCGCACGCACCGCGGTGCTCGCCGGCTCCAACATCTTCGGTGAGCCGGGATGCGTCCTGATGCGACGAGACGCCCTCGCCGACATCGGCTGGTGGGACAACGACCACCCGTTCCTCATCGATCAGGCGACCTTCACGGAGGTCGCACTCACAGGTGACGTGGTGGCCATCCGCTCGTCGCTCGCGGCGTTCCGCATCAATGCCGGGCAGTGGAGCGTGCGCCTGGCGCGGGAACAGGCGGGGCAGGCCGCGGGATTCCATCGGAAACTGCGCGCGGCCTACCCGGACCTACTGTCCGAGAACGACGTTCGTATCGGTAATGCTCGCGCGCTCGTGACGTCGTTCCTGCGCCGCGCGGTGTACGTGCTGCTGCGGCGGCGCATCACGCACCAGCCGCCGGAACCCGTCTGATCAGAGCGTCCGTTCGCCGGCCGATGCGTAGGCCGCTTCGGTCGCGGCTTTCTGCGGCGCCCACCAGGATTCGTTGTCGCGGTACCAGTCGATGGTGGCGGCGAGTCCGCTGCGGAAGTCGGAGTAGCGGGGTGTCCAGCCGAGTTCGGTGCGCAGGCGGGTGCTGTCGATGGCGTAGCGCAGGTCGTGGCCGGGGCGGTCGGTGACGAAGTCGAAGTCGGCCTTGTCGTGGCCGCAGAGTTCGAGGATGGTCTCGACGACGGTGCGGTTGTCGACCTCGCCGTCGGCGCCGATGAGGTAGGTCTGGCCGAGGGCGCCCTTGTCGATGATGGTCCAGACGGCGGTGTTGTGGTCCTCGACGTGGATCCAGTCGCGGACGTTGAGTCCGGCGCCGTAGAGCTTGGGGCGGATGCCGGTGAGGACGCCGGTGATCTGGCGGGGGATGAACTTCTCGACGTGCTGGTAGGGCCCGTAGTTGTTGGAGCAGTTGGAGATGGTGGCGCGGACGCCGAAGGATCGGGTCCAGGCTCGCACCAGCAGGTCGCTGGAGGCCTTGGTGGAGGAGTACGGCGAGGAGGGGTTGTAGGGGGTGTTCTCGGTGAACCGGGCGGGGTCGTCCAGTTCGAGGTCGCCGTAGACCTCGTCGGTGGAGATGTGGTGGTAGCGGACGTCGTGGGTGCGGACCGCTTGGAGGAGGGTGGTGGTGCCGACGATGTTGGTGTGCACGAACGGCCAGGGGTCGCCGAGAGAGTTGTCGTTGTGGGATTCGGCGGCGAAGTGGACGACGAGGTCGGTGTCGGCGACGAGGCGGTTCACGAGGGCGGTGTCGGTGATGTCGCCGTGGACGAAGGTGATGCGGTCGGCGACAGGCTGGAGGGAGGCCTTGTTGCCGGCGTAGGTGAGGGCGTCGAGGACGGTGATCTCGATGTCGGGGCGGGTGCGGGCGGTCAGGTGCACGAAGTTCGCGCCGATGAACCCGGCGCCGCCGGTCACGAGCATTCTCATGGGCGGCACTTTACGTGGGAGAGCGGCGCGAAGCGCAGTCTGAAAGACTCGACCATCATGCGAGGAATCATTCTGGCCGGTGGCACGGGGTCGCGGCTGCATCCGATCACTCAGGGCGTGAGCAAGCAGTTGGTGCCCGTCTACGACAAGCCGATGATCTACTACCCGCTGACCACGCTGATGCTCGCCGGGATCCGCGACATCCTGATCATCACCACCGCGCAGGACGCCGAGCAGTTCCAGCGGCTGCTCGGTGACGGCTCCCAGTTCGGCATCTCGCTGACCTACAAGGTGCAACACGAACCCAACGGCCTCGCTCAGGCGTTCGTGCTGGGTGCCGAGCACATCGGCACCGAGGGCGCCGCGCTGGTGCTGGGGGACAACATCTTCTACGGCCCCGGCCTGGGAACGCAGCTGAGCCGGTTCGGGGACATCGACGGCGGCGCGGTGTTCGCCTACGAGGTCTCCGATCCCAGCGCATACGGAGTCATCGAGTTCGACGAACGCGGCACCGCCCTCTCCTTGGAGGAGAAACCGGCGCACCCGCGGTCGAACTACGCGGTGCCGGGGCTGTACTTCTACGACAACGACGTCATCGCCATCGCCCGCGACCTCGCCCCCTCCGCCCGCGGGGAGTACGAGATCACCGACGTCAACCGCCACTACCTCGAGGCGGGAACCCTGCAGGTGCAGGTGCTGCCCCGCGGCACCGCCTGGCTCGACACCGGCACCTTCGAATCGCTCCTCGACGCCTCCAACTACGTGCGCACCATCGAACAGCGCCAAGGCCTCAAGATCGGCGCCCCCGAAGAGGTGGCGTGGCGACGCGGGTTCATCACCGACGACGACCTGCGCGCCCGCGCGCAGACACTGCTCAAGTCCGGATACGGGGCATATCTGCTGGACCTGCTCGAGAGAGGACACCGACCGTGAGCTTCCGCGAACTGCGCGTCCCCGGGGCGTTCGAATTCACTCCCCGCCAGTTCGGCGACGACCGCGGCGTGTTCTTCGAATGGCACAAGGATTCCGCCTTCACCGCCGCCGTCGGGCACCCCCTGGAACTGCTGCAGGCCAACTGCTCGGTCTCCGCCGCCGGTGTGCTCCGCGGGATTCACGTCACCGTCGACCCACCCGGGCAGGCCAAGTACGTCACCTGCACCCGCGGCGCGTTCCTCGACGTCGTGGTCGACCTCCGCAAGGACTCACCGACGTACGGCACCTGGGACTCGGTGCTCATCGACGACGTCGACCGCCGCGCGGTGTACCTGCCCGTCGGGCTCGGGCACGCGATCCTCTCCCTCGAGGACCACTCCACGGTGATGTACCTGTGCAGCCTCGAGTACACCCCCGGAGCGGACCGCGACATCCACCCGCTCGACCCCGACCTCGCCATCGACTGGCCCACCCACGGCCGCGACGGCACACCCCTGACCTACCAACTCTCCGACAAGGACGCCGCGGCACCCGCCTTCAAGGACTGGGCCTAGCGCAACTTGAAGATCACCGCTCGCTGGACCACGAAGTTGATCACCGTCGCGGTGCCCTGCGCGATGACGAACGCCGCGGCGCTGTAGAGGATCGTCTCGGGCCACAGGTGCCCGAACAGCGTGTACAGCACGTTCTGGACACCGAACGTCGCCGCGTACAGGACGACGACGGCCACGAACCGCGCCCGCGACGGCGGTGCCGCGAACGTCCAGCGCCGGTTGATCAGGTACGCGACGGTGGTGCCCACGACGAATCCCGCGGCCTTGGCCAGCGAGAGCTGCACGTCCAGGCCGTACTGCAGCGCGATGGTGATGGAGAAGTCGACGACAGCCGACAGCACCCCGGTGACGAGGAACCGGACGATCTGGGTCCGCAGATCCAGCGCGTCGTCGGCGGTGTTCTCCGTGACGGGGATCTCGACGGGCAGAGGAAGGCGCTGGTGATCGTCTGATGACACAGAGCGTCAGCGTACTGGCCCTCTCACTGCCTGTAACCTGACGAACGATGTCCATCACCGAATTGCCACCCACCAGTGCGCGCACCCTCACCGGGTGGGCACGTACCTCGCCCACCACGGCGCAGGTGCTGACCACGTCCGATCCCGAGATCGTGGCCGCCGCCGTCCTCCGGGTCGCGGAGCAGAACGAGAGCAAGCCGTCCCATCTGCGGCGCGGCGTCATCGCCCGCGGACTCGGCCGCTCGTACGGTGACAACGCGCAGAACGGCGGCGGGCTCGTCGTCGACATGAGCGCACTGAACCGCATCCACTCGATGGACGCGGAGACGCACATCGTCGATGTGGACGGTGGAGTGAGCCTGGACCAGCTGATGCGTGCGGCACTGCCGTTCGGATTGTGGGTCCCCGTGCTCCCCGGCACTCGTCAGGTGACCATCGGCGGCGCCATCGGGTGTGACATCCATGGCAAGAACCATCACAGCGCTGGCAGCTTCGGCAATCACGTGCGCTCGATGGAGCTGCTGCTCGCGGACGGCACCGTCCGCCACATCACGCCCGACGGCGACGACGCGCCGCTGTTCTGGGCCACGGTGGGCGGAAACGGCCTGACCGGCATCATCCTGCGAGCGACCATCGAGATGACGCCGACCGAGACCGCGTACTTCATCGCCGACGGCGACGTGACGGCGAGCCTCGACGAGACCATCGCGATCCACAGCGACGGCAGCGAGAGCCGGTACGACTACTCGAGCGCCTGGTTCGACGCCATCTCGGGTCCGCCGAAGCTGGGACGTGCGGCGCTGTCGCGCGGATCGCTCGCGACCCTGGACCAGCTGCCGGCGAAGCTGCAGAAGGATCCGCTGCGCTTCAGCGCGAAGCCGCTGCTGACCTTCCCCGACGTGTTCCCCAACGGCCTCGCGAACAAGTACACGTTCGGACCCATCGGCGAGCTCTGGTACCGCAAGTCGGGTACCTACCGCGGCAAGGTGCAGAACTTGACGCAGTTCTATCACCCGCTCGACATGTTCGGGGAGTGGAACAGGGCCTACGGCCCGGCCGGATTCCTGCAGTACCAGTTCGTGGTGCCGCCGCAGGCCGTCGGCGAGTTCAAGAAGATCATTCACGACATCCAGCGCTCGGGGCACTACTCGTTCCTCAACGTCTTCAAGCTCTTCGGGCCGGGAAACCAAGCGCCACTGAGCTTCCCGATCGAGGGCTGGAACGTCTGCGTCGACTTCCCGATCAAGGAGGGTCTCGGCGCGTTCGTCGCGGACCTCGACCGGCGGGTGCTCGAGTTCGGCGGACGGCTCTACACAGCCAAGGACTCCCGGACGTCCGCGGACACGTTCCACGCGATGTACCCGCGCATCGACGAGTGGATCGCCGTTCGGCGATCCGTCGACCCCACAGGCGTCTTCGCCTCGGATATGGCCAGAAGGTTGGAACTGCTGTGACGATCGATGCTGTGGGCGACCCGCAGACCATTCTCGTACTGGGTGGCACGAGCGAGATCGGCCTCGCGATCACCGAGGAGTACCTCTCGACGTCGTCGGCTCGCGTGATTCTGGCGGCGTTGCCCAACGATCCCCTGCGTGACGCGGCCGTCGCTCAGCTGACGGCCAAGGGCGCCAAGTCCGTGGAGGTCATCGACTTCGACGCGCTCGACACAGCGTCGCACCCGAAGGTCATCGACGAGGCCTGGTCGAAGGGCGACGTCGACGTCGCGATCGTGGCGTTCGCGGTGGACTTCGATCCGGAACTGCTGTGGCAGGACCAGAACAAGGCCGTGCTCACGGCCAACATCAACTACACCGCGTCGGTGTCGGTGGGTGTGCTCCTCGGCGAGAAGATGAAGGCGCAGGCCTTCGGTCGCATCATCGTCATGTCCTCCGTCGCGGGCGAGCGCGTGCGGCGCTCCAACTTCGTCTACGGCTCCACCAAGGCCGGACTCGACGGGTTCTACCTCGGTCTCGGGGAAGCCCTGCGCGAGTTCGGTCCTCGCGTCACCGTCATCCGTCCGGGCATGGTGCGCACCAAGTTCAGCGCGCACGTCAAGGAAGCGCCGCTGACGGTGGACAAGGAGGACATCGCCAAACTGGCCGTGTCCGCGTCCCGCAAGGGCAAGGATCTGGTGTGGGCTCCGGGGCCCTTCCGTTTCGTCATGATGGCGCTGCGGCACGTCCCGCGTCCGATCTTCCGCAAACTCCCCATCTGAGCAGGGCCATGCCGAACAGAGTCATGCGGACGGCTCTGAGTACCAGCGCAGAGGCCGTCGCCGCGGCAGTCGTCGCGGCCGCGGTGGCGGCCGTCGGTCTGTACGCCTTCTCCCTGGTGCAGTGGCCGGCGTTCAACTCCTCCAACGTGACTCGCGCCGTCGCGACGGTCGGGCAGGTGGCTGCCCTCGCGGTGCTGGCCGCGTCGGTGGTGATGCTCCGGCTGCGCCGCTCCCCCCGTGTCGCGACCCTGCTGTCGTGGATCGGCCTCTCCGGATTCGTCACCGTCACACTCGGCATGCCGCTGGCCGCCACGAAGCTGTACCTGTTCGGCATCTCGGTGGATCAGGAGTTCCGCACCGAGTACCTCACTCGCCTCACCGACTCGCCGGCACTGGCCGACATGACCTACGCCGACCTCCCGCCGTACTACCCCGCGGGGTGGTTCTGGGTCGGTGGCCGGGTCGCGGACGCGCTCGGTATTGCCGGGTGGGAGGCCTACAAGCCCTACGCCATCGCGTCCCTCGCCGTCGCCGCCGTGGTCTCGCTCGTGCTGTGGCGCAGTCTCGTTCGGGCGGACCTGGCAGTACTGGCCGCGCTCGGCGTGACGGCCCTGATGCTGGCCTACGGTTCACCCGAGGCCTACGGCGCCACGATCGCAGTCATGATCCCGCCCGCGCTGATCCTCGCGTGGGGTGCACTCCATCGCCCGGGGTCGACACGCGGCGCAGGATGGGGAGCCGTCGTCGGCACCGGCCTGTTCCTCGGTGTCGCCGCGACGGTCTACACCCTCTATCTCGGTATCGCGGCCTTCACCGTCGTGCTCATGGCGGTGGTCGCGGCGGTGCTGCGCTATCGGGAGAACCGTTCCCTCGCAGTACTGCTCGACCCGGCACTTCGCCTCGTCGTCATCGCAGGCATCTCCGGGCTGCTCGCGCTCACCGTCTGGGCGCCGTACCTGCTCGCGTCGCTGACGGGCAGCACGGCGGAGAGCGGTACCGCTCTGCACTACCTGCCGGAGTCCGGGTCCGAGCTGCCCTTCCCGATGGCGCAGTTCACCCTCACGGGCGCCCTGTGCCTCGTCGGCACTCTGTGGATCGTGGTGCGAGTCCGTGATTCTCGCCGTGCGCAGGCCCTGGGTCTCGGCGTCGTCGCCGTCTACGGGTGGTGCCTGCTGTCGATGCTCGCCACTGTCGCGGGTACCACCCTGCTCGGCTTCCGACTCGAGGCGGTGCTGGTGCTGATCCTCGGCGCCGCGGGCGTGTTCGGCTTCCTGGAGGGCGCTCGGGCGCTCTACCTGGTGGCGAGTGAGTCGCCCCGGGTCCGAACCGTCTCCGTCGCGGTCGGGATCGTCGGCGCCGTCGCCTTCGCCCAGGACATCCCCCACGTCCTGCAGAACGAGATCACGGTGGCGTACACGGACACCGACGGCGACGGCGTCCGTGCCGATCAGAGACCACCGAGCGCCGTGTCGTACTACGGCGAGGTCGACGCGGCACTCCAGGAGGCGCGGCCCGGTCCGCGGACCGACACGGTGTTGCTCACCTCGGACACGACGTTCCTCGCGTACCACCCGTATTTCGGGTTCCAGGGGCTGACGTCGCACTACGCGAACCCGCTCGCCGAGTTCGCCGCCCGCGCCGACGCCATCGAGTCGTGGAGCGATCTGCGCAGCAGCGACGAACTGATCGCCGCCCTCGATGCCCTGCCGTGGCGCGCCCCCGACGCGTTCCTCTTCCGTCGCGGCGCCGACGGTTACACGTTGCGTCTCGCGGAGGACGTGTACCCCAACGATCCGAACGTGCGCCGCTACACCGTCTCCTACCCCGAGTCGCTGTTCGACGACCCTCGGTTCGAGATCCGCGAGATCGGTCCGTTCGTCCTCGTCGTGCGCACGTGACCGCCCGCCGGGCGGACCTCCTCGCTGCCACCGTCTACACGCTGCTGTCCGTGCTGGTGCTGCACAACCAGTGGCAGCACCTGCAGTCGCAGTACCTCCGTTTCAGCGGCCAGGACCAGACCATGTGGGAGTGGTTCTTCGCCGTGACCGCCCGCTCGGTCACCCATCTCGACAACCCGTTCTTCTCCGACCTGCAGAACGCGCCCGACGGCGTGAACATGATGGCCAACACCGCGATGCTCGGCCTGTCGGTACCTCTGACACCGATCACTCTGGCCTTCGGACCGGCGGCCACGTTCACCCTCGCCCTGACGCTCGGGCTGGCGACCACCGCTTACGGGTGGTACTTCCTGTTCTCTCGCACCGTGATCCGGTCACGTGCGGCCGCGGGTCTCGGCGGGCTCCTCTGCGGGTTCGCGCCGGGCATGATCTCGCACGCCAACGCCCACCCCAACTTCGTCGTGCTCGGAGTGCTGCCGTTCATCCTGTATCTGCTCGTCCGAATGGCCGACGCGGAGAACACTCGCCGTCGCCGTCACGCCGTCGTCCTGGGTCTCCTGGTGGCGTGGCAGGTGATGCTCGGCGAAGAGCCGCTCCTCGTCTTCGCGGTCGCCGTCGCCCTGTTCACGGTGCTGTACTGGGTGTTCCGGCCGCGCCGGTTCGTCCCCATGGTCCGGCACGCGGCCCTGCCCGTGCTGGGTGCCGCACTGCTGACAGCGGTGCTCGTCGCGGTACCCCTGTGGTGGCAGTTCCGCGGGCGACAGCACTACAGCTACCTCGACCACAATCTGCCCGGGAACGATCTGGTGTCACTCGTCCGGTTCCCGCCCCAGTCGCTCTGGGGTGCAGCGTTTCCGATGGACGACGTCGCCCTGAACCCCACCGAGCAGAACGCGTACTTCGGCATCCCGCTGCTGCTTCTCGTCGTGGTCTCCGCCGTGGTGCTGCGCCGCCGTCCGATCGCGGTGGCCGCCTTCGTGTCGATCCTGATCCTCGGCGTCGCCTCACTGGGCGTCGCCCTCGTGGTCGACGGGACGGAGACCGGCATCGCCCTGCCCGGCGAGTACCTCGACCGGATCCCGCTCCTGCAGTCCGTCCTCGAGACCCGGTTCGTACTGGCCGCGGTGCCGGCCATGGCGCTGCTGATCGCGATGGTCACCGATCACGTCCTGACCGCACCCGCGTCGCGCCGCGTCGCCGTGGTGTGGACGGGCGCTCTCGCCGTCGCACTCGTCCCCCTCGCACCGACACCGCTGCCGACGGCCGACCGGGGAGAGACCCCGTCGTTCCTGGCGGACGGGACGTGGCGCGAGTACGTCGACACCGACGACCCGGGATCGATCGTCACCGTGCCGGTCCCGAATCCCGGCACCGCCGCGGCGCTGCGCTGGCAGGTGGACACCGGGCTCGAGTACCGCATCGCCGGTGGCTACTTCGTCGGACCGAGCGGACAACCGGACGGGGAGGCGAAGTACGGCGCGATCGATCGACCCACCGCGAAGCTGCTCGGCACCGCGGGACGCACCGGCGTCGTCCCGACACTGAACGACGATCAGCGACGCACGGCGCGAGAGGACCTCGCGTTCTGGGATGCCGCCGTGGTGATGCTGCCCCCGACCGAGAACCAGGACGCACTGCGCGACACCGTCGACGATCTGCTGGGTCGCACCGCCACCGAGATCGACGGCACGTACGTGTGGGACGTCCGCTGACGGTCGCGGATTCTGGCGGGGCGGGTCTCGTCGCCTAGCATCGTGGCGTGCCGACAACCGCCGAGACGACGACCGAACCACCGGCCCCGGCGTCGAGACCGAGTCGATTCGCCTTCGGGAAGGCCGGAGGCCGGTCGGGACAGTTCGCCACCACGCGCATCGTCGCGATCGTCACGGGTCTGCTCGGCACACTTCTGGCGATCCTCACCCCGCTCCTGCCCGTCGAGCAGGACGCCGCGTCCGTCACCTGGCCGCAGGACGGCTCGTTCACCAGCGTCGAGACGCCCCTCGTCTCGTACAACCCGCTCTCGCTGTCGGCCACCGTCCCGTGTTCCGTTCTCGCCGACGCCGCGCCGGGCAGCCTGGTGCTGTCCACCGTCGCGCCGCAGTCACCGGACGCCCGGCGCGTGGGCCTCGTGGTCACACGGACCGACGCCGGCGACGTCACCGTCGTGCTGCGCGACCAACTGCTGCTCTCGGTGCCCGCGGACACCGTGGCCGGTTGCGATGCGCTCACTCTCACCTCGACGCCGGAGAGCACCACCGCGGCGGTCGGCGATCTCACCGGCACGGCCCCGAGCGACGTGCGCCCCCAGACCGTCGGGGTGTTCAGCGACCTGACCGGATCCGCACCGGCCGACATGTCGGTACGCGTCGACGTGGACTCCCGGTTCTCCTCCTCACCGTCGACGCTGAAACTGCTCGCGATCGTGCTGGGGTCGCTCCTGGTCGTCGCGTCGCTGGTCGCACTGCACCGGCTCGACGACGCCGACGGCCGGCGCGCACGGCGGTTCTTCCCCCGGCACTGGCTCCGGGTCACCGGCGTGGATGCCGTGGTCGTGGGGACGCTGCTGCTGTGGCACGTCATCGGCGCCAACACCTCGGACGACGGATATCTGCTCAACATGGCGCGGGTCTCCGAGCACTCGGGATACATGGCCAACTACTACCGGTGGTTCGGCGTGCCCGAGGCGCCCTTCGGCATGCCGTACTACGACATGCTGGCCGCACTGGCCAAGGTGTCGACCGCCAGCCCGTGGATGCGCCTGCCCGCGCTGATCGCGGCCGTCCTGTGCTGGCTCGTCATCTCTCGGGAGGTCATCCCGCGCCTCGGTCGCGCGGTGCGCACCCGACCGGTGGCCGTGTGGACGGCCGGTCTGGTCTTCCTGGCCTTCTGGCTGCCCTACGACAACGGCCTGCGTCCCGAGCCGATCATCGCGCTCGGCGCTCTGCTCACCTGGTGCTCCATCGAGCGCGCGGTCTCCACCGGGCGCCTGCTGCCCGCGGCCGTGGCCGTGGTGATCGCCGCCTTCTCCCTCGCTGCCGGACCCACCGGCCTCATCGCGATCGCCGCGCTGCTGGCCGGCGCGCGCCCGGTCATCCAGATCGTCGTCCGCCGGCGCCACGCCGTCGGACTGCCCGCGCTGCTGGCCCCGATCCTCGCGGCGGGCACCGTGGTGCTGTTCGCCGTGTTCGCCGACCAGACCGTCGCCTCCGTCCTCGAGGCCACCCGTGTCCGATCCGCGGTCGGACCCAACGTGAAGTGGTTCGACGAGCGGTACCGCTGGGACGCTCTGCTCAACATCTCGCCCGACGGATCGCTCGCCCGCCGCTTCGCCGTCTTCGCGATGCTGCTGTGCCTCGTGACCTGTCTCGTCGTGATGCTGCGCCGCGGCGGCCGGATCCCGGGAACGTCGACCGGTCCGTCCCGCCGCATCCTCGGCATCGTCGCCGGAGCCCTCGCCCTCATGATGTTCACGCCGACCAAGTGGACGCACCACTTCGGCGTCTACGCCGGGCTCGCAGGGTCTCTCGCCGCGCTCGCCGCCATCGCCGTGATGTCGGCGACGGAGCGTTCACCGCGCAACCGGACTCTGTTCACGGCCGCCGTCCTGTTCCTCACCGCGCTGGCGTTCACCGGGTCCAACGGGTGGTGGTACGTCTCGAGCTACGGCGTGCCGTGGTTCGACAAGCCCCCGTCCATCGCCGGCAAGGGCTTCGCGACGCTGCTCCTCGGACTCACCGTGCTGACGCTGGCGTACGCCGCATGGCAACACTTCCGCGCTCCCTACGTCGGCGCCGAGCCGGCGCGGACCCGGCGTTTCAGCGGGGCCTCGCTCACCGTCGTGGCCGGCCTCGTGGTGCTGTTCGAGGTGTTGTCCCTGCTGAAGGGCGCGGTGTCGCAGTACCCCGCGTACTCGGTGGCCCGGTCCAACGTGAACTCGATCCTCGGTCAATCGTGTGGCCTGGCACGCGACGTCCTGGTGGAGACCGATCCGAACGCCTCGATGCTCCAGCCGCTGAACCCCGAGCCGGGCGCCGACCCGCTCGCCGGGACCGACAGCGTCGGCTTCACCCCGAACGGCGTCGCCGGCGATCTGAGCGCCGATCGCGAGAGCTCGGGTGCGACGGGCGGAGCCAACTCGGTCGACCCCTCGGACACCGATCAGCAGGCCACCGCGAACAGCGCGGGCACCGGGGGCGGCACCACCGCCGGCACCGGCGTCAACGGCTCGCGGATCGCGCTGCCGTTCGGGCTGGACCCCGCGACCACGCCGGTGCTCGGCAGCTTCGGCTCCGGTGACGCCGCACCGGCGAGCCTCACGTCCGGCTGGTACGCGCTGCCCGACGCCGCGCAGCGAGACTTCCTGTCCGTCACCGCCGCGGGTCGTATCCGCTCGGTCGACACCGACGGCATCGTCACCCCGGGGCAGAGCCTCGAGGTGGAGTACGCCACGGTCGGGGCGGACGGTGCCGAGGAGATCCTCGGACGCGTCGCGCCCATCGACATCGGCCCGCAACCGTCGTGGCGCAACCTGCGGGTCCCCCTCGACCAGGTCCCGCCGACCGCGAACGCTGTGCGACTCGTCGCCTCCGACGAGGATCTGGCGGGCGACCAGTGGCTCGCCGTCACCCCGCCGCGCGCACCGCGGACCACCGTTCTCAACGACGTCGTCGGGTCCACCGACCCGGTGCTGCTGGACTGGTCCGTCGGACTCGCGTTCCCGTGCCAGCGGCCGTTCGACCACCGCTACGGAGTCGCCGAACTGCCGGAGTGGCGCATCCTGCCCGACCGCAACGGTGCCGAGTCGACCAACGCCTGGCAGGACTCCGTCGGCGGCGGCCCTCTGGGCTGGACCGGACTGGTCCTGCGCGCGGAGACGGTACCGACCTACCTGGCGGACGACCTCCGTCGCGACTGGGGATCCCTCGAGCGCTATCTGCCCCTCGACCCGGACGCGGTGGCCGTCGAACCCGACGTGACCACGTCGTCGCGTTCGGGCATCTGGTCGCCCGGACACATCAAGTACCAGTAAGTAACCAGCGGGTGCAGCAACCGGATCACGGTCGCATAACATCGGGAGCCGTGCCCGACGCCCTCACCTCTTCGCCGACCGCGCCGACACCTGCCGGCCCGGATCGCTCGGTGGACGTCCGACAGCAGTACCGCACCACCCGCCTCGTGGCGATGGTGGCGGGGGTTCTCGGTGTTCTCTTCGCGATTCTGACCCCGTTCCTTCCGGTCACGCAGGACGACGCCGTCGTCCAGTGGCCGCAGGACGGCACCGTCGACAGTGTCGATGCACCCCTGATGTCCCAGGTGCCGGTCTCGATGTCGGTCTCCATCCCCTGCAGCGCCGTCGCGGACGTGCCGGCCGCGGGCGGCATCCTCCTCTCCACCGCGCCGCCGCAGGGCGAGGGCGCCGCGCTGAACGCGATGTTCGTCCGCGTCGGCGAGAACACGGTCGACGTCCTCGACCGCAACGTCGTGATCGTCTCCGCCCCACGCTCCGAGGTGCAGTCGGCCGCGTGCGGGGCGATCACCTTCACGTCCACCATCGATGCCACGT
Organism: Rhodococcus sp. NFXS4; assembly: GCF_058139645.1. Classification (NCBI taxonomy): domain Bacteria; kingdom Bacillati; phylum Actinomycetota; class Actinomycetes; order Mycobacteriales; family Nocardiaceae; genus Rhodococcus; species Rhodococcus sp. NFXS4. The sequence goes on from NZ_CP192221.1 coordinate 4,654,858, forward strand.
CCGCGTCGTTCGACGGGCTCGTGGACGCACAGGGAAATCCCCGCGCGGGTCAGCTCGGCGGCGACCTGCGGCCCCAGGTGGTCGGCGTCTACTCCGACCTCGCCGGCAGCGCCGCGCAGTACCCGGGCCTCGACGTGTCGATCGCCGTCGACTCCCGTTTCTCGTCGTCGCCCACCGTGCTCAAGCTGCTCGCCATGGCTGCCGCCATCGCCTGCACGGCGCTCGCACTGAGTGCGCTGGCCAGGCTCGACGGTGTCGACGGCCGCACCCACCGCCGCTTCTTCCCCGCGCACTGGTGGAAGGTCACCGGTATCGACGCGGTGGTGGTCGGCGCACTCGCCGGCTGGCACTTCTTCGGCGCCAACACCGCGGACGACGGGTACCTGCTCACCATGGCCCGCGTCTCCGAGAACGCCGGCTACATGGCCAACTACTTCCGCTGGTTCGGTGTCCCCGAGGCGCCCTTCGGCTGGTACTACGACGTGCTGGCCGCGTTCGCCAAGATCTCGACGGCGAGCCCCTGGATGCGCCTGCCCGCGCTGATCGCCGGCATCCTGTGCTGGCTGGTCATCAGCCGCGAGGTGGTCCCGCGCCTCGGGCGCGCGGTGCGCGTCAACTCGGTCGCCGTCTGGACCGGCGGACTGGTCTTCCTCGCCTTCTGGCTGCCGTACAACAACGGGCTGCGTCCCGAGCCCGTCGTGGCCCTCGGTGCCCTGCTCACGTGGTGCTCCGTCGAGCGCGCCATCGCGACCGGACGGCTGCTCCCCGCCGCCATGGCAGCGCTGATCGGCGCCTTCACCCTCGCCGCCGCACCCACCGGCCTCATGTGTGTCGCCGCGATCCTGACGGGCATCCGGCCGCTGGTGCGCATCGTCGTCAAACGGCACCGCATGGTCGGGACGCTGCCGCTGCTGGCACCCATCGCCAGTGCCGGCGTGCTGGTCCTCATCGTCGTCTACGGGGACCAGACCTTCGCGGCGGTCCAGGAGTCGACGCGTGTGCGCACGCTCATCGGTCCGAACCTGCCCTGGTACAACGACTTCCTGCGGTACTACTACCTCTTCGTCCAGACGGTCGACGGATCGGTCGCCCGCCGCTTCGCCTTCCTGACCATGCTGCTGTGCCTCTTCACCACGGTGTTCGTCCTGCTGCGTCGCAAGCGGATCCCGGGCGTCCCGTCCGGTCCGGCGTGGCGTCTCATCGGTGTCGTCTTCGGCACCATCTTCTTCATGATGTTCAACCCGACGAAGTGGACCCACCACTTCGGGGTGTACGCCGGCATCGCCGGTTCGCTCGCGGCGCTCACCGCCGTCGCGGTCTCGGCCAGTGCACTGCGGTCGCGGCGCAACCGCACCGTCTTCGTCGTCGGTCTCGCCTTCGTTCTCGCACTGTCGTTCTCGGGCATCAACGGGTACTGGTACGTCTCGAGTTACGGCGTGCCGTGGTTCGACAAGGTGGTCTCGGTCAAGGGGATCCAGTCCAACACCGTGCTGCTGATCCTGTTCTTCGCCGCCGTCGGACTCGCGGCATGGCACTATCTCCGCGAGGGATTCGCTGCGCCGCAACCGAAGCCCGGAACCGAACGCGGGCGGCGCATCCGCAAGTTCGCGGCCGCGCCGCTCACCGTGGTGGCCGGGTTGCTGGTCCTGTTCGAGATCCTCTCGCTCCTCAAGGGTGCCGTCTCGCAGTACCCCGCCTACTCGCTCGGTCGCTCCAACGTGCAGGCGTTGGCCGGCAACAGCTGCGGACTGGCCGGGGACGTCCTCGTGGAGTCCGACCCGAACGCCGGTGTGCTGTCGCCAATTCCGGGACCGGTGGACACTGCCACGGGCCCACTGGGCGGCGCCGAGCCCGTCGGCTTCACACCCAACGGCATCCCCACCGACCTCAGTGCCGACGCCGTGGAGGTCAAGCCCGGACAGGGCAACACCGACCAGCAGTCCGTGGGCGCGTCCTTCGAGGAGGGCCAGTCCTCCGGTACCGCGGGTGGTGTCGGCGCCGCCGGCGTCAACGGCTCCACCGCGCGCCTGCCCTTCGGGCTCGACCCCGCCACGACACCGGTCCTCGGCTCGTACCAGACCGGGGTGCAGACACCGGCCTACGCGACGTCGAGCTGGTACGGCCTCCCCGCGCGCAGTGACGACGCGCCCCTGGTGGTGGTCAGTGCGGCCGGCCGCATCTGGTCCGAGAACCAGGAGACCGGCGAGAACACGTACGGTCAGTCGCTCCGCGTCGAGTACGGCGTCCGGCAGCCGGACGGCTCGGTGCAGGTCCAGGGCGACTACCTCCCCAAGGACATCGGCCCGGCACCGTCGTGGCGCAACCTGCGCATCCCGCTCGACGAGCTCTCCCCCGATGCGGATGCCGTGCGTGTGGTCGCCAACGATCCCAACCTCACCGGTGACCAGTGGCTGGCCTTCACGCCGCCCCGCGTGCCCGTGGTCGTCCCGCTGCAGGAGGAGATAGGCACGACGCAGCCCGTCCTGCTGGACTGGGCCGTGGGGCTGCAGTTCCCGTGCCAGCGTCCGTTCGACCATCTCGACGGCGTCGCCGAGGTGCCGAACTTCCGCATCCTGCCCGATCGCGGGTTGGCGGTCTCGTCCACCGACACGTGGCAGGCTGCGGAGAACGGTGGCCCGCTGGGCTTCACCGAGATGCTGGCGACACCCACCACCGTCCCGACGTACCTGAACCACGACTGGGGACGCGACTGGGGTTCGCTCGAGCGCTACGACAGGTTCGATCCGAGCGCGTCCGCAGCGACCGTCGAGGTCACCGAGCAGACCCGGAGCGGGCTGTGGTCGCCGGGGACGCTGCGGGTCTACTAGACAGCGTTCGTCACCCTGTGGGATCCGCCGGCGCGATCGGCGACGGGTGTGAGCACGAGTTCGGCGCGGGGACGCCGTCGAAGCGGTCCTGCAACCAGTCGACCGCCACCAGCCCGCCGACCTTCGCCGTGTCCTGGTGTGCCACCTGGCCGATCCAGGCGACGTCGGACTCGGGAGACGGTGCGGAGCAGGCCGTCCGGGCCAGCAGCGCCGTCGTGTTCGGGAGGACGACCGTGTCGGCGAGGCTCTGGACGACGAAGAGGGGTACGTCGACGCGCGAGAGGTCGATGGCCTGATCCGCTGCGGCGGCAGCCCAGTCCGGGTTCTGCATGGGGTCGGAGTCGAAGAACTGCTCCCCCTCGGCGCGCTCGAGCAGCAGTTCGGGCAGTTCGTCCGTGATGCACCCGTCGGCCAGCGACCGGTAGCGCGACATCGCCGCGTCGCCGAGCACCCCCTCGAGCGGCAGGTCGGGATACACGACCGGCCACGAGACCGCGACGCTGGGCCCGATCCCCCACGCCACGAACGTGTTCCACTGCTCGGAGAACAGCGGACCCAGCAGCGCCGCGGGCGCTGCCGCCGCCGCGCCCACCGACCGGAGCTCGGGCGCGTAGTCGGCGAACATCGCCGTGCCGATCGCCGCGTGACCGCCCTGCGAGTGCCCGAACGTGGCGTACACCGAACTCGCTTGCGCCGGAGCGTGATCGCGCGCCGCCCGCACCGAGTTCAGAACGTCCTGCGCCTCGCTACGGGCGATGAGATAGTAGGTGTCACCGGCAGTGCCGAGGCCCGTGTAGTCGGTCGCCGCGACGACCCACCCGCGCGCCATCACGGACGGCAACCAGTTCGTGAAGTCCAGGGTGTCCATCGTCGGGTGGTACCGCCGCGACGGGGTGCACTCGTCTCCGAAGCCGAGCGTGCCGTGAGACCACGCCAGAACCGGACGACCACCCGGCGGCGCCGGTGCCGTCGGCACGATGAGCATTCCGGACGAGACGGCGGGCGACCCGTCGGGACGCTGGGTGCCGTAGAGCATCCGGTAGGCCGTGCCGCCGGGCACGTCCAGATCGTCGATCGGCTCGATGCGGATCAGCTCACCCGGCGCGGCAGGCGTGTCCGGTGACTCGTAGAACGACGCGATCGACTCCTGGAACCGCGCATCGTCGCGAGACGTCGTGGACGACCGCGTGATCACCACCGCCACCACCGCGGCCACCACCAGCACCACGACCGCTCCGACGCAGGCCAGGACGACCACGGTCCGTCTCATGGCAGCACGATAGCCCCGGCGGAACTAGATCGGGAACAGATGCTGCTTTCTCGGTCGCGGTTCCTTGGCCTTGTCGCGCAGGATGTGCAGGGCCTTGCGGATCTCGAGACGCGTGGTGGACGGCTCGATCACGGCGTCGATGTAACCGCGCTCGGCGGCCACCCACGGCGTCGCCACGTGCTCGTTGTAGAAGTCGATGAATCCCTGACGGATCGCCGGAGCATTGTCGCCCGCCTCGGCCAGCTGCTTGCGCGCCATGATCGACACCGCACCCTCCGCGCCCATCACCGCGATACGTGCTGTGGGCCAGGCGAAGTTGATGTCGGCGCCGAGCTGCTTCGACCCCATCACCGCGTATCCGCCGCCGTACGACTTGCGGATCACGACGGTGACCTTGGGGATCGATGCGCACACGTACGAGAAGATGAACCGGCCACCGCGCTTGATGACGCCGATCTTCTCCTGCTCGAGCCCCGGCAGGAATCCCGGTGTGTCCGTGACCAACACGAGCGGGATCTCGAAGGCGTTGCAGATGTTGATGAAATGAGACGCCTTGTCGCTGCTCGCCGCGTCCAACGCGCCGCTGAGGTGCATCGGCTGGTTGGCCACCACTCCCACCGGACGACCGTCGACGCGGGCGAACCCGACGATGATGTTGGACGCGGTCTGTGCGGTGAGTTCGTGGAAGTCACCGTCGTCGAAGATCCGCAGCAGGATCTCGTGCATGTCGTACCCGGCGTTGTCCGAGTCCGGCATGAAGGTGTCCAACGAACGATCGTCGTCCGTGATGGTCGGCTCGAGACCGGGGTTGATGACCGGCGGCTGCTCGTGGCAGTTCGACGGCAGATACGACAGGTACTTGCGCACCCACTCGAACGCTGCCTTCTCGTCCTGAGCCACGTGGTGCACGTTGCCGTACTCGGCCTGCTTCCGGGCACTCCCGAGATCGTGGAGGCTGACGTCCTCGCCGGTGACGGACTTGATGACGTCCGGGCCGGTGACGAACATGTAGGCCTCTTCGGTGGCCACGATGATGTCGGTGTTGATCGGCGCGTACACGGCGCCGCCGGCGCACTTGCCCAGGATCACCGAGATCTGCGGGCACATGCCGGACAACGGTTCCTGCCGACGACCGAGCTCCGCGTACCAGGCCAGCGACGTGACGGCGTCCTGCACACGCGCGCCGCCCGAGTCGTTGATACCGACGCACGGGCAACCGACGTCCGCCGCGAACTCCATGATGAGCGCGACCTTGCGGCCGAACATCTCGCCGACGGTGCCGCCGAACACGGTCTGGTCGTGCGAGAACACGGCGATCGGTCGGCCGTCGACCGTGCCGTGGCCGGTGACCACACCGTCGCCGTACAGCGAGTCCTGGTTGCCGGGCGCGCGGACGAGGGCGCCGATCTCGACGAAGGAACCCGGATCGAGCAGCATGTCGATGCGCTCGCGCGCACTCGGAATGCCCTTCTTCGCGCGCTTGGCGATGGCGACGTCCCCTGCGGGTTCCCGCGCCACCTCCAACTTCTCGCGCAGTTCGGCCAGCTTGGCGGCAGTGGTGCTCACGTGTGCGACTCGCTTCCCTCCGGCGTGATCGACGCCGAAATGTCTCGCATCTTGCCCGTCAGATCCGCGGCGATCGCGCGGATGTACGGCTCGTCGATCACCGCGAGGTGGTCACCGCCGATGTGCACGATGTCCAGATTCGGTGCGAACGGCGCCCAGCCGCCGTGCGGCTCCCGCTTGCCGAGTCGAGGCTCGAGCGCGATGGCGTCGTCGTGGTACTTGTCCGCCATGTAGAGCGTGACGTCCCCGTCGTAGTGCTGGGGCCGGGCGGTCTGGATCGCGCGGTTGTCCAACCAGGACGTGCGCTGGTGCTCGATGATGCCGCTGGGGATCTTGGCGCTGCTCATCTTGACCATGTCCATGATGATCTTGATCTGGCCGTCGTCGTCGGCCTGTGCCAGCTTCTCGTACGGCAGCGGGTAGTCGACGTTGTAGAGCTTCTTGCCCACCTGCGCGTAGCGCTTCCAGCGGAGCTCGATCTCCTCCGCGGTGTCCGGGATCGGCTCGTACGGCATGACGGTGTCGATGAGCCCGACGTAGCGCACGTCGGCGCCCTCCTCGCGGAGCATCGTCGCGACGGCGTACGAGAGCACACCGCCGAGGGACCAGCCCATCAGCACGTATGGCCCGTCGCCCTGGATCTCCCGGAGCAGGGGCAGATACTCGCGGGCGCGATCCTCGATCGGTCCCTCCGTGCGCTCGAAGCCGTACATCGGCGTGTCCGCCGGGAGTCGCTTGAGCAGCGGCTCGTACACGACGCACGAACTGCCCGCGGGATGGAAGACGAACACCGGCACCGCGGTGGAGCCCTCCGGGCGAGCGCGCAGCGTGCGCACCAGTCCGGTGACGTCACCCGACTCGAGGAACGGCCGCACCACGTCGGCGAGCTGCTCGATCGTCTCCGAGTCGAGGATGTCGTCGAACGTGATCTCGCCCTTCGACCGCTCGCTCAGACGCTCCGCGAGCTTCTCGGCTGTCGGATCGTCCAGCACGGGAAGGGGATTGAAAATGCCTTTGGCGGACTGCCCCGTCACGACGGCCCACGTCGCGAAGGTGAGGCGCTCCGCGGCGTCACGCGGTGCGACGTCCGTCCCGGTCGCCTCCGCGAACGACTGTGCGTCGCCCACGTCGGTCACCGCGTCGGACACGGGCGCCTCGAACGCCGTCGCCGTGGTCGGGCCCGCCTGGCCGCTGTCGGATCCCGGTACGGTCTCGTCGACCGCCGTCTCGGGCTCGGCGATCACCGGATCCGGCTGTGCGACAGGGGGTTCCTGCTCGGGCGTCTGATCGGCGGCCTGTTCGGCCGTGCGCTCGCGTTCCTGCTGCTCGGCGAGCGCCGCGACCTCCTCGCGATTGTCCAGCGCGTAGCGGAGGTACTTCTCCACCTCACGCAGGCTGGCGTCGCGCACGGCCTGCAACTGCACCTGGGGGATGTCGAACTCGAACTCCACGCGGTTCTTGATGCGCACGGCCATCAGTGAGTCGAGACCCAGTTCGATCAACGGGATCTCGGCCGGCAGATCCTCCGGCGCGTACCCCATCGACTCGGCGACGATGATCGCGAGACGATCCTCCATCGTCTGGGTCCCGTTCGGGATCCAGCGATCGCCGAAGTCGTCGACGACCTCGGGTTCCTCCTCCACGAACGGAGCCGCCGCGGCGGAATCGCCTGCGGGAGCCAGTGATCCGACACCGCCCGCCGCGGTGACCACGGCGTCGGCGACCGGCACGAAGAGGGTGCCGTCGTTCCAGTGCACCTGGAGGGACGCACCGCCCGGATGCGGGGTGAGCGTGGTGGTGAGCGAACCGGTGGTGGGCACGGGGCGCTGCGTGACCACGGCGCCGACCGTCACGTCGCCCAGCACCTCGCCGGCGAGTGTCGACACCAGATCTCCGATGGCGGACACACCGGCCACCGGTGTCTCCCAGACGACGCGGCCGTCGGGCAACGCGACTCGCGCGCCCCCGGCGCTGCCGCTGCCCAGGTGCACCGCGGCGTCGATCCAGTGGTGTTTGCGCACGAAGGCGGTGCGTGGCGGGTCCGCGTACTCGCCGGGCCCGAACAGACTCGACATCGTCACGGCATGGCCGTGCACGTAGAGGTCGGCGAGTGCGGCGAGGAACGTCGCGGGCTCGCTCTCCTTGCGCTTGAGCGTCGCGATCAGCGTCGCGTCCGGGACACCCGTCGCCCAGGCCGTGGCGGCGACGGACATCAGCGCCACCGGATTGGGCGACAACTCCACGAAGGTGGTGTAGCCGGCATCCACGGCCAGCTTGACCGCCTGGGTGAACCAGACGGGATGGCGCATGCCCTTGGTCCAGTACTCGACACCGTGGATCGGCTCGTGACCCGCGCGGTAGAACGCTTCCCTGTCCACCGACGAGAACACCGACACGGCGAGTGGGGTGGGCTCGATGCCCATCAGTTCGGCCGCGAGCTCGCCCAGCAACGGATCGACGGCCGAGGTGTGTCCGGCGCCCTTCACGTCGAGGATGCGGCCCATCTTGCCGAGCGACTCGGCGTACTCGACCAGCTGTCGCACCGGCTCGGCCGGTCCGCCCACGGTCGTGTGCGTCGGCGCTGCGTACACGCTGGGCTCCACCCCGGGGAAGCGGTCGGTGAGGTCGGCGACCTCCTGCGCGGAGAACTCCACCAGCGCCATCGCGCCGGCCTCGGCGTCGCCGAGACCTTCCTGGCCCTCGCCGAGCAGTCGCGAACGCGCCACGATGATGCGCACCGCGTCCTCGAGGTTCAGACCACCGGCGGCGTACGCGGCGGCGACCTCACCCATCGAGTGGCCCACCACCGCGGTCGGCGCAGCGCCGTACGCACGCAGGGTCTCGACGAGCGCCACCTGGATCGCGAAGATCCCGACCTGCGAGTTCTCGAAGTCGTACGTGAGCGAGTCGTCCGAGACGATCGCCCGGATCGAGTACCCGGACTCGTCCTCGATGAGGGCGTCGACGCGATCGAGCGCCGCGGCGAACAGCGGCTCGGACGCGTAGAAGTCCTTCGCCATCGTGCGGTGCTGCGCACCGAAGCCGGAGAACACCCACACCGGGCCGTTGGACGCGGGCGCGTCGGCGGAGAACACGCCGGGGCCCGGCTTGTTGTCGGCGACGGCGCGCAGTCCGGCGACGGCCTCGGCACGCGTCGTGGCGAGCACGACGGCGCGGGAGCGCCCGTGATTACGACGGGCGAGGGACCGACCGAGAGCCTCGAGGTCCGTGGTGCTGCCGACCTCGGACTCGATCCAGTCGGCCAGATCCGATGCCGCACGACGACGGCGCGACGGCATGCTCGCCGACACGGCGAGGAGAACGGGTCCCGGCTCCGGCGCCTCCTCGGACGCGGCCGGAGACGCCGACACACCCGCGAGTACCCGCTCGATGTCCGCCGGCGTCTCCTCGGGAACGCCCACGGGCTCCCCGATCAGCGCTTCCGGATCGACCGCTGTCGAATCGAACTCCGGCGAATCGAACTCGGGTGCGCCGGCAACGCTCGGCGCCGACGCGGCGGGAACGTACTCGCGGACCACGACGTGCGCGTTGGTGCCGCCGAAACCGAAGCCGGAGACACCGGCGATGGCGGTGCCGGAGTACCGGGGCCAGTCCGTCGCGGTGTCGACGACGCGGAGCCTGGCCGCGTCGAACGGAATGTAGGGGTTGGGTCCGGCGTAGTTCAGGGACGGCGGCACCTGGTTCTCGCGCATCGCGAGGATCACCTTGATGAGCCCCGCGGCGCCCGCGGCACTCTCGAGGTGGCCGAAGTTCGTCTTCGCGGAACCGAGCAGCGCGGGCTTGTCCGCGTCGCGTCCGCGGCCGACGACGCGACCCAGTGCATCGGCCTCGATGGGGTCGCCGAGGATGGTGCCGGTGCCGTGCGCCTCGATGTAGTCGACGGTGGTGGGCACGATGCGGGCGTCGCGGTAGGCGGTCCGCAGGACGTCGGCCTGGGCGTCCGGGTTGGGCGCGGCCAGCCCGTTCGAGCGACCGTCCTGGTTGACCGCGCTGCCCGCGATGACCGCGAGCACGGTGTCCCCGTCGCGCTCGGCGTCCTCGAGACGCTTGAGCACCACCAGGCCGCCGCCCTCCGAGCGGATCATGCCGTCGGCGTCCGACGAGAACGCCTTGATGCGGCCGTCGGGTGCGAGCACGCCGGTCTGCCCGAATCCGAGCGTCGCGGCGGGCGAGAGCAGCATGTTCACGCCGCCGGCCAGGGCCAGGCTCGACTCGCCGGTGCGGAGGCTGCGCACCGCCTGGTGCACGGCGACGAGGGACGACGAGCACGCGGTGTCCAGCGCGACGGACGGCCCGCGGAAGTCGTAGAAGTAGGACACGCGCCCCGCGACGACGGCGGTCGACGTGCCGGTCAGTGCATAGGGGTGCGGGTCGGGATCGCTGACGGCGATCATCTGGTAGTCGTTGGTCGACGTGCCGATGAAGACGCCGACCTGCGCGCCCTTGAGTTCGTTGGCCGGAATCCGCGCGTCCTCCAGCGCTTCCCACGTGAGCTCCAGCGCGAGGCGCTGCTGCGGGTCGACGTTGGCCGCCTCGCGCGGCGACATGGCGAAGAACTCCGCGTCGAACGTCTTGACGTCGTCGAGGTACCCGCCGCGGGTCACCGTCTTCTCCACCGCCTCGGCGATGGCACGGTCGCCGAGGAACTCGGACCACCGGCCCTCGGGCAGATCGGTGATGCCGTCGCGTCCGCCGGACAGCATGTCCCACATCTCGTCCGGCGTGTGGCCGGCACCCGGGAAGCGGGTGGACACGCCCACGACGGCGATGTCGTGACTGTCGTCGGTGGTGCCGGACAGGTAGAACGCGTCGTCGGTGGTGCCGCTCTCCGACTCGGGCTCCCCGTCGATGATGCGTGTCGCGAGCGAGGCGATCGTGGGGTGCTGGTACGCGACCGTGGCCGTCAGCGTGACGCCGACCAGATCCTCGATGTCGCCGCTCAGCGCCACGGCGTCGCGGGACGCGAGACCGAACTCCTCCATCGGACGGTCGTCGGAGATCTCCGAGACGTCCTTGCCGGTGGCCTCGGCGACCCAGGCGCGGAGCCAGTCCCTCAGCTGCGCGACGGTCATGTCGCCCGCCTGCGGGGCCCCGGCGTCACCTGTCGGCTCCGGTGCGGACGTCGTTGTCTCTTCTTCAGCCATCAGCTCGCCAAACTACCCGCGTCGGGTGATCAGTCTTCGGGATTGTCGGGGAACGCCGTCTGCTGGTAGCCACCACGCAGCGTGCCCTCGATGTACGCCGCCTTGCAGGCCCGACGCGCGATCTTGCCGCTGGACGTACGCGGGATCGAACCGGCGGGAACCAGGAGGATGTCGCGTGCCGTCACGCCGTGGCGAGTCGAGATCGCCGCACGCACGGTGTCCGCGATGGGCTGCGGATCCGCCTTGCCGGCGCCCGGCGCCCGCTCGGCCACGATGACCAGCTGCTCCGACGAGTCACCCGGGTCTCGGGTGAGTCCGGCGCCGCCGTGCTCGAAGACGAAGTCGGGAAGCTGGTTCGCGGGCACGGCGAAGGCCGCCACGAAACCGGGGCGCAGCGCCGTGCTCGCGTCCTGGGCGGATGCCTCGAGGTCCTGCGGGTAGTGATTGCGGCCGTCGACGATGACCAGGTCCTTCACGCGACCGGTGATGTAGAGCTCGCCGTCCACGTAGACACCGAAATCGCCGGTGCGCATCCAGTTCGCGCCCTCGGCCGCACCGTCGGCGTGGCTGTTCTCCGTCTGGCGCGAGACCAGCTTGTTGTGGAAGGTCTCCGAGGTCTCCTTCTCCCGGCCCCAGTAGCCCTTGCCGATGTTCTCGCCGTGCAGCCAGATCTCACCGACGTGCCCGTCGGGAACCTCGGACGCGGAGTCGGCATCGACGATGGCGGCCCACTGGCTGCGTGCGACGTAGCCGCACGACACCTGCGGAATGGAGTTGGGCGTTCCCTCGGCGACCTGGACGACACGTCCGGAGTTGAGCTCCGTGCGGTCGACGTGGATGACCTTGGCCTCGTCCGAGTGCTTGGTGGAGGAGACGAACAGTGTCGCCTCCGCCATGCCGTACGACGGCTTGATGGCCGTCTTCGGCAGTCCGTACGGCATGAACGCGTCGTTGAACTTCTTCATCGACGTGGTGGTGACCGGCTCGCTGCCGTTGATCAGGCCGATGACGTTGGACAGGTCCAGCGACTCGCCGTTCTTCGGCAGGCCGCGCTGTGCCGCGTGCTCGAACGCGAAGTTCGGTGCAGCCGCGAACGTGCCGGCACCGTCGGACACGGCGGCGAGTTCCTTGATCCATCGCCACGGCCGCTGCACGAAGGCACGCGGGCTCATGATGGTGATGTACTTGCCGCCCAGCGCCGGCAGGATCACGGTGAGCAGGCCCATGTCGTGGAACAGCGGCAGCCACGTGACGCCGCGCGAGTCGTGGTTCAGCTCGATCGCGTCGACCATCTGCAGGGCGTTCACGCCGACGGCGCGGTGCGTGATCTCCACACCGGCCGGCACGCGGGTCGATCCGGACGTGTACTGCAGGTACGCGATCGCGTCGATGTCGGTGGGCGGCTCGGTCCAGGTGGCGCCGACGCTGTCCGGGATGGCGTCGACCGCGATGATGCGGGGGCGCTGCGCCGCGGGAAGAGCGCGGAAGAACTGGCGTACACCGGCGGCCGAGTTGGTCGCGGTGAGGATCGCCGACGGCGAGCAGTCGTCGAGCACGGCGTGCAGGCGGTCGCTGTGTCCGGGCTCGTCCGGATCGAAGAGCGGTACCGCGATGGTGCCCGCGTAGACGGCACCGAAGAACGCCACGACGTAGTCGAGACCCTGCGGAGCGAGGATCGCCACGCGGTCACCGGGCGACGTCACCTGCTGCAGGCGCGCGGCCACGGCGCGCAGACGGGCACCGAACTGCGACCAGGTGAGCTCGTGCACCTCACCGTCACGCTCCCGCGAGTAGTCCACGTAGCGGTAGGCCAGGTCGTCGCCGTTGTCCGCGACGTTCTGCTCGACGTGGCGGACCAGCGTCAGATCCTCGCGGATCACGATGTTGCCGGTGTCGTCGACGAAATCGTCGAACGAGTTACTCATCATTCTCTCCTCCGAAGCAGTGCGACACCGCCGGCTACACGACACCGCCCAGTTCTGATGTGGGCGCGGTCTGCTGGATGCACGCGCTCGTTCTCGAGCGTCGCCATCTTACTCACCGGTAAGTCTCACCGGTCCCGCTCACCGATCGTGACAGCGAGAACCACAAGCATGGTACAGACCCGCCGAGCGACGACCGTCATTCTCCCGCCAGCAGCGGAATGACCGGAGCGAAGGCGTCCATCTGCGTCGGGAAGACACCGACGTACGACATCGTCGTCCGGGCCCGCACGTTCCGGATCTGGTCCGCGATCTCCTCGAAGCTCCCGATCGCGATGTACGGCGACTCCAGGATCTGCTCGACGGTCAGACGGGTGTCGACCTCCATGTTGGGCGGGAAGCCGTTGTCGAGCGCACCGATGACCATCTCCGCCGTCTGCTCCCGATCGTCCGAGATCAGGATGGTCGTGATGGTCCAGTTCAGCTCGATGTCGGCGAACCGGTCGCCCGCAGCGGCGCGGATGAGCTCGACGCGCTCGATGCTCTTCTCCATGGTGATCTCGGACAGCTTGAGCTTGCCCTCGCGCGTGGTGCTGGGGACCAGGGAGATGATGTCGGCGTGCTTGGCTGCCATCGCGAGCATCTTCGGGCCGCCGCCGCCCACGGCGATGGGAGGCCGGGGGCCCTGGCGCGGCCGCGGGCTGCCCTGCAACCCGTTCACCTGGTAGTGCTTGCCCTGGAAGTGGCACTCCTGCCCACGCATCAGGGTATCCAGAATGGTGAGCGACTCGTCGAGCTTCTCGATGCGCACACCGGGGCTCTCGTAGGCGATGCCCGCCTTGTCGTACTCCTCCTTGAGCCAGCCCGCACCGATTCCCAGCTCGAGCCGTCCGCCGGAGATCTGGTCGATGGTCGTCGCGTCCTTCGCCAGCACCGCCGGGTGACGGAAACCGTTCGCGAGGACTGCGGTCCCGAGGCGGATCTTGTCGGTGGCGACGGCCAGCGCGCCGAGCGCGGCGATGGGGCCGACCTGGTTGCCCAGGTGGTCGGGAATCATGAAGCTGTCGAAACCCAGCTCCTCCGCCTTCTGCGCCAACTTCACGAAACGCCGTGCGCCGCCCTCGTCCGGGTTGCCCTCACCGCCTGCCGCGAAGCGGAACGTGCGCAGTGGCGCAGTGGTGGCCGCGGCGTCGGCAGAACTCATGAATTTTCTCTCCTGCAGCGTCGAGGGAAGGTGCGGTGGCCGGAGTCGAAGCCGACTCGCCACTCTAACCGTTACCGGCTCGAGACCAAAGTTGCCCCGCGCAGCACCTTCCGTCAGCTGTGAGCAGGCGTCGGAGCCGACGCGACGAGCCCCGCCGCCCAGTTCGCCGTCCACTGTGTGGCGGTGGTGCCGGCGTCGTCGACGACGTACCGAGCGTAGTTGCCGTGCACCGGATTACCCGCCGCACCGGCCAGTGCGGTCAGCGACGACGGGATGTTCCGGAGCGACATGGCCTCGGGCGGCGCCGCGCAGATGAGGTCGCCGGGAGCGCAGATCGAGAAAATCCGATCGGCGAGCGCACCGAACCCACCCTGGCGGGCACCGGTCATGGTGATTCCGGGTACGTCGAGACCGCCGAGAGCCACCTCCGCGCCCACGCCGTCCACCGGCGGGCCGATCTGCTGCGCGCTGGTGCCGTCGCGTCGGCCGTCCGCGATGACGGTGACGCCGAGGACGCGCTCCGCCGGAACCGGACCCGCCCCTGCGCCGATCGACGCGGCGAGATCGCCGACGATGACTGCTCCCTGCGAGAACCCTGCGAGCACGTAGGACGTGAGCGGGCACTCCGAGGACCGCCGCGCCAGGATCTCGTTCGCCTTCGCGGCGCCCTCCGACCGGCTGACGTTGTACGAGGCCTGGCCGTCGGGCGGGAACGCGATGGGATTCGAGAACTGCGCGACGTACGGAACCGTGTAGACCTCGGCGCGCTCGGGGCCGAACTGCTGCTGCAGCGGCTGAGTCACGTTCAGCATCAACGAGATCGGGTTGGCGGTGGGAGCGTAGGGATCGTCCGCCGCGTTCGACTCCCACGTGCCCGGCACCGAGAGCACGAACACGTCGGGGCACGACGCCGGCTGCGAGGTGGGCGGCTCGGCACCGGGAACCTGCGGCTCACCGGGACCGGGTGTCGTCAGTCGACCCGCGAGCAGGTACCAGAGCAACAGCAGGACGAGGACGACGACGAGCGCGACCGCGAGCAGGACGAGCAGTGTGCGTGCCACCGAACGCCGACGCGGCGGCCCGGGCCGACCGGATCGTGTCACGAGGCGCCGCCTATCCGCAGTACGTCGAGCGCGCGACGTCGACGTACGTCTGTGCGGTCCGCGACGCGTCCTCGGCGCTGATGGTCGCACCGGACGCCGACGCCTCGGCACCGACGTTCGCGGTGACGAAGGTGAGGACCTGGTCGTCCGCCACACCCTCGGACTGGGCGGCGCAGATGTAGCTCGCCGTGCCGATGGCGATGTCGCCGTTGCCGGCCACCGTGACGCCGCGGGACTTCAGAGCGTCGAGGAACGCGGTTCCACGGGCGTCGATCGGCACCTCGGTCGGGCCGGGGAAGCCACTGGGCACCGGCTCCGCCTCGTCGGGAGCGGTCGCCGCCGCGCCCGGACTCGTGGTCGCACCAGGCGAGGTCGACGTGGCGGACGCGGACGTGGAGGTCGGCGCCTCGGTCGTGGTCGCAGCGGCGGTGGCGCTCGACGTGAGGGACGGCGTGCTGCTGGCCGAGGAGTCGTCGCCGCCGCACGCGGTGAGCAGAGCACCGGCCGCGACGGCCAGCATCACGGGAGCGACGGTGGTGGCGAACCTCGAGGTCACGAAAACGTCCTTACTGTCATCGGGGCACGGCAACTGACAGCGGACGGTACCGGCACGGTCTGAGAGGACTCTGTGTGCGGGAAGGCCGGAGGCCGACCGCGGGGCGAAGTCCCACCGTGTCGGCACCGCCCGGTGTCGGGTCAGGGAACGATCTGGACGACGCCGTCCCGCACCGTCACGAAGCCGTTCTGGAAGTTCTGCTGGACACCGCCGGGGATGTCGAACTGATCGCTGGTGACGTATCCCAGGCGACCGTTCTCGTACCCGACGCTCTTCCACGCGTCGAATATCTGGCCGTTGAGGATGGACCACGCGCCGGTCGCGGGCGACCAGTAGATGTTGCCGCCCTGGAACTCGGTGAAGCGACCGCCGTCACGGACCGGGACCTCGTTGGTCTTCGCGAAGCCGAGTGCCCCGTTCTCCCACCCGAGCTGGCCGTACTTCTCCATGATCTTGCCCATCACGGCGTGCGTACCGGTGTCGGGCGAGAAGTACATCGCACCGATCTCGAAGCCCTGGACCGCACCCGGCTTGTTCGGGGTCTGCACCTCGTCGCGCAGCGGGTAGCCCAGCGGCCCACCCTCGTAGCCCTGGCGGGCCCACTCGTCGAGAATCGCGCCGCGCACTGCGTGCGCACCGGTCTGCGGGGTCCAGTAGACCATTCCGTTGCGGAACGAGTTGTAGCGTCCACGGCCGTCCGGGGTTCCGAGCTCACCCGACAGCGGCATGCCCAGTGCACCGGCCGGACCACCGTTGGCCGCGTACGCGCCACCGATCGCACCGGCGACCACGTTCGTGCCCCCGTCGGAGGAGAAGATGCGACCGAACCGGAAGTCCTGTGCGCGCCCACCCGCGACGTCGTACTCGGAGGTGAGGCAGTCGCCGAGCCATCCGTTGGCGCTCGCGGTGCCGCCGATGTTCCCGCCGACGCTGCACGCGGGCTTGTCCACCTCGACGCCGAGGGCGGTGGCGATCTGCGGCCATGCCTGGCGGAGCTCGAACTGCCAGTACTGCCACGAGTGGGTTCCGGACGGCCGGTAGTTGATCGAGGCCGGGATGCCGAGCTTGTTGAGCTTGGTCGCGAACGTCTGCGACGTGAGCCGCGACAGGATCTCGAGACCCATGCCGGCGTAGTTCGTGCTGATGCCGGGGACGTCGGACTGCTGGTCGTACGGTCCGGCGGTACCGCTGCCGCTCGAGACGTACAGGCTCATGCCCTTCAGCTTCTCCGCGAGAACGTACGGGTCGTGCTGAGCCCACAGCTCGCTCGACGGCACGCCCCACATGGCACCGGCGTCGAAGCCGCCCGCGTCCTGCATGGCGTACCCGATGGCCTGCGGCATGCCGAGCGTCGTGGTGCTGAGGATGCCGGAAAACGATCCGGCGAATCGGAAGAAGCCCGGGTTCCGCGCCGAGAGCGTCATCGCGGCGGTGCCGCCCATGGAGAGACCGGCGACCGCGCGCGTCTGGTTGGAGCGCCAGTCACGCTCGAGAATGGGCGGGAGCTCCTTGGTCAGGAACGTCTCCCACTTGTAGTTCCGGCCGTTGTTCTGCTCGGCCCAGTCGGAGTAGAAGCTCGACTGACCGCCGACGGGCAGCACGACGTTGACGTTCTTGTCGGCGAACCAGGACTCGGCATCGGTCTCGGCGGTCCAGCCGTTCTCGGTGTCGGTCGCGCGCATGCCGTCGAGCATCCACACCGACGGGAACGTGGCCTGCGGGTTCTTGTTCCAGTCGCGCGCGAGCAGCAGCTGCACCTGGATCGGAACTCCCATGGACGGCGAGTTCACCCACACCGCGACACGGCGGTCGGTGATCCAGTCGACCGCGGACACGGTGGCGCCGGCATCCGCCTGCGCGCGCAGCGGCGCTGCCTGGACCGGTGCCGCGTGGACCGGAGACGCGACCGCCGTGGCGGCCTGGCCCCCTGCGAGCGGAAGAACCAGCGTGACCGCCAGGGCGGACAGGATCCGCGCTCTCCGGCCGTTCGGAACTCGCATGTGTGGGACTCGCTTCCTCGAAACATCAGACTGTGCGGGGCCGTCGGCGTGCCGGAGAGGTCCGGTCCGTCGAGAGTGCCGCCGATCTTGTTCTACACGGTCACGGCGACGGTCTCGGGGAGACTCGCTGTGACTGGTGGTGCAAATGTTACTGGAGTCGCCTCAGAACATGCGACAGCCCCGAACACCGTCGCCGAAGCGAGGGCCGGGGCTGTCGACTACCGAGCTGACTCAGCCGATGTTGGCCTTCAGGTCGGGCATCATCTGCACGATCTGATCGAACCAGTAACCCCACCGGTGCGTTCCCTGCGCGGGGAAGCTGTAGGTGACGTTGCTGGCGCCGATCGAGGCCATGCGGACCTGGAACGCGCGGCTGTTGGCGAGCGCCAGAGCCTCGAGACCCATGCCGTTGGCGGTGTTGTAGTAGTCGAGCAGCGAGCCCGGGCGGTCGTAGTTGCCCGGGAGACCGCTGGCGGCCGAGACCCAGACCCGCGTGCCGTTGTCACGCAGACGCGGCGCGAAGACGAACGGGTCGTTGCGCAGCCACGCCGGGTTCCAGGGCGGTCCCCACATGCTGTCGACGTTGTAGCGACCGGCGTCGAGCATCGCGACGCGGATGGCCTCACGCATGCCGGGCGCCGAGATGTTCAGGTAGCCGGACAGCGAGCCGGCGTAGCTGAACTGGTTCGGGTGGTACGCGGCGAGCGTCAGCGCAGCGCTGCCGCCCATCGACAGACCGACGATGCCGTTGTTCTGACGCGAGAAGCCGAGGTCACCCGCTGCGAGACGGTTGGGGAGGTCCTGCGTCAGGAACGTCTCCCACTTGTACGTGATCTGCTGGCCGTTGAAGTTCGACGGTGCGTACCAGTCGGTGTAGAAGCTGGACTCACCGCCGACCGGCTGGACGACGTTGATGTTGTTGTCCGAGAGGAACGAGCCCGCATTGGTCTCGTGCTCCCAGCCGCTGATGTCCGGCGTCGCGCGGAGACCATCGAGGAGGTACACGACCTTCGACGTGTTGCCGTCGGCGGCGCGCCAGACGCGACTCTTGATCGGACCCATGGACGAGTCGGACCAGACGTCGAATCCGGCACGGATCTCGGCGTTGGCGGTGGCTCCGGTGCCCACGACCGCGAGGCCGAGGGGGATGGCGGCGGCCATCACGACGGAGACGAGGGCCTGACGCATACGTCGGCCCACTCGGGGGGTGCGCAGGCGTGAAGCCTTACGCGGCAGAGCGCTGTCGTCACCAGCGACATCGGTAACGGACCCGTCACGCATACATTCGGCCTCTCACAGTTCCGTGCAGCCGGACGGCCGCACCGCTTCGTCGATCGATATCCGGTCACGCTCCGAGGAAGACCTCGGAACCTGAACCATCGGTCTCGTCTTCCGCGCACGATTGCCCCGCGGGCGATCCTGCACGTCGACGCACATCATCTACACATATCTCCGCCGACGGAGACAGCGTTACACAAACGAGATGCCGGAATCCAGCCGGGACGTCGAAATCGGAATACTCACGACACCGAAACGCCATGACCCGGTGATCTCACTGTGACGCGGATCTCACTTGCGGCACATCGTCACGATGCGGGCCGCTCCGGGGGCATCTCCAAATTACACCGTTGTATTTCGTACTTCGGCACCCGGTCGAATCGGTACCCCGCGAGATCCAACGAGTGCTTGAAGTTCTGCACGAATCGGGCCCGCGTGAGCTCCGAACGGTAGGACGTCAGCAGTTCCTGCGTCTCCGGACAGGTCAACGCGACCTGCGCCTGCTCCACCCATTCCTCGTCCAGATAGAACGGCAGGAAGGGATGCACGTCCACCATTCCGGTGTCCGCGACCACCCAGTCCGTGTACAGGTTCTTGTCGTGTCCGATGCGGCCGTTGTCGAGCCGTTCCGTGTGCGCCGCCAACGGATACGCCAGGCCCATCTGATCCAGCACCCGGACGTCGAGCCCCACATTCATGCTGGTCATTCCCAAGTTGAGGAAGTAGACGACGTGCTCGTCGCCGCCCTCGGGAATCGGCAGGGGCGGCGGCACCACGTCCCAGTAGGTGAACTGCGCGGACGGCAGCAACAGACCGCCGTCCGGCGTGTTCTCGATGGTCTGCACCATTGCCCGCATGCGCGGGTAGTCCAGGTAGTCGCTGGCCAGGATCGGATGGCGGTGGCCGGTGTTCTCGGAGTAGAAGGCCCGCTCGTCGACGATGCCGCTACGCCCGACCGTCGTGCCCTGCGGCATGCCGGTGGTGGTGGCCGCGAAGATCGCCCAGACGACCACGCCGAGCCACAGCGCGACGCACGACACCAGCACCACGATCCCGCGCCGCAGCGGGATCGGCACCACGGCGACCGGGAGCAGCAGCAGGAACAGCGCGGGGAGCAGAGTGCGGCCGTGCATGAAGTCGCCGCCAACTCGCACCGCGTACACCGTGGAGATCAGACCCGACACGAGGGCGAAGATCACCACGGCGCTCGGCGTCCGGATCCGGGAGACCAGTCCGGCGAGACCGCGCGGCGCCTCGCCACGGCGAGCCGCACCGGGCCTGATCCGGGTGGCGGCCAGTGCCGCGGCCACGACGACCAGCACCGCGGGCACCCACAGGGCGTAGGGCCCCACGAGGTTCCACAGATACGTCGAACCCTGCGCCCACTTGGCGCCGCCGGCGTCCTTCGACACCGCGGTGTTCGGGTACGGCAGCGCGTAGTAGCCCATGCGCCAGATCTGGTAGCCCACCGGGAGCAGACCGGCGACCACGACGACGGCTCCGCGGCGGATCCATCCCGACGTCGCGACGACGAGCATGAGGAGCGCGAGGCCGCCGACGATGACGAGTTCCGGGCGGACGAGGGGCGACAGTCCGCCCCAGAACGCGATGACGAGCACGAGTGCCGTCGACGGGTTCTCCACCCGCCGGTCCGCCCACCGGAGCATCAGCCACCACAGGACCGCGATCCAGAAGATGACCAGGCACGACTCGAGGCCGGACGTCGCGAAGTCGCGTGCCGGCGGTACGGCGATGTAGACGAGCGCTCCTGCGGGGAGCGCGAGCACCGCGCGCCCGGCGTACAGGCGTGCCGTGCCGATCATCGCGACCGTGACGGCCGCCGTCGTCAGCACGAGGGCGATGGTCAGCACCACGTACTCGAGGCGGACACCGCTGAGCCACGAGAAGGCGTACACGACATAGGTCCAGGCGGCGCTCGTGTTGGTCTCGACGCGCTCGCCCGCGTTGAACACCGGCCCGTTGCCGGCCAGGAGGTTGCGGACCGTGCGCAGCACGATCAGTCCGTCGTCCGCGATCCAACGGCGGTCCCAGGCGCCCCAGAAGGTCAGCACCGCGACCACGGCGATACCGGCGACGCCGGTCGCTCGGGCCCACCCGGGCGTTCCCACCCGGTCCTCGGCCCGCGACTGCTCGTCGCCGGTACGTTCTGTCAGTTCCTCATGCGAGGTAGACAGCGACACCCACCACTCCGATCCACACGATGGCGAGCATCTGGAGCACCCGGTCCCCGAGTGCGATCTCCTCGGGCTCGCCCGCTTCGCCACCGTCCACGTCCACTGCGTACCGCAGGATAGCGACAGTGAAGGGAACCATCGAGATGGCGAAGAGGGAACTGCCGTTCTTCGCGTCCTGGTCGAAGGCCCACAGTCCGTAGCAGATGACGACGGCCGTGGCGCTGAGCGTCCACACGAACCGCAGGTAGGTGGTGGTGTAGTTCTCCAGCGACTTGCGGATCTTGGCGCCGGTGCGTTCGGCGAGCTGCAGTTCGGCGTACCGCTTGCCGGCTGCCATGAACAGCGATCCGAAGGCCATGATCAGCAGGAACCACTGCGACAGCGGGATGTCGGCCGCCACGCCGCCCGCGATCGCGCGCAGCAGGAAGCCGGACGAGACGATGCAGATGTCGAGCACCGCCTGGTGCTTCAGGCCGAAGCAGTACGCGAGCTGGACCGCGATGTAGACGCCCATGACCACGGCGAGGTTCCAGTTGGCCAGGAACGAGAGCCCGATCGCGCCGCCGAGCAGCACCACCGCCATCGCGAAGGCCAGGTTGACCGGGAGGACACCCGCCGCGATGGGACGGAATCGCTTGGTGGGGTGCGCCCGGTCCGCCTCGACGTCCATCGCGTCGTTGACCAGATAGATGCCCGACGCGGCCATGCAGAAGACGAGGAACGCGAGCGCGACCGGCAGGAGCACCGAGCTCTCGGTGACCGAGCCGGCAGCCAGGGGCGCCGCCAGGACCAGCACGTTCTTGACCCACTGGCGCGGGCGCACCGCCTTGACGATGCCCGTGGCCAGGTTCTTCGGGGGCGCGCCGACGACGGCGGGTTCCTCGCTCATGCTGCTCCTGCTGTCGTGGCCGCTGCGTCTCCGCCGGTCAGGCCGAATCGGACCGCCGCGTTCTTCTCGGCTCGCACCGTCGCCGCCGCGGACAGCGCGCCGAGCGCGGAGCCCACGAGTACGTCGGAAGGGTAGTGAACACCGAGCACCAGGCGCGACACCAGCATCGCGGGCACCAGCACCGGTGCCACGGGCAGACCGCTCGCGCGGCCGATCAGCAGCGCCGCGGCCGTGGTGGACGTCGCGTGCGACGACGGGAAGCTGAACCGGCTGGGCGTGGAGACGCCGACGCGCACGGACGGATGGGTCGGGCGCCGACGCCGCGAGATGCGCTTGACGACGATCGACGCCGCGTGCGCACCGACGGCACCGACCGCGACCGACGCCCACTGCTCGCGCCGCGCCGAGTCGACCACGGCACCGATACCGCCGATGGCGATCCACCCGAGGGCGTGCTCACCGAAGTGCGACATCCCCCGAGCGACACGCACGGCGCCCGGCAGTGACCCGACGCTGCCCTGCACCGCGGTGAGGACCCGCAGGTCGGTTCGAACCAGGTTGTCAGTTCGGATAGGAGAAGACACGTTCCCAACGCTCCTTGCTGGTGAGTTCGGGCACGGCGCGACGGTACCGGTCGGACAGCTCGGGGAAGCGCGACGCCAACTCGCGGCGCAGCGAGAGCGCCTCTCCGAGCAGCGCGGAGGCGATCTTCGGATCCCGCTTGCGGTACACGACGCCGCGTCCGTCGGCGGTGGTGACGGTGACACCGTCGACCTGCGAGAGCAGGTACCAGCGCGCATCGAGCGTGGGCACGTTGAGCTGGGGACGGTCGTGGTGCTGCCGCTGCGCACCTCGGGCGTTGTGGATCAGGCCCTTCGCCAGCCGGGACACCTTGGCCACGGCGCCGACCGGCTCGGCGACGGCGGGAACGTCCGCGCCGCTGGCCGGCGGGAGCAACGTCGACGACGGGACGACCACGGCGTCGGGGTACTGCCTGCGTACCCGGTGCACCTCGGCGAGCGCCGTCGGCAGGATGTCCATGATGTGCTCGGGGCCGGCGAGGAAGTCGCGGATCGCCATGTTCTGGATCGCGACCGTGGAGTACTCGAGGCACAGCAGATGCTTCATCGTGGCCTTGACGGTGTTCACCACGAGGCCGCGGGCGGAACCCGGGGAGTGCAACGCCGCCACCACGAGGCGGTTGCGCAGGTGGAAGTACGCCTGCCAGTCGATGGCGTCGTCCTTGTCGCTCCACGCCATGTGCCAGATCGCGGCCCCCGGCAGAGTCACCGTGGGGAACCCGGCCTCGCGGGCTCGCAGTCCGTACTCGGCGTCGTCCCACTTGATGAACAGCGGCAGCGGCTGACCGATCGTCTCGGCGACCACCCGCGGGATGAGGCACATCCACCAGCCGTTGTAGTCGACGTCGATCCGGCGGTGCAGCAGTGTCGACTCGCGGAGCGGCTTCTCGGCGAAGTCGTGGTCGTACTCGACGTTCTGGGCGCCACCCCACATGAAGATGCCGGTGTCGATCTTCTCGCCCATCACGTGCAGGTGACTTCGTGCCTGCAGGTTGAGCATCTGGCCACCGACGAGTGTCGGCACCTTCGCGAAGCGGGCCATGGCGAGCGCCCGCAGGATCGAGTCGGGCTCGATCTCGATGTCGTCGTCCATGAAGAGGATGTGCTCGGCGTCGGTGTTCTCGAGCGCCTCGTACATGATCCGGCTGTATCCGCCGGATCCACCGAGGTTGGCCTGGTCGTGGATGCTGAGGAGATCGCCGAACGCGGCCGCGGCGTCGTCGAATCCGGGCTCGTCGCGCACCTTGCGGGTGCCCTGGTCGGGCACGATGACGGCGTCGACGACGGCCATGACCAGTGGATCGGACGCGATCGCCGTCAGCGCCTTCACGCAGTCCGTCGGCCGGTTGAACGTGGGGATGCCGATGGCCACGGACGCGCGTCCGGGCGCGTCGACGGGTGCGAACCACCCGGCGGACCGCACCTCGACGTCGGTGTCCGTGGTGACGTCGAACCAGATCCATCCGCCGTCCTCGAAGGGACCGAGCTCGACGACGAACTCGAGAGTCGTGACGTCGCCGTCGACCGTCGTCGCGTCGTCGGTGTCGCCGCCCTGGACGTGGATCCGGGACCCGTCCGCCTTCGAGCGGTAGACGTCGACGCGGCAGTGGCCGATCAGCTCGACCCGCAGGACGACGGAATCCAGCGTGCTCCACCGTCGCCAGTAGCTCGCCGGGAACGCGTTGAAGTACGTGCCGAAGGAGACCTCCGACTCGGATCCGATGGACACCGAGGTGCGAGAGAGCGAATGCGCGCGGCGCGGGTTGGTGCGGGCCTCGTCCGTGTACAGGGTGCGGACGTCGAGCGGCTCACCGGCGCGCGGGAGCAGAATGCGTTGGAGCAGCGACCGCCCCAGCAACTGGTCCTCGCTCACGCCGAATCACCCAGTGGAGCACCGGATTCGAGGTGGGGGCGCAACGTGTTCTCGAACGTGGTGAGCGCACTGGCGATGGCCATGTGCATGTCGAGGTACTGGTAGGTGCCCAGTCGGCCGCCGAACAGGACGGAGTTCTCGGCCGTCTCCTGCTTGGCGCGGGCCCGGTAGGCCGCCAGCTTCGCGCGGTCGTCGGGAGTGTTGATGGGGTAGTACGGCTCGTCTCCCGACTCCGCGAACCGGGAGTACTCGCGCATGATGACCGTCTTGTCCGCGGGGTAGTCGCGCTCGGGATGGAAGTGCCGGAACTCGTGGATGCGCGTGTAGGGCACGTCCGCATCGTTGTAGTTCATCACCGGGGTGCCCTGGAAGTCACCGGTGTCGAGCACCTCGGTCTCGAAGTCGAGTGTGCGCCAACCCAGTTCGCCCTCGGAGTAGTCGAAGTACCGGTCCAGCGGTCCCGTGTAGACGATCGGCGCGTCCGGGCTCTCGGCCCGGAGTTCGTCACGGACGTCGAACCAGTCCGTGTCCAGCCGGACCTCGATGAGGTCGCTCTTCGCCATGTTCTCGAGCCACGCGGTGTAGCCGTCGACGGGCAGACCCTCGTGGGTGTCGTTGAAGTAGCGGTTGTCGAAGGTGTAGCGGACCGGGAGCCGCGCGATGTTGCCCGCGGGCAGATCCTTGGGATCGGTCTGCCACTGCTTGGCGGTGTAGTCGCGGACGAACGCCTCGTACAGCGGGCGGCCGATCAGCGCGATGGCCTTCTCCTCGAGATTCGCGGCATCCTCGACCGAGATCTCGCTGGACTGCTCCTCGATGAGCGCGCGCGCCTCGGCGGGAGTGAAGCAGCGGCCGAAGAACTGGGACACCAGGCCCAGGCCCATCGGGAACTGGTACGCCTGGCCCTTGTGCAGGGCGAACACGCGGTGCTGGTAGCCCGTGAACTCGGTGAAGCGAGTGACGTACTCCCACACCTTCTCGTTCGACGTGTGGAAGAGGTGGGCGCCGTACTTGTGGATCTCGATGCCGGTACCGGGCTCGGGTTCGGAGTAGGCATTGCCTCCGATGTGGGAGCGCCGGTCGAGCACGAGCACTCGTTTTCCCAGTTCCGCGGCACTCCGCTCGGCGATCGTGAGGCCGTAGAAACCGGACCCCACGACGATCAGGTCGTACCGTCCTCGCGAAGTATCAGTCACGGGTGACCAGGGTATCCGACGCTGTGTAGTCGTCCCGCAACCCGCACGTCGACCCTCCCGACGGGCGAATCGTTCGAACACCTGGCCGAACCCTCTACTTGAGGTTGATGGTTGGTGTTTCTGTGGTTAGTGTGGCGCTTGTTGCGCATCATCTATCACATGAGTCACATCCGTCACATGTGACGGTGATCGCGGGGCAACGTCTACCAGGGGAGAAATCGTCTTGCACCGTCGACCGAAGCCGTCACTGATTCTGGGTGTCGTCGCCGCACTCGCGGTCACGAGTCCTGTCGTGGTCTACGCCGTCGGGGACAGCACCACCGGAGTGCGCGCGGCCAACGACACGACCACCGTCGTTCCCACGCAGATCGCCAAGCTGGCGCTCGCGAACGCACCCGACATCGTCATCCCCGTGAAGGAACTCACCGGGCTGGATCTGCCGGACATCGACCTGGGGTCGCTGCGCGATCTGTCGCTGCCCGACTCTTTCGAGATCCCGTCCATCCCCGGACTCACGGTTCCCGAGGTGCCCGCCGCGTCGCCCACCGATCCGGCTGCCCCCGCGCCGTCCGAGGTGGACGGCTCGCAGGACGGCGCCGTGGTCAAGGAGGTGTCCCAGGACACCCCCTTCAGCATGGTCGCGCTGACGGCCGACCAGCTCGGCTCTGCGGTGGCCCGTGTGCGTGCCCAGCTCGACGACGGTTCCTGGGGTCCGTGGAACGAGACGCAGTCCATCGACACCGGTCGCACCGATTCGGACGTGCCCGCCGTCGCCAACGGCACGGAGCCCATCTACGTGGGCCTGACCAAGCGCGTCCAGTTCCTGCTGAGCCCCACCGTCCCGGCCGGCGCCGTGCTGAACCCCGCCGACCCGGCCTTCCCGGTCGAGCCGCCGGCACCCGCTCCCGAGGCGGCACCGGCACCCGAGGCGGCTCCCGCTCCCGACGCGGCCGATCCCGTCGCGCCGGCACCCGAGCTCGGCTACGTCCCGGCGTCGTCGTCCCGCCCGCTACGGGCCCAGCCGATCGCGAACGCCCTCGCGGACGCGACCGCCGTGCTCATCACGCCCGGCACCTCGGCGGCCGACAGCACGCTGAGTGACATCGCGACCCCCGTCGACGGCTCCGGCCCCGCCGTGATCACCCGCGCCCAGTGGGGAGCGGACGAGTCGAAGCGCTGCGGTTCGCCCACGTACGACGACTCTCTCGGCGGCGCCACGGTGCACCACACCGCGGGCAGCAACAACTACAGCAAGGACGAGTCCGCGGGCATCGTCCGGGCGATCTACGCGTACCACGCGCAGACCCTCGGCTGGTGCGACATCGGTTACAACGTGCTGGTGGACAAATACGGCCAGGTGTTCGAGGGCCGCGCAGGTGGCCTCGATCGCAACGTCGAGGGCGCGCACGCGGGCGGCTTCAACGAGAACACCATGGGCATCGCGCTGATGGGCGACTACAGCTCGGAACAGCCGACGCAGGAGTCGCTCGACGCTGCCGGCAAGTTCCTCGGGTGGCGTCTCGGCAAGGCCGGCCTGGACCCGAAGGGGACCACCACGATGACGTCCGAGGGCACGCAGTACACGTTCGTCCAGCAGGGCCGCTCGATCGATCTCCCGGTGATCTTCGCGCACCGCGACGTCGGCAACACCGAGTGCCCGGGCGACGCCGCGTACGCACGTATGGACGACATCCGGTCCATCGCGGCAGCCAACCTGAACGGGACCGGCACCCCGACACCGGCGGAGCCCGGTACCGGGACCTCGACCGACGAGGGCCTGGTGGCGCCGCCCGTCGCCGCTCCCCCGAGTGTCGACGCGTCGTCACCGGCACCCGGCAACACGCTGACCGGGCTCGTGTCCGAACTCCTCGCGATGGGCGTCCAGAACCCGATCGTGCAGAAGTGGGTCGCCGAGGGCGGTGAGTCGGGTCGACTCGGCGCCGCCCTGACCGGACTGCTCCCCGCACCCGAGGGACAGACCCGTGCGGACTTCGCCAACGGATCGATCTACACGACGCCCACCGGCCAGGTGGTCTCGGTGCTCGGCCAGATCTTCAAGCAGTTCGTCGCCATGGGCTCGGAGTCCGGATCTCTCGGACTCCCGACGTCCGACGAGTACCGCATCCCGAACGGTTGGCAGTCCGACTTCGAGAACGGGTCGCTCTCGTTCGACGAGATCACGGGGATCGTGACGACGGTCGTGAAGACCTTCACCGACACGTACACCGCGGAGATGAACGCCGGCGCGCCGGTGGACGCTCCCGCACCGGCCCCCGAGGCTGCCCCGGCTCCCGAGGCAGCGCCCGTCGGCTGATCGTTCTCTCTAGCTCCACCACCGTTCGAGCACGCGGGCGACGCCGTCGTCCGCGTTGCTCGTGGTGACCTCGTCGGCCGCGGCGATCGCAGCAGGGTGCGCATTGCCCATCGCGACGCCGTGGCCGACCATCGTCAGCATCGGCACGTCGTTCGGCATGTCTCCGAAGGCGATCATCTCGGACGCGTCGATGCCGAGTGTGCGCGCGATCTCCAGCAGTCCCGACGCCTTCGACACTCCGGGCGGACTCAGTTCGATCAGCCCGTTGTCGGTCGAGAAGGTCACGTCGGCGAGGTGCTCCACATGGGACGTCAGCGCGGCCGCCATGTCCCCGCTCGTCATCGACGACTGCCGGATCAACAATTTCACGGCGGGGGCGGACAGCACCTCCTCCGAGGACGTCTCGGTGTTGTCGGGGTTGAGCCACGCGTGCTCGTAGCCGGGGGAGCTCACGAACTGCGGCGTCGCCGCGTCGTGCGCGCTGCGGCCGACCCGCTCCACCGCGAGGCCGCACCCGGCGATGAGGGACTCCGCAAGAGCGGCCAGCTCGGCCAGACTGGTCACGCTCAACGTCCGCGCCGACACGACCACGTCGTTCTCGCTGTCGTAGATCACGGCGCCGTTGGCGCACACGGCCATGGGCGCGTGACCCAGCTGCTCGACGATGGGCCCGATCCACCTCGGCGGTCGACCCGTCGACAGCACGAAGGTGTCCCCGGCCGCCACGACGGCGTGCACCGCGGCCTTCGTTCGAGCCGTCACGCGCTCGTGGTGGTCGATGAGCGTTCCGTCGACGTCCGATGCGACGAGCCGCGGCCGTCCGGTCTCGCCGGGAGTGACGGGTCGCTGTGTGGGCTGCATCGGTCAAGTTTGCCCGACGGGGTTCCGCGACGTCTCCAGCGACGCACGAATATGGCGTGGAGGACGCGATCGACCGGCCGTAGTCTGACGTCCTGTGTCCCATCTCGAACTGTCCGACGTCGACTACTTCCTGCCCGACGGCCGCCAATTGCTGGACGGCGTGTCCTTCCGGGTCGGTGACGGCGCCAAGACCGCACTGATCGGACCCAACGGGACCGGCAAGACCACCATCACCCGCATCGTCGCCGGTGACGTGTCGCCGGACGAGGGGAGCGTGACGCGCTCCGGAACGCTCGGGGTGATGCGGCAGTTCGTCGGCCAGGTGCGCGACGAGTCGACGGTGCGTGACCTCCTGCTGTCCGTGTGCGCCGAGCCCGTCCGTACGGCCGCCCGGCGACTGGACGACTCCGAGAACGCGATGATCGAGCACGACGACGAAGCGACCCAGATGGCCTACGCACAGGCGCTGTCCGACTGGGGCGACATCGGTGGGTACGACCTCGAGCCGTTCTGGGACGAGGTCACCATGTCTGCGATGGGCACCTCGTTCGAACGCGCGAAATGGCGGGCCGCGTCCACGCTCAGTGGCGGCGAGCAGAAGAGGCTCGTGCTCGAGGCACTGTTCGCGGGCAACGATCAGCTGCTGCTGCTCGACGAGCCCGACAACTACCTCGACGTGCCGGGCAAGCGGTGGCTCGAGCGCACCATCGCCGCGTCGGACAAGTCGGTACTGTTCATCAGCCACGACCGAGAGTTGTTGTCCACGGCCGCAACTCGCATCGTGACACTGGAGCCAGGGATCAACGGCGCCTCGGCGTGGGTGCACGGCGGCGGCTTCTCCACCTACACCGAGGCACGCGAGAGGCGGAACGCGCGACTCGACGAGTTGAAGGCGCGGTGGGACGAGGAGCGGGTGAAACTGCAGGCGCTCGTACTGCGGCTGCGCGAGAAGGCGAAGTTCAACGACGGTGTGGCCTCGCGCTATCAGGCGGCCCGGACGAGGCTCGCGAAGTTCGAGGAGGCGGGCCCACCCGAGGCGGTGCCGCTCCGCCAGAACGTCGCTGTGCGGCTCACGGGAGGACGGACCGCGAAGCGTGCACTCGTGTGCACGTCACTCGAGTTGACCGGACTCATGCAGCCCTTCGACACGGAGATCTGGTACGGCGACCGCGTGGCCGTACTGGGCTCCAACGGGTCCGGCAAATCGCACTTCCTGCGGCTGCTCGCTGCCGGCGGAACCGATCCCGACCTCGAGCACCTTCCCGTCGGCGAACTCGACCTGGCACCCGTACCGCACACGGGCACAGCCACTCTCGGTGCGCGGGTCCGCCCGGGACTGTTCGCTCAGACCCACACCCGTCCCGACCTCGAGGGCAACACATTGCTGGACATACTGCACCGCGGGACCTCGCACCGTGACGGGATGGGACGGGAGGCCGCGTCCCGCGCACTGGACCGCTACGGGCTCTCCCGCCAGGCGGAGCAGAGGTACGACGACCTCTCCGGTGGTCAGCAGGCACGGTTGCAGATCCTGCTGTTGGAGCTGTCCGGCGCCACGATGCTTCTCCTCGACGAACCCACCGACAACCTCGACCTCGAGTCGGCCGACTCCCTGCAGGACGCGATCGTCGCGTTCGACGGAACCGTGGTCACGGTGACGCACGACCGATGGTTCGCTCGGAGTTTCGACCGGTTCCTCGTCTTCGGGGCGGACGGTCGGGTGTACGAGTCGGGTGAACCGGTGTGGGACGAGGGCCGCGTGGCACGCGCTCGATGACACCCCGCCGGACGTGACGATTCGGACACGGTGAGGCGCGTGCAACGCCGTGCGTGCGAGTCGCGCCGTTAGTGTCGGGACACATCTCGGCACGCGAAAGGGTGACTCGGCGTGGACATCATGGAACCGGTACACGGAACGGCCTACCTGCTGTCGGTCGCGGCCATCGCCGTGGCCGTCCTGCTCTTCCTCATCATGAAGGTGAAGCTCCACGCCTTCCTGTCGCTCGTTCTGGTGAGCATGGTGACGGCGGTCGCCGCAGGCATCCCGCTCGCGGACGTACCCGACACGCTCCTCTCGGGCTTCGGAGGGACACTCGGCAACGTCGCGTTGCTCGTCGCGCTGGGCGTGATGCTCGGTCGGCTCCTCGAGAAGACCGGTGGGGCCCAGGTTCTCGCGGACACCCTCATCGCACGCTTCGGTGAGAAGCGCGCTCCCTTCGCGCTCGGCGTCGCCGCCTTGATCTTCGGGTTCCCGATCTTCTTCGACGCCGGTCTCGTCATCTTCCTGCCGATCATCTTCTCGGTGGCGCGGCGCTTCGGCGGATCCGTCCTGCTCTACGCGCTGCCGACAGCCGGCGCCTTCGCGGCCATGCATGCGATCGTGCCGCCGCACCCGGGACCCGTGGCAGCGGCGGACCTCATGGGCGGAGACATCGGCGTCACTCTCGTCGTCGGGCTCCCGGTCGCGATCATCGCGTGGTTCCTCGGTTCCTACCTGGTCGGCACACGCCTGGGTCGCCGGTTCGTCACCAGCCCGGCAGCGCTGTTCACGGATGCCGCCGATGACCCCGACGCTCCTGCCGTCGCGCCACCGCGCTTCCTGGCCGTCCTCGGACTGCTCCTGTTCCCGCTGATACTCATCTGCCTGAACACCGGTGTCTCGACGCTGCAGACCGCCGGAATCGTCTCGGAGGACGCCGGATGGGCGGACGCACTCATTCTCCTGGGGCAGACACCCGTCGCTCTGCTGCTGACGGTGCTCCTGTCACTCGTGGTCCTGGCACCCGGACGGTTCTCCGTCTCGAAGGCCACGTCGCTCATGGACGACGCCCTGGGCCCGGTGTGCGCGATCATCCTCATCACGGGCGCCGGCGGAATGTTCGGCGGAGTTCTTCGCGCCAGCGGCATCGGTGCGTCTCTGACGGAGTCGCTGTCGGATCTCGGGTTCTCGTTGATCGTGCAGGCGTTCCTCATCGCGGCGGCTCTCCGTGTCGCGCAGGGCAGCGCGACGGTCGCGCTGACGACCACTGCCGGCCTGGTCTCGGCTCAGGTGGTCGAGCTCGGGTTGGGTAACTTCGACATCGCACTGCTCGTGTTCGCGATCGCTGCGGGAGCCACCGTGCTCTCGCACGTGAACGACTCGGGTTTCTGGCTCGTCAGCCGATTCTTCGGCATGGACGAGAAGACGACTCTGAAGACTTGGACGGTCATGGAAACGACATTGGGACTCGCGGTCTTCGCGCTCGCCTCACTGCTCTGGGTGGTGTTCTGACGTGACGGACCACGCCGACGGCATTCCGAGACACATCGTCGTGATGGGTGTGTCGGGGACCGGGAAGACCACCGTCGGCAGCGCACTGGCGACGACACTGGGAAGCACCTTCATCGAGGGCGACACTTTTCATCCCGAGGCCAACATCGACAAGATGTCTGCAGGCCACCCGCTGAACGACGACGACCGTCGACCGTGGCTCGCCGCGGTGGCAGGTGAGATCGGACGAGTGGCAGGCGAGGGTGGAACGTCGGTGACGGCCTGTTCCGCCCTGACGCGGCGGTACCGGGACTGGCTGCGCGGGGGCTACCCGGATCTGTTCTTCGTCCATCTGCAAGCGGACTACGACACGCTTCTCGACCGCATGTCGCGCAGGAAGCACTTCATGCCCCCGTCTCTGCTGCAGTCGCAGTTCGACACCCTGGAGGACCTCCAGGCGGACGAGCACGGCGCGGGAGTGCCGGATGTCGACGGCGTCGAGAAGGTGGTCGCAGCTGCCGTGACGGCAGTGGGCGTCTCCCGGTAGCACCATGCCGGCCGGCGGGGGCACGGCGAAAGACCTTCTGGCGGTGCATGACCCGGGAATGCAGAAAGCCCCCCGACCGGTGGTCGGGGGGCTTTCTGGGAAGGGTTGTTCGGCGGTGTCCTACTCTCCCACACCCTGTCGGGTGCAGTACCATCGGCGCTGGAGGGCTTAGCTTCCGGGTTCGGAATGGGTCCGGGCGTTTCCCCTCCGCTATGGCCACCGAAACTCTGTGAAACAACAGAGCACGAGGCACACACGTCTCCTTGTCACCGGTGCTGCTGGTGACGGTTCGGTGGTGCGGGTTTCAGTTATCTGCTGAACAACTCGTGTGTTGTCTCAGATACTGCACAGTGGACGCGTAGCTTCTTTGTGGTAAGTCCTCGGCCTATTAGTACCAGTCACCTGCACCCATTGCTGGGCTTCCAGTTCTGGCCTATCAACCCGGTGGTCTGCCGGGGGCCTTACCCCCTCGAGGGGGTGAGAAACCTCATCTTGGAACAGGCTTCCCGCTTAGATGCTTTCAGCGGTTATCCCTTCCGAACGTAGCTAACCAGCGGTGCTCCTGGTGGAACAACTGGCACACCAGAGGTTCGTCCGTCCCGGTCCTCTCGTACTAGGGACAGCCTTCCTCAAGTTTCTGACGCGCGCGGCGGATAGAGACCGAACTGTCTCACGACGTTCTAAACCCAGCTCGCGTGCCGCTTTAATGGGCGAACAGCCCAACCCTTGGGACCTACTCCAGCCCCAGGATGCGACGAGCCGACATCGAGGTGCCAAACCATCCCGTCGATATGGACTCTTGGGGAAGATCAGCCTGTTATCCCCGGGGTACCTTTTATCCGTTGAGCGACACCGCTTCCACTTGCCGGTGCCGGATCACTAGTCCCGACTTTCGTCCCTGCTCGACTTGTCAGTCTCACAGTCAAGCTCCCTTGTGCACTTGCACTCGACACCTGATTGCCAACCAGGCTGAGGGAACCTTTGGGCGCCTCCGTTACATTTTGGGAGGCAACCGCCCCAGTTAAACTACCCACCAGGCACTGTCCCTGAACCAGATCATGGTCCGAGGTTGAGGTATCCAATACGATCAGAGTGGTATTTCAACAACGACTCCACACACACTGGCGTGCATGCTTC